>NZ_JBPVZD010000002.1:641708-2700162 GCF_051783885.1 Ralstonia sp. 24A2 | reverse complement strand
CTCTGGGGGCACTGTGCCTGGGTACGGAACGGCGCAGAACCAGACTGATTGCCTTCACCCGCCTGAAGGACTGGTCAACTCGGATTGATATCGTGCGCGGCCGTTTCGGCTGCTACGCAGCGCTGGCGGCACCGAGAAGTGGCTGCAGCGCACGGCCTGGAACTGGCCATGGGCCTGCCGATCTTCGGGTGGCGGTCTACATGTCGAGGCCGTCAAGCGCGTGCGCGGCATCCTCGCCCCGCGTGGACTGAAGTCGCCCGCGTGCGGCGCGGCCGGCACCAGTCGCCACTGTGTCGGGGAATTCGATCGAACTCACACCGCCGGCCGCCGCGTGCGACGGCAAATCGGGCGCGTAACTTCAGCTCGATCGGCACCACCGCCCTCTCTCACCACTCACTGATCGCTTTCGTATTCGATGCAGGAAGTCACCGTCTATGACCGATGGCGCATGCAAGGGCAACCCCGGCCTTGGCGGCGGGCACCGTGCTCGTCTCGGGCGACCAAAAGTAATCTTTGGCGGCGAAGCCGTCACCATAAACAATCGCATGGGCCTCCCCCGCTGCGGTGATTGAGGCGTTTCTCGTGCGTCAAGCGGCCGTGCCGGGTCAAGGTCTACACCGATTCGCAAGCAACGTGCAGAAAGGCATCAGCGAGTGGCTAGCCGGCTGGAAAGCCCGCGGCTGGAAAGCACCGCCGACAAGAAACCCGTGAAGAACGACGACCTATGGCGCATCCTCGATGAACTCGTCGTCACGCATGAGGTGAGCGGCACTGGGTCAAGGTGGCACGCCGGCCACCCGGGCAATAGCGCGCCGATGCGCTCGCCAACAAGGGCGTGGAGCTGGCGCGCCAGGCAATTCAGACCGGCGCCTGATGCTCACTTGCAGGCGCGCAGGTGGACGCGCAATGTCATCGACTGTGCAAAGCGTGCAGCAGAAGAAACCCTAGTTCGACGCTAGTCCAAACCGCTTCGTAACGACGTTGCACTCCATCCACTCGCGCCATACACTGGAGCAAAGGCGGCACACAGTGCATTCGTCATTTTTTGAGGCTGGCTGATGACATTGAATTCCACGCAGGCACGCCACGTTACCGCGCGGGAGCATTCTCACTCTCACCTGTTCTGCCAGCGTTGACGGCACCTACGCCTGCTACGCAGTGACGGCGGAGGCACTGGAAGAGCACTTCGCGCCCGCTCCTGGCGGCAGGAAGATTTGCTGCAAGCCATGGAGACCCACCGGGCGCATCGAAGACATGGCGCGCTCGCTGTTCAAGCTGACAGATTCGCATGACATCGTGCTGCGCAGCGGACACTTCCGCTTTGGCATGTAGCTCAGCATCTCAGGAGGTGACGCACCCCGGTTGCGTCACCTGCCTCAGGCACGTTCGCCCGCACCAGAACAGCGAACGGCCTTGGGGACCCGGGAGAAAGGGGCGCCATGCGGACAGCGGGACAACATCGGCAGGGCCTCGCCACACACCCATTTTTGGAGGCACGCCGTGCAAGCACCGATCGATCTCTCCTCGAAGTCTTTCGCACTCAGCTACAAAACTGCCCTGCACACCCTGACCACTCTGGAGGAAACACAAGAACGCGCGCTCAAGATCACGCTGAAGGGCGTGGGAAGATGTGAACGGCGCGCACTCGCCTGCTCCGTCCCGGTTTCCAGGCCGCCAACTGGAAGACCTGGCCGCGCCGCCGAGCCCCGCTCCGCCCCAAACCCATCGAGCAAAGCAGTCGCCTCTTCCAAACCTTCCTGAGCATGGTGAGCGAGCAGCAGAACGCCCCGCGCGCAACAGGCCACCACATCAGCGGAAGCCTGGCGCACGCTGGCGACACATTGGCAAGAAGAAAGCCCCCAACCCATGATCGCGCCAGTCCGCGCCCTGTTCGGCGCGCTGGGGGACTGCAGACCGTGGGGCATGCCCAAAACGCTCTCAGCCTGCAGAAAGAAAAAGGCAAGCGTAAAAAACGCTGAGCCCGCCGCCCCGTGCGTGAGCACAGCCACTCACCGACGGTTGACGCGCTAGTCAGGCTTGCACATGCTTCATCTCGCGCCTCGCACCACTTCCAGCCGCAGGTGAACCCCCAGAGCCGGGTGACGTGGCGGACCATCTCTTCGTAGTTGCTGCCCAGGGGGCGGCGGTTGTTCTGCTGATGCCGCATGGTCAACGAACGATCACCGCCCACGTCCACATTGGTGGACCTGATGTTCGGCTCGATGTTCGACAGTCTCGTACTGGCTCGCCAGCAACTGGCGGATCATGCGATAGCCCTCATCGTCTGGTGGATGGCGGTCACGCGCAGCTTGGGCTCGCGGTCATCATCCAGCACCGAGAACAACTTCAGCTCACGAATTACCCGCTGTGAGGAGGACCAGCAAGAAGCTCTCGTCCTTGAAGTTGCGCATGGCAAAGTCGAGCGTCTCCTGCCAGTCACTGCCGGCACTCGGGGCGCCCAGCGGAGTCTTCATCGGTCGGCGACCGATGAAGATTTCCGCTGGGCGCCCGAGATTGCCGGCAGTGACTGGCAGGAGACGCTCGACTTTGCCATGCGCAACTTCAAGGACGAGAGCTTCTTGCTGCAGTTCCTGTCGCCGCGGGTGATTCGTGAGCTGAAGTTGTTCTCGGTGCTGGATGATGACCGCGAGCCCAAGCTGCGCGTGACCGCCATCCACGACGATGAGGGCTATCGCATGATCCGCCAGTTGCTGGCGAGCCAGTACGACTTGTCGAACATCGAGCCGAACATCCAGGTCACCAATGTGGACGTGGGCGGTGATCGTTCGTTGACCATGCGGCATCAGCAGAACAACCGCCGCCCCCTGGGCAGCAACTACGAAGAGATGGTCCGCCACGTCACCCGGCTCTGGGGCTTCACCTGCCGGCTGGAAGTGGTCTACGAAGACGGTCGGCGCGAGATGAAGTACGAGTGCAAGCCTGACTAGCGCGTCAACCGTCGGTGAGTGGCTGTGCTCACACCGCCGGGGCGGCGGGCTCAGCGTTTTTTACGCTTGCCTTTTTCTTTTCTGCAGGCTGAAGCGTTTGCGGCATGCCCGGCGGTTCTGCGGTCCCCAGCGCGCCGAACAGGGCGCGGACTGGCGCGATCATCGGTTCATCTCCCCAATGTGTCGCCAGCGTGCGCCAGGCTTCCGCTGATGTGGTGGCCTGTTGCAGCAGGGCGTTCTGCTGCTCGCTCACCATGCTCAGGAAGGTTTGGAAGAGGCGACTGCTTTGCTCGATGCGGGTTTGCAGCAAGGCGGCTGGCAGCGCGGCCAGGTCTTCCCAGTTGGCGGCCTCGGAAACCGAGGCGCAGGCTTGCAGTGCGCGCCGTTCCGCATCTTCCACGCCCTTGAGCGTGATCTTGAGCGCGCGTTCTTGTGTTTCCTCCAGAGTGGTCAGGGTGTGCAGGGCGGTTTGTAGCTGAGTGCGAAAGACTTCGAGAGAGAGATCGATCGGTGCTTGCACGGCGTGCCTCCAAAAATGGGTGTGTGGCGAGGCCCTGCCGATGTTGTCCGCTGTCCCGCATGGCGCCCCTTTCTCCCCCGGGTCCCCAAGGCCGTTCGCTGTTCTGGTGCGGGCGAACGTGCCTGGCAGGTGACGCAACCGGGGTGACGTCACCTCCTGAGATGCTGAGCTACATGCCAAAGCGGAAGTGTCCGCTGCGCAGCACGATGTCATGCGAATCTGTCAGCTTGAACAGCGAGCGCGCCATGTCTTCGATGGTCCCCCGGTGGGTCTCCATGGCTTGCAGCAGATCTTCCTGCCGCCAGGAGCGGGCGCCGAAGTGCTCTTCCAGTGCCTCCGCCGTCACTGCGTAGCAGGCGTAGGTGCCGTCAACGCTGGCAGAACAGGTGAGAGTGAGATCTGCCGCACAGTAACGTGGCGTGCCTGCGTGGAATTCGATCGATTTCATGGCCGGCCTCCATGAAAAAATGACGATGCACTGTGTGCCGCCTTTGCTCCAGTGTATGGCGCGAGTGGATGAATGCAACGTCGTTACGAAGCGGTTTGGACTAGCGTCAAACTGGGTTTCTTCTGCTGCACGCTTTGCACAGTCGATGACATTGCGCGTCCACCTGCGCGCCTGCAAGTGAGCATCAGGCGCCGGTCTGAATTGCCTGGCGCGCCAGCTCCACGCCCTTGTTGGCGAGCGCATCGGCGCGCTCATTGCCCGGGTGGCCAGCATGGCCCTTGACCCAGTGCCAGCTCACCTCATGCGTGACGACGAGTTCATCGAGGATGCGCCATAGGTCGTCGTTCTTCACGGGTTTCTTGTCGGCGGTCTTCCAGCCGCGGGCTTTCCAGCCGGCTAGCCACTCGCTGATGCCTTTCTGCACGTACTGCGAATCGGTGTAGACCTTGACCCGGCACGGCCGCTTGAGCGCGCGAAACGCCTCAATCACGGCCATCAGCTCCATGCGATTGTTAGTGGTGACGGCTTCGCCGCCAAAGAGTTCTTTTTCGTGGCCGCCCGAGACGAGCACGGTGCCCCAGCCGCCAAGGCCGGGGTTGCCCTTGCATGCGCCATCGGAATAGACGGTGACTTCCTGCATGAATACGAAAGCGATCAGTGAGTGGTGAGAGGGCGGTGGTGCCGATCGACTGAAGTTACGCGCCCGATTTGCCGTCGCACGCGGCGGCCGGCGGTGTCTTGGTCGAATGCGAACCCGACGGCGTGGCGACTGGTGTGCCGGCCGGCACCAGCGCGGGCGACTTGCGGGTCTTCCACGCGGGGCCAATCATGCGCATGCCGCGCACGCGCTTGACGGCCTGCAACATGTAGACCGCTCCGAAGATCGGCCACCAGCGATCGCCGGCCTTTTCCATGAAGGCCGTGCGCTGCAGCCACTTCTCGGTGCGGTTGGGCGGCCGGTAGCAGCCGAAACGGCCGCGCACGATATCAAATCCGAGCAGCTTGAGCCAGTCCTTCAGGCGGGTGAAGGCAATCATCTGGCTCTGCGCGGGCAGGAACGATTCCGTACCCAGGCGCCGCATGCCCTGGCGCATGCCCCAGAGGCTCAACGGGTTGAAGCCGGTGATGATCAATCGCCCTTCAGGCATCAGCACGCGCGCCACCTCACGCAGCACTTCGTGCGGGTCGTCTGTGAACTCCAGCACGTGGGGCAGGGCCACCAGGTCGATACTTTGCGAGGCGAAGGGCAGTTCATCGTAGCGGCAGATCACGCGGGGCTTGGCCTGGCGCTGTGGGGCGCCGGTGTCGGTCTCGCCGTCGGCGGAGGCGTCTGCGGGCTCGGCCGGGTCGCCGTCCATCGGGTCGAGCGTTTCAATGGGAGCGGTCGGGTCGATATCGTCGATCACGCGCGCAATCAGTGGGATACGGTTCTCGCGCAGCGCGCCAAAGCCCGGGTGGCCCAGTTGCAGCGCGTGAAAGCCGAACATATCGGCGACGGTGCGATCGAATTGCGCCTGCTCCCAACGCAGGACGTATTGTCCAGGTGGCGAAGCCAGCCAGTGGTGCCAATCTATAATGCGGCGATCGTTAGAGGAGTCAGGCATGGTCCAGGGTGGTGTGCCGTCGGAAGTAGCACTTGAGGTAGAGGCGATCGCTGCGTTTGCCGACAACTATATTTGGGCGCTTCACGATGGCCGCGTGGCTGCTGTTGTGGACCCAGGCGACGCGCAACCCGTGCTGCGCTTCCTCCAGGAGCGCGGGCTCGCGCTCGGTGCCATTGTAATCACACATCATCACGGCGATCACGTCGGCGGGGTGCGAGAACTGGTCGCGGCGTATCCGGAGAATCCCGAAGGTGCACCGCTGCCGGTGATCGGTCCGGCTGGCGAATCCATCCCGTGCCGCACCCAGGCCGTGCACGAAGGCGACATCGTCACGCTTGCGCAACCGGCTGCCACGTTCCGCGTGATTGATGTGCCGGGCCACACCAGTGGCCACGTTGCCTACGTTGGTCATCTGCAAGGCGACAAGGCCCCCGCCAGCCTGTTTTGCGGCGATACGTTATTCGTCACCGGTTGCGGCAGGCTCTTCGAGGGCACGCCTGCGCAGATGCGGTCGTCGCTGGCCAAGCTGGCCGCGCTGGCACCGGACACCCGTGTTTACTGTGCGCATGAATACACCGCTTCGAATGTGCGCTTTGCGCGCGCGGTCGAGCCGGGCAACGCCGACCTGGCGGCCTGGGAAGATGAGGTTGCGGCGTTGCGGGCCGAGGGTCGCTCGACCGTACCCACCACCATCGGCCACGAGTGCGCGACCAACCCGTTCATGCGATCGGATGAGTCTGAAGTGATGCAAGCGGCAGCTCGCCACGCTGGCATCGACGCAAAAGATCCGGTGGCCGTATTCGCCGCTTTGCGCGAGTGGAAGAACGGTTTCCGTTGAGATTACGTGCCGCGCGGCGGATCACGGCCTGCGTGCCAAGATGCTTGCCGAGGCAAGCACAGGGTCTACGCGGGTTGACGTGGCGGGATGCGTTTCTTACTATCTGGGGCAATTTTTAGGTCCAACCCCTCAGAACTTGATGCGATCCGTGCGACTTCTTGCGGCATCTGTGCTCAGTCTGCTTCTCGCGGCCTGTGCTACGGCTCCCGCTCCGAATGCCGACACTGCCAGTACAAGCGCCTCTGCCTCCACTTCCGGCCGAAATGCGCCGGTCGTCAATGTTGATCAGCAGCCCGTGGCTTCCCTGAAAGGGCCGGCCAAGGATCTCTGGGCGCGCATTCGCCAAGGCTTCTCCATGCCCGATCTGCAAAGCTCGGCCGTGGATGACCGTGCCGATTGGTATGCGCAGCGCCCGGAAGCGTTCCAGCGCATGGTCGAGCGCTCGAACCGCTATCTGTATCACATCGTCGAAGAGCTGGAGCGCCGCAACATGCCCACCGAACTGGCGTTGCTGCCGTTCGTGGAGAGCGCGTTTAACCCGCAGGCAGTGTCGAGTGCCAAGGCAGCCGGGATGTGGCAGTTCATCCCCAGTACCGGCAGAACCTACAACCTCAAGCAGAACGTCTTCCAGGACGAGCGCCGCGACGTGCTCGCCTCGACCGACGCCGCGCTGGACTACCTCTCCAAGCTGCACGATCAGTTTGGCGACTGGCAATTGGCGCTGGCCGCCTATAACTGGGGCGAGGGCTCGGTCGCCCGGGCGATTGCGCGCAACCAGGCGGCGGGCCTGTCGACGGACTACGTCAACCTGAACATGCCGGCCGAGACGCGCATGTACGTGCCGAAGCTCCAGGCGGTGAAGAACATCATCGCCAACCCGGATCGCTACGGCGTCAGGTTGCCGGATATCCCGAACCACCCGTACTTCGTTACCGTTACCACCTCGCGTGATATCGACGTGACGCTGGCGGCCAAGCTGGCCAATTTGCCGATGGACGAGTTCAAGGCGCTCAACCCCTCGTTCAACCGGCCGGTGATCCTGGGGGCCTCGAACCCGCAGATCTTGCTTCCGTACGACAACGCGGAAACGTTTCAGTACAACCTGAACACGTATCGCGGCGGGCTGTCGAGCTGGACGGCGGTGACAGTGGGCAACCGTGAACGTGTGGAAGCCCTGGCGGCACGGTTGAAGGTTGACCCCGACACCATCCGCGAGATCAACCGCATTCCCAAGGGTATGCGCTTGAAGGCCGGTTCCACGGTGGTTGTGCCGCGCGCGGACGGTGCCAAGGACGATGCGCCGGATATCAGCCCTGAACTGGCGGAGAACGCCACCATGGCCGTCGAACCCGACATGCCGGACCTGAGAAAGGTCGTGGTGCGTGCCGGCAAGCGTGATACGGTTGCAGGGCTGTCGCGGCGCTATGGCGTGTCGGTGGCGCAGATCCGTGCGTGGAACCAGCTGCCGGGCGATGCGATCCCGCGGGGGCACAGCGTGGTGCTGATGCTGCCGCAGGCGCGGGGCGGTGGTCGTGTGCGTGCAGTGCGCGTATCGGCAGCGTCGACGACGGCGTCGACCGGGCGGGTGCCGACGGCCAAGGTGGCCGGCAAGCCGGTGGTCAAGGCTAGGCCGGTGGCAAGCACATCGGCCAAGCGCAAGAAGCGCTGAAGCTGGCAAACTGAAGCGGCGTCCTGCGGGGCGCCGTTTTCTTTTTGGACTGTGGTAAGACCCGCGTAAGTTGGCGGTCGCACAGTAGCCGCATCGAGCACATCGAATATTGAGCCGGCACGCCACGCAGCGGACCGGCCAGGAGACAACGTCATGCCCATGTCCGCCGCATACCGCGCGCTGTATCAGCGTTCCGTCGACGATCCTTCTGCCTTCTGGCACGAGCAGGCCCAGCGCATCGACTGGCAGACGCCATATTCCGCCGTGCTCGACGATTCGCGCCTGCCGTTTGCCCGCTGGTTCGTCGGCGGGCGCACCAATCTGTGCCACAACGCGGTCGATCGGCATCTCGCCACGCGTGGTGAGCAGGCGGCACTGGTGTATGTCTCCACCGAAACCGGTATCGAGACGACATACACGTATCGCCAGCTCCATCGCGAGGTCAATCGCATGGCAGCCAGCCTGCAGGCGCTGGGCGTCAAGCGGGGCGATCGAGTGCTGATCTACCTGCCGATGATTCCCGAGGCCGCGTTTGCCATGCTGGCCTGCACGCGCATTGGGGCGATCCACTCGGTGGTGTTCGGCGGCTTCGCATCGAACAGCCTGGCCACGCGCATTGACGATGCCACGCCGCGCGTCATCGTCAGCGCCGATGCAGGTTCGCGTGCCGGCAAGGTTGTTGAGTACAAGCCGTTGCTCGACGCCGCCATCGATCTGGCAGTGCACAAGCCGGAGCGCGTGCTGCTGGTCAACCGCAAGCTGGCGCCGATACAGCACAACGCACGTGACGTCGACTACGCCGCGCTTGGCGGCGAGCATGCGAATGCCGACGTGCCGTGCGAGTGGATGGAGTCGAGCGAGCCCTCGTACATCCTCTACACCTCGGGCACGACGGGCAAGCCCAAGGGCGTTCAGCGCGACACGGGTGGCTATGCGGTGGCATTGGCCGCGTCGATACCGCTGATCTTCGGCGC
The DNA here is from genome assembly GCF_051783885.1 of Ralstonia sp. 24A2. Taxonomy (NCBI): domain Bacteria; kingdom Pseudomonadati; phylum Pseudomonadota; class Betaproteobacteria; order Burkholderiales; family Burkholderiaceae; genus Ralstonia; species Ralstonia sp. 24A2. Next base: position 2,691,161 of record NZ_JBPVZD010000002.1, on the reverse strand, counting down.
GCAGGCCGGCGACACAATGTTCACCGCGTCGGATGTCGGCTGGGTGGTCGGCCACAGCTACATCGTCTATGCGCCGCTGCTTGCTGGCCTGACGACGGTGATGTACGAGGGCACGCCCATCCGCCCAGACGGCGCCATCTGGTGGCGCATTGTCGAGCAATACCGCGTGAACGTGATGTTCACGGCGCCGACGGCCATTCGCGTGCTCAAGAAGCAGGATCCGGCGCTGCTGCATCGGCATGACCTGTCCAGCCTGCGCCGCTTATTCCTGGCGGGCGAACCGCTGGACGAGCCGACCGCGAGCTGGATCGGCGAGGCGCTGCAAAAGCCCATCGTCGACAACTACTGGCAGACCGAAACCGGCTGGCCGATGCTGGCCATCCCGCAGGGCGTGGAGCCGTCGACGCAAAAGCTGGGTTCACCTGGTTTCCCGGTCTACGGCTACAAGCTCGACATCCTCGACGAGGCGACCGGCCAGCCTTGCGCACCCGGCGAGAAGGGGTTGCTGGCCGTGACGGCGCCGCTGCCACCGGGCTGCATGAGCACGGTCTGGCGCGATGATGCGCGCTTCCTCAAGACGTACTGGTCCGCCTTTCCGGGCGGTCAGATTTACTCCAGCTTCGATTGGGGCGTGCGAGATGCGGAGGGCTACGTCACCATCCTTGGTCGCACCGACGACGTGATCAACGTGGCCGGCCATCGCCTGGGCACGCGCGAGATCGAAGAGAGCCTGTCGTCGCATCCGGCCATCGCCGAGGTGGCTGTGGTGGGGGTGGCTGACCAGCTCAAAGGGCAGGTGGCGATGGGCTTTGCCATCGTGCGCGACGCGTCACGCGTCGCAGAGCCAACCGATCGCCTTGCGCTGGAGGGGGAACTCATGCGTACCGTGGAGGCGCAACTCGGTGCGGTGGCGCGGCCGTCGCGCGTGTTTTTCGTCAATGCGTTGCCCAAGACGCGCTCGGGCAAGCTGTTGCGGCGAGCCATGCAGGCGGTGGCCGAAGGGCGCGATCCGGGCGATCTGACCACCATTGAGGACCCGACTGCGCTGGCACAAGTGCAGGCCGCCATGCAGGGGTAGTGGCGCACAGAAAAGTGATGCTCTCGCAGGTCTGGAAGCAGGGCATCGGGCACGGCGGGACGTCACAATTGGCGGGCTACCCGCCGTTAAGTCCTTCCTTTCATTGAGTTTTTTGCGGCGCGCGGGTATACTTGTTAGGTTTGAGTTCAGAAACCCATCACCCTAGCGCCAACCGCTTCCTACCTCCCGCCTGCCGCCCCGTCTGCCTCGTTTCTCGGTGAGTTCTGCCCCAGTCACGACGCGCAAACGGCCCGGATTCCGCGCAGCCGGAATTCCGTATGGCGCCAAGGTGTTCAGGTCGGCACAGGGTGAATCCAGCAGGAGCTACCCGTGTTGCCGTCTTTCCCGCCCGCCATTCTCGCGCTTGCAGACGGCACGGTCTTTCGTGGCTATTCCATCGGTGCAGCCGGTCATACGATCGGCGAAGTGGTGTTCAACACCGCCATCACTGGTTATCAGGAAATCCTTACCGATCCGAGCTACTCGCGCCAGATCGTCACGCTCACGTACCCGCATATCGGTAACGTCGGCGTGAACCGTGAGGACGTCGAAGCCACGAAAGTCCATGCCGCCGGCCTCATCATCAAGGATCTGCCGATCCTCGCGTCGAACTTCCGCAAGGAGCATTCGCTCTCGCATTACCTGAAGGGCGAGAAGGTCGTCGCCATTGCCGGTATCGATACCCGCAAGCTGACCCGCATCCTGCGCGAGAAGGGCGCCCAGAACGGCTGCATCCTCGCCGGCGAAGACAACGTGCAGAAGGCCATCGACCTGGCGCGCTCGTTCCCGGGCCTGTCGGGCATGGACCTGGCGAAGGTGGTGTCCGTCACCGAGCCGTACGAGTGGACCCAGACCGAATGGGAACTGGGCCGCGGCTACGGCAAGCAGGAAGCCCCGAAGTATCACGTGGTTGCGTATGACTTCGGCGTCAAGTTCAACATCCTGCGCATGCTGGCCGAGCGCGGCTGCCGTGTGACGGTGGTGCCGGCGCAAACCAGCGCCGCCGACGTGCTGGCGCACAACCCGGACGGCGTGTTTCTCTCCAACGGCCCTGGCGATCCGGAACCGTGCGATTACGCCATCGCTGCCGCCAAGGAATTCCTGGACCGTCGCCTCCCGACGTTCGGCATCTGCCTGGGTCACCAGATCATGGGCCTGGCCGTCGGTGGCAAGACGCTCAAGATGAAGACCGGCCACCACGGCGCCAACCACCCGGTGAAGGATCTGCAGGACGGCCGCGTGGTCATCACCTCGCAGAACCACGGCTTTGCGGTGGACCCGGACTCGCTGCCCGCCAATGCACGCGTGACGCACGTCTCGCTGTTCGACGGCACGCTGCAGGGCTTCGAGCTGACGGACCGCCCGGCATTCTGCTTCCAGGGTCACCCGGAAGCGTCGCCCGGCCCGCACGACATCGCGTATCTGTTCGACCGCTTCACCGCGGCGATGGACGCAGCCAAGCGGTAAGGCAAACGAGATCGCCATGAACGCCTTCATGCTCGCCCACTTCGGCATCACCGAGTTCTGGACCTTCCTGCTCGGCACGATCTTCATCGTGCTGTTGCCGGGGCCGAACTCGATGTACGTGCTGTCGGTGGCGGCCCGTCGCGGTGTGCGCGCGGGCTACCAGGGCGCATGCGGCGTGTTCCTGGGCGATGCCATCCTGATGGTGCTGTCGGCGGCGGGTGTGGCTTCGCTGTTGAAGGCGAGTCCGGCGCTGTTCTACGTCGTGAAATACATCGGTGCGGCGTACCTGGCGTGGATCGGCCTGCAGATGCTGCGCGGCGCGGTGAACAGCTGGCGCGCACGCAAGGCCGGCGAGTCGACCGAACAGAACGCGGCCCCGGCCGATGAATCCCATCCGTTCAAGAAGGCGCTGATCATCAGCCTGCTGAACCCGAAGGCGATCCTGTTCTTCATCTCGTTCTTCATCCAGTTCGTCGATCCGCACTACGCATTGCCGGTGGTGTCGTTCGTCGTACTGGGGCTGGTCTGCCAGGTCTGCAGCTTCCTGTACCTGACCACCATCATCTTCGTGGGCGCGCGGCTGGCCGCGGCGTTCCGCGCGCGACGACGTTTGTCTGCCGGTATGAGCAGCGGCGTCGGCGCCATGTTTATCGGCTTTTCCGCCAAGCTGGCGACGGCCACACTGAATTAATCGAATCGAGCGGGTTATGCCAAAACGTACAGACATTAAAACCATCCTGATCATCGGCGCGGGTCCGATCATCATCGGCCAGGCGTGCGAGTTCGATTACTCCGGCGCGCAGGCTTGCAAGGCGCTCCGTGAAGAAGGCTTCAAGGTGGTCCTGGTCAACAGCAACCCGGCCACGATCATGACGGACCCCAGCACGGCCGATGTGACCTACATCGAGCCGATCACCTGGGAAGTGGTTGAGCGCATCATCGCCAAGGAGCGCCCGGACGCGATCCTGCCGACCATGGGTGGCCAGACCGCGCTGAACTGCGCGCTGGACCTGCACCGCCACGGCGTGCTCGAGAAGTACAACGTCGAGCTGATCGGCGCGTCGCCGGAGGCCATCGACAAGGCGGAAGACCGCCAGAAGTTCAAGAACGCAATGACGAAGATCGGCCTCGGTTCGGCCAAGTCGGGCATTGCGCATTCGATGGACGAAGCCGTGGCCGTGCAATCGCAGATCGCGCGCGAAACCGGCACCAGCGGCTACCCGATCGTGATCCGTCCGTCGTTCACGCTGGGCGGCACCGGCGGTGGCATCGCCTACAACCGGGAAGAATTCGAAGAGATCTGCAAGCGCGGTCTCGACCTTTCGCCGACCAACGAGCTGCTGATCGAGGAATCGCTGCTCGGCTGGAAGGAATACGAGATGGAGGTCGTGCGCGACAAGGCCGACAACTGCATCATCGTCTGCTCGATCGAAAACCTGGACCCGATGGGCATCCACACCGGTGACTCCATCACCGTGGCCCCGGCACAGACGCTGACCGACAAGGAATACCAGATCCTGCGTAACGCCTCGCTGGCTGTGCTGCGTGAGATCGGTGTCGATACGGGCGGTTCGAACGTGCAGTTCTCGATCAACCCGAAGGACGGTCGCATGATCGTCATCGAGATGAACCCGCGCGTGTCGCGTTCGTCGGCGCTGGCGTCGAAGGCCACCGGTTTCCCGATCGCCAAGGTTGCCGCCAAGCTGGCCGTGGGCTACACGCTGGACGAACTGAAGAACGAGATCACCGGCGGCGCGACCCCGGCGTCGTTCGAGCCGTCGATCGACTACGTGGTCACCAAGGTGCCGCGTTTCGCGTTCGAAAAATTCCCGCAGGCCGACAGCCACCTGACCACGCAGATGAAGTCGGTGGGCGAGGTGATGGCCATGGGCCGGACCTTCCAGGAATCGTTCCAGAAGGCACTGCGCGGCCTGGAAGTCGGGGTGGATGGTCTGGACGAAAAGTCGACCGACCGCGACGAGATTATCGAAGAGATCGGCGAAGCCGGTCCGGATCGCATCTGGTATCTGGGCGATGCATTCCGCCTGGGCCTGTCGATCGACGAGGTCTATGCCGAAACGGCAGTGGACCCGTGGTTCCTCGCGCAGATCGAAGACATTGTCAAGACCGAAGCGCTGGTCAAGGCTCGCGCGTTGGATAGCCTGTCGGCCGCCGAACTGCGTCTGCTCAAGCAGAAGGGCTTCTCCGACCGTCGCCTGGCCAAGCTGACCAAGACGACCGCCAAGGCCGTGCGCGAGAAGCGTATCGCCGAGAAGGTCCGTCCGGTCTACAAGCGTGTGGACACCTGCGCGGCTGAGTTCGCCACCAACACCGCATACCTGTACTCGACGTACGAAGCCGAGCACGGCGAGTGCGAAGCCGAGCCGACCAACAACAAGAAGATCATGGTGCTGGGCGGTGGCCCGAACCGGATCGGCCAAGGCATTGAGTTCGACTACTGCTGCGTGCACGCCGCGCTGGCACTGCGCGAAGACGGGTACGAGACCATCATGGTCAACTGCAACCCGGAAACCGTTTCGACCGACTACGACACGTCTGATCGCCTGTACTTCGAGCCGGTGACGCTGGAAGACGTGCTCGAAATCGTCGACAAGGAAAAGCCGGTCGGCGTGATCGTGCAGTACGGCGGCCAGACCCCGCTGAAGCTCGCGCTGGATCTGGAAGCCAACGGCGTGCCCATCATCGGTACGTCGCCGGACATGATCGATGCGGCCGAAGACCGTGAGCGCTTCCAGAAGCTGCTGCACGAGCTGGGCCTGCGTCAGCCGCCCAACCGCACCGCGCGCGCTGAAGACGAAGCGCTGAAGCTGGCCGAAGAGATCGGCTACCCGCTGGTGGTGCGCCCGTCGTACGTGCTGGGTGGCCGCGCGATGGAAATCGTGCACGAGCCGCGCGACCTCGAGCGCTACATGCGCGAAGCCGTGAAGGTGTCGAACGACAGCCCTGTGCTGCTCGACCGCTTCCTGAACGACGCCATCGAATGCGACGTGGATTGCCTCTCCGACGGCAAGCGCGTCTTCATCGGCGGCGTGATGGAGCACATCGAGCAGGCTGGCGTGCACTCGGGTGATTCGGCTTGTTCGCTGCCGCCGTATTCGCTGTCGCAAGCCACCGTTGACGAACTCAAGCGCCAGACCGCCGCAATGGCCAAGGCGCTGAACGTGGTCGGCCTGATGAACGTGCAGTTCGCCATTCAGCAACGCGATGGCCAAGACATCGTCTACGTGCTGGAAGTGAACCCGCGCGCCTCGCGTACGGTGCCGTACGTGTCGAAGGCGACCAGCGTCTCGCTGGCCAAGGTGGCGGCGCGCTGCATGGCAGGCCAGTCGCTCGATTCGCAAGGCATCGAGAAGGAAGTCGTGCCGGCGTACTACAGCGTCAAGGAAGCCGTGTTCCCGTTCAACAAGTTCCCGGGTGTTGACCCGGTGCTTGGACCCGAAATGCGCTCCACGGGCGAAGTGATGGGCGTCGGCAAGACCTTCGGCGAGGCGCTCTTCAAGAGCCAGCTCGCCGCTGGTTCGCGCCTGCCCGAGAAGGGCACCGTGCTGATGACGGTCAAGGACAGCGACAAGCCGGCCGCGGTGGAAGTCGCCCGCGCGCTGCATACGCTGGGCTACCCGATTGTGGCGACGCGCGGCACGGCTTCGGCCATCGAAGCTGCCGGCATTCCGGTGCGTGTGATCAACAAGGTGAAGGAAGGCCGTCCGCACATCGTCGACATGATCAAGAACAGCGAGATCGCACTCGTGTTCACGACCGTCGACGAAACGCGTACCGCGATTGCTGACTCGCGCTCGATCCGCCAAGCGGCGCTGGCCCAGCGTGTGACGTACTACACGACCATTGCCGGCGCCCGCGCCGCAGTGGAAGGCCTGAAGCACATGCAACATCTGGACGTGTATGACCTCCAAGGTCTGCACGCCACCCTGTAAGCCCGGAGCCCGATAACGCCACGAGCAGGCACCGCGACGCGGCATAGCGTCGCGGTAAACCGCCTAAGGTGGGGCAGTTGCCGCCTCTAGGCGGTTCGCCTACACTACAGCGTCCGTGTCAAAACAACGACAGCCGCCGTCAGGCGGGTGTGCGCTACGCGCCCTCCCGCTTCGCAGCGGCTGATTTTTTTGTGATTCCGAATTACCCACTATGAGCACCATTCCGATCACCAAGCGCGGTGCCGAGATGCTGAAAGACGAACTCCAACGTCTGAAGACCAAGGAGCGTCCGGCCGTCGTTACCGCCATCGCCGAGGCACGTGCCCAGGGCGATCTGTCCGAGAACGCTGACTACGATGCCGCCAAGGAGCGCCAGGGCTTTATCGAAGGCCGCATCCAGGAAATCGAAGGCAAGCTGTCGGCTGCGAATATTATCGATCCGTCCGAACTCGACGCCGAGGGTCGTGTGGTCTTCGGTGCCACCATCGACCTGGAAGACCTGGATTCGGGCAAGCCCGTGACGTACCAGATCGTTGGCGATGACGAGGCTGATCTGGAAACCGGCAAGATCTCGATCAGCTCGCCGATCGCCCGTGCGCTGATCGGCAAGTTCGAAGGCGACGTCGCCACCGTGATCGCCCCGGGCGGCGAACGCGAGTACGAAGTCCTGGCAGTCAAGTACCTCTAATCACCTCCGGCCGGAATGACCACCATGCCCCAGCGCTTCTTTCAGCTGCTTGCCACGGTATGGTGCGGATCGCTCTGGACCATCGGCTACATCGTCGCCCCGACGCTGTTTGCCATGCTGGATGACCGTCAGTTGGCCGGTTCGATAGCCGGCCGGCTGTTCCACGCAGAAGCGTGGATTGGTCTGGCAGCAGGTTGTTTGTTGCTGCTGGCTGCCACCGCATTGGTGCGGCGCGGACAGAGCGGTTACAAGCGGCTGCGCTGGCTGGTGCTGGGGATGCTGGTGTGCGTGCTGGTCGGCTACTTTGGGCTGCAACCGTTCATGGCTTCACTGCGTGAGCAGGCGGCGGCCCAAGGTCTGGCCGTCGGTGACTCGGCATACCGGGCCCAGTTCGGCATGCTGCATGGTGTGTCGAGCGTGTTCTACTTGGTGCAAAGTCTGTTTGGCCTTGCCCTGATCTGGAAAACAGCCGGTATTCAGCAGCCCACCTGAGGCAAAAGAAAAGACCGGCTAAAAAGCCGGTCGTTTTCTGTGCGGGGCCAGAGTCAGATCAGGACAGTGCCTTCTTCTTCTGACTGGTTTGGCGCGGTTTGGCGCGCTTGACGTTGCCACCGGCCGTGACGCGCTCGTTGCCGAGCACACTCAAGCGGACCGGCTTCGGGCGGCGAGCGCTGTTCGGATTCGGCTTGCGCACCGTAACGGAGCGCGGGCCGGCGCCGACAGTGGTCTTGCGCGGCGGCCGGATGTCCTTCGGCTGGTTTTCCTTCAGGTAGGCCGGACCTTCGCGCCAGATCACCAGCAGTTTGCCGATGTGCTGCACGGGTGCAGCCTGCAGGCGCGAGCAGATGGTGTCGTAGAGCTCGATGCGGGCTTCACGGTCATCGCCGAACACGCGAATCTTGATCAGCCCGTGGGACGCCAGCGAGCGGTCGATTTCGGCCAGAACGGCCTTGGTCAGACCCTCCGCACCGATGATGACGACCGGGTTCAACGCATGCGCTTCCGAGCGCAGTTCCGATCGTTGGGCAGGGGTGAGGATGAGGGCAGGCATAAATGAGGGCGGGATCGCGCAAAAAGACAAACGGCGCGTATTATCCGCCAAAATCAGCCCTAGCCGCCATTTTTAGGCGGCGAGGCAATCAATTCGATGGCAAAGAACAAGTTCAACCAGTCGTGGCTGCACGACCATATCAACGATCCGTACGTGAAGCTGGCGCAGCGCGAGGGCTACCGCGCGCGCGCCGCCTACAAGCTCAAGGAGATCGACGAGCAGGATAAGCTGATCAAGCCGGGCCAGGTCATCGTTGACCTGGGTGCTGCGCCGGGCAGCTGGAGCCAGTACGTGCGCAACAAGCTGGCCGCCTCGCCGCGCGCCAAGGACGGCCGCATCGATGGCGCCATCGTCGCCATCGATATCCTGCCGATGGAGGCCATCGCCGACGTCGAATTCATCCAGGGTGACTTCCGCGAGGATGACGTTTTCCGTCAGTTGGAAGAAATCGTGCTGGAAGCGACCGGCGGGGGCAAAGTGGACCTTGTTTTGTCCGATATGGCCCCCAACCTCTCGGGTGTGGCGTCGGCGGACGCCGCGCGCATGGAGCACATCGCCGAGCTGGCCGTGGAATTTGCCATGGCGCACCTGAAACCCGAGGGCGCGCTGCTGATCAAATGTTTCCACGGCAGCGGCTATAGTCAGATCGTCGAGATGTTCAAGCGCCATTTCAAGATCGTGGCGCCGCGCAAGCCCAAGGCCTCCCGCGACAAGTCGTCCGAGACGTTTCTGCTGGGCCGCCAGCTCAAGCATCCGGGCTGACGGACGTTACTCAGGAAAGATCGGGTGACAGGGCCGGGTGGTCGACGGTCTTGCGGGCAATCAACCCGCGGCGGTATCCGTGCATTACAATGCCAAGCATCCCGTCAAGGCATTTCTAAAGGAGTCTCGCCTTGAATAACAACTGGTTTCAGAAGGCGGCCATCTGGCTGGTGATTGCCTTGGTGCTGTTCACCGTCTTCAAGCAGTTCGACAAGCCACGCGCCCAAGAGGGTGTGACGTACTCGCAATTCATGGACGATGCGAAGTCCGGCAAGGTCAAGCGCGTTGAAGTGCAGGGCCGCACGCTGCTGGTCACGCCCAACGAGGGCAACAAGTATTCCATCATCTCGCCGGGCGACATCTGGATGGTCGGCGACCTGATGAAGTACGGCGTGCAGGTGACCGGTAAGGCGGAAGAAGAGCAAGGTGTGCTCCTGACCGCGCTTTACTATCTCGGCCCCACGCTGCTGATCATCGTGTTCTGGTTCTACATGATGCGGCAGATGCAAGGCGGCGGGAAAGGCGGCGCCTTTTCGTTCGGCAAGTCCCGAGCGCGGTTGATCGATGAGAATAACAACAGCGTCACGTTTGCTGACGTGGCAGGGTGTGACGAATCGAAGGAAGAAGTCGTCGAGTTGGTCGACTTCCTGAAAGATCCGCAGAAATTCCAGAAGCTGGGTGGGCGTATCCCACGCGGCGTGTTGCTGGTGGGCCCCCCGGGTACCGGTAAGACGCTGCTGGCACGTGCTATTGCCGGTGAAGCCAAGGTGCCGTTCTTCAGCATCTCCGGTTCGGACTTCGTTGAGATGTTCGTCGGCGTGGGCGCGGCCCGCGTGCGCGATATGTTCGAGAACGCCAAAAAGCAGGCGCCTTGCATCGTGTTCATCGACGAAATCGACGCGGTCGGTCGCCATCGCGGTGCAGGTATGGGCGGCGGTAACGACGAGCGTGAGCAGACCCTGAACCAGATGCTGGTCGAGATGGACGGTTTCGAGGCCAACTCGGGTGTGATCGTCATCGCTGCGACTAACCGTGCAGACGTGCTCGACAAGGCGCTGCTGCGCCCGGGCCGTTTTGACCGCCAAGTCTATGTTGGCCTGCCGGACATTCGCGGCCGCGAGCAGATCCTGAAGGTCCACATGCGCAAGGTGCCGATCGGCAACGACGTGGATGCGTCGGTGCTGGCACGTGGCACGCCGGGCTTCTCGGGCGCTGATCTGGCCAACCTCGTCAACGAAGCTGCGCTGTTTGCCGCACGCCGTAACAAGCGCGTGGTCGATATGCAGGACTTCGAAGATGCCAAGGACAAGATCTACATGGGGCCGGAGCGCAAGTCGGCCGTGATCCGCGAAGAAGAGCGCAAGGCCACGGCATATCACGAGTCGGGCCACGCGGTGGTCGCCAAGCTGCTGCCGAAGGCTGACCCGGTGCACAAGGTCACGATCATGCCGCGCGGCTGGGCTGGTGGTCTGACCTGGCAACTGCCGGAGCACGACAAGCATTACGCCTACAAGGACACGATGCTTGAAGAGGTCGCCATTCTGTTCGGCGGTCGTGCTGCGGAAGAGGTGTTCTTGGGCGCAATGAGCACCGGCGCCTCCAACGACTTCGAGCGTGCCACCAAGATGGCCCGCGACATGGTGACGCGCTACGGCATGAGCGACACGCTTGGCACCATGGTGTATGTCGATACCGAGCAGGACGGCTTCTTCGGTCGCATGGCATCGAAGACGGTGTCTGAAGCGACCCAGCAAAAGGTCGATTCGGAAATCCGCCGCATCGTTGACGAGCAGTACGCCCTGGCCAAGGGGCTGCTGGAAGCGAACCGCGACAAGGTGGAAGCCATGACTGCCGCGCTGCTCGAGTGGGAAACCATCGACGCTGACCAGGTCAACGACATCATGGATGGCAAGCCGCCGCGTCCGCCGCGTTACGGTTCGACCGGCGGTGGCAGTACGCCGCCGGGTGGTGGTACCCCCGCCGCGAACCCGGGCAACGTGCCCGCCACGGCTTGATGACCCGTTAGTCTGTCGCCCTGGCGGCGACGCAGAAGAGCCGGTGCCAAACGCACCGGCTTTTTTGTGGGCGCCTTTTTGGCGTGCCTGGCGTAACATTTCGGTCCTGCGCAGCATTCCCGTCCACCTATCTTGTCTGCTTCCATCCCCATCACAACGCACTTCCAGTGCGGACGTTTCCGCTACGCGCGTAATCGGCGCCCGCTGGTCATGGGCATCCTCAACGTCACGCCCGATTCGTTTTCCGATGGCGGCCAGCATGCCACGCGCGATGCCGCACTGCGCCACGCCGAGCAACTGATCGCTGAAGGTGTCGATATGATCGACATCGGTGGCGAATCGAGCCGCCCGGGCGCCGAGCCGCTGGGTTTGCAAGAAGAGTTGGATCGTGTGCTGCCCATTGTCGAGGCGCTGCACGAGTGCGGCAAAGCGCTGTCGATCGACACCTACAAGCCTGAGGTAATGCGCGCCACGCTGGATGCCGGCGCTGACTTGATCAACGACATCTGGGGTTTCCGTCGCCCTGGCGCCATCGAGGCGGTGGCTGACGGCAGTGCAGGCCTGTGCATCATGCACATGCAGCGCGATCCGGAAACGATGCAGGAGGCGCCCAGCTATTCGGACCTGATGGGGGAGGTGGAAACCTTCCTGCGCATGCAGACGAAAGCGCTGACGGTTGCTGGCGTCGCGCCCGAGCGCATCTCGCTAGACCCAGGATTTGGCTTTGGCAAGACGCCGGATCACAATCTCACCATGCTCAATCGTTTGGCACAGTTTGAACGGATCGGGTTACCGTTGTTGGCAGGCCTGTCCCGCAAATCCACCCTTGGTGCGGTGCTGGGCGGCAAGCCGCCGGCCGAGCGCATTACGGCCAGTGTGGCTGCCGCGCTGTTGGCGGCGGAGCGGGGCGCTTTCATCGTGCGCGTGCACGACGTGCGGCTGACTGTGGAAGCGATTCAGGTCTGGTGGGCGATGCGTCACGAAAGCGTGAATCCGCCACTCGCATGACAGCCGCCCCGGCCTAGCGCGGCTGGGGGTCGAGCGAACAGAGGATTGCCCGGCCGTGGCTGGCGCCTTACAAACAAAGAAAGAAACATTCTCAGGAGAGACCCTTAATGTCCAGGAAGTATTTCGGCACCGACGGCATCCGAGGACGTGTCGGTGAAACCCCGATCACGCCAGATTTTGTGCTGCGCCTCGGTTATGCCGCAGGCCGCGTGCTCGCCCATGGCGGCGAAGCGCACGGCCATGGCCGCCCCACCGTACTGATCGGCAAGGACACGCGCCTCTCGGGCTACATGCTGGAAGCCGCGCTGGAAGCCGGCTTTACGGCTGCTGGCGTGGACGTGCTGATGAGCGGTCCGCTGCCGACGCCTGGCGTGGCCTATTTGACGCGCGCGCTGCGCCTGTCGGCGGGTGTGGTGATCTCAGCCTCGCACAATCCCTACCATGACAATGGCATCAAGTTCTTCTCGGCCAGCGGCGACAAGCTGCCGGACGAGACCGAACTGCAGATCGAGGCCGAGCTGGAAAAGCCGATGGCGTACGCGGCTTCGGACGCGCTGGGTCGTGCCCGCCGCATTGAAGATGCCGCCGGCCGCTACATCGAGTTCTGCAAGAGCACGTTCCCGAATGATCTGAACCTGTTCGGCATGAAGGTCGTGCTGGATAGCGCGCATGGAGCTGCGTATCACATCGCACCGCACGTCTTCCATGAGCTGGGCGCGGACGTGGTGTCGATCGGCAACCAGCCGAACGGCCGCAATATCAACGACGGCTACGGCGCGACGGCACCGGGCAAGCTGGTCGAGGCCACGCGTGAACATGGTGCTGACATCGGTCTGGCCTTCGACGGTGACGCCGATCGCCTGCAGGTGGTCGACCGCAATGGCCGCCTGTACAACGGCGATGAGCTGCTCTACGTGATGGTGCAGGCGCGTCGCGCGGCAGGACAGGCGGTACCGGGTGCCGTCGGCACACTCATGACCAACCTGGCTGTGGAGTTGGCACTCAAGGCGCAGGGCGTCGAATTCGTGCGTGCCAAGGTAGGCGACCGCTATGTGCTGGAAGAACTGAAGAAGAACGGTTGGTTGCTGGGCGGTGAAGGTTCGGGCCACTTGCTGTGCCTGGACAAGCACAGCACGGGCGACGGCATCATCTCGGCGCTGCAAGTGCTTGCGGCATTGCGTCGCAGCGGCCAGACGCTCGACCAGATGCTGGACGGCGTGCGCCTGTTCCCGCAAAAGCTGATCAATGTGCGCGTCGAGAAGGGTTTCGACTGGAAGTCGCACGCTGGTTTGCAGGCTGCGCTCAAGACCAGCGAGGCTGAGCTCAACGGCAAGGGACGAGTGCTGATTCGTCCGTCCGGTACCGAGCCTGTCGTGCGAGTGATGGTTGAGGCGCAGGATGCCGAGCTTGCCACGCAGCACGCAGAGCGCTTGGCGGCAACGTTCCAGTAAATTGCCGGAGGAACGCTGCAGAAGCAATAAAAAAGCGGCCCTTGCGCCGCTTTTTTTATGCCTTAGGATCGACTTTCGTGCGTTTTAAGCCGGTTATGAGAAGTTTTTGTGTTGTCACAGAAGTGTCATGTGAGCGACCTAAAGTTCGGGTGTCAAAAATCTGTCATCGCTCAACCGCTCCTCTGGAGAACTCATGAAACTGGTCAAAACCGCAATCGCTGGTGTGGCAGCGCTGGCTTTCGCTGGTGCCGCATTCGCAGTTGACATCACTGGCGCTGGCGCAACGTTCCCGGCACCCGTCTACAACAAGTGGGCGGCTGACTACAACAAGGCGACCCAGGCCAAGGTGAATTACCAAGGTATCGGTTCGTCGGGCGGCATCAAGCAGATCACCGCCAAGACCGTTGACTTCGGCGCATCGGACATGCCGCTGAAGGACGACGAGTTGAACAAGGACGGTCTGATCCAGTTCCCGACCGTGATCGGTGGCGTGGTGCCGGTGATCAACCTGAAGGACTCCAAGGGCCAGGCCATTACCGGTCTGACCCTGAACGGCCAAGTGCTGGGCGACATCTACCTGGGCAAGATCAAGAAGTGGAATGATCCAGCCATCGTCAAGCTGAACCCGAAGGCCCCGCTGCCGGACCAGGACATCCTGGTGGTGCGCCGTGCTGACGGTTCGGGCACCTCGTTCATCTTCACGAACTACCTGTCGAAGGTGAATGCCGAGTGGAAGGGCAAGGTTGGCGAAGGCACGACCGTGAACTGGCCGATCGGTACGGGCGGCAAGGGCAACGAAGGCGTGGCCGCTTTCGTGCAGCGTCTGGGTGGCGCGATCGGCTACGTTGAGTACGCCTACGCCAAGCAGAACAAGATGACCCACGTGAACCTGCAAAACAAGTCGGGCGCCGTTGTGCAGCCGACCGCTGAAGCCTTCAAGGCCGCAGCTGCTGGTGCTGAGTGGAGCAAGTCGTACTACCAGATCCTGACGGACGAGCCGGGCAAGGACGCATGGCCGATCGCTGGTGCGACCTTCATCCTGCTGCACAAGACCCAGGCCAAGCCGGAGCAGGGCGCTGAAGTCATGAAGTTCTTCGACTGGGCCTACAAGGGTGGCGATGACGCTGCCAAGGGTCTGGACTACGTGCCGCTGCCGGATGCTGTGAAGAACCAGATCCGCGCGACGTGGAAGTCGAGCGTGAAGGACGCGTCGGGTAAGGCGATCTACTGATCGTTGCCCGCTGCCTGGGTTGACAGACCCGGGTGCAGTACAAGGTGCGGGCGGGCGGTGCAGATCGGCCGCCCGCGCCATTTCAACAGCTTCTCTCACGGCTGACCGGTTTCCCTCATGGCCACGCTCTCTGATTCTTCTGGCGCTTCCCGCATGCGCGCACCAAGCCGCACCGGCGACCTGGTGTTTGGCGGCCTGACCCGCCTTGCCGCAATCGTTACGCTCCTGCTGCTGGGCGGCATCATCGTCTCGCTGATCATCAGTTCCTGGCCCTCGATCCAGAAATTCGGCCTGTCGTTCCTGGTGAATTCGGAGTGGGATCCGCCCTCCGACATCTATGGCGCGCTGGTGCCCGTCTACGGCACCCTGGTCACGTCGCTGATCGCGCTCATCATTGCCGTGCCCGTGAGCTTCGGCATTGCCCTGTTTTTGACCGAGCTGTCGCCGGCCTGGCTGCGCCGACCGCTGGGTACCGCCATCGAGCTGCTCGCTGCCGTGCCGTCCATCGTCTACGGCATGTGGGGCCTGCTCGTGTTTGCGCCGATCTTCGGCGAGTACTTTCAAAAGCCACTGGCCGCGACTATCGGCAAGATCCCGGTCATCGGGGCGCTGTTCCAGGGCGCACCGATCGGTATCGGCCTGCTGTGCGCCGGGGTGATCCTGGCGATCATGATCATCCCGTACATCTCGGCAGTGATGCGCGACGTGTTCGAGATCACGCCGACGCTGCTCAAGGAATCCGCCTACGGCGTGGGTTGCACGACGTGGGAAGTCATGTGGAACGTAGTGCTGCCGTACACCAAGGCTGGGGTGATCGGCGGTGTGATGCTGGGTCTGGGCCGCGCTCTGGGCGAAACCATGGCCGTGACGTTCGTCATCGGCAACACCAACCTGCTGTCTGACGCGTCGCTGTTCTCGCCGGGCAACAGCATCACCTCGGCACTGGCTAACGAATTTGCAGAAGCGGGCCAAGGCCTGCACACCGCCGCGCTGATGGAGTTGGGCTTGATCCTGTTCGTCATCACGTTCATCGTGCTGGCGGCGTCCAAGCTGCTTCTGCTGCGCCTGCAGAAGAGCGAGGGCCACAAGTGAACCAGTATGACCTGCCCGACGCCATGAGACCCAACACCATGCGTACGCCTTCCATTCCTGCCGTTCGCGCCGACTCCGAGAAAATCAAGTCACGCCTGCAGGCCCGTCGCCGCAATATCAATGGCATTGCGCTGGCACTCTCGCTTGCCGCCATGGGCTTCGGCCTGGTGTGGCTGGCGTGGATCCTGTGGACCACGCTCTCGCTGGGTGTGGGCGGCCTGTCGCTGTCGCTCTTCACGGAGATGACGCCACCGCCGAACACGCCGGGAGGCGGCTTGGCCAACGCCATCGCCGGCTCGTTCATGTTGGTCGGCATGGCCACGCTGATCGGCACGCCGCTGGGTATCCTGGCTGGAATCTACCTGGCGGAATACGGTAAGACATCGATGCTGGCCAGCGTGACGCGCTTCATCAACGACATCCTGCTGTCGGCGCCGTCCATCGTGATTGGCCTGTTCGTGTATGCCGTTGTGGTGGCACGTGTGCAGCACTTCTCGGGGATTGCCGGTGTGCTTGCACTGGCGCTGCTGCAGATCCCGATCGTGGTGCGCACCACCGAGAACATGTTGAACTTGGTGCCCAACGCCATGCGTGAAGCCGCCATGGCGCTCGGTACGCCCAAGTGGAAGATGATTCTGTCGATCACGCTCAAGGCATCGTACGCAGGCGTGATTACCGGTGTGCTGCTGGCCGTCGCCCGTATTGCGGGTGAGACCGCGCCGCTGCTCTTCACCGCGCTGAACAACCAGTTCTGGAGCCTGGATCTGAATCAGCCGATGGCGACCATGCCGGTGGTGATCTTCAAGTTTGCGATGAGCCCGTTCCCCGAGTGGCAGCAGTTGGCCTGGGCCGGGGTGTTCCTGATTACATTGGGTGTGCTGGGGTTGAACATCCTCGCGCGTGCCTTGTTCACCAAGAAATGACCATGACTGCTACGTCCCTCGAAGTGCGCACGCAAAGCCCGAAGATCGATGTGCGTGACCTGAACTTCTACTACGGCAAGTTCCACGCGCTCAAGAACATCTCGCTGCAGATTCCCGAAAAGCAGGTGACTGCGTTCATCGGTCCGTCGGGCTGCGGCAAGTCGACCCTGCTGCGTACGTTCAACAAGATGTACGCCCTGTACCCCGAGCAGCGTGCCGAAGGTGCGATCAATATGGACGGCGAGAACCTGCTCACGTCGAAGATGGACATCGCCCTGCTGCGCGCCAAGGTGGGCATGGTGTTCCAGAAGCCGACGCCGTTCCCGATGTCGATCTACGACAACATCGCCTTTGGCGTGAAGTTGTTCGAACGCTTGTCGCGCTCCGAAATGGACGACCGCGTGGAATGGGCGCTGACCAAGGCCGCGCTGTGGAACGAAGTCAAGGACAAGCTCAACCAGTCGGGCTATGGCCTGTCGGGTGGTCAGCAGCAGCGTCTGTGTATCGCACGTGGCATCGCCATCCGTCCTGAGGTGCTGCTGCTGGACGAACCGTGCTCGGCACTGGACCCGATTTCCACCGGCAAGATCGAAGAGCTGATCGCCGAACTGAAGGATGACTACACCGTCGTCATCGTCACGCATAACATGCAACAGGCGGCGCGCTGTTCCGACTACACGGCGTATATGTATCTGGGCGAGCTGATCGAATTCGGCGATACCGAAAAGATCTTCATCAAGCCCCAGCGCAAGGAAACGGAAGACTACATCACCGGCCGCTTCGGCTGATCGGTAACAACGCTGAAGCGACAAGGAGAACCCGATGTCTGAGAAACATCTGTCATCACAGTTTGACTCCGACCTGACCTCCATCAGCACCAAGGTGCTGCAGATGGGTGGCTTGGTTGAGGCACAGATCGCCCGCGCGATGCGCGCCCTGGCCAACTTCGACACCGCGATGTGTGATCAGGTGCTCGCGGTGGAGCAGGAGATCAATGCGCTCGAAATCGAGATCGACGGCGATTGCAACAACATCATCGCGCGCCGCCAGCCGACCGCCCGCGACCTGCGTCTGGTCATGGCGATCTCGAAGACCATCACCAACCTGGAGCGCGCCGGCGACGAGGCCGCGAAGATCGCCAAGCGCACCAAGCGCCTCATGCAAGACCCGTCGGCACACACGCTGAACTATGCGGGCGTTGAGCGCTCTGGCGAGATGGCAGCGACCATCCTGCGTCATGCGCTGGATGCCTTCGCGCGGCTGGACACCGCCGAGGCCGTGTCGATCCTGAAGGAAGACAAGGCCATCGACGAGGAATTCCGCGGCTTCATGCGCGAACTCATCACCTACATGATGGAGAACCCGCGCACGATTTCGGTGTCGCTGGATCTGCTGTTCATTGCCAAGGCGATCGAACGTATTGGCGATCACGCCAAGAACATCGCCGAGTTCATCATTTACATCGTCAAGGGAACCGACGTCCGGCACGCTGGGCGCGAGGCGCTGGAGCGTGAGATCCAGGGCGAGGGCGAATAAAAAAGGCAGGATGGAGACGTGAGCATGCCGAGTAGCATTCTGGTCGTGGAAGACGAACCGGCGATCGCCGAGCTGATCGCCGTTAACCTGCAGCACGCAGGTCACTACCCGATCCGTGCGTACAACGCTGAACAGGCGCTGTCGCTGATGAGCGATGTGCTGCCAGATCTGGTTCTGCTGGACTGGATGCTGCCGGGCAAGTCCGGCGTGATGTTCGCCAAGGAGCTGCGTGCCAACGAGCGCACGCGCCAGATCCCGATCATCATGCTGACCGCCCGCAGCGAAGAGCAGGACAAGATCATGGGCCTGGACAGCGGCGCGGACGACTACGTCACCAAGCCGTTCTCGCCCAAGGAGCTGCTGGCCCGCATCAAGGCCGTGCTGCGCCGCCGTGCGCCGCAGCTGACCGACGACGTGGTGGCCATCAACGGCCTGAAGCTGGACCCGGCCACGCACCGCGTGACGGCCACGAACATCGAAGCGGAAAACCCGATCAAGCTTGATCTGGGCCCGACCGAGTTCCGCCTGCTGCATTTCCTGATGACGCATCCGGAGCGCGTGCACAGCCGCTCGCAGTTGCTTGACCAGGTATGGGGCGACCACGTGTTCGTGGAAGAGCGCACCGTAGATGTGCACATCAAGCGCCTGCGCGCGGCACTCGCCCCGGGTGGCTACAGCAACATGATCGAAACGGTGCGCGGCAGCGGCTATCGCCTGGCGCGCAATCCGGGGCAATAACGTATCGGCTGAACGAGCGCACGAGTCAGGTATTTTCCATCGCGCGTTCACACGCCGCATTCATACGATCCTTGCGGTCCAGCGCTTAGAATGCCCTCATGAACGTCTTCTGGACCCGCTTCGCCGTCTTTGTCGCCCTGGGCGGCATCCTCACGGCGTGTCTGTATGTTTTCGCCAACCACGTGGTTGCACTGGCCGTGCTCAGTGCGCTGCTGTTGGTGATGCTCCTTTACTACGTCTATCAGATCCAGCGCCTGTGGCGCGTGCTGGACTCGCCGGCCTATGGCGAGATCCCCAGCGCGCTCGGCCTATGGGGCGAGGTCTACTACCGCCTGCACCGGCTCATGAAGGGCTGGCGCACGCAGGTGCTGCAGGTCGAGCAGCAGCACAGCCGGTTCATCCAGGCCATTCAAGCATCGCCCAATGGCGTGCTGATGCTCGACGCTGAAGACCAGATCGAATGGTGCAACGCTGTGGCCGAGGAGCACTTCGGCTTGTCTGCCAAGCGAGACCTGCGCCAACGCATCACCCATCTGATTCGCAGACCGGAGTTCGTCCGCTACCTTGCGCGCGGCGAGTTCGAGGAGCCGCTCACCATGCATGACGTGGGGCCCCACAAGCAAAGCATCGTCTCTGTCCAGGTCCTGCCGTACGGCGAAGACCGTAAGCTGCTGGTGACGCAAGACATCACCAAGCTGGAGAACACCGAGGCCATGCGCCGCGACTTCGTTGCCAACGTCTCGCACGAGCTGAAGACGCCGCTGACAGTGCTCGCCGGTTTTCTAGAGACGGTGCGCGATATTCCGCTGCCCGAGGAAGACAAGAAGCGCTACCTCGACATGATGCATACGCAGGCCATGCGCATGCAGCACTTGGTGGAAGATCTGCTGGCACTGGCGACGCTGGAAGGCAACTCCGAGCCGCCGTCAGTCACGCCGGTGCCGATGCAGCGCATGATGCTGCAGCTTGAGCATGACATCGAGGCGCTCTCTGCCGGCCGCCACACCATCAGCGTGACGTGCGATCCGGCGGTGAGCGTGTGCGGGGCTGAGCTGGAGCTGATCTCCGCGTTCAGCAATCTGGCCTCCAATGCCGTTCGCTACACACCGGATGGCGGTGCCATTCGCCTCGACTGGGGGGTAAAGGATGGGCACGCGATGTTCTCCGTGACGGACACGGGCATCGGCATCGCACCCGAGCATATCCCGCGCCTGACCGAGCGTTTCTATCGCGTCGCCCGCAGCCGCTCGCGCGATACTGGAGGTACGGGCCTGGGCCTGGCGATCGTCAAGCACGTGCTCTCGCGCCACGGCGGCGAGCTGCAGGTGACGAGCGAGCACGGTAAGGGAAGCACCTTCCGCGCGGTGTTCCCGCCGGAGCGCACGGTGGTTCGCAGCGTGAGCATCAGCGACGAGCGCGCTGCCTGATGCAACCGCACGGCAACCCCATCGCCCAATGAAAAACGCACGCTCAACAGCGTGCGTTTTTGTTTTGCGAAGCAGGGTGGATCAGCCAGCGGAAATCTCCACCGGTACGCGACTGATCGGCTCTGCGGCCGTCGCAGCGGCCACTGCTGCGGCCGTTTCCGCCGCTGCTGCAGCCTGCGGCGAGAAGTGATTCAGCAATTCGAGCTGGCTGATGCGCACGTGCTTGCCGCGCGTCGTGCGTTGCACGTACGTGCCGTCCGCCTGCATCACCCAAGCCGATGCGTTGTCGCGCAGATGCACCTGCAGGCTTTCCTTGATGACGCGCGCCTTGAGCTTGCGATCAAGCACAGGGAAGGCAACCTCTACGCGGCGGAACAGGTTGCGGTCCATCCAGTCCGCGCTGGAGAGGTAGACGACTTCCTCGCCGGCAGCATGGAAGTAGTAGACGCGGTGATGCTCCAGGAAGCGCCCGACGATCGAGCGCACGCTGATGTTCTCCGATAGCCCTGGCACGCCTGCCTTGAGCGCGCACACACCACGCACGATCAGGTCGATCTTCACGCCAGCACGCGACGCCTTGTACAACTCGTCGATGATGGTCGGCTCCAGCAGCGCGTTCATCTTGCCGATGATGCGCGCACGTTTGCCCGCGCGGGCAGCGCGCGCTTCGGCACGGATGTGCTCGACCAGGTTCTCATGCATCGTGAACGGCGAGTGCCACAGGTGATGCAACTTGACCTGCGCGCCCGTGCCGGTGAGCAACTGGAACGTGTGATGCACGTCTTCGCAGATCTGCTCGTTGGCCGTCATCAGGCCGAAGTCCGTATAGAGGCGGGCGGTCTTGGGGTGGTAGTTGCCGGTGCCCAGGTGCGCGTAGCGGTGCAGCTTGACGGTCTTGCCCTTGCCGGAGACCTCACGGCGCACCACCAGCAGCATCTTGGCGTGGCACTTGTGGCCCACCACACCGTACACGACATGCGCGCCGGCGGATTCAAGCTGGTCGGCCCAGTTGATGTTCGTTTCTTCATCAAAGCGCGCCAGCAGCTCGACCACCACGGTCACTTCCTTGCCGTTGCGCGCGGCCTTGATGAGTGCTTCCATCACCGGCGATTCGTTGCCGGTGCGATAGACGGTCTGCTTGATGGCCACCACGTCAGGGTCGCGCGCAGCCTGCTGCAGCAGCTCCAGCACGGGCGTGAAACTCTCGTACGGGTGGTGCAGCAGGATGTCGCCCTGGCGGATGGCGTCGAAGATGTTCGAGCTGTTGGCCACTTGCTTAACCGTGGCCGGCACATGCGGCGGGTACTTGAGCACCGGCTTGTCGACCATGTCGGGCACCTGCAGCAGGCGCACCAGATTCACCGGGCCCTTGACGCGGTAGCAGTCGGCTTCGGTCAGCCCGAATTCTTGCAGCAGACGGCGTACCAGCGCGGGCGAGGTATCGTGCGCGATTTCCAGGCGGACCGCGTCGCCAAAATGGCGCGTGGACAGTTCGCCCTGCAGCGCTTCGCGCAAGTCGGTGATTTCATCTTCCGACACGAACAGATCGGAGTTGCGCGTGACGCGGAACTGGTAGCAGCCATGCACGTCGATCTGCGGGAACAACTCGTGTACAAAGCCCTGCATGAACGACGACAGCAGCACGAACCCATACGGATAGCCCGACAGCTCCGGCGGCATCTGCACTAGGCGGGGCAGAGCGCGCGGCGCTTGCACGATGGCGAGCTCGGCTTCGCGGCCGAAAGCGTCCTTGCCAGAGAGCTCGATGATGAAGTTCAGGCTCTTGTTGAGCACGCGCGGGAAGGGGTGCGCCGGGTCCAGCGCCATCGGCGTCAGGATGGGCACCAACTCTCGCTGGAAGAAGTTGCGGCACCAGGCGCGCTGGGCTTCGTTCCAGTTGGTGGTCATGTGGAAGAAGACGCCTTCCTTCTCCAGAAGGGGCAGGATCTCGTCCTGCAGCATGGCATACTGCTGCGTGACCAGTTGCCGCACCTGATCCGTCACCACGCCAAACGCCTGCTGTACCGACAGGCCGTCGGGGGTGAGAGACGACGGGTTGTCGCGCATCTGTTCCTTCAACCCGGCAATGCGGATCTCAAAGAACTCATCCAGATTGCTCGACACGATGCAGATGAACTTCAGCCGCTCCATGAGCGGCACGCCAGGGTCGGCCGCCTGGGCCAGCACACGGGCGTTGAATTCAAGAATGCCCAGTTCGCGATTGAGCAGATCGCCCGCGGGCAATGTCGACATGTTCTGTTCCAGCGAATGACTATCCGGCCACTTTTTCATATTCTGGTGTCAAATTTGTGACACATTTGAATTGTCACGTTGACGACACAATAGAGACATATTTTGTGGCGCAGCGCTTCGAACCACAATCCCTAAAAACGCCCATCGCGTTTCAACCCGTTTTCCATTCATGAGTCCCACACCCCGTCTGCTGGCCGCTGTCGACATGGGCTCCAACAGCTTTCGGCTGATGATCGGCCGCGTCGACGAAACCGTCACCGCCAACGGCGCCAGCAGCAGTCAGATCTTTCAGGTCGATGCGCTGCGCGAGCCGGTGCGTCTGGCTGCCGGGCTTACGCAAGATAAGTACCTGGATCAGCCGGCACGCCGCCGTGGTGTTGATGCCCTGCGCCGTTTTGGCGATCGCCTGCGCGATTTCTCGCCCGACCACGTACGTGCGGTGGCCACCAACACGCTGCGTGTGGCCAAGAACGCGCAGGAGTTCCTGATCGAGGCGGAGGCCGCGCTTGGCTTCCCCATCGAAGTGATTGCGGGCCGCGAAGAGGCACGGCTGATCTATCTCGGTGCGTCGCACGATGCGCCGGCGTGCCAGGGCAATCGGCTCGTCGTCGACATCGGCGGTGGCTCAACCGAGTTCATCATCGGCAACGGCTACAAGCCCAAGCTGATGGAGTCGCTCTATATCGGGTGCGTGTCGCACAGCCGCCATTTCTTCCCGAACGGCAACGTGGATGAGTATGCGATGAAGCAGGCCGAGCTGGCCGCGCGTCGCGAAATCCAGATCCTCGTGCAGCAGTACCGCACGGCCGGCTGGAACCAGGCAGTGGGGTCATCGGGTACGGCGCGCGCGCTGGCCGAGCTGATCGAGCTGAACGGCTTTAACGACAAGGGCGAGAAGGGCAGCGCCCACGGCATCACCCGCGAAGGGTTGGAGCGCCTCAAGCGTGCGTTGATCAAGTCGGAGAACACCAACCGCCTGAAGCTGAGCGGCCTGAAATCGGACCGCATTCCGGTGCTGCCGGGCGGCCTGTCGATCATGCTCGGCGTGTTTGCCGAACTCGACATCGACCGCATGGACGTGACCGACGGTGCGTTGCGACTGGGCGTGCTGTACGACCTGCTTGGCCGTAGCCACCACGAAGACATGCGCACGGTGACGATCGAGCAGTTCATGCGTCGCTATAACGTGGATCGCGCGCAGGCGCATCGCGTGCGTGATGCGGCGACGGCGCTGCTGTCGCAGTTTCCAGATCCACCCGATGAGCGCCGTGAAGACAATCTCGCGCTGCTCGGCTGGGCGGCAAACCTGCACGAGATCGGCATGAGCATCTCGCACAGCGGCTATCACAAGCATTCGGCCTACATTGCCAGCCATGCTGACATGCCGGGCTTCTCCAAGACCGATCAGGCGCGCCTGGCGACGCTGCTGCTGGGGCATGCCGGCAAGCTTGGCAAGTTGTCGGGCGGCGGCAAGTTTCTGGATTGGCGGATGCTGTTCAGCCTGCGCCTGGCCTTCGTGCTGTGCCGTCGGCGCGGTGCGATCCAGCTGCCGGGCCTCAGGGTGCGACAGAGCGAAGGCGAACTCAACGAAGGCGGCTTCGAAGTGGAGCTGCCCAAGAGCTGGATCGAGCAGAACCCGCTGGTCGAGTACAGCCTCACGCAGGAAGCCGATGAATGGCAGCGCATCGGCCGCCGCTACAAGGTGACGTACGTATAAACCGTTGGAGTCTTGGCACGCTGCAGTGCCGATCCAAACAAAACGGCCCGGTTCGAAAGACCGGGCCGTTTTGTTTTGCAGCGGTAGGTGTGATCAGCCGCGCAGGAAGTGGCGTGCGTAGCGCGGGTTGATGTCCGACAGGCGCAGCAGCGTGAGGAAGTCGGCAACGTTGAAGTCAGGATCCCAGGCCGGTGCGCCGCAGATGCGGGCGCCCAGGCGCAGGTAGCCCTTCACCAGCGCAGGCGGATCGACTTCCAGGTTCTGGTTCAGCTCATCGACCGGCAGCGGCACGCGCGGGAAGGCGTGGTACTCGATCGGGGCAAGCGAACCGTCGTCGACGAAGCTGCGGTAGAGGCTTGCGGCAAAGTGGCCGCCGTCACCCATCGACACGCTGGCACAGCCCAGCATCGATTCGAAGCCGTAGCGCTGCATGTATTCACCCAGACCGGCCCACAGCGCCATGATGACGCTGCCCGAGCGGTAGTCGCGGTGCACGCAGGAGCGGCCCAGCTCGACCATCTTCGGACGCAGGTGCGTGAGGCGCACGAGGTCGAATTCGGACTCGGAGTACAGGCAGCCGATCTGTTTGGCGGCGTCCGGGCGCAGTACGCGATAGGTGCCGACCACGCGCAGCGTCTTCTGGTCGCGCACGATCAGGTGATCGCACACGGCGTCGAACATGTCGACATCGAGTTCTGCATGGGCCGAGGGCAGGCGAGCGCCCATCTCCTCGGCAAAGACCTTGTAGCGCAGGCGTTGCGCCTCGGTCACTTCATCCTGATGGCGCGCCCACGAAACGGCCAGAACAGGCTTGTCACGCGCCGGAACAGCGTCGGGTGAGCGAGGAAGGCCCCTCCGTGCGTTGCCTAGATTCAGGCTCGGCAGTGCGTCAATCAAAGGCTGGGTGGGCGTCGGCAGGTCTCGCATTCGTGCATCCCCTAGGGTGGCTGAGGGTTACTTTCGGGGCGATTCTAGAGACGCTGCATGACAGATCAGCGACAAAAGCAAGTCATTCGTGACTATTACGTGAATTTTGCGTGGCGTAGTTGTGACAACGATGACGTGTCACACAAGATCGGGGTTGACCACTGCGCGCAGCACGGTTTGCGCCTCGTCTTCGCGCATGCGGCGGCACAGCCACCACACGCCGGCTTTCTTCACGCTCCAGTCCATTTCGACGCCGGCAATCAGCAGGCTGGCCAGGCGGCCAAGCCATGGTTGGTGGCCGACCAGCAGCAGGTTCGTGCTCGACGGCCAGTCGATGGCCGCAAGGATGGTGCTGACGTCCGCGCCCGGCGCGATCTCGGGCAACGTCTGGAAATGCTCGGTGAGCGCGCGCGCGGTTTGCTGCGTGCGTACGGCGGGGCTGACCAGCACGCGCGTGTCTTCCGGCAGGCGAGGGCGCAGCCAGGCTGCCATTTTTTCGGCCTGCTTTTCGCCGCGCTTGGTCAGTTCACGTTGGAGATCGGTGCTGCGCTGGATGCGCAATGATGCGGCCACGTCTTCGGCTTCGGCGTGGCGCCACAGGATGAGATTCATGGAGCGGTTCTACGGGTGGTGCGAGATGGCGCTGATGCCGCGTTTATATCACTACCGTATGACGCCTTCCGCCGCACAAAGCAAAAACGGCTTACGCGATGAACGTAAGCCGTTTTTGTTGACTGCCAAATTCTGGTCGGAGCGGAGAGATTCGAACTCCCGACCCACTGGTCCCAAACCAGTTGCGCTACCAGGCTGCGCTACGCTCCGGAATCGGCGATTGTACCGCTTCCGCAATAAATTGGTCAAATCCACGTGCGGATGATCAATCCGAGCGCGACTACACCGGCAAATGCCGCGAATCCCTGCTGCAATGCAGGCCCGGCCAGATGCTTGGCAAAGCGGCGTCCTGCCAGCATGCCGGTCAGTGCGCCGGCTGCGAACGGCAGCGCAATATGCCAGTCGACATGACCGCCAATGGCCGACGCCACCACGCCACCGGCGGAGACCAGCGCAATCACCGCCAGCGATGTGGCGACGATCGTCTGCATTGGCAGGTCAGTCGCGCGGCGCAAGGCCGGCACGATGACGAACCCGCCACCCACGCCCAGCAGCCCAGACAGGAACCCTGCGCCCACGCCTGACGCAGCTAGCGCTCGCGCGCACGGTAGCGTCCAGACCAGCTTGGCCGTTGTGGTGTCGAGGTGACAGGGGGGCGCTGCATGTCGTGGCGCGTTTGCCGTGGGTGTGTCTGCGCAGGCCTGGCGGAACATGCGCACCGCTACATAGGCGAGCACGACGGCGAACAGCAGCGTCAACGGCGTATTCGGCACACGGTGCGCAACCCAGATGCCGAATGGCGATACCACCACGCCGCACAGCGCCATCAGTCCCGCGGCCTTGTAGCGAACCTTGCCCTCACGCAGACCGAGCGTGGCACCCAGCCCCGCTGACAAGCCCACCGCCAGCAGTGCGATCGGTGCCGCCTCAGGCACCGACAGGTGCAGCCCAAAGATCAGCAGCGGCACCGCGACGATGGCGCCACCCGCACCCGTGAGCGCCAGGATGAGCCCCACCACCGAGCCCAGCCCTGCGCTGACGATCCAGCCGATTTCAACGGGCGACATGGCTTAGCGCCCCGAAGGTGTGGTTGGCCGTGCCAGCCATTCGCGGCCCTTGAGCAGCGCGTTCCAGTACAGCCATGGCAGCAACGTCTTCTTGAGCCACCAGGCGGACTTGCGCGCCACGGTTGGCACCAGCGGGAAGGTGGGCAGCAGCTTGCCGCCGTAGCCGAACTCGGCCAGCACGACCTTGCCGCGCTCTACGGTGAGCGGGCAAGCACCGTAGCCATCGTAGCGCGTGGGCAAGGGCTGACCTTCGCGATGCGCGAGGAGGTTCTCTGCGACCACGACGATTTGCTTGCGCGCCGCGGCGGCCGTCTTGGCGTTGGGCGTGGAGCTGACGTCACCGAGCGAGAACACATCCACATGCCGCACGTGCTGCAGCGTGGCAGGGTCGACTTCGCACCAGCCGGCGGCATCGCCCAGGCCGCTTTCGGCAATGAAGGCGGGGGGCACCTGCGGCGGCACCACGTGCAGCATGTCGAACGGCTTGGCGATGCGGACGGCTTCACCAGCGGCGTTCTTGTGCTCGAACCAGGCCATGCGCGCCGGCCCGTCGACCGCCACCAGCGTGGAACCGAATGCCAGCCTGCTGCGATAGCGCTCTACATAGCGCATCAGCGACGGTACGAAAGCCTCGACGCCAAACAGCGCTGCCCCGGCAAGGTTGAACTCCACGTTGATGCGATCGAGCACGCCTGTGCGTTGCCAGTGATCGCACGCGAGGTACATCGCCTTTTGCGGCGCGCCAGCGCATTTGATCGGCATGGCCGGCTGCGTGAACAGCGCGCGGCCCGAGCGCAGGCTGCGCACCAATGACCATGTGTACGGCGCCAAATCAAACCTATAGTTGGACGTAACGCCGTTCTGGCCGAGCGCCGCTTCCAGGCCTTCGATGCGCTTCCACGCGAGGCGCAGCCCTGGGCAGACGATCAGTTGGCGATAGGCAAGCGTCTGGCCGTTGTCGAGCTGCACGCGGTGCGTATCGGCATCGACGCGCGTGGCTGCCGCGCGGATGCGCTGCACGCCGGCCGGGAGCAGCGCATCGGTCTGCCGTGCCGTGGCCTTCGCGTCGAACACGCCGCCACCGACCAGCGTCCACGCCGGCTGGTAATAGTGCACGTCAGACGGCTCGACGATGGTGATGCCGAGCTGCGGCCGGCGCCGGCGCAGGCTGGCCGCGACGCCGATGCCAGCCGCACCGCCGCCAAGAATGAGCACATCGCAGTCGAGGGCGGGCGCGGGCTGGGAAGGGGATTCGGAATGCATGCAATTTCAGTTGGGGCTGCCGGGCAAACCGGCCGGTGCTTCGATGAAAGGCACGGCGTTGGCGTGTCGCAAGCCAGTGCCATGTAAAGGGACTTATCGGACGCTTTTCAGGACTTTGCCGCAGTACAGCGCTGAGAGCGTCTGCATGATCTGGATGACCTCGAAGCTGGCCAGCCGGTAGTAGATGTACTTGCCCTCGCGGCGCGTGGCGACCAGGCCCTCGTCGCGCAGCACGCCCAGGTGCTGCGACAGGCTTGGCTGATGCAGGCCGACCAGCGCTTCCAGCTCGCCGACATTGCGCTCGCCTTGCGTGAGCTGGCAGAGCAGCAGCAGGCGGTCTTCATGGGCCATGGCCTTGAGTACCGCGCACGCCTGGGAGGCGGATTCGCGCAGCATGGAGATGGCCGCCTCACTCAGGGGCGGGAGCGGCACAGTGTCGGTTGGGTCGATTGTCGGGTCAGTCATCGGGGCGCGGAGCGTGTCGTCCGCCGTTCGCTCGATTCGGCGCTATTGGCAGACAGAATATCTGACGATATTCTATAAAAATATAGATTGTTAGCGGAAGCCCCACCATGCACGCCCAGATCGAACCGTTTTTCGACGCCGACACCTGCACCATGACCTACGTGGTCCATGCCGGGCCGGGTACGCCGTGCGCAGTGATTGATTCGGTACTTGATTACGACCCGAAATCCGGCCGCACGCGCACCAAGTCGGCCGATCGCGTGGCGGCCTTCATCGAGACGCACGGGTTACGCGTCGAATGGCTGCTGGAAACACACGCGCACGCCGATCACCTGTCGGCTGCGCCATACCTGCGGGGGCGCTTTGGTGGACGCATCGCCATTGGTGAGCGCATTCGCGTGGTGCAGGGCGTGTTCAAACCGATCTTCAACCTGGAGCCGTCATTCCAGCTCGACGGCTCGCAGTTCGATCACTTGTTTGCGCCGGACGAGGTGTTCCGCATTGGTGATCTGGAAGCGAAGGCTCTGGCCGTGCCGGGGCACACGCCGGCTGACATGGCGTATCAGGTGGGGGATGCCGTGTTCGTTGGCGACACGCTCTTCATGCCGGACGTAGGCACCGCGCGCTGCGATTTCCCCGGTGGCGATGCGGGCACGCTGTACCAGTCGATCCGCCGCCTGCTGGATTTGCCGCACGATACGCGACTCTACATGTGCCACGACTATCCGCCCGCAGGCCGTGAGGCGACGTGCCACACCACGGTGGCCGAACAGCGTCGCGCCAACATCCACGTGCGCGACGGCGTCACGCAGGACGATTTCGTGCAGATGCGTACCAAGCGCGATGCCACACTGGGCATGCCGACGCTGATGCTGCCGTCCATCCAGGTCAATATCCGCGCGGGGGCATTGCCGCCGGCCGAGCCCAACGGTGTGCGGTATCTGAAAATTCCGCTCAACGCGTTGTAAGCGGCAATGAAAACGCCCTTCGGGTTTGACCTCGAAGGGCGTTTTCTCTTGTGACCACTTGCCGTCGATCACGCAGTGCGTGTTACTGCCACCGCCTTGATCTCCACCAGCAACGTCGGTCTGGCCAACGCCGCCACACCGAGGATGGTCCAGGCCGGCACTTCTGCCTGAATGTAGTGGTCCTTGATCGTGCGGAACGCCGCCAGTTGCTGGTCGACATCCACGTGATAGCTCACCAGCTCGACTAGGTCTTCAAAGCCGAGCCCGGCCGCTTGCAGGATTGCCCCCAAGCGCTGGAAGGCGAGATCGATCTGCTCTTCTACCGTGTCCGGCACCGTTCCGTCCGCGCGCATGCCAATCTGGCCAGCGATGAACAGCAAGCCGCCCGCTGCAACGGCCGGCGCATAGTTGAACGTCTTGAACACGTCGGTGCTGCCGAAGACAGGGTGCGGGTTCGGCAGGGTGATGGTCGTCTTGGAAGCGGGCATGAAGGGCGCCGTTGGACGAAAGAGGCACCCATCTTGGCATGGCTGAGGCATCTGCGTGACAATCGTCGCCATCTGCCGATCGCCGCAGCAAGGAGCCCGTCATGGCCATTCTGATATTGGGGTTGCTGATCTTCCTGGGGGTGCATTCCGTCCGGATCGTTGCGGGAGGATGGCGCAAGGCGCGGATCGCGCAGATGGGGGAGAAGGGCTGGAAAGGTGCGTACTCCATCGCGTCCATCATCGGGCTGGCGGTGGTCATCTGGGGATATGGCATCGCGCGGCACGAACCGGTCGTGCTGTGGGCTCGGCCAGGGTGGGCACCGCATCTCGCGGGTTTGCTCACGTTTGCCGCTTTCATTCTCTTTGTAGCGGCGTACGTGCCGGGCAATCACTTCAAGGCGTGGGTCGGGCATCCGCAGGCGCTCAGCGTGGTGCTGTGGGCGTTGGCGCATCTGCTGGCAAACGGCACGTTGCATGCGGTCGTGTTGTTTGGCGCTTTCCTTGTCTGGGCGCTGGCCGATTTCGTGGCCGCGCGTCAGCGGGATCGCGTGGAAGGTGTTGTCTATCCCGCCGGAACGCTTTCACGCGATGTGATTCCCGTTGTGATTGGTGTTGTTGCCTGGGTTGCGTTTGCGTTCTATCTCCACGTGCGCTGGATTGGCGTGAACCCGATGGGGTAGCCAGCCGCCGCAATCAATCGAACGTTGCAGCCAAGTCCTGCAGTTGCTGAGCAGTGACCGTGGCCCCGCCGCACACGACCACAGCAATGCTGGAGGCTGCCTTGATGGCTGGGTGCCTGCTATCCAGGGCTGCCAGTGCGGCCCCGCAGGCCGGTTCAACCACCACGCGGTGCTCGTCAAGAAACCGGAGCGCGGCTTTCACCGCCTGCGCGTCCGACACCACGACGTTGTAGATCTCGCGGCAGGCGGCCCATTCGAGCGCACCGTCGCACGGCCGCTTTGCACCCAGCGAGGTGGCCACACTTGAGATCGTGGCGAGTTCAACCGGTTTACCCTGTGCGATCGAGCGCGCGAAACAGTCCGCCCCCTCAGTCTCCACCGCAATGACAGGCACGTTGGACCAGCCATTTCGCTGGAGTCCTTCCATCACGCCGCACAGCAGCCCGCCTCCGCCCACGGCGAGGATGATCGCGCCGGGCCTGTGTCCGGATGCCGCCATCTCGTCCACCAGTGTGGCGTGTCCCTGCCAGAGGGTTGGATCGTCGAATGGATGCACGAAGGCATCACCCGGGCCGATCAGCGACTGCGCATAGGCATTGGCTTGCGCCCACGCGGCGCCGTGCACGATCAGTTCTGCGCCTTCCTGGCGGATCAGGTCGCGCGCCCGCTGCGGTGTGCTCTCCGGCACCACGACGACGACGGGAACACCGAGCTTGCGTCCGCAGTAGGCCACGGCAAGCCCCGCATTGCCGCCGGAGGATGAGATGAACCGCTGGGCCCCGGTGGCACGCTGCGCCTCGCACAAGGCACCGATGCCCCGCAACTTGAACGAGCCCGACGGCTGCGCGGCCTCCATCTTCAGCCACACCGGTTTGCCTAGCCGCCGTGAATAGGGTTGAGACGGTACGAAGGGCGTGTGGATGTGGAGCGTCATGTCTGGTCGTGATGTGCGGCAACGCATGTTCAAGGAAGCACCCATCCTAGGCATTCTCATCTATGCGTACAAATGCTTTATAGGCGGATTTGCTATGCTTGATAAGTATGGGTATGAGCGTGCCGAAACGATATGCGGAACATTGAATTACGCCACCTTCGCTACTTCATTGCGGTGGCACAGGCTGGCAGCGTGGTGGCTGGTGCGCGAACCATCGGCATCGTTCAGCCCGCCTTGTCGCGGCAGATTCTTGAGCTGGAGGCCGCCATCGGCACGCCGCTGCTGGCGCGCAAGGCAAGGGGTGTGCAGCTGACTGCCGCCGGCGAGAGTTTTCTGCGCGATGCTCGGCAACTGCTGGCCGACTTGCAGACCGGTCGAGATCGCGCCCTGCGTTGCGCAGCAGGCCAGCTTGGTGAACTGCACCTGGGTGTGCTGCCGAACTATCTCAGCGCGACCGTCGTGACGAATGTGTTGCAGGCCTTTCGCGCCGCGTGCCCGGAGGTCAGGGTTTCGGTCACGCCGATGCTC
The DNA here is from genome assembly GCF_051783885.1 of Ralstonia sp. 24A2. NCBI lineage: Bacteria > Pseudomonadati > Pseudomonadota > Betaproteobacteria > Burkholderiales > Burkholderiaceae > Ralstonia > Ralstonia sp. 24A2. The sequence continues at coordinate 2,658,839 of NZ_JBPVZD010000002.1, read as the reverse complement.
TCTGCAGAGCAGGCTGCCGCCATCGCACGCAAGCAGATCGACGGCGGCATCATGGCTTGGCGTCGTGACGAGGCGCCGCATTTGTCTGGCGTCGCGCTGCTGAGCGACCGCTTTGTGCTGGCCATGCCCGCATCGCAATCCGCCCTGCACAAAGCGCCCAAACGGCTGGCGGACGTGGCGGACCAACCGTTCGTCTGGTTCGATCCGGAGCGCTCTGCCGCGCACCATCGTTTTTTGATGGGGCAGTGTGAGCGCGCGGGCTTCACGCCGCGCGTGGCGCAGATCGGCAGCGACATCCCAACCGTGGTTGGCCTTGTGGCAGCGGGCATGGGGTGTGCGTTCGTTCCGGAGAGTCTTTCCGCCCTGTGTCCACCCACCGTGGTGTTGGTGCTGCTGCGGGAGGTGTCGGATCGCTTTGACGTGGAGTTCACTTTTGACGAGGACGCGACAACGCCGGTTGTTACGCGGTTTGCGCAAGTGCTGCGAGAGGTTGTTGGCCGAGGTGGGCGGGCACGCCGCACGCAAGCGATGCGGTAGCGGGCGTTAGCCGCGTATTTTCTGACCGGACGGATCGGGTCTTACCAGCGTGCCTGGCCTCTTGTAGATTCATGAGGTGCTAACGAGCACGAGTGGGTGCAGTGGGGTCGCCGCGGCCGCTCTTACCCACCGGCTCCAACCGGAACATCACGCATGAAACATGTCACCTTGCCCGATGGCGAGCGTGTGCCAGCGCTCGGTATGGGAACGTGGAATATGGGCGAGAGCCGCGCCGCACGCGCCGAGGAAATCGCCACGCTGCGCCTGGGGCTCGATCTCGGCCTGCGCCTGATCGACACGGCGGAAATGTACGGCGAAGGCTTGTCCGAAGAGATGATCGGCGAGGCCATTGCCGGGCGGCGCGACGAGGTGTTTCTCGTCAGCAAGGTCTATCCGCACAATGCCAGCCATCGTGGCATTGCTGCAGCGTGCGAGCGCAGCCTGCGCCGGCTGGGGACCGATCGCCTTGATCTGTATCTGCTGCACTGGCGTGGTAGCGTTCCGCTGGAAGAGACTGTGCAGGGCCTGCAGGCCCTGCAGCGCGAAGGCAAGATCCGCCACTACGGTGTGAGCAATCTTGACCTTGCGGATATGGAAGAACTCTGGGACGCGCCCGGCGGCGATCAGGTGGCGGTCAACCAGTTGCTCTACAACCTGGGCCGACGCGGCATCGAATGGGATCTGCTGCCCTGGCTGCGTGAACGCCGTGTGCCGGTGATGGCGTATTCACCCATCGAGCAGGCGCATCTGACGCGTCATCCGAAGCTGGTGCGGTTTGCGCAGGAGTGCGGCATGACGCCGGCACAGGTGGCACTGGCATGGCTGCTGGCGCGTGAGGACATCATCGCCATTCCGAAGACCAGCCGTCGAGAGCGACTGCGCGAGAACGTTGGTGCGCTGGAACACGAACTGACACCGGGGCAACTGGTCGAGCTGGATCGCATCTTTCCGCCACCGAAGGGGCCGCGGCCGCTGGAAATGCTGTAGGCCAGCGGGCCTGTCAACCGTGCACGCGCTCAGCGTGCCTTGGCCTGCTGATAGCGCGCGTACTTCACGTAGTCCGTTGCGAACACGCGTGCCTTCTCGCGTGAACTCTCGGTGATCTGATTGGCCGCCTGGCGCGCGCCCGATTTGCCATGGGATGACACCATCTGCGCGCTGAGATAGTCGTGGAAGGCGTCGTGCATGGTCTTGAGTTCGCCTTCGCAAGCGTCCAGCACGGACGACACCACCGCTTTGGTATCCGCCTGACTGGGCGCCTGCTCATCCGCACGACGCTGGACGCAGTCGAAATAGCGGACGCGCAGCGCTTGCCAGCCACTGCCGGCATCACCAGTACTGGCCGTGCTGCCTGCATTGGCCTGATCGGCAAGCTGTTGTTGCGACGGCGCGGGCGATCCGCATGCGCCAAGCAAGGCCAGCAGGACGATGGATGGGGTGTAGAGGGCGGGCTTCATGGCATGCACTGTACTGCTGCAATGGGTTCTCGCACCACCCTTTGAGCTTGCGCCAAGTCGACCATGCCTCACGCCAGTAACAATTGGAAACGACTTCGTTGAGCGGGGGCGCTGCGTCGTTTTCCGCAATCCCTTGCAGTGACGCCGTTCAGGAAGGCAGCAACGCAGCGTGCGCGGCAGCCAGAACGTTGCGGCTCAGCCCATCGAGCAACGCCGATGCCGCCCGTGCGTATTGCCAGTGAAGCGGCACATCCAGCGGGGTGTCAGGCACCAGCTCAACCAGTGAGCCGTCCTTGAGGTGCGAGGCGATCAGCGCTTGCGGATGCAAGCCCCATCCCATGCCTGCAACGGCTGCCGCTACAAAGGCCTGGGGCGAGGGCAGCATGTGCCTGGGCAGATCGACATGCCGATGGCATAGGCGCCGTGCCCAGCGCGCCTGCAATTCGTCCTTGGTGTTGAACAGCAGGCTGGGCGCGCGGGCCAAGCTGCCGGCGCCGACCCCGTCGGCGAAATGACATTGCACGAACGCCGGGCTGGCAGCCGCGAGGTAGCGCATGGCGCCCAGCGGCCGGCTGTTGCAACCGGCCGCTGGGCGCGCCGTGGCGGTCACAGCGGCGAGCACGGCACCGCTGCGCAGCCATTCGGTGGTGTGGTCCTGGTCATCCACGGCCACCTCCATCAGCACCGGATGCTCTGCGCCGAAGGCCGCGATGGCCGGGGCGAGCCAGGTGGCCAGGCTGTCGGCATTCACGGCAATGGGCAGCGGCACCCGCGCGATGCCCTCCGGCGCCAGTACGGGTAGGGCGCCTTGCAACTCCTGTTCGAGCAATCGGACGCGGTCTACGTGCTGGCAGAGCTGTCGCCCCGTCTCCGTCGCCCGGCAGGGTTGATCGCGCACGACCAGCGCGCAGCCCACGCGTTCCTCCAGCAGCCGGATGCGTTGGGAAATCGCTGATGGCGTGACATGGAGTGCACGGGCAGCACGCTCGAAACTGCCTTCCCGAACCACGGCAGCCAAAGCAGAGAGCGCAGAGTAATCCAGCATGAGATAAGCAAAACTAAACTGAATGAAGAAAAGATAGTTTGTCTTCATCATCGCGCAAGGGCAAGCTGCGCGCATGGACACCTTGCCGACTCCCACTTCGCTGGCGCTATCTGTCTCCCTTCAGGGTTTGGTCTTGTGCCTGGGGCTCATCGTCGCCATTGGCGCGCAGAACGCGTTTGTACTGCGCCAGGGACTGCGCCGTGAGCATGTGGGCAGCGTGGTGCTGTTTTGTGCCGTGGTAGATGCGTTGCTGCTGACCGCCGGGGTCATGGGCATGGCCCAGGCCCTGGGCGAGCGCCCTGGTCTTGCCACCGCAATGTCATTGGCCGGCGCCGCCTTTCTGGCGGTGTACGGATGGCGGGCGCTGCAGCGGGCGCGGCACGCGAGCCAGTTACAGGCATCTGCAGGCGGCGATGGCTTGAGCCGTGGTGCCGCGCTGGCGCAGGCGGCGGCCTTCACGCTGCTCAATCCCCACGTCTATCTCGATACGGTGCTGCTGGTGGGCAGCATTGGCGCCCAGCATCCAGCGGCGTTGCGCGGCTGGTTTGTGGCGGGGGCAAGCTCGGCCAGCGTGCTCTGGTTTGTGCTACTCGGGTTTGGCGCGCGCTGGCTGGCCCCGTGGTTTGCCAAGCCGCGAGCGTGGCAGGTGCTGGATGGCCTGATCGGGTCGACCATGCTTGTGCTGGCTGCGTTGTTGCTGCGTCATGCGCTCATGGCGGTTTTCGGCTGATGACGCACGTCATCGGCAGGGCCAGGCACGGAAGGCCAATTAGCTCGATTTCTGGCGGGTGCGACGCGCCACAGCCAAGCGGCGAGGTGGTGTTGCCACACTGTCAGAGGGAAACACGCGCTCGCACAGAAAGTCGACCAAGGCCCGGACCTTGGGTGACGGGTGCTTGCTGGCCGGCCACAGCACGTTGAAGGTTCCCTCCCATTCCAGGTAATCCATCAAGACCGGGCACAGCTGGCCATCGGCCAACGCTTTGCGGATCGAGAATTCCGGCAGGAACGCAATGCCTAGACCTTGCTGCGCAAAGCACAGGCGTGCCTCGATGTTGTTGCAGATCATCGATGTTGGGAGGATCGGTTCAGGCGCACCGGCCGCGCGGCGCAATGGCCAGGGTTCCAGCTTGCCGCTGTTGGGGAAACGATAGTGCAGGCAGGTGTGGTCGAGCAGATCGGCTGGCACCTTGGGTGTACCACGCTGTGCCAGATAGGCGGGAGAGGCAACCAGCATGGCCTGATACGTGCCGAGTTTGCGAGCCGAAAGCCGCGAGTCAGCAGGCGCACCCGTTCGAACTACGGCATCAAAACCCTCTTCGATGACGTCGACCAGCCGGTCCGTGAAGTCGAGGTCCAGCTCGATGTCGGGATACATGCGCATGAAATCGCTGAGTACCGGCAAGACCAATGAACTGACCAGCGGCAGGCTGACCCGCAAGCGGCCGCGAGGCGCCCCGGTGGCCTGACATAACTCCAGCTCTGCGGCCTCGATCTCACACAGGATGCGGCGGCTGCGCTCCAGGAACAACGTGCCTTCCGCGGTCAAGGTCACGCTGCGCGTGCTGCGATGAAAGAGGCGTACACCAAGTCGGTTTTCCAGCCTTGCCATGCTCTTGCCGACGGCCGATGCCGACACGCCGAGCAGCCGGCCCGCAGCAACAAAACTGCGTGTCTCAGCCACCTGCACAAACACGACAAAGTTGTTGAGGCTATCCAAGGTGTTTCCTTGATTGCGGACATCCATGTCCTGATAGAAGTGAAATCTACCCCACTTTTTCTTCAATCGTGGGCTTTCTATCGTGGCGGAAGTTCAATTGAGAAAGGAGTTTCACCTTGTCTGCTTCCGCTCTTCTGCAACGTGCCGAGACCCCATCTGCGCCTCTAAGCGAACGTATCCAACGCGTCGTACAGCAGGCCATCGATGAGCAACGGCTGGTCGGTGCCGTTGTACTGGTTGCGCGTGATGGCCAACTGATCCATCGCCAGGCCGCAGGCATGGCCGACCGTGAAAGCGGCCGCCCGATGACGCTCGACACGATCTTCCGGCTGGCTTCGGTCAGCAAGCCGATAGTTTCTGCTGCGGCACTGGTGCTGGTTGCGCAGGGGCGACTGGATCTCGATACAGGTGTCGACCGCTACCTTCCTGATTTCCGGCCGCGTCTGGCCGATGGGCGGACCGCGCGCATCACGCCGCGGCAATTGCTCAGCCACACCGCCGGGCTAGGCTATCGCTTTCTGGAGACCGAACCGAACGGCCCGTACGCCCGGGCTGGGGTGTCCGACGGCATGGATGCCGCAGGTATCAGCCAGGAGGAGAACCTGCGGCGCATCGCCAGCGTGCCGTTGCTGTTTGAGCCGGGAGCCGCGTGGCATTACTCGCTCGCAATCGACGTGATCGGCGCATTGATTGAACGGATCGTCGGTGTGCCGTTGGACGTGGCGATACGCCAACTGGTGACTGCGCCGCTGGGCATGACGGACACCACCTTCTTCACGCACGACGTGCAGCGCGTGGCAACGGTCTACGTGAACGACGCATTCCCCCAGCCGCACCGATTGCAGGAGGGCGAAACCGTGCCGGCGTTTGAAGGCACAGTTGGCATCCGCTACAGCCCGGCCCGCGTCTTTGACGCGAGCGCGTTTGCCTCGGGAGGCGCGGGTATGGCGGGTACTGCGACGGACTTCCTGCGTTTTCTGGAAGCCTTGCGCGAGCGTCGCGGCGTGCTGCTGCCCGGCGATTTGATCGACGACATGGGCCGAGACCAGACAGGCGGTCTTGAGCCGCGCGATGCGCCGGGGTTCGGCTTTGGCCTTGGTTTCTCAGTGCTGCGGGACCCGCGGCTCGCCAATTCGCCAGAAACGGAAGGCACATGGCGATGGGGCGGGGCGTATGGCCACGCCTGGTTTGTTGATCCAGCGCAGCGGCTCAGCGTCGTGGCTTTCACCAACACCCTGTATGAGGGCATGTCTGGGCGCTTCGTGACCGATGTGCGCGATGCCGTCTATGGCGCTTTGCCGGAGGGGCGCTGATGCGGACCACAGAAGAGCTTGAACTCCGACCTGGAGAGCAAGGCGGCGCATCTTCCCGTGCTGTGGGCCGTTTGCCCATGGCTGCGCTGCTGGCGCTCGCAATGGCAGGATTCATCACCATCATGACCGAAGCGCTGCCGGCCGGTCTGCTGCCACACATGGCCAGCGGGCTGGCGGTTTCGGAGGCGCTGGTCGGCCAGCTTGTCACGGTCTACGCCGTCGGGTCTCTGGTGACGGCCATCCCGCTGACAGCATGCACGCAAAGGTTGCGGCGCCGGCCGCTGTTGCTCGCCGCTATCGTCGGTTTTGCGGTTGCCAATACGGTGACGGCGCTCTCGACGAGCTATGTCCTGACCATACTGGCCCGGTTCGTGGCCGGTGTGTCAGCCGGTTTGCTGTGGGCATTGCTGGCGGGATACGCCGCACGCATGGTCGCTGTGCATCAACAAGGGCGGGCGATTGCCGTCGCAATGCTGGGTGCGCCGCTGGCGCTGTCGTTGGGCGTGCCCGTCGGGACGTTCCTTGGGGGCGTGATGGGATGGCGAGCGGGCTTCGGCATCATGAGCGTGTTGGCGGTGATCCTGATCGTCTGGGTACGCGTGCAGGTGCCGGATTTCGCCGGCCTTGCCGCTAAGCGGCCGCTGTCGTTGCGCGCCACATTCCTCATCCCCGGCGTGCGTCCGGTCTTGTTTGCGGTGCTCACGTTCGTGCTTGCGCACAACATTCTCTATACGTACATCGCGCCCTTTCTTGCGACGGCGAAGCTGGGCGAGCAGATCGATCTGGTACTGCTGGTGTTCGGTATCGCGTCGCTTGTCGGTATCGGCGGCGTCGGTGCCTTCATCGATCAACATTTACGCAGTCTGACCCTGGCCAGCTTGTTGCTGTTTGGTGCGGCCACGGTGGTGCTGGGCTGGGCGGGCCGGGAGCCGGCGTTCATCTATCTGGCGGTGGCCGCCTGGGGGCTGGCGTTTGGCGGGGTGCCAACGCTTTTCCAGACGGCGCTTGCCAAGACGGCGGGGGACGCGGCGGACGTCGCGCAATCCATGCTGGTCACCACCTGGAACGCGGCGATTGCCGGGGGCGGCATGATCGGCGGCGTGCTGCTTGAACAGTTTGGGGTCGGCGCGTTTGTTCCGGTACTGCTGGTGTTGCTTGTGGCCGCGTGGGGTGTGGTGTGGTTGGCGAGACGCGATGGTTTTCCGATTGCGTAGCCACGCGAGTTCATGTGGCCGGACGGTAGCGCAGGTGGATCAGCGGGTAAGGCCGCCCCTGGCCATCCAGCGCCGACCGGCCGCAGCGCTCAAAGCCCATGCGCTCGTAGAAACCGACAGCTTGCGTGTTCTGCTCGTTCACATCGACGGTCAGGTTCGGATGACGCCTCAGTGCCTCTTCCACTAGGAAGCGGCCAACACCCGATCCGCGATGATTCGCGTCGATGAACAGTGCCTCCATGTGCTGCTCGTTGATCAGCATGAAACCAATCGCCTCATCGGCGGCATTGACGGCGAGTTCCAGCGGCACGCTGGGAAGAAACGTTGCCACTTCCAACTCGATGGCGAGGCGATCTTCGGGGCGGAGAAAGCGGTGCGTGGCATCGACGGCACTGCGCCAGATCTCCAGCACGCGAGCGGCGTCTGATGGGGTGGAGGTTCGGAGTTGGGGCATGGCTACTGCATCTGTTGAGAGACGACGCAGTCGTCCTCTACGGCGTCTTTGCTTGCGCGGATTGTATCCAACCGAGGTCAGTCTTGAGGCCCCTGGTGTGCCAGTGTCGTCAAAGAAAAAGGGCGGTAGGCCTGTTGCCTGCCGCCCTCGCTTGCACGAGCGTTCGCTCCCCCGCTTCAGCGCTTGCCGTTACGGAAAACCGCCAACGTAGCGTCATCGTGGAAGCTTGGGTTCGCCAGCACGTCCTTGCGCACGGTCACGCTCTTGAGATCCGGTGACGTCGCCGCCACTGCATCGGAGTAGTACCGAGCGTCTGGGTTCGCGCCGGCCTGGATCAGCGCGCGCACGCAGTCGGCGTTGCCAACCAGTGCAGCGGATGCCAGCGGTACCGGCGCGTCGCCCGACGCCTTCATCCACGCCACCGAGTTGAGGTCGGTGCCCGGCTTGAGCAGCAACTTGATGCGCTCGCCAGCTTGCGGGTCGGGCTTGCGGCGCAGGTCGACGTGCCTCTCACATACGTAGTTCAGTGCGGTGGCGCCGGATTTGGAGCGCGCACCCACGTCGATGCCAGCCCCGATCAGCAGCTTCGTCGCTTCCAGATTGCCTGCGGCCATGCCCATGAGGGCGGTCTCTCCATTCTGGTTGCGCTGGTTCGGGTTGGCGCCGGCGCCGAGCAGCAGACGCATGATCTCCAGGCTCGGGGCATTGAGGCGTAGGCCCGACGCTTGCAGCAGCGGCGTGTTGTTGCCGTCGGTGTTCAGTGCGTTGACATTGGCTCCAGCCGCAATCAAGGCTTTGATGATGCGCAGGTTCTGCGGCGAAGCCTTGCCGTCGGTGCCGATATCCGAGATGGCATAGACCAGCGGCTGGTTGCCCAGATCGCGATAGACGGGAATCTCCAGATCATTCTTCTGCGTGAGCAGAAGATCGACCAAGTCGGCGTCGTTGTTCGAGATGGCCACCGCCAGCGCTGACATGCCCTGCGGGCCGTCGTACTCGGCCGGCTGTGGGCGATGGGCGCGGGCGCCCTTGGCCAGCAGATCGCGGATGGCTGCCAGTTTCTTCTCGTTGGGCTTTTGCTCGTACTGCTCGACCATGGTGGCCAGTTTGTCGTCCAGCGAAGCGGGCTTGGCGTGCACAGCCAGCGGCGCGAGCAGGGCATGGCCGGTCAACAGATAGGCGGCGGCTTTTGCTGCCGCGGTCTTCAAATGGAGTCGCTTCAAGATGGATGGGCTCGGTTGGATTGACTAGGCACGCTTGCAGACGGCTCGCGGCGCGGGCGCGATTATCTCATCACTGTTCCAGTTGGTACATTAATGATAGGAAACAATGATGGAAGAGTGACGGAGCTAGAAACCCAACTTTTGTTTCGTCTGGTACGTTCTGAGGTGAAGATGAGAGACCTCGATGAGGAACTGAGCCGCTGCAGGACCGGCTTTGGGCGATTAATGAGTAGATGGGGGCGGTGGTGAGATTTGAACCGTACCGGCCGCAGTAGCGCTACGCTGTTGGTGCGGCGGGCGCATTCTGCGCTCGAAAGTACTTCTCAATGAGCGGCTTGTTGGAGGCGTTGGTCGCGTATACCTGGGTTTGCGCGTGGCGAACAACGTCGTCATTGATATGGCGCGCGATTGCACTTTGCCCGTGTGCAATTCGGCCCCTCGGGAAGAGAGTAGGTCAAAGCTTACTTCACACTTTAAAGGCTGACCTAGAGAGAGCGTGCCCAATAACAGCATGTAAAGCCGGCCCGCTGTTCGGCAACCCCGAAATCCGCCGTCCCCAAATCAACAGACTGGCTTTGATGTGGCTGAGGTTCAATACGTTTCGACTTGGCGTTCGTGAGCCTCTGAGGCCATGATGACCCGGTTGCGCCCTGTCGCCTTCGCCATATAGAGCGCAGCGTCAGCTCGCGCCAGGGCGCCCGCCAATGTGTCTCCGGGCACTACGCATTCGACACCCGCGCTGAAGGTGCAACGTACACCTTCTCCTGGCGATTGCTCGACCGCGAGCCGGAGTTCATCCATCACAGCCGCCGCGTCAATCTTTCGCGCATCCACCAACACGATCGCAAACTCCTCACCACCGAGACGCCCGAAAAGGTCGCTGGACCTCAGCCGCGCGGATACAACCGACGTGACATGCTTGAGGATTTGATCGCCGATGGCATGGCCGAAGGCGTCGTTGACGGCTTTGAACTTATCGATGTCCAGAACGGCAATCGACAACGGCTTCCTGCTCGCCACTGCTTCGTGAAGCAAGGCATTTGCCCTTGCCATGAACGCTCGCCGCATCAGTACGCCCGTGAGTTCATCAATATTCGCGAGCTGCTCCATCCTCCGCGCGAGTTGGTCGTGCGCGAGCATCACCATGCCCGTTGACATGCACGGGAACGTGACGATCGCCAGCCCGAGAAAAAGAACGTTCCAGGCCGATGGTTGGAGAAAAGCCGTTTGCGGCATACCGAAGGCAACGGCAACAGCCCGCGTGATATGGAATAACGCTCCCAGGTAGGCGGCCGCAGCTACGAATCGATAGGGGTAGCGCGCGCCATCATGCGGCGCGTGACGCAGAGCCAAAGTGCCAACGGCAATCCGCGCATAGGCGAAAAGAATGGACACGATCCCGATCTTCGCGCCGATGTTCGGTGATGCGAACGTGAAATACACCAACGCGACGGACGCGATGACGAACGCCCCAGTTTCTGCATGCCGTGCCGAACCCTTGCCGAAGAACTGACGCATACCCTGCACGAGCAGCAGGACAGCCGTCAGCGTAACGAGCGCTGCTCCCAGGGTGATGAACTGTCCTGGGTGAGCGCCGGCGATCAACACCCACGCCGATGCGGTGGCCAACAATGCGTGAGCCATGCACCAGCGGCCTATCCCCGGCACCGCAGTCCGAAGCAACGATCCAAGGATGGCGACGCTCATCAAGCAAGACACCATCACGATACCTATCAGAGCGAGGGGGCTGAGCATGAAATCGGGACAGGTGACAAGAGTGGGGAACGGTGAGGTTCCGGTGTGACACGGTATTCACCACAACCTCTCCTTATCGGCCGATTGATGCGTCGCTTAAGGCTCTTTTTTTCGCAATGCGCTGTCACCAGTGAAGCAATGTGTGCTGTGTGCTGCGATGCGGGGGAAGAGCGCCATGCCGCACCGGGTTGAAGCGTCATGCACTGTGGCGTGCTGACTGCGGGTCAACCCATAGGGGTTTTGTATGTCATAATTGACAATTATATCAGTTATGACTAAATTCCGCATGATCGCGGCGGAACTAGTTCCTGCTGGAGTCAGGGCATTCATTGACCACGCCGTCGCGTACTTTGAGGAGAGGTGAGTTGCGAGGACCGTCTTCCCCGGGGAGCACCGTTGCCTACTGCGAACGGTGCAACGCCCATCACCAAGGCAGCGCGCGTCTGCCGAAAACACTGGTGTCCACGCTGATCCGGCGCCAGGCGTGGCTCTGGGGGCTTGTCGCGCTTGCAATGGGTGTGCTCGTGTGGGCACTGCGGCCAGTGCTTACGCCGTTCCTGCTAGGTGCGCTCATTGCCTACATGCTGCAGCCGGGAGTGGAATGGCTTGCCCGCCATCGAGTGCCCCGGTGGCTCGCGGCGCTCGCGATGATCCTGTGCTTTGCGGCCATGGCGGCGCTACTTGTCACGCTCATGTTCGCCGTGGTCCAGACCGAAGGGCCGCAACTCCAGGCCAGGATTCCCGTGCTGCTTGCCAATTTGGATGCCTGGTTGAAGCCAAAGCTGGCGGTATTGGGGCTTGGCGTCGATCTGGATTTGACCCATCTGCGCGATCTGCTGACGGGGTCGCGTAGTGGGGGTGATGGCACCACCGCCCTCGCCATCTGGCAATACGTACGTACCAGCGGCAACGTCATGGTGACGATGGTGGGTAACGTGGTGTTGGTTCCGCTGGTGCTGTTTTATCTGCTCTACGACCGGCACCAGATGTTCCGGCGCATGGAAAGCCTGGTCCCCCGACGGTGGCTTGCCAAGACGCGGGCGTTCGTCATCGACATTGACCGGATGCTGTCGCAGTACCTGCGTGGGCAGCTCCTCGTGATGGTGGTATTGGCCGTGTTCTACCCAATCGCCCTGACGCTGGCAGGCTTCGAGATTGCACTACCGCTGGGCCTGTTCACTGGCCTTGCGGTGTTCATCCCTTACGCGGGGTTCGCTGCGGGTCTTGCGCTTGCCGTGTTGGCTGCCGTGCTGCAGTTTGGAGACCTCTACGGTCTCTGCGCGGTTGCGCTGGTCTATGGCGTCGGCCAGATCCTGGAGAACGTCTTCCTCACGCCGAGGTTGATTGGCGAGCGCATTGGCTTGCACCCATTGGCGGTGATCTTTGCGTTGCTGGCCTTTGGCCACCTGTTCGGATTCTTTGGCGTGCTGCTGGCTTTACCGGTCAGCGCCATCCTTGCGGCCGCGCTGCGGGAGTTGCGCCATCGCTATCTCGCTAGCGAGCTCTATCAAGCCTGATTGATGCGCGCCCTCGCCGGGCATCGCGAGGGCTCACGCAGGGGTTGCGGCGCCGCCGTCCTTGAACATCGGCAACGGCAGTTGCGCGATTCTTTCCGCTTCAACGCGCTTGATCCCCAGTGCCTGGAGTACGAAGACGGCCGCACGTTCGGCCAGGTGCTCCACCCGAACGGCCGCTGCTTGGTGGCCGCGCCCCGGACGGGCGGCAGCCGTCGCAAAGTGCAGTTCGGCCGCAACACCGGCAAGCACGGTACCAATCACGGAAAGCACGCTTGGCAGCGGATCTGCCACGACGAACCGCTTGGCGGTGAGCCCGCGGTGGCTGTCGCGTAGCAAGCGCAAGCCAAGGCTGTGCGTCAGGGCGCGGGTAGAGACACCTTCGCGCATCAGCAGTCGGCCCCAGACCGGCTCACGCTGCGCCCGCAGCAGAGTGTGACGGACCGAGATGGCAATGATCTCGGCCGGATCCGTCAAGCCATGCGCCGCCCCATCCAGCCGGTCGGCGAAGTCTTCAAACGCCCAGTCGATGAGCGCAGCGAAGAGCCCTTCCTTCGATTCGAAGTGGTTGTAGAACGAGCCGAAGCCCACATCGGCGGCTTCGGTGATCTCGCTGATGGCAACGCGCTCGATGCTTTTTTCAGACAGCAACAACAACGCAGCGTGAAGCAGGCGCGTCCGTGTTTCTTCTTTGCGACGCGTGCCGCGCCGCTGGTGGCGGCCTTCGGCCACGCGATTCATGAGGTTCCGCATAGGGGTCTCGATTGGTGTCTTCAATGGCGATGATAGTGGCTTGCGTCATAGTTGACAATATTATCAGTTATGAGTTTAATGTCGTCCGTGGGGTCGGTCGGGGCGATGTGCCCTGAGTTAGGACGCGGTGATGGGGCAAGCGCCCGGCGACAAAGGCCAGAGAGCCGTCCGCCATTGCTTGCCAGCTGAGTACAGCCCATTTGCCGAGAAGTGGTTCCTGAACGCCTTGGAGACAGGCGACTCGCGTACCCAACATCCGAGTTCCGTTACGCATTGCCCGAGAGCCGATCGCGCAGAAAAAGGCGCGGCTCTGGGATGCGCGTGACCCATTGTTCGTTGGACCATCACTTGCTTGAAAACATCGTGAAACATCCCGGTCGTCATGCGCGAATGACAACGCGCCCCAACCTGTCCGTCGTCGGGCGTTCCAAACGCGCGCCTTTTGTCATCGCTGCCTGCTGCGCTGCGTTGCTCGCGGGCTGCCACCACAGCGAAGCGGTGGTCAATGCACCCAAGCCGGTTGTCGCGCTCGTGCTGCACCCGGACGGCAACCCCATTTCGAATACCTTGCCTGGCCAGGTGCAGGCGCGGTATTCCACGCCGCTGTCGTTCCGTGTTGCCGGCAAGGTGGTTGAGCGCCGCGTGCGTCTGGGCGATACCGTTAAGGCAGGGCAGGTGCTTGCCATGCTCGATCAGGCCGATCTGCGCAACGATCTGGCCAATGCACGCGCGCAACTGGAAGCCGCTGAACATCGGTTGGTCTACGCCAAGCAACAGCTGGACCGTGACCGTGCGCAGTCGCAGGCGAACCTGATTGCGCCGGCGCAGATGGAGCAGACGCAGGACGCCTATGCCTCCGCGCTTGCGCAACGCGATTCCGCACGGGCACAGGCCGCGCAGGTCGGTGACCGGCTGCGCTACGCGACGCTGGTGTCGGACCACGACGGCGTCATCACGTCGGAGGATGCCGACACGGGCCAGAACGTCCAGGCTGGCCAATCGATCTTTCACCTCGATTGGACGGGCGACGTCGATATCGTTTGCGATGCACCCGAGGGCGCGCTGCCTTCCCTCACTGTCGGAAGCACCGCGCGCGTGAGTCTTCCCGCCGTGCCTTCGCAAACCTTTGAGGCACGCGTGCGCGAGGTGTCGCCGTCGGCCGATCCGCAAAGCCGTACGTGGCGCGTCAAGCTGTCGCTCGCGGCGCCGAACGCCGCGGTGCGCATGGGCATGACCGCCAATATCGCCTTCGATGCCAAGGGCGACGCGGTGGCTGCGCATCCGTTCAAGCTGCCGGTCACCGCACTGTTCCACCGCGGCGAAGAGCCTGCGGTCTGGGTGGTGCGCGCGCACACAGATATCTTGGAGCTGCGCCCCGTCACCATCGCGCGTTACGACGAACGCAGCGTGCTCGTTGCCTCCGGCTTGCGCGATGGCGATCGCGTGGTGATGCAGGGCGTGCACGCCGTCAATGCCGGGCAACACGTGCAAGTGGTTGCGCCCCTGCATCCTGAGGACTTTGCATCATGAGTGCAGGCGATCGTGAAATCGTGCAAGGCACGGCCCCGGTTACGACATCCGCATCCACAGAGGATGAAGGCGGCTTCAACCTGTCGGCATGGGCCCTGCGCCACCAGCAACTGGTGATCTTCCTGATTGGGCTGGCGACGCTGTTTGGCGTCATTGGCTACACGCATCTTGCGCAGTCGGAAGATCCGCCGTTCACGTTCCGGACGATGGTGATCCAGACGTACTGGCCGGGCGCCACTGCGCGTGAAGTCCAGGAGCAGATCACCGACCGCATCGGGCGCCAGCTCCAGGCCGCGCCGTATGTGGACAACATCAAGAGCTATTCGCGCCCCGGCGAGTCGATGATCTTCTTCGCCATGAAGGATTCCGCCCCCGTCAAGGACGTGCCGGAGACCTGGTATCAGGTGCGAAAGAAAGTGGGCGACATCCGCGCGAACTTGCCCAAGGGTACGGTCGGGCCGTTCTTCAATGACGAGTTCGGTGACGTCTACACGAATATCTACGCCCTGGAGGGTGACGGCTTCTCGCCAGCGCAACTGCACGACTATGCAGACAAGCTGCGCACCGTGCTGCTGCGCGTGCCCGGCGTTGCGAAGGTGGACTACTTTGGTGATCCGGCTGAACACGTCTTCATCGAGATCTCCAACGCGCAGCTGACCCGACTCGCCATCACACCGCAGCAGATCGCACAGGCCATCGACGCACAGAACACCGTGGCACCGGTCGGCACGATCACGACGGCCGATGACCGCGTGTTCGTGCGGCCCACCGGCGCGTTCAAGGATGTGCAGGCGCTGGCCGACATGCTGATCACCGTGAACAAGCGTTCGTTCCGGCTGGGCGACATCGCCAAGATCACGCGCGGCTACGACGATCCGCCCGTCACGCAGATGCGCACGAACGGCCATGCCGTGCTTGGCGTTGGCGTGACGATGCAGAAGGGCGGTGATGTGATCGACCTCGGCAAGGCACTCGACGCCACGGCGGGCGAACTGCAGGCGACGCTGCCGGCAGGGCTCAAGCTGGCGCCGGTCGCCAGCATGCCGCACGCCGTCAAGCACTCGGTGGACGAGTTTGTGCGCTCGGTCGGGGAAGCCGTGGCGATTGTGCTGGTGGTGAGCCTTGTGTCGCTGGGCCTGCGTACCGGCATGGTTGTAGTGATCTCCATCCCGATCGTGCTGGCGATCACGGCGCTGTGCATGCATATGTTCGGCATCGGCCTGGACAAGGTTTCACTGGGCACGCTGGTGCTGGCGCTCGGGCTTCTGGTGGACGACGCGATCATTGCCGTCGAGATGATGGCCGTGAAGCTGGAGCAGGGATGGAGCCGCATGCGCGCTGCCGCCTTTGCGTACTCCAGCACGGCATTCCCGATGCTGACCGGCACGCTGGTGACGGTGTCCGGCTTCCTGCCGATCGCGTTGGCCAAGTCGAGCACGGGCGAGTACACGCGCTCGATCTTCGAGGTGTCCGCCATCTCGCTGATCGTGTCGTGGTTTGCCGCCGTGGTCCTGGTGCCGCTGCTGGGCTATCACATGCTGCCGGAGCACAAGAACGGCGCCTCCGAACATGGTCATGAGCACGATATCTACAACACGGGCTTCTATCAGCGTCTGTCCGGCTGGATCTCGTTCTGCATCGAGCGCCGATGGGCGGTCTTGGGTGTGACGGCCGTGCTGTTTGCACTGGGCATGGCAGCGTTCACCCGTGTGCCGCAGCAGTTCTTCCCGAATTCCGAGCGGCCTGAGCTGCTGGTGGATCTGCGCTTGCCGGAAGGCGCTTCGTTTGATGCCACGCTGCGTGAGGCAAAGCGTCTGGAGAAAGCGCTGGATGGCCGAAAAGAGATCGAACACTTTGTCGATTACGTCGGCACCGGTGCCCCGCGTTTCTATCTGCCGCTGGACCAGCAACTCCAACAGCCGAACTTCGCACAGTTCGTGATCACGGCCAAGAACGTGGAAGAACGCGACGCGCTCTCGCACTGGCTCAACGCCACGCTGGAGAAGGACTTCTCCGGTGTCCGCACCCGTGTCGCGCAGCTTGAGAACGGCCCGCCCGTTGGCTTCCCGATCAAGTTCCGTGTGAGCGGCGATGACATTGCCACCGTGCGCAACATCGCCGACAAGGTGGCCGAGAAGGTACGCGCCGATGCCCGCACCCAGAACGTGCAGTTCGACTGGGATGAGCCGGCAGAACGTTCGATGTCGTTCGAGATCGATCAGATCAAGGCGCGCCAGCTTGGCGTGACGTCGGAGGATGTCTCCAACTTCCTCGCCATGACGCTGTCCGGCTACACGGTCACGCAGTATCGCGAGCGCGACAAGCTGATCAACGTCGATCTGCGTGCACCGAAGACGGAACGCGTCGACCCCGCCAAGCTCGCCGGCCTGGCAATGCCGACGCCTAACGGCCCGGTTCCGCTCGGCGCGCTTGGGCATGTGCAGAACAAGCTTGAGTACGGCGTGATCTGGGAACGCGATCGCCAGCCCACCATCACGGTGCAGGCCGACGTGCGCGGCAACGCGCAAGGCATTGGCGTGACGCGTGACATCGAGCAGGCACTCGCTGCTGAACGCGCCAAGCTGCCCGTGGGCTATCGCATCCAGGTTGGCGGCGCGGTGGAAGAGAGCGTGAAGGGCCAGACGTCGATCAACGCCGAGATGCCGCTGATGATCATCGCCGTGCTGACGCTGCTGATGATCCAGCTCAAGAGCTTCTCGCGCACGTTCATTGTCGTGTTGACCGCACCGCTGGGTCTGATTGGCGTGGTGACGGCGCTGCTGCTGTTCGGCAAGCCGTTCGGTTTCGTGGCACTGCTCGGTGTGATCGCCATGTTCGGGATCATCATGCGCAACTCCGTGATTCTGGTGGACCAGATCGACCAGGACATCGCGGCGGGCCAAAAACGCTTCGACGCCATCATTGGTGCAACCGTGCGACGCTTCCGGCCAATCATGCTCACGGCCGCTGCGGCAGTGCTGGCGCTGATTCCGCTGCTGCGCTCGGGCTTCTTCGGGCCGATGGCCACTGCGCTGATGGGCGGTATCACCATCGCCACGGTCCTGACCATCTTCTTCCTGCCGGCGCTGTATGCCGCGTGCTTCAAGGTCCGCCCCGACGAACGGGAACTGCCTGCAGCCGGCACCGCAGCCCTGGAGAATTGATCATGAAACGCTCTCGTATGACGTGCGCGCTCGTCGCAACGTCGGTGCTTGCCCTGACGGCATGCGCCCTGGCGCCCACCAGCGTCCCGCCCACCATGCCGTCGCCGGAGCACTACGGCGTGACCACTCAGTCTGAGAAGACGGTGGAAGCGGCCGGCGTAGCCCAGCAGTTTGATGTGGGTGCCGCGCCGGTGCCGCAATGGTGGAAGCTCTATCGTTCCGATGCGTTGAACGCGTTGGTGGAAGAGGGGTTGCGCAACAACCCCACGTTGGCCGCAACGCAGAAGACCTTGTCCGCCGCGCAGGAGGAACTGCGTGGGCAGGTGGGGGCATCAACACTCCCATCCATCGATGCTGGGGCAGAGGTGGCGCGCCAGCGCACGCCAAACCTTACGGGCGTGGGGCCCGAGGCACTGCGCTACAACGTGTTCGTTGGGCAGCTGCAGGCGCACTACACGTTCGACCTGTTTGGCGCGACGCGCTATGCCAATGCCGCGAGTGCCGCGCGGGTGGACGTGCGCGGCTGCGAACTCGAGGCAGCGCGGCGTGCGCTGGCCGCGAACATCGTCGGCACCGTGATCAATGCATCCGCCCTGGATCAGCAGATCACCTTGACCGAACGTCTGGTCGTGGTGGCCGACGCTACGGCGCGCGATAGCCAGCGGCGGTATGAGCTGGGCGCGTTGTCGCACGCACAGGCGTTGGCCTCGACGCAGAGCGCGGCGTCGCTGGCCGCGACGTTGCCGCAGTTGCGCCAACAGCGTACGACCGCAGTGCATGCACTGGCCGTACTGTTGGGGCGCACACCGGATGCAGCGCCTGCGGTTCCGGAGTTCAGCAGTCTTTCGTTGCCGCACCAGGTGCCGGTGGCGGTGCCGTCGGATTTGCTGCGCGCTCGCCCGGATATCCGCGCCGCCGCCGCTGCCGTCAAGGCGGCGTCCGCAGACGCGGGCGAGGCCACCGCGCAGCTCTTCCCAAGCCTGTCGCTCACCGCCTCGCTCGGTCGCGGCGGGTTGAGCTGGCCGGCGTTGCTCTCAGGTGCGGGCGGGTTATGGGCCGTGGGCGCCGGGCTGTCGCAGCCGATCTTCCACGGTGGCGCATTGATGGCGCACCGCCGGGCCACGCTGGAGCTGTATGACGCAACGGTGCTGCAATACAAGTCAGCAGTCTTGTCGGCATTTGAAAACGTTGCCGATACGCTCGCCGCATTGGAGAACGATGCGCAGACGCTCGCTTCAGCCGAAGTGGCTTCGACAGCAGCGCGTACCGCGTTCAACGAGACCGCATCGCGCCACCGCTTGGGAGCGTTGCCCGCATCCGCGGAGCAATCGAGCGAGCAGCAGTACCTGAATGCACAGCTCGACACCGTGCGCGCGACCAGCCGGCGCATGAGGGACACGGCTGCGTTGCTGCAGGCCATGGGTGAACTGCCCGCCAACACCGATCAGACGATCGCCAAAGACTGACATTGCTTTTGGATAGGCCCGGCCTCTACACCTCAAGCGTGGAGTGCCGCGCTTCGCCTGCAATGCCGATTGGCCTAGGCCACTCCCATGGAATCCGCCCACCTGATTGCCTGTCATGAATGCGACCGCGTGTTTCGGCGGCCGCCACTGTTGGACGGCTTGAATGTCCGATGCTCGCGCTGCGCGAGCGACCTGAGCAGCGCCCATCACGCCCGCCCGACACTCGACTTCACCTGTGCGATGGTTGTTGCGGCGCTTATTGCGTTGGTGATCGCGCAGTGCTTCCCGATCATTGCGCTCAAGGCACAGGGCATGACGTCGCAAGCCACGTTGCTTGATGCGGTCTCGTCTCTATGGACGGGGCAGATGCGCATCGTGGCTGCGGTCGTGTTGTTTACGACCACGCTCTTTCCCTCGATGGAATTGCTGGCGTTGCTTTACGTGCTGCTTCCCTTGCGCGTGGGTAGTGTGCCTCCCGGGTTTCGCCGCGTCATCCGGTTCCTTCAATGGCTTCGGCCGTGGGGAATGATCGAAGTCTTCATGCTCGGCGTGCTCGTCACGACGGTAAAGATGGTCAGCCTCGCGCGCGTGGTTCCTGGTGCCGGACTGTTTGCATTCGGCGCGTTGACGGTACTGCTGGCGATGGTTTCGCGGTTCGATCCGCACAGGCTCTGGCATGCGTGCGACGAGATCGAAGCACGGGACGATGCAACGCCGTCGGCCGAACTGCGCGCTGAATCGCTGCCCCACGAACCGGTAGAGGCGGACTCACCGGAGACCGTCTCGGCGAAGCAGGCCGGGCTGGTTGTCTGCCACACATGCGGCAGCGTGCAGCCGCTTCATGACGGCGAGGCACACCCGCGGTGCAGTCGTTGCCATACGCCCTTGCACGAACGCCGTCCGGCCAGCGTTTCACGAACCGCCGCATTGCTTCTGGCTGCTGCACTGCTTTACATCCCCGCCAACCTGCTGCCGGTGATGCACAGCACCTCCCTTGGCCGTTCGGAGGACGACACCATCCTGAGCGGGGTGGCGTACTTCTGGACCTCCGGCGACTGGGGCCTGGCTGCGGTCGTCTTCATTGCCAGCGTGGTGGTGCCGATGCTCAAGCTCGCCATTCTGGCGTTTCTGGTGTTCGCAGCACATCGGCGCTCTGCCTGGCGCCCGCACGAAAGGACTCAGCTCTATCGCCTGGTCGAACGCATCGGCCGGTGGTCGATGCTGGATGTGTTCGTGGTGGCACTTACCGTAGCGCTGGTGCACTTCGGCTCGTTTGCCGTCATCACCGCGGGTCCTGGTGCACTGGCCTTTGGCGCAGTGGTGATCCTCACCATGATCGCCTCCATGCAGTTCGATCCCCGGCTCATCTGGGACGCCGTCCCCCACGGCGCCGAATCCGCGCGAGACGGTTCCTGAACGGATTCCGCGCGCAACACCCATCTGCCTCCTTCCCTTTGCAAGCAATGCGTCCTATCGATCTACCCCTCCCCGAGATCACGCCCCGGCGGCGCTGGCTGCCTTCGATGGTCTGGCTCGTGCCGCTGATTGCAGCATTGATTGGGCTCGCACTCGTCGCCAAGACCATCGCCGAGAAAGGCCCGACCGTCACCGTCACCTTTGCCAATGCCGAAGGCCTTGAGGCTGGCAAGACCAAGGTGAAGTACAAGGACGTTGAGATCGGCACGATTCAAGCGATTTCGCTGACCAACGATCTCAAGCGCGTGATGGTGAAGATTCAACTGGCGCACGAAGCCGAGCGATTTGCAACCAAGGACACGCGGTTCTGGGTGGTCCGACCGCGTGTGGGCGCGAGCGGCATCTCCGGGCTCGGCACGTTGCTTTCGGGTGCGTATATCGGCGTGGACATCGGTCGCTCCAAGGACGGCCAGACCCAATTTGTGGGGCTGGAGAGCCCGCCTTCCGTCACCACCGATCAGCAAGGGCGCCAGTTCTCGCTACGCGGCGATTCGCTCGGGTCTGTCGATATTGGTGCGCCGGTCTTCTATCGCCATCTGCAAGTGGGGCAGGTGGTGGGCTTTGCGTTGGACAAGCAAGGCGGGGGCGTGCAGGTGAACGTGTTCGTGAACGCGCCCTACGACAAGTACGTGGGTGCCAACACGCGATGGTGGCATGCCAGCGGGGTGGATCTGCGGCTCGATTCCAGCGGGTTGAAGCTGAACACGCAGTCGCTCGCCACCGTCATCGTCGGCGGCCTGGCGTTTCAGTCGCCGCAAGGCCAGGCGGATGGGCCACCGCCGCCAGACAACACGGTGTTCAAGCTGGCATCGGACGAGGCGGACGCAATGCGTGAGCCCGACGGTGCGCCGTTGACCGTTGTCATGCGGTTCAACCAGTCGCTGCGTGGGTTATCTGTCGGCGCACCTGTGGATTTGCGCGGCATCGCGCTCGGCAACGTCACCGACATCGGCATCGAGTACGACGAGGCGGCCAAGACGTTCAGCATGCGGGTCATGATGGCGCTGTACCCGTCGCGGCTCAGCCGGCGCAGCAACACGTCGCTTCCTGCGCCCGACACACCGGGCGGCCATGAGCTGCTGCAGCATCTGGTCATGCAAGGGCTGCGTGGGCAGCTTCGCATGGGCAATCTGCTGACCGGGCAGCTGTATGTCGCGCTCGATATGTTCCCCAAGGCGCCGCACGCGACAGTCGATGTCCATCGCTCGCCTGTGGAGCTACCGACCGTTCCGAATTCGCTCGACGAGTTGCAGGTGCAGCTTGCCGACATTGCGAAGAAGCTGAACCAGGTGCCATTCGACAAGATCGGCAGCAACCTGAACGGCGCGCTGGAAAACGCCAACCGCCTGTTCGGTCACCTGGATACAGAGGTGGTGCCCCAGGCGCGGGACACGCTGGCTTCTGCGCAGCAGACCTTCAATGCGGCACAGGCCACCTTGCGGCAGGACTCGCCGCTCCAGTCGGATGTGCACGAGGCGATGCAGGAGCTGACCCGCACGCTTCAATCGCTCAATGCGCTGACGGACTATCTGGAGCGCCATCCGGAATCGCTGTTGTTTGGCAAGAAGGGGGATGCGCGGTGATGTTCTCCTGGTTCCCGATTCGCTGCGTGCTTGCCGGTGCAGGTGCCTGCGCAGCCCTGGCGGCGTGCAGTTCGCCGCCGGCGCGTTTCTATAGCTTGCGTGCTGCCGATGGGGTTGCGGTGGCCGCACCCGCACCCGCACCGGCGTTGCTCGTCGACGTGCTGCCAGTGCGTGTCCCGCCCTCAGTGGCCGGCAGGCGGCTGGTGGTGCAAACCAGTTCAGGCCAGGTCGACGTGCTTGAGATGGATCGCTGGGCTTCGCCCGTCGCCGATGAAATCCGCGCGGCGCTCTCGTCGGGGATGGCGTCGCAGACCCGCGTCATGGACCTGCACGGCCTTCCCTACGATGGAAAACACCCGGTCTACCGTGTGGCTGTGGAAGTGCAGCGGTTTGAATCGTGGCGCGGCTCGCATGTCTCAGTCGACGCCGTATGGACGATTCGCACGGCGGAAGATCGTCAAGTGCTGACGTGCCGCAGCGTCGTCCGGGAGGACGTGTCCGCAGGCATTGATGGCGTGGTGCAGGGCCATCGGCGCGCACTGAAGACGCTGGCTTCGCAGATGGCGGAGGCGCTGGTTACTTACGCTGCTGCACCCTCAGAGGCGGCGCGGCCGATGCCAGGTTGTTTGGATTCGGCGGCCAGTACGTTGGCCAAGTGAGGTGGGTCGATCAGCGGGCGCCATAGACGCCCGCGCCCCAACGCGGGCAATCAGATCAGGCTGCGCTGTCTGCAATCTCCACGACGGGCAGCGGCCGGGCGGCCACCTTCTCGGCTTCAGCGCGCTTGAGCCCCAGCGTTTGGAGCAGCACGGCGGCGGTGCGTTCGGGGAAATGCTCGCCCGTGAAGCCCAGCTCCTGGACGATATTGGCAGCCGGCGCATCCGGCGCCAGAAAGTTGAGTTCGGCCGAGATGGCCGTGAGCACCGTGCCGCCGACCGACAGGAAGCCGATGAACGGATCGGCAAGCACAAACCGCTTTGCGGTAATACCGCGCTCGATATCGCGCAGCAAGCGTTGGCCGAGGCCGTGTGTCAGAACGCGCGCCGAGAAGCCCTCCCGAATGAGAAAGCGCCCCCATACAGGCTCGCGCCGCGCCCGGACCAGCGTATGCCGCACCGACACGGAAATGATCTCAGCCGGGTCGGATAGCCCTTCCGTGACCTTGTCGAGCGAATCGGCGAACTCTTCAAACACCGAGCTCACCAGCGCGGCGTAGATGGCTTCCTTCGACTCGAAGTGGTTGTAGAACGACCCGAAACCGACGTCCGCCGCCTCGGTAATTTCATTGATGGCTACGCCTTCCATGCCCCGATCGGCCATGAGCCCGAGCGCGGCATCCAGCAGACGTGCGCGTGTTTCACGCTTGCGCCGCGCGCCACGCGGCTCGCGCTCTTCAACTGCGGGCGCCGCAGGCGTGGGCGTCTTCGCGGTGGGGCGCTTCGGTGTTCGGCGAGTCTCGGTGGTGGCCATGGCGGTCTGCAATCCTTGTTATGGCCGCAATTATAGATTCGAACGTCGATATTGACAAAATCATCAGTGATGACTTTAATGTCAAAAAGGCGAGGAAAGCCTGGTAGAGACGTAGACAAAGACACGGAGTAGCGGTGGAGACAAATGCACATGCGCGTGCCAGTTCGCGCGTTGAGGATGGCTCACGCCCCACGGGGGGAAGTGACCTGCCATCTCAAGTAGACATCCTTGTCGTGGGGCTCGGCCCCGTCGGGGCCATGGTGGCAAATCTATTGGCGCGTCACGGCGTGAGTGTGATGGCCATCGACAAGGCTCCCGACATCCATATGGCCCCGCGCGCCATTGCGCTGGACAACGAAGCCTTGCGAATCCTGCAACAGGCCGGTATCGGCGAGGGCGATTTCGAAACGGTAGCGATTCCGTACGTGCGCATGCGTTCCCCCTGGCTTGGGGAGTTCGGCAGAGTCAATACGCTGGGCAGCCTGGACGGCCATCCGAAGCTTGTCACGTTCTATCAGCCCGATCTGGAGCGCTGCCTGCGCGCACGCCTGGCCACGCACGATGGCGTGCATATCGCGCTGGGCACTACGTTGCTCAGCATCACCCATCTGCCCGATTGCGTGCTGGCTTCGCTCGATGTCGGGCGCGGTCAGGTACACCGGGTCCGCGCGCGCTACGTGGTCGGTGCCGATGGTGCGAGTTCCGTTGTGCGCCACCTGATTGGGCAGGAATTCCGGGGCACGACGTACGCCGAGGATTGGCTCGTCGTCGACGCGCGTCATGTGCCCAAGCCGATCGATCACGTTGAGTTTCTCTGCGACCACCGGCGCCCCACGCCGCACATGGTCGCCCCGGGCGGCCGCGAGCGCTGGGAGTTCATGCTCCACCCCGGGGAGAGCCGCGAAGAGATGGAGTCGGACAACCGTATTCGCGCGTTGCTGCAGCCATGGACCAACGTGGACGACATCACGATCGAGCGCAAGGCGGTCTATCGCTTCCACGCCAGAACTGTTGACCGGTTCAGCGTTGGCCGGGTCTTCCTCGTTGGCGACGCCGCGCACATTACGCCGCCGTTCGTCGGCCAAGGGCTGGTGGCTGGCCTGCGGGATGCGGCCAACCTGAGCTGGAAGCTGGCCTGGGTGCTGCAAGGCCGAGCGGACGCACGGATTCTCGACAGCTATGACGAAGAACGCCGCCCGCATGCTAAAGCCATGATCAATCTCGCACGGTTCATGGGCAAGCTGGTGATGCCGCGCAGCGCCCCGATCGCGCTGTTGACGCATGGCCTGATGCGCTTGACCCGGCTTGTGCCCGGGCTGCGCTCGCAGTTTGAAGAGCTGCGCATCAAGCCGCAGAACGCGTTCAAGACCGGGCTTTTTGTCGAAGGATGCTCGTCAACAAAGCTGACGCGTGGCGGCGTTCTTCCGCAGGGTTGGGTCAGGAATGCAGATGGGCGCACGTGCCTGAGCGACGACGTGCTCGGCCACGGCTACACGCTGGTCAGCTTTGGCTGCGACACCCGCACGGCGCTGGAGCCCGCAACGGCAGCCGCATTTGCCCGCCTGGGCGGTGTGTTCGTTCAGATCGCGCATCGCGGGCAGTCTCTGCCTTCTGAGAAGCAATGCGTGTGGGAAGACATCAACGGCGCGTTCCTGCCGGACGCCGTGCCCGTCGGGTGGGTGGCCGTTGTGCGCCCCGACCGCACGGTGGTGCATGACGGGCCCGCCGCCGAGGCAGACCGCCTCGTTCGCGAAAGCCTGGCGCTGCTCGGCGGCCAGGCGGACCCCATGCCAGCCACTGCCGCAACTGTTCAATCCGCTTGAGTGTCTAGCCATGAAACTCACCACAGCACAGCCCGCACGTCATCCACGGCCGACGACGAAGGCGTCGGCGCTTGCGTACCTGATGTTCGACCGGCCTGATCTTGAAGAGGCCGAGCGGTTCCTCAATGACTTTGGTCTCGTGACCGTGCAGCGGGATGACGCGACGCTGCTCTTGCGCGGGACCGGCCCGGCGCCGTTCTGCTATGTCGTCCGCAAGGCTGCGAAGGCGGCGTTTGTCGGTTTCGGATTGCAGGTGGCTGACCGCGCAGCGTTGGATGCGCTCGCGAAGGTGTCTGGCGCATCGGTGGTGGAACCATCAGATTTGCCGGGTGGCGGCGATCGAGTGCGCCTTGTCGATCCGTCCGGCTTTCGTGTCGATGCCGTCGCGGGTCAGATGCCCGTGGCTGCGCTGCCGCACCGCGCACCGTTGCCGCTCAACTCGGTTGACGCGCCGCTGCGCATCAACGAAACACAGCGGCCGCCTGCGGCTGTGCCAGAGGTGATCCGCCTGGGGCACGTTGTCCTGGAGCTTGCCGACTTCCAGGCGACCTGCGCCTGGTACACGCAGCACTTCGGTTTTATTCCCAGTGACATCCAGGTACTGCCGGACGGCTCGCCTGCGGTGGCCTTCATGCGGCTGGATCTGGGCGACATGCCGGCCGATCACCACACGCTCGCGCTCGCTCAGGGTTTTGTTTCGAAGTACAGCCACAGCGCCTTCGAGCTGATCGATGCCGATGCCGTCGGCATGGGGCACCGCATGCTGCGGGAGCAGGGGTGGGATCACGCCTGGGGGCTGGGCCGGCACATCCTCGGCAGCCAGATATTCGATTACTGGCAAGACCCGTGGGGCGACAAGCACGAGCACTACTGCGACGGTGACCTGTTCACCGCAGATCGGCCGACGGGCATCCACCCCGTCAGCCGCGAGGCCATGTCGCAGTGGGGCCAGGCGATGCCCGCCAGTTTCACCAAGCCGAAGCTGACACCGTCGGCTATCGCGGCGCTCGTTCGCAACCTGCGTCGCAGCCCAGACCTGACGTTCCGCAAGCTGGTGACGCTCGCCAAGATATTTGCCTGAGGCAGCCCGGAAGCGTCCTGCCTTCATTCACCCAACGCATCTTTTGCCATGTCGATCAATATCGTTCGCTTTGAATACCAGGGTCAGGTCCAGTGGGGCGTGATCCGGGATACGCGCATCACACCGGTGCCAGGCACCTTTGCCACGACGGGTGACTTCGTCCGCAATACAACGCTGACTGAGCTTGCCGCGCTGAATGGGGAAGCGCTCGCGGTGTCCGCGGTGAAGCTGCTGTCTCCGGTCACGCGCAACCAGCAGTTCATCTGCCAGGGTGCCAACTACCGCCAGCACATGATCGAGTCCGGCATGGACCCGGACGTGAAGACGTACAACATGATCTTCACCAAGGCATCGAGCTGCATCGTCTCGGCCGATAGCGACGTGATCAAGCCGAAGCGCGTGCAGTTTCTCGACTACGAGATCGAGCTTGGGCTGGTCATGCGCAAAGCCATTCACGGTGCGGTCGACGTGACGGAGGGCAACCTGCACGAGTACGTGGCTGGCGCCGTGATCGTGAATGACTATTCCGCACGCGACGTCCAGATCCCGCAGATGCAGTTCTACAAGGGCAAGTCGTTCCGCACGTTCGGCCCGGTCGGCCCGTGGCTGACGCTGCTGGAACCGCCCGATTTCCCGGCGCTCAGAAGCCTGCAGCTCAAGCTGACCGTCAACGACAAGCTCCGACAGAACGACACGACGGCCAACCTCGTCTATGGCCCCGCCGAGACGCTGACCGAACTGTCTCGCGTGCACGACCTGGAACCGGGCGACTTGTTGGCGACCGGCACGCCGGCGGGCTGCGCGCTGTCGATCCCGTCGCCCACCAAGCAGAAGGTCGCTGCGATGCTGCCCGAGAAGGCGAAGTGGGAGATGTTCCTGAAGGTGCAAGCTGGGCGAACCCAGTACCTCAAATCGGGCGATGTGGTGGAAGCGCGTATCCATTCGTCCGATGGACGGATCGATCTGGGCGCGCAGCGCAATCGCATCGTCGCCGAGGAGTGAAAACCATGTCCGGATTCGCCAGCTTGCGCGACGTGGAAGTTGCGGAAGCGCACGGTCTTCCACTCGATCTTCCACAGAGCACCTACGAGATGATCCGCCGTGGCGCCAGCCTGAATCCGAAGGCGCCGGCGCTGAGCTTCTTCTTGACCGTCAATGATCACCGTACGCCGCAGACGTGGAGCTATGAGGCGCTTCTCGCGCGCATCACGCAGACGGCGAACTTCTTCGACAGCATTGGCGTCAAGAAAGACAGCGTGATCGCATTTGTGTTGCCCAACCTTCCAGAGACGCATTTCGTGATCTGGGGCGGACAGACTGCCGGTATCGTCGCGGCCTTCAACCCGCTGCTCGAAGGGGCCGCGCTGGCCGAGTTGCTCAATGCCGCCGGCGCATCGGTGTTGGTCACGCTGGCACCGTTTCCAGGCACCGACACCTGGGCCAAGCTGCAACCGCACTTGCCTGCCATCAAGAGCCTGAGGCACCTGGTGCTGGTGAATCTGGTCGACCGGGTGCATGGCGCGGCGCAATGTGCCGCGCAGATACAAAAGAACGAGGCCCTGCGACTGCTCGGTCCGCAAGGGCTGCACGGCGCTGTCCCGACGTCGGTACGTATCCACGATTTCAACAGCGCCGTCCAGGCGCAACGTGCGGACGGCCTGAACAGCGGGCGACGCATTGCTGCGCAAGATGCGTCTTCGTATTTCTGTACGGGTGGCACTACGGGCCTGCCGAAGATCGCCATGCGCAGTCATGGAAACGAAGTGGCGAACGCGTGGAGCACCTCGCAGGTGCTGGGTGACGGGATCGGGCCCGGTAAGGTCGTGTTTTGCGGGTTGCCGTTGTTCCACGTCAACGGCGTTCTGGTGACGGGGCTGCTGCCGTTTTCTAAAGGCGCGCATGTCGTGCTTGGCACGCCGCAGGGCTATCGCGGCGAGGGCGTGATCCAGCGTTTCTGGGAGATCGTCGAGCACCATCGCGTGAACTTCTTCAGCGGCGTACCGACGCTGTACGCCTCGTTGCTGCAAGTGCCTGTTGGCGGGCGGGATGTGAAATCGCTCGAATACGGCCTATGCGGCGCAGCACCCATGCCGGTGGAGGTGTTTCGCCGCTTCCAGGAACAGACCGGCATCAAGATCCTCGAGGGCTATGGGCTCACCGAAGCCACATGTGTGAGCAGCGTCAATCCGCCGATGGGCGAGCGCCGCCTTGGCTCCATTGGCCTGCGCGTTCCCACGCAGCAGATGAAGACCGTCGTACTGGGCGATGGCGGCGAGTACCTGCGTGATTGCGTTGTCGATGAAGTCGGCGTGGTGCTGGTGTCGGGCCCCAATGTCTTCGCGGGCTACCGCCAGACAGAGCAAAACAAGGGGCTCTGGATCGATACGGGGGACGGCCAGCGATGGCTCAACACCGGCGATCTGGCTCGGCAGGACGCACAAGGCTACTTCTGGCTCACGGGCCGCAAGAAGGAGCTGATCATCCGAGGCGGCCACAACATCGATCCGCTCACCATCGAAGCGCCACTGCATCGTCACCCAGCGGTACAGATTGCCGCTGCCGTCGGGCGTCCGGACGTACATGCAGGGGAGCTGCCGGTTGCGTACGTGCAGTTGCGTGCCGGTGCGTCTGCAACGGAAGCTGAATTACTGGCCTTCCTGAAGGCAGAGATTGGGGAACGGGCCGCGCTACCCCGGCAGGTCAACATCCTTGAAACGATGCCCCTGACTGCCGTGGGCAAGATCTTCAAGCCCGCACTCAGGCACCGTGAAACACGCGAAGCCCTGTCTGCGGCGCTCGGGGATGCGGGCATTGCGTTTGACGCGTTGGATGTCGCCGAAGACAAATCAAGAGGCCTGTCGATCTCAGTAAAGCTCGATGCATCGGCATCGACGGCCGCTGCGCGTGAAGTGCTGGGCCGGTTCCCGTTTCCCTTTTCCATCAATTGAAGGCGAGTGGGCCAGCGTTGCGGCTCACCTGACCGAAGGAGGAATTCCTCGCCCGTTCACCCCATCGTGAGCGGGTGAAGTGCCCTGCGCCGCATGGCGGCGCATTCCTGCAGTTGCAGTTCCCACATTACAAAAATCGGAGACAACATGAAGTACACACGCGCGGCAATGCTTTTGTCGCTCGCGGCGACCTCGCTCGCCCATGCGCAGTCGGCAGGGCAGTGGGTCGTCAATGCGGGCTGGATGCATCTCGCTCCTCAAGATTCCAGCCAGCCTTTGACCGTGAATGCCCTCGGGCAATCGGCCGTAGTGCCCGGCAGCGGGTCGACACTGGCTAACGCCAATACCTTCGCGCTCACCACGCGGTATTTCGTCACGGACCGTGTAGCCCTCGAAACGGTGCTCGGCATTCCACCCAAGCTGCACCTGAACGGGACCGGATCGCTGGCGTCTGTCGGCGAGATGGGCACAGCACGGGCGTGGAGTCCGGCCGCGCAAGTGCAGTACCACTTTGGCGAGCCAACCGCGCGTATCCGGCCTTATCTGGGCGCCGGTCTCGCCTACGTCTGGTATCGGGACATCGAACTCAGCAGGCCCTTGGCGACCGGGCAGATTCTCGCTTCGCCAACAACCGGCTCCATGTTGGTCGGTCCGACCACGGCATCGCTGAGCAAGTCGTTCGCGCCGATCGTCAATGCGGGCCTGACGTACAACATCGACGCGCATTGGTCGATTGGCGCATCGGTGTCGTATATGTGGCTGTCCACCAAGGCGACGCTGACGACGCAGGCGCCGGTTGGCACCGTGACAACGACGACAAAGGTGCGGATCAACCCGCTGGCGAGCTTTCTGTCGGTGGGGTACCGGTTCTAGTGCTGATGTGCGTGCTAGGCATGCGGCACGCGAGCCACACGCCTTCCACCTTCGCACCGAAGCGTCAGAACACCTTGATGATCCGAATCTGTGTGAAGTCCCCGGCCTTGGTGTTGTGCGATGCGATTGTCCGCATGTATTGGAGCGTGACCGCCGCGTCGATGCCGGGCACCTTCATCGTGAAGAAACCCCCAACATTGATCGCGCTTCGACGCGCAACGACCGCTCATCGCGGGCTCCACTGCGTGCATGCCCGGTCTGCGAGACTAGGGTGTTGTCGCGTAGTCAACACAGTTCCGTCCTCTGCGCTTAGCCTCGTAGAGCGCATCGTCCGCGGCCTTAGTCAATGCATTCAATGACGGAAAGCTTGATCGGCGCGCGGTGGCACAACCGACACTCACTGTGAATGGTGCCAAGCCCGGGCTGCCAACTGTGGTACGGGTCGCTTCGACTTCCGCACGTATCGCTTCAGCGATTTGCGTGGCACCGGCTTCGTCAGTGTCGGGAAGCACGACCACGAACTCCTCTCCACCGTATCGGGCCGCAAGATCGCCGCGTCGTCGCGCATGCTTGGAAATGCAGTTGGCGAGGTACTGGAGCGCGTTGTCACCCTGTGCATGTCCGTGCTCGTCGTTATAGCGTTTGAAGTGATCGGCATCGACAAAGAGCACGGATAGACAACTGCCGTTGCGTTGCAGGCGATCCCACTCGTTTTCCAGTACGACATCCAGTGCGCGCCGGTTCTTCAGGCCAGTGAGCGGGTCGGTTTGTGTCAGCTCACGCAGGTGGTTTTCGGCCGCCACGCGCCCACGCAGGGCGAATGCGAGGAGCCATACGCCTGCGCAGAACGCGAGACTCACGGACAGTGACGATAGTCCTACGATCCATGACAGCCGCCGCCAGGCTGCAAGTGCATCGTCCATTGCCGGGGCGACCACGGCGATGAATGGTGTGCCTGGCACGCGTTGAAATGTGTATAGGCGTAGCACGCCGTCGCTGGCCGAGGGCGCCACATAGAAGCCCGACTCCTGATTCACCATGCGCGGGAACACGAGGGATTTGTTGAGACTGAACGCGCGGGTTGCGCTAGGTGGCGGATTTCTCGCCACCAGTGTTCCATCGATGCGGACAATGGCAGTGACGCCGCGCGGCCCGACATCCAGCTTTTCAAGAAGTTGCCTGAAGTAGTCGAGGTCGATTGCGACCAGCGCGGTGCCCGCGAATGTCCCATCCCGTCGGTTCATCCTTCGGCTAAGCGCAATGGCCTCCACGCCCGCGCGTGACCGTGCCTGATAGACGGCGGACACATAGAGGCCAACGTTTGCGTGGTCGCGGTGGACGATGAAGTAGTCGCGGTCGCTGAAATTCCAGTGATGCGTCGGGGAGCAGCAACCGTCAACGAGCTGGCCCTTGTCGTCGGTGATGCCCATGCCCGTGAGGTGCTGGGCGGAGGCCGTCTGGCTGAAAAGCAGGTCATGCCGTACCTCTGGATCCAGGTTTCGGATGCCGGGCTTGTCGATCTCGGCGATCAGCATCTGCAGCGATTGATCTGCCGAGTCGACGGTGCGCGAGACGTGGCTTGCCAGAACGGCGGCGACATTTTTTGAGGTTTCGTGAGCGTGCTCGATGGCCGTTTCACGGTCTGCCCACAGCGTCAGCACGCTGATGGACAGGACCACCAGTGTCAGCAACGTCCCCAGTGCACCAACGAAAAAGGGATGGTGGCCTGCCAAGGTGGCCAGCCGTTGGGCGTAGGGACGAAGGGGCATGTCGTGGTCTTGGGCGCGACGACAGACCGCACGTCTGCTGGTTCGTGAGGCAGACTGCAGCCGATCTGGGGGCGGTATTGGCGCGTGCGTGGCACGCCGTCACCGCCGGTTATCGGCACAAGACAGGAAAACTGCAGTCCGGCGAGCTGCTTTTTGTTGCAAGCCCTGCCTTTGAGACACAAATACCCGGCGACGGTGTAGGCATTCAGCACCCAGGAACGGTCCGCCGTGTTGGCTTGCGCAAACCCTGCGCGTAAGGCGCTGAAAACGGCGAACAGCATCGTGCCGTCCATCGACACAAGGAATGCCGCCACACTGGCGATCCAGAACACCGGCCAAGGGATGCGCCGGCAGGCTGCGCGTTAGGTGCGGCCGGTGCCATCGTGGCGGACGCCGTGGCTGTGGCGTTGTCTAGGTGCGTCAGTTCCGATGGAGCGCGCCGGATGCATTCCGCGCAGCCAACCTCAGGAGAGTCCGAATGTCTTGCGCAGGCCCGAGTCGACCGGACCTGCCGGCATGAAGCGGCGCAGTTTGCGCAGGAGGGATGCCTCGCCTTTGGGTGTGCGGCGCATCTTCCACGCACCCAGTGCAGCATCGACCACCGTGCGGGCGACGCTATCCGGGTCCGGTGCGTTCTGGACAGCTTGTTGAATGGTCCGGGACACGACGCTGCGCTCCGCGTCGTAAGCCGGGACCTTGGACGCCGCCTGCGGCGCGTTGGTATCGAGGCTGGTCTTGGTGAACGAGGGTTCGACAAGCGCCACGCGGATGCCGAACTTGCGCACCTCGTGATCCAGCGTCTCGGACATGCCCTCCACCGCGTGCTTGGATGCCGAATACAGGCCCATGTAGGGCGCTGGCAGGAAGCCAAGCACCGAGCTGATGTTCACGATTCTTCCCGAGCGTTGCGCGCGCATGTGCGGCAGCACGGCTTGCGTGGTGCGCAAGATGCCGAACACGTTGGTGTCAAACAGCGTCTGCGCTTCGGCAACCGACGTTTCTTCGGTTGCGCCGAGCAGAGCCACGCCTGCACTGTTGACCAGCACATCGATGCGCTTCGCCTGCCTGATGATGGTCTCGATTCCTTGCTGAACCGAGGCTTCATCGCGGATATCCATCTGGACCAGTTCAACGCCGGCGATCGGCTGTGTTGTCGCGAGGTTGCGCACCGTGCCGAACACGCGGCAGCCCCGCAGGGCAAACTTTGCGGCGGTCGCACGGCCAATGCCGGAGGACACGCCGGTAATCACAATAACTCTGGAATTCGACATGGCAGTTTTTTGCTGGATGAGTGGGCAGGTGCTGCGGAAAATCGGTTCTTGCGAGGGGACTATTTGCTGGCGACGGCAGTCGATGGGTCGGGCTGCCAGCCGCCGCCCAGCGCCTTGAACGCCGCAACGGCAGCGCGCGCGGATTCCGTTTGCGCCTGAGCGCGCGCGTCCGATGCGCGCAACAGGCTTTCGTCGGCTTGCAACACTTCAATCAGGCTGACGACACCCTTTTGGTACGCGGCGAACGAGGCGTTTCGCGCGCGGCCAAGCGAGTCCACGCCTTGTGTGAGCACAACGGCTTGCTCCTCGCGCTTGACCAAGGCAGAGAAGGCGTCTTCCACGTCTTCCGTGGCGCGCAGCACGGCGAGCCGGTACGCGGCCAGCATCTCTGCCTCCTGTCCCTTGGCCTGATCGATCTGCGCGTTGATACGGCCGAAATCGAACAGGCGCCAGCGCAGGCCGAGCACGCCTGCAAATTGGCTGGCACCGCTGCCGAACAGGCTGCCGGCGCCCACCGATGTGGCGCTGCCGAGCAAGCCGCCAAGCGAGAACTTCGGGTAGTACTCCGCGATGGCGACACCAATGCGCGCGTTGGAGGCCGCGAGGCGGCGCTCGGCGACGATGAGGTCAGGCCGGCGCCGCAGCAGCTCGCCCGGTGATCCGCTGATCGCGATCTGCGGAGCGGCTGGGATGTCTTTGTCTTCCGCCAGCTCGGTCCGGTGCGTGCCCGGCAGTGAGCCGAGCATCACGTCCAGCGCGTTCATCGCGGCATCGAGGCCCGCCTCAAGCTGTGGGATGGAAGCGCGCACCTGAGCCAGTGCGCCTTCGGCTTGCCGGACTTGAAGCTCCGCCGCCAGTCCCTTGCCATAGAGCAGGTTGATGGTGGCGAGCAATGCCTCCTGCGTCTGCACTTGGTGGCGCGCTACCTTCAGGCGCGTTTGCAAGCCGCGGAGGGTGATGTAGATATCGGCCGTCTGCGCGGCCACGGCCAACCGTGTGGCGACCGCACCGGCCTGGGAGGCCTGGTAGTCCGCCAGCGCAGCCTCGCGGCCACGGCGTAGGCCGCCGAATACGTCCAGCTCCCAGCTTGCGTTGGCGTCGGCCTCGAACGCGTTGCCGTAGCGGTCAAAGCCCGGTCTCGAATTCAGGACGCGGCCCAACGGGGTTTCAACGGACTGGTACGCACGCGCCGCTTGGCCCGTGACGTTGCCAGAGGGCAGCAACGCCGCATTGGCAGCCCCCAAGCCCGCACGTGCTTGCGTGACCCGGGCGAAAGCCTGGGCAAGGTCCAGGTTTTGTTCCAGCGCCAGTTGCACGAACTGCGTGAGTTGCGGATCGCCAAAGCCGGCCCACCACGTGGATAGATCGGCTGCCGCATTGGCCGGGCGCTGCTCGACTGCCGTCTGGCCCAGGAATCGTTCGGGAACCGGCGCATCGGGCTTCACATAGTCTGGGCCGACGGCACAACCGGCTGCCAGGCTGGCAACGAGGAGGGCCGCAAGGGAGTGTTTTGGCAACATGGCGACGTCCATCGAAATTTTTAGTGACTATAGTACAAATTGGTCACAAGTTGTTCAAC
This sequence comes from Ralstonia sp. 24A2, assembly GCF_051783885.1. NCBI lineage: Bacteria > Pseudomonadati > Pseudomonadota > Betaproteobacteria > Burkholderiales > Burkholderiaceae > Ralstonia > Ralstonia sp. 24A2. The sequence continues at coordinate 2,623,821 of NZ_JBPVZD010000002.1, read as the reverse complement.
TATCTCGACTGGCGTAAGCTGGAGCCCATGAAGACCACTCCTTACCCCGTTTCCGCCCGCGGCCCGGCGGACCACGACGTGCGAGACCAGATCGTCGCCGCCGCCACCGAGCACTTCAGCCGCTACGGCTACGAGAAGACTGCCGTGTCCGATCTGGCCAAGGCCATCGGTTTTTCCAAGGCCTACATCTACAAGTTTTTCGAGTCCAAGCAGGCCATTGGCGAGATGATTTGCGCCAACTGCCTGCGCGAGATCGAGGCCGACGTGAATGCCGCTTTAGGCGAGGCTACCTCTGCACCGGATAAGCTGCGCCGCATGTTCAAAGCCTTGACGGAAGCCAGCCTTCGGCTGTTTTCCCACGACCGCAAGCTGTACGAGATCGCGGCCTCGGCAGCGACGGAGCGCTGGCAGTCGGTGATCGCCTATGAGGGGCGCATCCAGCAACTGCTGCGCGATGTGCTGCAGGAAGGCCGGGAGACCGGAGACTTTGAGCGCAAGACGCCGCTGGACGAGACCACGGCGGCCATCTACCTGGTCATGCGCCCGTACATGAATCCGTTGCTTTTGCAGTACAGCTTTGACTACACAGAGGTGGCCCCCGGGCTGCTTTCCAGTCTCGTCCTCCGAAGCCTTTCCCCCTGATGCGCAGTTTTTTTCTTTGTGACCATTGACTAAATTGGTCACAAGAACAAGAATGAAAGCCCAAATCATTCTGTCGATGGGGCTTTCATGCTTTCGCGTCGCTTCGTTACCTCTACCGCTGTCCTTGCGTTGCCGCTGGTGTTGATCGCCTGCGGCGAAAAGGCGCCTGCTGACCCACGCACCGAGGCGCCCTTGGTGCGTGTCGAGTTCGTGCAGCCGGTGGCTTCGGCATCGCGTTCGTTCACGGGCGTCGTCGCTGCCCGGGTGCAGAGCGACCTCGGGTTCCGTGTGCCCGGTAAGGTGCTGGAGCGGTTGGTGGACGCTGGACAAACCGTCAAGCGTGGGCAGCCGCTCATGCGTATCGACCCGGTCGATCTGAAGCTCGCCGCGCATGCACAGCAAGAAACCGTGGCGGCTGCAAAGGCACGCGCGCAACAGACGGCGGAAGATGAAGCGCGCTACCGCGATCTGCGCGGAACCGGTGCCATTTCCGCTTCGGCCTATGACCAGGCCAAGGCTGCGGCGGATGCAGCCAAAGCCCAGTTGAGCGCCGCAGAAGCCCAGGCCGATGTCGCGCGCAACGCCAGCCGCTATGCAGAACTCGTTGCTGATGGCGACGGCGTGGTCATGGAAACGCTGGCCGAGCCTGGCCAAGTCGTCAGCGCGGGGCAGGCGGTAGTGCGCCTGGCCCATGCCGGTCGCCGTGAAGCGGTGGTCCAGTTACCAGAAACGTTGCGGCCTGCGATCGGCTCGGTCGCACAGGCCACGCTGTTCGGCAAGGAAAGCGATGGCACGCCTGCCAAACTGCGGCAATTGTCGGACGCTGCGGACCGGCTTACCCGCACGTACGAAGCGCGTTATGTGCTGGATGGCGAGCTGGCCAACGCCCCGCTGGGCGCCACTGTCACGATCCAGATTCCCGATCGGCTGGCGACTGCGCAAGGCGATCTGCAGGTGCCCCTCGGCGCCGTGTTCGATGCCGGCAAGGGCCCGGGCGTGTGGGTCATCCAGGGCGACCCGGCCAAGGTGTCGTGGCGCTCCATCACCATTGTTCGCCTTGGTGACGAAGGCGCGCGCGTTGCCGGCCAGGTCAAGCAGGGCGACCGGATCGTCGCGCTTGGCGCGCAACTGCTGCGTGAGGGCCAGCAGGTCCGCGTGGCGGGTCAGGGCGCCAGCACTGCTATCGCGGGGGGGCGACTGTGAGCCAAGGTCGTTTCAACCTATCGGCACTTGCCGTGCGTGAGCGTGCCGTCACGCTGTTCCTCATTTGCCTGATCTCGCTGGCAGGGCTCGTTTCCTTCTTCAAGCTGGGGCGCGCGGAAGACCCGGCATTTACGGTCAAGGTGATGAACATCGTCACCGTATGGCCCGGCGCCACCGCGCAGGAAATGCAGGACCAAGTGGCCGAAAAGATCGAAAAGCGCATGCAGGAGCTGCGCTGGTATGACCGCACGGAAACGTACACGCGGCCGGGTCTCGCATTCACCACGTTGACCTTGCTCGACACCACACCGCCCTCGGAAGTGCAAGAAGAGTTCTACCAAGCGCGCAAGAAGGTTGGCGACGAGGTGGGCAACCTGCCGTCCGGCGTGATCGGGCCGATCGTCAATGACGAATATTCGGACGTGACCTTTGCCCTGTTTGCGCTCAAAGCGCAGGGCGAGCCGCAACGTGCGCTGGTGCGCGATGCGGAGACGCTGCGCCAGCGCTTGCTGCACGTGCCGGGTGTGAAGAAGGTCAACATCATTGGCGAGCAGTCCGAGCGTATCTACGTCGAGTTTTCACATGACCGGCTGGCGACGCTGGGTGTGAGCCCACAAGAGGTGTTTGCCGCGCTCAACAGCCAGAATGCGCTGACGGCTGCGGGCTCGGTCGAGACGAAGGGGCCGCAGGTGTTCATCCGCCTGGACGGCGCGTTCGACGAGCTGCAGAAGATCCGGGATACGCCGGTGGTATCGCAGGGCCGTACGTTGAAGCTGTCGGACATCGCCACAGTCAAGCGCGGCTATGAAGATCCCGCCACGTTCATGGTGCGCAATGGTGGGCAGCCCGCCTTGCTGCTGGGCATCGTGATGCGCGAGGGCTGGAACGGGCTCGACCTCGGCACGGCACTCGACAAGGAAGTCGGTGCCATCAATGCGGACATGCCACTGGGCATGAGCCTGACCAAGGTGACGGACCAGGCGGTCAACATCGCCGCGTCTGTTGACGAGTTCATGCTCAAGTTCTTTGCCGCGCTGCTGGTGGTGATGCTGGTGAGCTTCGTCAGCATGGGCTGGCGCGCGGGCCTGGTGGTGGCCGCTGCCGTGCCGCTCACGCTGGCCGTCGTGTTCGTGGTGATGGCCGCGACAGGCAAGAACTTCGACCGCATCACGTTGGGCTCTTTGATTCTGGCGCTGGGCCTGCTGGTGGACGACGCCATCATCGCCATCGAAATGATGGTGGTGAAGATGGAGGAGGGCTACAGCCGCGTGGCCGCTTCGGCCTATGCATGGAGCCACACGGCGGCGCCCATGCTGTCGGGCACGCTGGTGACGGCCGTCGGCTTCATGCCCAACGGCTTTGCGCGATCCACTGCGGGCGAATACACCAGCAACATGTTCTGGATCGTCGGCATTGCGCTGATTGCGTCGTGGGTGGTGGCGGTGGTGTTCACGCCGTACCTGGGCGTGAAGATGCTGCCCGACTTCAAGAAGGTCGAAGGTGGCCACGATGCGATCTACAACACGCCGCGCTACAACCACTTCCGTGCGCTGCTTGGCCGTGTGATCGCACGCAAATGGCTGGTCGCGGGTGCGGTGGTGGGCCTCTTCGCCTTGGCGATCGTGGGCATGGCAGTGGTCAAGAAGCAGTTCTTCCCGATCTCGGATCGCCCTGAAGTGCTGGTCGAGGTGCAGATGCCCTATGGCACGTCGATCAACCAGACAGACGCCGCGACCGCAAAGCTGGAAGCCTGGCTCGCCAAGCAGAAGGAAGCCAAGATCGTGACGGCCTACATCGGCCAAGGGGCACCACGCTTCTACTTGGCGATGGGGCCGGAATTGCCGGATCCGTCGTTCGCCAAGATCGTGATTCGCACCGACAGTCAGGAAGAGCGCGACGCGTTGAAGCAGCGCCTGCGCCAGGCCGTTGCTGATGGCTTGGCCTCGGAGGCGCGCGTGCGTGTCACGCAACTCGTGTTTGGTCCGTATTCGCCGTTCCCGGTGGCCTATCGCGTGACCGGCCCGGACGCGGAGACATTGCGTCGCATCGCGACCGATGTACAGCACGTCATGGACGCCAGCTCAATGATGCGTACAGTCAATACCGACTGGGGCACGCGCGTACCTACGCTGCACTTCACCTTGCAGCAGGACCGCTTGCAAGCCGTGGGGCTGACCTCCAGCGCCGTCGCACAGCAACTGCAATTCCTGCTCAACGGCATTCCCTTGACGGCCGTGCGCGAGGACATCCGTACCGTGCAGGTGACCGCGCGTTCAGCCGGTGGCGTTCGGCTCGACCCGGCCAAGATCGGCGATTTCACGCTGGCCGGTGCCAATGGGCAACGCATTCCGCTCTCGCAGGTCGGTAAGATCGATGTGCGCATGGAAGAACCCATCATCCGCCGGCGCGATCGCATGCCGACCATCACGGTACGTGGCGATATCGCCGACGGCTTGCAACCGCCCGATGTGTCGGGCGCCATCAGCAAGCAGCTTCAGCCCATCATCGAGAAACTGCCGAGCGGGTATCGCATTGAACAGGCGGGCTCCATCGAAGAATCGGGCAAGGCGACGAAGGCCATGCTGCCGCTGTTCCCGATCATGCTGGCCATCACGCTGGTCATCCTCATCTTCCAGGTGCGATCCATCCCGGCGATGGTCATGGTGTTTCTGACCAGCCCGCTGGGGTTGATTGGTGTGGTGCCCACGCTGATTCTGTTCGGGCAGCCGTTCGGCATCAACGCGCTGGTCGGCTTGATTGCGCTGTCGGGCATTCTGATGCGCAATACGCTGATCCTGATCGGGCAGATTCAGCACAACAAGGACGAAGGGTTGGATCCGTTCAGGGCAGTGGTGGAAGCGACTGTCCAACGTGCCCGCCCGGTGATTCTCACCGCGCTGGCCGCCATCCTGGCCTTCATCCCGCTGACCCATTCGGTGTTTTGGGGGGCGCTTGCCTACACGCTCATCGGCGGGACGTTTGCCGGGACGATCCTGACTCTGGTGTTCCTGCCGGCGATGTACTCCATCTGGTTCAGGATCCGGCCCGGCAACGTGGCCAACGCCCCCGAGGATCGGCATATGCAAGCGCAGCCATCCAGAGAACTGGTGCCCGAGTGATGCTGACTGGCAAGGGCGTGTGCTCGCCACATTGCCCTTGGTCTCAACCTGCTTTCGAACGCTACGTAAGCAGCGGAAAATTTTGGCTCCCGCCTGCCCGTGTTACCTCCGTTCTCTCTCGACCTTGGGGCAGGCGTTTTTTTTCTTATCCGATTGTTTTTTGAGAGACGGAACGATCAACGGCAAGGACGCCGTGTATCGCTCCGACGACAAGGGTGCCAACTGGACCCGCATCGACGACGCGCACCGGTACGGCGGCGTCAGAACACCTTGATGATCCGAATCTGCGTGAGGTCCCCGGCCTTGGCGTTGTGCGACGCGACTGTTCGCATGTATTGGATCGTGACCGCCGCATCGATACCAGGCACCTTCGTCGTGAAGAAACCACCGGCGTTGACCGTGCGATAGCGGATGGTGCCCCACGGATTGTTCGAATCGCTCTGGTATTGCTGCACGAAAACGGTGTGCAGCCCGAATACGCCAATTGCGCTCAAGGTGTAGACCGTGTCGCGCATGATGAGCGGTGGTTCAGCCGGATTCCGATCGAGATCGCGCTTGATCTCATCAGCGGCCTGGCGCTGGCCACCATCGCACGCTTGATTGCGAACGAGGCGGCGGATAATCACCCTGAGTGGGTTGTCGCCATGTTGCCAAATGCGCCGAGCGTGCCCGAGGAAGACGTCAGCCGAATTGCTTTTGCACCGATACAACCGCTTGCTATTGCAGAGGACTCGCTTGTGGCGAGAGCGAGTGCTCGGGCGCTTGCGCGTGCTGAGCCGGCCTAGCGCAGTTGTCTCGTGCAGGTGTCTAGAGTCACTCAACCCCTGAACCGGTGCCCCACGATCCACAGGTGTTCCTGGTGGCGTTGCTTGGACAACTTTGAACTCTCGGTTCGCTTAACTTTGAACCACCCCCAGATGATCGACGGTAATCATGAGCGTCCGATCTCCCAGGTCTGTCTGGGCATGCAGCCCTAGGCGCGCCCGTAGAACGCGGTCAAGCATGCATTGCAGCTGACAAAGATCTGGGTGATTCGCGTGCAGTAACTGATTCATGACATCGTGCGTGAATGCGATCGTGAGCGTTCTCACACGCCAGATGCGGCTGTCGAGTTCAGGTACCTGCCAGTTTGCTGTCAGCACACTCGGACCAGAGTTCCAGGTCCGCACATCCTGCCCGGTAATTTCATCGAGCACCGGCTTGGTAAACGCGATAAGGTCGAGCATCACGGATCTCCATGACCTACATCGCGAGTCGGAGCATCGACGGGCAAGCGTCCGTGTGCGGAACAGGCGAGGATGGCAGCGTGCAGGGCTTGATCCAGCGTAGGGGGGCGCCACCGAGTGCTGTGATCACAGGTGCGGGTAAAAATGCTCGTACCAACGGATGCAAGATCCGGCGCGCCATTGTTGGTGCCCCACTGTACTCCCATAACAGCACGACGACGTCACTATCTTCCGAAGTACCGCAAACATGCTGTTCGCGCTCAGGGGAGAGGCAGGTGAACGCAAGAGGCAAAGGCGAACCAGGCACTGTCGGGGCGTGTCGTTCAAAACAGCTACCTATGGCGGTACCCGCAGCGTGCGCTGTATGTCGGGCGCGAGGCCATATGCGGGGACGAAAAAAAACCCCGCGTGGCGGGGTTTCTTATTACGGGCGAGATGGATCAGATCGCTGTAATCTTGGTCGCGACGGGGCCCTTCTGGCCTACGCCTGACACAAAGCTGACCTTCTGCCCCTCTTGAAGCGACTTGAACCCATTGCCCTGAACCTCAGAGAAATGAGCAAACAGATCGTTGCCGCCCGCGTCAGGGGTGATGAAGCCGAAGCCCTTGGAGTCGTTGAACCACTTTACGATACCGGTTTCCATGTTGGATGCCTTAAACGTTCTGGATGAGCCCATGCTCACCAGGCATGACAATCAAAGAAGGAACAGAGAGAAAAAGGTGTCGCTTGGCGTGACAACCCAAAACATCGGAGTAACTGCTTGAAAAGCCTGCGGCACGAGGTGTACCGGTATCGCAAGGTTCTGTCAAGGATAAGGGCGATCATCCCCGAAATAACGCCTGGATGTGGATGGGGCCGCTCTTTTCTAGCACCTCATGTTGTGTGTACGTTGCTGCCGCTGCACATCAAAGAAGGCCGGTACCGCTCGATGGATACGCGCGAGGCAAGTCATTGAGGCTCGCACGAAGCCATGGTGGCGAGAAGCTGTTACCATGCGCCACCTTAGCCCGTTCTTCGAATTGATCGGGCCGGGTGCCGAGCAAGACAACACAACAAGCGCCAGCCACCCGTCGGGCGTACACCCGAATCACCCTGGGCCGCGCAGCCCATCACCTACCTGACCGGCGGTTTATCCGCTCCGTATGCGGCGCGCATGTACTAGGCGTGCCAGCCTGCGCAAGTGCGGTCACCTCGTTGCCAATGGTTTGCGTCATGCATCTGAATGCGTGACACGCCGACATTGGCTTTACCCATCGTGGCGTTCGTCAGCAGCAAGAAGTGGCCTGCCCACACCTGCCATCAGCCTTCGCCCGAAACCTAGCAGTCTATTGAACCAAGTCCCTTCCCCCTACACGGTGTCCGTGTATCCGATCGAGCAAGAGCCAGGCGTCTGGTTTGCCACCTATCTCATCAATGAGTACAGCGATGGCGTGGAGCGCATCCTCGCCAACGTCTCGATGCGCCACAGCGTACATCGCACAGAAGCACTCGCAAGAAATGCAGCCCGGCTTGCAGGAAGAGCCGCCATCGCACGTCTGGCACCTCGTCACAACAACTGAACCATGCAAGCCGCCTCGGGTGGCTTTTCCGCTTGCTGCAACGGCAGGCGTCCCCCCAGAATCAACGAAAAGGAAATCACCATGTCTGTTAGCGATGAATGGGAAGAGCTGCACCTCACGCCCGACGGTTGGAAAGATGGCAGCTACCGGCACGAGCCCGGTGATGCCGTCATCATCGCGCCGCCGGCCAATGATGTACTGACGGTGCGCAGGCATGTGGCGGCCGTGTACGGCGGCCCGTCGCGCGTGACAGAAGACAGAACACCGCGCACCGATGACATGAGCCAGATCGAGCAATTGCTGTTGAAGTATGGTGCTCCTGTCTTTGGCGTTTAGACCGAAGACGAAACGGACGAATGCCCGCGCGCTATATCGGGTCCACGTTATTCGAGAGAGGAATTGGCATGACACTCTGCCGCGCTTGCCTAGCCATTGAAGTCGGTCGACTTGGTGTGTCAGGCCATGCTTCCCTAAGGATCACCGACACACAACGCATCAAAGTATCTAAGGCCGCGGCCGTCACAGTGAGCACGTTCACATGCCGCACGTGCGGCGCGGGCTGGACCTATCGCGAAGGGAAAAACGTGCCTAACCCAGGATGGTCGCTTGATCAGTAGGTGTCTTCATTGGCTTGCTAGCTTCTGCCGTCTTAGCTGACGCCTTGTGAAACGTTTGACGGCGCGTCAGGCAACTACGCCAGGAGTGCAACACCGTGCATCGCCGTGCCTCTTTCGCTCAGCGGGCTCGGCCTATTCTCTTGAGGCTGTTCTCCTCGCTGCCACTGCCTGCGATCCACGGCATCGGATGCGCGTTCGGTCGGAGCGGCTATGGCATACCGAATAGATATCGCCGCCATGTTCAGGGCAATGCCGCGCAGGCTGGATTCAAAGCGCCCCGCTTTGCACGGCGGGCAGCAGCAGAAACCGGTGCAACGATGAGCAAACTGGCACGCGTCTGGTTCCAGAGCGATGCGTGCATGCGCCAGCTGTTCCTATGGGCACTGTATAGGCGGATTTCGTACTTTTCCTCATCGACTGCACCGATTGTGTCTGCGCTCTAGTCGAAAGAGGCAAGCTTCGTGTAGCCGGCAGCGGCTCGCAGCATCGCGACGCATCTTCGACACGCCGTCGCGCACGCGCATTGTCGCAGCTCATCGCTCAAGTGCGCGCAAAAGTCGCACATGTCAGCACATCGGCGCTGTAAGGCGGATGTGAAACAACCGTCTCGCTCAATGACTGCGCAAGAATGCATGCAGGTGTTCGCGCATTGCAAATCAAAGCAGGCCTACCAGGAGGAAATCCAGTTAGCGTGATGTGGAGCACAAGCTACGGAGTTGGCTTGGCGGCAGGTTTTGCTGTGTCCGGATAGTTCCGTAATCTGCGCTCGGCTACAAGTCGCCGATGAGGGCAGGAACGATAGTTACGGAGAGTCGCGCGCGAATGCTCGGCGCAAGAAGACCAAGATCACGTAGTGCCCGTCGGTGAGTCGTCCGGTTAGCTTTCGCAATCGATTCGAGCGTGGCCAAGCCCATGCTCGCAACTCAGCGTTCTAGCGTGGCGCCGCCAATCAGTCCGGTTGGCTCAAGATCGTCAGCGGCCAAGCGTAGGTGCCGTCCTTTAGCTTGTTGACCAAGTTGAAGCGGTACGTGAGGGATAAATTGGCCGTTGGCCCGGGGAAGGGCATCGTGACCTTGCCCCCGGTTGCGGGGAGCGTGACAGTCGTCCCCAGGCCGAAGACTTGGATCGACTTGAACAGGGCCTGTTCCGCGGGCGCAACTTGGAACACCAGTGTGTAGCCAGCGTGGTCGTTCGTCTTAATCGTCAGTTGCGTACCGCTGGGGTTACTGCCGTTCGGCACGCTCACATAGCCCTGGTTAACGTCCTTGTTGGCGATGATGAGCTGGCCCGGCTGTGTTGCTGTCAGATGCGCGTAAGGCTGCACCGTGGCGCCGACGGCGATGTGGCTCGTGGCGACGTGTGGTGCCTTGGCCGGTGCCTGGGCAGCCGGCGCAGATTGCCACGAGAACGCCAGCACGATGCCGCAGACGCAGGGCAAGCTCGCCTTGCCGATCGGTTCGAGGCACCAGCGGGCGGGGAGTTTGTCGATCCGTTCCATGATCTTCCTTCCTTTCAAGCTGCGTGAGCCCCGGCCGCCCGATGGCATTGGCGCCGGACACGTGTCATGTCATTGGTAGGTTAGTGTGACTGTGATCGGCACTGTGGTTGCGTAGCTGCCCGGCACCACGTTCTGCCCGCCGTTGATCTTGCCGTAGATGGTGAGGTTGACCGTGCCTTGCTGTTTGGTCACCGTCCCGGTGAGCGTGACCGTTCCGTCGCCGTTGCCGTCGCCCCAGATGCTGGTGTCAGCGGACGTGGTGTATAGGTTGTACGCAATGACATTGCTGCCCGTGAGCAACTGCCGGTTGGCATAGGTGCCAGAGCCCGCGCTGGCGGTTAGCGTGTAGCTGATCGAATTGCTGCCGGCCCACGCACCGCACGTGATGGTGACGGTTGTCGTGCCGGTGAGGTTGCTTAAAGTGTTGTAGGCCCCAAAGCTGAGCGCGTTGGCGGTGACGGTGCAGCTTACGGCCAGCGCGTCAGGCGCCCATGACGCCAGCGCAGCCAGTGCCACGCCCGCCAGCAGGGTCCGGGCTGATGCGCGCCGCGGCCGCATCGCATTTGGAAAGCGTGTCATGGCTGGACTCCCTTGCAAACGAAGATGCCGAGATCGGGTAGCGGCTGTGCGCCGGTTGGAAATGGCACGGTGATATCGCAGTCCTGGCCGCGCCAGCTCGCGCGCAGACGGTTCTGCGCCGCCAGACCAGTCAGGTAGACCACGCCGTCGTTGCCGACCGGGAAGGTCTCGTTCTGCCCGGCGATCTGCACGGTGGCGCCGGCGGGCAGGTCGCTGCCGTTCTCCAGCTTGAGCGTGAGCAGTGCGTCGTGCGCGTGCGTGACCGGAAACTGCAGAACCATGCCGCTGCGGAAGTACGGCACGGCATCCAGCGACAACGTGCCCACCTTGGCGTCGAAGGGCAGGTCCAACTGCTCCAGCGAGATCGCGTTCTTTTCGTACGCACGCAACCGCGGGATAAGCGCTTCGCCGCTTGCGTCGGTCTTGGCCACCAGTTGGTTGTCAGCGTAGATCCCCACGTTGGGGAAATCGGGCACCTTGACCACGGCAAAGCTGTCGGTGATGCGGCGGGTCGGATGAAACCCGTCCAGCACCGCGATGCCACCCGAGGCGCCGATACGCACCCCCGCCTGCCCGCCGTTGCCAGCGCCTTCCAACAGGTAAGTGCCGACGCGGTTCTGCGCGTTCAGGGCAACGTCCCACGTGCCGAGCTGGCTGGCGCGCACGCTGTAGCCAACACCATCGCCGGGCGGCAGCCCCTGCTGCATTTGCGCTTGCACATCGGTGCGGCCCTGCTGCTTGGTCACGTTGACGGAGGTGGTGGTGCGCTCGCCCAGCGGCAACGTCCAGTTCAGGCCGACGATCAGCCCGCCGGTCTGATGCAATGTCTTGGAGATGGCCAGGCTCACGAAACCGAAGCGCCCCAGCTCTGTGCCATAGCTGATCGAGGCGAGCTGGCTCGGTTGGCCATCGCGGTTGTCCAGATACACATAAGCCAGCCCCAGCGAGCCGTTGCCCGGCAGTGCCATGCCCACATTTACGCTGCTCAGCAGGCGCGGTGCGGGCAGGCCTGGTTCGAGCCCGAGTTGTGTGAAGTGCGGGCTGGCGAACTGCGTATGCACGCCCAGGCTGATCGGGCTTGCCTGCCGTTCGAGCCCGAACGAGACGAGGCCACCGTGTCCTTGCTGCCCACGGCTGGCGGCGCCCGCCACGCTGAAGACGCCGACCGGCGGCACCAGCATCACCGTGCCCAGGCCGAGGGTCTGGCGTTCGCGCTGCGCTTCTGCGTGCACTTCGCCCGTCAGCCAATCTGTGAATCCGAAGCGATGGGTCGCGGCGGCGAAGGCGCGGCCGTAATCGTTGCTGTCGGTGCCGAAGTTCGTGCGCTCGGCGCCGGCCTCATACGAGAAATCTTGCAGCCCCTTGGCAAGCAGGCTGGCGCTTGCGTAGAACGGCACGCTGATCACCTGTTCGCGGCCCAACAGGTCGCGCACGACAACGCGCACGTCACCTTGGCCGGTGACCACCGGTACGTTGGTGATCGAGAACGGCCCCGGCGCGACTTCCTTGCGCGAACTCAGCACGTTGTTGACGTAGACGTCCACCGTTGACGGCAACGCAGCCTGCCCGCCGATGCTCTGCAGCGGCAGTGCGACAAAGCCGGGCTGGACAGCAAAGTTGGTGCCGTACTGAATGCCGCCAAAGCGCACGCTGCGGCCCCACGCGCCCGCGCGGCTGATCGCATCGCCCACGCGCACGCTGGTGAGCTGGTCGGGGAGGTCCTTGGTCCACGTGCTCTCCAGCCGGATGAGGTGGTGGGTGTTGTCTCCGCTATTGCCGCTGTTGGCTACGAAGCTGGTGACGCCCGTGCCAAAGCCGTTGAAGACGCCGGCTTCGAACAGTCCGGTGGCGTGGGTCTGGCCGGTGGCGTGTTCTGCGAGCAGGTCGTAGTTGAGGAAGCCGCCGAGGCTGGGCCTGGCTGCGAGTGCGGTGGGCTTGTTCGTGTCGTCGAATGCGTTGGGCAGGAACGCCTGCGCCGGCGCCGTGACCGCGATGGTCAGGTGGGCCTCATCCAACTGGTATGACAGCCCGGCAATGGCCTTGAGCGGGTAGAACGCCTCGTTATTGTGGGCGAGCGGTGTCACCTCAGGCTGGCGCAGACGCCAGCGCTTGAGGTCTTCCGCCGAGGCGTACAGCTCGCCGCCCTTGGTTTTGAGCAGCAGCACCGTGTCATCCAAGCCCTGCTGGTTGAGGTCGAGCTGTAGCAGCAGCTCGGCAATGTCGCCACCAGCGCTGGCGCCGGTGCGGCTGGGCGCCGGTGCGCTCGGTGCGCGCGGCGCATCGTTTGCGAGTGCCATGCCTGCTCCCGATAGGGCGGTTGCCAAGATCGCCAGGGCGGTGATCGCCTTAGCGGGTCTCGGGCGCCAGGGCCGAATCGATGTCGCCGGCATCGGAGTACGCCTTCAGACGCAGTGCGCCGCCTGTGACTGCCGGTGCGCCGGGAGTGCGCTGGAGCAACAGGCGCCGCGTTTGCCCAGGCAGGACATAGGCGAATTCGGGGTGCGTGGCGACTGGCCGCTCAGTCCCGGCCGCAGTAACGACGAGGTTGGCCACCTGCGCATGCGCCGTGCCTTCGTTGCTGACCGTCAGTGCCAGCGCGCCATCCGGTTGCGTCTCGGCTCGCCACTTGAGTTGCGGTGCTGCGGGAACGCGTGGCTTGGCAAACACGGGCAGGCGCATTTCGAGCGCGATCTGCACGCCGGCGAAGCCCGGCTTGGGCGGCGGCGGCACTTCGCGCAGGAAGAGGCGATAGCACACTTCGCGATCGTCGGTGGGCGGGTGGCGCAGGCCAACGCGGATGACCTGCGTGGCCCCCGGCGCTAGGGTGAATATGGGCGGTGTGGCCAGCAGGTCCTGCGCCGGGGCGTACGCGTCTTCGCCGCCGTTTTGCGTCCATGCCATGGTGCGCAGTTCCACCACCACGGATTCGTCGGTCATTTCGTTCTTCACCGTCAGCGCGGCACTGGGGCGCTGCTGAGAGAGTTCGACCCGCACGGGGGTGACGGTGAAGTTCGCGGCCTGCGGGAGCGTGCACGCCAAGGCGAGGCCCGCGCCCGCCACCCCCATGGCGAGTCGGCGCAGACGTTGTCGGATGGATAGGATTGACATGGTTCCTCCGCCAGATCTTGTGTTGTGTCGAGCCGCGCTCGGGCCCGGGCAGCGGCCCGGAGCCCTACGCCGGCGTTAGTACGTCACCGTCACCGTCACGGTGTCGGCGTAGTTGCCCGGCACGGTGTTCGGCTGGCTTGGGATCAGGCCATAGACGGTCTTGGTGATGGCGTTGCCGGCTGCCATGCCTGCACCCGTTCCCGCCACGGTGTTGGTGCCGACCGTGTTCCCCCAGACCGAGGTGTGGCCCGTGTCCTGGTAGAGCGAGTACGTGAGTGTGTTGGCGCCGCTGGTCATGACGCGGCTGGCCACTGTCGCGCCTGTGCCGGTGCCGGCATTCAGCCCGATGTTGAACGGCGTGGTGTTGGTGCAATTGACGCTGATCGACGAGGTCGATGCCTGCGCGCCCTGGCTCGGATCGAAGGCAGCAAAGGTCAACGCGCTGGCCGAATTGATGACGCAGGTGGCGTTGACGGTGGCCGAGACGCCGAAGGTCGTGGTGGTGGTCGCAGCCGAAGCTGCCGCCGCCGTCAGACCCAGCGCCATGGCCACGAGGGCCTTGATGGCAGATGTTTGCATGATGGTTCCCCCAATGGGTGTTGTTTGTGTTGGTGGTCAGCTCAGTACGTCACGGTCACCGTCACGGTGTCGGCGTAGCTGCCCGGCACGGTGTTCGGCTGGCTCGGAATCAGGCCATAGACCGTCTTGGTGATGGCATTGGCGGGTGCCATGCCAGCCCCCGTGCCTGCCACGGTGTTGGTGCCAACCGTGTTGCCCCAGACCGAGGTGTGGCCCGAATCCTGGAACAGCGAATAGGTGAGCGTGTTGCCACCGCTGGTCATGACGCGGCTGGCCACCGTGGCACTGGGCCCGGCGCCGGCATCGAGGCTGATGTTGAACGGCGTGGTATTGCTGCAGTTCACGCTGATCGACGAGGTCGATGCCTGCGCGCCCTGGCTCGGGTCGAAGGCCGCGAAGGCCAACGCGCTGGCCGAATTGATGATGCAGATGGCATTGACCGTGGTTGACACGCCAAACGACGAAGTGGTCGACGCGGCAGACGCGACCATAGCGGTCAAGCACAGCGCGGCCGCCAGGGCGGTTTTGAGTGCAAGTGCTTTCATGTTGGAACTCCTTGAAAAATGGACTCGGTGCCCGGCCGGTCATGCGTGAAAAGGACGAGCAACCCAACTGGAAACAGGATGTGGTCTGGTTCGCGGTGGTTGGCCTCCTCTCGATGTCGGATACACGATCGGCACGCGCCCGAAAGACGCGCGAATGCTCCCCGCGTGCCTGGCGCTCGCGGCGGCAAAGCACGTGGTTATTGCGCGGTTGGCGCGGGGGCTAGAGCCTGTGGTGCGGATGGATGCGCGCGGGCCCCGCAAGGTTGCGGAGCCAGGCCCGGCTGGGCCTTCGTGCTGGCGATGGCGTTGACATGGTGACTCCCCCGGTGTTGCTTCTAGGTATGACAGCCGGCGGTATCGCGATCGTATGTCGGCGTCCAACTGCAACTGCGTGGCCGCCACCGATGCTTTCCGGCAATTTTTCTATCCGGCAATCTTGCTTCGCTGCCGTGCCAGCCATTGAGCAATATGCGGGCCATATGCCGGGACGCCTTGCCCCACCAGGGTTTGAGCGTTCTGAATAGAGTGCCGGACGCAATGGCGATCCGAATTTGTCTCAGTCTTGAATCAATTCCCTGCATCGCACATAGCATGGGATGCGAGCAAACCCCGTCGCTGTCGCTTATCCAGTCACGTGTAGCGGTCGGAAGGGTGCGTACTCGCGCGAGCGGGCGGTCGCTTTTTGCGGGAAACGCGTCGAGATTGTTAGGGTGATGAAACGCCTATTCAGTCGGTGGGCCTGAGCGGAGTCACACTGACGTCGCTGACCCAGGTCGACAAGCTTGGCTTCCCAGTGGGGCTGTTCTCGGACCCCGGTGAGCACCGTCGGCCTTCATTCGGGTTGCGGGGATTGTCCGGGCCTTGTTGTGAACGTCAAACTCATTGGCCGTCGTGTCGCACCTTGCCAAGAGGAAGTGGCAAGCACGAGGTATTCGATCTCACTGGTGACTTCGTCGCGTTGATGCGCATTCCCTGGCATGGACGCTCGGCCCGTACATGGCCCGTACATGATTGGAAAATGACACCTGAAAGTTTGCGACTGTTTACCTGAAAACGTGTGTGGCAATTGGCCTGCCCAGAGGGATTCGAACCCCCGACCGTCGGCTTAGAAGGCCGATGCTCTATCCAACTGAGCTATGGGCAGATGTGTGCGCTGCCCAGGCAGGTTAGCGACGAACGGCCTCCGGATGCCTGGGAGGCCGCGATTCTAACAGATGGCGGATGCCGAAAACCGCGGCGCGCTAGCGCTGGGGCGGGATTTCCGGCGGTACTTCGCCGGGCGGCAGTTCGATCGGCGGCGTCAGCGGTTCCGGGTCATGGACAGGGTCGTGAGACGGCTCGTCCGGGGGCGGCATCTCGGGTGGTGGATGTGGCGGAGGCTCGTGCGGTGTTGGCGGCGTAATGTGCGCGCGCAAGCTCAATTCGGGCTGGGCGGAATGCATGGATGGCTCCGTGACAGTGCAATAAGGTCGGTTTGGCCCCAATCGGTCCGCAAGCGTCGTTCCCACGCATCATCCAAATGGAGATACCTAAAATACATACCCCCCATTAGGGGGATTCTTTGATACATTTCGTGGCGTCGGGTAGTGCCATAACAAGTAACGATTCAACTCGAAATTCCGCGCAACGACGTGGAACGCTGTGCCTACACACGCCAAAGGGCGTGACGGATGTCTTTTTCGGTTCCGACCAGACGGGAAATGGGAGTCTTGTTTGGGCAGCCTTGGGAAGCTGCTGTGTTTCGCCGGCAACAGGGAGCCAGGCGAGGCGTCAGCCATGGGGCAGGGAGGAAACGAAGAATGAGTACACGTCACGCACGACGCCCGGCAGGGACGTCACGATCCATGTATGTCCGCAACGCGCAGAGTGGGCGCATTGGCGACCGCTCCAACGCCGCGGGTCACCGCCTGCCACCCAGTGGCGTGCCGCGCCTGCTGCTGTGGCTGCTGGCCGCGACGATTCTCTTTGCCGCGGCGAACTACATGTTCAAGCTGCTCGGCTGAAACCGACGCGGCTTACAACACCTTCCCCGGATTCATCAGGCCGCGCGGGTCCAGTGCCTGCTTGATCGCGTGCATGGCCGCCAGCTCGACCGCACTCTTGTAGCGTGCGTTGTCTTCTCGCTTGAGTTGGCCGATGCCGTGCTCGGCTGAGATCGAGCCGCCGTGCGCATGCACGCTGTCATGCACGATGCGGTTGATGCCGTCCTGATGCGCCAGGAAAGCCTCATGCGCATGCCCTTCGGGCGGTGACACGTTGTAGTGCAGATTGCCGTCGCCGAGGTGGCCAAAGGTCACCATGCGGATGTCGGGGTAGGCGGCGGCCAGCGCGCGGTCGGTCACGTCGATGAAGTCTGCGATGCGCGAGATCGGCACGCCAATGTCGTGCTTGATGTTCTTGCCTTCGTCGGCCTGGGCCAGCGGGATGTGCTCGCGCAGGTTCCAGAAGTCGCGCGATTGCGCCATCGATTCCGCCACCGCTGCATCGTCGATCACGCCGCGGGCCAGTGCGTCTTCCATCAGCGCCTCGAATAGCGCACGGGCGTGTTCTTCGCTCTCCAGGTCGGACAGTTCCAGCAGCACGTACTGCGGATACGCCTGCGCAAACGGCACACGCAACTGCGGATAGTGCTTGCGCACCAACGCCAGACAGAACGCCGACATCAACTCGAAACCCGTCAGCAGCGTGCCCGAATGGCTTTGTGCGAGCGACAGGAAGGTCAGCGCCTGACGCGGCGATTGCAGTGCCGCCAGCGCCGTCACCTTGGCGCGCGGCTGCGGAAACAGCTTCAGCGTTGCCCCGGTGATGATGCCGAGCGTGCCTTCCGCGCCGATCAACAGATCGCGCAGGTCATAGCCGGTATTGTCCTTGCGCAGGCCGCGCAGGCCGTTCCATAGCTCGCCGTTTGGCAGCACGGCTTCTACCCCCAGGCACAGCTCGCGCGCGTTGCCGTAGCGCAGGACGGCCGTGCCGCCCGCGTTGGTCGCCAGGTTGCCGCCGATGGTGCAACTGCCTTCGGCGGCCAGGCTTAGCGGGAACAGGCGATCGGCCGCGGCTGCGGCCTGCTGCACGTTGGCCAGAATGCAGCCGGCATCCACGGTGATGGTGTTGTTGATCGGGTCCACCGCACGTACCCGCTGCATGCGCTGCACCGAGATGACGACCGCGTTGCCTTCCATGTCAGGCGTAGCGCCGCCGCACAGGCCGGTGTTACCGCCTTGCGGGACCATCGGCACCGCATGCTCACCGCACAGCCGCACCAGCGCCGCCACCTGCAAAGCATCGGCCGGACGCAGCACCGCACGGGCGCGGCCAGTGAAACGCTTGCGCCAATCGGTCAGATAGGGTGCCTGGTCTTCCGGCGTTGTCAGGACATACGTGGCGCCGATGGCGTCAACGCAGGCTTGCAGAAACGCATCGTGGGTCATGGCAGGTCAGGTGTTCTGTTTGGCGTGTGCCTTGGCTGCACGCTTGAACGGACGGAGGTAGAAAATCGTCGCGAAGAAGAACGTCACGCTGAGCACAACCTCCACCCACGCCAGTGATCGCGACAGGCCGGCATCGGATGTTGCGCGCACGATGCCCTCGGTAAAGAACAGCAGGATGAACATCGACGCCCACTGCATCGTGTAGCGGTTCCTGCGTAGTACGCCGGGCAGCGGCCATGCTAGCAACAGTGCCTTGAGCGCGAGCCACGAGCCGCCCGGGCGCACCGGCGCGAGCCACAGTTCCCACGCGGCACATAGCACGATCAGCGTGACCAGGCTGCAGACACTCAGCACATACAGCGCCCGGGATTCGACGACGGGGTGATCGGCGAGGGTCATGCTGCGAGCTTCAGGGCAGTCTGTGCAAGCCGGCGGCCCATGGCCGTAGCGAGCGTGCGTTCGTGGGCGGTGAGCGGTGCAGTGTCGCCACGATGCGCGACGTGCGACGGTCCATAGGGCGTGCCGCCGGCATCGGTGGAAAGCAACTCGCTCTGCTGATACGGCAGGCCAAGGATGACCATGCCATGGTGCAGCAGCGGCAGCATCATCGAGAGCAGGGTGGTTTCCTGCCCACCGTGCATGCTGCCCGTGGAGGTGAACACGCAGGCAGGCTTGCCGGCCAGTGCGCCCGACAGCCATTGCGGCGTGGTGCCATCCAGAAAGTACTTGAGCGGGGCGGCCATGTTGCCGAAACGTGTGGGCGAGCCCAGCGCCAGGCCAACGCATTCTTCCAGGTCGTGCACTTCCACATAGGGCGGGCCACCATTGGGCACGTCGGGCTGCGTGGCTTCACATACGGTGGAGACGGCAGGCACGGTGCGTACACGCGCCTGGGCGCCGTCCACGCTTTCAATGCCTTGCGCGATGGCTTCGGCCAACGCACGGGTGCTGCCATGACGGCTGTAGTACAGGACCAGGATATCTTTCATAACAAAGCGTTGAGAGCGTCGCGGTATTATAGTTGCGCCCCCCATCTCCCTCATTGGCCTTGCGCCGCCTCATTCTTCATGCTTTTTGATCTCCGTGCGCTTCGTCAATGGAATGCCGCCAAGCTGCGTGCGCTGTCGCGTTATGCGCTGCGCCGGGCGGGCGAAGACAGCCTGCCGCAGGTGGCCGGCAGCCTGACGTTCACGACGGTGCTCTCGGTGGTGCCGATCCTGACGGTGGCGTTTGCGCTGTTCACGGCGTTTCCGATGTTCAAGAGCTTTCGTGCGGACATCGAAGGCTATATGTTCAGCAACCTCGTGCCCGGCAACATCAGCCGGCCGATCCTCACGTATCTGAACCAGTTCTCCACCAACGCCAAGGGGCTGACGGCTGCTGGCCTGATCGGTTTAGTGGTGACGTCGGTCATGACCATGCTGACGGTCGAGAACGCGCTCAACGCCATCTGGCGCGTGCGTCAACGCCGGCCGCTGGCGCAGCGTGTGCTCGTGTTCTGGGCGTTGGTGACGTTTGGTCCGGTGCTGATCGGTGCGAGCCTGTCGGTGAGCTCGTACATGGTGTCAATTTCGGCGGGCTATGTGCACAAGCTGCCGTTCGGCCTGGGCGTGATTGTGGGTGTGGTGCCGATCCTGCTGTCGGCAATTGCGTTTGCGATGCTTTATGTCTTTGTGCCGAACACCTATGTGGCGCGGCGTGATGCGTTTCTTGCGGGGCTCATTGCCGCCGTGGCGTTTGAAGTCGCCAAGCGCATCTTTGGTTCCTATGTGGCGCACATTCCCACGTACACCGCCGTCTATGGCGCTTTTGCCACGTTGCCGATTTTTCTGACGTGGATCTATGTGAGCTGGCTGGTGACGCTGCTTGGCGCGACCATTGCATCGACGTTGCCGATCATCCGCCAGGGCTACTGGCAGCGGCGTACGTTTCCGGGCAGCGAGTTCTTTGATGCGTTGGGTGTTCTGCTGCTGCTGTACCGCGCACGCGAACAGGCGCCGCGTACGGTGGCTGAACTCGAAATCGGCCGGCGTCTGCAACTGGAGGCGGAGTACCTCGCCGACCTGTTGGCCAAACTCAAGTCACTGCACCTGGTCGGCAAGCTGCAACAGGATCGCAGCGAAGCGCACTGGGCAATGCTGTGCGATGCGCACACGACTACGCTGCGGCCGCTCTATGAACGGCTGGTGCTGAACTTGCCGCGACTGCCGCGCACGTCGCTGGCGCGTCATCTGGGCGATACCCACGCGCTGGCTGCTCAACTGCACAATCCCGCGCTCGATAGCACGCTGGAGAGCGTGTTCGCCACCGGTGAACGTGGCTTGGCGGCCGCTACGCAGGCGGCCTCCGCACCGGCGTCGGCGTCGGCAATGCCTGCCGCCGCCCGCGCCTGATCGGTCAGAACGGGATCTTCCCCGTCCAGATGTCGCGGTACATCACCCAGTCGCCCATCAGGCTGTAGAAGGGGTGACGGAAGGTGGCGGGCCGGTTTTTCTCAAAGCCGAAGTGCCCGACCCACGCGAACGCATAACCGCTGACTGCCGCTCCGAGCAGCCACCACAGGTCACCCGTAAAAAGCAGCAGGATCAGGCACACCAGGGCAACACTCGACCCCGCGAAATGCAGGCGCCGGCAGGTGCGGTCCTGGTGCTCGCCCAGATAGAACGGATAGAACTCGGCGAAGCTGCCGAAGGTGGGGGGCTCGGTGGTGGCCATGGTGCGTCTCCTGGATCCTGACGGGCGCAGTTACGCGGCGGCTGCGGCCGGCTCGCGTTCGCGCGCAAAGGCAATCAGCGCATCGAGCGTGCCGTCCGGACATTCTCCCATGACCGCATGTCCGGCAGGCAGGCCCACCACGCGGCTGCCCGCCAATCCTGCGGCTACCTGACGGCCTGCTTTCGCGGGCGTCATCTGGTCTTTCTCGCCAACGATGACGAGTGACGGGCACTGTACGGCTGCCATGGCCTCGGCGCCGCGTGCGTAGCCGTTGCAGGCGGAGAAATCCGTGTGGAAGACGGGGGCCTCGGTGCCGTGCGCCACGCGTTCCATCAGACGCTGGCTGCCGCCATGCATCCAGAACCCCGGCCCTGGCGCCGACGGTTTGTTGGCGAGGCTGGAATGCGACCAGACGTTCACCATGTCGATCGCGCTGGCCGTGTTGTTGAGCGCCGCATCGAGCAGCGCATCCGACACCTTCATCGGCCAGGCGGTGGCCACCAGCGCAATGCGGCGCACGCGACTTGCGTATCGCGAGGCGCACTCCAGTGCAATCAGCGAGCCCATGCTGTGCCCGACTACCATCACCGGCTGCGTGGCACCTGCGGCTTGGACGAGCGCCATTACCCAGTCGGCCATGGCTTCCACGGTTTGCAGGGGCGCACCGCCGCTGCGGCCATGTGCGGGCAGATCAACCGCCAGCACGCTGAAACCGTGGTGCGCAAACCAGCGGGTCTGCAGCCCCCAGACCGAGTGATCGTTCTGCGCGCCATGCACGAACACCACGCACGGCAGCGCCGGATTGAACGGCCTGCCACCGGTGTAGGCGTAAGCGCGTTCGCCTTGTACGGTCCATTCCATCAGCGGGCTCCGGTTGCGTTGGGTGCGGCTTTGCCAGGCGCGGCCGACATCGCGCGCTCGGCGGCTTTCAGGCCGCGTTTCAGATCGTCGATGAGGTCGTCGGCGTCCTCCAGGCCAATCGACAGGCGGATTGTGCCTTCGCTGATGCCGGCGGCCGCCAGCGCATCGGCGTCCATGCGGAAATGCGTGGTCGATGCCGGGTGAATGACCAGCGAACGCGCATCGCCCACGTTGGCCAGATGCGAGAACAGGCCGAGCGATTCAATGAATTGCTGGCCGGCACGCCGATCACCGCGCAGGTCGAAGCTGAACACGGCGCCGCTGCCACGCGGCAGCAAACGCTTGGCCAAGGCGTGGTCGGGGTGTGATTCCAACTCCGGGTAGGCCACCGACGCCACCATCGGGTGGCTCGCCAGGAAGGTGGTGATGCGGCGGGCGTTCTCTACGTGGCGGGCCATGCGCAGCGGCAGCGTTTCGATGCCTTGCAGCAATTGCCACGCCGCCATCGGGTTCATACAGGCGCCAAAGTCGCGCAAGCCTTCTCGGCGGGCGCGCAGCAGGAAGGGAGCGACCGTGCTTTCCTCGGCAAACACCATGTCGTGAAAGCCCGCGTACGGCTCGGTCAGTTCGGGGTGCTTGCCCGCTGCCACGTAGTCGAAGGTACCCCCGTCGACCAGCACACCACCAATGGTGGTGCCATGTCCGCCCAGGAACTTGGTGGCCGAGTGATAGACCAGGTCAGCACCATGTGCGAACGGCTGCAGCAGCCACGGCGTGGAGAAGGTGGAGTCGACTAGCAGCGGTACGCCCGCGTCATGCGCGATCGACGCCACGGTCGGGATGTCGAGCACGTCCAGCCCCGGGTTGCCGAGCGTCTCGCCAAACAGCAGCCGCGTATTCGGGCGGATGGCCGCGCGCCAGCCGTTGATGTCGCCGGGCTTGACGAAGGTTGTCTCGATGCCAAAGCGGCGCAGCGTGTAATGCAGCAGGTTGTGCGAGCCGCCATACAGCGCCGATGAGGCAACGATATGTGAGCCCGCGCCCATCAGAGTGACAATAGCCAGATGCAGCGCCGCCTGGCCGGAGGCCGTGGCGATGGCGCCGACACCGTTTTCCAGCGCAGCCATGCGTTCTTCAAACACGGCGACGGTCGGGTTGGAGATGCGCGAGTAGACGTGACCCGCGCGCTCCATGTTGAACAGGGATGCGGCATGTTCGCTGTCGCGAAACACGAATGACGTGGTGAGGTGGATGGGCGTAGCGCGCGCACCCGTGGCCGGGTCGGGCGCGGCGCCGGCATGCAGGGCCAGCGTGTCGAAGCGGGCTTTGGACATGGATTCAAGCACCGAATGAGGGTAGAGACGGGGCATGCTAGCACTGCTCGCTGTTGCGGTGCATCCCGGGCAAACGCCGAGCGGGCGCGGTTTTTGACAGGTTTTTCTGCAGCATTTTTGAGGGTATGCGCTTGTCGAAGCCCTTGGATTTGGGCTAGGATCGAAGCACAACCATAACCACAACCCGCGCGCGGTCGCCCCCCGGCAGACTGGCACCCCGATACTCTGGGAGACGCAATATGAAAGTCAGCGACATCCTTCACGTGAAGGGCAACACGCTCTATACCGTGGCCCCGGAAACCAAGCTCCAGGTGGCGGTGCAGACGATGGCGGAATACGACATCGGCTCGCTCGTGGTGATGGAGTACGGCGAACTGGTCGGCATGCTGACCTTCCGCGAGATCATCAAGGTCCTGGCCAAGGGCCACGGCACGGTGGGCGAGGGCACGACCATCCGCAAGGTGATGGACGATCATCCGGTCACGTGCACGCCAGAAACCGAAGTCAACGAAGTGCGCCGCATCATGCTGGAGCACCATGTGCGCTACCTGCCCGTGCTCAACAGCCGTACGCTGATGGGCGTGATCTCGTTCTACGACGTCGCCAAGGCCGTGTTTGAAGAGCAGAACTTCGAGAACAAGATGCTCAAGGCGTACATTCGCGATTGGCCGAAGGAAGAAGAGGCCAAAGAAGACTGATCTGCGCACCGTCTTTACCGCACACCCGAAACCCGCCCGCTGCTGCGAGCGGGTTTTTTGTTGAACCCGATTTGAACCACGATCGCCCCTGCCGATGAGCCAATCGAGCCAGTTTTCCCTGCTGAAGCAGCGCCGTTTCGCGCCGTTCTTCTGGACCCAGTTCCTGGGCGCGATGAACGACAACGTATTCAAGGTGGCGTTCTCCTCTCTGGTCACGTACCACGCGGCGCTGTTCGGCAATACGGACCCAGCCTCGGCGGCGTTCCTGATCTCGGCCATTTTCATTGCGCCTTTCGTATTGCTGTCGGCCACCAGCGGGCAGATTGCTGATCGCATGGACAAGGCTCGGCTGATCCGCCTGGTCAAAACGCTGGAAATCGCCATCATGGCGATCGGCTGCGCAGGCTTTGCGTTGCGCCACGTCGAGTTGCTGTATCTGTGCACCTTCCTGATGGGGGTGCATTCGACACTGTTCGGGCCCGTCAAGTACGCCTATCTGCCGCAGCATCTGCAGTCGTCCGAGCTGGTGGGCGGCAACGGGCTGGTGGAAATGGGCACTTTTGTCGCCATCCTGATCGGCACCATCGGCGGTGGGGAGTTGGCCAACTACACGCGCAACGGCGATCTCATCGGTCCCACGCTCACGGGCATTGCCTGCCTGGTCATTGCCGTGGCCGGCTGGCTGACGGCACGTGGTGTACCGGTGTCGCCGGCGTCGCAGCCGGATCTGCGCATCAACTGGAACCCAATCTCCGAGACCTGGCGCAACCTCAAGCTGGCAAGCAACCAGCGCGCCGTGTTCCTGAGCTTGATGGGCATCTCGTGGCTGTGGTTTGTGGGGGCGACGTTCCTGACGTCGTTCTTTGCCTTTGCGCGCAATGTGCTCGGTGGCGATCAGAACGTGGTGACCCTGCTGCTGGCAGTGTTCTCGGTCGGTATCGGGCTGGGGTCGGTGCTGTGCGAGAAGCTCTCGGGCCGCACGGTGGAGATTGGCCTCGTGCCGTTCGGCTCAATCGGCATGACGGTCTTTGCGGTGGACTTGTACTTTGCCTCGCATGCCGAAGCGCTGGTCGCGCACGACGTACTGACAGGCGTTTCCGGCTTCCTGCAGAACCACCGCCACTGGCGCGCGCTGGCCGATCTGTTCCTGCTGGCGATGTTCGGCGGCTTCTATAGCGTGCCGCTCTATGCACTGATCCAGAGCCGCTGCGAGCCAACGCACCGGGCGCGCATCATTGCCGCCAACAACATCCTCAACGCGCTGTTCATGATCGCCTCGGCGGTGCTGGCGATGGTGCTCACGCATGCCGGGTTCACGATCCCGCAACTGTTCCTGGTGACGGGCATCCTCAATGCCGTGGTGGCCATCTACATTTACACGCTGGTGCCGGAATTCCTGATTCGCTTCGTGATGTGGCTGCTGATCCATACCGTCTACCGCGTGAAGGTGGAGGGCTCGGAGCGCATTCCTGATGAAGGTCCGTGCCTGCTAGTCTGCAACCACGTGAGTTTTGTCGATGCGGTGGTGGTGGGCGCCTTCGTGCGCCGGCCGGTGCGCTTCGTGATGGACCACCGTATCTTCAAGGTGCCGCTGCTGTCATGGTTCTTCCGCACAGTCAAGGCGATCCCGATCGCACCGATGCATGAAGACCCCGAGATGCTCAAGCGCGCCTACGACACCATCGCCGCAGCGCTGGCTGAAGGGGAGGTGGTCTGCATCTTCCCCGAAGGCAAGATCACTGCCACAGGCGAAATGAACCCGTTCAAGGAAGGGGTGCGCCGCATCGTCGAGCGCACCCCCGTGCCCGTCGTGCCGATGGCGTTGCGCGGCCTATGGGGCAGCTTCTTTTCGCGCCACGGCGGTGCGGCGATGTCGCGGCCGTTCCGTCGCGGCTTCCTCAACAAGCTGGAGCTGTGCATCGGTACGCCGGTGGCGCCCCAGGCGGTGTCGCCTGAAGGGCTGCAGGCTGCTGTCTTGGCGCTGCGCGGTGAGTGGCTCTAACGGTTGGCGCCCGATCGGAATTCGCTACACTGCCGGTTGGCCCGCAACCGGCCTCATCTTTTCTTACCCCCAACTCTCCCGTTATCTGCCATGAAACTCGCTTCCCTGCTGCTGTGCGCTTCGTCGCTTGCCCTGGCTGCTGTTAGCGTGCAAGCCGCATCGCCCACCAGCGAAACCTTGCCCTCCGGTGTGATCGTCCAGACCCTGACCAAGGGCACCGGCCCGTCGCCCAAGGCCAGCGATACGGTCAAGGTGCACTACCGTGGCACGTTGACCGACGGCAAAGAGTTCGACAGCTCCTACAAGCGCGGCCAGCCGATCTCGTTCCCGCTGAACCGCGTGATTCCGTGCTGGACCGAAGGCGTGCAGAAGATGCAAATTGGCGGCAAGGCCAAGCTGACGTGCCCGGCAGCCACTGCCTACGGCGCGCAAGGTGTGCCTGGCACGATTCCGCCCAATGCCACGCTGAACTTCGAGGTTGAACTGCTGGGTATCGGCGGCTGATTGGGAGGCCGATTGATCGGCCTTACAATAGCGTTTTCCTGATGTTTCGCGCCGCGGCACCCGCGGTGCCTTCCTGAGCACGATCATGTCTGGCAATACCCTGGGCCTGCTGTTTTCCGTCACCACTTTCGGCGAGTCGCATGGCCCGGCCATCGGCGCTGTCATCGACGGCTGCCCGCCGGGCATGACGCTGTCGGCGGAAGATATCCAGCCTGATCTGGACCGCCGCAAGCCCGGTACGTCGCGCCATGTCACGCAGCGCAAGGAAGACGACGTCGTCGAGATCCTCTCCGGTGTGTACGAGGGCAAGACCACCGGCACGCCCATCTGCCTGCTGATCCGCAATACCGACCAGCGCAGCAAGGACTACAGCAACATCGCCGAGACCTTCCGTCCCGGCCACGCTGACTACACCTACTGGCACAAGTACGGCGTCCGCGACCCGCGCGGCGGTGGCCGTTCGTCGGCACGGTTGACTGCACCCACGGTGGCCGCAGGCGCGGTCGCCAAGAAATGGCTGCGCGAGAAATTTGGCGTGGAGATCCACGGCTTCATGTCGCAGCTTGGCGATATCCAGATTCCGTTCATGGACTGGAACGAGGTGCCGAACAACCCGTTCTTCGCGCCGAATGCCGAGATCGTGCCCGAACTGGAAACCTACATGGATGCGCTGCGCAAGGATGGCGATTCCGTCGGCGCGCGCATCGAAGTGGTGGCCACCGGCGTGCCGGTCGGCTGGGGCGAGCCGCTGTTCGATCGCCTGGACGCCGACATCGCTCACGCCATGATGGGCCTGAACGCGGTGAAGGGCGTGGAGATTGGCGCCGGCTTTCACGCCGTGGCCCAGCGCGGTTCCGAGCACGGTGATGAGTTGACGCCGGAAGGCTTTATCGGCAACAACGCAGGCGGCATCCTGGGTGGGATTTCGACCGGTCAGGACATCTCCGTGTCGCTGGCGATCAAGCCGACGTCGAGCATCCGCACGCCGCGCCGCTCGATCGACAAAGCGGGCGAGCCGGCGGTGGTGGAAACGTTCGGCCGCCATGACCCGTGCGTGGGCATTCGTGCCACGCCGATCGCCGAGGCGCTGCTGGCACTGGTGCTGATCGACCACGCACTGCGCCATCGCGCGCAATGCGGCGATGTGTCGGTCGAGACGCCCGCGATCGCGGCGAAGGCTTCCTGAGTCGATTCGCGCAGACAACAAAAAAGACGGCTTGAAGCCGTCTTTTTTGTTGGGCGCTCGCTAGCTTACATGCCGACGTAGTTCGGGCCACCGCCGCCTTCCGGCGTGACCCACACGATGTTCTGCGTTGGGTCCTTGATGTCGCAGGTCTTGCAGTGCACGCAGTTTTGCGCGTTGATCTGCAGGCGTTCCGTACCTTCATCATTCTTGACGAATTCGTACACGCCGGCCGGGCAGTAGCGCTGCTCGGGGCCTGCAAACTGCGTCAGGTTGATGCGCGTCGGAACCGTCGGGTCCTTCAGCGTCAGGTGGGCGGGTTGGTTCTCTTCGTGGTTGGTGTTCGAGATGAACACCGACGAGAGACGGTCGAACGTAATCTTGCCATCCGGCTTCGGGTACTCGATCTTCACGCACTCGGCTGCGGGCTTGAGCGACTGGTTATCCGACTTCGTGCCGTGCAGCGTCCAGGGTGGGTTGCTGACGCCAATCTTCGGCAGCAGCCACTGCTCGATGCCGGTCATGATCTTGCCCAGCGTCGGGCTCTTCTTGAACCACAGCTTGAAGTTGCGCGACTGGTCCAGCTCTTCCTTCAGCCAGCTTTCTTCGAAGGCGGCCGGGTAGGCGGACAGTTCATCTGCCGAGCGGCCGGCCGTCACGGCGTCGAATACGGCTTCGCCGCACATCATGCCGCTCTTGATGGCCGCGTGGCTGCCCTTGATGCGTGCGGCATTCAGGTAGCCTGCGTCGCAGCCGACCAGCGCGCCACCCGGGAACACGGTCTTGGGCAAGGCTTGCGGTGTGCCGTTGTTGATGGCGCGGGCGCCGTAGCCGATGCGCTTGCCGCCTTCGATATGCGCGCGGATGGCCGGGTGGGCCTTCCAGCGCTGCATTTCTTCAAACGGGCTCATCCACGGGTTCTTGTAGTCGAGCCCGATCACGAAGCCGAGGGTGACCTTGTTGTCTTCCAGGTGGTACAGGAAGCCACCACCGAAGGTGTCGTCTTCCATCGGCCAGCCGGCGGTGTGGACCACCAGGCCGGGCTTGGCCTTGGCCGGGTCGATTTCCCAGAGTTCCTTGATGCCGATGGCGAAGGTCTGCGGGTCTTTGCCGGCGTTCAGCTTGTACTTGTCGAGCAGTTGGCGGCCCAGGTGGCCACGCGCACCTTCCGCGAAGATCGTGTACTTGCCGAGCAACTCCATGCCGAGCTGGAAGTTTTCGGTCGGCTCGCCATCCTTGCCGATGCCCATGTTGCCGGTGGCGACGCCGCGCACCGCGCCCTTGTCGTCGTACAGCACTTCAGCGGCGGCAAAGCCCGGGAAGATCTCCACGCCCAGTGCTTCAGCCTGTGTGGCCATCCACTTGACCACGTTCGACAGCGAAATCACGTAGCAGCCGTGGTTGTGGAAGTTGCGCGGCACGAGCCAGTCGGGCGTCCGCTTGGTGCCGGTTTCGCTCAGGAAGAGCACGTCGTCACCGGTGACGACCTGGTTGAGCGGGGCGCCGTCGGCCTTCCAGTTCGGCAGCAGTTCGGTGATGGCGCGCGGGTCCATGACCGCGCCCGACAGGATGTGCGCGCCGGGCTCCGAGCCCTTTTCCAGCACGACGACCGACACGTCCTTGCCGGTCTCGGCGGCACGTTGCTTGATCCGGATCGCGGTCGCCAGGCCGGCGGGGCCGCCCCCGACGATCACGACGTCGTACTCCATGGACTCTCGGGGACCGTACTGTTCGAGGAGCTGCTGCTGGTTCATAGATGTCTCGTCGCTCTTTTAGGGACAGTTAAGGGCGTTTGCTTATTGGTATGGCGGATTGCTGCATTAGAATTTCCCGCATTGTCGGGGACACGCCCGCATGCGGCAAGTGAAATTTCTGAACGATCGTTCGATTTTTTGCTAAGCTGCGCCGACTTCACATGCCGAGACCGCCTGCAGCGGGTCTCGTGTATGTCAAACCAAACGCGAAACCAACATACGGGGATCACGCATCATGGGTCTGTCGATCAATCTGGAAGGCAAGGTCGCGCTGATCACCGGCGCATCCAGCGGTCTGGGCGCGCGTTTCGCGCATACGCTGGCCGCGGCCGGCGCCAAGGTTGTGCTGGCCTCGCGCCGCGTCGAGCGCTTGAAAGAACTGCGCGCGGATATCGAATCGAAGGGCGGCAGTGCCCACGTCGTGCGCCTGGACGTGACGGACCCGGACAGCATCCGTGCCGCCATCGCCCATGCGGAGACCGAAGCCGGCACCATCGACATCCTGGTCAACAACTCGGGCGTTTCGACCACACAGCGCATGGTGGACGTGACACCGGATGACTTTGATTTCGTGTTTGACACCAATACGCGCGGTGCCTTCTTCGTGGCGCAGGAAACCGCCAAGCGCATGATCGCGCGGGCCAAGGGGGCGGAAAAGAACGGCTCGCCGCTGCCGCAGTCGCGCATCATCAACATCGCGTCGGTGGCAGGGTTGAAGGTGCTGTCGCAGATCGGCGTGTATTGCATGAGCAAGGCCGCCGTGGTGCACATGACCAAGGCCATGGCGCTGGAGTGGGGGCGTCTGGGCATCAACACGAATGCCATTTGCCCAGGCTACATCGATACCGAGATCAATCACCACCACTGGGAAACCGAAGCTGGCCAGAAGCTCGTGCAGATGCTGCCGCGCAAGCGCGTGGGCAAGCCGGAAGACCTGGATGGGTTGATCCTGCTGCTGGCGTCGGATCAATCGGACTTCATCAACGGCGCGGTCATCAACGCCGACGACGGGATGGTGTAACCCTCCGGGCTTAGAACCTGTTCACGATCCGTAGCGAGCGGTTCGAGGTTGATCCGAGAAGCGCAGCCGTACATGTGTACGGCGAGCATCGCAGGGCCAAGATCGGGCCGCGCAGTAGGGTCGTGAACAGGTTTTCAGTGCCCCATCAGCCGCTGCACTAGCTCCAATGAGGTGCCGGCGGCGTACTTCTTCATCAGCCGCGCACGATAGATCTCCACCGTGCGTGGGCTGATCTCCAACTGCTTGCCGATCTGCTTGCTGGTCTTGCCTTCCACCAGCTGCGCGGCGATGTCGCGCTCGCGCGGCGTGAGCGCCGCCGTGACCGGCCGGTGCGCGGAAAGATCCTCGAACGTCCAGATGCCTTCGCCCAGCGGCTTAGTGCGATCCAGCGCACGGCCCGTGACATGGCACCAGAACAGCTCACCATTGGCGCGCTTCATGATGCGCTCGTCCGAGTAGCTGCCGCGCGCGTTCATGACGGGGATGATGCGTGCGCCGGTGCGCTCATACTCGTCATGCGTCGGGTAGAGCAGTTCAAACGATTGCCCGATCATCGCGGCGCGTGCGTGGCCGAAGATGCGTGCGGCTTCGTCGTTGACGTCGAGCATCACGCGCTCGCGTGACATCACCATGCCGACCGGGGCGAGCTGGAACGCGGTCTGGTAATCGAGTGCGGGCATGGGATTAAGCCTTATGTAGTCGTACGTATTGCTGCGTTGCGTGACGCTTGCGTATTCTCGCCAGATTGTATCGTTACTATTTTCCGGCGCTGCATCGCACAAACCCCAACCGTGTGATCGGTCAAAACCCTGCCGGATTCGTTGGACCACCAAGGAAGGAGTACGCATGAACAAAATCTTCGCCAGCGCCAGCGAGGCGCTCGCGGGCGTCGTCAAAGACGGCCAGACCATCGCCGTGGGCGGCTTCGGCCTGTGCGGCATTCCGGAAGCGCTGATTGCCGCGCTGCGCGATTCGGGCGTCAAGAACCTCACCTGCATCTCCAACAACGCCGGTGTCGACGGATTCGGCCTGGGTCTGCTGCTGGAAACGCGCCAGATCAAGAAGATGATTTCGTCCTACGTGGGCGAGAACAAGGAGTTCGAGCGCCAGTACCTGGCCGGCGAGCTCGAATTGGAGTTCACCCCGCAGGGCACGCTGGCCGAGAAGCTGCGCGCAGGCGGCGCGGGCATCCCCGCGTTCTTCACCAAGACCGGTGTCGGTACCCTGGTGGCGGAGGGCAAGGAACTGCGTGAATTCGATGGCGAAACGTACGTCATGGAGCGCTCGCTGGTGCCCGATGTGTCGCTGGTCAAGGCGCAAGTAGCGGACAAATCCGGCAACCTGCGATTCAACCTGACCGCACGCAACTTCAACCCGGCTGCGGCAACGGCCGGCAAGATCTGCATCGTCGAGGTGGAAGAGATCGTTGAAGTGGGCGAACTGGCACCGGATGATATCCACCTGCCGGGCATCTACGCGCATCGCATCGTGCTCAATGCCACGCCCGAGAAGCGCATCGAAAAGCGCACCATCCGAGCAGCCAACTAAGGAGACCGACATGGCCTGGACTCAAGACCAAATGGCGGCACGCGCTGCCCAGGAACTGCAAGACGGTTTCTACGTCAACCTCGGCATCGGCATTCCGACGCTGGTCGCCAACCATACCGGCAACAAGGAAGTCTGGCTGCAGAGCGAAAACGGCATGCTCGGCATCGGCCCGTTCCCCACGGAAGACGAAGTGGATGCTGACCTGATCAACGCTGGCAAGCAAACCGTGACGACGCTGCCGGGCAGCGCCATCTTCGGCAGCGACCAGAGCTTCGCGATGATCCGCGGCGGCAAGATCAACCTGTCGATTCTCGGCGCGATGCAAGTGAGCGAGAAGGGCGATCTGGCCAACTGGATGATCCCCGGCAAGATGGTTAAGGGCATGGGCGGCGCGATGGACCTGGTTGCGGGCGTCAAGCGCGTGATTGTGCTGATGGAGCACACCGCCAAGAAGAAAGACGGCACCGAAGACCTGAAGCTCCTGCCCAAGTGCACGCTGCCGCTGACGGGCGTGGGTGTGGTCGACCGCATCATTACGGATCTTGGCGTGATCGACGTGACCGAGCAGGGCCTGAAGCTGATCGAAACCGCGCCGGGTGTGTCGCGCGACGATATCCAGGCCAAGACTGGCGTCACCCTGCTGTAATCGCTGCTGACATCCGGAGATACGCATGCTGCAAGGAAAAACTGCTCTCGTCACGGGCTCGACCAGCGGGATCGGTCTGGGCATTGCCTGCTCGCTGGCCGCGCAGGGTGCCAACATCATCATGAACGGTTTCGGCGACGTGGAAGGCCCCAAAGCCCAGATCGCGACGGCAGGCAAGAACGCCATCCGTATCGGTTACCACGGTGCCGACATGAGCAAGGCGGCCGAGATCGAAGCAATGTTCGCGTATGCCGACGCCGAATTCGGTGGCGTGGACATCCTCGTCAACAACGCCGGCATCCAGTACGTGGCCAATGTTGAGGACTTCCCGGCTGAGCGCTGGGACGCCATCATCGCCATCAACCTGACCTCGGCCTTCCACACGACGCGGCTGGCCGTGCCGGGCATGAAGCGAAAGAACTGGGGTCGCATCATCAACATCGCCTCGGCGCATGGTCTGGTGGCGTCGGCGCAGAAGTCGGCATATGTGGCGGCCAAGCACGGCATCGTCGGTTTTACCAAGTCGGTGGCGCTGGAGACGGCGCAGACGGGCGTGACCTCCAACGCGATCTGCCCGGGCTGGGTGCTGACGCCGCTGGTGCAGAAGCAGATTGATGCGCGCGCCGAGAAGGATGGTCTGTCCGCGCTGGAAGCGAAGAAGGATCTGCTGATGGAAAAGCAACCTTCCGGCGAGTTCGTCACGCCTGATCAGCTTGGTGCGCTGGCAGTGTTCCTGTGCAGCGATGCGGCCGAGCAGGTGCGCGGCGTGGCCTGGAACATGGATGGCGGCTGGGTGGCGCAATAACCCGCCTACGATTCGGCAAAAAGCCCCGCACCCGCGGGGCTTTTCTTTTGGCGGCGATCAAGCGCGCGCTACCTGCGTCGTGTCGACGATTGGCGCCATCCCGGCTTCGGCCACGCCCTGATCTTGCAGCGTTTGCAGAATGCCCTGCAGCTTCTGCGTATCGCAATGAATGCGCAGCGATACTACGCGCCCCCAGCGTAGCCGTAGCACGTGCACGCCCTGATTGCTGCAGCGCTGCCCATCGCGCAGCAAGAACCGATCGCGCCATTCGACCACGGCGATGGTGTCCCACGGCCAGCCGCGCACGACGACGGAATCCACGTCGAAATGCAGATCGGGTAACACCTTCAGCAGTCGCGTATACCACTGCCGCAGGCTGTCGGGCGCATGTCGCGTGCCGCCCAGCGCGTGCTCGCCATAGAAGGTGTGTTCCACCCGTTTGGCAAACGCCGCGAGCACGGCAGAGCAGTCGCCGTCATTGAGCGCGGCAAAGGCACGCCGCAGTTTCCATTCCACAATCGCGCGGTAGATCATGATGTGCCGCCCTCCTTGGTGTATTGGCGCAGGTCGTACTCGACGTAGCGGTGCAGGTGCCGGACTGCGGCTAGCAGTGGTTCGGGACTGCCGTAGAGATGGCTCAGCATTACGCCGCCTTCCAGCCCGCCGATGAGGACCGCGCTGACCTCCGCGGGGTCGAGGTCGTTTCGGAGTTCACCACGGCGCATGCCGGCCAGCACGATCTGCTCGACCAGGTGCCGCCATTGCGACATGGCCTCCACGGCCCGTTCGCGCAGGCCCGCATGCGCGTGATCGGATTCGATGGCGACGTTCATGATTGGGCAACCCCCTGGCAGTGGCACGGGCTCATCTTCCGGCTGATAGGCATGGATCAGCGCGAGCAGTTGCTCGGGCGCGGTCTCGCAGCCCTCGAGGCTGCCCAGGAGGCGATCCCGTATGCGGGCCACAGCGTAGTCAAACGCGGCATACGCGAGGGCTTCCCGGCTCTCGAAATGGCGATACAGTCCGCCTTTCTGCAAGCCGCTGACCGCCATGACTTGCGAGATTGGCACACCGAGCCAACCTTGCTCGTTCATCAGATCTGCCGTCAGGGCGATGACCTGGTTGCGTGTGCGTTCTCCCTTGCTCACCATGTGCATCCTCATAAAAATACCAATCGGTCTCTTTCTTGGGGAGTCTAGATGGCGGTTTCCGATATCGCAAGGTTCACGCAAGTCTTTTCCGGCTGATCTGCTGCATCGCCGCATCGCACGTGGGCCAGCGTACAATCGGGCTTCGCTGTCTCCGTCATTGACGTGTAGGAGTTGTTCATGCCCGTTTCGCCGCGCCTTGCCTTCGTGCAGTGTCTAAGCCCGTCCGGCTTGCACCGGATGGCGTATCACGAGTGGGGCGATCCGCAGAATCCGCGCGTGCTGGTCTGTGTGCACGGCCTCTCGCGCACGGGGCGCGACTTTGACGTACTGGCACAGGCGTTGTGCAACGACTATCGCGTGATCTGTCCCGACGTGGTTGGGCGTGGCCGCTCTGACTGGCTGCTCGATCCGAAGGGCTACGTGATTCCGCAGTATGTGGCCGACATGGTCACGTTGCTGGCGCGCCTGAACGTGGAGTCGGTCGACTGGTTCGGTACGTCGATGGGCGGGCTGATCGGCATGAGCCTGGCGGGCCTGCCGAAGTCGCCGATCCGCAAACTGCTGCTCAACGATGTGGGGCCGCGCGTGACGGAATCGTCGTTGACGCGTATCGGCGCGTACCTCGGCCTGAACGTCCGCTTCAAGACCTTCGATGAGGGGCTGGCGTATCTGAAGACGATCAGCGCCTCGTTCGGCCCGCACACGCCGGAGCAATGGCGCGAGCTGAACACCGCAATCCTCAAGCCGCAGGGTGGTGAGTGGATCCTCCACTACGATCCGCGCATGGCTGAGCCATTCAAGAGCGCCACGCCCGAGCTGATCGCTGCTGGCGAATCCACGTTGTGGAAACTGTTCGAGGCGATCCCTGGCGAGGTGTTGATCGTACGCGGCGCGCAGTCCGACCTGCTCACGCGCGAAACCGTCGAGGCCATGATGCAGCGCGGCCGGCATGTGAACACAGTAGAAATTCCCGACGTGGGCCATGCGCCGACCTTCATCCAGCCGGACCAGGTGGCGATTGCCCGCAAGTTCTTTCTCGGTCAATGACCGTTTGTTTGACCCAATTCGATTCGCAACATGAGCACTGAACTGAAGCGCTACAACGTCGAGCATCGCTATTCCGATGCGGCTGTCTACAACGGTGTCGTCTACGTGGCCGGCCAAGTGCCGGAGACCACGCTGGACGCCGGCATCGCCGAGCAGACGGCAGAAGTGCTCGCCATCATCGATCGCGTGCTGGCCGCCAACGGCAGCGACAAGACGCACATCCTGATGTGCCAAATTTTCCTGAAAGACATCACCGACATTGGCGAGATGAACAAGGTGTGGGACCAGTGGGTCGCCGCCGAATCCAAGAACTCGCCGCCGCGCGCCACGGTAGAGGCCGCGTTGGCCAACCCGAAGTACCGTATTGAAATCGTCGTGACGGCAGCACTGAAGGGCTGAACCCGTCGCGCAACAGGCGAGACGCAAGCAGGACGCATCATGGAGAACAAGACCGGCCGGCCAGCCGAGGGAGCTGGCAAGTTGGCAACACTCGCGGCAGAGCAGGGCGCCAACGGTACGCTGGTCGCGCGGGCGATCGAATACCTAGTGGCCAACGCTGCGGACAACGTCACGCTGACAGGCGAGCCGCTGGAGTCGCACGCGCGCGGCACGATCGCCATTCTTGAGGGGCTGCGCGTCGATACGCCATCGCTGCAGGCGGCGGCGCTGTTCCTGCTGCCCACGCTGGCGATGGACAACGAAAAGGCGCTGGAACCTGCGTTTGGCGCCGAGGTCGTCAAGCTCGTGCATGACGTGCGGCAACTGCTGCGCATCGGTGCAATTGCCGGCTTGGTCAGCCCGACGGATGCCAGCATCACGCGCAAGAATGAAGCCGAGGCACGTCGCGCCCAGGTCGAAGCACTGCGTAAGATGCTGCTCGCATTTGCGCAGGATATTCGCGTGGTGCTGATCCGGCTGGCGTCGCGGCTGCAATCGCTGCGCTGGCTGGCGCAAAGCAAGCGCCCCGCGCCCGAGGGCATGGCGCGCGAAACGCTCGACATCTACGCGCCGCTGGCCAACCGCCTGGGCATCTGGCAACTCAAGTGGGAGCTGGAAGACCTCGGCTTCCGCTTTGAAGACCCCGATACCTACAAGCGCATCGCCCGCCTGCTCGACGAAAAGCGCATCGAGCGTGAGAAGTTCATCGGCGAGGCCATCGCGCAGTTGCAGAAGACGCTGCATGACGCCGGCATCCAGGCCGAGGTGACCGGCCGGCCCAAGCACATCTACAGCATCTGGAAAAAGATGCGCGGCAAGGAACTCGACTTTGCCGATCTGTACGACGTGCGCGCGTTCCGCGTCATCGTCGACGACATCAAGGATTGCTACACCGTGCTCGGCTTCGTGCACCACATGTGGCAGCCCATCCCGAAGGAGTTCGACGACTACATCTCGCGCCCGAAGGCCAACGGCTACATGTCGCTGCACACGGTGGTGATCGGCGACGATGGCCGCGCGCTGGAGGTGCAGATCCGCACGCGCGAGATGCACCACTTTGCCGAGTACGGCGTGGCCGCCCACTGGCGCTACAAGGAAGCCGGCAGTAGGGGTTACGCGGGCCAGTTCTCCGCCAGCGAGCGCTATGACGAAAAGATTGCCTGGTTGCGTCAGCTCCTCGCCTGGAAGGACGACGCCGAGCACACCGTTGCGCACGAAGATTCCCCGTGGGAGCAGCTCAAGCACACCGAGCTGGATGACCATATCTACGTACTGACGCCGCAGGCGCGCGTGATCGCGTTGCCGCAAGGCGCGACACCGGTTGACTTCGCTTACCACCTGCACAGTGATCTTGGCCACCGTTGCCGCGGCGCGCGCGTTGACGGCGCGATGGTGCCGTTGAATACGCCGCTCAAGAACGGGCAGACCGTCGAGATCGTTACGGTCAAGCAGGGCGGGCCGTCGCGCGATTGGCTGAACACCGAGTTGCACTATCTGGCCAGCCCGCGCGCCCGCACGAAAGTGCGTGCGTGGTTCAACGCGATGGAGCTGGAAGAGACGCTCGCGCAGGGTCGGGCGCTCATCGACAAGACACTGCAGCGCGAGGGCAAGACTGCCGTCAATCTGGAGGAGTTGGCAGCCAAGCTCGGCTACAAGACGCCGGATGATCTCTATGCCGTGGTCGCCAAGGACGAACTGAGTCTGCGCCGCATCGAAGCCGTCCTGCGTTCGGACGGCGCACCGCCGCCCGCGCCGGTCGACGATGAAGCGTTGATCACCAAAAAGAGCAGGGCGACCAGTGTGGCCCGTGGCGCCAAAAGCGGCGTGCTGGTGGTGGGCGTTGATTCACTGCTCACGCAGATGTCGCGCTGCTGCAAGCCGGCGCCTCCGGATCCGATCGTTGGTTTTGTCACACGCGGGCGCGGTGTGTCGATCCATCGGCAAAGCTGCGCGACGTTCCAGCAACTGGCCGCCCGCGCGCCGGGTCGCGTGATCCAGACGGAGTGGGGTCAACGCAGCGATTCGGTCTACCCGATCGACATCCAGGTCGAGGCGCTGGACCGCCAGGGTCTGCTGCGCGACATCTCGGAAATCCTCTCACGCGAGAAGATCAACGTGACCGGCGTGCGAACGCTATCGAGTAAGGGCGTCGCAAAAATGCAGTTCACCGCCGAGGTGGCGGAGGCTACACAACTGCAACGCGCGCTGACTTTGATCGAAGAAGTGCAAGGGGTATTGACAGCGAAAAGGAAGTGACGGTATAGTCTTGTTCTTCGGCAGGCTCGTAGCTCAGCTGGTTAGAGCACCACCTTGACATGGTGGGGGTCGTTGGTTCGAGTCCAATCGAGCCTACCAACGCATTTAGCAGGACGCGTCGGGTAGGATGTCCAAGCCGTCATCCCTCGGGTTTGTCCCGTACAACTGAACACAAGGCGAATATGATTCGAGCACCGCGAACTACAACCGCTTCGGAGCGACAGTAGTCAAGGTGCGTTTTTCGCCCTTTGCGGTCTGCCCAAGTGGTAGATAGCGCAAATGAAAACGCGGCCTTGGCCGCGTTTTTTTTTCGTCCGCAATTCGTGTCATGCGTGGCGATCAAGCTGAAGGCGCTTCGAAACATCAGATTCGACAACCTGCCACGCCAGATCGGCGCGGCGCACGACAGAATGACTGCCGCCGGGCGCATCTGAGCGCACGACGGTGACTCCACAGGAGCAAGCATGATCGCAATCACGTTGCCGGACGGTTCCCGGCGCGAGTTTCCCGGCCCGGTGACGGTGGCTGAAGTGGCGCAAAGCATCGGCGCCGGTCTGGCCAAGGCTGCGCTGGCCGGCCGCGTGGACGGCCAGATGGTCGACACGAGCTATTCGATTGACCGCGATGCCAAGCTTGCCATCATCACGGACAAGGACGCCGACGGCGTCGACGTGATCCGCCACTCGACGGCCCACTTGCTGGCCTACGCCGTCAAGGAGCTGTATCCGGAGGCGCAGGTCACGATCGGCCCCGTCATCGACAACGGCTTCTACTACGATTTCGCCTACAAGCGCCCCTTCACGCCCGAAGACCTCGTCGCCATCGAAAAGAAGATGGCGGAGCTCGCCAAGAAAGACGAAAAGGTCACGCGCGAAGTCTGGAACCGCGACGAAGCCGTCAAGCTGTTCCAGGGCATGGGTGAGAAGTACAAGGCCGAAATCATCGCCTCCATTCCGGAGGATCAGGAAATCGGTCTGTACCGCGAGGGCAATTTCGTTGACCTGTGCCGTGGCCCGCACGTGCCGTCCACGGGCAAGCTCAAGGTCTTCAAGCTGATGAAGGTGGCCGGTGCCTACTGGCGCGGTGACCACAACAACGAGATGCTCCAGCGCATCTACGGCACGGCCTGGGCCAAGAAGGAAGACCAGGAAGCCTACCTGCGCATGCTGGAAGAGGCCGAGAAACGCGACCACCGCAAGCTCGGTCGCGAACTCGACCTGTTTCACATCGACGAAACCGCTCCGGGCATGGTGTTCTGGCACCCCAAGGGCTGGACGCTGTGGCAGGAGATCGAGCAGTACATGCGCCGCGTCTACCGCGAAAACGGTTACCAGGAAGTAAAGGGGCCGCAGATTCTCGACAAGTCGCTGTGGGAAAAGACCGGCCACTGGGACAAGTACCGCGAGAACATGTTCATCACGGAATCGGAAAAGCGCGAATACGCGCTCAAGCCGATGAACTGCCCCGGCCACATCCTCATCTACAAGCAGGGCATCAAGAGCTACCGCGACCTGCCGCTGCGCTTCGGTGAGTTTGGTGCTTGCCACCGCAATGAGCCGTCGGGTGGCCTGCACGGCATCATGCGCGTGCGCGGCTTTACGCAGGACGATGGTCACATCTTCTGCACGGAGGACATGATCCAGGCTGAGGTAACGGCCTTCACGACGCTGCTGCAGAAGGTCTACAAGGATTTTGGCTTTACCGAGATTCTGTACAAGCTGTCCACGCGTCCGGAAAAGCGCATCGGCTCCGAGGAAAGCTGGGATCGCGCCGAGGCTGCCCTGGCGGACGGCTTGCGTGCCTCCGGCTGCGAATTCGAGTACCTGCCAGGCGAGGGTGCGTTCTATGGCCCGAAGATCGAATACGTGCTGAAAGATGCACTTGGTCGCCAGTGGCAGTGCGGCACGATCCAGGTCGACCCGAACCTGCCGGAACGCCTGGATGCTGAGTTTGTCGGCGAAGACGGCGCGCGCCATCGCCCGATCATGCTGCACCGGGCCATCGTGGGCAGCCTGGAGCGCTTTATCGGTATCTTGATCGAGCAATACGCCGGTGCGCTGCCGACGTGGCTTTCGCCGGTGCAGGTCGCGGTGCTCAGCATCACCGATTCGCACGCCGAATACGCACAATCCGTTGCGCAATCCCTGCAAAAACAAGGATTTAGGGCGGTCGTCGATTTGCGGAATGAGAAGATTGGGTATAAAATCCGCGAGCATTCCGTTCAGAAGGTCCCGTACCAGGTTGTGGTCGGCGACAAAGAACGGGATGAAAGTCAGGTGGCCGTGCGTGCCCGTGGCAACGTCGATCTAGGCTCCATGCCGCTGTCGGCGTTCGTTGAGCGACTGCAGAACGATCTCGCCAACAAGTCATGAGCTGGACACGGCCTGTTTTTTTGATTCTTTGAGGATATTCAACATCGCTACCGATAAGTCATCTCACCGCCTCAACCGCGAAATCACCGCGCCGGAAATCCGGCTGACCGGGGTTGAAGGGGAACAGCTCGGCATCGTCAAACTGTTTGACGCATTGCGTCTGGCAGAAGAAAAAGACGTCGACCTGGTCGAGATCGCGCCGACCGCGCAGCCGCCCGTCTGCCGCCTGATGGACTATGGCAAGTTCAAGTATCAGGAACAGAAGAAGGCCCACGAGGCCAAGCTGAAGCAGAAGGTCATCCTGGTGAAGGAAGTCAAATTCCGCCCTGGTACCGACGACGGTGACTACAACGTCAAGCTGCGCAATGCACAGCGTTTCCTGGATGAGGATGGGGATCGCGTCAAGGTCACCCTGCGTTTCCGGGGCCGTGAGATGGCCCACCAGGAGATTGGCATGCGCATGCTGGAGCGAATCAAGACTGACCTGGAGCCATTCGCTCAGGTTGAGCAGATGCCGAAGATGGAAGGTCGCCAGGCAGTGATGATGTTGGCACCCAAGAAGAAGAAGTAATGCAGTGGCGGCCGGATGATTCCGGCTGCGCTGAGCAGGTTTCAGACGGAAACGTCGGAAAACGCGGTTGGCATCAAAGCCTGCCGCGATACAACAAGTGAGTCCGGGTCTTGCAAGTGTCGGCGCCAGCCGTCCACCTGGCTTCATGTCAAAAGCGGAGTTGTTCCATGCCGAAGATGAAGACGAAGAAAAGCGCCTCCAAGCGCTTTACTGCCCGTCCTGGTGGCACGATCAAACGTGGCCAAGCCTTCAAGCGTCACATCCTGACCAAGAAGACCACCAAGAACAAGCGTCACCTGCGCGGTACCGAGGGCGTCCATGAGACGAACCTGAAGTCCGTTCGCGCAATGATGCCGTACGCCTAACCCTAACTAACTACGAAAGGAGCATTTCATGCCTCGAGTAAAACGTGGGGTCACAGCGCGGGCCCGTCATAAGAAGGTTATCAGTGCAGCCAAGGGTTACCGCGGCCGCCGCAATAACGTCTATCGCATCGCCAAGCAGGCGGTCATGCGTGCTGGTCAGTACGCTTACCGCGATCGTCGCAACAAGAAGCGCGTGTTCCGCGCACTCTGGATTGCACGTATCAACGCTGGCGCACGCGAGCATGGCCTGACCTACAGCAAGTTCATGAACGGCCTGAAGAAGGCGTCCATCGAACTGGACC
Source organism: Ralstonia sp. 24A2 (assembly GCF_051783885.1). Lineage (NCBI taxonomy): Bacteria > Pseudomonadati > Pseudomonadota > Betaproteobacteria > Burkholderiales > Burkholderiaceae > Ralstonia > Ralstonia sp. 24A2. The sequence goes on along the minus strand of NZ_JBPVZD010000002.1, from coordinate 2,582,144 downwards.
GCAAGGTGCTGTCGGACATGGCCATTCACGACAAGGTGGCTTTTGCCGCCATCGTGAACCAGGTGAAAGCCAACGTCGCCTGATGGATTAGCCGGGCGGGCTGCTGGAATTGCCCAACAGTTTGCCGGCTAGTCACCCTGACGGGGCTCTTACCGAGCCCCGTTTTTTATTCTGTAGTTCCGAATCACCCGAATTTTTTCGCTCGCCTTCCCATGTCACTGGATCTGGACCAAGTCGTCGTCGATGCCCAAAACGCGTTTGCCTCTGTGGAGGACAACGCCTCGCTGGAAAACGAGAAAGCACGCTTTCTCGGCAAGTCCGGCGTGCTGACCGACTTGCTCAAAGGTCTGGGCAAGCTGGATCCGGAGACGCGCAAGACCGAAGGCGCGCGCATCAACCAGGCCAAGAGCCGCGTTGAAGAAGCTCTGACCGCCCGCCGCCAGGCGCTGGCCGATGCGCTGATGAACGCGCGCCTGGCCGCCGAAGCGATCGACGTGACGCTGCCCGGCCGCGACGTGGCCGAGGGCAGCCTGCACCCGGTGATGAACACCTGGGAGCGTGTCGCCAAGATCTTCGGCTCGATTGGTTTCGATGTGGCCGATGGCCCCGAGATCGAATCCGACTGGATGAACTTCACGGCGCTGAACAACCCGGACAACCATCCGGCGCGCTCGATGCAGGACACCTTCTACATCGATGGCCGCGACAGCGAAGACAAGCTCCTGCTGCTGCGCACGCACACCAGCCCGATGCAGGTGCGCTACGCCCGCATGCACGTCGAGAAGTACAAGCACCTCGACCGCATTCCCCCGATCAAGGTCATCGCGCCGGGTCGCACGTATCGCGTCGACAGCGACGCCACGCACTCGCCGATGTTCCACCAGGTTGAAGGCCTCTGGATTGCCGACAACATCAGCTTTGCCGACCTGAAGGGCGTCTACACCGACTTCCTGCGCAACTTCTTCGAGCGCGACGACATCAACGTGCGTTTCCGTCCGTCGTACTTCCCGTTCACCGAGCCGTCGGCCGAAATCGACATGGCCTTCGGCAACGGCAAATGGCTGGAGATTTCCGGTTCCGGCCAGGTGCACCCGACCGTGGTGCGCAACATGGGTCTGGACCCGGAGCGCTACATCGGCTTTGCGTTTGGCTCCGGCCTTGAGCGCCTGACGATGCTGCGCTATGGCATCAACGATCTGCGCCTGTTCTTCGAGGGCGATGTGCGTTTCCTGCGCCAGTTCGCGTAAGCGCTGCGCTCGCACTGACTAACCCGTCGCCCCGTTAATCGAATTCTCTTTTCTGTCGCGCCATGCAATTTCCGGAATCCTGGCTTCGCAGTTTCGTCAATCCGTCGATCACCACGGATGAGCTTTCCCATCGCCTGACGATGGCCGGCCTTGAAGTGGAAGAGGTTGACCCCGTTGCGCCGCCGTTCTCGCAGATCGTTGTTGGCCACGTGGTCGAGGTGAACAAGCACCCGGACGCCGATCGCCTGAACGTCTGTAAGGTCGATGCGGGCACGGGCGAGCTGCTGCAGATCGTCTGCGGCGCGCCGAACGTGTCGGTAGGCATCAAGGTGCCGTGCGCGATGCTGGGCGCCGAGTTGCCGCCGGGCGAAGACGGCAAGCCGTTCAAGATCAAGATCGGCAAGCTGCGCGGTGTTGAGAGCTACGGCATGCTGTGCTCGGCGCGCGAACTGAAGTTGTCGGAGGACCACGGCGGCCTGCTGATCCTGCCGGAAGACACGCCGGTGGGCGCGGACATCCGCAAGGTGCTCGACCTGGACGACCAGATTTTCGTCATCAAGCTCACGCCCAACAAGGCGGACTGCCTGTCGATCCACGGCGTGGCACGCGAAGTGTCCGCGCTGACGGGTGCGCCGATCACGCTGCCGTCGATGGCGCCGGTGGCGGTGACGCTGGCCGACAAGCTGCCAGTCAAGGTGGAAGCGCCGGACCTGTGCGGCCGCTTCTCGGGTCGCATCATCCGCGGCGTGAACGCGCATGCGAAGACGCCGGCATGGATGGTCTCGCGTATCGAACGTGCGGGCATGCGCAGTGTGTCGGCGCTGGTCGATATCTCCAACTACGTGATGCTGGAGTTGGGCCGCCCGTCGCACGTGTTCGATCTGGACAAGATCCACGGCGGCCTGACGGTGCGCTGGGGCAAGCCGGGCGAGCAACTGAAGCTGCTCAACGGTGACACCATCACCGTCGACGAAAAAGTCGGCGTGATTGCCGACGAACAGGCCATTGAAAGCCTCGCCGGCATCATGGGCGGCGACAAGACCGCTGTCACGCTCGATACGCAGAACATCTACGTCGAAGCCGCATTCTGGTGGCCGGAAGCCATCCAGGGCCGCGGGCGCCGCTACAACTTCTCGACCGACGCCGGCCATCGCTTCGAGCGCGGCGTTGACTACGCCACGACGGTTGAGCACATCGAGCGCATCAGCGCGCTGATCCTCGACATCTGTGGCGGTCAGGCTGGCCCGATTGATGATCAGATCGTCAATCTGCCCAAGCGCGAGCCGGTGCGCATGCGTGTCGCACGTGCGGCGCGCGTGCTCGGCATTCCGCTGTCGCATGAAGTCGTGGCCGATGTGTTCAAGCGCCTCGGCCTTACGTTTAACGTGGACGGCGATGTATTCATCGTTGAGCCGCCGTCGTACCGCTTCGACCTCGAAATCGAAGAAGACCTGATCGAAGAGGTCGCCCGCATCTACGGTTTCGAACAGATTCCGGCCAAGCCGCCGGTCGCCGAGAGCGCCATGCGTCCGACGGACGAGGCACGCCGCACGATGCACGATGTGCGTCATGCCGTGGCCGCGCGCGACTATCACGAGGTCGTCAATTTCGCCTTCGTCGAGGCCGAATGGGAAGCTGACTTTGCTGGCAACACCAATCCGATCCCGTTGCTGAATCCGATCGCAAGCCAGTACTCGGTGATGCGCAGCACGCTCATCGGTGGGCTGCTCGACAAGGTGCGCTACAACCTGAACCGCAAGGCCTCGCGCGTACGCATGTTCGAGGTGGGCCGCGTGTTCCACCGCGATGCGAGCGTCGTGGATGGCGGCCTGTCGATCGCCGGCTATGCGCAGCCGATGATGGCTGGCGGCATTGCCTATGGCCCGGCCAAGGAAGAGCAGTGGGGCGTGCAGACGCGTGCCGTCGACTTCTTCGATGTGAAGGGCGATGTGGAGTCGCTGCTGTGGCCGCTGCAAGCGCGCTTTGAGCGCGTCGAGCATCCGGCGCTGCATCCTGGGCGCTCAGCGCGTGTGGTGTTGAATGACCGCGTGATTGGTTGGATCGGCGAACTGCATCCGCGTTGGCTGCAGAAGTATGATCTGCCGACCGCGCCGGTGGTGTGGGAGCTTGAGCTCGACGCCATCACCCCAATTGGCCTGCCGAAGTATCGTGAAGTGCCGCGCGTGCCGGCTGTGACCCGCGACATCGCGCTGGTCGTGCGCCAGGATGTGGCGGTGCAGGACCTGGTGGATACGTTCGAGAAAACGGCTGTCGGTACGCCGTGGCAGCGCTATCTGCAAGGCGTTGTGCTGTTCGACGAGTTTCGTCCGAAGGCCGCCACGGCTGCCATTGGGGCGCAGGAGAAAAGCCTTGCCTTCAGAATTACGTTGCAAGATACTGACAGCACCCTTCAGGACGACATTGTCGAGGCCGCCACACAGCAACTGATTCGAGCGGCCGGCGATGCATTCGGCGCGCGCCTGCGCGCTTGACGTCCACGCGCGCTAGAGACAGCTCGAACGAACCTCCGCATTCGGATCGAATACGCCAAGCGAATCCTATGAACGATCAACACGCGCCTGCGTTGGCAGCATCCTTGGACGACTCGCTCGATTCTTCTTCGTCAGCACTGGCCGATGCGCGTGATGCGCGCGGTCAGGATGTACCGACGCTCACGAAGGCCGAGCTTGCGGAGATGCTGTTCGAGCAGGTCGGCCTGAACAAGCGTGAATCGAAGGACATGGTCGAAGCATTCTTCGACGTGATTCGCGAGGCGCTCGAGCAGGGTGACAGTGTCAAACTGTCCGGCTTCGGCAACTTTCAGTTGCGCGACAAGCCGCAGCGTCCGGGCCGTAACCCGAAGACTGGGGAGATCATCCCCATCACGGCGCGCCGCGTCGTTACGTTCCACGCCAGCCAGAAACTCAAGGCGCTCGTTGAAGAGCGCGTCGAGCCGCTGCCTGTGAGTGTTGCGTAATTCTTCCGTTCATTCTGTTTCTTTCGCCAGCCCTTTATGGCCGCCGATAAACATACGGAGCGGGTCAACCTGCCGCCGATTCCCGCCAAGCGCTACTTCACCATCGGTGAGGTGAGCGACCTGTGCGCCGTCAAACCGCATGTGCTGCGCTATTGGGAGCAGGAGTTCACGCAACTCAAGCCGGTCAAGCGGCGTGGCAATCGGCGGTACTACCAGCACCATGAAGTGCTGTTGATCCGGCGTATTCGTGAGCTGCTGTATGAGCAGGGTTTTACGATCAATGGCGCGCGCAACCGGCTTGATGAGTTGCGGCATGGTGTGAGCGCTGCGCCGGTAGAGGAAGTCGAAGTGCCGCAAGTGGAGGTCGTGGCACAGGTGCCGGCCGCAGTAAGCGGCCCAGTCGACGTGCCGAGCTTGCGGCGCGCGCTGCAATCGGTGCTGGAGATTCTGCGCAGCGATAAACCGTAAGCGCACGCGGTACCCACTAGTCATCTGCTCGGCGGCTCTGTTATACTTTCATGCTTGTTCGGGGCGTAGCGCAGCCTGGTAGCGTACCTGCATGGGGTGCAGGTGGTCGGAGGTTCAAATCCTCTCGCCCCGACCAGAAATATCGAAGGACTTACGGTGATGAGCCGTAAGTCCTTTTTGTTTTCTACAGGCACATCACGCGCGCGTGTCAGTTGTTTCGAGCTATGAGCCAATTTCGGTATAGCGATGATGAGGTCGATACCATCTACCGTGTCATTCGTGAGCGGAGGGACATGCGCCACTTTCGGCCAGATCCGCTCGATGCGGCGCTCCTGACGCGATTGCTGCAGGCTGCGCATCTCGGCCCCAGCGTCGGTTTCATGCAGCCGTGGCGTTTCATTCATGTGACGGATCGTGCAGTGCGGGCACGCATGCACGCGCTGGTCGAGGCCGAGCGTCAGCGGACGGCTGTTGCGCTGGGCGAGCGGCAGGATGATTTCATGCGGCTCAAGGTCGAAGGCATCCTGGAGTGTGGAGAGGTCTTGGTGGCCGCGCTGATGGATGGGCGTGAGCGACATGTCTTCGGTCGACGCACGTTACCGGAGATGGATCTCGCATCAGTCGCCTGTGCCATTCAGAACCTGTGGTTGGCCGCCAGGGCCGAAGGGATCGGTATGGGTTGGGTCTCGCTGTTCGATCCTGAGCAGCTTGGTCAGCTGCTTTTGCTGCCGCCCGGTGCGAGGCCGGTAGCGGTACTGTGCCTGGGCCGGGTCGACCAGTTCTATGATCAGCCGATGCTTGAGCGGCAGCGATGGGCAGCCCGGCAACCGCTCCATGAATTGCTATTCGAAAATGGTTGGGGCAATCCGAGTCCGCTTGCTGACCAGGCTCCGAACCACGCTGATTGACCTATCTCCCTCGGTCTGACGCCGTCTCGCGTTGTTCCGCTATCGCTCGGCGATATCGCGCCGGCGTCATCCCCAGTTGCTGCTTGAACGCCTTGCCGAATGCCGCTTCGGATTGGTAGCCGACGCGCGCGCCGATTTCGCCTGCGTTGAGTCGTGTCCTAGTCAACGCGTCGCACGCGAGCGTCATGCGCACACGCGTGAGGAAATCCCACACGGTCATCTCGGCACGTGCCTTGAAGTGCCGTGCGTAGGTGGCACGCGACATGGCGGCCAGATCAGCGAGCGCATCGATCGTCCAGGTGCGCTCCGGCGCGTTGAGCATGGCCTGTATCGACGGGCCGAGGCGCGTATCCGATAACAGTGTCAGCGTGCCGGGGCAGGCATTCTCGCGCTGACCGTATACACGCAATGCCAGTGTCAGCAGCGCCTGGCTCAATGAGGTGACGATCGCCAGCGCACCTGGGGCTCGCGTTTCGGCCTCGCTGCGCATCATGCCAATGACGGCTTGCAGCGCTGGAAACGAAGCGCTATCACTCAAGGACACATGCAGCGGGTCAGGCAGCGTGCGCACCAGCAGCGTGGTCGAGCCGGGCTCGTGTACGAAGCGACCGCAGAGCAGGTCCACTTCGGCAGCACCGCGGCCGGTCTGGCGCAGCGGGAGCATGCCGTCGTGTGAAGCGCGCGGTTTGCGAGCGGGGGTGTCGGCACCGCTGGCCGGGTCGTGAATGGTGTGCGCATGGCCGCGTGGGAAGAGGATGAAATCGCCTTCACGCAAGGTGAGCGTGCGGCCGTCCGTTTCCACCAGGCATGTGCCGGACAGCATCAAGTGGAACAGCACCTGACTATCTGGCTCGGGGTCGTGTGGGATCGAGAACGGGCCTTGAAACAGGCAGCGCAGATCCAGGCTGGCCTGTGGGCGGGTTAGCTGAATGAATTGGCTGAGTGCATCCATTGAGACGATTTCGATAGAAATTGGTTAAATCGAGTATTCAGCGGATCGCTTGTAAAGGCAATACTCTTTCCAACGACGCGGGCATCGGGCCAGCGCCACACCACCGGGAGCACATCATGCTGAACTGGGTTGAGTATCGGAAGGAACTGCTGGGGCGCATTGGCGAGATCGGCAAGATCACGCCGGATACGGTTAAGGGCTACCAGACGCTGTCGGGCGCAAAGACCGGCAGTCTGGATGCCAAGACGCGTGAACTGATTGCCCTGGCTGTGGCGGTGACGACGCGTTGCGATGGCTGTATCACCGTGCACACTGCCGAAGCGCTCAAGCACGGTGCCACGCACGAAGAGATTGCCGATGCGCTGAGCGTGGCGATCTCGCTCAATGCCGGCGCAGCGCTGGTGTACTCGGCACGCGTGATGGACGCGGTGCAGGCGTACGAGAAGGCCTGAGCGCGCCGCTAGCGCGTGATCCGCAAACGGCTGGTGGCCTGACGTGTTTCGCCGGGGGCGAGCAGGTGTAGGCCCTCGCCGTGGTGGATCGCGTTGGGCAGGCCCATCCAGGGTTCGACGCAGTAGAAGTCGGACGTGGCGTTTTCCGTCCAGGTGGTGATGGCGTGCCAGGGTACCGGCGCGCCATCTACCTCGATACGGATACGGCGGCCAAGCGGTGCGTCTGCGTACGGCGGAATGGCGAGCGTGGCTGCACCGGCACCATCCAGCAAGTGATAGCGGTCCTGCAGCGCTGCATCGTCGAGCCGGTAGGTTGGCCGTCCGGGCTCTGGCGTATCGAGGCTGCCATCGGCCAACTGGCGTGAGAGCCGCGATGGTGGCATCGACAGTTCAGACGCACTGCGCAGCGCGTGCGGAAGCGCCAGGTAAAAATGATGGCCCGCGTAGAACGGCATGGGCGTATGCGCATCGCCGTCGTCGAGGTGCTTGATCGAGAAAGTCGCTTCCAGCCCGTCAATCAATAGCCGATACGTGATGCGAAATTCGAACGCGAATGGATAGCCGCTGCGCGTTCGCGGGCTGTCACGCAGCAGCATGACGATGTGCGTGTTGCTCGCGTCCTCCACTACAAACGGCAGGTCGCGCGCAAAGCCGTGCTGCGGCAGGGCGTACGTTTGCCCACGTGGGTCACGCCACCGACCGATCTCGCTGTCAACAAAATGCCGGCCAATGAAGGGAAACAGTAGTGGATTGCCACCGCGTATTTTGGCCGGGTTGGACCAATCCGCCTGCGTTGGCCAGAACAGAATCTCTTCACCGAGATGCCGCCAGCGCACGAGCCGGCCGCCGGCCTCCGGTGCGAGCAGCAGCATCGAACCTTCTGCGCTTGTGTCGTCAACGTCGCCAATGCGGATCAGCGTGCGATCCTGGAAGCGTGCAGTGGGCAGGTCGTGCATGGGCGGTTGGGTAGGGTGGCTTGTTGGTACAGGGTTCACGTACTAGATTGTCAATGCGTTTTGCCCGGAGGGAAACCATGTCCGCCGATCGGTTCGCCAATGACATTGGCTGCGCACGCAGCCTCATGTGTCCCACACACACCGTTCCCCCGCCTGACGAGCCGTCGCCGCCGGGAATTCCCCCAGATCTGCCGTCTCCCGATGCGCCGCCGCCGGTGGAGCCGCCGGAGGTGTTGCGCATGTAATGTGCTGTTACCAATCGTCACAGCTTTGCGTAAAGCGGTTCGTAAGATAGCGCCAGTCCCCGCGCGACTTGCGCATTTCTACAACGACAATACGAGCCCAATCATGTCGATTCTTCCGCGTCTGACTCTGTGCGCTGTGCTGGTGGCCTCCATGGCCGGCTGTGTGGTGGCCCCGCCGCAGCAAACTCGCACGGTGGTGGTGCGTGAGCCGGTTCCGGTCGCGGCCCCGGTTGATCCGCGCGCCCGCTTTGATCAGGTGCAAGGTCGCCTCGCCGAGGAATTCCACCGCGTTGATGTGCGCCAGTCGCAGGGCTACATCGATCCGTACCGTGGCGACGGCCTGCGTGACCGCCTGCGTCGCATCCGCCAGGAAACCAACGATATGGCCAGCCAGCATAACGGCGGCCTGTCCGGCGACGAGCAGCACACGCTGAACGAAGAACTCGGTGCCGTGGCTCGCGACATCAACCGCTAAGCTGCATTTCCTGTCCCATCATTCGCCGATGCTGCACTGCGGTATCGGCGAAATGCATTGTTGCGCAGCCGAGCGTGCGCATTCGGTGCGCACCCGGCGGAAGCTGGTACGCTTGCGTTCCTCCTGAACGCGCCAGCCCGACTTGAAGCGGGTTTCTGCGGCCCTCTGCCGTGCGAAAGATCATCCACTGCGACTGCGATTGCTTCTACGCCGCCATCGAAATGCGCGATGATCCGCGCCTTGTCGGCAAGCCGCTGGCCGTAGGCGGGCGGCCCGAGCGGCGCGGCGTGGTGGCCACCTGCAACTACGAGGCGCGCAAGTTTGGCATCCACTCGGCGATGCCCATGTCGCAGGCCGTCAAGCGTTGCCCGGACTTGCTGATCGTGCCGCCGTCCATGGACAAGTATCGCCAGGTCGCACGTCAGATCTTCGCCATCTATCACAGCTACACCGCGCTGGTAGAGCCGCTCTCGCTGGACGAGGCTTACCTCGACGTGAGTGACAGCCCGATGCTCGCCGGCAGCGGCACCCGCATCGCCGAGGACATCCGCCGCCGTGTGCGGGAAGAGATCGGTATCACCGTGTCAGCCGGGGTGGCGCCCAACAAGTTCATCGCCAAGATCGCAAGCGATTGGAAGAAGCCCGACGGCCTGTTCGTGGTGCGGCCGGAGCAGGTGGATGCGTTTGTGGCCGAGCTGCCCGTGGAGCGCCTGTTTGGTGTGGGCAAGGTGACGGCGGCCAAGCTGCGTCGGCTGGGCGCTGAAACCTGCGGGGACCTGCGCAGTTGGGGCACCGACCGGTTGCAGCAGCATTTCGGTGTCTTCGGTTTCCGGTTGCACGACCTTTGCCGCGGCATCGACCACCGGCAGGTGCAACCCTCGCAGATTCGCAAATCCGTCAGCGTGGAAGAAACGTACGCCACGGACCTGCGCACGCTTGACGATTGCCAGCGCGAGCTGACTGTTCTCGTGGAGCAGCTTGCCGCGCGCGTTGAGCGTGCCCGCGCTGCGGACATGATCCACAAGACCTACGTCAAGCTGCGCTTTGCCGATTTTCGCGGCACCACGGTCGAATGTATTCACCCGAAGGTGTCGCTGCCTGTGTTCTCGAAGTTGCTCACGCAGGGCTTCGAGCGGCGGCAGATTCCTGTGCGGTTGTTGGGCGTGGGCGTGCGCCTGTACGAATCCGATGCGCATGCGCGTCAACAGACGCTGTTCACGGAAGACGCCGACATCGTTGAGTGAGTCTTAATTGTTGTGAGTTGTTGTGGCTCACGACAGTCGGATACGAATTGTCCTATTTTCTTGTCTGCACTACGGCGATGTGGAAGGGCGGGCATCGCCAACGGGTAAAATGCCCGCTTTTTGCAAAAATCCGCCGCCGCGCGCCACACGTGCGCGACAGTGCATCCGTACCCACGGAGGCACGCAGACAGGAGACGCAGTCAATGAGTTTGTTTCGTACCAAAAACGTGGATCACATGATCCGCACGGGCCACAGCGATACTGGCCTGAAGAAAGTCCTCGGTCCCATGGACCTGACCTTCCTGGGCGTCGGCGCCATCATCGGCACCGGCATCTTCGTGCTCACGGGCACGGGCGCGCTGACCGCCGGCCCCGCACTCACGTTGTCGTTCATCGTTGCCGCTCTGGCTTGCGGGTTTGCCGCGCTGTGCTATGCCGAGTTCGCCTCGACCATCCCCGTATCCGGCTCGATCTACACCTACGCCTATGCCACGATGGGCGAGCTGGTCGCTTGGATCATCGGCTGGGATTTGATGCTCGAATATGGTCTGGCGACTTCCGCTGTGTCGGTGGGCTGGTCCGGCTACTTCCAATCGCTGCTGTCAGGCTTCGGCCTGCACTTGCCGGTGGCACTGACGGCTGCGCCGGGCGCGATCCCGGGCGTGCAGACGCTGTTCAACCTGCCGGCGCTGGTGATCATGCTGCTCATCACTACGGTGCTGTCGTTCGGCGTGCGGGAATCGGCGCGTGCCAACAACATCATGGTAGTGATCAAGGTGACGGTGGTGCTGCTGTTCATCTTCGTGGGCGTGCGTCACGTGCAGCCGGCCAACTGGCAGCCATTCATGCCGTTCGGCATGGAAGGCGTGTTTGGTGCCGCAGCCATCGTGTTCTTTGCCTTCATCGGTTTCGACGCAGTCACCTCTGCGGCGGAAGAGGTACGCAACCCCAAGCGTGACCTGCCGATCGGCATTATCGGCTCGCTGGCTGTCTGCACGATCCTCTACGTGGTGGTGGCCGCCATCATGACCGGCATCGTGCCGTTCTCGAAGTTCGCGGGTGTCGATCACCCCGTGTCGCTTGCGCTGCAGATGGCGGGCGAAAGCTGGGTCGCGGGCTTTGTTGATCTGGGCGCCATCATCGGCATGACCACGGTGATCCTGGTGATGGCGTATGGCCAGACCCGCATCATCTTCGCCATGTCGCGAGATGGCCTGCTGCCCAAGCGCCTGTCGCACATCCATCCGCGCTATTCGACGCCGTTCCTGAACACCTGGGTGGTCGGCATCGTGTTTGCCGTGATCGCCGCATTCGTGCCGCTGAACGTGCTGGCTGAGCTGATCAATATCGGTACGCTGGCAGCGTTCTCGCTCATCGCGGTGGCCGTGCTGGTCCTGCGCCGTACGCGTCCGGACCTGCATCGCGGTTTCCGTTGCCCGGGCGTGCCGGTGGTGCCGCTGCTCGCCATCGGCATGTGCCTGTTCCTGATGAGCCATCTGCAAGCCGTGACCTGGATCGCCTTTGCGGTTTGGGTTGTGATCGGCCTGCTGGTGTACTTCGGCTACGCGCGTCGCCGCTCGCTGCTGCATACACCGCAGCAAGGTGCCGCTCCGGCTTCTGGCGCGGCGCGCTGATTGCCTGGTCGCCTAATGGCATAGCGGCGCGGAGACCGCTTGCAGGATTTCCGCGTCGCGCGGCCGCTCAATGAAGGCGGCCAAACTCACATCAGCAGGGTGCGCGTTGGCAGGTAGGGGAATCTCGCCCTGCCATTGCGTACTCGCGCCAGTCAATTGGATCGGACCGATCCATTCCCTTACGACATGGTCGTGGCGTAGTTCCACGCCGCCGTTCTCGCCGCCGCTCGGGTGGCTGACCAGACTGTTCTGCGTCAGGGCGATCCACGCGATGGTTGGGCCGGTGCTGGCGGCATTTGGCCGCAGTGTGAATCGCGCGCGGGCCTGTAACGTGGTGTGCGGCGCGTTTGCCGTGGTGGCGTCGAGTGCGATATCCGCTGTGGCAGGCAACGCGTTGCGCGCCGCGATTGCCTGTGAAAAATCGGCGTGATCTGCCCAGCGGCGCAGCTCGTGGCCAGAGACGAACACTTCCGGCGTGTAGATCGTGGAGGTATTTGCGGCGTCCCCCAATGCACGCTGCCGTGCTGAGAAGGCCGCGTGGCCGAAGGTGTCTTTCCAGCCGAGACTGTCCCAATAGTCGACATGCAGTGCGAGCGGAATCCAGTGTCGCGCATCGACTGGCGTGCGGCTTAACCAGCGGTCAGCCGGTGGGCAACTATTACAACCTTCGGATGTATAGAGTTCAACAACCGCAACCGTGTGCGGCGGGCTCTGAACGTGCAGCGCCGCGCAATCGGCGGCGTGCGTGGGAAGCGAAGCGCTTGTCAGCGCAAGCAATGTCAGTGTTGCGCTGACATGAAAGTGTCGCAAACGGTGTGCTTGGATGCGCATGATGGTCTCCTGGCCTGCATGTCGGCACGGGCTTTGCATGTGGCTCCCGCATTGCTTAGTCGGGTGGCGCTCGCGGTCCTGACAAAAAAGCATAACTATGGCGAAGGGCGTGCGAGCCCTGATACAGCCTCGGATGGCGAGCTAGAGCCCTTGTCAGGGTCCTCCTGCTTTGACGATGTGGTTCGCACGCGCAGCGCAAGCTATGGTTAAAATAAATCTCGCAGTCAGACACAATGTTTGACGGAATCGTGCCGGCCCCCCCGCACGGTTTCCACGCAACAGCGTGTGCGTTGTTGTCCATTGCAATCGGAGGGCTTTGACGATGGAAATCAAGTTCGAAAAGAAAGAGGCGTACGACATCAACAACGAAGGCCTGCTGTTCGACGCGTTGGTCGACGGCGAAAAGGTGACTTGCGTGGCAACGCGCGAGGCCCTTTGGGAAGGCTTGGAAGGTGATCAGGTGTTGTCGCTTCAAGCGGCCTTTGAGGCCGGCCAGGATCGGATCCAGGATGCCGCGCGCGTGCTCATTGCCGACGGCGTGCAGCGGTCTCATGGGTTGACTGATTTGCCGCAACCGGTCGTGGTCAAGCGCGTGCATATCGCCGTGGCTTGAGTGTGGTCGATTGCCTCTGCAGGCATCGGCGTGTCCGATATGCCCGCGTGGTGGATACACGTCCACCGTTCTGAAAAAGCCGGTCCGCGTGACCGGCTTTTTCATTGCCGATGTTCCAGTGTTTCCCGACTTGACAGAGTTGTGATCTGGTTAGATTATTAACATGTTAATTAAATGGGCGGCGCGGATGCCGCTCCAAAGCCAAGGAGACATGGATGCGGCGAGGCAGAGTGGTATCGCCAGATGGCCAGGCGCACGATATCGCCTGGGCAGCGGCGCCTGGAGAGGCTGAAGCGGGCGCCGCGCAGCACTGGTTGCCACCGGTTGGGGGCACGGTCGTCGGCGCATTGCTGAACTACCGTGGCGAGTTGGCGGCGTTGGGCGATGCGCTCTCCGTGCCGCCATACCAGGCACCACCCAACGCACCCATCCTGTATATCAAGCCGGCCAACACGCATGTCGGCCATGACCGTGATGTTGTTTTGCCGTCTGACGTTGACGCGGTTTGGGCTGGCGCCTGCTTGGGCGTGGTGATTGGCCGCACCGCCACGCGTGTGAGCGCCGCACGGGCCTACGAATGCATTGCCGGCTACACCGTCGTCAATGACTTGACGGTACCGCATGCCAGCTACTACCGCCCGGCGATCCGCCACAAGTGCCGTGACGGCTTTTGCCCGATCGGCCCGTGGGTGGTGGATCGAGGCGATGTGCCCGATGCAGACGCGCTGGAGATCACCGTGCGCATCAACGGCGAGATCAAGCAGCGCGCGTCCACCGCAACGCTGGTACGCCCGATCGCGCAAATGCTGGCCGATGTGACCGCCTTCATGACGCTCGAAGCCGGCGACGTACTGCTTGTCGGTATGCCCGAGAACCCGCCACTGGCGCGCGCCGGTGACCGCATTGACATCGACATCGCCCACATCGGCACGCTGACGATCCGCTTGGCTGGCCACGCGCAGGAGGCCTCGAAATGAAGCGCGCACGCATAGCCTACGATGGCGCGATCCATCAAGCCATCGCCATGCCCGGCGACGACACCCGCCTGCAGTTGGCCGATGGCCGCGTGCTACACGAAACGGAAGTCGTCTGGCTGCCACCGGTGGAGCCCCGCACGATCTTCGCGCTGGGCTTGAACTACGCCGACCACGCGAAGGAGCTGGCCTTCAAGGCGCCGGAGGAGCCGCTCGCCTTCCTGAAGGGGCCGAACACGCTGATCGGCCATCGCGCCCATACCGTGCGCCCGACCGGCGTGGCCTTCATGCACTACGAGTGCGAGCTGGTGGTGGTGATCGGCAAGACTGCGCGCAATGTGCCGCGCGAACGTGCCTACGAGGTCGTTACCGGCTATACGGTGGCCAATGACTACGCGATCCGCGACTACCTCGAGAACTACTACCGCCCGAACCTGCGCGTGAAGAGCCGCGACACATGCACGCCCATCGGCCCGTGGCTGGTGGATCGCGATGACGTGCCCGACCCGATGAACCTCGCACTGCGCACCACCGTCAATGGCCGTGTGACGCAAGACGGCAGCACGCGCGACATGATCTTCGACATCCCGGCGCTGATTGCGTGGTTCTCCAGCTTTATGACCCTCGCGCCGGGCGACATGATCCTGACCGGCACACCCGAGGGTTTGGCCGATACGCAACCCGGCGACGAGGTCGTCACCGAAATCGAGGGCATTGGGCGACTGGTCAGCACCATCGCCGCAGAACAACCGAGCAAGGAGCCCGCATGAACACGCGCATGCATGCCGTCAGCATGGACCCCGTCAAACACTGGATCGACGGCCGGCAAGTCGACAGCGCCGAGCGTTTCATCACCACCAACCCAGCCACGGGTGAGGCGATTGGCGAGGTGGCTTCGGGCGGCGAGGCGGAGATCAACGCGGCGGTGGCCGCGGCCAAGGCCGCATTCCCCGCCTGGGCCAATACCCCGGCCAAGCAACGCGCCAAGCTGATGCGCCGCCTGGGCGAGCTGATCGAGCAGAGCGTGCCGCACCTGGCCGCGCTGGAGACGATGGATACCGGTTTGCCCATCGCGCAGACGAGCAAGCAGCTCATTCCGCGTGCATCGGAGAACTTCCATTTCTTTGCCGAGGTGTGCACGCAGATCAACGGCCGCACCTATCCGGTCGATGACCAGATGTTGAACTACACGCTCTATCAGCCGGTGGGTGTGTGTGCGCTGATCTCGCCGTGGAACGTGCCGTTCATGACGGCGACATGGAAGGTCGCGCCGTGCCTGGCGCTGGGCAATACGGCGGTGCTGAAAATGTCGGAGCTCTCGCCGCTGACGGCGGACCAGCTTGGCCGGCTGGCGCTGGAGGCCGGCATTCCACCGGGCGTGCTGAACGTTGTGCAGGGCTATGGCGCTACGGCTGGCGATGCACTGGTGCGTCATCCCGACGTGCGCGTGGTGTCGTTCACCGGTGGCACGGCGACCGGCAAGCGCATCATGGAGCGTGCCGGTCTGAAGAAATTCTCGATGGAGCTGGGCGGCAAATCGCCCGTGCTGATTTTTGACGATGCCGACCTGGACCGTGCGCTGGACGCATCGCTCTTCACCATCTTCTCGATCAACGGCGAGCGTTGCACGGCCGGTTCGCGCATCTTCGTGCAGGAGAACGTGTACGACGACTTCGTGCGCAAGTTCGCCGAGCGCGCCAAGCGCCTCGTGGTGGGCGATCCGGCGGATGAGAAGACCAACGTTGGCTCGATGATCACGCGTGCCCACTGGGAGAAGGTCACGGGCTATATCCGCCTGGGCGAGCAGGAGGGCGCCAGGATTCTGGCGGGTGGCCCGGACAAGCCGGTAGGCCTGCCTGACCACCTGAAGAACGGCAACTTTGTCGCGCCGACGGTGCTGGCCAACGTCGACAACCGCATGCGTGTGGCGCAGGAAGAGATCTTTGGTCCCGTGGCCTGTCTGATCCCGTTCAAGGATGAAGCTGATGGCCTGAGGCTCGCCAACGACGTGGAATACGGCCTGGCTTCGTATATCTGGACACAGGACGTAGGCAAGGTGCACCGCTTGGCGCGCGGCATCGAGGCGGGCATGGTGTTCGTCAACAGCCAGAACGTGCGTGACCTTCGGCAGCCGTTTGGCGGCGTGAAGGCATCGGGCACTGGGCGCGAAGGTGGCGAGTACAGTCTGGAAGTGTTTGCCGAGATCAAGAACGTCTGCATTTCAATGGGCAGTCACCATATCCCGCGCTGGGGCGTTTAATCGGGCACCCAACGCGCCACCAGACAAACCAAGACAAGGGCGGAAGGAGACACCATGGGCAAGCTGGCCTTGGCCGCGAAGATTACCCACGTACCGTCGATGTATCTGTCGGAGCTACCCGGCAAGCATCACGGCTGTCGGGCGGCCGCCATTGAGGGGCACCGCATCATCGGGCAGCGCTGCCGTGATCTGGGGGTGGACACCATCGTCGTGTCCGACGTGCACTGGCTGGTCAACGCCGGCTATCACGTCAACTGCAACGCGCGCTTCGAGGGCATCTACACGAGCAACGAGCTGCCGCATTTCATCAAGGACATGCGGTATGCGTATCCGGGCAATCCGGCGCTTGGCCGACTGATTGCCGAGACGGCAACGGCGCGGGGTGTCTTCACGCGCGCTCACGAGATTGACAGCCTCGAACTCGAATACGGCACGCTGGTGCCGATGCGCTACATGAACAGCGACCAGCACTTCGAGGTCGTGTCGATTGCCGGCTGGTGTGCGTGGCACAAACTGGACGAGAGCCGCCGCTTCGGCGCCGCGCTGCTCGACGCCATCGAGGCCAGTGACAGCACCGTCGCGTTTCTCGCCAGTGGATCGCTCTCGCACCGCTTCAACGACAACGGCAGCCCCGAAGAGTCCATCCACCAGATCAGCCGCGAGTTCTTCAAGCAGGTCGACCTGCGCGTGGTGGACTTGTGGAAGCAGGGTGACTGGAAGACCTTCTGCGCGATGCTGCCCGAATACGCGTCGCTGTGCGAAGGCGAGGGCGGCATGCATGACACCGCCATGCTGCTCGGCCTGCTTGGCTGGGATGCCTATGACAAGGGCATTGAAGTCATCACCGATTATTTCCCCAGTTCCGGTACCGGCCAGATCAATGCGATCTTCCCGCTGCCGGATCGAGTGTGAGCAGGAGACCACCATGCCGCACGTCATCGTTGAATACACCGACAACCTGGGCGACGACGCCCGCATCCCGCAACTCCTGCAGACGATCAACGAGACACTGATTGCGCAGAACGGCGTGTTCCCGACCGGTGGCATCCGCTCGCGTGCCATCAAGCTGACGGATTACCGTGTGGCCGATGGCAAGGAAGACGACGCTTTCGTCCATGTCACGCTCAAGATCGGCGCGGGCCGCACGCCCGAGATCAAAAAGGCCGCCTGCGATGCGCTGTTCGACGCCATTAAGGTGCACTTCGCAGAAGCCTTTGCCCGTCGCTACCTGGCGCTCTCGATGGAGCTGACCGAATTCGACGAGGGCGGCAGCTACAAGCACAACAACATCCACGCGCGTTTTCGCAAAGCCTGATCCATGCTCGATACCGCCACCATCCAGACCATTGCCCGCCGCCTGCACCAGGCTGAGATCGACCGCAAGCAGATCCGCCAGGTTTCACTCGACCACCCCAACATCACCATCGACGATGCCTATGCCATCCAGCGCGATTGGGTGGCGATGAAACTGGCCGAAGGGCGATGCCTGAAGGGCCACAAGATTGGCCTGACGTCGCGCGCGATGCAGCAGTCCTCGCAGATCGACGAGCCCGACTATGGTGCACTGCTCGACGACATGTTCTTTGCCGAGGGCAGTGAGATTCCAGCCAGTCGCTTCATCGTGCCGCGCGTGGAGGTGGAACTCGCCTTCGTGCTCGGCAAGCGGCTGGAAGGGCCAGAGGTGACACTGTTCGATGTGTACGACGCGGTGGACCACGTGATTCCCGCCCTGGAGATCATCGATGCGCGTTCACAGTCGATCGACCCGGACAGCGGTCGCCCGCGCAAGGTGTTCGACACGATTGCCGACAACGCCGCCAATGCCGGCGTGGTGATGGGCGGCCGGCCAATCCGCATGCGCGATGTGGACTTGCGCTGGGTCGGTGCCATCCTCTCGCGTAATGCCGTGATTGAAGAGACCGGCGTGGCGGCGGGCGTGCTGAATCATCCTGCCAACGGCGTGGTCTGGCTGGCCAACAAGCTGGCGCCGCACGGCGTGGCGCTGGAGCCGGGGCAGGTTATCCTGGGCGGCTCGTTCACGCGCCCGGTGCCCGCGCGCCCTGGTGATACATTCCATTGCGACTATGGCCCGCTTGGCAGCATCGCCTGCCATTTCGTTTAACGCTCAAAGGATGTCCCCGTCATGCAGCTTCCGGTGAACCACTTCAAGCGCGCGTTGGCTGAGCGCCGCCCGCAGATCGGCCTGTGGCTGGCGATGACGCACCCGTATCCGGCAGAGATTGTCGCGGGGGCTGGCTTCGACTGGCTGCTGGTCGACAACGAGCACGCGCCGAACCAGTTGGAGTCGACGCTCGCGCAACTGCAGGCCCTCGCGCCGTATCCGTCGCACCCGATCGTGCGGCCCGCCTGGAACGATGCTGTAGAGATCAAGCGCCTGATGGACATCGGCGCGCAGACGCTGCTGGTGCCGATGGTGCAGAGCGCAAACGAAGCCCGTGCGGCTGTCGAGGCGATGCGTTATCCGCCCGAGGGCATTCGCGGCGTCGGTAGTGCGCTGGCACGCGCATCGCGCTGGAATCGCGTTGACGACTACCTGCGCCGCGCCAACGCGGAGATGTGCACGCTGGTGCAGGTGGAGACCACCGAAAGCCTGGCGCATCTCGATGCAATTCTTGCGGTGGATGGCGTGGATGGCGTGTTCATCGGTCCAGGCGATCTGGCCGCATCCATGGGCCATCTGGGCGAGCCCGGCCATCCGGAAGTCCGCAAGGCGATCGACGATGCGGTCCGCCGCATTGTGGCCTCGGGCAAAGCCGCAGGCATCTTGTCGGCCGATCAGGCGCAGGCCAGGCATTACCTGTCGCTTGGGGCGACCTTTGTCGCCGTCGGAACGGACGTGACGTTGCTGGCCCGCAGTGCCGAGCAACTCGCGCAGGCGTTTAAGGGCGAGGGCGCCAAGCCCCAGGCGGGCGGCAGCGTCTACTAAGGGGCGTTACTCGTCGCCGGTGAAGCGCGACATCGGCGTGTGTGTTTCCATCACCTGGATGGATTCGTCGATGGCGGCATAGAGCGAATCGAGCCTCGCGCGCCCGAGTTGAGCCTCGATGCGCGCGTACTCCGCATCCACCTGCGGCTCCACATCGGCCAGGAACCTGCGGCTTTTGGGCGTGAGCGAAATCACCTGCCGTCGCTGATCCACCGACGACTTCGTGCGCACGATCATCTCGGATTGCTCCATCGCCGCCAGCATCCGGGTCAGACTCGGACTGAGGATCAGGCACGCATCGGCGAGCTGGTTGGGCTCCATGTCGCCGGTGTCGTTGAGCGTACGCAGCACGCGCCACTGCTGCTCGGTGATGCCGTGCTCACGCAGGATCGGCCGAAAGCGCGCCATGAACGTCTCGCGTGCCCGCAGCAGCAGATGCGGCAGATTGCGGTGCTTGAAGGTGGATGCCATGCCGGTGCCGCCTTATGCGTCGCGCAAGGCTGCGACCACGGGCGTGTGGTCGGACGGCTGCTCCCAACCGCGCGGCACCTTGTCGATATGGCACGACTCGCACAGCTTGGCGAGCTCGGGCGACAGCATGATGTGGTCGATGCGCAGACCGGCGTTGCGCCTGAAGCCGAACATACGGTAGTCCCACCAAGAGAACAGCTTGTCTTCCTGCTCGAACATGCGGAAGGCATCGACCAGCCCGGCGCTTTCCATCGCCCGAAACGCCGCACGTTCTTCCGGCGACACCAGGTTCTGGCCTTCCCACTTCTTCGGGTCGTGCACGTCGCGGTCTTCCGGGGCGATGTTGAAATCGCCCAGCAGCATCAGGCGCGGATGCACTGCCATCTCGGCTGTCAGCCATGCCTGCAGCGCTTCAAGCCAGCGCAGCTTATAGACAAACTTGTCGGAATCGAGCGCCTGGCCGTTCGGGATGTAGGCCGAGATCACGCGGACCGGGCCGCCGGCCACGTCATACGTGGCCGCCACGATGCGCTGCTGGTCGTCGGCAAAACCGGGAATGTTCTTCACCACATCGCGGCCCTCGGGCACGGCAGCCTTGCGTGCGAGGATGGCGACGCCGTTGTAGGTCTTCTGGCCCGTGAACAGCGATGTATAGCCCGCGGCGTCCAGTTCCGCCAGCGGGTAGCGGTCATCGGGCAGCTTGAGTTCCTGCAGACAGAGCAGGTCGATGGGCGTGCCGTCAGCCTCGCGCTCGGCCAGCCATTGCAGCACCTGCGGCAGGCGGACTTTGAGGGAGTTGACGTTCCAAGTAGCGGCGCGCATGGGGGATTATTCCTTGCAAATCTAGTAGCGACGGCACATCCACGCGGCACCGTCCAAATCGAGCGATATTGTGCCATCAAGCGCCCATGCCGCCGCCATCAGCCGCTTGCGGTAGATTGGCACCCATGTTGCATAAGGAGCCTGCATGGATTTCGTGATTCGCAACGCCAATCTGCCCGACGGGCGTACTGGCATCGACATCGGCATCACCGCTGGACGGATCGAGGCCGTGCAGCCGCAGTTGCCTGCGCGCGGCACGCAGGAGTTCGACGCGGCCGGGGCGCTGGTCAGTCCGCCGTTCGTCGATGCGCACTTCCACATGGATGCGACCTTGTCGTACGGTTTGCCGCGCGTGAACCAGTCCGGCACGCTGCTTGAAGGTATCGCGCTGTGGAGCGAACTCAAGCCAACGCTTACGCAAGAGGCGTTGGTCGAACGCGCCTTGCACTACTGCGATTGGGCCGTCGCACGCGGTCTGCTGGCAATCCGATCCCACGTGGATGTGTGCGACTCGCGTCTGTTAGCCGTCGAGGCGTTACTGCACGTCAAGCGGCAGGTGGCGCCATATCTAGATCTGCAGCTTGTCGCCTTCCCGCAGGACGGTTTGCTGCGCAGCCCGGGCGCCTTCGACAACCTCAAGCGCGCTGTCAGCATGGGCGTGGATGTGATCGGCGGCATCCCGCATTTCGAACGAACGATGGCGGATGGTGCCGAGTCTGTTCGGCTGCTATGCGAATTCGCTGCCGAGTGCGGCTTGCGTGTCGATATGCACTGCGATGAGTCCGATGACCCGCTCTCGCGCCATATCGAAACACTTGCTGCGCAAACGCAGCGCCTGGGTTTGCAAGGCCGCGTGGCTGGCTCGCACCTCACGTCGATGCACTCGATGGACAACTACTACGTCAGCAAGCTGCTGCCGCTGATGCGCGAGGCGGGTGTGGCAGCGATTGCCAATCCGCTGATCAACATCACCCTGCAGGGGCGGTCCGATACGTATCCGAAGCGGCGTGGCATGACGCGCGTGCCGGAACTACTGGCGGCCGGTATCGACGTTGCCTTTGGCCACGACTGCGTGATGGACCCGTGGTACAGCCTGGGCTCTGGCGACATGCTGGAGGTTGCGCATATGGGTTTGCACGTCGCGCAGATGACCGGGCAGGACGCCATGCGCCAGTGTTTTGCAGCGGTGACGGAAACCCCCGCGCGCATCCTGGGGCTGGAGCGTTACGGCATCGCGCCGGGGTGCCATGCAGACCTGGTGGTGCTGGATGCACATGACCCGATCGAGGCGATCCGCTTGCGCGCAACGCGCACGCTGGTCATGCGGCGAGGCCAAGTGGTGGCTCGTACGCCGGCGCCGCATGCAACGCTGTCACTGCCGGGCCGGCCAGCGCATGTCGATTTCCGCCTCGCTCAATAAAAAACGCCGCTTCGGCTTGCGCGCGAAGCGGCGTTGTTCTTGCAACGTAGAACGTCAGGCCGCTTCCGCCACCATGCCGCCGTGGCGCAGCAGTGCATCGATGCTCGGCGCGCGACCTCGGAAGGCGGTGAACGATTCGATGGCCGGGCGGCTGCCACCCACTTCCAGCACTTCACGGCGGTAACGCGCGCCGGTTTCAGCGTCCAGCACCGTGCCGTTCAGTTTGCTGGCTTCCTCAAATGCCGCGTAGGCATCTGCCGACAGCACCTCAGCCCACTTGTAGCTGTAGTAGCCCGCCGCATAGCCACCTGCGAAGATGTGGCTGAACGTATTCGGCCAACGTGACAGCTCGGCCTGCGGCACCACGTGGAAGCGGTTGTTGACCTGGCGCGACAGCTCCAGCACCGACGTCGAACCCTTCGGGTCGAAATCCGTATGCAGATGCATATCGAACGTCGAGAACACGATCTGGCGCAGCGTCATCATGCCGTTCTGGAAGTTCTTCGCAGCCAGCATGCTGTCGTACAGCTTGCGCGGCAGCGGTTCGCCGGAATTCACATGGCGGGTCATACGCGAGAGCACCTCCCACTCCCAGCAGAAGTTCTCCATGAACTGCGAGGGCAGCTCCACCGCATCCCATTCCACGCCGTTGATGCCGGACACGCCCAGCTCATCCACGCGCGTGAGCATGTGGTGCAGGCCATGGCCGAATTCATGGAAGAGGGTGATGACTTCGTCGTGCGTGAACAGCGCGGGTTTGTCGCCGACCGGGCCGGAGAAGTTGCAGGTCAGGTAGGCCACGGGGGTTTGCACACGTGCATCAGCCAACGCCTTGCGACCGCGCGCGTCGTCCATCCAGGCTCCACCGCGCTTGCCGTCGCGGGCGTACAGGTCGATGTAGAACTGCGCGAGCAGTTCGCCCTGTGCCGATTCGACGCGGAAGAAGCGCACGTCCGGATGCCACACCGCAGCTTCTTCGGGGCGGATCTTGACCGAGAACAGCGTCTGCACAACGTTGAACAGGCCATCCAGCACCGCCGGTTCGGGGAAGTACTGCTTCACCTCCTGCTCGGAGAACGCATAGCGTGCCTCACGCAGTTTTTCCGAGGCGTAGGCCATGTCCCATGGTTCGAGCTTGTCGATGCTGAGCGTGGTCTTGGCGAACGCCTGCAGCTCTTCCCAATCCTTCTCGGCGAAGGGGCGGGCACGGTCGGCCAGTTCACTCAGGAAGCGCAGCACGTCTTCCGGCGAATCCGCCATTTTCGGCACGAGCGAGACCTCGCCAAAGTTGCGGTAGCCGAGCATGTGGGCTTCTTCCGTACGCAGCGCAAGCTGTTCGGCCATGTTGGCAGTGTTGTCCCACTCCGCCTTGCCGCCGCCGTACTGGGCGGCCAGCTCGGAGGCGCGCGTCACGTTGGCTTCGTACAGCGTGCGACGCAGCGCGCGGTCGTCTGCGTACTGCAGCACCGGGAAGTACGACGGGAAGTGCAGCGTGAACTTCCAGCCAGTGGCGTTTGGGTTGTCGCGGCGGGCGGCTTCCTGCGCGGCTTGCTTGGCGTCGTCGGGCAGGCCGGCCAGGCGGGCTTCGTCGTCGATCAGCAGGGCGTAGGCATTGGTGGCATCCAGCACGTGGTCGCTGAAGGCCTTGGTCAGTTGCGCCTGCTGTTCCTGGATGGCGGCAAAACGCGGCTTCTGGTCTTCCGGCAATTCGGCGCCGCCCAGGCGGAAGCCGCGCAGTTCGTTGTCGAGCAGCTTTTTGCGCGCGGAAGTTAGTGTGGCGTATTCGGCGCCTTGCGCGATGGCTTTGTACTTCTCGAACAGTTCAAGGTCTTGGCCCAGACCCGACCAGAATTCAGTCACGCGCGGCAGGTTGGCGGCGTGCGCCTCGCGCAGCGCGGGCGTGTCGGCCACGGCGCTCAGGTGGCTGACGATGCCCCAGGCGCGGCCCAGCGGCTCGGTGGCGTCTTCCAGCGCGGTGACAACGGTATTCCAGGCGGCGGGTGTGGCCGGGTCCTTGACCTTGGCGACGGCCGCCGCTGCGCGCTCAAGCAGCACGTCGATGGCCGGCGTGATGTGCTCGGGGCGGAGATCCGCAAAGCGCGGCAGACCGGAGAAATCGAGCAGCGGATTGTTGGCTTGGAGCGAAATGTCGGTCATGGCGGGCTCAGTAGGAAAAATCGGGGACAAAAAAAGCGTCCGATCCATCAGGTTGGGACGCTTTTCTCAATTCCAACAGGATCAGGTGAAGCTTACGCCGCCAGCGAGGCTCCCGCGGCAACACGTTCAGCGGCTTCCAGGGTGTTGATCAGCAGCATGGTGATCGTCATCGGGCCGACGCCGCCCGGCACCGGGGTGATGTAGCCCGCGACTTCCTTCACGCGGGCAAAGTCGACGTCGCCGCAGAGCTTGCCGGCATCGTCGCGGTTCATGCCCACGTCGATGACGACGGCGCCCGGCTTGACCATGTCTGCGGTGATGATGTTGCGGCGGCCGACGGCGGCCACGATGATGTCGGCCTCACGCGTGTGGGCGGCCAGGTCGCGCGTCTTGCTGTTGCAGATCGTGATCGTGGCGCCGGCCTGCAGTAGCAGCATCGCCATCGGCTTGCCGACGATGTTCGAGGCGCCCACCACCACGGCGTTGGCGCCGCGCACCGGGTAGTTGACCGATTCCAGCATCTTCATGCAGCCGTACGGCGTGCACGGGCGGAACAGCGGGGCGCCGGTCATCAGCGCGCCGGCGTTGGCCACGTGGAAGCCGTCGACGTCCTTTTCAGGTGCGATGGCTTCGAGCACCTTGTGGCTGTCGATGTGCTTGGGCAGCGGAAGCTGGACCAGGATGCCGTGGATGCGCGGGTCGCGGTTCAGGGCGTCGATGCGGCCGAGCAGGTCGGCTTCGGTCAGGTCAGCGGGGTAGCGGTCGAAGACGGACAGGAAACCGTTGTCTTCGCATGCCTTGATCTTGTTGCGGACGTAGACCTGGCTGGCCGGGTCTTCGCCGACAAGGATGACGGCCAGGCCGGGCTGGTGGCCGCTCGCGGTGAGAGCGGCGGCGCGTTGTGCGGCTTCGGCGCGGAGTTGCTTGGCAAGCGCGTTGCCGTCAATAAGTTGGGCGGTCATGGCTGGGCGGAGGAGGGAGAGGGCAAACCGCAATTATAAATCGGCGCCTCTCTTCCAGCCGCCCGGGTTGCTCACAACCGGCCCACAAAATGAATCAGCTATTGCGCGAGAGTGCCAGGCGCAGCAGGTCGGCGACCGTGTTCACGTTGAGCTTTTCCATGATGTTGGCGCGGTGCGCCTCCACCGTCTTGATGGAAATACCCAGATCGTCAGCGATTTGCTTGTTCAGGCGGCCGGCAACGATGCGCTCCAGGACCTGCTGCTCACGCGTGGTCAGGCGGCCAAGCAGGTCCTTGGCGGCCTTCTGCTCGCGTGCGGCGGAGTCTTCCGAGCGGGCCTTGCTGAGCATGCGCTCGACCAGTTCGCGCAGTTCCGATTCGTCAAACGGTTTTTCGATGAAGTCGACCGCGCCTTTCTTCATGGTCGACACCGCCATCGGCACGTCGCCGTGGCCGGTCACGAAGACGATCGGCAGGCGGCTGTTTTCGGCCATGAGGCGGTCTTGCAGCTCGGGGCCGCTCATGCCCTGCATGCGCACGTCGAGGATCAGGCAGCCGACGCCTTCGGCGCGCTTGTCGTCCACGAGAAATTCTTCAGCACTGCGGTAGGTGCGCACGGTGTAGCCGTTGCCCTCGAGCAGCCACGTCAATGAGTCACGCATGGCTTCATCGTCGTCGACGACGAACACGGTTTCGTTGCGCGGAGCAACTGCTGTGGGCGTTGTGCTCATGGAGAGTCCTCGGTCTACGTTCTGTTTTAAAAACGATTTACAGCGGATTACAGCGGATTCAGCGGCAGGATGATTTTAAACGTACAGCCGATGCCATCGGCATTGTTTTCTACCCAGAGCCTGCCGAGGTGGGATTCTATGATGGAGCGGCAGATGTTCAGGCCCATGCCCATGCCGTCGGATTTGGTGCTGAAGAAGGGCTCGAACAGGCGTTCCTTGGTGCTGTCGTCCACGCCCGGGCCCTGGTCGATGACCTCGATCAGCACGGAGTTTTCCGGGTCGTCGATCAGGTTGGCGTGCAGGCGCAGGACGCTCGCGGCGCGCAGGCGCGGGTGGGCCGCCATGGCTTCGGCGGCGTTCTTGAGCAGGTTGACCAGCACCTGCTCGATCAGCACCGGGTCGACATACAGATGCGGCAGCTCCGCCGGCAGGCGCGTGAGGATGGTGATGCCGCGGCGCGTGGCTTCCAGCTCGGCCAAGCCGACGGCATCGGCCACGATGTCGCGCAGATCCGATTCGCGCCGCTGCGGTTGGCTGCGTTTCACGAAGCCGCGGATGCGCTGGATGATCGTGCCGGCACGCACCGCCTGGGCGGAGGTTTTCTCCAGCACGGGAATCAGTTCTTCCGCCGTGCTGCGACCGCTCTTCAGGCGACCGACCGCACCCATGCAGTAGTTGTTGATGGCCGCCAGCGGCTGGTTCAGCTCGTGTGCCAACGACGATGCCATCTCGCCCATGGTCGTCAGGCGGCTGGTGAACTGCAGGCGCTCTTCGTGCTGGCGCGTCATTTCTTCGGCGGCCTTGCGCACGGTGATGTCGGTGGCGATCTGCATCTGCGCGAGATGGCCGTCCACCCATTGGATGTAGCGGCGGCGCACTTCAAACCATTTCTGCATCGCTGGGACGTAGATTTCGCGCGCATCGGCAGCATGCGGTGTCAACTCGGAGGCGGGCAGGCCTGCGTAGCCGTCCACCATGTCGAGCGCATCGCTGGACACGTCTTCCGTATTGACATCCTGCCCAGAGAGCTGCAGATGGCCGAACGCCTCCCAGCCGAACAGCTGGCGGTAGTAGCGGTTGGCAAACAGCAGCTCGGCCTTGTCGGTGGAGAGCACGGAGACGGCGGCGTCCAGACTCTCCAGCACGGTGGTGAATCGATCGTGCGCGGCGGCCAGGTCTTCGCGCGCGCGCTTCGGTTCGGTAATGTCGGTGATCGAACTCATCCAGCCGGTGTGCCGGCCACGCGCATCGATCAGCGGGGAAACGTACATCCGCGCATAGAAGCTCGTGCCGTCGCGGCGCATCATGCGCAGTTCCATACCGTTGGCCGGGGCCTTGCCGCGCAGGGTCAACTCGATGTGCTTCTGCATCTCGCCGATTTCGTTGGGCGGCCAGTACGGGAAGGGCGGCATGCGGCCAACCAGTTCCGCCTCTGTCCAGCCGATCATGCGGCAGAACGCGGGGTTGACGTAGGTGATGCGGCCGTTGAGGTCGAGCGCGCGCATGCCGATCACCATGGAGTTTTCCATGGCGCGGCGGAACGAGGTTTCCGCCAGCAGGGCACGCTGCGCTTCCGAGCGGCGGCTGGTGTGTCGCCAGACGCTCCACAAGCTCCAGATCACGAAGCACGACAGGCCCGCCACCAGCCACATCAGCATGTTGTTGGGCAGGTTGGACGGCGCCGGATACGCCTCGGCCCGCAGCGACAGCGAGTGTCCCGGCGGGTCCAGCAGCACCTCGTACGAGGCCGCAGCTTTTGGCACCGGCCGCAGCGACGTGCTGGCGCGGATCACATTGTTCTTGTCGACCAGGGAAAACCGGTAGCGGTCCGTCAACTCGCCCGGCAGCAGTTGCGTGAGGATGCCCGTGACCGAGTACATCGCACCCACCGTGCCGAGGAACTCGTTGTCCCGCACGATCGGCACTTCCATCAGCATGAAGCTCTCGCCGCGCTCATTCTGGATCGGGCGGGAATAGACGGCACGCTGCGTCTCACGCGCGGCGTCATAGGCGGACTGGATCTCGGCTTCGAGCGGGTGATCGCGCGTCTCGCGCACCCGGGTGACGAACTCAGAGCTGGCCGGGAAGGCCCAGCGTGGGCGGCGCGTGGCGTCTAGCCAGTTGATGAAGACCAACTCGGGGTTCTCGCGCAGCAGTTGGCGCGCGGCGTCGCGGTAGGCACTCGGGTCGAGTTGCGCGGCGCCAATGTCGCGGGCCAGCGCAGCGACCTGATCCTGATTGCTCTGCAGGGACAAGCGCACCTTCTGCTCGGCCCAGGCGGCATCGCGGTAGAGGGCGTCGCGCTGCTGCTGCACCTCGGTGGCGTGCAACTGATACAGGATGAAGATCATCGCGCCGGCGAACAGGACGATCGCCACCAGCGGAATGAACATGAACCAGTTGGTCGTCCACAGCCGGCTCAGGCGCGTCATCCACAGGCGGCGCGGCACGTTGGGGCGCGAGCCTTCATCGGGCGGCAGCTCGGGCGCGGGCACTGCTGCGTGTACAGAGGCAGGCGCGGCAGGCGTCGGCGGCTCGGACAATTCGGACAGTTCAGACGACCGGGCCGGGTCCTGCTGGGCGTGGCGGGGGGAAAGCATGATGGGCGGACGAACGCCGGAATTCTGCGGAGGTAAAGGTGTGGACATCTGTGCAACTGCGCAAAACCAAGTGTAACGGCAATTAACCTGCTGGTCGCTTGGGGAAACCGCTTGGTGACGCACATTTCGGCAGCAGGGAAATGCTGCGCTGCAGCGTTAAAAGTGATTTGTTTTGCAGTGCCACAATATTCCGCATTATAAAAAACCATATCGCAATTTGAAAATTCCGCTTGTGCTGCATTTGCGGGTGCCCATAGAATCAGCGCAAAAGTTGGGGTACCCCCAATCTAAAGAGACGCACCTACCGTTACTGCTACCAAGGAGACCGCCATGTCGGCCGTACCAGAACAAGTCCTGGGCGCCACGAGCGCCAGCGACGTCGATCCCCAGGAAACCAAGGAATGGCTGGAGGCGCTGCAAGGCGTCATCGGCGCGGAAGGCCCGCAGCGCGCGGCGTTCCTCCTAGATAAGCAGATCGAGTACGCGCGCATCAACGGCGTGACCTCGCCGCTGCACGCAGAAACCCCCTATATCAATACGATTCCGGTCGAGAACCAGGACCGCATTCCCGGCGACCAGGAAATCGAGCACCGCATCCGTTCGTACACGCGCTGGAACGCCATGGCGATGGTGCTGCGCGCGAACAAGGACACCAACGTCGGTGGCCACATCTCGTCGTTTGCGTCGGCAGCCACGCTGTATGACGTCGGTTACAACCACTTCTGGCACGCCCCGTCGGACAAGCACGGCGGCGACATGGTCTTCGTGCAGGGCCACTCGGCGCCGGGCGTGTACTCGCGCGCCTTCCTGCTGGGCCGCCTGACCGAAAACCAGCTCGACAGCTTCCGCCAGGAAGTGGACGGCCACGGTATCTCGTCGTATCCGCACCCGTGGCTGATGCCGGATTTCTGGCAGTTCCCGACCGTGTCGATGGGCCTGGGCCCGATCATGGCGATCTACCAGGCGCGCTTCACCAAGTACCTGGCCAGCCGTGGCCTGATCCAGAACTGGGAAAACCGCAAGGTCTGGGCCTTCCTGGGCGACGGCGAAACCGACGAGCCGGAATCGCTGGGCGCGATCGGCATGGCCGGCCGTGAAAAGCTGGACAACCTCGTCTTCGTGATCAACTGCAACCTGCAGCGCCTGGACGGCCCGGTGCGCGGCAACGGCAAGATCATTCAAGAGCTGGAGTCCGAATTCCGCGGTGCCGGCTGGAACGTCATCAAGGTGATCTGGGGCAGCCGCTGGGATCAACTGCTGGCGCGCGACACCAAGGGCCTGCTGATGAGCCGCATGATGGAATGCGTCGACGGCGAGTACCAGACCTTCAAGTCGAAGAGCGGCGCCTACGTGCGCGAGCACTTCTTCAAC
Organism: Ralstonia sp. 24A2; assembly: GCF_051783885.1. NCBI lineage: Bacteria > Pseudomonadati > Pseudomonadota > Betaproteobacteria > Burkholderiales > Burkholderiaceae > Ralstonia > Ralstonia sp. 24A2. Next base: position 2,552,428 of record NZ_JBPVZD010000002.1, on the reverse strand, counting down.
ACGCCGGAACTCAAGGCCATGGTGGCCGACTGGTCCGACGACGATATCTGGGCGCTGAACCGCGGCGGCCATGATCCGCACAAGATTTACGCGGCATTCCAATCGGCGAGCAACCACAAGGGCCAGCCGACCGTCATCCTCGCCAAGACCATCAAGGGTTATGGCATGGGCGAAGCCGGCGAAGCGATGAACATCGCCCACCAGCAGAAGAAGATGCCGGTGGACGCTATCCGCAAGCTGCGCGATCGCTTCAACATCCCGGTGGCTGACGACCAGCTCGAGAAGGTTCCGTACGTCAAGTTCGAGGAAGGCTCGAAGGAACTCGAATACATGCGCAAGGCCCGTCTGGACCTGGGCGGCTACCTGCCGGCCCGTCGTCAGAAGGCGGACCCGCTGCAAGTGCCGGCACTGTCGGCATTCGACGCGCTGCTCAAGGCCACCGGTGAAGGCCGCGAAGTGTCCACCACGATGGCCTTCGTGCGCATTCTGAACATCCTGCTGAAGGACAAGAACGTCGGTAAGCACGTCGTGCCCATCGTGCCGGATGAGTCGCGCACATTCGGTATGGAAGGTCTGTTCCGCCAGGTCGGTATCTGGAACCAGGAAGGCCAGAAGTACGTGCCGCAGGATCACGACCAGCTGATGTTCTACAAGGAATCGCAGACGGGTCAGGTGCTGCAGGAAGGCATCAACGAAGCCGGCGCCATGTGCGACTGGATCGCGGCCGCCACGTCGTATTCGACGCATGGCGTGGCGATGATCCCGTTCTACATCTACTACTCGATGTTCGGCATCCAGCGTATCGGCGATCTCTGCTGGGCTGCTGGCGACATGCGCTCGCGTGGCTTCCTGCTGGGCGGCACCGCTGGCCGCACCACGCTGAACGGCGAAGGCCTGCAGCACGAAGACGGCCACTCGCACGTGTACCACGCTGCCATCCCGAACTGCATCTCGTATGACCCGACCTTCCAGTACGAACTGGCGGTGGTGATGCAAGACGGCCTGCGCCGCATGTATGTCGAGCAGGAAGACGTCTATTACTACTTGACGGTGATGAACGAGAACTACGAACACCCGGAAATGCCGGCGGGTGTCGAGGCCGACATCATCAAGGGGATGTACCAGTTCAAGAAGGGCGTCGAGAACAGCAACGCACCGCGCGTGCAACTGCTGGGTTCGGGCACGATCTTCCGCGAGGTGATCGCTGCCGCCGAGCTGCTCAAGAAGGATTGGGGCGTCGAGTCCGACCTGTGGGGCTGCCCGAGCTTTACCGAGCTGGCCCGCGAAGGCAACGCCACCGCGCGCTGGAACCTGCTCAACCCGACCGAACCGCAACGTGAGTCGCACGTCGAGAAGCTGCTCAAGAACGCACGCGGCCCGGTCATCGCATCGACCGACTACGTCCGTACCTTCGCCGAGCAGATCCGCGCCTTCGTGCCGCGTCGCTACGTGGTGCTGGGCACCGACGGCTTTGGCCGCTCGGATACCCGCGAGAAGCTGCGCCACTTCTTCGAGGTGGATCGCTACTGGGTGACGGTTGCGTCGCTCAAGGCACTCGCCGATGAAGGCGTGCTGCCGCGCGAAAAGGTGGCCGAGGCACTGAAGAAGTACAACCTCGATCCGAACAAGCCCAACCCGATGACCGTATAACGGAGCCGCCGGGCGCGCAGGTCGCGTCCCGGCCGGGCACCGCCCCGACAGACTTTCCGCGTAGTGCATTTGCCTGCACGATGCGGTAGCCTGCGGAGCAGTTTGTGCCCACGCCGGACGCACCCGCCGCCAGACCCTCTGGAGACAGAAGAATGAGTCAAGTCGTAGAAATCAAGGTGCCGGACATCGGCGACTACAAAGACGTCCCGGTGATCGAAGTGCTGGTCAAGGCGGGCGATACCGTCAATGCCGAGGATTCGCTGGTCACGCTGGAGTCGGACAAGGCGACGATGGACGTGCCGTCGCCCAAGAGCGGCGTCGTCAAGGAAGTGAAGATCAAGGTGGGTGACACCGTGTCGGAAGGCTCGCTGGTGCTGCTGCTCGAAGAGCAGGGCGCTGCGGCTGCTGCCGCTCCGGCTCCGGCCGCTGCAGCGCCGGCACCCGCACCGGCTGCACAAGCTCCGGCTCCCGCGCCGGCAGCAGCTGGTGGCGGCACGGTGGAAGTGAAGGTCCCGGACATCGGCGACTACACCGACGTGCCCGTCATCGAGATCAGCGTGAAGGTGGGCGACAAGGTGGAAGCCGAGCAGTCGCTGATTACGCTCGAATCGGACAAGGCCACGATGGATGTGCCGTCGCCGGCTGCAGGTATCGTCAAGGAAATCCGCGTGAAGGTCGGCGATGCCGTGTCGCAAGGCACGCTGATCGTCGTGCTGGAAGGCGCTGGCGGTGCTGCCGCTGCGCCGGCACCCGCACAAGCTCCGGCGCCTGCACCGGCTGCCGCTGCACCGAGCCCGGCACCTGCCGCGGCCCCCGCCGCCGCTTCGGCGGCAGCACCTGCCACGTACACCGCTGACACGGTCGGCACGGTGGGCAAGGCTGCCCACGCCAGCCCGTCAGTGCGCAAGTACGCCCGTGACCTGGGCGTGAACGTCAACCTCGTCGGCGGTACGGGCCCGAAGAACCGCATTACGCAGGAAGACGTGCAGCGCTACGTCAAGGGCGTGATGTCAGGCCAGGCCGCAGCGCCGGGCAAGGCTGCTGCAGGCGCCCCGGCTGGCGGCGGCGAGCTGAACCTGCTGCCGTGGCCGAAGGTGGACTTCACCAAGTTCGGTCCGGTCGATCCGAAGCCGCTGTCGCGCATCAAGAAGATCTCGGGCGCGAACCTGCATCGCAACTGGGTCATGATCCCGCATGTCACGAACAACGACGAAGCGGACATCACCGAGCTCGAAGCCCTGCGCGTGACGCTGAACAAGGAAAACGAAAAGGCCGGCGTGAAGTTCACGATGCTGGCATTCGTGATCAAGGCCGTGGTCGGCGCACTGAAGAAGTTCCCGACCTTCAACGCCAGCCTGGACGGCGACAACCTGGTCTTCAAGCAGTACTTCCACATCGGCTTCGCGGCTGATACGCCCAATGGGCTGGTGGTGCCGGTGATCCGCGATGCGGACAAGAAGGGTCTGGTCGATATCGCCAAGGAAATGGCTGAGTTGTCGAAGGCTGCGCGTGACGGCAAGCTCAAGCCGGACCAGATGCAGGGCGGCTGCTTCTCGATCTCGTCACTGGGCGGCATCGGCGGTACGAACTTCACGCCGATCATCAATGCGCCGGAAGTGGCCATCCTGGGTCTGTCGCGCGGTTATCAGAAGCCCGTTTGGGACGGCAAGCAGTTCGTGCCGCGTCTGACGCTGCCGCTGTCGCTGTCGTACGATCACCGCGTGATCGACGGCGCGGAAGCTGCTCGCTTCAACGCGTATCTGGCCAGCGTGCTGGCGGACTTCCGCCGCGTCAGCCTGTAAGCCTGTACGGGCACGGCACGCATCTGGCTTCGAGCCTGAGCGTGCCGGCCCGGTCGGCTGACTTTTGGCGAGGACGACATGACAACGTGCGTGGTAGTCAAGAAAGACGGCGAGGTGGCAATCGCAGCCGATTCTCTGGTGACGTTTGGTGATACGCGCTTGGCGCGCGGCTACGAGCAGAACCAGAAAATCTTCCAGGTGGGCGATTCGCTGATCGCGCTGGCGGGTACGACGGCTCACTTTCCGGTCATGCGCAGTCTGCTGACGGGATTGGCAGATGAGTGCCGACTGGGCACGCGCGACGACGTCTTCCGGACCTTCCTCAAGGTGCACGAAAAGCTCAAGGATGAGTATTTCGTCAACACCAAGGAAGATGACGACGACCCTTATGAGTCGTCGCAGATCACCTGCCTGATCGCCAACGCAACCGGCATCTACGGCGTCTATTCGTACCGCGAGGTGTTCTCGTTCGACCGTTTCTGGGGCATTGGCTCGGGGCGCAATTTCGCGCTGGGGGCGATGTCGGCGGTGTTCGATATGCCCGGCAAGACGGCGGCGGATGTCGCGCAGGTGGGCGTGTCCGCGGGCGTGGAGTTCGACAAGAGTTCCGGCGGCCCGATCGAAGTGCACACAGTACGTCTGCAGGATTGAAAGCGTCGGCGGCCGAGGCGAGTGCCTGCAGCCGACGACAAGAACAAGGAGTCAGGAATGAGCGTGGTGGAAATCAAGGTGCCGGATATCGGCGACTACAAAGACGTGGACGTCATTGAAGTGATGGTGAAGGCGGGCGATGCCGTCACCGTCGATCAGGCGCTGATCACGCTGGAAACCGACAAGGCCACCATGGATGTGCCGTCGGATGTGGCCGGCAAGATTGTCGAAGTCAAGATCAAGGTGGGCGACAAGGTCAGCCAAGGCACGGTGATTGCCACGGCGGAAGCTGGTGCAGCCGCTGCGGCTCCCGCGCCTGCGCAAGCCCCGGCTCCGGCCGCCGCACCTGCTGCCGCTCCGGCAGCATCGACCCCCGCACCGCAAGCGGCCAAGCACGCTGGTGGCGCCGATATCGAATGCGACATGCTCGTCCTGGGCTCCGGCCCCGGCGGTTACTCGGCCGCGTTCCGCAGCGCGGATCTGGGCATGAACACCGTGCTGGTCGAGCGCTTCTCCACGCTGGGCGGTGTCTGCCTGAACGTGGGTTGCATCCCGTCGAAGGCGCTGCTGCATACCGCCGCCGTGATGGAAGAAGTCAAGGCGATGGCCGCACACGGCATCGTCTACAGCGAGCCGAAGGTTGATATCAACCAACTGCGCAAGCACAAGGAATCCGTGATCGGCAAGCTGACCGGCGGCCTGGCCGGCATGGCCAAGGCACGCAAGGTGCAGGTCGTGCGCGGCGTCGGTACGTTCCTGGATCCGAACCATCTGGAAGTCCAGCTCACCGATGGCGCCGGCAAGGCGACCACCGGCGAGAAGAAGGTCATCCGCTTCGCCAAGGCGATCATCGCGGCGGGCAGCGAATCGGTGAAGCTGCCGTTCATTCCGGAAGATCCGCGCATCGTCGATTCGACCGGCGCGCTGGAGCTGCGCGAGGTGCCGGCCAAGATGCTGGTCATCGGCGGCGGCATCATCGGTCTGGAAATGGCCACGGTGTACAGCACGCTGGGCGCACGCATCGACGTGGTGGAAATGCTCGACAGCCTGATGAATGGCGCCGACCGCGACCTCGTCAAGGTGTGGGACAAGATGAACAAGGGCCGTTTCGACAAGGTCATGCTCAAGACCAAGACGGTGGGTGTCGAAGCCAAGCCTGACGGTATCTACGTCAAGTTCGAAGGCGAGGCCGCACCGGCCGAGCCGCAGCGCTACGACATGGTGCTGGTGGCCGTGGGCCGTAGCCCGAACGGCAAGCGTATCGGCGCCGAGAAGGCCGGCGTGGCCGTGACCGACCGCGGCTTCATCGACGTGGACAAGCAGCAGCGCACGAATGTGTCGCACATCTACGCGATCGGCGACATCGTCGGTCAGCCGATGCTGGCGCACAAGGCCGTGCACGAAGGTCACGTGGCGGCAGAAGCCGCACACGGTGAGAAGGCGTACTTCGATGCCAAGCAGATTCCGTCGGTGGCCTTTACCGATCCGGAAGTGGCCTGGGCCGGCCTGACCGAAGACCAGTGCAAGGCGCAGGGCATCAAGTACGGCAAGGGCGTGTTCCCGTGGGCCGCTTCGGGCCGCGCGATCGCCAACGGCCGAGACGAGGGCTTCACCAAGGTCATCTTCGATGAGGAAACGCATCGCATCATCGGCGGTGGCATTGTCGGCACGCATGCGGGCGACCTCATCAGCGAGATTTGCCTGGCCATCGAGATGGGCGCTGACGCCGTGGATATCGGCAAGACCATCCACCCGCACCCGACGCTGGGTGAATCGGTGGGCATGGCGGCCGAGATCTATGAAGGCGTTTGCACGGATGTGCCGCCGGCTCGCAAGCGATGAAATGCAATTAACCGACAGATTTTCAGATAAACCCTGAAAACTGGCTGGCAATGAAGAGGGCCGCTCAACCGAGCGGCCCTTTTTTACTGCTCTGCTGCCTCAGTGGCGAGGTTGAGCAGGGCGACGGTTCCGGCGCAGCAGGCGCAACGCAGCGGTCAGTCGGCGCCAAGCCAAGCGTACCAGCCCGCGTCGATGGGTTCGCCAAATGCTGACGCGTGCCTGCAGCGCTTGCCAGGTTGGGCTGGCGCGCAAGGCGGTAACCATGCGCTGCTTCCAGGCCAGGAAGGCGGCTTCCCAACGTGCATACCAGCCGATCGTATGCAACTGCGGCCGAACCACCATGTAGATGCGGGCACCGAGCGCCGTGCTGACAGCCTTTGCCAATATCAGCACCAGCGTCCCGGCGATAAATTTGCCACGCGCGAGCACGTAGACGGCAGCCAGCTTAAACGGCAGCAACGCCAGCATTGGCAGGACGAACGCGCAGAGGGCTTCGATCGGCTCAAGCGCGGCCAAGCGCCGTTCTGCCGCCTGCACCCATGGGTGTGTTGCCAGCCGGGCAGTAACCCACAGCATGGCGTTCCAGATCCATTCTTCAAACAGCAGGATGAGTGCGGCCAGGAAGATCAGGCTACGTTTGGCCAGGGATTCGCGGGACATCGGCGTGGGGCTGGGGCGGCAATCCGCAATATAGGATGGAGCACCGGTTGCTCACAAAGTTCGCAGTTTGAAGCGCCGTGACGGTTTGTGCGCACACAAAAAACCCGGCCGAAGCCGGGTCAAAGGTACCCACTGATCACCACTGAGGACAGGTTTTCTCTGGCGGTACCGAGGAGACAATCCAACGAACACAGTGGAATTGACTGCCGGGCGTGCGTTTCGGTTCCGCGCAAATGCACGCAAACGACGCGTTTGGAAGATTGGTTCGATGGCCCAAACAAAACGGGCCTCCCGAAGGAGGCCCGCTTGAGCAGAAAACTAAGACCGATTAGGCAGCGGTCGTGGTCTTCTTGCTGGTGGCAGCGCGCGCTTGAGCCGAAGCCTGGGCGGTTGCCTTGCTGGCAGCGTTGGCAGCAGCGTGGAAGTTGCTTTCAGCCAGTTCCACAGCCTGCTTGGTGGCCTTTTGCACCGAGTCGTACGCGTTGTTGGCAGCCGACAGTGCCGACTTCACCAGGGCAACAGCCGATTCCGAACCAGCCGGAGCGTTCTTCGACACGTTGTCGACCAGCGCTTGCAGCTTGCGGCTGTTTTCAGCGATTTGCGATTCAGCAGCCTTGCTGAATTCGGTTTGCGTGTCCGAAGCGATTTCGTACAGGTGACGGCTGTAAGCCAGAACCTTTTCGGCCAGCGGCTGAACGGCAGCGGTTTGTACCGACAGCAGTTCTTGCGCGTCTTTGGCGGTCAGGGCCTTCTTAGCGTGCTCGACGTTTTCGGCCAGGGTAGCCTTGACGACTTGCAGGTTCAGCTCGACCAGTTTCTCGACGCCTTCAAATGCCTTGTTGGTCAGGCCAAAGAAGGTTTCCAGGTTGGCCTTGTGCGCCGCAGCGATCTGTTCCTGAGTCAGCATGTTGTCTCTCCAATGCAAGGTGGACGGGGAATCAAATTCAAAATTTAGATCGCCCAGATGTACAAAGCATGACGGTCTGCGTCGGGCCTTCCAGGCGACATCGCGATGGCTTAGGGATGGTGCATCGCAACAATTCCATTGTTGTTGAACGTCAAACCAGTGTCAAGCAGCTTTTGTGCATCGCACAAAAATCAGAATCGGCTGATTTTTCGTGCACAGGAATTGCGCGACAAACCGTTTGGCATAACTTTTTGTGGCAGAAGAATGCGCATTTGTGGTGCGCGACGAAGTTGCTCCCGTGTCTCTGGCGGCAATTCCGTCTCAAAAAACATACTGTCGCAGCCTAGGTTAGGATGCGTCCGTTCGCCAATTCTGTTGCGCTGCAATTACTTGTGATCTCTCATGCGGGCGTTCTACACCGATCATTTTGTGCTGCCGCTGCCTCCCGGCCACCGGTTTCCGATGCGTAAATACAGTGAGCTGCGCGAGCGGGTGCTGACGGAAGTGCCGGGGTTGGATATGCGTGAAGCTCCACGCGCCGACGATCAGGCCTTGCTGCTGGCCCATGTGCCCGATTATGTCGAGGCGGTGAGCGCCGGCCAGCTTGATCCGGCGCGTCAGCGCGAAATCGGTTTCCCGTGGTCGCCTGAGATGGTGGAGCGTAGTCGCCGATCCGCAGGCGCCACCATGGCAGCGTGTGAAGCCGCCATGGCAGACGGCATTGCCGTCAACTTGGCAGGCGGCACGCATCACGCTTATGCGGACAAGGGCGCGGGCTTTTGTGTCTTCAACGACGCAGCCATCGCTTCGCGTTGGATGCAGCGTCAGCCGGGCAGGACGCCCGCCGAATTTCCCGTCGCCATCGTTGATCTGGACGTACACCAAGGCAACGGCACCGCGTCGATCCTGCGTGACGATGCCTCGGTGTTCACGCTGTCGGTACACGGTGAGAAGAACTACCCGTTCCGCAAGGAAGCGTCCGACCTAGACGTTGGCCTGCATGACGGCTGCGGCGATCATGACTATCTGGAAGCGCTGACCGGCGCGCTCGACATCCTGGCGGGGCATTTCAAGCCGCGCCTGATCATCTATCTGGCCGGCGCCGATCCGCACGAAGGTGATCGCCTGGGCAGGCTCAAATTGACGATGGCCGGGCTGGCCGCACGCGACCGGCAGGTATTCGATTTTGCGTACCAGCGACGGATTCCCATTGCCGTTACCATGGCGGGCGGCTACGGCAACAATATCGAAGACACCGTGGCTGTCCACGCGCAGACCATTGCGCTGGCCGCCCGGCATGCACAACGTTGGGCGGCTCGCGACGAGGCTGCCGCCGCAAGGATCTCTCTTCCGCTTTCCGCATGACCCAAGCGTATTCCGCCACGCCTGCGCTGGCCCGCGATTCCCTGTTCGTGGCCGCGATGCCGTGGCTGTTCGTGTTGATCTGGAGCACGGGCTTTATCGTGGCCAAGTACGGGATGCCGTACGCCGAGCCGATCACGTTCCTCTTCCTGCGTTTTGTGGGGGTGTTGGCGTGCCTACTGCCCCTTGTGTTGCTGGCGCGCGTGCCGCTGCCGCGTCGCGCGGGCACGCATGACGTCGACTGGGCAATCATCGGCCACCTCGCTGTGGCGGGGGTGTTGATGCAGTGGGGCTATCTGGCCGGCGTGTGGGCGGCCGTCAAGCTGGGGATGCCAGCGGGCATGACGGCGCTGATTGTCGGCATGCAGCCGATCCTCACGGCGTTGTACGTATCCATGCGTGGTGAGCGTGTAACGGGGCGCCAGTGGCTGGGCCTGCTGTGCGGTATCACCGGGGTGGGGCTGGTGGTCGCGAACAAGCTGCATCTGGCCGGCGTGGGCGTGACGACGCTGGCGCTGTGCGTGGGCGCGCTCCTGTCGATCACGATCGGCACGTTGTATCAGAAGCGCCATTGCCCGGTGTTTGATCTGCGCATGGGGGCATGCATTCAGTTCGGCGCGTCGGCGTTGCTGTGTCTGCCGTTCATGCTCCTGTTCGAGACGCGCGAGGTGCACTGGACAGCGCAGATGATCGGCTCGCTGGTGTGGTCGGTGCTGGCGCTGTCCATCGGTGCAATCTCGCTGCTGTTCGTGCTGATCCGCAGGGGTGCGGCGACCAAGGTGACGTCTTTGCTGTACCTGACGCCGCCAACGACTGCGGTGATGGCCTGGGCGCTCTTCGGCGAGCGCTTTCCGCCGCTGGCCGCGTTGGGCATGGTGATCGCCGCGTGCGGTGTGGCGTTGGTGATCCGCAAGTGACCGCTTGAAAGCGGCTGGCGTATCCTCGTAGTTTTCCAATCTCCCGAGTGCACACCAGCATGAGCACGCCCCGACAGACGCGCGACGACTACCGCCACTTCCACACCATCACCACGCGCTGGATGGACAACGACGTCTACGGTCACGTCAACAACGTCGTCTACTACAGCTACTTCGATACGGTGGTGAATGCCTACCTGATCGAGCAGGGCGTGCTGAACCCCGAGCGCAGCGACACCATCGGCCTCGTCATCGAAACGCAGTGCAACTACTTCGCGCCGCTGTCGTTCCCCGACCCGGTGGTCGCCGGCCTGCGCGTTGCGCGCCTGGGCAATACCAGCGTGCGTTATGAGGTGGGACTGTTTCGTGGAGATGCGCATGAGGTTGCGGCGCAAGGGCATTTCGTGCACGTCTACGTGGATCGTGAGACGCGTCGCCCAGTATTGTTGCCGGATGCGTTGCGCGCCGTGCTGGAACCGTTGGCCGCCAACGTCACTGCCTGAGTGATCCGCCTCGCCATGAACGATCGACGCCCCAACTCCGCCGAGGTCGATCTTGTCGACCAAGCCATCACTTCGCGCCGCTCGATTCGCGCGTTCCTGCCCAAACCTGTCGCGCGTGAAGATATCGAAGCGATTCTGGATGTGGCACGCCGCGCGCCGTCGGGCAGCAATACGCAGCCATGGAAGGTCTACGTGCTGACGGGCGAGTCGAAGGCGCGTCTGTCGGAATCCGTGTTGGCGGCGTTCGATCATCCGGAAGTCGATACGCTGCACCGCGAGGAGTATCCGTACTACCCGCGCACATGGGTCGATCCGTATCAAAGCCGCCGCCGCAAGGTGGGCTGGGATCTCTATGGCTTGCTCGGTATCGGCCGCGCAGAGAAGGCGCGCATGCACGCGCAGCACGCGCGCAATTTCCGTTTCTTCGATGCGCCGATCGGCCTCATCTTCAGCATCGATCGCGTGATGGAGCAGGGCAGCTGGCTCGACTACGGGATGTTCCTTGAGGCCGTGATGGTGGCGGCGCGCGCACGCGGTATCGACACGTGTCCGCAAGCGGCTTTCACGCAATTCCATCGCATCATCAAAGCGCACCTGGCGTTGCCTGATGAGGAAATGGTCGTGTGCGGTATGTCGATGGGGTATGCAGACCGGTCTGCCATCGAAAACACGCTCGTCACCGAGCGTGCACCTGTCTCCGCCTTCACTCGGTTCTTCGACTGACGTCGTTATCACGCATCGATTCGCGCACATCTTCGTGCAAGGGGCGAATAGAGGCCAAAAAGTCGTTGAATTATGTCAACAGATTTGGTCGATGCGTCGTTAGACTTTCATCATGCAGTCGGCGTGTGAGCGCGGGCGCATTGTGAGGAAGTGTTGGGCGACGTTGTAAACCGTGATTGTCACCATTCGGGTGGGAATTCGAGCGGGATGAAGTGCTCTCTCCAGGGCCTTCGCAATACGTTTTGACGCGATACTCAGAAAGTGCCCTATGCGCAACTTTCTTCGCAAATTGTGGCCTGCTTTGGCAGGGAATTGCGTCGAAATGATGTCTGAATGATAAGGCTCCAGAGGTCAAACTTTAAGGCTGTGAGCTAAGTCCTTCATCTTGCTAAGAATTTTGTTTTTGCCTACACTTGCGCCATCTCACGCGCGGGTGATCGAATCATGTCACGGTCTGTTTCCTCATTTTTCCGACGTCTCGGCCTAGCTTCGCTGATGACCGTCGCGCTCGCCGCCGTTTCCGTCGCCTCTGTGGCCCACGCTGCCACCGCCGACAAAAAGCCCGCCGCCAGCAAGAAAGCCAAATCCAAAGGCAAGACTGTCGCCAGCAAGAAAGCCAGCGCCAAGGTCGCGGCAGCCAGCAGCGATGACGCTGCCGCCACCAAAGTCCGCAAGGTCGTGACCGTCAAGGGCAAGCGCCGCGTGATCGTGGTTGAGCGTGGTGCTCGCCCGGTGCGTGCTTCCTTTGTGCCGGCCAGCCCGACGCTGGGCGAAGCGATGGGCCTGCGTTCCACGCCGGATGCGCTGGCGCTGCGTTCGTCGGTCGCGCTGGTGATGGATCAGAACACCGGTGAAGTCCTGTTCCAGAAGAATTCGGCCGCTGTGCTGCCGATCGCCTCGATCACCAAGCTGATGACCGCGCTGGTCGTGACCGAAGCGCACCAACCGATGGACGAGTTGCTTGAGATCACCGATGACGATCGCGATTACGAGCGCAACACCGGCTCGCGTTTGCGCTTCGGCACGATGCTCACGCGTGAAGATCTGCTGCTGCTGGCGCTGATGTCGTCGGAGAACCGCGCTGCCTCGGCGCTGGGCCGCAGCTATCCGGGTGGCCGCCCGGCATTCGTGGCCGCCATGAACCGCAAGGCGCATGAACTGGGCATGAACGACACGCACTATGTCGATTCGAATGGCCTGTCGAGCAGCAATGTTTCCAGCGCACAGGATCTCGCCAAGATCGTGATCGCGGCTTACAAGGTGCCGACCATCCGCCAGTTCACGACCACGACCGAGCACACCGTCAATGCGAACGGCCGCACGCTGCACTACGTGAATACCAACCGTCTGGTGCGTGGCGGCGAGTGGGACATCGGCCTGCAGAAGACTGGCTTCATCAACGAAGCAGGCCGCTGCCTGGTGATGCAGGCCAATGTGCATGGCCGCAATGTGGTGATGGTGTTCCTGGATTCGGCCGGCAACCTGACGCGCTTTGCAGATGCTACGCGTGTGCGCAACTGGCTGGAGCGCAATCCGCATGTCGAGGCAGCTACGCAAGCTGCTGCACCGCTGCGCAATATTCCGGTGTCGACCCAACAACCGGCAACGGTGCTGGCTTCGGAGCAGCACGGCGCCTGAGTCGCAGTCTGATCCTCCCAACAAAAAAGCGCGTTCGATGACGCGCTTTTTTGTTGGGTAAAACCGGCGCTCATTCCGCGCGCACCGGTTCCTCGTCGTACGTGTAGCCCATGCCCTTCGAGATCTGCAGGGCGGTGTCCTTGAGGTTGTCGAGCCAGCTGTCCTGCAGGCGGTCTGCCGGTGCGGACAGCGACAGGCCTGCCACCAGCCGGCGTGAGTCGTCATAGATGCCGGCAGCGATACAGCGCACGCCGAGTTCCAACTCTTCGTTGTCACGTGCGTAGCCGTTGGTGCGTACCCAGTTCAGTTCACGCTCAAGCTTGGGCAGATCGGTGATCGACGTGCGGGTGTGGCCCGACAGGCCTGTGCGCGTGGCATAGGCACGCACGCGGCCGATCTCATCCGCGGCCAGGAACAGCTTGCCGACCGACGTCAGGTGCAGTGGCGCACGGCCACCGATGGCGCGCACGACTTGCATGCCCGAGCGTTCGGAATACGCACGCTCGATATAGACGATCTCATCGCCCTGGCGCACGGAGAGGTTGACGGTCTGGCCAGTCAGGCGGTGCAGCGCGCGCATGGGCGTCAGCGCAGCCTCGCGTACCGATAGGCGTGCCTTGACTAGGTTGCCGAGCTCCAGCAGGCGCATACCGAGGCGATAGCTGCCGGGGTCGGAGCGATCGACAAAGCGGCAAGCGACCATGTCGTTCAGGATGCGGTGGGCGGTGGACGGGTGCAGGCCGGTGCTGGCGGACAGCGCCTTCAGACTGACCGGGTCGGCATGCTCGGCCAGTGCGTCAAGCAACATCATCATACGTTCGATGACCTGGATGGACGTCTTGCCGGGGTCCTTGTCTGCTTCTGCCATGGGTGCAGGGATGGGGTGCGAATGCGATGCAAAATTTTATCCCACGATGTGAAAATACGCACCATCCTGATACGTGATTCCGAGTATTTTCGAGGGCATTCTCGGTGGCTCTAGCGTTGTGCTTGCGAGGGCATCGTGAAGCGCACTCACGAGCGGCATGAAGAAGTTCACTGCCTGAAAACCCGCGCTGGCTGGGCGTCGGGCGCATAATGACGGCTTCCGAGAACACACGAGACTCCCCATGCGCGTAGGCCTGTTCGTCACTTGCCTGGTCGATCTGATGCGGCCCGACATCGGTTTTTCGGTGCTCAAGCTGCTGGAGAAAGCCGGTTACGACGTGGTGGTGCCGCCCGCGCAGACCTGCTGCGGCCAGCCGGCCTATAACTCAGGCGATCGCCCGCTGGCGCGCGATCTGGCCGAAAAAACGCTCAAGGAATTCGAGCAATTCGACTACGTGGTCATCCCGTCCGGCTCGTGCGGCGGCATGATCCGCAAGGGTTATGCCGATCTCTTTCGCGATGATCCGGAGCTTGCCGGCCGTTACGAGCGCCTGGCCCCCCGCGTGCACGAGCTGACCGATTTCCTTGTCAACGTCGCGCGTATCGAATCGCTCGATTCCGAGTTCAAGGGCCACGTGACGTATCACGATTCCTGCTCGGGCCTGCGCGAACTGGGTGTGAAGACGCAGCCGCGCGAGCTGCTCGGAAAACTACCCGGTGTGCAACTGACCGAGATGCCGGCGTGCGAGGCGTGTTGCGGCTTTGGCGGCACGTTCTCGATCAAGTACGGGGATATTTCCACCGCCATTGCTGACGAGAAGTGCGCCAACATTAAGGCCAGCGGCGCTGACGCCGTGGTGCTCGGTGATGTGGGTTGCATGCTCAACATCGAAGGCCGTCTGCGCCGCACCGGTGACACGAAAACGCGCGTGCTGCATATCGCACAGGTCCTGGCCGGCGACGCCTGAGCTACGAACACGACGGAGACGCAATCGCATGCAAGTCCGCAGCATGGAATTCAAGGCGCGCGCCGGGCAGAAGCTCGCCGATAAGCGCCTGCAGCAGAATCTCACCAAGCTTTCGACGAAGTTCGTCACCGCGCGCGCAGCGGCCATCCAGGAAATCGATTTCCCGGCCACCCGTGAAGCGTTGAAAGAACGCCGCAATCGCGCGCTCGAGAACCTCGACGTGTGGCTCGCCACGTTCGAAGCAGAGGCCACGCGCCGCGGCGCCAAGGTGCTCTTTGCCGAGACGACGGCCGATGCCGCACGCCTGGTCGCCGAGATCGCCCGCAAGCACGAGGTCAAGAAGGTCATCAAGAGCAAGTCGATGGTGACCGAAGAGATGCGCCTGAACCAGGTGCTCGGCGAGATGGGCGTGCAGAGCATCGAGACCGATCTGGGCGAATACATCCTCCAGATCAACGACAGCGAGCCACCGTCGCACATCATCGCGCCGGTGGTGCACAAGGATAAGGAAGAGATCGCCGATCTCTTTGCCAAGACGCACAACAAGCCGCGCCTGACCGACATTCCGGAGATGACCCGCGAGGCGCGTGAAGTGCTGCGACCCGAGTTCCTGTCGGCCGACATGGGCGTGACGGGCGGCAACTTCATCATTGCCGAGACGGGCTCGGTGGCCGTTGTCACCAACGAAGGTAACGAAGGCATGTGCACGATCATGCCGCGCGTGCATGTCGCCGTGACGGGCATCGAGAAGGTGCTGCCGACGCTTGAAGACCTTGCGACCGTCATGCGCCTGCTGCCGCGCTCGGCCACGGGGCAGGCCATCTCGAACTACTTTTCGCTGCTGACGGGCCCGCGTGCACCCGGCGAGAAAGACGGCCCCGAGCACATGTATTTCGTGATCGTCGATGGCGGGCGCAGCGGCCTGATCGGCGGTGAGTTCCAGGAGATGCTGCGCTGTATCCGGTGCGGCGCATGTATGAACCATTGCCCGGTCTACCAGAAGATCGGCGGCCATGCGTATGGCTGGGTGTATCCGGGGCCGATGGGCAGCGTGTTGACGCCGAGCTACGTTGGCTTGTCGAATGCGCTGGATCTGCCGCAGGCCGCCACGCTGTGCGGTGAGTGCAATCGCGTCTGCCCGGCATCGATTCCGCTGTCGGACCTGCTGCGCACGTTGCGCGAGAAGCAGATGGAGCGCGAACTGCGCCCGCAGTCCGAGCGTCTTGGTCTGCGCATGTGGGGCTTCATGGCGCGGCGCCCGGCGCTGTATTCGGCGGGTACGTGGGTTGCGGCGCGCGTGCTGCGCTGGATGGGCGGCGACAAGAAACTGATTCATTCGCTGCCGGTCGGCAAAGGCTGGACCGATACGCGAGACATGCCGGCCCCCGCTGGCAAAACCTTCCGTGAGCTGTACCGCGAAAAGAGAGCACGCGCATGACCGCTACTGAATCCCTGCAAACGTTGCGTGACGCGCTGGACCGTCACGTGCAATCGCCCGACCTGCCACGCCTGCTCAAGCATTGGCGTGATGAGGCCGTGCTTGCACCGCTGGCCATGTTGCCGCCTGCGTACGATCAGGTGCGCCGTTCGCTGTTGCAACGGCTGGACATGGCCGTCTCCTTTGGCGAGGAGAGCTGCTCGTTCTCGCCCGCTTCGCTGTTCGCCGAGATGCGCCTGTGGGTCGACAAGGCCGAGGCCAAGCTCGCCAGCATGTAATCGATACGCGACATGGAACGCGGGGGCGGCGCTGCTGTCTGACCGGAAACCCTCACGTTTGCCGACCCCATGAACGAAACTGCCCGCGAAATCATGCTGTACGACGCCCAGAAGAAGACTGCGGGCGTCGCATACCTCTGGTGGTTCCTGCTGGGCTTTCTGGGGGCGCATCGCTTCTATGTGAAGCGACCGGGTAGCGGCATCGCGCAGGCGCTTGCCAATATTGGCGGGACCTGGCTGGCGTTTCGCGATATGAGCAATACGGCCGGCTGGGTGCTGGCCGTCATCGGCGGACTGTGGGTGCTGGTGGACGTATTCCTGATCCCAGGGATGGTCCGCGCATACAACACGGTGTTGGCCGAGCGGCTTACGGCCACGCCTTGAGAGGAACTGACGCTATGAACCGAATGATTGGATGGAAGCGTGCCGTGCTGTGGGCGACAGGGTTGGTTTGTGTTGGTGCCGCGCTGGCCGGATGCTCGACCTCGCGCGAGCAATACAGCCAGAGCTCCAACATCAGCGCATACGGCGTGATAGATGCCGGGATCGAGCGGACTTCGCGGTAAGGCTCATTTGGCAGCGCCTGAACTCGGCGGCGCGGGATAGAACTTGCAGGGCTCAGTCTGCCCCAGTGAGCATGTGGAGCCGACACAGCCGGCCGCCGATGCTGCCAGCATTGCACAGGCGATATAGCGCGTTAGAAGACGCATATGTTCATCTATGACGAGAAAGCGTCTTTATAGCAACCCGCTAGCCGATCAGCTATAGCATTGCGCCGCAGCTTGTCAGTCTGGCTGAGTATTGACTGAGGCCGCGTCCTCAAACCGCCGCCACTCCCCATTGACCAGCAGCTCCAGCGGCTGGAACAAGGCCTTGTAGGCCATCTTGCGGCTCTGTTCGATCCAGTAGCCGAGGTAGACATAGGGCAGATCCAGCGCCTGCGCCTGGGCGATCTGCCAGAGCACGTTGTACGTTCCGTAGCTCGCCTTGGGCTCCATCGGATCGTAGAAGGTGTAGACGGACGACAGGCCGTCTTCCAGTACGTCAATCATGCTCACCATACGCAGCTTGCCCGCCGATGGCGATTCGGGCGGCTCGCGAAACTCCACCAGACGTGAATTCACCCGGCTTTGCAGCAGGAACTGCTCGTATTGGTCGCGGCTGTCGTGGTCCATGCCGCCGCCTGCGTGGCGGACGGATTGGTACAGCAGGTAGAGCTGGTAGTGCTCTTCGACATAGGTGAGCGGGGCGACCAACGCCTCGAGCGACTGATGGCGCTCTGCCGCGCGACGTTGCGTGCGCGAAGGCGAAAACTGATCGACCACGACGCGACAGGGCGTGCACGCATGGCAGTCGTCACAGTGGGGGCGATACGTGAAGATGCCGCTGCGCCGAAATCCGGCGCGCACGAGCTTCGAGTAGACGTCCGCGTTGATCAGGTGCGCCGGCGTGGCGACCTGTGAGCGCGCCAAGCGGCCATCCAGATAGCTGCATGCGTAAGGCGCGGTGGCATAGAACTGCAATGCCGAGAGAGGAAGTTCCTTAAGCTTGCTCATTGCGCACGGTCCATCGACGAAGCACGGATTTGTCGAAGTGCCACGGAACGATGGCCGGCGCGTTGGCCGTTTCCCGCACATGCGCGAGAAACGCTGCGCGCGGCACCGGGGCTCCTCCCAGTGACGCCAGATGTTCAGTCTCCTGCTGGCAGTCTATCATCGCGACGCCCTGGCCGCCGAGAAAGGCGCAGAGCGCCGCCAGCGCGATTTTCGAGGCGTCAGTGCGGTGGGCGAACATGGATTCACCGTAGAACATGCGGCCCAACGCCACGCCATACAGGCCGCCGACGCGCTTGCCGGCATACCAGGTTTCAACGCTATGGGCATAGCCGCGGCGGTGCAGGGCGGTGTAAGCCTGGATCACGTCTTCGGTGATCCACGTGCCGTGCTGGCCAGGGCGTGCGGTAGTAGCACAGTCGACCATGGTTTCGCGGAAAGCGTGGTCGATGCGAACCTCCCAGGCCGGATTGTCGAGCACGCGGCGCAGCGTCTTGCGGAAGGTGACCGATACGCGGAAGTCTTCCGGGCGCAGCACCATGCGTGGGTCGGTACTCCACCAGAGCACGGGCTGGCCCTGCGCGTACCACGGGAAGATGCCTTGCCGATACGCAATCAGCAGTCGCTGCGGCGAAAGGTCTGCGCTAGCCGCGAGTAACCCGGGCGCTTCAGATTCAGGCCCGAGCGCGCGATCGACCGGCGGAAAGGGATCGTGCGGATCCAGCCAGGCGATCATGATGCGGGAAAATTTTGGGGCTGGATTACGACGTCGTGGCCGGCGTGTCGACCGTGGTCGAGCGCATCGGCTTGTAGATGTCCAGCGTGTGGAGGCGGAAGCTGCCGTCGGTCAGTTTGCCTGCAGCGCGGTCGGCGAAGAAGCAGCGCAGCGTGTGGATGACGGTCGGGAAGGCGAGGTCGTCCCAGGGGATGTCGGCTTCATTGAACAGCGCAACTTCCAGGCTTTCCTCGCCTGGCGCGAAATCGAGATCGCTCAGCTTGGCCAAGTAAAACAGGTGGACCTGGTGCACGTGCGGCACGTTCAGCACCGAATACAGTTCGCCGATCTCAATGCGGGCGCCGGCTTCTTCCTGCGTTTCACGTTCGGCGGCCTGTGCGGTCGTCTCGCCAATCTCCATGAAGCCTGCGGGCAGGGTCCAGAAACCGTAACGCGGTTCAATGGCGCGCTTGCAGAGCAAGACCTGATCGTTCCATACGGGCACGGTGCCGACCACGTTGCGCGGATTCACATAGTGAATCGTATTGCAGTGATCGCAAACGTCGCGCAGTCGGTTGTCGCCGGAGGGGATGCGCGAGACGACTGGCTGGCCGCAGTTGGAACAGAATTTCATGGGGACCATGAGCACTCAGGCAGGTGGAATATCTCAGTGTATCACCGAGGTGATGCGGCCCCGTGTGGGGCGGGGTATCGACTGAGTTGCGGACTGTAGCGGCGCGCAGAAAAGCAAAAAGCCCGCTAGTGCGGGCTTTGCTAGAGTGTTTCTTATTCGGCCCAGGTTTTAGAGCGAGCCGTTCGACTTTTGTCGTTGGTTGCGGGGGCAGGATTTGAACCTGCGACCTTCGGGTTATGAGCCCGACGAGCTGCCAGACTGCTCCACCCCGCGTCCGTAAAAAACACGTTCGACTTCTGGCTGGTTGCGGGGGCAGGATTTGAACCTGCGACCTTCGGGTTATGAGCCCGACGAGCTGCCAGACTGCTCCACCCCGCGTCCGTCGAAGAACGAGACTATATCGAAATCCCTGCGGCGACGCAACATCTTTCTCGTGCAATCGGCATCTTGGTGGTGCGTGATGCTCATGCGACGTGCCTGCAATGTCAATCCGCACTTGGTACTTAGACTCATCGAACATCGTGGTGTTCGAATGCGGCGCACACGATGCATGGCAGTGCGTCCGCCACGTTTACAATGCGGCCTTTCGCGTTCTTCTCCTGACTCTGACCGTGCTCAACGCCCTGTACCCGCTTGCCCGCCCGCTGCTGTTTTCGATGGACCCCGAAGACGCGCACCACTTTACGTTGAACCAGCTCAAGCGGGCGCATGCGATGGGATTCTCCAGTTGCATTGGCGCGCGCATTGCGCCGCAACCTCGCACGGTGATGGGTGTGACGTTTCCGAATCCAGTTGGGCTGGCTGCTGGCCTAGACAAGGACGGTGCTTATATTGATGCGCTTGGCGCGCTCGGCTTCGGCTTCATCGAGGTCGGTACGGTTACGCCGCGTGCGCAGCCGGGCAACCCGCGCCCTCGCATGTTCCGCTTGCCGGCTGCGAACGCACTGATCAACCGCATGGGTTTCAATAACGGCGGCGTCGATGCGTTCATCAATAACGTGAAGGCATCGAAGTGGCGTGAGGCAGGTGGCGTGCTCGGCCTGAACATCGGCAAGAACGCCGATACGCCGATCGAACGCGCTGTCGACGATTACCTGCACTGCTTGGAGCGCGTGTACCCGCACGCCAGCTACGTGACGGTGAACATCTCATCGCCGAACACGAAGAACTTGCGTCAACTCCAGGGCGCAAGCGAACTGGACAGCCTGCTGGGCACCCTGCGCGATGCGCAAAACCGCCTAGCCGATCAACACAAGCGCTATGTGCCGGTGGCACTGAAGATCGCGCCGGACCTTGATGACGATCAGATCGCCAACGTGGCCGATGCGCTGCTGCGCCACAAGATGGATGGCGTGATCGCTACCAATACGACGATTCGCCGCGAAGCCGTGGCCGGCCTGGCTCATGCGGAGGAGGCGGGTGGCCTGTCGGGCCAGCCGGTGCGTGAAGGTTCGACGCGAGTGATTCGCGCGCTGCGTGGTTTGCTGGGTGACGCCGTGCCGATCATCGGCGTGGGCGGCATCCTGGCGGGTGAGCACGCGCGCGAGAAGATCGACGCGGGTGCGCAGCTCGTGCAGCTCTATACCGGTTTGATCTATCGCGGCCCGTCGCTGGTGGCGGAGTGTGCCCGCGCGCTGGCGCGTTGAGCCCCGGCTAACGCCGAGTGACGTAAATGACGATGGCGCTGATGGCCACCACAGCCGCCGCCACGTCGTACGGGCCGGTGTAGTCCGCCCACACCGCTGCGTCGAGCCGCGGCGTGAATGCCGGCTGCGTCCAGGGCAGGATTACGCGCGGAATGGCGAATAGCACCACAGCCACGACCAGCAACACAATCAGTGCGGCCAGCGAAGTCTGCATGCGTCCCCAGATGCGGATGGATGAATAGGGCAAGGCCCGACCTTGTTCGGAGATTGCCGTGCAGCCATCGGAGCGACCGGCAAAGAAGTTTGCAATTCTGCTTTGTCGGTAATTCTCCTACAAAATACTGTCGGCCGCTGTCCTACGTTTGGCTATGTGCAGTACAGCATGCCTGACCCGGCAACAAGGTGCATGGCACATGGCTTTGCGCCGGTTTTCGTTGCAAATATCAAACGACTGTTTGCTGAAGTGACTCGACGTAATTGCCCTTGAAACGTCAATAGCAAGGGGGATTTGTCCTGATGCTGCGCGGCAACGATTGCCCGCTTGAGGGGTTGGCGTGAGAAGGGCGCGGAGTACAATCCGCCCTCATTGTGCATTGCACTATTTTTTGAGCGGCCAGCGGTTCGGCCGATTTCCAAGCTCATGAGTCAAGCTCTTACAGCAGCAGGGGCCCCCCCCAAGACCAACGTAAACCTGCGCGCCATGGTGATCGGTGCCGTGGGGGTGGTGTTCGGCGACATCGGGACCAGCCCGCTGTACTCGCTCAAAGAAGCGTTCAATCCGGAGCACGGCATTCCGTTTTCGAACGCCGCGGTGTTCGGCATCATCTCGATGCTGTTCTGGGCGATGGTGATCGTGGTGTCGCTCAAGTACGTGCTGTTCGTCATGCGCGCCGACAACAACGGCGAAGGCGGCATCCTCGCGCTGATGGCGCTGTCGCTACGCACGGCCAATCCGAATTCCAAACGCATGTCGCTGCTGATGATGCTCGGCGTCTTCGGGGCCTGCATGTTCTACGGCGATGCGGTGATCACGCCGGCCATTTCGGTGCTCTCGGCCATGGAAGGCCTGGAGATCGCTGCGCCCGCGCTGTCGCCGTTCGTGCTGCCAATCACGCTGGTGATCCTGACGGCGCTGTTCCTGATCCAGCGCAGCGGCACCTCGGTGGTTGGCAAGCTGTTCGGGCCGGTGATGCTGTTGTGGTTTGCCGCGCTGGCCGCGCTGGGCATGATGAACCTGGTGAAGGCACCGCAGATTCTGGCGGCCGTCAACCCGATGTATGCGATTTCGTTCCTGCATGACCACGCGCTGCAGGCGTTCATCGTGCTGGGCTCCGTGTTTCTGGTGCTGACCGGCGCCGAGGCGCTGTACGCCGACATGGGCCACTTTGGCGCGCGCCCGATCCGTTGGGGGTGGTTCTTTATCGTGGCGCCGAGCCTGCTGCTGAACTACTTCGGCCAGGGCGCCATGATGCTGACCGATCCGAGCACGATCGAGAACCCGTTCTACCGCTCCGTCCCCGAAGCCCTGCAATTGCCAATGGTGGTGCTGGCCGCGGCTGCGACCGTCATCGCCTCGCAGGCCGTCATCTCGGGCGCGTTCTCGCTGACCAGTCAGGCGATCCAGCTCGGCTTCGTACCGCGCATGCGTATCCGCTACACGTCGGAAGCGGAGATCGGCCAGATCTACGTGCCGGTGGTGAACTGGATGCTGTTGATCCTGGTGATCGGTGTGGTGCTGGCGTTCAAGAAGTCCGACAACCTGGCCGCAGCCTACGGGATTGCCGTGACGACCACGATGGTCATCACCACGGTGTTGGCGGCGGTGGTGATGCGCAACGTGTGGCGCTGGAATCCGGTGCTGGTGACGCTGGTGAGTCTGGGTTTCCTGGTGGTTGACCTGGCGTTCTTTGCCGCCAACCTGCTGAAGATCCGTGACGGCGGCTGGTTCCCGCTGATGCTGGGTGCTAGTGTGTTCTTCCTGCTGATGACCTGGTACAAGGGCAAGAAGCTGCTGCGTGCGCGCAGCCTGGAAGACGGTATTCCGCTGGAGCCGTTCCTGGCGGGCCTGCTGGCCCATCCACCGCATCGCGTGGAAGGCACGGCTGTGTTCCTGACTGGCAATACCGATTTCGTGCCAGTGTCGCTGCTGCATAACCTGAAGCACAACCGTGTGCTGCACGAGCGCGTGATCTTCATCAGCTTCGTCACGCGCGACATTCCGTATGTGGATGACAAGCGTCGCGTGACCGTGCGTGATCTGGGCAGCGGTATCTACATCGCCCGCGCCGAATACGGCTTCAAGGAAACGCCGGACGTGTACCGCGTGCTTGAGCTCGGCCAACCGCAGATCGGCACGCGCTGCGAACTGATGGATACGTCGTTCTTCATCGCGCGTGAATCGGTGGTGCCGTCCAAGCTGCCGGGCATGTCGATGTGGCGCGAGCGTTTGTTCGCATGGATGCATCAGAACGGCGCCAAGCCTTCGGACTTCTTCCATATCCCCGCCAACCGCGTGGTGGAGCTGGGGACCAAGGTCGAGATCTGACAACCTGCATTGCTGAATGACAAAACGGCCCGTGCGAGAGAGACGCACGGGCCGTTTTGCTTGCAGCGATGCTGGGGTTACATCTTCGACGCAGCGTGATTGCGCTCGCGGATTTCATCCTTGCGCTCGTGCACGTCGTGGTTGCGATCTTTGATGTCGTGGTGCAGATCTTTGCGGTCTTGATGCAGGTCGCGGCGATCGGCGTTGACTTGGCGCTGGTCTTGCGCGCGCTGCTTGTTCCAGTACTCGGCACCCTTGACGTTGCCATTGGCCAGATCGCGGTCTTCGCGGCGTTGGGCCGCATTGCGCTCGGCGCGTTCGTCGGCCAGCGCGGCCTTGTCCTTGCCGATGTCGGCGCGATCGCGGCGGATATCGCGGTTGTCGTGACGGATGTCACGGCTGTCCTGACGGATCTGCTGATTGTCTTGTTGCACTTGCGTGGCCGGCGACACAGGAGCGGGCGGCGTGGTCTGCGCGAAGGCAGCGGTACCAGCAACAGCAAGCAGAACAGCGATCAGGGTGTGGCTCGTCTTCATGGTGTTTCTCCTCGTGGGTGCCAGGCGCGGTGTGTGCCTGTGCCTCCTTAACGGGCCGAAAAGACGTGCCGCCGACGCGCGAGTGTTAGGAAAGTTCCACACAGGTAAGGACTTGTAACGCACTCCGCGCGCCTGGAGATCGGCCAACAAAAACCCGCCGGGTCCGAAGACCGGGCGGGTTCTCGCCAGCGGAATGCGCCTTAGCGCTTGAGCTTGGCGAAGGCTGCTGCCATTGCGCCACCCGCCGGTGCTGTCTCGCGGCGTTGCTGGCCGCCTTGCCGATTGCCGCCGCCGTTCGGGCGATCACCACCGCCGGCGCGCGCAGGCGTCTGGCCCGGTTCGTCCGACAGGCGCATCGTCAGGCCAATGCGGTTGCGCTTCACGTCCACCTCCATCACCTTGACTTTGACGATCTGGCCGGGCTTGACCACCTCGTGCGGGTCGCGCACGAACTTGGTCGACAGCGCCGACACGTGCACCAGACCATCCTGATGCACGCCGATGTCGATAAACGCGCCAAAGGCCGCCACGTTCGTCACCACGCCTTCGAGCACCATGCCGGGCTGCAGGTGCTTGATGTCTTCCACGCCGTCCTGGAACGTGGCCGTCTTGAACTCGGGGCGCGGGTCGCGGCCGGGCTTTTCCAGTTCGGAGAGGATGTCGACCACGGTCGGCAGGCCGAACTTCTCGTCGGTGAAGTCGCGGGCGGTCAGGCCACGCAGTGCT
Organism: Ralstonia sp. 24A2; assembly: GCF_051783885.1. NCBI lineage: Bacteria > Pseudomonadati > Pseudomonadota > Betaproteobacteria > Burkholderiales > Burkholderiaceae > Ralstonia > Ralstonia sp. 24A2. The sequence goes on along the minus strand of NZ_JBPVZD010000002.1, from coordinate 2,527,867 downwards.
TCACGGTTGCCGAGCACGTCGCCGATGCCCTTCTTGATGCTGTCCAGGATGCGCTTGACCACCGGGTACGCTTCCGGGTGAACAGAGGAGCGGTCGAGCGGGTTGTCGCCATCATTGATGCGCAAGAAGCCGGCGGCCTGCTCGAACGTCTTGTCGCCCAGGCGTGGCACTTTCTTGAGCGCATCGCGGTTGGCAAATGCGCCGTTGGCGTCGCGGTATTCGACGATGTTCTTGGCGAGGATCGAGTTGAGGCCCGACACGCGCGCCAGCAGCGGGGCAGAGGCCGTGTTCACGTCCACGCCAACCGCGTTCACGCAGTCCTCGACGATGGCGTCCAGCGCACGGGCCAGCTCACGCTGGTTCACGTCGTGCTGATACTGGCCGACGCCGATCGACTTCGGGTCGATCTTCACCAGCTCTGCCAGCGGGTCTTGCAGACGGCGGGCAATCGACACCGCGCCGCGCAGCGACACATCCAGCTCTGGGAATTCCTTGGCCGCCAGTTCCGACGCCGAGTACACCGACGCGCCGGCTTCGCTCACCACAATTTTGGTCAGCTTCACTTCGGGCGCGGATTGGGCCAAGAGCTGCATCAGGTCTTGCACAAGCTTGTCGGTCTCGCGGCTGGCGGTGCCGTTGCCGATGGAGACCAGCGCCACGTTGTGCTGCTTGGCCAGACGCGCCATCGTGGCGAGCGAGCCGTTCCAGTCACGGCGCGGTTCGTGCGGATAGATCGTGGCGGTTTCGAGCAGCTTGCCGGTGTGGTCCACCACAGCAATCTTGCAGCCCGTACGGATGCCCGGGTCCACGCCCATCACCGCCTTGGGGCCCGCGGGTGCCGCCAGCAGCAGGTCGTGCAGGTTGCGGCCGAAGATCTTGATGGCTTCGGCTTCGGCCGATTCGCGCAACTGCGTCAGCAACTCGGTCTCGATATGCGGCTGTACCTTGACGCGCCAGCACCAGCGGCAAACGTCCGACAGCCACTTGTCGGCCGCGCGGCCCTTGTTCTCAATGCCGACGTGGCGCGCGATCATGGTTTCGCACGGGTGCGGGCTCATCGCGTCCTGTCCTTCGCCCAGGCCAAGCTTGACGAACAGCACTCCCGCATTACGGCCGCGGAACAGCGCCAACGCGCGGTGCGACGGCACGTTGCGGATGGGCTCGCTGTAGGCGTAGTAGTCGCGGAATTTCTCTTCCTCGGCGGTTTCCTTACCTTCCACCACCGTCGACGAGACCTGGCCCTGGTTCCACAGGTGCTCGCGCACCTTGCCCAGCAGCTCAGCCGTTTCGCCGAATTGCTCGGAGAGGATGTCGCGCGCGCCGTCCAGCGCGGCCTTCACGTCGGGCACGCCGCCGTCGGCGGTCGGGTTGCCGTTGACGAACTTGGCGGCCTCGGCTTGCGGGTCGAGCGTCGGATCAGCCAGCAGCGCCTGCGCCAGCGGCTCCAGGCCGCATTCGCGGGCAATCTGGGCGCGCGTGCGGCGCTTGGGCTTGTAGGGCAGGTAGAGGTCTTCCAGCACCTGCTTGGTCTCGGCGGCCTCGATGGCACCGCGCAGGGCGTCGGTCAGCTTGCCTTGCTCTTCAATGGAGGCCAGGATCGCCGCGCGGCGGTCTTCCAGCTCACGCAGGTACAGCAGGCGCTCTTCCAGGTTGCGCAGTTGCGTGTCGTCCAGGTTGTCCGTCACTTCCTTGCGGTAGCGTGCGATGAAGGGCACGGTGGCGCCTTCGTCCAGCAGTTGTACGGCGGCGGCAACCTGATGCGGCTTGACCGCCAGTTCGACGGCAATGCGGGAGACGATCTTCTGCAACACGGAATCGGTCATTGCTTCCAGAGAGTGCGATGGGAAGCCGCGCATTTTGCCATAAGGCACAATCTGTTCCGGCGCTGATTGCGCGCCCCACGCGACGTTAGCCGCACAAGCGCAGTGATAAAATACACGTTATGCCTACGCTCCTGTTTTCTGCCCATCACCGCGCTGGTGCGCGCTGTGTTTCCCGTCTGGTTCTGCTGCTCGCCGCGCTCGGTGCTGCGCCTGCGTGGAGCCAATCCCAACCGGCAGCCGCATCGACCCCCGCCGTGTCCGCTATGCCGCCGGATTTCGGTGCGGAGCACGACCGCATCAACAGCGCCAAAACGTGGGCCGAATACCGCTATGCGCAGGCCGAGCGCGCTTGCTACGACAAGTTCTTCGTCACGCGCTGCGTCGATCAAGCCAAGGATGTGCGCCGCACGGAGCTCCACATCATCCGCGAGCGCGAACTCGCCCTGGACGAAGCCGAGCGCGCCGACCGCGCCGCACGCCGCGATCAGGATCGCGCCATCCGCGAGGCCCAGTACAACGCCGAGCGCCCGCAGCGTGAAGCCGCTGAACAGAAGAACCGCACCGATTTCCAGAGCAAGCAGGAACAGCAGCGCCTGAACGAAGCGCAGCGTCAGGCTGAAGCTCCGCAGCGTGCAGCCAATGCGCAGGCGAACGCTCAGAAGCAGGCGGAGCACGATGCCAAGCTCAAAGCCGCGCAAGAGCAGGGCGCCGCCAATGCCGCCAAGCGCGCAGAGAACGTCAAGCAGTTCCAGGAAAAGCAGCAAGACGCCGTGCAGCGCCAGAAGGAGCTGGAAGAGCGCCGCGAGCAGACCAAGCGCCGCAACGAGCAAAACAACGGCAACACGAGCCCGCTGGGGTTCTAAACTCTGAAGCGTGGACGGGTGTCCCGGGAGGAAGTGATGGACAGCGATCTGAACACGATCTCACGTCGCATCATCGAATTGCAGATCGAGCATCGTGATCTCGATTTCCTGATTGACAAGCTGGCGTCGGAAACCGATCACGACGAGCTGCAACTGCGCCGCCTCAAGAAGCGCAAGCTGAAACTCAAGGACGCCATCACGCTGCTACAGTTGCAGCTTGAACCGGACGTACCTGCCTGAGCGTCGTCCATCCCAACTCTGAGAAGCCGCCTGCACATGCGGCTTCCTTTATTTGCTCCCCAGGGACTTTCCTCCGTTGACTTCGCTTTCCCCGCTCACCGAGCCGTCGAGTGAATCCGATGCTGCTGGTGACACCTCTGCTCCCGTAGCCGTTCCCGTTGATGCTCACCATGCTGAGTTGGCGACGCTCTTCGCCGATGACGGCACGCTGGCCAAGGGCATCGACTCGTACCGGCCGCGCAGCTCGCAGTTGACGATGGCACAGGCTGTAGCCAACGCCATTGAGGCTGCCGATTCGCTCATCGTCGAGGCCGGCACGGGCACGGGCAAGACCTACGCCTACCTTGTTCCGGCGATGCTGTGGGGCGGCAAGGTGATTCTGTCCACGGGGACGAAGAACCTGCAGGACCAACTTTTCCTGCGCGACATCCCGACGGTGCGCAAGGCACTCAACGCGCCAGTGTCGGTGGCACTGCTCAAGGGACGCGCCAACTACGTCTGCCACTACCACTTGGAGCGCACGTCACAGAATGGGCGTTTGTCTTCGCGCCAGGACGCCGCGTGGCTGCGCCAGATCAACCTCTTCCTGAAGACCACGAAGACCGGCGACAAGGCCGAGATGTCCACCGTGCCCGAGAATGCGCCGGTATGGAATCTTGTCACGTCCACGCGCGACAACTGCCTTGGTTCCGACTGCGCGTACTACAAGGATTGCTTTGTCATGCGCGCCCGCAAAGAGGCGCAGCAGGCCGATGTGGTGGTGGTCAATCACCACCTGTTCTTCGCAGACGTCATGTTGAAGGACACCGGTATGGCCGAGCTGCTGCCGGCGGCCAACACGATCATCTTCGACGAAGCGCACCAGTTGCCCGAGACGGCCACGCTGTTCTTCGGCGAGACGATCTCGACCAACCAGATCCTGGAGCTGGCGCGCGATGCCGTGGCCGAAGGCCTGTCGCATGCGCGCGATGCGGTGGACTGGGTTGCCATTGCCGCACCGCTGGAGCGCGCTGCGCGTGACTTGCGCCTGGTGTTCCGTCAGGACGGCGCGCGCTTGTCGATCAAGCAGATCGACAGTGATCAGGCGACGGCCAAGCCCTTCTATGAAGTGCTGCCCAAGCTGGAGCAGGCGCTGTCGGATTTCACGGGCGCGTTGGAGGCCCAGGCCGAACGCGCTGAAACCATCGAGCAATGCCATCGCCGCGCCGCCGCGCTGTGCGACCAGCTGGATGCATGGGCCAACCCCAAGCCGGCGCCCGTGGTGAAGAACGAGGAGGGCGAGACGGTGGAAACCGCCCCCGTCGACGAGCGCGTGCGCTGGGTCGAGGTGTTCGCCAATTCCGTGCAACTGCATCTGACGCCGCTGTCCATCGCGCCGATCTTTTCGCGCCAGCGTGCGGGCCAGCCACGCGCATGGATATTCACCTCGGCCACGCTGTCGGTACGCGGCAACTTCACGCACTACGCGGCGCAGCTTGGGCTCAATCGTGATCGGTCGATGATGCTGGACAGCCCATTCGACTATGCATCGCAGGGCTTGCTGTATGTGCCACGCGATCTGCCGCAACCGAGCGATCCGCGCTTTACTGACGCGGTGCTCGACGCGGCCTTGCCGATGATCGAGGCGGCGGGCGGCAAGACCTTCGTGCTGTGCACGACGTTGCGTGCGGTCAATCGCGCGGCCGAGCGGCTGACGGATGAGTTCGCTCAGCGCGGCTGGGATTTTCCGCTGCTTGTGCAGGGGCAGGCCAGCCGCACGGAGTTGCTCGACCGCTTCCGTACGCTCGGCAATGCCGTGCTGATCGGCAGCCAGAGTTTCTGGGAAGGTGTTGACGTGCGCGGCGAGGCGCTGTCGCTGGTCGTGATCGACAAGCTGCCGTTTGCGCCGCCCGACGACCCGGTTCTGAGTGCGCGCATGGAAGCGCTGGAAAAGAAGGGCTTGAGTCCGTTTGCCGTGCACCAGTTGCCGCATGCCGTCATCACGCTCAAGCAAGGGGCGGGGCGGTTGATTCGCTCCGAGACCGATCGTGGCGTGCTGATGATCTGCGACCCGCGTCTGGTGGAAAAATCCTACGGTCGGCAGATCTGGCAGAGCTTGCCACCGTTCAAGCGCACGCGCGAGGCAGATACGGCAGCAGGCTTTCTGCGCTCACTCCGGCCTGATGATCCACCAGAAGACGCCGCATCAGACTGACGCTGACACACAAATAAAAAGCCCGGCCAATCGACCGGGCTTTTTACTGCGCTGTTCAAGCCTTGCTTACCACATCTGGTACCAGGGCTTGTCTTTCTTGCGCTGACCGTAAGCGAGGAAATCGCTGTTCGGATAGTTCTGCTTGATGATGCGTTCGGTGTCGTCGCGCATGTCCTTCATGCCCAGCGCCTCGTACGACTTCATCATGATGTACAGCGCTTCCTCAACAGCCGGGGCGCGGTCGTAATCCTTGATGGCGTCCTGTGCGCGGTTAACAGCAGCCAAGTAAGCGCCACGACGGTAGTAGTAGCGTGCGGCGCCCACTTCATGCTCGGCCATCGCGTTGACGATGTACTGCATGCGTGCGGTGGCGTCCGGCGCGTACTTGCTGTTCGGGAAACGCGTGATCAGCGTCTTGAACGCGTCGTAAGCGGCGCGGGCCGCCTTCGGGTCGCGCTCGCTCAGGTCTTGGTTCGAGAAGCGGCCAAGCCAGCCCAGGTTGTCGTTAAAGTTGATCAGGCCCTTGAGGTAGTAGGCGTAATCGACGCTGGGGTGGTTCGGGTGCAACTGGATGAAGCGATCAACCGCAGCCAATGCAGCGGCGGTTTCGCCATCCTTGTAGTTGGCGTAGGCGGTTTCGATCTGCGCTTGCTGTGCAAACGGGCCGAACGGGTAGCGGCTTTCGAGCTTTTCGTAGTACTTGACGGCCTTGGCGTAGTCGCCGCCATTCAGCGAATCCTTCGCTTCAGAATATAATTTGTTGGCTGACCATCCAGCCGTTTCGTCTTGCTGTTCCGGCAGGATGCCGCAGGCCGAGACGGCCAAGCATGCAATACCTACCGCCAACACTGCTCCGATTTGTGCGCGGATTCGTACACCAAAACGCGCCTGCTTTACGCTCGTGACCGACATGGGCACCTTTTCTCAATGAAAAATCGCATCAAGGATTATAGCCCAAGCCCTGTGTCGGACGACGCTGCGGCTGACGTTTCCATCACTTCGCAAGAAACCGAAGACGCGCTCGACGACGAGGCACTCGATCTGCCTGCCGCCGGTGGCGCAGAGGCGGCTGAGCCGATTGTCGTGGAGGTCCCCGAAGTCCTGCACGGGGAGCGCCTGGACAAAGCGCTCGCCAAGCTCTTGCCCGATTACTCGCGCAGCCGCCTGCAGCAATGGATCGACGCCGGTGCCGTGCGCATGGATGGCGCTGCAGTGCGACCGCGTGCAGCGGTCTCCGGTGGCGCTCGGATCGAGGTCGTGCCGCAGCGTGCGGCTGACGAGAATGCCTTCGTGGCCGAGCCGATCGACCTTGACGTGGTCTACGAAGACGACACGCTGCTCGTCATCAACAAGCCCGCCGGTCTGGTCGTGCACCCGGCTGCCGGCAATTGGAGCGGCACCGTACTCAACGGCTTGCTGCACCGCTATCCCGATGCCGCTGAGCTGCCCCGTGCCGGCATCGTGCATCGGCTTGACAAGGATACCTCCGGCCTGATGGTCGTCGCGCGCACGTTGCCTGCGCAGACCGATCTCGTACGCCAGCTGCAGGCCCGCACGGTCAAGCGGACGTACCTCGCGCTGGTTTGGGGCGAGACGCCGGAAGAAGCCACCATTGATGCTCCAATTGGCCGGGATCCGCGCGACCGTACGCGCATGGCCATCATCGAGACGGCCAGCGGTAAGCAGGCGCGCACGCATTTCAAGACGCTCGACGTGGTGGACCTGGGGCGTGCACAGGTGTCGCTGGTGCGCTGCCAGCTCGAGACCGGCCGTACGCACCAGATTCGCGTGCACTTTGAATCCGAAGGCCATCCGCTGCTGGGCGACCCGGTGTACACGCGCAACTTCCGTCGAGGCAAGCCGCAGACGATCAAGGCGCAACTGCCGGTGCCGTTTGCGCGGCAAGCGCTGCATGCTGTGCGCCTGGGGCTCGTGCACCCGGCATCCGGCAAGTCGGTCCACTGGACGGCCGAGGTGCCCGACGATTTCGCAGAACTGATGGAAGCCCTGGACCTAGACCCCGATGTCGACTTCACCTGACTGGATCACTCCCGACTGGCCGGCGCATCCACGCGTCAAGGCGCTGGCGACCACGCGGCTGGGTGGCGTCAGTACTGGCCCCTATGGTCTGGCCGGCGGCTTGCCGGGCGGTCTGAATCTTGGGCAACACGTGGGCGATACACCGGATGCCGTCGAACAGAATCGCCGTATCCTGCGTGCCGCCGTTCCCGCTGAACCGGTATGGATGGAACAGGTGCATGGCACCGGCGTGGCGGACCTGGATCAGCTCGCTGACGCGTCGACGCCCGTGGTGGCCGACGCAGCCGTGGCGTCGTGGCGCGATCGCGTCTGCGTGGTCATGACAGCCGACTGCCTGCCTGTTTTGCTGAGCGACGCACGTGGTGTGACCATCGGGGCGGCGCATGCCGGTTGGCGTGGCCTGTGCGGCGGTGTGATCGAGCGCACGGTCGACGCGATGATGCAGCGACTGCGTGCCTGCGGCCAGGAAGCCGATCCGACATGGCTGGCATGGCTGGGCCCCGCTATCGGTCCATCGTGCTTTGAAGTGGGCGCGGAAGTACGTCAGGCCTTTATAGATGCGGCTCGGCTGGATGAGCTGCCGGCCACCGAGGCGGCGTTCGTAAATGGCGTGTCGGAAGGAAAATTCTTTGCTGATCTCTATGCGCTGGCCCGGCTGCGGCTGGCACGTGTCGGCTGCATGGATGTGTACGGCGGGGGCTTGTGCACGATGACGGACGCCGATCGCTTCTATTCGTACCGTCGGGAGCGCACGACTGGCCGCATGGCCACCCTGATCTGGCGCACTGAGTAACGCTGACCGGCGTCAGGTGGCGCTGTCGCCGGATGCGGTGGCGTCTTTCTCTGCTTCCTGCGCCCGCCGGCGCCGCTTGCGTGCCGGTGAGCCGACAATCCACAAAAAGAGCGACAGGGGTGCCAAGCCGTACAGGATGAATGTGCTGATACCGGCAATCCACGATTGCTCAGTCAAGGACATCATCAGGACAACGTAAAGCCAGGCAATGGCGACGATATACATGGCGTGAAGGCGCCCGGCGTTTGCGTAATGGTGCAGTCTCGCACGAATTTGCGCCGGTTCGACCATAGCCTGTCGCTACGCTTGACCATTTGGTGGGCGTCACTTTAGGGAAGATTCGGCAAAACCCGCACCGGATCACGGTTTCCAAGCAATCAACGGTCAACTCCGATTGACAGCCTTGAAACGGCAAGGCAACAATGCCCTGGAATACTGCGATATGCGCCGCACAACCACCCGGAACGGCGCGTATCGTACGCATGAGGGCACTATGGCAACGCGTCAATCCGCATCTTCCAAAGCATCTAGCGCCCACACCCAAGCCCCCTGGCAGGGCTTGTCGGATCCGGCGCAATGGGCTGAGCAATTCAAGCAATGGCAAGCCTACGCGGGCGCATTCGCCCAGCCTGGCGCTGCCGCCCCTGGCCTCGGCCAGTTCAATGGCACGCAGATGATGGGCGAGGGCGCCGTGCCCTTCGCGTTGATCCCGCCTGAACGATTGGCTGAAATCCAGCAGAAATACCTCGAAGAATGGCTCCAGATCTGGCGTCATATGAGCACCGGCGATAGCGCCGAAGCCGTTGCGCCGTCGGATCGCCGCTTTGCCAACGAGGCCTGGCGCAAAAGCCCGCTTTATGGCTATGCCGCCGCCTTCTACGTGCTGAACGCTCGTACGCTGATGGAAATGGCCGATGCCGTGCAGGCCGATGCCAAAACCCGCGAGCGCGTTCGTTTTGCGGTGTCGCAATGGACGGCGGCCATGTCGCCGTCGAACTTCCTGGCGACGAACCCGGAGGCGCAGAAGCAACTGCTTGAATCGCGCGGCGAATCCCTGCGGACCGGCATCCTGAACATGCTGCAGGACATGGAGCGAGGCAAGATCTCGCAGACCGACGAGACGGCGTTCGAGATTGGTCGCAACGTGGCCAACAGTGAAGGCGCGGTCGTCTTTGAAAACGACTACTTCCAGCTCATCCAGTACAAGCCACTGACGGCCAAGGTGCATGCACGCCCGCTGCTGCTGGTGCCGCCTTGCATCAACAAGTACTACATCCTCGATTTGCAGCCGGCCAACTCGTTGGTGCGCTATGCGGTGGAGCAGGGCAATACGGTGTTCCTGGTGTCGTGGCGCAACCCCGATGTCAGCATGGCCTCGCGCACCTGGGAGGACTACATCGAGGGCGGCGCGATCGAAGCTATTCGCGTGGCGCGTGAAATCTCGGCGCAGGACCAGATCAACGTTCTGGGCTTCTGCGTAGGCGGCACGATTCTCTCCACGGCACTGGCCGTTTTGGCCGCGCGTGGCGAGCATCCGGCCGCAAGCCTGACGCTGCTGACGACGTTGCTGGACTTTACCGACACCGGCATTCTGGATGTCTTCGTCGACCAGGCCCAGGTGGAGATGCGTGAGCAGACCATCGGTGCAAATGCACCGACTGGCCCTGGTTTGCTGCGCGGCGTGGAACTGGCGAACACCTTTTCGTTCCTGCGCCCGAACGATCTGGTCTGGAACTACGTGGTCGAGAACTATCTGAAGGGCAAGACGCCCGCACCGTTCGACCTGCTGTACTGGAACGGCGATTCGACCAACCTGCCGGGGCCGTGGTACTGCTGGTATCTGCGCCACACGTATCTGCAGAACGACCTGAAGGAGCCGGGCAAGCTGGCAGTGGGCGGCACGCCTGTCGACCTTGGCAAGATCGATGTGCCGGTCTACATCTACGGCTCGCGCGAAGACCATATCGTTCCGTGGCAATCGGCGTATGCGTCGGTGCCGCTGCTTAAGGGCAATCGGCGCTTTGTTCTGGGTGCCTCGGGGCATATCGCCGGTGTCATCAACCCGCCGGCAGCCAACAAGCGCTCGCACTGGATCAATACCAAACTGCCCGAGACCGCCGATGCGTGGTTCGACGGCGCTAAAGAGCACCCGGGCAGCTGGTGGCCCGACTGGTCGGCCTGGCTGGCGTCGCACGCTGGCGCACAAAAGGCCGCCCCCAAACGCTATGGCAATGCGGACTACTCGGAGATCGAGCCCGCACCTGGCCGTTACGTCAAACAGAAAGCGTAAGATCGCGCGCAAGATCCCCCGTTGCCCCGGCGGCTGCAGCCGCCGGCGGTGTTCCCGACTCTCTTTCGACTGTGGAAGGTAAGCAAATGACCGATGTTGTGATCGTATCGGCGGTTCGTACCGCCGTAGGCAAGTTTGGTGGTTCGCTGGCGAAGATCGCCGCGCCTGATCTGGGCGCAGCCGTGATTCGCGAGGCGCTGTCGCGTGCCAAGGTCTCGCCGGACCAGGTGAGTGAAGTCATCATGGGCCAGGTGCTGACGGCCGGTTCGGGCCAGAACCCGGCGCGCCAAGCTGTCATCAAGGCGGGGCTGCCCAACATGGTGCCGGGCTTGACCATCAACAAGGTGTGCGGCTCGGGTCTGAAGGCTGTGATGCTGGCCGCCAACGCCATCATTGCAGGCGACGCGGATATCGTTGTGGCCGGCGGCCAGGAGAACATGTCCGCCGCACCGCACGTGCTGCCGGGTTCGCGCGACGGTTTCCGCATGGGCGACGCCAAACTCATTGATTCAATGATTGTGGACGGGCTGTGGGACGTCTACAACCAGTACCACATGGGCATCACCGCCGAGAACGTCGCCAAGGAATACGGCATCACGCGCGAGGCGCAGGACGAGTTTGCCGTGGCCTCGCAGAACAAGGCGGAAGCCGCGCAGAAGTCCGGCCGTTTCAACGACGAAATCGTCCCGATCATGATTCCGCAGCGCAAGGGCGATCCGATCGCCTTCACGCAGGACGAGTTCGTTCGCCATGGCGCGACGCTGGATTCGATGGCCGGCCTGAAGCCTGCCTTCGACAAGGCCGGTACTGTCACGGCGGCCAATGCCTCGGGTCTGAACGATGGCGCTGCTGCTGTGGTCGTGATGTCGGCGACCAAGGCCAAGGAGCTGGGTCTGACGCCGTTGGCAACCATTCGCGCCTACGCCAGCGCTGGCTTGGATCCGAAGGTGATGGGCATGGGCCCGGTGCCGGCGTCCAAGCGCTGTCTGTCGCGTGCCGGCTGGTCGGTGGGCGACCTGGATCTCATGGAGATCAACGAGGCGTTTGCCGCGCAGGCGTTGGCGGTGCATCAGCAGATGGGCTGGGATACGTCGAAGGTGAACGTCAATGGCGGTGCAATCGCCATCGGTCACCCGATTGGCGCATCGGGCTGCCGCATCCTGGTGACGCTGCTGCACGAGATGCAAAAGCGTGATGCGAAGAAGGGCTTGGCCTCGTTGTGTATCGGCGGCGGCATGGGTGTGGCGCTGGCAGTCGAGCGTCCGTAAATCTTTGTAGTGTTATCGGCGTGTGTTGAACGAAAGCAGCGCACGCCGATCCGAAGCATCTCCGTTTGAGAAAAACTCAGGCGGCTCCAACAACAAGGACTAGGAGTGGACATGACCAAACGCATCGCATACGTCACCGGTGGCATGGGCGGTATCGGAACGGCGATTTGCCAGCGCTTGGCGCGCGACGGCTTTATTGTCGTCGCAGGTTGCGGCCCGAACTCGCCGCGCAAGGCAAAGTGGCTCGAGCAGCAGAAGGCGCTGGGCTTTGATTTCGTCCCGTCCGAGGGCAACGTCGGCGATTGGGAGTCGACCAAAGCCGCGTTTGACAAGGTCAAGGCCGAAGTGGGTGAGGTGGACGTCCTCGTCAACAACGCCGGCATTACGCGCGACGTGGTCTTCCGCAAGATGACCCGCGCTGACTGGGACGCTGTCATCGATACCAACCTCACGTCGCTGTTCAACGTGACCAAGCAGGTGATCGACGGCATGGTGGATCGCGGCTGGGGTCGCATCGTCAACATCTCGTCGGTGAACGGCCAGAAGGGGCAGTTTGGCCAGACCAACTACTCGACGGCCAAGGCAGGCCTGCATGGCTTCACGATGGCGCTGGCGCAGGAAGTGGCCACCAAGGGCGTGACGGTCAACACCGTGTCGCCGGGCTATATCGCTACCGACATGGTGAAAGCGATTCGTCAGGATGTGCTCGACAAGATCGTCGGTACCATCCCGGTTAAACGCCTGGGTGAGCCGACGGAAATCGCCTCGATCTGCGCATGGCTGGCGTCCGAAGAGTCGGGCTTCTCCACCGGCGCGGACTTCTCCCTCAACGGCGGCCTGCACATGGGCTGACCTTCAAATGCCCATGCTGCGGCAATGCTGCAGCATGGGCGCAGCAATTTTTCCCCTGAAAATCGTTTGGTGCTGCGATGCTTAAGTGCGTCGCAGCAGCGCATTTTTGTTGTCCATCGGTGCACGTCTGGGTGCGTCAGCCGTATCAAAATGCTGCGGGTTTTCACCGGGGGAGGTCGCCTTTTCTTTGCAGGGCGATCCGCATAGAATCCAATCACGGAGGCGCTCCGCAGGGAGACACGGGGCGTCCGATCATAACCGGATGCATCTGCGCTGAGTCTGCATTGAAGCATTCGCACGCAGGTCGGAACAGCCGGGCAACCGCGTATTTTGCTGCACCGCTTGGTGTAGTCATTTCGCACTGCATCGGCTGCACCGCAGCAGCATCGCCAACACGGAAAGGCACGATGGCCACCAGCAAGAAGGGCACCGAACGGCTGATCAAGAAATATCCCAACCGCCGGCTCTACGATACCCAGACCAGCACCTACATCACGCTGGCAGACGTTAAGCAGCTTGTGATGGAAACCGAGGAATTTCGCGTGGTCGACGCGAAGTCCGGTGAAGACCTGACCCGCAGCATCCTGCTGCAGATCATCCTGGAAGAGGAAACTGGCGGCGTGCCGATGTTCTCTGGTGCGATGCTCGCGCAGATCATCCGCTTCTACGGCAATGCCATGCAGGGGATGATGGGCACGTACCTGGAAAAAAACATCCAGGCGTTCGTCGACATCCAGAGCAAGCTGGCCGAGAACTCGAAGGATCTCTACAGCGGTAACAGTTTCAACCCTGACATGTGGTCGCAGTTCATGAACATGCAGGGGCCGATGATGCAGGGCATGATGAGCAACTACATCGAGCAGAGCAAAAACCTGTTCGTGCAGATGCAGGAGCAGATGCAGAGTCAGGCCAAGAACATGTTCGGGACGTTCCCGTTCAACCAGCCGCCCGAGAAGAAATAAGTTCGGCGGGCTGACAAAACAAGGCGAATCGCGTGGCGGTTCGCCTTTTTTGTTTTGGGGCGCGAGACAGCGCGGCGGGGTAAAATGCGGGTCCTTCAGGTGAGGCATGCGTCTCATCGACAATCATGTTTCCCGCCTCGGCTTCTCATGTTTGATGTCCGTCTCCGGCCTGCGCGCCGGTTGTCCTCCGTTCTCGCATGAGCCGGCTTTTGCTCGCCCCAATGGAAGGGGTTGCGGATTTCGTCATGCGCGACGTGCTGACACAAGCGGGTGGTTATGACGGGTGTGTCTCGGAATTCGTCCGTGTGACAGGCTCTTTGCTGCCCCGGCGCACCTACGAGCGCGAGACGCCCGAAATCGCCAACGGCGGCTACACCGCCAGCGGTACCCCAATGGTCGTTCAATTTCTGGGTAGCGACCCTGAATGGCTTGCCCGGAACGCCGCGTACGCAGCGACCTTGTCACCGCATGGGATTGACCTGAACTTCGGCTGCCCGGCCAAAGTGGTGAATCGACACGGCGGCGGTGCCATGCTGCTTGCCACGCCGGAAGTGCTGCACGACATCGTGCACGCTGTGCGGGCTGCGGTGCCGGCTCACATTGCGGTGACGGCCAAGATGCGGCTCGGTGTGTCGGATACCTCGCGGGCGATTGACTGCGCGACGGCGCTGGCGGAGGGCGGTGCTGAATCACTGGTTGTGCATGCCCGCACGCGCGATCACGGCTACCGGCCACCCGCTCATTGGGATTGGATTGCACGCATTGCCGACACGGTCAGCATGCCCGTGACCGCCAATGGCGAAGTCTGGACCGTTGCCGACTGGGAGCGCTGCCGCGCCGTCAGCGGCTGTGATGACGTGATGATCGGGCGCGGCGCCGTGTCCGATCCATTCCTGGCCCAGCGCATTCGCGGGCAAATTGAGCAAACGCCGTCTGCTGCCGAATGGCCGATCGTGCTCGGTTACCTTGCCGATTATCTGAAGAAGCTGCACGCGCGTATCCAGGCCAAGCACGAGCATGGTCGCGTCAAACTGTGGCTCAGCTATCTGAAGCGTACGTGGCCGCAGGCTGCGGAACTGCACGACGCGATCCGCCGACTGCAGGACGCAATGGAAATTGAGCGCGTGATTGAACAGATGCGCGAACAGCTGCAGCTTCGGCTTGGCCGCCCCGGCGTGGCGAACGGTTAAAATACGCAACCGTGCGGCACACCCGATGTGCACCACGCAACTTCTCTCCCCACATCAGGTTGTTCCCATGTCCGACGTCAGTACCCAAAGCCCGAAAGTGGGCTTCGTGAGCCTTGGTTGCCCTAAGGCGCTCGTAGATTCCGAGCAGATCATCACCCAGCTCCGCGCAGAAGGGTATGAGATCTCCGGCACGTACGGCGGGGCTGACCTGGTGGTCGTCAATACCTGCGGCTTCATCGACGAGGCCGTGCAGGAGAGCCTGGACGCGATTGGCGAGGCGCTGGCCGAGAACGGCAAGGTGATCGTGACTGGTTGCCTGGGCGCCAAGAAGGATGCTGCCGGCCAGGACATCATCACCAACGTGCACCCGAAGGTGCTGGCCGTGACCGGCCCCCACGCGCTGGGTGAAGTGATGGAAGCGGTGCACACGCACCTGCCCAAGCCGCACGACCCGTTCATCGACCTGGTGCCGCCGCAGGGCATCAAGCTCACGCCCAAGCACTACGCGTATCTGAAGATTTCCGAGGGCTGCAACCATCGCTGCAGCTTCTGCATCATCCCGTCGATGCGCGGCGATCTGGTCTCGCGCCCGGTGGCGGAAGTCATGCTGGAGGCGGAAAACCTGCTGAAGGCGGGCGTGAAGGAACTGCTCGTCATCTCGCAGGACACCAGCGCGTACGGCGTCGACGTCAAATTTCGCACTGGCTTCTGGAACGGCCGTCCGCTGAAGACGCGCATGACGGAACTGGTGGCGGCGCTGGGTGAACTGGCCTCGCAATATGGCGCCTGGGTGCGTCTGCACTACGTCTATCCGTATCCGAGCGTGGACGAAGTGATGCCGCTGATGGCTGAGGGCAAGGTGCTGCCGTATCTCGACGTGCCGCTGCAGCACGCCCACCCGGACGTGCTCAAGCGCATGAAGCGCCCGGCCAACGCCGAGAAGACACTCGACCGCATCCGCGCTTGGCGCGAGGTGTGCCCGGAGCTGACCATCCGCAGCACGTTTATCGCTGGTTTCCCGGGCGAGACGGAAGAAGAGTTCCAAACGCTGCTCGACTTTATCGCCGAGGCGGAGCTGGACCGCGTTGGCTGCTTCGCCTACTCGCCGGTGGAAGGCGCGACCGCCAACGACCTGCCGGGCGCACTGCCCGACGAGGTGCGTGAAGAGCGCCGCGCGCGCTTCATGGAAGTGGCCGAGCGCGTGTCGGCCCGCCGTCTGCAGCGCAAGGTCGGCAAGTCGCTGCGCGTGTTGGTAGATGAGGTGAATCAGGAAGGCGGTATCGGCCGTTCGTCTGCCGATGCGCCAGAGATCGACGGTCTGGTCTACATCGCGCCGCCGTCCAAGCCATACAAGCGCTACAAAGCGGGCGATTTCGTGTCGGTCAAGATTACTGGCGCGGATGGTCACGACCTGTGGGGCGAAGTTTGAGACCCGCGCATCGCGCAGGTCGGCTTAGGTAGTTCCACGTAAAATTTAGCGAACGATCGTTCGTTTATACTGGCCGCCATCCGATTTCTAATTGCATGGAGACAGCAATGGCACGTGAAGTGGTGGTGGTCAGCGGCGTTCGTACCGCAATCGGGACGTTTGGCGGCAGCCTGAAGGATGTGGCGCCGTGCGAACTGGGTGCGCTGGTGGTGCGCGAGGCATTGGCTCGCGCCGGCGTGAAGGGCGAAGAGGTTGGCCACGTGGTGTTCGGCCACGTGATCAACACCGAGCCGCGCGATATGTATCTCTCGCGCGTGGCGGCCGTGAATGGCGGCGTGTCGGCTGAGACGCCCGCATTCAACGTCAACCGCCTGTGCGGCTCGGGCCTGCAGGCCGTGGTGAACGCCGCGCAGACCGTGCTGCTGGGTGACGCCGACATCGCCATCGCTGGTGGGGCTGAAAGCATGAGCCGCGCCCCGTACCTGGCACCTGCTGCCCGCTGGGGTTCGCGTATGGGCGATGCCAAGATGGTCGACATGATGCTCGGCGCGCTGCACGACCCGTTCCACACCATCCACATGGGTGTGACGGCGGAAAACGTCGCCCGCGAATTCGGCATCAGCCGTGAGCAGCAAGACCAGACCGCGCTGGAATCGCACCAGCGTGCCTCGCGCGCCATCCAGGCCGGCTACTTCAAGGACCAGATCGTTCCGGTGACGATCAAGTCACGCAAGGGCGAGATCCAGTTCGATACCGATGAGCACGTCCGCCACGACGCGACCATCGACGACATGACCAAGCTCAAGCCGGTCTTCGCGAAGGAAAACGGTACCGTGACGGCCGGCAATGCCTCGGGTCTGAACGATGCGGGTGCGGCGCTGGTGCTGATGGAACGTTCGGTGGCCGAGGCACGTGGTCTGAAGCCGCTGGCACGCCTGGTGTCGTATGGTCACGCCGGCGTGGATCCGAAGATCATGGGCATCGGCCCGGTGCCGGCTACGCGCAAAGCGCTCGAGCGTGCCGGCCTGTCGGTCAAGGATCTGGACGTGATCGAAGCCAACGAGGCGTTTGCCGCGCAGGCTTGCGCCGTGACGAAGGAACTGGGCCTGGACCCGGCCAAGGTCAACCCGAATGGCTCGGGCATCTCGCTCGGCCACCCGATCGGCGCAACGGGCGCTCTGATTACGGTGAAGGCGCTGCACGAGCTGCAGCGCATTGGTGGTCGCTACGCACTGGTGACCATGTGTATTGGTGGAGGACAAGGCATTGCGGCGGTGTTTGAACGCATCTGAACGCTTTCTTTCAATTGAGCGCCTGATCAGGCCAGCCGGCGCGTTGCTTGCGCTGGTGCTGGCCACAGGCGTGGCGACGGCATCTGCGCAGACGCCGTCTGCCAACAACGGTTATGACGTGTCGACCGGCGGTGCCAACGTGCAGCCGGGCGACCTTGGCCTGAATCGCGCCATTGCCGATGGCGACAAGCGACGGGCCGCCAAGGCTGCCAAGGCCGCGAGCAATGGGTTCTCCGCCCAGACTGACCAACCCCACGCGCTGCAGCCCCAGCCCGACTACGCGAAATATCCCGTCTACACCGGCGTCATCGGCGACGTGCCGATCCACATGCGCCTTGGGCGCAAGACCGGTGAGATCGACAGTGTCCACGGCGAGTATACGGCCGGTCAGGGCCAGGCCGTGCGCCTCGTGACCGGCGAATACGAAAACGGTGGCTTCCTGATGGAGGAGTCCGATGACGGTACGAACGTCACCGGCACGTGGGAGGGCGCCATCGACGCACGCGGCATCGTGCACGGCACCTGGACCGATGTAGCGCACGGCGGCGGTACGCTGCCATTTGTGCTGCGGCCAGTCGCCGTGGTGGTGATTCCTCCGTACGATGCTGCCGCCAACAGCAATGCTGCAACACCCGCCACGCCGCTGATGCCGGCCGCACCCGGTCAGGTCGCCCCTGCGCCGGTGCTGCCGCCCGTCAATCCCGCGCGATCCGGCGCGCACTGGTAAGCTGCCGGGTCAGTTGCCCGCAGCCGCCATGCGCTGCACGTACGCCACTCGCCAGGACTCTTTCGTGACCGACGATACCAAGCTCCCGCCCAAGTTTCCCGCAACCTTGGCTGTGCATCCGGACCTGAACGTCCCGCCGGGTTTTGCGGCGTTCTCGCATGCCACGCATCGCGCCTCGACCGTGGTGTTCAAGGACCTCGCCGACATGCGCGCCTTCGGCAGCGGCAGCGTGGTGCACTGGCGCTACGGCCTGCACGCCACGCCGACCTCCGACACGCTGTGTCAGGCGCTCGCACAGATCGAAGGCGGTTCGCATGCGCTGCTGCTGCCCTCAGGCCTGGCGGCGATCTCGCTGGTGTACTTCACACTCATCAAGTCCGGCGACGATGTGCTGATTCCGGACAACGCCTACGGCCCGAACCGCGACCATGGCGAATGGATGGCCCGCCAGTTCGGCATCACCGTGCGCTACTACGACCCGATGATCGGTGCAGGCATTGCGGACCTGATGCGCCATAACACCAAGCTCGTGTGGCTTGAAGCGCCCGGCTCGGTGACGATGGAAGTGCCCGACTGCACCGCTATTGCCGAAGTGGCACGCGCGAACGGCGCCATCACCGCCATCGACAACACTTGGAGCGGCGGCGTGTACTATCAGCCGTTCGCGCACGGCATCGACATCTCTGTGCAGGCGCTGACCAAGTACCAGTCCGGCGGCAGCGATGTGCTGATGGGTGCCACCATCACCAACGACGAGGCGCTGCATCACAAGCTGCTGGCCACGCGCATGCGGATGGGCTGGGGTGTATCGGCCGACGATTGCTACTTCGTGCTGCGCGGTCTGCCAAGCCTGCCGACGCGCCTGGCTGCACACGACGCGCATGCGCGTGAAGTGGCGGAATGGCTGGCTGATCGGCCGGAAGTCGTGCGCGTGCTGCACCCGGCGCTGCCCGATTGCCCGGGCCATGAGAACTGGAAGCGCGACTTTACCGGTGCGAGCGGCCTGTTCTCGATCGTGCTGCACGAGCGTTACTCGCAGGCGCAGATCGATGCCTTTATTGAAGGCCTACGCTATTTCGCGATCGGTTTCTCATGGGGTGGGGCGCACAGCCTGGCACTGCCGTACAACATCCCGTCGATGCGTACGGCCACCGCTTGGCCGCCGGCCGGTTGGGAGAGCGCGGGCGGCTTCGTGCGCCTGTACATCGGTCTGGAAGACCCACGCGATCTGATCGCCGATCTGAAGCAGGCGATGGAGACGCACCTGCGGGCTTGATCTGGTCGGGTCCGTCAGGGCAAGGGAGCGGGGCGCACAGGTTGCGCCCCGTTTTGATTTCTCCAACCGGCGGTTGGGGCCTTACTGCTGCGGGAACAGATTCAGCAAGCCATCCAGGCCGACGACGTTGAACGCCACGTCGGCCTGTGCCTGCACGATGGGCTTGGCGCGGAAAGCTACAGACAAGCCCGCGACCCCCATCATCTTCAAGTCGTTCGAGCCATCGCCCATCGCAATGGCGTTGTGCGGCGTGACGCCCATGTCCTTGCAGAACGCCTTGAGCGTTTGCGCCTTCACGTCCGCATTGACGATCTCGCCGAGCACGCGGCCGGTCAGCTTGCCGTCCACGACTTCCAGCGTATTGGCACGCGTGCGGTCGAGCCCCAGGCGCTCCTGCAGGCGCGAGGTGAAGAATTCGAAGCCGCCCGACACCAGCAGCGTGCGGATGCCCATTGCCTGCACGGCCTTGAGCATCTTTTCTGCGCCCAGCGAGAGCTGCAGGCGCTCGTTGTAGACGCGCTCCAGCACGCTCGCATCCAGGCCCTTGAGCAGCTCGACACGGCGCGTCAGGCTCTCGTTGAAATCCTTGATCTCGCCGCGCATCGACGCCTCGGTGATGGCGGCCACCTGGGGCTTGAGCCCGCAGAAATCCGCAATCTCGTCGATGCACTCGATGGTGATGAGCGTGGAATCCATGTCCATCGCCAGCACGCGGAAATCGCCGAACGTCCATTCGTCGGGAATCCACGCGTAGTCCAGCTTCAGGTTGGAGCAGATGGCGTCGAGCTGGACGCGCAGCTCGCTGGGCAGCTCATGCACCCATTCGATGGCGGCGACGTTGGGCGCGCGCATTTCAAACGTGGCAGTGCCGAACAGGCTGCGGACGGACTCGATATCGCCGGTGGACAGCGGCGACAGGCTTTGCAGAACGACAGGCATGGGAGGACGGGAGAAAGGATGCGCCGGGGGAGCGCGCTATTGTAGCGAAGCCCCCGGTAGGAATGCGCCCCACCAAAAGGTGAGGCGCGCACTGCACAAATTTCAGGCGGAGGCCGTTTCCGCTGTCAGGCTGCGGGCGACCTTGGCGAGGAAGCGGTCACAGGCATCGAGCTGGGCCAGTTCTACGTATTCGTTGGCCTTGTGCGCCTGCTCGATGTTGCCGGGGCCGCACAGCACGGCCGGAATGCCAGCACGCTGGAACAGGCCAGCCTCGGTGCCGTAGGCGACCTTGCGCTTGTCGTTGTCTTCAGTCAGCACGCGCACGAGCTGCGTGATGGCGGCCTGCTCGGAAGCGTCCAGCGACGGTGCGGCGGCAATTTCAGCCAGTTCGATGCGGGCGTCCGGGTGCTCGCGCTGCATGGCGGGCTCGATGGTTTCGCGCACATAGCGTTCCACGCGCGCGCGAATGGCAGGTGCATCCACGCCTGGCAGGTTGCGGAACTCGAACACGAACTCGCACAGCGCGGGGATGGTGTTGAGCGCAATCCCACCGTTGATCAGCCCTGTGGACGACGTGGTGAACGGCACATCAAACGCCTCATCAAACGGACCCTGGGCGCGGAATTCATCCGCCAGATCGCGCACGAAGCAGATGATGCGCGCGGCATATTCAATAGCGTTGACGCCCTGCGGCGTGAGCGACGAATGTGCGGCGCGGCCATGCACGCGGCAGCGGTAGGCGTTGATGCCCTTGTGCGCAACGATGGGGCGCATGCTTGTGGGCTCGCCGACGATGCAGCCAGCAGGCTTGATGCCGCGCGCGATCAGGTCTTCGATCATGCGTGGGGCGCCCACGCAGCCGACTTCTTCGTCGTACGACAGCGCCAGGTGCACCGGCTCGCGCAGCTTGGCTTGCAGCAGCGACGGCACCAGCGCCAGCGACGAGGCAATGAAGCCCTTCATGTCGCACGTGCCGCGTCCGTAGAGCTTGCCGTCGCGCACTTCCGGGGTGAACGGATCGCTGTCCCATTTTTGGCCGTCCACCGGCACCACGTCGGTATGGCCCGACAGCACGATGCCGCCTTGCACGCTGCCGTTTTCCGCCGGAATGGTGGCGAACAGGTTGGCCTTGTTGCGCTCGTCATTGTGCGAGAGATGCGATTCAAGGCCGACGCCGCGCAAGTAGTCGCGCACAGTTTCGATCAGGGCGAGGTTGGAGCCGCGGCTGGTGGTGTCGAAGCCGACCAGCTTGCGGGTCCAATCGAGCGTAGAGAGAGCGGTGCTCATGGTGTTTCCTTATCTTTTGATTCGGCGATGCTAGCGCATCAGCTCAATTGCCGCATGGCGTGGCGAATCGTCTGCGCCAGCGCGGCCGTCTCGGCCGGGATGTTCTCGATACGCAGACGATCCTGCCCGGCCAGCTTGATCTGCCGGTTTTTCTGCACGAGGTCGATGATCTTGATCGCATCCACCGGCGGGTTGGGTACGAAGTGCAGCGTGACCGCTTCCGCGCCCTTGTCGATCTTGCGGATGCCAAGCGGCACTGCCGCAATGCGCAGGCGGTGCGTCTCGATGAGCGATTGCGCCTGCGGCGGCAGCTTGCCGAAGCGGTCGATCAGCTCTTCCTGGATGTTATCGATGGTCTCGCCGCTCTCGCAGTTGGCCAGGCGCTTGTACAGCGACAGGCGCTCCTGCACATCGCCGCAATAGTCCTGCGGCAGCAGGGCGGGCGTGCCGAGGTTGATCTCGGTGGTGGCGGCTAGCGGCGCCATCAGGTCGGGTTCCTTGCCGGCCTTGAGCGACTTCACCGCCTGGTTGAGCATGTCGGTGTAGAGCTGGAAGCCGATCTCGGAGATTTCGCCCGACTGCTTGTCGCCCAGCACCTCGCCCGCGCCGCGGATTTCCAGATCGTGCATCGCCAGGTAGAAGCCCGAACCCAGTTCTTCCATCTGTTGAATGGCTTCGAGCCGGCGCTGCGCCTGCTTGGTGAGGCCGTCCAAATCGTGCGCCAGGAGATACGCATAGGCCTGGTGGTGCGAGCGCCCGACGCGGCCGCGCAACTGGTGCAACTGCGCCAGCCCGAACTTGTCGGCACGGTGGATCAGAATCGTGTTGGCGGTGGGCACGTCGATGCCGGTTTCGATAATCGTCGTGCACAGCAGGATGTTGGCGCGCTGGGCCACAAAATCGCGCATCACGCGTTCCAGCTCGCGCTCGTGCATTTGCCCGTGGGCGACCACCACGCGCGCTTCCGGAATCAACTCTTCCAGCTTGGCTCGCTTGTTCTCGATGGTCTCGACCTCGTTGTGCAGGAAGTAGACCTGGCCGCCGCGTTTCAACTCCCGCAGGATGGCCTCGCGCAGCACACCGTCTTCTTCGCGGCGCAGGAAGGTCTTGATCGCCAGGCGCTTCTGCGGCGCGGTGGCAATGACCGAGAAATCGCGCAGGCCTTCCAGCGCCATGCCCAACGTACGCGGGATCGGCGTGGCGGTGAGCGTGAGCACGTCCACCTCGGCGCGCAGCGTCTTGAGCGCTTCCTTCTGGCGCACACCAAAGCGGTGTTCCTCGTCGATGATGACGAGTCCCAGTCGGTCGAATTTAACGTCCGGCGACAGCAGCTTGTGCGTGCCGATCACGATGTCGATGGTGCCGGCGTTGATGGCCTCGATGGCGCCGTCGATTTCCTTCTTGTTCTTGAAGCGCGAGATCTCGGCAATGCGCACGGGCCAGTCGGCAAAGCGGTCGACCAGCGTCTGGTAGTGCTGCTCGGCCAGCAGCGTGGTCGGCGCGAGAATGGCCACCTGCTTGCCGCCCATCACCGCCACGAAGGCGGCGCGGAGGGCGACTTCCGTCTTGCCGAAGCCAACGTCGCCGCAGACGAGGCGGTCCATCGGCTTGCCCGAGGTCATGTCGGCGATGACGGCGGCAATGGCTGCGGCCTGGTCGGGCGTTTCCTCAAAGCCGAAGCTCTCGGCAAACTTAACGTAGTCCTCCGGCGTGAGCGGGAAGGCAAAGCCCTGGCGCAGCGCGCGGCGGGCGTACAGGTTCAGCAGTTCGGCCGCCGTGTCGCGAATCTGCTGCGCAGCCTTACGCTTGGCCTTTTCCCACTGGCCGGAGCCGAGCGAATGCAGCGGTGCAGTCTCCGGATCAGCGCCGGAATAGCGCGAGATCACATGCAACTGGTGCACCGGCACGTAGAGCTTGTTGCCCTTGTCGTAGTCGAGGTGAAGGAATTCCTCCTCGCCGTTGCCCATGTCTATGGAGATGAGCCCTTGATAGCGGCCGATGCCATGTTCGCTGTGCACCACTGGGTCGCCGATCTTCAGTTCGGCCAGGTCGCGCACCATGGCGTCGACGGCGGTGGCCTGTTCCTGCTTGCGGCGGCCGGCGCGGCGCGTGGTCTGCGCGTACAGCTCGGCTTCGGTGATGATGGCGATGCGTTCGTCACCGAGGATGAAGCCCTGGTACAGCGGCGCCACGCCCAGCACGAACTTGGCGTCGCCACTCATCAGGTCGGCATAGTCGGCCACGCCTTCGGGGTGCAGGCCACTGGCGGCGAGCATCTGCGCGAGCGTCTCGCGGCGGCCGGCGGATTCTGCGCAGATCATTACGCGGCAGTTGCCGCGCATCAGGAACGATTCGAGGTTGACCAGCGGATCTTCTGCGCGACGGTTCACTGCCACGTTGGGCAGCGGTAGCGAGAGCGGCGCATCGCCGGGTTCGGCGCGCAACACTAGGCGTGCGTGCGGCTTGGCGGCCACGAAGAACGCTTCTTCATCCAGATACAGCGCGGCGGGCTCCAGCAGCGGCCGCTCGCGGTCGTGGCGCATGAAGTTGTAGCGCTGCGTGGTGTCGGCCCAGAAGCGGCGTACCGCACCTTCGATGTCGCCGACGAAGGCGAGGTGCGTGGTGCCTGGCAGGTAGTCGAACAGCGTGGCGGTCTCTTCAAAGAACAGCGGCAGGTAGTACTCAATGCCGGCTGAGGGCACGCCGTTGCCGATGTCCTTATAGATGGGCGAGCGCGTTGGGTCGCCTTCAAACACCTCGCGCCAGCGGCCGCGGAAGGCGGTGCGCGAGGCCTCGTCCATCGGAAACTCGCGGCCCGGCAGCAGGCGCACTTCGTTCACGGGGTAGAGGCTGCGCTGCGTGTCGGGGTCGAACGAGCGGATGGTCTCGATCTCGTCGCCGAACAGGTCGAGCCGATACGGCAGCGGCGAGCCCATCGGGAACAGGTCGATCAGGCCGCCGCGCACAGAGTATTCGCCGGGGCGCATGACGGCGCTGACATGCTCGTAGCCTGCCAGCGTGAATTGCGCCTTGAGAGCAGCCTCATCCAGCTTTTCGCCTTTCTTGAAGAAGAACGTGTAGGCGGCCAGGAATGACGGCGGGGCCACGCGTTGCAAGGCGGTCGACGCCGGCACCAGCAGGATGTCGCACGCGCCGTTCTGCAGGTCATGCAGCGTCGCCAGCCGCTCGGAGATCAAGTCCTGGTGCGGCGAGAAGTTGTCGTACGGCAGCGTTTCCCAGTCCGGCAGCAGTTTCACGCGCGCCTGCGGGGCGAACCAGCGCAGTTCTTCGGCCAGGCGCTGGGCATCGACAGCGTTGGCGCAGACCACCGCCAGCATCGGCACGGCGGCGCGATGTTGCTCCAGGTAACGTGCGAGCAGCAGGGCATCTGCCGCGCCTTGCAGGCCGCTGAAGACGAAGCGCGCCCCCGGTTTGACGGCGGGCAGGGCAGAAAGCGAGAAATCGGACATGGGAGACGTCGGGTTCTTGTAGGACCGGTCGGCAAGACAAAGCACGACACCCCGCCGGCATTTGCAGGCGGGGTGTCGTGACGTTGGCCGCTATTATAAAATCCGCGCGAATTACATGCTGGTGACGGCTCAAAAACCGTGCAAACGCCGCATTCACGCTCATCTCCTGCATTCCATGTCCGAACCTTCCCGCCCAAGCCGACGCCGTTTTGCGCTGATTCCCTCAGCCGGCACTGGCTCGCGCGCCGGCGGCGATTTGCCCAAGCAATATCAGGCGGTCGCCGGACGGCCGATGTTGTGGCACACCGCACAAGCCTTTCTGGGAAGCCCCGAGATTGATTCCGTGTTGATCGTGACGACGCCGGGCGCACAACCGCTCGTACAGCGTTTTCCCGATGGCGGTTTCGATGCACCCAAGCTGGTCGAAGTGGATTGCGGCGGGGATTCGCGCCACGCGTCGGTCACGCATGGGTTGGCAGCGTTGCGCGGGATGGGTGCGCACGACGACGATTGGGTGCTCGTGCACGATGCGGCGCGCCCAGGTCTGACACCGGAGCTGATCGCCCGCCTGATCGCCGCTGTAGAGGCTGAGGGCTCGCAAGCTGTTGGTGGCATCCTCGCGCTGCCCGTGGCCGATACGCTCAAGCGTGCGGATGCTGCGCAGCACATCGACGCCACCGTGCAGCGAGATGGCTTGTGGCAAGCGCAGACGCCGCAGATGTTCCCGCTTGGCCTGCTGGAACGTGCGTTGCGTGATGCGCTCACGCAGCACCGTATCGTCACAGATGAGGCCAGCGCCATCGAGGCCGCAGGCCACAAACCGTTGCTGGTGCCCGGCGCGCTGCGCAACTTCAAGGTGACGTATCCCGACGATTTCGCGTTGGCCGAGGCCATCCTCGCGCAAAGCGCACAACCCAATGAGGCACCACAAGCATGAACTGGATAGACATCCGCATTGGCCAGGGCTACGACGTACACGCGCTGGTGGAGGGCCGCAAGCTGATCCTCGGCGGCGTGGATATTCCCCACACGCGCGGGCTGCTCGGCCACTCCGATGCCGATGCATTGCTGCACGCCATTACTGACGCGTTGTTCGGCGCCGCTGGCCTGGGCGATATCGGCCGGCACTTCCCCGACACTGATCCGGCCTTTGCCGGCGCCGATAGCCGCGTGCTGCTGCGTGAAGCCGTGCAGCGCGTGCGCAAAGCCGGCTATGCCGTGGGCAACGTTGACGCCACCGTCATCGCGCAAAAACCGAAGCTCGCCCCGCACGTGCCGGGCATGGTTTCCAACCTGGCGGAAGACCTCGGCATTGCGCCCGAGCGCTGCAACGTCAAGGCCAAGACCAATGAGAAGCTTGGCTTCGAGGGCAAGGAAGAGGGCATTGTCGCGCAGGCCATTGTGTTGATCTATCGCGCGGAAGGCGCCGATCAAGACTGAAGTGCCTCTTGACGAAAAACGGCAGCCCGGATTGCTCCGGCGCTGCCGTTTTCGTTTGTGGAGCGTGATGGTCTATTCGGACGCAATCACAATGGCTGTCGCGTTGATGACCGAAGCGATGCGCCCAACGTCGCGCAATTGCTGTGTGCTCATGCCCATCTCCCTGAGCAGCTTGTAGTGTGAGCTCACGCAGAAGTGGCATTTGCCGACGATGGACGCTGCCAGGGCGTACATTTCAAAGCGCCGTCTGTCGATGCCGCCGTGGCTGCTGTAAGCGTTCATGCGGAGTTCGGCGCGCTGCGTTTTCAGGTCGGCGTCGTCGGCCATCTCAACAAACGGATACCACGTGTTGTTCATGCCCATCAGCGCGGCGGCTGTAAGCACGCCGGTCGTTTCCTCGGGCGACAGCACGCCGGCATTGCGAATCACTTCAACCAGCACCTTGCTCTTGGCGGCAAAGGCTGCCGCCAGCGCCACGCCCACCGCATCGGTCCCTTCGAGCGAAGACCGCGCAATGGTGCCGTCCACGTTCAGGCGGATGTCCTTGGCGTAGTCGGGTATCAAGCCTTTGATCGTCTGCAGGAATTCCATCGGGTTCTCCTATCAACGGTGCCTGAAAAAATAAGGCCCGCGCAAGGCGGGCTTCGACTCGGCAAACCTCGCGCGGCGATTACAGCGTAGCGCCGCCAACCGCACGGTTGCACGGGCACAGCTCGTCGGTCTGCAGACCGTCAAGAATGCGCAGCACTTCGTCCGGGTTGCGGCCCACGTTCAGGTTGTTGACCGATACGTGCTGGATCACGTTGTCCGGGTCGACGATGAACGTTGCGCGCAATGCAACGCCGGCCTCGTGTTCGCGCACGCCGAGTTGGTCGACCAGCGCGCCGGTCGTGTCGGCAAAGGACCACTGGTTGAGCTTGTCGAGGTCTTTGTGCTCGCGGCGCCATGCGAGCTTGACGAATTCATTGTCGGTCGAGCCGCCGAGCACGACAGTGTCGCGGTCATCGAAGTCGCCATTGAGCTTGGCAAAGGCAACAATCTCGGTCGGGCACACGAAGGTGAAATCCTTCGGATAGAAGTAGATGACTTTCCACTTGCCCGGGAACGAGGTCTCGGTGATGTCTTCGAATGCCGACTGGCCGTTTTCCTCGTGATGGTTGAATCCCGGCTTCACGCCGACGACCTTGAACGGTTCGAGCTTGTCACCAATGGTTTTCATGAGCTTCTCCTGAGGTTGTGCAGCAGGGGGAACAGGGCTTGCAAACGCAAACTCGCCACCCGTCCAGCAAGGGGGGAAGGAGGGCGGGCAGAGAGGCGAAGAATGCAACTGCGGCGGATGCGCAGCCTAGCGGCTGCAGTATGGTCGACGATGTTGAAACCGGCTAATTGATTGTCTCAACGTCGGCCATAGCCGATGAGGGCGCTGGACATGCCGACGCGTCGACCTTAGTCGTTGCAAATGACAGTTGTAGGAAGCAGGGCATGTGCCTGGGCGGCACAGATCAGGTGCGGATGTAGCAGGCGCTGACAACCAGTCCGGTTTCGGGTGGGGTGCGGTTTTCGAGCACCAGCCGGCCGCCACCACGCTGCAGAATGCGATTGACGATCGACATGCCGAGCCCGGCGCCCTTGGCCTCACTGCGCGCCGATTCCAGTCGATAGAACGGGCGCGTGAGCAGTGCAAGCTGATCGGCCGGCACACCGGCACCGCGGTCGGCCACGCACAGCACGACTTCGTTGTTTTGCAGCAGGGTGCTGACCGTGATGTCGGCGCGGCCAGTACCGGGCGTCTTGCCGTAGCGGCGCGCGTTCTCGATCAGGTTGTCGAGAATGCGCTGCGTCTCCATGCGGTTGCAGCGGGCGATGGCTTCCGGTGCGAGCTTGAGCGTGAGGTCGATGTCGTCGTGCGCCGAATACACCGGTGCCGTGTCGCGTACCAGTTCGGTCAGATCCACGTCTTCCTGCATCTCGCTGGAAGGGCGTGCGTAGTCGAGGAACTGGCCGATGATGGCGTCCATCTGCTCGATGTCGGCCACCATCAGCTCGCGCGTTTGCTCGTCGACGGGGCTCATCTCCGTTTCCAGGCGCAGGCGCGTAAGCGGCGTGCGTAGGTCGTGCGAGATACCGGCCAGCATGACGGCGCGATCGGCCTCAAGCTGCTTGAGGTCGCGCACCATCTGGTTGAAGCTGTGATTCGCCTGCGCCACTTCTGTGCCGCCAGCTTCGGGCAGTGATTTCGGGTCGTCGCCCGCACTGATGGCGCGCGCCGTATCGGCCAGGCGCTTGAGCGGCTGGTTCACGCGTGACGTAATGAACGCCGCGCCCAGCACCGACAGCACCAGTGCCGCCATCGACCACCACAGCCACTGTAGCCCCGGCACGTGCTCGAAACGGTCCGGGCTGATGGCGACCCAGTAATCGTCGCCTTCGATCTGGAAGCTCACCCATACGCCCGGAATATCGTTGACCGCCGTGGCGATCACCGTTTCGACACCCAGCCGGTTGCGAATCTCCTGTTGGACGAGCTGTGTCAGGTAAGGGTTGGTGTGCGGCTCGCGGTACTCGTCCTCCTTCTCGCGCGGATAGACCTTGATGCCTTCGTTCTGCACGAGGTCCAGCAACAGGAAGCGCCGGCGTGCCGGGTCGGAGTACAGCAGCGCCGCCCGCGTGAGCTTAACCACGCTGACCACCTGCATGGCGATCTGCTGTGCGCGCGGCTCGCGCTCAAAAATGCGGAAGCTCTGGAACCAGACGCCCAGCGAGATCGCGATCAGGAGGGCGATCAGCATGAAGGTTCGCCAGAACAGCGAACCGAACACACTGATCAACAGACGCCGCAGCGCGGCCGGACGCGGAATGCGCAAGTCGGATGCGGATGAGAGGGGTTACTTGGCGCCCTTACTTGGCACCATCAGGAATGAACACGTAGCCCAGGCCCCAGACCGTCTGGATGAAGCGCGGGTTACTGGCGTCGGGCTCGATCAGCTTGCGCAGGCGGGAGATCTGCACGTCGAGGCTGCGGTCGAAGACTTCGTATTCGCGGCCGCGTGCCATTTCCATCAACTTTTCACGCGATAGGGGTTGGCGCGGATGGCGCGCGAACACCTTGAGCACGGAGAATTCGCCCGTCGTGAGCGTGATCTCTTCGTCGTTCTTCTTGAGCGTGCGCGTGGCCAGGTTCAGCACGAAATCGCCAAAGGCGAAGGTTTCGGGCGTTTCCGACGGTGCACCGGGAATCTCGGCCGGGCCACGGCGGCGCAGCACCGCATGGATGCGTGCGATCAGCTCGCGCGGGTTGAAGGGCTTGGGCAGATAATCATCGGCGCCCATTTCCAGGCCGACAATGCGATCCACGTCTTCGCCCTTGGCGGTGAGCATGATAATGGGCGTCTGATCATTTGCGCCGCGCAGGCGCCGGCAGATCGACAGGCCATCTTCGCCCGGCATCATGAGGTCGAGCACGAGCAGGTCGAAGCGCTCGCGCAGCCAGAGTTTGTTCATGGCCGTGGCGTTTTCCGCCACCAGCACGGTGAAGCCCTGTTCCCCGAGGTAACGGCGCAGCAGATCGCGCAGGCGGGGATCGTCGTCGACGACGAGAATCTTTTGACCAGAATTTTCCATGGCGCTAATGGTAACGACAAAAACACAGGCCCAAGGGAGTTCAGACGGCGGTAGAACCCCAATTGAAACAGACGGTTACATTATTTACCGGGCCACGCGAACAGTCTGTAGGACGCACGGCTACACTGCCTTGGCGGTTCCTCAGTTGGGGTCAAAATGTGCTGACCCCCGCAAAGGGGGCTGGCGTGCAATGCGGTTGCCTGATATCGATTGTCGCGCAATGATGCATGGCGCATCGGTTTCCAGCAACATGGACGTGGCTTCTCTCTCTCTTTTGACGGATCGATCAGCAAGTTTCCGGCGGCGCTTGGCGCTGACGGCGTGGGCTGCCGCCCTGTGCCTGGCGTATCTGCCGGCGCAGGCGCGCGGGCCGCACAATGCGCCACCCGGTGGATTCGGTGGTGGAAACGGGTTCGGCCGATTCAATGGCGGCGGCTTCTTCGAGGCTGCCGCGCCGCACAAGGGCGGGAATCAGGGCGGAGGACGCGGTAACGAGGCAGATGAACGCCGTCGCCGCGCCGCCGCCATGGAAAACCGCCGAGCTGAGAACGAAGGCCGGTCAGGGTCACCCCCGCAGCGCAAGCTGTCACCCGAGGAACGCAAGCAGTTGCGTCAGAACATCTATGACGTCACGCGGGACATCTATCACCGTGGCGGCTAGGTAGGAGCCGAGGAACGGCGCACAGTCGCTGCCCCGGCAAGGCATCAGGGTCGACTCGGGGGACCGACATGCGAGTACGTGGCACGATATTTCTGGCGCTGGCAGCCGCTGGCGTCCTTTCACTTCCGCCCGCGCAGGCGGCGACGCAGGACAAACCGCATCGCCACAGCACGCATGCCAAGGCACCCGCTGCCGACGAGCAGCGCCTGGACCGCGAAGACGCGCGCTATTTCCTCACCCGTATCGGTTTTTCGCCGTCTGAGAGCGAACTGGATACGTACGCCGGATTGACGCACCGCGAGGCCATCGACCGTGTGCTGGCGCAGACCGGCACGGTTGCCACTACGCCGCCGCCGGCGTGGGTCAACGAACCGATCATCCCCTACAACAAGCTGCCCGACGAAGATGCCCGCAAGGCCGCTCGCCAGAAGAACGCTGCGCACGAGCTGGAACTGCGTGCCTGGTGGATGGGCGAGATGATCAAGACACCGTCGCCGCTGACCGAGCGCATGACGCTGTTCTGGCACAACCACTTCGTGTCCAGCTCGCAGAAGGTGCCGTTTGCGCAGTTGATGTACAGGCAGAACGTGCTGCTGCGCCAGGACGCGGTCGGCAACTTCGGCACGATGCTGCACGCCATCGGCAAAGACCCGGCGATGCTGATCTACCTGGATGGCGCCGAGAGCCGCAAGGGCAAGCCCAACGAGAACTTCGCCCGCGAGGTGATGGAGTTGTTCACGCTGGGTGAGGGCCATTACACCGAGCAGGACATTAAAGAGGCGGCGCGCGCCTACACGGGCTGGAGCATCGACCGTGAGCACGACTTCGCCTACCTCTGGCGCCCTCAGATTCACGACACCGGCGTGAAGACCGTATTCGGCCAGAGCGGCGACTACGACGGCGATCAGATGCTCGACATCCTGCTGTCCCGCCCGGAGACGGCCACCTTTGTCGTGACCAAGCTGTGGCGTGAGTTCGTCTCGCCTGATCCAGATACGGCGCAGGTGCAGCGCGTGGCCGATGCGTTCCGCTCAAGCAGGTACGACATCAAGGTTGCCCTGCGCGAGCTGTTCATGGCGCCAGCCTTCTGGGCGCCGCAGACGCGCGCGACGCTGGTGAAGTCGCCCGTGGAAATGATTGTCGGCACGCTCAAGCAATTCAATGTGCAGTACTCCGACCCGACCCCGTTCGCGATCAAGTCTGCGCAGCTCGGGCAGAACCTGTTGGCGCCGCCCAACGTGAAGGGCTGGCCGGGTGGCGATGCGTGGATCAACTCGACGACGCTGCTTGGGCGCAAGCAGTTTCTGGACCAGCTGTTCCGTTCGACCGAAATGAAGGCGCCGCCGCAGCAAGCTCAGCAGCAGAAGCCCGGCGTGATGATGGCTGCGATGCGTGCGGATCTGAAGGAGGGCGGCACCGTGCAGGGCCTGGGTCAGGCGCTCAAGGGCATGGGGCAGGAGGGCCGTTTCAAGCTGGCGCAGTCGCAGACCATGGTGTCGTTCAATTCGGCCAAGTGGCTGGCCCAGTTCGGGGCGGATGGGGATGATCCGCCGCAACTCGGGCCGCGCATCTCGATCCAGCGTGCTGTGCTGCCGATCGAGCCGACCGCGCCCATTCCCGTCAAGCTGGCCGGTACTGCGTATCTGCGCACGCTGATGATGGACCCGGCCTACCAATTGAAGTAACGCCATCTCTGCAGGAGCACACATCATGGAACGTCGCGATTTTCTGAAGGCAGGCGCCATGCTCGGCATGGGTGGTGCGATGCCGGGCATCGTTTTCGCGCAAGGGCAGCGAGATCAGGGCGGGCGCAAGGGCTACGGCAACCTGCTGATCCTGATTGAGCTCAAGGGCGGCAACGATGGTTTGAACACTGTCGTGCCGTACACAAGCGAGCAGTACTACACGCTGCGCCCGCGCATTGCCATCAAGCGTGAGCAGGTGCTGCAGCTGGATGACCGCTACGGTCTGCACCCGTCTCTGCAGGCGATGATGCCGCTGTGGCAGGCGGGTGAGCTGTCAGTGGTGCAGGGGTTGTCGTATCCGCAGCCGAATCTCTCGCACTTCCGTTCGATCGAGATCTGGGACACGGCTTCGCGTTCGGATCAATATCTGCGCGAAGGCTGGCTGACACGTGCGTTTGCTGCGCGGCCGGTGCCGGCATCGTTCGGTGCGGATGGCGTGATCATTGGCACTGCGGATCTCGGCCCGCTCGACGGCGGCTCCCGAGCCGTGGCGCTGGCCAATCCGGACGCCTTCCTCAACGAAGCCAAGCTGGCGATGCCGTCTCACGCCATGGGCAATGCCACCCTTGAGCACGTGCTGAAGGTCGAGGCGGATATCGTTAAGGCTGCCGACGGGTTGCGTCCGAAGGCGGGCAAGTTTGCGTTCCAGACGCACTTTCCGGATGGCGGCTTCGGCAATTCGATCAAGGCAGCGATGCAGGTGGTGGCCGCGCCCGGGCATGGCGGGGCCGATGTGGCTGTGGTGTGCCTGTCGCTGGGCAGCTTTGATACGCACACCAACCAGCAGGGCACGCAGGCGAACCTGCTGAAGCAGTTGGGCGATGGCATTGCCTCGCTCAAGAGCGCGCTCACGGAGCTGGGCCGCTGGAATGACGCGCTCATCGTCACGTATTCCGAATTTGGCCGCCGCCCGCGCGAGAACCTGAACAACGGTACGGACCACGGCACCGCTGCCGCGCATTTCGTGGCGGGCGGTCGTGTGAAGGGCGGGCTGGCCGGCCAGGGGCCGATACTGGAGCGCTTGGATGGCGGCGGCAATCTCGACCCATCGGTCGATTTCCGCTCGCTCTACGCGACGGTGCTGGAGCGCTGGTGGGGCATGGATTCGCAGTCGGTGCTGGCCGGCAGGTTTGCACCGCTGGATCTGATCAAGACCTGATCAACTGCGGATTTGCGTCTTCCACGCCAACCACAGCTTGCGCAGCGGCGTCAGGTCGGTGCGCTGCGTGAGCACCTGGAAGCCGTCGGCCTCCACCTCGTCGAGCAGGCGCATGGCCAGCACGCCGCGGATCAGCGCTGAGCGCTGGGCGCGGCGATCTTCGGCCGGCAATGCGGCCAGCGCTTCTTTGTAGGTGGTGCGGGCGCGTTCGGCCTGGAACGCCATCAACGGCTTGAAGCCATCCGCATAGCGGCGGTTGAACAGATCCGCCGCTGGCACATTGAAGCGCTGCAGTTCATCCACGGGGACGTAGACGCGGTTGTGGCGCACGTCTTCGCCCAGGTTGCGGATGAAGTGGACCAGTTGCTCGGCCAGCGACAACAGCCGCCCGAACTCCAGCGTGCGCGCATGCGTGTGGCCGGCAATGCGCGCAGCCAATCGGCCCGCCACACCGGCCACCTGATCGCCATGGCGACGCAGGTTGGGCCAATCCAGATAACGGTTTTGCATGGCATCGGCTTCTACGCCGGCCAGCAGTTCTCCCAAGTGCACCGCGCCAATGTCATAGGCGGATAGATGCGGTTGCAGCGCCTTGGTAGCGGGGTGATCGGGGCGGCCTTCAAACAGCCTAGCAAGCTCCTGGCGCCACCATTGCAGCTTTGACTGCACGACGGCCGGGTCGGTTGCGTCGCGCACGGCGTCTTCCAGTTCACGGCGTACGGCTTCCAGCGCGATGGTCGCGCGACGGCGCTCGGGTGTCAGAAACAATACGCTGTAGTACAGGTCGCTGCCGGGCGGGGCGGCCTTGTCGGCGCAGTAGTCGTCGGGGGTCACGGAAGGGGCCGTCGCAGTGGACGCGCGGTGGGAAATAGGCAGGGCGGCCATTCTACATGGCGCTGCAGTGCAGCATGTGAGAGGCCGCTGCCGGGCGGCCAGCAATAAAAGTCAATCAGACAGCGCCGTGTCGTTGACCCTGCGCATTGCCGTGGGTATATTACTGACCGGTCAGTTATTTACTGAGAGCGTGTCATGCCCGCTGTGCCTGCGATGTACCCGTCGTACCCGCATTCCGACTCCACCGGTTCTTTCGACACGCTTGCGCTGTCGCGAGGGCGCTCTTGGTCTCTGGCCGTATCAACGGTCTTGCTGACCGGCGCAGCGCTGTTGGCTGGCTGCAGCAAAGAGCAGCCCAAGGCGCCTGAAGTCCGCCCCGTACGCACCCTGACGGTCACAAGCGAGCAGGGGGCCGGCACGGCAGAATTTTCCGGTGACGTGCGTCCGCGCATTGAGTCGCGCCTGGGCTTCCGCGTGCCGGGCAAGATCACTGCACGATTGGTCGATGTGGGCGCCACGGTGAAGAAAGGCCAAGTCCTGGCGCGCCTCGACCCGACGGATCTGGCGCTGGCGCAGCAATCGGCCCAGGCTCAACTGTCTGGCGCAAAGACCGACCGCGATCTGGCCGCCGCCGACCTCAAACGTTATTCCGAGCTGTTCACCAAGGGCTTCATCAGCGCCGCTGAACAGCAACGCCATCAAGCCAACTACGACGGCGCACAGGCTCGTTACGAGCAGGCAGCAGCGGGCTATCGCAATCAATCCAACCAAGCCGCCTATGCCACGCTCGAAGCCGATGCGGACGGTGTGGTGACGGGTGTCGATGCTGAGGTCGGGCAAGTGGTGTCTGCCGGCCAGCCCGTTGTGCGCGTGGCGCAGACGGCCGAGAAGGAAGTCGTGGTCGGCATTCCTGAAGACCAGGTGGACACACTGCGCAAATCGCCGGATGTGAGCGTCAAGCTGTGGGCGGACCAGTCGCGCAGCATTCCGGGCAAGGTGCGCGAGATTGCGCCGGCAGCCGATCCGCTCACGCGCACATACACCGTGAAGATTTCGGTACCGAACCCGCCGCCTGAACTGAAGCTTGGCATGACGGCGGTGGCCAGGTTCGTGCGCCCCGGCGGTGGAGCAGGCAGTGGTGGCATGGGCGTGCGTGTGCCGATCAGTGCGCTGCTGCAGGAGCAGGGCAAGAACGTGGTGTGGCTGTATGACGCCACATCGCAGACGGTCAAGCCCGTGCCGGTGACGGTGGGCGAGCCGCGCGACAACGTGCTGCTGGTCACCAGCGGCCTGGCGCCGGGCCAGACCATCGTGACCGCTGGCGTGCATCTGCTTAAGGCCGGCCAGAAGGTGATGCCGATGGCCCCGGCAGATCAGCCGTCGGCCCAGTCCGCCATCACGCCGCGCCGGTAAGCCACAACCGGCTTCCGCCCCAACACGCCAACCTTCGCGCGCATGGAACACTCCCGTTTCAACCTGTCACGCTGGGCGCTCGAACATCAGCCGCTCACGCGCTTCTTGCTGGTGGCGCTGTTGCTCGGCGGCATCTTTGCGTATTCCAAGCTGGGGCAGGATGAAGATCCGCCCTTCACCTTCCGTGCGATGGTGGTGCAGGCTTTCTGGCCCGGCGCCACAGCCGAGCAGATGTCGCGTCAGGTGACCGACAAGATCGAGAAGGCGCTGCAGGAAGTGCCGTACGCCTGGAAGATCCGCAGCTACTCCAAGCCGGGAGAGACGCTGGTCACCTTCCAGTTGGCCGACACGTCGCCCTCAAAGGACACGAAGCAGCTCTGGTACACAGTGCGCAAGAAGGTGGGGGACATCGCGCCAACGTTGCCGCAGGGCGTGCGCGGGCCGTTCTTCAATGATGATTTTGGCGATGTGTACGGCTCGATCTATGCGCTGTCGGCCGATGGCTTCACCTATCGCCAGCTCAACGACTACGCAGATTCCATCCGGCAACAGTTGCTGCGCGTGCCCAACGTCGCCAAGGTCGAATTGCTGGGCGATCAGGACGAGAAGATCTACATCGAGTTCCAGCAGGCCAAGCTGGCGCAGATGGGGCTGGACATCAACAGCATCGCGACGCAGATCGGCCAGCAGAACAACATCGGCCCCAGCGGTGTGCTGGTGACGCCCACCGACAACGTGCAGATCCGCCTGTCGGGGCAGTTCTCGGACATCCGCGATCTGGAGAACCTGACGCTGCGCGGCCCTGGCGGCACGACCAACATCCGCCTGGGCGACATTGCCGCCGTCAAGCACGGCTACATCGACCCGCCGCACGCCAAGATGCGCTACAACGGCCGCGAGGTCATCGGCCTGGGCATCTCGATGACCAAGGGCGGCGACATCATCCAGCTCGGCAAGGACCTGCGCGCGACGGTCGATCGGATCCACGCCAAGCTGCCGATGGGCATCGAGATGGAGCAGGTGCAGAACCAGCCGAAGTCGGTGCAGAACTCGGTGGGCGAGTTCGTGCACGTGCTGATCGAGGCCGTGGTGATTGTGCTGGCGGTGAGCTTTCTGTCGCTGGGCCTGCATACGAAGCCCAAGCTGCGCATTGATGTGTGGCCCGGTCTGGTGGTGGGCCTGACGATCCCGCTGGTGCTGGCGGTGACGTTCCTGTTCATGAACATCTTCGACATCGGCCTGCACAAGATTTCATTGGGCGCGCTGATCATCGCGCTGGGCCTGCTGGTGGACGACGCGATCATCGCGGTCGAAATGATGGTGCGCAAGCTGGAAGAGGGCTTCTCCAAGATGGAAGCCGCCACCTTTGCGTACAGCTCCACCGCCATGCCGATGCTGACCGGCACGCTCATCACCGCCACAGGCTTCTTGCCGGTGGGGCTGGCGCGCTCGACGGTGGGCGAATACACGTTCGGTATTTTTGCGGTGACGGCGCTGGCGCTGGTGCTCTCGTGGTTTGCGGCCGTGGTGTTTGTGCCGTATCTCGGTTTCCTGCTATTGCGTACCAAGTCGCATGTGGGTGACGGCGGTCATCACGAGCTGTTCGACACGCCGTTCTACAACCGCTTCCGCGGCTGGGTGAACTGGTGTGTGGAATACCGCAAGACGGTGATCGTCATCACGTTGGTGGCGTTCGGGCTGGGGGTGTTCGGCTTCAAGTATGTGGAGAAGCAGTTCTTCCCGGATTCCAGCCGCCCCGAGCTGATGGTAGAGCTGTGGCTGCCGGAAGGCTCCAGCTTCAGCCAGACCGAAGCCGAGGCCAAGCGCTTTGAAGCGCTGATGCGCAAGGAGCAGAACGTCGACAGCGTGACGCTGTTCATCGGCTCCGGCGCGCCGCGTTTCTACCTGCCGCTGGACCAGATCCTGCCGCAGACCAACGTCGCCCAGGCCATTGTCATGCCGACCTCGCTGGAGGCGCGCGAAGGCGTGCGTCAGCACGTCATCGGTTTGCTCAAGTCGCAATTCCCGCATCTACGTGGCCGCGTGAAGCTGCTACCGAACGGGCCACCGGTGCCGTATCCGGTGCAGTTCCGCGTGATGGGGCCGGACATTGGCGGCGTGCGCAAGATCGCCGACCAGGTCAAGGCGATCATGACTGCCAACCCGAACACCGTGGGCGTGAACGACAACTGGAACGAGAACGTCAAGGTGCTACGCCTGGACATCGACCAGGACAAGGCGCGCGCGCTGGGCGTGTCGACGGGCTCGATCTCGCAGGTCACGCAAACGGTGATGTCCGGTGCGCCCATCGCTCAGTACCGTGACGGCGACAAGCTGCTCGATATCGTCATGCGCCCGCAGGAAGACGAGCGCAACACGCTCGACGCACTGCAGCGTGTGCAGGTACCGACCGCCAGCGGCCGCACCGTGCCGCTCACGCAGGTGGCGCGCGTGGGCTTTGCGTGGGAGCCGGGCGTGATCTGGCGCGAGAACCGCGACTACGGCATCACCGTGCAGTCCGACGTGGTGGACGGCGTACAGGGCCCGACGGTGACGGCGCAGATCAACCCGCTGCTCGACAAGATCCGCGCGGATCTGCCGCCGGATTATCAGATCAAGATTGCCGGCGCGGAGGAGGAGAGTGCCAACGCAGGTGCATCGATTGCCGCGCAGATGCCGCTATGCATCTTCATCATCTTCTTGTTGCTGATGCTTCAGCTGCACAGCTTCTCGCGCTCGGTGATGGTGTTCCTGACCGGCCCGCTCGGGTTGATCGGTGCCGCGGCGACGTTGTTGCTGCTGCGCGCGCCGATGGGCTTCGTGGCGCAGCTCGGCATCACGGCGCTGATCGGGATGATCATCCGCAACTCGGTCATTCTGGTGGACCAGATCGAGCAGGATGTGGCGGCGGGTGTGCCGACCTGGACGGCCATCGTCGAGGCGGCCGTGCGGCGCTTCCGTCCCATCATCCTGACGGCTGCCGCAGCGGTATTGGCAATGATTCCGTTGTCGCGCAGCGTGTTCTGGGGCCCGATGGCCGCGGCCATCATGGGCGGCCTGATTATCGCCACGGTGCTGACGCTGCTGTTCCTGCCGGCGCTGTATGCGGCGTGGTTCCGTGTCAGGCGGCCGGAATCCCAGGCAATGGCGCCGACGGTCTAACGATCACATCCGGCGTAGCGACCCTCGCCGAAGTGGTGCGAGGGAGGGGACTCGAACCCCTACACCACATCGGGTGGCGAAGGGGATGGAAACCCCCGAACGACTGCGATATAATCGCGGGCTTCCTTTCCGGCGCCCCTTCAGTGGGCGGCGTGCTCCATCCAGCGAGGGTGGCGAAATTGGTAGACGCACCAGGTTTAGGTCCTGACGCCAGCAATGGTGTAGGGGTTCGAGTCCCCTCCCTCGCACCACTTACCTCGTTCCGAGGTTTTCTCCAGCGAAAGCGCTCACGCGTCGGGCGTCCCCAGCGCCTGGTTGATCCGTAGCGCCACCAGCGTACTCACCACGCCTGACAGCAGATACACGCTGACGGCCCCGAGCCCGAACAACGACGACAGGCCCAGTGCCACCAGCGGCGCGAATGCCGCGCCAAACAGCCAGCCGAAGTCAGTGGTCAGGGCGGCGCCGGTGTAGCGGAATCGGCTTTCGAAGTTCGATGTCACCACGCCGGCTGCCTGGCCGTACGACAGCCCCAGCAGACCGAAGCCGACGAGGATGAAGATGTCCTGCCCCACGGCACCGCCGTCGAGCAGCCACGGCGCGGCCAGGCTGAAGATGCCGATCAGCACTGCCATCACCGCCAACGTGGTACGCCGGCCGATGCGGTCTGCAATCAAGCCCGAAACCAGAGTGCTCACGAACGCGATCACGGCGCCGATGATCTGGACGGTCAGCACTGCGGACACACTCTGCGTCTTGCGCAGCGACACCCATGACAGCGGGAACACCGTGACCAGGTGGAACAGCGCGTAGCTGGCCAGTGCCGCAAAGGCTCCCAGGAAGATGTTGAAACCCTGCGCGTTGACCATCTGCAGCGTACTGATCGGTTCCAGCTCGCCTTCTTCCAGCAGTTGCGTGTACTCGTGCGTGACGACCAGCCGCAGCCGTGCAAACAGCGCCACCACGTTGATGGCAAAGGCGACGTAGAACGGATAGCGCCAGCCCCAGTCGATGAACTCCTGGAATGTCAGGCTGGAGTAGAGGAACAGGAACAACGCGCCCGCAATGATGAAGCCGGTGGGCGCGCCGAGTTGCCCCAGCATGGCGTACCAGCCGCGCTTGTTCTCGGGCGCGTTCAATGCCAGCAGCGACGGCAGGCCATCCCAGGAGCCGCCAAACGCGATGCCCTGCATGAAGCGGAATAGCGCCAACAGATAAATCGCCGAATGGCCAATCGACGTGTACGGCGGCAAAAACGCAATGCCCACCGTGGCCGTGCCCAGCAGAAACAGCGAGGCGGTCAGCTTGGTGCTGCGTCCCCATCGACGCTGGATGCGCATGAACAGCGCCGTTCCGAATGGGCGCCCGATAAAGGCGAAGGAAAAGACCGTGAAGCTGAACAGCAGCCCGGCCAGTTCGCCTGCAAACGGAAAGTAGACCCTAGGGAAAACGAGTACCGACGCGATGCCGTAGACGAAGAAGTCGAAGTACTCTGACGCGCGCCCGATCACCACGCCTGTGGCGATCTCCGCGGGTGCCACTTCATGATGCCCTGGCGCGGGCGGTGCAGTTGGCGACGCGCGATGCTGATGGGTCAGGCTGGCCATCGTGGAGTCTCCGTCGAG
Organism: Ralstonia sp. 24A2; assembly: GCF_051783885.1. Taxonomy (NCBI): domain Bacteria; kingdom Pseudomonadati; phylum Pseudomonadota; class Betaproteobacteria; order Burkholderiales; family Burkholderiaceae; genus Ralstonia; species Ralstonia sp. 24A2. The sequence goes on along the minus strand of NZ_JBPVZD010000002.1, from coordinate 2,487,272 downwards.
AGCAGGAGGAATGTCGTACAGCACTTAAAGTCCGGCAATGACCAGAATAGGCGCCTAAACTGCAACGGCAAATCGAAAGTTCGCTGGGCCGTCCCAGCGCGACGTTAATCAGACGCCACTTCCGAGACCATGCCACGCTTCGATACAGCGGTGACGCCCCTTAAAGTAACGGGAAAGTCGCTTTTGAGAAGTGCCGCAATCACCGCCTTGGTGAGTCTTGCGGGATGCAGCAACGCAGTGCTGTTGTCGCCGGCCGGCGACATGGCAGTGCGACAGCGGGACCTGATCATCATTGCAACCTGCCTGATGCTGTTGATCATCGTGCCCGTGATCTTTCTCACGCTGCTGTTTGCGTGGCGATATCGGGAAAGCGCCAAGAACGCTCCCTACAACCCGGAGTGGGACCATTCCACGGTGCTGGAATTGGCAATCTGGGCTGCGCCGCTGTTGATCATCATCACGCTGGGCGCCGTGACCTGGGTCAGCACGCATCAACTCGATCCGTACCGGCCGCTCACACGGCTGGATGAAAGCCGCCCCGTTGCTGCTGATACCAAACCGCTCATCGTTGAAGTGGTGGCGCTGGATTGGAAGTGGCTGTTCCTCTATCCCGAGCAAGGCATCGCGACCGTCAACGAACTGGCGGCGCCGGTGGATCGTCCGATCGCGTTCCGGATCACAGCCACCTCGGTCATGAATGCGTTTTTCGTGCCCTCGCTGGCGGGGATGGTTTACGCGATGCCGGGCATGGAAACCAAGCTGCATGCAGTCATCAACCAGCCCGGCGTGTATGACGGGTTCTCGTCGAACTACAGCGGTGCAGGCTTCTCGCACATGCGGTTCAAGTTCCACGGCTTGTCCAACGAAGATTTCGACCGCTGGGTCCAGCAGGTCAAGTCTTCAGGCACGCCGCTGTCGAAGGACACCTACCTGACGCTGGCCAAACCCAGCGAAAGCGAACCGGTGCAACGCTACGCCAGCGTGGCACCGAACCTCTACGACCTGATTCTGAATCGCTGCGTGGATGGCCAGGGGTGCCGGGGGAGCACCATGGCGCGTAACCGCAATGACAACGCGGGCCGGTTTGATCCGACGGCGGAAATCTGCACTGCGAGTAATACGGCAGATGCCATGCCAATCTTTGCACCGGATGTCGCCTTGAACGACAACCGACGGCTGTTGCAGTAGCGCACGACCCTGCGCCCCTTTGACGTTTTCCGCCAATCTTGATCGGCCACCATTGATCAACACAGGCCCAGGTGACAACCATGCCCGAGCGCTCCGAACTCGCCAACATGATCTTTGGCCGTCTGTCTTGGGAGGCCATTCCGTATCACGAGCCGATCTTGCTCGCCACCTTCGCAGCCGTCGCCATTGGCGGCCTTGTGGTGGTGGGGGCGCTGACGTACTTCCGCGTCTGGGGCTACCTGTGGCGTGAGTGGTTCACCAGCATCGACCACAAGAAGATCGGCATCATGTATATCGTGCTGGGCATCGTGATGCTGCTGCGCGGCTTTGCGGATGCCGTGATGATGCGGATGCAGCAGGCGGTGGCGTTTGGCGACAACGCGGGCTTCCTGCCGCCGCATCACTATGACCAGATCTTCACCGCGCACGGCGTGATCATGATCTTCTTCGTCGCCATGCCGCTGGTCACCGGCCTGATGAATTTCGTCATGCCGCTGCAGATCGGCGCACGTGACGTGGCGTTTCCGTTCCTCAATAACTTCAGTTTCTGGATGACCACGGGTGGCGCCATCCTGGTGATGATGTCGTTGTTCGTGGGCGAATTCGCGCGTACCGGCTGGCTGGCGTACCCGCCGTTGTCGGGCATCCTCGCGAGCCCCGATGTCGGGGTCGACTACTACATCTGGGCACTGCAGGTGGCCGGGGTCGGTACGGTGTTATCTGGCATCAACCTGCTGGTGACCATCGTCAAGATGCGCGCGCCGGGTATGACGCTGATGCGCATGCCGATCTTCACGTGGACGGCGCTGTGCACCAACGCACTGATTGTCGCCGCCTTTCCGGTGCTGACGGCTGCGCTCACGCTGCTGGCCCTGGATCGCTATGCCGGCACCAATTTCTTCACGGTCGACCAGGGCGGCAGCGCGATGATGTATGTGAACCTGATCTGGATCTGGGGCCACCCCGAGGTCTACATCTTGGTACTGCCGGTGTTCGGTGTCTTCTCGGAAGTGGTGGCCACGTTCTCGCGCAAGCGCCTGTTCGGCTATGCGTCGATGGTCTATGCGACGGTCGTGATCACGGTGCTGTCGTATCTGGTCTGGCTGCACCACTTCTTCACGATGGGGTCGGGCGCCAGCGTCAACTCGTTCTTCGGGATCACGACGATGATCATCTCGATCCCGACCGGCGCGAAGATCTTCAACTGGCTGTTCACGATGTACCACGGCAAGATTCGCTTCGAGCCGCCGATGCTGTGGACGGTCGGATTCATGGTCACGTTTGCCATTGGCGGCATGACCGGCGTGCTGCTGGCGGTGCCGCCGGCGGACTTCTCACTGCACAACAGCCTGTTCCTGATCGCTCACTTCCACAACGTGATCATTGGCGGCGTGCTGTTCGGCCTCATGGCGGGCATTTCGTACTGGTTTCCCAAGGCGTTCGGTTACCGGTTGGTGTCGTCGTGGGGCAAGGCATCGTTCTGGTTCTGGTTCATCGGCTTCTACTTCGCGTTCATGCCGCTGTACTGGCTGGGCATGCGTGGCGTGACCCGCCGCATGAGCCATTTCGACGATCCGTCCTTGCAGATATGGTTCCAGCTCGCTGCCTTTGGTGCGCTGCTGATCGCCATCGGCATTGCGTGCTTCCTGATCCAGCTCGTGGTCAGTTTCATGCGCCGTGAGGAGTTGCGCGACACGACCGGCGACCCGTGGAACGGCCGCACGCTGGAGTGGTCGACCTCGTCACCGCCGCCGCAGTACAACTTTGCGTTCACGCCGCTCGTGCATGACTCCGACGCCTGGTGGCAGATGAAGCAATATGGCTATCAACGCCCGCAGGAAGGCTTCATCCCGATCCACATGCCGAAGGGCACGGCTGCGGGCATCTTGTTGGCAGGCCTGTCCACGCTGTGCGGCTTTGCGCTGATCTGGCACATCTGGTGGTTGGCCGCCGCGTCGTTCGCGGCCACGATCCTCTCGGCAATCATCCACACCTTCAACTACAAGCGCGACTACTACATCCCGGCGGAAGATGTGGTCCGGACCGAAGCATCACGCACCCAACTGATGGCAAGTCATGGCTGATACGACCGTCCCCCTGCATGCGAGCAGCACTGCCAACGCGGATGGCATCCCGCCGGGTGGCTACCAGTTCCACCTGACGGAAGAGCATCACGTGCCCAACGGCACGCTGCTTGGGTTTTGGATCTATCTGATGAGCGACTGCCTGATCTTCGCGTGCCTGTTCGCCGCCTATGGCGTACTGGGCCGCGAGTACGCGGGCGGGCCCACCGGGGCAGAGCTGTTCGAGCTGCCGCTGGTGGCGCTGAACACGTCATTCCTGCTGCTGTCTTCCATCACGTACGGCTTTGCGATGCTGCAGATGCAGCAGAACAAGATCGCACCCATGCAGATCTGGCTGGCCATCACGTGGCTGTTCGGCGCGGGGTTCCTTGCTGTGGAGCTCTATGAGTTCGCACACCTGATACACGAGGGTGCAGGGCCGCAGCGCAGCGCGTTCCTGACGTCGTTCTTCTCGCTGGTGGGCACGCACGGGCTGCACGTGACGTTCGGCCTGATCTGGCTGATCGTGCTGATGCTGCAGGTGTCGCAGCACGGGCTGATCACCGCCAACAAGCGTCGGCTGATGTGCCTGTCGATGTTCTGGCACTTTCTGGACGTCGTCTGGATCGGCGTCTTTACCTTCGTCTACCTGATGGGAACGCTGCCATGAGCGCGCACGACCAAACGATGAGCGGACACGGCGATGGCCACAGCCACCACCATGATCACCACGAGGAAGAGGTCGGCCCGCACGCCACACTGGGCGGCTACCTGACGGGGTTCGTGTTGTCCGTCTTCCTGACGGCGATTCCGTTCTGGCTGGTGATGGGCAACGTGTTCGACAAGTCGTCGACCACGGCCGTGGCGATCCTGCTGATCGGCGCGGTGCAGATCGTGGTGCACATGATTTACTTCCTGCACATGAATGCGAAGTCCGAGGGCGGCTGGAACATGCTGTCGCTGATGTTCACGCTGGTGCTGGTGGTCATTACGCTCAGCGGTTCGCTCTGGGTGATGTACCACTTGAACAGCAACATGATGCCGCATATGCGGCCCATGCTAGGGTCGGGCAGTGCGATCCTGCCGCCGCGGACACAGTAAGTCGGGCGGCGTGTCACGGCTTTGTCGTTGACGCCGGTAGGTGTGCCAAATACTGTGTGCGCATACAGTATTTGCGACCAACCGGAAGGCTGCATGCGAACCCCAGACATCTTCGTTACCGACCAAGCCAGCGATCACGACATCAAGGTCATCGGCGACGGCCTGAACCGTTTCAACGATGCCCACGTCGGCTATGGCGACCGGCAGCCGCTGGCCGTGCTCGTCCGCGATCCGCAGAGCGGCGAAATCGTTGGCGGCGCAAGTGGGCGCACGTCGCTGGGCCTGCTGTTTCTTGACTTGTTCCACTTGCCCGATACGTTGCGCGGCAAGGGCATTGGCACAGAGGTGCTGCGCAAGTTTGAAGAAGAAGGGCGCCGCCGTGGCTGCCGTTCTGCAGTGGTGTACACGATCAGCTTCCAGGCACCGGCGTTCTACGAGCGCAATGGCTGGGTGAGGTTTGGAGACGTGCCATGCGATCCACCCGGTACGAGCAGGGTGTTCCTGAGTAAAGCGCTGTGATGTCGTCGCGCGCGTTGGGCATTTGCCTAGGTGAGAAACTCCAGCACAATGCGTCTCGCACACATCGCCCAACCACGAAGGGACTCATTCATGCACAAGGCATTCGCAGCGCTCACGCTTGCGCTCGCATCTGGCGCCGTCCACGCCGCAGACGTCACCGTTCGCACTGAAAACTATCCGCGCCCGCCGTACTCCGGCGCCACGTACTACATCTACGAGCGCGATGGGCAGACCATCTGTACCAAGCTCCAGGTCTGCAACAAGTACGATCAGTGCGACACGAAATACGTGAAGGGCAGCTACAAGGATGAGGAGGATGTGCAGACCGGCGAGCCGTATGGCAAGACCGATGCCGTGGTGATCGGCAAGGAAAAGCTCGCCAAGCACGTGTGTCTGACCAAGTTCAAGCTGACCAGCCAACCCTGAGCGTTCAGGGGCTCACGTTCTCACGCGCGGCGGCTTCGAGGTATTCCAGAAAGCGGCTTGCTACCGGCTCTGCATCGCCTGTGCGTCGCAATGACAGCACGGGCGATTCTTTTTTCCCGCCGGCCAGCGGCACAAAGCTGACACGGGCATCACCGGCGTGTTGCAGCGTCTTGGGCACGAGTGCCACGCCCATGCCGAACCCCACCATCGTCACCACGGTCTGCCACAGCCGCGTCTCGTGGCGAATCACCGGACTGAAGCCGGCATCGACGCACAACGCGATGATCAGGTCGTGATAGTGCGGCGATACCGTACGCGGAAAGAGGATGAATGGCTCCTGTGCCAGCGCATCCAGTTCGAGGCTCTTGCGGCGGGCCAGTGCGTGGCCCGCGGGCAGACAGGCGACGAAGGGCTCGGAGAAGATCGGCGTGGAAGTGACATCGGCGGGAAAGGTGCCCCAGTACGCGCAGCCCAGGTCGATCTGCTGGCGCTGGAGGGCCTGGACCTGCTCGCCGGTGTTCATCTCGCGCAGGATGATCTCCACCGCTGGGTGATCGGCCTCAAAACGTTCCACCGCACGGGGCAGACCGCGATACAGCATCGAATTGACGAAGCCCACGCGCAGCCGCCCGGCCAACCCGTGCGCGGAGCGCTGCGTGATGCGCTCCACCTCCGCTGCTTGCTGCAACAGCTTGCGGGCCTCATCCAGCAACACCTGGCCGGCGTTGGTGAGCGCCACACTCTTGTTGGTGCGCGCGAGCAGCTGCACGCCCAACTGTTCTTCGAACTTGCGGATGTCGAAGCTCAAGGCCGGCTGCGAGATGAACAGCCGCTGCGCGGCGCGCCCGAAATGCAGTTCTTCCGCCACGGCAACGAAATAGCGCAACTGCTTGAGGTCCATGGCGGGCTCATTCAACGATAAGAGTTATTTATCGTACAGGACAAATCCTGTATTGGACGATTATCGATAGCGTTCCTATGCTGGCCGAACAAAACAGGAGACAGCGAGGCCACCCGCATGAACGACATCGCCCGCGAGCCGCTTACCACCCAATCCGGCGGCCACGAGAACATTCCCGACAGCCGGGGCATCAATTTCTTCCACGTCGACCCGGATCTTGGGCGCCTGCTGCGGTTGTACCTGGGCGATGCGCAATACCGCGAGCTGGAACCGCAACTCAAGTCGCTCGGCCTGCGCGCTTCAGATGAACTGGACGCCTGGGCCATCAACGCCGATCACAACCCCCCGCAACTGCGCCATCGCACCCGCCGTGGCGAGGCCTTGCAGAGCATCGACAAGCACCCCGACTACGTTGCGCTGGAACGTGTGGCCTATGCCGAACTGGGCCTTGCATCGATGAGCCACGTTGGCAACGCGCCGCCGCCGCTGGTCAAATACGCGCTCACGTATCTGTTCGTCCAGGCTGAATTCGGCCTGTGCTGCCCCGTCAGCATGACGGATTCGCTCACGCGCACGCTGCGCAAGTTCGGCGATCCGGGGTTGGTGGCGCGCTATCTGCCGATGCTCGCTTCGCGTGACTTTGACGTGCTGTACCAGGGCGCGATGTTCATGACCGAGCAGGCCGCCGGTTCGGATGTCGCCTGCATCGCCACGCGCGCTGTGCTGGAAACCGCGCCCGACGGCACACAAACGTGGCGCCTATACGGCGACAAGTGGTTCTGCTCCAACGCCGATGCCGACCTCGCCATGGTGCTGGCTCGCCCCGACGGTGCGAAACCCGGCATCAACGGGCTGGCGCTGTTCCTGCTGCCCAAGACGCTGCGCGACGGCACACGCAACAATTACAGGATCATCCGCCTGAAGGACAAGCTCGGCACCCGCTCCATGGCCAGCGGGGAGATCACCCTCGAAGGCGCCACCGCTTACCTGATCGGCGAGATCGGGCGTGGCTTCCACCAGATGGCCGACATGATCAACATGTCGCGCCTGTCGAACGGTGTGCGTGCCGCAGGCCTGATGCGCCGTGCCACCACCGAGGCGCTGCACATCGCGCGCAATCGCGAAGCCTTCGGCCGCAAGCTGATCGACATGCCGCTGATGCAGCGCCAGCTCCTGAAGATGCTGCTGCCGACGGAGCAGGCGCGCTCGATGTTCATGCAGATCGCGCAACTGTTGCCGCTGGCCGATGCCGGCGACGAACAGGCCGCGAAGTGCGTGCGCATCCTGACGCCGCTGATCAAGTTCCGCGCCTGCCGCGATGCGCGCCGCGTAACTGGCGATGCGATGGAAGTACGTGGCGGCACCGGCTACATCGAAGAATGGAGCGATGCGCGCCTCGTGCGCGATTCGCATCTCGGCTCGATTTGGGAAGGCACGAGCAACATCGTCGCACTCGACATTGCGCGCGCTGTGAAACGCGAAGGTGCACTGGAGCCGCTGCGAGCGTATCTGCTGGGGCTGCTCGACGGTGTCACGCTGCCGGCGCAGAGCGACATGCTACTGCGTGCCACGCTCGACCGCGTCTGCCGCACGATCGCCAAGGTGGCCGAAGAGGGCAGCGACCAGCTTGTGCGTCAGGCCGGCTCCGCGCTGTATCACATCACCACGGCGATCTTCATGGCGGTGGAAGGCGTGCGTCTGGCGCCGGAGCATCGGCGTCTGGCGCTTGCGCATCTGGTGCTGCGGCACAAGCTGCTGCCGGTCGATCCGCTGGCCTTGCCCAAGAACGATGATGCGCTGCTGTTCGATGCGCTCGTCAAGCAGCGCGAGGTTTCGTTCGCGCTGGCGATGCAAGCGCTGCCAGCAGGAAGCGAGCAATGAACGCGGTCAATGGCGCGTTGCATGGCCTGAAGGTGATCGACCTGAGCCGTGTGCTCGGCGGCCCGTACTGCACGCAGGCCCTGGCCGATCACGGCGCGCAGGTCATCAAGCTCGAACCGCCCGTCGGCGACGAGACCCGCACCTGGGGCCCGCCGTTTGATGAGAGCGACACCGCCTGGTACTTCAACGGCGTCAACCGCAACAAGCTCGGTATCTCGGTCGACCTGTCGTGCGATGAGGGCCGCGCCGTGCTCTGGCAATTGCTGGAGGACGCCGATGTGCTGGTCGAGAACTTCAAGCCCGGCACGCTGGCGCGTTGGGGCATGGACTTCGAGCGCGATCTGCAGCCGCGCCTTCCTCGGCTGATCCATTGCGCCGTCTCCGGTTTCGGTCCCGACGGCCCGTTGGGTGGGCTGCCCGGCTACGACGCCGCCATCCAGGCCATGGCCGGCCTGATGAGCGTCAACGGTGAGCGCGATGGCGGCCCGATGCGCGTCGGCCTGCCAATTGTCGATATGGTGACGGGGCTCAACGCGCTGGCCGGCATCCTGCTGGCGCTGGCGGAGCGCGAGAAGAGCGGGCGCGGGCAATCGATCGACATTGCGCTGTACGACTGTGGCGTGTCGCTGCTGCATCCGCATCTGCCCAACTACTTCGGCTCCGGCAAGGTGCCGCAGCGCAGTGGCAATGCGCACCCGAACATCACGCCGTACGACAGCTACCAGACCGGCACCACGCCGATCTTTCTGGCGGTGGGCAATGACCGCCAGTTCGCCAAGCTGTGCGCACACATCGGCGTGCCGGCGCTGGCGGAAGACGTGCGCTTTGCCGACAACCGCAGCCGCTGCGCGCATCGCTCGGAACTCAAGCAGGCGCTGGAGGCGCAACTGGCGCGCTTCGATTGCGAGACGCTCGCGCAAGACCTGATCCATGGCGGCGTGCCGTGCGGGCCGGTGCTCAGCGTCGACGTGGTGGCGCGCCATCCGCACACGCTGCACCGGCAGATGGTGGTCGAGCTGGGTGAGTACCGTGGCACGGGCTCGCCGATCAAGCTGTCGCGCACGCCGGCCACGTACCGCAACGCGCCGCCTGCACTCGGCGCCGATACCGCCGCCGTGCTGGCCTCGCTCGGCATCGACACGGAAACCCGGCAGCGCCTGTTCGAGGCTGGCGTTCTGAAATGAACTGAAGCGGATTCATCACAACAAGGCAGACGGCCCAGCAGAGGCCGCGCCAAACCGGCAGTACCACCAAGGAGACCATCATGTCCAACCTGCAGCCGCGCCGTGCCGCGGTCGCTGCCTTCATCGGCACCACCATCGAGTGGTACGACTTCTATATCTACGGCCTTGCCGCCGCGCTGGTCTTCGGCAAGGTGTTTTTCTCCAAGACGCTGGACCCGGGCATCGCGACGCTGCTGTCGTTCGTGACGCTGTGGGCCGGCTTTGCCGCGCGGCCCATCGGCGGGATCATCTTTGGCCACCTGGGCGACAAGATTGGCCGCAAGACCACGCTGATCATTACGCTTATCCTGATGGGCCTGGCGACGATGGGTATCGGCCTGCTGCCGAGTTATGCGCAGATCGGCATGTGGGCACCGGTGGGGCTGGTGGTGCTGCGCGTGATCCAGGGCGTGGCCGTGGGCGGCGAGTGGGGCGGTGCGGTGCTGATCGCCAGCGAGAGCGCCCCTAAGCGCAAGAGCATTCTGTACTCCGCGTTTGCACAGCAGGGTTCGCCCACGGGCAACCTGCTGGCGACGGTGGTGTTCTTTGCGCTGAGCGCATTGCCGACGCCGCAGTTCATGCTGTGGGGCTGGCGTGTGCCGTTTCTGCTGTCGGCGCTGCTGGTGATCGTGGGCATGGTCATCCGCCTGAAGCTGGAAGAGTCCGACGACATGAAGCGCGTGCTGGCACAGAAGAAGACCGTCAAGCTGCCACTCAAGGACGTGGTGCGTGACCACTGGGGCCTAGTGCTGCTGGGAGCGGGCACGCTGCCGCTTATCCACGTGACCTACCTGAAGAGCAACTTTGCGCTGGCGTGGGCCACGAAAGAACTCGGCTACGCGCAGGACACCTTCCTCGGCATCATCGCGATTGCGCTGGTGGTGCAGTTCATCACGCAGCCGTTGGGCGCGTGGCTGGTCTCGCGCATGGACATGCGCCGCGCGATCTGCCTGATGGTGTTGCCCGAGTTCCTGCTCATGCCGGTGATGTTCTTCGCCATTGAGACCAAGGTGTACTGGATCGCGCTGTTGGGCATGTGCCTGGCGACGATTCCGCATTCGATGTTCTATGGCGCCATTGGCGGCATTCTGGCGCGCGTGTTCCCGACGCGCATCCGTTATACGGGGCTGTCGCTGGCGTATCAGTTGTGTTCGCTGGTGGTGGGAGGGGGCACGCCGGTATTTGCACAGTGGGTGCTCAACAGCACCGGCAACATCATAGGCGTGGCTGCATCGTCGGCGCTGTATGCGCTGGTGTCGCTGGCCTGCACGCTGGTGCTGCTCAATCGCACGGGCTATCGCGCAGACGAACTGTCCACCGCCGAGCGTGCCGACGCGATGGATCTGGGGCAGGGTGACGCCGATGCGCGTATTGGTACCCCCGGCGCACCTGCTTCACCTGTCGGCAAACCTGTTGCCGCGGCCTGAACGCGGGCGCCTACGCGAAACGTGCGGTGGCGCGTCTGCCGCACGTTCCCTACGATGACAAGGCAAGCAGCACAAAGCAATGTGCAGACAACAGGGAAGCGCGCCATGTCCATCTTTGACGAGAACGAGCACCGCGAGGCCTTCTGGGAAACCGTGCGCCAGGCCATCGAGGCGCGCGAGCAGGCCGATGAAGCACGCCGCTCCGGCCGCATGACCGGGCTGGCGATCGGCCTGTCGCTGGCCGCCCTGGCTATTGCGCTGATGGCGTGGCGGCATCGTTCTACCGACGATGCGGCTTAAGAGCATCTTGTTGCTCGGCACCCATTCTTAGTGCTCCCTTTCGAATCCCCATTTGCGAACAGGGTTGCTCGACTCATACAATGAGAATGATTCTCATTTGTATGGGCGCAATGTGTACGTGGTTGCGTGCGCGCGTCCGGTCCATTTCCGGGAGCCCGCATGCCGGCCGTTCAGCCCAATCCGCTGCACGACATCGACGCGCTTTACGTGTGCCACAGCGATTGGCTGTTCGCCTGGCTGCGCAGGAAGCTCGCGTGTCCGGAAGAGGCGGCAGATGTGCTGCACGACACCTTCATGCGCGTACTGGCCGTGCCGGATGCGTTGAGCGAGGTGCGCGAGCCGCGTGCTTACCTGACCACCACCGCCAAGCATCTGATGATCGATCGTGCGCGCCGGCGGCGTATCGAGTGTGCCTGCCTGGATGAGCTGACGTTGCGATGTGAGCAGTTCGGTCATGCACCGTCACCGGAGCAGCGCATGGCACAGGCGCAGACGCTGCAGCACACGAGCACGATGCTGGAAACACTGTCGCCCAGCGCGCGCGAAGCCGTTCGCCTGCGCTACATCGAAGGGCAGTCCCATGCGTGCATTGCCGAGCAGCTTGGCAAATCAACGCGCATGGTGCGTAAGTATCTCGTGCTAGCGGTTGAGCGTTGCTCGACTTGCGCGAGGGCCTGATCGAAAAAAGTTCCAGATCGAGTTCCGCTTTTGCAGTGTGGATCGTCGATGGGTGTGGAAACCACACGCATCTTCCAACACACCATGCCAAAGCACATCAACACAACAACGGTTTTTCCATCTGAAACGACTTGCCGCACGACGCTGCGCCCGCTGGCGCTTGCTGCACGGCTGACTTGCGCAGTGCTGCTGGGGGCAGCGCTGCCCGCGCAAGTGATGGCGCAGAGTACCACCGCAGAGGTGAATGCCACATTGCCCACCGCGACCGTAGTCGGCCGCGGCGAGACAGCGCAGAGCCCCGGCAAGGGCTTTATCGCCAAGCAAAGCTCGGCAGGCACCAAGACCGATACGCCGATCATCGAAACGCCGCAGTCGATCTCCGTGATCACGCAACAGCAACTGGAAGACCAGCGGCCGCGCGGCTTGTCTGAAGCGCTGAACTACACGACGGGCGCGTTCACTGGGTTGGTCGGAGCGGCCAACCGCTATGACTACGTTGCGCTGCGCGGCTTCAACGACGCCAGCGTCAACAACGCGCTGCTCGATGGCCTGAGCCTGCAGGGCGATCAGGGCAGCTACAGCTCGTTCCAGATCGATCCGTATTTCCTGCAGCGCATTGACGTGCTCAAGGGGCCGGGCTCGGTGTTGTTCGGGCGGGCTTCGCCAGGGGGCGTGGTGTCGCTCGTCAGCAAGAAACCGCTGTTCCAGCCGTATCACGAAGTCGAGTTCACGGTTGGCAACCGCAACCGTGTTGAGGGAGCATTCGATATCTCCGGGCCAGTGGATCAGAACGGCGTGATGGCCTTTCGGGTGACCGGCCTGGCACGCGGCATGGATTCGCAGTTCCAGCACGTGCGGGAAGAGCGCTTTGCCATTGCGCCATCGCTGGCCATCAACTTCACGCCCGACACGCACCTGTTGCTGCAGGCGTATCTGCAGCACGACCCAGAAGGTAGCTTCAATAGCGGTGTGCCCGCGGAGGGCAGCCTGTTCCCGCACAACGGCCGCACCATCTCGCGCTACTTCTTCGACGGAGACCCGACGGTCGAAAAATTCCGCCGCACCGAGCGCATGCTGGGTTACCAGTTCGAGCACGCGTTCAATGACCAATGGACGGTGCGCCAGAATTTCCGCTACGTCTTCGGCGACGTGCGCATGCGCCAGATCTACGGCTTCGGCTGGGCCGATGCGAATAACCTCACGCGTTACTACGCCGGCGCCAAGGAAGCCACGCACGCCTATACGGTCGATAACCAACTCGAAGGCAAGTTCGTGACCGGCCCCGTTAAACACACGATGCTGGTTGGCCTGGACTACCAGAAGCGCCACGTCGATGGCTTCTGGGAATCCGGTAGCGCAGACCCGATCAACGCGTTCAACCCCGTCTATGGCAACCCTGGTTTGACCGGAGTGACTGCTGCGCCGATCGACCGCTGGCTTGAGCAGACCGGCGTGTACCTGCAGGACCAGATCGCCATCGACCGCTGGCGCTTCACGCTGGGCGTGCGCGAGGACCACGCCAAGGCATCCAACCTGTATGGCACAGGCACGCCGTCGGAGTGGAGCGGCTCGAAGTTCACCAAGCGTGCGGGTGTGGTCTACCTGTTCGACAACGGCATCGCCCCGTACTTCAGCTATGCCGATGGCTTCAACCCGAGCATCCGGACGGATCAGCGGGGCAATCTGCTGCAACCGGCCACCGCCAAGCAGTTCGAGGCGGGCGTGCGTTATCAGCCGAAGGGCTCGAGCACGATGCTGTCCGCCGCCGTGTTCAACCTGGAACAGGAGAACATCGCCAACCGGCCTGCTGCCCAGGTCTACTACGTGCCCACTGGCAAGGTGCGTACGCGCGGGCTGGAACTGGAGGCACGTTCACAGATCACGGACAACGTTTCGCTGCTGGCCAACTACACGTTCACCGACATGAAGTTTGTCGAGTCCACCGACGGCTTTGTGGGCAACACGCCGTATCAGGCGCCGCGCCATATGGCATCGGTGTGGGGCGATTGGACCTTCATGCCCGGCTACACGGCAGGTGTGGGGGTGCGCTACGTTGGCACGAGCTATGGCGACAGCGCCAACAGCTTCAAGGTACCGCCGTACACACTGGTTGATTTGATGCTGCGTATCGATCTCGTACGTTGGGACCCATCGCTCAAGGGCGCAAAGCTGCAATTGTCGGCAAAGAATATCTTTAACAAAACGTATGTGGCATCGTGCATGAACAGCAACTACTGTTATTGGGGTGATGCCCGCAACGTGATGGCGACCATTTCGTATCAATGGTAATTAAGAATTATTCACGCAAACATCATCGTGTTTGTGTAGTATGGTGACTTAGCTTGTTGCCCGGCGGCTTTGCATTAAAGTCGTCGGGCCATTCGGAATCTGTCCTGATATCGCATCCGCGATATTCCATGATCCTTCTGCGGCCGGCACGCATCGGTCGTGATCAAAACCCCACCTGAGTTCACCCAGCCTAGGCGCGGCCTGATGCCGCCAGCCAACGGGAAGCGTATGCGCGTTCGCCCAGCTGGAGTCTTGTTGTCATCGCTTTTGTAAATCAGGAGGTTCAAACGTGATGGAATCAGAAGTTCATGAATTTATTGCCATTGGGTTGGGTCCGTTTAATTTAAGCCTGGCTTGCCTGGCTGAACCCATTGCCGATTTGAATGGGGTATTTCTGGAGCGTGCGCCGGAATTCAATTGGCATCCTGGCATGCTGATTGATAACACGACATTGCAGAATCCATTCCTGGCGGATCTCGTCAGTTTGGCCGATCCAAAAAGCCGCTTCAGCTTCCTGAATTACTGCAAGCAGGAAGGCAAGATCTATTCGTATTACTTCCGCGAGAACTTCTACCTGAGCCGGGCGGAGTACAACCGCTATTGCAAGTGGGTCGTCGCGCAGCTCACCTGTGCGCGCTTCCACCACGACGTGCAGGCGCTGGCCTATGACGCGCAGCGCGGCTGCTACGTGGTCTCGGGCTTTCGCGGCGCGGAGTGCAAGCCGTTCGTCCTCTGTGCACGCAAGCTGGTGCTGGGTGTGGGGTCGTCGCCGTCGTTCCCGGCGTGCGTGCGGCGCGATGGCCACCGCTATCTGCACACCGCGGACTACATCGACGTGCGTGAATCGCTGCACGAGAAACGCTCCATCACCATCGTCGGCAGTGGGCAGAGCGCGGCGGAGGTCTACTACGACCTGCTCAAGGAGAGCGACAAGTACGGCTACCGCCTGGTCTGGATCACGCGCTCGCCGCGCTTCTTCCCGATGGAGACCACCAAGCTGACGCTGGAGATGTTCTCGCCAGACTACATCGACCACTTTTACAGCCTGCCCGACGGCCGCAAGGATGCCATCGTCCGTGCGCAAGACAGCCTGTACAAGGGCGTCAATACCAGCCTGATCAACCAGATCTACGACTTGCTCGACGACAAGCGCAAGGTGGGTGAATTGCGCACGCACCTGATCACCAACTGCGAGTTGCAGGCGTGCCGCCACGACGCTGCCACCGGCACTTACGAGATCGAGTTCCAGCAGGTCGACAGCGGTGCGCGCTACGCCCATTGCACAGAAGGGCTTGTGCTCGCCACGGGCTACGAACAGAACATCCCGGCGTTCCTTGACGGCATCCGCCATCGGCTGCGCTGGGATGCCAAGGGCCGCTACCAGCTCTCCCGCAACTACGCGGCAGACGTCAATGGCAGCGAGGTCTACGTGCAGAACGCGGGCCTGCACACGCACGGCGTGACCAATCAGGACATTGGCATGAGCTGCTATCGCAACTCCTACATCATCCGAGAGCTGACCGGCGTGGAGCACTACAAGATCGAGCCGCGTGTGGCCATCCAGGATTTTGCGATTCCGGCCACGCCGGAGTTCATCCCGCTGGCGGCTGAGCGGAGCGTCACCGTGCGCGCGAAGGAGCCTGTCGAGGAAGCCGTATGACGCTGCGCAACACCATCATTCTGATGACGGTGTTTGCCGTCATCAGCGATGCGATCCTGATCCCGTTCTACCCGCAGTTCTTCGTGTCGCGCTATGGGCTGGACAGCCCCGTGCACGTGGGGGCGTATGTGGCCGCCATCTCGATTGCCGTCATGTGCACGCTGCCGATCTGGGCGCGTGTGGCCAAGCGCGTGGAGCCGCTGTATCTGCTGGTCTACACGCAGTTCGCAGCAGGCACCTTCAGCCTGCTCAGTGACTGGGCGCCCGATGTGGTGACGTACTGGATGCTGTCGATGCTGATGTTCATGTGCAAGAGCAGCTACCTGCTGATGTATCCGTACATGATGCGGCTCACGCCCAAGGAGCAGCATGCCGCCACGGTGGGCACGCTTTCGGTGGTGGTGCACTTTGGTGCCATCTTTGGGGCGGTGGTGGGCGGTCTCGTGCTGCAGACGTGGGGGCCGCGCGCCAGCATCGTCGCCATGGCGGCGGGGGACTTCTTCCAGATGGGCGTGTGCATGCACCTGATCCGCAGCGGCAAGATCGTGCGGGTCAACTCGGGCGAGCATGCCGAGGCGGCCGCCGCGGAAGCTGCACGCGTACCGAGCACCGGTTGGCGCGACCGTCTGCCGATCCTGCGCCTGGCACTGGTGATGCTGGTGTTCGACTTCAGCGCATATCTGATCCGCCCGTTCTTCTCCGTGTACTGGCAGCAGGTGTCGGGCGTCGATAGCGAGTTCGTTTCAGGCATGGCGTTTGCCATTCCGGGCGTGGTCGCCATCGTAGCGCTGCGATTGCATGCCCGCATTCGTGCACGCGGCGGTCAATTGCCAGACCACACGGTGGGCAACTTGCTGCTGGGCATGGTGGGGCTGCTGCTGCATGCGGCGCCGAACCCTGCGTTGATCGTGCTGGGTCGTGTGCTGTACGGCTGGGCGCTGTTCCAGATCATCGTGAAGCTGGAGGTGAACCTGTTCCGGCTGTCGACGCCGCAGCGCTATGCGCACGACTACAGCATCACCAATTTCTTCCAGAACATGGGGGTGCTGCTGTCTTCGTTTGCGGCAGGGGCGATCGTCAATCGTTACGGGCTGCATCTGCCGTTCCTGCTAGCTGCTGGTGGCTTTGTGCTGACGGCGCTGCTCGATCGGCTGATCCTGAACGTGCCCAGCGCCGGCCATGCGGATGACGCGGGCAGGGCAGACGCACCCGCCAACCTGGAGGCACCGGCCCATGCCAATTGATGCCCGCACCATCCACCGTCGCGCCGATGCGGAAAGCGCGCCTTACACCGATGCGGACGGCTTCACCTTCCACCTGCTGCGCATTCCGGAAGACATCCCGATGCTGCACCGCTGGTTTCAGCCCGAGCGCGCATCGTTCTGGCTGATGCGCGACAAGACGGAGGCCGAAGTCGGTCAGGTTTATCAGGACCTGATGGATTCCGGCCACGCCACCGCATACCTGGTGTGGCAGGGCGGTCGTCCGGCATTCCTGGCCGAGTGCTACGACCCCGCCCACGATCGCATCCGCACGTTCTACAACGTGCAACCGGGCGACCTCGGCATGCATATCTTCATCGGGCCATCGGATGTGCGCATTGCCGGCTACACGCGCACGGTGTTCTTCGCACTCATGCGTTTCATGTTCGAACGCCTGGGCGCAGCACGCATCGTGGTTGAGCCCGACGCCAACAACACACGCATTCACGCCATCAACCGCGCCGCCGGTTTCGTCTACGACCGCAACGTCGCCTTTACCGAAAAAATCGCCAGCCTCGCTTTCTGCACCCGGCGGGATTTTGAACAAGCCACCAGCGCTATCGCCATTGCATAACCCAAAGGATTCGCCATGAACGTCACGATCCACAACCAGCTCTCGCAACACCCGGCCCAGGCCGCAGCGCACCTCACGCCGGAAGTCTGGACGCAGGTCAACCGCCTGCTTTTGCGCAAGGCGATTGCCGAATACGCGCACGAACTCATCCTGGAGCCCGAGCACCTGCATGCCACCGCTGGCGGCTTCGCGCAGTACCAGGTGTTCTCTGATGACGGCAAGGTCTGCTATCAGTTTGAAGCGCAGCAGCTCGCGCTGCGCCACTGGTTCATCAAACCGGAATCGATTCACCGTCTGGTTGAGGGTGCGGAGCAACCGCTCGACGCGTTGCAATTCATCATCGAATGCCGTCAGCGGCTTGGTATCCGTGACGAGTTGCTGCCCATCTACCTCGACGAGATCAGCAGCACGCTGTTCGGCAGCGCGTTCAAACGCATGAAGGCCGACGCGCCCAGCAGTGCGCAACTGGCGGAGGCCACCGATTTCCAGGCCATCGAAGTCGCCATGATCGAAGGGCACCCCGGCTTCGTCGCGAACAATGGGCGCCTGGGCTTCACCTCCGTCGACTATCAGGCGTATGCGCCGGAAGCCGGCTCCGACATCCGCGTGATCTGGCTGGCCGTGCACAAGGATCACGCCACGCCGTCAACGCTTTCCACATTGAACTACGCGCAAATGCTGGCCGAAGAGCTGGGCCAGCACACGGTGGATGACTTCACACGCCAAGTGGCTGCGAAGGGTGTTGATCCGGCGGACTACCACTTCATGCCCGCGCACCCGTGGCAGTGGTTCAACAAGCTGTCCATCACGTTTGCGGGTTACGTGGCCCAGCGCAAGATCATCTGCCTGGACTACAGCGCCGACCACTACATCGCCCAGCAATCCATCCGCACGTTCTTCAACACGAGCGATCGCACCAAGCGCTACGTGAAGACATCGCTGTCGATCCTGAACATGGGCTTCATGCGTGGGCTGTCGCCGTATTACATGTCAGGCACACCGGCCATCAACGAGTTCATCAAAGGGCTGGTGTCTGACGATGCCTTCCTGCGTGAGAACGGTTTCACCATCCTGCAGGAAGTGGCGGCCATCGGCTTCCGCAACTTCTACTATGAGGCGGCCATTCCGGTGGATACGCCGTACAAGAAGCAGTTCTCGGCGCTGTGGCGGGAAAACCCACTGCCGTTGCTCAAGCCGGGCGAGCGCCTGATGACGATGGCGGCGCTGCTGCATGTCGATAAAGATGGCCACGCGCTCATGCCTGAGCTGATCCGCCGCTCGGGCATGCCAGCGCTCACGTGGGTGCGCCAGTACCTGCAGGTGTATCTCACGCCGCTGCTGCATTGCTTCTACGCCTATGAGCTGACGTTCATGCCGCACGGCGAGAACCTCATCCTTGTGATGAACAACCACGCACCTGTGCGCGCCATCATGAAAGACATTGCCGAGGAATGCGCCATCCTCGACATCAACGCGCGCGAGTGGCTGCCCGAACGTGTGCAGCGCTTGGCGGTGGAGGTGCCGGACAACTTCAAGCTGCTCGGCATCTTCATCGACGTGTTTGATGGCGTGCTGCGCCACATCAACCACGTGCTGGTGGAGAACGGTTGCTGCACCGAAGACCAGTTCTGGGGCGCCGTGGCCGATTGCGTCTACGACTATCAGGACGCCCATCCGGAGCACGCCACCAAGTACGCACACTACGACATGTTCGTGCCCGAGTTTCTGCACTCGTGCCTGAACCGCCTGCAGCTCGGCAACAACGTGCAGATGGTGAACCTGGCTGACCCGGCATCGAGCCTGAAGATCGCGGGCAACCTGGTCAACCCAATCGCCAGGTTCCGCCGTGCTGAGCAAGCGGTGCAGGCCCAAGCGGCAGACGTGGAGGAAGCGGCTGCATGACAGGTGGCATGCAAGCCTTCGCAGAAGACGCTGGGGGGTCAGGCTTCGCCTTGGCGGAGACCTGGCGCCCGCCACCGGTACCGAACCCGGATCTCGCCCACGTGCTGCGGCTGGCGCAGCGCGTCATCCCCAGCCTGCGCGGCGACCAGGGTGGGGCGCCACCGGTCGACGCGCTGCACCTGGGCGACGGCACTGCATTGCGGGCGCTGTGTGATCACTGGGCGTGGGCCTATCCGGAGGCGGGCGCGCATTACCTCGCACTGCGCTGCTGGGGCCTGGCGATCTGGCAGCCGATCTACCTGTGCGTGATCGCTGTGCATCTGGACGGAGCAGCGCCCCGGCTGGCGGCGCTGGCGCAGCCGGTGAGGACCGGCTTTCCTAGTGGCTTCCATCTGCCCGTGCACGTGCCAGTCAACGGTGCGTTCGCCGCGCGGATGGATGCCGCCGTTGCTGAATTGCGGGCGTTCTGCGGTGCAACCCGGCGGGCATTGAAACCACTGGTCGCCTTGCATGAGCGGGCTGCCGATCGTCTGCAAGCCGAATGCGTGTTTGGCGCACTGATGGCCGTGCGGCCACACACGTCGATGTCCGATGCGGACGTCATCGCCATGGGCGAGGCATGGCTCGCCAGCCTCGGCATTGCCGGCGGCTGTGACTTCTTCGCCTACCGCGCACGCGACGGCACGCCCACGCTTGCGCTTGACCGCAAGGTCTGCTGCCACCACTTCCGCCGCAGTGACGGCGAGAAATGCAGCACCTGCCCGAAGCTCTCGCTCGACGCACGTATCGCCCGCTTGCTGGCCGAGGTGTCGTAGCGCGTGCTTTTCCCCGATACCTGATGGGGCGGACGCCATTTCAGCGCGAATGCTGAACCGCTCGCCACACCGTGTTGGAGACCCCGATGACTGATGTCGGACGCCTGGCCCATGTGATGCCGGCGCATACCCAATTGCCCGTCGCCGCGTACTTCGACGACGCCTTGTTCGCGTGCGAACTGGAAACTATCTTCAAGCAATCCGCCTGCTACATCGGCAACGAGAAAGCCGTGCCGGAACCTGGCGACTGGCGCCGCCTTGCCCAGGAGGGCGGTGGCCGCGTGCTGATGCGTAACGCCGGCGGTGTGGAACTGATGTCCAACGTCTGCCGCCACAGGCAGGCGCTTATCCTCGGCGGCGAAGCCGGCAACGTGACGGGTCTGGCCAATGCTACTGGCAACCTGCGCGCCGCCGGCGGCCATATCGTTTGCCCGCTGCATCGCTGGACGTACACCGACCGCGGAGAGCTGATCGGCGCACCGCAGTTCACGAGCACTCCATGCAAGAACCTGCAGCGCTTCACGCTGCGCAATTGCCACGGCTTGCTGTTCGAAGGTCCGCGTGATCCGGCGCACGACATGGCGCCGCTGTTTGCTCGCCCGGAGTTCGACTTCGGCGATTACGTGCTCGACCATGTGGAAGTCCACCAATGCAACTACAACTGGAAGACCTTCATCGAGGTCTACCTGGAGGACTATCACGTCGCGCCGTTTCACCCCGGCCTCGGCCATTTCGTCGCCTGCGACAACCTTGAATGGGAGTTTGCCGACTGGTACAGCATGCAGCGCGTAGGCATCCACCAGGCGCTCAGCCAACCAGGCTCGGACATCTACGGTGCGTGGCATGACCGGCTGCTCGATTACCGCTCCGGCACGTCCCCCGACTTTGGTGCCATCTGGGTCACGTACTTCCCGACCCACATGATCGAGCTGTATCCGCACGTGCTGGTGCTCTCCACGCTGTACCCGAAAGGTCCGCAGGACACCGTCAACGTGGTCGAGTTCTACTACCCGGAAGAGATCGCCGCGTTCGAGCGCGAGTTCGTGGAAGCGCAGCGCGCCGCCTACATGGAAACCTGCATCGAGGACGACGAGATCGGTGAACGCATGGACGCCGGACGCCGCGCGCTGATGGAGCGCGGTGTGTCGGAAACCGGGCCATACCAGTCGCCGCTGGAAGACGGTATGCAGCATTTCCATGCGTGGTACCGCCGCATCATGGGCGCGCTGCCGGTCGCCGACGTGTAGCCGCGCCCACCTGCGTCAGATCAAGGCGAGCGGGGAGGGCGGCGGTACAATCCGTCGCTTCTCTCCCAGGTGTTTCATGCCACGCGGCCTCGTTCTCGCCACGCCTCAGCTCACGTCGGACGGCACACCGTTCTCCGCGCAATACGACGATGTCTATCACAGCACCGAAGGCGGTCTCGCACAGGCGCAACACGTCTTCCTGGGCGGCAACGTGCTGCCCGGGGCGTGGCAGGGCAAGAACAGCTTCACCATCGTCGAGACCGGCTTCGGCCAGGGCCTGAATTTCCTGGCGACATGGGCGGCGTGGCGTGACGATCCGCAGCGTTGCGCGCGTCTCGATTTCGTTTCCCTCGAAAAGCATCCGTTCGATCATGCGGGCTTGTTCGTCGTGCATCCGAAAGACGGTGCGCTGGCACCGTTGGCCGAAACGCTGCGCCAGTCGTGGCCGGTGCCAGTGCCCGGGGTGCATCGCCTCGTATTCGAAGGCGGACGCATCACGCTGACGCTGCTCTTCGGCGATGCGATGGAGATGCTGCCGCAACTGTCCTGCGCCGCCGACGCGTTCTACCTGGACGGTTTCTCGCCCGCGAAGAATCCTGATCTCTGGCAGCCGCGCGTCTTCAAGCAGCTTGCGCGTGTCGCCCGCGCTGGCGCCACGCTGGCGACGTACACAGCGGCCGGCTTTGTACGGCGCGGCCTGCAGGAAGCCGGCTTCGAGGCGCGCAAGGCACCGGGCTTTGGCACTAAGCGCGATATGACAGTCGCGCAGTTTCCGACGCACTGGAAGACGCGGCGCGGCCCGGTCGACGCGCCCGTTTGGTCTGAGCGCCACGCCATCGTCCTCGGCGCGGGGCTGGCCGGATGTTCCGTTGCGGAGCGGCTTGCCGCACGCGGCTGGCGTATCACGCTCGTCGACGCAAATGATGGCCCCGCACGCGGCACATCCGCGCATCGTGCCGCGGCCATGCATCCGCATGTGTCGATTGATGACAGCGTGCTCTCCCGCCTGTCGCGCGCCGGCAATCTGCTCGCGCGCCGGCATTGGGATGCGCTCGACCGTGCCGGTTTTGCCACCGGTTTTCAGCCAACCGGTGTGCTGCAGCTCGCCGAGCACGAAGACGATGCCGCCGAACAGCTGCGCGTCGTGCAGGCGCTCGGGTACCCCATCAGCTACATCGATTGGTTGCGTGCCGAGCAAGCCACCGAACGCGTCGGCGCTAACGTGCCGCAGGGCGGCTGGTGGTTCGAGCAGGCCGGCTGGGTGGCGCCGCCTGATGTCTGTCGGGCCAATCTCGCCGCAGCCGCCAACGCAATCGACGCGCGTTGGAATACCCGTGTCGAATCGTTGCGCGAAGCGGGCGGCCAATGGCAAGCGCTTGACGCCCGCGGCGGCGTCATCGCTAGCGCACCGGTTGTCATCCTCGCCAACAGCCTGGACGCTGCCCGGCTGGCGCCACTGGCATCCGCGTCGCTCAAGCCAGTGCGCGGCCAGCTTACCGATGTGCCGATTGCTAGCCTCGAGCCGGGCGTTGCTTGGCCCAACGCCGTGGTGTGCGGTGACGGCTACCTGCTGCCCGCCGAGCCGGACGCGCAGTCCGTACGCATCGGTTCGTCGTTTCAGCCGGGCGAATCCGATCTGGCCGAGCGCCCCGACGATCACGCCGCCAACCTCAAGCGGCTGGCGGGCCTGCAGCCGCAGCAATCTCAGGCGCTGTCGCGGTTGAACCCATCGAGGTTGCATGGGTATGTCGGAGTGCGGTGCGTATCCGCCAACCGCTTGCCGTTGATCGGCGCGGTGGTCGATGAAGCAGCGGCCATGGCGCCAGGCTTCCGTCTGCGAGGGCCGCACGCCAAGCTTCCGCGTGTACCTGGGCTGTATGCCGCACTTGCATACGGCTCGCGTGGCCTCACATGGTCGGTCTTGGGTGCGGAACTGCTCGCTGCGCAAATCGACGGCGGTCCGTTGCCACTGGAAGCCGATCTGGCGGCGGCGCTCGACCCGGGGCGCTTTGTCTTGCGCGCATTGCAGCAAGGGCGCAAGCAGGGGCAGGGTGCTGCACCCGCTGAAGCTGAAGCGGCAGATACGCTCGACTGACGCGCTGTTTGATGGCTTTTCCCAGCGTTCCGACCCAAAAAATCAGGGTCGGCGAGTGTTCCATGCCATAATATGCGTTTTGCGTTTGCCAGCCCGAACGCGCCCGTTGCGCCGCCAAAGTCTCAACTGAGCGGCCCTCGCGTCGCGTCCGCGTAAGCCCGGCAAGACCAAGAACTCTGAACCACGGCTGCTGCTGGCGCTGCGCCGTTCGACGCAACTTTCATCTGAATCTGGAATACGACCATGTCGACTATCGAAAACCTCGGCAAGCTTGATCGCAAAGTGACCCTGGCTGTCCCGAAGGCCGAAGTGGAGCAAGAGAAGCAAAGCCGTCTGGCGCGTCTGTCCAAGACCGTCAAGATGTCTGGCTTCCGCCCGGGCAAGGTCCCGATGAAGATGGTCGAGAAGCAATACGGCCAACAGGTCGAATTCGAAGTGCGCTACGACAAGGCAGCCCGCCAGTTCTTCGACATCACCAACGAGCAGGGCGTGAAGGTTGCCGGTCAACCGCGCTTCGAGGTGAAGACCGAAGGCGTGGCCGACGACCAAGTCGCATTTGACGCCACCTTCGAGGTGTACCCGGAAGTCAAGCTGGGCGATCTGGCCGGCGCGGAACTGACCCGCACCAAGACCGAGATCACCGACGCTGAAATCGACAAGACGCTCGACATCCTGCGCAAGCAACGTGTGCACTACCACACGCGCGGCGAAGCTGGTGAGCACGGTGACGGCGGCGCTGCTGTCGCACAAAACGGCGACCGCGTGACGGTCGACTTCGTCGGCACGATCGACGGCGTTGAATTCGCAGGCGGCAAGGCTGAAGGCTTCAGCTTCGTGCTGGGCGAAGGCCGTATGCTGCCCGAGTTCGAGCAAGCTACGCTGGGCCTGAAGCAAGGCGAGTCGAAGAAATTCCCGCTGGCCTTCCCCGAGGACTACCACGGCAAGGACGTGGCTGGTAAAACGGCTGAATTCACGGTCACGCTCAAGCAAGTCGAGTGGGCACACCTGCCGGAAGTCAACGAAGCCTTCGCGCAATCGCTGGGCATCGCAGACGGCAACCTCGACAAGATGCGCGCCGACATCCGCGAAAACCTCGAGCGTGAAGTCAAGCGCCGCACCCACGCGCTGCTCAAGGACCAAGTCATGGAAGCGCTGCTGAAGGTGGCAGAGCTGGACGTGCCGAAGTCGCTGGTCGAACAAGATCAGGAGCGCCTGGTTGAAATGGCACGTCGTGACCTCGAGCAACGTGGCATGCCGAACGCCAAGAACATGCCGATCCCGGCTGAAATGTTCACGCAACAAGCTGAGCGCCGCGTGAAGCTGGGTCTGGTGCTGGCCGAAGTCGTGAAGGCACACAATCTGGAAGCCAAGCCGGAGCAGATCAAGGCCGAGATCGAAGAGTTCGCGAAGAGCTACGAAGATCCGAAGGAAGTCATCCGCTGGTACTACGGTGACCAACAGCGCTTGGCCGAGATGGAAGCCTACGTGCTCGAAAACAACGTGGTAAATTTTGTGTGCGACAAGGCCAAGGTCACTGACAAGGCTGTGTCGTTCGAAGAGCTGACCGCCACCCCGGCGCAAGGCTGATTCGATCGACTGAGTTTTCGAAGTAAGCACCGGAGAACCGCATGATCCGCAATGAACTGATCGACCAACTTGCCCGTACCCAGGCTTCTGCGCTCGAAACGCAGGGGCTCGGTCTGGTGCCGATGGTGGTCGAGCAGTCGGGCCGCGGCGAGCGCGCCTACGATATCTACTCGCGCCTGCTCAAGGAGCGAGTGATCTTCATGGTGGGCGAGGTCAACGACCAGACTGCCAACCTCGTGGTGGCACAGCTGTTGTTCCTGGAAAGCGAGAATCCGGACAAGGACATCTCGCTGTACATCAACTCGCCGGGCGGTTCGGTGTCGTCCGGTCTGGCGATGTACGACACGATGCAGTTCGTCAAGCCGGATGTGTCGACGCTGTGCATGGGCATGGCAGCGAGCATGGGCGCGTTCCTGCTGGCGGCCGGCGCGAAGGGCAAGCGTCTGGCACTGCCGAATTCGCGCATCATGATTCACCAGCCGCTGGGCGGTGCGCGTGGTCAGGCCTCGGACATCGAGATCCAAGCGCGCGAAATCCTGTATCTGCGTGAGCGCCTGAATACTGTGCTCTCGGAGGCGACCGGCCAGCCGGTCGACAAGATCGCTCGCGACACGGACCGCGACAACTTCATGAGCAGCGAGCAGGCCAAGGAATACGGCTTGATCGACCAAGTCATCACGAAGCGCTGAAGTGTCAGAATAAGCGCCATGTGCGCGGTAATCGGTGCATTTCGGGTCACCCCGGCGACAACCGACTAGCTGCACTAAACATGTCAAGCGGTGTCAAAAACGAGGCTTCGCGCCTCGTTTTTGCTTTGTACAACACCTGCGGATCGTCGCCAGATAATTTGGCGTATGATGCTGCCAAGAACTACTGGTAATCGTTATGGCGGACAAGAAAGGCTCGACTGGCGAAAAGCTGCTGTACTGCTCGTTCTGCGGCAAGAGCCAGCATGAGGTCAAGAAACTGATTGCCGGCCCCTCGGTCTTCATCTGCGATGAATGTATCGACCTGTGCAACGAGATCATCAGGGACGAAGCTGCCATCTCCGAAAAGGAAGGTGGTCTGGCAGTCAAGTCCGATCTGCCCACGCCGCATGAGATTCGCCAAAGCCTCGACCAATATGTGATTGGTCAGGAGCAGGCCAAGAAGATCCTGGCGGTCGCGGTCTACAACCATTACAAGCGTTTGAAGCACCTCGGCAAGAAGGATGATGTCGAGCTGTCCAAGAGCAACATCCTGCTCATCGGGCCGACCGGCTCGGGCAAGACCTTGCTTGCTCAAACGCTCGCACGCCTGCTGAACGTGCCTTTTGTCATCGCTGACGCCACCACGCTGACCGAAGCCGGTTACGTGGGCGAGGATGTCGAAAACATCATTCAGAAGCTGCTGCAGAACTGCAATTACGAAGTGGACAAGGCCCAACGCGGCATCGTCTACATCGACGAAATCGACAAGATTTCGCGCAAGTCTGACAACCCTTCCATCACCCGGGACGTTTCTGGAGAAGGCGTGCAGCAAGCGCTGCTCAAGCTGGTCGAAGGAACGATGGCGTCTGTGCCACCGCAAGGTGGTCGCAAGCATCCGAACCAGGACTTCTTGCAGGTCGACACCACCAACATCCTGTTCATTTGTGGTGGCGCATTTGATGGTCTGGAAAAGATCATCATGCAGCGCTCCGACAAGACCGGGATTGGTTTCGGCGCAGAAGTGCAGAGCAAGGAAGAGCGCGACGTCAGCGAAGTGCTGCCGCAAGTGGAGCCGGAAGACCTCATCAAGTTTGGCCTGATTCCTGAGTTGATCGGTCGTCTGCCTGTGGTGGCGACGCTGGCCAAGCTCGACGAGGCCGCCTTGATGGAGATCCTGGTCGAGCCCAAGAATGCAATCGTCAAGCAGTACCAAAAGCTGCTGGCAATGGAAGGGGTGGAGCTGGAAATCCGTCCGAGCGCGCTAACGGCAATCGCCCGCAAGGCGATCAAGCGCAAGACGGGGGCGCGCGGTCTGCGTTCCATCGTCGAGCACGCGTTGATGGATGTGATGTATGACCTTCCCAACCACAAGGGTGTGCAAAAGGTGGTGATCGATGAAAGTACGATCTCCGGTGACGGCAAGCCCTTGCTGATGTACGAAGAGCAACCCAAGGTTGCAGGTTCCAACTGACGCGAATGCCCGGCCGGGATGCGCCGTATGTGTCCCATGCAGGAAGCCGTTCGCTCGCGAGCGGCTTTTTTGCTTCGGGAAACCGGGTCGGCATGCGACTTGCAGCGGCGGTCTTGTAAAACCGTCGTTGCGCCCAATTTAGCCCTTACATGACTTTCTGGGGAAAATAATGTCCGGAACCCAACTTTTACCCGCTGAGCAGATTCGCCTGCCGCTGTTGCCGTTGCGTGACGTGGTGGTGTTTCCGCACATGGTGATTCCGCTGTTCGTGGGTCGCCCCAAGTCCATCAAGGCGCTGGAAGCCGCGATGGAAGCGGGCAAGAGCATCATGCTGGTGGCGCAGAAAACTGCCGCCAAGGATGAGCCGACCGACAAGGACCTCTATGAGGTCGGTTGTATCGCCAACATCCTGCAGATGCTGAAGCTGCCGGACGGCACCGTGAAGGTGCTGGTCGAGGGCACGCAACGCGCCAATATCCTGACCGTGACCGACGATGAATCGCACTTCTTCTGCGAAGCGGTGCCCGTCGGCCCGGAACCGACTGAATCGGCTGAGACCGAGGCGCTGCGTCGCGCCATCGTGTCGCAGTTCGATCAGTACGTGAAGCTGAACAAGAAGATTCCGCCGGAGATCCTGACCTCGCTGTCGGGCATCGACGAGCCGGGTCGTCTGGCTGACACCATCGCCGCGCATCTGCCGATCAAGCTTGAGCAGAAGCAGAAGATTCTCGAGATGTTCAACGTGACCGAGCGTCTGGAGAGCCTGCTGTCGCAGCTCGAGGGTGAGATCGACATCCTCCAAGTGGAAAAGCGCATCCGCGGCCGCGTCAAGCGCCAGATGGAGAAGAGCCAACGCGAGTACTACCTGAACGAGCAGGTCAAGGCCATTCAGAAGGAACTGGGTGAAGGCGAAGAGGGTGCTGATCTCGAAGAGCTGGACAAGAAGATCAAAGCCGCTCGCATGCCCAAGGAAGCCAAGAAGAAGGCCGACTCGGAGTTCAAGAAGCTCAAGCTGATGTCGCCGATGTCGGCCGAGGCAACGGTCGTGCGCAACTACATCGACACGCTCGTGGGCCTGCCGTGGCGCAAGAAGAGCAAGGTCAACAACGATCTGTCCAATGCGGAACAGGTGCTGGACACTGACCACTATGGCCTGGAGAAGGTCAAGGAACGCATTCTTGAGTACCTCGCGGTGCAACAGCGCGTCGACAAGCTCAAGGCGCCGATCCTGTGCCTCGTGGGGCCGCCGGGCGTGGGCAAGACTTCGCTCGGGCAGTCGGTGGCGCGTGCGACGAACCGCAAGTTCGTGCGCATGGCGTTGGGTGGCGTGCGTGATGAGGCCGAGATTCGCGGTCACCGTCGTACCTACATCGGGTCCATGCCAGGCAAGATCCTGCAAAGCCTGACCAAGGTCGGCGTGCGTAACCCGCTGTTCCTGCTCGACGAGATCGACAAGATGGGCGCGGACTTCCGTGGCGACCCGTCGTCGGCGCTGCTCGAAGTGCTGGACCCGGAGCAGAACCACACGTTCCAGGACCACTACATCGAAGTGGACTTCGACTTGTCGGACGTGATGTTTGTGGCGACGTCGAACTCGCTGAACATCCCGGCGCCGTTGCTGGACCGGATGGAGGTGATCCGCCTATCGGGTTACACGGAAGACGAGAAGGTCAACATCGCCCGCCGTTACCTGTTGCCCAAGCAGATCAAGAACAATGGTCTGAAGGAAGGCGAGATTGAAGTGGCGGAAGGCGCGCTGCGCGACATCATCCGCTACTACACGCGGGAAGCTGGTGTGCGTTCGCTCGAACGCGAGGTCTCGAAGATCTGCCGCAAGGTCGTCAAACAATTGCTGCTGAAGAAGGAAGCCGGCACGTCCGTGAAGGTGGATTCGGACAACCTGGACAAATTCCTCGGCGTGCGTCGCTTCGACTTTGGTCTGGCCGGTAAGGAAGACCAAGTGGGCCAGGTGACCGGTCTGGCATGGACGGAAGTGGGCGGCGATCTGCTGACCATTGAAGCTGCGCTGATGCCGGGCAAGGGCAACATCACCCGCACCGGTTCCCTGGGCGATGTGATGAAGGAATCGGTCGAGGCGGCGCGTTCGGTGGTGCGTTCGCGTTCGGCTCGCCTGGGTATCAAGGATGAGATGTTTGAGAAGCGCGACATCCACATCCACGTGCCCGAAGGCGCGACGCCTAAGGACGGCCCGTCGGCAGGTATTGCGATGACGACGGCTCTGGTGTCGGTGCTGACCGGGATTCCGGTGCGTGCCGATGTGGCGATGACCGGTGAGATCACGTTGCGCGGCGAGGTGTTGCCGATCGGTGGTCTGAAGGAAAAGCTGCTGGCCGCACACCGTGGTGGTATCAAGCTGGTGCTGATTCCGGAAGAGAACGTCAAGGATCTGACGGACATTCCGGACAACGTGAAGAACAGCATCGAGATTCAGCCGGTGCGCTGGATCGACAAGGTGCTGGAACTCGCGCTGGTGCGCAAGCCCGAACCGCTGCCGGAAGAGGAAGCCAAGCCGGCACCTGAAGCCACCAAGACTGACGACGGCAAGGCGCAGGAGATGGTGCATCACTGATGCTACAGCCTGCTTGAGTTGAAGAGGGCCCGACATTGTTCGGGCCCTTTTTCTTTGGGTTGCGTGCGATGCAGTCGGCGTGTTTGGCGCTGGGCTCTTCGCCTTGACACGTCGATTGGCGGCCACTTTAATAAATCCACACTAAGCGGGTGTTCGGGGAGGTGGCACGATGAACAAGACAGATCTCATCGACCATGTGGCGGCGCAGACCGACATGTCAAAAGCCGCAGCCGGGCGCGCCATCGATGCGCTGATCGGCGGCATCAAGGATGCGTTATGCGACGGTGGGTCGGTCACGCTGGTCGGCTTTGGCACATTCCTGGTCGGCAAGCGATCTTCGCGCAACGGGCGCAATCCGCGCACCGGAGCCACCATCACAATCGAAGGTGGCAAAGTTGCGAAATTCAAACCTGGCAAAGCGCTGAAAGATGCGCTAAACTAGTCGGCTTTGGTGCTCACAGCTTCGAGTGACAACGAACGTGGGCGCCGGACAGTCCGGCTTGTGCCGGTATTGCGGACGGGTGCTTAGCTCAGTTGGTAGAGCAGCGCCCTTACAAGGCGCGGGTCGGGAGTTCGAGCCTCTCAGCACCCACCACGTTCGCAGTGCCGCGTCGTGCAGTCCGACCCAATCTGGAGCGGTAGTTCAGTCGGTTAGAATACCGGCCTGTCACGCCGGGGGTCGCGGGTTCGAGTCCCGTCCGCTCCGCCAGAACACAGCAAAGGCCCGACATTGTTCGGGCCTTTGCCTTTTCTGCCTCAGGATTGCGGCATGCTACATCCGGTAGCAACCCAAGGAGCAACGCGTTGCAAACCATCAGGGTACTGGCTGTTTCCGGCAGCCTGCGTGCCGCATCCATCAATACCTCGTTGCTGGCCGCTGCTACGGTCTTGGCGCCCGCCGGAATTGCCGTCGTGCCATTTGCGCGGCTGGGTGAGTTTCCGCTATTCAACCCCGATACCGAATACCCTCTCCCTGAACCCGTACGGGCATTTCGAGAGCAACTCAATGCGGCGCATGGCGTGCTGATTGCCAGCCCCGAGTACGCGCATGGCGTGACAGGGGTCATGAAGAATGCGCTGGATTGGGTGGTGGGGTGCGAAGCATTCGTCTACAAGCCGACAGCCGTGCTGAACGCGTCGCCGCGCGCCACGCATGCGGATGCAGCGCTCAAGGAAACACTTTCGGTCATGTCGGCCGACCTCGTTACAGACGCGTCTGTAACGCTGCCGGTGCTTGGTGCCAAGCGCGATGCAGAGGGCATCGCCGCAGACCCAGAGCTTGCCACTGCCGTGCGCGATGCGCTGACGGCGCTGCGGCGACACATCATCGACCGCTTGCCACGCGAGAATCCGTTGCTGGATTCAACGACCTGATCGTCGACCCTGATAGAATCGCCGGATTTCCCATCTTCTATTCACCTCGGTCCAGCATGCTTGAATTCGTACGTACGCATCGGCGCTTGATGTTTCTGGTGCTGCTGATTCTGGTGTTCCCATCGTTCGTGTTTTTTGGCGTGCAAAGTTATTCGAGCTTTATGGACAGCTCGCATGACGCCGCCAAGGTCGACGGCAAGGTCATCACCACTGCAGAGGTCGACAATCGCGTGCGCGAGCAGACCGAGCGCCTGCGCCAGATGCTGGGCGCGCAGTATGACCCGCGTCAGTTTGAAGGCCCGCAGATGCGCCGTGATGTGCTGGATGGCATCATTCAGCAACGCGTACTGTCCAATGAAGTCGCGCATGCCAACCTGAACGTCTCGAACGACAAGATTCGCGACACGATTCTGCAGATCCCGGCCGTGGGCGCGCTGCGCAAGCCGGATGGTTCGTTCGACGAGCAAGCCTACGTGCAACTGCTGGCAGCGCAGA
Organism: Ralstonia sp. 24A2; assembly: GCF_051783885.1. NCBI lineage: Bacteria > Pseudomonadati > Pseudomonadota > Betaproteobacteria > Burkholderiales > Burkholderiaceae > Ralstonia > Ralstonia sp. 24A2. The sequence continues at coordinate 2,455,515 of NZ_JBPVZD010000002.1, read as the reverse complement.
ACATGACGCCCGAACAGTTGGAAAGCAACCTGCGCTTTGAACTCGCGCAGCAGCAGATTCCGCAGTCGATCGTGTCGACAGCATTCGTGCCGAAGTCGCTGGTGGACCATCTGATCCAGGTGCGCGACCAGCAGCGCGAAGTGCAGGCCCTGGTGTTCAAGCCGACTGAGTACGCTGCCAAGGTCAACGTCGACGACAAAGCCATCCAGGCCTACTACGACGCACATCAGCAAGAATTTTCGGTGCCGGAGCAGGTCAAGGCCGAGTATGTCGTGTTCTCGGGAGAAGACATGATGAAGCAGATCCCGGTCTCGCCCGAGCAGATCAAGGAGTACTACGACCAGAACGCCGCGCGCTTCAAGACGCAAGAAGAACGCCGCGCTGCGCACATCCTGATCAAGCTGCCGGACAATGCCAAGGCTGCTGACAAGGACGCTGCCAAGAAGAAGGCCGAGGAAGTCCTGGCCGAAGTGCGCAAGAACCCCGCGAGCTTCGCTGAGCTGGCCAAGAAGTACTCGGGCGATCCGGGTTCGGCCGCGCAGGGCGGTGAGCTTGGTTTCCTGGGCAAGGGCGCGACCGTTCCGCCGTTCGAGAACGCACTGTTTGCACTCAAGCAGCCTGGCGACATCAGCGATGTGGTGCAGAGCGATTTCGGCTTCCACATCATCAAGCTTGAGGAAGTGAAGGGTGGCGGCGTGCAGCCGCTGGAAGCCGTCAAGCCGGAGCTGGAGCGCGAAGTGCGCACGCAGCTGGCCAACAAGAAGTACACCGAGTTGGCCGACGCGTTTTCCAATGCCGTCGAAGATCAGTCCGACAGCCTGAAGCCGGTGGCCGACAAGCTCAAGCTGCAGGTGCAGACTGCCGACAACGTGACGCGTATGCCGACCCCGGCGCTGGCGAGCAGCCCGATCGGCAACGAGAAGGTGCTCAAGGCGCTGTTTGCCGACGACGTCATCAAGAACCATCGCAACACGGCAGCTATCCAGGTTGGCCCGACCACGCTGGTGGCAGCACGTGCGGCGGAGTATCGCCCGGCGACAGTCAAGAAGCTGGCCGATGTGCGTGAGCAGGTCAAGGCCAAGGTCATTGCTGAACAAGCGGCTGCGCTGGCCAAGAAGGCCGGTGAAGAGAAGTTGGCGGCCATCAAGCAGAGCAACAGCGCCGACGGTTTCAGTACAGCACAGACGGTGTCGCGTCAGCAGGCGCAGGGCACGCCGCCGACAGCGCTCACGGCTATCCTGCGTGCTGAAGCTACCAAACTGCCGACTACCATCGGTGTCGATCTGGGTGCCCAGGGCTACGCGCTGTACCGCATCAACAAGGTGCTGCCGCCGGCCAATGTGGATGACGCTCGCCGCGCCGCCGATGCGCAGCAACTGTCGCAAGCTGCTGGCCAGGCCGACTTCAACGCCTTCTACGAAGCGCTGAAGGCCCGCTCGAAGGTGAAGATCAACAGCAATGTGGTCGACGCTGCCAAGCCGGCCAACTCTGCGGACGATGCGTCCTGACGCATCGTTGCGAGCCTGATGAAAAAGCCCCTCGTTGAGGGGCTTTTTCTTTGTTCTTTTGCTGACAGCTCAGTCGAGCGGCTTGCCGATGCGCGCCAGGCGCGGCATGTACCAGAGATCAGGGTCGAATGACAGCGCGACATGTGAGGCGCGGGCGATCAAGTTCTTGCGCGGGACCAAGCCAAAGTAACGCGAGTCATGGCTGTTGTCGCGATTGTCGCCAAGCATCAGGTAGTGATCCGGCGGCACTGTGATGGGGCCGAAGCTGCGCAGCGCCGCCACATCGGGCAGAACCATCACGGCGTGCTCGCGCCCGGGCAGCGTCTCGGACCAGAGCTCATGCGGCAGGGCTGCGGTGGCTTGCGGCAAAGCGCCGGGTGCAATGTCCGGCAGCGGCGTATAGGCGATGCGCTGGTGGTTGATGAACAGCGCTTCGCCTCGCATCTCGATGACATCGCCAGGCAGGCCGATCAGGCGCTTGACCAGTTTTGTGCCGTCCTCCGGCGAGGAGAACACGACGACATCGCCGCGCCGGGGTTCGTCGCCGCGTTTGAGCCAGAGGGTGGTGGCCGGTACGCGCACACCATAGGCCAGCCGATTCATGAGGATGTAGTCGCCTTCGATGAGCGTCGGGTTCATCGAGCCGCTGGGCACGATGGCCCAGTCGGCAATGCAGGCGCGGAATGCGAACAGCAACGACATGCCAACCAGGAACCGCTTGTTGTCGCGTGCTGCACGCAACGTGCTTGTCAGAAGCTTCATGATGTTTCCCCCGTACAAGATGTGGCCCGGTGCGCTTGGCTTTGTTCGGGCCGTTACCCTCCGACCCGCGCTTTCAGCAGCGGTTCCAGCTTGGGCCAGACGTTGTCGAGCATTGTCGGTTGGGCTGCTGCAATCGGGTGGATGCGATCTTCCTGGAACCAGTCAGGGCGCTGCGCTACGCCTTCAAGCAGGAAGGGGACGAGCGGCAGCTTGTATTGTTGTGCCAGCTTGCCGTACATGGCGAAAAACCGGTCGCTGTAGTCGGGCCCATAGTTGGGCGGGATGCGCATGCCGACCAGCAACACCTTTGCACCGGAAGCTTGCGAAGCATCGATTATCGCCTTCAGATTGGCCTCGCTGGATGCAAGCGACAGGCCGCGCAGGGCATCGTTGCCACCAAGCTCAACGATCACGACAGAAGGCTTTTCACGTGCCAGCACAGCGGGCAGGCGCGAACGGCCGCCGGCCGTGGTGTCGCCGCTGATGCTTGCGTTGGCGACGCTATAATCGGGCTTCCGCTCTTTGAGGCGCTTGTCGAGCAGCGCAACCCAGCCGGTGCCTTGCGCCAGGCCGTATCCCGCCGACAGGCTGTCGCCCAGCACGACCACGCGATGCGCTGCAGACGCGCCTTGCGCCGCTGCCATCTGTGAGAGCGGCAGCATGCCGAACACTGCGCAGCCGAGTGCGGCTACAAGTGCCTTCGCACTGCGCCTTCTACTACCTACTTGTCCAATCATGTCGTCTTCCGCTACCTGGGTGATTGAAGTCGATTCGCTGCACAAGACCGTGCGCGATGCCACCGGTGAGTTGCCTATTCTGAGCGATGTTAGCTTCCGTGTGGAAACGGGGGAGACACTGGCTATCGTCGGCGCATCCGGCTCGGGCAAGTCAACGCTGCTTGGGTTGCTGGCGGGCTTGGATCTGCCGAGCGCCGGCAAGGTCAAGTTGCTGGGTCACGATCTGTTCGGGCTGGATGAGGACGGTCGAGCCGCGGTTCGCGGCAGCCATGTGGGCTTCGTGTTCCAGTCGTTCCAATTGTTGCCACACCTGACGGCGCTGGAGAACGTAATGCTCCCGCTCGAACTGCAGGGCGACGTAAACGCCGTGGAGATGCGCCGCCGTGCCACAACGTTGCTGGAGCGTGTCGGTCTGGGGGCACGTCTGTCGCACTATCCGAAGACCTTGTCGGGTGGCGAGCAGCAGCGTGTAGCGCTGGCCCGTGCGTTCGTCACCGAGCCGGACATCCTCTTTGCAGACGAGCCGACCGGCAGTTTGGATACCGCCACAGGCGAGGCTGTCATTGCACTGATGTTCGAGCTGAACCAGAGCGCTGGTTCCACGCTGGTACTGGTCACCCACGACCGCTCGGTGGCCGCGCGCTGCAATCGCATTCTCACGATCGAGGCCGGCCATCTGGTCGGCGACGAAACCGTCACCGAACTCTGATCGGTTAGAGCGCTGTCTTGGCGCGGCGGATCAGCGCTGCCGTGGATGCATCATGCGCCACCGAGGCCGGTGCGCCTTCCAGTTCCGCTTGGATGGGCTTGGCGAGCTTTTTGCCTAGCTCCACGCCCCACTGATCGAACGAGTTGATGTTCCACACCGCGCCCTGCACGAAGGTGCGGTGCTCGGCGCAGGCGATCAGCGCGCCGAATGATGCCGCATCGAGCCGCTCCATCAGGATGGTCGTGCTCGGGCGGTTACCCTCAAACACCATGTGCGGCACCAGCGCTTCGTCAGTCACACCACCCGCGCGTACCTCGTCTGCGGTGCGGCCGCGCAATAGCGCTTCACTCTGAGCAAAGCAATTGGCGAGCAGCTTGGCATGGTGGCCGGGCAGATTGCGCACCGGCTCCAGCGTGGTGATGAAATCCACCGGCACGATCTGCGAGCCCTGGTGGATCAGCTGGAAATACGCATGCTGGCCGTTCGTGCCCGCCGTGCCCCACACGATGGGGCCGGTGTCAGTGTCGATGGCGGCGCCGGTGCGCTGCACCGACTTGCCGTTGCTCTCCATCTCCAGTTGCTGCATGAAATCGGTCAGCAGCTCCAGCGGCGCACAGTAGGGCACCGTGCAGGCGCTTGCTGCGTTGAAGAAGCCGCGATGCCACACCGATAGCATCCCGAGGATGAGGGGTAGGTTCTCTCGCGGCGCGGCCGTGGCGAAGTGCTGGTCCATCGCGCGCGCGCCATCGAGCATGGCCTCAAACTGCTGCGGCCCGATTGCCAGCACGATCGACAACCCAACCGCCGACCACAGCGAGAAGCGCCCACCCACCCAATCCCAGAACGTGAACATGTTGTCCGGGTCGATGCCGAACTGGACGACAGCCTCACGGTTGGTGGAGACGGCGACGAAGTGGTGTTTGAGCTGGTCTTCCGCCACGCCATGCTCGACAAACCAGCGGCGCATGCTGTGCGCGTTGGCCATCGTTTCCAGCGTAGTGAACGTCTTGGAACAGACGATGGCAAGCGTGGTGTCGGGGTTCAGGTGGTCGAGCGTCTCGGCCAGATCAGTGCCGTCGACGTTGGAGACGAAATGCACGCGCACCTGTGGCACTGCCAGATGGTCGAGCGCGCGGCACACCATGCGGGGGCCGAGGTCCGAGCCGCCAATGCCAATGTTGACGATATCCGTGATGCGCTGGCCTGAATGACCCGTCCAGGCACCGCTGTGCACGCGGTTGGCAAAGTCGCGCATCTGGGCGCGCACGCGCAGCACCTCAGGCATGACGGGTTCGCCGTCGGCACGGTAATCGTCTTCTGCGCGGCCGCGTAGCGCGACATGCAGGACGGAGCGGTGCTCGGTGTTGTTGATGCGGTCACCGCGCAGCATGCCGTCGCGCAGTGCGAGCACACCAGCTTCATCGGCCAGTTGCAGCAGCAGTGCGAGCGTGTCGGAGGTAATGCGGTTTTTTGAGTAGTCGACCGTCAGGCCCGCGGCGTCCAGTGTGAAGGCGCGTACCCGCTCCTCGGCGTCCGGCGCGGCAAACCAGTCACGCATATGGGCGCTGCGGATGGTTTGGGCATGTTGCGTCAGGGATTGCCAGGCAGGAAGGGCTGTGGGCATGCGGTATGACATTGAGTAGCAAAAACCAATGCGCAGTATAACGGCGCAACATGACGTCTTTCTATCCGCGTGTGTCTGACGCCAGCAGTGCGTTGAGTGCGCGCCGCGCCGGGGCGCACAGTTCACTCGCATGCAGGCCGATCGGGCCCTCGCCCGAGGCGACTAGATCGTCCGCTGCACGGCCGTGCAGCCAGACGGCGGATAGCGCCGCCTCGCGAGCCGGCACACCTTGCGCAAGCAGCGCTCCTACCATGCCGGTCAGCACGTCGCCCGTGCCGCCGGAGGCCAGGCCGCCATTGCCCGTCGGGTTGACGGCGGGCGTCATGCCTGGCGCAGCAATCACAGTGCCCGAGCCCTTGAGCACGACGACAGCGCCTGTCCGGTTGACGAGCGCCTTGGCAGCGGCCAGACGGTCACGTTGAACGGTTTGCGCATCAATCTGCAGCAGGCGCGCTGCTTCAAGCGGATGCGGCGTCAGCACCACGGGCACGCCGCTTTGCGCCAGTTGCGTCAGATGGGCGAGCAGCGCGGGCACCCTGGCAAACAGGTTCAGTGCATCGGCATCGAACACGGCGGGGATGCGCGACGACAGCATCCGGTCCAGCAGGTGGTCGAGCGCCGCTTCGGCATCCTTGGACGCACTCATGCCCGGGCCCACGGCCAGCGCTTGCATGCCACCCAGGTCGAGGGTGCCCCACGTATGCAGCATGAGTTCGGGTTGGGCTGGATCCACACGCGGCGCATCAGCCGCCAGCGAGACCGCATGCACCTTGCCTGCGCCCAGGTAAAGCGCGCCGCGCGCGGCCAGCAGCGGCGCCCCCACCATTCCGTGCGCACCACCGACGATCGCGACGCTGCCGTACGACCCCTTGTGTCCATCGTGCTTGCGCCGTGGCAGATGGGCAAGCCAGCGCGCCGGCGTGTTGATGAGCGCTTCGGCTTCGATCACACCGTCGTACGCCGGCTGTGCGGCCTGCAGATCGGCCAGTGCGATATCGCCGGCGGCATCGCGGCCACCGCCGGTCAGCAAGCCCGGTTTGACGGCGAGGAATGTGAGCGTGGCACGTGCCCGCACCACGGGCGATCCTGGTACTGGCGGCTGGCCCGTATCGCCGTTCAGCCCGGAGGGCATGTCGAGCGCATAGACCGGCAGGCTGCTGGCATTGAGCGTGTCAACCAGCGCCACGTGCAGCCCGGTCAACGGCCGCGTCAGCCCGATCCCGAACAGCCCATCGACGATGGCTGTGGTCGTGGCCGGGACGGAGGCGGGGGTATGCAGCATTTCGATCGGTACGTTGGCTGCGCGCGCCTCGGTCCAGGCGCGGCGGGCATCGTCGGGCAACTTGGCCGGGTCGGCGGCCAGCCACACGGTGACGGCGCGCCCGGCCAGGTGCAGCACCGTCGCCGCGACAAGCGCGTCGCCGCCGTTGTTGCCGGGGCCGGCCAGCAGCAGCAGGGGCCCGTGCGGCGCGCGGGTCTGGAGCCAGTCGGCGGCGGCCTCGCCGGCGCGGGCCATCAGGGTGAATGGTTCGAGGGAGCCGAGCGGACGGTGTGCAGCGGCTTCCAGCGCGCGGATGCCCGCTGTGCCGAAAAGCAGGTCGGCGCCATGGTGTGCTGCCAGGGCACCGTTGATGAGGATTTCACGCCAGGTGGGATGTGCGGACATGATGACTGCGTGACTGTGGGCACGCCGGAGCAGACATGACGATCTATTCTCTTACAATAGCCCGCGTTTCCGACCGTTTCTGACCTTTCCGCGCCCGCGTTGCGCATGTTCCGCATGTCTAAATCGCCGACCACTCCGAAAGCCGATCTGCCGCAAGCTGCTGCCAATCAAGCTGCGAGAGGGGAAAGTGCTGGCGGACCGATCGTGTCTTCATCGCATCTGGTGTCGGCGCGCAGCCCCGAGTTGTCGGAGTTCGAATTTGCGCTCAACACGGCCTACAACGCCTACAACCGCTGGTGCGTGCGCTGCATGGCCGCCGCTGGCGTGCGCGATCTGACCTTCCTCGATGTGCTGGTGGTGCACCACGTCAACCACCGTGGCCGCGCCAAGCGGCTGGCCGACATCTGCTTCGTGCTGAACGTGGAAGACACCCATCTCGTCACGTATTCCCTAAAGAAGCTGCAGGGGATGGAGCTGGTAGAGGGCACGCGCAGCGGCAAGGAAGTCACTTACACCACCACTCCGGCCGGCGAGCGCGCCTGTGCCCGCTACCGCGAGATTCGCGAGCAGTGCCTGACGAGCAATATCTCGCCCGGCGGCGAGGAAAATGCCGAAATTGGCGAGCTGGCGCGTCTGCTGCGTGTGCTGACGGGCCTGTATGAGCAGGCAGCCCGCTCGGCAACCTCGCTCTAAAACGCTTGTTTCAGCCTCGGCAAGGGCCTTGGCCGACGATTTCCGGCCGATTTGACCGTCGGTAACAGGGGCAGGGCAAGGTACAATAGCGGTTTTCCCGCGCACGCCGGGAATACTCCTCTTCCAGCTACTGCCTGCCTTGCCCACCATGGCGCATTTCTCGTGCTTTCCCGGCGCTCTCGCGCTGTCCGCCTTCCGCCAGCAACGCCTGCTTTCCACCCTCAAGCGCATCGATCCGGATATCGAAGCCGTCAGCGCGCAATACCTGCACTTTGTTGCAGCCGACACGCCCCTGTCGGCCGATGAGTCTTCCCGTGTGCAGGCGCTGCTGACCTACGGCTCGCCCGCACCGACTGAGGTCGAGGGCGATCGCTTTGTGGTCATCCCGCGCTTTGGCACGATCTCGCCGTGGGCCAGCAAGGCGACGGAAATCGCCCGCCACTGCGCGCTGCCACAAATCCACCGCATCGAGCGCGGTGTGGAATTCACCGTCACCCGCAAGAAGGGCCTCCTGGGGGCGCTCACCGGCAGCCGCAAGCACCTGGACGACGCCACCCGCGCCGCTGTGGCCGAACACCTGCACGACCGCATGACCGAAGTGGTGATCGACTCGCGCGAAGCCGGCTATGGCCTTTTCGACGTGCTGCCCGCCAAGGCATTGCGCTTTGTCGATATCGCCGGTGGCCGTCAGGCCCTGGAAGCCGCCAACGTCGAAATGGGCCTGGCCCTGTCTGATGACGAGATCGACTACCTGGTCGACGCTTACCGCAAGCTCGAACGCAACCCGACCGACGTCGAACTGATGATGTTCGCGCAGGCCAACAGCGAGCACTGCCGCCACAAGATTTTCAACGCCGACTGGACCATCGACGGCGAGACGCAGGACAAGTCGCTCTTCGCGATGATCCGCAACACGCACCAGCTCGCGCCGCAGGGCACGATCGTGGCGTATTCGGATAACGCCGCAGTGATGGAAGGCGGCATGGCCGAGCGCTGGTTCGCGCATGCAGGTACCGAGGCCGCGACGGGCGTGCCGCAATACGGCCGCCGCGAAGCCCTCACGCACACGCTGATGAAGGTGGAGACGCACAACCACCCGACCGCCATCTCGCCGTTCCCGGGCGCATCGACCGGCGCGGGCGGTGAAATCCGCGACGAAGGCGCCACCGGCCGTGGCGCCAAGCCCAAGGCGGGCCTGACCGGCTTCACCGTGTCGAACCTGCTGCTGCCGGAAGCTGTGCAATCGTGGGAAAACGCCCGCGATACGGCCCAGCCCGTGGCGCACCGCAACCCGGACGAAGCCGCTGCCGGCCCGATCGGCAAGCCGGAGCGCATCGCCTCGCCGCTGCAGATCATGATCGAAGGCCCGATCGGCGGCGCCGCGTTCAACAACGAATTCGGCCGGCCCAACCTGGGCGGCTATTTCCGCGTCTACGAGCAGAACGTGGGCGGCACCGTGCGCGGCTATCACAAGCCGATCATGATTGCCGGCGGCATCGGCAACATCGACGCCGGCCACACGCACAAGCACGGCCTGCCTGCCGGCACGCTGCTGATTCAACTCGGCGGCCCCGGCATGCGCATCGGCATGGGCGGCGGCGCCGCCAGCTCGATGGCCACCGGCACCAACACCGCTGATCTGGACTTCGACTCCGTCCAGCGCGGCAACCCCGAAATGCAGCGCCGCGCGCAGGAAGTCATCAACGCGTGTTGGGCGCTGGGTGAAGACAACCCGATCCTGTCGATCCACGACGTGGGCGCGGGCGGCATCTCCAACGCCTTCCCGGAAATCGTGGACGGCGCGGAGAAGGGCGCACGCTTCGACCTGCGCCAGGTGCATCTGGAAGAGTCGGGCCTGAGCCCCGCAGAAATCTGGTGCAACGAATCGCAAGAGCGCTACACGCTGGCCATCGCCCCGGGCGATTTCCCGCGCTTCCAGGCCATGTGCGAGCGCGAGCGCGCGCCGTTCTCGGTAGTCGGTTTCGCCACGGATGAGCAGCAACTGCAAGTGGTCGACAGCGACGCTGCAGCGGACGCCCCCGACCACTTCCCGGTCAACATGCCGATGGACGTGCTGCTCGGCAAGCCGCCGCGCATGCATCGTGACGTGCGCCGCGTGGCGCAAGAGCTGCCGGAAGTGGACGTGACCGGACTGGACCTGGAAGTCGTCGCACGCGATGTGCTGCGCCATCCGACCGTCGCCAGCAAGTCGTTCCTCATCACCATTGGCGACCGCACCGTCGGCGGCCTGAACACGCGCGACCAGATGGTCGGCCCGTGGCAAGTGCCGGTGGCCGACGTGGCTGTCACCACGCTCGACTACAAGGGCTACACTGGTGAAGCGATGACGATGGGCGAGCGCACGCCGCTGGCCGTCATCAACGCACCGGCATCGGGCCGCATGGCCATCGGTGAGTCCATCACCAACATCGCCGCCGCACCGATCGACTCGCTCACGCAACTCAAGCTGTCGGCCAACTGGATGGCCGCCTGCGGCGTGAACGGCGAAGACGCCCGCCTGTACGACACGGTCAAGGCTGTCGGCATGGATCTGTGCCCGGCACTGGGCATCAGCATTCCGGTGGGCAAGGATTCGTTGTCGATGCGCACCAAGTGGGAAGACGACGGCAAGGCCAAGGAAGTGGTCGCGCCGGTGTCGCTCATCGTCTCGGCCTTCGCGCCGGTGACGGACGTGCGCAAGACGCTCACGCCGCAGTTGAAGCAAGTCGAATCGACGAGCGCGCCGGCTGACACCACGCTGATCCTGATCGACCTAGGCCGCGGTAAGAACCGCATGGGCGGCAGCATCCTGGCGCAGGTCACGCAGCAGATCGGCAACAGCGTGCCGGACGTGGACGACGCGGAAGACCTCAAGCGCTTCTTCGCCGCCATCCAACAGCTGAACGCTAGCGGTGCGCTGCTTGCTTACCACGACCGCTCCGACGGCGGCTTGTGGGCGACCGTCTGCGAGATGGCGTTTGCTGGCCACTGCGGCGTGTCGATCAACGTCGACATGCTCACGCTCGACGACGCAGCCGACCATGGCGACGCCAAGAACTGGGCGCAGCAAGTCTCCGGCCGCCGTGCCGATCTGACCCTGCGTGCGCTGTTCTCCGAAGAACTCGGTGCTGTCATTCAAGTGCCGCTGGCTCAGCGCGACGCCGTCTTCGCGGTGCTGCGTGAGCACGGCCTATCCGGTTGCAGCCACGTGATCGGCGCGCCGAATGCCAACGGCCACATCGAAATCTGGCGCGACGCCAAGAAGGTCTTCAGCGCCTCGCGCATCGAACTGCAACGCACCTGGACGGACGTCTCCTGGCGCATCGCCAGCCTGCGCGACAACCCCGAGTGCACGCAGAGCGAATACGACATCCTGCTGGATGCCGAAGACCCGGGCATCTCGCCCAAGCTCACGTTTGACATTGCGGAAGACGTGGCCGCACCTTTCATCGCCACGGGCGCGCGCCCGCGCATGGCGATCCTGCGTGAGCAGGGCGTGAACTCGCAGATCGAAATGGCCTACGCAATGGACAAGGCCGGCTTCGACACCTACGACGTCCACATGAGCGACCTGCTGGCCGGCCGCACGAACCTCGCCGGGTTCAAGGGCTTCGTCGCCTGCGGCGGTTTCAGCTACGGCGACGTGCTCGGCGCGGGCGAAGGCTGGGCGAAGACGATCCTCTTCAACAGCATGCTGGCCGAGCAGTTCGCGGCCTTCTTTAACCGCACCGACTCGATCGCACTGGGCGTGTGCAACGGCTGCCAGATGATGGCGAACCTTGCCCCGATCATCCCGGGCGCCGGCGCATGGCCGAAATTCACGCGCAACCAGTCGGAGCAATACGAAGGCCGCCTGGTGACCGTGCAGGTGGAAGCGTCCCCGTCGATCTTCTACGCGGGCATGGAAGGCAGCCGCATCCCCATCGTCGTCGCGCACGGCGAGGGCTATGCCGACTTCTCGCAGCAAGGCGACATCGACAAGGTGGCCGTCGGTCTGCGCTACGTCGACAACCGCGGCGAAGTCACGCAGACGTACCCGCTGAACCCGAACGGCTCGCCGCAAGGCATTGCCTCGGTGACGACGCACGACGGTCGATTCACTGCGCTGATGCCGCACCCGGAACGCGTGTTCCGCGCGGTGCAGATGAGCTGGCATCCGAAGGAATGGGAAGCCGCCGGCGACGGCAGCAGCCCGTGGATGCGCATGTTCCGCAACGCACGCAAGTGGATGGCTTGATGCATGGCTGAGCCGATCAATGCATCACCGATGCGGCTGGCACGGGCATGGCATGCCGTGTTGGCCGCCGTCATCGTCGTTGCACTGATCGTGCAGGTCACCTTGACCGCCAGCGGCGTGGGTAGCCAGGTTTCGCTTGTCACGCGGCTTGTCCGGCTGTTCAGCTACTTCACCATCCAAAGCAACATCCTGGTTGCGGCGATTGCCATCACCCTAGCGATTGATCCGGCGCGAGACGGCAAATGGTGGCGCGTAATCAGGCTCGATGCTCTGCTCGGCATCGCGACGACGGGGCTGGTGTTTCACATCGTGCTCGCGCCGCTCTCGAAGGCAACGGGGTTGGCACGCTTGGCGTCAGACGGCTTTCACTACGTCTCGCCATGGATGGCGCTTGTCGGCTGGCTGCTGTTCGGCCCCCGGCCACGCATCGGGTGGCCGACCGTGGCGCTGTCGCTGATCTGGCCGGCGGTGTGGCTGGCGTACACCTTCGTGCACGGCGCGTTGAGCGGGTGGTATCCCTATCCGTTCTTGAATGTGGCGAAGATCGGGTATCCGGCCGCGTTGGCGAATACGGTGGCGGTGTTGGGTGGGGCGGGTGTCCTGGTCTTGCTGTTCAAGGGGCTGGACCGTTGGGTGCCTGCGCCGTTGGTGTCGCTACGTCGTTGGCGCGAGGTCGGTGAGGGCAACGCCAGCGCGTGAGCCGCAGGCATCACGATGCAGACTGGCCCAGCACTCGCGGGCAGCATGGCAAACGGCGCCGGGGTTACCTCGGCGCCGTTTTCATTTGCGGGCGCATTGCTGCACGCACACCGTCGTCGACTCGGGCTGCGGCGCGGGGCATTGGCTTATCCGTAATACACCTTGGTGGGGTAGCGGTAGTATTCGTGTCGTGCGGCGGCTTACCAGCCGCCCACACTCCCACACATCAGGACGCGTGCGTCGATGTCAGATTGAGTGCCACCGCTTGCGCCACTTCGATGCCGTCGATGGCCGCCGAATAGATCCCACCGGCATACCCGGCACCTTCGCCAGCCGGATATAGACCTTCGACGTTCATGCTTTGGTAATCGTCCTTGCGTCGAATCCGCAGCGGTGACGAAGTGCGCGTCTCCACGCCGGTGAGCACGGCGTCGTGCAGCGCGAAGCCTGCGATCTTCTTATCGAGCTGGGGGAGTGCTTCACGGATGGCTTCGATCACGTAGTCCGGGAGCGCCGTGCTGAGATCGGTTGGGTGCACGCCCGGCTTGTACGACGGGATGACGGAGCCAAGCGACGTCGACGGCCGGCCGGCGATGAAATCCCCGACCAGTTGACCGGGCGCCTGGTAGTTGCCGCCGCCGAGCTCGAATGCCCGCTCTTCCCATTTGCGCTGGAACGCGATGCCCGCCAGCGGCCCGCCAGGATAGTCTTCCGGCGTGATGCCGACGACGATGCCCGCATTCGCATTGCGCTCGGCGCGGGAATACTGGCTCATGCCATTGGTGACCACGCGGCCCGGCTCGGAGGTCGCCGCCACCACCGTGCCGCCAGGGCACATGCAAAAGCTGTAAACCGCCCGGCCATTGCTGCAGTGGTGGACCACCTTGTAGTCGGCCGCGCCGAGTTGCTTGTGGCCCGCAAACTTGCCGAAGCGGGCACGATCGATCAGCCCCTGCGGATGTTCGATGCGAAAGCCCAGCGAAAACGGCTTGGCTTCCATATACACACCGCGATCGTGCAGCATCTGGAACGTGTCGCGGGCGCTGTGGCCAACGGCCAGCACGACGTGGTCGCACCGCAGCGTTTCACCATTCGAGAGCTTGAGCGAGCGCACCTTGCCCTGATCGATTTCGATATCGTCCACCCGGGTTTCGAAGCGCACTTCGCCGCCCAGCTCGTGGATGGTGGCGCGCATTTTTTCCACCATGCTGACGAGGCGGAACGTGCCGATGTGCGGCCGGCTCAGATACAGGATGTCTTCCGGCGCGCCCGCCTTGACGAACTCTTCGAGCACCTTGCGGCCGTAGTGGTGCGGATCCTTGATCTGGCTGTACAGCTTGCCGTCGGAAAACGTCCCGGCGCCGCCTTCACCAAACTGCACGTTGGATTCCGGGTTGAGTACGCTCTTGCGCCACAGGCCAAAGGTGTCCTTGGTGCGTTCGCGCACGGCCTTGCCACGTTCGAGGATGATGGGACGGAACCCCATCTGCGCGAGGATCAGACCCGCGAACAGGCCGCACGGCCCCATGCCGATCACCACCGGACGCGGGCGCGTTGTGTGCTCGGGTGCCTGCGCAACAAAGCGGTAGGTCATGTCCGGTGTGACCCCGCAATGCGGCGCGCCGGCGATCCGCTTGAGCACGGCTGCCTCGTTCCTGACTTCGACGTCGACGATATAGGTCAGCTTGATATCCGAGCGCTTGCGTGCATCGTGGGCACGGCGGAATACGGTGTAACGGACGAGCCCGTCTGCCGCTACGCCGAGATCCTTGAGGCGCGCGCGAACTGCGGCTTCAAGATCGTCTTCGGCATGGTCCAGAGGGAGTTTGACTTCGCTTAAACGTAACATGGGTGCTGAGTGCGGTTGCCACGGGAATCGCGGCGAAGCCGTATTTTATAGGTTCAGCGGCTTCTCAAATGGAAAGGAACTGACCTGTTCGAGACAAACAGATCAATTACCGGGCGACTCCCTACGAACCCGAAGGCCGCGCCTCCAGATACGGACCCAACAACCCCTCCATCCAATGCATGAACACCTGTACCCGCACGGGCAGATTCCGCCGGTTCGGATACACCAGCGACACCGGCATCGGCGGCGGGCGCAGGTCGGGCATCACCTCCATCAGCGTGCCATCTGCAATGGCCGATGACAGCCCCGCATACACCGGCGCCTGAATCATCCCCAGCCCTGCACGGCATGCAGCGTCATAGCTCTCTGCTGAACTGACCGTCACCGCCCCCTGCATCGGCCGGAACGCGGACCGGCCATCCACCGTGTACTCCCATCCTGGCGATTTGGTGCCCAGCGTCTGCACGTAATGGACGATGCGATGGTGGTCGAGGTCTTCCAGCGTTGTTGGCATGCCGTAGCGCGCGATATAGCCGGGGCTGGCGCAGTTGATCTGATGCAACTGGCCGAGCGGTCGGGCGATGAGGCTACTGTCGGTGAGGGCGCCGATACGCAGCACGCAGTCGAACCCTTCGCGCACGAGGTCGACACGGCGGTCGGTGCTGGAGAGTTCGATCTCCAGATCGGGATGTGCCTCCAGAAAGCCGGGCAGGGCGGGGATGACGATGCGGCGTGCGACGCCCACCGGCATATCCACGCGCAGCCGGCCGCGCAGCGCCTGCGGGCTCTGGCGGAACATGGTCTGCAGTTCATCCATGTCGGCCAGCAGATCCTGGCAGCGCTCGTAGAAGGTCTGACCGTCTTGCGTGAGCTGCACCTTGCGCGTGGTCCGGTGCAGCAGGCGCGTGCCGAGCATTGTTTCCAGTTGCTGCACCGCCACCGAGGCGGCGGGCTTGGGGATGCTCAGAGCCTCTGCGGCGCGCGTGAAGCTGGCGAGTTCCGCCACGCGCACAAAGATCTGCATGGCTTCGAGTCGGTTGGTGGACATGGCGTGGGTGGGGCGATTGTTATCTGTGGGCAAACACAGCAATAGAATAAGCGAGATTTATTCCTGGTTTATCGCCCAATACCATGCTCTCACGGTGCTCGACACCCTTAACCCAACGGAGAGCAAGATGACCCAGACCCACACCCCCATCGCCATCGTGACCGGCGGCAGCCGAGGCCTCGGCAAGAACATGGTGCAGAAGCTGGCCCAGCGCGGCACTGACGTGATCTTCACGTACCGCAGCAACCGCGCAGACGCCGATGCGCTGGTGGCCGAGCTGACCGCTCAGGGCCGCCGCGCCGCCGCGCTGCAACTCGATACCGGCAAGATCGCCACCTTCCCGGCCTTTGCGGATGCCGTGCGCGGTGTGCTGGCGCAATGGAAGGCCGAGCGCTTCGACTATCTCGTCAACAACGCTGGCGTTGGCACGCATGCCACCGTGGCCGAGACCACCGAAGCCCAGTTCGACGAGCTGATGAACGTGCACTTCAAGGGCGTGTTCTTCCTCACGCAGATCCTGCTGCCGCTGATGGCCGACGGCGGGCGCATCGTGAATATCTCGTCGGGGCTGGCGCGCTTTGCGTTGCCGGGCTACGGCGCGTATGCGGCGATGAAGGGCGCGATCGAGGTGCTGACCAAGTATCTGGCGAAGGAGCTTGGGCCCCGTGGCATTGCCGTGAACGTGGTCGCGCCGGGCGCCATCGAGACGGATTTTGGTGGCGGTGCCGTGCGTGACAACGCCAATCTGAATGCGATGGTGGCCTCCAACACCGCGCTGGGCCGCGTGGGTCTGCCGGATGACATTGGTGGCGTGGTGGCGTCGCTGCTGTCGCCGGACAACCGGTGGATCAACGCGCAGCGTATCGAGGCTTCGGGTGGAATGTTCCTCTGAGCCGCTCGAAGTGCCATGCACGGAGGTCCGAGGTCCAACGCTGGATCTCTGTGCTCCGGCGTTGGAGGTCTGACGGTCCGTTGATGGAGCGAAAAGGTCCGCGCGCCGAGATCGCAGGCCCGAGGTCGGGACTCTGAGACCCGAAGCTGGACCTCAAAGGTTCGACGCTGGAGTTCTCAACTCCAATGTTGGAGCTGCGGAGGTCCGGTGGTGCACCTAAAAGGTGCGCTTTTGGAGCTCTGAGGTCCAACGTCGGAGCTCAGAGCCTCGGCCGCCGAGCTAAAAGCTCCGATGCCATGGCGTTCAGCGCTCGGCACGCGGGGCTTTGGGGGCGACAGTTGGTGCTTCCGAGCCCGTGATTCGGTAAAAGCGCTGCAAGCGTCGGGCTTTGGGATTGGGTGGTGAGGTTCTGTTGGGGGTGGGGCGGGATGTCTTTCTGTTGGTGGTCCATCCCCGGTATCGTCCCCTGCCGGGGCCGACTCACTTTTCTTTGTCTTGCCAAGCAAAAGAAAGGCGCGCCCGAGATGGCGACCCCCTCCTTGAATTTTCGTAACCGGGCGGAGACGGGGAAAACTCGCTGCGCTCAGACAGTTCCCCGTCTTTTTTTCCGCCCGCTTACGAAAATTCAAGGCGCCATCAAGGGCAGGAACGTCAAAGGCCAAACCAACGCGGTGCGGAGGCGAGCGCCAATGCGGTCGAGTCAGGCACGCTGAGGGGATGACAAGACGAAGTCGTGCGCGGGCAAAAGATGGTTTGCTTTTCCTTGCCCTATGCGGCGCCTTGAATTTCTGTGGGCGTGCGGAAAAAGGAAGGAGCCTTGTCTGAGCGAAGCGAGTTTGGCTCCTTCCCCGCACGGTCACATAAATTCAAGGGGAAGTCGCCGCATCGGGCGCGCCTTTCTTTGCTTACTTTCTTTGGCAAGACAAAGAAAGTGAGTCAGCCCCGGCAGGGGATGAAACAAGGGATGGACCAGCAAGGCCAACACACAGCAAAGCAAAAACACGCAATCAAGCCACCGCCTTGGCCGCAGCTCGCCCCCGCAACCACTCAAACGTCAGCAGCAGACAAGTCGAGAACACAATCAAAATCGTCGCCAGCGCAGCAATCGTCGGCGAGATGTTCTCGCGAATCCCGGTGAACATCTGGCGCGGCAGCGTCACCTGATCGGCGCCCGCCAGGAACAGCGTCACCACCACCTCATCAAACGACGTCGCAAAGGCAAACAACGCCCCTGAGATGACGCCCGGCGCAATCACCGGCAGCGTGATCCGGAAGAACGTCATCACAGGATTCGCTCCCAGCGACAGGCTCGCTCGCACCAGGTTGTGATTGAAGCCCTGCAGCGTCGCCAACACCGTCGTCACCACAAACGGCACCCCCAGCGCCGCATGCGCGAGGATCAGCCCGATATACGTATTGGCGAGCCCCAGCGGTGCGAAGAACAGATACATGCCGACACCGACGACGACCACCGGCACGATCATCGGCGACACCAGCACCGCCATCAGCAGCCCCTTGCCGCGGAAGTCCGCCTTGTTCAGGCCGATGGCGGCCAGCGTGCCGAGCACCGTGGCCACAATCGTGGCAGCCGGCGCGACGATGAAGCTGTTCTTGGCCGCCATGCGCCATTCATCCGACGTGACAAGGTTCTGATACCAGCGCAGCGAATAGCTCGGAATCGGGTACGAGAGGAACGTGCTCGACGAGAACGACAACGGCACGATCACCAGCACCGGCAGCACGAGGTAGAGCAGTGTCAGCACGGCCAGGCCGCGCAGCGTGAAGTACCAGATGCGCTCGACGAGCGAGGTGTGCGGGGCGAACATCGGTTTGGCGAGTTTCATGATCGATGTTCTCCGTTAGCCGACACGAACCTTGGGCCGCGTGAAGCGCCCATACACCGCATACAGAACCAGCGTGGCGAGCAACAGCAGGGCGCCCAGCGCGCAGGCCATGCCCCAGTTGATGGTGACGTTGGTGAAGTAGGCCACGTAGTAGCTGACCATCTGGTCGTTCGGGCCGCCGAGCAGTGCGGGGGTGATGTAGTAGCCCAGCGCGAGGATGAACACCAGCAGTGCGCCGGCACCGATGCCGGGGTAGGTCTGCGGCACATACACGCGCCAGAACGCAGCAAACGGATGGCTGCCCAGCGACACCGCCGCGCGTTGGTACGTGGGAGGAATCGACTTCATCACGCTGTACAGCGGCAGGATCATGAACGGCAGCAGGATGTGCGTCATCGAGATATAGACGCCCACGCGGTTGAACAGCAGCGCCAGCGGCTCCTTGATGATGCCGAGGTCCATCAGGCCATGGTTGATCAGGCCTTCGGTCTGCAGCAGCACGATCCACGCGGCCACGCGCACGAGGATGGAGGTCCAGAACGGAATCAGCACCAGCACCATGACGAGGTTCGCACGGCGCTCCGGCAGCGAGGCGATCCAGTACGACAGCGGATAGCCCAGCAGCAGCGCGAACAGCGTCACCATCGCGCTGATGACGAAGGTGCGGATGAATACCGTCACGTAGATCTGCTCGTCGGGGTCGGTCGCTTCGATATGGCCGAAGGCATCTTGCCGATGGTCCAGCGCGGCCAGCAGGTAGAACGGCGACGTGCGGCTGCCGTTCTTGGCGATGGCCTGCCAGTAGGTGGCATCGCCCCAGCGCTCGTCGAGTTCGAGGAGTTTGGCGCGGGTCTGGTCGGGCGTGAGTGTGAGTGCCTTGCCTTGGTCATCGACCAGCGGCATGGCGCGCGCGGTCTTGGCGACCAGCGAGCGGAAACCGGGGATTTCGGTATTCAGGCGGCGGGCCAGGGCGCCCATCGCTTCGCCTTCGCTGACGGTGGTGAGGTCGGCGGCTAATGCAACGTAGGCGGCATCGGCAGGTGGTGATTTGCGGTCCCAGTTCTTGAGCGCGGCGACTGTCTTGGGCAGCGCGTCGGCCACCTCGGGGTTCTGCACGGCGCGCGTGAGCAGGGCGCCGATCGGCACGACGAAGATCAGCAGCAGGAAGATGGCGAGCGGCGCCACCAGCGCCAGCGCCATGGCACGCCTGCGCGCCTCAGCGCTCTTCAGTTCGCGTTTGAGTTTGGCCGTCGATTCCGGAACCGATTCAGCCGCGATGGTCATGGTGTTCAATGCTGCCTCGCCAAGTGCTGCGGAGATTCATCCGGCGGATGCCATGTCGACTCGACACAGCATCCGCGCGGTCACTGCACTACATCGTTACTTCGACGCCCACGAGGCGAAGCGCTGTTCCAGCTCGTCGCCGTGGTCCGTCCAGAACTGGAGGTTCTGCAGCACGGCGTTCTTGGCGTTCTCGGGCGAGTTAGGCATGTTGGCCTGCGTCTTGGCATCGAGCGCCTTGATGGCTGCCACGTTGGCCGGGCCGTAGGCGATGTGCTTGGCGTATTCCTGCTGCGGCTTCTGCGACAGCGTGTAGGCGATGTACTGCTCAGACAGCGCCTTGTTCGGTGCGCCCTTGGGGATGGCCCAGTAGTCCAGATCGTAGATGCTGCCGTTCCAGACCACCTTCAGGTTCTTGCCTTCGCGCTGCGCGGCATCGATGCGGCCGTTGAACGCGGTGGACATCACCACATCGCCCGCCACCAGGAACTGCGGCGGCTGTGCACCGGCTTCCCACCACTGGATGTTGGCCTTCAGTTGATCGAGCTTCTTGAACGCGCGGTTCTGGCCGTCCTTGGTGGCCAGCACCTTGTAGACCTCCTTGGGCGGCACGCCGTCGGCCATCAGCGCGAATTCCAGGTTGCCGCGCGCGCCCTTGCGCATGCCGCGCTTGCCCGGGAATTTCTTCACGTCCCAGAAATCGGCCCAGCCGGTGGGGGCGGTCTTGAGCTTGTCGGCGTTGTAGGCCATGGCGGTGGACCACACGAAGAAGCCCACGCCACAGGTGCTCGGCGACTCGGGGATCAGGTCGCTCTTCTTGGCGATCTTGCTCCAGTCGAGCTTCTCGAAGAGGCCCTCATCGCAACCCCGGCCGATGTCGCCGGATTCGACTTCCACCACGTCCCAGTTGACGTGCTTGGCTTCCACCATGGCCTTGATCTTGGCTTGCTCGCCGTTGTACTCGACCACGGTGACCTTGTTGCTGGTCTGTGCTTCGAACGGCTTGTTGAACGCGGCCTTCTGTGCATCGCCGTTGGCACCGCCGAAGTTGACGACGGTGATTTCCGCAGCATGGGTGCCGAATGCAATGGCGAATGCGCCGGCAAGTACGCTCAACCGCGTCTTCGTGATGTGTTTCATTCCTGGCTCCTCTTTTTGGCGTGTGGGTACAACGTGTGGTCGTGGCATGCGGGCAGGGTTGCCCGCGTGCGTCATGCAAAAACGCGCAGGTGTTCGGGTGCGAACTCAAGCTGGATCGGCGCGCCCGGCGCAAAGCCTTCGAGCGCGCGCGTGCCCAGCGGCACCTTGACGAAACATTCGGGTTGGTCGGGCAGGGCGCAGCGCATGCGCACGTGGTCGCCAAAGTAGACGAGGCCGCGTGTCTGGCCGGTGAGTGCGTTGGCGTTGGCCGGTGCGCCATCCATCAGGCGCATGCGTTCTGGGCGGATGCAGCCGGTGGCCGTGGCGCCCACGCTGGCGCCGGCGATGTTGCGGCCCAGGATGCGGGCGCCGTCATTGAGCTGCAGTTCGCAGTAATCCCCCTCGATGCGGGTGACGGTGCCGCGCAGCGTGTTGCTATCGCCGATGAAGTTGGCGACGAACTCGTTGCACGGGCGCTCATACAGGCTGTCCACCGTGTCGAGCTGCTGCACGATGCCCTTGTCGAACACGGCCACGCGGTCGGACATGGTGAGTGCCTCGCCCTGGTCGTGCGTGACGTAGACGAAGGTCACGCCGAGCTTTTCATGCAGCGACTTCAGCTCGTACTGCATGTGTTCGCGCAGTTGCTTGTCGAGCGCGCCCAGCGGTTCATCCATCAGCACCAGCTTGGGCTCGAACACCAGCGCGCGGGCCAGGGCAATGCGTTGCTGTTGACCGCCCGAAAGCTGCGCGGGGTAGCGCTTGGCAAAGCCTTCCATGCGCACCATCTGCAGGGCCTTGTGCACGCGGTCTGCGCGCTCGCTGGCGGGGATCTTGCGCACGGTCAGCGGGTATTCCACGTTCTGCGCCACCGTCAGGTGCGGGAACAGCGCGTAGTTCTGGAACACCATGCCGATGTTGCGCTTGTGCGGCGGCACGTTGTTGAGCAGCGCGCCTTCCAGGCGGATCTCGCCGCCGGTCGGGAATTCAAACCCGGCCAGCATCATCAGGCACGTGGTCTTGCCCGAGCCGGAGGGGCCGAGCAGGGTGAGGAACTCGCCCTGGTAGATGTCCAAGTCGAGATGCTTGACCACGAGGGTTTCGCCGTCATACGTCTTGCGTACACCGCGAAAGCTGACGATCACGTCGTCGGTCTTCATTGCTGCCTCCTGCCGTTTCCCGTCGTGTTGTGACGATTTGTGGATGGACTATAGCGGCTGATTGTTTTGCAAAGTGGACCCAATTCTGGTTATTTGATAGAGCCAATTCAGGCAGCCGAACTTGCACCGCTAGCGGGCTGCGGGCCCTCCAGCACCACAATAGGGAAAAGCCCCAAGGCCTTGCTCCGGCAAGCATGACGGGGATTTTTTGCGGGTGACGCCGTTGCAGAAGTGTAGGTCGCTGCCGGAGCAGGTGCGGCGAGGCGCGCAGCGGATTGGATGGAACCAATTTGAGCAGCAGAGGCAGGTGGCTCGCCTGCCTGAAAATGGTGCGGCGCGTCGTCACGAAAGCGGTGCACTGTCGCTGGCGCATCGCGCCATTGCATGCAAACGGATGTTGTCCTGCAGCAACCACGGCAAGCAGATGCGCGTGATGGGTGGTCAGGCGATCGGCTCGTCCGCTGGGGCCAGCGCCAGGCACACGCTGACAGTCAGCCCGCCGCCGGGCGTTTCGGATAGCGCCACGGTGCCGCCATGCACGCGGGCGATTTCCCGCACGATGGCCAGGCCCAGGCCGCTGCCGTCCTGGTCTTGCGCGGCCGCCGCAGCCGCGCCGCGATAGAAGCGGCTGAACACGGCATCGCGCTCGGGCACGGCAATGCCGGGGCCGTCGTCTTCCACCTGCAACACAGCTTGGTCGCCCAGCATGGCCATCGTCTGGCGTTTGACGCGCAAGGTCACACGGGCGCCGTGGCCTGCGTAGCGGATGGCGTTGTCTAGCAGGTTGCCGATCAGCTCCTGCAGCCATTGGGGCTCACCGGCCACCATGATGGGCTCGCCTTCAAAGCCGAGGTCGATGCCGGCCTTGCGGGCCACGGGCGCAAGCTCAAGCGCCACGTCGCCAGCCAACGTGTCCAGCCGCAGCGGTTGCAAATGCGGGGCATAGCCACTGTCGGGTTCCAGCCGCGAGAGCGACAGCAACTGCTGCACGCCCTTGGCCGCCTGGCGCACGGTGCCGTGCAGCGGTTCAAGGTGGCGGCGGATGCGCTCGCCGTCGGGCTCGCGCAGGGCGAGTTCTGACTGCGCCTGGATGACGGCGAGTGGCGTCTTCAATTGATGGGCCGCATCGGCAAAGAAGCGCTTGCGGGCCTGCACCATGCGCAGCAGGCGCGCCACGTACTGGTTGATGGCCTCGACCAGCGGTGCGACTTCCGCAGGCAAGCCGTGCTGGGGCAGGGGCGCCAGTTCATCGGTGCCGCGGCTGGCCATGCTCTCGCTCAACTGCCGCAGCGGCCGCAGCCCGCGCCGCACGCCCAACCAGACAATGCCGACGGCCAGCACCACCAGCAGCACCTCCTGCTGCAGCGAGCCCGCCAGGATCTCGTGGGCCAGTGCCTCACGCGGTTCCAGCGTTTCGCCCACCAGCAGCCACACCAACTGGATCTGCGAGGACTGCGCATCACGCACGGGTACCGCCTGGGCCGCTACGCGCACCTGCATATTGCGGAACGTGGTGTCGTAGAAGACGGTGCGATATGGCGTGGGTTGCCGCCCACCGGGCAGAGGGAGTTCGTTGTAGCCGGTGAGCGTGCTGCCAGCGGTATCGGCAATCCGATAGAAAATGCTGCTGCCGGTTTCCGACTCCAGAATCTCCAGCGCCAGGTAGGGCAGGTCGATGGCGAAGCGTCCTTCGCGCAGGCGCACGCCTTCGTGCATGGCCTTGAGGGATGCACCCAGCGTGCGGTCAAACGCGGCGTGCGCGGCGTTCATGGCGCGCGTGTAGGTCAGCCAGGCATCCAGTGCGAGCAGCCCCAACAGCGGCAGCAGCAGCCAGAGCGAGAGCTGCCGGCGCAGGCTCGGCGGGCTCATGGGGCAGCGTCTGCTGGTGCGCCCGGTGTGGCTTCCAGCAGATAGCCGAGTCCGCGCAGCATGACGATGGCCACGCCGCTGCCGTCGAGCTTCTTGCGCAGGCGGTGCACGTAGATCTCGATGGCATCGGCGTTGACGGATTCGTTGATGCTGAAGATCTTTTCCGAGATGGCCGCCTTGTTGACCGCGCGGCCGTCGCGCAGCATCAGCACCTCCAGCACGGCGCGCTCGCGGCCGGTGAGGGCGAGCAGTTCGCCATGGAGCGTGAAGGCCCCGCTGATGCCGTCGTAGTGCAGCGGGCCGCATTGCAGCTGCGTGCTCTCGTGGCCATGGCTGCGGCGGATCAAGGCGCGGGCACGTGCTTCGACTTCGGTCAGGTCGAACGGCTTTGCAAGGTAATCGTCAGCCCCGAGGTTCAGGCCGCGCACGCGTTCTTCCACGGCGCCGTGGGCGGTCAGGATCATCACGGGCAGCGGGTTCTTGCGGGCGCGCAGGCGGCGCAGCACTTCTAGGCCATCCAGGCGCGGCAGGCCGATGTCGAGAATGGCCAGGGCGTAGTCCTGCGTGGTGAGCAGCAGATCGGCCGCGTGGCCGTCGTGCACGCAGTCAACCGTAAAGCCGGCCTGGCTCAGGGCTTCTTCCAGCGTGCTGGCCAGCTTCAGGTTGTCTTCCACCAACAGAATGCGCATATCGGATTTTTCTCAACAAGCCGCAGAGAAATACAGACATCCCCCGGCGTTTTGAAGCTAGGGGAAACCCCTGATGCCCTCTGAGCACACCCTCCCAATTTCCCGGCAATCGAAAGTGAACTGAAAGTGCGTCCCTCATACGATCCGTGCCGCCCCAAGACCCCGTCACAGCGGCGCTTGCGGCAGGACAACGAATAAGGGAGACCTGATGAAAATGACTTCGATGGCGCTGGCGGCAGTTGCGTTCGCCACCGCCGGCTCTGCAGCCGCACAATCGTCCAACGTGACCCTGTACGGGATCGTCGACTCGGGCATCGAGTATGTGAACCACGCCGGCCCGAACGGCGGCGGCGTCACCCGACTGGTGTCGGGCGGCAAGAACACCTCGCGCTGGGGCATGCGCGGCACGGAAGACCTGGGCGGCGGCCTGAAGGCGGTCTTCAACCTGGAAAGCGGCATCGCCATCGACACCGGCAAGCTGGACACCGACAACACGCTGTTCGACCGCCGCGCCGTGGTGGGGCTGGCAGGCGGCTTCGGCCAGGTGGTGGCCGGTCGTACCTTCACGACCACGTACGACTTCATGCTGCCGTACGACCCGATGGGCTACGCGCCGAACTACTCGTGGGCCACGTCGTCCACCGCCACGGGCGACCGCAAGGACGGCCTGTTCTCGCGCTCGTCCAACGCCGTGCGCTATGACGGCACCTTCGGTGGCCTGAAGCTGGGCGCCACCGTCGGCTTTGGCGAGGCTGCAGGCAACTTCAAGAGCTCGTCGAAGTACGACCTGGGTATCGGCTACAGCGTGGGCGGCTTCTCGGCTGCAGCCACGTGGGACCGCCAGAATGGCGCAGGCACGAGCGTGACGCCGGCTGACACGACGGACTATATCCAAGGCATCCACGCGGGTGCCAGCTACGACTTCGGCGCACTGAAGCTGTTCGCGGGCTACCGCAACTACAAGCGCGCGTTCACCACGACCGCCGCCACCCAGCGCAGCGACATGTACTGGGCAGGTGCCAGCTACGACTTCACGCCGGCCTTCACGCTGTACGGCGCGGTGTACAAGCAGAACATCAAGGGCGTGAACAACTCGGCGGATCCGATCATGTTCTCGCTGCGCGGCCAGTACGCGCTGTCCAAGCGCACCACGGCGTATCTGTCGGCGGCGTACGCCAAGGCCCAGAACGGCCAGAACGTGAGCCTGTCGCGTGACGTGGTGGGCTACGGCAACAGCCAGATCGGTGTGACGGCGGGTCTGCAGCACCGCTTCTAACTGGCGTACACGGCTTTGCAGGCCGTTGTACGGCCACTTAGCTACCCAACAAAACGGGCACCTTCGGGTGCCCGTTTTGTTGGGTTGAACCGATTCCCTTTCAAAAGGGCATCGAATCGCTGGTTGATTGCGCGCGCTTCAGCATGCGCCGCAGATCCTTGATGTCGCCGAACGCAGCAAGGTCTTGCTCAAGATTGCGAATCGTGTGGTGCAGGGCACCGATGTTGGTGGCGAGATTCTGCAGTGGCGCATCCGGAGACAGCGCCCCGGCCCGCTGGTACCCGTAGGTATACCGAAACGTCATCTCGACACGGTGGATCTGCCGGTCAAGCTCACGTACCTGGTCTTTCAGAATCTCGTTGTAGTGCGTCAGCCGCGCTTCGCTGAGGTGGTTGATCGAGCGCTGGTCGATGTGGTCAAGCTCAAGCTGCAACTCCAGCAGGTGCAATAGGTTGCCCTTGTCATAGGCCTCGTTGACGCGCTGCATGAGCCGGGTCTTCCGATCGCGTTCCTGCGGATCGGTTTCTCGGTCAGGGTGCAGGGCGCTGGCGAGCTTGCGATAGACCTCGCGGATGGACAGGCTGATCTGCGCTTGCTCCTCCTGCTCGCGTGCTTCGGCTGCAAGCTGCTTGGGCGATTTCTGTCGGGCAGCCCGGCGTGCTTCGCGCTTGCTTGCGAGGGCTGCCTTTTTCGCCGCCTGCTGCTCGATGTGCGCCCGGGCGCGTTTCAGCACGGCGTCCTGCAAATGCGCATCCGCGTCATCCCCCAGATCAACACCAAGCATCGCCTCCAGCCGCGATTTCATTTCCGCGGCTTGTGCTGCGGCTTCACGGTCGAAGTCCGTTCCGCTGTACCTGTTGTAGATGGCCTTGAGGCTGGCGTCTTCATCGATCAGATTGCCGGCCAGATCGACGATGAGGGCGGATATCTTGCGGCGTTCTGGCTTGGTGAGCCCATCGTGCTCGTAAGCCTGGTCCAGGGAGTGCACCATGCGGATCTTCAAGCCAGTGCAGGTCCGCTGCAGCGGCAGGAACTCGCTGGCATAGCGGGCCTGGAACTGCGTCGTGGTGGTTTCCCAGTCAGTCAGCCGCTTGCGCCGATTCTCGATCTGCTTGATGAGGGCGTTGAATGATCGCTGTCCTTTCGACAGCGTGGGCGCGTCTTGCTCATGTGGAGCGGGCGCGATGCTGATGGCCGGACGGTGTGCCTTGCTCATGGGCTGGAAATGTCGCGGGCTCCACTGAGGGAGCCCGCCGAGGTGATGTTGATGCGATGGATCAGCCCAGCAGCAGCGCGTCGTCGTCCACCTTGGCGCCGCGTGTTTCCTCGAACTTCTGCAGCAGATGCGGCACGTCCAGGCCTTTGCGCTCCTCGCCTTGCACGTCGAGGATCACGTTGCCCTGGTGCAGCATCACCGTGCGGTCACCGTAGTCGAGCGCCTGGCGCATCGAGTGCGTGACCATCATCGTCGTCAGCTTGGACTCCGAGACGATCTTGGCGGTCAGCTCCAGCACGAAGGCAGCCGTTTTCGGGTCCAGCGCGGCGGTGTGCTCATCCAGCAGCAGAATGCGCGACGGTTGCAGCGAGGCCATCAGCAGGCTGACTGCTTGACGCTGGCCACCCGACAACAGACCAATGCGATCCGTCAGACGGTTCTCCAGGCCCAGGTCCAATCGACGCAGTTGCTCGCGGAAGATCTCGCGCCACTTGCGATTGGTCGCGAACTTGAAACCACGACGCTGGCCGCGGCACATGGCCAGCGACATGTTCTCTTCGATGGTCAGGTTCTCGCAGGTGCCGGCCATCGGGTCCTGGAACACGCGGGCGACCTTGTCGGCGCGTTGCCATGCGGTCTTGCGGGTGACATCTTCACCGTTGATGGTGATGCTGCCCGAATCGACCAGCTGGTCGCCGCTGATGGAGTTCAGGAACGTCGATTTGCCGGCGCCGTTCGAGCCGATCACGGCCACGAACTGGCCCGTGGGGATCTCCAGCGACAGGCCGCGCAGTGCGCGGGTTTCGATGGGCGTGCCCGGGTTGAAGGTGAGGGTGAGTCCTTGTGCGCTCAGCATGTCAGTTCCCCTTGGAGCCGTTCTTGGCCAGCTTGCCGAACACCTTGCGGCGCACACCGGGAAGCACGAGAGCGATCACCACCAGCGCGGCGGTCACCATGTTCAGATCCTGCGCTTGCAGGCCGATGAAGTCGCTGTTGAGCGCCAGGGCGATGAAGAAACGATATAGGATCGCACCCACCACCACGGCCAGCGTGGTCAGCACCAGGCGGCGTGCGGGCAGCACCGTCTCGCCGATGATGACGGCAGCCAGGCCGATCACGATGGTGCCGATACCCATCGACACGTCGGCGCCGCCTTGCGTTTGCGCATACAGCGCGCCGGCAAGGGCGACCAGTGCGTTGGACAGCGCCATGCCGGCCAGCGTGGCGCGGCCGGTGGCCACGCCCTGGGCGCGTGCCATGCGCGGGTTGGCGCCGGTAGCGCGCAGCGATAGGCCGACTTGCGTCGAGAAGAACCAGTCCACCAGCAGCTTGACGATCACGACCACCACACCCAGCAACACGGGGCGGAAGACGTAGTCGGGCATCCATTCCGGCTGCAGCAGCGAGAACACGGTCGGCTCGGAAATGAGCGGCACGTTCGGTTTACCCATGATGCGCAGGTTGACCGAGTACAGCGCGATCATCATCAGGATACTGGCGAGCAGATCCATGATTTTCAGGCGCACGTTGAGCCAGCCCGTGACGAAGCCTGCGAAGGCGCCGGCCAGCGTGCCGCACAGGGTCGACACGAACGGATCGTGGCCGCCCGCGATGAGCGTGGCCGCCACAGCTCCACCCATGGGGAAGCTGCCGTCGACAGTGAGGTCAGGGAAGTTGAGGATGCGGAAGGAGATCAGCACCCCGAGCGCCACGAGACTGAAGATCAGGCCGATCTCCAGGGCGCCGAGTAACGAAAAAAGTGACATGACGGAGGTGGGCGAGGTGGTTGGGCACCGCGCCTTAAGGCAAAGAAGGCGATGAACGGGGACGCTTGAGGGTAGAGCGCGAGCGCCCGGCCATTATGCGGCGGATAGCCGCGTCTGGGCCCAGGCTGCTATGACCCGCGCCGGGCGGCTTCCGTTGGGTGGAAGCCGGTCCGGCGCCTTGCGACTTACTTGATGACTTCCTTGGCGTCCTTCAGCAGGTCTGCCGACAGGGTCACGCCTTGCTGCTTGGCGGCCTTCTCGTTCACGAACAGTTCCAGGTTGGTGCTGCCGGCCGAGGCGATTGCACCCGGCTTTTCACCCTTCAGGATGCGGGCGACGACGGCGCCGGTCTGCTTGCCCAGGTCGTAGTAGTTGATACCCAGTGCGGCGATGGCGCCACGCTTCACGCTGTCCGTGTCCCCTGCCACCAGCGGGATCTTCGCTTCGTTGGCCACCTTCACCAGCGATTCATACGCCGACACCACGTTGTTGTCGGTGTTCGTGTAGATCACATCGACCTTGCCGATCAGGTTCTTGGCCGACGGAGCGATGTCCACGGTGCGCGGTGCCGCCGATTCCACCAGCGTCATGCCTTGCGCCGACAGCAGCTTCTTCAGTTCGTTGACGACCACCACCGAGTTGGCTTCACCCGGGTTGTAGACCATGCCCACGCGCTTGGCATTCGGCACCACGCGCTTGATCAGGGCGATCTGCTTGTCCAGCGGCAGCTTGTCCGACACG
Source organism: Ralstonia sp. 24A2 (assembly GCF_051783885.1). Lineage (NCBI taxonomy): Bacteria > Pseudomonadati > Pseudomonadota > Betaproteobacteria > Burkholderiales > Burkholderiaceae > Ralstonia > Ralstonia sp. 24A2. The sequence goes on along the minus strand of NZ_JBPVZD010000002.1, from coordinate 2,426,109 downwards.
CCGGTCACGTTGGTGCCGGTCGGCTCCCAGCTCTTGACCAGTTGCGCGGCGACCGGGTCGGTCACGCCGGAATACACCACCGGGATGGTCTTCGTGGCAGCCACGACAGCCTGCGCCGACGGCGTGGCGATGGCGACGATGGCGTCCGGCTTGTCACCGATGAACTTGCGGGCGATCTGCGCGGCGGTGGCGGTGCTGCCTTGCGCGCTCTGGTATTCCCACTTCAGGTTCTTGCCGGCGTCGAAGCCTTCGGCCTTCAGCTGTTCCTTGGCGCCATCGCGGATGGCGTCGAGTGCCGGGTGCTCAACGATCGCCAGCACTTCGACCGATTTGGTGGCCTGGGCCAGTGCCGGCGTGGCTTGCAGAAGCGCCATCGGAATGGCGGCAAGCGCTGCGAGGCGGAAGGCGTGTTTGAAGCTGGACATACGGATCTCCTGTTTCCCTTTTGGGTGGTTTCGCTCTGACAACGGGCGGGGTGAGCCCCGAAGCCTGGACAGGCGTGGTTGGTTTTCAGACGTTCTTGAGCGCACCGAAGCAGTGCAAAGCCGGCGCACGTGGGCGCACATTATGAGACAAATCTCACTGCTTTTCAGCAAACACTTCAGAAGCGTTTTGGGGCATACCTGATTGACGGGGCAGGGGTTTCGGGTTGTGCGCAATCTATCTGCAGCCCAAAAATCAAAAAGGGGCACGTAGCCCCTTTTTTTGACGGCCCCGTGTGCGGGGCGCTTGTTACTGGATCTTCGCCTTCTCGCGCAGATCCTTCAGCATTGCCTGGAACTTGCTGCGTTGCCAGTTCTGGTCGCCCATCATCATTTCGAGCAACTGCGGCTTGACCTCTTCGTACGACGGGATCTTCGCATCGCGCGTGTCGTCCAGGCGGATCACGTGCCAGCCGAATTGCGACTTGACTGGCGTCTGGGTGATCTCACCCTTCTTCAGGCCCGTAAGGGCTGCCGAGAACTCCGGCACGTAGGTGCCCGGGTTGGCCCAGTCCAGATCGCCGCCGTTGGCGCCCGATCCCTTGTCCTTCGATTGGGCCTTGGCGATGGCCTCAAAATTGCCGCCGGCCTTCAGCTTGGCGATGATCGCCTTCGCGTCGGCTTCCTTGTCCACCAGGATGTGGTGAGCGTGGTATTCCTTGCCGTTACCGAACTGCGCCTTGATCTTGTCGTACTGCTTCTGCAGTTCTTCTTCAGTGGCGGGGCTGTTCTTGACGTAGTCTTCGAACTCGGCGGCCACCAGCACGTTCAGGCGGGATGCGGCCAGCTGTTCTTGCACGTCATCGCGCTCCAGCAGACCACGCTTAGCGGCGTCCTGCTCGATCAGTTCGCGGTCGATCAGCATGTCGCGGGCTTTGCTGCGCAACTCCGGCGATTCGGGCTGGCCCGACTTCTTGATCAGCGCGTCCACCTTGGCGCTCGGGATGGCTTTGCCGTTGACCACGGCGGCGTTCTGCGCCATGGCGGGTGCAACGGTCGCAGCAAGGGCAACAGCCAGCAGGCTGGCGGTAAGGCTGGAAATCTTCATGGGATTGCGTTCGAGGGAAGGACGAGTGAGCGTGGAATGCGCTTACGTGTTTTCTTCGGGAGTGACCGCGCGGATCGCCAGGGCATGGATCGCCGCCGGCCACAGCGTGTGCAGCGCATCATACACCATGCGATGACGCGCAACGCGGCTCTTGCCGGCAAAGGCTGAGCTGATGATTTCGACGTTGTAATGCCCACCGCCGGAGGCAGCGCCGGCATGGCCGGCGTGCTTGGCGCTGTCGTCTTCAACGACGAGGTGCGTGGGCTGGAAGGCTTCGCGCAACAGGCGCTCGATCTCGCGCGCGATGTTGCCAAATTCGGCGGCCATCAGATCTGTTCCTTCGAGTTGTCCTTGGTGCTGGGGTCATTGGCGGCATCGGCGGGGCGCTCCTGCATATGGCGCGCCAGCCAGACGCTCTGCACCAGGATGAACACCACCATCAGGCCCATCGAGCCGAACAGTTTGAAGTTGACCCAGACATCGGTGTCGTAGTGGTAGGCCACGTACAGGTTCAGGCCGCCCATGGCCAGGAAAAAGATCGCCCAGACTGCATTCAGGCGGCCCCACATCGACTCGGGCAGCGACACCTGCTGCTCCATCATGGCGCGAATCAGGTTCTTGCGAACGAACACCACGCTGCCCAGCAGCACGACGCCAAACAGCCAGTACAGCACCGTCGGCTTCCACTTGATGAAGGTGTCGTTGTGGAAGATGAGCGTCGCGCCGCCAAACACGCCGATGATGAGCAGCGACAGCCACTGCATGGCGTCCACCTTGCGGTGCTTGAACCACACCCAGGCGATCTGCAGCACGGTGGCGACCATTGCGACGGTGGTCGCCACATAAATACCGGCCACCTTGAAGGCAGCAAAGAACAGGATGACCGGGAACAGATCGAACAGGAATTTCATGCGAAGCGCGCTTGTGCGGACGTGTGCGGAAGATTAATCGCCGAATTTTAGCGCAGCCGAGTTGATGCAATACCGCAGGCCGGTCGGGGCAGGGCCATCTTCGAACACGTGGCCCAGATGTGCGCCGCAGTTCTTGCATTGCACCTCGATGCGCAGCATGCCATGCGAGCGGTCGGTTTTCTCTGCGATCACTTCGCCGTTGATGGGCTGGAAGTAGCTGGGCCAGCCGCAACCCGCATCGAACTTGGTCGACGATTCAAAGAGCGGGGTGCCGCAGCACACACAGTTGTAGACGCCGCGCTCCCAGTGGTCCCAATACTCGCCGGTGAAGGGGCGTTCGGTGGCGGCTTCGCGGGTGACGCGGTATTCGATGTCGGAGAGCTGGTCACGCCATTCGGCGTTGGTTTTCTGGACGGTCATGTGATGAGACTCCTTGTGGGTATCGAGAGCTGCTTCGTGGGCGGCTGACGTTGTTTTGTCGTGTTGCGGCGGCGATCCTGACAGGCGCGGATTAGAGCACGGCGTCAGTTCCAGCGCATCACGCTTGCCGCATGTCGGATCACGACGAGCAGCTCACTTCCAGCGATGACGCCCAATCCGGTGCCGGCTGCGCGTAGTGCTCGAAGCCTGGGTGATCGTCAAACGGGCGGGCCAGCACGGCACGCAGGTTTTCGACCTCGGAGAAGTCCTTCTCCTTGGCGCGGCGGATGGCGATTTCGGCCAGGTGGTTGCGCAACACGTACTTCGGGTTGACGCGGTGCATGACGGTTGCGCGCTCATCGTCGGATTGCGGCTCGGCCTGCAGACGCTGGCGATAGGCGGCCAGCCATACGTCAGCGGCGGCGCGGTCGAGGAAGAAGTCGCGCACCGTGCGCGCTTCTGCCGCGGCGGGGGTGTCGTCACGACGCACGTCGGCGAGGTGGCGGAAGAAGAGCGTGTAGTCCGTACGCTGGGTATGCAGCAGCTTGAACAGGTCGCCGAAGAGCGTTTCATCGGCATCCTGCGCGGTCGACAGGCCGAGCTTGGCGCGGTAGCGGGCGTGGAAGGCTGCGCCGTAGACGTCACGGTAGGTGAGCAGCGTGTCTTGCGCGGCGTCGATGGCGGGCTGGGCCTGCGCTTCGTCGCTTATGTCGACGAAAGCGTCGGGATCTTCGCCAAACAGCGGAAGCAGCGCCTGCGCCAGGCAGAACAGGTTCCAGTAGCCGATCTGCGGTTGCTGGGCGTAGGCGTAGCGGCCGCCGGTGTCGGAGTGGTTGCAGATGTGGTTGGCGTTGAAGCCATCCAGGAAGCCGAACGGGCCGTAGTCGAGCGTGAGGCCGAGGATCGACATGTTGTCGGTGTTCATGACGCCGTGGCAGAAGCCGACGGCCTGCCATTGCGCCATCAACTCGGCGGTGCGGCGGGCGACTTCACGCAGCATCGCCAGATAGGGCTGTGGTGCGGTGCGGCAGTCCGGGTAGAAGCGGTCGATGATGTAGTCGGCCAGCGCGCGCAGTTCGGGCAGCTTCTCGTTGGCGGCGAAGTGCTCGAAGTGACCGAAGCGCACAAACGACGGCGCCAGGCGCGTGACGACGGCGGCGGTTTCGATCTCTTCGCGGCGTACTGGGGCATCGGAGCCGGTCACGCACAGTGCGCGCGTGGTGGGAATGCCGAGGCCCGCCATCGCCTCTGAGCACAGGAATTCGCGAATGGATGAGCGCAGCACGGCACGTCCGTCGCCCATGCGCGAATACGGCGTGCGGCCCGCGCCCTTGAGCTGGATTTCGCAGGGGCCATCGGCGGTTTGCAGTTCCGTCAGCAGCAACGCGCGGCCGTCGCCTAGCTGACCGGCCCACACGCCGAATTGGTGACCAGAGTAGACCGTGGCGAGCGGGGCGCTCCAGGCGGCAATTGTGTTGCCCGTGAACACATCCAGGCCAGCAGGTGTATCGAGTGCCGCGCGCGCAATGCCCAGCGGGGCAGCCGCATCGGGTGAGAAGCCCACGAGATACGGCGCGCCCGCCGAGGACATCGGCATGGGGCGCAGACGCGTCAGAAAACGCTCACCCAGTGCAGAGAATCCGGGGGCAGTGGCAGGGCGGCCGGCCCAGTCGAAGGTGCTGATAAGGGAATCGTCAGGCAGGACGGCAGGGGAAGTCGGCATGGATCAGGGCGCTCGATTAGCACGGGAAATGGCGCAAAAACAGTGCCGAATCGTCGAAAGTTGTAAATTCCGCAGTGCGGAAAAATGCGCTCTGCGTAGGGGAAAACGCCATGTTGAGACGCAGCAACGCTATCGCGTATTGTACTTGGCAGTAAAAAAAGCTGCAGCCTGCGAACCCTTGCACCACAACGGTTCGCAGGGTTTTTCAGATGGCCGGGTAAACATGGGGGCCGATGTGGCAGCGCACAACAACAACCCGTTGACGCGCTAGACGATCACGGGAACAATCGGCCAAAAAATAGAACGGTTGTTCAGTTTTTCTAGGAGACACCATGGCCCTGATGGGACAAATGATGAGCAACCCTTTGCTCATCTCGACCATCATCGAACATGCAGCGCGCAATTCCGGTTCGACTGAAGTCGTGTCGCGCCGTGTCGAGGGCGATATCCATCGCACCACGTACCGGCAAGTGCGAGATCGTTCCAAGCAACTGGCAAATGCGCTGGCAGCACTCGGTGTGCAGCCCGGCGAGCGCGTCGGTACGCTGGCCTGGAATGGCTATCGCCATCTTGAAATCTACTACGGCGTGTCTGGCTCGGGTTCGGTGTGCCACACCATCAACCCGCGGCTGTTTCCAGACCAGATCGCCTACATCGTCAATCACGCTGACGATCAGTACGTCTTCTTCGACCTGACCTTTGTGCCACTCATTGAGGGCATTGCGGCGCATTGCCCGAACGTGAAGGGCTGGGTGGCGATGACGGATCGCGCACACATGCCCACCTCCAGCGTGCCGATGCTCTGCTATGAAGAGTTGCTGGACGCGCAGAGTGCCGAATACACCTGGCCGCAGTTCGACGAGAACACCGCTTCCAGCCTCTGCTACACGTCGGGCACGACGGGCAATCCGAAGGGCGCGCTGTATTCGCATCGCTCCACCGTGTTGCACTCGTACGCGTCGGCATTGCCGGATGCGCTGGGGTGCTCGGCGCAGGACGTGATCCTGCCGGTGGTGCCGATGTTCCACGTCAATGCGTGGGGGCTGCCGTATTCGGTGCCGCTGGTGGGAGCCAAGCTGGTCTTCCCGGGGCCGAAGCTGGACGGCGCTTCCATCTATGAGCTGTTCGAGCAGGAGAAGGTGACCTTCTCCGCAGGCGTGCCGACGGTGTGGCTGGGCTTGCTGCAGCACGTGCAGTCCAACAACCTCAAGTTCTCGACGTTCCGCCGTACCGTGATTGGTGGATCGGCCGCGCCGCCAGCCATGATCCGCACGCTGAAATCGCTCGACGTGGAAGTTATCCACGCCTGGGGCATGACGGAGATGTCGCCGCTGGGCACGACCTGCAAGCTGATGGGCAAACACGCCGATCTGCCTGAAGAAGCCAAGCAGCACGTACTCGAGCGCCAGGGCCGCGCCATCTACGGCGTCGACATGAAGATCGTCGACGCGGAAGGCCACGAGTTGCCGTGGGATGGCAAGGCCTTTGGCGACCTCTACGTGCGTGGGCCGTGGATCATCGACAGCTATTTCCGCGGCGACCATTCACCACTGGTGGATGGCTGGTTCCCCACGGGGGACGTCGCCAATATTGACGCCGATGGCTACATGCAGATCACCGATCGCAGCAAGGACGTGATCAAGTCCGGCGGTGAGTGGATTTCGTCCATCGATGTGGAGAACGTGGCCGCCGCGCACCCCGCCGTGCACATGGCAGCTTGCATTGCCTGCTACCACCCGAAGTGGGACGAGCGCCCGCTGCTGGTGGTAATGAAGAAGCCGGGCGCCGAACTCACGCGTGAGGAGATGCTCAAGTTCTTCGAAGGCAAGGTTGCCAAGTGGTGGATTCCGGATGACGTGGTGTTCGTCACCGAGATTCCGCTCACGGCTACCGGCAAGATGCAGAAGCTCAAGCTGCGCGAGCAGTTCAAGGACTATCAGTTCCCGGCCGCACAGGCCTAGCAGTCAGAACAGAAACCGCCGCCCGCGCACCGGCAATAGGCCGGGCGTGAGGACGGCGGACGTAAGACAACCGGATCAGGGCCGGCCGCCGCGCATCCACCAGCAATGGGGATGCGGCGGAATGAAGCCCGGGCGCGTTGCAACCTGGAGACGCAAGCAGCCGACGTGCCCACCAGTGGCACGCGGGAGAGTGACTCGCCGGCGACTCCACCACCTGAAGGAGACACGCATGACGAAGTTCCGTCCGTTGATTGTGGCTGTGGCAAGTGTGGTGGCAATCGGTGGGGCGCTGGGGAGTGCTGCTGCGTCCGCCGCTGAAACCGTCAAGATCGCCTGGATTGACCCGCTGTCTGGCCTGATGGGCGCGCTGGGGCAGAACCAGTTGCGCAGCTGGCAGTACATCGCCGACATGGCCACGCAGAAGAACTGGGCTGGCGATGGCACCAAGTTCGAGGTGGTGGGGTTCGACAACAAGCTATCGCCGCAGGAAAGCTTGACTGTGCTCAAGCAGGTGGCTGACCAGGGCATCCACTACATCGTGCAGGGCAATGGATCGAGCGTCGGCATGGCGCTGGAAGATGCGGTTGCCAAGTACAACGAGCGCAATCCGGGCAAGGAAATCGTCTACCTGAACTACGCGGCGGTGGACCCGGACATGACCAACAGCAAGTGCAACTACTGGCACTTCCGTCTGGACGCCAACTCCGACATGAAGATGGAAGCCTTGACCAGCTACCTGGCCAAGGATCCGAAGGTCAAGAAGGTCTACCTGATCAACCAGAACTATTCGTTCGGCCATCAGGTGGCGCGTGCAGCCAAGGAATACCTGAAGCGCAAGCGCCCGGACATCGAGATCGTGGGTGAGGATCTGCACCCGCTGGCACAGGTGAAGGACTTCTCGCCGTACGTTTCGAAAATCAAATCGTCCGGCGCGGATACCGTCATCACCGGCAACTGGGGTAGCGACCTGGCGCTGCTCATCAAGGCCGGTAAGGACGCGGGCCTGAACGCCAACTTCTACACGTACTACGGTGCCACCACAGGCGTGCCGACAGCAATGGGCGCGGCCGGTGCCGACCACGTGAAGTTTGTCGGCTATTGGAACGTCAACAACGACGGCTACAAGGGCGCCGACATCGTCGACGGCTTCAAGAAGAAGTACAACGACGACTTCTACCTGATGGCCTCGTACACCGGCGTTGCCATGCTGGCCAAGGCCATCAAGCAGACCAAGTCGGCCGAGCCTGCCAAGGTTGCCAAGGCCTTCGAAGGCATGAAGGTCGACAGCCTGAACGGTACCTTCGAGATGCGCGCCTCGGACCACCAGGGCCAGCAGCCGCTCTACATCGCCACCTGGGAAAAGACCAACGGCAAGAACGTCAAATACGACCAGGAAAACACCGGTTACGGCTGGAAGACCGACGCCGTACTGGATCAGTACGTCGCGTCGCAGCCAACCTCCTGCCAGATGAAACGTCCGCAGTAAAACGGTAGGTGGTGTGCCGAAGGGCCGCCCGATGCTATCGTGCGGCGATGTTTTAAACGGGGAAAGGCGTGGACCGACACCGCATTTTCGCGGGACGGTCCATGCCTTGCCGAGAGGGCTGTAGCGTGGAATTCCTAGTCATCAATCTCTTGAACGGCATCAGCTACGGGCTGCTGCTGTTCATGCTGTCTTCGGGCCTGACGCTGATCTTCAGCATGATGGGCGTTCTCAACTTTGCGCATGCCAGCTTCTACATGCTGGGCGCGTATTTCGCCTACGTCGTCAGCGGGTATCTGGGCTTCTGGACTGCGCTGATCGTGGCGCCGCTGCTGGTGGGCGCGCTGGGCGCGGTGGTCGAGCGCTTTGGTTTGCGTACCGTGCACCGCTACGGGCATGTCGCTGAGCTGTTGTTCACCTTCGGCCTGGCGTATCTCATTGAAGAAGGCGTGAAGCTGGTGTGGGGCCTGCCGGCCGTGCCGTACCGCGTGCCAGAGGTGCTGGACGGTCCGCTGTTCACGCTGTTCACATCGTCGTTCCCCAAGTACCGGGCCTTCATGATGTTGGTGTCGCTGCTGATGCTGGTGGGCATCTTCCTGCTGCTCACGCGCACGCGCATCGGCCTCGTCATTCAGGCGGCACTCACGCACCCGGACATGGTGGAAGCGCTTGGCCACAACGTGCCGCGTGTGTTCATGTTGGTGTTTGGCGGCGGTTGTGCGTTGGCTGGGCTGGCCGGCGTGATCGGTGGCAATGCCTTCGTGACCGAACCGTCGATGGCGGCGGCAGTCGGCTCCATCGTCTTCGTGGTGGCGGTGGTGGGCGGCATGGGGTCGCTGGTGGGCGCGTTCATCGCATCGCTGCTGATCGGCTGCATCCAGACGTTTGCCGTCACGCTGGATATCTCGGTGACGAGCGTGCTGCAGACGATCGGTGTCACGCTCAATCCGGACGTGCCGCTCATCTCGGTCTGGAACCTGACGATTGCGCAAGTCGCACCGGTGCTGCCGTATCTGCTGCTGGTGCTGATGCTGATCTTCCGCCCGCGTGGGCTGATGGGTACGCGGGAGAGCTAAATGGAACGCACTATGCACCAACAAGCGCAACAACACGGGGCATTGCCGGCCAATGATCGCGCACGAACGATGAAGTTCAGGCCGGTCAACCTCGCCCGCTGGCTGATCTGGAGCATCACGGCGCTGGTGATGATCGTCCTGCCGCTGATCTGGCCGCAGGGTTTTGCCATCACGCTGCTCTCGCAGATGGGCATCATGATCATCTTCGCGCTGTCGTACAACATGCTGCTGGGGCAGTCGGGCATGCTGTCGTTCGGGCACGCGGTGTACGCCGGCCTGGGGGCCTTCATGGCGGTGCACCTGCTCAACAAGATCGGTGGCATGCAGTCGTTGGGCATCGCCGGGCCGCTGGCCGTGGCGCTGCTGCCCATCGTGGGTGGCCTGGGCGGCGCGCTGTTCGGCGTGATCTTCGGCTACGTCACCACCAAGAAAGCGGGTACGACGTTCGCGATGATCACAATGGGCATTGGCGAGATGGTCTTCGCCAGCGCGCTCATGTTCCCGGATTTCTTCGGCGGGGAAGGCGGGGTGTCGACCAACCGCAGCATCGGTGATGCGCTTGCGGGCGTCTCCTTCGGGCCTGCGCGCCAGGTCTACTACCTGATCGCTGCGTGGTGCCTGATCTCGATGGCGCTGATGTACGCGTGGACGCAGACGCCGCTGGGCCGTATCGCCAACGCCGTGCGCGACAACCCTGAGCGAGTGGAATTCATCGGTTACAACACGCAGCGCGTGCGCTTTCTGGTGGTGATTCTGTCGGCGTTCTTCGCAGGCATTGCGGGGGCGCTGTCGTGCATCAACTTCGAGATCGTGACGGCGGAGAACGTCTCGGCCGTGCGCTCGGGCGCGGTGCTGCTGGCAGCGTTCATCGGTGGCATGGGCAGCTTCTTCGGCCCGATCATCGGCGCGGTGCTCACGGTGTTCTTTACTGTGGCGCTGTCGGGGATCACCAAGGCGTGGCTGCTGTATCTGGGCTTGTTCTTCGTGCTGATGGTCATGTATGCGCCGGGCGGCATCGCCAGCCTGCTGGTGATGCATCTGCCGATCGCGCGGCGCGGCAAGCTGAAGACGCTGCTGCCGGCCTACGGCGTGGCATTCGTGCCGGCGGTCATTCTGCTGGTGGCGCTGATTTCCACCGTGGAGATGATCTACGCCGTGCAGGACGAGGGTTCGGGCGGCGTGGCAACGCTGTTCGGCATGTCCGTCGCACCGACCACCTGGATGCCGTGGGCCGTGACTGCCGTGCTGTGGCTGGTGGGCGCCTTCGGCCTGCGTGCCGCAGCGAGCAAGCTGCGCACCGCCTGGGACAACGCCTTGCAGGAGCCGCAACCATGAGCCAACCAATTCCAGCCCTCGAACTGCGTGACGTCCGTAAGCGTTTCGGCCAAACCGAGATCATTCGAGGTGTGAACCTCACCGTCGGCAAGGGCGAGCGCCACGCGCTCATTGGCCCGAATGGTGCCGGCAAGTCGACCACGTTCAACCTGATCTCGGGCCGCTTCCCGGCTAGCTCGGGCAGCGTGCGTCTGAACGGGGAGGAGATCAGCGGCTTGGCGCCGTTCGAGATCAACCGCAAGGGTCTGTCGCGCAGCTTCCAGATCACCAACATCTTTCATCGGCTGACGGTGTTCGAGAACCTGCGTTGCGCGGTGCTCTGGTCGCTGGGCTACAAGTATTCGTTCTGGCACAAGCTGGCCGAATTGCGCGATGCACGTGAACGTGCCGAGGAAGTGCTGGAGCAGATCGGCATGACGCACCGACGCGACGCCGCCGCAGGCATGCTGACGTATGCCGAGCAGCGTGCACTGGAGATCGGCATCACCATCGCCGGCGGTGCCGACGTGATCCTGCTCGACGAGCCGACTGCCGGCATGAGCCGCTCCGAATCCGACCACGCGGTCGACTTGATCCGCAAGGTGACGGTTGGCAAGACGCTGGTGATGGTCGAGCACGACATGAGCGTGGTGTTTGGCCTGGCCGATCGCATCTCGGTGCTGGTCTACGGCGAGGTGATTGCCACCGACACGCCCGAAGCCATTCGCAACAACCGCCGCGTGAAGGAGGCCTATCTCGGCACCACGCTGGACGAACCTGCAGGAGCGCATTGATGGCAACGAATACTCCAATGCTGGAGGTGCGCGACCTGCACGCGTACTACGGCAAGAGCCACATCCTGCACGGCGTCGACATGCACGTGGGCGAGGGCGAGATCGTCGCCCTGCTGGGGCGCAATGGTGTGGGGCGCTCGACCCTGGCCAAATCCATCATGGGGATGGTCAAGCACGAAGGCGAGATCCTGCTGCGCGGCAAGAACGTGAGCGGCCTGCGCACCTTCGAGGTGGCACATCAAGGCATCGGCTATGTGCCGGAGAACCGCGACATCTTCCCGACGCTGACGGTACGGCAGAACCTGTTGCTGGGCGAGAAGCGCAACCCGAGCCAGCCGAAGCCGCGTTGGCAGCTGGAAGACATGTACCGCATGTTCCCCCGGCTGCAGGAGCGGGAGAACACGCCGGCAGGGGTGCTGTCCGGAGGCGAACAGCAAATGCTGACGCTGTGCCGCACGCTGATGGGCGACCCGGATTTCATCATCATCGATGAGCCGACTGAAGGGCTCGCACCGCTGATCGTGACGCTGGTGGGCGAGTATCTGAAGACGCTCAAGGAGCGGGGGATTTCGGTACTGCTGGTGGAGCAGAAGCTGGCCATTGCCCTGGACATCTCACAGCGCGTATATGTGATGGGGCATGGGCAGATCGTGTTTGAGGGAACGCCCCAGCAGTTGAAGGCGGATGCGAAGGTCCGGCAGGAGTGGCTGGAGGTTTAAGCGCCGCTCTCCGCGTCACGTTCGACAGATGGCCCGCATGGATGACCGTGCGGGCCTTTTCTTTTGTCGAGAGCCGCTGCCTCAGTTGACAAATTTCTCCTTGAAGTCAGTGAGATCGGTCGCTACGAATCGAATGGGCCATGCATTCGACCTGGTCCAACTCATGCGATAACACTCAATGGAGACACCACATGCGCAGAAGCTTTTTTCCGCAGCGTCTTGGCCGTGCAATAGCGGCGATCACCTTTATCTCCTTGGCCTCTCCGGCGCTGCATGCCGACGAGGACAACCGGGCCAACGGATTCAATGACCGTTGGGTAGCAACCTGGACGGCCAGCGCGGATCGCAATATCTATCCGACTGCCCCTAAGAGTTTTCCCGCAGCAACGACCATTCGCCAGATCGTCCATACCAGCGTGGGTGGCGGCCAACTGCGCCTGCGGTTGAGCAATGAATTTGGGACGGCGCCCGTAATCGTCGGCCCGGTGCATGTCGCGCTGTCTGCCGGGGGCTCGAGAATCCTCCCGAACTCCGATCGCACCGTCACGTTTGGCGGAAAGGCCACCACCACGCTCCACGCTGGCGCGCCGTTGATCAGTGACCCGATCGACCTTCCCGTTGCACCGCTGTCGGATGTTGCCATCTCGCTGTTCCTGCCCAATGCGACGACACTGGGGACGATCCACAACTACGCGGCGCAAACCGCCTATGTATCGAGCAGCGACAACACGGCCGCGCCAGATCAGCCATCGCCAACGCAATACACGAGCCGGTTCTATGTGTCTGGCCTGCTGGTCAAGGCGCAGAACCAGCCGCGCACCGTCGTTGCGTTTGGGGACTCGATTACGGATGGTCAGAATTCCACGACCGACGCCAACAAGCGCTGGCCGGATGTGCTGTCACGGCGTTTGAACAGCAATGGCCCATGGGGCGCGTTCGCCGTGCTCAACCAGGGTATTGCCGGCAACCGCGTCCTCGCAGACCTGGCCGGTGTGAGCGCCCTGGCGCGCTTTGACCGGGATGTCCTGAGCCTGCCGGGCGTTCAGTGGGTCGTTTTGCTGGAGGGGATCAACGACATTGGCTTTCCTGGGACATCCCTTGCCCCCACCAGCCCGCCCGTGACAGCTGAAGAGATCATTAACGGATACAAGCAGATCATCGTGCGTAGCCGCCAGCACGGTATCAAGATCATGGGCGGCACGCTGACGCCGTTCAAGGGTTCAGAGGAGCCGTACCCGAACTACTGGTCGCCGCAGAAAGAGGCGACCCGCCAGGCGGTGAACAACTGGATCCGAACCAGTGGCGCGTTCGACGCGGTGGTCGATTTCGACGCGGTGCTACGTGATCCGGCAAGCCCGCAGAACCTGCGACCGGCATTCGACAGTGGGGATCACCTCCACCCCAACGACGCGGGTTACGCGGCGATGGCCAATGCGGTCAATCTCTCGACGCTTCGGTCGGTGGGTCCCTAAATCTGGTGGTCTCGTTTGAGGCACCACAAGGCAGCGGGCGCGTCCCTCAGCGTGCGACGACGCCTGCTGTGGTCAAGGCGGCTTCCGAGGCTGCTTTGGCCTGCTTGAGATGCGCTTCACTGAACTGCATCTCCGCATACTTCACAAACCGCGTCTTGAACTTCCAACGATACCCCAACCAGATCGCCACAAACAAGAACACCCCGCAGTAGGTCGCAACGAAGGGGCCGAAGTTATCGATCGGTGCGAACAACGCCTTGGTGTTCTGCCCAAGAATAATCACCACGCACAGGATCGCCACCATGATCGGCCCGAACGGGAAGAACGGCGAGCGGTAAGCCAGTTGGTCCACCGAATGCCCCTGGCTCACGAACCCCTTGCGGAACCGGTAGTGCGCCACGGCGATGCCGAACCAGGCAATGAAGCACGTCACGGCCGATGTGTTCAGCAACCACAGATACACCACCTGATCGCCAAAGAGCGAGCTGAAGAAGCACAGCGCGCCCACCGCCGAAGTGGCGAGCAGCGCGCGATGCGGCACGCCATTGCCCGACACCTTGGCAAACCAGCGCGGTGCCTGGCCTTCGAGCGACAGGTCGTACAGGATCCGCGTCGACACATACAGGCTCGATGTGCCCGACGACAGTAGCGCCGTCAGCACCACGGCATTCATCATGCCAGCGGCAAACGCCAGGCCCGCATGCTGGAACACCAACGCAAACGGGCTCACGCCAACATCTGTCGCTTCATTGCGCAGGAGGTTCGGATCGGTATACGGCAGCAGCACACCGATGATCAGGATCGCCAGCACATAGAACAGCAGAATGCGCCAGAACGTTTGGCGAATGGCGCGGGGGATCGTGCGGGCCGGGTTTTCTGCCTCGCCGGCAGCCACGCCGATCGTCTCGACGCCCTGGAACGAGAATCCGGCAATCATCGCCACGCCCACCATGGCCGGCAGCCCGCCCACGAACGGCGCGTCACCCACGGTGAAGTTCTGCCAGCCCGAGTGCGGCCCACCCTTCATGATGCCGAAGATCATTGCCAAGCCGATCCCCAGGAACACCACGATGGTCACCACCTTGATCATCGAGAACCAGTATTCCGCCTCACCAAAGCCGCGTACGGAGAAGGCGTTCAGGCCCCACATCAGCAGCAGGAACGCGGCACTCCACACCATGCCCGATACCCCTGGGAACCAATATTTCATCACCAGTTGAGCAGCCGCCAGCTCCACCGCCACGGATACGGCCAACGCAAACCAGTAGTTCCAGCCAAGCGCAAAACCAAAGCCTTCCTCGACGTACAACCGGCTGTAGGTCACGAACGAACCCGACACCGGCAGGTACACCGCCAGTTCGCCCAGGCTCGTCATCAGGCAATAAACCATCACGCCGATCAGCGTGTAGGTGAGCAGGGCGCCACCGGGGCCGGCCTGTGCAATCGAAGCGCCAGACGCGACAAACAGGCCAGTGCCGATGGCGCCGCCCAGGGCGATCATCATCAGGTGGCGCGAGCGCAGACGTCGGCGCAGTTCGGATTGGGCTTCGAGGCCGGTGGGGGTGATTGGAGTGTGCATAGCAGGTGACACCGGAAATGGGGCGCCAGCATCGAGGCAAAGCGAAAAACGCCCGCCGAATGCAAGGCAAACGGCAGGCGAGGCAGTGTTATTGCTGTGTAGGGATCGCGACGGTTGGTAGTTCCGGGCCTGGGTCCTGGCCAGCCAGCGGGTCGCGCGTGACGGGCGGGCGGGGGAAGTGCATGTCCTGGTAGCGGACGATGCCGCCACCACGCACGAGCCGGTAGCCGATCCAGATCAGGAAGAAGACTGGGATGCCGATGTACGTGGCAATGACCGCGGGCCAGTCGATCGTGCCACTGGTGAACGCCTGATAGTTCTGGCCAAGCGTGATGATCAGGCACAGCCCGAACGCGAACAGCGGACCATACGGAAAGAACTTCGAGCGATACGGCAACTGCGCCGGATCATGCCCTTGCGCCACCAGCCCCTTGCGGAAGCGATAGTGGCTGATGGCAATGCCCAGCCACGCCACGAAGCCGGTCATGCCCGAGGTATTCAGCAGCCACAGGTAGACCGTCTTGTCGCCATACAGCGAGCTAAGGAAGCACAGCGCGCCCACGGCTGTCGTCGCCAGCAACGCATTGCGCGGCACACCGTTCCTCGTGAGTTGCGCAAAGACGCGAGGTGCGCGGCCTTCGGTGGCCAGGTTGTATAGCATGCGTGTAGATGCATACATGCCCGAATTGCCCGCCGACAGCACGGCGGTCAGGATCACAGCGTTCATCAGCCCGGCCGCAAACGCCAGGCCAGCATGCTTGAACACCAGCGTGAACGGGCTTACGCCAATGTTGGTGACTTCCGTCGAGAGCAGATTCGGATCGGTGTACGGCACCAGCACGCCAATGATGAAGATGGCCAGCACATAAAACAGCAGGATGCGCCAGAACACCTGCTTCACCGCCCGCGGAATCGTGCGCGCCGGGTCAGCCGATTCGCCTGCCGCCACACCAATCAGCTCCGTCCCCTGGAACGAGAACCCGGCAATCATCGCCACGCCGATCATCGCCGGCAGCCCGCCCACGAACGGCGCATCGCCCATCGTCAGATTCTGCAGGCCGGATTGCGGACCGCCTTTCATGATCCCGAAGATCATCGCCAGGCCAATGCCGATAAAGAAGATGACGGTGACGACCTTGATGAGCGCGAACCAGTATTCCGCCTCGCCAAAGCCCCGCACCGAGATGGCGTTGAGCAGAAACATGATGAGGAGAAACACCGCACTCCACAGCACGCCCGGTACATCGGGAAACCAGTAGTGCATGACGAGCTGCGCGGCGGCCAGCTCCACCGCAATCGTCACCGCCCAGTTGTACCAATAGTTCCAACCGAGCGCGAAGCCGAAGCCCTCGTCCACGTACAGCGCGCCATAGGTGGCGAACGAGCCGGAAACGGGCATGTAGGCGGCAAGTTCGCCCAGGCTGGTCATCAGGAAGTAGACCATCACCCCGATCAGGATGTAGGCGGCGAGCGCGCCACCTGGGCCCGCTTGTGAGACGGTCGCGCCTGAGGCGACAAAGAGCCCGGTGCCGATCGATCCGCCAATGGCGATCATGGTGAGGTGGCGCGCGCGCAAAGTGCGGCGCAAGCCCGGCGTCTCGGAAGACGGGGTAGCGTGTTCTGACATGGATACAGAGTGGACGATTCCGCTCGGATCGCGAGTGGAATCGACGAAATGTGACGAGACGTCCCCGCGCCTGATGGGCGTCCGGCGAACGAAATGCGCGACTCTATCAAAACCGTCATGTGCCGGGCAAAAAATCGATGCTGCAGCACAGGCGTTTGAGCCTTGCGCAGCCTGCTGCATGGCCCGCCGGATGGCGCCGTGCAGCGCAAAAATAAAAATTGAACGACCGTGCTATTTTGTGTATTCTTTGTCGAGTCGCGGACTTACCGCGCGTTAAAAAAACGATAGTTAAGAGACAGTTCAACCGCGAGGCACGGTGTGCTGCTTTGGCGTCATTGGAGCCGGCCCTCGCACCACCAAAGGAACCAGCATGACAGCGGAGTACAAGGTCCAGGACGGCGTTGCCGTCATTACGCTCAGCAACCCGCCGGTCAACGGCCTTGGCCACTCCACGCGCCTGGGTATCGTTGAGGGCATGGTCAAGGCTGGCGACGACGCCAGCGTCAAGGCCATCGTGATCACCGGCGCAGGCAAAGCCTTCTCGGGCGGCGCCGATATCCGCGAATTCAACACCCCCAAGGCAACGCAAGAGCCGACGCTGCACGCTGTCATCAAGGCGGTTGAGTCGAGCAGCAAGCCGGTCGTGGCCGCCATCCACTCGGTGGCGATGGGCGGCGGTCTGGAACTGGCGATGGGCTGCCACTACCGCGTGGCGGCACCGGGCGCACAGATTGCATTGCCCGAGGTCAAGCTGGGCATCCTGCCGGGTGCCGGCGGCACGCAGCGCCTGCCGCGCGCGATCGGCCTCGAGCCTGCTCTGAACATGATCGTTTCGGGCACGCCCATCCTGTCGGAAAAGCTGGCCAAGAGCGGGCTGTTCGATCAGATGGTTGAAGGCGACCTGATGGCCGGCGCCATCGACTTCGCGCTCAAGGCCGCCGCCGAAGGCAAGCTGCCCAAGCTGCGCGATCGCAAGGTCCAGCACGACAACGCGCAAGGGTTCCTGCAATTCGCACGCAACACCGTGGCGGCTGTTGCCAAGAATTTCCCGGCGCCGGGCAAGTGCGTCGACGCCGTACAGGCTGCGGTGGAAAAGCGCTTTGACGACGGCATCAAGTTCGAGCGCGACCTGTTCATCGAACTGGTGAACACCAGCGAATCGCGCGCGCTGCGTCACGCCTTCTTCGGCGAGCGCGCTGCCAGCAAGATCCCCGATGTGCCGGAAGACACCCCGGTGCGCAAGGTGGAAAAGGTTGCCGTGATCGGTGCCGGCACCATGGGCGGCGGCATCTCCATGAACTTCCTGAACGCGGGTATTCCGGTCACGATGCTGGAAACCAAGCAGGAAGCGCTGGACCGCGGTGTCGCCACCATCCGCAAGAACTACGAGAACAGCGCCAAGAAGGGCAAGCTCACGCAAGAGAAGGTCGAGCAGCGCATGGCCCTGCTGACCCCGACGCTCTCGTACGACGACATCAAGGACGCTGACCTCGTCATCGAGGCCGTGTTCGAAGAAATGGGCGTCAAGGAGGTCGTGTTCAAGAAGCTGGACGAAGTCGTCAAGCAGGGCGCGATCCTGGCGTCGAACACCTCCACGCTGGACGTGGACAAGATCGCCAGCTTCACCAAGCGCCCGCAAGACGTGGTTGGCATGCACTTCTTCAGCCCGGCCAACGTGATGAAGCTGCTGGAAGTCGTGCGCGGCAAGGAGACCGCCAAGGACGTGCTGGCCACCGTCATGAAGCTGGCCAAGGCCATCAAGAAGACGGCAGTGGTCTCGGGCGTGTGCGATGGCTTTATTGGCAACCGCATGATCGAGCAGTACAGCCGCCAGGCCGGCTACCTGCTGGACGAAGGCGCACTGCCGGAGCAAGTCGACAAGGCCATCGAGAAGTTCGGCTTTGCGATGGGCCCGTTCCGCATGGGCGACCTGGCAGGCAACGACATCGGCTGGGCCATTCGCAAGCGCCGCGCCGTGGACAAGCCAGACATCGTCTACTCCAAGACGGCCGACCTGTTGTGCGAAATGGGCCGCTTCGGCCAGAAGACCGGCGGCGGCTGGTACGACTACAAGGCGGGTGACCGCAAGCCGTACCCGAACCAGCAGGTCAACGACATGATCGTCCAGCATTCCAAGGATCTGGGCATCACGCGCCGCAAGATCTCGGATGAAGAGATCGTCGAGCGCCTGGTGTTCGCGCTGGTCAACGAAGGCGCGAAGATCCTGGAAGAGGGCATCGCCTCCAAGGCGTCGGACATCGACATGGTCTACCTGACCGGCTACGGCTTCCCGCTGTTCCGCGGTGGCCCGATGCTCTACGCAGACACCGTCGGCCTGTACAACGTCGCACAAGCCATGCACCGCTACAGCAAGGGCTACCACGGTGAAGCGTGGAAGGTTGCCCCGCTGCTGCAGAAGCTGGCCGATGAAGGCAAGGGCTTCAACGGTTGACCATCAACGCAAGCGACTGAACCGCCATGCAACTCACGCCCACCGATTGCCTGCTGATCATCGACGTGCAGAACGACTTTCTGCCCGGCGGTGCGCTGGCGGTGCCGGACGGCGACCAGGTCATCCCGGTCGTCAACCGGCTCGCCCAGGCATTCGGGCGCGTTGTGCTGACGCAGGACTGGC
The DNA here is from genome assembly GCF_051783885.1 of Ralstonia sp. 24A2. Taxonomy (NCBI): domain Bacteria; kingdom Pseudomonadati; phylum Pseudomonadota; class Betaproteobacteria; order Burkholderiales; family Burkholderiaceae; genus Ralstonia; species Ralstonia sp. 24A2. The sequence goes on along the minus strand of NZ_JBPVZD010000002.1, from coordinate 2,406,865 downwards.
ACCCGAGCGAACACGTGTCGTTCGCGGCCAACCACGCTGGCACGCAGCCGTTCGGCACGATCGAACTGCCGTACGGCCAGCAGGTGCTGTGGCCAGTGCATTGCGTACAGCACAGCACCGGCGCCGCGCTGGCCGATGGGCTGAACGTGCCGCATACGCAGTTGATCGTCCGCAAGGGCTACCACCCGCACATCGACAGCTACTCCGCCTTCTTTGAGGCGGACCGCAAGACGCCGACCGGCCTGCTGGGCTACCTGCGCGAGTTGGGTATCCAGCGCGTGTTCTGCGTCGGGCTGGCCACGGACTTTTGCGTGGCGTGGTCGGCGCTGGATGCACGTGCTGCGGGGCTGGAAGTCGCCGTCATCGAGGATGCCTGCCGCGCCATTGACCTGAACGGGTCGCTTGCGCAGGCGTGGCAGCACATGACGGATGCGGGCATCGCGCGGTTGCAGTCGCACGCAGTCTTGAACGGATAACAGAGATACCGGGCGCCTGCCGATGCAGCGCGCCTCCACCAGATACGAGGAGCAACACCATGACCGAAGCAGTCATCGTTTCCACCGCACGTACCGGCCTGGCCAAGAGCTGGAAGGGCGCCTTCAACATGACGCACGGCGCCACGCTGGGCGGCCATGCTGTGGAACACGCCATTGCGCGCGCCAAGATCGAGCCGGGCGAAGTCGAAGACATCCTGATGGGCTGCGCGAACCCGGAAGGCGCGACCGGCGCCAACATCGCTCGCCAGATCGCCCTGCGTGCGGGCTGCCCCGTGACCGTGCCGGGTGCCACTGTTAACCGTTTCTGCTCGTCGGGCCTGCAGACCATCGCCATGGCCGCGCAGCGCGTGATTGCCGATGAAGGCGACATCTTCGTGGCCGGCGGCGTGGAGTCCATCTCGTGCGTGCAGCAAGAGATGAACCGCCACATGGTCGCCGAAGGCTGGCTGAGCAAGCACAAGCCTGAGATCTACTGGAGCATGCTGCAGACGGCTGAAATGGTCGCCAAGCGATACAGCATCGCCAAGGAGCGCATGGACGAATACGGCGTGCAGAGCCAGCAGCGCGCCGCCGCCGCGGCCGCTGCCGGTAAGTTCAACGACGAAATCGTCCCGATGACGACGGTGATGGGCGTGGCCGATGCCAAGACCGGCCAGCTCATGACGCGCGAAGTCACGATCTCCGCTGACGAAGGTATCCGTGCGGATACGACGCTCGAAGGCGTGTCGAAGATCCGCACCGCCATGCCGGGTGGCGTGATCACGGCCGGCAACGCCAGCCAGTTCTCCGACGGCGCATCCGCTGCTGTTGTGATGAACGGCAAGGTCGCTGCCGCCAAGGGCCTGCAGCCGCTGGGCGTGTTCCGCGGCTTTGCCGTGGCCGGTTGCGAGCCGGACGAAATGGGTATTGGCCCGGTGTTTGCCGTGCCCAAGCTGCTCAAGAAGGCCGGCCTGAAGGTCGAAGACATTGGCCTGTGGGAGCTGAACGAGGCCTTTGCCGTGCAGGTGCTGTATTGCGCTGACAAGCTGGGCATCCCGATGGACCGCCTGAACGTCAACGGCGGCGCCATCGCTGTGGGTCACCCGTACGGCGTGTCGGGCGCGCGTCTGGTCGGCCACGCGCTGATTGAAGGCAAGCGCCGCGGCGTCAAGTACGTGGTCGTGACCATGTGCATCGGCGGCGGCCAAGGCGCAGCCGGTCTGTTCGAGGTGCTCTAAAGAGACACAGGCTCCCACCAAAAACGGGAGCCTGTTTTCTTTGGACGGGAACGTCTTCCTAAGTGCCAACCCACGCATTCCGTTGGTGTGGCCGTTGACGTTCCTGCCCTAGATGGCGCCTTGAATTTCCGTAAGCGGGCGGAAAAAAGAAGGACCGCTGTTTTAGCGTAGCGAGTTTCGGTCCTTCTCCGCCCGGTTACGGAAATTCAAGGAATCTTCCGCCATCTCGGGCGCGCCTTTCTTTGCTGACTTTCTTTGGCAAGACAAAGAAAGTGAGTCAGCCCCGGCAGGGGATGAAACAAGGGATGGACCACAAAACATCATGTCTTCTCTGCTGCTGTCGCGCCGCGACCTGAGCTTTTTGCTCTATGAATGGCTCGACGTGGAATCGCTCACCCGCATTCCGCGTTTTGCCGACCACTCCCGCGAAACATTCGACGCTGCGCTCGATACCTGCGAGCGCATCGCCACGGATCTTTTCGCCCCGCACAATAAGAAGAACGACCAGCAGGAACCGCATTTCGACGGCACCTCGGTCCACATCATTCCCGAAGTGAAGGTGGCGCTGGATGCCTTCAACAAGGCGGGGCTGATGGCCGCTGGACAAGATTTCGAGCGCGGCGGCATGCAACTGCCGACCGTGGTCGAGAAGGCCGGCTTCGGCTTCTTCAAGGCCGCCAACGTCGGCACCAGCTCGTATCCGTTCCTCACCATCGGCAACGCGAATCTGCTGCTCGCACATGGCACGCCCGCGCAGATCGAAACGTTCGTGCAGCCCGAAATGGAAGGCCGCTTCTACGGCACGATGTGCCTGTCGGAGCCGCAGGCCGGGTCGTCGCTGTCAGATGTCGTCACGCGTGCGGAGTACGAAGGCGAATCGTCGCTGGGCGCGCAATACCGCCTGACCGGCAACAAGATGTGGATCTCCGCCGGCGAGCACGAACTGTCGGACAACATCGTCCACCTCGTGCTGGCGAAGATCCCCGGCCCCGACGGCAAGCTGATCCCGGGCGTGAAGGGCATCTCGCTCTTCATCGTGCCCAAGTTCCTCGTTAATGCAGATGGCTCGCTGGGCGAGCGCAATGACGTGGTGCTGGCCGGCCTGAACCACAAGATGGGCTATCGCGGCACGACCAACTGTCTGCTCAACTTTGGTGAAGGCACGCAATTCCGCCCGAAGGGCGCAGACGGCCAGCCGCGCGCCGGTGCCATCGGCTACCTCGTCGGCGAGCCACACAAGGGCCTCGCATGCATGTTCCACATGATGAACGAGGCACGCATCGGCGTCGGCATGGGCGCGACGATGCTCGGCTACACCGGCTACTTACACGCGGTGGACTACGCGCGCAATCGTCCGCAGGGTCGCCCGGTTGGTCCGTCGGGCAAGGATGCGGCGTCCCCACAAATCCGTATCGTCGACCACGCTGACGTGCGCCGCATGCTGCTGGCACAGAAGGCCTACGTGGAAGGCGCGCTCGGCCTGAACCTGTATTGCGCCAAGCTCGTCGACGAAGAGCGCGGTGAAACGGATGCCGCGAAACGCGCCAAGCTTGGCCTGCTGCTCGACATCCTGACGCCGATCGCCAAGAGCTGGCCGTCGCAGTGGTGCCTGGAGGCCAACAGCCTGGCAATCCAGGTGCACGGCGGCTATGGCTACACGCGCGAGTACAACGTCGAACAGTTCTACCGCGACAACCGACTCAACCCGATCCACGAAGGTACGCACGGCATCCAGGGTCTGGACCTGCTCGGTCGCAAGGTCGTGATGCAGGACGGCGCCGCCTTTGCCGCACTTGGCGAGCGCGTGCAGGCAACCGTCGGCCGCGCGCTGGAGAGCGGTGATGACACGCTGATCAGCTACGGCCGTGCACTCGGCATGGCAACGCAAAAGCTCGCCAAGGTCACGCAGACGCTGTGGGCAGCAGGCGACCCGCGTGTCACGCTGGCCAACGCATCGGTGTACCTGGAAGCCTTCGGCCACGTCGTTATTGCGTGGATCTGGCTGGAGCAGGCCCTGTCCGCTGCGAAGGCCTTGCCCAACGCACAGGGCGAGGATGCCGATTTCTATCGCGGCAAGCTGCAGGCCGCACGCTACTTCTTCCAGTGGGAACTGCCGAAGATCGACCCGCAGATCGTACTGCTGGGCTCGCTCGACACGACCACGCTGGATATGCAGGACGCTTGGTTCTAACTAAGACAACGATAGACAGGAGACACCATGGGTACGCTGAAATCGCTGTTCAATCTCTCTGGCAAGACAGCACTGATCACTGGCGGCTCGCGCGGGCTCGGCCTGCAGATTGCTGAAGCACTGGGCGAGCAGGGCGCACGCATCGTGCTGTCGGCGCGCAAGGCCGACGAGCTGAAGGAAGCGCAGGCGCATCTGAAGTCGCTCGGTATCGAGGCCGACTGGATTGCCGCTGATGGCGCTGTCGAAGCCGACATCCAGCGCTTGGCCGACGAGGCGCTCGCCAAGCTGGGCCACATCGACATCCTCGTGAACAACGCCGGTGCCACGTGGGGTGCCCCGGCCGAAGACCATCCGGTTGAGGCGTGGGACAAGGTGATGAACCTGAACATCCGCGGCCTGTTCCTGCTCACGCAGCAGATTGGCAAGCGTTCGATGATCCCGCGTAAGTACGGGAAGATCGTCAACGTGGCGTCGATTGCCGGCCTGAAAGGCAACCCGCCGGGCTCGCTCGATACGATCGCCTACAACACCAGCAAGGGTGCCGTGGTCAACTTCACGCGCGCCCTGGCAGGCGAGTGGGGCGAGCACGGCATCACCGTCAACGCCATCGCCCCTGGCTTCTTCCCGTCGAAGATGACGCGCGGCTCGCTGGAAAAGCTGGGCGTCGACAAGCTGACCGAGAAGTCGCCCCTGCATCGCATTGGCGACGACGAAGACCTCAAGGGTGTGGCCGCGCTGTTCGCGTCGGATGCCTCCAAGCACATCACCGGGCAGATTCTGGCCGTCGACGGTGGCGTGAGCGTGGTCTAATTTCGGCTGCTCCCACTCTTTTGAACGCAGCATGAGCGCAGACAACAACGGTTTTCCGATCGAGATCCCTTTCCTGAAGCTCCTAGACATGCGCTGCCTGAAGGCGGCGGACGGCGAGGGCATCGTCGAACTGGCGCTGGAAGACCGCCACATGAACAGCTGGGAAATGGCCCACGGCGGCGTGACCATGACGATGCTCGACGTGGCCATGGCCATGGCTGGCCGCTCGGCCGACGTGCATGGCCGCGGCGTGGTGACGATCGAGATGAAGACGGCGTTCATGCAGCCCGGGCGCGGCAAGCTCAAGGCCAGCGCGCGCTGCGTGCACCAGTCCACCACCATGGCCTTCTGTGAGGGCGAGGTGAGGGACGACGACGGCAAGCTCGTTGCACGTGGCTCGGGCACGTTCAAATTCGTCAAACGTATGCCGCCGCCGCGCACGCCCGAATTGGACACATCAGCAGGCGCGGACGGCTGATCCAGGCATACCGCAGTTGCAGTACGGCATACCCAGTTGCACGCCGGCCGGGCAGGCAGTAAGGCCCGGCCCATAAGAAAAGCAATCACGGAGACAACCATGCAACAACCCGCACGGCGGAGGGCGTCTGCCCTTGCCATCACTCTGCTTTGCTGCACCGGACTGACCATGACCCTGGAAGGATGCGCCTCCAACTCCACGCCGGTTGATGCGCCTGCCGCAGGTGCACCGACCACCGTGCAGGCCCCGCCGGCACCCGCAGTACCAAGCGCGCCCGCGCAGAAGCCGCTCACCGCAGACGAATCCGACCCGAACAAGATGGGTTGGATGCAGGGTTTCCCGCCGCCGCCCGATCGCATCATTCGCTTTGACCTGGCGGGCAACATGTTCCCGCGTACGCGCTATGGCTTCAGCCATGTGCGTGAGTTCGTGCCGACACGTGCGGTCTGGCACGGCGATGGCCCGGTCAGCAAACTGCCGCGCGCCGAACGCGATATCAGCGGTGTGCTGTTCACCGATCCCGAGGGCGTGCGCCGCACTTTTGCCGAGGCACTGAAGCTGACGTACACCGACGGCATTCTCGTCATGCACAAGGGCAAGGTGGTGTATGAACGCTACTTTGGCGCGCTCAATGCACATACCCAGCACATAGCCATGTCGGTCACGAAATCGTTTGTGGGCACGCTGGCCGCCATGCTGGTGGCCGACGGCAAGCTCGATCCGGCCGCGCCCGTCACGCAATACGTGCCGGAACTCAAAGGCAGTGCCTACAGCGACGCCACCGTACGCCAGGTCATGGACATGACCATCGGCGTGCACTATTCCGAAAACTACGCAGACCCGAACGCCGATGTCTGGGCCTACGCCCGTGCCGGCGGCATGCTGCCGCGCCCAGCGGGCTACAAAGGGCCGGACAACTTCTACGATTACCTCGTCACGCTTAAGAAGGAAGGCGAGCATGACGCGGCGTTTTCGTACAAGACCGTCAACGCAGAAATCCTGGCCTGGATCGTCCGTCGCGCATCCAACAAATCATTGGCTGCGCTGCTGTCCGAGCGCATCTGGCAACCGATTGGGGCAGAGAACGATGCGTACTTCGGGGTGGACAGTATCGGCACCGAATCCGGTGGCGGTGGTCTGAACACCACGCTGCGTGATCTGGCCCGCTTTGGCGAGATGATCCGCAACGACGGCCGCTTCAACGGCCGCCAGATTCTGCCCAAGAGTGTGATCGACGACATCCGCCGCGGTGGTGACCCTGCCAAGTTTGCCAAGGCCGGCTACGCCACACTGCCGGGCTGGTCGTACCGCAATATGTGGTGGGTCTCGAACAATGCCCACCACGCCATTGAGGCGCGCGGCATCCATGGTCAGGCCATCTATATTGATCCGGTAGCCCAGATGACCATCGTGCGTTACGCCTCGCACCCGATTGCGGCCAATGGCGCCAATGACCCGATCACACTGCCAGCGTTTGGTGCGCTGGCGGAATTCTTCATGCACCAGAAGTGACCTACTCGAATATCTAGGAGCGCATTCATGTCGAAGACGTATCAACGCATCGTTCTGGCGTCCCGCCCGCAGGGTGCCGTGACGCCGGACAACTTCCGTCTGGAGACGGCTGACATCCCCGAGCTGCAGGACGGCCAGGTGCTGGTGCGCAACCATTTCCTGTCGCTCGATCCGTACATGCGTGGCCGTATGAACGACAGCAAGTCGTATGCGCAGCCGCAGCCGTTGGACGAAGTCATGATCGGCGGCACCGTGGGCGTGGTGGAAGCCTCGAAGAACCCGTCGTTTGCCGTGGGCGACAACGTGGTCGGCATGTTCGGCTGGCAGGAAGTGGGCGTGTCCGACGGCCGTGGCATCCAGAAGGTGGATACGCGCCACATTCCGCTATCGGCGTATCTGGGCTCGGTCGGCATGCCCGGCGTGACGGCGTGGTACGGCCTGAACAAGATCATGCTGCCGAAGCCCGGCCAGACCGTGGCGGTGAGCGCTGCTTCGGGCGCCGTGGGCAGCGTGGTTGGTCAGCTCGCCAAGCTCAAGGGCTGCCGTGCCGTGGGCTTTGCCGGCGGCAAGGACAAGTGCGATTACGTGGTCAACGAGCTCGGCTTTGACGCCTGCATCGACTACAAGGCCGCCAAGGACCCGAAGGAGCTGTACCAGATGCTGAAGGCCGCGACGCCCGATGGCATCGACTCGTACTTCGAGAACGTCGGCGGTTCGATCCTGGATGCTGTGCTGTCGCGCATGAACGCGTTCGGCCGCATCGCCATGTGCGGCATGATCGCAGGCTACGATGGCCAGCCGCTGCCGCTGCAGAACCCGCAACTGATCCTGGTATCGCGCCTGACCATCGAAGGCTTCATCGTCTCCGAACATATGGACGTGTGGCCGGAAGCACTGCGCGAACTGGGTGGCTTCGTGGCGCAGGGCAAACTGAAGTTCCGCGAGAGCGTGTCGGATGGCCTGGCGAGTGCGCCGGAAGCCTTCATGGGCCTGCTCAAGGGCAAGAACTTCGGCAAGCAACTTGTGAAGCTGGTCTGACGTTTTAACGTCGATGTGCGGACTGTCAATCGCTTGACAGTCCGCCGGGCGAGGGCCGCCACAGAATGGCTCCACCCACAACGACTGCGTGAAGGAGACACCATGAACGCACCTGAAATCGCCCAAGCCAAGCGGCCCGAAGACATGGCCAGCAACCTCAGCCCCGAGGCTGCTGCCCGCTATCGCAACCTGCCGCGTCCACCGCAATTTGCCACCGTGGCCGAAGAGCGCCTGCATCGTAAGCAACGCCTGGCAGCAGCGTTTCGCCTGTTCTCCAAATTTGGCTTCGACGAAGGCGTAGCCGGGCACATCACCGCACGCGACCCGGAGCATCAGGACAGCTTCTGGGTCAACCCGTTCGGTGTGCATTTCAGCCAGGTGACGGTGTCGAACCTGATCCGCTGCGATCACCACGGCAACGTGGTCGAGGGCGACTACCCGGTCAACGCAGCGGCTTTCGCGATTCACTCGCGCGTGCATGGGGCACGGCCGGATGCCGTAGCCGCAGCGCACTCGCACAGCACGTATGGGCGCGCATGGTCGACGCTCGGCCGCAAGCTCGATCCGCTCACACAGGACGTGTGCGCCTTCTATGGCGACCACGCGGTGTATGACGATTTCGGCGGTGTGGTGGTCGAGCTGGATGAAGGTCAGCGCATTGCCGAGGCGCTCGGCGACAACAAGGCCGCCATCCTGCAAAACCACGGCCTGCTGACCGTCGGCAAGACGGTGGACGAAGCAGCGTGGTGGTTCATCACCATGGAGCGCTCCTGCCAAGTGCAGTTGTTGGCCGAAGCCGCAGCCGCACGCACCGGCGATGCGCCGCGCACGATTTCCGATGCCGCCGCGCGACAGGCGTATTCCATCGTCGGCTCGGCGCAGGCAGGGTGGTTCCAGTTTCAGCCGCTGTACGCCCGCATTGTCAAAGAACAACCCGATCTGCTCGACTGATCGGTTCTCAACACCTGGAGCATCCATGACGGACTTGATCCTGCATCATTACGCCACCTCGCCGTTTTCAGAGAAGGTGCGTTTGATCCTCGGCTACAAAGACCAGCCGTGGAAGTCCGTCACGGTGCCCGTCATCCTGCCCAAGCCGGATGTGATGCCGCTCACCGGCGGCTACCGGCGCACGCCGTTTCTGCAGATCGGCGCAGACATCTACTGCGACACCGCGTTGATTGCGCAGGTGCTCGAATCGATTCATCCGCTACCAAAGCTGGTGCCGTCCGAGCAGGCGGCGGCGGTATTTGCCATGGCGCAATGGGCGGATACGACGCTGTTCTGGGCGTCGGCGACCTTTGTCATGCAGCCTGCCGGTTTTCAGAGTCTGTTTGGCAGCATGCCCGAGGAGTTCGTCAAAGCCTTCGTGGAAGACCGCAAGGCCATGCGCGCAGGCGGTACCGGTTTGCGTACACCACCGCAGGAAGCCACATCCACGCTGCATGTCTTCCTCGCGCAACTGGAGCGGCAACTTGCCACCGGTGAGCACATCTTCCTGTTCGGTGAGCAGCCGAGCGTGGCTGATTTCTCCGTCTACCACTGCCTGTGGTTCATCCGCCGTGCGACGGGCGTGGCGGGCATTCTGGACGCGCATCCGGAGGTGGTGGCGTGGATGCATCGCGTTGCCGCGCTCGGCCATTCGCAGGCCCAGCCGATGACGCCTGCCGAAGCGCTGGACGTCGCCAAGGCCGCCACACCGCGTGCGCTGACTGAACCGAATGCCGCTTTCGACGATCGCTATGGCCTGCCCAAGGGCACACGCGTGACGGTGGCCGCAGTCGACTACGGCGTCGACCCGATCGAAGGCGAGTTGATCGTCTCCACCCGCGACACGGTGGGCGTGCTGCGCGAAGACCCGCGCGTCGGTCAGGTGGTGGTGCATTTCCCGCGCGTGGGTTACGCCGTGCGCAAGGTTGAGGTAGCAGGCTAGGCGTTGGACACGCGAGCTTTGCCGCTTTGATCGCCTTTCATGACAACAACACGAGAGAGACACGTATGAAGCAATTCGCAGGCGGCGTGGCCGTCATCACGGGCGGTGCGTCGGGTTTCGGCAAGGAGTTCGCCAAGAACGCGGCCGGGTTGGGCATGAAGCTGGTGCTGGCCGATATCCAGCAGGACGCGCTGGATGCCGCGGTGGCTGAGTTTGCAGCGCAGGGCGTGGAAGTCATCGGCCTGCGCGTTGACGTGTCGAAGGTGGAAGACGTCCAGGCGCTGGCTGATGCCGCCATCAAGACGTTCGGTAAGGTCAACCTGCTGTTCAACAACGCAGGTGTGGGCGCTGGTGGCCTGATCTGGGAGAACACCGAGCGCGATTGGGATTGGGTGCTGGGCGTGAACCTGCATGGCGTGATCCACGGCGTGCGCATCTTCACACCGCTGATGCTGGAGGCCGCAAAGAAGGACCCGTCATACGAGGGCCATATCGTCAACACGGCATCGATGGCGGGGCTGCTGAATGCGCCTGCCATGGGCATCTACAACGTGTCCAAGCACGCGGTGGTGGCGTTGTCCGAATCGCTGTATCAGGATTTGAGCCTGGTGACGGAACAGATTCATTGCTCGGTGCTGTGCCCGTACTTTGTGCCGACGGGCATTACGAAGTCACACCGCAATCGCCCGCAGGACCTCGCCAATACGGCGCCACCCACGAAATCGCAGCTTGTGTCGCAAGCCATGTCGGACAAGGCGGTCAGCTCCGGTAAGGTGACAGCGGAGCAGGTCGGCCAGATGACATTTGATGCGATTCGCGATGCGAGCTTCTACATCTATTCGCATCCGCATGCGCTGGCGCCGGTGCAGCATCGTTTTGAAGACATCATCTCGCAGCGTAATCCGTCAGACCCGTTCGAGGGCAAACCGGACGTGCGTGCGCGTCTGGTGGATGCACTGCGCGACTAACGCTCATCCCAAGACTCCGGAGCCGCCATGACCGCCACCACTGCAGCCGCCATCACTGAATCGCAGTTCGCCGATCTGCCCAACGGCACGCGGTTGCATTACGCCAGCGCCGGCAAGCGCGGTGCGCCGCTGATGCTGTTCGTGCATGGCTTTCCGGAGTTCTGGTACGAGTGGGAAGCACAGCTCGCGGCCTTTGGCGATACGCACTTTGCCGTGGCACCCGACATGCGCGGCTACAACCTGTCGAGCAAGCCGGCGGCAGTGGATGCGTATCGCCCGAAGTTGCTGGTGCAGGATCTGACGCAGTTCATCACCACGCTGGGCTACGAGCGTGCCATCGTGGTCGCGCATGACTGGGGCGGGGCGATCTGCTGGAACCTCGCTATCCAGCATCCGGAGCTGGTCGAACGGCTGGTGATCATCAATTCGCCGCATCCGTGGGTGTTTGCGAATGCGTTGCTGAGCGATCCGGCTCAGCAGGCCTCGTCGGCCTACATGAACTGGCTGCGCAAGCCCGGTTCGGAAGAGGCGCTGGCCGCCAACGAGTTCGAGAAGCTGGAAGGCTTCTTCCACGGCATGGGACAGCCGGTGGCCGAGTGGTTTACGCCGGAGGTACGGGCACGCTACCACGCTGCATGGAGCCAACCGGGCGAGGGCGGCTCGCACGGCCTGACGGGCGGCGTGAACTACTATCGCGCCTCGCCATTGCACCCACCGACCGAAGGCACTGCACCGCTGCGCATCGACCAGATGCCGCCTGAAGCATTCGTTGTGAAGGTGCCCACGCTGGTGATCTGGGGCGAGATGGACATGGCGCTGCCAAAGGGCCTGCTCAACGGGCTGGAGCGCTTTATTCCCGATATGCGCCTGGAGCGCATTCCCAATGGCACGCACTGGGTGGTGCACGAACAGCCGGAGCGCATCACTGCGCTGATCCGGCCGTTTGTTGCGTAACGCTCTGGCTTACATCGACTCCGCCAGCATGCGGCGGTAATCATCCGCTGTGGCGATGCGCGGGTTGGTCTTGTGGCAGTGGTCGAGCAAGGCACCGTCGACCACGTGCTCCAGGGCATCCTCCGGCACGCCCATCTGATGTAACCCGGTCGGCAGCCCCAGGCGTGCCGTCAGGTCGTGCACAGCCTGCGCGAGGTCCGCACCGGCCGGCAGGTTCATCACACGGCGCATGCGCGCATAGCGGTTGTCTCGCACCACCGTTTCCGCCGTTTCGTTAAAGCGCAGCACCGCCGGCAGCACGACCGCGTTGAGCGTGCCGTGGTGCAGCCCTGTCTTGCCGTTCACCTTCACACCGCCCAGCGGGTGCGACAGCGAATGCACGCACCCCAGCCCCTTCTGGAACGCCATCGCGCCTTGCATCGAGGCGCTCATCATGTTCAGCCGCGCATCGCGGTCGGCACCATCACGCGTGGCGCGCTCGATGTTGGCCCAGGCGCGCTCCAGGCCGTCTAGCGCGATGCCGTCGGCGGGCGGGTTGAAGGCGGGGGCGAGGAACGTTTCGATGCAATGCGCGATCGCATCCATTCCGGTAGCGGCTGTCAACGCGGGCGGCAGGCCGAGCGTCAACTCCGCATCGCAGATCGCCGATTTGGGCAGCAGGTGCCATGAGTGGAAGCCGAGCTTGCGGCCATCCTCTAGGATGATGATGGCGCCGCGTGCCACTTCGCTGCCGGTGCCGGCGGTGGTGGGAATGGCGATCAACGGTGCGGCGGCTTCCGTGATCTTCGCGCTGCCGCCCTCAATGGTCGCGTAGGTGGTGAGCGGCTCCGGGTGCGTTGCCGCAATGGCGATGCCCTTGGCCAGGTCGATCGATGAGCCGCCACCAATAGCAATGAGACCATCGCAGCCGGCATCCTGGTATTGCGCGCTGGCCTTCAACACCATCGCCTCAGTCGGGTTGGAAGGCGTTTCGTCGAACACGGTGACGGGCAAGCCGCCCGTGGCATCGATGGCCCGCTGCGCCAGCCCGGCGGCGGCCACGCCCTTGTCAGTCACGATCATCGGCCGGCGGATGCCGACGCGCGCGCATTCGCTCTTCAGCTCATTGACCGTGCCAAAACCAAGGTGAACGTGGGTGAGATAAAAGATGAGGGCCATGCGTTGTCTCCGGATGGTTTGTTTGCGTCGCCCGTCTTGTTCTGCGGGCGTGGTTCAATGGATACTTCGATAATAGCCAAATTAGAACGATCGTTCAGTTAACACCCCCATGCAGTCCCCGTCTCTCGATCCGCACGTTGCCCAGTTGCTCGACCTGGTGGCGCGTGCCAAGCGTCCGCCGCTGAACGCGCTCGACCCCGCCGACGCCAAGATCGCCTACGAAAAGAGCAGCCCCATCGTCGACATCCCGACCATTCCGCTCGAAGCCGTACATGATCTGACGGTCACGGCGCGCGATGGCTATGTCATTCCGATTCGCACGTACGCTGCGCGCGAGGCGAGCTGGGCCGATCCGCTGCCGTTGCTGGTGTACTTCCATGGTGGTGGTTTTACGGTGGGTAGTATCAAGACGCACGATCAGTTGTGCCGGTCGCTTGCCGCCAAATCCGGCGCGATGGTGTTGTCGGTCGATTACCGGCTCGGGCCAGATTGGAAATTCCCGACCGCCGCCAACGATGCCTTCGATGTGCTGCAGTGGGTGTTCGATGAAGCCGCCATCATCGGCGCCGACCCTGCGCGCATTGCGTTCGGTGGCGACAGCGCGGGCGGTACGCTGGCGGCTGTCACGGCCATCGAAGCGCGCAATCGCGGCTTTGAGCCCGTGCTGCAGTTGCTGGTCTACCCCGGCACCACTGCATACGAGAACACACCGTCGCACCGTGAATTCGCCGAGGGCTACCTGCTCACGCAGGAGATGATCCACTGGTTCTTCTCGCAATACCTGCGCACCGACGCCGATCGCGACGACTGGCGTTTCGCCCCGCTGGACGCAGGCGGGAAGGGTGCAGACGTGCAGGGTGTCTGCCCTGCGTGGGTTGCCGTGGCCGGTTTCGACCCCATCCGCGATGCGGGCATCGGCTACGCACACAAGCTGCGCGATGCCGGCGTGCCGGTCGAGCTGAAGCTGTACGAAGGCATGATCCACGACTTCTTCAAGATCGGCCGCTTCGTGCCGGCCGTCGAAGACGCGCACCGTGACGCCGCCAACGCGCTGCGCCGCGCCTTCGGCACCGAGACGGAATAAGCCACAACGAGAGGAGATCGCATGGCGATCGAGGATTTCCGCCACAGCACGCCGCTGCGCGTGCGCTGGGCCGAAGTCGATGCACAGAGCATCGTCTTCAACGGCCACTACCTGCTGTATGCCGACGTGTGCATCACCGAGTACTGGCGCAGCATCGGCGTGCGGTATCCGGTGGACGTGGTTGATACGTTTGGTGTCGATTTCTACGTGGTCAAATCCGCGCTCGAATACCACGCGTCCGCGCGTTTTGACGACGAGCTGGACCTGCGTTGTCGCGTGGCGCGCCTGGGCCGCTCCAGCATGCGTTTTATCATCGAGATGTATCGCGCAGACGAGCACCTCGTCACCGGTGAAGTCATCTACGTGTGCGCTGATCCGGCCACGCAGACCTCGGCACCGATTCCTGACACGCTGCGCGATCGCATCCACAATTTTGAAGTACTGAAGCCTGAAGTGTGAGAACTGAGCATGACTGCCCCTGAATCTGTCCGCCCGCTTGCCGGTGTTGAAGTCGACCGCTGGGACGCCGTGCGCGAAGAAGCGCGCGCCATCCGCTACGACGTGTTTGTCATCGAGCAGGGCGTTCCTGTCGAACTCGAATGGGACGAGTGGGACGACCAGTGCTGGCACGCTCTGGCGCGCGACACCGCGGGCCGTTCGGTTGCCACCGGCCGCCTGCTACCCGATGGCCATATCGGCCGCATGGCGGTACGCAAGGAAGCGCGCGGCACAGGCGTTGGAGCACGCGTGCTGGACGCGTTGATCGACAAGGCCCGATCGCTCGGTTACCCGGAATTGATCCTGAATGCGCAAACCCACGCCATGCCGTTCTATACCCGCGCCGGCTTCACGGCCGAGGGCGCGGAGTTTGAAGAAGCCGGCATTCCGCACCGGACCATGCGCCGCGTACTGTAGCAGCTCGGCTATACGTTGATCGCCTGGGCGGCCCGCACAATTGCTGCGATGGCCGCCTGCGCTGCCGGCGATGCGGTTCTGCCGTGCAGCCGCACGATCCCCGTGATGGAGGGCGGCGACAGCCAGCCTTTCACCGCCAGCCGGACCAGCGCGCCGGATTCCAGTTCTTCTCGTACGGCAGCATCCGTTGCGCCCAGCACGGTGTCGGTGGTGAGCGCCACCGTTTTGAGCACACCGTAGTTGTCGCATTCGAGCGCGATGCCGGCTTCCTGGCCTGCGGGCAGGCCCAGGAGGTTGGCCAATTCCACCTTTGACGGGCTCAGCAGTTTTGGCACGGCAATGCCGTACTCCCAGACTTCGCGAAGCGTGTGTTCGCCCTCGGCCAGCGGATGGCCGGCCCGCACGTAGAGGTGAGGCGGCTGACCACCGATCGGCTGGATGTCGAGCGCGGCATCTTTTGGCATGTCGCGCACGTCGGCGGCGAAGAATTCGATGCTCTCCATGCGCAGGCTTTCCAGCAGTTGTACCCAGTTGCCGACTTCCATGCGCATCGCTACCTGCGGATGCTGCTGCCGTAATGCGCGCAGCGCTTGCGGCATAAGCGTGGCGGTCAGCAGTGGGCCCACACCGAAGGCGGTATCGCCTAATTGGCTGTCGCGGTACAGATCCACGTCACGCTGCAGGCAACGCGCCTCGAACAGCAGCTTGCGCCCGCGCGCGATCACGAATTCACCGGCGGCGGTGGGGCGCACGCCGCCCACATCCCGGTCGAACAGGCGGATGCCCAGGTCGTCTTCAATAGCCTGGATGCTGCGACTGAAGGCGGGTTGGCTCAGGTGTGCCAGCTCGGCGGCGCGAGCGAAGTGCAGGGTGTCAGCCAGGGCAACGACGTGACTCAGGCGGCGCAAGTCCATGGTGTTGCGTCTATTGCATTGAATGGATGTTCATTATGCATTGGACGCATTGAATTGCCACTCCTAGCCTTGTCTCCACAAGAGTTCGCAGCAAAAGCGAGGAGACACCCCCAATGAGTTCGCAACTCCAATTGCTCCTGATCAGCGCCTGCATCCTGGGTTTTGGCGCCATGGAGTTCGTCACCCGGCGCTACCAGGCGAGCGTCAGCGGCAAGGCCACCGCCAACGACACATGGCTGGAAGTGCTGATGTTCGTCAGCCTGGTCGCCATCACCCAGCCGATCGCGCTGCTCGGCAGCAACGCGCTGTGCAACTGGCTCATGCCCGCGCAGCACAACGCCTGGGCCAATCTGCCGTGGTGGGCCATGGCCGGCCTGCTGCTGATCGGCGATGACCTCACGCAATATCTGTGGCACCGCGCATCACATACGCCGTTGCTGTGGCCGCTGCACCGTGCGCACCACAGCTCGTCGTACATGAGCGTGCGCATCACGTACCGCAACAACTTCTTCTATTACTTGATGATGCCGGGCCTGTGGATCGGTGGCGTGGCGGTCTACTTGGGGTTCGGCAGCGTCTATGGGGTGTATCTGGTGGTGAAAATCGCCGTCATTCTGGGCGCGCATTGCGCCTGGCCGTGGGATGCGCCGCTGTACCGCATTCGTGCGTTGCGCCCGCTGATGTGGGTAATCGAGCGCACCATCTCCACGCCCGCTACGCACTGGGCGCACCACGCGCTCACCAATGCCGACGGCATCGGCCACTACAAGGGCAATTTCGGTAACTTGCTGTTCTTCTGGGATGTACTGTTCGGCACGGCCCACATCACACGCAAGTACCCCGCGCAGATCGGCCTGCAGGATGACGTGCTGTTTGGGGAGGAGCGCTGGACCGCGCAGATGTTCTATCCCCTGGTGCAGTCCAAGCGCGAGCATTCAGCGCTGCGCCCGGGCGGGGCGGCTATCACCGAAATTGACCAGCTTGCTGCCGCCAACCAAGAGGCGGCATGAATCGGCTTGGCGCTTACGTATCGGCGTGCGTGACGGTATCGAGCGCGCCGAGGTAGCGCGTCTCACCAATCTGGCCTTGCGCGTCGAAGCGGCGCTCGGTCACGTCGAAGCAGCCGTCGTGACGGATGCGCAGCACGGTGGTGGCACGTGTGCCGTAACGCGGCGAGCGGATGAACGCGGCAGAGAGCAGTTTTTCCCACTCAGGTGCCACGCCGGTGGCAGGCAGGGCGCCGGTGGGCGCTTCCCGCGTTTCGGCCATCAGGTTGATGTAGCGCGACACGTCCAGGGCGTTGCCGTGCCGGCCGGTATCGGCGGCCAGGGCCTCGGCAAATGCGGCCATGCGGTGGCGCACCTTGAACCACGGCGTGTCGAGCAATGCATTCGATAGCCCATACACGCCGGGCGCCAGCTTGCGCGGGGCATCTGCGCGGTTGCTGGTCCACCAGAGTTCGTCACGCGTGGCGGTCAGCAGGTTGTAGCCGTTGTAGGCACGATCGCGGGTGGTCAGGCTGTCGAGATACGTCGGGATCGATGCCTCTTCTGCCGTCAGGAAATTGGAGACCAATTCACCCCGCGAACGCGCATCCGGGCGGCGCTCGGAGGGCGCGCGGTAGTTGGTGAGCGCGGCAAAACGGCCGTCGCGTGTCATCCCCATCCAGGTGCCTGCGTGCCCGACCACCTGAGCCAGATCCCGTCCGGCGAGCACGTTGGGCGCATCGCTCCACCACGCCAGCGGCGCGGCAGGGCGGTCATAAAATTCGTCCCGGTTGGCGGCCACCACCAGCGCGTAGGCGGGGTGGGCGTGCCAGGCCGTGAGAACCAAACACATGAGCACTTCCTTTGAACATGCCGCGCGCGTGGTCAATGTGACGACCTGTGTCGCGAGGGCTTCGGCCAAGCATAGCAGCCAGCCGAACTTTTGCGATGACGATTACGTGGGTGCGTGGCTAGCCGTTTTCCAGATCGACGAAAAGCTCTGCATGGCGCTCGCTCGCGACAAATTCGCGCGGGCCGCCGGTCTCCCACAGGCCGGCCAGCGTGGCGGCAAAGGCGGGCGGGATATCGTGATAGCACTCCATCCACGTGGCCTGCCCGTCGCGTAGTTCGGGGCGACGCATCACCGTGCCGGCCACGCCGGTTGCTTCTTCCACCGTGTCGAGCCAGCGCTGCCAGCGCGGCAGGGCAGCGGCAGTGTCACGCTCGGCAATGCGGAAGTAGACGAACAGGTGGTCGGCCATGGTCGGTGTCCGGTGTTGGGCGCGTCAGGCGTCTTGCGCCACGGGAATCGTGTACGGCAGGCTCTGCAGCGTCAGCACAGGGCCATCAAACGTGGCGAGGTGGATGACGGTGTCGAGCGCGTCCAGCTTCAGCTCGACCAGCAGGTCGGTGCCGCCATCTGGCGCCATGGCCGCGTTGACGACCATGCCGCACGGCTGATTCGGATCGGCCGCGCTATACACCTCGGCGCCGGCGGAAGTGGGCGCTTGTACGTGCGCGCGCTGCATGCGCCGCTTGAGTGTGCCGCGATACTGGCTGCGTGCGACGATTTCCTGGCCGGGGTAGCAGCCCTTCTTGAAATCGACACCGCCCAGCAGTTCCAGGTTCACCATCTGCGGCACGAACTGCTCTTGCGTGGGCAGGGTGATCTGCGGCACACCTGCTTGCAGGCTTAGCCAGTCCCACACTTCGGTGCCGATCAGCGACAGGCGCGACGACAGTGTCTTCCAAGCATGCTGGAAATGCTCGGCATGGACCATCCACTGGTAGCGCGGGCGGCCGTTTGCGTCCGGCAGGCGGATGACGGCGCCAACTTGCTGGCCTACCGTGGCCGGCTGCTGTGCAACGGCGTAGATGGCGTCCGACTCCGGCAACACGGCGCCGGCCTCGCGCAGGGCATCGGCTGCATCCGGCCCGGCGATGCCGATGGCGATGAACTCGTCCATCGGGCGCAGCTTGGCCTTGGCGCGCAGCACGAACATCGACAGCCTTTTGGTGAGTGCCGGGGCGACCAGCTTGTCAGCCTGCAGTACGATCGTATCGGCTTGGCGCCACATCAACAGCGTGGCCAGCAGGCGACCCTTGGGCGAGCAATAGCCAGCCAGGCGCGCTTGGCTGGGCCCCAGGCCCGTGACGGCGTTGGTCAACTGGTTATGGAGAAACTCGGCCGCATCGGCGCCTTCAACGGCAATGCGCGCAAGATTGGTCGGCGGGCACAGAACGTTGCCGCGTGCTGCGGCGTCAAACTGTACGTCGAGCGGCTGAAAGCTGAGCGTATCGACGAAATCCTGAAAAACGTCATTCATGGTGTGCAGGCTGCCAGAGGTTGACCCGGTATTATATGAGGCTGTCTGACGGGCAGTTTGTGCCCTCTCAACCCATTTCAAGAGTGCGGACAAGGCCATGGTCGGGCGGTTCCGCGCATAGATTCACAACGCAATGTTCTCTTTTCTCAAACGCCTGGTTGTTCTGGCAATCCTGATCGCGCTTGCTGCGGCAGGCGGCGTGGTGTGGTGGGCCCAGCAGCCGGTGAACCTTCCGGCCCCGTCGCTGGAAGTCGTGATCAAGCCGAACTCGAGCGCAATCTCGGTCGGCAAGCAGCTCGCCGGTGCGGGCGTGGGTGTGCAACCGCAATTGTTCTCGCTGGTGGCGCGCGCCACCGGCAACGCCAAGAGCCTGAAGGCTGGTGGCTATGAACTGGAAGCGGGCGCCACGCCCATGTCCATCCTCGACAAGATGGCGCGTGGCGAGGTCACGCACTACGTCGTCACCGTCATTGAGGGCTGGTCGATGCGGCAGATGCGGACGGTGGTCGACGCGGAGCCGGCGCTCAAGCACGACACGGTGGGCCTGTCCGACGCAGATCTGATGCGCAAGATCGGTGCGCCCGAGGCCAATCCTGAGGGCCTGTTCTTCCCCGACACCTATCTCTTTGCGCGCGGCAGTAGCGACGTGGAGCTCTATCGCCACGCCTACCAGGCCATGCAGAAGCGCTTGGCAGACGCCTGGGCCAAGCGGCCGCTCGACCTGCCTTACAAGACGCCGTACGAAGCCCTGACCATGGCCTCCATCATCGAAAAGGAGACCGGCCAGAAGATCGACCGGCCGATGATTGCGGCGGTGTTCGTCAACCGTCTGCGCAAGAACATGCTGCTGCAGACGGACCCGACTGTCATCTACGGCATTGGCGCCGGATTCGACGGCAACTTGCGCAAGCGTGACCTGCAGGCCGACACGCCGTACAACACCTACACGCGCGCTGGTCTGCCGCCTACGCCGATTTCGCTGCCGGGCATGGCCTCGCTGCAGGCGGCGCTGAACCCGGCGATATCCGATGCGCTGTACTTTGTGGCGCGCGGCGACGGCAGCAGCCAGTTTTCGACCAACCTGACGGACCACAACCGGGCCGTCAATAAATACGTGCGCGGCCAACCATGACTGGCAAGTTCATCACATTCGAAGGCATCGACGGTGCGGGCAAAAGCACGCACCTGGCGTGGTTCGCCCAGCAATTGCAGGCCAAGCTCGCACCGCAGGGCAAAAAGGTGGTCGTCACCCGTGAGCCGGGTGGCACCCCGCTGGGCGAGCGCCTGCGTGAGGTGCTGCTGCACGAGCGCATGCACCTGGAAACCGAAGCGCTGCTGATGTTCGCCAGCCGCCGCGAGCACATCGCCGAGGTGATTCAGCCCGCGCTCGACGCTGGCGACTGGGTCATCTCCGACCGCTTCACCGACGCCACCTTCGCCTACCAGGGCGGGGGCAGAGGGCTGGCCATCGATCGGCTCGAAGCGCTGGAGCAGTGGGTGCAGCAGGGCCTGCAGCCAACCAAGACCATCCTCTTTGACCTCGCCCCCGAAATTGCCGCCGCGCGCCTGGCCGACGCCCGCACGCCCGACAAGTTCGAAGCGGAGTCGGCTCAGTTCTTCCTGCGCACGCGTGCCGAGTACCTGCGCCGGGCCGCTGCCGAGCCGCAGCGTTTCGTCGTCCTGAATGCCAACCGCGAGCGTACCGAACTCCAGAAAGACTTAGAGATGTTGCTTGCAACGCTTTGATTTTGCGTGCAATTTCTAATACCGAAATAATGGTTTCACGGCGAGTTTTCGCATCTACAATCTAGCGTAACCCATTGATTTATGATGCTTTATCCTTGGCAATCCGCTGACTGGGCACGCCTGCAGGCGATGCGAGCCAAACTGCCGCACGCCATCCTGCTGAACGGGCAGGCCGGCACTGGCAAGCGCGATTTCGCCATGCACTTTGCGCAGGGCCTGCTGTGCGACACGCCCGCCACCGACGGTCAACCGTGCGGTACGTGCGCCGCGTGCAACTGGTTCGCGCAGGGCAACCATCCGGATTTCCACCTCGTGCGGCCCGAGGCCATGGAAGAGGCGCCGGAGACCGAGAAGGACGCCGAAGGCAAGAAGAAGGCGCCCAGCAAGATCATCCGTATGGAGCAGGTGCGCAACCTGATCGATGGCATTGGTATGGGTACGCACCGGGCTGGGCTGCGCGTGGTGGTGCTGTATCCGCTGGATGCGCTGCAGACCGAAGGCGCCAACGCGTTGCTCAAGACGCTGGAAGAGCCGCCGCAGGACACCGTCTTCTTGCTGGTGACGGACCGCATCGACCGCATCCTGCCGACCATCCTGTCGCGCTGCCGGCAGTTTCCGCTGCAGCCGCCGCAGCCTGAGGCTGCACGCCAGTGGCTGGAGCGGCAGGGGGTGCCGCACGCACAGAACCTGCTGGCCGAGTACGGCAACGCACCGCTGGCCGCGCTGGCGGCCGCTGAGTCCGAAGATCGGCCGCTGTTGCAGTTTCTGCTCGAGCAGCTCGGCCAGGGCGCGAAGCTGGACGCACTGGCCACCGCCGATCATTTACAGAAATTGTCGGTTCCAGCCGTTCTCAGTACCATGCACCGATGGGTCTTTGATCTGATGGCGGCGCGGCTGGCGGGGCGTCCGCGGTATTTCCCGGGGCAACGCGACGCATTGCAGCGCTGCGCCAGCACCATTCCGCTGGACCGCCTGGAACGTTTCGCGCGTGCCTTGCCCGAGCGGCGTCGCACCGAGCAGCACCCACTGGCTGCGCGCCTTGTCATCGAAAGCCTTTTGCTGGATTACCGGCAGCTCTTTCCGGCTGCCTGACACTGAACTCCTGGAACCTCTGTGAGCACTGCACCTCTTCGCACGCCTGGTACACCGGTTACCCCTGGCGCTCCTGCCGCTCCCGGCATGGCCGCCGGCGCCCCGACGCGCCCGGGCATCGTCTCCCTGGCCATCAAGGATGAGGCCGGCCTGCATGCCGCCTATATGCCGTTCCTTAAGAATGGCGGCATCTTCGTGCCGACCCAGCGCCCGTACCGTATCGGGGAAGACGTCTTCCTCGTGCTGTCACTGCTGGACCGTCCGCAAAAATACCAGGTGGCCGGCAAGGTGGCCTGGATCACGCCGGTCGGCACGCCCAACAAGACGCCGGGGATCGGCGTGCACCTGGGTGAAGACGAGCCGTGCCGCGTGCTGCGTCGCGTGGTTGAGGAGCTGCTGGGCAAGCAGATCAACTCGCAGCGGCCCACGCAAACGCTCTGATGTTTTTCCTGATGCGACGCATGAAATTTGTGCCGTAACCTTCTGATTATTCGATGTTTGTCGATTCCCACTGCCATATCAACTTCCCGGATCTCCGGGCGCGCCTGCCGGAGTTGTTGACCCGCATGCGTGAGAACCGCGTCACGCATGCGCTGTGCATCTCCGTCACGCTGGAAGACTTCCCGAGCGTGCTGGAGATCGCCGAGCAGGAGCCGAACGTGTACGCCACCGTGGGCGTGCACCCGGATGCCGAAGCGGACATCGAAGAAGGCACGCGCATTGAAGAGCCGACGCTGGAGCGCCTGCTGGCGCTGGCCGATCACCCGCGTGTGGTCGGCATCGGCGAGACCGGGCTCGATTACTACCGCCTGGGTGACCGCACCGTGGCCGACATGGAATGGCAGCGTGAGCGTTTTCGCACCCATATCCGCGCCTCCAAGCAGACCGGCAAGCCGCTGGTGATCCACACACGCTCATCGGCGGATGACACGCTGGCGATCATGCGTGAAGAAGACGCCCAGACCGCGCGCGGTGTCATGCATTGCTTTACCGAAAGCTGGGATGTGGCCAAGGCCGCGCTGGACCTGGGCTTTTACATCTCGTTCTCGGGCATCGTCACGTTCAAGAATGCGGTAGATCTGCAGGAAACCGCCAAGAAGGTGCCGCTGGACCGCATGCTGATCGAGACCGATTCGCCTTACCTGGCGCCGGTACCGTTTCGCGGCAAGACCAACGAGCCGGCCTATGTGCGGCACGTAGGCGAATTCATCGCGACGCTGCGCGGGGAGCCGCTGGACCGTATCGCCGGCGTAACGACTGAGAATTTCTTCAATCTATTCAATGCAATACCGCGATAACTTGACGCACGGCATGAAGAAAATCGTATTGGCCGCTGGGCTGACCGTGGCGCTGTCGGGCGCCGCATTCGCCACGCCGCAGGATGACCTGCGTGCTGCCGTCGAATACAACCGGCCGGTGCTGGTGCAAAAATATGTCGCGCAGGGCGTCGACCCGAACCTGAACACGCGCGAAGGCACACCGCTGCTGGTGGATGCGCTCAAGGACAAGAATCTCGAAGTGGCCGCGGCGCTGATCCGCGCCAAGAACATCGATTTCGAGCGCACCAACGCCGCCGGCGAAAACGCCCTGATGATGGCCGCCTACCAGGGCCTGCTGCCCATGGTGAAGCTGATGGTGGAAACGTACGACGTGGAGGTCAACAAGACCGGCTGGACCGCGCTGCACTACGCCGCCACCAATGGGTATGACGACGTCGTCAAATATCTGCTCGACCACGCCGCCTACATCGACGCGGAAAGCCCCAACGCCACGACGCCGCTGATGATGGCGGCCATGAACGGCCACATCACCACGGTCAAGCTGCTGCTGGACGAGGGCGCGGACATGAACCTGCGCAACCAGCAGAAGATGGACGTGATCGACTTTGCCAAGCGGTATCACCAGGACGAGATCGCGACGGGGCTGGAGTCACGCCGGCGCAAGCTGGCGGAGCAGGCGGGCAAGCCGGCTGCAGTACAGGCGCCGGCGACGGCAACCGCTCAGCCTGCCAAGCCCCAGGTGCCCGATGCGCCAACGCCGATGCCGGCCGCCAAACCGGCTGAAGCGGCACCGCGTAGCCAGGATGCGATCGGCACCCCAACCAACATGCTGTTCGACAGCAACCGCTAGGTACCGGCCGCATTGCGGCCGGGCGCGATGCGCATCACGCCCGTCGCGCCAGCCGCACCCCGGTGAACTGCCACCGCTGGTGCGGATAGAAGAAATTGCGGTATGTCGCCCGCAGATGCCCCTCGGGTGACACGCACGACCCGCCGCGCAGCACCATCTGGCTGCACATGAACTTGCCGTTGTACTCACCCACGGCGCCCTCGGCCGGCTGAAAGCCCGGGTAGGGGCCATAGGGGCTGGCAGTCCATTCCCACACATCCCCGAACAGTTGACGTAAGCCACCCGCCTGGGTGATGCCGTGGTCGGGCAGGGGCCTGAGCGCACCGCGATCGACGAAGTTGCCTTGCACCGGCATGCCCTCGGCGGCGTGTTCCCATTCGGCCTCGCTGGGCAGGCGGGCGCCAGCCCAGCGGGCGTAGGCGTCAGCCTCGTAAAAGCTGACGTGCGTGACGGGCGCATCCAGATCCACCGGCTGCAGGCCGTGCAGCGACATCTGCTGCCAACGCGCTCCCTCGTCTGCTCCGGCGCGCCAGTGGAGCGGGGCATCGATGCCTTCGCGCTGCACCCAGGCCCAGCCATCGGACAGCCACAGCGTAGGCTGACGATAGCCGCCGTCCTCCATGAATGCGATCCACTCACGGTTGGTGACGGGGTGTGTTGCCAGTGCATAGGGCTCCAGCCAGACGGTGTGCCGCGGGCCTTCGCAATCGAACATGAAATCGGCGCCGGAGTCGGTTTTGCCGATCTGCACAGCGCCGCCTTGAAATTCAACCCAGCCCGGTTGCTTGCCGGCAGCCCGCACGGGCGCGGGCTGCGTCTGCGCGTAAGCCGGACACAGCGGGTTCTGCGCAAACAGGTGCAGTAGATCGGTCAAGAGCAGTTCCTGGTGCTGCTGTTCGTGGTGCAGCCCAAGCTTGATCAACCTGGCGAGTTCTGTCGATACGCCGTCAGCCAGTAACCGTTGCATGGCCGTATCCACATGCGCGCGATAGGTGCGCACCTCGTCGAGCGTCGGGCGCGTAAGCATGCCCCGGCGCGGACGTGGGTGTCGTGCACCGACGGTCTCGTAGTACGAGTTGAACAGATAGCGGTAGCACGCATCCGGTGAGCGGTAGCCGGGCAGGTTGGGGCCGAGGATGAATTCCTCGAAGAACCACGTGGTGTGGGCCAGGTGCCATTTGGCGGGGCTGGCATCGTCCATGGATTGGACGGTGGCATCGGCATCCGACAGCGGCGCAGCCAGCGCCAGGGACTGTGCCCGTACGGCGTCGTAGTGCAGCAGGAGATCGGGCAGGGCTGACAGGGTATTGGCGGGCACATCGAAGGCGGGCGATACACGCATGACGTCTTCAGTCTCCAGGCTGGCGGCAAGAACTGGCGGTCAGAACGACAGAGCAGCAAGCGGGCCATGCTGTGAAGCGCACGCTGGTGCACTGCGTTTGCCTGCGCATGTTCCGGTTTCGTAAGAAGCATATGCGAGCTTTGTAACTTTGCTATGCGCAACAGCCGCCATGCTGCGTTGCAATGGTAGCGGCGGTGCAGCATCGCTTGTCACGAAACAGTCACTCCGGTTGCCTAGGATGTAAACGTTTACAAATTCAAGCGAGGGCGCCGTGGCAAGCAGCATCAAGGACGTGGCAACGCGGGCGGGCATCTCCATCGCCACGGTGTCGCGTGCGGTCAATACGCCCGAGCGCGTGAGCGCCGAGACGCTCGCCCGCGTGCAGGCCGCAATGGATGCGCTGCAGTACCGCCCCAACGCGCTGGGCCGCCAACTGCGGGCGACCCGCACGGGGCTGCTGGGCGTGGTGCTGCCGTCGCTGGCCAACCCGGTGTTTGCCGAGTGCATGCAGGGCATTGAAGACGCGGCCTCCGTCACGGGCCAGCGCGTCATGCTCATGACCACCGCCTACGACCGCGAGCGCGAAGCCCGCGCCATCGAGACCATGCTCGAGCAGCGCGTCGACGGCCTGATCCTGACGGTGGCCGATGCCGCCGCCAACCCACACCTCGATCGACTGGACGCCGAGCACGTGCCGTACGTGCTGGTCTACAACGACACCGTCGAGCAGCCGCGCATTCCTGCACGCTGCTGCGTCACGGTCGACAACCGGGCCGCTGCGCGCGACGCCATCCGCGCGTTGCTGGCGCAAGGGCATCGGCAGATCCGCATGCTGACCGGCACGCTGTCGGCGTCTGACCGCGCCGCGCTGCGCCACGAGGGCTACCGCGAAGCGCTGGAGGCCGCCGGCATTGCCCCGCAGCCGCCCGTGGAAATCGACTTCAACGCCGATGCCATGCTGCCCACCGAGCTGGCCCGCCTGCTGGCGCCACCGCGCCCGACCGCCATCTTCTGCAGCAACGACCGCCTGGCGCTGCTCACGATCCGCTCGCTGCGCGAGATGGGGCTGCGTGTGCCGGAAGACGTGAGCGTGATCGGCTTTGACGGCCTGGCGATGGGGCAGTGGCTGATGCCCACGCTCGCCACGGTGGCGCAACCGCATCGCCAGATTGGCGCGGACGCTGCCCAGGCGCTGGCCCGCCGCATCGCAGGCGAGGTCGTCCCATCGATCACGCTGCCGCATCGCCTGCTGCATGGCGGCACGCTGGCCAGGGCGCCCGCATCCTCTGCATCGCCCGCATCGCTTTCCGTTGTGCCTTCTTCCCTCACGTCTGATACGCAAGGAGCGTCTCGATGAAACGTCTCGTTCAATGGCTGCGCGCGTGCGGCCTTGCTGGTGCCACTATCGCGGCTGGCGCATTTGCGCTGGCGGCGCCGGTGCAAGCCCAGCCTGCCGGCCAGCAGGTCGCCATCTGTTACAACTGCCCGCCGGAATGGGCTGACTGGGCCAGCCAGATCAAGGCCATCAAGGACAAGACCGGCATCACCGTGCCGTTCGACAACAAGAACTCCGGCCAGGCCATCGCGCAGATGCTGGCCGAGAAGTCGCATCCGGTGGCGGACGTGGCCTATCTGGGTATCACGTCCGCGTATCAGGCCAAGGAGAAGGGTCTGGTCGCCAACTACAAGCCCAAGCACTGGGAAGACATTCCTGCGGGCATGAAGGACCCGGACGGCGCGTTCTTCTCGATCCACTCCGGCACGCTGGGCTTCTTCGTCAACAAAGACGCGCTGGAAGGCAAGCCCGTGCCGCACTCGTGGAAAGACCTGCTCAAGCCCGAATACAAAGGCATGGTCGGCTACCTGGACCCGAGCAGCGCCTTTGTCGGCTACGTGGGCGCCGTGGCGGTCAACCAGGCGCTGGGCGGCACGCTGGACAACTTCACCCCCGGCATCGAGTGGTTCAAGCAACTGAAGAAGAACGCGCCGATCGTGCCGAAGCAGACGGCCTACGCCCGCGTTGTGGCCGGTGAAATCCCGATCCTGCTCGACTACGACTTCAACGCCTACCGCGCCAAGTACAAGGACCACGCCAATGTGGAGTTCGTGATTCCGCAGGAAGGCTCGATTGCCGTGCCGTACGTGATGAGCCTGACCGCCAACGCACCGCATGCCGACAACGCCAAGAAGGTGCTGGACTTCGTGCTATCGGATGAAGGCCAGGCGCTGTGGGCCAACGCCTACCTGCGCCCGGTGCGCGCCAATGCCATGAGCAAGGAAGCCGCATCGCGCTTCCTGCCGGCCAGCGAATATGCCCGCGTGAAGACGGTCGACTTCAACAAGATGGCTGCCGGCCAGCAAGCCTTCGGCACGCGCTATCTGGACGAGGTTCGCTGAGCATGAGCACCGTCACCCGAACCACCTTGCCAGACGATGCGGTACTGCCCGCACGGTGGCGGGTGGCGTTGCTGGCACCGGCTGTCGCGCTGTTCTGCGCGTTCTGGTTGCTGCCGATGGCTGCGCTGCTGCGCGTGAGCGGCAGCGAAGGGCTGATCGCCACCTACACGGCAGCGCTGACCACGTCGCGCTATCTGAGCAGCCTGGTGTCGACCGTGGTGTTGTCGGCGGCAGTGACGCTGGCAACGCTTGTGCTCTCGACCGTCGCAGGGCTGTTCCTGGTGCGCCACAACGTACCGGGCAAGCGGCTGATTACCGCCATGCTGACGTTTCCGCTGGCGTTTCCGGGCGTAGTGGTCGGCTTCATGGTGATCCTGCTGGCCGGGCGCCAGGGCCTGCTGGGCGACCTGACACGCCAGTTGACCGGCGAGAAATGGGTCTTCGCCTATTCCATCGGCGGACTGTTTCTCGGCTACCTGTATTTTTCGATCCCGCGCGTGGTACTGACGGTGATGGCAGCGGCGGAAAAGCTGGATCGCTCGTTGGAAGAAGCAGCGCGCTCGCTGGGTGCATCGTCGTGGCAGGTGACGCGCGATGTGCTGGTGCCGGGGCTGGCGCCCGCGCTCATCGCCTCCGGGGCGATCTGCTTTGCCACGTCGATGGGCGCGTTTGGCACCGCCTTCACGCTTGCCACCGAGATCGACGTGCTGCCGATGACGATTTATACCGAGTTCACGCTCAACGCGGGCATTGCGATGGCGGCGGCGCTGTCGGTGGTGCTGGGCGTGGTCACCTGGCTGGTGCTGGCAATTGCGCGCACGGCCAGCGGCGGGCAAACGGGGGCGGCAGCATGAAGCGCCTGCTTTCTCTCTCCCAGTGGTTCATCACGCTGCTGCTTTGCCTGTTCCTGATCGTGCCGGTTGTGCTGTCGATGGCCGTGGGCCTCACACGCAACTACATCCGCGGCTTCAAGAGCGGTTGGACCTTGGACTGGGTTGCCCAAGTGTGGGACATGTACCAAGCGTCGATCTGGATGTCGCTGCTGGTGGCGCTGTGCACACTGGTGATCGTGCTGGCCGCAGGCGTGCCCGCCGGCTATGTGCTGGCGCGCCGACAAAGCCGTACAAGCCGCCTGATCGAAGAATTCCTGACACTGCCCGTGGCGCTGCCGGGGCTGGCCACGGCGCTGGGGCTGATCGTCGCGTATGGCGGATTCGGCAGTTTTCGCGAGAGTCTGTGGTTCATCGTGGTCGGGCACGTGGTGTTCACGCTGCCGTTCATGGTGCGCTCGGTGGCGGCCGTGGCTGCGGGCCAGAACCTGAAGACGTTGGAAGAGGGCGCGGCCAGCCTGGGTGCAACGTTTGCTCAGCGCTTTCGCACCATCGTGCTGCCCAACGTACAGCCCGGCATCCTGGCTGGTGCGCTGACGGTGGTGACGCTGTCGGTGGGCGAATTCAACCTGACCTGGATGCTGCACACGCCGCAAACCAAGACCCTGCCAGTTGGCCTGGCCGACACCTATGCGTCGATGCGCCTGGAGATTGCCAGCGCGTACACGCTGATCTTCTTCGTCATGATCGTGCCGCTGCTGGTGCTGATGCAGCGCTTTGGCGGGCTGCGTGTGAACAACGGAAAGACTTCCCGATGAGCAACGATTCTCTCAATCTCGCGCCCGTGCCAATCCAGTTGCGCGGTTGCGGCAAACATTTCGGCGGCCAGCGCGTGCTGGATCCGCTGGATCTCGATATCGGCGCCGGTGAAACCGTCGTGCTCCTCGGCCCCTCGGGCTGCGGCAAGACCACCACACTGCGCATCGTCGCCGGGCTGGAAGCGCCGGATGCGGGCGGCACCGTGTGCTTTGGCGACGAGGATGTCACCGCGCGCCCCATCGAGCGGCGCCGCGTCGGCATGGTGTTTCAGAACTACGCGCTGTTTCCCAACCTGAGCGTGCGCGGCAATGTGGAGTACGGCCTGCGCATCCAGCGTCGCCAGAATGGCCTGTCCGACGCACAGATCAGCGCCCGTGCGGACACGCTGCTGGAGATGATGCATCTCACGCCGTATGCCGATCGCGCTGTCGATCAGCTCTCCGGCGGCCAGCGCCAGCGTGTGGCCTTGGCTCGCGCCCTGGCGCCCGAACCGCGCGTGCTGCTGCTCGACGAGCCCCTCACGGCGTTGGACGCCAAGCTGCGCGAATCCGTGCGCGCCGAAATGGACCGTCTGCTGCGCAGCCTCGGCATCACCACCATCTACGTCACGCACGACCAGGAAGAGGCGATGGCCCTGGCTGATCGCATCGTCGTGATGGAAGCCGGGCGTATCGCGCAGATCGGCACGCCGCGCGAGATCTACTTCCAGCCCGCCAACCGGCATGTGGCGGATTTCATCGGCATCATGAACCGGCTCGATGGCCTGCGGCGCGATGGTGCGTTTGTCTGCGCGGGCGGTCGTGTGTCCGTGCTGGCAGGCGAGGGCGATACGGTGTTCTTCCGTCCGGAAGACGCCATGCTGGCCGATCCGGCACATGCCGCGCTCAAGGGCACGGTGGAATCGGCGGTGTTTCTCGGGTTCCGCACCCGTGTGCGCGTGGCGGGGGTATCGGCCACACCGTTGTTCATCGACGTGCCCGGCCGCCAGCACTTTGCGCCGGGCCATGCCGTCGGCTTCGATGTTCCCGCAGACCGACTTCTGACCTTGCAAGCCTGATGCATTTCCTGCAACTGACCGATCTTCATATCAAGCGCCCGGGGCGACTGGCTTACCGGCGCGTGGATTCCGCTGCCTATCTGGCACGTACCGTGGAGCACGTTCTTGCGCAGCCTGAGCGGCCCGAGGCCATTGTGCTGACCGGCGATCTGGTGGATGCCGGCTCCCCCGCGGAATACGCGCATCTGCGCGCCGTGCTGGCGCCGCTGGATGCAGCAGGCATTCGGATGCTGCCCGTACTGGGCAACCATGACGCCCGAGACGCCGCGCGCGACGCCTTCGCTGGCTGGCTCGCGCCCATTCCGGCTGCTGCACAAGACCCGCATGCCTTTCAGTACTGGACCGATATTGGCGACGTGCGCCTGATCGTGCTCGACACGCTGGACACCGGCCATCCGGGCGGCCGCCTGGGCGTTCGGCGCCTGGACTGGTTGGCCGAAGCGCTGGCGCAGGAAACGCAGCGCCCGACGGTCATCGCCATGCACCATCCGCCATTTGCCACGGGCATCCATCACATGGATGTGCAGTCGCTGGCCGAAGACGACATCCCGCCGTTCGCGCAGATCGTGCGCGCCGCCGGCAACGTTGAGCGGATCATCTGCGGCCATCTGCATCGCTCCATCGACGTGCGCTTTGCGGGCACGGTGGCATCGACTTGCCCGTCGCCCGCGCATCAGGTGGCGTTGGATCTGAACCCGGCAGGCAAGCCCGGCTTTGTGATGGAGCCGCCTGCCTACAAGGTGCATGCGTGGGTGCCGGGCCAGGGGCTGGTGAGCCATCTCGCCTATGTGGGCGAGTTCGATGGCCCGCACCCGTTCTTCGAGCCGGATGGTCGGTTGATCGACTAGACTGCTTCAACGACCGCGCTGGTTGCCATGCG
The DNA here is from genome assembly GCF_051783885.1 of Ralstonia sp. 24A2. Classification (NCBI taxonomy): domain Bacteria; kingdom Pseudomonadati; phylum Pseudomonadota; class Betaproteobacteria; order Burkholderiales; family Burkholderiaceae; genus Ralstonia; species Ralstonia sp. 24A2. The sequence continues at coordinate 2,375,590 of NZ_JBPVZD010000002.1, read as the reverse complement.
TGCCGCCAGCGCGTCGACATCGGCCTCGGCAGACGCAATCGACGCACGCAGCCGATCATCCGCAAACTCGTCGTACTCAATGGCAACCGACGTCACATCAGTGATGCCGATATAGCCGAAGGCCGTGGCAACGCCGCCTTCCACGTGATTCATGTGGGCGATGCGCTGGCCAGGACCGTAGCCGAAATCACCGCGTGAACTGAGGATGACGAGGCGCTTGTTCATGCCGGCGAGCAGCGGCCAGTAGGGCTCACCAGCGCGGCTGCGGTCGAAGCCGAAGGTGCGGCCCACGCGCACGATGTTGTCGATGTAGGCCTTGAACTGCGCGGGCATGCCGAAGTTGTACATCGGTACGCCGGCCACGATCACATCCGCAGCGAGCAACTCGTCGATCAGTGCATCGCTTTGCGCAAGCCGGTCGTGCATCCACGGTTCGCGTTGTGCGGTTGGCGTGAATGCGGCGTGCACCCAGTGGCCATCCACGGGCGACGGCGGTTGGGTACCGACGTCTCGGTAGACGATTTGCGCATCGGGCTCGTGTTCGCGCCAGCGCGCCACGAAACGTGCCGAGAGCCGGCGGGTGTGCGAACCGTGGCGCGCTGTGTCGGAACTGCCCGACCGGGCGCTGGAATCGAGGTGCAGAAGACGGGTCATGTCGAATCCGTTGTGAGTGGAGGTGTGCCCACTCTATGAACCGCGCTGCACTGCGACAAACGACATGTTTTGCGCGCGATGGATGACATGGATTCATCCATGCCGACGATGCGGGTAACGTGCCCGTGACACAATCCGCGCATGCGAAAACTCCCACCCCTGAGCGCGCTGCGGGCCTTTGAGGCCACCGCGCGCCATCTCAGCATGAAGCGCGCTGCCGACGAGCTGTCGGTCACGCCCACGGCCATCAGCCACCAGATCCGCCGGCTGGAAGAGACGCTGGGTGTGACGCTGTTCGAGCGGCAGGTGCGGGCGCTGCGGTTGTCGGAGGCCGGCGAGCGGCTGTATCCGGTGCTCAACACGGGCTTTGATGCGTTTGCGCAGGTCATCGACGCCATCCGGGCGCCGGAGGCTCAGCCGGCACGCCAGCGCGTCACGCTCACCGCGCCAATGGGGCTGGCCGCACGCTGGCTGGTGCCCAAGCTTGGGGAGTTCGCCACGCAGCATCCGGAGGTGGATCTGCGCATCCATGCGTCCGATACGGTGGTCGATCTGCATGGCGGCAGTGCGGATCTGGCCGTGCGCTATGGCGAGTCGCCCGCCGCCAGCGCTGGCCTCGTCGCCGAACACCTCTTTGACGACGCCTACGCACCGGTCTGCCACCCGGGGCTGAATATCCGTTCGCACGCCGATCTGGCGCGTGTGCCGCTCATCCACTCGGAGTGGCAGCGCACGTTGCCGCAACCCATTGGCTGGCCTCTGTGGGCCCGTGCGGCTGGCATCGAACACGTGCTCAAGATCGAGTCGGGCATCGTGCTGTCCGACGACGGACACGCCATGTCTGCGGCCATGGCGGGGCAGGGCGTGATCCTGGCGAACCTGCCGTTGGTGCGCGACGCGCTGGAGGCGGGCGCGCTCGTGCAGCCGTTTGACGGGCCGGTCATCCGCCGCTATGCGTTTTGGACCGTGATGCCAGCAACACGCCTGGAGGAGGGCGCCGTGCGGGCGGTGTGGGATTGGCTACGTCTGGCCCGGCGCCGCGGCCTTTGAGGATTCGATCCAGTTGCGCAGGCTGACGACCTGGCCACCGGCCTGCGACGCCGTGGCTGCGCTGCGCTCACGCGGTTCATGGTCATGGATGGTGGCGCGCACCATCGGGTAGATCTGCGTTTCCCACTTACGGCCGTTGAATACACCGTAGTGCCCCACGCCGGTCTGCACGTGGTGCCGCTTCATGTACGGGCGAAGACTGCTGCACAAGTCCTGCGCGGCCACCGTCTGGCCGACCGCGCAGATGTCGTCCTTCTCGCCCTCGATGGTCAGCAAGGCGGTGTGGCGGATGGCACGCGGCTCGACCCGTCGGCCACCTACGCGCAACTGCCCGAGCGGCAGCGCGTACTGCTGAAACACCGTGCTCACGGTTTCCAGGTAGAACTCGGCCGTCAGGTCAGTGGTGGCGAAGTACTCCTCGTAGAACGTGCGGATCGCTTCGGCCTTGGTCGGGTCGCCCTTCGCGCGCTCGTGGTGCAGGTCAGAGAACGATGCTGCGTGCCGATCCAGGTTCATCGACATGAACGCGCACAACTGCACGAAGCCTGGATACACGCGCCGCTGTGCACCCACAAAGCCTGCCGGCACCACGCTGATCAGGTTGCGCTCGAACCACTCGATCGGCCGGCTGTTGGCCAGTGCGTTGACCTTGGTCGGATTGACGCGGCAGTCGATCGGCCCAGCCATCAGCGTCATGCTGGCGGGCTGGGCGGGGTCGCCGTCTTCAGCCATGAGCGCCACGGCAGCCAGCGCGGCCACGGTGGGTTGGCAGATGGCTACGAGGTGAGCATCGGGCCCAAGTTGTTGCAGGAACCCGATAACGTGGCCAACGTAGTCGCCAAAACCAAAACTGCCAGCGGACAGTGGAATGTCGCGCGGGTTGTGCCAATCGGTGATGTACACGTCGTGGTCGGCCAGCATGGTCCGCACGGTACCGCGCAGCAGCGTGGCGAAGTGTCCGGACATCGGCGCGACGATCAGCACCCGTGGCTGTTGCGGACCGCTGGCCTTGCGGAAATGCAGCAACGCTCCAAAGGGGGTATTGCAGACGATCTCTTCCGTCACGGCGACAGGCTCACCGCCCGAGCGCACGGTGTCGATGCCAAAGGGCGGCCTGTGGTGCGATAGGCCGGCCATCTGTACGAGCTCACAACAGGCATCGATGTAGCGGCCGTATGGGCTCTCGGCCAATGCGGGGGTCGCCGCAATCGTTGCCCGTGCAATGGCTGCAGCATCCCGCCACGGCCGCATCAGCTCCGTGATCGCCTGGTAGGCGGGATAAGCAAGGATGTTCATGGCGTCGTTGGCGCAAGCCTGCAGCGTGGGCGTACCGGTCAGACATGGGGCAAGGCAAGTCATATGCCAGACCGGTTTGCACTGGCATGGTGTTTGCAAATCGCCAGGCACGGCGCGCCATCCAGGGCGACATAGCGCGCGCCAGGCGACGACAGCCTGCTTTGCGCGGGCTGCGCGCCACGTCACGCAATGGTGCGCATGCGGCGTTTCGGTGCAGAACGTCCAGATTTGGTGAAGCGCGCCCAGGCAGGCACCCACGGAGACCGCCATGAGCCGGACGACCACTACGCTGACCATCAGCAGCCGCAACTATTCGTCGTGGTCGTTCCGTGGCTGGCTGCTCGCCCGGCTGGCGGGCATCGAGTTCGAAACGGTGGTGGTGCCGGTCGACGATGCCGCCGCGCGTGCGGAGTTGCTGCTGCTCTCGCCGTCCATTCTCGTGCCGTGTCTCCACCACGAGGGCATCAAGGTGTGGGACACCCTTGCCATTGCCGAATACCTCAACGAGATCCGTCCGCAAGCGCATCTGCTGCCGGCAGACCGCGCGGCGCGCGCGCATTGCCGGGCCGTCTGCGGCGAGATGCATTCCGGCTTCAGCGCACTGCGCTCTGCGCTGCCGATGAACCTGCGCGCGCAGTTTCCAAATTTCCGAGTCTGGTCGCGCGCGCAGGACGATATCGAACGCATCGTCGCCATCTGGCGCGAATGCCTGCAGCGCTATGGTGGCCCGTGGCTGTTCGGCAAGGCGCCCGGCATGGCCGATGCGATGTACGCTCCCGTCGTAACGCGCTTTCTCACCTACGACGTCAAGCTCGACCCGGACATCGCCGGGTACTGCGCGACCGTGCTCAAACATCCGTTCGTGTGCGAGTGGATGGAAGCTGCCCAGCTTGAGACCGAGGACATCGACGAGCTGGACGTGGAGTTCTGAACGCGGCACGCTGCACCGCAAAAACGGAAGCCCCCGTCTACACCCCAACGCGCCTCAGCCAAACGGCTGGGCTTGTTTTCGGTCGCCCAACGTCTAGTGTGGGAAGGAGACCAAAAGAACAAAGGGGCTGCAGTCATGACCACCGTCGGCAGCTTTCAGATCGACTATCTGCAGGTCCTGGACCGCGAGGGCAAGCCGGTCCAGCCACTCCCGGCGTTTGCGCAGGATATGCAAACGCTCCTCGCGCTGTATCGCGCGATGGTGCTCACCCGTGCATTCGACACCAAGGCGGTTGCGCTGCAGCGCACCGGCAAGCTCGGCACGTTTGCGTCTTCTGTGGGTCAGGAAGCGATTGGCGTAGGCGTCGCCAGCGTCATGCACCCCGACGACGTGCTGTTCCCGTCCTATCGAGACCACAGTGCACAATTGCTGCGCGGCGTCACGATGGCCGAGAGCCTGCTGTACTGGGGTGGGGATGAGCGCGGCAGCGCGTTCAGCAAGGTACCCAATGATTTTCCGAACTGCGTGCCGATCGGCACTCAGGTCTGCCATGCGGCGGGCGCGGCCTATGCGTTCCAGTTGCGCGGCGAGCCCCGCGTGGCCGTCACCATCCTCGGCGATGGCGGTACCTCCAAGGGCGATTTTTACGAGGGCATGAACTTCGCGGGCGTGTGGAACGCGCCGCTGGTGATCATCATCAACAACAACCAGTGGGCGATCTCGGTGCCGCGCAGTCGCCAGACCATTGCGCAGACGCTGGCGCAAAAAGCCATCGCCGCCGGGATTGCCGGCCTGCAGGTCGACGGCAACGATGTGATCGCGGTACGGCAAGCCGCGCAGGAAGCGTTGGACCGCGCCAGGGCAGGGGGCGGCCCCACCCTCGTTGAAGCTGTCACCTACCGCCTGGGCGACCACACCACCGCTGATGACGCCACACGCTACCGCGACTCCGACATCGTTAAGCAAGCCTGGGAAGCCGAGCCTATCCTGCGATTGCGCAAGTACCTGATCAGCGTGAATGCGTGGGACAAGGCGCAGGAAGAACAACTCGGCCGCGCCTGCTATGCGCAGGTGGAAGAGGCGGTTGCCGAATACATGGCTGTCGAACATCCGGGGCCGGATGCGATGTTCGACCACCTGTACGCGACCTTGCCCAGCGCGCTTGCGTGGCAGCGTGCCATGGCGCTGGCATTCGCCTCCAACGGAGGCGCACATGGCTGACGTCAACCTTGTCGAGGCGGTCAATCTGGCACTGGCGCATGCGCTGGAGCACGACCCGTCCGTTGTGCTGCTGGGCGAAGACATTGGCGTCAATGGCGGTGTGTTCCGTGCCACGGTGGGCTTGCAGGCACGCTTCGGGCCGCGGCGTGTGCTCGACAGCCCGCTGGCGGAAACCGCGCTGGCCGGCACGGCTATCGGCATGGCGGCGGTTGGTCTCAAACCGGTGGTGGAGATCCAGTTCAGCGGTTTCATCTATCCGGCCATCGACAACGTGCTCAACCATGCCGCGCGGCTGCGCAACCGCACACGCGGGCGGCTGTCGTGCCCGATGGTGATTCGCGCGCCCAGCGGAGGCGGCATCCACGCGCCCGAGCACCACTCGGAAAGCCCGGAGGCGCTGTTCACGCATATGCCAGGGTTGCGCGTGGTGGTGCCGTCGTCTCCGGCGCGGGCGTATGGGCTGTTGCTGGCGGCCATTCGTGATCCGGACCCGGTGATCTTCTTCGAGCCGACGCGGCTGTATCGCGTGTTCAAGCAAGCGGTGGAAGACGACGGCCAAGCCCTGCCGCTGGACACCTGTTTCGTGCTGCGCGACGGCAGCGACGTCACGCTAGTGAGCTGGGGTGGTGCGCTGCAGGAAACACAGGCCGCCGCCGACGCGCTTGCCGAAGAGGGCATCGCCGCCGAGGTGATCGACGTGGCCACGCTTAAGCCGTTGGATATGGATTCGATCCTGGCATCGGTGGCCAAGACTGGCCGCTGCGTGATCGTGCACGAGGCCGCGCGCACGTCGGGCGTGGGCGCCGAGATTGCCGCCAACATTGCCGAACACGGCTTGTATTCGCTGCTGGCGCCTGTGCAGCGTGTGACGGGCTACGACGTGGTCATGCCGCTGCCCCGGCTCGAACACCATTACCTGCCGAGCGTGGAACGCATTCTCGCGGCAGTCAGAAAAACGATGGAGGGTGCCTGAACGATGATCGTCTTCAAACTGCCGGACCTCGGCGAAGGGCTGCAGGAGGCGGAGATCGTGGAGTGGCACGTCAAGGTGGGCGATGCCATCCAGGTCGATCAGCCGCTGGTATCGGTGGAGACCGCCAAGGCGATCGTGGAGATTCCGTCGCCGCAATCGGGACGCATTGCCAAGCTGTTCGGCCAGCCTGGCGACATCGTGCACCTTGGCGCGGCGCTGGTCGCCTTTGAAGGCGCGGGTGGAGAGGACGCTGATGCGGGCACGGTGGTTGGCCAGATGCCGGCAGGGCAGCACGTGGTGCACGAGGCGCCCGCTGTGGTGGGTCGAGCCGCAGCAGGCGCCGGTGTGGGCGGTATCAAGGCGATGCCTGCTGTCCGGGCACTGGCGCGCAAGCTGGATGTGGACCTGTCGATGGTCACGCCATCAGGGCCAGACGGCGTGATCACCGCCGCCGATGTCGAACGCGCCGCCAAGACCTTCGCCGACCTCGGCCCACCCGAAATCCTACGCGGCGTGCGGCGTGCGATGGCCCAGAACATGGCCCGCGCACAGAACGAGGTGGCCGCCGCCACCGTCATCGACGACGCCGACATTCATGCCTGGGCCGCGGGCACTGACGTGACGATCCGCCTGATCCGCGCACTGGTGGCAGGCTGCCGCGCGGTGCCCGGCTTGAACGCCTGGTTTGACGGCAACGCCGGGCGACGCCACGTACTGGAAAAGATCGACGTGGGCATCGCTGTGGATCTGCCAGACGGGTTGTTTGTACCCGTACTGCGCAACGTCGCGCATCGGGATGCTGCCGACCTGCGTGCCGGGCTGGATCGCATGCGTGCCGACATCAAGGCGCGCAAGATTCCACCGGAAGAGTTGCGTGGCAACACGATCACGCTGTCGAACTTCGGCATGATTGCCGGCAAGTACGCCGCACCGATCGTCGTGCCGCCCACGGTGGCGATTCTGGGCGCAGGGCGCATCCACGAACAGGTGGTTGCGGCTGGTGGCGCGCCTGCCGTCCATCGTGTCTTGCCGCTAAGCCTGACCTTCGACCACCGTGTCGTGACCGGTGGTGAAGCGGCAAGATTCTTGGCGGCAGTGATTGCCGACCTGCAAGCGGCCGCGTAGTCAGCTCAGCAATGGCGATGTGCTGTGCGCGGGTGCAAACGCTTCGTGCCAAGCGGCGGCAAGCTGCAGCAGGGCAAAGTCAGCGCGCGGTGGCGCAATCACCTGCAAGCCCAGAGGGAGGCCGTCGGCTGTGAAGCCCGACGGCAAGCTTGCCGCAGGAACACCGGCAAGCGTCGGGCCGATGACCACTTCCATCCAGCGGTGATACGTATCCATCGCGCGGCCGGCAACCGTCTTGGGCCAATGTTCCTCTGCCGCGAACGGCGCGATCTGGCTGCTTGGCAGGACCAGGAAGTCGTACTCGGCAAACTGTGCCAGCAACGCCTGATACCAGTTCGCGCGGGTGGTGGTGGCGCGGTTGATGTCAACCACCCCCCGGCGATGGCCTTGTTCCACTTCCCAGATGGCTTCGGGCTTGAGCAACTCCCGCGTGGTTGCGTTGGCGTACAACTGGCCCAGGTTGCCGGTCACGATCATGGAGCGCAGCGTGCACCAGCATTCCCACAGCGCATCCATCGGGAAGAACGGCTGCACCGCCTCAACGTGGCAGCCCAGGTTGTGGAAGGTGCTCAGCGCGCGCTCATTGACGGTCATCACCTCCGGCTCAACCGCAAGGTAGCCGCCAAAGTCGCCAAGCCAACCAATGCGCGCCTGCCGAAAATCGCGGTGCAGCGGGTGCGTGAACCCAGCGGGATCGTCTTGCAATGCGAGCGGCGTACGCGGGTCGTAGCCGGCCTGCGTGGCGAGCAGCCAGGCAAGGTCCTGCGGATTGCGCGCCATCGGGCCTTCGGTGCCCAACTGCTGAAAGAACACGTCGCCGGTGGGGCCGTAAGGCACGCGGCCAAGGCTAGGGCGCAAGCCGTAGATGTTGTTCCACGCGGCGGGATTGCGCAGCGAGCCCATCATGTCGCTGCCGTCTGCCACCGGCAGCATCTGCAGCGCGACCGCGACGGCCGTACCGCCGCTGCTGCCACCGGCCGAGTGCACAGGGTTCCACGCGTTGCGCGTGATGCCGTAGACCTGGTTGTAGGTATGCGAGCCCAGGCCGAACTCGGGCGTATTGGTCTTGCCGATAAACACCGTGCCCTGCCGGCGCAGGCGCTCCGCCATGATGCTGTCGTGCGCCGGCACGTTGCGCGCCAGCGCGCGGCTGCCCATGGTCGTCACCATACCGGCGACGGCCGTCAGATCCTTGGGTGCCTGCGGAAAGCCATGCATCCAGCCACCCGACAGGCCTTGCGAGAGCAGCACATCGCGCTCGCGCGCCTGATCGATCGCCCATGCCGCATCCACACGCGCCACGACGGCGTTGACCTTCGGGTTGAGCAGATCAATCTGCGCCAGGAAGGCTTCCATGACCTCTACGCAGGAAACGTCCCGCGCGTGGATGCGCTTGGACAGTTCAATCGCACTCCATTGCACGATCTCGCGGTTGGTCGTCGGGTGCGTTGCTGTGGGGCTAAGGGCGGCGTTCTGCATGGCTCTCATCTGCGATTGGCGTTCAGGCGGTCAGGTAAGTCTGCGCCAGTCGCACCCAGCACGCTGCGCCCAGCGGCAGCACCTGATCGTTGAAGTCGTAACCGGGGTTGTGGACCATGCAGCCGCCGAATTCGCCCTCGCCGTTGCCCAGGATCAGGTAGCAGCCGGGCACCTCATTGAGCATCCAGGCGAAGTCTTCGCTGCCGTTGAGTCCTTTGGGTGCCTGCGTGACGACGTTGTCTGCGCCGACCAGTTCCGTGCAGACCTGTTGCGCGAGCTGGGTCTCGGCCAGGGTGTTGACCATGGGTGGGGTCAACTGGCGATAGTCGATCAGTGCTTCCACGCCATGCGCCTGCGCGGTCAGGCTGACGATCTCGCGAATGCGCGCCTCCACCATGGCGCGTGTTTCCGGCCGCGCCGCGCGCACATTGATGCCGAGGGTCACCGACTCGGGAATCACGTTGTGTGTCATGCCGCCACGAATAAAGCCGACCGACACCACAGCGGTGTCATCTGGCGCCACATTGCGCGCCACCACGGTCTGCAGCGCAGTCACGATAGCCGCGGACGCCACGATCGGATCGCTCGCACGATGCGGCATCGCACCGTGGCCGCCCACGCCCTTGATGGTCACATCTGCCACGTCAGAAGACAGGCTGACCGGCCCCGGCAATACACGGAAGCTGCCCGCCGCCACGCCCGGCATGTTGTGCAGCGCAAACACTGCATCGCACGGAAAGCGCTCGAACAACCCGTCTTCGATCATCGCGCGCGCGCCGCACAGGTTCTCTTCGTCGGGCTGGAAGATCAGGTTGAGTGTGCCGTCAAAGTTGCGGCTATCGGCCAGCGCCTTGGCGGCTGCCAGCAGGATGGCGGTATGTCCGTCGTGGCCGCATGCGTGCATCTTGCCGTGATTGCGGCTGGCGTACGGCAGGCCGGTCGATTCGATGATGGGCAGCGCATCCATGTCCGCGCGAATGCCCAGCCGGCGCGTGCCGTTGCCGAGCCTCAACTGGCCCACCACGCCGCTCTTGCCAATGCCGGTGTGTACCTCGTAGCCCCAGCTTTTCAGCAGATCGGCCACCAGCTTGCTCGTGGCGCCCACCTCGAAACCAAGCTCGGGTTGGGCGTGAATCTGGCGACGGATGTTGACGAAGGTTTCCGCGTCGATGTGGACGGGGGGCAGCAGATGCGGCAACAACTGGAAGGGCGTAAGCGTGGGCGCTTTGGTCATGTCTGGGCTCCTGGCTGGAATACGGAATAGGGGGGTTAGCGGGGCTCACGTACTTCGCGCAGGCTCAGCACGGTCAGCAGCGTGATGGCGCTGCACGCCATCATGTAAAAGGCAGGGGAGAGCGGATTGCCGGTGCGGGCCAGCAGCCACGTCACGACAAACTGGCACGAGCCGCCAAACACCGTGACGCCAATCGCGTAGATCACCGACAGGCCGCTGGCTCGCACTTTGGTGGGCAACAGCTCCATCATCATGAGCAGCATCGGCGTGGTGCCGAGGTACAGGGTGCCGGTCAGCAGCGCGGACAACGCCAACACCAGCGGCACGCTCGGGTAGTGCGTCATCAGCCAGAAGGCCGGATACAACAGCACCACAGTGATGAGCGTCGCGCCCACCACCAGCGGCTTGCGGCGCGGCAGGCGATCGGCCAGCCAGCCGGAAAGCAGCGAGGCACCAAAGCTCGTCAGCCCCGTCACACAGCCCGCCAGCAGCGACAGCGACGCCGGCAGATGCAGCTCGCGGATCATGTAGGTCGGCATGAAATAGATCACCAGATACGTGCCCACCGTGCCGCCGATGATGGTGAGAACGCCCTTGACCACCAGCCCCCCGTGCTCGCGGAACAGCATGCCGAGCGGGCTGGGCGCGTGCGTTTCGGCCGTATGGGTTTCGTCCAGGTGCGATCGGATATAGAGACCGACGGGCGCAATCAGCAGGCCCAGGAAAAACGGCACGCGCCAGCCCCAGCTCTGCAGCGCTTCCGGCGACAGGCTGCCGTACAGAATGGCGGCAGTGAGCGCGCCGCACAAAGCGGCAATGCCCTGGCTACCCAACTGCCAGCTCACGCGAAAACCACGTCCCTTGATGCCGCCGGACTCCATCAGCATGGCGGTCGATGCACCAATCTCACCGCCCAGCGAAAAGCCTTGCAGCAGACGCCCCGCCAGAATCACCAGCGGGCCAAACAGGCCTGCGGTGGCGTATGTCGGCGCAACGGCCAGGCAGAGTGTGCCGATCACCATCAGGCCGATGGTCAGCGTCATGGCGGCCTTGCGGCCATGACGGTCGGCATAGTTGCCGATCACGAAGCCGCCCAGCGGCCGCATCACAAAGCCGATACCGAACGTTGCCACCGCCAGCAGCAGCGAGCCATAGGCGCTATCCGACGGGAAAAACAGCTTGCCGATCATCAACGCAAAGAAGCTGTAGACGGTGAAGTCATACATCTCCAGCGCATTGCCGATCGAACACGCGGCAATCAAGCGCGCCTGGCCGGCTGGTTTGCGTGCAGCGATGGCCGAGGCGGGCAGGGCCGGCTGCAGGGTGGCGTCGTTCATGGGGGTCTCCATCCACGATGTTGGGGAAGGGCTTCTGCGAGTCCTTGGCAACGAAGTATTCCGGGAACGCGCACGCGGAAAAAATCGCAAATATTCATCCCGATAACCAAATAGAATCACCGTCATAACCGACAGTCATCCGCTATCAGGGAAAGCCCGTGAAAGCGCGATGGCGCGGTATGACGCGAAATGCACGCAGCGCCGTGTGCAACAAGGAAGGAGAAGCAAGGTGAAGCTGCACCAGTTGCGCATCCTGCTGGCGGTGGCACAGCACGGCAGCATTCACGAGGCGTCGCGCGGGCTGCATATCTCGCAGCCCGCGTTGTCCAAGGCGATTGCCGAACTGGAGAGGGAGCTTGGCGTCACGTTGCTGTCGCGCTCGGTGCGCGGCGTGAGCCTGACGGCGTATGGAGTGGCGTTGGTCAAGCGCGCCAGCGTGGTCGAACAGGAACTGCGTCACGCGCTGGAAGACATTGAATCCATCCGTGGCCATGCAGAGGCCGAACTCAACATCGGCTTTACCGCCGTGGCTTCCAGTGGGCCGCTGCCGGACGCCATGGCAGCATTCCGTACGCGCTTTCCCAATGTCGCCTTGCGCGGTTTCGAGCAGCGCTCGCAACAGATTCTGGAGGGGCTGCGCGAGGGCCGGCTCGATCTGGGGTTGATCTCCACCAACAGCGGGCCCGGCACGGGCAGCTTCCAGTGGGAGCCGTTGTTTTCGGTGTCGATGCGCCTCGCTGTGCGGCCCGGTCATCCACTGCGACGCACGCGCAAGCTGCGGTCGCTATTGGATGCCGACTGGCTGGTGCTGGACCCGCTGGACGATCCCGGTAGCCCCATGGCGAGCCTGATGCGGTTGCACCGGCTGGAGATGCCGCGCCGTATCGTGCAAAGCGGGTCCAACCTGCTCGGGCTGCAGTTGGCCACCAAGACGGACCTGGTCAGCATGTGGTCGGATTTCGTCTTCGCCAACAGTCTGGGGCCGCTGCGCACGATCCCGGGTGCGCTGGAAGTGCTGCCAATGGAAGACGAGCTACCGGATTTCACCGTCTACATGGTCTATCGGTCGGCAGACCTGATGACGCACGCCTGCACGGAATTCAGCAAGGAGATTCAGCACTTTGCACAGAGTTACCGCCGTCGCCGCTGACCGCTGCCCCGCATCTCACGCCTCAACTTCCGCACGCACGGCTCCCGGCGGTCGCCCGACCACCCGCTTGAACGCGCGACTGAAGGCCGCGAGCGAGCCGTAGCCGAGCCGATACGCGACGGTTTCGATCGCCTCGCGGTCACGCGTGATCCATTGCGCGGCGAGTCGCATTCGCAACTCGGTCAGGTAGCGCACCGGCGTCATGCCGGTTGCCGCGAGAAAGCGCTCGGCAAACACGGAACGCGACACGCCCGCTTCTGCAGCCAGCTCCGCAACGCTCCAGTTGCGGCCCGGATCACGATGCAGCGCGACGATTGCGCGGCCGAGCTTCGGCTCGCGCAGTGCCTGCACCCAGCCTGTGGCGTCACCGCAGCCGCATTCAACCCAGCCGCGCACGATGAACGCGGCCACCACGTCTGCAAGGCGCGCGAGGATGCCCGCGAAACCCGCGCGCTCGGAGCAGGATTCGCGCTCCATCGCGTCGAGCATCGGGCGGATTTCGGGGTAGCGCGCGAGCAGGGTGCCGACGTGCATGAACGCCGGCATCGTGCCGACGAGCGGCTGCATGCCGCCCAGATCCAGCTCCATGCATGCGCTGAAGATGAGCGCGTCGCCGGCGCTCTGTTCTGTCCCGGAACACGGCTGCGGTGCGCCAACCGACGCGACGGTGTCGCAGATCTTGGCAGCCTCGAAGCCGCCGATTTCCCGGCACGGCACATCCAGGTCGGACATCAACGCGTGCGTACTGCCATGCGGCAGCAGGACCGCATCACCCGCCTCAAGCCGCATCGTGGCACCGCTTGCGTCACGCAGCAGCACCGGCCCGCGCCCGACGAAATGGAACTGCGCGCGCCCCGGTGCCTGACCAAAGCTCAGCCCGAACGGCCGTGCGACCTGGATGCGACGGTACTGGACGCCGCTCAGGCGCATTCCAAGCAGCAGCTCGCTGACGAGGTCGTGCACGTCGGGCAGGGCAGAACGCTGGGAGGAGGGCATCTCGAATCCGGACGATGGATCAACAAGACCGGATTGTATGCCATAGACCGTCCGGTCATCGGCCTCTACTATGTGCCCTTATTGGTACTTTCCCTGATTTCTCCTGAGACGGAACGACGCATGAATCCCGGAATTTCAACTGCCGCCCCAATCGCGGCACCTCGTGAGCCCGCCTGGGGCGCGGTCTTTGCGATGGCGCTAGGCGTGTTCGGGCTTGTCACGGCCGAATTCCTGCCCGCGAGCCTGCTCACGCCGATGGCGGAAAGCCTCGGCGTGACCGAAGGCGTGGCCGGGCAGGCCGTGACGGCCACCGCAACGGTCGCGCTCGTCACCAGCCTGTTGACCGCTGCTGCCACGCGCAAGATTGATCGTCGGCGCGTGCTGCTTGCGTTTTCGGTGCTGCTCGTCGCATCGAATCTTGCAGTGGCGTTTGCGACCAACCTGACGACGATCTTGATTGGCCGCGTGGTACTCGGCATCGCGCTCGGCGGGTTCTGGACGATGGCGACTGCCACCGCCATGCGGCTCGTACCGGCCGCGATGGTGCCGCGCGCGCTGTCGATCATCTTCAGCGGAGTGGCCGTCGCAACGATCGCCGCCGCGCCGTTGGGCAGCTACTTTGGTCACCTGATCGGCTGGCGTAACGTGTTCCTGGCCGCAGCGGCACTCGGCGTGGTCGCTTTCGTATCGCAGGTCGCAACGTTGCCGTCGATGGCGCCGAGCGGCACCACGCGGCTGCGCACACTGATCGACGTGCTGCGCCGGCCAACCGTTGGCCTTGGGATGTTCGCCACGATCCTCGTGTTCACAGGGCATTTCGCGTTCTTCACGTATCTGCGGCCGTTCCTTGAGCAGGTCGCGGGCGTTGGCGTGAACGGGCTGTCGGCAATTTTGCTCGGCTACGGTGTCGCCAACTTCGTTGGTACGTCGCTCGCCGGCCGCGTGCTCGAGCACCGGCTGCGGCCCATGCTGATCGGCATGCCCGCGCTGATGGTCGTGCTCGGCATCGCGCTCGTCGCGCTGGGTCGCGCCCCGGTGATCGACGCCGTGCTCATCGCGCTGTGGGGCATGGCGTTTGGCGGCGTGCCGGTGGCGTGGTCAACGTGGGTCACGCGTACGGTGCCCGACGAAGCCGAGAGCGCGGGTGGCCTGATCGTCGCGGCTGTGCAGCTTGCGATTGCGACTGGCGCAGCCGCAGGCGGCATCGTGTTCGACGCCAACGGCGCAGCGGGCGTGTTCGTTGGGGCTGCCGTCGTGTTGGCGGTCGCGGTGGCGACGATTGTGACGGGCGTGCCGAAGCGTGTGGAGACGGTGGCCGCGCTGGTTGAGTGATGTTGTGTGTGCGGTCTTGATGGCCGCACATCCATATTGCCCATAATGTATATTATGTTAAATATAAGAGGCGCCAAGCAAACCGCCTTGGCATACACCCTTACGCTTTCTTTAGAAACTCCGGCTTGAGCAGATAGCTCACGCCATCGATCTTGCAATCAATCGGATGGTCGCCCGAGACGAAGCGGATGTTCTTGATCTTGGTGCCGGCCTTGAGCGTGCCCGACCCGCCCTTGAGCTTCAGATCCTTGACCAGCGTCGCCGAATCGCCGGCGTTCAGCACGTTGCCGTTGGCGTCCTTGATCACTGCTTCGGATTCCACGTCGTCCTCCTGTGCCGCCGGGTTCCACTCGTGCGCACAATCCGGGCAGATGAAGAGCTCGCCGTCTTGGTAGGTGTTTTCAGAAGCGCACTGCGGGCAGGCTGGAATCGTGGACATATCGAATTGCGTAGAAATCGTTAAATGGTCGCGCACTATATCAGGCGCGGCATCACTGATTGGTTGACAACCGTCACGCTGACATCGCCCTTCGGTATCATCCCATCTTCAACGTTTTCACACGATCTGGGAGGTCATCATGGGCGAAGCCAAACGACGCGGCACGCAAGCCGAACGCGTTACCCAAGCGAAATCCCGGCTGGACGCGCTGCGTCCTGAAAAGCTGGTCTGCGGCGCCTGCCAGACTGCCTTTACCGAATTCGAAGGGATGGAGCCGCGCGACATGCCCGGCATCCACGCCATCTTCGGCGGTGAATGCCCGAACTGCGGCGAGAGCGTGATCTCGTTCAACGGCGAGCCCGAAGCCGTGGCCGCCGCCATGCTGGCCTATCAGGACGCCATGGAAAACGCCAAGCTCGGCGCGCAGACGCAGGAAGGCAAGCACGTGCCGTACGTGGACGAAGAAGACAAGCCCACGCAACATTGAGTAGCGAGCCCGCCATGCAAGACACCCCGGTGCACCGCTATCGCCACTACAAGGGCGGCGAATACGAATGGCTGTGCGAGGCCACGTACGAGCCGGATCCTTCCATCAAGATGACGGTCTATCGCGCCGCCAACGGCACGATCTGGACACGCCCGTCGACGATGTTCCACGAGATGGTGGAAGTCGACGGCCGTCAGGTGCCGCGATTCGCGCGCATTGACTGAATGCCAATCGAAATTGTTTCAGCACGAGCGGGCCTGCGGGCCCGCTTTACGTATTGGCGCGACTTGAGCGGCGCCTGGGCCGCGCGCCATGGCCGGCTGGCGGCAGGGCTGCACGAGTTTGTCGTCTTCGGCATCAAGCAGGCGTGGGCCTGTCTGTTTGGCGGGTTGATGGTTGCCCTGCTGATCGGTACACACCTCTGGTATCCGGCCAATGCGCCGATTGCCCGGTACGACGCGCTAACGATTGCCGCGGTCATCATTCAGATCGCCCTGCTTTGGCTGAAGCTGGAAACGTGGGATGAAGCCAAGGTGATTTTGATGTTCCACGTGGCCGGCACGGGCATGGAGATGTTCAAGACAGCCGTCGGCTCGTGGATCTACCCAGAGGCATCGGTGTTGCGCCTTGGCGGTGTGCCGCTGTTTACCGGCTTCATGTATGCCTCGGTGGGCAGCTATATCGCGCGGGCGTGGCGCGAATTCGATCTGCGGTTCTCGCACCATCCGCCGCTGGTGGTCACTGCCCTGCTCTCGCTGGGCATCTACGCCAACTTTTTCCTGCACCACTACTGGTGGGATTTTCGCTACGTGCTGATGGTGCTGATTGCCGTGGCGTTCCGCCGCTGCTGGATTCATTTCCGCATTGATCGCGTGCATCGGCGCATGCCGTTCCTGCTCGGCTTTACGCTGGTCGCACTGTTCATCTGGCTGGCAGAGAACATCGGCACATTCACACGCACCTGGCTCTATCCGAACCAGCTGCAGGGCTGGGAAATAGTGTCAATCGCCAAGCTTGGCGCGTGGTTCCTGCTGACCATCATGAGCTATGTGATGGTGACGCTGGTCAACCCGCCGCGGCCCGTTGAGGGGGCTTGAGATCAGCCTGCTCAGTGGGTGCCCGATCGCGCAGTTCGAAAGTCACGCGCACGCGGCGTGAGAGTTGCAGGTAGACACCACAGGTCAGCAGCATGGCCACGGCCACAAGCACGCCGTCAATTACGGTTGCACTCGCACCGGCAACGCCGCCTGCCATCAACATCAGCCCGATCAGCGGGGGCAGCAGCGCCATGTGCACGATCATGGCCGGACGAAATGCGCTGTCGTGCGTGGTGGCCAGCACGAGTACCGTGACGCAAGAGATCAAGTAAAGCAGCGTCGTCAGGTTGACGGCCCCACTGCCCGGCGTGTTCGCGTCGAAAAGATCCGAACCAGCCAACTGCAGCGCATCAATAGACAAGCCCTGCCAGAACACCCAGGTCGGCCCCGCAATGGCAACGGCCAGCACCCACGGCAACCAGCCAGCAATGCCATACAGCGGATGGTGTTCTGCTTCGATCGGGTCAATAGCGACCCAGCGATGCGTCAGCATGATGCACCCCCAACGATGTGCGCCCGTTCTGATGCCGGGTTGCTCCGGCAGGTACCTAGCGATACCCGCCTCTCCTAGCTCTTAGCTTAGGTCGCAGCGCACAGCGCGCAATGCCGGAGGAACCCTGAGCGCACAAACAGGTTGTGCCAGATCAACGTACGGCTTATCGGCGGAAAAGGTGCGGTCGAAAGTGTGGAAATTGCTACCGACGTGTCAGGGTTCGCATGCCTGGGCGACCAAGCTCCATAGCGCGCATCTGAGCGGCGGCCAGGCAGGTTCTGCCCAGCGCTCTCGGATGCTTCCGTGAACGCCGTTCATCAGACGGAAATCCACCAGGAGGTGTTGCATGCAACGAGAACTGTTCTCCCCAACGGCCCTGCAGAAAACCGGGCAAGCCATCGTCTTCTACACGGTTGTGCTGATCTTTCTGGGGTACGGCGCATACAAGTTCACCGCGGCTGAGGCAGAGGCCATCTATCCGCTCACGAGTAACAGCCCGCTGTTTTCGTGGCTCTATACCGTGCTCAGCAAGCAAGGTGTGTC
The DNA here is from genome assembly GCF_051783885.1 of Ralstonia sp. 24A2. Taxonomy (NCBI): domain Bacteria; kingdom Pseudomonadati; phylum Pseudomonadota; class Betaproteobacteria; order Burkholderiales; family Burkholderiaceae; genus Ralstonia; species Ralstonia sp. 24A2. The sequence goes on along the minus strand of NZ_JBPVZD010000002.1, from coordinate 2,357,753 downwards.
CAACCTGATCGGCGTGGCTGAAATCGTGCTGGCGCTGGCCATGCTCTGGCGCGGCCACTGGCGTGTGCGCTTGATCGGTGCACTGGGGATTGCGGGCGCCTTGCTGAGCACGCTCTCGTTTCTCATCACTACACCGGGCATTGGCCTTGACGGATTCATCATCAAGGACGCGGTTCTGCTGGGCGGTGCGCTCTGGGCAGCCGGTGTTGCATGGCAATCCGGCTTGGCACCTCAGCATCAATCCGGTGCGTTGTCTCGGTCTACCGCCTGAAGAGGCGCGGGCGATCCGGGTCGTACAGCGGGTCTGGCGTGATCTGCGTGAGCTGCAGTACGCCGGCCGGGTCAAAGTAGAAATGCATCAGCGACGGCCAGACGTCGTCCGACTTGAAGCGGTATGACCAGACCAGCCGGTCCATGCGGGAGAAATATGCCGTTTCGACCGGCTTGCCGAAATGCCGCAGCACGTCGTCCTTGGTCCAGACGCCGATCTTGGCTTGGGCAAATTCAAGGCTGCGCAGCACCTGCTTGAAGTCGATGAGTTTGCCGCTGGCATCAAAATCCGCTGCGTAGGTGAATTGGCCATAAGGCTGCGTGGGATACAGCCAGCGCGTGCCGCCATCCAGCGGGTAGGATTCGCGCGGCGGGCCAAACTGCGCCTGCACCGCAGATTGGTCACTGCCGACCAGTCGCTGCCCCTTCGTCACTGGAGATTCCAACGCGGCACACCCTGCCAGCGTGGTCACCATCATGATCGCTGCCAGCCAACGCATTGCGCGCATGACAACCGTCTCCATCTGATATTTCGAGGGTGGACAGTGTAGCGCCGGCCAGTGCATCAGCGCGCGAGCAGCGGTGCAATGTCGAGGTATGTGGCGGCGAGGCGCGCGTCCGCCTGCGGCAGGCGCGGAATGGTGCCCAGATGCGGTGCCCCGATCCAGCGGCGCAGGGTGGAAACGTTGTCGTCCAGCCCGGCCATGGCCGGGTCCACCACATTGCCGATCCAGCCGGCCAGATGCAGCCCGCGGGCGGCGATCGCCTCGACAGTGAGTGCGGCATGGTTCAGGCAGCCCAGACGCAGTCCGACCACCAGCACCACCGGCAGGCCAAGCGCCACGGCCATCTCTGCCGTATCGAAGCTGTCTGACAGCGGCACACGAAAGCCGCCCACGCCCTCCACCACCACGGCATCGGCCAGCGACTTGGTCTGCACCAGCGCGTCGAGGATGGGGGGCAGCGTGATCGTCACGCCCTCGCGCGCGGCTGCCAGGTGCGGAGACATCGGCGCATCCAGCAACCACGGGCAGATCGTTGCGAGCGGCAAGTCGACCGACGCGGCAGCGCGCAGTTGCTCGATGTCTTCATTGGTCCGCTCGGGCGCGCCTGGTACGGTGCCGGCGGCAATCGGCTTGAGGCCAGCGGTGCGGTAGCCAGCATCCGCCAGCTTGGTCAGCAACGCGGCGCTGACCAGCGTCTTGCCGATCTCGGTATCGGTGCCCGTAACGAAGCAATCGAAGTGCGGTGGCATATCAGGCAGCCTTGGCAGGCGAATGCAGCGATTGGCCCGCCGCTTCCAGCGCCTGCGCCAACCGTTCGATGTCTTCTTCAGTATGCGCCGCAGACAGCGTGATGCGCAGTCGGGCCGTCCCCGCCGGCACCGTCGGCGGACGAATGGCGGCGATGCGGATGCCTTCGCGTTCCAGCGCGGCAGCCAGTGCCAATGCGGGCGCGTTCTCGCCGATCACGATCGGCTGAATGGCCGTGGGCGAAGGCATCCACTGCCAACCGAAGCGGGCCGCCAGGCGTTGCGCGTGCGCGCTCCATACGGCGATATGGCGGTTGAGGCGTGCACGGCGTTCGGCGCCCTCCTCGCTTGCTATCACGTCCAGTGCAGCTTCCACTGCGCAGGCAATCGCCGGTGGCGTGGCCGTGGTGAAGATATACGTGCGTGCGCGCTGGACCAGCCAGTCAATCACCATGCGGTGCGCCACGATGGCCGCGCCTGACCCGCCGGCCGCTTTGCCAAACGTGCCAACGTAGATGAGGCGTTCCGAGCGCAGGCCGAAGTGCGACAGCACGCCCGCGCCATCGGCGCCGAGCACACCCAGCCCATGGGCGTCGTCCACGATCAGCCAAGCATCAAAGCGCTCGGCCAGCGCCAACAGCTTGGGCAGCGGTGCGATGTCGCCGTCCATGCTGAACACGCCGTCGGTGACGATCAGCTTGTTACGACTGGTGCTGGCAGCGAGTTGGGCTTCCAACGCGGCCAAGTCGACGTGCGGATAGACCTTGATCGGTGCCCGCGACAAACGCGCGCCATCAATGAGCGAGGCGTGGTTCAGTGCATCGGAGAAGATCGCACATTCCTCCGTCGGACGAATGCCGCCGGCCTGCGCCATGGCACTCACCACGGCCAGGTTGGCCATGTAGCCGGTGCAGAAGAACAGTGCGTCAGCCTCAGGAATGTGCGGGGCCTGCAATGCTGCCAGGCGCGCTTCCAGCCGGGCGTGCGTGATGGAATGCCCGCTGACCAGGTGCGATGCCCCGCTGCCGAAACCGTATTGGCGAGCGCCCTCCGCCATGGCATCAACCAAGGCAGGATGCGCCGCGAGGCCCAGGTAATCATTGCCGCAGAAACCAAGAATGTCGCGCGGCTCACCGCCGGGCACGCTGATGCGTTGGCTGCGGTCGGTCGGGCTATACGCGGTGCGGCGTACGCGGCGCAGGTGCGCGGCGTCGATGGCGTCCAGGCCCGCCTGCAGGTCGTCAAGCAATCGCATAGGTGTCTCCTTCTTGCCCATCGGGTGAATGGGTGGCTTGGGCGAGCGTGTCTTCAAGCGTCTGTAGCGTGCGCTCGACCAGGGTGTCGGTTTCTTCGTCGGTCAGCACATACGGCGGCAGCAGATAGACGGTGTTGCCGATGGGACGCAGCAGCAGTCCATGCGTGCGCGCGGTCAGTGCAAAGCGTTCAGCAAAGCGTGCGCCGGCCACTTCGGGGTGCACGTCGAATGCCGTGATCATCCCGGTCTGCCGCAGATGCGCAAACCGCGCGTCGTGCGACAGCGGCGCCAGCCCCTGTGCAATGCGTGCAGCGGTCACGCGGTTGCGAGCGAAAACATCCTCCTCGGCAAACAGATCCAACGTCGCGAGTGCCGCACGGCACGCCAGCGGATTGCCCGTGTACGAGTGCGAATGCAGGAAGCTGCGCACCGGCGCGTCGTCGTTGAAAGCGTTATAGATCGCATCACGCGAGAGCACGATCGACAGCGGCAGATAACCCCCGCTGATGCCCTTGGACAGGCACAGCAGATCCGGCCACACACCCGCCTGCTCGCATGCGAAGAAGGTGCCCGTGCGGCCGCAACCCACCGCAATCTCATCGGCAATCCAATGCACGCCGAACTCGTCGCACAGGGCACGCACGCCACGCAGGTAGCTCACGTCGTGCATCGCCATGCCGGCGGCGCATTGCACCAGCGGCTCGATGATGACGGCGGCGATGGTGCCGGCATGGGTGCTCAGGCAATCGCGCAAGGCGGCCAGCGCGCGGTCGGCCACGTCGGCGGCGGTTTCGCCCGGGCCGGCCAGGCGGGCATCGGGTGACGGCACGCGATGCGATTGCAGGATCAGCGGGTCGTATGCATCGCGGAAGATCGCCACATCGGTCACGCCCAGCGCGCCGAGCGTTTCGCCGTGGTAGCCGTGTTCCAGGCAAATGAAGCGGCAGGGTGTGTCCCGTCCTGCGCCCTGCCCTGCGTTGCGATGGGCGTGAAAGCTCATCTTGAGCGCGATTTCCACGGCGGAGGCGCCATCCGAGCCGAAGAAGCTGTGGCCCAGCACGCCGCCGGTCAAGTCGATCAGGCGCTCGGCCAACTCCACCGCCGGGCGATGCGTGGCACCAGCCAGCATGACGTGCTCCAGCGAATCGAGCTGCGTCTTGAGCGCGGCATTGATGTGCGGATTGGCGTGGCCGAACAGGTTCACCCACCACGAGCTGGTGCCATCCAGATAGCGCTTGCCGTCAAAGTCGATCAGCCACGGCCCTTGGCCGCGTGCAATTGGCAGCGGCGGCATGGCATCGAGGCGCGCATTCTGCGTGCACGGGTGCCAGACGGCCGCACGGCTGCGCGCCTGCCACGCCGTGTTGGCGCTGGGCGTGCCTTCGGCGGGCACTGGGATGGGGGGATACGCCATACGAACCTCCAGGTAGCGACGCCGGCCTCGAGATGCTGCACAACGGAACCGGCACATGGCGGCGTATGGTAGGTGGCCTGTCGATCAAACGACAAGCGAACAGATCAGTGCTTTTTGGAGGCGATTTGATTGCCAAAGCACGATGAAGCGATCTTTTTTGACGGAACATCGGCCGTCTTGCGGCCATCTTTGCGCAAAAAATATTTGCAATATCGCAATTTTAGTGTCTCGAGGAGCACTTTTTCGGAGCATTCGAGCGCCAGCGCGATATCAACTTCTGGTGATATTCAGAATGAACTTAAAGTCAGCGCTCGGTCATTGCCTCGTCCTAGGGATAACCCTATACTCGGGAAAACCCTAGATAACGCAACGAGAGAAAACATCGTGATCCAGCAAGCCTATTACACCCCGAAGTTCGCCGGTGAAGCCCAAGTTCAAGCAGCTCGCCGCCCGTCGCTGCTGCGCGCTGTCATCAACTACTTCCGCAAGGGTTGGGATGACAACCTGGCGTACGCTGAAGTGGTTGGCAAGTCGGGCTCGTACCTCGGCTAAGCCCCGCGGCTGAATCTTCAGCCAAGCCGTAAAGGCACACAGCGAAAAAACGGCGCATTGGCGCCGTTTTTGTTTTGGGCGCTTGATAAAGCACCTAGCCCAAGTCCCCACCGCCAACCGGCAGCACCGTCCCGGTGATGTACGAGGCCTCGTTCGAAGCCAGAAAGAGGATGGCCCGCACCTGCTCATTGATCGTGCCGTAGCGGTGCATCAGGCTGCTGGCAAGGGTCTGGTTGACGATGCCCTGGTACCAGACGGTTTCCTGCTCCGACATGGGCGCCGCGTTGCGCGGAATCTTGCGCGGCGGCGCCTCCGTGCCACCCGTGGCGACGGCGTTGACGCGGATGTTGTCGTCCGCATGCTCCAACGCCAGGCTGGCCGTGAGCGCATTCACGCCGCCCTTGGCCGCCGAATACGGAATGCGGTAAATACCGCGCGTGGCAATCGATGAGACATTCACGATCACGCCCTGCTGGCGCTCCACCATGTGCGGCAACACCGCGCGGCAGCACCACAGCGTCGGGAACAGCGAGCGGCGGATCTCCGCCTCGATCTGTGCCTCTTCATAGTGCTGATACGGCTTGGCCCAGATCGTGCCGCCAACGTTGTTGATGAGCACGTCGATGCGGCCGAAGGTGTCGAGTGCGGTCTGCACGGCATGCTGGGCGCCTGCGTAGGTTTCCAAATCCGCGGTGGTGGCATGGGCTTGCCCGCCGGCTGCGACGATTTCGCCCTGGACCTCGTAGACGAGCTCCGCGCGGTCCACGAGCAGCACCTTGGCGCCCTCTTCTGCGGCAGCCAGTGCCACACCGCGCCCGATGCCCTGCGCCGCGCCGGTCACGACGACGGCCTTGCCTGAGAATCGTTGCATGCTCATGCCGCCTTTGCGTTCGGTGTTGCGTTGGGCGTGAACTTCTCGTAGTGGAAACTGTTCGGCTTCACGCCTTCATCGTCGAAGTACTTGCGCACGGCGTCGACCATCGGTGGCGGCCCGCACAAGTAGACGTCCACGTCGCCATCGTTCAGGGCATTGGCCGGGATGTGCTGCGTCACCCAACCTTTGCGCGGGTGGGTCGAAGCGGCGTCGGCGACGACGGTGGCGTAGCTGAAATTCGGCAGCCGCGCCACATACGCCTCGATCGCTTCGACCTGCACGAGATCGAGGTCACGGGTCACGCCGTAGATCAGATGCACCTGCTGCTGCGAATTGCTGCGCGCCAGCACCTCCAGCATCGACAGGAACGGCGCAAGGCCCGTGCCGCCGGCGAGGAGCAACAGCGGCCGCCGCACGTCGCGCAGGTAGAAGCTGCCCAGCGGGCCTTGCAGATCGAGCTTGTCGCCCGGCTGCGCGGCTTCGAGCCAGGTGCTCATCACGCCGCCGGGAATCTTCTTGATCAGGAAGCTGACCTTCGCTTCGCCGGGCGCCGATGAGAACGAATACGAGCGATGCTGGCCGCTCCCGGGCACGCCGATGTTGACGTACTGGCCAGGCAGGAACACCGGTGCCGTGGCATCCACGTCCAGTTCGAGCACGACGGCGGCATCGTTGTGCAGCTCGACTTTGGACAGCGTCGCGCCGAAGCTGCTCTGCCCGGTCTTGCACGTGGTCGACGTGGTCGGTACCGCGATCACGCAATCGCTTTGCGGCACCATCTGGCACGTCAGGACAAGGCCAGTGTTCTTCTCGTCTTCAGTCAGGGCGTCTTCGATGTAATCGTCACCGAGGTCGTAGCTGCCGCTCTCGGCGCGGCATTTGCAGGTGCCGCACACGCCGTCGGAGCAATCCATCGGCAGGTTGATCTTGGCGCGGAAAGCGGCGTCGAGCACCTTCTCTCCCGCTTTGCAGTCGATGAAACGGGTGACACCGTCCTCGAAATTCAGTGCAACTGTGAAACTGGACATGGGATACCTCCACTGCCTTTGATAGGTGCGTGCGACATCAAACGTGATAGACGTCGAGCACCTGCCGGATGTAGTCGTTCTTCAGGACGATCTTCTTGGATGCGATCAGGAAGCCATCACCGGTGCGGCGCAGGGTGACGAACATCGTGCCGAAGAAATGGTCGGTGGCCTTGTACCGGTGGCTGAGCGTGTGGAAGTTGTAGCGCACGTCGACTGCACCATCGCGCTCGGCCATGACTTCCACGTTGGTGATGCTGTGGCTGGTTCTTGGCTCTGGCGTTGATGCACCGCTGCGCTCGGTCTTGATGCGGAAGACGCGGTCTTCCAGCCCGCAGCGATTGGCGTAGTACATCAACGAGATCTGGCTCTGCGGGTCCTCGGTGAGCTGGTCGTCGTCATCCCATGCGGGCATCCAATACGTGACGTCTTCCGCGTAGCACTCCAGCCAGGCGTCCCACTGGCGGTCGTCGAGGAATCGCGCCTCGCGATACAGGGCCGCGCAAATGTTCTGGTAGTCGGCGCTCATGCTGGCACCCCTTCGCGTTCCGTCTGCAGCGCGTCGCGCATGACTTGCACCCAGTATTCGTGCTGGCAGACGAACAAGCCTTCGTCTTCGCTGCGCTCGCCCGAGATGAGCGGCTTCAAGCCCATCTTCGTGGCGTTCTCATCCGGGCCGTGCACCCACAGCGGTGCGCCGCGCGACAGGTCGTTCCACAGTGCAGTGGTGCCGGCATAGCCGTTCTGGCAGGCGCGGAATTCCTCCAGGTCGTCCGCCGTTCCCATGCCGGTGACGTTGAAGAAGTCCTCGTACTGGCGGATGCGCGTCGCACGATCCGTTGCGCTCTCGCCCTTCGGCGCGAAGCAGAAGATCGAGACTTCGGTTTTGTCGACGCTGATCGGCCGCACCACGCGAATCTGCGTGCTGAACTGATCCATCAGGAACACGTTCGGATACACACACAGGTTGCGGGTCTGGTTGACGATGAAGTCCGTCTGGGTTTCGCCCACGCGCGCCTTGATTTCGTCACGGTGTGCGTAGACCGGACGCACTTCCGGGTTCATCGTCTGGGTCCACAGCAGGATGTGGCCGTGCTCGAAACCGTAGACGCCCGCCACCGATTTGCTCCAGCTGTTCGCATCCACCGCCTGCGTGCCGCCTTCCTTGCGCCGCCCCATCGTCGCGGCGTAGTTCCAGTGCACGGTGCTGACGTGGTAGCCGTCGCAGCCGTTCTCCATCTGCATCTTCCAGTTGCCCTCGTAGATGTAGGAAGAGTTGCCGCGCAGCACTTCCAGGCCGTCCGGTGCCTGATCGACGATCTGGTCGATGATCACGCGGGCTTCGCCAAGGTAGGTTTCGAGCGGCTGCACATCGGCGTTGAGGCTGCCGAACAGGAAGCCGCGATAGTTCTCGAATCGCGCGACCTTGCGCAGATCATGCGAGCCATGCGTGTTGAACTGCACCGGGTACTCGGTGGTCTTTTCGTCCTTCACCTTGAGCAGCTTGCCGGTGTTGGAGAACGTCCAGCCGTGGAACGGGCAGGTGAAGCTGCCCTTGTTGCCGTGCTTGCGGCGGCACAGCATGGCGCCCTTGTGCGCGCAGGCGTTGATGACCGCGTTCAGCTCCCCGGTCTTGTCGCGGGTGATGACGATCGGCTGGCGGCCGATCCACGTGGTGTAGTAGTCGTTGTTGTTCGGAATCTGGCTTTCGTGTGCCAGATACACCCAGTTGTTCTCGAAGATGTGCTTCATCTCCAGCTCGAACAGATCCGGGTGGGTGAAGATGTCTCGGCGGCAGCGGAAAATGCCCGCCTCTTCGTCATCCACCACCGCGGTTGACAGCAGGTGATCCAGTTCGTTGGCTTTATCAAGCAAGGCGGACATGGTCGTCTCCACTTAGCGTTCTAAGGTCTCAGACCTCGGCCGAAGCGCGCAGGCGGTTCACGCGCTGGTTGTCCTTGCCCTGCACCAGCGGCGTCAGGACGACGTTGAATTCGATGTCCTTGTACGCATCCGTCTTCAGGTCGAGCGCGGCACCGCCGGTTTTCTCGACCACGTGCGGGATCAGTTCTTCGCGGGTGGCATAGGCGAAGTCGTCCCAGATCAGCGGATCGCCTTCGATATTGAATTGCGTGGTCAGCTTGCGGTGTCCGTCGCTGGAGACGAAGAAGTGCACGTGCGCCGGGCGATTGCCGTGGCGGGCCAGCCCGTTCAGCAGTTGCTGGGTCGCACCCTGCGGCGGGCAGCCATAGCCCACGGGCATGAGCGTGCGGAACTCATATTTGCCGTCGGCACCGGTGCGGACTGCGCCGCGCAAGTTGAACGCGCTCTGCTCACCGGTCGGATCGAAGTGCGAATAGAAGCCGTTCGAGTTCGCGTGCCAGCACTCGACCAGGGCGCCGGCCAGGGGCTTGCCGTCCTGGTCAGTCACCACGCCGTGAATGATCAGCGGGCCGGCAGCGGGGTCCGGATCAAGGTCGATCCTGGACACGCCATCGCGCACCGTTGCGCCCGCAACGTACAGCGGGCCTTCGATCGTGCGCGGTGTCCCGCCGTTGAGGCCCAGCGCCGCGTCCGCAGCGTCCATGCGGATGTCGAGGTACTTCTCCAGGCCCACGCCAGCGGCAAGCAGTGCTGCCTCCCCATCCTGGCCAAGCTTGTTCAGATAGTTGATGCCCGCCCAGACTTCATCCGGCGTGATGTCGAGATCATCAATGGCCTTGAACAGGTCGGCCAGCAGACGGTGGGTGATCTGCTTCAGGCGGGCGTTGCCCTGGTTGCCATCCAGGTTGGTGGCGGCTTTCAGCAGGTCCTGCACTTCTTTCGTTTGGAATACGCGCGCGTTCATGATGGGTGTCTCCATGTGGTTTTCTGGGGAATGTCCGGGCGATCTTTCAGCTTCAGGCGTCGTCGCCGTGAATCGATGACGGGTGACGGCACAGCGGCGTCACGGCAATCTGCATGTACGGAAACAGCGGCAACGCGGTCAGGATGTCGTGCAGTTCGGCATTGCTCTGCACGTCGAAGACGCTGACGTTCGCGTACTCGCCAACGAGACGCCAGAGGTGGCGCCACTTGCCGCTGCGCTGCAGCTCCTGCGAGTAAGCCTTCTCGCGCGCCTTGATCTCGGTGGCGACATCGGCGGGCATGTCGGGCGGCAACTGGACATCCATGCGGACGTGGAACAGCATCGCGGTCTCCTTGGTGGGTTGTCTTGGTGTTGGTGTTTTTATTGCCGGCGCAAGCGGGTGAGCTTGTCGCGGTCGATCTGGATGCCGAGGCCGGGGCCGGTTGGCACCTGCAACATGAAGTCGCGGTACTGCAGCGGCTCGGTCAGCAGTTCTTGCGTGAGCAACAAGGGCCCGAACAGCTCGGTGCCGAACTGCAGGTCGCCGAAGGTGGAAAACACGTGGGCCGATGCCGCTGTGCCGACCGCACCTTCGAGCATCGTTCCGCCGTACAGGCTGATACCCGCAAGCTGCGCGATGGCCGCCACCTGCATGGCGGGGACGAGACCGCCGGACTGGGCGATCTTCACAGCGAAGACATCGGCGCTGGCGCTGCAGGCCAGCTCGAAGGCATCCAGCGGACCGTGCAGCGCTTCGTCGGCCATCATCGGCACGGCGAACTGGCGGGCGAGGCGTTCGAGTGCGGCGCGGTTTTCGGCGCGCACCGGTTGTTCGATCAGGTCGATGCCACCGGCTTGCAGCACGGCGATGCCGTTGGCGGCGTCGAGTTCGCTCCAGGCCTGGTTGACGTCCACGCGTACGCTCACGGCATCGCCCAGCGCGCGCTTGATCGCCAGTACGTGGGCCACGTCCTCGGCCACCGGGCGCAGGCCGATCTTCAGCTTGAAGATGCGGTGGCGGCGCTCGGCGAGCATCGTTTCTGCCTCGGCAATGTCTTTCTTCGTGTCGCCGCTGGCGAGCGTCCAGGCCACCGGCAGCACATCACGCAGACGGCCGCCGAGCAGTTCCGACAGCGGCACGCTCAGCCGGCGCGCCTGCGCATCGAGCAGCGCCGTTTCCAGCGCGCACTTGGCAAAGCGGTTGCCCTGGATGGTCTTGCGCACGCGTGCCATGGCAGCGGCCACGTTGCGCGCATCCATGCCGATCAGCAGCGGCGCGATGTGTGTGTCGATGTTGACCTTGATGCTCTCGGGGCTCTCTTCGCCGTAGTTCAGGCCGCCGATGGTGGTGGCCTCGCCCCAGCCTTCGATGCCGTCTTCGCAGCACACGTGCACGAGAACCAGCGTCTGCACGTGCATGGTGGCAACGGAGAGCTTGTGGGGACGGATGGTCGGCACATCCACTAGAATGGCCTCAATCGAGCGAATCATGTTTTCCAGGTATCAGAGTGACTGCGATCAACTTGGAAACCAGATTACGCAGCGCGATTTATTGCGTCCAACACCGATTTAGTATCAGCTTCATACCTATAAGGTTGGATATGGAACTGCGCCACCTGCGCTACTTCGTGGCTGTCGCTGAAGAGCTGAACTTCACCCGAGCGGCCGAGCGGCTGCACATCGCGCAGCCGCCCTTGAGCCGGCAGATCCAGCAGCTCGAAGAGGAAATCGGCGTGCTGTTGTTCGAGCGCGGCAGCCGCCCGCTCAAGCTGACGGAGGCCGGCCGCTTCTTCCACGCGCACGCGCGGCAGTTGCTCGCCCAGACAGCGGAGCTGGCCTCGATGACGCAGCGCATCGGGCAGATCGAGCGCCGCGTGTCGATCGGTTTTGTTGCCTCGACGCTGTACGGGATGCTGCCGAAGGTCGTCCGGCGCTTCCGGGCGGAGTACCCGATGGTCGAGGTCACGATGCATGAGATGACCACCATGGATCAGATTCAGGCGCTCAAAGACGGCCGCATCGACGTCGGCTTCGGCCGTATCCGCTACGAAGACCCGAACGTGCGTCGCATCCTGCTGCGCGATGAACGGCTGATCGTTGCCCTGCCATCTGGCCATCCGCTACTGAATGCCAAGCCGACAGCATCGCTGCGCGACCTGGTTGGCGATACGCTCATCATCTACCCGCGCGCGCCGCGCCCGAGCTATGCGGATCAGGTGCTCGCCCTGTTCCATGATCGCGCGCTGGAACCGAGCAAGATTTACGAGGCACGAGAATTGCAAATCGCGCTCGGGCTGGTAGCGACGGGCGAAGGCGTGTCGGTGGTGCCGCGCAGCGTGGCGGGCCTGAAGCGCGAAGACGTCTGCTACATGGAACTTGACGATCCGCAACTGGTCTCGCCCATTATCTTCAGCACACGGTTGTTGGATGAGTCCGAAGACATCCAGGCCATGCTGGCCCTGACCTACCGGTTGTACGACGAGCAGAAGATTCCGTATTACGCGCCGTCGTAATCCTTGCAACGGCGGCGCAAAGTTACACACCGCTGGACACGACGGCTGCATGGGCTAGATTGGAGCAAGGCGCCCGTCTGCCTGCGATTGGAGCGTAGCGAGTGAAAACAATACGCCGCCCCGTCAAGTTGGCCCTGATTGCCGCGCCGCTTCTGCTGCTTGCGGTGGCTGCCTGGCTTGTCTCCGACGAGTTGAAGACCTCCGCGTGGCAGGCCAGCTACCTCGCCCGTCTTGGCAAGTCGCAAACCTTTCCCGTCAAGCCAGGGCCCAACGCCTCCGCGCGCTACCCGAACTCCGGCCCGTACGATCAGCGCCTGGGTTACGACCAGCTCTCCACGTTTCTGGATCGCCTGCACACGCGCGGCTACATCGTCGCCCAGCAGGCGGTGCCGTCAAACGACATGCTCTCGCTCATGGAACGCGGTCTGAATGCCCCGTACCGTGAAAAGGATCAGGCCGGCCTGGAACTGCTCGACGATGACGGCCGCCCGATCTACCGCGTACGCCATCCCGAACGCATCTACGACCGCTTTGACGCCGTTCCGCCGCTGCTGGTCAATTCGCTGCTCGGGATCGAGAACCGCACCCTGTTTCAAACCGAGTATCCCAAGCGCAACCCCGCTGTTGAATGGACTCGCCTGGCGCGCGCCGTGTGGGACCGCGCCTTGCGCCTGGCCGATTCGGAACATGAATCCCCCGGGGGTAGCACGCTCGCCACGCAAATCGAAAAATACCGTCACTCACCCGAAGGCCGCACCGAATCCCCCAGCGAGAAGCTGCGGCAGATGGCTTCCGCCTCCGTACGCGCTTATCTGAACGGCGAAGACACCACGGCCACGCGTCACCAGCTCGCGGTCACGTACCTGAATACCGTGCCGCTGGGCGCGCGTGCCGGCTTTGGCGAGATCCAGGGCATTGGCGATGCGCTGTGGGTCTGGTACGGGCGTGACTTTGCGGAGGTGAACAAACTGCTGGCGCCAGACTCGACTGCGCCGGTGGCCGCCCGTGCGCTGGCGTACAAGGAAGCGCTGAGCCTGCTGGTATCGCAGCGGCGGCCGTCGTACTACCAGGAGAATCTCGACGATCTCGAATCGCTGACGAACGCCTACGTGCGCATCCTGGCCGCGGCGGGTGTCATCCCAGCGGACTTGCGTGACTCGGCACTTGCCCAATCGCTCAAGCAGCAGGCCCAGCGCGTGCACCCACCCACCACACCCATCGAGCGCAAAGGCACCAACGCTGTGCGGGTCAACCTGGCTGGCATGCTGGGCATGCCGCGCATGTACGCACTCGACCGGCTGGACCTGACGGCCAGCAGCACGCTCGACGCGCCGCTGCAGCATGAAATCACCACCGAGCTGCGCAAGCTGCAAGACCCGGCACGCGCCAAGGCCGCCGGCCTCGTCGGCGACAAGATGCTGGAGCACGGCGACCCGCGCGGCGTCACCTACAGCTTCACGCTCTACGAACGTGCGCCCGGCGGCAACCGCGTGCTGGTGCAGGCCGACACGTTCGACCAGCCGTTCGACATCAACGAGGGCGTGAAGCTGGACTTGGGATCGACCGCCAAGCTGCGCACGCTGGTGACGTATCTGGAGATCGTGGCCGAGCTGCACAAGCGTTATGTCGACCAGCCGCCGGCCGCGCTGCGCAAGCTCAACATCTCCCCGCAGAATCCGATCGAGCGCTGGGCTGTCGACTACCTCGTCCACGCACAGGACCGCTCGCTGAGCGCCATGCTGGAAGCATCCATGGAGCGCAAATACTCCGGCAACGCCGGTGAATGGTTTACCACCGGCGGCGGCATGCAGAGCTTCGAGAACTTCGAGAAATGGGAAGGCACCCAATTCTTCACGGTGCGCGAGGGGCTCAAGCACTCCGTCAACCTCGTCTTCGTGCGGATCATGCGCGACATCTCGCGCTATTTTCAGCACCAGTTGCCCAGCGCCGGCGCAGAGGCACTGGAGGACACGGACTCCCCCCAACGGCAGATCTACCTACAGCGCTTTGCCGACCGAGAAGGCAAGCTCTTCATGGGCCGTTTCTATAAGAAGTACCGGGGCAAAACGGCCGAAGAGCAGGAGGACACGCTCGTGCAGAGCACGCATGCGACCCCCGTGCGGCTGGCCACGATCTTCCGCAGCCTCAACCCGCAAGCCGGGCCCGACAAGCTGGCCGCATTCATCCGCGCCTATCTGCCAGGCGCCAAGCTGGATGAGGCGACGCTCGCCAAGCTCTACAACAACTATTCGGTCCAGCGCTTCGACCTGGCGGACCGCGGCTACATCGCACGGCTGCATCCGCTGGAGCTGTGGCTGGTGGCCTACCTGCGCGAGCATCCGCAGGCCACGTTGGCGCAGGTCAACCAGGACAGCGCAGCCGAGCGGCAGGCCGTCTACAAGTGGCTGCTGCAATCCCACCGCAAGGGCGCGCAAGACAAACGCATCAAGCAGTTGCTGGAGATCGAGGCCTTCCAGTCCATCCACACGATGTGGAAGCGGCTTGGGTATCCATTTGAATCGCTGGTGCCATCGTACGGCACAGCCATCGGCGCCTCGGCAGATCGACCCGCCGCGCTGGCGGAGCTGATGGGCATCATCGAAAACGACGGCGTGCGCCTGCCCAGCGTGCGCATCGATCGCCTGCGCTTTGCCGCCAACACCCCCTATGAAGTGCTGCTGTGCCGAGACCCAAGCGCGGGCGAACGCATGCTGCCCCCTGAAATTCCACGCATCGTCAAAGCCGCGCTGGCCGGCGTGGTGCAAGGCGGCACCGCCAAGCGCATCGACGGCACCTTCGTCGACACAGATGGCAAACCCATCCCAGTGGGCGGCAAGACCGGCACCGGCGACAACCGCTTCAAGACCTTCAGCCGCGGCGGCGGGCTGATTTCCGAGCGCGTAGTCAGTCGCTCAGGCGCCTTCGTCTTCTATCTAGGGGATCGCTACTTCGGCACCGTCGTGGCCTACGTGGCCGGCACGGATGCGGCCAAGTACAAGTTCACCAGCGCATTGACGGTGCAAGTGCTCAAGGTGCTGGCGCCCACCCTGATGGGCTACCTGGACTTGAACGACGCAGCACCCGCGTTCAACTGCAAGGTGCCGCAAGCCTCTGCACCGGAACAAAAACTGGATTGACCCCCAGCCAGCCAAGCACACCCAGCGTCAGCACATGCCCCCAGATGGTGTGGCCGTACCCTGCCCTAGATGGCGCCTTGAATTTGTGTAAGCGGGCGGAAAAAAGACGGGGAACTGTCTGAGCGCAGCGAGTTTTCCCCGTCTCCGCCCGGTTACAGAAATTCAAGGGATGGGTCGCCATCTCGGGCGCGCCTTTCTTTGCTTACCTTTCTTTGGCAAGACAAAGAAAGTAAGTCGGCCCCGGCAGGGGATGAAATAGGGATGCACCACAAACTCAGCGCAAATGCCGCTGCAACCAAATCGCCCCAGCACACACCAGAGCAACCACCGCCCCCCAAGCAAACAAATCGTTCACAGCCAACAACGTAGCCTGCCGATCAATTTCCGCAGAGATGCGAATCAACTCCACCCCTTGCAACGGATGCGGCCACTGCCAAGCAGGCGTGAGCGCACTCACATGCCCCACCAGATCCGTCCGATGCTGCGCCTGCCCACGCTGCAGCAGCAGCGTGGCGCCCATCGTGCCGAAGGCCTGCGCCCAGGCCCGCATGATCCCCTTGAACTGATAAGCGTGACCAAAATCCTTGGCCGGCAGATCCACATACGTCAGCCCCGCCACCTGGATCACCACGAACATCCCCACCATGCCCTCAATCATGAACCCGGGCACAAGCATGGAGACCGACGCACCGGGCATCGCCACATGCGACATCCACAACAGCGCCGTCGCCATCAGCACAAAGCCAATGGAAATCAGCACCCGCTTGGGCGGCAACACATTGGTCAACTGAAAGTTGAGGAACCCCAGCACGATCGTCACCAGCCCGCCCAGGCTCATGAGCTGCGCGGTGGTCTCATAGCGGAAGCCCAGGCCGTTCTGCACGAGGCTCGACGAGAGAAAGCCCCATGCGCTCGCAAACACGTAGTAGATGGCATAGAACACCATGCCCACCATGAAACGTCGCTGCAGCGTGGCACGCAGGTCCACCCACGGCAGCGGGTGCCCGGTCTGGCGAATGCCAATCCAGATGATCAGCGCCACCACGGCAATGATCGGCAGCACCTGCGCGGGCGAGCCATCCGGGTGCACGAAGCGCGCCTGCTGAAAGCCGTGCAGCGCAATCAGCGCCGCCAGCCCGAATGCAATGGCCGACGGCCAATCCAGCGAGGCAAAGTCGCCCTTTCGCTCCTGCATCTTCGGGTGCGGGTAGAACGCCGCCACCAGTGCACACACCACCACCGCCACCAGCAACTGCGCAATGAAGATCGCGCGCCAGCCAAATTGCTCGGTGAGCGCGGCTGAGAGCATGGGCGACACGCAACTCAGCCCGAAGATGCCGTAGATCATCCCCTTCATCAGCGTGCGGCGTTCGTGCGCGGGGCTGTGCTGCACGAAGATGCGCGAGGTGGAGAGCATCGGCCCACCGCCAAACCCCTGCACCGCCCGGCCGATGACCAGCATCGTGCCGCCCTCGGCCGACGCGCACATCAGTGTGCCGACAATGAAAACCGCCAGCGACAGCAGCGTGTGTTTGCGATACGTCATGTGATCGGCCAGTCGCCCCATGACCAGAATCGCCAGGCTGGCCGCCGCCGCATAGGCTGTCACGGCCCACAAGTACACATCCTGTGATGCCAGCACCCCGCCCTCGATATGCGGCCCGGCAATCGAGAACATCAGGTTGGTCATGTAGTCCACGCCCGTCGCCAGCCCGATCACCACGCCGACCATGCGCAACTCCAGCCGGCTGCCGACCGTGGATTCGGCAGGCTGGCCGGCCGCTTGACGGCGGGGCGCAGGGCTCGGGGAAACCATGTGGTCTGTGCTTGGCGTGTTCATGCTGGGATGGTAATTTGCCTGAAAACCGGCGGAAACCGCCATCCCACAAATTCATTGTTCAACCATGCGAACGACGGACTGGAACGACTGGGACACTTTTTGCACCGTGGCTACCCTCGGCAGCTTCACGCGTGCGGCTGACCGGCTGGGGCTGCCCAAGTCATCGGTCAGCACAGCGGTGTCACGACTGGAAGGCAAACTGGGTGTACGCCTGTTCGAGCGTAGTACGCGCCGCCTGCGCCTGACCGATGCCGGCGAGGCCCTGCTGCGCGACGCCGGCCCATTGTTCCAGCGGCTGCGCGAAGTGTCGGAAGATGCGGCGGCGACGTTTCAGTCGCCGGCGGGCACCCTGCGCATTGCCATGCCCTATGAATTTGCCGCCAGACAATTTGCCGAGGTCGTGCTGGAAGTCATGCGCGAGCACACCGGTCTGCGCATCGAGGTGGACGTGGCCCCGCGCCAGATCGACCCGCTCGCCCAGGGCTACGACATCATGCTGACGGTGCCGCGCGGGCCGCTGCCCGATTCCGGCCTGGTTGCCCAGCGCGTGTTCGACCTGCGGCGCGCGGTGGTGGTCGCCCCGCAGCTGCTGGAACGCCTGGGGCCGCTCACGCACCCGGACCAGTTGGTCGATTGGCCCTGCCTGGGCGTCTCGAACGAATCCGAATGGCAGTTCCGCACGCCCGGCGGCGAGACCATCAACCTGCCGCTGGATTTCCGCATGCGTACCTCCAACAGCGAACTGCGCATGCAGGCGGCCATCGCCGGTTTGGGTGTCGCACGCATCACTTCCGTATTTGCCACCGACCTGATCGCCTCGGGCGGGCTGCAAGAGGTGCTGACCGATTTCCAATCCCCACCGATGCGCGTGTATGCCATCTTCCCGGGGCGCCGCCTGATGCCAGCCAAGGTGAAGGTGTTCATGGACGCCCTGCACCGCCGCATCGAGCACTCCCGCCAGCATGCCGACGTCCGGCCCACCTTCGTCGACGAAACGACGCCGCCGTGGCCGCCGGAATCCTTGCTCTGACCTTGCCCCAAGACGCTTTCTTCTAGATACCCATACGACGATGCGCCCCTTTGCCCGCTCCCCCATCCGCGTTCTGACGCTTCTCCTGACCGTCGGCACGCTGTGCACGACGGCCTGCTCCCGTGCTGAAGACATCGGCAGCGTCAGCACCAATTTCCGCATCACCGGCTCCGACAAGATCGTCATCGAGGCCTTTGACGATCCGCTCGTGCAAGGCGTCACCTGCTACGTGTCGCGCGCCCGCACGGGTGGCATCAAGGGCACGCTCGGCGTGGCCGAAGACGTGAGCGAGGCTGCCGTGGCCTGCCGCCAGGTCGGCGACATCACTTTCGTCAAGCCGTTGCCGCAGCAGGACGATATGTTTACGCAGCGCCTGTCACTCATCTTCAAGACGCTGCACGTGGTGCGCACGGTCGACCGCAAGCGCAATGTGCTGGTCTACCTGACCTATTCGGACAAGGTCATTTCCGGCAGCCCCAAGAACAGCGTGACGGCGGTGCCGATCCCGGCCAGCCAGCCGATTCCCGTCAAGTAAGCGGCTTCATGCGGCGCTCGCACCGCATTGGTGCGTCGCAACGCAAGCGTGGCGGCCAAACAACGCCGACTGGTGCATACGTAGGCTTACGTATGGTGCATTGCAATATTTGGTCTATCATACGGGTATTCCCTAACCGGGAAATCCCTAAGAGGCCAATCATGCAAAACACGAACGACCTGAAGCTGACCGACCAACTCGAACGCGAACTCATCGAGCGCGAAATGTCGGAAGGTATCTACTACTATCGCCGCCCGTCGGGCCACGCGTTCTCCTTCGCCCAGTTCTTCTCGGCAATCGCGAACCTGTTCAGCACGCAACGCACCGCCAAGGCCTAATCCGCCGTTATTGTCGATGGGCGTGTGCCCGAGCTAGCTGTAGCGTAGTCATCGCAATACCAGCAGTACCGTGCGCCGGCCTGTGTCTTCACACAGCAGCCGCCACACCCGCCAGGTCATGACCGCCTGGTGCCAATCGAGGGCCGGATTCCGGCCCTTTGTCATTTCTGCGGTGCATATTTTGCGCAACCCGTTGCGTGCCGCGGCATCCTCCTTTCGCCCCTGCTGCCCCCAACCGCGCTGCGGTTGTCTTCTCATTCGCCTGTGCTTTACTGAGTAGAGCCGCGACCACCGATATCGAGACCACGCGCGCATTTCCGCTGTAAGAGGAAGGCACACAGCGTGGCACCCGGCGCCCATCCCCCAAGGAGACTTCCATGGCGATCAGCCTCAAGCTGTCGGTCAACGGTGCGCCTGTCACCGTCAGTGTCGAATCCCATACCCTGCTGGTCCAATTGCTGCGCGAGCACCTGCGTCTGACCGGTACGCACGTTGGCTGCGATACCGCGCAGTGCGGCGCCTGCACCGTGCACATGAATGGGCGCGCAGTGAAGTCATGCAACGTCCTGGCCGTGCAGGCCGACGGTGCCGAGGTGACCACGATCGAGGGGTTATCCAAAGATGGTGCGCTGCACCCGATGCAGGAAGCCTTTCGCGAATGCCACGGCCTGCAATGCGGCTTCTGCACCCCCGGCATGGTGATGGCGGCGACCGCTCTGGTCGCGCAACACCCACATCCGGATGAACACATGGTGCGTGAGCAGCTCGACGGCAACCTGTGCCGCTGCACCGGGTATCACAACATCGTGCGCGCCGTGATGAAGGGGGCTGAAGCCATGGCCGAAGACGGCGACAGCGCCTCCCTGCAAAGCCTGGCCGCCGCGCGCGCCCACGCTGCCTGACCCCCAGCGAGGAGACCACCATGAACGCTCCCGCAGAACCCAACAACCACCTGATCGGCGCGGCCGTCAAACGCAAGGAAGACTATCGCTTCCTCACTGGCGCCGGACAGTACACGGACGATGTCGTCCAGGCCCACCAGTCGTATGCCGTGTTCCTGCGCTCGCCTTATGCGCATGCGCGCATCAAACACATCAACGTGGATGCGGCGCGCCACCATCCAGGCGTGCTGGCCGTGCTCACGGGCGACGACCTGGCCGCCGACAAGGTCAACGGCCTGCCGTGCGGCTGGCTGATCCACAGCATCGACGGCACCCCGATGAAGGAGCCGCCCCACCCCGTGATCGCCCAGGGCAAGGTGCGCCATGTGGGCGACCAGGTGGCGCTGGTGGTGGCCGAATCGGTGAAGATCGCCAAGGATGCCGTCGAGATGATCGACGTGGAGTACGACGAGCTGCCCGCCGTGGTGGACACCGTCACCGCGCCGACCGCCGGCTCCGCTGTCCACGATGAGGTGCCCGACAACACCTGCTACACGTGGGGCCATGGCGACAAAGCCGCCACCGATGCCGCCTTTGCCAAGGCCGCGCATGTGACGCAGCTCCATATCGTCAACAACCGGCTGATTCCGAATGCGATTGAGCCGCGCGCCGTCAACGCCAGCTACTCGCGCCAGGACGACAGCTACACGCTCTATGTCGCCAACCAGAACCCGCACGTGGAACGCCTGCTGATGTCGGCCTTCGTGCTGGGCCTGACCGAAGCCAAGGTGCGCGTGATTGCGCCGGATGTGGGCGGCGGGTTTGGCTCGAAGATTTTCCTGTACCCGGAAGATGTGGCGCTCACGTGGGCTTCCAAGAAGGTTGGCCGGCCGATCAAGTGGACGGCGGAGCGGTCCGAATCCTTCCTGACCGACGCGCATGGCCGCGACCATGTCACGCACGCTGAGTTGGCGCTCGATGCGCAAGGTAACTTCCTCGCCATGCGCGTGCACACCACGGCCAACATGGGCGCGTACCTGTCGACGTTTGCCAGCAGCGTGCCGACCATCCTGTATGCGACGTTGCTGGCCGGCCAGTACAAGACGCCTGCGATTTACGCCGAGGTGAAGGCGGTGTTCACGAACACTGCGCCGGTCGATGCCTATCGCGGCGCCGGTCGACCGGAAGCGACCTACGTCGTTGAACGCCTCGTCGAAACTGCCGCGCGCGAAATGCAGATCGACCCTGCAGAGCTACGTCGCCGCAACTTCATCCGCACCTTCCCATACGCCACGCCCGTTGGCCTGACGTACGACACCGGCGACTACGAACCCCTCCTGCAACGCGCCATCGAACTGGCCGACGTGAAGGGTTTCCCTGCCCGCCGCGACGCATCACGTGCCAAGGGCAGGCTGCGCGGCATGGGCTACTCCTGCTACATCGAGGCGTGCGGGCTCGCGCCGTCCAACATCGCTGGGGCGCTGGGGGCACGGGCTGGCCTGTTTGAAGCCGGTGAAATCCGCGTGCACCCGACGGGCTCCGTCACGGTGTTCACCGGCTCGCACAGCCACGGCCAGGGCCACGAGACGACCTTTGCGCAAGTGGTGGCCGATCGTCTGGGCGTGCCCATCGAGAACATCGAGATCGTGCACGGCGATACGGGACGCATCCCCTTCGGCATGGGCACGTACGGCTCACGCTCGATTGCCGTGGGTGGCTCGGCCATCATGAAAGCGCTCGACAAGATCGAGGCCAAGGCCAAGAAGATCGCCGCGCACTTGCTGGAGGCCTCCGCCGAGGACATCGAGTTCAAGGACGGCGTCTTCCGCGTGGCCGGCACCGACCGCACCAAGACCTTTGGTGAAGTCGCGCTCACGGCGTACGTGCCCCACAACTATCCGCTCGACAAGCTAGAGCCGGGCCTCGACGAAAACGCCTTCTACGACCCGACCAACTTCACCTACCCGGCCGGCGCGTACATCTGCGAGGTGGAAGTCGACCCTGATACCGGCGAGGTCCACATTGACCGCTTTGTTGCGGTGGACGACTTCGGCAACATCATCAACCCGATGATCGTCGAGGGGCAGGTGCATGGCGGGCTTGGCCAGGGCATCGGCCAGGCGTTGCTGGAGCGCTGCGTATATGACGAAACCGGCCAGTTGCTGACCGGCTCGTACATGGACTACGCCATGGCCCGCGCCGGCGATCTACCCAGCTTCACGGTGGAAACCGCCAAGGGCACGCCGTGCACGCACAACCCGCTGGGCGTGAAGGGTTGCGGCGAGGCCGGGGCAATCGGCTCGCCGCCGGCACTCATCAACGCCATCGTCGATGCGCTGGCACCGCTGGGCGTGAAGGACATCCAGATGCCCGCCACGCCGCACCGTGTCTGGCAAACCATTCAAGCGGCCAAGGCCTAGGAGCGCACCATGTACGACTTCGAGTACCAGAAAGCCACCGATGCCCAGACCGCCGTCACCGCGCTGAAGACGCACGCAGACGCCAAGTACCTTGGCGGCGGGCAAAGCCTGCTGGCAGCAATGAAGCTGCGGTTGGCACAGCCCTCCACGCTGGTGGATGTCACGCGCATTCCCGGCATGTCGGGCATCCGCTCGCAGCCGGGCGTGATCACCGTGGGTGCGGCCACACGCCATGCCGATGTGGCCGAGAACGCCGACATCGTCCGCATGTTGCCCGCCCTGGCGGAGCTGGCGGGCGGCATCGGTGATCGCCAAGTGCGCGCCATGGGCACGCTGGGCGGGTCGCTCGCCAACAACGATCCGGCGGCGTGCTATCCGGCTGCCGTGCTGGGCCTGAACGCCACCGTCGTCACCGAGCGGCGCAATATCGCGGCGGATGATTTCTTCCTCGGCATGTACGAGACGGCGCTGGCACCCGACGAGCTCATCACCGAAGTGCAGTTTCCCGTGCCGGACCAGGCCGCTTACGTGAAATTCCGCAACCCGGCGTCGCGCTTTGCGCTGGTAGGTGTGTTTGTCAGCCGCAAGGGCAACAACGTACGTGTGGCGGTGACGGGCGCGGCGCCGTGCGTGTTCCGCTGTACGCCGCTGGAGCAGGCGCTTGCCGCCAACTTCACGGCAGAGGCTGCCCGCAAGGTGGTCGTGCCGGCCGATGAATTGGTGGGCGATCTGCATGCCTCGCCGGAATATCGCGCGCACCTGATCCCGGTGCTGGCGGCCCGCGCCGTAGAGCACGCCCTGGCGAAACACCACTAAGGAGCGGCATGCCGGTCGACTCCATCGACGACTGCATCGCGCAACTGCAAGGTCAGGGCTATTTCGCCAGCCGCGAGCTGGCCACGGCCCTGTTCCTCGCGCTGCGCATGCAGCGGCCGCTGTTTCTGGAAGGCGAACCCGGTGTCGGCAAGACCGAGCTGGCGAAGGCTGCAGCCGGGCTACTCGGCACGTCGCTGCTGCGGCTGCAATGCTATGAAGGGCTTGACACCGCCAGCGCCCTCTACGAGTGGGATTACCCGCGCCAGATCATGGCGCTGCGCCTGGCGGAAGCCGCCGGTGAAAAGCCCCACGCCGATACGCTCTACCGTGACGAATTCCTCCTCAAGCGCCCGCTGCTGCAGGCGCTGCTGCCTGACCCTGCCCATCCGGATACGCCCCGCGTTCTCCTGATCGATGAGATCGACCGCGCGGACGAACCGTTCGAGGCATTCCTGCTGGAGCTGCTGTCGGACTTTCAGGTATCGATTCCGGAATTCGGCACGGTGCGCGCACAGGTGATTCCGTTGGTCATCATGACCTCCAACCGCACGCGCGAAGTACACGACGCGCTCAAGCGGCGCTGCCTGTATCAGTGGATCGGCTACCCGGACAAAGCACGCGAGCTGCAGATCGTGGCGCAGCGTGCGCCCGAGACCGCCGCCCGCCTGCAGCAACGCGCGGTGGATTTCGTGCACCGCCTGCGCGGCATCGACCTGTTCAAGGCGCCGGGCATTGCCGAGGCCGTCGACTGGTGCCGTGCACTGGCCGCGCTGAACGTAACGGAACTCGACCCGCAATCGGTACAGGACACGCTGGGCGTGCTGCTCAAATACCAGGACGACCTCGCCCGCGTGGACGCGCCGACCATCGAGCAGTTGCTGGCCGCATCGGCGTTGCCGGAGTAGCCATGGACACATCGGCCGTGCCGCCCACGCCGTTACCCATCCTGGCCCGCAACGTGACGCACTTCGTGCGCTTGCTGCGCAATGCCGGTATGCCGCTGGCACCCTCGCGCGCCGTGGATGCCATCGAAGCCATGGCCCACATCGACATCGGCCGCCGTGATGACGTCGAGGCCGCCTTGTCCGCCCTGCTCGTCTCGCACCCAGACGAGCGCACGCTGTTCGATGCCGCGTTCAATGTGTTCTGGCGCGACCCGGACTGGGAAGGCAAGCTGCGCGCCCTGTTGCTGCCCAAGGTGCGTGGCGGCATTCCGGCCCCGCGCAGCAACCGCCTGGCCGATGCGCTGCGTGCGCAGCCATCAACGAACCTGCCACCCGGCCCCCAGCCCGATGGCGAGCGCCATGACATCGTTGCGCCGCTGGCGTTTTCCGCCAATGAAGCACTGCGCACGCGCGACTTCGACACGCTCAACGCGCAGGAATGGCGCACGCTACAACACATGATCCGGCGCCGACGCGCGCATCTGGCGCAGGAACGCACACGCCGGTTGAAAGCGGCCTCGCGCGGGCGCCATCCGGACCTGCGCGCAACGGCCCGCCAGGCCGTACGCGCCGGTGGTGAATGGACCGGCTGGAAGTACCGCCAGCCCGTCGACCGCACACCGCCGCTCGTGCTGCTGCTCGACATCTCCGGATCGATGAGCCGCTACTCGCGCGCGGTGCTGTACTACTGCCATGCGCTGGTGCAATCGCGCGAGCGCATCCAGGCCTTCCTGTTCGGCACGCGGCTGACAAACGTGTCGCGGCATCTGCGCGAGCGCGATCCGGACATTGCCGTGCAAGCCATCGCGCAGCTCGTGCCGGACTGGTCCGGCGGCACGCGCATCGGCGCGGCGCTGGCGGAGTTCAACCGCCGCTGGGCACGCCGCACGCTGTCCGGCCGCGCCACCGTGCTGCTCGTGACCGACGGGCTCGACCACGAACACATCGACCTGCTCGACGCCGAGATGGCCCGCCTGGCCCGCTTCGCCCACCGCGTCGTCTGGCTCAACCCGCTGCTGCGCTTTGCCGGCTTCGAGCCGCGGGCACGCGGTGTGCGAGCCATCCTGCCGCATGTCGACGCGATGATGCCGGCGCACCATTTCGATAGCCTGGCTGCGCTAGAACAGGAATTGGCGCATGCTCGGTATGCCCCCACTCCAGCCCGCCCGAGCGCACCATGGAACTGACCCAGACCCACCTCCTGCCCGTACCTCTGCAGACCGCCTGGGATGCGCTCAACGATCCGGCCGTGCTGCAGCGCTGCATCCCCGGCTGCGAGAGCATCACCGCCGCTGGCGAAGGTGGCAATCCCGCCTACGAGGTCGCCATGACCGCCGCCGTCGGCCCCGTCAAGGCGCGCTTCAAAGGGCGCATGGAACTCACCGACATGGCGCCGCCGCGCAGCTACACCTTGCATTTCGACGGGCAGGGCGGCGCCGCCGGTTTCGGCAAGGGCAGCGCACAGGTGCAACTCGCGCCCGAAGGCCCGACGGTCACGCGGCTGTCCTACACCGCCACTGCACAGGTGGGCGGCAAGCTCGCGCAGATCGGCTCACGTTTGGTCGACGGTGCTGCACGCAAGCTGGCGGATGAGTTCTTCCAGCGTTTTGCCGCAGAGTTCGGCCCCGCAGCCGATGGAACGGCCGTGCTCGACAGCAGGCCCGCTGAACAGGCCATCCCGGATCTGGCGGCCGGCGAACTGCGGGCGCATGGGGCACCGCCCCATGACGATGGGGCGCCGATCATCAGCCCTGCCGTGCAGCCTCGCAATCCGTGGCCGTGGATCATCGTGGCCGTCGTGGCCGTGGTGGCCGCCTACCTGTTTTTGCACCACGGGGCATAATCGGGCATCCCCCGCATTGAATAGCGCTCAATAAGCGCAGGAAACGCATCATGGACAGCGTCGATCTTGAAGTCTTGAAAACCAGCGTGCGCTGGCTGGCACAGGGGCGGCGCGTGCTGCTCGTCACCGTTGTGAAGACGTGGGGCTCGTCGCCCCGGCCCGAGGGCGCCATGCTCGCGCTGCGGGATGACGGTGTGGTGGTCGGCTCGGTCTCGGGCGGCTGCATTGAAGACGACCTCATCGACCGCGTCCGCCGCGAGGGCTTGCAGCAGGTCAAGCCCGAGGCCGTCAAATACGGCATCAGCGCGGAAGAAGCCCACCGCTTTGGCCTGCCCTGCGGCGGCACGCTACAGCTCGTGCTGGAGCCGCTGAACGCCGCCAGCGGTCTCGACGCCTTGCTGCATGCCGTGGAAGGCGGCCAGCTCGTCGCCCGCACGCTCGACATGGCAACGGGCGCGACGCTGCTGCAGCACGCCACCGTCACGGATGGCCTGCAGTTTGACGAAGAACGCCTGGTGACGATTCACGGCCCGCGCTATCGGATGCTCGTCATCGGCGCCGGGCAGCTCTCGCGTTATCTGTGCCAGATCGCCGTGGGCCTGGATTACCAGGTGACGGTGTGCGACCCGCGCGAAGAGTACAGCGAGGAATGGGACATCCCGGGCGTTGCCATGGTCCGCACCATGCCCGACGACACGGTGATGGCCATGAAGATGGATGAGCGCTGCGCCGTCATCGCCCTCACGCACGATCCCAAGCTTGACGACCTGGCGCTCATGGAAGCGCTCAAGACACCGGCCTTCTACGTGGGCGCGCTCGGCAGCCGCCGCAACAATGCCAGCCGCCGCGAACGCCTGAAGGAGTTCGATCTGTCCGAGGCGGAATTGGCCCGCCTGCACGGCCCGGTGGGCATCTATATCGGCAGCCGCACGCCGCCGGAGATCGCCATCTCCATACTGGCCGAGGTCACGGCGGCCAAGAACGGTGTCTCTCTGCCGACCATTCTGCAGGTGGAAGGGGCCAAGGCTGCGCGCGAAATTGCAGCAAATGCCACGTCCAGTTGCGCAGTGCCGCATGCG
Source organism: Ralstonia sp. 24A2 (assembly GCF_051783885.1). Taxonomy (NCBI): domain Bacteria; kingdom Pseudomonadati; phylum Pseudomonadota; class Betaproteobacteria; order Burkholderiales; family Burkholderiaceae; genus Ralstonia; species Ralstonia sp. 24A2. The sequence continues at coordinate 2,330,887 of NZ_JBPVZD010000002.1, read as the reverse complement.
TGAAGTCAACTTTCTAGCGTGAAAGGTCTACAAAAGGACGTGCCGAAAGGCGCTTGAAAGGTTACATTCTTATAACTCGCTGATTCTGCGCGGGCTTCCGGCCGCACCGTACAACACCTGTGATGCGGCGCGGCGAGCCTCGCACCCTGCGCGCCCGCCGGATGTGCCCGTTCTGGGCTTGCGCGCACCACCAGCGTTTCGTGTCCGCGCATGCAGCGCCGATGCCGTTGTTTGCAGGCGAGTTGGTCGCTCGCCTCGCACGTCAAAGATTTCGAGCTTTCTCGCATGAGTATTCTGCTAACCGGCGCGACCGGTTTTGTGGGCGGCGCCATTGCCGCAGATTTGGCAGCCAAAGGTTTGCTAGCCGATACGCGTTTTGCCGTGCGTGGTGACACGCAGGCGGACGGGCTCGCGCGCCTGCGCAGCAACCTGCGCCGGTTTCAGATGCCTGAGTCCTTGCTGGACGGCATCACCGAGTCGCAGATCGTGCTGTTCGACCTGCGTGAAGGCGGCGCGGCCACGCTGGGCGATCCGGAAGTCATCATCAACTGCGCGGCACTGGCTACGTTCTCCAACCATCCGTCGCTGTGGGATACCAACGTGGGCGGTGTGCTGGCGCTGGGCAAACTGGCCGCACAGGGCTCGCGCCTCAAGCGCTTCCTGCAGATCGGCACGGCCATGTCGTGCGGCCAGTTGGCCAACCGCCATGTGCATGAGAGCTGGGATGTGCCGCCGATCGAGCAGCATGCCGTGCCCTACACGTATTCCAAGGGAATGGCCGAGCTGAAGCTACGTGAAGCCGTGCCCGAACTGCCGCTGGTCGTGGTGCGGCCGTCCATCGTGGTCGGCCACAGCACGCTGGGCTGCGAGCCCTCGGGCAGCATCTTCTGGATGCTGCGCATGGTGGCCATGCTGGAGACCTTCAGCTGCCAACTGTCGGATCGCGTCGACATCCTGCCTGTGGACGACTGCGCCGAGGCCATCGTCCGTCTGGCGACCAAGCCCACGCTGGCGCACGACCTGTACCACATCAGTGCCGGCGACGCGAACTCCGAGCGCATCGAAACACTGTACCCGCGCTTCAAGCGCTGCAAGACCCCAGAAGAAGATGCCCAGGCGCTGGCCGGGTACGTGTATCAGAAGAAAATCGCTGAGAAAGCCTTGGCACGTAAATTCCTGAGCATGACGGGAGATGGCAACGTGCGACTGGTCGCGCGTTGCATCCACCTGTACGCCAAGTTCGCCAGCATGAGCTACGTGTTCGACAACACGCGACTGGTGCAGGAGACCGGCTTCCAGCCGCGCTCCCTGCTCGCCTACCTCGACCGCTGCCTCGAGACGTCGGACGCTGTGCCGATTCCCGAGCAGATGCAGTGGGACTATAAGTAGCCGTCGGGTCCACCCGGCTCGCACGGCGTGTCATGGCGCCGTGCTATAACCATCGGCGCCTCATTTAGCACCTGAGCAAGACTCCGGTCTGCATAACAAGGAGCCGCCGATGCAGCTGCAAGCCATCACCCATCTCAACTTCGCCACACTGTTGGATTCATTCATCAGCCTTGCCGCCGCGTTTGCGCTCGGCTCGCTGATCGGTTTCGAGCGACAGGTCAGGCAGCGGACAGCGGGTTTGCGCACCAACGCCCTAGTGGCAGTCGCAGCGGCTGCCTTCGTGGACATGGCTGCGCAGATCGGCACCGCATCGGATACCACCCGCGTGATCGCCTATGTGGTCTCGGGGGTGGGCTTCCTGGGCGCCGGCACCATCATGAAGGAAGGGCTGAATGTACGCGGACTGAACACCGCCGCGACGCTGTGGGGCTCGGCCGCCGTGGGCGCGGCAGCGGGCTCGGACCTCATCGGTCAGGCGGTGCTGATCTCGTTGTTCGTGCTGGCATCGAACATTCTGCTGCGCCCCGTCGTGAACCGAATCAACCGCACGCCACTGGACAACCAGGCCAGCGAAGTCACGTACACGATGTGCGTGATCTCCACAAGCAACCGCCAGAAGGAAGCCCTGGCCGATCTGGAACGCCTGCTCGAAGAAGCCAGCTACCCGATCAGCGATCTGTCGGTCGAGCCCTTTGGCGAGGACCACGTGGAAATCGAAGCCATGCTGATGTCCACCGCAGTGAATGCCGCCGAGCTGGACCGCATCGTCGCGTCACTGCAGGCTCAGCCGCACGTTGCTCAGGCGTTCTGGAACCCGAGTACGACCGAGTAATCGCTCAAAGCTCCTGCGTTGCCGCCAGGGCGAAGATCTTCGCCCAGCGCTTCGCTTCTTGGCGATTGCGCATCGGGATCGGCCATTCCGCCTGCGCCTGATGCTTCAGGCGCAAATCCAGAGACCACGTTCCATCGCGTTCAACCGCATCGGCGCCGGCAATATCGGCAAAGAGGAATCGCGCGTCCTGGTCATGCAGGCACAATGACCCGCGCTTCTGTTCGGCGTCGACGGCAACCCGCCCCCAACTCCCGCTCAGAGACACGATCCGCTGCCCTTTCACGTTGACGCCATGCACCGCGCGATAGCGGCGGACAAGGCTGACGACGGCCCCGGCGATGAGCGCCGCTGCAAGCAATACCGCTGCGCCGCCTGCCACGGCTCCGTAAGCCGAGGCGACTTCTGCGTACAACCGGACTGCGCCGTAGATGAGCAGGCCAATCAGCGCAAGTGCGGCAATGATGAACGGCATGGTGTGATTCCTTGGTCCTTGAGTGAGCGTTCCGGTTATATCAACCGAAATGCCGCTCAAGGCAAGTCATTGCCACACATGCCGATCAAAACGACCGCTTGTATCAAATCCGGTATCGATACGGTCAGGCCAGCCGGAAGGCCGCGATGGCGGCGTTCAGCACCTGCGCCTGCTCTTCCAGTGATTCGGCCGCTGCAGCCGCCTGCTCCACCAGTGCGGCGTTCTGCTGCGTGGCTTCGTCCATCAGCGTGACAGCCTTGTTGACCTGTTCGATGCCCGAGCTTTGCTCGTTGGAGGCGGCAGCAATCTCGCCCATGATGTCGGTCACGCGGCGGATGGAGGCGACGATGTCCTCCATCGTGGTGCCGGCGCGCTCAGCCAGCGAGCTGCCCGTTTCCACCTTGGACAGCGACGCCTCGATCATCTCCTTGATCTCTTTGGCCGCTGCGGCGCTGCGCTGCGCGAGGTTGCGCACCTCGCCCGCGACTACGGCAAAACCACGACCCTGCTCGCCGGCGCGGGCGGCTTCCACGGCGGCGTTCAGCGCCAGGATGTTGGTCTGGAAGGCAATGCCGTCGATCACGCCAATGATTTCCGACACCGTACGCGACGACGCGCTGATCTCGCGCATGGTCGCCACCACGTCGGTCACCACCGCGCCGCCCTGGCTGGCCACGTGCGAGGCGCTGTCGGCCAGTTGGCTGGCCTGACGGGCGTTGTCAGCGTTCTGGCGCACGATGGAGGTCATCTCTTCCATGCTGGACGCGGTTTCTTCCAGCGAGCTGGCCTGCTCTTCCGTGCGTTGAGACAGGTCGGCATTGCCGGCAGCGATCTGCTTGGTGGCCGCGCCGATCGATTCGGAGCCGGTGCGCACGCGGCGCACGGTGTCGGTCAATGCACCTTGCATGCGGGCCAGACCTTCGAGCAGACGGCCCATCTCGTCCCCGCGGTCGACGTGCACGGGCTGTGTCAGGTCACCCGCGGCAATGCGGTCGAACTGCGCCAGCGTTGCGTTCAGCGGCCCGACAATGGCGCGCAGCAGCGACCATGCGCACACCAGCGCCACCAGCAATGCAAAGACGATGGCGGCAATCACGATCATGCGGAAACGCGCATAGGCTTCGCGCGACTCATCGTAGTTGGCCTTGGAGAAGGCGAGCTGCTTCTTGCTCAGTGCCAGGCTGGTGTCATTGGAATCGCGAAACGCCTTGGAGACGCCCTTATCCATGATCTTGTCGGCCGTGGCGCGGTCGCCGGCGCGCAGTGCCTTGATGATGTCGCGCAGCGTGCCCGATGCGGCCTCACGCTTGGTGGCGACATCCTTGGCCAGACGTTCCTCTTCATCGTCGCGCGGCAGGGCCAGGTATTTCTTCCACGCCTCGTCCGAGCGTGCGATCAGCTCTTCGGTGCGGTCGAGCAGCTGCATGGCACCCTTGTCTTCCGGATACAGCATCGCCTTGTCGAGCGCGGTACGGGCGCGCGTCAGACTCAGGTCGGATTCGCCCAGAGCAAGCGCAGACGGAAACTGATTGGTGAAGGTCTGTTCGTGCGCGCGATTGGCATCACGCAGGCCAAGCAGCCCGGCCACGCCAATCAGCAGGGCGAGCAGAAACAAAATGGAAACCGTGAGCACCAGACGGGTGCGGATGGTCAATCGGGCGGACATGGGCGCAGGAGGGCAACAAGCGGAGTGACGTGCGCGGCTTCTCACGCAGGCGCGACCATCGCGCCGGGCGGCCGGCTACCTTGGCACTATCGGTCACCCACGACGGGAACTTGAGGGCGGCATGCACAATGCATCACCTGACACCGCCCTTGCCCCGAGGCATCAGCCTGCCTTGCTGCCGCGCGCCTCGCGGTAGTCGTCCGCAAACTCCGCCCACTGTTTGAGCGACACCTTGCGCCCGTGCGTCGCCAGCTTCAGCGCAGACTTGCGCCACGCCGTGCCGGCAGCGTAGTCCTGCACCGTCTCGACCAGGTCCGTCCCGAGACGGCCACAACTGCGCAGATGGCACCATGCAGCCACGCGAGCCATAGTCTGCAGCGCATCGTCCAGGTTGGCGACGACGTGTTTGCCGGAGCCCAGCGCCACACGGTCAGCCGTCGGCTGCAGGCTCTTGACCACGTACGACTTCGGCTTTTCGCCCTTGGCCCCGTAGACCACGCCGCGCAGCAATGCCGGCGAGATCGCCTGCGAGATGCGCTGAATGCCGACCACGCGCCCGGCTTCGCTATGCCACGGCGCCACGCTGCACGAATCCCCCAGCACATCGGCCCAGACGCTCGGTACGGAGAGTTTGATGTCGATCAGGCGCAGGGTATCGGGGTCGTTCTCCGGGCGGGCCAGTACTGAATAGCGTTCCAGCCCAAGACTGCCGGTGCCGGCAATGCGGCGCGCCACATCCACGGCAACGAAGCGCTGGCCATGACCGTTGCCCTGCTCGGAATAGGCCTGGAGAATGCGGCGCGCACGGCGGACCTCATCCTTGCTGGCACGCAATGTGCGGCGTCCATCATTGCGCAGGTTGATCTGGTTGCCGTTACGTTCCGTGCGCTCGGCAATGTAGGCCGCGCGGTTGCGCCTGCGCAGATCGCGCAGCAGCGTACGCACGATACCGGTGGCGGTGGCACGCTCTACCCAGCGCGGTTTGCCGTCAACGAGCGCCGTGGCATAGGTGTCGAGAAACCGGCGGCAGAGGTTGTTCGCGTCTTCATCGGCCAGCTTCCAGCTATATGCAGCCACCTGCAGGCTCGACAGCACGCGTACGAGATCGACGGTAAACGGCGCGGTCAGCGCTTCGTCGAAATCGTTCATGTCGAAGTAAACGAGGCCGTTGTCGCCCTTGAAGCTGCCGAAGTTCTCCAGGTGCAGATCGCCGCAGACCAGTGTGCGCGGCGCCTCGTGCAGCAGCGGTGCCTCGATCATCGATGCCGCGTACAGATTGTTGGTGCCGCGGAAGAAGGAGAACGGATCGGCAGCAATGGCGGCCAGCTTGCGCGTGAGGCGCTCTGGGTCTCGCCCAGCGTTGTACTCAAGAATGACGCGGGTACTGTCGTGCATGGTCACGGCCCTATCGATTGTTGGAGTGGAGTGCAATGCCCTCGAAAATCGAAGATTACGCCCTGATTGGTGATTGCGAAACCGCCGCACTGGTTTCGCGCGACGGGTCCATCGATTGGCTGTGCTGGCCTCGGTTCGATTCAGGTGCCTGTTTTGCCGCGTTGCTGGGCACACCCGATCATGGGCGCTGGCAGATCGCGCCACAGGGTGGAGCGCGTTCGATCCGCCGCCGTTACCTGCCTGGCACGCTTGTGCTGGAGACTGTGTTCGAGACCGGCACCGGCACCGTCAGCCTGACCGACCTGATGCCTGTACGCCTGCCGGGCACGCCCAGCGCGCGCGACGATACGTCGGATCTCGTGCGCATCGTGCGGGGTATTTCGGGCGCGGTTGCCATGCGCATGGACCTGACGTTGCGCTTCGACTACGGCGCCTCCGTGCCGTGGGTCAGCCGCGTGGTCGAAACCACCGGCGCCCCTGCCGACAGCGCATGTGACACCCCCGACTGCGTGCTACGAGCCATTGCCGGCCCCGATATGGTGACGCTGCGCACGCCGGCCCCGCTTCGTGGCGAGAACCTCTCCACCGTGTCCGAGTTCACGGTGACCGAGGGCGAGGCCATGCCCTTCGTGCTAACGCACTCCCCATCGCACCTGCCGCTGCCGGCCTCCATCGACGCCCTGGAAGCCCAGTTCGACATCGAGGCGCGCTGGCGCGCGTGGTCGAGTCGGTGCCACGGCGCCGGTGAATGGACAGAGGCCGTCGAGCGCTCGCTCATCACACTCAAGGCGCTGACGTATCACCGCACCGGCGGCGTGGTCGCCGCGCCCACGACGTCGCTGCCCGAACGGCTCGGCGGCGTGCGCAACTGGGACTACCGCTACTGCTGGCTGCGCGACGCCACCCTTACGCTGCTCGCCCTCATGAACGCCGGCTACTACGACGAGGCAAGCGCCTGGCGCGCCTGGCTCGAACGTGCAATCGCAGGCAGCCCAGCGCAGGTGCAGATCATGTACGGCATTGCCGGCGAACGCCGCCTGGGCGAATGGACCATCCCCTGGTTGCCCGGCTATGAAGGCGCGCAACCCGTGCGCATTGGCAACGCTGCCGCCTTGCAACTCCAGCTCGATGTCTACGGTGAACTGATGGACGCGCTCTACCTCGCCCGCAAAGGCGGCCTGGCGGGCGACGACGCTTCATGGCGCTTGCAGCTCGCATTGATGACGCATCTGGAAGACATCTGGCAGTCCCCCGACGAAGGCATCTGGGAGGTGCGCGGCCCATCCCGGCACTTCACCCATTCCAAGGTGATGGCCTGGGTGGCCTTCGACCGTGCGGTCAAATGCATCGAGCAATTTGGCGTGGAAGGCCCACTTGAGCGCTGGCGCGCCGTTCGCGACCGCATTCATGCTGAGATCTGCACGCGCGGCATCCACCCACGCCGCGGCTGTTTTGTGCAGAGCTACGGCGGTGAAGAGGTGGATGCCGCCTTGCTGATGCTGCCGCTGGTTGGTTTCCTGCCCGCGACGGACAAGCGCATCCAGGCCACGGTGCGCGCCATCGAGGAGGATCTACTGGTCGATGGTCTCGTGCGCCGCTATCGCACGGAGGCCGTGGCGGATGGTCTGCCGGAAGGCGAAGGCGTCTTCCTCGCGTGCAGCTTCTGGTACGTCGACAACCTTGTCCTCCAGGGCCGCGACGAAGAAGCGCGCACGTTGTTCGTGAAGCTGCTGGCGCTGCGTAACGATGTGGGCTTGCTCTCGGAAGAGTACGACCCACGCGCATGCCGGCTGGTCGGCAACTTTCCGCAGGCGTTCTCGCATATCGCACTGGTGAATTCAGCGCTGACGCTATCTGCCGCCGCCGATCACGTCAGCCAGCGAACAGGGGCCCAGAACCCCGAATCCTCCGCCCCGGTAAAATAGCGGCCGAACTGACTCAACTGCGGATTCCACCGCCCTTGCCACCATGCCTGACGACATCTCCAGTGCGGCTGAAAGCACCCTGCTCGGCCGCCCCGACAGCCCGTGCGTCGGCATCTGCTCGACCCTTTTCGACGAGGTTTGCCAAGGCTGTGGGCGCACCCAGCTGGAAGTCAGCAACTGGGTCTTCATGACCGATGAGGCGCGCAACGCAGTCTGGACGCGCATCCTGGCCGAAGGCACGGCCCAGGGCTACAACCCCGACGGCAGCCGCAAGTAAGCCCCAAAAAGAAAACCCGGCCGAAGCCGGGTTTTTCATTGCTGCTGTAGCCCTCGTCAGGCCGTTTGCGCAGGCTTGAGCTGAAGCGCCTTGTACTCCAGGAACTCCTCCAACCCGTACTTGCCGTTCTCGCGCCCGTTGCCGGACTGCTTGTAGCCGCCAAACGGCGCCTGCATGTTGAACGGCCCGCCGTTGATGTCGACCTGCCCGGTGCGGATGCGTCGCGCCACGCGAATCGCCCGCGCCTCATCCCCCGACCACACGCCGCCACCCAGGCCGTAGATGCTGTCGTTGGCAATGCGGATGGCTTCGTCCTCGTTGTCGTAGCAGATCACGGTGAGCACGGGGCCAAAGATTTCTTCGCGTGCCACCGTATCGGTGGTTTTCACGTTACCCAGTACCGTGGGCTTGACGAAGAAGCCGGTGGACAGGCCCTCCGGCGCATCAGCGCCACCAGTGATGAGGTCGGCGCCCTCTTCCAAACCCTTGCGGATGTAGCCCAGCACACGATCGCGCTGCACAGCGGAGATCAGCGGGCCCAGGCGCGTGGTTTCCTGCGCCGGGTCACCCGGCACATAGGCCGCAGCAAACTGCGCAGCCAATGCCTTCACCTCTTCGTACTTGGCGCGCGGCACCAGCATGCGCGTGTGCGCCGAGCAGGTCTGCCCCGAGTTCAGGAAGCAGGCCGACAGCGTGCCCTTGACCGCCGCCGACAGGTCCGCGTCATCGAGGATGACCGAGGCCGACTTGCCACCCAGTTCCAGTGCCACGCGCTTGACCGATTGCGATGCCAGCTCGGCCACGCGCTTGCCTGCGCGCGTCGAACCCGTGAACGACACCATGTCGACATCCGGATGGCTCGCCAGCACCTCGCCCACCACCGGGCCATAACCCGTGACGAGGTTGAACACGCCCGGCGGCAAGCCGGCCTCTTCAATGACTTCCGCCAGCACGAACGCGTTGAGCGGCGCCACTTCCGATGGCTTGAGCACCACCGTGCAGCCAGCAGCCAGTGCTGGCGCCACCTTCAGCGTGATCTGGTTGAGCGGGTAGTTCCACGGCGTGATGGCGCCCACCACACCCACCGGCTCGCGCACCACTAGGGAGTTGCCTACCTGCTCTTCAAACTCGAACTTGCTGAGCAGCTTGGCGAAATTGCCCCAGTTGTAGACCGGACCGCCCACCTGGATCGCGCGCGCCAGCTTGATCGGCATGCCGACTTCACCCGCAATCAATTGCGCGAGTTCCTCGCTGCGGGCCTTGAGGCCGTCAGCAATCTTCTGGATGTACTCGGCACGCTTGGCCACGGGCGTGGCGGCCCAGCCATCAAACGCGGCGCGTGCTGCCGCCACCGCGGCTTCGGCATCGGCAGCGCTGCCTTCAGGGATCGTCCCCATCACCTCTTCGGTGGCCGAATGAATCACTTCAATGACGCCCTTGCCCTGCGGCGCCACCCACTTGCCATTGATGAAAAGCTTGTCGCGTTGCTGCATCGTTGCTTGTCTCGCTCTGGTGGATGCGCGGTTTGCGCGTTGTGCTATCCGGGTTGCGACTGAGATCGGCGCGCCCCCGGGGCGGTTATGATCGTCCTATTGTAGAGCCAGCAGAGCGCGCACTGCAGACGCGCCGGCCGAGGGAGACAAGCATGACCGCCAGCATCTATCAGAAGACGGACAAGGGGCAGGAAGAAATCCGAACACGCGCCTACCACCTGGATCAGAAGCACCGCGCGCTGCTGCTGATGGTCAACGGCGAGAAGACCTGTGATGAGATCCTCATCCAACTTGCACCCCTGGGCATGAACCGGGCGGTATTCGACGAGTTGGAGCAAGGCGGATATATCCGATCACATGGGGTTGGGGCAACGCCCGCCAAAAGTGAGCCGGCCTCCGCACCGGACACCCCTGCCGCACCTGTGCCAAACGCTACCTCCGGCGAGCACGGTGTTGAAGGCTATCAGCGCCTCTACCGCTTCTATACGGAAACCATCAGCCGTTACCTCGGCCTGCGCGGCTATCTGCTCGAAATGAAGGTGGAAAAGGCCGGCAATGTGGCCGACCTCGTCGCTCTGCGCGAAACGCTCAAGGCCGCCCTTGCCAAGGCGCGCGGCGAAACCGAGGCCAGCAACGTGATCGCGCAGCTTGATCTGTTGATTGACGAAGCAACAAGCTAACGCATCCGAGGCATTGAAGAACGCTTGCGGCCGAGCCTCCTGCGGGAAGTGCCACTGCTCTGCGCACGATACGCCGGGCCGCTAGAAGCCCAGGTCGCTCAGGCCCGGATGATCGTCAGGACGGCGGCCCAGCGGCCAGTGAAAACGGCGGTCAGCTTCGCGTATCGGCGCATCGTTGATGCTTGCGAGGCGACGGCGCATCAGCCCGTTTTCGTCAAACTCCCAGTTCTCATTGCCATAGGAGCGGAACCAGTTGCCGCTGTCGTCATGCCACTCATAGGCAAAGCGGACAGCAATGCGGTTCCCGTGGAACGCCCACAGTTCCTTGATGAGCCGGTAATCCAGCTCGCGCTGCCACTTGCGTGTCAGGAAGCCGACGATTGCCTCGCGCCCCTGTACGAACTCGGCACGGTTTCGCCATTGGCTGTCGACGGTATAGGCGAGCGCGATTTTCTCAGGGTCACGGCTGTTCCAGCCATCTTCGGCCAAGCGGACCTTTTCGATGGCGGTTTCCAAATTGAAGGGTGGAAAGGGCGGGCGCTGGGTGCTCATTGGCGGTCTCCATGATTCGCGAGGCGAGCACGTAGCTCGGCGTTTTCGGTTTCGAGCTCGGTCAGCCGATCGCGAAGCGGACGGACTGCCTCGCTGACTTCCTGCTCGGTAAAGCGCGACGTGATGTGCTGCGGGCAATTCCAGTCGAAGCTCGCGAGGTGCAGCCGGAAGATGCGTTCGGGCGTCGCCCGGTAGCCGGGCACGGCAACGCGTTCAGCCAGCTCCGGAGCCGCATCGAGTGCCAGCGTCTCAACATGGACATACATCTTCAGCCGCGCACGATGCGCGTAGTCCATCAAAAAGAGACAAGCACGATCGTCGGCCGCGAGATTGCCTGTGCTGATGTATTGGCGGTTGCCACGATAGTCGGCAAAGGCGAGCGTGCGGTCGTCCAGTAATTTGAGGAAACCGCGCGGGCCGCCGCGATGCTGCACGTAGGGCCAGCCCGTCTCTGAAACGGTTGCCATGTAGAAGCTGTCGCGATCGGCAATAAAGGCCGCTTCGTTGTCGGTGAACCGGTCGAATTCGCGGTGCCCCTTGAAGCCCTGCCAGACGTGCTCGACACCCATGCTGGCCTGCACACCCCGGACGCTGGGCGTCACGGCAATCACGAGAAAACCATACGACATGGGGGGGCTCCTCTCGTAAGAAAGCAGACCAGGGTTTCAGATGCCCCGGTCCATCGTCATCAGCCGCAAGGGCGGCGCGCACGACGGGAATCCCTGGGGAGTCGAGCCGGAACGCGCTCGACGAAACCGATCATGCCTCTTTCCATCCTTATTGATAATCCGGCAATATCAATAACGTCCCTACCAATTTTTGGAAGAATCAGATGGATCGCCTGGAAGCCATGTCGATGCTGGTGGCGGTCGCGGAGCAAGGCAGCCTATCCGCGGCAGGACGCGCGTTGAAGGTGCCGCTGGCGACCCTCAGCCGCAAGATTTCCGACCTCGAAGCGCTGGTTGGCGCGCGCCTGCTGATCCGCTCGACGCGCAAACTCGCGTTGACGGATGCCGGTATTGCCTACATTGCGGCTGCACGTCGCATCCTCGAAGCGGTCGAGGATGCCGAGCGAGAAGCTGCCGGCGAGTTCACCGTGCCCAAGGGTGAATTGGTCGTCACCGCACCACTCATGTTTGGGCGCTTGCATGTGCTGCCCGTTGTCGCCGATTTCCTGGCGGCGTTCCCCGAGATCAACATCCGGCTGATCCTGTCCGATCGGAACGTGGATCTGATCAGTGACCATGTGGACATGGCCGTGCGCATTGGAAAGCTGCCCGACAGTTCGATGGTGGCAACGCAAATCGGCGTCATGCGAACCGTCACGTGCGCCAGCCCCGGGCTCCTTGCCGATCGCAGCACGCCGCAGGTCCCCGACGACTTGCTGCACCTTCCCTGTGTGGCCGTGGATACGCCCATGCCGTCGCCATCGTGGTGGTTCCGCAATCCGCAGTCAGGCACCGCGATCGACGTCTCCATCCTGCCGCGCCTGAGCGTCACGACTCCGGAAGCCGCGGCACAGGCTGCAGTCTGCAAGGTCGGCTTCGTCCGATTGCTGCATTACCAGGCGGCTGAGGCTGTCGCGCGTGGCGAGTTGCAGATCCTGTTGGAGACGTACGAGCCGGAACCCGCGCCCATTCATCTTGTGCATGCGGCACGTGGGCAAATGCCGTTGAAAATGCGTCGCTTCCTTGACTTTGCCGCGCCGCGCCTCCGGCAGGCACTCAGCGAGATCCATTCCCCTCGGATCCAGTAAGCAACGCGCCCGCCTTACGTTGCGCGAAACTCCGGAAAAACAAAGGGCCGCACATTGGCGGCCCTTCGGTTGCGGCAGGGATGCTACCTCAGACTTCTACGCCCTGGCTCTGTAGATACTCGTCGTACGTGCCGAGGTAGTCGGTGAGCGTGCCGTCCGGGCGTACTTCGATGACGCGGGTGGCCAGGGCGCTGATCAGCTCGCGGTCGTGCGACACGAAGATCAGCGTGCCTTCGAACTTGTCCAGCGCGATCTGCAGCGACTCGATGGACTCCATGTCCATGTGGTTGGTCGGCTCATCCAGCGCCAGCACGTTGTGGCGGCCCAGCATCAGCTTGCCCCAGATCATGCGGCCCTTCTCACCACCGGAGAGCACCTTGACGCTCTTCTTGATGTCGTCGGCCGAGAACAGCAGGCGGCCCATCGTGCCGCGCAGGGATTGGTCATCGTCGCCGGCCTGCGTCCACTGGCTCATCCAGTCCATCAGGTCGCGGTCTTCGGGGAATTCTTCGTACGTGTCCTGCGGCATGTAGCCGACGTTGGCATTCTCGGCCCACTTGACGGTACCGCCGTCGATCTCGATGCCGCGCTGCACGCCGGTTTTGACCGCACCGTTGAGCAGCGAGCGCAGCAGCGTGGTCTTGCCTGCGCCGTTCTCGCCGATGATGGCGATCCGTTCTCCGGCCCGCACGGCCATGGTCAGGTTGTCGAAAATCTTGCGGTCGTACGTCTTGCGCGCGTTTTCGGTCTCGACGGCCAGGTTGTGCAGCTTCTTCTCGAACTCGAAGCGCACGAACGGGTTCTGACGCGACGACGGCTTGATGTCTTCCACCTTGATCTTGTCGATCATCTTCAAACGCGACGTGGCCTGACGCGCCTTGGACTTGTTGGCCGAGAAGCGGCGCACGAAGTCTTGCAGATCGGAGATGCGTTCTTTGGCGCGTGCATTGGCGGCCTGCAGGCGTTCACGTGCCTGCATGGAGGCTTCCATGTAGTCGTCGTAGTTGCCCGGGTAGACCTTGAGCGTGCCGTAGTCCATGTCGGCCATGTGCGTGCAGACCGAGTTCAGGAAGTGGCGATCGTGGGAGATGATGATCATGGTGGAATTGCGCTCGTTGAGCACCGACTCCAGCCAGCGGATCGTGTTGATGTCGAGGTTGTTGGTCGGCTCGTCCAGCAGCAGCACGTCCGGGTTCGAGAACAGCGCCTGCGCCAGCAGCACGCGCAGCTTCCAGCCGGGCGCGACGTCGCTCATCGGGCCGTTGTGCTGGTCGGTCGGGATGCCGACGCCCAGCAGCAGTTCACCGGCACGTGCTTCGGCGGTGTAACCGTCGTACTCGGCGTACTTGGCCTCCAGGTCGGCGGCCTTCATGTAGTCGTCGTCGGTGGCTTCCGGGTTGGCGTAGATGGCGTCGCGCTCCTGCGCGGCGGCCCACATTTCGGTGTGGCCCATCATCACCACGTCCAGCACGCGCATGTCTTCATAGGCGAACTGGTCCTGGCGCAGCTTACCCAGGCGCACGCCCGGTTCCAGCATGACGTTGCCTGCGCTCGGTTCCAGGTCGCCGCCCAGGATCTTCATGAAGGTCGACTTGCCGCAACCGTTGGCACCGATCAGGCCATAGCGATTGCCTTCGCCAAACTTGACCGAGATATTCTCGAACAAGGGCTTGGGCCCGAACTGCATGGTGATATTGGCGGTGGAAAGCACGTGGAAACCTTGATTTGGAAAGCGGTGATCTGGCGCGGCAAGCACTTGGCCGTTCGCCATTTAGAGAACCTGGGATTTTACCATCCGAGCGTGACCCGGATGGGCGGGCGGCTTATGCCTTGAGCGTCGGATAGCCGACCAAGTGCAGCGTAAAGCCCGTGGCATCGATGTCCAGCTCGGCCTGTGCGCCAATCGGCAGCGTCGCCTTGGTCGGGCAATGGCCGAACGGCAAGCCAGTCAGGACCGGAATCGGCAGCCGCGCGGCCAGGTAGTCGCACATGGGGCCGAAGTCGTAGCCAGCATCGTACGGCGTGGTGCGGTAGCCAGAAAAATCGCCGAGTACCAGCGCTTGCTGACGCTCCAGCACTCCGGCCTGCTGCAGTTGCAGCAGCATGCGCTCAACCCGGTATGGGTGTTCGTTGATGTCTTCAACGAAGAGGATGCCGCCGTCGATCTTGGGCAGATACGGTGTGCCGACCAGACTGCACAGCATAGCCAGATTGCCGCCCCACAGCGTGCCGGCAATACGCCCTGGGCGAGCTGTCGTCTGCGGAACATCCACGCGCAACGCGTAGTTTGGGTTGCGCAAGATGCCCCAGAAGTGCTCGACCATGTAGGCATCCACCTCGGGCAGCGCGAAATCCGAGCACAGGTGCGGCCCGGCAAAGGTCACGCCGCCCGTCGCGGCCAGATAGGCCAACGAAAACGCCGTGAAATCGCTATGGCCGACGATGATGGCGTCGGTGGCCAGTGCACGCTGATGGATCGCCGCAAAGTCGATGCGCTCCAGCAACCGCGTCAGCCCGTAACCGCCGCGGATGGCCATGGCGATCTCCTGACCGTTGCCGGTGCCGATCTGGTGCAGATCGGCCAGCCGTGCATCGTCGTCGCCGGCAAAGCGCTGGTGCTGGCGCGTGAGGCATTCCGTATTCACCAGATTGCAGCCCTGTGCCTGCAGCGCTGCAGCGCCGCGCTTGGCGAGCTCAGCATCGTTCGGGTAGCCGGAGGGAGCGATCAGGCGGACGGTGGTCGGCATGCGGTTAGTTAAGTTCAGGTCGGATCGGATTCGGTGGAGGCCAGCCGCGCCGCACGTTGGCTAGCGCGACGCTCGGCAAAGAAGGCGCGCAGCATGTCGCCGCATTCCTGCGCGAGCACGCTGCCGGTGATGGCGGTCTGGTGGTTCAGGCGCGTCTCGGCAAACAGGTCGAGGATGCTGCCGGCGGCGCCGGTCTTGGGGTCGGGCGCGCCGTACACGACACGTGCCACGCGGGCATGCAGCATGGCGCCGGCGCACATCACGCACGGCTCCAGCGTCACGAAGACTTCGCAGTCGGGCAGGCGGTAGTTGCCGAGTTTTTCGGCGGCCTGGCGCAGGGCGCGCATCTCAGCGTGGGCGGACGGGTCGTGCGTGCCGATCGGCGCGTTGTAGCCAACGCCGACGATCTCGTTGCCGCGCACCACGATCGCGCCCACCGGCACCTCGCCCTGCCCCCACGCGAACTTGGCCTGCACGAGCGCCTGCTGCATCCAGTAGCCGTCGCGCTCGTGGGCGGACATGTCGGCAGGCGGTGTGAGGACGTGGGGCGTGGTCATGCAGTTCGAGACGATCCGATCAATCCTGCTCGTGCGGGCGCGCGAGCTTCACGTCGGCCCAGCAGTTCGGGGTTTCGTACAGCACCAGCTTGGACAGGCGCAGATGGTGCCCGAACGTATTACGGAACACGGGTTCGAGAATATCGAACGCGACCTGCGCGAGATTCTCGACGGTGGGCACCTCGTTCAACACGACGGTCTTGTGACCACCTTCCATGCCGTTCAGGAATTCGACCAACTTCGTGTCGCCGCGATAGACCAGGAACGCGTGGTCCCACAGGTCGACGAGGTGCTTGTTGGCGAGCTGCTTGACGTCGCCGAAGTCGAGGATCATCCCGTCGTCGGCGGCCTTGTCGTTGTGCAGGACTTCGCCGGTGAGCGTGAGTTCGAGCTGGTAGCGATGGCCGTGCAGGTTGCGGCACTGGCCAGCGTGGCCGGGGATGCGGTGGCCGGCATCGAATTCGAGCCGGCGCGTGATGGAAACGGTCTTGGTCATGGAGCGCAAAGGACTGGGCGGCAGCGAACGCCGCGAAACAGCTGAGACGACTGGGACAAAATGCTGCGGCCCGCCTTAGCGGATGCCCAGCATCTTATGGGTTTGCAGCGACAGGCGCCAGCGCGGGCGGCGCTGGCACAGCTCAACGGCGAGCGCCGTATTCTGCCGCGCCAGCGGGCCATCCATGGCCTGCAGGAACAAATGCTGGAAATCCAGCCGTTCATATGCGTCCAGGTCCTGCCCGTCTTGCGGGATCACGACCTTCAGCTCATCGCCACGCGTGACGACCAGCTCCGAGCCCATCTTCGGGCTGACGCATACCCAGTCAATGCCGGGCGGGACGGCAATGGTGCCGTTGGTCTCGATGGCGATTTCGAAGCCGCGTGCGTGCAGGGCGTCGATCAGCGGGGCGTCCAGTTGCAGCAGCGGCTCGCCACCAGTGCAGATGACGAGCGGCTTGCCGCCCTTGGCGTCGGCTGGCCATTCGGCAGCGACGGTGTCGGCCAGGGCGTCTGCAGTGGTGTATTTGCCGCCTTGCGTGCCGTCCGTGCCGACGAAGTCGGTGTCACAGAACTGGCAGATGGCGGTGGCGCGATCGGCTTCGCGCCCGCTCCAGAGATTGCAGCCGGCAAAGCGGCAGAAGACGGCTGCGCGGCCAGTGTTGGCACCCTCGCCTTGCAGCGTGTAGAAGATTTCCTTGACGGCGTAAGTCATGTCTGAACGGTGGCATTCACAGGAAAACGACGCAAAAGCGACGCTTGTTCCCGCGCAAACCGTACCAGTGCCCACTAGTGATTAACCCGATATTGTTTCACAAATCGAGTTATTCCGCCGCCTTATCCGCAGAAGAACGCCAACGTCACAAAGGAGAACGCACTCTCCGGCGTCAACCACGCCGTAAAGATCAGCGCAGCGCCGGCCACCGCCAGCGTCCATGCCGCCCATCGTTTGAGTGACCTGATCATGCTGGCTGGGCCGCTGGCGAGCGCGCTAGTTGGCGGTCATCGATTGGCCAGTGCAGCAGCGCAGCCACTACGCCGAGCACCATCGCGCCCATCCAGATCGCATCGTAGGAATGCAGGCGGTCGTATACCACGCCACCCAGCCACACGCCCAGGAATGCACCGATCTGGTGGCCCAGGAACACGAAGCCGAACAGCGTGCCGATATAACGCACCCCAAACACCTGTGACAGCAGCCCGTTGGTGAGCGGCACCGTGCCCAGCCACAGCAACCCCATCACGACGGCAAATCCATACAGCGTGGCCGGAGACAGCGGCAGCAGAATAAACAGCGCAATCGCCGCCGTGCGGATCAGGTACAGCAACGACAGCAGATACTTGCGCCGGAACAGCCCACCCAGCGCGCCGCAGTAATACGTGCCGACAATGTTGGCGGCTGCGATGAGCGCCAGCGCAATCATGCCGTGGCGCGCCGTTAGCCCCTTGTCGAGCAGATACGCCGGCATATGCGCGCCAATGAAGGCGAGCTGGAAGCCGCACGTCAGGAAACCGAGGTTCAACAGCCAGAAACCCGGATGCGCGAAGGCCTCACGGATGGCGGCCCCCATGCTCTGGTGCGCCTCCTGCGCCACCGCGGTGGTGGCTTTCTCACGCAGCGGCGCGGCCAGCGGCAGAAACACCGCCATCACCACGGCCATGGCCACCAACGCCGTCACCCAGCCGACGTTGCTCAGCAGACCTTGTGCGGTCGGCACCATGATGAACTGGCCGACACCGCCCACCGCGCCCGCCACCCCCAGCGCCCAACTACGCCGCTCGGGCGGTGTGAGCCGGCTGATCGCGCCGTACACCACGCCAAATGACGTGCCCGACAGCCCAATCCCGATCAGTCCGCCTGCCGACAGCGTGAAGCCCAGCGGCGTGCCCGCATGCGCCATCAGCACCAAGCCCAGCGCATAGACGGCGATACCAGCCACCACCACTTTGGCCGCGCCATAGCGGTCCGCCAGCATGCCCGCAAACGGCTGCGCGGCGCCCCAGATCAGGTTCTGCAGCGCGATGGCCAAGCCGAAGGTTTCACGCGTCCAGCCGTGGTCCATCGTGACGGGCACCAAGAACAAGCCCTGCACGTGGCGGATACCCAGCGCCAGGCCGATCACCGCCCCACCAGCCAGCACCGGCAGCCAGGGCGATTGCGTCAGAGATTTCGATGTCATGGATGATTCTCCTGTGCGGCTGACATTCCCATCGCGCAAGTCAGGCTTTTCTGGAATGTCGCCAGATGGCTCATTAAACTGCCTGGAATGCCCGTTCTCAATTGATCTTTGAGAACGCTTCACATGAGAGAAACGCATGTCGACACCTTTGGTTCGATTGGCCTCGCTGGACTTGCTGCGCGGCTTCGTGGCGGTAGGCCGGCGCATGAGCATCACGCTGGCCGCCGATGACCTGTGCCTGACGCAGTCGGCCGTGAGCCGCCAGGTGTCGGTGCTGGAAGAGACGCTCGGCGTGAAGCTGCTGGTGCGCGGCCACCGCTCGATCGCCTTCACGCCCGAGGGCGAACGCCTGTTCCGCAGCGCCGACAGTGCCGTGCAGCAGTTGCAGGACGCCATCGGCGCCATTCGCGTGGCGGCCGAGCGCCGGCCGGTGACGATTACCGCCAGCATCGGCGTGACGGGCCTGTGGCTGCTGCCGCGCCTGGCACGCTTCCAGCAGCAGTACCCGGACATCGACGTGCGCGTGGCCACCAACAACCGCCTCATCGACCTAAAGAACGAGGGCATCGAGTTGGCCATCCGCTATTGCCCGCCGAGCGACGCCCCGCCCGGTGCAATCCGGCTGTTTGGCGAAACCGTGGTGCCGGTCGCCCACCCGTCGCTCGCCCTGCGCTCGCTCGATTCCGCCGACGCGCTGGCCGGCCAGACCCTGCTCGACTTCGACGACCGCGACCTGCGCCGCCCCTGGCTCCAATGGACCGACTGGCTGGCAGCCGCCGGGTGGAGCCACGCTAAGCCCCGCACCGTGCTGCGCTTCAACCAGCACGACCAGATCATCCACGCGGCCGTGGCAGGCCAAGGCATTGCGCTCGGGCGGCTGGAGTTGATTGCGCCGCTGCTGGCCGATGGCCGTCTGGTGACCGTCCCCACCACCGCCCCTGGCGTGCGCAACACGCATGCGTACTGGCTGATTCAGTCCGAGCCCAACCCGCGCCGTGACGTACGTGACGTGGCCGAATGGATTCGCGCTGAAGCCGCCGCCCAGGCTTCGCATGCGTCCAGCGCATCCGAACTTGCATGAAATGCGCTTGAGCGCACGCTGCTGCCAACGTGTAATGCAGCCAACGACACCCACGTTGGAGGCTGCATGGACACCCGCACCCGACCGCAAACGGTGGTTGGCGGCCTCAGCTACGTCAAGCCCGACGGCCCCTACCCCATCAACTACATGTACCCGCCGCCCGCCGGCGAGCCATGGCAGACCTGCGAATACGAACTGCGTGATGTCCGCATCGCCGACATGCGCACGGCGCAAGCGCCTGAACTGGAGCGCGAAGGCTTCATCCTTGCCGATGCGCCCACGCGCGTGACGGACTTTGGCGACGAAGACGCTATCCGCGCCATCTATTACGCAGAAGCGACTGAGCTTGCCCTTGCCGCGACCGGTGCACGCGGCGCCTATGTGTTCGACCATCTGGTCCGCCGACGCGACCCGAGCCGCCCCACCCTCACCTTCGGGCGCGAAGGCGACGGCGCGCCCTCCGCAGTCGGCCGCATCCACAACGACTACACCGAAACCTCCGGCCGCCTGCGCCTGGGCCGTGTGCTGACCGACCCGGCGCGGGCCGCCGCCATTGGACGCTACGGCATCATCAACATCTGGCGCTCGATCCGCGGGCCGGTGCTCGACACCCCGTTGGCGCTGTGCGATGCGCGCAGCGTGAATGTCGCCGACCTCGTCGCCGCTGAAATCCGCTACCCCACGCGCACCGGCGAGCTGTACCTCGCCACCCACAACCCGCGCCACCGCTGGTGGTACGCGTCGGCCATCGATCGGCACGAGGCACTGGTCTTCAAGCAGTACGACTCGCAGGTCAGTGGTGTGACGCGCTTCACGCCGCATGCCGCGTTCCTCCACCCCGATGCGCCGGCCGGCACGCCGCCGCGCGAGAGCATCGAAATCCGCTGCCTGGTGGTCTATGACTAAGCCCGCCCCCTACAACGCGACCTGGGAGACCATCGTGCCCACACCCACGATCGAGTTCTGGTTCGACTTCGCCAGCAACTACAGCTACCTGAGCGTGATGCGTATCGAGGCCGCTGCCACACGCCTGGGGGTACGCATCGCGTGGAAGCCGTTCCTGCTCGGGCCGATCTTCCAGTCGTTCGGCTGGAACAACTCGCCGTTCATGCTGCAGAAGGCCAAAGGCGACTACATGTGGGAGGACATCGCGCGCGAATGCCAGAAGATCGGCGTGCCGTGGACACGGCCCAGCACCTTCCCGAGTGCCTCCGTGCTGCCGCTGCGCGTGGCGCTGGTGGGTGCGGATCGAGCCTGGATCGGCGCGTTCTGCCAGCGCATCATGCTGCGCAACTTCGCGCAGGACCGCGATATCAACACACCCGACGCCGTGAGCGAAGAACTGACCGCACTGGGCCTGCCCGCCAAGGCGATCCTGGCCGAAGCCCAGTCCGACGCCAACAAGCAGCGCCTGCGCGAGCAGACACAGGCCGCGCAGATTCGTGGCATCTTTGGTGCGCCCACGTTCTTTGTCGGCGACGCGATGTTCTGGGGCAATGACCGCCTGGACGATGCGCTCGCCTGTGCCGCAGCATTGCAGTCCAATCCCCACCCACTCCACACCGGATAGTTCATGCCGACTCAGATCGCCCAAGCCGATAAAGCCCACACCTTCCGCGCACTGCACGAACGCAGTGGCACCTTCGTCATCCCCAATCCGTGGGACCCGGGCTCGGCCCGGCTGCTGGCGACGATGGGCTTCGAGGCGCTCACCAGCACCAGCGCGGGCTTCGCCTTCTCGCGCGGGCTGCCCGACTACGGCGTTGGCCGCGACCTCATCCTCGCGCACGTGGCCGACCTGGCCGCGGCAACCGACCTGCCGATGGCCGCCGACCTGGAAAACGGCTTTGGCGACGCCCCTGAAACCGTGGCCGAGACCATCCGCCTGGCGGGCGCCACCGGCATTGTGGGCGGCTCGATTGAAGACGCCACGGGCCGCGCCGATGCGCCCATCTATCCGTTGGAAGCCTCGGTCGAGCGCGTACGCGCCGCTGTGGAAGCCGCGCGCTCGCTGCCGTTTCCATTCACGCTCACCGCGCGCGCAGAAAACCATCTGCACGGCCGCAACGACCTGGCCGACACCATCCGCCGCCTGCAGGCCTTTCAGGATGCCGGCGCCGACGTGCTCTTCGCCCCCGGCCTGAAAACGCGTGAAGAGATCGCCACGGTGCTGCGCGAGATCGATCGCCCGCTCAACGTGATGACAGGCTTTGCCGATGGCAACTTGAGCGTGGCGGAGTTGAGCGAACTGGGCGTCAAGCGCATCAGCCTGGGCGCTGCATTGGCGCGTGCGGCACAAGGGGCGTTCCTGCGCGCGGCGGAAGAGTTGCGGACCAAGGGCACCTTCGACTTTGCGCGCGATGCCGCCAGCGGGGCCAAGCTCAACGGGCTGTTTGCGCCATTCGCCTGAGGCTGCCTGAAGCTCGCGGTTCTCACGTCAAGGCGATAAAGTGCACGGATCGCCTTGGAGTGAAACCACCCGTGCGCCCCATCCAAACGGCAGCCACGCGCGCCAGCGTTCTGCGCCAGATTCCGCCCGGCATCTGGGTGCTCGGCTTCGTCAGCCTGCTGATGGACATCGCCTCCGAGATGATCCACAGCCTGCTGCCGTTGTTCATGGTGTCAGTGCTGGGTGCCAGCGCGCTGACGGTCGGTGTGATAGAAGGCCTGGCCGAATCGACCGCGCTGATCGTCAAGATCTTCTCCGGCGCACTGAGCGACTATCTCGGCAAACGCAAGGGCCTGGCGGTATTCGGCTATGCGCTGGGCGCGCTCTCAAAGCCGCTGTTTGCGATCGCCCCCACCGCAGGTGTCGTATTGACGGCTCGCCTGTTGGACCGCATCGGCAAGGGCGTGCGCGGCGCGCCGCGTGATGCACTGGTCGCCGACATCACGCCATCCGCACTACGCGGCGCAGCGTTCGGGTTGCGGCAATCGCTCGATACCGTGGGGGCGTTTCTCGGGCCGCTTCTGGCGGTCGGGTTGATGCTGCTGTGGGCCAACAACTTCCGGGCCGTGTTCTGGGTGGCCGTCGTGCCAGGGCTGCTGTCGGTCGCGCTGCTGGCGTTTGGCCTGCGCGAGCCGGACGCCCGCGACGGCGCTCGGGGCACCAACCCAATCCGCCGCCACAACCTGAAACGGCTCAGCGGCGCGTACTGGTGGGTGGTGATGATCGGCGCGGTCTTCACGCTCGCGCGCTTTTCCGAAGCGTTTCTCGTGCTGCGTGCGCAGCAAGGCGGCATTCCTGTTGCTCTGGTGCCGTTGGTGATGGTGGCGATGAATGTGGTCTATGCGCTGGCGGCGTATCCATTCGGCAAGCTCTCAGACCGCATGAGCCATACGCTGCTGCTGGCGCTGGGGCTGGTTGTGCTGATCGCCGCGGATCTGGTGCTCGGCATGTCCGACCACTGGGGTGTGGTCATTGCAGGCGTGGCGCTGTGGGGCATCCACATGGGTATGACGCAGGGGTTGCTGGCAACCATGGTGGCCGATACCGCACCAGCCGACCTGCGTGGCACGGCTTATGGCGTGTTCAACCTGGTCAGCGGGCTGGCCATGCTCGTGGCCAGCGTCCTGGCGGGGCTGCTGTGGGACAAGCTCGGGGCGGCAGCCACGTTCCATGCGGGCGCGGTGTTCTGCGTGTTGGCGCTGGGTCTGCTGACCATGCGGCGCATCCATAGCGTGCGCACCAACTGACACCCTGCCTATTCGTCCGCTAGCGCTCGCAACGCATGCTCCTCGGTATTGGTATTGATCTGCACCCATAGCGGCAGGTGGTCTGAGAGCTGATACGTCATCGCCTGCTTGGTCAGGCGCGGGAACAGCGGCGTATGGTCGCCCTGGTAGAAGTCGAGCACGCCGCCCGCGTTGGTGAAGCTCTCGGGGTATTCCGGCATCTGCAGGATCTGGTCGTAGCGCTTGTTCTTCTCCAGGTTGCTGCCAAACGTGCCGCGCAGCAGCTTGTCCGGCACGCGCAGCCCGCGGGCGGTCAGCGCCTGGAACAGCGGACTCTTCTCGCTGGGGACATTGAAGTCGCCCATGACAAGCAGGTCTTTGCCGTCAGCGTCCTTCTCTTGCGCCTTGGCGTAGACCCAGTCGGCCAGCGCCTCGATTTCCGACAGGCGATCCCGCTCGCTGTTGCCCCAGCGAATGTGGGCGGAGATGCAGACGAAATCGAAGTTGCCGGAATGGAACGACACCATGTACGGCCGGCGCCACCAGGAAATCTCCGACAAATACTCCATGCCGCGCTTCGTGCGCGGCGGCTGCGCCTGCGCCGCCAGGCCAGTAAAGGCAACGGCGCGACGGTCATAGACATAGGCGATGCGCTCGCGGTTGCCGCCCGCATCGGTAATGGCATCGGAATAGACCGCGCGCCAATCGGGGCCGAGGATGTCGAGCACGCGCTTGAGGTCGCCCAGGTTGTCGCGCACCTCCTGCAGCCCGATCAGATCGAACTGCCGCAGAATCTCCGCGATGTAGTACAGCGCGGTCTTTGTGCGCGGTTTCCTGCCGAACTCGCGCACGTTCCAGGTGGCGATGTTGAGCGTCTCGTCCAGTTTGGAGGACGGGATCTTCGCCTGGACAATGCGTGCGCGCAGCTCCAGCAGGCCGCGTGCGATGTCAGTGGTGATGCCTTCGTAGTTCATGGGGGCTCCGTGCCTGAAAGCCCGCCACTCTAGTCATCGCACGCAGATTGCCCTATCAGACGACGCCCTGACGTGTGCGAAACCAATCGCTGAGGAAATCCAGCATCGCCCGCAATGCAGCAGGCATTTGCCTGCGCGAGCTGTACACGCCATGAATGCCGAGTGCCTGCGGCACATGCTCGGGCAGCAGGCGCACAAGCTGGCCGCTGGCAATGAGCGGCGCGGCAGCATAGACCGGCTGCAGCGCAATGCCTGCGCCCTCCCTGGCAGCGGCCAGCAGCGCCATCGATTCATTCGCACTCAGGTTTCCGCCGACGGGCACATCCGATGGCGCGCCGGTCTTCGCATCCGTGAACTTCCAAAGGCTCTTGCCGAAGTACGAGTACGTCAGGCAGTTGTGCACGGCCAGTTCCTCTACCCGGCGTGGCATGCCGTGCGCCGCCAAGTACGAGGGTGCGGCCACCACCACCGATTCGCACATGCCCAGCGGCCGCGCGATCAGGTTGGGGTCAAGATCGTTGGTGATGCGCACGGCCAGGTCGATGCGCTCTTCCACCAGGTTGATCGTACGGTTGTCGACCACCAGGTCGATGGCGGTTTGCGGATAGCGCCGCAAGTACGCCGTGACCGCCGCGCTCAGCACCTCCTGCGCGAGCGACTGTGCGCAGGCGATGCGCAACAGGCCGCGCGGCGTCTCCGCTTCCGGGCCGTCCGCCACGGCCATCTGCGCGGCAATCTCCAGCATCTGGCGGCAGCGTGCCAGCGTCGCCTCGCCGGCGGGTGTCAGGCCGATGCGGCGCGTGGTCCGGTGCAGCAGGCGCGCGCCGGACCAATCCTCCATCTGCGCCAGATAGCGCGTGACCATGGCGCGCGACATGTCGAGCCCTTCAGCGGCGGCGCTCAGGCTGCCGCGCTCGACAATGGCCACGAACACCTCAGCGGCAATGATCCGGTCCATATTTGATCGATTGACGAAACAAATATGCGCATCTTAGGTGGTTTTTCGATCGAATCAAGCAACCTACAGTAACGACATTGCCATCACACCTCACTTGCCCAGGAGCACCCGATGACCTTGATCCGCACCCTGCTTGCCGCCGGCCTTGTCAGCGCCGGCCTCGTTGCCCATGCCGCCGCCCCGGCGCCGCTGCACCTGGAGGTGTACAACCCCGGCGACAAGGGTGTCTTCCCCGTGTCGTCGGAAATCATCACGGGTGCGCACGACGCCATCCTGATCGACGCGCAGTTCCAGCGCAGTGATGCGCAAGCGCTCGTGCAGAAGATCAAGGCCAGCGGCAAGACGCTCACCACCGTCTACATCAGCCAGAGCGACCCGGATTACTACTTCGGGCTGGACGTCATCCGGGCCGCCTTCCCGAAGGCAAAGATCGTGGCCACGCCGCAAACCGTGGCGGCCATCCAGGCGTCGATGAACGGCAAGCTCGCCTACTGGGGCCCGATCCTGAAAGACAACGCCCCCAAGGCGCTCGTGCTGCCCGACGTACTGCACGCCGATCACCTCACGCTGGAAGGCCGCACGATCGAGATCAAGGGCTTGAACGGCCCAGACGCCGCACGCACGTACTTGTGGATCCCATCGCTCAAGACGGTGGCAGGCGGCGTGGTGGTCAACCACGGCGACCACGTATGGGTGGCCGACACGCAAACGCGCGAATCGCGCCTGGGCTGGCTCCAGACGCTCGATAACATCACCGCGCTCAAGCCGACGACGGTGGTGCCCGGCCACTTCACAGGACCGGTGCCCACGGGATTGGAAGCAGTACGCTTTACGTCGGACTACCTGAAGACCTTTGAAGTGGAAGCCGCCCGCGCCAACAACTCAGCGGAATTGATCAGGGCGATGAAAGCGGCCTACCCATCGCTGCCTGGCGATGCATCGCTGGAATTGAGCGCCAAGGTCATCAAGGGCGAAATGAAGTGGCCGCAGTAACCAAGGATTGTTCATGACGACGTTGCATTACATCTTCGACCCGCTGTGCGGCTGGTGCTACGGCGCCGCGCCGCTGGTGGATGCCGCCCGCACGGTGCCGGGCCTGACCGTCGCCTTTCATGGCGGCGGCATGCTGGCCGGCGCAAATCGGCGCATGGTCACGCCGCAATGGCGCGACTATGTCATGCCGCACGACCACCGTATCGCCGAGATGTCCGGCCAGCCATTCGGCAAACGGTACTTTGACGGCCTGCTGCGTGATACCAGCGCGGTGATGGATTCGGAGCCGCCCATCACCGCGGTGCTGGCGGCTGAAGCGATTGGCGGGCGCGGGCTGGACATGATCCACCGCGTCCAACGCGCGCACTACGAAGAAGGCCGACGGATTGCTGATCTGCCCGTGCTGCGCGAGCTGGCCCTCGAATTGGGCCTATCACCTGAGGCGTTCGATGCGGAATATGCGCGGCAGGCCGGCGCACTTACGCAGCAGCACATTGCGGCAAGCCGGCAGTGGCTGGATCGCGTGGGTGGTCAGGGTTTCCCGACGTTTGCACTGGAAGACGCGGAGGGCCGCCTGGGCACGATCGACATCGGCCCGTGGCTTGGCCGCCCGGAGCAATGGGCGCAGGCCCTTGCACAGCATATCGGTGCACCGGCGCCAGCAAGTGAGGCGGACGGCCCGGTTTGCGGACCGGATGGCTGTGCGTAACCGGGTGAAGAACGGCGCGAAGCTCAGCCCTTGAGTGCCCAGCGGCCAAGCTCGTCGTACCGCGTCTTGCCGAGCCAGCTATGGATGAGGACGAACTCGCGCACCGTCCAGGTGACGGGTTCGACCGGCTTGGGCGCAAAGCCGCCGCGGTCGTACAACAGCGTGATGTGCGGCTTGAAATGCCCAAGCGGCATGGGCAGGCCGGCATGCTGCAAGGCCTCGCCCAGCGCCGACTGAAACGCCATCAGATCAGCAGCACCCTCACCGCCCAGCAGCACGAAGGGCCGATGGTCGCGTCGGCCATGAAAACTCACCACCTGGTCGAAGGTGACATCAAAGGCCGGCAAGGCAAGCCGCTCGGCAGCCTGGCGCGTTCGCGCAACCAGATCCTCCGGCGGCTGCTGAACAAAATCGCCTAGGTGATACAGCGTGATATGCAAGCGCTCCGGGCGTAGCGCCTTCCCCTTGAAACCCACTACCGGCCGCAACTGCTCGACCAATCGTGCAATGCGCTCTGCGGTACCGGCATCGGGCTTGATCGCCAGAAACAGGCGGTGTGCGGGCAATTGCGGCGTGGCTTCGAATCCGGGAAGGGTGAGTTGGGTCACAGCGCGGGTGTCAGGTGTGGAGCATCAAGACCTCCATTATCGACAAGCGCATGACGTCTTGCGCATTGCTCCAAAAAACAACGCCCGGCGGGCGGACCCGTCGGGCGTTGTTTCATGTGATGCAGCGATCGATCAGATGTCGAAGAACACCGTTTCCGCACCGCCATCGGGCGTGTCCTGCAGGCGCACGTCAAAGGTGTAGACCACCTCGCCATTGCGCTCGGCGCGCTGGGCAATCAGCGTCTTGCGGCGCACTTCCCACTCAATGCCATTGAGTACCGGATCAGCACCGTTGGCGGTGGCCTCATCCGCAAAGTACACGCGCGTATGCAAGCCCAGGTTGATGCCGCGTGCAAACAGCACCATGCAGATATGCGGCGCCTGCTCGGTATTGCCGCGTCCGGCCACGGCACCGGGCTTGATGGTTTCCAAGCGGTAGACGCCTGTGTCGAAATCCGCGCCCGTGCGACCCCAGCCGCGGAAAGACGCGTCGACAGGCTTGTCCTGGCGGTCGGCCGGGTGGGCGTACTTGCCATCGGCATTGGCCTGCCAGATTTCGATCAGCACGTCGCGCACGAGCGAGCCGGAACCGTCAAACACGCGCCCTTCCAGCGCGATGCGCTCGCCGCGCGTGGCGGGCGTGGTCAGCACATGGCCGAATTCCTTCTCGTAGATGTCGAAGCCGGCCTGGCGCGGTGCGAGCCCGATATGCACGTAGGGGCCGCCCGTCTGCGAGGCCGTCTCATTGAAATGTGCGAAAGGCGGCGTTGTCGTCATGGCCGTTGCCTGCGCACGTTCGAGCGAGGCATGAAGCGTGGTCGTCGTCATCACTTGGCTCCTTGCAGGGCGTTTTCGAAATGCGTGGCGCGGCGGCCACGCAGCGTGATGTCGAAACGGTAGCTGCGCGCATCGAGCGGTACGTGGTTGGCCGTATCGAGCAGCGCGATCAGACCGCGCACCTGCTCTTCACTGGGGATGGTCTTGATGATCGGACACTGCGCGATCATCGGATCACCCTCGAAGTACATCTGCGTGATGAGGCGCTGCGCCCAACCATCGCCGGAGAGTGAATAGTGGATGTGCGACGGGCGCCAGTCGTTGATGCGGTTGCGCCACGGATACGGCCCCGGCTTGATGGTGCGATAGACGTAGTAGCCGTTGGCGTCCGTCAGCATGCGGCCGCAGCCGCCGAAGTTCGGATCGATCGGCGCGATGTATTGATCTTTCTTGTGGCGATAGCGGCCACCGGCGTTGGCCTGCCACACCTCCACCAGCGCATTCGGCACCGGGCGGCCGAATTCGTCGCGCACATAGCCGTGGACGATGATGCGCTCGCCAATCGGCAGGCCGTCTTTGGCGTAGTTGAGGATGAGGTCGTTGTCGAGCGCGCCGAGGTCGTCCGGGTGGAACACCGGCGCGGTTATCTCCGACAGCGTGTTGAGCGTGGAGATGAGCGCATTGCGCGGCGAGCGCAGCACGCTGGTCTTGTACACGGGGGTGAGCGCGGGCGGGTGCTGGGCGGTATCGCGCTGGGCGAACTCGCCGGTGCCGGAAAGCGGCAGGGTCATGGGGCGTCTCCGTTGGAATCTGTGGGGATGACTCGAGTTGGACTATATGGCCGCCGAAAAGTGAAGTAAATTGACTTCTGATCGAAAAATAGATAACCCCAAGTTATGGATAACCCAGCCCTACTCGGTGACCTGCCCTCGCGTATCCGCTTCCGTCATCTGAGCTGTTTTGTCGCCATCGCGCAGGAGCGCAACCTGCGGCGTGCGGCTGAGCGGCTGCACCTGAGCCAGCCGGCGGTCTCAAAAACACTGAGCGAACTGGAAGCGCTGGCCGGTGTGCAACTGGTCGAGCGTGGCCGGCAAGGTGCGCGGCTCACGGCGGCCGGCGAGCAGTTCTTGCGACATGCCGTGGGCGTGACGCAGGCACTGGAGTCGGCCACCGCTGCACTGGTGGGTTCGGGCGAAGCCTCCGCACCTGTCGTGCACGTGGGCGCCTTGCCGACGGTGGCAAGCGGTCTGCTTCCCCAGGCGATTGCCGCGCTGCATGCGCAGCGCCCGCATGCCGGCCTACGCCTGCGCACCGGCACCAATGCCGAACTGCTGGCAGCGCTCAAGGCGGGTGAACTCGATTTCGTGGTCGGCCGCATGGCCGAGCCGACCATGATGCAGGGGTTATCGTTCGAACTGCTGTACGCAGAAGCGCTTGCGCTGGTCGTGCGGCCGCAGCATCCGCTGGCCTCGTCTGGAAACGGCGCGATATCGCTGCAGGCGGTGCTCGACTATCCGCTGGTGATTGCCACGCCCGGCACCGTGCCACGTCATCACACCGACGCTCTGTTCCAGACCCACGGCCTGCGGCTGCCGGCGGGTGTGACGGAAACGCTGTCGGTGTCGGTCGCACGGCTGCTGGCCCGCCGCTCCGATGCGATATGGATCACGCCGGAGCGTGCCGCCCAGGATGACTTGTCACAAGGCTGGCTCACACGCCTCAACCTGCCGACACCCGGCACCGGGGAGCCTGTTGGCCTGCTGCGCCGCAGCGCCGCCACGCCCACCGAGTTGGCCGATGCTTTCATGGATACCCTCCGGGCGCTTGCGCATGCGGCTCCGGAAAAAACGCGCTGAAGCTATAACGTTAGTCGACGGATGGGCTGCGGCCTTCAGAATTCAAGTAATTAAATGACGATCTCATTGGCTGTCAAAAATATTAAATACAAATAACTTGATTGAAATCCGTTTTAAACGAAACCAAACCGCCAATCAATTTTATTGAAAACAGACCAAAGAAAATATCACCAATCACCTGAACGGCCTATGCAACATTGGTCATCATCCCTGCCGGGCAGCCGACGCCCATCAACACATTCATCGAAAAATCAATGAGTTGCTCACGCGCACGGCCTTTCAACCTCCTCTTATATTGCTTACCCGCCGTTCAAAGAATGGCAATTTTCCAGGGGTAAGTGCGTCGATCTAATAATGATTAGTTCGAGAAAGCGAGGCGCGGCATTTTCTGAAAAATATAATGACCCGACCAAGTGCATTCATGCCTTGGCACCCAGACTCCAAGACAACCCCATTTAATGAGGCGAAACAATGACGCAACAATCTCTTGCTGAACGCGTGCACGCAACGGAAAGCCAGGCAAAAGAGGCATTGGCTGTCAACGACTGGACGAAGTACGACGGAGAACGGGTTACAGGCAGCAACTCCTCGCCGGTCTACCTGGTCTTGCATGGCCAACTGCGCTGGATCCCCAACCCGGCCACGTACACCAACCTGTTCGCCTCGTGGGACGGCATCATCGTGAGCGACTACCTGGTCGACAACATCCCGCGCGGGCCGGCGCTGACCAACGGCGCCGTGCTGGCCAAGGGCAGCAGCGCAGCGACCTACCTTGTCACCAACGGACAGAAGCTGTGGATCCCCAACCCCGAGACCTTCAACAAGTTCGCCTTCAACTCGAACAAGGTCGTGACGGTGCCGGATGTCGTCATCGACTTCATCCCGACCGGGCCGAACGTGGGCTGACGCATCCCAGCGGGCAAGCGAAAGCGCCCCGTTGAGCGTTTCAAAAAAAATGCCGACCACAACAAGGTCGGCATTTTTCTTTTGGCGCGGAGATCAGCGATGCATCAGCTCGGGCTCGTCGCCGTCATCAAACACGCTTCGATCGGTCTGCCCCAGCAACTGGCTGGTGATCGTACCGGCGGTCATCGAGCCGTTGACGTTGAGTGCTGTACGGCCCATGTCGATCAGCGGCTCGATGGAGATCAGCAGCGCCACCAGCGTCACCGGCAGGCCCATGGCCGGCAGGACAATCAGCGCGGCAAAGGTGGCCCCGCCGCCTACGCCCGCCACGCCCACTGAGCTGAGGGTGACGATCGCGACCAGCGTTGCGATCCACACCGGATCAAACGGGTTGATGCCGACCGTGGGCGCCACCATCACGGCCAGCATGGCGGGATACAAGCCCGCGCAGCCGTTCTGGCCAATGGTGGTGCCAAACGATGCCGCAAAACTGGCAATCGACTCCGGCACGCCGATGCGCCGTGTCTGCGCTTCGATGCTCAGTGGAATGGTGGCAGCGCTCGACCGGCTCGTGAACGCAAAAGACAGCGCCGGCCACACCTTGCGGAAGAAGCGAATCGGATTGATGCCGTTGACCGTCAGCAGCACGGCATGCACGCCAAACATGATCGCCAGGCCAAGGTACGAGGCCACCACAAAGCCACCGAGCTTGATGATGTCCTGCACGTTGGACACGGCCACCACGTTGGTCATCAGCGCCAGCACACCGTACGGGGTCAGGCGAATGACGAGTCGCACGAGCTTCATGACCCAGGCCTGCGCGGTATCGATCGCGGTCAGCACGCGCTCGCCCTTCACCGCGTCATCCTTGAGCAGATTCAGTGCAGCCACACCCAGGAATGCGGCAAAGATCACCACGCCGATGATCGACGTCGGCTTGGCGCCGGTCAGTTCTGCAAACGGGTTCTTCGGAAGGAAGGACTGCAGCAGTTGCGGAACCGTAAGGTCCGCCACCTTGCCGACGTAGTTGTCCTGAATGGCGGTCAACCGAGCGGTTTCCTGCGCGCCTTGCACCAGGCCCTGCGCGGTCAGGCCAAACAGATTGGTGACGAACACCCCGACCAGCGCAGAAATCAGCGTCGTGAGCAGCAGCGTGCCGATCGTCAGCACGCTGATCTTGCCCAGCGACGCTGTGCTGTTGAGCTTGGCCACCGAATTGAGCACGGAGACCAGCACCAGCGGCATGACGATCATCTGCAGCAACTGGATATAGCCGCCTCCGACGATGCTGAACCACGCAATCGATTGCTTGAGCGTTGCGCTGTCGTCGCCGTAGATCAGGTGCAATACCAGACCGAACACGATACCCAGCACCATGCCCAGCAGCACGCGTTTCGCCAGGCTCCAGCTCGCGTTGACGCGGCCCAGAGCGATCAGGATGGCGACGAAAGTCGCGATATTCAGTAAGAGCGGAACGTTCATTTTCCCTTTGCGTTGCAAGCCGCGATCGAAATCGAGCCGGCATCTTACGCCAGATGCGCAAAGGGCGTCGGGGCACCGGCCGCATCAAAAACATGCATGACCGATGCGCCGCAACGTCCGCAACTGCCCTAGCCTGGCTGCGCTCCTCGTCCTGCTTGCTCTACGCGTAGTGACGAAAACTGCCCATGCGTGACCGCGCGCAGCAGCCACTCCACCGGGCCGTACGCAAAATGCCGCAGCCACCACCGGCTGATGACCGTTTGCACCGCAAAGATCGCAAACGCGATCAACAGCGTGTCCAGCGGACTGACCCGGCCCATCATGCGGAACCCATACGCCAGAAAGATCACCGAACACACCAGCGACTGCATCAGGTAATTGGACAGCGCCATCCGCCCGGCCGGCGCCAGCACGCGCAGCCACCACTGCCCCCAGCGGCTGCGGAACAGCAACTGCATCCCGCCGATATACGCGGCGGTCAACAACGGCGCTGTCAGCAGGCTCAACGACAAGCCCAGCAGATCCCACGGCGTGCCGGCCAGCCGCGTCGTGCCATAGGCATACGCCACGCCTGCGGGCAGGCCCACACAAGCACCGGCAATCAGCCATTGTTTGAACAGCGTGGCTGTGCCTGCGGTTGGCGACTTGGCCGAGAACAAGCCACGCCGGCCCGCAATACACCCCATCAGGAACATCGCCAGCGCGGTCGGTGCCTGCATCAGGACCGTCACAACCCACACGCCCTTGAGCTCTTCCACGTGCTGGGCGATGACGCCCGAGGGTGTACTGCGGAATGCCGTGAGCGCCGAGGTGATCTCCGCCAGCGTCCTTGAATCGCGTGTTGCGTCGACATCAAGCACGGAAAGAACGCCGACGATGGCCCACACCGTCGCCGTGCCCACAATCAGGCCGACGGCCAGCCTGGCTAGCTTCTTGTCTGCCAGATTGCGCAACATCAGCAGCACAGCGCCCACCACCGCATACGTGGTGAGGATGTCGCCGTGATACAGCAGCACGCCATGCAACAGCCCCAGAACCCAAAGCCCGGCAAGCCGCCGCAGCATGCGTGGCACGAACGCCTTGCCGTCGCGCTCGGCCGACTGCATCTGTAGCGTGAAGCTGTAGCCGAACAGGAACGAGAACAGCAGGTAGAACTTCCACTCGAACAGCAAGGCGATCCCAACCATCACCGCCTGGCTGACGCGGCTCTGCGCCATCGGATCGGGTACACCGGTGCCGTAGTATGGCGTTGCAAAGGCGATGATATTGACGACCAGGATGCCCAGCAGGGCAAAACCGCGCAGCGCGTCAAGGCTCGATTGACGCTCGATTGAAGATAGGGCCATGACGGATTCCGACAAGACAGCTTGAACGGAAGGCAGCATATTCCGCATGTTGGCGTGCTGCCTTGTGGCCCACTGACTGTGCACACCACGCGCTCAGCCGGCTGCAAGGGTGTTGCCCTGCGGGGCCAAGTCATCCAAGCGTTACCGCACGCACGATCAGGAGCACGCCCGCTGCTGCGGCAAGGGCACCGATGACGCGCGACACGCCCTCACCGCCAGGCACCAAACGCTCAAGCGTGACGGCCACGGTCACCACCGCCATCGCGCGCAGGTCCATGACCCCGGCAACGAACAGGATCGCCATCAACCCTGCGCAGGCGCCACAGCAATGCAGACCGAGTCGCACACCGTGTCGCCAGGCCGCGCCTGTATCGACGTGCAACGCGCAACGGGCCGGCGCCCCGCGGCAACATGCAAGCTGATGCGCTTTCCACGCAGAGAACTGAAGCACACCGGCCCCGAGGACAACGCTGCCCGCCAGCGAGGGGATGGCACGCGCCAGCATCGGCCAACGCATCTCCAGCGCAACCAGTGCGGCACCAAACGCAAACGCCACCATGCCAAACGCAGCCCACACCGCAAAGTAGCCAAGGCCTGCCAAGGTGGTCAGCACACCCAGACGACGCACCTCACCTGTTGCGCGCACGGTGTGCCGATACCCCTGCAGCATCGGCACCAGAGACGGCAGCATCATCGCCACCATCATCACGACCCACATGCCGAGAAACCCTGCGGCGGTACCTAGCCATGTCTGCCCGCACATCGGCATCCACGCCATCGACAGCGTCCAGCCGCCAGGCATCGGCATCTCGCCCATGCCCGACATCGATGTGCACCGCGCGACTGTCGCCGCCGTGCTGGCCACGAAGAGCAGTGCCGAGACGCCAAGGAAATCGCGCTCGGACGCTGCAGGCGCGCGTGATAGTTCAACGCTGCGCGTACTCATCATGGCGACGCCACCAGACACCCGCCTCATTACGCCCAAGTGGCGCGCGATCCAGCCACTGGTACGCGCCCCAGAGGCCATCCAGCCCACGCGCATAGGTGGAGTACGTGTGGTACACGGCGCCATCCTCCAGCACAAAGGCGCTCATGCCGGGCCGGTCACGTACGTAGGTGGGTGCATCGGTACCGCACATGGCTGCGAACTGCTGCACGGGTTCAGGCAGATCCGATGCATCCATCACATGGCTGCCGCGCACGTAGTTGTAGTCAGCCGTGCCGGCGCGCTGCTGCGCTTCGGAAATCGAGACGTTGAAGTCGTAGTTGAAATCACTGTCGACCGACGATACCCATGGGAAAGTCCAGCCCATGCGCTGCTTGTAGGCCTGCAGCTTCTCCAGCGGTGCACGCGACACGGCCAGCAGCATCACGTCATGATTCGCCAGATGGGTCGCGAAGCCATTGAACCCATCCGCAATCATCGAGCACGACGGGCAACCGGCCTTGTAGTCAGGCCCGAACATGAAGTGATAGGCCAGCAGTTGCGAGCGCCCGCGAAACAGGTCCGCCAGCGACGCGCTGCCGGTTTCGGTTTCAAAGCGGTAATTCTTGTCGACGCGAACCCACGGCAGCGCCTGGCGTTGGCGTGCGAGTTCGTCGCTGCGGCGGGTCAATTCCTTCTCCGCTGCCAGCAGCTCAAGACGTGCCTTTAGCCACGCTTGCCGCGTCGCGGTGGCATGTTGGGTGATGTGTGTTGTGGTCATGCTTGCCTCCATATCGGTGGACAGTTCGGATGGAAATTCGGGTGGAAACGCGTGTGCTAGATTAGGCGCCGACACCAAACGGAGGGAGTGACAAGTGTGGCGGGATTCAGATGGACTCGCTGATCACCGCAGCCGCACGCGCGCTTGCGGCAGGTGACCCCTTTGGGGCGTTGAACCGCGTCGCCTTGCGCGACGACCCGCCGGCACTCGCGCTGCGTGGTATCGCCATGGCACAGCTTGGCGACCTCACCCGCGCAAGAACGCTACTGCGCAGTGCCGCGCGCGCCTTCGGCTCAAGAGAAGCACTGGCCCGCGCACGCTGCGTGGTCGCTGAAGCAGAGATCGCACTCGCTTCCCGAGACCTTGGGTGGCCTGAGAAAACACTCGACGCAGCGCGTGTCACGCTCGAAGCGCACGGTGATCACGTCAACGCCGCGCATGCGCGCTACCTCCACATTCGGCGCCTTCTCCTGATCGGCCGGCTGGACGATGCCGAGCGCATGCTGGAGGGGCAGAACCCTGCCACCCTGCCCCCTGTACTGCGGGCCGCGCACGAACTGGTCATCGCTGGCATTGCGCTGCGCCGCCTGCAAACGGTGCCAGCACGTGCGGCGCTTGCGCATGCCGAGCGCGCGGCGCGCCAAGCCGGTATTGCCGCATTGACGGCAGAAGTCGAAAGCGCTGCCATCGCCTTGCGTGCACCCGCTGCCCGCCTGATCTCGCACGGTGAGGAGCGCATCCTCCGGCTCGAAGATGTGGAAGCGCTGTTCGCGTCAAAAACGCTCGTTGTGGATGCATGCCGCCTTGCCGTGCGCGAGACCGACACCGTTGTCTCGCTCGCCACACGCCCGGTACTGTTCACCCTCGCCCGCGCACTGGCTGAAGCCTGGCCGGCAGACGTACCAAGAGACACGCTCATCGCCCAGGCATTCCGCACCAAGCACGCCGACGAATCGCATCGCGTGCGCCTGCGCGTGGAGATCGGGCGGCTGCGCACGGCACTCGGCGACCTGGCAACCGTGAGTGCAACCAAGCGCGGATTCGCCCTGCAGCCACGGCGCGCACGCGAGATCGTCATGCTGGCGCAACCCGTTGAAGCGCCGCATGCCGCCGTGCTCGCGTGTCTGGCGGATGGGGAATCGTGGTCCAGCTCCGCACTGGCGCTCGCGCTCGGCAGCAGCCAGCGCACCGTGCAGCGCTCGCTCGATGCCCTGGCGACGGCCGGCAAGGTGCAGTTCTTCGGGCATGGGCGCGCGCGTCGCTGGATGACGCCACCGGTGCCCGGATTCGCGACCACCTTGTTACTCCCCGCGCCGCTGCCGAGTGACTAGGATGAAGACTCCACAACCGAATCCACAGGACACGAAGATGAAACGATCCGCCGCCGAAATCGTGCGCGAATATGGCCCGTTTCCGGGGGCCGACAACGTAGGTGGCGTGACGTACGATGGTCAGCATGTCTGGTTTGCCGCTGGCGGCCATGTGCAGGAGGTTGACCCAGCCAGCGGCGAAGCACTGCGTGCGATTGACGTGCCCGCGCATGCCGGCACCGCCTTCGATGGGCGGCACCTGTTCCAGATCGCTGAAGACCGCATCCACAAGATCGACCCGCAAACGGGCAAAGTGCTCGCCACCATTCCTGCACCGGGCGCTGGCGGTGACTCCGGGCTCGCCTGGGCTGAAGGCACGCTCTGGGTGGGCCACTATCGCGACAGGAAGATCCGCCAGATCGACCCTGACACCGGCGCCGTGCTGCGCACCATCGAGTCGAACCGCTTCGTGACCGGCGTCAGCTGGGTTGACGGCGAACTCTGGCACGCCACCTGGGAAGGCGACACGAGCGATATCCGACACATTGATCCGCACACGGGCGAAGTGCTGGAGCAGATCGACATGCCAACAGGTGTGGTTGTATCGGGGCTTGAATCGGACGGCGCCGACCAGTTCTTCTGCGGCGGCGGCACCAGCGGGAAGATTCGAGCCGTACGCCGCCCTGGAAAAGCCTCGACGGCACCGGCCGATAGCACCGCCGAATAGCCCAGGCAGACGCCCCAGAATGAAGCCCGCCATCACGCGGGCATTTTTCTTTGTTGCGCGCCTGCGTATTTGAAAGCCTCATAACATTCCGACGCAGCACTCCTTGTACGATGGCCGCGCCCGCAGTCGTATTTCAGGAGAGACACGATGCCCTACGACGGAAACCGCGCCGCCAACTACGCCGACAGCCACGTGCAACCGAACAGCACCGGAAACTGCGCCAAGTACGTGCGCAAGGCGATTGAATGGGGTGGCGCAACGCTTGGGCGGACCCACTACGCCAAAGACTACGGCCCCGTCCTCGAAGAAGCCGGCTTTCACACCGTGCTGACCGCCCCGCGCAAGGGCGACATCGTCGTCATCCAGCCGGCACCGGGTCATCCGTCCGGGCACATGGCGATCTATAACGGCACGGTATGGGTGTCCGATTTCACGCAAAACGCTGGCGAGCAGGGTTTCTACCCCGGACCGGCCTATCGGACCGCACAGCCCGCCTACAAAATCTATCGCCACGACGACTGAGGTCCGCTATGAAGACACGACTTTCCAGGGCGCTGGCATGGCTGGTTCTGGCAATCGGCCTGCTCGGCATGCAGGCCGTCATGGCACAACAGGGCAAGGCCGCCACGCCCGAAGCCGATACAAAGGCGTTCTACGCGTGGTACATCAAGCTGCAAGCCAAATCGGTCTACCCGCTCACGGACAACGGCATCTACACCTACGTTGCGAAAGACACGGTGGACCGCCTGCGCGAAGCCTACCGCCGCAATGAGTTGCCTGGCGACGCCGACTACTTCATGAAAGTCCAGGACTACGACGAGAAGGACTGGACCGAGCACACCGTGGCCCGCGCTCCGATCCTGCTGGAGGGTGTTGCCGTGGTACCGGTCACGTTCGGCTCGAAAGACAAGGTGAGCGTGCTCGTCTTTCTGCGCAAGCTGGACGACGGGTGGAAAATTACCAAGGTAGAGGACACGCTGGACTTCCAGTAGCGCCCGCTGCACACGTCAAAAAGCCCGCGTTGCTGCGGGCTTTTTTGTGTTCCGGAAGTGGTGGATCATCCTCATTCCACCGCATCAAACAATACAGTTTAACTGCACAGTTAAACTGTATTCATGCTACGCTTGGCACATGGCCAAGCAACCCCTACCTACCGAACCTTCCCCGCCAGCCACACTGGCGGGTGATCTGCGCATTGCCCTGGGAAAACTATCCCGACGGTTGCGCGAACAAGTGCATCCGAACGATCTCACCCACGCACAAAAGTCGGTTCTCCTGCGCCTGGACCGTAACGGCCCCGCCACGGTTTCGGCACTTGCCCGTGCGGAGAGCGTGAAGCCGCAGTCCATGCGCGTCACCGTTGCAGGACTGGAAGGGATAGGAGCGGTTGCCGGCAAGCCGGACCCGACGGATGGGCGGCAGACACTGATCGAGCTGACGCCCGGCTTCCGCAAAGTGCTTAAGGAAAGCCGCGCCGCCAAGGACGATTGGCTCTTCCGTGCACTCCAAGCCCAACTGTCCGCCCAGGAACAAGCCGAACTGGCCAGCGCCATCAAGCTGCTGCAACGGCTTGCCGAATTCTGAACAAGGAGCCCCTGACATGGCATCACTGCATCTCGTATCGTGGTTCTTCGGTGGTGCATTTCTTGCCAACGCCGTGCCGCATTTCGTCTTCGGCATCGCCGGCAAGCCGTTTCAAAGTCCGTTCGCAACGCCGCGTGGCGAGGGCCTCTCGTCCTCGACCGTGAACGTGCTCTGGAGCCTGTTCAACCTGGTGGTCGGCTACGTGCTTGTTCTCCACGTGGGGGATTTCAACCTGCGAGATACGGCGGATGCCGCTGCACTCGGCCTGGGCATCCTGGCCCTCAGCGTGCCGTTGGCGAGGCGCTTTGGCCGCTTCAATGGCGGCAACCTGCCACAACGCCAATGAGCACCGCATCCACGGGCGTTTTCCGTTCACTGCGCGTCTACAACTACCGCCTCTGGGCAGTGGGTTCACTGGTCTCCAACGTGGGAACGTGGATGCAGCGCACCGCTCAGGACTGGCTAGTCCTGACACAGCTCACCAATCACAACGCTTCTGCAGTGGGCACGGTGATGGCGCTGCAGTTCGGGCCGCAGCTTCTGCTGCTGCCCTGGACGGGCGTTGCCGCCGATCGCTACAACCAGCGCAAGCTGCTGATGGCCACCCAGGCAACGTCGGGCGTATTGGCGCTGATACTCGGGCTGCTGACCGTGACCGGTGCGGTTCAGCTATGGCATGTCTATCTGCTCGCGTTTCTGTCCGGCTGCGCGTCGGCGTTTGATGCGCCGGTGCGCCAGACATTCGTGGCGGAACTGGTGGGCGAT
Organism: Ralstonia sp. 24A2; assembly: GCF_051783885.1. Taxonomy (NCBI): domain Bacteria; kingdom Pseudomonadati; phylum Pseudomonadota; class Betaproteobacteria; order Burkholderiales; family Burkholderiaceae; genus Ralstonia; species Ralstonia sp. 24A2. Next base: position 2,291,014 of record NZ_JBPVZD010000002.1, on the reverse strand, counting down.
GGCGATTTGCCCAATGCGGTGGCGCTCAACTCCACGTCATTCAATGCGGGGCGCATGGTCGGGCCGGCGGCGGCGGGCATCGCCATTGCCACCCTCGGCACAGGCTGGGCGTTCCTGGCCAACGGGCTGTCGTTCATCGCGGTGCTGACTTCGCTCTTCTTCCTGCGCAAGTCCGAGCTGCGCCCGAATGCGCGTGCACGCCGTTCGCAAGGCGGCTTTGCTGAGGCCATCCGCTATGTGTGGGCCCGCCCCGACCTCAAGGCCATGCTGGTCATGCTGTTCCTGATCGGCACGTTCGGGCTGAACTTCCCGATCTTCATCTCGACGATGGCTGCGAGTGTCTTCCATTCGGATGCGCGCGGCTATGGCGTGCTGTCGTCGATGATGGCGGTGGGTACGATGTCCGGCGCGCTGTTTGCCGCGGGGCGTGAGCGGCCTGAGTTCAAGTCCCTGCTGATTGGGGCCGCCATGTTTGGCCTGGGGTGCACACTGGCGGCCATTGCACCGAGCTATTGGCTGTTTGCGGCGGCGCTGGTCCTCACCGGCATCGCGGCACTCACCTTCACCAATACGAGCAACAGCCTGATGCAGTTGTCCACCGAGCCGGCCATGCGCGGCCGCGTCATGGCGCTGCGCGTGGCAATCGCGCTGGGCGGCACCCCCATCGGCGCACCGATCGTGGGTTGGGTGGCGGACCATCTCGGGCCGCGCTGGTCGCTCGGGGTGGGTGCACTTTCAGGCTTGCTATCGGCCGCTGTTGCCATTTACGTGATGCGCCAGCAGATTCATCTACCTCAGCAAACGCCGCCAACGTTGGGGCAAGGCACGTCCTGAGATCACGGTCTCGATGCATCGCCATCTGGGAGCATCGAGCCCACGGCCTCTCACGCGAGGCCTAGTCCTTTCTTGCCGTCACCCCTCATACGAATGTGCTATGCAGAAAGGGACGAATCGTCCGCTTCTTTTGCATAGCCGTGTCAAAAACAGGCCGCTCTGTCGCACCCAAAGGAATTGCCATGCCGCTCGCTGGTGGCCCACCAACCCTGTCGTCTAACGGTTCTGGGATAGCGCCGTTCATGGTCGTGATGTCGATCCACGCTGCAACTGCCGCATATGCCCAGGGCCCTGCCCCGACCTAGTACTCTGTCGTTGCCCATCGTGTCGGATACCTGCTCGCACCCCGACCGTTTCGAACCCTGGAGCGTTCCATGAACATCAGAACGTTTGCGAGCACAGTCATTCACTTCATGGGGGTGTCTTCGGACAACCCCGAGCTGCTCAAAGCGCAGTACCGCGCCTTCTCGCGCCAGTTGCCGATGATGTATTTCATCCTCATCACCAGCACCTGGGCCGTTGCGCTGACCTTCCGTGCCGTCACCCCCATCTGGCTGTCGATCGGGATTCCGCTGCTGCTGACTGCGGCCTGCGCCGTGCGCGTGCTGCATTGGTGGCGGTCCAGACGCATCGATCCGACGCCCGAGCTTGCGCTCAGCGCCCTCAAACGCACCAATCGGCTGGCGAGTGTCATTGCCGTGTCGTTCACAACGTGGTCGCTGGCGCTGTTTCACTATGGCGACCCCTACACGCGTTCGTATCTGGCCTTCTACATGGCCATCACCGTCATCGCATGCATCTTCTGCCTGATGCATCTGCGCCCGGCTGCCGTCACGGTCACGGTGGTCGTCAACGGCGCATTCATCGCGTTCTTCGCAGCAACGGGGCAACCGACGTTCGTGGCCATCGCCATCAACATGGCCCTGGTGTCGTTCGGTCTGCTGGTCATCCTGATGATCAACTATCGGGACTTCACCCTCATGGTGAACGCACAGACCGAGGCCCGCCGCCGAGAGGCCGAACAGGGCCGCCTGTTGCACATGATCGACGACATGCCGATCGCGGTCATGACGGTCAAACCGGACACGTTCACCATCAACTACGCCAACAACACCTCCAAACGCCTGGTCGATCGGATTGCGCATCTGCTGCCGGTCAGGCCAGACGCATTGTTTGGCACCTCGATTGATATCTTCCACGCGCACCCGGAGGTGCAGCGCCGCTTGCTCGCCGACCCGGCCAACCTACCCTACAACACGCGCGTGCAGCTTGGGCCGGAAGTCCTGGACCTGAAGATTTCAGCCGTGCACGCCAACGACGGCAGCTACATCGGCCCCATGCTCACCTGGGAATTGGTGACCAAGGAGGTGGAAGCCGAGAACCGCATCCGCCAGCTTGCCCATTACGACATGCTCACTGGGCTAGCCAATCGCACCAACTTCCGCGAAGAGCTGGATGCCCGCCTGGCAACGCCGGAGACCCGCCTCGGACTGCTGTATATCGACCTCGACGGCTTCAAGCTCATCAACGATACCAAGGGCCACCGCGCGGGTGACGCGCTGCTGGAGCAGGTCTCAGCGCGGTTGTGCGCGGTCTGCAACCACGCCAGCTCGACCATCGCGCGGTTGGGTGGTGATGAGTTTGCGGTGCTCGTGCCGCATGACGACGCTGACCGCGCCAACGCACTGGCTTGCGCCATCATTACGGCCCTCAGCGCGCCGTACCCGCTCGGTACGGATCAGAGCGTGCGGATCGGGGCATCCGTTGGCATTGCGCTGGCGCCTGCCCACGGTCAGGACGCCGAGAATCTGCTCTCACGCGCTGACATTGCGCTCTATGCCGCCAAGGCGGCCGGCAAGGGCACGGTACGCCTGTTCAGCACGACCATGGAAACCTGCATCCAGGAACGCGCTCGGCTGGAAGCCCAATTGCGTGCCGCGCTGGAGAGCCAGGACCGGTTGTTTGTCTTCTATCAGCCGATCATCAATCTCGAGACCGGCGAAGTGACCGCGCGCGAGGCGTTGGTGCGCTGGCACCATGCGCAGCGCGGCTGGGTCCCGCCGGCGGAGTTCGTGCCGATTGCGGAGCAAAGCGGCCTCATCGACCAACTCGGCCGTTTCGTACTCCACCACGCCTGCCGTGAAGCGACGCGCTGGAAAGACGGTGCCCGCGTCGCCGTCAATATCTCGCCCATGCAACTGGGCAAGGCGACGCTGGCGCAGACGGTGCGCGCGGCCCTGCTCGACTCGGGCCTCGCGGCCGAGCGCCTGGAGATCGAGGTCACGGAAACGGCCCTCATCCAGAATGAGGCGGAGAGCTTTGAAGACCTGCGCCAGCTCTACAACATGGGTGTGCGTGTCGCGCTCGATGACTTCGGCACCGGCTATTCCTCGCTGGCGCATCTGCGCGCGTTCCCATTCGACAAGATCAAGATCGACCGCTCTTTCGTCTGCGACCTGCCCGAGCGATCTGACAGCGCAGTGCTGGTCAAGGCCATTGCAGACCTGGGCCGCCAGCTGGGTGTGACCACCGTGGCCGAAGGCGTGGAGACGCAGGCGCACGTCAGAATGATCTGTCAGGCAGGCTGCACCGAAGCGCAGGGGTACTTCTACGCCCGGCCAGCGCCGTCCGATGAAGACAAAGCCACCGTGGATGCGTGCTATGTGGAGGGACCGGACACCTCGGCGCTTCGGGCGTGCGTCGGTTGACCAGGTTGCGCTGCGGGCTTTCTTGCGCTTGCTGATGCGGATCACCCGCACCGCATCAACGGCTACTCAACAAGTTGCACCTGCAACCGCCGCCGATCATTCCGGCCGTGGTCGTCCACCACACGCACGTTGTACTCACCCGCAGTCGGCGGTTGCCAGAACAAGACTTCACCGGCCGCCGTCTTTCCGGCATAGGCGTCGTTGACGAACCAATACAGCGCATGCGCGCTCGCATCTGCGGTGGCATTGAATGCGATGCGCGTATCGGCCGACTGCTTGATCCGCACCGCATACACGCTGCCGCGCACCGGTGAGGTGATCTGTGGCGGATCGCCCTCCACCGCGCCTGCGCTGCGGCACGCCGGGTTCTGCGGTGGCTTGCGGCGCGGGATGCCCGCCTGCGCAAACACCTGCTGCAGATCGGTCGGCCAGAACTCGTAGATCTCCTGGTGCGTGCGCTTGTCGGTATAGGGCGGACAGGCCGCGAGCCCCGTGGCGTCGTCAATCATGACGGGCCGATGCACGCTGCTGACGCGAATCGGTGAAACGCCTGGAATGAACCACGTCGAGCCGGTTTGCGGACACCACTGGTTTGGCAGGTCGCCACTGGCCAGGCAAATCTGTACACGTTTGATGTTTGCCGGGATACGCCGCGCAGGCTCCACCAGCTGCGGCTGCTCGGCCTGCAACGCATCGACGATCTGGAAGAACAACGGCGCCGCCGCATCCACGCCAACAAAGGAGGCGTTGCCCGTGTTGTCGAAATTGCCCACCCACACCACCAGCACATAGGGGCCGAAACCACCTGCTGTCCACGCGTCGCGAAATGCCCACGACGTACCGGTCTTCCAGTACACCGGCAGGCGCGAAGGCTGGGCGCCGCTGGTTTCATCCGGACGCAGGTGCTGGCGCAGCATGTCCGTCACCATGAAGCTGGCTTCGGCGCTCAGCAGGCGCTTGCCCGGCACCGTGGGGGCGTCTGCGCGCAGGCGAAGCGGCTTGAACAGGCCGCCGTTTGCCAGCATGGCGTACAGGCCGGCCAGATCCTGCATGGTGACCTCGCCGCCGCCCAGCACCAGTGCAAGGCCGTAGTGCTGCGGGCTCGCCAGCCGGCTCACGCCGGCCTGCTGCAGCAACTGATAGAGATCGGGCTCGCGAAGCTTCGATGCCACCCAGAGCGCCGGGATGTTGCGACTACGGTTCAGCGCATCGGTTGCCGTGATCGGGCCGAGAAAGTGGCCGTCGAAATTCTCCGGCGAGTACGGCCCGAACGAGGTCGGCACGTCGCGCAGCACCGTCTGCGGATGCAGCACGCCCTGGTCGAACCCCAGCCCATAGATGAACGGCTTGAGCGTCGACCCCGGCGAGCGACGCGCCAGCGTACCGTTGACCTGCCCCTGGATCGTCTTGTCGAAAAAATTGGCCGATCCAACCAGCGCCTTCACGCCCATGTCCCGCGTATCCACCAGCAACGCCGCGGCGTTGCGGATGCCGCGCCCGCCGTTGCGCGCCACATAGCGATCGATCTGGCGCTCCAGCACATGCTGCACATCCAGGTCGATGGTCGTCACGATGCGCGCGTCGCGGTTGTCGGTACCGTTCCAGTCGCCTTGTGCACGGCGCGCTGCCAGGAGCTGATCGGACGCGTGCGGCGCCTCGAATGGCAGTGTCATCAGCGGCCGCAGCGCAAACGGCAAGGCAAACAGCGGCTGCAATGCGGCGTCTTGCGGATGCAGTTCGCGCCAACGCGCATACAGCCGGTTGCGCGCAGTGGTGAGCTGTCGGTTGATCTGATCCTGCTCGGGCAACCCACGCAGCCGGCGCACCGGGTCCTGCGGGATCACGGCCAGCGCCAGCGCTTCAGGCAGGGTCAGGTTGGCGACCGGCTTGTCGAAGTAGACGAGGCTCGCGGTTCCCGCGCCTTCGACGTTGCGGCCATATGGCGCATCGTTCAGGTAGGCCTCAAGAATCTGCCGCTTGGAATAGAACAGCTCCAGCTGCACAGCCCGCGCCACCTGCTTGAGCTTGCCCAGCGGCGTGCGTGTGTTGAGCTGCCACAACGAGCGCGCCAGCTGCATGGTGATGGTGGAGCCGCCCTGCGGACTGCCGCCGCGCACGTAGGTCACCCACGCTCCGCGTGCCAGTCCATAGGGATTGAAACCCGCGTGCCAATGGAACCAACGGTCTTCGTGCAACAGCACCGCTTCAACCAGCTGCGGCGACATCTGGTCGAGCGGCACCCACAGCCGGTAGCGGTCGTCCTTGGCCAGCGCGAGCCGCACCAGCCGGCCCTGGTCGTCCAGTACGGCAATCGACGAGGGCTTCCAGTCGCGCAGCGGCGGATGCGGCCACAGCCTGCACCCCGCCAGCACCGCCCCAATCAGCAGGGCGCCGACCAGCCAGTTCTGCCAGCGAACCAGCCAGCCGCCCAAAGCACGCAACACGTTACGGTGCCCGCACCACGTTAAGCGCCGCCCCACCCGCAGCCTGCGCCTGCACGCGCCGGTCGTACATCGACTCGCCATAGGCGGGCGGCACGATGAAGCGGCCCGCGTTGGTTGCCTTGATCCGGTAGACGAACTCGCCGACATCGGCGCTGGCCGTGCCGTAGATGATTACGCGGTCTTCGCGCACATCCGCGTACTGCGGCTGCCAGCTGGAGCCCGGCAACCCCACCGGCGAACGCCACGGCGCCGGCGCAGTATTGGCCGCGGCGTTCGGGTCACCCTGCCCGTCCCCCTCCGCAGCATCGGTTGCCGGCGGCGGGGTGATGACCGGATCGAACCCGCCCGGCAGCAGATCGACAATCGCCACGTTGCCGAGGCTCTTGCTGTCGGTCGCGCGGATCTTCAGGTGCACGTCGATCTCCTGGCCGAGCGTGACCTTGTCCAGCGGCTTGCCGTTCGCATCGGTGTACTCGCGGATGATTTCGAGGCCGTTCTTGATCGCCTGCGTAGACGCGGTACGGTCGTAACCCGACTGGCTCGTGATCTGCCACGCTGGCAGGCTGCTGCCGTTGACAAAGCGCAGTTGCGATGCCGCCGTACTCCACGTGCCTGAGCGCATCACACTGCCCTGGACTGCGGAGATGTCCTTCGCGCTACCATCCGGGCGCACCTCCTCGATTGCTAGCTTGTCCAGCCCGCTGGCGTTCTGCGACGCGTAGGCATCCAGCGCCAGGATGGTCATGGCGGACGAGAGCGTGTTGAAGCGGTTGTGCTGAACCGGCCCGGCAAGGTTGTCCAGCACACGCGGCGGCAACGCTTGCGCACGCTCCGGGAAGTGCTTGGCCAGCAGGTACAGAACACTGGCATCGCGCGTCAGCGGATCAATGTAGTAACCGTAGGCGTAGGGCTCGTCGCGTGATGGCTTGCGCTCCAGCACCTCCTGCGGCCCTGCGATCAGTTTGTTGGCCTCCTTGTCCTGCTTGAGCAACTGATACGACGCAGCCAGCCAGCCTGCGGCGAGGTCGCTCTTCCACGCGTTCGGGAAGGCGTCCTGCAGGCGCTTCTGCACGGCGGCCAAGCTGTTGGTCGTGACGTTCCCCAGGCGCGTCAGCAGGTAGACCGCGTAGGCGCGCTGCCGTAGTTGATCGAGCGTGCCAAGGCGGTCGTTGGCGGCAAGCTGCTGCAGGTACGCGGTGCCGGCGTCGAGCATCTCCTTCGGCACGGTAGTGCCATGCTCTCGCGCATCGATCAGCACGTGCATCGTGTACGCCGACACGAACGGATCGGCATCGGGCGTCGCCGTCCACACGCCAAAGCCGCCCTGGCCGTTCTGGCGTGCACGCAAAACGTCCAGGAATTGCGCGATTGCCGCCGTATTCGCACCCTTGTCGTCGGCAGGTTGCGGCGTCAGGGCGCTGTGCAGCACATTCTGCAGCGACGGCGTCGACATCCACTTCGATGCAAACAGGCGCGGCACCGCAGCACTCACCACCTGTTCGCTGCAGTAGTGCTGATAGTTGACGAGATAGGAAGCCAGCCCCTGCGACAGCACCAGTGGCCCGGTGGACATGCTTGCCTCGCGCGCCGCATAGGCGTCGTACATCTTGCGCAGATTCGGCAAGTTCGCCTTCTTGTCGGCATCGATGCGCGCCACGTCCAACTGCGTGCGGAAGGCCGCTGCCGGTCGGATCGACACGTCCACGCCCTGCTGCGCAGACTTGCCGCCCGCACGCGCGCTGAAACTCAGGTTGCCCGAGCCCAGGGTGTCGGTTGCCTTCACACGGAACAGCGCCACGCCTTCATGCATGGGCGCAAGCATCACGCTCTGCGTGGCGGGGCCGACCACCTGCAATTGCGGGCCAACCTTCAGCGTCACGGCAATCGGCATGGGCTTGTCACCGGCACCGGTCACGTTGTTGGCTACGCCCACGCTCACCTCGGCCTCATCACCGGGGGCCAGTGTCGTGGGCACGTTTGGCGACAGGACGAAATCGCCCCGCACGGTGGTCGCGCCTTCATAGGTGCCCACCAGATCAGGCGACACCGACACCGCCATCACACGCAGCTTGCCGTTGAAGTAATCCGGCACGGTGTAGCTCAGGCGCGTGTCGCCATTCACGTCGACGATGCCCGACCAGTAGACCACCGGTTTGTCGCGCTTGCGCTTGAACGGATTGAGCTGCCGGCCGATCGCATCGTCGGCATCACCGCCCGGCGCGGCCATCGACATCAGCTTCTCGAAGTCGGGCAGGATCAGGTCGAGAATCTGCGATGTGCCGACCTCCAGCATGCGCTTGCGGAAGAAGTACTTGAGCGGATCGCCCAGCTTGTAGTGCGCGACCTGCAGGATGCCCTCGTCCACCGCAAACACCACCACCTTGCCTGGCCGCGTGGAGTGCACGTTGAAGTTGACCGTCTCGCCCGGTTTGACCAGCGCCGGTGCATCGATCTTCAGCCCATTGCGCCGCGCGTCCATGTTGACCGAAAACGGCACCACGCCGTAGCTCAACGGGCTCATGAAGATCTCGTCGGAAGACGGATCGCGGATGTACTGCACGTTGATGTAGCCGTTGCCTTCAAAGCCGGCCGGCACGGTGATGCGCTGCACAGAGCTGGTCGTATCGGCATGGAACCATGCTTGCGCGTAGACCTTGTCGCGCTCGATTGTGATCAGGCCGCTGCCCGCATACGGCGCACGGATGGCCACCTCCACCGACTCGCCTGCCTTGTAGTCGTGCTTGCTCAGGCTGATCTGCAGCTCGGTGTTGCGGTCGAGTGAGCGCGATACGTTCGCCTCGCCGGTCACCAGGTACTGGATGCGGTTGACCTCGGTGCGGTCCGCACTGCGGATCACCAGCGCGTAGTTGCCCGGCTTGTCGGTGCGAAGGGCGTAGTCGAGCCCGGCGGCGGGAATCGCCAGCGGCTTCTCGTCGACCGGCACCTCCTTGAGCCGCGAGTCGTATTTGTAGGCGCCGGAATCCTGCTTGGTCAGCACCGACACGTAGCGCAGCTCGACCAGTTGCGCACGCAAGTCCTTCAGCTCGATCGCCTTCGCGCCCGGGTCAATGGCGACGAGCTTGACCGTGCGCGGGCTGCCACGCTTCACATAGCCCAGGTCGTCGACTGCCTTGTAGCCGACCAGCCACGGATTGTTCGACACCAGCCCCTGTGCATTTGCAGCCACGCTGCGCCCGCCCTCGGCTTCGAATGCCTTGGATTGGAAGTACAGCTGATACGTGGCATCGGCGTACTTCTTCAGGTCGAGGTCGAACTCTGCGTGGCCCTTCTCATCGGTCTTGCCGTCCTGTAGCTGGGTCGTGTAACCCTCCTTCGCGCGCCGCGCATCGAAGAACTGGTAACCCGGCCAGCTGCGGAATGCCGGCCATGCCGGCCGCAGGGTCAGCGATGCCGTCACGCGGCGGTTCGCCGCCGGTGTGCCGAAGAGGTTCTGCGCATCGACGATACCCTTGAGCTGATCCGGCTTGACCCAGCCCTCGGCCACCTGTTGCGACAGCTTGGCCTCGACCTTCATCCGATCCGGCAGGAACTCCTTGATCAGCACCGTGGTGCTGCCGATCGGCGCATCGACGGCCTGCCCATTCTTGACGATGTAGAGATTGACCGCCCAAGTGCCGGTGGGCGCCGTCTCGGCCGGGGTGTAGTCGAGTTCCGTAAAGCCCGAGGCATCGACGGTCACGGGCTGGCGCTTCACCGTCATGCCGCGCGGGTCGACGATCTCCGCCTGCAACGGAATGCCCGCAGGGCTGCGCGCCCAGCTGGCGGCACGCACGATCAGGCCGATATGGAACTGATCGCCCGGCCGGTAGATGCCCCGGTCGGAGAACAGGTACGCCGACAGTTGCCCCTGGTTGGTCGCGTTACGCTCGCCACCAACGTCAAAGCGCGAGAAATCAAGCTGTCGGTCGGAGTTCGCAATCGGCAGGAACGACAGGTCTTCGCCCTTCTTGACGATGTACAGCTTCGGACGCTTTTCGCGTTCCAGGCCCTTGAAGGTCGGGAAGTGCACGACGCCGTCGGCAGTGGTCGTCTGCGTATAGAGCGTCTGGCCATTGATCGCCACGACCGACACGGATGCCCCCGCCACCGGGCGCCCGGTGCGGATCGACTGCACGAACACGTCCTGGCTGCCGTCCAGCGCGCGCTTAACCAGCATGCCGAGATCCGTCACGACGATCAGGCGGGTATCTGTCGGCACCTGGCCGTTGTCGCCGTCGCTATCGCCATTACCATTACCGGCTTCGCTGTCACCACTACCGTCGCTGTCGACCCCTGATTGCGTATCCGCATCCGCTTGAGCGGCGTCCGCCTTTTTCTTTTCGGCGGCTGGGTCGTAGCCCGACAGGTGCAACAAGAAGACGCCGCGCTTGCCGTTCTTCAGGTACTGGCCAAGATCGACACCCTCGTAGTGCGCTTTGCCCGGGTCCGTTTCCGGGAAGGCAAGCTTCTGCTCGAAGCGTTCAACGATGTGGTCTTCGCCGAAGCTGTAGCTCAGTTGGGGGCGCGCATACGTGCCTTGGTTGAAACTCACCAGATGCTGAAGCTGATCGGGCCTGACGCGGCCAATCTCCAGCTTCATCCCCGGCAAATTGCGTGACACCACCGAGATGCGCTTGCTGCCGCTCATGGAGAGCAATGAGCCGTCGGCCATGAAGCGCAGCAGCTTGGGATAGTCCGGCACGGTCAGGACCTGCTGCACCGGCTTGCCGAGTTGGTAACCGCCGAACGACTTCAGGCCGGCATCCACCCGCACGTAGACGCGCTGCCCGGGTTGCGCGCGGTACTTGAAGCTCTGCAGCGGCGCGTAGTCGCCTTCCGTTGGCGTCAGCTCGAGATTGAGCGACTGCGATTGGCGCAGCACGTCTTCGCCAACTTCCGTGATGTTCCAGGAATACGGCGGCTCGTCGTCCCCCTGGTCGACGCCAGGCTTGCGCTTGGGCAGCACCCAGGCCTTGACCAGACCCGCGAGATCGCTGCCGCGCACGGCGCCACTCAATTCCGCCAGCAGCACCTGCTCCGGCTCGTAGCGGTCGTTGTCGACCAGCGTCGGGGCAAGCTGGTTGACAGCCAGGCTGTACAGCCCCGGCACGCGGACGGCCGTCTGCTGCGGCGCCTTGGTACCGTCGCCACCGCGGATGCTGCGCACGCCACTGTCCAACGTCAGACGCGCCGACAGATCATCACGTGGAATGTCGAGCTGCTGGGAGTGCACCCAGGCATTGAGCTTGGCCGCATCGTAGGTGACGCTGAAGCGCAGCGGCGTGCTGGTTTTCCCATCGCGGCCGACCATCTCCAGCGCAATGCGCTTCTCAAACTGGGCTGCATCGACCGGGTAATTGAACCGGATCGGGAAAATCGTCTTCTTACCCGCGGCATTCTGCGGGTCCTGATAGAACTCGCTTGCGCCAAACTGCACGCCAAATGCTGGGACATTGAACTCGAGATGGTCATCCGCCAGCAGCACATGCTTGGCAAACACCTGGGCCACGTCGAACTTCACCTCAACGTGCGCCCCAATCGGCCAATCGGCGGCCGGCATGAAGTGCAACGTACGATCGTTCAGCCACGTCCACTCTCCCTTGAGGGCGGGCTCCATCGAAATGCCGTTGCCGGCCGGTTTGCCAACCAGTTCGATTGGCGCCGCTGAATGCGAGAAATCAATGTCGAGCGGATGAATGGTGACCTTGGGCTTGCCCTCTTCATCCATATAGCTGGTCAAGGCGGGCGCCCTGACCTTGAACGTGATGCGCTCGGGCTCGACTGGCTTCGGACGGTGCTGATACCAGTGCCAGCCGAACGCGCCAGCAATCGCCAGTGCAATGGCTGCTGCGACACCACCACCGAAGTGCCAGGGCCGGCGTCGGGCCACGGCTGCCGTAGCGGGCATCCATGCGGGCGCCGACCAGGCAACGCTGCCGAATATTGGCCGCAATATGCGCGCAATCAACGACAGCAGAAAACTGGCGACCCGAACGGGCAATCGCAGCAGAAAGCGCAGCAAGTCCATTGTTATTGTTCCTTAGCAGAACGTTGCCACTTTCAGGCACGCCCTTCTGTCTTCTGTTTGTGTCGCCTTGGTGTCCCTATTTGCAGAAAGCCAAGCGCGCACAAAATTATCCAACAGCTATCCGAAAAAAATACAACGACCGATGCCTGCATCGAGAAAAACAACAATTCCTCAATCCGCGTCGCCCACGTTCGGCTTAACTCTGTGCCTCTCCAATTTGCGTATATCCAAACACGGCAAAATCGGGCACGCCACCAAGATCGTTTGTTAATGCCTTGAAACACACCGGGTACCTCGCCTGCATGGCACCGCCGGACGAAAAAAACCCGCGCAATGCGGGCTTTCTTCTCAATGCCTAGCTAGGGAAGTGCAACCTCATTCCCACTCGATCCTCAACAGGCTCCCCAAACCCACGTGGTCAGTGGGAACGACTGTGATCAACCTGGTGCTTTACCGTCGCTTTTACCGCCAGAGCCGTCCGCTTGTGCCGAAGCCAAGGCTTTGCGGGGATTCCGGTCTTGCTCCGTCGTCTTGCTAAAATCCCAAGGGGGCGGCCACGGAGCTACGTCAGCTCTGTCGCACAGCCGCAGCCAAAGAACCAGAATCGCAGCCGCAAAGCACGCCCATCAGGACAATGCTCGGGAAACCGAAGCCCAAAGACACTGGTCGCTCCTTGAAAGTCAGATCAACTAGGCTGCCTTCCGAATAAACGAAATCAGCGGCGACTCGTCTGACTCGTAGGTCAGATGAATTTGTGTTTTGGCGCGCGTCACGCCTACATGGAAAAGACGAGCCACCTCTTCCAACTGCCCTTTAGTCCTGTCCAAGCCACTAGGGAACACACCGTTCTCCAGCCCTACCATGATGCCCGCTTGGAACGCCAACACTTTTGAGCTTGTGTAGCCCCAATGGCGAGACGCATCTCGCCGACCTCTACGTTCGCGCTGAAGGTGTCGATGGCCCTACCCCGCGCTGGTACAGCTTAATAGCCTCGGCTCCGCCCGGGAAACGGGAAATGCTTTACCGAGTCGGCCTTCCGCGCCGGCTGGCCGGGCGTGGTGTTTCATCGCTGATCGTCGACCAGCAGTGTCGGGCGAAGCGCTGCGGCTGCACAGCATGACTGCTGTCTACGACGCCAAGACATTGGCCAGCAAGATTGTGGATTGGGTCGAAACGCGTCGGCTGGCGTAGGCTCACCGCTATCCGGCCGAATGCGTGGCTCGCAAGATCAACAAACCTGTGTTGATGGTTCGCAATGAGGTGGAGAGTCAGGGGCAATATTTGCCCTTAAGGCGCCACGATCGACACCCCATACCGGGCAAAAATGCGCTGCAACTCACCGCTCTCGCGCAGGGCTTGCAGCGCACTTTCCAGCGCCTGCGCCAGCGCGCGCTGATCCTCCTTGACCGCCATGCCAATGGCCCAGCCACGCGGAGGTAGAACGGGCGACTCAAGTTCAGTGATTGGGAAGCGCGCGGCAGACTTGCCCTGTGTTTTCAGCGCGCTCTCGTACTGCGAGCGCGTCACCATCACCGCGGCGATTTCGCCGGAGAACAAAGCGCGCAAGGCCTCGTCAGCTTCAGCGTAGATCTTCACCTTGTCGCGCAGCGCGCCTTGGGCGCCCGAGAGCAAGGCATTGGCACCTGCCGACCCCTGTTCCGCACCGGTCGGCTGGCCGGCCAAGTCCTCGAAGCGGCTGACCTGATGGATACGGTCATGATCGTAGGCCAGCACGAACCCCTCACGGTGATACGGCGCGAAGATCAGCACCTGGTCGTTTTGACGAACGAAGTTCGGGTCCACCGGCACGTGCAGCATGACGTCGGCCGGGCCATACCCCAGATAGTGTCCCTTCCAAACCATGTTGCGCAGGTCGCCCGACATGCCGTCGTCGTCGGCATCGAACGGCAGCAGCGTGGCAGACAACCCCATCTGCTTGCAGAGTGCGTTCGCCAGCGCAACGTCGATGCCGGTGAACTGGCCGCCCACATTGTCTGAGAACGGCGGCAGCCCCTTATACAGAGCGACCTTCAGGCTGCCACCCTGGCGAATCTTTGCCATGTCGGCATGCGCCGGTGTGGCGCCTACCCAAATGATTGCCGCAGCAACTAGGAAGCTGGCAAGGCTGCGGCCAAGACGACAAAAGAACCGAGCCATGTCCAACCAAAGACGGGCGTTCATGAGACCTCTCCTGGCGGATCAATAGACGAGCCGACGCAACACGCAGACTGGGACAGCGCCGGCTCGCGAAACAGCAAACAACGGGACGGCCGCTTAGTCCTGCACGCGGCGCGACTCAAGATAGGTCTTGATCGCCCAGACGGCTTCCTGGCTCAGCACGCCGTCGAACGGCGGCATGTAGACGCGGCCGTCGCGCGTGCGGCCATGGCGCACGGTGCTCGTCATGTACTGCGAGACCTCTGCGAAACAGGCGTCCTTCTTCTTCGCGTCGGCCAGCGACATGCAGTCGGTATCGAGCTTGCGCAGGTCAGGCGCAATCCCACCGGAAATGGCTTCCAGCCCGTGGCAGCGCGCGCAGTTCTGGTTGTACGCCGAGGCCCCGATGCGCAGTGCCTCGTCATGTGCGGGGCCTGCGCGGTATGGATTGTCCTGACGCCAATCGACGCCCAGTTGCGGTAAGGTGTGCGTGTCCACGGCCTGCGGCGTGACATCACCATGAGCGGTTGCGGTGGCGGGCAATCCCCCAGCCAGAAGTGCGCAGGCAGAAAGCAGCGCGAACAAGTTGCGAGGCGTTTTCAAGGTTTGTCTCCTGAGTGTCGTTAAAACGATTTTTGGAGACCTTTCTGCAAGACCCATACCAAGGCGATAACGCTACCGGCAAATCGGGGAAACATCCGCGAAGCGGTCTGGAGATCCGGCGTGTGGGTTGGCAACAGGTGCTCAGGAATGCAACACCCTGGCAAGGGTCTTGCTTCATGGCGCAACACTTCCGGCTTGTCTCTGGCGATAGCGACCAGGGCGAGCCGGGCGACCCGCACACAGATTGCGGGCGAGTTTAAGGAGACCGACCATGACCCCTCACGCGGCAGCCACCCGCGCGTCCGAGAACACCCCTGCCACGCTCGGTGACGGCCCGAACGACCAGCCCGAGCTGATCGCGCAATCGCACGAACGATCCAAGTCCTATGGCTTGCGGCCCTACGAGTCGCCCGACTTCAGCCCGGTGCTGCAAAGCGAGCTGAAAACCGAGATCGAGCGCAGCCAATCGCTGTTTGCGCATGCGCTGCCCGTGATGGAGACGCTCTACAGCCAGATCGTCAACACGCAAAGCATGGTGATCCTGACCGACACGTCGGGCCTGATCCTGCATTCGCTGGGCGATGACGATTTCCTCGCCCAGGCCAGCAAGGTGGCCTTGCAGCCGGGCGCGTCATGGTCGGAGGAAAGCCGGGGCACCAACGCCATCGGCACGGCGCTGGCCGACGGCAAGCCCACGCTGGTCCATGCCGCCGAACACTATCTGCAGGCCAACCAGTTCCTCACCTGCTCCTGCGCGCCGATCTTCGATCCGTACGGCGCCACGGTGGGCGCGCTGGACGTGACCGGCGACCACCGGGGCTTTCACAAGCACACCATGGCACTGGTGCGCATGTCGGCGCAGATGATCGAAAACCAGCTGTTTGCCAACACGTTCCAGGACGTGGTGTGCATCCATTTCCACTCGCGCCCGGAATTCATCGGCACGTTGGTCGAAGGCATTGCGGCCTTTACGCCCGCCGGGCGCTTCCTGTCGGCCAACCGCAGCGGGGAATTCCAGCTTGGGTTGTCAATCCGCTCCCTGCATGCGCATACCTTCTCGTCGCTGTTCGGGCTGTCGATGTCGCAGCTGATCGACCGGGAGCGCAGCGCGCCAGCGGGCATCGTGCAGTTGCAGTTGCCCAGCGGCGTGAAAGTGTTTGCGCGTGTCGAATGGAAGCAGCCTGCCAACCGCATCGTGGGCGGTGCAATCGGCAACGATATGTCGACTGACCGTGATACGGCACCGCGCCGCCCTTACATCGAGCCGGCCAGGCAGCCCGCCAGCCTGGAGGCGCTGGACACGGGCGACTCGCAGATCAAGACCGTCATCGGCAAGCTGCGCAAGGTCATCGGCAAGGACATCACTGTCATGGTGCTGGGCGAAACCGGCACCGGCAAGGAACTGCTGGCCCGCGCCATCCACGCCGACAGCCCGCGCCACGCCGGGCCGTTTGTCGCCGTGAATTGCGCGTCGATTCCGGAAGCGCTGATCGAATCCGAACTGTTCGGCTATGAGGAAGGCGCCTTCACCGGGGCCCGCAAGAAAGGCGGCATTGGCAAGATGGTGCTGGCCAATGGCGGCACGCTGTTCCTCGATGAGATCGGCGACATGCCGCTGCATCTGCAGGCCCGCCTGCTGCGCGCGTTGCAGGAGCGCGCGGTGTCACCGCTCGGTAGCAACAAGCTGATCCAGGTCGATGTGGCGGTGGTGTGCGCAACCCACCGCAATATGCGCGACATGATCGCCAGCGGCCAGTTCCGCGAAGACCTGTACTACCGGCTCAACGGCCTGGTCGTACGCTTGCCGGCGCTGCGCGAGCGCAGCGACCTCGATGTGGTGGCCGACAAGCTGCTGAAGCTCGAACAGGCCGACGCACCGCCTATCAGCGACGCGGTGATGCAGATGTTCCGCAGCTACCACTGGCCAGGCAATATCCGCCAGCTCGGCAACCTGCTGCGCACCGCCCGGCTGATGGCCGATGACGCCCCGGAAATCACGGAAGACCACCTGCCCGACGACTTCCTTGAAGACTGGCAGGCACGTCACGGCGAGCAGCCCGCCCCGGTCAGCGCAACGGCTGCGGACGCGCCACCGGCTGCGGCCATCCCCGGCAACGCCCACCCCAAGCGGCTTGCCGATGTGGAAAGCATGGCCATCATGGCGGCCGTGAAGGCGCATAACGGCAACATCTCCGCTGCTGCCAAGGCGCTCGGCATTTCGCGCAACACCATCTACCGCCGGATCGACGAGGCCGGCGGCCTGCCCTCAGACACCGACTGACCACGCCGACGCGCGAATGGCGGCACCCAGCGCCTGCGCCATTGCGCCCTCGGCCAAGTGCCCGCCCCGCACCCACACCAGCCGCGCTTGCGGTATCGCTGCAGCCAGACGCAGCGCATTCTCCGGACGGCAAACGTTGTCTTCCCGACCATGCAGCAGCGTGACCGGCAACCCTCGTGCACCGATACGTGCAGCAGCCCGCAGCAACGCAGATTTCCCTAGCCCTGCCCGGCGATACAGGTAATGCGCCTGAATCTGGTATTTGCGCACCAGGGCCATCTGCTGCAGCCACGTTGGGCGCCCCACCTGCGACCGTAGTCCCAACAGTCGACGCTCTGCACGCTGCCACTGGGTGGCGATGTTCAATTTCTGAACAGTTGTACCAACCTGCAACATATTTGTTGCAACGAGAAGGCGCCCGCGCGCGCCGGGAAGACCCTCCCCTTTCCGATCCATACCACGCAGCAGATCACGGCCGGCACCACGCGCGTTGAACAGCGCCTGCACATCGTCGAAGCCGGTCAGGAAGGTGCCGCGCAACACCAGCGCTGCCACCGCGTCGGGAAAGCGGTCCGCATAGGCCAGTGCCAGCGCCGCGCCCCATGACCCGCCGACCACGCCCCAGCGTTCGATGCCCAGCGTGCGGCGCACTTGCTCGAGATCGGCCAGCAACGCCGTCACCGTATTGCGCCGCAGGGTACCGGCCGGGCGCGAGCGTCCGGCGCCGCGTTGGTCCGGCAATACCACGCGATGCAGTTGAGGATCAAACCACGCGGCCATCGAAGGCGAGCAGCCGCTGCCGGGGCCGCCATGCAACACCAGCCAGGGCTCGCCGCCGTCCGGCCCGCATTGCCGCACATGCAGGACGTGGCCGTCCGGCGTGCGCAAGTCAAGGCAAGTGGTGTTGGTTGGCCAGTCTGGAGTGGGCATGGATGTTGCCTTCATGATGGGCGGCTGCGTTCGGCAGAATGCCTGCGTCAGCTGCGGAACACTGCACTCACTAACTATGCCAACCCTCACGGAGGAGACATGAACTGGACAACGCCCGCCTACACCGAACTGCGACTGGGGTTCGAAATCACCATGTACATCGCCAACCGCTGATGTCGCACGACTGAGCACGCAAAGCCCTCCAGGCCCGCTGGTTGTTCACGGCGGGTTTTTTTTTCGCCTTCGACTTGCCTCGCGCATCTTCCTGGCCGACTTCTTGCTCAATCCGCTCAACACGTTGGGCTCGCATCATGACGATACTCAGAGTTCTTGGCTCGGCCGCCGGCGGCGGTTTCCCGCAGTGGAACTGCAACTGCCGCAACTGCGACGGTGTACGGCGCGGCACCGTGCGCGCCGCCCCGCGCACGCAATCTTCCATTGCGTTGGGCGATGGTCTGCACAACTGGATCGTGGTGAATGCCTCGCCGGACATCCTCGCGCAGTTGCGTGCCTCGCCGGCGCTGCAACCGGCGCGCACGCCGCGCGATACGGGCATCGCGGGCGTGGTGCTGATCGACGCGCAGATCGACCACGTGACCGGTCTGCTGATGCTGCGCGAGCACCGTCAGGCGTTGCCGCTCTATGCCAGCGCGGCAGTGCTCAGCGATCTGTCCACCGCGTTCCCGCTCACACACCTGCTGTCGTATTACTGCGGGCTGGATGCACACACGCTTTCGCTGGACGGCAACGCATTCACCATCCCGCCGCTCGACGATCTGGCACTGACGGCGATCCCGCTGGAGAGCAAGTCGCCGCCGTATTCGCCCAGCCGCAATGCCCACCGCGTGGGCGACAACATCGGCCTGCGCATCGTCGATCGCAAGAGCGGCCGACGCGCCTTCTATGCGCCGGGCCTCGCGCGCATCGAGCCGCACGTCTTCGACGAGCTGGGCGCGGCTGACGTGGTGCTGGTGGACGGCACCTGCTGGCGCGACGACGAGATGCTCGCCCTCGGCTTCTCCACCAAGACGGCGGCCGACATGGGGCACCTTGCGCAGTCCGGCCCCGGCGGCATGATCGAAACGCTCGACCAGTTGCCGGCCGCACGCAAGATTCTCATCCACATCAACAACACCAACCCGATCCTCGACGAAGACTCCTCGCAACGCCGGGAGCTGGACGCGCACGGCATCGAGGTGGCTTACGACGGCATGGAAATCGCGCTATGACACACCCTGTTGCCTGGACCGCCCACGAGTTTGAGGCCCGCCTGCGCGCAAAGCAGGCCGGCTACCACATCCACCATCCGTTCAACCTGCGCATGCGCGCCGGGGAATGTACGCCGGAAGAGATCCGCACCTGGGTCGCTAACCGCTTTTACTACCAAGTCAACATCCCGCTCAAGGATGCGGCCATCCTCTCCAACTGCCCCGACCGCGAAACACGCCGTGAGTGGATCGTCCGCATTCACGACCACGACGGCGACGACGACCGGCCGGGCGGCATCGAGAGCTGGGTGCGTCTGGGCGAAGCGGTTGGGCTGAAGCGCGACGCACTGTGGTCGCACCAGCATCTGCTGCCGGGCGTGCGCTTTGCGGTGGATGCGTACGTGAACTTCGCGCGGCGTGCGCCGTGGCAAGAAGCCGTGTGCTCCTCGCTCACGGAGATGTTTGCACCGGACATCCACAAGGAGCGGCTGGCCGGCTGGCCTGAGCAGTACCCCTGGGTGCAGCCGGAAGGGCTGGCGTATTTCCGCTCGCGCATTCCGCTGGCCTCGCGCGATGTCGAACACGGCCTGCGCGTCACGCTCGACTATTTCCGCACGCCGGAGCAGCAGCAACGTGCGCTGGACATCCTGCAGTTCAAGCTCGACATCCTCTGGTCGATGCTCGATGCCATCCAACAGGCCCACGCCCATGACGCCATCCCTGCCTGATCCCAGCCACCCCACGCTGCACCGGACCTTCCGGCTGCAGTGGGAAGACATGCAGCAGAGCTGGGTCCTGCTGTACCCCGAGGGCATGGTCACGCTCAACGACAGCGCCGCCGCGATCCTGCAGCGCTGCGACGGCGCCCATACCCTCGACATGCTGATCGATGACCTGCAGTCCGCCTTCGGCGTGCAGGGCATCGCGCCGGAGGTCCACGCCTTTGTCAAACATGCATTCGAACGCGGCTGGCTCGTTTGAGGCCGCCTCCCCTCCGCTCCCGGGCCCGCCGCTCTGGCTGCTGGCGGAGTTGACCTATCGCTGCCCGCTGCATTGTCCGTTCTGCTCGAACCCGGTCGACTACACGCAGCACGATCGGGAACTCACTACCGAGCAATGGTGCGATGTCTTCACGCAGGCGCGGGCGCTGGGCGCCGTGCAGCTCGGCCTGTCCGGCGGCGAGCCGCTGATGCGCAAGGACCTCGAAACGCTGGTCGCACAAGCCCACAAGCTCGGGTTCTACGTGAATCTGGTGACCTCGGGCGTGGGCCTGACCGATGAGCGGCTTGGTGCGTTGCGTGCGGCGGGGCTGGACCACATCCAGCTGTCGTTCCAGGATTCCACGCGCGAGCTGAACGACTTCCTGTCTAGCACGCGCACCTTTGACCTAAAACGCCGCGTCGCCGACCTGATCAAGGCGCACGGCTATCCGATGGTGATGAACTGCGTGATGCACCGGCACAACTTGCCGCACGTGGGCGCCATCATCGACATGGCGCTGGAGATTGGCGCCGAGTACCTGGAACTCGCCAACACGCAGTACTACGGCTGGGCATGGGAGAACCGCCTGGCGTTGATGCCGACGTTCGAGCAGTTACGCGACGCCGAGGCCGTAGTAAATGAGTACCGCACACGCATCGGCAAACGCTGCCAACTGCTCTACGTGGTGCCGGATTATTTCGAAGACCGTGCGAAGAAGTGCATGAACGGCTGGGGCACCACGTTCCTTGGCATCGCGCCCGACGGTGTGGCGCTGCCGTGCCACTCGGCGCGCATGCTGCCGGGGCTGGCGTTGCCCAACGTCCTCAACCAGCCGCTGCGCGAAATCTGGCAGACCAGTGATGCCTTCCAGCGCTTCCGTGGCACGCATTGGATGCCCGAGCCGTGCCAGTCGTGCGAATCGCGCGAAGAGGATGCCGGCGGCTGTCGCTGCCAGGCCTATCTGCTGACGGGCGATGCCACACGCACGGACCCGGCATGTGGCCGCTCGCCGGACCACGGTGTGCTGCAGAAGGTTGTACTGCAAGGCCGGATGGCCGCGATGAACGGCTTCGGGAAGATGCGCGACACCCGCACCGGCGAGGTGCCCATCGTGTTCCGCACGGATGCGAACTCGCGTCAGCTCACACCGTCATAGCAGACAACCATGAAGAAGGGCCGGACAATGCCGGCCCTCTTCATTGCAACAGCGGCTGAAAATCAAGAGCCCGTACTCAGCACCCAGGCCACCAGCTCTTTCGCCTCATCTTCCTTGAGATTGGGATGCGGGGGCATCGGGATGCGGCCCCAGGCGCCCTTGCCGCCATCGCGCACCTTCTGCGCCAGACGTGCGGGCGCTTCTGCGTCACCCTTGTACTTGGCAGCCACGTCGGCAAATGCCGGCCCGACGATCTTGGTATGCATGGCGTGGCACGAGAAGCAACCGCTCTTCTCAGCCAGGGCCTGCATGTCGGGCGCCGCGTGGGCGGGCGCCGCTCCGATTGCTGCGGACACGATGGCCAACAGCGAGAACACTCCATTGCGCGTGATCACGTTCTCAAACTCCATGACGCGGTAAATCGGCCGCGCCGGGTTGCACACCGTTGGGAGCGCACACCCCGGCGCGGTACAGCTTTAGTTCTTGTGCAGCTTGAACACCCAGACCGAACCGCCCTGCTCCAGGAAGTTCACGCGCTTGGCCACCTCACCGCCCCACAGCGGCACTGCACCGCCCCAGCCCGACACCACGGCCACGAACTGCTCGCCGTTGTCTTCCCACGTAACGGGCGGCGCGACGATGCCGCTGCCGGTCTGGAATTCCCACAGTTCCTTGCCGGTCTTGGCATCGGCCGCCTTCAGGTAGCCCTCCGGCGTGCCCCAGAACACCAGGCCGCCGGCGGTCGTCATCACCCCACCCCACAGCGGCGCGTTGTTCTTGATTTGCCACTCGATCTTGCCGGTCTTCGGGTTGATCGCGCGCAGTGCGCCGATGTAGTCCTCATTGAGCGGCTTGATGGTGAAGCCGGCACCCAGGTAGGCCGCGCCCTTCTTGTAGCTGATCGGCTCGTTCCAGATGTCCATGCCCCACTCGTTGGCGGGCACGTAGAACAGGCCGGTCTGCGGGCTGTACGCCATCGGCATCTGGTTCTTGCCGCCCAAGAAGCCAGGCTCTGCAAACACCGACTTGCCCTTCTTGTCTTCACCCGTGGCTTCGGCCGGATCGCCCGGGCGGTGGTCCAGTGCGTAGTTCGGGCGGCCGGTCTTGAGGTCGATGCTGGTGGCCCAGTTAACCTTCACGAACGGGAACGCGTTGAGCAGCTTGCCGGTCTTCGCGTCGTTCACATAGAAGAAGCCGTTGCGGTCGGCCTTGCCGCCCACGCGCTTGCCGTCCATGTCGAACGTGACGAACTCGTTCACGCCGTCGAAATCCCAGCCGTCATTCGGGGTGTTCTGGTAGTGCCAGACGATCTTGCCGGTATTCGGGTCGATGGCCAGCGTCGACGACGAATACAGGTTGTCGCCCTTGCGGACGTGGCTGTTCCACGGCCCTGGGTTGCCGGTGCCGAAGTAGGCCAGGCCGGTCTGCGCGTCATACGTGCCGCCCAGCCACGTCGATGCGCCACCGGTCTTCCACGTCTCACCCGGCCAGCTGGCGTTGAGCGTGCCGGTCATGCCGTTCTCGGTCTTGTTGCCGTCCTTGTCGTACTTGTAGCCCATGTGGCCTTCGACGGTCGGACGGGTCCAGATCAGGTTGCCGGTCTTGGCGTCACGCGCTTCCACGCGGCCCACCACACCAAACTCGCCGCCCGACACACCGGTTAGCACCATGCCTTTGACGATCAGCGGGGCGGCGGTGCTCGAATAACCGGCGGCGTAATCGTCGATCTTCTCTTTCCAGACGATCTTGCCGGTGTCCTGGTTGAGCGCGATCAGCTGCGCATCGAGCGTGGAGAAGATGACCAGGTTGTCATACAGCGCCGCACCGCGGTTGACGACGTCGCAGCAGGGCATGATGCCTTCGGGCAGGCGCTGCTCATACTTCCACAGCTTCTTGCCGGTCTTCAGGTCGATCGCGTAGATGCGCGAGTACGACGCCGTCACGAACATCTTGCCGTTGTAGATCAGCGGCTGGGCTTCCTGCCCGCGCTGCTTCTCACCGCCAAACGAGAACGACCAGGCCGGCACGAGCTGGCTGACGTTCTTCGTGTTGATCTTGGTGAGCGTCGAAAAGCGCTGCCCTTGCGTGCCCATGCCCCAGGTCAACACGTCGCCCGACGATTTGGCGTCGTTGTCGATCATGGCGTCGGTGACGGGGGGCGTTGCCGCGTGCACGGCAACACTTGCTGCCGCCATCGCAGCCGCAAGTGCAATCACTCGTAGTGTCCTCATTCTTATCTCCTCTACCTCTGTCTTTATGGTCCGGGTCTGGCAGTGTGATGTCACACCGAAGGGACCCAGGGCAAATCCCGTGCCATCGGAAAACGCCGTGAAACGGCGGTTTCACACGGGGCGAAACGCCACGGTGCGTGCCATACCGGAACACATCGTGTGTTCTGTTGCGAAATGGAACAGTGCAACCGAACCAGGGTTCTTCATCGATACCTCGGCCTACAGGGTGCGTTCGCCCTGGCCGGGCAACATGCGCTGCACGCAGCGCTGTGCATCGAACCATTGATGCTTGATCACCCCGGCGACGTGGAACACAACCAAACCGAGCAGCAGATAGGCGGTCATGCCATGCAGCGTGTAGAACAGGTGCTGCAATGCGTTATCGACCCAACCCCAGCGCGGCAGCGGCACGCCCCAGAAGCGTGTTCCGTACTGGTTGAACGACGAACCCAGGTAGCCCGAGAGCGGCATCACGACCATGCACATGTAGAGCAGACGATGCGTGATGCGCGCCAACTCCGTCTCCCAGCAATGCAGGCCCGGAATCGACGGTGGAGCCGACTGGCGCATTCGCACGATCAGGCGCCATGCAATCACCAGTGCGGCCGTCAGCCCGAGCGACTTATGCAGATTCACCAACGCGGCTTTTCCGGGGGCGCCCTTCGCCAGGCTGGTCATGTAGTAGCCCAGTGGAAACAGCGCGAACAGCAGCAAGGCGCTGGCCCAATGCAATGCGATCTGGATGCCCGTATAGGTCGTGGCAGCGCCTCGCATCAGCGGGACCACAGGTCGATTAGTGCGGCGCATCGAGGCTTCCCACTGCAGTTGGATAGGTCACCACACCCCACGGCAGCTTGTAGCCCTGGAGCGTATCGACCACCGCGTGCGTCTGCGGGTCGATCACCTGCACGCTGTTGGACCGGCCGCAGGCCAGCAGCAGCTTCTGCGCATCGGGCGTGAAGCTGAAATGCCAGCAGCGTTTGCCGACGGGAATGGCAGCCACCGGCGCAAAGGTGCGGGCATCGAACACCTGCAACTGATCCGCGCGGCTTGCAGCTACCCAGAGAAAGCGGCCCTCGCGGTCGAACGCAACGCCATACGGCCCGCGCTCGGTCGGCACCGCCTTGATCGGCTTGAAGCCGGCGTCGAGCAACAACAGGTTGTTCGAGTTTTCCAGCGTCACAACGTAGGTCTTGCCGTCCGGCGCAATCTTGATGCCACGCGGCCGATTGCCGAACGGCGAGACATCCACCGACCGAATCTGCTTGAGCGTGGACAAGTCATAGACACCGACCGTGTTGTCGCCCTCGTTGGCCACCAGCAGCAACTTGCCACTTGGCGAGAACTCGATGGCTTCCGTCTCGCGCGCCGCCTTGATGCGGCCGACAACGGCCCATTCACTGAGATCGATGATGGCCACCTCAGCCGGGGCGTCGTCCCGATCGTCGCGATTGTTTTTCTGAGCCCCATCGCCCTTGCCCGGCGGCCCGCCTTCCGATGACGGCTCGTAGGTCACGAACGCCCGGCGGCCATCCGGCGAGATGCGCATGAATTCGACATTCCTGCCGACCGC
Source organism: Ralstonia sp. 24A2 (assembly GCF_051783885.1). Lineage (NCBI taxonomy): Bacteria > Pseudomonadati > Pseudomonadota > Betaproteobacteria > Burkholderiales > Burkholderiaceae > Ralstonia > Ralstonia sp. 24A2. Next base: position 2,265,880 of record NZ_JBPVZD010000002.1, on the reverse strand, counting down.
GATGCGCTTGATTTCCTTGCGCGTGCCGGTGTCGACCACCGACACATCCGCGCTGCCCTGATTGGCTGTCAGCAGCCAGCGGCCGTCGGGCGTGACGGCGAGACCGCGCGGGTCTTTCCCCACGGCAATCTCAGCAACGGGCTTGAGCGTGCGGGCATTCAGCACGGTCACGCCGCCTCCTTGATTCGTCACGTAAGCGACGGGGTCCGGCACCTCGGCACCCGCCTCAAGGGTGGACACCAAACCCACGCAGACCAACGTGGCGATCTGGAGGTAGTAGGTCAATGCATTCATGGTTGTCTCTTCTTCGATGAGTTCAGTCCTTGTCGGCGCCGGAAGCCTTGCCGCCAAACGAATAGGTCAGACCAATCCAGATCGCGCGCGGTGGCGCCGGCGTCATGAACTGCTGCGTCGCCAGCGTGTAGATACTCGTGGTGCCCGACAGGCCGTACGTGGAGTAGCGCTTGTTGAACAGGTTGTTGATATAGGCCGAGATCTCAAGGTTCTTCGTCGGCTTGTAGTGCACGTTCAGGTTGACGAGGCCGTATCCAGCCACCACGCCGTTCGGGTCGGCATTGCTTTCATTGCCGTGGGCAATCTGCTTGCTGACCAGGATCACGTTGGCGCCCATCGACAGGCTCGGGCTGAATGCGTACGACGCCCCCAGCTTGAGTGTCTTGGCGGGGATGCCCGGGATCTTGTTGCCGCTGACCACGTTCTGCCCGCTGGCCGTGGTGAATGCCGACTTGTAGATCGCATCGACGTAACCGAAGTTGGCCGACAGGCTCAACTTGTCGATCTGCGTGCTGGCGCCTACCTCGAAGCCACGCCGCTCGGTCTTGCCAACGTTGGCGAAGTAGCCGTACGTGTTCGACGTGGCGATGAACTGGATGTCGTTGCTGAGCCGCGAGTCGTAGACCGACGCACTCCAGTAGGTGGACTTGCCCACCTTTCCGCGCCCGCCGAACTCGATGGTTTTGGCCACCACGGCCTTCAGGTCAGGGTCGCCATTGAAGCCGGTGGGTAGCGAACACGGGCTGTTTGGATCGGCGCACGAGAGCTCGATCGAGGTCGGGGCCCGCATCGATTCGCTGTAGCTGCCGAAGATGCCCTGCCCTTTGCCAAGGTCGTAGTTGAACCCCAGCGCAGGGTTGAAACGCTGGTAGTGGTGCGAACCGGCAAGGCTGTTCGTTTCTGGCCCGGCCACCGCCCCCGCCGGAACGCCATTCGGGCTGGATGCGACTCCCGACCCGGAGTTCGCATACCGATAAGCACCCAGGTAGTCGGGGTTGTAGTAAGACGTGCCCGATACGCCGTCCGTCCAGGTGTAGCCGCCGTCTTCGTTCAGGAATTTGCGGTTTGCACCGCCCTGGTTGAGCGCCGTGTAGTTGAAGCTGCCGGATGCCGTCACGCTCAACTGTTTCGTGACGCTGAACGTATCGGTGAAATACAGGCTGAAGTTGTTGACGTTGGACGCGAGGTTCACCGCCCCGATGACGTTGCTGCCGGTAAACGACGCGGGATTCGATGCGGACGGTGCCAACCCATTGGTGGTGAAGCCGTATTCCTGATTGGGGATCACCACCGTCTGATAGTTGATCAACCGGGCCAGGTAGGTGGTCTGGTCATAGGTGATGCGCGAATGATCGAACGCGCCGCCCAGCGTGAACGCATTCTTGTGCCCGGCCAGGTTGTCGAAGTTTGACCACTGGAGGGACGAGCCCACCGTGTCTTCATGCGTGGCGGAATCCACCACGCTGGTATTGATGGCATTGGTCCAGCGGCCATAGCCCAGCGCCAGCGCATTGGCACCGGTCACGGCATTCACGGCGGTGCCATTCGGCGCCTTGTTCGCGCATTTGTAGACGGTGACGCCGCCGGCAGTGGTCGTTGCCAGTGAGCCGTCGTCGTTGCGGCAGCCATCGTCCAGTTGCGCGTTGCTATTGACGTTGTGCAGGTTGGCCTTGCGGTAATAGACGCTGCCGGCAAGCTGGTTGTTGTCGTTCAGCCAGTGGCTGCCTTTCAGGTTCAGCAACGCCATCCGGTTCGTGATGGTGTCTGGCCAGGTATAGGCGGCGCTGCGGTTCGACATCATGTCTACCGGCAGCGACTGGGTGCCGCTCAGCGACGTATCCGCCAGCGCCGCGGACAGCTCCAGTTGGGTCGCGCCTTCGTTGCCGCGCCACCGTACCTTGCCGAACAGTTGCTTGACCTCGGAACCGGAGTGGTCGCGAAAGCCGTCCTGCTTATCGAAGTTGCCGGCCGCGAAATAGTCGAGGTTGTGCGCCTCGTCGACGCCGCCGGTCTCGAAGCTCACCGCCTTCCGGCCGAACGATCCGCCAAGCACCTCGATCGACGTTCCGGGGTTGTCCTTCCCATTCTTCGTATTGACGACGAGTGCCCCGCCCAGGGTGTTGAGCCCGAACATCGGGTTAGAGCCCGGCAGGATGTTGACGCTGGACATCGCGTTCATGGGAATGAGATCCCAGTTCACGATCGAACCGAACGGCTCGTTCATCCGCACACCGTCAAAGTAGACCGATACTCCGATCGGCACGCCCAGCAGCGAAGACACCTGGAACCCACGGTAGTTGATGTCGTTCTGGTACGGATTGCCCGAGCCGTTGCTGACGCTGACCTGGCCGAGGTTGTCATTCAGCAGGTCAGCCAGGTTCGAACTGCGCTGCTCGCGCGCATCCTTTGCGCTCACGCGCTGCGCATTGGCCGGAAACTGGGATAGCGGCACGCCGATGCTATCGATCGGGGTCGACCCGATGACCTGGGCCGTGGGCAAAGCCACAGCGATGATCTGGTCCTCGGCCAATGCCGGCGAGTGCAGTCCCGCAGCGGCGAGCGCCAACACCACACCGCTCGCGCGGGGTGCGGCTTTGCACAGATGGCGGGTGCTTGAATGCACAGCGTGTCTCCCTGGTTCTTCTCTCTCGCCGTGCCTGGGTGTGCAAGCGGGGCATCCCAAAGAAAAGGCGTGGCGATGACGATTCCCGATCAGGAATCAATGGCAACAGGTAGACACCCGCCGTCATGCAACAGCGTGTGTGGTTGGCGCATGGCCATGTCTCCTCTTCTCTTGTATTTGCCTGCGAGGTCTGCGCCCCGCAGGTCAGCGGCAGGCGCACGGGTCTCGATGACCGCGCGCCTGCCTGTTCCTGCCAACTACCAACGGCTACACCATCAGAAGAAGCCCAGCGGCTTGGTGTCGTAGCTCACCAGCAGGTTCTTGGTCTGCTGGTAGTGGTCGAGCATCATCTTGTGGGTTTCGCGGCCCACGCCCGACTTCTTGTAGCCACCGAAGGCCGCGTGCGCCGGATACAGGTGATAGCAGTTCGTCCACACACGCCCTGCCTTGATGGCGCGACCCACGCGGTAGGCGCGGTTGATGTCGCGCGTCCACAGGCCGGCACCCAGGCCGTACTCGGTGTCGTTGGCGATCTGCACGGCCTGCGCCTCGTCCTTGAAGGTCGTCACGGCAATCACGGGGCCGAAGATCTCTTCCTGGAACACGCGCATGCTGTTGTCGCCCTTGAGCAGCGTCGGCTTGATGTAGTAGCCCTTGGCCAGATTGCCGGGCAGCACTTCCACATCGCCGCCAACCAGGCATTCGGCACCTTCTTCCTGCGCGATTTCCAGGTAGCTGCGGATCTTGTAGAACTGTTGCTCCGAGGCCTGTGCGCCGACCATGGTGTCGGTGTCCAGCGGGTCACCGCGTTTGATGGCGGCCACCTTGGTCATCACCGCGTCCATGAAGCGGCTGTAGATGGATTCCTGCACCAGCGCGCGCGACGGGCACGTGCACACTTCGCCCTGGTTGAAGAAGCCCAGCACCAGGCCTTCGGCGGCCTTCTCGATGAAGCTCGGCTCGGCCTGCATGATGTCTTCGAAGTAGATGTTGGGCGACTTGCCGCCCAGCTCCACCGTCGACGGAATGATGTTCTCGGCGGCGCACTTCAGGATGTGCGAGCCCACCGGCGTCGACCCCGTGAACGCGATCTTGGCGATGCGCTTGCTGGTGGCCAGCGCCTCACCGGCTTCCTTGCCGTAGCCGTGCACGACGTTCAGCACGCCGGCGGGCAGCAGGTCGCCAATCAGCTCCAGCAGCACGCAGATGCCCAGCGGGGTCTGCTCGGCGGGCTTCAGCACGACGCAGTTGCCGGCGGCCAGCGCGGGGGCCAGTTTCCAGGCGGCCATCAGCAGCGGGAAGTTCCACGGAATGATCTGCCCGACCACGCCCAGCGGCTCGTGGATGTGATACGCCACGGTGTGCTCGTTGATCTCTGCCGCTGAGCCTTCCTGCGCACGGATGCAACCGGCGAAGTAGCGGAAGTGGTCAGCCGCGAGCGGGATATCGGCGTTCAGCGTTTCGCGCACGGGCTTGCCGTTGTCCCATGTTTCGGTCACGGCCAGCAGTTCGAGGTTCTGCTCGATGCGGTCGGCAATCTTCAGCAGGATCAGCGAGCGGTCCTGCACCGAGGTGCGGCCCCAGGCGTCGGCGGCAGCGTGTGCGGCATCGAGTGCACGGTCGATGTCTTCGGCGGTCGAGCGCGGGAATTCGGCAATCGTCTCGCCCGTGACCGGCGTGGTGTTGGTGAAGTACTGGCCCTTGACCGGCGCAACAAATTCGCCGCCGATGAAGTTGCCGTAGCGCGATTTGAACGAAACGATGGCGCCGGGAGTGCCGGGGTGAGCGTAACGCATGGGTTGTCTCCTGATGTTTGCGTGATGACGTCAGCGTCGTGATGTGCGCTGTGTCTGCCCGTCATCTGCAAAACCCGGGCCATGCCCTGCGACAGATGTTTCGCCTCTGCGGAATCGGCGGTTCTTCCTCGTTTGCGCACACGACTGCTCCAGAATGGAACACCGGGTGTTGCAAAGCTCAACGCCCCGTCCTCCGGTGGCCCGACACGGAGCACGCATCGCGCATGGCATGACTTTCGCAATGCTCTCTGGTCATCCGAACCAGAAAAACAAACGATGAGAACGGCTCCCCGCCTTGCCGCTGCACTGCTCCTTGCATACGTGTCCTGGTCTGCACAGGCGGACACGAACACCGACCCTGCAGGCTCACCGCTCTGGCCAATGATTCATCAGCAGATGTTCGGCGCCGCGCGGGCCACGTTCGACAACCGCATCAAGATCACCGGGCCCGCATTTGCGGAAGACCCGATGCAGGTGCCCATTGCGTTTGACGCGTCTGCGCTTGGCAAGGTCGAACGCGTTGTCGTCGTGGTGGATCGCAACCCGATCCGCAAGGTGCTGGAGTTCGAGCCGATGCGCATGCGCCCCGCACTGTCGTTCCGGTTCAAGCTGCAGGAGGCATCACCGGTGCGCGTGGCGGCGCGCACGCCGGATGGCATCTGGCATGTCGGCACCTTCATGGTGGATGCCACCGGCGGCGGCTGCACACTGCCCGGCGCCACCCGCAAGGACGCCAGCTGGAGCACCACGCTCAACCAGGTCGAGTCGCGCGTGTTTCCGGGCTTCAACGGCGCGGGCAGCCGCATCCGCCTGCGCGTGATGCATCCGATGGACACGGGGTTGGTGGCAGGCATTCCCGCCTTCCATATCGAACAACTCGACCTGCTCGATGCACGGCGCCAGCCCATGCTTCGGCTGGCGCTGTACGAACCGGTGGCGGAGAACCCGATCTTCTCGTTCGATCTGGATGGTCCCGTGGAGCACGGCATCAGCGTGGCCGGCGTCGACAACAACGGCAACCGCATCCGCGCACAGGTGACACGATGAGCTGGCTGAACCGACAGTTGGGCATCCTGCTGTGTCTGGCGGTACTGATGGCGAGCGCACATGCGCAAGGCCTCGACTACCACCTCGTGCCGCGCGCCGTGGCGCCCGACATCTGGGTGCTGGAAGGCGCCAATGCGGATTTCTCTGCGCGCAACGGCTGCAACATCATCAACACCGGCTTCATCGATACCGGCGACGGTGTGCTCGTCATCAACACGGGGCCGTCCGTGCTGTACGGCGAGCAGCAGCGGCAAGCCATCCGCCGGGTCACGTCCGCACCCGTGCGCTGGGTGTTCAACCTGAACCTGCATCCCGACTACTTCTTCGGCAACCAGGCCTATGCGGACGTTGGCGCGCAGGCGCTGCCGGGCACCATCGCCGGTGCACAACGCGAGGGCGAAGCCTATGCGGACAACCTCTACCGCCTCTGTGGCGACTGGATGCGGAACACGGCATCGACGCCGCCCAGCCTGCCGTTGACACCGGGTGAGCGCACCCTGGGCCGCCATCACATCGACCTCATCCGGCTCGAAGGACATACCGACGATGATCTCGTCCTGGTGGACCGGACAAGCGGCGTGGTCTTCGCGGGCGGCCTCGCATTCCGTGACCGGATTCCCACCACACCACACGCCAACATCCAGCACTGGCTGACCAGTCTCGATCAGTTACAGAAGATCGTTGCCGAGAGCGGCACGCGCATCCTGATCCCCAGCCACGGCCCGGCACTCGGCCAGACAGACGCCATCGCACAGACGCGGCAATACCTGCTCTGGCTGGATGCACGCATGCGGCATGCGGCGCAAGAGGGGCGAGATCTGGCCGAGGTGATCGCCATGCTGGTGGATGCGCCCTACGCGCAATGGGGCGGCATGCCAGCGGAGTACGTGCGCAACGTGACCCGCTTCTACCCGAGCTATGAGAACGCCGCGCTGGCGCCCTGACATGGCGCCAGACCCTGCCCGGCGACGCTGGATGCGCCTGATGCTTGCAACCACGATCAACCCGGCCCTGACTGCTTCTGCAGCGCCCGTGCAGGTCACGCTGTTGCGCCTGCAGAACGGCCTGTACGCCGCGCGTGCCGACAACGCCGAAGCCTCGCGCGCCAACGCCGGTGAAGTCGTGCCAACGCTGGTGCACGTGACCGGCAACGGCGTGCTGGTGGTCGACCCCGGCCCGCACGCGCGATGGGGCGATCGATTGATTGCCGCCATCCGGCACATCACCGCCGAGCCCATCCGTTGGGTGGTCAACACGCACGCGCACCCCGAGCACGTGCTGGCCAATGCAGCCTTCGCGCAACTGCAACCTCGCCCCGCCTTTCTGGCATCGGCAGCCACCGCCAGCCTGATGCGGCAGCGTTGCGAGGCCTGCCTGGCCAGGCTAACCGCCATGCTTGGCGAGCGCGTCATGCACGAGACGCAGATCGTAATTCCCGAGCCCGCACTGCGCGATGGCGATTGGCTGCACACTGGCAAGACTGCGTGGCAGGTTCATGTCTACGCGGCAGCGCATAGCGCGTCAGACACGGTGCTGTACGCCCCGCAGCGGCGCGTGCTCTGCGTGGGCGGCCTGGCCTATCGGCAGCGCGTTCCGGACCTGCAGGAAGGCTCGCTGGTGGGCTGGCAACACGCATTGCGTGCGTTGACCCCACTGCCGGCCGGCATCGTCGTCGGCACGGCCATCGGCACCCCGGCGCTGATGCTGCAGCCCACGCTGTCCTATCTCGACATGCTCGATGGCGTGATCACCCAGGCCATCGAGGCCGGCGCAGACGCGGCCCGCGCGCTCGACTATGTGCCGGGTGATGCCTATCGCGACTGGCGCCACTTTCATCCTCGACACGCATTCAACGTAGCGCGCGCCTGGCGCGAATTGGAAGACCGCTGGATGCAAAGCGCGCCGTCAACCTGACAGCGTTGCGCGCTGCTCCATTGCTGAACAGACGCAGCACAGGTGTTGCGCCGACTGTCCCGCCACGCCACAGCACCGATCCCGCTCTCAGCACCCGCAAACGTTGCCTACCCGTTTGCAATGCGCCGCAAACGTCCGCATGCGCCTTGGTACGCGTATTGCGAAAGCCCCCGCCGGCGTTGAGCGCGCTTCGCGCAATTGGCGCCCATCCCAATGCGTCCGAGCCGAATCCATGGGCGCATCACACAAAGACAATACGGAGACAACATGCAGAACAAACGCTTTCGACAATGCGCCCTGGCGGCCCTTGCAACCGCTCTCGGCAGCGCAGCGGGTAGCGCTACCGCGCAATCGTCCGTCACGATCTACGGCACGGTCGACGCCGGCTTGCAATACCAGAACCGGAGCGCAGCCGGCGGCAGCATCACGGAGTTGCATTCGGGCGGCATCAGCCCAAGCATCTGGGGCCTCAAGGGCGTGGAAGATCTGGGCAGTGGCCTGAAGGCCAACTTCAACCTCGAAGGGCATTTCAGCAGCGACACCGGCACGCTCACCACCGGCCCCGGCTTCACTTCAGAGCTCTTCCGCCGTCAGGCGAACGTCGGCCTCAGCGGCAATTGGGGCGCGATCACGCTGGGCCGCCAATACAGCCCGGCACTTATCGGTACGATCGGCACCGAAGCACGCGGCTTCAAAGAGCAGTTCTCGAACCTGTACGGCTGGGCCTACAACCAGCTCCCCGCCCCAGGCAACGCGATGGGCGCCGGCACGAACCCCGGCAACGATGTCGGCGTGTTCATCGGCAACGCCGTGCAGTACGCCAACAACTTCGGCCCCGTGTGGTTGGGTGTCGCGTATTCGCTGGGTGAAACGGCAGGCAGCGTCAAGCGCGGCAATGAGCTCTCGCTGGGGGCCACCTACACGGGCCCGGTGACGGTCGGCCTCGGCTACCAATCTACGTCGGACAGCGGCACCGGCCAAACACTGAGCCGGCTGTGGAGCGCGGGTGTGGCGGTGCCGTTCGATGCCTTCACGGGCAGGGTGAACTACATCGGTGTCACCAACAACGCACCCACCGGTGGACGCGTGTCCGACGTCAAATCGCTCGGCGTCGGGCTTGACTACAAGTGGAGCCCTGCCAATACCGCCACACTGGCCGGCTACTACAGCAAATACGAAAGCAGCACGCACGACAGCTCCACCAAATCGGTCGTGCTGAGCAACGACTACGCGTTCTCCAAGCGCACCACGCTGTATGTGCAGTTGGTCTACGTGGACGCAGGCACCGTGGGCACGGCAGATCCGCTCGAAAGCATCAAAACGTCAATCGTTGCCGGAGGCACTGCACCCGGTGCAAAAACGGTGCTGGCTGGAGTTGGCCTGAAACACGCATTCTGATCAGCTGAGCGCAAGCCCCTCTTCCGTGGCGGATGGGCGGGTCAGGAATGACCTTGCCTGAAGGAAGAGGGGCGACAGGCCGAAGGGCACCGCTGTCGTCCGCAACGGGCTTGTTGACCCGCAACGTACTGCAGCAGCCCGCTCAACCTCGTCTCTGCACGCATCGGGCACCGTGCTGGGCAGCAACCCACTCCTCGTTGGTCGGCTCCACTGCCACGCGAATCCGGCTGGCCGAACTGGAGATGATGGCGGCATGCGTCTGGTTGGCCCCGTCATTCAAATCCGCACTCAGATAGCCGAGCGCATGCACGACGCGCTCGCGCAGCACGGCGTTGTGTTCGCCAATTCCCGCCGTAAAAACCAGCAAGTCCAGACCGCCCAGAACAGCCACCAGGGCGCCGATCTCGCGGACGATGCGGCGCACGTAGAGTGCCAGCGCTGCCTGCACGCGCGGGTTGTCGGCTTCCTGCGCCAACAGGTCACGCGGGTCAGATGACACCCCCGACACGCCCAGCAGACCGGATTCGTGATACAGCACATGCCCCACCTGCGCCGGAGAAAGATGCTCCTTCTCCATCAGGTAAAGCACCGCGCCTGGGTCCAGCGCCCCGCAGCGGGTGCCCATCATCAGGCCGTCGAGCGCGGAAAACCCCATCGTGGTCGCCACGCTCTCCAGCCCGCGCATGGCACACAGGCTGGCACCGCTGCCAAGGTGCGCGACGACGACCCGCCCATGGGCAATGTCGCCATGTCGCTCGGGCAAGACGATCGACATGTACTCGTACGACAGGCCGTGAAAGCCGTAGCGCCGCAGTCCACGCTCCCACGCTGCATACGGTAGCGGCAGCATCATTTCAACGTGCGGCAGCGTGTGGTGGAACGCTGTATCAAAGCACGCGACCTGCGGCACCTCCGGCAGCTCTGACAGAAGGGCCTCGATGGCCTCCAGCGCAAACGGCTGGTGCAGCGGCGCAAGCGGGATGTAGCTGCGCAGATCAGAAAGAACCTCCGCGTCCACGCGCACGGGTGCGAAGTACTTGGCGCCGCCGTGCACCACCCGGTGCGCCACGGCAACCAGCCGACGGTTGCCGAGCATGTGCTCGACACGCTGGCGAATGTGCAGCAGCGCCGCGTGATACGGCCGCGCGGCGTCAAGCTCCACGGCCTGCGCTGGCGCCCCGGCTTCCGTCGCCGTGGGGTGATCGGTGCCGATGTCCTCCACCTTCCCGCTCCACACGGGGGTACGGGCCAACGGAAGCTGCGTGACATCGAACAGCGCAAACTTGATGCTCGACGAGCCGCAGTTCAGTACGACGATGCAATCGGTCATGGCGGCAGGATGCGGTAACGGTGTGCCAGCAACGTGGCGATGGCACATGACGCAATGCGCGATTCACGCGAATCGGCACGGCTGGTCAATACGATGGGCACGCGGGCACCGAGCACAATGCCAGCGCTGGCAGCTCCGCCCAGGTACTCCAACTGCTTGGCGAGCATGTTGCCGCTTTCCAGATCCGGCACCACCAGCACATCGGCCTGACCTGCCACTTCTGAAACAATGCCCTTGATGCGCGCGGCAGCAGCCGATACCGCGTTGTCGAAGGCCAGTGGCCCGTCCAGCACGCCCCCTTCAATCTGCCCACGGTCGGCCATCTTGCATAACGCCGCTGCGTCGAGCGTGGCGGGCATGTGCGGGTTCACGGTTTCGACGGCCGCCAGAATCGCCACGCGTGGCCGCTCCACGCCAATCGCATGCGCCAGATCGATGGCGTTGCGGATGATGTCGGCCTTCTGATCCAGGGTCGGCGCAATGTTGATAGCGGCATCCGTCACGATAAACGGGCGCGGATACGCTGGCGTCTGCATGACGAAGCAATGACTGATCCGGCGCTTGGTGCGCAGCCCGGCTTCGGCCCGCACCACGGCGGCCATCAGCTCATCGGTATGCAGGCTGCCTTTCATGAGCGCCTCGGCCCTGCCCTGCGTCACGAGCTCCACGGCGCGCGTGGCCGCGGCGCTGCTGTGCGGCACGTCTTCGATTTCCATGCCGCTCAGGTCAAGCCCGGCTTCAGCGGCCACGCGCATCAACTTGGCGCGCGGTGCTACCAGGCACGGCACGATGAGCCCTTCAGCACGCGCATCCAGCGCGGCAGACAGGCTCAGCGCGTCGCACGGGTGCACGACCGCCATGCGGATCGCCCCAAGGGGCCGCACATGGTCGAGCAGCCGGTGGATGCCATTGCCACCGGTGGTGATGCGCACATCGGGCAGCGTGGTGCGTGGCCGCTCGATCCGTTCGGTGGGCGCGATGACCTCGGCCTCCCCCGTGATGGCGACGGTGCCACTGTCGTTCGTGCAGGCGCACGCCAGCTTGAGCCGCTTCTTCTCGTCGTCCTTGCTGGTCACCGTCACGCGGATGGTCAACGTATCGCCAATGCGCACCGGCGCATGAAACTGCAGTGTCTGCCCAAGGTAGACCGTGCCGGGCCCAGGCAGGCGCGTACCAAGCACGGCGGAAATCAACGCGCCGCCCAGCATGCCGTGGGCAATCACACCGTGAAAGCGCGTGGAGGCCGCAAACTCGGGATCCAGGTGCTGCGGGTTGACATCCCCTGACAGCACGGCAAAGAGCTGGATATCCTCCGCTCTCAGCGTACGCTGGATGGCAGCCGTCTCACCAACGGCGATTTCGTCGAACGTGCGATTGCGTACCACGCTCAGATCGCCGCCCGGCAGTGATGCCGGCGGTGCCGGCAGATGATCGGGACCCATGCGCGCTCCTCAGGAAGCCGTACGAAGTTGACCGTTACCCTTGCCGCGCGCGGGTGCCGTGCTTGGCGACACCGCTGCCGCACGGATGAACACATCGGCCGGCGCCCCCAACGACGACAGCATGCCCTGCAGCGCCGTATGCACCGGCATGGCATTCCCGGCTGCACTCAGTGCCTGCACCGAAGCTTGCTGCCATTCCAGCATGGCGCGCTGGTAATCCGTTGCAAAGCTGGCTTGATTGGCGATGGCTGTCTGCATCACGCCCTGCAGCACATTCATTGCGCGCTGGTTGGCCTGCCAGAACGCGTTCGGCAGCCCTGTTGCCAATGCGTTCCAGTCTTCAACGCCTTGCAGATCGGTCAGCGCGGATTCTGTACGTGCTACGTCTTCGGCCAGCAATTCTGCGCCCAGTGCATACCAGCGCTGGCGCGCCGTCTTGAGCAAGCCCAGCGTTTGCAGCCCGAGTGCGGCTTGCGCCTTGAAAAGCGCGAGAGGAAGGTTGGCAGGTGTATCCATGTTGGCTCCTTATGCCATCTGGCTGATGGTTTTTCGAAAGCGCGTCAATGATGCGACAAACAGTACGGCGCCGATTGCGCAGATGGCCAGGCACTGCGGCCACACGACGGACAATCCTGCGCCCCGATAAAGAATCGCCTGTGACGCCGATACAAAATGCGTGGTCGGCGCCGCCAGCATGATGTCCTGCACCAGTGCGGGCATGCTCTCGCGCGGGGTGGTACCGCCCGAGAGCAACTGCAGCGGCAGCAGCACCAGAACCAGCAGCATGCCGAACTGCGGCATGGACCGCGCCACCGTCGCAAGGAAGATGCCCATGGATGTGGTGGCAAACAGGTGCAGCGTCGCCACCAGCATGAACAGCAGGATCGAGCCTTCAATGGGCACGTGCAGCGCGCCTTGCACCACGAACACCAGTGCCACCAGCGCGGCCAGCACCACCACCAGCCCCATCGACCATACCTTGGCCGTCATGATCTCGAACGGCGTGACGGGCATCACCAGCAGGTGCTCGATCGTGCCGTGTTCCCGTTCACGGATGAGCGCGGCGCCAGTCAGGATGATCGACAGCATGGTCACGTTGTTGATGATCTCCATCAGCGAGCCGAACCACGTCTGTTCCAGGTTGGGGTTGAAGCGCGTGCGCAGCACCAGATCGACCGGCGCGGCAGGTGCGGCACGGTGGCGTTGCAGGAATTCGTTCACCTCACCCGAAACGATCTGCTGGATGTAGCCGTTGCCGGTAAAGGCCTGGCTCATGCGGGTGGCGTCAATGTTGAGCTGGATGGCTGGCGTGCGCCCCGCCAGCACGTCGCGCTGGAAGTTGGGCGGGATGTCGAGCACAAAGGTGTAGCGCCCGCTGTCCATGCCGGCATCCATCTCGGTGAGCGGAATCAGCGCCGGCGTGCGGAAATGCGGTGGATAGAAACTTGCGACAATGCGCGCCGACAGCGGCGAGCTGTCTTCATCCACGATGGCAATCGAGGCGTTGTGTAGGCTCTCCGGCATGGCCGTAGCCGCCACGTAGATCGACAGCGTGAAGGTGTACGCGATCAGCACCAGCATCATCGGGTCGCGCACCAGGCTCCATAGCTCCTTGACGCCCAGGCGGAAGATGTTGCGTAAGCGGGCCGCGCGGCGATCGGTCGGATGGTCTAACATGGCGCGGCCCCTACCGGTCCTGCTTGCGCAGCATCAACAGCGTGGCGGCCAGGATGACCGGCACCGCCGCCAGCAGCGGCCAGAAGGCGCTGCCCAACGCCCCCACATCCAGCGCCTTGCTGAACACGCCCCGGCTGATGGTCAGGAAATGGGTGGCCGGATACACGCGCCCGATCATGGCCCCCACGCCCTCCAGCGACGACACGGGGTTGAGCAAGCCCGCAAACTGCACACACGGGATGATCGTGCCGATCATGGTGACGAACATGGCGGCAATCTGGCTTTGCGTGAACGTGGACGCAAACAACCCGAAACCCGTCGAGCACGTCACGAAGATCAGCGCCCCCAGCGCAAGCGTCGCAAAGCTGCCCTTGATCGGCACACCAAACACCGTCACCGCCAGCAATGCCAGCAGCAGGAAGTTCAGCATCGCCAGCACGATGTACGGCGCCTGCTTGCCCAGCACGAATTCCGCGCGGGTGACCGGTGTCACATAGAAATTGATGATGGAGCCCAGTTCCTTTTCGCGCACCACCGACAACGCCGCCAGCATGGCGGGAATCATCATCAGCAGCATCGGAATCACGGCGGGCACCATGGCGGGCAGGCTTCTCACATCGGGGTTGTAGCGATAGCGCGTCTCAATCGTGCTGGGCATCGCGAGCCGCATCCCCAGCCGGTGCACGGCGGCGTCTGCCAGCCAGAGCTGGTGGATGGCCTGCACGTAACCGCGTACGGTTTCCGCGCGGGTGGGCATGGCGCCGTCCACCCAGGCGCCGATCTGTACGGCCGCGCCGCGCTCCACATCGCGCGCGAAGCCTGGAGGAATTTCAATCGCCAGCGACAACTCGCCGTTGCGCATGCGGCGGTCCAACTCAGCGTAGTCGCGAATCGCGGGTTTTTCGATGAAATACCGCGAGCCGGCCAGGTTGAGCGTGTAATCGCGGGAGATTGCGGTCTGGTCCCGGTCGAGCACCGCGTAGGTAAGGTTCTCTACATCCAGGCTGATGCCGTATCCGATGATGAACATCAGGATGGCCGTGCCCAGCAGGGCCAGCGTGGCGCGCACCGGGTCGCGGCGCAGTTCCTGTGCCTCGCGTTGCGAGTAGCTCAAGGCACGCGCAAGGCTGAAGTGACGGTGGGTAGACGTGCCGGTTGATGCGGTGGTTGTTGTTACGGGTGCCGGCGCGGCAATCTCGGCGGTGTCTGGCGCAGCGTCGGACACCGTTTCAGACGCTTCCCGCAGATAGGCAATGAATGCCTGCTCCAGCGTCTGCGTGCCGCGCGTACGTACCAGCGCGGCAGGTGCATCGCTCACCAGCACCCGGCCGGCATGCATGAGCGAGATGCGATCGCAGCGCTCGGCCTCGTTCATGAAGTGCGTGGAGATGAAGATGGTGACGCGGTCCTGCCGTGCGAGGTCCACCATCAGGCGCCAGAACATGTCACGCGCGACAGGGTCCACGCCGGAGGTGGGCTCATCCAGGATCAGCAGTTCCGGCTTGTGCACCATCGCCACGGCCAATGACAAGCGCTGCCGCATGCCCAGCGGCAGGCTCTCGGGCAGGCTGTCGGCCACCTCCTGGAGCCCGAAGCGGGCGAGCATCTCTGCCGCGCGCGGCTGCACCTCGGGTTCGGGCAACTGAAACAGGCGTGCATGCAGCACGAGGTTCTGGTGCACGGTCAGCTCGCCATACAACGAGAATGCCTGCGACATGTAGCCCACGCGCCGGCGCGTGTCGATGTCCTTCGGGTTGACCGGATGGCCGAACAACCACGCCTGGCCCTCGCTGGCGGGCAGCAGGCCGGTGAGCATCTTCATGGTGGTCGACTTGCCACAGCCGTTGGAGCCGAGAAAGCCGAAGATCTCTCCGCGACGGATGCGGAAGTCGACGTGGTCGACCGCCACAAAGTCGCCAAAGCGCATGGTCAGCCCGCTCGCCTGCACGGCCACATCGTCGTCCGCGCCGGCCACCAGCGGCGGCACCACCACGGCCTGGTGCCCCTGCCGGCGTGCGGGCGGCAGCAACGCAATGAATGCAGCCTCCAGCGTGTCGGTGCCCGTGCGGCTGCGCAGGGCTGCCGGCGTGCCGGTGGCGAGCACCTGTCCGGCGTCCATGGCAACCAGCCAGTCGAAGCGCTCGGCTTCTTCCATGTAGGCGGTGGCCACGATCACGCTCATGCCCGGGCGCTCGGCCCGAATGCTGGCAATCAAATCCCAGAACTGGCTGCGCGAGAGCGGATCAACGCCCGTGGTCGGCTCGTCGAGAATCAGCAGATCCGGGTCGTGGATCAGCGCGCAGCACAGCGCCAGCTTCTGTTTCATGCCGCCCGACAACTTGCCCGCCGGCCGCGAGAGGAATGGCCGCAGGCCGGTGCTGGCTGTGAGCGCATCAATGCGTCGGCGGCGCTCCGCTGCGTTGTGACCGAACAGGCGGCCGAAGAACTGCAGGTTCTCTTCGATCGACAGCGTGGGATACAGATTGCGCCCCAGGCCTTGCGGCATGTAGGCAATACGCGGGCCGACCGCGGCACGTGCGCGACGATCGGCCATGTCGCTGCCCAGCACATGCACGGCCCCATCCTGCAAGGCCCGCGCGCCCGCCACCAATGACAGCAGGCTCGACTTGCCCACGCCGTCGGGCCCAATCAGGCCCACCATGCAACCGGCCGGCACGTCGAGCGTGACGCCATCCAGCGCCAGCGTCTTGCGGTAACGCAGGCTCACGCCGGCCAGGCTGACTACGGGTGGACCAAGCGGCGGCCCAAGCTGAGCCTCGCGCAGGGTGAGCGGATTGGCGAACTGGGTCACTGCGGAACCTTGATCGCCAGGTTGGCCGGCCATTCGGCTTGGCCGTCGAGCTTGAGCCACGCCATGCCGGGCAAACCGGTCTTCACCAGCTTGAGGTGCTTGCGCAGCAGATCACGATCAATCTGCGCCTTGACCCGGAACATCAGCTTCTGGCGCTCGGTGGCGGTTTCC
This sequence comes from Ralstonia sp. 24A2, assembly GCF_051783885.1. NCBI lineage: Bacteria > Pseudomonadati > Pseudomonadota > Betaproteobacteria > Burkholderiales > Burkholderiaceae > Ralstonia > Ralstonia sp. 24A2. Next base: position 2,249,376 of record NZ_JBPVZD010000002.1, on the reverse strand, counting down.
ACGGTCTTGGGTGTGAACTGCGCGGTGCTGGCCACGAACGACACGCGGGCCGGAATCACATACTGCGGCGCGGCATCGAGCACGATGCGCACCTCGCTGCCCATGGCAATGCGCCCGGCGTCCGTCTCTGGCACGAAGAAAGTCATGTAGACGTCGGACAGATCCACCAGATTGAGCAGCCGCCCGCCGCCGGCCAGTACCTCGCCGGGCTGGGCGATGCGGTATTGCACACGGGCGTCACGCGGCGCGGCCAGGGCGCTGTCGTCAATGTCCGCCTTCACACGCGACACCGTCGCGTCTGCGGCCTTGACGGTGGCATTGGCGCCGGCCACCTGCGTGCGGGCTGCGGCCACGGCGGCCTGCGCCGCTTCCGCTTGCGCGCGGGCCGCCACCAGTGCGGCTTTGGCGCTGCGCACGCGAGCGCGGTCGTCATCCAGCTCCTGCATGGACGACGCCCCTTCGTGCGACAGCGTTTCAGAACGCGCCAGCCTGCGCTGTGCGGCATCCAGATCGCTCTCGCGCAGGGCGATCTGCGCCAGGGCCGCCTGCCGGTCAGCCTCGCGCACCGCCACCTGAGCCTGCGCGCTGGCCACGGCAGAGACGGACTGCTGCTGCCTTGCCTGCGCCTCATCGCGCTGGGCTTCCAGCGTCTGCACCTGCATGTGCGCCAGCGGCTGGCCAGCGGTCACGAAGTCGCCCTCGTCCACCAGGATGTCCTGCACGCGGCCGGGGAGCTTGGTGGCCACGTCGATCTCGGTGGCCTCGATGCGGCCGTTACCGCTGGCAAAGCCCTTGCCGGGGCCGTCCTGCCGCAAGGCCTTCCATGCAAATGCACCACCGGCAATCACCAGGGCGGCAGCGATCAGTGCAATCCATCGTTGTTGGGGCGTTGTTGTCATGGCGTTGTTTCTCCCGATGCGCGCGCAGTGGGCGTCAGGCTCAAATGGGTATGGGGATCGGATGCCGATTCGACGGCCTGCGTGCCGCCGCCCAGCGCTGCATACAGGCCAACGCGGCTGGACAGCAGCGCGCGGCGCACCTGCACCAGTTGCTGCTGCGCGGCCAGCAGATCGCGCTGCGCGTCGAGCACCTCCAGAAACGTCGAGGCTCCGGCATCGAAACGCAGTTGCGACAGTCGCGCACGCTCGGTCTGCGCCGCCAGCGCGGCCTGCGCGATGTCGAGCTGCTCGGCCAGCCACTTGCGCGCAGAAAGCGCGTCGGACACATCGCGGAACGCGCTTTGTACGGTCTTCTCGTAGCCGGCAACGGCAAGGTCACGGCGGGCTTCCGCCAGGTCGAGATTGCTGCGCAGCTTGCCGCCTTCGAAGAGCGGGATGGTGACGCTCGGCGCAAAGACCCAGGCGCGCGTGCCGGGTGCAAACAGGTTGCCGAGTTCGGGGCTGACCGTGCCGTACGCGCCCGTCAATGCCACGCGCGGGAAGAACGCCGCGCGTGCCGCGCCGATGCTGGCATGCGCGGCACGCAGCCGGTGCTCTGCGGCGGCGATGTCCGGGCGTTGCGTCAGTAGATCGGACGGCAGCCCTGCACGCAGTTCAGCCAGCATCCGGCGCTCATCGAGCGGCTCGGCAACCGGCGGTAGGTCAATCGGCTTGCCCACGAGCAGCGCCAGGCCGTGCGCTTGTGCGTCGCGTGCCTGCTGCAGTTGCGTGAGCAGTGCCTGCGCCTGGGTCAGCAGGGTCTCAACCTGGGTCTGGTTCAACCGCGATGTCGCCCCCACCGCCACGCGGCGCGAGAAGATGCGCAGGGTCTCGGTGCGGCTGTCCACGGTCTGCTGCGCCAGCGCGATGCGCTCATCCAGTTCACGCAGGACCAGATAGCTGTCGGCCACCTGTGCGATCAGCCCGAGTGCGACTGCACGGCGCGCCGCATTGGACGCCACGTAGGTTTCCAGCGCGGCGTCATTGAGATTGCGCACGCGACCCCAGAAATCGATCTCCCAACTGGAGACACCGGCGCCCACCTGGTACTGGCTCACCCGCATAGGCATGCCGAAGGGGCTCAGGTCTGCCGGAATGCTCAGGCGATTGATGCCCGCCTGCGCATTGAGGTGCGGAAACGTTTCCGCCCGCTGGATACCAAACGCCGCGCGTGCCTCTTCCACACGCAGCACGGCGGTCCGCAGGTCGCGGTTGTTTTCCAGCGCCTGGGCAATCAATGCCTGCAGACGTGTGTCCGTAAAGTACGCTTGCCAGCCGACGGCTGCGGCGGACAGGCCATCGCGGCCATCGTCGGCGTCATAGTGCTGGGCCACGGGCAGCGCCGGAGCTTCGTAAGGCGGCGCCATTGAGATACAGCCCGGCAGCACCAAGACGGCCGTGGCTGCGGCCATTGCGGCCAACCGTGTGCCGGCGTACCAGCCGCACGCCAAGGGTTGTTTCTGCACACGCATTTATTTCTCCAGCACGTAGGTGCCAGGCGCATCGTCCAGTGGCGGCAGACCCGGAGCACCCATCTTGGGTGGCTTGACCGGTGTGGGGGCAGATGCATGCGCGGTCAGCCATGCATGCCATGCCGGCCACCATGAACCGTCCACGGTGGGGGCGGATGCCAACCAGTCATCCGGCGCCAGCGAAACCGCGCCTGCGTGGCGTGTCTGCATCTGGAAGCGCCGATGCGAGTTTGCCGGCGGGCTGACGATGCCGGCATTGTGGCCGCCGCTGGTCAGCACGAACGTCAGCTCCGCCTCGGTCAGGTGATGCAGTTTGTAGACCGAGCGCCATGGCGCGACGTGATCAGTCAGCGTGCCCACCACGAAGATCGGCAGGTCCAGATCGTTCAGGACCACCGGCTTGCCGTTGACGGGGTAGCGCCCCTCGCTCAGGTCGTCATTCAGGAACAGGCGCCGCAGGTACTGGCTGTGCATGCGCGCGGGCATGCGCGTGGCATCGGCGTTCCAGGCCATCAGGTCGTTCATGGGCGCGCGATCGCCCAGCAGGTATTCGCCCACCACGCGTGACCACAGCAAGTCGTACGATCGCAACATCTGGAAGGCGCCAGCCATCTGGCTTGCACGCAGGTAGCCGGTCTGCGCCATCTGCGCTTCAAGCAGACTGACCTGCGCCTCGTCGATGAACAGGCCGAGTTCACCCGGTTCGCAAAAGTCTGTCTGCGCGGCAAAGAGCGTCATGGACGCCAGCCGCGCATCGCCATCGCGCGCCATGGCCGCCGCGGCAATGGCCAGCAATGTGCCGCCCAGGCAGTAGCCCGTGGCGTGCACGCGCTGATTCGGCACGATGGCATTGACCGCATCGAGCGCGGCGAAGACGCCGAGCTTGAGGTAGTCATCCATGTCGAGATCGCGGTCCGCCTCGTCAGGGTTCTTCCAGGAGATGCAGAACACGGTATGGCCCTGCTCCACCAGATAGCGGATCAACGAGTTCTGCGGGGACAGATCCAGGATGTAGTACTTCATGATCCACGCCGGCACGATCAGGATGGGCTCGGCCTGGACCTTGGGCATGACAGACGTGATGGGGGTGTACTGGATCAGCTCCATCAGGCGATTGCGCAGCACGACCTTGCCGGGCGTCACCGCCACGTCGCGCCCCACCACGAAACGTTCGGTGCCGGCGGCGGGCGCCCCGCTCATGGCGCGCTCCAGATCGTCAAGTGCATTGAGCGCGCCCCGCACGAGATTCGTGCCGTGCTGCTCAACGGTCTGGCGCAGGACGACAGGGTTCGTCGCCAGCTGGTTGCCTGGCGACATCATGTCGAGCCACTGCCGTGCGGCAAAAGCCACCACGTCTTCATGGTGCCTGGCGACGCCCCACACGCCGCGCGTGGCCGCCTCCCACCATTGCTCGGTCAGCAGAAAGGACTGGTGCAGCACGTTGAACGGCCACAGGCGCCACTCGTCCGCTTGGAAACGACGGTCTTGTGCCGGCGGCAGAACGCAAAGACACGGCTGCTGAGGGCCGGCCGCCGTGCAGCTCTGGACGTAGCGCCCGAGCTGCTCGGCCTGGGTCAGCGCCAGGCGGCACAGATCGAGCCGCTTACCGGGTGACACCGCCAGGTGCAGGGCCCAATCGAGCAACGCCAGTTGCATCGACACCAGCGAGAGCGAACTCGACGTACGTGCAAGCGCAGCGTGAAACGGTGGATCAATCAGCTCGGCGGCTGGGGAAGACGGCACGGGGGCGGTGCGCATGGTCGGGGCGTCAAACGGTTGCAAATATGCAACCCATTAGATGCCAGCTGCCGCGGCATGAACTTGATGCATCTCAAACCGAGACAAGAGTGCCGACTCTAGACGCCCTTCACAGCAATGACACGCGGCCGTGGAAAGGCATCACAGCGGGCATCACACCGGCTGTGGCGGCGGCGCGCCCCGATACAGTGCAAAGTCGTGCCGTTTGTCTTGCGCGGTGACGCGAATCGAGTCCACGTCGTCAAAGAACAGCGCTGTCGGCACCGTGCGGTTGATGCTGAAGCCGATATCCGCTGTCAGTTCAGCGAACTGCGACTCAAGCTCAGCACTGAGCCACTCGCCAATGCGTTGGCGCACCTCTTCCCGCCCCGGGTGGCCCAGAGCGCAGTAGACACGGGACTCGGCGGCAGGAAAATGGATCGCCAGCGCGCACAACATCGAATTGCCATGTGTCCCCAGCCAGGGCCATTTGGCTTCAACGTTGTAGCCTCCGCAATCCGAGCGCGTCGCGCGAATCAGCGCGCTCCATGGCAAGGTCGCTGCCACCGTTGCCTCAAGCTCCCAAAGCGTGGCCGCAACGACTTCATCGGGCTGTTTTTCCAGCATGGTTTCCCCCTTCCCGGGGCGTATTCCCGCCCCTTCTTTTCTTGACTCATGCTACGACGCCAAATCCACGGCGCGGCTGACGATAGTCAAAAGGCTGTACTCGCGCGCTCAATACATGGCGCCTACGCTGCCGACCGGCTTAGTCGAGCCCGTACCGGCGCACGTACCAGGTCTTCATCAGATGGGTGAGCAAGGCATAGACGACAACAATCGCCACCAGGCAGGGCCAGTAGGCCAGCGGCAACGGCACGAAGCCGAACAGCGTGCCCAACGGCGTCAGTGGCATGGCAACCCCGGCGCAAGCAATGGCGACGCTGGTTGCGATCAACGCCGTACTTGCCCGGCTTTCCACGAAGGGCACCTTGGCGGTTCGGATGATGTGGATGATGAGCGTCTGGGTCAGCAATGACTCGACAAACCACCCCGACTGGAAGAGTTGCGGATTGCCCCATGCATGAAACACCCACAGCATCAGGGCGTACGTCGCAAAGTCGAATACCGAACTGACGGGCCCGATGTACAGCATGAACTTCAGGATGTGGCCGATCTCCCACCGACGCGGCCGGACAAGGTACTCCTCATCCACGTTGTCCGTCGGGATGGCGGTTTGCGAGAAGTCGTACAGCAGGTTGTTGAGCAGCACCTGGACCGGCGCCATCGGCAGGAACGGCAGAAACAGGCTGGCGCCCAGCACACTGAACACGTTGCCGAAGTTCGAGCTGGCACCCATCTTGATGTACTTGACGATGTTGCCGAAGACCTTGCGCCCTTCCGTCACGCCCTCGCCCAGCACGGCCAGACTCTTCTCCAACAGGATGATGTCGGCGGATTCCTTGGCGATGTCGACGGCGCTGTCCACCGAGATACCGACGTCGGCCGCCTTGAGTGCAGGCCCGTCGTTGATGCCGTCCCCCATGAAGCCGACAACGTGCCCCTTGCGATGCAGTGCCTCGACAATCGCCGCCTTCTGCGCGGGCGACACCTTGGCAAACACCGAGGCACGCTCCGCCGTCTCGGCCATCTGATCCGGCGACATGGTGGACAGCTCCGTACCCAGCACAACCGGATCGACGTCCAGACCGACCTCCCGACAGATCTTGCGCGCAACGATGGCGTTGTCACCCGTCAGGATCTTGACGGCCACGCCGCTGGCCTTGAGCGCGGAGATGGCTTCAGCGGCGGTCTCCCGCGGCGGGTCGAGAAACGCGATGTAGCCAAGCAATATCAGGTCCGACTCATCCGCCACGGCGTATTGGGACTGCTGCTGCGGTAGCTCCTTGTATGCCACCGCCACAGCACGGAAACCATCGCCATTCAGGTCCTCCGCCATGCGCTTGGCGTGTTCCAGATGCCCTGACTCCAAAGGGCCGACCTCTTCGCCATTGGCGTAGCGCGAGCTGGCGCCCAACACCTCTTCCACCGCGCCCTTGCAGATCAGGACGTGGCTGCCATCGCCCCGCTCCAGGACCACCGACATGCGTCGCCGCTCGAAGTCGAACGGCAGTTCATCAATCTTGCGAAAACGCGCGTGAACGTCCAGCCGCTGCTCCAGTTCAACGTGCTTGAGCACCGAGATATCCAGCAGGTTCTTCAGGCCAGACTGATAGAAGCTATTCAGGAATGCATACTCCAAGACCTGATCGGACTCCTCGCCACGCAAGTCCAGGTGGTGCTTGAGAATGATGCGGTCTTGGGTAAGCGTGCCCGTCTTGTCGGTACACAAGACATCCATGGCGCCAAAGTTCTGGATGGCGTTGAGCCGCTTGACGATGACCTTCTTGCGCGACATGGCGATCGCGCCCTTGGCAAGGTTCACCGTCACAATCATCGGCAGCATCTCGGGCGTCAGGCCCACCGCAACCGCCACGGCAAACAGGAGTGCCTCAAACCAGTTGCCCTTGGTCAACCCGTTGATGAGGAAGACGGTGGGTGCCATCACCAGGATCAACGTCAGCATGAGCCAGGTAAAGCGCGTGATGCCACGATCGAAGCTGGTCTGCACGCGCTGTGCGGCAATCAGGTCTGCCACGCGTCCGAAGGCGGTCTGCTGGCCGGTCGCCAGCACCACTCCTGTACCGAATCCGCTGACGATCGCGCTGCCCATGAAGCACAGGTTGGGCAGGTCGAAGTCTGCGTCGACTATCCCGCCATACTGCTCGGCGTGCCGCTCTTGCGGCATGGCTTCGCCGGTCAGGGCTGACTGATTGACGAACAAGTCCTTCGCACTGAGCAACCGCAGGTCCGCCGGCACCATGTCGCCAGCGGCGAGTTGCACGATGTCACCCGGTACCAACTGTTCGATGGGAATCTCTGCGTTGCACGGGGTGCCATCGTCGCCCAAGCGGTGTGCAGCCGCGGTGGTGTGAACCATGCGCCGCAACGCCTCTGCGGCCCGGTTGGAGCGATGCTCCTGCAGAAACCCCAGCGTCAGGCTCAGCACCACCATCACCGCAATCAGGACTGCCGCCCGAATGTCCCCAAGCGCGGCCGAGATGCCCGCCAGGGAGATCAGCAGTACGTTGAGCGGATTGAGTGAGCGATTTGCCAGCTCGGCGAGCACGGATGCATGGTGCCCGTTGGCCACGCGGTTCAGGCCGTACGCGCGAAGGCGCGCGGTGGCCTCCTGCTGCGTCAAGCCTTGCGGTCGTGTCTCCAGGCTGTCGAGCACGTCCTGCGGCTGCATCGCCGCCCATGCCGATGGGCTCGTGCGGCTGGAATGCGGTTGCATCACCTTTGGGATTGCCCTCCAGGATGGCCGCCCGCGCATCGTTCACTGCCCTTGCTGACAAGCAGGTACCACAGGCGAGCACACGCCGGCATGCTCGATTGGGGCCAGAGATACCGCCGAGTGCATCCGCGCATAGGCTGAGGAATACTCCAGCTCGCCCGAAGCCTGGGCGTGAATGGTAAAGAGCGGCTGCCCCGCCTGAACCTGATCATGCAACCTCGCGTGCATTTCCACGCCGGCCACTTGGCGCACCGGTGCCCCGGCAAGTTTGGCGATACGGGCGAGATGCCGGTTGTCGATCTCGGTCACGATGCCATCCTGCTCAGCAACAACATCGCGACGGAAGATCGCTTCGCCCGGTACACGCAACCCGCCTTGCGCTTCACAGATCTCCTCGAACTTGCGCCACGCAGCGCCACTGTCAAGCAAGCGCGTCGCCAGTTGAAGTCCCGCGCCCTGCTCTGTCGCCTCGCAGAACTCCAGCAGCGCCGCAGCCAGCAGCAACGACCGTTCCCGCAAATCAAACGGTGCCGTTGGCGAGCGCTGCAGCACGCCCAGAACGTCTCGCGCTTCAAGCGCCGGGCCAATGCCTCGGCCAACGGGTTGAGCGCCGTCGGTACGCACGATCATGACGTGCACACCAAACGCTCGCGCTACGCGTTCGAGCAGCATGCGCAAACGCTCCAGATCCTGCAGGCGGCGCACTTTGGCCGTTGGCCCCACCGGCACGTCGATCAACACGTGGGTCGACCCAGCGGCGATCTTCTTCGACAGGATGGAGGCCACCAGTTGGGCATCGCTGTCGACATCCAGCGCCCGCTCCACGCGGATCAGCACATCGTCTGCGGGGCTCAGGCTCAGCGCACCTCCCCACGCCAATGAAGCCCCCACCCGATCAACGACGCGCCGCAGTTCCGTGGCGCTCAATGCTACGCGGGTGAGTGTTTCCATCGTGTCGGCAGTGCCGGCAGGTGAGGTGATCGCGCGTGAAGACGTCTTGGGCAGCAGCAGACCCGCCGCCGCCGCTATGGCCACCACGATCGGGCTGGTGCGATTGCCGGGCAGGCCGCCCACGCAATGCTTGTCCGCCACGATGGCGCGGTCCCATTTCAGACGTTCACCCGTATCCACCATGGCCTGCGTCAGGTCGATGGTCTCTTTGATGCTCATGCGCTCGCCGCCGCAAGCGCTTAGGAATGCTGCGATGTGGACATCGGCATAGCGCTCCTTGGCGATATCGCTCACGACGCTCGTCAGTTGGTGCGTATCCAGATGCGCTCCATAGATCTTGGCGCGCACCGCGCGCAACGACTCCAGCGCGGGGGCATGGCTGACCGTCACCACATCACCAGGTCTCGCCATCAGCGACTCGACGGCACTGACGGACAGGCTGACCTCGCACGTCTCCAGCAGGCCTGAACCGACCATATTGAGCGTGGCAATCAAGGACCGCTGACCAATCCGTACCTCCACCCGGGCCTGCGCGGTGAACCCTTCCGACCGGCAGATCGCACAGTCCGGATGCATATAGATGACGTGCTCCTGCCAGGTGTCGATGCCCAGGGGCTTGAAGGTCAGCCGGTCTGGCAGTACCGCTACCTCGGGCGGAGCAAGCATGGCGACGGCTCCCGATCGGCTTAGAGGCGAAAGCGGAAGTGGCCGCTATGCAGGGTGATCTGCTTGGACCCAGTCATCTCAAACATGGCCCGTGCTACGGCCTCGATATCGTTGCGGTGGCCGGAGAAAGCCTGCACAAGATCTTCCGAGCGGCACGACCGGGCGCCAAAGTGGTCTTCGAGTGCTTCTGCGGTAATGGCATAGGAGGCACTATTGCCATCCACCGAGGCGCCGCACAGCAACGTTGGGCCCGTCGCGCAGTAGGTTGGCTCGCAAGCCTGGAATTCGATCTGTTTCATGGTGCATCTCACACAGGGTTGGGGTCTTGCCTTTGTCAGCGTAGGAACCTCGCCCTTACCGCACAAGGCGCCGCGTAGCGGTGGGCAGAGGTAGATCAAACATGCTCGAAATCGCCACGACGATGGGTTCCGTCAGCTCAATGCGGTTCGTGGGGTGGGCAATGGTGTCGCAGGTGACCACGTCTGCGGCCACGGCACTCAGCTCGCTGTAGGCATCGGCGGAAAACACGGCGTGCACTGCTACGCATACGGGGCGCGGTAGCCCTGCCCTGCGTAACTGGTTGGCCGCTGCAATCATGGTGCGGCCCGTGGAGATGATGTCGTCGACCAATACAGGCGTGCGCTCCGCCCGCAAATCGGATCGGACTGCCGACACCTCCACGCTCCAGGCGCTGTGGCGCGTCTTGCTCAGAACAGTCCAGGGCGCGCCGCAGAGGTTGGCCACGTGTTCGACCCATTGGCGGCTTTCCTCGTCCGGCCCAACCAGCAGTGGATTGGTGACGTGGCTCTGCACCCACGCGGCCACGGCGGGTGCCGCCTGCACGGCGGTAGCGGGTACGCCATAGATGTCCGACAGGTTCGGAATGCGGTGCAGGTGAGGGTCGACGGCGACCAGCCAGTCGAAATAGCGCGTCAGCAGCTCGGCAAAATGCCGTGCCGCGCAGATCTCCCCCGGCTGGAAGATGGCGTCTTGCCGCATGTAGGCCAAATACGGTGCGACCAGTCCAACACGACTCGCCCCACCCTGGTGGGCGGCAATGGCAAGCCACAGCAGTGCCATGACCTTGTCGTCCGGCCTGTCCAACGTGCAGACGATGACCACTTCCGCATCGCTCACGGGCGTTTGCAGCCTCACGTGGAATTCACCATCGGGAAAGCGTTTCAGTGCGGCGTGTCCGATTTCGGCAGCCAGAGGCACGGCCAGCCGGGCAGCGGCGGCCTGATTGCCTGGCAAAGCCAGTACGACCCGCCTTTGCGGCTTGCCCGAGAACGTACGAAGTGACGTGAGCGGTTCCATGATCAACTCAGCGCATAGGACTGCCGGTACTCCGGCATGCACACAGGCCATTGCAGTTCGCGTTCGATCCGCTGACGCAAGGCGTCACTGGCGGCCGGCTCGCCATGGACGATGAACGTCTGCTGCGGCGCGCGCGAGAATCCACGCAGCCAGGACATCAGCTCGTTGGCATCGGCGTGGGCAGAAAGATTGGCGATCTGCTCAACCGTCGCACGGATGGCAACATCGCGGCCATGCACGCGCAACTGCCGCTGCCCGGCCAGCAGCGCCGCCCCACGCGTGCCGGCAGCCTGGAACCCTGACATCAGAATGGCATTGCGCTTGCCGCCGCCGAAGCTCTTGAGGTGATGCAAGACGCGGCCGCCCGTGGCCATGCCGCTGGCGGCGAGGATGATCTTCGGCGCGCGGTCGTTCGACAGATGCATCGACTGCTGCGGGCTTTGCACTGGAATCGCCAGCGCACAGGCCGCCTGGCAATCCACGGCATCGATATGCAGCTCGTCAACGTGACGGGCAAACACCTCGGTAGCCCGCTCGGCCATCGGGCTGTCAAGATAGATCGGTACGTGCGGAATCCGATGCGCCTGGATCAGCTTGTAGAGGCAATACAGCAGCGCCTGCGTGCGACCGACCGCAAATGCTGGAATCAGCAGCGTACCGCCCTGCTCCATGGTCCTGTGTACGATGCGTTCGAGTTCGTCGAGCGGATCGCCGGATGGATGCAGCCGATCCCCGTAGGTGGATTCCACCAGCAGGGTGTCGGCCTCTGCCACCGCCTCCGGCGGACGCATCACCGGATCGGTCTGCCGCCCCAAGTCGCCCGAGAACACGATGCGCCGGCCTTCCGCCAGCAGCGTCACGGTGGAGGCACCGATGATGTGTCCGGCACGGTGAAACTCGGCCTCAACCCCATCGGCCACAGAAAAGCGTTCCCCATAGTTCACCGGATGCAGCCTGCGCAACGCTTTGGCAGCGTCGTGCTCGTCGTAGAGCGGCAAGGCGGGATGGTGGCGTGAGAAGCCCTGCGCATTGGCGTACTGGGCATCTTCAACGGCAAGCCGTGCGCTATCGGGCAGCAGGATGTTGCACAGCTCGGCCGTGCCCTTCGTGCAGTAGACGGGGCCGCGAAACCCGTTGCGGACCAGCAGCGGCAGGTAGCCGCTGTGGTCGATATGGGCATGCGTGAGGACGACGGCGTCGATGTGGTGCGGATTGACAGCGAGCGCGTCCCAGTTCCGCAGTCGCAAGGACTTGTAGCCCTGGAACAGCCCGCAATCGACCATGACGCGATGCCCGCCTGCCTCCAGCACGTACTTCGAGCCGGTCACCGTTTCGGTGGCCCCGAGAAACTGCAATCGCATGCGCCGCTCCCGCGCTTAACGAATCGTGATGCGTTGCTGCGGAGAAGCCTCCTTCTTGGGCAACGTCACGCGCAACAGCCCGTTCTCGTAGGTGGCTTCCACCTTGCCTTCGTCGATGACGGCATCCAGCGTGAACATGCGTTGCATCGATCCGCTGTAACGCTCGCTGCGGATGACGCGCTCGCCTTCCTTCTTCTCGGACTGGCGCTCCACCTTGGCCGAGAGCATCACCGTGCCGCGGTCGACGGTCACGTCAATGTCTTCCTTCTTCGCGCCCGGGATTTCCGCAACGACGTTGTACGCGGTGTCGGATTCCGTCACGTCGACTTTGAACGGCAGTGCGCCGTCCACGCCACCGCGAAACGAACGCAGAAGCCCTTGAAAGATGTCGCCTACCGGTTCGATGGCGAATGGGTCGTAACGCCTGAGTTGGCTCATGACAGCCTCCTGATGAATGGCCCCATCACGCGCGGGGCCGACGCATTCATCGTGACACGGCGGGTCTGGTGCGTTTTGCGGCAGATCAACTGCCAAGCGTCTTGCCACCAGCGTGTACCTCATCGAGCGCACCTCGCATGGCCAGCGGCTGCCATTGCGGTGGTTTCGACAAACCGTGACTAAGCGCCGCTAAGTCTTCCGTGCCGTCGTACGCAACCAGCGCCATAGCAGCAACCCGCTGCCGGCCATGCCACCAAGATGTGCGAAGTGCGCGACATTGCCTTGTGTTCGACTCACGCCAAGTACCAATTCGACAATCGCGTACAGCGTTGCCAACAACCATGCTGGCATCGGAATGGGCGGGATCAGCGGAATGACCGTTCGATTCGGAAACAGAATGCAGTACGCCAGAAGCAAGCCAAATACGCCGCCAGAAGCACCAATCACCGGGCCGGCAGGCACGATTCCAAAGAAGGTGCACATGATTTGAGCGAATGCGGCACTCAAAATGCTGGACACATAGAGCAGCCAGGAACGTGGTGCACCCAGTGTCCGCTCAACATCGCGTCCAAACATATAGAGGCCGAGCATGTTGAGTGCCAGATGTGCGCCGTTCGCATGCAGGAATGCGTAGGTCAGTGGTTGCCATGGCATGAACACGCCGTGTACATCGCCCATCGATGTGGCCACCGGCCATAGTGCGAAAGCTCGTATCAGTACGTCTCCGGCAAAGAGCTCGGCGACAAACACGACCACATTGGCAAGGATGAGCAACTGAACCATGCGAACCCCTTTGATCTGTACTCACGATACGGATGCCAGCATTGGCGGGGTTGATCTGGCGCAACTCGGCGCTGGCCACACATGAAACCATGAGGTACTTGCGCACGGCGCAGCCGCCAAGCTCAGTCGCCACGCACGGATACCAGGCAACCCAGAGCACAAAGTTGAGGTTCTCTCATGCCGAAAGCGCTTGCAGCTCAGCATCCGGTCAACCAGACGATCGCCACGGTCTTCAATGAGATTGCCGATCTTCTTGAGGTTGAAGAGGCCAACCCATTCCGGGTGCGCGCCTATCGCAACGCCGCACGTGTCGTCGAAGGCTTGACGGAGGGTATCGACGCCATGCTGGCACGTGGTGCAGACCTGACTGAACTGCCGAGCATCGGTACAGACCTCGCCGCAAAGATGCGTGAGATTGTTGAAACAGGAACGTGCGCCATGCTCACCCGCGTGCGCGCAGAGGTTTCGCCATCCCTGGTTCAGCTCCTCGAGTTGCCGGGGCTCGGCCCCAAGCGTGCTCGCATCCTTCAGCATGAACTGGGGATCGGCACCTTGGATGAGCTGGCCAGAGCGGCGACGGCACATCAGATTCGCGAGCTTCATGGCTTTGGCCCCCAAAGCGAACTGCGCTTGCTGGAAGCCGTCAACGCGCGCCTGGAACGCCATCGCCGTTACGGGCTGGTCGTCGCCAAGCCATGTGCGGAAGCGCTGACGCGCTACCTGCTGGCAAGCGGCACGGTAGCGCAACTTGTGGTCGCGGGCAGCTATCGAAGGGGTCTCGATACCGTTGGCGATCTAGACCTCCTGGCAACGACCCAGCACGCTTCACAGGTCATTGCGTCCTTTGTACGCTACCAAGAAGTGGCTCGCCAGATTTCAGCCGGAACAACCCGCGCAAGCGTCGTATTGAAGAACGGCATGCAGATCGACTTGCGGGTGGTACGGCCCGACGCCTTTGGGGCCGCGCTGGTGTATTTCACGGGTTCGAAATCGCACAACATCAAGCTGCGCAAACTCGCGCAGGCGCAAGGCCTGAAGATCAACGAGTACGGTGTGTTCCGAGAGAAAGCGCGCGTGGCCGGCAAAACCGAAGCATCGGTCTATCGTGCCATTGGTCTGCCGTGGATCTGCCCGGAGCTGCGCGAAGACCAAGGCGAGATCGAGGCCGCACACCAGGGGCACTTGCCCTCGCTCTTGGAGGAGCGCGACATCAAGGGGGACCTTCACGTCCACACGTCTGCCAGCGATGGCACAGCAAGCCTGGAAGCGATGGCCACGCAGGCTCGCTCGCGTGGCCTTCAATACCTAGCGATTACCGATCAATCACCGCGGCTCGCTGTCACGCATGGCTTGACCGCTGAACGACTGGCCGCACAGGCCGATGCAATTGACCGATTCAATGCCGAGCACGCTGGGTGGCCTGTGCTGCTCAAGGGTGTCGAAGTCGACATTCTGGAAGACGGCTCGTTGGATCTGCCCGACGCTGTCTTGAAGCATCTGGATCTTGTCGTCGGCGCCGTCCACAGCCACTTCAGTCTGCCGGCGCAGAAGCAGACCGCCCGTCTCCTCCGCGCGATCGACCATCCGCATTTCACCATCCTGGCGCACCCGCTGGGGCGGTTGATTGGCGAGCGCAGCGCCTGTAATTTGGACCTGCAGCGCGTCCTGAAGGCAATTGCGCAGCGCGGCTGCTACGTGGAGGCCAACGCGCAACCGGCGCGACTTGACCTGGCTGATCATGGATGCCGGCTGGCAAAAGCCGACGGCGTACTCGTGAGTATCGCTTCAGATGCGCACGGCCCGGCGGACCTGGCCAACCTGTCCTTTGGTATCACACAAGCACGGCGAGCGTGGCTCGGGGCAGCAGACGTGCTCAATACGCGCTCGCTCGAGGCACTGCTTCCCATGTTACGGCGAACCATGTGAGCGTCACTCACACCTGGGCTGGCTCTCGTATTGGTGCATGAAATACGCGCATGCATGGCCGGAGGATGACCAACCGCCCAAGACACCGCACAAGAGCGACACGTTTGCGCGACGTCAATCCAGAAACTGTTGCAGCGTCTACCCTTCGTTTGAGCACGGATCCCACAGGGGCCGCTTCCTTCCAAAAAGCTGCACACGGAGACAGCAATGCAACAACCACTGGATATGACTGGCAATCTGGCATCCGCGACATTGCGTAGTGCCGGACAAGCCGCGGAATTCCTTCTCGAAGCGCAGATTGAGTTTGCTCGCATGCGTCTCAAGATTGCGGAAGCCGCGTTGGAAGATATGCGCGAGATGGAGCACGAACTTGGCAGTGCAGGTGACTTGGCATCGTTGGCAGTCCTGCAGAGCACGTTTGCCAAGATGCAGTCGACGCATAGCGCTACCGCTCTGCGATCATGGATCGATTTCATCAACAGCCTGCAAGCAGCCTATCTTCGCCAGCTGACGAGTTGGAATGGCCAGATGCAGAGCCCTGAAGCCCAGACTGCAAGCGCACAGCTATTCACGGCATCCGCCGATTCGCTGCGATCCTTCTTCAACAGTTTCAGCGTGGCTGCCGAGCGCAACGCTGCGGCACAGGAAGCCAATCAACCACAACCGGCGGCGAAAACGCCACGTGTGCGCGCTGCCTAGCTCAGTGCAAAACCAAGCCGAACGGCCCGGTCCTGAACCACATGCGCGCGCCATTGTTGTACACGGCAGAGGAAGACCGGTTCAGCACCCTGGCAAATAGCGAGGTCATCTCGATCATCACAAACACCGCAAAGGTGATGCCCACCAGCAAGCCGCTCAGCTTGGCCTTGTCGTTGACCCAGCGCTTGTAGGCGAGTTTGAGAGTGGCTGGCACATGTGCCCTCCGCGGTCATGCACGGCGGGCGTGTCAGGCCTTGTAGCGAGTCACGCGCCGGCCTTTGATGTGCCGCAAAGGCGGCGCACGTCTTGCGTGTGGATGCGCTACAGGGTGTCGTCGTCCGGGAACAAGCGATGGCGTATCGCATAGCGCACCAGCGCGGCCTCGCTGGACACCTGCAGCTTGTCCATCAAGCGCATCTTGTAGGTGCTGATGGTCTTGGCGCTCACGCACAGGCTGGTAGCAATCTCCGTCAGCGGTTCCCCGCGTACCAGCCGGCGGTAGACCTCCATCTCCCGGTCGGACAGGCGGGTGTGCGCGGCCTCTTCGTTGGACTCCCCCAGGCTATGTGCCAGTTTTTCGGCCATGGGCGGGCTGACATAGGTGCCGCCGCGCGCCACCTTTTGCAGCGCCGTCACCAGTTCGGTTGCGGCGCTTTCCTTGGTCAGATAGGCTGCTGCCCCGGCGCGGAAAGCCCGTGCGACGTACTGCTCCTCTGCGTGCATGGTCAGCACCAGCACACGTACGGTCGGGTGATCGTCATGCAACTGGCGCAACAGCTCCAGCCCACTGCGCCCCGGCATCGATAGGTCAAGCACGATCACCTGCGGCTGGTGCTCGCGCACGAGCTGCAGCACCTGGGTGCCGTCGGACGCTTCGCAGGCGACTTCGAAATCTCCAGCCCGCTCCAGGATATGGCGTACGCCGTCGCGCATGACAGCGTGATCGTCGGCAATCATCACGCGGATCATGGTCCGGTCTCCTCGGTCACTTCGTGGGCAGCAGGAAAGCGCACGCTCACCCGAAATCCGTTGTTTGGCGTATGCGTGATGGAGGCCTGACCGCCCAGCAGACGCGCGCGCTCGCGAATGCCCAACAGCCCCAGCGGCTTGCGCTCACCCGCTGCGGGCGGCACCCCGCTCCAGCCACGGCCGTTGTCCTGAATCGACAGTTCAAGCATGCTGCCTTGCTGCACAAACTCGATATCGACGCGGGTCGCGTCGGCATGGCGCACCACGTTGTTGAGCGCCTCCTGCACAATCCGGAACACCGAGATTGCCGCACGCTCCTGCAGCGGCGTCTCCTGAGCGTGTACGTTGACGATCAGCCCAAAGCGCTGACGGAAGTTCTTGCCGATCCACTCGATGGCTGGCACCAGCCCGAGTTCATCGAGCAACGGCGGACGAAGATCTGCAGAAATCTGCCGCACCGCCGCAATGGTCTCGTCAATCACGCGTTGCATGGCCTCTGTCTGAGAGATGAGCGCCCTGTCATTTTCCCCGGCCTGCAAATCCGTCGCCAGCAGTGAGATGTCCATCTTGAGCGCGCTCAGGCGCTGCCCAAGGTCATCGTGCAGCTCCCGGGCGATGCGATGCCGTTCTTCCTCCCGCGAAGCCAGAATGCTGTCCGATAGATGCTGCAACTCCTCTTGCGAGCGCCGCAGCGCAGCTTCTGCCCGCATGCGCTCCGTGGTGTCGCGCAGCATCACGGTAAAGAGCTTGCCGCCATTCACCTCGATCTGCGAGATCGACGCCTCGATCGGGAATTCCCGGCCGTCGGCATGCAGCGCGAACAGCGGACGCTGCTTGCCCATCTGGCGCTCTGATACGCCCGTCACGCCAAAACGCCGCACGTGTGCCTCATGTGCACCGCGAAACCGTTCCGGCATGAAATCGGACAGCGGACGGCCGATGGCATGCTTGGCCGGGCATCCGAACAGGGTTTCCGCCATGGGATTGAACAGAACGATGCGCTGGGCATCATCCACGGAAATGATGGCTTCCATGGAGGAGCGGATGATGCCCGCCAACCGGGCCTCGCTCTTCTCCAGATCGGTCAGATCCTTGGCCACCGCTGCCCGCAGCATGCGGAGTCGTAACCAATAGAAGACGAGCGCCAGGACGACCGCAATGCTTGCCAGGGCTAACAATACGAACGGCGCATCCCGGGCCTGAAGTGCCATGGCAAGCCAGGCGACTGACGCAGCCAGCAGCAGAATGGCCAACCCGCCCGCCACCAGTTCGGCCGGTGTGGAACGCGATAGAAACAGGCGCCTGCGCGACGCCCTCTTTGAGGAATGGCTGTCTTGCTCCACCACAGATGCCACCAAAAAAGGCCGGGATGCACACAACATAGCGCATTCAGATGGCGGCAGATACTAGCCGTGTGATGGATGCGCCTCAGAAGAGCTCGCCGTCCTTGTCAGGGATCCCTGACAGCATCGCAGCGTATGCCGACGCACATCTCAGCGCCGCCTGATTTCGCGCAAACGCCGCACCTTCGATACTGAGCATACGGACACCGAACTGTGGCTGCATGCGGTGGCCGATCCCGCTCCGCCCAACCAGGCGCGGGACCTAAATACAGTGCGTGCCCTCCGGAGGCCCCATGATTCCGAGCTCTCTCCAAGCCCAGACGTCCGTCGACGTTGTCCGCCCCACGTCCCTGCCCCCGCTCAAGCTGGTCCGCGATGCAACACGGAGCAGCCAAACAGCCAGCCCGGCGCTGAGCAGCCAGTGCGCCAACTGCATGATGCATTGGGCGTGTATCACCGCAGCCGTACCTTCCACGCAACAAGAACAGCTGGACCGGTTGGTGCATACCTGGCGCAAGGTCGGCAAAGGCGAATCGCTGTTCCGTGCGGGCGACACCTTTCATGCGCTGTATGCCATCCGCTCCGGCTCCTTCAAGACGGTCGTTTCTCACCCCAATGGCACGAACCATGTGACGGGCTTCCAGTTGGCGGGGGAAACCCTTGGTCTCGATGGCATTGCCGCCGATCGTCATACGTGCGACGCAATTGCCCTGGAAGACAGCACCGTCTGCTCGATGCCCTTCCACTGTGTTGAAGACCTGTGCCAGGACATTCGTCCGCTGCAGCGTCGGCTCCACCAACTGATGGCGGAAGAAATCGTGCGCGAATCCGGGTTGATGCTGCTGCTGGCTGGGCTGACAGCAGAGGCGCGCGTCGCCACCTTCCTACTCAATCTGTCCACACGCATGCAAGACCGGGGCTATTCCGGGTCCAGCTTTACGCTGCGGATGACGCGCGAAGAGATTGGCAGCTATCTGGGCATGCAGCTGGAAACCGTCAGCCGAGCGCTGTCGCGGTTCCAGCGCGAAGGCTGGATCGCGGTGAGCGGCAAGCAGATTGAGATTGCCAACAAATCGGCGCTCAGTGAACTGTAGCCGCTCGATGGAAGGCAAGCGCCGCCGTTGAAGATGCTGGCGGCGCTGCCCTGCCATCAAGTGGCGAGCTGCAGATGGTCGATGACTTCCGTCACGCCAGGCGCAGACCACGCGGCCCCCGTGGCCGCCTTGCGTTCCGATGCGGAGTCGACGCGGCCACTCAACGTCACCGTCCCGCCCTGTACGGACACCTGGATATGGTTGGCTTCGCGCGCGGCATGACGCTGGAGTGCCGCCCCGATCTGCTGCGTAATGTTGGCCGGCACCACGCGCGACTTGATCTTCAGGCGGTTGATCAACCCGGCCACGCCACGCAGTGAACCGACGGCATGCGCCGCAAGTTCACACTGGTAAGGCCAATCCAGCTCGCCCGAGAGCGTCACCCACCCGTTCTCCACCAGAACTTCGATGCGGTTGGATGGCAGGCTGGAATGCCACTCCAGAGCTGAGCGCGCCGCCTCGGCAACGTCCGCGTCCGTGTGTGTACCGGGCAATCGCACTTCGATCTTCTGAACCACGCCGCGCACACCCGCAACGCGTTCGGCTGCGTGCTCTGCCGCAACCTTCTCAAGATAGCTATGTACGTGCCCAGTGAGTGTCACCACCCCGTGGTCGACTTCCACACCCACGCCTGCCGCATCCACCGCGGGCTCCCAGAGCAGTTCGTCATTGACGTCCTGCTTGATACTCAAGTCGCTTTTCATACCTCACTCCTACTGTGCTTACGCTAGCCCGCTAGCCCCACTTGCGCTCTCGCAATGCCTGGCAGCTCAGGCAGCGCAGTGCGGTTGGCTGCGCTTGCAGGCGCAAGAAGGGAATCGCCTCGCCGCAATCCACACAGATTCCGTACTGCTGCTCCTGCATGCGTTGTCGTGCGGCATCAACCTGCGCAAGCTCGTTTCTGTAGTGAGCGAGCATGATGTCGTTCGTCTGGTCACCAGCCTCTTGATCCGCCAGGTCTGCGTTCTCGACGGGTGCCTCGCGAGAGGCTGGCTTGGTGGCCGCGCGCAGTGTTACCAGTTGACGCTGTGTACGCGCCTCTTGTTCGTCGAGCAATGTGTTGAGCCGCACCCATTGCGCCTCGGTAAAGCGGTCCATGCACACTCTCCTGCCGTCGATCTGATGCGCAATCCCTGCGTAGAGGTTTCAGGCCTCGGTCGGTGACAGCCATGCCGGCCGGCGCTTGGATTGATCCCACTTGCCGGCGGTCTGCACTTGCTCGATGAAACCCGAGATCTCTTGCTGGGAAAGACCACTGAGCACATCGCGCTGGCAAAGTGCCAAGACGGGTGCCGGAATGGCGGAGGTGATGCGCGCGATCTCTTCCATGGCGCTGAATGCCCCACGCGACGCCATGACGCAAATCACCGACAGGTTCGCTGAGAACGGCGATTGATCCGCCAGGAAATCCCGCATCGGCGAGGCCAGATGCCCCATCCAGATTGGCGCCAGCACAACAACCTGGTCGACCTCATCCAACGGCGGTCCGGCATAGTGATACTTGGCGCGCTTGTGGAATAGCGTTTCGATCACGCAGCGCAGATCGCCAAGAATGCCGGCACGCGGATACTCATCCGAAACCTCGGCAAGCTGCCAACCGCTTTGCGCCGCCATCAGTTCAGCCACCTGGCGTGCCGTGCCGGTGCGCGAGTAGTAAACGATCAGGTTCTTTTCCATGGCAAATGTCCGGAATGGATCAGGTTGGGAGATGCGTCGCCGTGGGTCAGGTGCCCACCCAAAGGTGGTCGATCACGGCACGTACACCTGGCGCGTCCATGGCGGCCTCGCGCGCGGCACGGCATTCATGCAGATTGCGCAGGGGCCCGTACAGCGTGACCGTGCCATCCGCCACCACGACATTGATCCGCGCGGCGTCGAGAACGGCCTGGCGCTGCAGCGCCTTGACGATGCGCTCAGACAGGTCAGCCGGGCCAGCGGCTTCCCGTAGGGTCAATGCGTTGGCAACCGATGTCACGCCGCGCACACGCTGCACGGTATCCAGTGCTGCACGACGCTGAAAATCTTGGTCAACCTCGCCCCGCAAGGTCACTGCACCGTCCTCGACCATGACGCGAATGGCGTCGGCAGGCACGGCGGTATTCCAGTGGAGGGCGTCGCTGATAGCTTGAGCGATTTCCTCGTCAGGGCGCCGCATATCGGGCGGCACGCGCACCTGCACGTGCACAACAAGCGCGGTCACACCAGCTACCCGGCGAATGGCTTCCTCTGCGGCATGCTTGTCCGCAAAGCTATCGGCACTGCCCGAAATCGTGACGACGCCGTTCTTGACGCGAACGGAAAACCGGTCGGCATCCACAGCCGGATCCCATTGCAGTTCTTCTTCCACGTCGCTCTTGAGCTGGATGTCGTTCTTCATGGTGGTCTCCTGGAACAACGTCCGGACTCAGTGAGACAGCAAGACCGGTACGGTCATCGTCTTGAGCAGCGTGCGCGTCACCCCACCAAGCACGAGTTCACGCAAACGGCTGTGCCCGTAGCCCCCCATCACGATCAGGTCTGCGCTGAAATCGGCGGCGCGCGACAGCAGCATCTCGCCAACTGCGACGTCGGAATCCACACAACGCGCTTCCTCAACCGTGGGTTCAATGCCATGTGCCAGCAGTGCGCGGGCGACTTGGCCAACGGTCGTGTCCTCCGCCCAATGTTGCGGGCGGTCACCCGTCATTTGCAGCACCCGTACGGTGTTTCCGGACATCAGCGGCATGGCATCGTGCAGCGCACGTGCCGACTCTCGGCCACCGCTCCACGCCACTAGCACCTTCTGCGCCACGCTCGTAAAGCGGCCTGCATACGGCACGACCAGTACCGGCCGGCCTGACTCAAGGATCAGCGTTTCAACAAAATCGGGGGCAACAAAGCTCTCGGCGTCGCTCGCGTCTTCCTGGCCGACAACCAACAGGTCTGCTTCACGAGCCTGACGCAACACCTCAGCCAGCGGATCACCGTCGACTGCCCGCCATTCCGTCTCAACAGGAACGGATTGCATCGCCTCACGAAAACGCGCGTGTACAACGTCCCGAACACGGTCGCGCCGATTGCGGTCCTCTTCCAAGTAATGCGCTGCGCCTTCCATCCGGTAGAACCAGTTCGGGCTTGGCGCAAAGCTTGCGTAGACAGCGATGAGCTTTGCGTGGTGCGCCTGCGCGTAGCACGCGGCAAGACTGAGGCGGTGCACCGCGCGCTCGCTGGCATCCAGGTGCACCATCACACTGGCATAGGTCATGATTGAGTTCTCTTCTGTTTCAAAGGCAGCGCACACTAGGCGATGGCGAGGTTGGCAAGCGGTTCCGTCATGGTGTGCTCGGTTTCAGGCGGAACGGCCCGCACCAGCAACACCGGGAGGGTGCTTTGCCGGGTCACGCTCTCCGCCACGCTACCGAGCAGCATGCGACGGAATCCACGCCGACCGTGCGTGCCGAGTACCAGCAGCTTGGCCTGAGCGTCGTTGGCCATTTGCTCAATCGCAAAACCGACGTCAAAGCTGCCAATCGGGTCGTTCACAACCACGCCTTTGACACGGACACCCGCTTTCTCAGCTTTGGCTTTTGCATCCGCCACAATCTGCTTACCTGCATCGATCAGCATCTCCGTAAAGCCACGTACGTCGATGTAACCGACGTCGTACCTGAGGTAGCTGTTGTCGATCACGTGGGCGATGACGAGCTCGGCATCCAGCTTGAGCGCAAGCTGGATTGCCTCACCCAGGGCGCGATCCGCAGTAGGACTGCCGTCCACTGCCACCATAATCCGGTCGTACATGATGTGCCTCCACATTGAATCGGCCGAGCGCCCAAGCACGGGCTGACGTGATTCCATGTTGGACCACTGGATGAATTGACCCTTGATTTACATCAGCGTTTGCCCACCCGCGAAGCGGCTCAACCCCACTTGATCTGCCTCAAAGGGGTCGGTGTGCAACTCGCTAGACTTTTCCCTTGCCCACCGCCGCCAGCAATCGCTACGTCTACGTGGGGCCACCACATCTTGTGCGGGATCAACTTCCGAACTCTGCCCGTTCATATAGTGAAAACGTACGCGCATCGGAGTCCAGCATGAGGGTCAGTGAGATTTGCTCCCACCGCATCGTCCACGTTCCGGTATCCGCAACGCTGCAGACGGCCGCTCGGCTGATGCGAGACCAATGCCTGCGGGCGTTATTCGTGACTGAGCACGGCGTAACAGGAATGCGGGTTGTCGGCATCGTGACGGACCGCGACATGGTGGTGCATGGCATCGCCAGCCAGGCCAATTGCGCTCAAACCACCGTGTCCGAAGTCATGACGCGCGGCGTGCTGACCATTCAGGGGCATGCAGTCATCAGCGAAGCACTGCGCACCATGCTCGGTCACGGCCTGCATCGCCTTGCGGTGATTGACGATCAGCAGCAGCTCATCGGCATGCTGACTCTGGATGACACCATCCGCGCGATCGGCGGCGAATGGACTCTGTTGGCCGGCATTCTCGGCCGCGACCGGTGCACCGATCATGGTTCCGAAACCCTGTCTCCAATCACCGTTTCGGACGTCCACCCGATTTCATTTCATCAGTAGGAGCGCTGCCATGTTTCCCAATGTTGGAACCACCGACCGCGTCATTCGCATCCTGATCGGTATCGTGATGATTCTGCTGGCGCTGTTCAGCAAGGTACCGGCCTGGGTTGGATGGCTTGGCCTGGTACCGCTACTCACCGGCCTCATCCGCATGTGCCCGGTCTATTGGATGATGGGCATCGGCCGAGATTGACTAGGCGGCAATCCAAAATATCATCCAGCTTGCAACGAGCGCGGTCAGCAAGCCGACAGCGACCTGACCCGCAAATGCTTTCCCCCCACTGGTTGCAACAACCACTTTGGTCAGGGTGTTGACGGACAACGCCAGCATGATGAGTGCGCCTGCGGCCAAACGCGCAATTGCTCCGCCAGCCGCCTGGGTAGCGATAGCAGCGGTGGCAGCATGCACATCAGCTAACGCACCAAACAATGTAACTGCGACCACCGCAACGGTCCCAAACCACTCCCGCGACACCGCTGCGATCAGCAGCAAGGTTGCCGTCCACAGCCCAAAGCCGACGGCGGCGCGCCAATGAATTGAAGAGGACGCATTGTCCCCCTCCGCTTCAAGCGCCGCGCTGTCACGCATCATCCAAAATCCTGCCCAGCCCGCCGTCACCAGCACGCCAACGGCAAGCGGTATCACCAAGGACCGCAGTAAGGCAGGATCGATCGCAAGCACCAGCAACGCCATCTGTACCAATGTTGCAACGTTCGACAGCAATGCTGCAGCAACAGCCCCGCTTGTTGACGAACGTTTCGCGCGTGCCCGTGCCCCCATGCTTGCAATGGTCGCCACGCTGGACGCAAAACCGCTGAACAAGCCTGCCAACGGGAGTCCGATGCGGTCGCCAAGCCATCGCACCGCCACGTGACCGACATTTCCCATCAGCATGACGAGCAACACCGCCAACCAGAGCGAATGCGGGTTCCAGGCCTGCAGCGGGCCCATGGATCGATCGGGAATCGCAGGCCAGATGAGCAATGCCGCGACGGCGAGCGTCAGCAAGTCAGCAAGCTCACGCTGTGTGATCACCGTGCGGGCGAATCGATGCAACGCCGTTTTGGCGTACAGCAACATCAGCAGTACCGTCCCCAGCGCGGCAGCCATTTCCGGCTCGCTCACGGCGTATGCGCCCAGCAGGGTCGTTGCGACAAGCGCTAGTTCCGTGGTCAGCCCGGGATCGTCTTCGGCCGAGTGGTGATACTCGACAGCGGCGAGCGCCGCAATACCAAGTAGGACGCTAGGCACCGCAAATGGAATGGGAAGGCTCGCAGCAATCGCCCCCGCCAACCCCGCGATCGCAAACGTCCTCATTCCAGCGGGCAACTCTTCAACACCTGCGTGGCTTCGCTCTCGCTCAAGACCGATGGCTAGCGCCAAGCCCAACGCAACGGAAAACGACAGTAGCGAGGACATTCCTTTTACGGCTTCAATATTGCGTTCGTTCAGTATGGCCAGCGGCGGGTCGCCCCCTTTGATCTAGCGCAGTTGCTGGCCCGGTGTCCAAGCGATGGCCCAACATGGGTCGTTCATACTGGACATGTGCTTTGTGTGCGGAGGCGTCCATGCTCAATTCGATGCAAGCCATGGTTCTCGATGGCGCGCGTAGACCTTTGCAGCTGCGAAACGTGCCAGTCCCGAATCCGGGCCTGGGTGAAGTGCGAATCGCGGTATCGGTGTGTGGGGTATGCCGCACCGATCTGCATATCGTGGATGGTGAGCTTCCCAACCCCAAGGCATCGCTCATTCCCGGCCACGAAATCGTGGGCGTGGTCGAATCCTGTGGCCCGGACGTTTCTTCGCCTGCGCCAGGCGATCGAGTTGGGGTGCCCTGGCTTGGCTGGACATGTGGAGCCTGCCCGTTCTGTTTGAGCGGGCACGAGAACCTGTGCGACCACCCTGCCTTCACGGGCTACACGCGTGACGGCGGCTATGCCGAATACGTGGTCTGCGATGCCCGGTACTGCCTGCCCATTCCAGAGCAGTATGACGATGCGCATGCGGCTCCGCTGCTGTGCGCAGGCCTGATCGGCTACCGCACGCTAGGCATGGCTGGAGATGCGCGTCGAATCGGCATCTATGGCTTTGGTGCGGCAGCGCATCTGGTCACCCAGATCGCCGTGGCGGAGCAGCGCAAAGTGTTCGCCTTCACACGCGCCGGAGACACTGCCGCACAGCAGCTTGCCCTGGCAACAGGCGCCAGTTGGGCTGGATCGAGCGATCAATCTGCGCCAGAGCTGCTGGATGCGGCCTTGATCTTTGCTCCGGTTGGGGCGCTGATACCACAAGCCCTGCTGGCTGTCGCCAAGGGGGGCACCGTGGTCTGTGGCGGCATTCACATGAGCGATATTCCGTCGTTCCCGTACCGGCTGCTGTGGGAGGAACGCAAGCTCATGTCGGTCGCCAACCTGACCCGCGCGGATGGTCTTGCGCTGATGCGTGTGGCATCGGCAATCCCACTAAAGGTTCATGTCACGCCGTACCGGCTGCAAGATGCCAACACCGCACTGGATGACCTGCGCGCTGGGCACGTTGCCGGTGCCGCAGTACTGAGGGTGACGCCTGACAAGCGTTGATGTGCGTCAAGGGGGCGCCCTCCATGCGGTCTACGCTGGTGACACGCGGCACCATCCCGCATGATCCCCTTGGAGACCACCATGTACCAACGCATCCTGCTCGCTATCGACGGAAGTCATGCATCGCTCCTCGCATTGCATCAGGCCATCGTCGTAGGCAAAGCCACTGGCGCAGAGGTCGAGGCCTTGTTTGTGGCTGACAACTCGGACTTGACCTTCGACATGGTCGGCTGCGACTCAGTTGCCTACGCAAAGCGTGTGCTCGAGGTGGGCCGGGAAACCCTGGCCAGCGCGGCGACCAAACTGGAGACGGCCGGCATCAAACACTCGACCAAGCTGCTGGAGCGAGGCATCGCACCCGGCCAGATCTCGGCGACCATCGTGGCGGAAGCCAACGAGAACGGAGCGGACCTGATCGTACTTGGTACGCACGGCCGGAGTGGGCTCAGCCATCTGGTGCTGGGCAGTGTGGCCGAAGGCGTGGTTCGCAAGACCAATAAACCTGTGCTGATGGTTCGCAGCGAGGTTGAAGAGTGACCAGCAGCGCAAGCCTTGAGCATGCTTGTCACGCGTAGAAGCCAAGCCGGTCGCTAGCGCAATTGAGAGAGGTCATCTGGATTCTCGGGGCGACCGGAAAAATCGGACCATTCTGGGATAGGTTCAGAAACGGTAGCTCGGCGCGAAATGGCTCCGAGATATCGACGAAGCGCACGTAGTGCGTACTATCCATGGCCGCGCTGTGCGTCTTCGGCACGATACTGACCTTGGCACTCGCCGTCTTCTTGGTCGTCGCCGCCTCTACCGCCAACCTGATCTGCTGGCCGGCGATGGTCACCGATAGCCACCGCAACCTATTTCTTTGAAAATCAATACGTTACGGCGGCTTCTCTATAGCTGGCGATCGTCCTCGAAGAACCTGGTTCTATTCCCACTCAATCGTCGCAGGCGGCTTGCCGGAAATGTCATACACGACTCGGCTCAATCCACGCACCTCATTGATAACGCGGTTCGACACGCGGCCGAGCAGCGCATACGGCAGATGCGCCCAGTGCGCGGTCATGAAGTCAGTCGTCTGCACCGCACGCATGGCCGTCACGTAGTCATACGTGCGGCCATCGCCCATCACGCCCACGGACTTGACTGGCACAAACACCGCAAACGCCTGGCTGGTCAGGTCGTACCAGCTCTTGCCCACATCCGCCTCCGTGCACAGGCCGGCGGCAGCATCCTGCGCCGTGGCCTTGGTGCCGCGCAGTTCTTCGATGAAGATCGCATCGGCGCGGCGCAGCAGGTCCGCGTACTCGCGCTTGACCTCACCCAGAATGCGCACGCCCAGGCCCGGACCCGGGAACGGATGGCGATACACCATCTCGTGCGGCAGGCCCAGCGCCACGCCCAGCTCGCGCACTTCGTCCTTGAACAGATCCCGCAGCGGCTCGAGCAGCTTCAGACCCAGCGTTTCCGGCAGGCCACCCACGTTGTGGTGGCTCTTGATGGTGGTTGCCTTCTTCGTCTTGGTGCCGCCCGACTCGACCACGTCCGGATAGATCGTGCCCTGCGCCAGCCACTTCGCGTTGGAGAGCTTCTTGGCTTCTGCCTGGAACACTTCGACGAACTCGCGGCCGATGATCTTGCGCTTGGCTTCCGGGTCGGTCACGCCGGCCAGGTGGCCGAGGAACTGCTCGGAGGCATCCACGTGCACGACCTTGGCGTGCAGGCGGCCGGCGAACATGTCCATCACCATCTTGCCTTCGTCCAGGCGCAGCAGGCCGTGGTCGACAAACACGCAGGTGAGCTGGTCGCCAATCGCACGGTGGATCAGCGCTGCAGCCACTGACGAATCCACACCGCCCGACAGACCCAGGATCACCTCTTCATCGCCCACCTGTTCGCGGATGCGCTGAACGGCTTCCTCGATGTGGTCGCGCATGACCCAGTCCGGCTTGGCACCGGCGATCTCCAGCACAAAGCGCTCAAGCAGCGCGCGGCCTTGCACGGTGTGCGTGACTTCCGGGTGGAACTGCACGGCGTAGTAGCCGCGCGCCTCGTCGGCCATGCCGGCGACCGGGCAGCTCGGCGTGGACGCCAGCAGCTTGAAGCCCGGCGGCAGCTCGGTAACCTTGTCGCCGTGGCTCATCCATACCTTGAGCATGCCGTGGCCTTCCGGCGTGGCGAAGTCCTGGATGTCCTTGAGCAGGCGGGTGTGGCCATGGGCACGCACCTCGGCGTAGCCGAATTCACGGTGGTCGCTCCACTCCACCTTGCCGCCCAGCTGCACGGCCATGGTCTGCATGCCGTAGCAGATGCCGAGCACCGGAACACCCAGGTCCCACACGGCTTGGGGCGCGCGCAGCTGGTGGTCTTCATAGGTGCTGGCGTGGCTGCCGGACAGGATGATGGCCTTGGGTGCGAACTCGCGCACAAAGGCGTCGGACACATCGTTCGGGTGGATTTCGCAGTAGACGTGCGCCTCGCGCACGCGACGCGCGATCAGTTGCGTGACCTGCGAGCCGAAATCAAGGATGAGGACTTTGTCGTGCATGTTGTGGAGGAATGGAATCGGCAATCGTGTCGACTTCAGTGCCGGGGCCGTAGCCAGGCGGCGGCATGTAGGCGGGTTCTTTGCGCTCGGCGGCTTCCGCGCGCTGGCGTTCGCGCTCGGCAGCGGCATCGTCGCGGGCTTTCTGCGCGCGCTCGCGTTCATTGGTGCGCACACGGCGCGAGGCGGGAATCTGCACGGCGGAAAACGCCGCCAGCACCGCAGCAAACGTCGGCAGCCAGATGCGGCCCGCGCCTTCCACCGGCAGGTGGAAGAACAGCAGCCAGGCAATCACCAGCACGGCCACGGCCAGGTTCACATGGCCGACCACCTGCGCCACGGCGGTGGTCAGTTGCCCGTTGATGGTGGCTTGCCACAGCAGCCAAGCCAGCCCGATCAGCGTGACGCCGAGGAGTTGGCCGTACATCGCCGGTTCCGGCTGCGGCAGTTGCAGCGCGCCGAAGATGGACGTCATCGGCGAAGCCAGGAGGACGAGACCGACGCACAGTGCGACAGCCGCATCCAGAAACAGAACGAGTCGCAAAAGCGCTTTCATCAGTGTCTCCAGTTGCGGGTGGCCGCCCGTGCTCCGGCCACCGGTTAAATCGGCCGGAGCGCCCGCGCGCCCCGGCGGCAGTACTGCTTTGCCTTCTATCTTGTATGCGGTGATCGGAGCCGATCAGTCGCGGTGATAGTTCGGTGCTTCCTTCGTGATCTGCACGTCGTGCACGTGCGATTCGTTCATGCCAGCGGCCGTGATCTCGACGAACTGGCTCTTCTCGTGCCATTCGGCAATCGACGCGCAACCGCAGTAGCCCATCGACGAGCGAACGCCGCCCGTGAGTTGATGCACGATCGGCAACGCAGAGCCCTTGTACGGCACGCGACCCTCGATACCTTCCGGCACCAGCTTGTCAACGTTGGCGGTGTTGTCTTCCTGGAAGTAACGATCGGCAGCGCCATCCTTCATCGCGCCCACCGAGCCCATGCCGCGGTAGCTCTTGTACGAACGCCCCTGGAACAGGAACACCTCACCCGGGGATTCATCCGTACCGGCGAACATGCCCCCCATCATCACGGTGTGCGCGCCGGCAGCCAGTGCCTTGGCAACATCACCCGAGTAGCGGATACCACCATCGGCGATCAGCGGCACGCCGGTGCCCTTGAGCGCTTCGGCCACGTTGGACACGGCAAAGATCTGCGGCACACCCACGCCGGCGACGATCCGCGTCGTGCAGATCGAGCCCGGGCCGATACCGACCTTGACGCCATCGGCACCGTGATCGACCAGCGCCTTGGCCGCTTCACCCGTGGCGATGTTGCCGCCAATCACCTGCACTTGCGGGTAGTTATCCTTGATCCAACGCACGCGACTGAGCACGCCCTGGCTGTGGCCGTGCGCGGTATCGACCACGATCACGTCCACGCCTGCCTTGACCAGCAGATCGATGCGCAGGTCGTTATCCGGGCCCACGCCCACGGCCGCGCCCACGCGCAGCGAACCGCGCTCGTCCTTCGAGGCCAGCGGGTATTCCGTGGCCTTCTGGATATCCTTGACGGTAATCAGGCCGCGCAGCTCGAAAGCTTCGCCCACCACCAGCACGCGCTCCAGGCGGTGCTTGTTCATGAGGCGCTTGGCCTCTTCCAGCGAGGCGCCTTCCTTGACGGTGACGAGCTTCTCGCTCGGCGTCATCTTGGCGCGCACCGGGGCGTCCAGTTCTTCTTCGAAGCGCAGGTCGCGGTTGGTGATGATGCCCACCACCTTCTTGCCTTCCAGCACCGGGAAACCCGAGATGCCGTGCTGGGCCGACAGCGCCATCACGTCGCGGACCTTCATGTCCGGGCCGATGGTGATCGGATCGCGCAGCACGCCCGATTCGAAGCGCTTGACCTTGGCAACTTCGCGCGCCTGTTCTTCCGGCTTCAGGTTCTTGTGGACGATACCGATACCACCCTGCTGCGCCATGGCGATGGCGAGCCGCGCTTCCGTAACCGTATCCATGGCAGCGGAGACGAGCGGAATGGCGAGTTCGATCGAACGGGTGAGCTTGGTGCGAAGGGACGTATCGCGGGGCAGGACGGCCGAATAGGCCGGGACGAGCAGCACGTCATCGAATGTGAGTGCTTTCTGGACAAGACGCATAGCAATTTCCTCTAGGCGCAAAATCGGATTATACGGGAATTCGCCCCACGGTTGTAGAAGGCCGTGCTATGCTCGATAAATTTTTCTTCGCGCACGCACCTAAAGCGCTATGCGCCGCCAGCGGCCGCGCAGAATCTGCCTCGCAAGTGTTCGAATGGGAATTGGCCTATTGTGCGCCCTGCTGGCCGGGGCGATGTGGGGCATGGTCTTCATTGCGCCCCGGGCGCTGCCAGCGTTCTCGCCTTGGGAACTGGCTCTAGGCCGCTACCTCGCCTACGGCGCCATCGCGGCCATTGCCGCTGCTCCCATCCTCCCCCGTATTGCCCGCAAGATCACCCGCGCCGATTGCCTGGCGCTGGTCAAGCAATCCTGCAGCGGCAACCTTGTCTATTACGTTCTGGTGGCATTTGGCGTGCAGCTCGCCGGGGTTGCACCCACCTCACTCATCATCGGCATCTTGCCCATCACCGTGACAGTGCTGGGACGGCGCGACCATGGTGCCGTGCCGCTTTCCCGGCTGATCTGGCCGCTGCTGGTGGTGGCCATCGGCATCGTGTGCATCAACATCGACCTGTTCGGCCATGAGAGCGCCGCGGCCGCGGCCAATATTCGCCCCATCTGGCAACGCGTCGCCGGCATTGCCTGCGCGGCCGGTGCGCTGTGCAGCTGGACCTGGTACGCGGTAGACAATGCGCGCTACCTGCAACGCAATCCGCATTTCTCGAGTAACGAGTGGTCGGCGCTGTATGGCATCTCGAGCGGTGCTCTGTCGAGCGCTCTGACCGCAGTCGCCTTGCTCGTGACCGGCACAGGCTGGGCCAGCGGCGGTGGCCGCGTCTGGGGCACGTTCTGGGCAGTGAACACTGCCGTGGCACTGGGCGCGTCGCTGATCGGCAACAACCTGTGGAACATCGCGTCTCGCCGCCTGCCACTCACGCTGTCAGGCCAGTTAATCGTATTCGAGACGCTGTTCGCACTGGCATACGGCTTTGTGTACGACGGGCGCTGGCCTCGCCCGCTTGAAATCGCGGCAATCGCCTTGCTAATCGTGGGTGTCGGCTGGTCGGTGCGCTTGCACGCAGAAGACAAGTCTGCATAAACTGGGCGCCTTGCCGGGGGGCGAGTCGATGTGCCAAGCTGGGCCATCGGACTACATCATCAAGTGGCGATCACGCCACCGGGCTCCCGTGCGCGTCGTGGGGCCGTCGTCGGGTCGGCCAGCGCGCCATCGGCAGGCCATCGAACGAGAACTCCATGAAACGACTGCACGTCCTGCTGCCCGCCACCGCCACACTGATCGCCCTCGCCTGCCCGGCGGTCCAAGCACAATGGGCCTGGCAATGGCGCGATGAGAAAGGCCTGATGGTGTACAGCGACGCGGCACCGCCGCCGTCGGTACCGCCCAGCCGCATCATCCGCAACCCGAACAGCCGCACCGCTACCGCGTACGAAGCAATGCCGGCACCGGCTTCCGCCGTTCAGGCCGCCTCTGCACCCAAAGCCGCCCAGCCCGCCTCCAGCGTAACCGTTGACCCGGACGAAGCCCTGCGCAAACGCATGGCCGATCGCGCAAAGAAGGAGCAGGACGAGGCCAAACAAGCCGAAGCCGCTCAGCGCAAGCAGGCGGAATGCGCGCGCCTGCGCAACGAAACCACGTATATGCAGGAAGGCCGCCGTATCGGTACCGCGCAGGCCGACGGCTCGATTGCCTATATGGATGACAACCAGCGTGCCGCCGCCGTTGCGCGCAATCAGGCTGCCCTGAGCACCAACTGCAACTGAGCGATCGTTACTTGAGGACGTCGTCTTTGGGCGGCGCCTCGGGTGGCGCCCCATTACGCAGCCACTTCAGGCCTTC
The DNA here is from genome assembly GCF_051783885.1 of Ralstonia sp. 24A2. Taxonomy (NCBI): domain Bacteria; kingdom Pseudomonadati; phylum Pseudomonadota; class Betaproteobacteria; order Burkholderiales; family Burkholderiaceae; genus Ralstonia; species Ralstonia sp. 24A2. The sequence continues at coordinate 2,216,636 of NZ_JBPVZD010000002.1, read as the reverse complement.
GCGGGTACCGGTTGCCCGTACCTTCTGCACGCGGCGCCGGCGCGCCGTCTTCGGATCGGCGATCAGCGGCCCCAGGATCTCCACCCGATCGCGCGCATGCAGCCGCGCATCCGGCGTCTTGCGCTTGCCATAGATGCCCAGGCGGCATGTATCGATCGTCAGATCCGATCCATCCAGAACCCCCGAGATCCGCACCGCATCAGCCACTGTCGACTGCGCCGGCACCTGTACATTGACCAGCCGCGGCGGCGTGACCGTCGCCAGGCAAACCATCACCTCAAGCTGCTCAGGATTCACCATAGACGGTCTCAGCGCGCTTGACGAAGGAATCGACGAAGGTATTGGCAATCATGCTGAACACCGGGCCGATGATTTTTTCCAGCAGGTGGCTGGAGAACTCGTAATGCAGGTGGAAGTTGATCTTGCAGGCGTCGGCGCGCAACGGCGTGAACACCCAAAAGCCGGTGAAGGCCTTGAAAGGGCCGTCGGCAAACTGCATATCAATCCGGGTGGGTCGCGTTTGCGTATTGCGTGTCCGAAAATGCTGGCGGATACCCTTGAAGGCAATATCGACGCGCGCATCGAGTGACGTCTCCGTCTGCTCGAAGATCTCTACGCCGCCGCACCAAGGCAAGAAGTTCGGATAATCCTTGACGTTGGTGACCAGGTCGAACATCTGTTCGGCCGAGTGGCCAATCAACACGGTTTTTTCAACGTCTGCCATGCGCCATCCGAAAGCTTTGCACGCCGCACATCCATAAGACACGCGGCGGATTTGTTAAACTCGCCATTTTATCGCAGCGCATGCAGGGATCGTCACCCCCTGTGCGCTCACCGCACATTCCAACGTATGACCATCGCCGACAACAAGAAAGCCTTTTTCGATTACTTCATCGAAGAACGCTACGAGGCAGGCATGGCACTCGAGGGCTGGGAGGTGAAGGCCATCCGCGCCAACCGTGCGCAGATCAAAGAAGGCTACGTCGTCATCCGTAACGCCGAGTTGTTCTTGATCGGGGCGCACATCAGCCCGCTGCAATCGGCCTCCACGCACGTCAACCCCGACCCCGTGCGCACCCGCAAGCTCCTGCTACACGCCGAAGAGATCAAGAAGCTGATCGGCAAGGTCGAGCAGCGCGGCTACACGCTCGTCCCGCTCAACCTGCACTACACGCGCGGCCGCGTGAAATGCGAAATTGGTCTCGCCAAGGGCAAGAAACAGTTCGACAAGCGCGAAACCGAGAAGAACCGCGACTGGCAGCGCGAGAAGGCGCGCCTCATGCGCGAGAAGGCCTAATCGCCTTCTCGCCGCACACCTGCGCTTAGGCGCCCGGCCGCTGCTGCTTCACGATCGTCAACGCTGACGCAATCATCGTGCTCAGGTCGCCCATATTGCCCGGCACGATGAGCGTATTGCCCTGCTTGGCCAGGTTGCCGAACGCGCTCACATACTCTTCCGCCACCTTCAAGTTGACTGCGTCGATGCCGCCATCGGTGCGGATCGCGTGACCAATCTTCTGGATCGCCTGCGCGTTGGCCTCAGCCACCGCCAGAATCGCTGCTGCCTCGCCCTGCGCCCTGTTGATGGCGGCCTGCTTTTCACCTTCGGACTTCTGGATGGCCGCTTCACGCGCGCCGGATGCCAGGTTAATTTGCTCCTGACGCTTACCCTCTGATGCGGCGATCAGTGCACGTTTCTCGCGTTCCGCCGTGATCTGCGCCTGCATGGCGTGCAGGATTTCCTTCGGGGGCGTCAGATCCTTGATCTCGTAGCGCAGCACCTTCACGCCCCAGTTGGAGGCGGCCTCATCCAGCGCATTGACCACGCTGTGGTTGATGAAGTCGCGCTCTTCAAACGTCTTGTCCAGCTCCAGCTTGCCGACCACCGAGCGCAGCGTGGTTTGCGCGAGCTGCGTGATGGCGACCACGAAGTTGCTCGAACCGTACGACGCCCGCATCGGGTCGGTCACCTGAAAGTACAGGATGCCGTCCACCTGCAATTGCGTGTTGTCCTTGGTGATACAGATCTGGCTCGGCACGTCGAGCGGGATTTCCTTGAGCACGTGCTTGTAGGCCACGCGGTCGACAAAGGGCAACACGATGTTGAGCCCCGGCGACAGCGTTGCATGGTACTTGCCCAGCCGCTCCAGAATCCAGGCGTGCTGCTGCGGCACGATCTTGATGCCCTGCGCGATCAGCACGATAGCGGCAAACAGAACGATAAGCGCGAGAGTCCCCAGCTCGAACATAGAACCTCCGGTTGTTGGTATTGGGTGCTAAGGCTTAATGTTTGGGTGCGACAACCAGCACGTTGCCGCGTACCTCGACGATGCGGAATTCGCCGCTCGAAGCAGTGGCGTGCGGCGCCAGCTCGACGTCCCACGCAGCGCCACGATACTGCACGCGCGCACGACGCTCAGGCGACCACGCGTCTACGCGCAGCACCTCGCCGATATCCAGATTCACGTTGCGATTGCGGGCGGCATCTTCGCGCGTCACGCGCCCATAGCGCGAGCGCCGCAGCCCAGCGATGCCGAACACCGCGACGACGGCAGCCACAATGGCCTGCGCCGGAAATGCCAGCCCGACCAGCGCCGCCAGACCACCGGCCAGCAGGCCAATCGCCACCATCAACAAGTAGAACGTACCCGTCATCAGCTCACCGATGACGAGCAGCACAGCCAGCGAAAACCAAACGGTCTGAGCCGACATGCTCCCTCTCCCAGAAAAAAACCCCCGCGACGCTGCACGTCTGCGGGGGCATATCGCTCGGCCCCCGCCTGCGTTGGACGCCGCCGGGCACTTCGCGTTCTTGTTAGCGCGTACCCATCACAAGATACGCGCTTTGTCTTACAACACTCTAGATCCGGCCCGAATTAGGCCGAACCCAGCTTCTTCCACGTGTCGACCACCGAATCCGGGTTCAGCGAGATCGACGAGATGCCTTCCTTGGCCAGCCACTCGGCAAAGTCCGGGTGGTCGGACGGGCCCTGACCGCAGATGCCAACGTACTTGTCCATCGACAGCGCCGTGGAGATGGCACGCTGCAGCATGAACTTGACCGCCGGATCACGCTCGTCGAAGTCCTTGGCCAGCAGCTCCATGCCGGAGTCGCGGTCCAGACCCAGCGTGAGCTGCGTCAGGTCGTTCGAGCCGATCGAGAAGCCGTCGAAATGCTGCAGGAACTGCTCAGCCAGGATCGCGTTGGACGGCACTTCGCACATCATGATCAGGCGCAGGCCGTTTTCGCCGCGCTTCAGGCCGTACTTGGCCAGCAGCTCGACCACCTTCTCGGCCTGGCCGAGCGTACGCACGAACGGCACCATGACCTCAACGTTGGTCAGGCCCATTTCGTCGCGCACGCGCTTCATGGCACGGCACTCCATCTCGAAGGCTTCAGCGAAGTCTTCAGCGATGTAGCGCGAGGCACCACGGAAGCCCAGCATCGGGTTTTCTTCGTCCGGCTCGTAGCGCGAACCGCCAATCAGCTTCTTGTACTCGTTGGACTTGAAGTCCGACAGGCGCACGATCACCGGCTTCGGATAGAACGCCGCGGCGATGGTGGCGATGCCCTCGGCCAGCTTGTCGACGTAGAACGCGCGCGGGCTGGCATGGCCGCGGGCCACGCTTTCCACAGCCTTCTTCAGGTCGCTGTCGACTTGCGGGTAGTCGAGGATCGCCTTCGGGTGGACGCCGATGTTGTTGTTGATGATGAATTCCAGACGCGCCAGGCCAACGCCGCCGTTCGGAATCTGGCAGAAGTCGAACGCCAGTTGCGGGTTGCCGACGTTCATCATGATCTTGGTGCTGATCGTCGGCATTTCGCCACGCTGGACTTCCGTGATTTCGGTTTCCAGCAGGCCGTCGTAGATCTTGCCTTCGTCGCCTTCGGCGCACGAGACCGTCACCAGGGTGCCGTCCTTCAGCAGGTCGGTGGCGTCGCCGCAGCCGACCACGGCCGGCACGCCCAGCTCACGCGCGATGATGGCCGCGTGGCAGGTACGGCCGCCACGGTTGGTGACGATGGCCGAAGCACGCTTCATCACCGGTTCCCAGTTCGGGTCGGTCATGTCGGCAACCAGCACGTCGCCGGGCTGCACGCGTTCCATCTCGGCCGGATCGTTGATCACGCGCACCGGGCCCGTGCCGATCTTCTGGCCAATGGCACGGCCGGTCGTCAGCACCGGTGCCGAACCCTTCAGGCGGAAGCGCTGCTCGACCTTACCGTGTGCCTGGCTCTTCACCGTTTCCGGGCGGGCCTGCAGGATGTAGATCTTGCCGTCCTTGCCGTCGCGGCCCCACTCGATGTCCATCGGGCGGCCGTAGTGCTTCTCGATGATGACGGCGTACTTGGCCAACTCCGTCACATCCGCGTCGCTGATGGAGTAGCGGTTGCGCAGTTCGCCCGGCACGTCGACGGTCTTCACGCGGCCAGCTTCGCCCGGCGCGGTGAATTCCATCTTGATCAGCTTGGAGCCGATCGAGCGGCGGATGATCGGGTACTGGCCGGCGGCCAGCGTCGGCTTGAAGACGTAGAACTCGTCCGGGTTCACCGCACCCTGCACCACCGTTTCGCCCAGGCCGTAGCTGGAGGTGATGAAGACGACTTCCTGGAAGCCCGATTCGGTGTCGATCGTAAACATCACGCCCGAGGCGCCGCAGTCCGAGCGCACCATGCGCTGGATGCCCGCCGACAGGGCCACCACGTCATGGGCAAAGCCCTTGTGCACGCGGTACGAAATCGCACGGTCGTTGTACAGCGAGGCGAACACGTGCTTGATCTTGTCGAGCACGTCGTCGATGCCCAGCACGTTGAGGTAGCTCTCTTGCTGGCCAGCGAACGAGGCGTCCGGCAAGTCTTCAGCTGTGGCGGAGGAGCGCACCGCGAACGATGCCTCGGCACCTTCACGGGCAGCCACGCGAGCGTACGACTCGCGAATCTCCTGCTCCAGACGCGGCTGGAACGGTGCGGTGGCGACCCACTCGCGGATCTCCTTGCCGGCAACGGCCAGCGCCTTGACGTCGTCGACGTCCAGCGCAGCCAGGCGCTGCGAGATGCGCTCGGTCAGGTTGTTGTGGGCAAGGAAGTCACGGAATGCCAGTGCCGTGGTGGCAAAACCGCCCGGAACGCGCACGCCGGCGCTATCCAGCTGGGAGATCATCTCGCCCAGCGAAGCGTTCTTACCGCCAACGACCTCAACATCGGTCATCCGCAGTTGCTCGAACGGCAGCACATAGGCGCCGTCTTGCGACAGGTTAGTCATACAAAAGTCCCTAAGCTAAGTAAAAAACCGGTCGGATACGCACGGGGCATGTTTTTTTCGTCTGGCCATGCGAATCGCTTGGCTAAATCATCCGGGGGAGCCGCTGTGACATTGTCTGGCGGGCGGCGGGCCCGAATTGCTTAGCGAAACGATCGCCGCTATTCTACCGTGCCGCAGCACGATTTCTTGCCTGCGTGCTGGAAAAACCCCTTGTTTTCGATGATCGACCTCGCCGCCGCATCTGCCGCCCGCCCGGCCGCCCGCACTGTCTTTATCGTGTCGGATGGCACCGGGATCACCGCAGAAACCTTCGCCCACTCCATCCTGGCCCAGTTCGAGATGAAATTCCGCCAGGTGCGGATTCCATTTGTCGACACGATCGAGAAGGCGCATGTGGCGGTTGGCAAGATCAACGAGGCGTTCAGCGCCGAGGGTGTTCGCCCGATCGTCTTCACCACGCTGGTGGATGCCGAGGCCAACCAGATCGTCCATCGGGCCAAGGCCACCATCCTGGATATGTTCCAGACCTTCATCGAGCCGCTCGAGAAGGAGCTGAACCTCAAGTCCACCCACGCCATCGGCCGCTTCCACCAGAACGCCGACACTGAGGCGTACAAAAACCGCATCGAAGCGATCAACTTTTCACTTGCGCACGATGACGGCCAGTCACACAAGAACCTGGCCGAGGCGGATGTGATCCTGGTGGGGGTGTCGCGCAGCGGCAAGACGCCAACCAGTCTTTATCTGGCGATGCAATACGGGGTGAAATCAGCTAACTATCCGCTGATTCCCGACGATTTTGAGCGCGGTAAGCTGCCCACGGTGCTGTACGACTACAAGAGCAAGATTTTCGGGCTGTCGATCGACCCACAGCGCCTGTCCGAGATTCGCAACGAACGTCGCCCAGGCAGTAAATACGCCGCAGTGGAAAACTGCCGTTACGAGGTCAATGAAGCCGAATCGATGATGCGCCGGGAGGGCATCAAGTGGCTTTCGTCCACGCACAAATCGATCGAGGAGATTGCGACGACGATCCTGCAGGACGTCAAGATTGAGCACAACAACTACTGAGCGTCGTGCTCACGCAATGAAAAACGGCCGGGTTCAAACCGGCCGTTTTGCTTTTCTGGCGATGCAGGCTCAAGCGCGGTCACGCACCCAGTTGCCACCGTGCGCAGCTGCCTGGGCCGCAGGAGAAGTTGCCAGATAGGCCAGCGCCTGCTCGGTCGAGCCCTCGTGATGCGGCGTGTAGCTCGGCCGGAAGTAGCGCAGCGCCGCCCCCAGCATCTTCCAGAACGACGGCAGGCAATTGCGCCGCGAGCCATGCCACCAGCCACGAATAAACCCCGGAAACCGCCCCGCCCCCGGATCGTGCTTGTACATGAAGCGGAAACCGGTGATCAGGAAGTACAGCAACAGCAGGATCGTGGTCAGCATGTGGAAGCAGCGTTCGAGATACGTGCCGCCCATATGCCGGAAGATGTCGAACGCAACGGTCCGGTGTTCGACTTCCTCCGCGCCGTGCCAACGCAAGAGATCCAGCATGACCGGATCGGCCTTGACGGCATCCAGCCCCTTGGCGTTGAGCACCCAGTTGCCGAGATAGCCGAAGAAGTGCTCCAGCGCGGCAATGATGCCCAACTGCTGCCGCAACCAAAAGCGTGTATGGCCGATCTTCAGGCCGAGCGGCTGCTCGCCGAGCACCTTGGAGAACAGCCAATCCAGCCGCTTGGTGAAAGGTGCGGTGTCGATACCGTGGTCCTTGTAGTAATGCGTCAGCACGCCGCCGTGCGAGCGCGAGTGGACTGCCTCCTGACGCAGGAAACCCTCGGCGTCGGCGCGCAGCTTCGCGTGAGTGATCTGCGGCATGGCCTTGTTGTAGACACGGCAGAACCACAATTCACCCGCCGGAAACAGCAGGTTCAGGATGTTGATGATGTGCGTGCTGGACGGATCGCCGGGAATCCATTGGATGGGCGTCTCTTTCCAGTCGAAGCGGACGTGGCGGGCCTTGATGTAGTAGTCGGGCGCGGTCATGGTGGTCTCCTGTCGTTCTTGTCGGCGGCGGGCTCAATGTCCAGCCATGCTCACGCGTGCGATCAACCGGCTCAGCCACTGCGCATAGCGTGAGATGAAGCGCGACGAATGCGCCTCGATGCCGATCGTGACGACCGGCTTGTTGCCCAGCACCGCACGTAGCATGGCTTTGGCGACAGTCTCGGGCTTCAGGCCGCGCAGCTGGTAGAGCTTGGTCGCGCGGGCGCGCAGTTGGGCCTGCTGTGCCTCGGTCGTGCCGGCGTAGACGGTAGAGGCCATGATTCCGGTCTCGGCAAAGCCCGGGCAGATGGCCGACACACCGATCCCCTGCCCGGCCAGTTCGCCGCGCATGCACTCGGACAGCATCAGCACGGCGGCCTTGGTGGTTGCATAGGCCGCGAGATCACGCGACGGCGCAAAAGCGGCGGCTGACGCGGTATTCAGGATGTGCCCGCCCTGCCCGCGCGCCACCATCTGCTTGGCGAACAGCCGTGCGCCATGAATCACGCCCCACACGTTCACATGCAGGATGCGTTGCCAATCGCGCTCGGAGGTGTCGACGATGCCGCCGGCCATGCCGATGCCCGCGTTGTTGACGACGATGTCTGCGCCACCCAATTCCTTACCGACCCAATCGACCAGGGCCTCCATCTGCTCCGCGTTGCCCACGTCGGCGACGCGCGCCCAGACCTTGCCGCCGGAGAGGCGGATGAGCGTGGCCGTGCGTTCGGCGTCGTCTGCGCGAATGTCGACCGCGACGATGCTGGCGCCCTGCTCCGCAAATTCCTGTGCCGCACAACGGCCGATACCGCTGCCCGCGCCGGTGATGACGGCGAGCTTGCCCGTCAACGGCTTGCGCCCGCCATGCTGGCGGGCACGCTGCAGCACTTCAGACTCCGGCTTGCCCTCGGCGTGCTCGATCAGCTCGCGCGCCATCTCGGCCATGCGTTCAGCGTGCGTCACGGGCAGCCAGTGGCGCGCCACCACTTCGCGCCGCCAGTAGTTCGGCACCCAGCGCGACAGGTCTTCGGACAGCGCCGGGCTGACGTACTTGTCCAGCGTGGGCACGATCACCTGCACGGGTGCATGCGCGTATCGCTTGCGCGGCGTGAACAGGCTGCGGATGAAGTTGGCGCGATACAGCGAGACTCCACGTACACCATCGGCCGTCTGCGTAGCACGCGGCACGATGGTGGTCTTTTCCACGCGACGCAGTACACGCGGCCACGCACGGCCCAGCCAAAGGCGCCAGCTCAGCTCCGGCACGATCGGCAGGTGGAACAGCAGCACGTACCACGAGCGCACAAGCTGCCCCAGCATCTTGCCCAGCGACGACGGCGTCGGCCGCAGCAACCGCGCGCGCATCCAATGACCCACGTGGTCGAGGCACGGCCCCGAGCACGACGTGTACGACGCGATGCGCCCACGCAAGCGCTCTTCCGTCACGAACTCCCACGACTGGATCGAACCCCAGTCGTGCGCGATCAGGTGAACCGGCTTGTTCGGGCTCAGCGTATCGATGACGGCGATGAAATCGTCGGTCAGCCGCGCGAAGGCGTAGTTGCGCATGCCCTTGGGCGCGCTCGATTGCCCCGCACCGCGTACGTCATAGGCGATGACGTAGTAGTCGCGCGCGAGTATTGGCGCCATCTCGTGCCAGACCTCGCTGTTGTCCGGGTAACCGTGGACGAGCACGACGGTCGGGCGAGCCGGGTCGCCCCAGGTCTTGACGGCGAGCGCGACATCACCGGATTGCACGGTGCGCTCGGCACGTGGAAAGGCGGCGGCCGGCTCGAACAACGCCAGCGGGGCCTCTTCAACAAGCGTTTTCATCTGAGCCTCCGCAAGCATCAGGCGGCGCGCTGCTGCGCAAGCTGGCGCTGCTGCCAACGACGCACGTGCGGCAGGTCGTCGTCGAGCCAGTAGGCGTCGTCTTCAGTAATGACGAGCAGCTCTTCAAACTTGGCACCCACACCGTGGAAGCCCAGGTGCGGCTCGACGGCCCACATACCCGGTACCGGTGCGTGCTCGGAGCGCCGGTCGATCGACCACAGCGGCGACCATCCGTCCTGCTTACCACTACGCACTTGATCGAGGATCAGGTTGCGCGTGGCATTCAGCCCGAAACGCGCCACGAACCGCGGCTTAGACGGGCTTTCCAGCTTGGCCACGCGATGCGCCAATACCTTAAACGGATAGGCCTTGTGGCGCGGCTCCACACCCTGTTTCATGCAGAGCTGGTCGACCGCGCGTGCCACCTCCGCCATCGGGCGACGCTCGCGAATCAAGCGCACGATCAGCTCGCGGTGCGCCATCAGATCGTCCAGCAGTTGTTCGAGGATGGCATTCTGGCCAAGACACGTGGCGTAGCCCACATCGGCAATCACGCCATTGCGCACGGGTGCCACGTCCAGAATGACGGGCATGTTCTCCTCCAGCCGCCGCGACGACGGGAAGAAGGCCATGTTGAAACCCGCCATGTGTGTCAGGCCCGAAAAGCCCTGGAACGCCGTACGATCGCCAAACCAGGCGAACGGCTTGTGCAGCCAGTCGTGCACGCCGCGGTCACCCAGCCACTCGGTGAGCAGCTTGGCTGCGTCCTTCTCGGTCATGCCTGGGCGCAGCATGCCCCCAACGGCCTCAACGCATTGATAGGCGAGTTGCTGGATTTCGCGAAACTGCGCGAGCTCGTCGACATTGACGCGCGCCAGGGCGGGGTTCGGCATTGCCGGTCTCCTTGAGTCTGGTTATCGAGGGGCGCTCAATGGCACCTATCTCAATGTTCCATTACTCAATGGCAAAGTCAATGCGGGACTTTTCTGGCGTTTGAAAACGTCGTGTGACCGGTAGTCAACAGGAAAATGAGATCAGCCAGCACGGCGCTGGCGTACCGCCTCGAACAGGCAGATGGCTGCTGCGGCAGCCACGTTGAGCGATTCCATGCCGCCTGGCTGCGGAATCGTCACCGGTGTAGTGACGGCCGACAGCCATTCATCCGAAACGCCCGCGCCTTCATTGCCGAACACCCAGCCGACGGGTGCACTCAGCGGCACGTCGAAGACCGCCTGCCTGGCGTGCGACGACGTTGCCAGCAACGGCACCTGGATGCGCGGGTGCAGGCTCTCGAACGTGCAGTGCTCGACGATGTTCAGGTGGAAATGTGCGCCCATTGCAGCGCGCAGCGTCTTGGCCGACCATGCAAACGCGCAGCCTGCCGTCATGAACACATCGCGCACACCCGCCGCCGCCGCGCATCGCAGAATGGAGCCGACGTTGCCGGCATCCTGAATACCGTCGAGGATCACACAATCGGCATCGACCGAATGCGGCAGATGCCCCTCCGGCGTTTCAACCAAGGCGATCAGATCAATGCCGTTGACCACCGTGGTGAGCTGCGCGAACAGATTGTCGGCCAGCAGGATGACGGTCTGCGGGTCAACGCGATCCAGCAGCACCGAGACTTCCGGGTGTTCGCTATGACGCTCGGAAACCAGGAGCTGGGCCGGCACATGGCCCGCATCCAGATAGGCCGAGACCAGATGCACGCCATCCAGCACGGATTGCCCCGCGCGCCGGCGCTGCTGCGTCGAGCCCGACAGCGCTTTCAGGTGCTTGAAGATCGCGTTGTCGCGGGAAGTGATGTGCTTCATGAAAATCAGTTGTCCCAGGCAGGGCTGACGCTGGCCCTGGTTGCGGGCTGTGCTTCAAGTGCACGGCGCACCGGTGCGAACGAACGGCGATGATGCGGCGTCACCCCATGCACCTCAATGGCAGCTAGGTGCTGAGGCGTACCGTAACCGGCGTGCACGTCGAAACCGTACTGCGGAAACTCCGCATGTAGCGCAACCAACTGTCGGTCACGCGTGACCTTGGCAAGGATCGACGCCGCTGAAATTTCCTGCACCAGCGCATCGCCCTTGACGATGGCCTCCACGGCAAACGGCACCTGCGGGCAACGGTTGCCGTCCACTTGCACGAGATCCGGCAACGTGCCCTTCGCCGCCACGCCCTGTACGGCGCGCTGCATCGCCAGCATGGTCGCGTGCAGGATATTGATGCGGTCGATCTCGTCGACAGTCGCTTCGGCCACGTGCCAGGCGAGCGCCTTTTCGATGATCTCGTCGTAGAGCGCTTCGCGCTTCTTTGCGGTAAGGATCTTGGAGTCGGCCAGCCCGGCAATCGGCTTGCGCGGGTCGAGGATGACCGCAGCCGCCGTCACCGGCCCGGCCAGTGGCCCACGACCCGCTTCGTCCACACCGCACAGGATGCGTGTGCGCTCGCTCGCCGGCGCTTGCGACAGCAGCAAGCCGAGCTGATCCGGATTGGGTTTACGGGAAGCCATGGCGTTAGAGCTTACCGCGGCTGCGCAGCAGATCGACCACGACCTTCGCGCCGATCTCCGCCATGTTCTGCTTGAGCGTCAGGTGCATTTGCGTGAAATGCTCGCGCAGGAATGTCGCATTGGCGTGGTCGTTCAATTGCAGCAGCGTCTCGCGTGCGAGCGCCTCGGGCGTCGCGTCGTCCTGCAGCAGCTCGGGCACGACAAAGCGGCCGGACAGGATGTTCGGCAGCCCCACATAGGGCAAATAGCCCTTGCGCTTCATGATCTGCGCTGTCAGCCAGGGCACCTTGTAGGTGATGACCATGGGCTTCTTGTACAGCGCGGCTTCCAAGGTGGCCGTGCCACTGGCGAGCAGAATGACATCGGCGGCTTCCATGGCGGCGTGCGACTGGCCATCGACCACCCACAGATGCAGGCCTGGATGTTCGGCAAGCAGGGCATCGACCCGCTCACGCAATGTTGCGTTGGCGGCCGGCAGCACGAATGCGATGTCCGGCTCGACCGCCTGCATGCGCGCCATGGCGGCAAACAGCGTTGGCCCCAGGTTTTTGACCTCGGAGTTGCGGCTGCCCGGCAGCACCGCCACGACCTTGCGGCCCAGCGGAAGACCCAGACGCGTCCGTGCGCCTTCCACGTCCGGCACCAACGGAATCTCATCCGCCAGCGGATGGCCGACGTACGTGGCAGGAATGCCCGCCTTGGCGTAGATCTCCGGCTCGAATGGGAACAGGCAGAGGATGTGGTCGACCGCGCGCGCGATCGTCTTGATACGCCCCGCGCGCCACGCCCAGATCGACGGACTGACGAAGTGCACCACCGGCACACCTGCCCGCCGCATGGCGATCTCGACGTTGAAATTGAAGTCCGGCGCGTCAACGCCGATGAAGGCCAAAGGCGGCTTGGCCAGCAGGTCCTGCTTGAGTTCCTTGCGGATGGCGAGAATCTCACGCAGTTGGCCGAGTACTTCCACGTACCCGTTGACCGACAACTTGTGCATCGGCCAGTTCGACTGGAAGCCCTGCTCCGCCATCCGTGCACCGCCGATGCCGTTGTAGGCAATATCGGACGGCAGTTGTGTGCGCAACCCCTTGAGCAGCAGCGAGGCCAGCAGATCGCCGGACGCCTCGCCGGCCACCATGCCGAGGCGGCGCGCCGACGCAGCCTCCTGGGCCTGCTCGATCAACGTACGATGCCGCGCTTGGTGGCGGCGATGAAGTCAGCAAACGCGGTCAGCACTTCACGCGTCGGGGCATCGTCGGTCTGGGCGGTCTGCGCCGCAATCTCGGCCTTGGCCTGATCGAAGCTCAGGTCGCTCTTGTAGAGCAGCTTGTACGCTTGGCGCAGACCGGTGATCTGCTCGGCCGTGAAGCCGCGGCGGCGCAGGCCCTCCACGTTGATACCGTGCGGCGCGGCCTTGTTGCCGCCCTTGTCGCTTGCGGCAATCACAAACGGCGGCACGTCCTGCACCAGCGCCGATGCACCGCCCAGCATCGCATGCGCGCCGATGCGTACGAACTGATGCACACCCGACATGCCGCCAAGAATGGCCCAGTCGCCCACTTCCACGTGGCCGGCAATCTGCGCGTTGCTGGAGAACACTGTGTGGTTGCCCACACGGCAATCGTGTGCGATGTGCACGTAGGCCATGATCCAGTTGTCGTCGCCGATAGACGTAATGCCGGCATCCTGCGAGGTGCCGGTGTGGATCGTGGTGAATTCGCGGATGGTGTTACGGTCGCCAACGATGAGCTGCGTCGGCTCATCGCGGTACTTCATGTCCTGCGGCCGGCCGCCTACCGACGCGAAATGGCCGATGCTGTTGTCGCGGCCCAGCGTTGTATAGCCTTCGACCACCGTGTGGTGGCCAACGCGCGTGCCCGCGCCCATGCGCACGTTCGGGCCGACAACGGTAAAGGCGCCGATCTCGACGCTCGAGTCCAACTCGGCCTTCGGGTCGATCTGCGCTGTCGGGTGGATCTTGCTCGTGGTCATGCGGCTCCCTTCGGTTCGTCCTTGACGATCGCGCACATGATTTCAGCCTCGGCGGCAAGCTTGTCTTCCACCATGGCATACACCTTGAACTTCCAGAAACCGCGCTTGCCGCGCAGCACTTCTGCGTGCAGGCAAAGCTGATCGCCCGGCACCACCTGGCTCTTGAAACGCGCGCCGTCGATTGCCGTGAACAGGTAGAGATCGTTCTCGTTACGCTGATGGCCCGGCTCACCGAAGGTCAGCAGCGCAGCGGTCTGCGCCAGCGCTTCGAGAATCAGTACGCCCGGCATGACCGGATGCCCCGGGAAATGACCATTGAAGAACGGCTCGTTGAACGTGACGTTCTTGATTGCCTTGATGCGCTTGCCGGCTTCCAACTCGACCACGCGATCCACCAGCAGCATCGGGTAGCGATGCGGCAGCAAATCGAGGATCTTCTTGATGTTGAAATCGCTGACGAGGCTCGTCGTCGCGCTCGTCACATTCGATGCTTCAGTCATGATTCTTTTCGCAGGTCTTTGACCCGCTGTTCCAGTTGTTGCAACCGTTCGCGCATGCGCGTCAGGCCTCGGACGATGGCCGCGTTACGTTCCCAGTCGCCATGCGGCATGAACGGGAAGACGCTGGTGAAATGGCCACCGGATTTCGTGATGGATTTGGTGATGGACGTGCCGCCCGAAACGGTCACACGGTCCGCAATCGTCAGGTGACCAGCAAAGTTGGCTGCACCACCGATGATGCAGTAGCGACCGATCTTCGTGCTGCCGGAGATCGCCGCGCAGCCCGCAATGACGGTGCACGCACCAACGTGCACGTTGTGCGCGATCTGCACCTGATTGTCGATCTTGCAGCCCTGCTCGACGACCGTGTCGGCCATGGCACCGCGGTCGATGGCGGTATTCGCGCCAATCTCCACGTCGTCGCCAATCACGGCGCGGCCTGTCTGCGGGATCTTCACCCACTCGCCACCCTGCGGGCCGAAGTCCGGTGCGAAGCCAAAGCCGTCAGCACCGATCACCACACCGCTATGCAAGATGCAGCGCGCACCCACCACACAGCCGTGGTAGATCGAGACGTTGGCGTAGAGAAGCGTGTCATCGCCAATGCGTGCATCCGCGCCGACGAAGCTGTTGGCGGTGATGCGCACGCGCTCACCCAGCACGGCACCCGCTTCGATCGTCACGTTCGGGCCGATCGAGCACGAGGCAGGCACCACGGCACCCTCATCCACGCTGGCACTCGGGTGAATGCCGGGCACCACGGGGCGCGCTGCCAGCGCAACAAAGCGCTGGGCAACACGGGCAAACGCGGCGTACGGATTGGCAGCCACGAGCCAGTTGCGACCGTCGGCGTGGCCCTGGGCCGCAAGCGTTTCCAAGTCGCGGGGCGACACGATGATCGCGCCCGCACTGGAGCCTACAGCCTGATTGAGGTACAGCGGATTGGAAAGAAAGGCGAGCTGATCGGCGCCGGCCTGGTCCAGCGGCGCGATCGACTTGACGATCAGGCCTGCGTCACCCTGGACGGTCGCGCCGAGCGACGCGGCAAGTTCACCAAGCGAAAACGACATGGGAACAACCTCATTTCGCCGATTGCGAAGCATTCAGTTGCTTGAGCACATCATCAGTGATGTCGATGCGCGGATTCACGTACACAGCTTCCTGCACGATCAGATCGTATTTACGCTGCTCGGCGATCTGACGGATCACACGGTTGGCGCGCTCAAGCACCTGGGCCAGCTCTTCATTGCGGCGCTGGTTCAGGTCTTCACGGAATTCGCGCTGCTTGCGCTGGAAATCGCGGTCCAGATCGGACAGTTCGCGCTGACGACGCGTGCGGTCAGCATCGGCCAGCACGGCCGAGTCCTTGTCCAGTTTGTCGGACATGGCCTTGAGCTTAGCGGCCGTGTCTTGCAGATCGCGATCGCGCTTGGCGAACTCGGCTTCCAGCTTGGACTGCGCCGCCTTTGCCGGCTGCGAGTCGCGCAGGATGCGCTCGGAATTGACAGCGGCGATACGCGCTTCCTGCGCAGCAGCCGGCAGCGCAAAGCTGGCAGCTGCAAGCGCGGCAAAAGCAACGGACACGCCCATGCGGGACAACGTGATGCGCGTGGATTTCATGATGAATGCGGTCATTAGAATGCAGTCCCGATCTGGAACTGGAAGCGTTGAGTCTGGTCTTGGGTCTTCCGCTTGATCGGGAAGCCCATGCTGATCTTCAGCGGACCAATCGGCGACAGCCACGACAGGCCGAAACCTGTCGAGTAGCGCATATCGCCAAGCTTGTACGGCTGGGCGGATTCCGCGAACACGTTACCGTAATCGAAGAAGGTGAACAGACGGACGGTGCGGTCTACACCCGAACCCGGCAGCGGGAAGATAAATTCGACGTTACCGACAAACTTGCTTGCGCCACCGATAGCAATGCCGTTGGCGTCGCGCGGGCCCAGGGTACTGGTTTCGTAACCGCGCACCGAGCCGATACCGCCCGCGTAGTAGTTCTTGAAGATCGGGAAGTCCTTGCCGCCGTAGCCCCGGCCATAGCCGATCTCGTTGTTGAAGGCCATCGTGAACGACTTCGACAGCGGGTAGAAGTACTGGTGCTGGTAATACAGACGGAAGTACTCGTTGCCGCCCGGCACACCGACCTCCAGGTTGGCCTGTTGATAGCGGCCACGCGTCGGCACCAGCGCGCTGTCACGCTGGTCCTTCGACCAGCCGATCGTGAACGGGAAGTTGTTGGTCGTACGGCCGTTCTTGGCAACCCAGTTCTGGTAAGACAGCGGCGTATTGACCGACACGTCGATGGTCGTACGCTCGTAGCCGATGCCGAAGAATACGGTATCGGTTTCCGAGAACGGCACGCCAAACTTCACGTTACCGCCCTGTTGCACGATCTTGTAGTTCGAATCGCCGGTGTAGTACAGCGGCTGATACGTGCGGTAGTACAGCTCGGTCGAACGGCTGATGCCGTCGGTCGTGAAGTACGGATCGTATTGCGTCACTGCAATCGTGCGGTTTGCCTTGGAGGTGTTCACGTCCAGGCCCAGGCTGGTACCGGAACCAAACACGTTGTCCTGACGGATACCGGCCGAGAGCACCACCTTGTCAGTCGACGAGAAGCCCACGCCCAGGTTGATCTGGCCGGTCGGCTTTTCCGTCACGTTGACATTCACGTCCACCTGGTCAGGCGTGCCCGGCACGTCTTCGGTGGTGATGTTCGCATCGGTGAAGTAACCCGTGCGGTTGATACGGTTCTGCGAGAGCTGCAGCTTCTCACCGTCAAACCACGAGGCTTCCATCTGGCGCATTTCACGGCGCACCACTTCATCACGCGTCTTGCTGTTACCCAGCACGTTGACGCGACGCACGTAAACGCGACGACCCGGATCGACCACCAGCGTGAGCGCAACAGTGCGGTCCTTCTGGTTGATCTGCGGCTGCGGGTTGATCGTGGCGAAAGCGTAGCCGTATGTGCCGAGCAGATCGGTGATCGACTTGGTCGTGGCCGACAGCTTGGCCGAGGAGAACACATCGCCCTGCTTGAGCTTGATGAGCTTCTCCATTTCGGCCTGCTTCGAAAGCAGTTCACCGGTCAGCTTGATGTCCGACACCTTGTACTGCTCACCCTCGTGGATGTTCAGCGTCAGATAGATGTCCTTCTTGTCCGGCGTGATGGAAACCTGGGTCGACTCGATGGCGAACTCCAGGTAACCGCGATCCAGGTAGAACGAGCGCAGTGCTTCCAGATCAGCGGTCAGCTTCTGCTTGGAATATAGATCGTTCTTGGTGTACCACGACAGCCAGTTGGGCGTGGACAGCTGCATCTCGTCGCGCAGATCGCCTTCCTTGAAAGCCTTGTTGCCGACAATATTGATCTGGCGGATCTTGGCAGTCGGGCCCTCGTCCACCGTGAAGGTGATCGACACACGATTGGCATCGACCGGCGTGACGGTAGTCGACACGTCGGCGGCGTAGTAGCCGCGCGAAACGTACTGGCGCTTGATTTCCTGCTCGGCGCGATCGATCAGCGACTTGTCGTAGTAGCGGGCTTCCGCCACGCCCACGCCGCGCAGCGTGCGGCGCAGTGCATCCTTATCGAATTCCTTGAAGCCGATGAACTCGAGCTGTGAGATGGCCGGACGCTCTTCAACGCGCACCACCAGCACGCTGCCTTCGGCGCGAATCTGCACGTCCTTGAAGAAGCCGGTGTTGTAGAGCGCACGGATCGACTCGGCACCCTTCTCGTCGGTGAAGGTCTCACCTACCTTCACGGGCAGATAGCCGAACACGGTGCCCGGTTCGACGCGCTGCACCCCCTCCACGCGAATGTCCTTCACGACGAACGGCTCCACTGCATGAGCCTGACCGGCAGTCACGGTCAGCACGGAGGCCGCCAGCACGCTGAGCGGGAAGCGATGTTGTCTGATCAATCTAATCCCCTAATTGGATCCAGTAGGAATCCACTTCCGAGTGTTTTCAAAACCTTGGGTTGCCCACTCACGCTTGTGGCAACGATAAGGCTTGCCGATCAAGCTTGATTACGGTCTAGCCTCGAGTCAGAAACAGCCGACTCAAATCGTTGTACAAGGCGAGCGAAGTGAGAAGCAGAATGCAGGCGACGCCGATCTTTTGAAGTACTGCTTGCCAGGATTCTGGCACGGGTCGGCCTGTCAAAAATTCCACGCAATAATACAGCAAATGCCCCCCATCCAATACCGGAACGGGCAACAAGTTCAAGACACCAAGGCTGACGCTGATCAATGCGAGAAAGCCTACAAAGGTCTGCCAGCCAAGGCTTGCCGCCTTGCCAGCAAAGTCGGCCACCGTGATCGGACCACTCAGGTTCTGCAGCGAAGCCTGCCCCACGATCATCTTGCCCAGCACCTGCAGCGACAGCACCGAGGTCTCCCAGACCTGACGCAATCCGTGCACCACTGCGGCGCCCGGCGCGTCGCGCATCAGCGCCGTTTCGACCTTCTGGTTAAGCTGGGCACCCAGCTTGCCGACCTTCGGCCCGCTCGGATTCTTCGGATCGGCATCGGCATCGGGACGCACCGGCAGCGTCATCGGCTCGCCATTACGCAGAATGTCGATTGAGGCGTTCTGCTCCGGCATCGCACGAATCTGGCGGATGAGATCCATCGCCTGGTCCGCAGGCTGGCCCGCGAAGCGGACGACCTGATCGCCGGCGCGCAACCCGGCGCGGGCGGCAGCGCTGTTCGGCAGAACATCGACGATGGTGACCGGACCACCGAGCAGGCGCAAACCGATCTGGTCGATCACGTCGGCCTGGGGCGTACGCGCGGGGCTCGGCAGGCCGTGCAGGCGAACGGTACGCTCTGTGCCATCCGTACCACGCACTTGCACAAGAGCGTCATGCCCCGCGATACCAGCGGAATACAGGCGCATGCGCACATCGGCCCAGCTACGCACGGTGCCCGGGGCTTCCACATCGGTGCCAACGGCGATCACCCGGTCCTTTGCGCGCAGATCAGCCTGAGCGGCAATGCTGCCTGGCGGCGGCGCACCAAGGATGGGCAACGGCTCAACCGCCCCAACCCACGCCAGCGTGGCGTACAGAACGATCGCCAGCAGGAAGTTGGCGACAGGGCCTGCGGCTACGATGGCGAAACGTTTATAGACAGGCTGGTGGTCGAAGGTGCGCGGCAGCTCTTCGGGCAGGATAGGCGGGTCTTTCTCGGGATCTCTCGCGCCCTCGCCCAGCATCTTGACGTAACCGCCAAGCGGGATGGCACAGATGGTCCATTCGGTGCGGTCCGGGCCGCGACCGACATGACGGAACAGCACCTTGCCGAAGCCGACCGAGAACCGCAGCACTTTCACGCCGCACAAGCGCGCGACACTGTAGTGGCCCAGTTCATGAATGACGATCAGTACCGCGATCGCAAAAACAAACGCTAAAACGGTCTGCAAGAACCTTCTCCGGATGCACTGATGGGCGCGCACGGGCGCAACCCGCACGAGCGCATTATGTTACCCGCTCGCGCTGACGGAGCACTTGTCACGCGGCAGGCAGATGCGCGCACGCTGTCGCAATGTAATGCTCGGCCCAACTGCGCGCCTGCGCATCAGCGGCGAAAACGGTGTCGAGCGAGTCTGCCGGCACGATAGAGGCACGCGCCAGCGTGTCGCCCACCACGGCGGCGATGTCGGTAAAACGGATGCGGCGCTGCAAAAATGCCTCGACCGCCACCTCGTTGGCCGCGTTCAGCACAGCAGGTGCCGTGCCACCGGCGCGCAGCGCATCGAAAGCAAGCGCCAGGCACGGGAAGCGTAGCAAGTCCGGCGCCTCGAAAGTCAGCGTGCCGGTGGCAGCCAGATCCAGCAGTGGCACGCCCGCTTCAATGCGCTCCGGATAGGCTAGCCCGTAAGCGATCGGCGTACGCATGTCGGGGTTGCCGAGCTGCGCGAGTACCGACCCGTCGTCGTAACCGACCATCGAATGAATCACGCTCTGTGGGTGGATCAGCACCTCGAGACGCTCGACCGGCACGCCAAACAGCCAGTATGCCTCGATCACCTCCAGCCCCTTGTTCATCATGGTGGCGGAGTCGACCGAGATCTTGCGCCCCATGACCCAGTTGGGATGGGCGCAAGCCTGGTCGGGCGTGACGTCGACGAGGGCGTCGACCGCACGTGTGCGGAATGGGCCGCCCGAAGCGGTCAGGACGATGCGCGACACGCCGCGCCCAAACTTCGGGGCCTGTTGCGGCAGGCACTGGAAAATGGCGTTGTGCTCGCTGTCGATCGGCAGCACGGTGGCACCATGCTGGTGAACGGCGTCCATGAAGAGCGCGCCGGACATCACCAACGCTTCCTTGTTGGCCAGTAACACACGCTTGCCGGCACGCACAGCGGCCAGCGTCGGACGCAAGCCCGCAGCGCCAACAATGGCCGCCATCACCGCATCGCAATCGGGGTGCGCGGCGGCCTCTTCCAGCGACTCGGAACCAAAACGGATATCGATGCCAGCGGCATCGGCGCCCAGCTGATCGCGCAACGCATCCGCCGCGACGGCCGAGCCGAGCACAGCCATCTGCGGACGAAACTCGCGGCACAGCGTGGCGAGCTTGTCGGCCTGCGCGTTGGCCGTGAGTGCGAATACGCTGTACTTGTCGGGGTGACTGCGCACCACGTCAAGCGTGCTGTCACCAATGGAGCCGGTCGCGCCAAGAACGGTCAAACGCATCATGTTCGGAAGACGCCTCAGGAAATCAGCAACGCAGCCAGCGGAAACACCGGCAGTAGTGCATCGATACGGTCTAGCACGCCACCATGACCGGGCAGCAGACGGCTGCTGTCCTTCATGCCGACCTGGCGCTTGAGCAGGGATTCAAACAGGTCGCCACCGATGCTTGCGGCCACCAACACGATCGTCAGTGCCAGGGCCACGACCGCACCATTCTGGTCAAACTGGCGCGAGAACCATGTCGGCGCAAACCAGTGCGTGACGCCCGCCACCGTGGCAATGATTGCCACGAGCACGGCCCCGCCGATCGCACCTTCCCATGACTTGCCTGGGCTGATGGTCGGTGCCAGCTTACTGCGGCCAATGGCCTTGCCGACGAAATACGCACCCACGTCAGCGGCCCAGACGAGCACCGCCACGGAAAGCAGGAAGGCAACCCCATGTGTGCGCAGTTCAATTGCGGCATGCACGAACGCCGGCAAGATCACCAAGCCCAGCAGCGTGAAGACGGCTTTACGCGTACCGTGCAGTTCTCGTACGCCCCCCGCCAGCAGGCCCCAGGCGACCACCCAGGCGATCACCGCGCCGTGAAACAGCGGCCGTACGTCGCCACGCACAGGGATGTCGTGCCAGGCGATCGTCAACACAACCACGACCGCCGCGTACAGCATCGGCCCCCACCAGCTCGGCAAGCGCACCAGCCGCCCCCATTCCCAGGCTGCCAGCACGGCAAACACCGTTACCAGCCCGGCAAGGCCGGCTGGTGGTGCGAAGAACAGAATGGGCAGGATGACAATCAGCAGGCAGACAGCGGTAATGACGCGAGTCAGCAGCATGTGTCAGGCTCCGGCGGATAGCGCGGGGGGAACATCGGGCTCGAGCTGCGCGCTGGTACGGCCGAAGCGGCGCTCGCGGTTGCGATACCAGGCGAAGGCACGATCCAGTTCCGTGGCATCGAAATCGGGCCAGTAGCGGTCGGTGAAATACAGCTCCGAATATGCAAGCTGCCACAGCAGGAAGTTGCTGATGCGCTGCTCGCCGCCGGTGCGGATGAACAGATCCGGCTCGGGCGCGTAAGCGAGCGCCATGTACGGAGCGAGCATCTCTTCGGTGATGGCTTCGGGCGCGATGCCCGGTTGCGCCACCAACAAGGCACGCATCGCCTGCAGGATGTCCCAGCGCCCGCCATAGTTGGCGAGGATCGTGACGGTCAGGCCTGGATTGGCGGCTGTCTTGGCCTCTGCCTCACGGATCAGCAACTGGATGCGCGGGCTGAATGCCGAGAGATCGCCCACCACGCGCAGACGGATGCCGTTATCGTGCAGCTTGCCCACCTCACGACGCAGTGCCGTCATGAACAGCTTCATCAGGAAGGTGACTTCGTCGGCCGGGCGGCGCCAGTTCTCGGAGCTGAAAGCAAACAGCGTCAGGTAACCGACACCTCGGCGCGCTGCGGCTTCAACCGTCGCACGCACGGCGTCGAGGCCGCGACTGTGCCCGGCCACGCGGGGCAAATGGCGCTCGGTGGCCCAGCGGCCGTTGCCATCCATGATGACAGCAACGTGGCGCGGCGTATCGGCGGTGTCCGGCACCGCCAGTGTGGAACTGATATGCATGAATCGGGCTTCCCGCAGCCGGCACCCAATGCACCGCCCCCGGGAGACGGCCTTACACCGTCATGATTTCCTTGTCTTTCTCGGCAACCAGCTTGTCGATTTCGGCGACGAACTTGTCGGTCAGCTTCTGCACGTCGTCGCCACCGCGGCGCTCGTCGTCTTCCGAGATGGCCTTGTCTTTGACCAACTTCTTGAGTTGCTCGTTCGCATCGCGGCGCAGGTTGCGCACGGCGACCTTGGCATCTTCACCTTCGCCTTTCACGACCTTAGTCAGCTCCTTGCGGCGCTCTTCGGTCAGCGCGGGCGTCGGGACACGAATGATGTCACCCATGGTGGCGGGATTCAGGCCCAGATCCGCTTCACGGATGGCCTTCTCCACAACTTGCACCATCTTCTTTTCCCACGGCTGCACGCCGATCGTGCGTGCGTCCACCAGGGTCACGTTGGCGACTTGGCTGATCGGCACCATCGAGCCGTAGTAGTCGACTTGCACGTGGTCGAGCAGGCCGGTGTGGGCACGCCCAGTACGGATCTTGGCCAGATCCGTCCTGAGAGCCTCGATCGACTTCTGCATCTTCTGCTCGGCATTCTTCTTAACATCGGCGACGCTCATACTTCCTCCGAACGATAACGGCGGCCTGCCGGACATGCGCCCCGGAACACGACACAGGGCACCGGCAAGACCAAAAAGACAATAGGCGATTTTACATGGAAGCCGCTCGCCAACGCCATTTACGCGGGGTCAGCGAACGGTAAAAAAGGCGCTTGGCAAGCGGCGAGGCCCGGCCTCAGACATGCACCAGCGTGCCTTCGTCTTCACCCATGATGACGCGCTTGAGCGCGCCCGGCTTCTGGATCGAAAACACCTTGATTGGCAGCTTCTGGTCGCGGCACAGCGCGAAAGCGGTCGCATCCATCACCTGCAGGTTGCGCGAGATGGCCTCGTCGAACGTGATGGTGGTGTAGCGGGTGGCGCTCGGGTCCTTCTTCGGGTCGGCGGTGTAGACGCCGTCCACCTTGGTGGCCTTGAGGACGATCTCGGCGCCGATTTCCGAGCCGCGCAGCGCGGCAGCGGTGTCAGTCGTGAAGAACGGGTTGCCGGTGCCGGCCGCGAAGATCACGATCTTACCCTCTTCCAACTGGCGAATCGCGCGGGGGCGGATGTACGGCTCGACCACCTGATCCAGGCGCAGCGCCGATTGCACGCGGCCTTCGAGGTTGGCGTGACGCATGGCGTCCTGCAGGGCCAGCGCGTTCATCATCGTGGCCAGCATACCCATGTAATCGGCCGTGGCGCGGTCCATGCCGGCTGCACCACCCGCGACGCCGCGGAAGATGTTACCGCCACCGATCACCACTGCCACCTGCACGCCCAGCTTCACGATTTCGGCGATGTCGTTGACCATCCCTTCGATGGTGCTGCGGTTGATGCCGAAGGCATCATCGCCCATCAGGGCTTCGCCGGAAAGTTTGAGTAGAACGCGCTTATAGGCAGGCATGGAGATCCTCGTGACGATTCCTGGTACGGGAAACAGGAAAGGGGGAAATGACGCTGCGATCGGCGAAGCCGAGGGCTCCGCTCATCCCGCAACCTTCTTGCGCGGAAGCCGTCCTGGCGTGATAGCCGGCCGACGCCCGCGCAAGCAGGCTGCACCTGCAAACAGGGCACCTTGCGGTGCCCTGTCTGTTCGGCATTATACGATCGCGCCGATGGAGAAAAGTTGCCCTTCCGGCCCACATTTGTGCCGGCGGCGGGCTGACTGCCGCCCCATCGGTAGCAATCGCTGCAGCATTACGCCTGTTGCTTTGCAGCAGCCACTTGGGCAGCCACTTCAGCAGCGAAGTCGTCCTGCTTCTTCTCGATGCCTTCGCCCACCACGTACAGCGTGAAAGCCTTCACGGTCGTGTTGGCAGCCTTGAGCATCTGCTCGACGGTCTGCTTGTCGTTCTTCACGAACGGCTGGTTCAGCAGCGAGACTTCCTTCAGGTACTTCTGCACGCTGCCTTCCACCATCTTGGCAACGATGTCAGCCGGCTTGCCCGACTCAGCAGCCTTCTGCTCGGCAACGCTACGCTCTTTGGCGACCAGCTCGGCCGGCACGTCATCCGCAGACAGCGACACCGGCTTCATGGCAGCCGCCTGCATTGCTGCGTCCTTGGCGGCCACTTCGTCACCCTGGAACGCCACCATCACGCCGATACGGGTGCCGTGCAGGTACGACGTCAGCTGGGTGCCTTCGAAGCGCTGGAAGCGGCGGATCGTCATGTTCTCGCCGATCTTGCCGATCAGGCCAACGCGCACGTCTTCAACAGTCGGGCCGAAACCGTCTTGCGACAGCGGCAGCGCGCCGATAGCCGCAACGTCAGCCGGATTGCTCTTGGCGATCAGCGCAGCCACCGAGTTGGCGAAGGCCAGGAACGAATCGTTCTTCGAGACGAAGTCGGTTTCGCAGTTGATCTCGACCAGCGCGCCGACCGTACCGTCCACAGCAGCCGCGACCACGCCTTCAGCGGTGATACGCGAGGCGGCCTTGCCGGCCTTGTTGCCCAGCTTCACACGCAGGATTTCTTCAGCCTTTTCCAGGTTGCCTTCGGCTTCCGTCAGGGCCTTCTTGCATTCCATCATCGGCGCGTCGGTCTTCGCGCGCAGTTCTGCAACCATGCTTGCGGTAATTGCCGCCATTCTCATGCTCCTTGTTTCAGATCGTCGTCCGGTCGCAAGCGGATCCGTCTTCGCTTCGCGCCGGCCTGTCGTCCGGTTTCCATCCGGCCGCCCCACGAAATACGACGCGCGTGGGGCACCCGCATGACAAATTTCAAAAAAAAGGGGCGTTTGTTACGCGCCCCTGTCTGGCCATTGGCTTCGATGCAGCGCATCGAAGCGGCCTGACGCGCTCCCCGCTCGACAATGCGGCGGGCGCGCGCCTTCTTGTGTTTTTAGCCTTCTTGGACTTCGACGAAGTCGTCGCCGCCGCGAGCGGCCTCAACCACTTCCTGGACCGCGTTTGCACGGCCTTCCAGGATCGCGTCGGCCACGCCGCGCACGTACAGTGCAACAGCCTTGCTCGAGTCGTCGTTACCCGGAATGACGTAGTCGATGCCTTCCGGCGAGTGGTTCGTGTCAACCACGCCGATCACCGGAATACCCAGCTTGGCAGCCTCGGTCACGGCAATCTTGTGATAGCCAACGTCCACCACGAAGATGGCGTCCGGAATGCCGCCCATGTCCTTGATACCACCGATGGACTTTTGCAGCTTGTCCATTTCGCGCTCGAACATCAGCGCTTCCTTCTTGCTCATGGTGTCGGTCGCGCCAGCTTCCTTGGCGGCTTCCATGTCCTTGAGGCGCTTGATCGAGGTCTTGACCGTCTTGAAGTTGGTCAGCATACCGCCGAGCCAGCGGCTGTCGACGAACGGCATGCCTGCACGAGCGGCTTCCTCAGCCAGGATCTCGCGCGACTGACGCTTCGTGCCGACGAACATGATGGTGCCCCGGTTGGCTGCCAGTTGGCGCACGTACTTCAGTGCGTCCAAGTACATCGGCAGCGTCTTTTCCAGGTTGATGATGTGAATCTTGTTGCGATGGCCGAAAATGAAGGGGGCCATCTTCGGGTTCCAGAAGCGGGTCTGGTGGCCAAAGTGGACACCGGCTTCCAGCATTTCGCGCATGGTCACGGACATGAAATTCTCCAGTCGGGTTAGGTCTAAAGCCGCCTCAGACATCCGCCGCATGCGATACGACGGACACCCGCGGTGAAGCGGCTCGCGATTTCAAGCACCGCCAGCCACATGGCCAGCAATCTGCTCAGCCGGCGATTATAGCCCCAAAAACCCAATCAACTCAATACCTTCCAAGCATTGACGGTGGACAGACCGAGACCAGCGCCAAGCGCCCAAAAACCCCGTCCGGGCCGCTTTGGTGCGATAATTCATCCTTTAGCTACAACGTGGCGCCTCGTGCGCCTGCGTGCAGAAAGAGTCACAGCATGGCCGTTACCATTCACACCGCCGAAGACATTGCGCACATGCGCGTGGCCTGCCGGCTTGCGTCCGAAGTCCTGGATTACATCACCCCGTTCGTCAAACCGGGCGTAACCACAGGCAAGCTGAACGAGTTGTGCCATGCCTACATGCGTGACGTGCAAGGCACTGTGCCGGCGCCGCTCAACTATGCGCCGCCGGGCTACCCACCCTTCCCCGCGTCGATCTGCACGTCGGTCAACGACGTGATCTGCCATGGCATTCCGGCCGACAAGGCGCTCAAGAACGGCGACATCGTCAACTTGGACATCACCGTCATCACCAAGGAAGGCTATTACGGCGACACCAGCCGCACCTTCATCGTCGGCGAAGGCTCGATCCTGGCCAGGCGACTGACGCAGGTGACCTTCGAGTGCATGTGGAAGGGCATCGCCGCAGTGCGCCCCGGTGCACGCCTGGGCGACATTGGCCACGTGATCCAGCAGCACGCCGAGGCTGCCGGCTACAGCGTGGTGCGCGAATACTGCGGCCACGGCATCGGCAAGGTCTTCCATGCAGACCCGCAGATCCTGCACTACGGCCGTCCGGGCACCGGCATGGAGCTCAAGGCCGGCATGATCTTCACGATTGAACCGATGATCAACGCGGGCAAGCGCGATATCCGCACCATGCCCGACCAGTGGACGGTCAAGACGCGTGACCGCAGCCTGTCGGCCCAGTGGGAGCACACCCTGCTGGTGACGGAAACCGGCTACGAAGTGCTGACTGTATCGGCACTGACGCCGCCGGCACCGGAATTCGTGCGCGAAGGCACGCCGGCCACGGCCTGATTGAACCTGGCGGACGCTCGCCCCGCGAGTGCACCGCAGCGGCCGGCCCAGTGCCGGCCCGACTCTTGCAGCGACCGGACACTTCCTCCGGTCGTTGTTCCATTCACGCTCCGCTCATGCACACCGCCGCTGCCGTCAACCCCGAGATTTCGCCACGCGACACCCTGAAGGCCGAACGCACGCACCTGTTTGCGCAGTTCGACCAGCATGCCAACGTGCACCAACTTGTGACCAAGTTGGCCCGCTCGGTGGATCGCGCACTGGTGCAGCTCTGGCAGGACGAACAGATGCCCGCCGATTGCGCGCTGATCGCGGTGGGCGGTTATGGGCGCGGCGAGCTGTTCCCGTATTCCGACGTCGACATCCTCCTGTTGCTGCCGCAAACCGCAGACAAGGCACCCGAGTCGCTTCAAGCACGCCTGGAAGCGTTCATCGGCCGCTGCTGGGACATGGGGCTGGATATCGGCTCATCAGTGCGCACGGTGGACGAATGCATCCACGAGGCGTCACAGGATGTCACGGTGCAGACGTCGTTGTTGGAAGCGCGTCTTCTGACCGGTGATGAGGGCCTGTACCGCACGTTCGAGACGCACTACCAGGGCCATCTCGACGCCACGGACTTCTTTCAGTCCAAGCTGCTGGAAATGCGCCAGCGGCACGCCAAGTACCAGGACACGCCGTACTCGCTTGAGCCCAACTGCAAGGAAAGCCCAGGTGGCCTGCGCGATCTGCAGGTGATTCTGTGGATGACGCGTGCAGCGGGCTTTGGATCGAGCTGGAACGAGCTGCTTGCCAACGGGCTGCTCACGCGCCGTGAGGCGCAGGAACTGGCGGGCAACGAGCGCCTGCTCAAGACCATCCGTGCGCGCCTGCACATGCTGGCCGGGCGGCGCCAGGATGTGCTCGTTTTCGATTTGCAAACACAGCTGGCCGAGGCCTTCGGCTACCGCTCGACCACCGCCAAGCGCGCCAGCGAGCAGATCATGCGCCGCTATTACTGGGCGGCCAAGGCGGTCACGCAGCTCAACACGGTGGTGCTGCAGAACATCGAGGCACGCCTGTTCCCGACCGAACTTGGCATCACGCGCAAGATCAATGAACGCTTTGTCGAGCGCCAGGGAATGCTGGAGATTGCTGACCCCGACCTGTATCAGCGCGAGCCGACCGCCATCCTTGAAACCTTCCTGCTGTACGAGCAGGTGCGTGGCATCAAGGGCCTGTCGGCCAACACGCTGCGCGCGCTCTACAACGCCCGCACGCTGATGGACGTGAAATGGCGCAAGGACCCGGCAAACCGAGCGCTGTTCCTGGAGATCCTGCAGCAGCCCCAGGGCATTACGCACGCACTGCGTCTGATGAACCAGACCAGCGTGCTGGGGCGCTACCTGCTCAACTTCCGGCGCATCGTCGGGCAGATGCAGCACGACCTGTTCCACGTCTACACGGTGGATCAGCACATCCTGATGGTGGTGCGCAACATCCGCCGCTTCGCCATCGTCGAGCACACGCACGAGTTCCCGTTCTGCAGCCAGTTGATAGCGAACTTCGACAAGCCGTGGGTGCTAACCATCGCTGCGCTGTTCCACGACATCGCCAAGGGGCGCGGCGGCGATCACTCCGTGCTCGGCATGACCGATGCGCGACGCTTCTGCAAGGACCACGGCCTCGCCAAGGAAGACAGCGACCTGATCGTCTGGCTGGTCGAACATCACCTGACCATGAGCCAGGTGGCACAGAAACAGGACGTGGGCGACCCCGATGTCATCCGCCGCTTCGCCGGTCTGGTTGGCAATGAACGGCGCCTGACAGCCCTGTATCTACTGACAGTGGCCGACATCCGTGGCACCAGCCCCAAGGTGTGGAATGCCTGGAAGGGCAAGCTGCTCGAAGACCTGTATCGCATGACGCTGCGCGCGCTGGGCGGCGCGACCACCGATCCTCACGCCGTGCTGGAAGGCCGCAAGGAACGTGCACGCGCGCTCTTGCGCCTGGCCACGGTGGATGACACCGCGTACGACGCGCTATGGAAGCAGCTCGACGTGGGCGTGTTCCTGCGACATGGCGCGAGCGACATCGCCTGGTTCACGCGGCACTTCCATCAACGGATCGACACCACCATCCCGATCGTGCGGGCACGCATCTCGCCCGTTGGCGAAGGGTTGCAGGTAGCGGTGTATTCGCCCGACCGGCCCGACCTGTTCGCACGCATCTGCGGCTACTTCGAGCGCAAGAGCCTGACGATTCTCGACGCGAAGATCCACACCACCAAGCACGGCTACGCGCTCGACACCTTCCAGGTGGCCGACCCGGGCACCGGCCTGGTGGAGCCCGGCCACTACCGCGACATCATCACGCTGGTCGAGCACGAACTTGCCGAGCAAATCTCGCGCGAAACCGCCCTGCCCGAACCGCCGCGCGGACGCATCTCGCGGCAGTCGCGCAGCTTCCCGATCAAGCCGCGCGTCGATCTGCGCCCCGATGAGCGTGGGCAGTACTACCTGCTGTCCATCTCGGCCACCGACCGCACCGGCCTGTTGTATGCCATTGCCCGCGTGCTCGCCCACCATCGCGTGTCGGTGCACACCGCGCGCATCAACACGCTGGGCGAACGCGTGGAAGACATTTTCCTGGTCGACGGCGCACGCCTGACCCAGGACACCAAACTGCAGCTCGCGCTTGAAAACGAGTTGCTTGATGCGCTCGCCATCTGAGCGCCAGCCTTACCGGTCTTGATTCATGACTACCGATTCTGACGATTTCCCGGGCGACGACGACAAGCGCCGCAGCGACCCAACCCAACGCGCCACCCGCCCGGGCAAGCGCGCCACGCTCGGCGTACGCCGCGACGAGGAAGGCAACACCGTGCGCACCACGGGCAGCAAGCCGCTGCGCGCGTCTGACCTGAACCGCGACCGCCTGCCGCTGCGCCCGTCGCAACGTCGTCCGGAGCCGGCGGAAGGCGAGCGCAAGCCGCGCCCGCCGCGCCGTGACAGCAGCAAGGACAGCGGCCAACCGCCGCGCCGCGCGCAAAGCGATCGCCCGCCACGCCGGTTTGACGACGAACGTCCACCACGCAAGTTTGGCGATGATCAGCGCCCGCCGCGTCGCTCCGATGACGAGCGTCCGCCGCGCCGTTTCGAAGATCGCCCACCGCGCCGATTTGACGATGAACGCCCGCCGCGCAAGTTCGGCGACGATCAACGCCCGCCCCGTCGCTCCGATGACGAGCGTCCGCCGCGCCGTTTCGAAGATCGTCCTCCGCGCCGATTTGACGATGAGCGCCCGCCGCGCCGGTTCAGTGACGACCAACGTCCGCCCCGTCGCTTTGATGACGAGCGCCCGCCGCGCCGTTTCGAAGATCGTCCGCCGCGCCGGTTTGACGATGAGCGTCCGCCGCGCAAGTTTGGTGACGACCAGCGACCACCACGTCGCTTTGAAGACCGTCCTCCGCGCCGTTTCGAAGATCGCCCACCGCGCCGATTTGACGATGAACGCCCGCCGCGCAAGTTCGGCGACGATCAACGCCCGCCCCGTCGCTCCGATGACGAGCGTCCGCCGCGCCGTTTCGAAGATCGTCCGCCGCGCCGGTTTGACGATGAGCGTCCGCCGCGCAAGTTTGGTGACGACCAGCGACCACCACGTCGCTTTGAAGACCGTCCTCCGCGCCGTTTCGAAGATCGCCCACCGCGCCGGTTTGACGATGAGCGCCCGCCGCGCCGATTCAGCGACGACCAACGTCCGCCCCGTCGCTCTGACGACGAGCGGCCACCGCGTCGTTTCGATGACGAGCGCCCGCGACGTTATGGTGACGATCAACGCGCTCAGCGTCGTGATGGCGACCAGCGCCCGCCGCGTCGTTTTGACGATGAGCGTCCACCCCGTCGATTCGACGACGAGCAACGGCCGCCGCGTCGCTATGGCGATGACCGCGCACCGCGTCGTTTCGATAACGATCGTCCGCCGCGCCGTTTTGAAGATCGCCCGCAACGTACTGAGCGTGACGAGCGCGCGCCGCGCCGCACCGAGCAGGAGGCACCGCGCCAGGCTCCGCAAGCCGACGAGAGCGGTCTGGTCCGGCTGTCCAAGCGCATGTCCGAGCTGGGCCTGTGCTCGCGCCGCGAAGCCGATGAGTGGATTCCGCGCGGCTGGGTGTTGGTGGACGGTGAACCTGTCACCGAGCTGGGTTCGCGTGTGAAGCCGGATGCGATCATCGAAATCCATCAGGCTGCACGTTCTGAACAGGGCGAACGTGTGACCGTGCTGCTGCACAAGCCGGTCGGCTACGTGTCGGGACAAGCGGAAGACGGCTACCAGCCCGCCGCTGCACTGTTCGTGCCGGAAAACCAGTGGGAGCAAGACCCCACGCGCAAGCGCTTTGCACCGTGGCAACGCAAGGCACTGGCGCCGGCCGGCCGACTGGATATCGACTCCACGGGCCTGCTCGTGCTGACGCAGGACGGCCGCGTGGCGCGCCACCTGATCGGCGAGGATTCGACCGTTGAGAAGGAATACCTGGTGCGCGTGGTGTGGAACTCGCCGGAAGGCCGGGTCGAGCACGACATCTCCAAGGTCTTCCCGGAAGAGCTGCTGGAGAAGCTGCGCTTCGGCCTGTGGCTCGATGACGAAGAGCTCAAGCCCGCGAAGGTGAGCTGGCAGAACGAGGAGCAACTGCGTTTCGTGCTGCGCGAAGGCAAGAAGCGCCAGATCCGCCGCATGTGCGAACAGGTGGGTCTGGAGGTGATTGGCCTCAAGCGCATCCGCATGGGCCGCATCGTGCTGGGTGACCTGCCGGTCGGCCAGTGGCGCTTCCTGGGGCCGTTCGAGAAGTTCTGAGGCAAGTCCCTGCCCCAAAGAAAAGCCGGTCAACGCAAAACGCGTTGACCGGCTTTTTTATGACCGCTGCAGCCAGATCAACGCTGCGGCGGCTGACAGGCTGCGCCCGTGGTGTTGGCTGACGCCGGCGTGCCAAACACGGCCTGCGCACCGCAACGCGAGCCGAACATCTTCGCCTGATCATGCCCGACGCCAATCACCTCGTGCGACTGGTGATTGATACGCCTGCGCGGGCCGGCCAGGTAACGCTCATAGCGCCAGTAGTTGCGCGCACGGTCCAGCCGTGTCGGCCCTTCAGCTTCAGCACCGCAGGTCTTGTCGAGCACGCGATGGTTCGGATCGTTGTCGCTCGTGCCCACAAGGTACGTCACGTGACGCTGCGCATAGCGGCTGAACAACACCTTGCCGCTCTTGCCGGCTGCGTAAGGAACCATGTCGACCATGCCGTACTTGTAGTGATCGTAGTCCGGGCAGGTACGGGTGCTGTAGCGCGCGAAGCTCCTGCCATGCGGACGATCCGGCGTGAAGTACAGGTACGACGATGGATTGGCGACGACGTAGTTCAGGTCGATCCCGCGCTTGCGGATGCCTTCGTCCACATTGTTGAGCACGGCGTAGCGCTGCACGATCTGCCCGCCGCCAGAATGGCCCGCCACCGTCACGCGCTTGACGTTGGGCGCGCGCGCTGGGTCGGTCACGTAGTCGATCAGGTCGTCCAGCACTTTGAGCGAGCTCAGCTCAGTGTACGGTGCATTGTTGGCGTTGAAGCCACCGATCCAGCCGTCCACCGACCACACCGGCATGCCGTCGAAGCCCTTGCCCGCATCCGGCTCGCCAGGAAAGTTTGGGGCGATCAACAGAATCTCATTGGCATTGCGGCCACTGGCGGTAAGCAGATCGGCACCGGCTGCGTAGTAATCGTTGCCGTTGCGCTGCAGGCCGTGCTGCACGAGCACGACCTCGCGGATGCCGCTCAGGTCGCCGTCGAGCGGATGGTTGGCGTAGACCGGGAAGTCATAGGCAACGGCATCGCTGCCCAGATGGACGCGCTGCCAGACCGGGCCCTGAGGCTTCTCGGCGACCGGTGCGGCGGCCGTGTCCGTCGTCTGCGGACCGGCACAAGCCGCCAGGCCCAGCATGGCCACCGCAGCCATCCCAAGCGCCAGCCGGCGCCACCCCCTCAAACCATCACGCTTCATGTCATCTCCGTCGTGGATGAAAAATGCGCCCACCTGCCCCCGCAGGTGCAGCGCTCCCACAGTCACGATCCGCTGTCGCCTCAGTCGTCGTGATTCGCGGGCAGTTCTGGAAACAGGATTTCGGTAAAGCCGAAGCGGGTGAAGTCTTTCACGCGCATGGGGTACAGCACGCCCTGAAGGTGGTCGCACTCGTGTTGCACGACACGGGCGTGAAAGCCCTCGGCAATGCGGTCGATGGTGTGGCCCTGCTGGTCAAAGCCGGTGTAGCGCAGGCGCGTGTAGCGCGGTACCACGCCGCGCAGGCCGGGCACCGAGAGGCAGCCCTCCCAGCCTTCTTCCGTCTCGTCGGTCAGCGGCTCGATGGTCGGATTGATGAGCACCGTCTTGGGCACCGCCGGCGCATCCGGATAGCGCTCATTACGATCGAACCCGAAGATGACGACCTGCAGGTCCACGCCGATCTGCGGAGCCGCCAGGCCGGCACCGCGCGCAGCGTCCATCGTGTCGAACATGTCTTCGATCAGCGCGGTCAGCTCGGGCGTGTTGAAGCGCTCGACTCGTTTTGCCACACGCAGCAGGCGGCTGTCGCCCATTTTGAGGATGTTTCGGATCATGCCGAGTCTCCTGCCTATTTCTGGCTATTTTTGCAACAGCGCGAGCATACCCGCTTCGTCCAGAACCTTCACTCCCAGTTCTTCCGCCTTGGCGAGCTTGCTGCCGGCTTCTTCGCCAGCGATGACGTAATCGGTCTTCTTCGATACCGAGCCCGATACCTTGGCACCCGCCGCTTCCAGCATGGCCTTGGCGTCGTCGCGCGTGAGGCTGGGCAGCGTGCCGGTCAGCACGACGGTCTTGCCGGCGAGGATGCCCTCTTCTGCAGCCTCCTCAGGCATGGCTGCGAGCAGTTCTTCACGCAGCGCGTCGAGTTTCGCGAGCTGCGCGCGATGGTCATGTGCACTCAGCCATTCAAGCAGCGACGCGGACACGTCCGTCGGCAAGCCAGCCAGTTGCTCGGCTTCCACGGCAGCCAGCTGCGCGAGCGTGGGTGCTGCCACGGCCAATTGCTTGGCGCGCGCGGCGGTCAGCTTGGGCACGCCGAGCGTGGCGTACAGCTCAACCGGCTCCAGCTTCTCGCGCAGCTTGGCATTGGGCGCGTGCTCACCCTGCGGCGCGACACCGGCTTCGAGCAATGCGTCCAATGCTTGCTGGTTCTTCGGCTCGGCAAAGAAATCGGCAATGGCTTCGGCCACCGTCGCACCCACATCCGGCAACGCCAGCAGCAACGGCGCCGGAGCACGCCGAATCACAGCCAGACTGCCCAGCCAATCGGCGAGTGTCTTGGCGGTCGATTCCCCCACGTGGCGGATACCCAGCGCGAACAGGAAGCGCGCCAGCGGAGGCGTCTTGCTGGCCTGGATACCTTCAAGCAGGTTCTCCGCCCACTTGGTGGCGATCTTGCCTGCGGCAACAGTCTCGGGGGTCACACCGTCGCGTTCGTCTGCGCGGCGCTTCATTTCGAGAAAGTCTTCGAGCTTGAGCTTATACAGATCGGCGATGCCGCGCACGTAGTCCAGCTCGACCAGGTTGTCGATGTAGCGCTCGCCCAGGCCGTCGATATCCATCATGCGGCGGCCGGCAAAGTGGCGGATCGCCTCCTTGCGCTGCGCGGAGCAGAACAACCCGCCCGAGCAGCGGGCCACGGCTTCACCCTCTTCGCGTACGACGTGCGAGCCGCACACGGGGCACGTCTTCGGCAATTCGAACGGCGGGTATTTCGGCTGCTGCTGCGGGTTGAACAGGTCACTACCCGGCACGTCGTCCATCGGGCGGCGGTCGAGCACCACGCTCACCACTTCGGGGATCACGTCACCCGCGCGGCGCACGATCACGGTGTCACCCACGCGCACGTCTTTGCGGCGGACTTCATCTTCATTGTGCAGCGTCGCATTGGTCACCGTCACGCCGCCAACAAACACCGGAACCAGACGCGCCACCGGCGTGATGGCACCCGTGCGGCCAACCTGCACACCAATCGCTTCAACCGTGGTCAGCGCTTCCTGCGCCGGATACTTGTGCGCCACCGCCCAGCGGGGCTCGCGCGTGCGGAAGCCCAGCTCGCGTTGCAACGCAAGGTCATTGACCTTGTAGACCACGCCGTCGATGTCGAACGGCAGGCTGTCGCGCTTGGCGCCAATGGCCGCGTGGAATTCGACCAGACCCTCGCCGCCCAGCACCGCTGCACGCTCCTTGCTGACAGGAAAGCCAAACGCCTGCAGCGCGTCGAGCATGCCGGAGTGCGTCTTGGGTTGACCACTCCAGCCCACGACTTCGCCCAGGCCATAGGCGAAGAACGACAATGGTCGCTCGGCGGCCATCTTCGGATCGAGCTGGCGCACGGCACCGGCAGCAGTGTTGCGCGGGTTGACGAACGTCTTGTCACCGCGCTCGCGCTGACGGGCATTGAGCTTCTCGAAATCGTCGCGGCGCATGTAGACCTCACCACGCACTTCGAGCACCTCGGGCATCGTGCCGCCCACCGCGTACAGGCCCAGCGGAATCTGGCGGATCGTGCGGATGTTCTGCGTGACGTCTTCGCCCGTGGCGCCATCGCCGCGCGTAGCAGCCTGCACAAGGAAGCCGCGCTCGTAGCGCAGGTTGATCGCCAGGCCGTCGAACTTCAGTTCGGCGGCGTATTCGATGGCGGGATCGGAGTCGGCCAGGCCCAGCTCGCGACGCACGCTGGCGTCAAAGGCAAGCGCACCGTTCGCAGTGGTATCGGTCTCGGTGCGGATCGACAGCATCGGCACCACGTGCTTGACGGGTGCGAACTCGGGCAGGATCGCGCCGCCTACCCGCAATGTGGGCGAATCGGGCGTCTTCAGTTCGGGATGTGCTGCTTCCAGCGCCTCCAGCTCGCGGTACAGCCGGTCATATTCGGCGTCCGGCACGCTGGGCAGGTCGAGCACGTAGTACTCGTGGGCGTAACGGTTCAGCGTGGCGCGCAGCCACGCTGCCCGCGTCTCGGGCGTTACTCCGGACGCGGGTTCTGCAGTCTTGCTCATGGTGATTCCGTCAGTGGCTGAACAGGCGCACCGCGGCGCTGGAACCGGCCGGAATGCCGCGCGATTCGAGCTTGTCGTACAGCACCCGCAGATGCTTCTGGATGGCAACGAAGGAC
The DNA here is from genome assembly GCF_051783885.1 of Ralstonia sp. 24A2. Lineage (NCBI taxonomy): Bacteria > Pseudomonadati > Pseudomonadota > Betaproteobacteria > Burkholderiales > Burkholderiaceae > Ralstonia > Ralstonia sp. 24A2. Next base: position 2,180,152 of record NZ_JBPVZD010000002.1, on the reverse strand, counting down.
TGCTCCGTCAGCGGACGCAGGTTGTCGTCCACCACCTGCGCGCCCATGCGCTGCGAGAGCGTGTAGGCGTATTCGCAGACCAGCTTGAACGGCTTGGAAGCCTCTTCGGCCACCGGCACGTCCAGCAGCAGCGTGATCTGGCGCCCGGCCTTGACGGTCAGGTCGTCGCGCAGGAAGTTGGTGTCGCCAAACTGCAGTGTGAACAGCGCGCGCTGCACGCCATCGGTACCCGCGTGGTAGCGCGTGAAGCGTGTGCCGTCGCGCGAGAGCACGAGGCCGTCCTGCGTGGCCACGGTCTGCACGTAGGCGGCCGACCATGGTGCGCCGTCGGAGATCACGCTCACGCCAAGCTGCACGTCGCATTCAGCGGCAAACGCATCCAACTCGCGCGCATTGGCGATGGTCTCATTCATGTCCGGCAGCTCGGGGACGGAGTCCGCCGCTTCCGACAGCGGATCGATCGCGTTGATGAACTCCGAGAACTCCAGCGCGTTGAGCGGGCCCGTGCGATTGGCCAATTGCACGGCCACTTGCAGATCAAGGTAGCGCTGACCTGCACGGAGGGCTTCCCATGCGTTTGCCGCCGGGTTCAGGCCTTCCACGTGGATCTGCTTGGTCCCCGCACGGCGCAGCTTGGACAGCGTCGGCAGCAGGCGGTCTCCCGACACTTCGCGTTCGGGGTGCAGCGAAACGATGCAATCAATCAGCGGATCGATCACGCCGTTGGCCGGCTCCAGCGAGCCTGGTGCAGGCTCGGCAGCTTCTTGCGTTTCATCAGCCTGCGCAGCTTCCCGCGCAGCCTCTTCGCTGGTGGGCGTGAGTTCTGCACCGATCACGCCGGCTTCGGTTTCTGCGCTGCCGGTGGACGGTGCGTGCGGTTGCGGTGCGAGGCCCGGCTCCAGACGCGGTTCCACACGACCGATCTCATCGCGCTCGCCACCGAGCGCCGGTTCGTGGCGCTCTGTCCCCGTCCAGCCTTCACCGCGTGGCGCCTCATCAGCGGGCGGGTTGTAAGCCTCAGGACGGCGTGCCTTGCGAATCTGCCACTGGTTGTACACCACGATCACCAGCACAAACACCACACCGGCGCCCAGCAGCGCCATGACCAGGTTGTTGTCTTGCATTTACGCGGCCTCCGCCATGGTCAGCGCGGCATCCATATCCACCGCCACGATCCGGGACACGCCCTGTTCCTGCATGGTCACACCGATGAGCTGTTGCGCCATTTCCATCGCAATCTTGTTGTGAGAAATAAAAACGAATTGGGTCTTGTCGGACATGCGCTTGACCATGTTGGCGTAGCGCTCGGTGTTGGCGTCGTCCAGCGGCGCGTCCACCTCGTCCAGCAAGCAGAATGGGGCCGGGTTCAACTGGAACATCGCGAACACCAGCGCAATGGCGGTCAGCGCTTTCTCGCCGCCCGACAGCAGGTGAATCGTCGAGTTCTTCTTGCCTGGCGGCTGCGCCATCACCTGCACGCCCGCGTCGAGAATCTCTTCGCCGGTCATGATCAGCTTGGCCTGGCCGCCGCCGAACAGCGTCGGGAACAGCTCGCCGAAGTGATGGTTGACCTGGTCGAAGGTGCCTTGCAGCAGCGAGCGCGTTTCCTGATCGATCTTGTGGATCGCGTCTTCGAGCGTGGTGATGGCGTCGTTCAAATCGGCCGATTGCGCGTCGAGGAAACCCTTGCGCTCGCGTGCCGCAGCCAACTCGTCGAGCGCGGCCATGTTGACGGGGCCCAGCGCGTTGATAGCGTTGTTGATGCGCGTGACTTCGCCTTGCAGATAAGACGGCTTGAGATCGCCGGTCAGTCGTTCGGCCAGCGCGGCTTCGTCCACGTTGGCAGTGGCAAGCTGCTCGGAGAACTGCTCCTGGTTCAGGCGCGCGGCCTGTTCCTTCAACTGCAGTTCGGTGATGCGATCGCGCAGCGGTTGCTGGGCGCGTTCGGCAGTCAGGCGCTGCTCATCGAAGGCACGCAACTGGGCCGTCAGCGCATCCAGTTCAATGCGCGCGGCGCCGAGCTTTTCTTCCTTCTCGGCGCGGCGTTCCAGCGCTTCCTGCAGGCCGGTGTGGGCGGTCTGCTCGTTGATCGTTTCGAGTTCGGCGCGGGCGTTTTCCAGCGTCAGGACGATCTGCTGCGCCTGGTCGCTCGCCACCTGGATGTTGCGCTTCAACTCGGCGATGCGGTTGCCCAGGTTGCGCTCGGCAAAATGCGCCTCTTGTGCACCGCGCTCCAGGTCACGCAGCGCGTTGCGGGCATCGCCCAGGCTCGCTTCGAGTGCTTCGAATGCCTGCTGGCTGTCTTCAAAGCGCGCCTGCATGTCGGCGAGTGCGGCGTCGTGCTGTTCGAACGTCGCCTCGGACTCTGCACGGATGGCACGTTGCTCTTCGATCTGCGCGCGAATCTCTTCCAGCTCGCTGTCGATCTGGCCGCTGCGGGCGTTGTAGCGCTCCATCGCCTGCGAGAGCTTGAGCACGTCCATCTGCAGCACGTGTACGCGGCGCGTGGCCTGATCGGCGCGGGCACGCACATGCAGGAGCGCCTGGCTGGCTTGGGTGTAGGCCGCATCTGCACGAACGGCAGCGCTCTTGGCCTCATCCGACAGCAGCATCTGCGCGCGCACCTGCTTATGCAGGTTCTCGATTTCCTGCGCGCGGGCCAGCATGCCGGCCTGCTCGGAATCCGGCGCATACAGTTGCACCGACGAACGGCCGATCAGGTGCCCTGCCTTGACGACAAACGTGCCGCCCTCGGGCAGCGTCTGGCGCGCAGTGAGCGCGGCCTGCATGTCGTCGGCGATATAGACGTCGGCCAGCCAGTCCTGCAGCACGGCGCGAATGCCCGGCTCGGTCACTTGCAGCAGCGACATCAGCGAGCGCAACCCGGCCGGTGCATCGACTGGACGTGCGGCCGGCGGCGGCGAATAGAACGCCAGCTTGGCGGGCGGTGCATCGGCGGCAAACGCCTTGATCCAATCGAGGTTGGACACTTCCAGCGCGCCGAGCTTCTCGCGCAGCACCGATTCCAGTGCCGGCTCCCAGCCCTGCTCGATCTGCAGCTTCTTCCAGAAGCGCGGCAGCTCGCTCAGCTCATGCTTGGCCAGCCAGGGCTGGACCTTGCCGTCGGTCTGCACGTTTTCCTGCAGTTGCTTGAGCGCGGCAAGACGGGCTTCCAGGCTGGCGATGGCAGCGGCTTCGGATTGCACGCGGTCCTGCGCGGCGCGGCGGGCTTCGTCGAGTTGCGGCAGTTGTGTCTCGGCGTCTTCCAGCGCGGCTTGCGCTTCGGCCAGGACTTCTTCCTGTTCGGCCAGTTCTGCGCGCAGCGTTTCGAGCTGCACGTCGTCCGGCTTATCGAGACCGGAGGATTCTTGCGACAGACGTTCGCGGCGCTGGTCGAGTTGCTGCAACGCCTGGTCGGCATTGCGCTGGTGCGCAGCTTCAAGCTTGAGCGCCTGTTCCGATTGCAGGATGGCGGCGCGCTGGTCATTCAGCGTGGTCTGCGCATCGCGCCACTGCGTTTCCATGCCGGGCAACTCATCCGACTTGCGGGCGACTTCCTCGGCGGCCTGCGCGGCACGCTCCTCGGCCATGGCGAGCTCTTCCTCGGCCGCGGCCAGATCTTCCTGCGCCTGATCGCCCTGCGTGTGCCATTGGTCCTGCTGGGCCGTCAGCGTGGCGATCTGCTGCTGGATACGGTTGCGCGACTCCACCACGTAGCGAATCTCGGCTTCCAGGCGGCTGACCTCGGCGTTGGCCTCGTACAGCGCACCCTGCGCAGCGTGCATCGCATCGGACGACGCGTAGTGCGCGACGCGCATCGTTTCCAGTTCGGCTTCGATGTGGCGCAACTGTGCGGTCTGCGCTTCAAGGTCGATCTGCGCTTGCTCGATGGCGCGCTGGTGGCGCTCCTGCTCACCTTGTGCTTCGCGCTTGCGCAGCAGCCACAGCAAGTGCTGCTTCTCTTCGCCGTCGGCCTGAAGGCTCTGGAAGCGCTGCGCGACCTCGGCCTGGCCTTCGAGCTTTTCGAGATTGGTGCCGAGTTCACGCAGGATGTCTTCCACGCGCGTGAGGTTTTCACGCGTATCGGACAGGCGGTTTTCGGTTTCGCGGCGGCGTTCCTTGTACTTGGACACGCCGGCAGCCTCTTCCAGGAAGATGCGCATGTCATCGGGCTTGGCCTCGATGATGCGCGAGATCATCCCCTGCCCGATGATGGCGTAGGCGCGCGGCCCGAGACCCGTGCCAAGGAAGATGTCCTGGATGTCGCGGCGGCGCACCGCCTGGTTGTTGATGAAGTACGACGACGTACCGTCGCGGCTCAGGACGCGCTTGACCGCCACTTCGGCGTATTGGCTCCACTGGCCAGCGGCGCGGCCTTCGGCGTTGTCGAACACGAGTTCGACACTGGCCCTGCCGGCCGGCTTGCGCTGCGTGGAGCCGTTGAAGATGACGTCCTGCATCGATTCGCCACGGAGTTCCGCAGCGCGTGATTCGCCGAGCACCCAGCGCACGGCGTCGATGATGTTGGATTTACCGCAACCGTTCGGGCCGACGATGCCGACGAGCTGGCCCGGAACATGGAAATTGGTCGGATCGACGAAAGACTTGAAGCCTGCGAGCTTGATCGAAGAGAGGCGCACGTTGAGGTCGTCTCGAAGGGATCAGAAAAGGGGATAAAGCGGGCGCCCAAGGAACGCGCCTTTGCCGTCACATCAGCGCCGTACAGCGCGGCATGGCAAGGCACACCCCAGGGGCGCGGATGGCGTCATCATACCATTCGCGCCCTGGGCTCCCGCCAATCAAATCGCTACAAAAATGGACGAAATTTGCAGCAACGGAAGGTAAATTGCTGCGGATTTGTCAGCAGTTTCACCTTCCTGACAAATGGCGTCAGTCCGGGCGACGGGTGCGTGAACGTTCCGGGGTGGCCAGCCAATCCAGTAACGCTTTGTGCAGCGCATCAGGATCCTGGATTTGTGGCGCATGACCCGCATCCGGAAATTCGACCAGCGTCGCGCGGGGAATGGCCTTGGCCGTGGCCCGGCCAAGCTCCGGATAGTCGCCCAGACGCGCACGCAACTCCGGTGGCGCGGTGTCCTTGCCGATGGCGGTGGTGTCTTTCTGACCGATGAGCAGCAGCGTCCACGGGCGCAGTTGGCCGAATTCATAGACAACGGGCTGCGTGTAGATCATGTCGTACAGCAGCGCCGAATTCCACGCCACCAAGTCCCGTCCCGGGCCGCGATACATGCCCGCCAGCATCTGCACCCAGGGTTCGTATTCCGCGCGCCATTGGCCGGCGTAATACGTGGATTGCTCGTACGCGCGGATGCGGTCTGCGGTCGTCTGCTTCTCGCGGGCGAACCATTGGTCGACCGTCATCGACGGCACGCCCTTGGTCTTCCAGTCTTCCAGGCCGATCGGGTTGATCATCACCAGCCGCGACACTTCGGTCGGATACATCAGCGCATAGCGCGTGGCCAGCATGCCGCCCGTCGAATGGCCGATCACGATGGCCTGCTGGATACCGAGCGAGGCCAGCAGCGCATGCGTGTTATTGGCCAATTGCTGGAAAGTGTACTGATACGCACGTGGCTTACTGGATTTACAGAAGCCGATCTGGTCCGGCGCGATCACGCGGTAGCCGGCACCGGTCAGTGCCTGGATCGTGCCCTCCCACGTGGCCGCGCAGAAATTCTTGCCGTGCAGCAGCACCGCCACCTGGCCGTTGGACTGCTTGGGCGCGACATCCAGGTACGCCATTTCCAGCGCACTGCCCTGGGATTCAAACTTGAAGAGCTTGACCGGCGCTGGGTAGTCAAAGCCTTCCAGCCGGGGGCCATAGGCGGGGCCGCTTTCAGCCGGTGCGGCTTGGGCAACAGCGCCGGCCATCGACAACGCAATCGTCAACGCTATGGAAATCGAACGAAGCAACATCAACGCACTCCTTGATGGATTCGTAAAACGCCAGCGCTACTTGCGCCGCGACAGGCCCGACAGCGCGCCCGCCAGGATGATGCACGCGCCGCCCACCATTTCTTGCGGGGATAGCCGCTCTGACGTCAGCAGCGCCGACGACACAGCCGCCACCACGATCTCGAACAACATCAGCAGCGCGGCGCGATTGGCCGGCAAGCGTTGCAGGCCGCGCTGCACCATCGCATTACCGCCCACGAGCACGCACGCCATACCGAGCAGCAGCATCCACGTGTTGGGTTGCGCGATGGCTGCGGGAACCGCGTGCACACCATCGAGCAGAATCGCCGCCGGCAGCCCCACCAGGGCACAACCCGTAAAGACGACCACGGTGCGCATTTCCGGTCGCATGGTCGGGTGACGCTGCCCGGCCAGGCGCGAAAGCACGTTGTTGCACGCGAAAGCCAGGCCGGCTATCAACCCCGCCCATTCCGCCGCTGAACCCGGCCACGGCGTACCGGCCTGCCCGGACCACAGCATCAGCATGGCACCCGACAAGGCCAATGCGAGCAAAACGCCCCCGCGCAGCCCCAGGCGCTCATGCAGCCAGAAGCGCGCCAACAGCGCCGTCCACACCGGCGTGAGATAGAACAGCAGCAGCACACGCATGACCGTGCCGTGCACCGTACCCCAGACAAAACCGGCGTTGGTGATGCCTGCCGCCAGCCCCAACGCCGGGATCAGCCAGGACCATTGGAAAGTGGGAAAGTGCCGCCGCAGCACCACGGCTGCGATCACGCCGGCCACGGCGCCCGTCACCGACGAGGCCAGCATGCTGCCCAGCCCCCAGCCGGCCAGCAAGCGGTACGGGTACCAGGAAATCCCCCAGACTGAGGCGCCCACAAGGATGAACAGTGCCGCCGACCATTGCGGCTCGTGATGGGTGGCGCCGTCTGCTGAGGGCGCCGAAGAAGCAATCGTTGTCATGAATCCAATAAAAAACGGCGGAAAACCGCCGCTTCCAGCAATGTCTTGGCGTGGCCAACACACGTTGGCCGTATAATTTCGGGCTCCGCCCGCAAGCACCGAGCTTGCCCACCTAACCCGCCCAGCACCGTGAATCCGCGCCTGTCCGCCCTGCAGCCGTATCCGTTCGAGAAACTGAAAGCGCTCGTCAAGGACGTGACGCCCAGCGCCGCTCATGCGCCGATCAGCTTCGGCATCGGTGAGCCCAAACACCCGACGCCTGCACTGGTGAAAGATGCGCTGGTCGCCGCGCTCGGCGGGCTGGCGAATTATCCCACGACGCTCGGCTCGGATGCACTGCGACAGTGCATCGCCGGCTGGCTGGAGCGCCGCTATGGCTTGCCGAAGGTCGATCCGGCCACCGAGGTCATCCCGGTAAACGGCTCGCGCGAGGCGCTGTTCTCGTTCGCCCAGACCGTAATCGACGGCAGCAAGCCCGGCGCCCGCGTGCTGTGCCCCAACCCGTTCTATCAGATCTACGAAGGCTCAGCGCTGCTGGCCGGCGCGACACCGTTGTTCGCCAACAGCAATCCGGCGCGCAATTACGCACCCGATTTCGATTCGATCACGCCGGAAGAATGGCGCAACGTGCAGCTCGTCTTCGTGTGCAGCCCGGGCAACCCGACTGGCGCCGTGCTCACGATCGAAGACTGGAAGCAGCTCTTCGCGCTGTCGGACGAATACGGCTTCATCATCGCGTCGGACGAGTGCTATTCCGAAATCTATTTCGACGAGGCCAACCCACCGCTGGGTGCGCTGCAGGCCGCCCACCAGTTGGGCCGCGGTTTTGAACGTCTGGTGATGTTCTCCAGCCTGTCCAAGCGCTCCAACGTGCCGGGCATGCGCTCGGGCTTCGTGGCGGGTGATGCCAAGCTGCTCAAGGCTTACCTGCTGTATCGCACGTATCACGGCAGCGCGATGAGCCCGTCGGTGCAATCCGCTAGCATCGCTGCGTGGAACGACGAGACCCATGTGCGCGACAACCGCGCGCAGTACGTCAAGAAATTCCAGCAGGTCACGCCGATGCTGGCCGAAGTGCTGGACGTGGCCCTGCCCGACGCAGCCTTCTACCTGTGGGCCAACGTCAAACGCACGGGCCTGTCGGACACCGAATTCGCACGCCAACTGCTGGCCGCCAAGAACGTCGCCGTGCTGCCGGGCAGCTACCTCGCCCGCGAGGCGCATGGCACGAACCCGGGCCAGGACTACGTGCGCATCGCCCTGGTGGCCGGCGTGGACGAATGCCTGGAAGGCGCGCGCCGCATTGTCGAGTTCTGCCAGCAACGCTGATCCCCTACCCTTTTTTGAATCTCTCCTAGAGCCAACAAGCCATGACGCAACAACTGCAATCCCTGATCGATCAAGCGTGGGAAGACCGCGCCAACCTGTCGCCCAAGGCCGCGCCGGCCGATGTCCGTGAAGCGGTGGCCAACGTGATCGGCCAGCTCGACAAGGGCGCGCTGCGCGTGGCCGAGAAGAAGGACGGCGAGTGGATCGTCAACCAGTGGATCAAGAAGGCTGTGCTGCTGTCGTTCCGCCTGGAAGACAATGCGCCGATGGCCGCTGGCGGCTTCACGCAGTTCTACGACAAGGTGCCGAGCAAGTTCGCCAACTACACGGCGGAAGACTTCGCCGCTGGCGGCTTCCGAGTGGTGCCGCCGGCCGTGGCACGCCGCGGTTCGTTCATCGCCAAGAACGCCGTGCTGATGCCGTCGTACGTGAACATCGGCGCCTATGTGGATGAAGGCACGATGGTCGACACGTGGGCCACCGTCGGCTCGTGCGCGCAGATCGGCAAGAACGTCCACCTGTCGGGCGGCGTGGGCATTGGCGGCGTGCTGGAACCGCTGCAGGCCAACCCGGTCATCATCGAAGACAACTGCTTCATCGGCGCGCGTTCGGAAGTGGTGGAAGGCGTGATCGTGGAAGAGAACTCGGTGATCTCGATGGGCGTGTACCTGGGCCAGTCGACCAAGATCTACGACCGCGAAACCGGTGAAGTCAGCTACGGCCGCATCCCGGCGGGCTCGGTGGTGGTGGCGGGCAACCTGCCGTCGAAGGACGGCACGCACAGCCTGTACTGCGCTGTGATCGTCAAGAAGGTCGACGCCAAGACGCGCGCCAAGGTTGGTCTGAACGAGCTGCTCCGTGGCGACTAAGTAGGAACGGTGGGCGTGTCGTGTAGTCTCATCGGCACGCCAACCAACCTGAACGCAGCATGTCTGGAAAACTCGACAAACTGCGCCAACGCATCATGGGTCTTGATCCAAACACCATCGGTACCGTCTTGTCCTTGCTGCCCACCATCCTGGAGCAGGCCAACAAGACCATCGACAAGTTCAAGAACCGCAAGAAGGCCGGGACCGAACCCGCTCGTGCGGACGGTGCCGCGCCCGACCCGAATACCCGGATTGCCGAGCTGGAAGCGGCGATCCTGCAGCAGGCCGAATCCGTCAAGCTGCTGGCCGAGCAACACGCCATCACCATCGATGCCCTGCGCGATGAAGCCGCGCGGCTCGAACGCCGTCTCAAGCGCATGACGTGGCTGGCGTCCATCGGTTTTGCGCTGGCAATCGCTGCACTCGTCATCGCACAGCAAGCCTCCCGACACTGATCTCGAATCCCACCATGACGACCCTGCACGGCATTCCCAATTGCGACACCGTGAAGAAAGCCCGCACGTGGCTCGAATCGAACGGCGTTGCCTACACCTTCCACGATTTCAAGAAACAGGGCGTGAGCGCCGACATGCTGGCCGGCTGGCTCAAGCACGTGCCGCTCACGATGCTGCTCAACCGCAAGGGCACCACGTGGCGCGCGCTGTCGGATGCTGACAAAGCGCGTGCCGAAGACGAGGCTGGCGCCATCGAACTGATGCAGGCCAACCCGTCGCTCATCAAGCGGCCGGTGCTGGTGCACGGCAAGAGCGTCAACGTCGGTTTCTCAGCGGACCAGTACGCCACCCTGTTCTAACAATAACGACAACACCGCCACTGTCATGCAGCCCACGCTTGCCCTCACTGAAGACCTGATCCGCCGCCGCTCCGTCACGCCCGAAGACAAGGGCTGCCAGGACGTGCTGATCGAACGCCTGACCGCTGCCGGCTTCGAATGCGAAACCGTGGTCAGCGGCCCGGACCACTTTCGCGTGACCAACCTGTGGGCTGTCAAGCGCGGTACCGCAGGCACCGCAGGCAAGCTGCTTGTGTTCGCGGGTCACACCGATGTGGTGCCCACCGGCCCCGTCGAACAATGGCACTCCGATCCGTTCGAGCCCACGCACCGCGACGGCAAGCTCTACGCGCGCGGCGCGGCAGACATGAAGACGTCCATCGCCGGCTTCGTGGTCGCCTCAGAAGAATTCGTTGCCAAGCACCCGGACCATGCTGGCTCGATCGGCTTCCTGATCACCAGCGACGAAGAAGGCCCGGCGCACGACGGTACCGTCAAGGTGTGCGAGCTGCTGCGCGCACGCGGCGAGCGCTTGGATTACTGCGTGGTGGGTGAACCGACCTCGGTGTCCACACTCGGCGACATGGTCAAGAACGGGCGACGCGGCTCGCTGTCGGGCAAGCTCACAGTCAACGGCGTGCAAGGCCACATCGCCTATCCGCATCTGGCCAAAAACCCGATCCACCTGGCCGCCCCGGCACTGGCTGAACTCGCTGCCGCCACCTGGGACGACGGCAACGAATATTTCCCGCCGACCACGTGGCAGATGTCAAACATCCACGGCGGCACGGGCGCGACCAACGTGATCCCGGGCCACGTGACGATCGACTTCAACTTCCGCTTCTCCACGGCTAGCACGCCGGACGGCCTGAAAGCCCGCGTGCACAGCATCCTCGATGCGCACGGCCTCGACTACAAGCTCGACTGGACGCTGGGCGGCGAGCCCTTCCTGACCGAGCGCGGCGAGCTGTCCGAAGCGCTCGCCTCCGCCATCCAGGCCGAATGCGGCGTGACCACCGAGCTGTCGACCACGGGCGGCACGTCGGACGGCCGCTTCATCGCCAAGATCTGCCCGCAGGTGATCGAATTCGGCCCGCCGAACGCGAGCATCCACAAGATCGACGAGCACGTGGAGGTAGCCTTCATCGAGCCGCTGAAGAACGTGTATCGCCGCGTGTTGGAAACGTTGATTGCCTGATGGCACGCAACGTCGAGATCAAGGCGCGTGTACGCGATGTGGCAGCGCTGCTGGAACGCGCTGCCGCCATCGCCGATTCGGGCCCCGAGCGCATTGATCAGGACGACACGTTTTTCGCCTGCGCGAACGGGCGCCTGAAGCTGCGGCAGTTCTCGCCCGAGCGTGGCGAGCTGATCCACTACTTCCGCGCCAACAGCACCGGCCCGCGCGTGTCCAGCTACAACATCGTGCCGACCACCGCGCCCGATGCGCTGCGCGACACGCTGGCTGCCGCCATCGGCACCGCCGGCCGCGTCATCAAGGTGCGTCAGTTGTATCTGGCCGGCCAGACGCGCATTCACGTGGATGCCGTGAAAGACCTCGGCGATTTCGTCGAACTCGAAGTCGTACTGCGCGATGACCAATCCGAAGACGACGGCGCGAAGATTGCCCACGCCCTGATGCACTCCCTCGGCATTGCCGAGTCCGACCTGCTCGACGTTGCCTACGTTGACCTGCTCGCCGCCAAACAAAACTGAGCCGAACATGACCGCCCACACCCTCCCCGCCTCTCATCCGTTCACCACGGTGCGCGACCTGCTGCGCTACGCCGTGTCGCGCTTCACGGCTGCCGGCCTCGTCTTCGGCCACGGCAGCGAGAACGCCTACGACGAAGCCGCCTACCTGCTCCTGCACACGCTGCATCTGCCGATCGACACGCTGGAGCCGTTCATGGACGCGCGTCTGCTGCCCGAGGAAGTGGCCGCCGTGCTGAAGGTGATCGAGCGCCGCGCCGTCGACCGTGTGCCCGCCGCCTACATCACGCACGAGGCGTTCATGCACGGCATGCGCTTCTACGTGGACGAACGCGTGATCGTGCCGCGCAGCTTCATCGGCGAATTGCTGGAAGACGGCCTGGAGCCGTGGCTCGACCAGGAAGACGGCCCGACCGATGTGCTGGAGCTGTGCACCGGCTCCGGCTGCCTGTCGATCCTGGCGGCGCTGCAATGGCCCAACGCAACGATCGATGCGGTGGATCTGTCGCCGGACGCCTTGGTGGTCGCCAATCGCAACGTCGACGATTACAAGCTGGAAGACCGCATCCGCCTGCACGAAGGCGACCTGTATGCGCCGCTGCCGCCGGGCGTGCACTACGACGTGATCCTGACCAACCCGCCGTACGTGAACGAAACGTCGATGCAGGCGCTGCCGCCCGAGTACCGTGCCGAGCCGCACATGGCCCTGGCCGGCGGCAACGACGGCATGGACATCGTGCGCCGCATCCTGGCTGACGCACCGCGCCACCTCAAACCGCACGGCGTGCTGGTGGTGGAGATTGGCAACGAGCGCGAGAACGTCGAGGCGGCGTTCCCGGATCTCGACCTGATTTGGCTGCCGACCAGCGCTGGTGAAGACCAGGTGTTCCTGATCACGCGCGAAGCGCTGTAAGCGCACGGCGTTCCGAACGCGACATTTCACGTTCGGAACCCGCCGTTTGAGGTTCACCAACACGAAACGCCGGGCTCAAAGCTCGGCGTTTCGCGTTCCAGACGCCGTGGTTGAGGTTCCGAACCTGGCGCATCGCGTTTTGAACCTCGAGGGGACGGAGTCCGGAACCCCGTATTCCCAGTTCAGCACGTGGTGATTGCTGTTCGGAACCTCATACGCCGCGCTTGGAACTCCGCGTTTGACGTTCAAAACGCGGCGCATGGGGTGCAACACTCGGACAAGGCGGCTATCGCTGCCATGGCGTCACGATTTCACTTCATCACATGCGTCTTTCACGACGCAGATGGAAAAGCGCTTATCGAATACCTGGCCGCTTGGGCAGTGGTCGAAGACGGCTTGCGACTGGGCATCGCAGGTGGCGTAGGCGGTGGTGCAGTTGGTGCGCACGGGTTGCTTGGGGCCGCGGTTCGTGCCGTCGTCGATCATAAAGCGGGCGGATGGCGACGGGCATTTGAAGTCGGCGGTGGCTTTGGCTAGTGCTGCAGCGGCCTGTTCGGCTTTGCTTGTGTGCGGTGTCGGTGGGCTGGATGGGCGGCGGTCGCAGGCCGTCAGTGCTAGCGCACACAGCAGCATGCCGAGTGTGAGTGCGCGGGTCATGGGGTACTCCTTCGGGGTTGGTTATCCGAAGTTTACGCTGCGCCGGTGGGTGTGCAATATGGTGGTGGTCCATCCCTATTTCGTCCCCTGCCGGGGCCGACTTACTTTCTTTGTCTTGCCAAAGAAAGGTAAGCAAAGAAAGGCGCGCCCGAGATGGCGAAAGATTCCTTGAATTTTCGTAACCGGGCGGAGGCGGGGAAAACTCGCTGCGCTCAGACAGTTCCCCCGTCTTTTTTCCGCCCGCTTACACAAATTCAAGGCGCCATCTAGGGCAGGTACGGCCAAACCGTCTGGGCGCGGACGTTAGCGCTAGGGCGCGCTCTCGCAGGGCGTCGCGTTGCTCAGCGCAGCATCGCCGACATGGCCGACAGGCTGTTGAGCATGCGCACGGCGTGTTCGACCGAATCGGCTGCGAAACGCAGCATCGTTCCATCCATGCGTTCCAGCGCGGGCCACTGGCAGAACAGGTCGGCCAATGCGGGCGTTTGCGTTTGCAGGCGGCACACGATGGGCGCCTGGATGCGCAGCGGCACGCTGAAGTGCCCGCGCTGCACCGTTGCCTTCACCGCGGCATAGATCGCATCGCACGATTGTTCAGGTGAGAGCGATGTCCCTGCGCTCTGCCCTTCTGCCTGCTTGGTTTCCACAAACGTGGTGTGCGGGAGCAACGGTTTGGTCTCTTTGATGAAGACGTCGTCGCCGCTGGCCACGGCTACGGGCACGCCGCGTTCGCCGGCGAGGGCGCCGTAGAGACCAGCCTCGCCCAGCTCCTGCTCGTTGAACCAGACGCGCGCAAACGCGAAGCTATTGATGGTGTGCGCGAGCACGCCACGGCTGCCAGCGCGGGCGTGGTAGCCGATCATGCAGACGGCGTCGCAGCCGTCGATGCCGGCCATCATGCTCAGGTAGCGTGGTTTGCCAAGGACGAAGCGCGCGCGGCGATCGATCGAATCGGGGATGAGGTTGCGGAAGCCGCCATGCGAATCGTTGACGAGCACGTCCGTGGCGCCGCCGTCGAAGGCACCTCGCACAGCAGCGTCGGCTTCGGCGGTCATCCAGCGGCGGGCGCGTTCGTATTCGCCGTTGCCGGCGCGCGTCTGCTCGGGGTGGAACACATTGGCCACGCCTTCGATGTCGGCGGAAATCAGAATGCGCATGAGGTCAGAGTAAGTCGGTCAGGGCGCGGCGTGTGTGGCCATCTCGGCCAGTCACGGCGGTTGCGTGAAAGAGCGCATGCACGATGGCTTGCTCCACGCTGTCGGCGGCGGCCTGGAACAGCGGGTCGAGATGCGATTCGTGCGTCATGGCGATGGCCGGCATGGCGCGCGTGCCTTGGTGCGGCACGGTGTAGGCGGTGGAGAACGCCAGCGCAATGTCGCCGCTGCCATGGCCGAAGACGGAGCCCGTGCGTGCAAGGCCAGCGCCTGCGCGCAGAGCAAGGCGACCCAACTGGCGCGCATCAAGCGGCGCGTCGGTGGCCAGCAGCATGATGATCGAGCCCTTTTCTGGGCCGGACTCGGCAGCAGCCAGCGCCTTCGCCAGCTCAGTGCCAACATGTTTCCCCGCCAGCGTCAGGTTTTCCGTCACGCCAAAGTTGGACAGCACCAGCGCGCCGACCGTGCGTTGCGTGCCGTCCGCCAGCGTCACCACACGCGAGGCGGAGCCGATGCCACCCTTCACGCCGAACGACGACATCCCCCGCCCTGCGCCGACTGCGCCCTGCTCGAACGTTTCGCTTGCAGCAGCGTAGGCCGCGTCGTAATGCACGTCATGAACGGCAAACGCCTGCAGGTCGTTCAGGTAGCCGTCATTGCATTCGAAGACGAGCGGATTGACGGTGGACCACGCACGGCCGATCTGCGGATTTGCCGCCACGGCCTGACGGATCTGTGCCTGCGCCACAGCGCCCACGGCGAATGTGTTGGTCAGCGCAATCGGCGTCTCCAGCACACCCAGCTCTTCCACTTGCACCAGGCCGATGCTCTTGCCGAAGCCGTTGATCACTGCGCAGGCTGCCGGCACCTTGTCGACGAACGGGTCACCGGCATGCGGGCGCACCACGGTCACACCCGTTTGGACGTCGCCGCCGGCAAGCGTGGCGTGGCCGACGGTTACGCCGGCAACATCGGTGATGCTGTTGCGTGACCCCGCCGGCAGTGCGCCGATGTTGGGAAGACTGACAGGCATATCAACGGCGATCGATCTTCGGGTCCAGCGCGTCGCGCAGGCCGTCGCCCAGCAGGTTGAATGCCAGCACGGTCAGGAAGATCGCCAGGCTCGGGAAGATCGCCACGTGCGGTGCCGTCACCATGTCGGCGCGGGCTTCGTTGAGCATCGCGCCCCACTCCGGCGTGGGCGGCTGTGCGCCGAGGCCCAGAAACGAGAGGCTGGCGGCGGTGATGATCGACGTGCCGATCCGCATCGAGAAATACACGACGATGGACGAGATCGTGCCCGGCAGGATGTGCCGCATGATGATCGTCCAATCCGAT
Organism: Ralstonia sp. 24A2; assembly: GCF_051783885.1. Lineage (NCBI taxonomy): Bacteria > Pseudomonadati > Pseudomonadota > Betaproteobacteria > Burkholderiales > Burkholderiaceae > Ralstonia > Ralstonia sp. 24A2. The sequence goes on along the minus strand of NZ_JBPVZD010000002.1, from coordinate 2,164,483 downwards.
GCGCCGATGCTGCGCGCAGCCTCCACATACGTCAGGTGCTTGAGCATGAGCGTATTGCCGCGCACCAGTCGCGCAAACGCCGGGATGCTGAACACCGCCACGGCAAAGATCACGTTGACCATGCCGTTGCCCAGGATGGCCACGATGCCGATCGCCAGCAGAATGCCGGGGAAGGCGAACAGCACGTCGGAGATGCGCATGACGATGCGGTCCCACCAGCCTTCGTAGTAGCCGGCCAGCAGGCCGAGTACGGTGCCGATGATCGCGCCGATGATGACCGACACGAAGCCCGCTTCCAGCGAGATGCGCGTGCCCATCAGGATGCGGCTGAAGATGTCGCGGCCGAGCGAGTCGACGCCAAACCAGTGCTGCGCCGATGGGCCAGCGTTGAGCGCGTCGTAATCGAAATAGTTTTCCGCATCGAACGGCACGATGTGCGGCGCAAGAATCGCGATCAGCACCAACGCGATCACGAACACACCGGCGCCCATCGCCAGATGCTGCTTGCGGAACTTGCGCCAGAACTCCGTCCACGGGGTGCGGACGGGTTCGGTGGTGGCTTGTGCGGCGATGGCCGGATTGGATGCCTGCGTCATGGTGGCCCCCTTACTTCTTGTAGCGGATGGTCGGGTTGATCACGGTGTACAGCATGTCCACCACCAGGTTGATCAGGATGAACTCCAGCGAGAACAGCAGCACCTCGGCCTGGATGACCGGGTAGTCGCGCATCTCCACCGCATCCACCAGCAGGCGCCCGAGGCCCGGCCAGTTGAACACCTTCTCCACCACGATCGAGCCGCCCAGCAGGAAGCCGAACTGCAGGCCCATCATGGTCACCACCGGAATCATCGCGTTGCGCAGGCAATGCTTGATGACCACCACCGTTTCACGCACGCCTTTGGCACGGGCGGTGCGCACAAAATCTTCCTGCAGCACTTCCACAAACGATGCGCGGGTGAAGCGCGCCATCACGGCGGCCACCGCGGCGCCCAGTGTGAGCGACGGCAGGACGTAGTGCTTCCAGGTATCCGCCCCGATGGACGGCAGCCAGCCGAGTTGCACGGAGAACACTTCCATCAGCAGCATGCCCAGCGCGAATGCCGGGAATGAGATGCCCGACACGGCCAGCGTCATGCCCAGGCGGTCGGGCCACTTGTTGCGCCACACGGCGGACGTGATGCCGATCACCATGCCTAACACCACCGCCCACACCATGCTGGCAATCGTCAGATTGAGCGTGGGCCAGAAGCGTTCGCCAATCTCTTCGCTCACCGGGCGCTTGGTGCGGATCGAATTGCCGAACTCACCGCGCACGGCATTGGTGAAGAAGTGCACGAACTGCTCGTGCATCGGCTTATCCAGCCCCAGGTCGCGGCGCACCAGGTCGACGGTCGCTTCGTCGGCATCGGCGCCAGCGGCCAGGCGGGCCGGATCCCCCGGCAGTAGGTGCACGAACATGAACACCAGCAACGCCACGATCAGCAGCGTCGGGATCACGCCCAACACACGTTTTAGGAAGTAATTCAGCATGGCAATCCACCACAGGCGGAAATTCAATGGCCCGCGCACGGACTGCGCGGGCCGGTACTGCATAGAGGCTTACTGCTTGATGTCGATGTCGTCAAAGCTGAACGAACCGTCCGGCGCCACATAGGCACCCGACAGACGCTTCGCACGTGCGTAGACGATCTTCTCCGTCACCAGGAAGGCCCACGGGGCGTCTTCCCAAATGCGCTTCTGCGCGTCGGTGTAGAGCTTGGTCTTCTCGGCGCGGTCGGTGGTACGCAAGGCGCCGGCAATGTCGGCATCCACCTGATCGTTCTTGTAGTACGCCGTGTTCAACTGCTTAGGCGGCATCGATTCGGAAGCCAGCAGCGGACGGATCGCCCAGTCGGATTCACCCGTCGACGACGACCAGCCCGTGTAGTACATGCGCACGCCGGCCTGATCCGGAGTCGGCACGCTCTCAACGCGCTCGACACGCTGGCCGGCTTCCAGTGCCTGCACCTGCGCCTTGATGCCAACTTGCGCCAGTTGCTGCTGCACGAACTGGATGATCTTCTGTGCGGTCGTGTGGTTATAGGCCGACCACAGTTGCGTCTCGAAGCCGTTCGGGTAGCCGGCTTCCTTCAGCAGCTCTTTCGCCTTGGCCGGGTTGTAGGGCCACGGGCCCAGCTTGACGGCATAGTCAACGCCCGGCGGCACCACACCCTCGGACGGCACGGCGTAGCCCGAGAAGGCCACCTTGGTCAGCGCATCCTTGTTGATGGCGTAGTTGATCGCCTGGCGCACCTTCGGGTTGTCGAACGGTTTCACGTGGGTGTTGAACGTGACATAGCGCTGGATGATCGACGGTGCGGCGATCAGGTCCACCTTCGGGCTGCCCTTGAGCACGGCAGCCTGCTCGAACGGAATGCTGAACGCGAAGTCCGCTTCGCCCGTCTGCATGACGGTGGCGCGGGTGTTGTTGTCCACCACCGGCTTCCAGGTGATGGTGTCGATCTTCGGCAGGCCATGCTTCCAGTAGCCGTCAAATTTCTTGCCCTTCAGGTAGTCGGTCTGCTTCCACTCGACGAATTCGAACGGGCCGGTGCCGACCGGGTGGAAGGCGATGTCCTTGCCGTACTTCTTCAGCGCCGTGGGCGAGATCATCGCCGCCGACGGGTGGGCCAGCACGTTGATGAACGGCGAGAACGGCTCCTTGAGCGTCACGCGCGCGGTGTTGGCGTCCACCACCTCGGTCTTGGCCACGCGGTTGAACAGCACGAAGCGCTTGAGCTTGTTGGCGGGGTCCGTCACGCGGTCCAGGTTGGCCTTGACAGCGGTGGCGTCAAACGTGGTGCCGTCGTGGAACTTCACGTCCTTCTTCAGCTTGAACGTATAGACCAGGCCATCCTTGCTGACTTCGTAGCTGTCGCACAGCACATTGACCAGCTTCATGTCCTTGTCGAAGCCGAACAGGCCTTGATAGAACGACTTGGCGGCGCTGAACGACAGCGTGTCGTTGGCGTCGTACGGGTCCATCGTGGTGAAGGTCGAGTAGACCGCCATCACGGCGTCCTTGGCGGCAAAGGCCGGCATGGTGAATGCGGCCAGGGCCAGGCCGCTGGCAACCATGGCTGCACGCGGGGCGAAAGCAAATCGATTGAACATGTCCTTCCTCCTCAAAGAAGTGTTTGACTTCACTACGTTCAGTAAGCGCCGCCAATCGAATGGCGGGCAACAAAGTGGTCTGGCGCCACTTGCACCAACGGCTGCACCACCGGCAGGTCGCCAATGGCACGGATCGGGCTGGGGATTTCGTGCGTGGACAGTTCACGCTTGAGGTGACGGCGCGCCGGGTCTGCAATCGGCACGGCGGACATCAGCTTCTTCGTGTACGGGTGCTGCGGGTTCTCGAAAATCGCGCGGCGCGGGCCGATCTCGACGATCTGCCCCAGGTACATCACCGCCACGCGGTGGCTGATGCGCTCCACCACTGCCATGTCGTGCGAGATGAACAGGAACGCGACGCCAAATTCCTTCTGCAGATCGAGCATCAGGTTGACGATCTGCGCCTGGATGGACACGTCCAGCGCGGACACCGACTCATCGGCAATCACCACCTTCGGGTTCAGTGCCAGCGCGCGCGCAATGCAGATGCGCTGGCGCTGCCCGCCCGAGAACTCGTGCGGATAGCGCGACGCGTGCGCGGGCTGCAGGCCCACCTTGTCGAGCAGCCATTCCACACGTTGCTGCGCCTCTTTGCCGGAGGCCACCTTGTGCACCAGCAGCGGCTCCATGATGGAGTAGCCGACCGGCACGCGCGGGTCCAGCGAGGCGAATGGGTCCTGGAAGATGAACTGGATATTTCGGCGAAGCGTCTGGAGCGCGTGCCCCTTCAGCTCGCCGATGTTCTGGCCGGCAAATTCGATGCTGCCGCTCTGGCTGTCCACCAGACGCAAGAGCGACCGTCCCGTCGTCGACTTGCCGCAGCCCGATTCGCCGACCAGCGCCAGCGTCTCACCAGGGTAGAGATCAAAACTGACCTGCTCCACGGCATGCACCCGGCGCGTGACGCGGCCGAAGATGCCCGTGGGCACGTCAAAGCGCGTGACGAGATCACGCACGCGCAGAATGGGTTGCACATCGTGCGAAGCGGCCGGCTGCGGCGTGGTATCGACCGCAGCGGCAGTCCCGTCCACACGCAACAGGGGAAAACGCGCCGGGCCATCGGTACCTTCCATCGAACCCAGGCGCGGCACGGCCGAGAGCAGCGCACGCGTGTACGGGTGCGCCGGCTGCGCAAACACGGTGGCCGATGGCCCCTCTTCCACGCGGTCGCCCTTGTACATGACGAGCACGCGGTCGGCTACCTCTGCCACCACGCCCATGTCGTGCGTGATGAACACCACCGCCATGTGCAGCTCCTGCTGCAGCGCGCGGATCAGTTGCAGGATTTCGGCCTGGATGGTCACGTCCAGCGCGGTGGTCGGCTCGTCCGCAATCAGCAGCGACGGCTTGCACGACAGCGCCATCGCAATCATCACGCGTTGGCGCATGCCGCCCGACAGCTGATGCGGATAGCGCCCCAGCACGTTGCGCGCCTCAGGAATGCGCACCAGTTCCAGCATGCGCAACGCCTCGGCCTTGGCCTCGCTGGGCGACTTACCCTGATGCAGGCGGATCGACTCGGCAATCTGCTCGCCCACGGTGAAGACCGGGTTGAGCGAGGTCATCGGCTCCTGGAAGATCATCGCGATGTCGGCGCCACGCACGCCGCGCATGGCTGCCTGGCTAGCGTTCGCCAGGTCCAGCAACTCGCCGTTGCGGCGGCGCAGGTGCATCTGGCCGCCAACGATCTTGCCGCCGCCATGCTCCACCAGCCGCATCAGCGCCAGCGACGTGACCGACTTGCCCGAGCCCGATTCGCCCACCACCGCCAGCGTCTCGCCGCGATCAACATGAAACGACAGGTTGCGCACCGCATCGACCACGCGCTCGGACGTGGCAAAGCGCACGCTCAGGTCTTGCACCTGCACGATGCGCTGATCGGGCATCGCAATCGTGGTGGGCTGCTTGGTTGCTGTCACGGTAGCTCTCCTACTTTCCTGCTCAGCGATAGATCGACACGACAGGCGCCTCGGCGCCACGTGCGAACCCGCGGTACATCCCTTCGGTGTTGAACGGCAAGGCGACGTTGCCCTGCGCATCCACGGCGATCATCCCGCCGCGGCCGTTGATGGCCATCAGCTTGCGCATGACCACGTCGTCGCTCGCGTCGGCCAGCGACTTGCCGGCGTATTCCATCTGCGCGGCCACGTCGTAAGCAGCCACGGCGCGGATGAACATCTCGCCCGTGCCGGTGCACGACACGGCAGCCACGTTGTTGGCGAAACAACCCGCGCCAACGATGGGCGTATCGCCCACGCGGCCGACTTTCTTGTTGGTGACGCCGCCTGTGGAGGTGGCTGCTGCCAGGCGGCCTTGCGCGTCGCATGCCACGGCGCCTACGGTACCGAACTTACTGTCTGGGTCGATAGGCGCGTTTTCCTTGGCCATGAGCGATGCCGCGTCGTGATCGAGCAGCGCCATGCCGTCTTGCTGGCGAGCGCGCTGCCACTGGGCATAGCGCGCTTCGGTGTAGTAGTAATCGGGTTCGACGAACTCCAGCCCTTGTGCATGCGCGAAGGCCTCTGCACCCTCGGAGGTGAACAGCACGTGTTCGCTGTGCTCCATCACGGCACGCGCGGCCAGGATCGGATTGCGCAGGCGCTTGACGCAGGTCACGGCACCGGCAGCCAGCTTGGCGCCATCCATGATCGACGCATCGAGTTCGTACGTACCGGCGCTGGTGAGCACTGCGCCTTTGCCCGCGTTGAACAGCGGGCACTCCTCCAGCAGACGCGCAGCTTCGGTCACTGCGTCGAGCGCGCTCCCGCCTTCGACGAGGATGCGCTGGCCTGCTGCCAGGATGTCGTTGAGGGCCTGCTCGTAAGCGGCTTCTTTCTCGGCGCTCATGGCCGTGCGGGTGATGGTGCCGGCGCCGCCGTGGATGGCAAGGATGGGCGTGGTCATGCGTGGCTCAATGAAAATCAGTTTTCAGCGGTGCGCTTGCGGCCGCGTCGGGTGTTCGTGGGCGCGTTGGCGGCGTCGTTGCCGGACGCCGTACGCGGCTGTTGACTGGTATGCAGCCACGGCAACACGAATTCGGTCAGTCGCTCAGCCGATTCCAACGAATGCGCGGATCGGTGCGCCACAGCGCCGCACAGGGCTTCGAAGAGCGCCACGGCTGCGGTGTCGGACGTGGCCGAAAACTGCCGCTCCGGGCGCGCATACAGTGCAATGTCCGCCAGCGGCGCCAGGGGCGAGGTCGGGCTGTCGGTCAACGCCAGCACCTGGCAGCCCTGCTCACCGGCTTGCTTGGCCAGCGTGATCGTGTCGGCCGCGTAACGCGGAAACGCAATGGCGATCAGCAAATCCTTCCGCCCGATCTTGCGCAGTTGGCGCGCGGCATCCGATGCGCCGCCCGGCTGTGAAACGGAGATCACCGTGTCGCAATACAGATCCAGCCCGTGTCGCAGCAGGCCAGCCAGATAGCCGCTGGCGCCAAAGCCCATCACGTAGATGCGTTTTGCGCCCAGGATGGCGTCCACCGCGCGCTCGCAGGCCGTGGCGTCGAGCATGCGGCGCGTGGCGTCGAGGTTGGCAATGTCTTCGTTGAGCGACGCGGCAAAGATCTCCGCGCTGGTGGCCGGACGCGCCAGTTCGTGGCGCAGCTTTTCTACTGGCGCGAGGGTTGCCTCGAAGCCGCGCAGCAGCCCGGCACGGAATTGCGGATAGCCGTCAAAACCCAACGCCAGCGCAAAACGGTTGGCCGTGGCAATCGACATGTCCACTGCGGCGGCAAACTCGTCGATGCGCATGGTGGCCGCACGAAACGGGTTCGCCAGCACGTATTCGGCCATGCGCTGGTGCGCGGGCGTGAGCGTGGCAAGCGCCGCCCCAATGCGCTCGGAGACCGTCGCATCGGCGGCAAATGCGCCTTTCGACACATCCGTACGCTTGCTGGTGGATTTCGCCATGTTCCTGGGCCGTGAAAATTTTGTGTAAATGTATTTTCACGAATCGACCATGTAAAGAAAAAAACTTTCACAACGACCTATGGTTTTCCCTAGGTCGAAAGCGGCTGCACAGATTGCGGGCGAGCGCCGCCTCCGCACGGTGCAATGCACCAGTCCAAACACCCAGGGCGCGCCAGGATCGTGCGGCGCAGCACGCTACAATCCCACCCTTCTCCGATTTGCCATCAGCACAGTTTTTCGTGATCCGATTCGACGACCTCGTCCTCCAGCGTGGCACCAAGGTGCTGTTTGACCACGCCACCGCCACACTCAACCCCGGTGAACGGGTCGGCCTTGTCGGCGTGAACGGCAGCGGCAAATCCACGCTGTTCTCGATGCTGCGCGGCGAGCTTCACGCCGACGGCGGCGAAGTCGCCATCCCGCCCACCTGGCAGGTCGCCCATGTGGCGCAGGAAACCCCGGCGGTTGACCGCAGCGCGCTCGATTACACGCTCGACGGCGACACCCGCCTGCGCGACATCGAAAGCCGCCTAGCCGCCGCCGAAGCCGCTCACGACGGCCACGCCCAGGCCGAAGCCCATACTGCGTTTGCCGATGCCGACGGCTACACCGCCCCGGCGCGCGCGCAGGCCCTGCTGCTCGGCCTCGGTTTCACGATGGCGCAGACCATGCAGCCGGTGGCAAGCTTCTCCGGCGGCTGGCGCATGCGGCTGAACCTGGCGCAGGCGCTGATGTGCCCGTCCGACCTGCTGCTGCTCGACGAGCCGACCAACCACCTGGACTTGGATGCCGTGGTCTGGCTGGAGGACTGGCTGTCGCGCTACGCCGGCACGCTGGTGATGATTTCGCACGATCGCGAATTCCTCGACGGCGTGTGCAACGTCACGCTGCATATCGAGCACCAGAAGCTCAAGCGCTACGGCGGCAACTACACGCAATTCGAGACGCAGCGCCTGCAGCAGATGGCCCTGCAGGAAGCGTCGTACGCGCGCCAGCAAAAGCAGATCGCGCATCTGGAATCGTTCATCACGCGCTTCAAGGCCAAGGCCAGCAAGGCCAAGCAGGCACAGAGCCGCGTCAAGGCGCTGGAGCGCATGGAGCGCCTCGCACCCGTGCACGCAGCAGCCGGTTTCTCCTTTGAGTTCCGCGAGCCCGATGCGGCGCCCAACCCGATGCTCACGTTCGAGGGCGTCGATTGCGGCTATCCAGGGCCGAGCGAAGATCAACCCATCACGATCCTCAAACACCTGACGTTCTCCATCCAGACCGGCCAGCGCATCGGCCTGCTGGGTGCCAACGGCCAGGGCAAGTCGACGCTGGTGAAGACGCTGGCCGAGACGCTGGCGTCACTATCGGGCACGATCCGCCGCGGCAAGGGCCTGCAGATCGGCTACTTCGCGCAGCACCAACTGGAAACGCTGGACGACCATGCCTCGCCGCTGCTGCATCTGGCACGCCTGGCACCGGATGTGCGCGAGCAGGAACTGCGCGACTTCCTCGGCAGCTTCAACTTCCGCGGCGACATGGCGACCGCGCCCATCGAACCGTTCTCCGGTGGCGAAAAAGCACGCCTGGCGCTCGCACTCATCGTCTGGCAGCGCCCCAACCTGCTGCTGCTCGACGAGCCGACCAACCACCTGGATCTCGACACGCGCGAAGCGCTCACCATGGCGCTTGCCCAGTTCGACGGCACGCTGATCCTCGTCTCGCACGACCGGCACCTGCTGCGCGCCACGACCGACCAGTTCCTGCTGGTCGGCCAAGGCACCGTCGCCCCGTTCGATGGCGATCTGGACGACTACCGCGATTGGCTGCTCAAGCAGGCCGCCGCCAAGCGTGCGGCAGCCAGCGCTCCAACGGCGTCAACCGATGCAGATGGCACACCTGCCACCAATCGCCGAGACCAGAAGCGCGAAGAAGCCGCCGAACGTCAACGCCTGAATGCGCTGCGCAAGCCGCTGCAAAAGAACGTCGACACGATCGAAAAACGCATGGCTCCGCTGCAAAAGGAAAAGGCCGAACTCGAAGCCTTCCTGGCCGATGGCGCCGCGTACGAAGAGGCCAACAAGACGCGCATGATGGAAAGCCTGCGTCGTCAGGCCGAAGTGAACACCGAACTCGACCAGTTGGAAGAACGCTGGCTCGAACTGCACGAACAACTCGAACAAATCGGTTAATGCCGGCATGTCCGGCCAAGGAGACCTTGTTGAAGACAACCCCGTCGCCGGACACCGCCACCTCCACCAACCAGCCGCTGGCAGGCGTGCGCGTGCTCGATCTCACGCGCCTGCTGCCCGGCCCTGCAGCCACACGCCACCTGGCTGATCTCGGCGCCGAGATCATCAAGATCGAAGACCCAGGCCCCGGCGACTACGCCCGCGACATGATGCGCACGCCCGCCGACCGTGCAGCCGAACGCCCGAGCCTGTTCTTCCGCTCGCTCAATCGCGGCAAGACCGAAACGCGGCTCGACCTGAAGCTTGCCGAAGACCGCGAAGCGCTCATCGAACTCGCACGCCATGCGGATGTGCTGATCGAGAGCTTCCGCCCAGGGGTCATGGCGCGCCTCGGCGTCGGCTGGGACACACTGCGCGCTGCCAACCCGGCGCTGGTGATGTGCTCCATCAGCGGCTACGGCCAGGATGGCCCGCTCGCACAAGCGGCGGGTCATGACATCAACTACGTCGGCTATGCGGGCATGCTGGATCAGCTCACCAGTGCCAACGGCACGCCCATCGTCCCCAACGTGCAGATCGGCGATCTGTTGGGCGGTGCGTTGATGGCGGTGGTCGGCACCCTCGCGGCGTTGGTGGATGCACGCGCCACCGGACGCGGCCGCCATGTCGACGTATCAATGACGGACTCGGTGTTCGCGCATAACCTGATGGCGTTCTTTGCCGTCGGCATGCGCGGCAAGGCGAGCCCCGCCGGTGCTGACCTGCTCAACGGCGGCGTGCCGTGCTACGGCGTCTATCGCACGGCAGATGACCGCTTCATGGCCGTCGGCGCACTGGAGTTGAAGTTCTGGCAGGCGATGTGTGACGTCATCGGCAAGCCCGAATGGAAGGACAAGCACTGGGCACTCGGCCAGCGCGTTGGTGGTGAGGACGCACGTGCCCTGCGCGATGAACTCGCGGCGCTGTTTCTCACCGCCCCTCAAGCCGAATGGACCGCGCGTTTTGCTGATGCCGACTGCTGCGTCACGCCCGTGCTGCGCATGGAAGAGGCGATGCAGCACCCGCTCTTTACCGAGCGCAACAGCGTGGTGAAGGAGAACGACGAGCCTGTACAGCTCGCCCTGCCGCTACGATTTGCCGACTGAACCAGCGCGGTCCAGTTCGTCCAGCAGGCGTGCAGCCTCTTCCAGTTGATGCTGGCTGAACACGCGAATGCCGTGCTGGCGCAGCAGCGCCGCCGTCACCCCCTCACCGGGCTGCAGTTGGCTGGAGAACGTACCGTCGTAGAGAAACGCAGAACCGCAGGACGGGCTGCGCTCGGTCAGCACGGCCACATGCACGCCGGCTTCCTGTGCTGCCTCCAGGGCACGTTGCGCGCCCTGTACAAAGGCATCGGTCACGTCATGACCATGGTGCTCGACCACACGGGCAGCGCCACGTAGAACGGCAGCACCGCCGCCCTCGCCGTGGATTTCCGCCGGCAGGCGCGGCACCGGCAGGCCGCCGGCCATCTCAGGGCACATCGGCACGATGCGCCCTTCCATCTGCCAGCGCGCCAGGATGCCGCCCTCGGTGACGACCGTGCCGCCGTCATAGCGCACTGGCTGACCCAGCAGACATGCGCTGACGAGAACGCGTTGCACGGTCGATCGCTCCGGTTTAACGACGCTCGCGGCGAATCATCGCCACCACCAGCGTCAGCGACAAAATCACCAGCCAGATCAGCGACCACACCGGCACCGACACACCCAGCACCGGGGGCATCGGCCCGACGCACAGGCCATCCGCCTCGAACACCTGCGGCAACCATTTGGCGGTAGGTAGCGCATTGACCCAGTTTTCGATCGGGTCGATCCCGCACGTGGCCTTCGGGTTCAGCAGCAGAGACACGTGATACCCCGCCACGCAGAGCCCCGCCAGCCCAGACAGCATGCCCAGCCCGTGCCACAGCAGCCGCGTGGCCGACGACAGCGCCGCCAGCAAGGAAAACACGCCGATCCCGAGGAAAGCGAACCGCTGCAGGATGCACAGCGGACACGGCTGCAACCCCTCCACGTGCTGCAGATACAACGCATAGCCGACCACCCCGAAGGAGATCACGGCAATCAGCAGGAAAAAGGCACGCGAATTGGCTTGCATGACGGCGTCAACTCAGAGGGGTCGTAGAGAAAAGTTGGCGAATTATCGCATTGCAACAGCTCGGGCACTTTCAAATGGTGCGAGCGACACCGTTGCGAAATTTTGAAGGATCAGGCTTCCAGCGCCCGCACCCGGTCAATGGCCTGCTCGATACGCTCGACGGCAATCACCTCCAGACCGTCAATCGGCTGCTTGGGCGCATTCGATTTCGGGATGACGGCAACCGAGAAGCCCAGCTTGGCCGCTTCCTTCAAACGCTCCTGACCGCGCGGCGTGGGGCGAATCTCGCCCGCCAACCCGATCTCACCAAACACCACCAGCCCGCGCGGCAGCGCCTTGTTGCGCATCGACGAATGGATCGCCAACAGCACCGCCAAGTCCGCTGCCGGCTCGGTAATCTTCACCCCTCCTACTGCGTTGAGGAACACGTCCTGGTCGAAGCACGCGATGCCCGCGTGGCGGTGCAGGACCGCCAACAGCATCGCCAGCCGGTTCTGTTCCAGCCCCACGGCCAGACGGCGCGGGTTCGGCACATTGGCTGTGTCCACCAGCGCCTGAATCTCCACCAGCAGTGGCCGCGTACCCTCCTGCGTCACCAGCACGCACGAGCCCGGCACCACCTGTTCGTGCTGCGACAGAAACAGCGCCGACGGATTCGCCACACCGCGCAAGCCCTTCTCCGTCATCGCAAACACGCCCAGCTCGTTGACGGCGCCAAAACGGTTCTTGAACGCGCGCACGAGTCGATAGGCCGAATGCGTGTCGCCCTCGAAGTACAGCACCGTATCGACGATGTGTTCGAGCACGCGCGGGCCCGCCAGCGCACCTTCCTTGGTCACGTGGCCAACCAGGATGGTCGTCACATCCAGCCGCTTGGCAATGCGCGTGAGTTGCGCCGCGCATTCACGCACCTGCGCCACGGAGCCCGGCGCAGAGGTCAACGCCTCCGAATACAGCGTCTGGATCGAATCGATGACGACGACTTCGGGCTTTTCCGTCTCGATGGTTGCCTGGATACGTTCGAGCTGGATCTCGGCGAGCAGCGCCAGGTTCTGGCTTTCGATGCCGAGGCGATGGGCACGCAGCGCGATCTGCGAGCCGGATTCTTCGCCGCTCACATACAGCACACGGCGCGTGGCCGACAGGTTGGACAGCGCCTGCAGCAGCAGCGTCGATTTGCCGATGCCCGGATCGCCGCCGATCAGCACCACACCACCACCTACCAGGCCACCGCCCAGTACACGGTCAAACTCATCGATACCGCTGGAGAAGCGCGGCACGTCTTCTGCATCGATCTCCGACAGCTTGCGCACCGTTGCGCTCGATGCCAGCGACTGGAAGCGTGCGCCCGCGCCGGATGCCGGCTGCGCCACGGTTTCCACCAGCGTGTTCCACTGCTGGCAATGTGGGCACTGCCCTGCCCATTTCGGCGCCGTGCCGCCGCATTCGGTGCACGTATAGACCGTCTTGCTCTTGGCCAAAAAACCCCCTGCTTGCGGCCGCTGCGTTTGCTGAGCGGCCGCTTGATCTTCGTATTGCGTGTGTGACTGGATACGGCGCTCAGGCCGCCTTGCCAAGGTCGCCTGCGTCAGCCGTTTCAACCGGCTCAACGGTCACGGGCACGCGCGGCGCCAGCGCACACATCAACTCATAGCCGACAGTACCGGCGGCGTGGGCCACCTCGTCGATCGGCAGGCCTTCGCCCCACAGCGTGACGGGTGTACCAATACGGGCATTCGGCATGCCCGAGAGGTCGACCGTAATCATGTCCATCGACACGCGGCCCACCGTGTGCGTGCGCACGCCGTCAACCAGCACCGGCGTGAACTGGTCACCCCAACCGGGTGCGTGACGCGGGTAGCCGTCTGCATAGCCGCACGCCACCACGCCGATACGCATCGGGCGCTCCGCCACAAAGCGCGAGCCGTAGCCAATGGTGTCGCCCGGCTGCAGGTCCTGGATGGCGATCAACTCGCTCTTGAGCGACATGGCAGGCATCAGGCCGGTGCCTTCGATATCGCTGGCAAGTCCCGTCGGCGAGGCCCCATACATGATCACGCCCGGGCGCACCCAGTCGCGATGCGCCTTCGGGTGCCACAACGTGGCGGCAGAATTCGACAGCGATGCCTCGCCCGGCAGCCCTTGCGTGGCCTGCTCGAAGGCTGCCAATTGATGCTCGATGCCCCGCGGACCATCCGCATCGGAAAAGTGCGTCATGTGGACGATGGTGCCGATGCCGGAAATGGCACGTGCACGTTCCCACGCGGCACGGTAAGCCTCCGGTACGAAGCCCAGGCGGCTCATGCCAGTGTTGATCTTGAGCTGCACGCTGATGGGCCCTTTCAGACGGGCCAATTCCAGCATGCGCAACTGGTCTTCGCTATGAACGGTCGTGGTCAGTCGGTGCTGCTCAACGATGGCGAGGTCCTCTGGCTTGAAGAAGCCTTCCAGCAGCAGAACCGGCCCCTGCCAGCCGAGCTGGCGCACACGCACGGCCTCATCGAGATCGAGCAGCCCGAAACCATCGGTCTGGCGCAGGCCTTCGTAGGCACGCTCGATGCCGTGGCCGTAAGCATTGGCCTTGACGACTGCCCACACGCGCGAGTTCGGGGCGTGGCGGCGGGCAACCTGGAGATTGTTGGCAAGTGCGGGGCCGTGAATGACGGCCTGAATGGGTCTTGGCATGACGGCAAACCTGCAGAACGTTGGTGCGATGTCGCACTTGTGGTGCGACATCGGTGTTGCAATGCAATAAGTGCTGCGCGGCTGGCGAAGCCATTATGGCCAACCCCGCGCGATCAGCGTTCTATTTGACCACAGGACGCCAACTGGTTCGCGCCGTTGGGCTGATCGGCAAAAAAGAAAGTGCGCTGCCGTCACCGGAAGCGCACAAGTTTCATGTTATAAAGCCGTTCAATTTAGGCATGGGCAAACATACGTGATGCATTGGCGGCATAAGGAAAGTTGGGCAACGACCACTTCTTTTTGCACGATGGCATCGCATACAGTTTGACCGTGTGGGCAGGCGAGACCAAAAGACGCACCGAGCGGAACGCATGCCTCGGACGCCTGTCAGTGAAGATTCCTGCGGTTGTCCGGCGATGCGTGTCTTGCAGCACCGAACTGATCCGGCAAAGGGAACCACAGCTAGGGAGCCCGCGCGGGCAGTGGCACGTATGCTGCACTCGTGCGCCTGCGCGCTGCACGGCCGGTCAGCCGATGTATCGCTCGGCCGGCGACCTGGAAGGGAAGCTTCCGTACGCCAGCACCGCGCCTGTGCGTCGTGAAGACGGGATTGGCACCGCGCTCTACGGGGACGAATTCGAAGGTATGAAGAAGGGCTTTTACACCATCATGGCGGCGCAGTTTTTCTCGTCGCTCGCCGACAATGCGCTGCTGATCGCGGCCATCGCCCTTCTCACAGAGATGCATGCCCCGCAGTGGATGACGCCGCTGCTCAAGCTGTTCTTCGTGCTCTCTTACGTTCTGCTTGCCGCCTTCGTTGGTGCCTTTGCCGACTCCAGGCCCAAGGGCAAGGTGATGCTCATCACCAATGCCATCAAGCTGCTGGGCTGCGGTGTCATGCTCACCGGCCTGCATCCGCTGCTCGCCTATGGCGTGGTCGGCTTTGGTGCGGCGGCATACTCGCCTGCCAAGTACGGCATCCTGACCGAGCTGCTTCCCCCGGAGAAACTCGTTGCTGCCAATGGCTGGATCGAAGGGCTGACTGTCAGTTCGATCATCCTTGGCACCGTGCTGGGCGGCGCGCTCATCTCCAAGCACATATCGACGTGGCTGCTGTCATTCGACATTCCCGGCCTCGAAGCCATCGACACGCCGGCCGAAGCGGCCATGCTCGTGATCATGGCGCTCTATCTGGTCGCAGCGCTGTTCAACTTGCGTATTCCCGATACCGGCGCACGCTATCCGCAGCAGGAAAAGAACCCGGTACGCCTGATCTCCGAATTTGCCGACTGCTTTAACGCCCTGTGGCGCGACAAGCTAGGCCAGATCTCGCTGGCGGTAACCACGCTCTTCTGGGGCGCCGGCGCCACGCTGCAGTTCATCGTGCTGAAGTGGGCCGAGCAATCGCTTGAGCTGAACCTCTCGCAAGGCGCCATCCTGCAGGCCGTGGTGGCTGTAGGCGTGGCCGCCGGTGCCATGGCGGCTGCCGTGAAGATTCCGCTGCGCCGCTCGCTCGACGTGCTGCCGGTGGGCGTGGCAATGGGCGCCGTCGTCATGCTGATGGCGTTCTACACCAAGCACACGATCCCCGAAGTCACCTTCCACATCGGCGAGATGAAGCTGCCGCTGTACATGCTGATCGCCTACCTGTTCCTGATGGTGGTGGGCGCCATGTCGGGTTTCTTCGTGGTGCCGATGAACGCCCTGCTGCAGCATCGCGGGCACGTGCTGCTCTCGGCGGGCCACTCGATTGCCGTACAGAACTTCAACGAGAACGTTTCGGTACTGTTGATGCTGTGCCTGTACGCACTGCTCATCAAGTTCAACGTGCCGGTGAGCATCGTGATCGTGTCATTCGGCATCTTCGTATGCATCACGATGGCGCTGGTGATGCGCCGGCATCGCATCAACGAAAAGATCTATCACACCGCCGCGCTCATCGGCGAAGACAAGCACCATTAAGCGCCGCCGCGCGCCTCCGCCAGGAGCCACGCGCGAAACGCGGCAACCTCGGGCCGTCCGGCCGAGGCCCGCGGATACACCAGCCAGTAGCTGAAGTCGTTCGGCATGCTCACGTCGAACGGCTGCACCAACCGCCCGGCCGCCAGATCGTCGGCAGCAAGCATCAATCGGCCCAGCGCCACCCCCTGGCCTTCCACAGCCGCCTGCAGAACCATCCCCGCATCGTTGAAGACCACACCCGATGATGTACGCTGGGGCGGTGTCACACCAGCGTGCTCGAACCATGCGCGCCATGCGCCCTTCGGCTCGTCATGCAGCAGCGTGGCATGGCGCAAGTCCATCGGTTCCACCAATGGCTCACGCAATGCGGGGCTGCACACGGGGCTCAGGTATTCACGGGCGATGAGGTCGGCTTTCAGGCCGACCCAACGGCCAAGCCCTGAACGGATGCCGATGTCGAAGCTGTCGTCGGTGTACGCCCACAGTACGGTGGAGGTTGTCAGCTTGAGCTCGATCCCGGGATGCTGCGCGCGGAAACCGCCCAGCCTCGGCAACAGCCAGCGCGAGGCGAACGACGGTAATGCGCTGATGCGCAGCGTGTCTTGTGGGCGTCCGCTCAAGCGCGCAGTTGCCTCCGCAAGACCGTCGAACAGCTGTGTCAGCTCAACAAGGTAACCGCCGCCCTCCGTCGTTAGCGCGAGCGCATGCCCGCGTCGGGCAAACAGCTTCAGGCCGAGCCAATCCTCCAACTGCCGTACCTGGTGGCTAATGGCGGCTTGCGTGACACACAACTCGGCGGCGGCACGGGTGAAGCTCAGGTGGCGCGCGGCAGCCTCAAAGGCCCGCAACGCGCCCAGTGGTGGCAATCGTCGCATGGCGTTTGCTCGATAACCCTGGTTGATCGAAGCCATGAGGATAGATCGTTTTGCACCGCGCCGTGCCGCCCGTCTAATGGCGCTTTCGGCGCACACGCGCCGCCGTCATTGGAGACCGACGCCATGCTCGCTTGGGAACTGTGGGCCGCCTTCTTCGGCTACGCCATCCCGATGGTCATCAGCCCCGGCCCGGGCAACACGCTGCTGGCAACCGCTGGAGGGCGCTTCGGCATCCGCGGTTCGGTACCGTTCTGGCTGGGCTTTGAGGCGGCCAACCTGATGCTGTGCCTGATCTACGGCCTCGGGCTCGGCCGCGTGCTGCACGACTACCCAGCCTTCGAGCAGGCGCTGAAATGGGTGGGCGTGCTGTACCTGCTCTACCTCGCCAAGGGCTTTCTAGTGCCGCCCTCCAACGGTGCGAAGCAGGAGAGCGACACCTCGCACCTGGGTTTCGGTGCGGGCTTCTTTTGCGTGATGATCAACCCGAAGATCCACTCGATGATCGTCGTGATGTTCGCGCAGTTCCTGAAACCTGGCGCGGGCATGGCAACGCAGGTGACGCTGCTCACAGCGGCCTTCCTGGTCGTTTGCGTGGCATGCCACTTCCCGTGGATCGCGGGCGGCAAGATGGTGCTGCAGCGCTTCCGCTCGCCGCGGGCGCTGCGCATTCAGGGGTGGATTTTTGGGGTGTGCATGCTCGCGGTGGCCGCATATGTCGCGCTCACCTGAGTGCGAAGTTACTGGCCTCCGCGCTCTGCATACACCTTGCGTGCGAGGCAGAGGTCCTCCCACGCGCGAGCCTTGTCGGTCAGTGTGCGGAGCAGGTAAGCCGGGTGATATGTCACCACCACGGGCACGCCTTCCACCTCATGCACCTTGCCGCGCAGCTTGCCTACCGGCGTTTGCGTCTGCAGCAGATTCTGTGCAGCAACGCGGCCCAGCACCACGATGATCCGCGGCTTGACCAACGCAATCTGACGCTTGAGGTACGGATCGCACATCGCCGCCTCGTCCGGCTCAGGATCACGATTGCCTGGCGGACGGCACTTGAGCACGTTGGCGATGAACACGCCCCGTCCTTCACCCTCCTGGCGCGACAGGCCAATCGCACGCAGCATGCTGTCGAGCAGCTTGCCGGCTTGGCCGACGAAAGGCTCGCCCTGCTTGTCTTCCTGCTCGCCCGGGGCCTCGCCGATCAGCATCCACTCCGCCTGCCGATCGCCAACGCCGAAGACAGTATTCGTGCGGCGCTCGCACAGCTTGCACGACGTGCAGCCAGAAACGGCCGCTTCAAGCTGGGCCCAGTCAAACGCGGCGATGCGTTGGGCGCGAGGCGCAACAGCATCGCTCGGCACGTCGATCATGTCAGGCGTTGCAGGAACCTCGACACGCGCAACGACGGGCGCCGGGGCGGCCACCACAGTCTCAAAGGCAACCGGCTCAGCGACGGCGACCTCGGGAATCTCGACAACCTCGGCGATTTCCGCCTCAACCGACTCGGCACCGCGCAACATCCATTCATTGGAGACACCCAGCGCCTCCAGCATGCGAGATCGACGATTCATGCTGCCTCCACCCCGCTCGCTTCGCAGACGATGCGCATGACGAGCGCGTCTTCCCGCGTGTTGTTCTCGGCCGGGTAATAGCGTTTGCGGCGGCCGATCTCAGCAAACCCGACGCGGCGATACAGCGCAATCGCGCTGGTGTTGGACGGCCGCACTTCCAGCAGCAGGCTGCCAAAGCCATGTGCCAGTGTGAGTGCCACTGCCAGATGCAGAAGCCACCGCCCCAGTCCCTGCCGCTGCCAGACGGGTGCCACCGTCACGTTCAGCAGGTGCATCTCATCAACGACCGGCATCAGGATCAGGTAACCGGCAACCTCGTTGCCGCCGTCACGCAGCACGATGCCGAGGTGACCAGACTTGAGCGAATCCTCGAAGTTGCCGCGCGACCAGGGAAAGGCGAACGCGGCCTGCTCGATGGCTGCTACGCCTGCCAGATCCAGTGCTGTCATGCGCTCGGCGCGCCAGCCGGTAGGCAGTGGCGTCTGCGCGGTCACGCTGGCCAGTGCGTTGTCAATCAGGCTCATGCGTGGGGCCCTGCCGCAGCCTTGGCCTGCTGCACGGCCTGGCGCTCTTCGATGGTGAGCGCAACCTTGTCGCGCACGTACAGCGGAGCAGCATCTTCCGGGCGGACCGTGTGGCCGGCAGCCAGCAGGCGCAGCCCGAGCGTGACGATTTCGCGTGCGTGTGGTGCCACCTCGGGCAGCACCACGGCAGCGCCAGCTGCAACGCTCAATTGATCGCCAAATACCGTGGCGGCGTTGCCAGCCAGCCAGTACGGCTGCGCTGGTGCGGCCACGGTTTGCGGGCCACTCACCTGGATGGCCGACAGCGCGTGCCAGCCCGAAGCATCCTGTGTCGCATCGGCGGGCACGAAGCTGGCCCAGTAGCACTCGTCCATGCGCGCATCGAGCGCAACGGTCACGGCCGTGCCCGCTGGCAGCGAGGCACGCGTCTGCTCGGCACAGGCCACCAGCGAATTGACGGGAACAATCGGGAGATCGGCCCCAAAGGCCAAGCCCTGCGCCACACCACACGCGGTACGCAGGCCGGTGAACGAACCTGGCCCGGCGCCAAAGGCAATTGCCGCGCAATCGGTCAAGGCGATGCGGGCTTCGGCCAGCAACTCGCCGGCAGCCGGCAGCACGCGGCTGCTGGAGCGCGCACCGGTGTGCTCGTGACGGAACAGCGTGCGCGTGCCGTCACCAAGGGCGACGGAACAGAACTCGGTGGAGGTATCGAAAGCAAGAATCCAGGGCATGGCGGCATTGTACCGGCTGGTGTGACGGCTGAATGCCCAAACCCACGGCAGCCCGTGCGGAAAATTGGGCAGAAAACCGAAGGCATCCTCGAATTCAAACGGCCCGGCTGAGCGACCCCGGCGCTATCATCGCCGGACCATTGTTTTCAGCCGGGAATCATCATGAGCGACCTGCAAGCCCGTTTCGACCAAGCCCAGATCGACGTCAAGGGCCTCTCCGAGCGCCCTGCCAACATGACGCTGCTGCGCCTGTACGCCCTCTTCAAGCAAGGCGCTGAAGGCGACGCGCACGGCGACAAGCCGGGTTTCACCGACATCGTCGGCCGTTACAAGTTTGAAGCGTGGGAAGGCCTGAAGGGCACCTCGCAAGACGATGCGAAGCAGAAGTACATCGACCTCGTCGAAGAACTGAAGAGCGGCGCGACGACCTGATCGCTGCCTCGCCAGACAAAAAAACCGGGCCTTGCGCCCGGTTTTTTTGTTGCGCACAGGCCAGCTACGCCACGATGGTGAGGTTCATGAGCTTGCGGGTTACCTGATTGGCACCGGTCAGCCGCACAAACAACGCGAAACTGCCGGGGGTGCTCGGAACCAGCCACTCACCCCACACATAGTTGGGCGCGCCGCCTGGCATCGGGTGCAGAACGATCGTGCCAAGCAGTTGCCCACCGCGTTCCGGCTCACCGAGAAACACTTCGGCCCAGCCACCGGTGTCCTGAACCACCTCGGCGTCGACGCCAATGCGGAAACTGGCGTACCGACCGCCGACCACCTCCGCGTAGTCCGATGCCAGCTCGCCATGTGCATTGCGCACCGCCAATGGCGTAAGCGATGCATTCTGCGACGCTACCGTCTGCGCAGCTGATGCGACCACCAATGGGAACCACCCCTCCTTGTTCTGCGCCGGACTGTCGTTGGTGATACTGATGGCGTTGTGCGTGGTTGCCTGGCCGCTGGCGCTGCGCACGCTTGGCACGAAGTAGATGGCCTTGCCGTCTGCGCTCACCACGCCGGAGCGGTGTTCGTCACCCGGCTTGATCTTGGCATTGCCAGTGGCACTGGAGATGCGGATCACCGTGGCTGATGGCTGCAACGCATCGGGATTGATCTGCAGACCGGCCTCCTTGAACTTCGGCGACGCCTGCAACGCAGAAGCCAGCGCGTTGAGCACCTCGGCTTGCCCCGCGCTGCCCCGACAAACATAGGTGATCGTCTCCAGCACCGTTTTATTCTGATCCTGCAGTTCGATCTTGAACTCAACGCCGGGCAGCGGGATGTTGCGCAGGCGGATCGTAGCGAAGTCGGTGTGGCGAACGTGCGTCTGCGGTGCAAGCGTGCCGTCACTGCGACGCCAGCGAATCTCATTCTCCGGGTCGACCACAGCATAGATGCGGTACTCGCGCGTGAGGGCACCCTCTGGCAGCACGGGGGTTTTGAACGCCAGGCGGGCACGGCCGATTCCGCGCGGTGGAATCACATGCTTGCTCTCCGTGGCTGACCGTTGACCGTGCGAATGCGAGGGGTCGGCCAAGTTTGCGTCGACAAACTCGACATCGGCGGTGCCAATGATCGAACGCGTACCGGTTTCTTCTCGTGAAACGGGATCGACCTCAACATAGTCAAAGCGGACCTTGACTGGCTTGAGCGCACCGTTCGGCGCTACGCCAAGCCTGCTGCCGAGGCTGAAGTTGTGGACGCGCACCTCGAGCATCAGCATGGTGCCCGGCTTCACCGCCCCCGACACCGGCGTGCGCTGGCCGGTGGTCTGACTCACGCTGTCGTAGTAAGCCAATCCACCTCGGATGCGGCGGGCGTTATCCAGCGTGTTGAAGCCGCTGCCATCAGGCAGGAAACGGTATGGCAGGTTGAGCGCGGCGTCCGGCGCGGCGTAGGTTTTCGCCCACCACTCCTGGCCGACACCCTCGGTAAAGCTGGTGGCGCTTGCCATCTTGAGCGTGCCGTCCCTGGTCACGTAGAACAGCGGCAGAAAACCGTAGCCCATGTTCTTGTTGCTGCTCGGCTTGGTCAGCAGCAGCTTCCTGGTGCGTGTGCCGGTGATGTTGTTCACGCGCTGGTTGGTCCAACCATGACTGCCACCCGTCGACGTCTTGAAACTGGCTTTGACGCTCGTGCTGAAGAGGAGATATTCCGCCGATGCCTCGTATGAGACCGTGGTGTCGGAGCTGCCGCTGAGGGTCTTGCTGTATTCGAAGCTATTGGTCTCGGCCGTAGAGGCACTCCAGCTGATGTCCACGGCTTCGCTGTTGCCGTTGCAGAAGTACAGGATCGGCGTGGTCAGCGGTTCGGTCACCTCGACGCTTTGTCCGGGTGTCTTACTGGGGCGGCGGAACCCGCCCATGTCGGCAGGCGTGTAGCGAACGTTCATGCCGGGCGCGAGCACCGGATAGCTCAGCGCGTTGCCGTTCTGGTGAGTGGGCTGATAGACATCGGGCAACATGCTGCCGTCGCACGACACCGCTTGGTCAGGAAACGGACGCGGCACCGAAATATCGACGAAGACGTAGTCGCCGCTGGCGGTCTTTCGGCCAAGCATGCGGTAACGATAAATGTCGGTGGTCTCCAGCACGTAACTCAGCGCATCGTCGCAATTGGTGCTGGCCGACAATTTGGTGGAGAGGCTGCTGCCCTCGCTGCCGTACTCGGTGGTCTTCTCGTTGTAGGCGTAGCCGAACTTGACGGTCTCGGTCACGTTGATCGACATACCGGTTTTCTTGATATCGCCAACCGTCACACCGGCACCCACGGTGAGCTCATCGCTGTGGTTGAACGTGTCCGCCACAATGTTGGTGCGGGCGGTCGTCACCTGCTTGCTCTGCTCGTCGGTGTAGGTGATGTTGAAGCTCGGATTGAGGCTGACGTTGACTATGCCCAGCGGAGTCGGTGGATCGTTGTTGGGCAGGTAGTCAATATGTTTGGGCGGCTCCTGCAGGACGTAGCTTGTACTGAGGATGTTGTTGATCGTGATGCGCACCGGCGGCCCCAACTGGGTCGATCGCCCTTGGAAGTCGTAGGCAACGACAGCAACACCGGTATTGTCAGCAGAGCCGAATCCTGGGTCGCTTGATGCGTTCTTCTCGTCGTAGTCCGCAATGCTGATCCCCTGCGGACCATCGACGTTCAATGTGCCTCGATGCAGGGTGACCACCCCGGGCTTACCCCCGCCGTTGTTGGTGAGGCTGGCCATCACGAGTGTGTCGGTCGGCGTCGGCGGATTGATCTGCCCGTCGAACAGATTGGCCGCCTTGGCGTCGAGCTGCACGATCAGCTCGCCGGTGTCCCGGGTCTGGGCCTGGCCGTACCAGGTGAAGCTCCATACGGGGGCCGCTGCGCCATCGCCACCGGCCTGCGCCGCCGAGACGGAGAACCCCACCGCTTTGAGGTAGTTGTAGGTATCGTCATAGACGGCAAACGGCTTTCTTTCGGTGGCCAGCACGGAATACACCACCGCCAGCTGCTTGCGGCCCAGCGTGTAGCCTTTGGCCGGATCCAACCGATACTGCCCCGCCGCCAGCGCGAACACCTGCTTTCTCGGCCCCTGCAGATAGACCTGATCCGGCGTCTTTACGCGGCTCTTGAAATCATCGCGGTTGTTCACCTTATGGTGATGGCGCACCGCCAGCACGCCCCCCTCCTTGAGCGCGTAGTACGGATCGCGATCAAGCATCGTCACGATCAGGTTGCAGATGTTGTCGTTCCCCCCGGATCGCCGGCCGTCCGCGTGGTAGATCACCGCCACCTGTTCGCGCCCTAGCCCGACCGGCACGCCGTCAATCTTGCGCTGACCAGTGAGGCCCAGAAAATCGCCGACTGCCACATCCAGCCCGGTGTTTCCCGCGACCTTGTCGGCAACGATGATCTTCTCGCGTTGAATGAGGCCGGTGGTGCGGTTGTTCGCATTCACCGTGTAGTCGTAGACCACGGCCTGGATCCACATCTTGTCTGGGTTCGCGCGCTCTGCCGCGTAGTAGACGACCAGGATCTGCCGCTTGCCGTTGCCGCTGAAATCGCCGGTCTTGACGATCACGGTGCCGGGCCTGCGCTGCGACTCGCCCAGCCGCGGCAGGAAAGCCAACGGATCGGGCAGACGGATTGCCGTGGCCGAGGCCGGCACGCCCCAGGCAAAGTTGAACACCTCCAGCGTCAGGTCGCGGCCGGTTGTTTCGCGCACAGTGATGATTTCATCGCGCGTGCGCCCATCGATCACCATGCCGTCGAGATCCGCAATCGCCAGCGCCCCCGGGGTCTGCATGTGCATCTTGTCGTCACGCAGATTGACATTGTCCGTAAAGGTGAAGGATGGGAGTGCGGTCTTGGCCACCGCGACAGCACCGCCCAGGTTGGAAATCTCCCACGTCACCTTCGCAAGCTCGTTGCCGGCGGGTGCCAGGCTAATGCGCTTGAGCGCAAAGCACTCGTCGTAGTCATCTGACATGACCCGGCCAACCGCCAGAGCATGGCGCAAATAGGCGTCCGGCGTGCCGCTGCCAGCGTCAAAACTGCCGGATTTCGACTCGCCTAACCCACGGCTCCCATTGAACAGATGCGCATTGAACTTGGCACGCGCATCGTTCCTAGCCCAGGTCAGGACACCCAGGCCCTCATCGCGGAACAGCACGCGGCTGTTGGCTGTCCGGCCAAACGGATCGGTCATGGATTGACCCGCCGTCAGGCGTGGCGGTTGCGTTGCAAGTGCTTCATTGGTCTCGACAAACATGGTGTTCCCTCATCCCGTGGCAAGGCATCGATCGCCAGCCCAGCGAATGCCAGGGTGGCCGCTGCGATGGCGACCCTACCGACTTGAACGCCGCGGGTATGTAGCACAAATGCGCTACATGGATGCGCAGACCGCAAGCATGCGGGTGCAGAGGGAATCCGCCACACGAAGGAAAACGGTGCGGCGATGGGGCCTGGCATGCGCACATCCCCGAACGGAAACGCGCCGGGGTTCGTGCTACCGGGAAAGGTGCGTGCTCTTACTGCGCGGCGGACACGACCGCCGCCTCGCGTCGGCGCATGCGCCACGCAGCCAACACCGCCAGCGCGCACAGCGTACCGAGAAAGATGAACGTCTCATCGAAGGCGAGAATGCGCGCCTCCGGGTCGACCGCCGCGCTGTGAATGGTCTCGATGCCGCGCGAGGCGAGCCGCCATTGTAGAAAGATGCCCGTGGCGGACACGCCAATCGCCCCACCCAGCTGCCGCAGGAAATTGACGGCGCTGGAGCCCTGCGGGATCAGCGTGAAATCGACACCGCGCATGGCACCCAGGCTCAGGGACGGCAGCACGAAACCCAGTCCAATGCGGCCGATGATGGCAATGGCGATCAGCAACAGGTAGCTCGTCGCGCGCGTGTTGGTCGCCATCAGGAAGAACGACAACGCCAGTGCGGCCAGCCCGAACGACACTAGTCGGAACGGCTCGATACGGTTGGTCAGACGCCCGGCCAGCATGATGGTCACGGCCAGCACCATCCCAGCCGGCAGCAGCACCAGCCCCGCGCGTGACGGCGCGTATGCCAATGCCACCTGCATATACACCGGCACCAGATAGGTCGAGCCGTACAACCCCGCTCCGTAGATAAACGCGACCACTGCCCCCATCGCAAATTGCCGATAGCTGAACAGCCGCAGATCCAGCAACGGCGACTCCACCCGCCGCTGCCAGAACACGAAGCCCGCTACGCACACAGCAGCGATTGCCATGAGCACAACGCCGTGTGCAGCATCCGCATGCAACGCCACCAGCCCATTGAGCAGAGACGCCGTGGCCGCGCCGATCAGCAACAACCCGCGCCAATCGAGCGGCTTGGGCTCACCCGCCATGGACGAGTTGAGCGCCATGAAGCGCCGCGCCATCATCCAGCCCAGCATCGTGAACGGCACCACCACGAAGAAGATCGAGCGCCAGCCGAACAGCTCCGCCAGGAAGCCGCCCACGCTTGGGCCCACTGCAGGCGCCAGCACCACGCCAAAGCCGAACAGGCCAAACGCCTTGCCCTGCTCCCGCTCGGGAAACACGCGCAGGATCAGGATATTCGGCAGCGGCTGCATGATGCCGGCGGCAATGCCCTCGACCACCCGCATGGTGATCATCACCTCGTAGTTGGGCGACAACCCACCCGCCAGCCCACCCACGCCCAGCAGCAGCAACGCGCCGATGAACGTGCGCCGCAGCCCGAAGCGCAGCAGCAGCCAGGGCGTGAGCAGCATCGACAGCGTCATCGCCACCATGAAGCTGGCCGACACCCACTGCGCCCGCTCCTGCCCCAGCATGAAATGCCGGCTCAGATCGGGAATCGCCACGTTGACGATGGTGGCCGAGATGACGGACGACACCGCGCCCACCATCAGCGTGAACAACACCAGCCACTTGAAGCGCTCGCCGTAGCGGGCGCGCAGGGCCTCCAGGGTGGGCGTGAATGTCGTCATGGTCTCGTTCTAGTGATGTGAGACGACTTGGGGGACAAACCCTGCCCGGTGCGTCCTCCACGCAACGGGCGGGTGGTGGAGCAATCAGCCGAGACGGCCCGTGGCGGCAATCTCGCGAATGCGGCGCACGGTATCGATATCGCTCTCGCGATAGGCCGATTTGACGATCTCGGAATAGCGCGTGTCGCCGGTCTCATCTGCGCTGGGCAGCGTGGTGTCGTAGACGAAGCGGATGAACGCCGCGTTGGTGTCGTTCGTCTCGATCGTCATCGTGAGCGAGCCGCCGGCATGTTCGCCAGTGGCCGCGGTCGTGTAGGTCACGCGCTTGTGCGGCTCCAGGGTCACGCGGTCTTGGATTCGTGCCTTGCCGAAGCGCAGTTCACGCTCGACCCAGCCGTCACCTTCAGCGGTGATGACGCATTCGTCCAGGCTTTCGACAAATTCGGTTTGTTCACGCACGCGCAGCACCAGGCCTTGCCAGATCTGGTTGAGAGTGAGCGTATCGATCAGGGGGTTCAGTGGATCGTTGACTTCCACCAGGTGTTCAAAGCGCAAAGCGGCCTCCGCAAGATTTCCTGACATTATCGCGCGGCGCGGCGAACCTTGCGCCAAATGAAAAACGCCGGCGGGTTACCCCAGCCGGCGTTTCCATTGCGAGCCTCAAGCGTCGCTTAGATTTCTTCGTACAGTGGCAGTGTCAGGAATTCTGCAAAGTCTTCCGACGTCGACATCTGTTCGAAGATCACTGCAGCGCGGTCAAAATGGCCCACCGCGCCCGTCTCCTTCACCTTGGCCAATTCTTCCGGGATCAGCTTGCGCACGAGGTCGGCCGTGACCTTCGTGCCGTCTTCCAGCTTGCCCTTGGGCGAGCGGATCCACTGCCAAACTTGCGAGCGCGAGATTTCCGCCGTGGCAGCATCTTCCATCAGGTTGTGGATCGGCACGCAACCGTTGCCGGCCAGCCATGCGCCCAGGTAGTGGATGCCGACGTTGATGTTCATGCGCAGGCCGTGTTCCGTGATCGGCGTTTCCGGCTGGAAGTCCAGCAGGTCGGCAGCCTTCACTTCCACGTCCGGGCGTTGCTTCTCGAACTGGTTCAGCTTATCGCCCAGCACCGCCACGAATTCCTTCATGGCCGGCTCGACCAGACCTGGGTGCGCCACCCAGCCGCCGTCGTAACCGTCGGTCGCGTCACGCTTCTTGTCGCCGATGATGCCGGCCATGGCGATGGCGTTCTTCTCCGGATCGTTCTTGATCGGGATCAGCGCGCTCATGCCGCCGATGGCGGGCGCACCGCGCTTGTGGCAAGTCTTGAGCAACAGCAGCGCGTAGGCGCGCATGAACGGCGAGGTCATCGTCACCTTGGCGCGGTCGGCCAGGCAGAAGTTCTTGTCGACCTTGAACTTCTTGATGCACGAGAAGATGTAGTCCCAGCGGCCAGCGTTCAGGCCAGCGCTGTGCTCACGCAGTTCGTACAGGATTTCTTCCATCTCGAACGCGGCGAGAATGGTTTCGATCAGCACGGTGGCCTTGATCGTGCCTTGCGGTAGGCCGATCTCGTTCTGGGCCATCACGAAGATGTCGTTCCACAGGCGTGCTTCCAGATGGCTTTCCATCTTCGGCAGGTAGAAGAACGGGCCGGCTCCGCGGGCGATCTGTTCCTTCGCGTTGTGGAACAGGAACAGCGCGAAGTCGAAGATGCCGCCCGAGACGCGCTCACCGTCGATCAGCACGTGCTTCTCGTCCAGATGCCAGCCGCGCGGGCGCACTTGCAGCGTGGCGATCTTGTCGTTCAGCTTGTACGTCTTGCCGTTTTGCTCCAGCGTGAGCGTGCGGCGGATGGCGGCCTTCAGGTTGACCTGGCCCTGGATCTGGTTGTGCCAGCTCGGCGAATTCGAATCTTCGAAGTCGGTCATGTAGCTGTCCGCGCCCGAGTTGAACGCGTTGATGACCATCTTGGCATCGACTGGACCAGTGATTTCAACGCGGCGGCAGTGCAGTGCGGGCGGGATTGGGGCAACCTTCCAGTCGCCTTCGCGGATGGCCTTCGTCTCGGCCAGGAAATCCGGGCGCTCGCCGGCGTCCAGGCGCTTGGCGCGCTCGACACGGGCGGCCAGCAGCTCTTTGCGACGCGGCTGGAAGGCACGGTGCAGCTTGGCAACCAGCGCCAGTGCTTCGGGGGTCAGAATGTCTTCGTAGGCCGGGAGGATCTCGGCCTTGATCTCCATGCCTTGGGGCAGCGTGAGCGCCATGGTGGTTCTCCTATTGTTGCTTGTCGAGTGAGGGTTGAACGGGCCCGGCCTTGTCTTGCATTGCAGGTGGCCGATGGTCTTGGTTGGTCCTACTTTCTATCTAGCTACTGCGTTTGTTGCCGCGCCTGTACAAACTGCAGCAGATCGCGCATGTCGTGGCCAGCCGCTGTGGGCGCCACGTCGAGCGCCTCGGGCGGATGCCCCAGGCGGTTGATCCAGAACGTTGTGAAGCCGTACCACGTCGCGCCGCAGGCATCCCAGCCGTTGGACGACACGAACAGAATCTGCTCCGCTGGTACGCCAAAAGCTTGCGGTGCCAGCGCGTAGGCTTGCGGCGCCGTCTTGTACAGCTTGACCGCATCGACTGACAGCACGTGATCGAACAGCCCCGACATGCCGGCACTCTTCACGGCGATGTCGAGCATCTGCGGATTGCCATTGGAGAGAATGCCCAGCGGCAAGCCCATCTCGCGCAGACGACGCAGCGCGGGCACGTTCTCCGGAAACGCCGACAGGCACGCATATTCGCGCATCAGCGTGGCTTCGTCTTGGGCGGAAAGTTCTACACCCAGGCGTGCCGCCGCATAACGCAGCGCATCAATAGTGATGTCCCAGAACGGCTTGTAGTGCTCGCCCGAGGGGCCCGCCAGCGAGCGGATGCGCGTGTAGTCGATCTGCTTGTCACGCCAGAGCACCGACAGCGCCTCGCCCTTGCCGGCAAAGAGTTGCTCGGCGCGCGCAGCCACGGAATACACGTCGAACAACGTGCCATAGGCGTCGAAGACCACCGCGCGAATCGAACGCATGCCAAAGCTCCACGGACCCGAAGGCGGCGCACCCCGTTTGTTCTATCACACAGAACGCCCATCCGACCTTCGCAACGAGGGCCATTGTAGAAAAGGTGACGCACCGCACAAAGACGGCAATGGTCACTTGATCTTTAACTTTTACCATCGGAATGACGAGTGATAACCTTTATATTCGTCACAATCCCGCGCTTTCCGATACATTCCAAACCCTATGTCTCTGTGGGCTCAATTCTGGTCGATTGCACAGTTCGTGCCGGTCGCAAAACTGATGCTGTACGCCGCGCTGGCGCTGCTGGCCGGTTTGGTGCTGGGCGTCATGGCGGTATGGGGGCTGCATCGTGCCGGCCTGCTGCGGCGGCGCACTCGGATCGGGCGTTGGGTGGCGCGCCTGTATTTCCTGTATCTGCCCGTCGTGCTGGCAATCTGCGCGATGCAAGCCGCGTTGGCCGTGTGCGTGGAAGGCACATTGGCAGAACATCTGAAGACCGCTCGCCCCGTCATCCGGACATTGACGCAGCAGACGCTCGGCGCGATGCAGGTGCAACTGCAATCGCTGCTTGAACAGCATCCGCAGTTGTCTACGGTTTCGATTGAGCATGTGGTGGACGCCGCCGTTGACCAAGCCGTGCAGGCACCGGAGGCCATGGGGAATGGCGCGCTGCGGCAACTGGCTGCGGCGGGTGCCGCGCTGCTGGGGGCACACGCGTTTCGCGAAACGATCAAGGACGTGCTGGTGGAGCGCCTGCAGAAACTCGCGCATATCGACGCGCAAACCACGCGCATTGCGCTGCGCCAATCCTTGGCATCACTGGCCGACGGCGAATTCGTGGCGAGCATCCTGGCCGAGCGGATACATGCATTCTTCATTGCGCTTTATCGCGGCATCGGGTTGCACTGCCTCTTCTGGCTGGCCCTGGCGGCACTGGAAATCGGCCTGGCGCAGTGGCGCCTGCGCCGGACATCGACACCGGCGGGACTTCCCGCCTAACCGCGCTCGCATCTGCATGGCTCAATTCAAGCAACTCGAAACCTTTGTCTCCGTGGCGACGCGCGGCAGCCTGTCTTCTGCGGCGGCCGCTGAAGGTGTGGCACCGGCCATCATCGGCCGCCGCATCGATGCGTTGGAGGAACGCCTGGGCGTGAAGCTGCTGGTGCGCACCACGCGGCGCATCACCCTCACCTTTGAAGGCTCTGCGTTCCTGGAGGATTGCCAACGCATCCTCAACGACCTGCACAACGCTGAAGCCAGCGTCTCCGCCGGTGGCGTAAAGGCCAGCGGCCACCTGCGTGTGACGGCCCCGGCCGGTTTCGGCCGCCGCCACGTTGCGCCGATGGTGCCGGACTTCATCGAGGCACACCCGGACGTGTCGATGACGCTGGACCTGGGCGACCGCGTAGTCGACCTTGTCAACGAGGGTTTCGATTGCGCCATCCGCCTGGGCGACCTGCCCGATTCGAGCCTCGTGTCGATCCGCCTGTGGGAGAACCGCCGCGTAGTGGTGGCTGCGCCCGCTTACCTGGAGCGCCGCGGCGTACCCACTCAGGTGGAGCAGCTCTCGGGCCACAACTGCCTGGCCTTTGGCGCCAGCGCCAACGTGCAGCGCGGCTGGGTCTTCCAGCAGGGCGGCAAGACCGTCACCGTGAAGGTATCGGGCACGATGGAATGCACCGACGGCGCGGTCCTGCGCGAGTGGTGTCTGCAAGGCTACGGCCTGGCGTGGCGCTCGTGGTGGGAGGTCGGCCACGACATCGCCACCGGTAAGCTGGTGACGGTGCTCGACGCCTTCGAGGCGCCGCCGATCGGCATCCACGCGGTATTTCCGCAGCGCAAGCATCTGCCGCTGCGCGTGCGGCTCTTCATCGACTTTCTCAAGAACACCTACGGCAACCCGGCCTACTGGCGCCGGGCCGACGCCCTCATCGGGATGGACTAGCGATCACTCCGGATGGGTGGAACATTGCACGCGGCCTACAATCAAGACAACGCATATTCCACCCAACCAAGGAGGCCGCATGTTCCAGCACATCCTCATCCCGACCGATGGTTCCGAGCTGTCGCGCAAGGCGGTGGCGGGCGCGCTCGATTTTGCCAAGACGCTCGGCGCGCGCCTGACGGCCTACACGTGCCTGGAGGAATATCCGTACACGCCCTTCTCCGAGATCGTCGTGGAAACCCCTCAGGCCTTCAAGGAGCGCGTTGAAGCCCAGGCGCGCGTGGTGCTCAAGGACGTGGAAGACGCCGCCCGCAGCGCCGGCATCAACTGCGATACCGACATGAGCTGCTTTGCGGTGCCCTACATGGGCATCATCGATGCGGCAGAACGTCACGGCTGTGACGTCATCTTCATGGCCTCGCACGGCCGGCGCGGACTGGCCGGACTGCTGCTCGGCAGCGAGACGCAGAAGGTGCTCACGCACACCGAAATCCCAGTAATCGTCTATCGCTGAGCCACCTCCAGAAGCCCCGACTCCCTCGACACGCAGCCGCCCCTGACCGGGCGGCTTTCTTTTTGTCCTTGACTCTTGGCTTGTCCGTGCATACAACTTTGTACACAAAATTAAATAATCTTGTGCACAGTATTGCGCACAATGACCGCACGGCCTGAACTCGACTTCATGCCGGCACAAACCAAGGAGAAGACAGAATGACCACCACCACCGCTTCGGCGGCACCGGCGGATGATCCGCCGCACGCGCATTCCAACGTCGTCATCAAACCGCAGTACGACCCACGGCTCACCAACGAAGACCTCGCCCCGCTACGCAAGCAAACCTGGGGCACCTACAACATCTTCGCGTTCTGGATGTCGGACGTGCACAGCGTGGGCGGTTACCTGACGGCAGCGAGCCTGTTCTCGCTGGGCCTGTCGAGCCTGCAGGTGCTGTTTGCGCTGCTGGTGGGCATTCTCATCGTGCAAGTGTTCTGCAACCTCGTCGCCAAGCCCAGCCAAGCGACCGGCACGCCGTATCCGGTGATCTGCCGGGCCTCGTTTGGCGTGCTGGGTGCCAACATTCCGGCCATCATCCGTGGCCTGATCGCGGTGGCGTGGTACGGCATCCAGACCTATCTGGCTTCGCATGCCTTCTTGATCGTGGCGCTGAAATTCATGCCGGAACTCGCACCGTACGCAGACTTGCAGCAGCATGGCTTCGCCGGCCTGTCCACGCTGGGCTGGGCAGCCTTCATGTTGCTGTGGGTCCTGCAAGCGTTCGTGTTCTGGCACGGCATGGAATCGATCCGCAAGTTCATCGACTGGGCTGGCCCGGCGGTGTACGTGGTGATGATTGCGCTGGCCCTGTGGCTCGTACACAAGGCGGGTTGGGAAAACATCAACTTCACGCTCTCCTTCCTCAAGTACGAAGGCTGGGATGCCGTGCCCGTCATGCTGGGCGGGATCGCGCTGGTAGTGTCTTACTTCTCCGGGCCGATGCTCAACTTTGGCGACTTCTCGCGCTACGGTAAGGACTTCGGCTCGGTCAAGCGCGGCAACTTCTGGGGCTTGCCGGTCAACTTCCTCGGCTTTGCGCTGCTGGTGGTCATTACCACTTCCGCCACGCTGCCTGTGTTTGGCCAGTTGATCTCTGACCCGGTGGAAGTCATCTCCCGCATCGACAATACGACAGCAGTGGTGATCGGCGCGCTGACCTTCATGATTGCCACCATCGGCATCAACATCGTCGCCAACTTCGTCTCGCCGGCGTTCGACTTCTCCAACGTGGCGCCGCAGCACATCAGCTGGCGCACGGGCGGCATGATTGCGGCGGTGGCCTCGATCTTCATCACGCCCTGGAACCTCTACAACAACCCTGAGGTGATCCACTACACGATCGACGTGCTGGGCGCCTTCATCGGCCCGCTGTTCGGCATCCTGATTGCGGACTACTACTTCGTGCGCCGCCAGCAGATCAACGTAGATGATCTCTACTCGATGCGCCCGACGGGCACCTACTGGTTCCGCAACGGCTACAACCCGGCAGCCGTCTGGACGATGATCCCGTCCGCGCTGATCCCGATGGCCTGCGTGGTGTTCGAGCGCCTGCAATGGCTGGCCAACTACAGCTGGTTCATCGGCGTGGGCATCGCACTGGTGCTCTACACCACGCTGAGCCGCAAGCAACTCGCCTCCGCCCGTTGACCCTTACGACGCATCGACATGGACATCCGCATCATCAACCCCAACACGACCGCCAGCATGACCGCGCTGATCGGCCGCTGCGCACAGGCGGCGGCTGCATCGGGCACACGCATCACGGCGGTCAGCCCGAAGATGGGCCCGGCCTCCATCGAGAGCCACTACGACGAAGCGCTCTCCGTGCCCGGCATCCTCGAAGAAATCCGTCATGGCGAACGCGACGGCGCCGATGCCTACGTGATCGCATGCTTTGGTGACCCGGGCCTCTACGCCGCACGTGAGTTGGCGCACGGCCCCGTCATCGGCATTGCCGAAGCGGCTATGCACGTGGCCAGCCTGATCGGCAACAGCTTCAGCGTAGTAACAACGCTGGAACGTACCGTCGGCATGGCCTGGCACTTGGCCGAGCGCTACGGCATGCGCCATGCCTGCCGCAACGTCCACGCGAGTGACTTGCCGGTGCTGGATCTGGAAAAGCCGGGCTCCAATGCGCGCGGCATCGTCCTGCAAGCCTGCCGCGACGCACTGGCGCAAGACCGCAGCGACTGCATCGTGCTCGGCTGCGCCGGCATGGCCGACCTGTGCGAAGACCTGAGCGCCGAACTGGGCGTGCCCGTCATCGATGGTGTGGTGGCGGCGGTGAAGCTGGTGGAGGCGCTGGTCGGCATGCGGCTATCGACCAGCAAGCGCGGCGATTGGGCGCGCCCGCTGCCAAAACCCTACACGGGGATGCTTGCACCGTTTGCATTAGCCTAGTGCGGCACGGAAGGGTGCATTTGCTACCATGCATCCTTCCGCCTTTTTCTTCCGCTCTGTCACCCGCCATGCCCGCATCCGAACGGGAAACCACCGACAGCCAGCCTGCTGCCGAGCCGATCTACCAAGGCCTGCTGACGGCCATCATGGAACACCGCCTTCCGGCCGGCACCAAGCTGGTCGAAGAGCGGTTATGTGAAGCCACCGGCGCAGGCCGGCCCCGCATCCGCCAAGTGCTGGCGCGGCTGGCGCATGAACAACTCGTGACACTGGTGCCCAACAAGGGCGCCTTCGTCGCGCAGCCCTCCGTGGAGGAGGCGCGCGACGTCTTCCAGACCCGCCGCATCATCGAACCCGAACTGGCCGCCATGCTGGCACGCGCATGCAGGCCGGCGCAGGCCAAGCGCTTGCGCGAACACATTGCCGCAGAGCATGCCGCACGCGAGCGTGGCGATCGCGCCGCCACCATCCGCCTCTCCGGCGAGTACCACGTGCTCATCGCCGAGATGGCCGGCAACCACGTCTTGGCGCGGCTGATTCGCGAGACCGTCTCACGCACCTGCCTGATCATCACGCTGTACGACCGCCCCGGCCTGCCCGCCTGCCCCGAACACGAGCATGACACCCTCACCGAGGCCATTACCGCAGGCGATGCGGCACGCGCGCACGACCTGATGCGCGAGCATCTTGAGCACATCGAGCATTCGCTGGATCTGCACACGACGCCAACGTCGGCACTGGATCTCGAATCGATTTTCAAGCGCGCCTGACCTGCCGCGCCACAAAACGCTACCCTTTTTGCAAGCGGCGTTGCCAACAATGTCTCCCTCATACCAACCCTGCTTGAGGAGACACCATGCAAGCCCGCACGATCACAGCCCTGGCGCTGTCGATTGCCGCATCCTGCCCGCTGAGCGCAATCGCAGACGTTGCGCTCGACGGTCGGTCCGCCACACCTGAAACCATCACCCGCATCGCGCTGGGCGAATCCGTGCGGATCACGCCCGAGGCACGCGAACGCGTTCGCCAATCGCACCAACTGCTGCTGGACGCGGCACGCCATGGTCAGCAGATCTACGGTCTGACCGTGGGTGTAGGTGAAAACAAGGACCGGGAAATGGTCGACGCCAGCGGTCAGTTGACGCCGGAGGTGATCGACGCCTCGCGCCGCTTCAACATCGGGCTGCTGCGCTCGCACGGCATGGGCACTGGGCCGGATGCTTCGATCACAGATACGCGTGCCGCCATGGCGGCACGGCTCAACGGTATGTTGGCCGGCGGTACAGGCGTGCAACCTGACGTTGTTGAGGCCTATGCCGCAGCGCTCAATGCCGGCGTCACGCCTGCCATGCCAGCCAGCGGCTCGGTGGGCGAAGCGGATATCACGCTGCTCGCACACATCGGCATCGGCCTGATGGGCGAAGGCGAGGCCTACTACCGTGGTCGCAGGCAACCTGCCCTGCAGGCGCTCCAGGCGTCGGGCATCGTGCCCATCACCCCCTTCGGCAAAGACGGTCTGTCGATCCTGAGCTCCAACGCATACAGTGCCGGCCTGGCAGCATTGACCTTGCATGAGATGGACCACCTGGCAACCGTCGCCAAGCAGGTCTACGCACTGAGCCTGCAGGCGCTCAACGGCAATGTGTCGCCGTTTCTGGAGGACACGCTGGCGCTGCGGCCCTTTCCGCAGACGGTGCGCGCCGGCGCAGACCTGCGGCGCCTGCTCAACGGCTCCAGCCTATGGGACCACGATGCCGCTCGCCCATTGCAAGACCCGTTGAGCTACCGCACGAGCGTGTACCTGCTCGGCGAGCTGGACCGCGCGAGCGCAACAAGCCGTGCTTTGATCGACGTCCAATTGAACAGCTCCGATGACAACCCTGGCGTTGCATTGGGCGTACATGCGCGCTCCAACCGTGCGCAGGAAATGCAGGGGTACATGCCGGGCGGTGCAGTACTGCCCTCCGCCAACTTTGAGCCGCTGCCCTGGGTACTGGCCTTCGAGAGCATGGGTATTGCATTGGCCCAGCACGGACTGACGGTGGCGCAGCGCGTCGTCAAGCTGAATGACACGAAGTTCACCGGCCTGCCGCGATTCCTTGGCACCGAGACGGCCGTGCAAGCCCTCGCCGAAATTGAAAAGCCTGCCACCGCGCTTGCCATGGAAACCAAAGCGTTGGCGCAACCCGTGTCGCTCGACTACCTGCCGATGGCAGGCAACATTGAAGACGTGGCGACCAACGCGCCGGCCGTCGTTCAACGCGTGCGCAAGCAGATCGACAACACCTACGCACTGTTGGCCATTGAGGCTGTGCAAGCCGCACAAGCCATTGACCTGCGCAAGCGCAGGACGCCTGGCTTCACGCTGTCACCCTCGTCGCAAGCGCTCTACAGCGCGCTGCGTGTGCGCGTACCGTTTGTCGATCAGGACCGCGCCCTTACCGACGACTTCCGTGCGGCAATGCAGGTGTTGCGCCAGATGCCGCAGTAATCCGCACACAAAAAAAACCGCGCCGTTGAGGGAAGCGCGGTTTCGAGAGGCCAGCGTGTGGTCAGCACGCCGGCCCAGGTGACCTGAATGCCGGATGCGTCGGCAACCTCAAGCAACCTTCTTGGCTTGCGCCTTTTCTTCGAAGAATTGTTCGTCTTCCGTCGAGCCCTTCAGCGCCGTCGTCGATGCGTCGCGCTCGATGGTTTGCGTTACGGCATCGAAGTAGCCCGTACCGACTTCGCGCTGGTGCTTCACTGCGGTAAAGCCACGCTCCGCGGCCTTGAACTCGGCCTCTTGCAGCTCGACGAAGGCGCTCATCTGGTTGCGGGCGTAGCCGTAGGCCAGGTTGAACATCGAGTAGTTCAGGGCGTGGAAACCGGCCAGCGTGATGAACTGGAACTTATAGCCCATCGCACCGAGTTCCTTCTGGAAACGGGCAATCGTCACGTCGTCCAGATTCTTCTTCCAGTTGAACGACGGCGAGCAGTTGTAGGCCAGCATCTTGCCCGGGAACTTGGCGTGGATGGCCTGGGCGAACTTCTTGGCGTATTCGAGATCCGGCTTGCCGGTTTCGCACCACACGAGGTCGGCGTACTCGGCGTAGGCCAGGCCACGCGAGATGGCTTGCTCCAGGCCCGGCTTCGTACGGTAGAAGCCTTCCACAGTGCGCTCGCCGGTGCAGAACGGCTGGTCGTTCTCGTCCACGTCGGCGGTCAGCAGGTCAGCGGCTTCCGCGTCGGTACGTGCGATCAGCACCGTCGGCACACCCATCACGTCGGCAGCCAGACGCGCGGCCACCAGCTTGCTCACGGCTTCACGCGTCGGCACCAGCACCTTGCCACCCATGTGGCCGCACTTCTTCACGGCAGCCAGTTGGTCTTCGAAGTGCACGCCCGCAGCGCCGGCTTCGATCATGGCCTTCATCAATTCGAACGCGTTGAGCACGCCGCCGAAACCGGCTTCCGCATCCGCCACGATCGGGGCGAAGAAGTCGATATCGTCCTTGCCTTCCGACCACTGGATCTGGTCAGCGCGCTGGAACGTGTTGTTGATCTTCTTGACGACTTTGGGCACCGAGTCCACCGAATACAGCGACTGGTCCGGATACATTTCGCCGTTGCTGTTGGCGTCGCCGGCCACTTGCCAGCCCGACAGATAGATCGCCTTCAGGCCAGCCTTGACCTGCTGCATGGCCTGGTTGCCCGTCAGTGCGCCCAGTGCGTTGACGAACGGCTCGTTGTTGATGAGGCTCCACAGCTTCTCGGCACCACGCTTGGCCAGCGTGTGCTCGATCTGCAGCGAGCCGCGCAGGCGCACCACGTCTTCCGCGGTGTAACCACGCTTGATGCCCTTCCAACGTGGGTTGGTGTCCCATTCCTTCTGCAGTTGCTGCACTTCCTGTTCGCGGGTCATCACACTCTCCTGTCCAATCGCATCCATCAAATTGAAGCCGAGGCCACTCACGCATCGCTTTGAGTCGCTGGCACCGTCTCGGGATGCCGCCGGGCGACTGGCCTCATATGTCTTATATAAGAGTGTAGGGAAGCCCGATGCGCTGCAACAAGAAGAACCTCGCCCAGAATGCAAGTTTTTATTTCTTTATTTTCAGTAGCTTATGATCAATATTTCACGATACGGCAAGATTTTCCCCATCATGAAAGATGCGGATGGTGCCCTGCGATGTCAGATTTTTGCGGATCAAAAAGACTTTCCGCATTATGAAAAATCGACAACCACTACCGTCACATAGGGGCAAGGCAAAGAAAAACGCCGCGGTTGCGGCGTTTTCAGTGACGCTGGCGGATGAACTCAACTGCGCGCCAGCCGATGTGCAACCCAG
Organism: Ralstonia sp. 24A2; assembly: GCF_051783885.1. Taxonomy (NCBI): domain Bacteria; kingdom Pseudomonadati; phylum Pseudomonadota; class Betaproteobacteria; order Burkholderiales; family Burkholderiaceae; genus Ralstonia; species Ralstonia sp. 24A2. Next base: position 2,126,028 of record NZ_JBPVZD010000002.1, on the reverse strand, counting down.
TCCCCGCCCGTAATGACATGCCGCCCAGCAATGTGCGTCGGGCTGACCGGATAGACGATGCATTCGATGGATTCGCTGCCCAGCATCACCGCGTGGTTCTCGCGCAGGAAGAGCGCATCGCCTCCGGGGTACACCTCTTCGATCTCGTCGAGCACCGCGACGAGCGCCGCGTCGATACGGTAGACGTCACCGCGCACGGCCGTGCCGGTCGGGTCCAGCACCAGGCCCGGATACGTGCCGAAGTCGTACAGGCGGCCATGCAACATCGCCGTGCCCAGCAACTCAGGCTCTGGGATGCCCCGCTTGGCCGCCGCGACACGCAGGTCATTGGCCTCCCCGGCGCGCAACGTGCCGTAGACAAACACGTGGATGGCGTTGGCGTAGCTCATGCGAGTTGGTCCTGAGAAACCAGCACGCCGTCTTCATCGGCATAGATCCACTCGCCGGACTGGATGTATGCACCGGGCATCTGCACGCCCACTTCACGCTGGCCGGCGTTCTTCTTGACGCTCTTGCGCGGATGCACTGCCAGCGCATGAATGCCGACGTTGCACTCAATCAGCTCGCGCGTGTCGCGCACGCAGCCGTTGAGCAGGATGCCCTCCCAGCCGTTCTCCTCGGCCAGCTTGCCGAGGTTGCCGCCCACCAGCGCGCATCGCAGCGAACCACCACCGTCGATGACGAGCACGCGCCCTGCGCCCTGCTCTTCCAACGCGGCGCGCACGAGGCCGTTGTCTTCGAACACCTTGAGCGTGGAAGCCGGCCCCGCAAAGGCGGCACGCTTGCCAAAGCTACGGAACACCGGCGTGAGCACGCGCAGGCTTCCGTAGACGAGCTTGTCTTCGTGCATGTCGCACAGGTCGGTCACTGGGGTCATCGTCATGGCAATGGGATGGAAAGGACGTTGGCGAAAGCGGGGTCAGCCGCGCGACTGTGCGCGCAACGAATCGATGGTCGCGCGTGGGCTGATGATGTTCGGATCGGTCTGCACCTCGATGATCGTGGCAACGGGCGCGGCCAACGCAGTCTCAACGGCCGACTGGAAGCCTTCGAGCGAGCGTACCGTGTGCCCCTCGGCGCCATAAGCGCGCGCCAGTGCCGCAAAGTCCGGGTTGCGCAACTCGGTGCCGCTCACGTGCTCGGGGTATTCGCGTTCCTGATGCATGCGGATGGTGCCGTACATGCCGTTGTTGACCACGATGAAGATCACTGGCGCGTTGTACTGCATGGCGGTCGCCAGTTCCTGGCCGTTCATCAGGAAGCAGCCGTCACCGGCCATGCAGATGACGGGCGTGTCGGGACATACGATCTTGGCAGCCACGGCAGCGGGTGCCCCGTAGCCCATCGCCCCGCTGGTCGGCGCCAATTGCGTGCGCGAGCCGGACGCCAGCGCACCGTATTGATAGAAGCGATGCAGCCACGTGGCGTAGTTGCCCGCACCGTTGGTCAGGATGCTGTTGTGCGGCAGGCGCTCCCGCAGCCATTGCATGGCGCGGCCCATGTCGATGCCCTGTCCTGTGAATGGCGGCGGCACGATGTTGGCGAGGTAGTCGGCGTGGGCAGCTTCCGTCCAGGCGGACCAGCGCGGCGGCCTATCAGACGCTTGAGGCGAAACGCCTTCCAGTGCCTCCGCCATCGCGGGCATGGATGCGTGGATCATCAAGTCCGCCTGATAGACGCGGCCCAGCTCTTCCGCGCCAGCATGCACGTGGATGAGCGTCTGCTTCGGACGCGGCACGTCGAAGAGCGTGTAGCCGGAGGTCGTCATCTCGCCCAGACGCGGGCCGATGGCGAGCACCACGTCGGCCTCTTTCACGCGTGCGGCGAGCTTCGGGTTGATGGCAATGCCAACGTCGCCCGCGTAGTTCGGGTGGCGATTGTCGAACAGGTCTTGCCGGCGGAACACGCAGCCGGTGGGCAGGTTCCAGCGCTCGGCAAAGGCCTGCATGCGGGCGGCGGCCTGTGGTGTCCAGCCGGAGCCGCCCAGCAGCAACAGCGGGCGCTCCGCGTTCTGCAGCAGCGCCTTCAGTTGGGCGAGGTCATGCGGGCCGGGCCAGGCCATCGCACGTGGCATTGGCGACACGTCCGCCACCACGGCAACCTCAGTCAGCATGTCTTCCGGCAGCGCCAGAACAACCGGGCCAGGCCGGCCAGCAGTGGCGGTCTGGAATGCCCGGGCAATGTATTCTGGAATGCGCTCCACGCTATCGATCTGCGCGACCCACTTGGCCATCTGGCCGAACATGCGACGGTAGTCGATTTCCTGAAACGCTTCGCGGTCGGCGAAATCACGGCCAACCTGACCGATGAACAGGATCATCGGCGTAGAGTCTTGAAACGCGGTATGCACGCCGATGCTGGCGTTGGTGGCACCGGGCCCGCGCGTGCAGAAGACGATGCCGGGGCGGCCGGTCAATTTGCCGTAGGCGTCGGCCATGTTGGCTGCACCGCCTTCCTGCCGGCAGATGATGAAGCGCGCACGATCGCGGCGCTGATAGAAGCCTTCGAGCACCGACAGATAGCTCTCGCCCGGTACGCCAAAGGCGATGTCGACACCGTGCTCAACCAACGCATCGACTAGGATCTGCCCGCCGTGGCGTGGCGTGGGTTGGGTGCCTGCGGGGCGTGCGACTGCGGTCTCCATGGCGGGTGGTCTCGCGCTTGACTCGTTGACGATACAACGGATCATAGCGGAAGGCCCGCACACGTACACACCTGAATCGGTCTACATCTGACGGAACAGATGCGCGTATTGCCGCGCCACGGGCAACGTCTCAGAGCGCCCGCGAATCTTCAGGCCCAACCGGCCCAGCGACGAGTGCACGGCGCTCGACACATGCGTCACGTTGACCACCGTGCCGCGATGCACCTGCCAGAAGTGCTCTGGGTCAAGCTGCGAGAGCAACTCGCGCAGGCTCATGCGGATGAGCGATTCACCGCTGCTGGCGACCACGTTAACGTACTTGTCAGTCGCTTCCAGATACAGCACCTCGTCCACGGGGATGAAGCGCACTTCCTGGCCAACCAACGCTTTGATGAAGCGCAGATAGCCGCCCTGTGGCGTCACGCGGGTCTGCGCGGCGCCTTGCAGGCCGGCAAGGCGCTCGACGAGTTCAGCCAGTGTTTGCGCAGGGTCGGCAGCGGCACTGCCGTTCGGACGGGTGCCAAGACGCGCCTTCAGGCGCTTGACCGTTTCGGCCAGCCGTTCGGTCTGCACCGGTTTGAGTACATAGTCGACAGCGGCCTGCTCGAAGGCATCGAGCGCGAACTGGTCGTACGCCGTGACGAACACCACCAGCGGCCGATCTTCCCGATCCGACAACTCACGTGCCACGTCAATGCCTGAGAGCCCCGGCATGCGGATGTCGAGGAAGACAACGTCCGGCCCCTGCCCGGCTTGCGTGTCGTCAATCACGTCCAGCACGGATTGCCCGTCGTGCACGGCCGGCAACAGCATGGCCTCGGGCCAGAGTGCAGCCAGTTCGGCGACCAGGTTGTCAGCCAGCGCCGGTTCGTCGTCGGCAATCAGCAGGCGGGGGGAAGACGGCATCGGTCAGGTTCCGGCGGGCGCGCGCGAAGACAGCGCTGGGTTGGCGGCGGGGCGCGCGGGCTGGGAAAAGCGGCAGCGCCATTCAGGTGCGTCGGCTTGGGCAGGCGTGTCGGCGGTCTCACGTGCGAGCGGCAGCTCAACGATAATCGTCACGCCATGCGGCACCGTTTCCGTAATCGTCAGGCGCGCGTCACCATCAAACAGGCGCGACAGGCGTTCACGCACATGCGTGAGACCAAGTCCGGAGCCCTTGCCGCCATCGTTGCCGAAGCCGACGCCGGTATCGCGCACTTCCAGCACGAGGCGCTCGCCGTCGCGTCGGGCCGAGAGTGCGATCTCTCCGCCTTCGCGTGCCGGCTCGATGCCGTGCACGACGGCGTTCTCCACCAGCGGCTGGATCAACATGGGCGGGATGACGATGTTGGCGATGGCATCGTCCAGCGTCAGCGAAAACCGCAGCCGATTGCCGAAGCGCAGCGCCTGGATGTCGAGATACGCACGCAGCAGCGCAAACTCCTGCGCCAGCGTGCATTGCTCGGCGCGGGCATGTGAGAGCGAGGTGCGCAGGAAACCGATCAGGTGCTGCAGCAAACGCCGCGCGCCAACCGGGTCCCGTGCGATCAGCACGTCCACATGGGCGAGCACGTTGAACAGGAAGTGCGGTTCGATCTGTGCCTGCAGCGCCATGAGTTGCGCACGCACGACCTGCTTCTCGGCCTCTTCACGGTCCAGCGCATCGAGCGCGGCCTGACGCTCCAGCGCGACCAGCTTGCCGCGCGACCAGTAGTAGTAGGTTGCCCCCAGCGCGGCCAGCATCGTGATGATGAAGCTCATGCGCAGGCTATCGGCGCGCCAGGGCATGGGGAACGGCGCGTTCATGCAGAGAATCATGCGCGCCACCCATTGCCCGAACGGCACGCCAATCACCACCGCGCCGACCACTACCCACGGAAAGAACTTCTTGCTGGGCGGTCCATCGCCCCAGAACACGTGGCGCGGAATGCCGATCAACGAGAACACCGCCAGACCGATCGACTGGCTGAAAACAAAATCCTGCCAGAACGTCTCTTCCGGCCGGATGCCGAACGCCAGCACCGTCGCGATCAGCGTGTTGATGACGATGATGACGGCGTAGCGGATCAGCCAACGCCACAGGAGGCGCAGGCAGTCAGCAAGCGAAGGAAACGACACATTGGCGAACATGCGGGCGATCTTACCGGAGGGGACTCCAGCACCGGAACGTGGGGTTTCCCGCATCACGGGCGACCGGCTTGCGCGCGCAGGCGGATGAGCTCCTGGTCAACCATGCGCTGGTAGCCGCCGCCCATGCTCCAGGCCAGGCTCAGGCCGTGTGCGGCCAGGCCCATCCCCCAGCCCAGCAGCGGCCAGATGAACCAGAACTGCCCGCGCGACAGCGCAATCGCCGCCAACACGGCGTTCACGGCTAGAAACGACAGGAGGTGGATGCGGAACCCCATGCGGGCGCCGGCTCGGTGGCGGGCACGGCGCAGCAGGGCATCGTCGGATTCGGCTGGCTGGGTGTAGGGGATGCCGGACATGGTGGTCTCTGGTGGAACCGGGGATGTCCGCAGTATAGGAACGGCGCCTGGGCAGGCGCCACGCGGGTGCGACGAACGGTGGGATTCGGGGTGCGAACGTAGCAGCCTCCCCACTGACAGGTCCCAAGATGCGCGCCTGGGCTTTTCTCGCATCAACTTGTGCATCTGCCGCACAGGTTCTGTGGCGCAGGCACTGTGGTGGTGAGCGGCGTCGATCCATAGACTCGGTTCCAGTGCACAGCATGCTCAGCTCAAGCAGACGCGGCGTGCCAATCCATTGCGTACACCGATCCGTTCCCAATGAAAACGATGATGAAAAAGAAACTGCTCCTGCCGCTGCTGTCGGCACTTGCGCTGACCGCCTGCGGCGGTGGCGGTGATGACACTCCGGTACACCCGGGGCTGGTGTCGCTCCCAGCCAGCGCACTGACGTGGACCGAACTGCCGGGCTCCGGTGGCGTGAAATATGCCAATGTCCAAGGCGACCTGGCCGGGCACGGCAACTACGAAGCATTCGTCCTCTTCCCCAACGGGCTGGACAACCCGTACCACGTGCACACGCAGGACCTGCCGACCGTGGTGCTCAAGGGCACGTTCTACGCCATTGTCGATGGCAGGCGCATCGATTATCCGCCGGGCTCCTACTACAACCTGCCGGCCAACATGCCGCACTACAGCGGCTGCGCAACGGGCGACGATTGCCTGCTGTTCCAGTATCAGCGCGATCATTTCGACCTCGTTCCCACCACCCCGGGCTCGAGCGGCGCATCAAGCGCAAATCTGGTGTCGTTCCCCGCCAGCGACCTGACGTGGACCGAGTTGCCGGGCAGCGGCGGCGTCAAGTACGCCAACGTTCAAGGCGACCTGGCCGGACATGGCCCTTACGATGCGTTCGTCCTCTTTCCGAACGGCGCGAACAACCCGTACCACACCCACACCCAGGACTTGCCCACCGTCGTTCTGAAGGGCACGTTCTACGCCATCATCGACGGCAGGCGCGTCGACTATCCGCCGGGTTCCTACTACAACCTGCCGGCCAATCTGCCGCACTTCAGCGGTTGTGCGACAGGGGATGATTGCCTGCTGTTCCAGTATCAGCGCGATCATTTCGATCTGGTGCCCGCGCGCCGCTAAGGTCGGCACCCTGTGTTCGGCGAGCTGCACCTCAGCTCGCCGAATTTCGTTGACGCGCGGCCTGGGCCCAATGGCAAGCTGCAGCGGATGCGGCGTGAGGAATCGTAGACATCGGCACCGAGGATGTCCGCCGTAGCCTGATCAGGCGGCCAGCACCTCCCGAGCCGACTGCGTCACCACCGTAGAAGCCACCGCCTCCGCCACCGTCTCCCGCGACAGGTGCGGCGCGAACATACCGATGAAGTCATGCGCATAGCCGCGCAGGTAGGCGCCACGGCGCACCGCCACGCGCGTGGTATTGGGCTCGAACAGATGATCCGCCCCGATGCAGACGAGGTTGTCGTCCTTGCGCCCGTCATACGCCATCGAGGCGATGATGCCCACGCCCACATCCAGCGCGACGTAGGTCTTGATCACGTCGGCATCCATGGCCGTCAGCACGATCTCGGGGTGCAGGCCGGCGCCGGCAAACGCGGCGTCGATGTTGCGGCGGCCAGTAAAGCCGGCGTCATAGGTAATCAGCGGGTACTGCGCCACGTCTTCCAGCGTGGGCAGCGGGTTCTTGGTGAGCGGATGGTCCGGGCTGACCACCAGCACGTGGCGCCAGCGGTAGGCCTCGAACGAGGTCAGCCCCGGCTCGTTGGCCACGGCCTCGGTGGCGATGCCGATGTCAGCCTGGCCCGTCAGCAGCAGTTCAACGATGTGCGATGGCGAGGCCTCCTGCAGCGCCAGCGTGACGTGCGGGTATTCCTTGCGGAACGACTGCACGACCTTCGGCAACGCATAGCGCGCCTGCGTGTGCGTGGTCGCCACAGTCAAGCGGCCGGACTGGCGCCCGGAGAACTCCTCGCCAGCCTGGCGCAGGTTTTCGGCTTCGAGCAGTAGGCGCTCGACAATGCGCACGATCTCGCGACCCGGCTCCGTCAGGCCGGTCAAACGCTTGCCGTAGCGCTCGAAAATCTCCACGCCGAGCTCGTCCTCCAGCTCACGGATCTGTCGCGACACGCCCGGCTGCGACGTGTACAGCGCGTTGGCGACTTCGGTCAGGTTGAACTGGCGGCGCACCGCCTCGCGGATGGAACGCAGTTGTTGGAAGTTCATGCTCGTGTCCTCTCGTATGGTTGTCGTCGGAGCGTCGTATTACGCGGTGGCTTGCACGACTGGACGTGCGTTGCCCTGTGCAAACACGCGAATGGCGCGCGGGCGCACCACCAGCGTTTCACCCTCACGGAAGCCCTCGGCGCGGAAGCGCTCGATGGGCAGGGAAACCTCGATGATGTCGTCGGTGTCTTCGCGCTCCAGCTCCAGCTGCGCGATGGCGCCCAGCGTGAGCGCACGGCGCAGCGTCACGGGAATACCCTCGGCGCCGGGCGCATAGCGCTCCAGGTCGATCTCATGCGGACGCACGAACGCGACAGCCTGATCAGCGCGCGACGAATCCACACCGCCCGACGGCACGGCAATCGACGAATCGCCCACGTGCAGCACGCTGCCGCCCTCGCCTTCTTCCAAGCGGCCATGGAACAGATTCACGTTGCCGAGGAAGCCGTAGACGAACGGCGTGGCCGGCGTGTTGTAGACCGCATCGGGGCTGCCGACCTGCTCTACTTGGCCGCGGTTCATCAGCACCACGTTGTCGGCCACCTCCAGCGCCTCTTCCTGATCGTGCGTGACGAACAGGCTGGTGACATGCAGATCGTCATGCAGGCGGCGCAGCCAGCGACGCAGCTCCTTGCGCACCTTGGCATCCAACGCGCCGAACGGCTCGTCGAGCAGCAGCACGCGCGGCTCCACGGCCAACGCACGCGCCAGGGCAATACGCTGGCGCTGACCACCCGACAGTTGCGGCGGGTAGCGATCGGCCAGCCAGTCGAGCTGCACGAGTTCCAGCAGCTCTTTCACCTTGGCGCGGATCTGCGCTTCGCTCGGCCGCTGCGCACGCGGTTTCACGCGCAGGCCGAACGCCACGTTCTCGAACACCGTCATGTGCTTGAACAGGGCGTAGTGCTGGAACACGAAGCCGACCTGGCGCTCGCGCACGTGCTGATCCGATGCATCTTCACCATTCAGATGAATGCTGCCCGAATCCGCATGCTCCAGTCCCGCGATGATGCGCAGCAGCGTGGTCTTGCCGCAGCCCGACGGACCCAGCAGCGCGGTCAGTTCTCCTTGCTTGAAATCGAGCGAGACATCGTTGAGGGCGATGAAATTGCCGAAGCGCTTGGTGATGTGTTGAACCTGGATGCTCATGCTGCGCTCCCTTCGAGCGGAGATTGCACGGAGACGTGCGAGTTCGAAATCGATGTGGGTTGCTGCGCAACGCGTGCGCCCGGGCCTTCACCCACGCCGGCATCCGCGTCAGCCAGCTCGCGGCGGCTGCGCCATTCAACCAGCGTCTTGAGCGCCAGCGTCACGAGCGCCAGCAGCGTCAGCAGCGAGGCCACGGCAAACGCGGCCGCGAAGTTGTATTCGTTGTAGAGAATTTCGACATGCAGCGGCATCGTGTTGGTCAGCCCGCGAATGTGGCCCGACACCACCGACACCGCGCCAAACTCACCCATCGCCCGCGCATTGCAGAGGATCACGCCGTACAGCAGGCCCCACTTGATGTTGGGCAGCGTCACGCGGAAGAACGTCTGCCAACCCGATGCGCCCAGCACGATGGCTGCCTCTTCCTCTTCGCTGCCCTGCGCTTGCATCAATGGAATCAGCTCACGTGCCACGAACGGGAATGTGACGAAGATGGTGGCCAGCACAATGCCCGGCACAGCAAAGATGACCTTGAAGTCGTGGTCCGACAAATACGGCCCGAACCAGCCCTGCGCACCGAACAGCAGCACGTAGATCAGACCCGCAATCACGGGCGACACCGAGAACGGCAAGTCGATCAGCGTGAGCAGCAGGTTCTTGCCACGAAACTCGAACTTGGCAATCGCCCATGCCGCCGCCACGCCAAACACCACGTTGAGCGGCACGGCAATCACCGCGACGGTCAGCGTCAGGTAGATCGCCGACAGTGCATCGGGTTCGATCAGCGCTTCGAGATAGACATCCACGCCCTTCTTGAACGCTTCGTAGAACACGCTGGCTAGCGGCACGAACAGGAACAGCGCGAGGAACACAAACGACACGAGGATCAGCGTCGCACGCACCCAGGCGGATTCGGCGGTGGCACCACGGCGGCCAGCCACTGGTGCCGGGCCTCGTTGACGGGAAACAGTACCGGCCATATCAGGCTCCTGCCGCGCTGGCGGTCAAGGTTTCGGGAGCACGCTCGATGGTGTCATTGCGATTGCCCCGGCGGCGCGTCCAGGCTTGCAGCAAGTTGATCACCAGCAGCAACGTGAACGAGATGCCGAGCATGACGACGGCGATGGCCGTGGCGCCCGCATAGTCAAACTGTTCGAGCTTGGAATAGATCATCAGCGGCGTGATCTCGGAGATCATCGGCATGTTGCCGGCGATGAAGATGACCGAGCCGTATTCCCCCGTGGCACGCGCAAAGGCCAGTGCAAAGCCGGTCAGCAGCGCAGGCAGCAAGGTCGGCAGAATCACGCGGGTAAAGGTCTGCCAGCGCGTGGCGCCCAGGCTGGCAGCGGCCTCTTCCAGCTCGGTCTCCAGGTCTTCGAGCACCGGCTGCACCGTGCGCACGACAAACGGCAGACCGATGAAGGTGAGCGCCACCACGATGCCCAGCGGCGTGAATGCCACCTTCAGCCCCAGCGGCTCCAGGCGCGAGCCGATCCAGCCATTCGGCGCATACAGCGCGGTGAGCGCAATGCCGGCCACGGCGGTTGGCAGCGCAAACGGCAGATCCACCAGCGCATCAATCAGCCGCTTGCCCGGAAAGCGATAGCGCACCAGCACCCACGCCAGGATCAACCCGAACACCAGGTTGACCACCGCTGCAATCAACGACGCGCCGAAGGTCAGCTTGTACGACGCCACCACGCGCGGCGCAGTGACCGTGGTCCAGAACGCGTCCCACGTCATGGTGAACGTCTTGAGAACGGTCGCCGACAGCGGGATCAGGACGATCAGCGCGAGGTACAGCAGCGAAAAGCCCAGCGCCAACCCGAAACCGGGGAGCACGTTGGCGGGCTTACGCCGCTTGGAGGGGGACAACGCAGAAGACAGGCTCATCAGCGCAACCGATAAAAATGGCCGCAGAGCGAAAAACACTGCGGCCGATATGCAGATGAACCAATTGTGGCGAACTGTTCTTATGACGAAAACGAATATTTACGCATGTGTATCATCGTTTTAGATATAAGGGGTGCTCGGTAAGACATCCCATTGCGCTTGCCAGTCTGCGCCGTCGCGGGTGGTGTCTTGCGCACTTGCACGACCGATCAGGCGATCGAGCAATGCGAGGCCGGTATCCCATTCGCCGAGGTTGGAGTCAGCATTGATGTGGCCTGCCTCCCCCGCGTCGACCAGTTCGACGCCCCAGCGCGAGCCCCAGTCGACGGCGTAGCAATGCGGCATCCAGGGGTCATTGCGGCTGGCAACGAGTACAGCAGGAAACGGCAAGGTGCGCTGCGGCAGCAGATCGCGCACGCCAAACTTGTCCGGATCGGCCGGCGCGACGAGCAGGATGCCCGCCACCGAATCGCGCGCCTCGGGTGCCTGGGTGGCCCAATGGAGCGACGCCAGGCAACCGAAACTGTGCGCGACAAGAATCACGCGACGCTTCTGCCGAGACGCTGCACGCTCGGCCAGCGCCATGCGCACCGTTTCACCCACGCGCGCAGACCAACGCGGCAGCTCGGGGGTCGACCAATCCGTCTGTTCGACACGGTGCCACGCTGGAAAGCGCGCCTCCCAACGGGTCTGCCAGTGCCCGGGGCCGCTGCCATGTAGACCTGGCACGGTGACGATCGTCACATCTGCCGGCCAGCGCCAATCGCGCGCCGCGCGTTTGTCCGGCGAGGTATCGGGCGAAGTTGCCAATGCACTGCGAGCCATGAAACCGTCCTTGGGGTCGCCTGCCGGGTGACCCGGCGAGGCAGCCACTCATTCAATGAGAGAGAAACCTGCGCATTGCTGCTGCACCAGCGGTGCCTGCGCCATCGGTGCACGCGTTGGCGCTGCCATCACCAGCGGTTCGGGGGCTGCCACGGGTTCAGGTTCGGGCTCGGCACCCGGCAGCACGCTCCCTTGCACGTGGGTAATGCCGGCAGCACGCGCCAGCTCCAGATCGCTCGGGCGCTCGCAGCGGCGCAGTGTCAACGTGACACCCAGTTCGCGTGCTGAATCGGCCAGCGACGCCACATGCCGCGTCACCCAATCGCGCCGCGCATCGAGCTTCAGATACGCCGGCTTGGCATGCACCAGCAACGCGCCGGCTTCTGCCGGATCCGATGCCTGCACCGCCACGGCAAAGCCGTTGCGCCGATAGTTGTTCACCACGAACAGCAGCAGGCCCAGATCGTCATTGGCCGTGGACGGCACCTGGATGACGAACTGCTCCGGTGACAGGCCCAGCGCCACCACCGCGCGGTGGAACGCCTTGCCGTGGTCGGCCGCCACTGCCGCCAACAGGCGGCCGTGCACGTTGACGACCAGCCGCCGCGCATCGGTGCGGGCAAAGTAGTTGAGCGTATGCACCAGCCGGCACAGGCGATCGAGTTCCACCAGCGTGCTGTCGTCCGACGCCAGCGAGAACAGCTTCCACGGGTTCAGGCCCAGATCGCCGCCGCGCGTCCACGTGCGCATGAGCGCTTCGTGGCCGGCGAGCGCCAGCGTGCCGTCGGCGGCAAGCTGCCAGACCGGTTCAAACAGGCTGGTGAGCGAGCTGTGGAAGAACTGGCCCTGCACGCGGCCGCTGGCGTCGCGCCACAGTTGGCGGTCCGGCGTCGGGGCATCGGCCAAGGTGCCGAGAAATTGTGCGAGTGCGGTGGTGTGCATGAGACTCATGGGATGGGGCTCCTTGTGTGGGTCGCCGTCTCCTCCCCCAAGAGCCTGTTCGGCCCTTAAACGGGAGTGCGAAGCTATCCAAAAAGTCGCAGGGCAAGGCGTGGCGAGCGCGGTGTGGCCTGCCACATAAGCGAGCCACAACGCGGCCATGCGGCTTTTTGGATAGCTTCCCGGAGGGTTCGTCTCAAAAAGGCCCGCGTGGGGTGTTGCGGCCCTTGCCCTTAGAGGACTAAGGACGGCGGCCCGCGCCTACCACGCAAACCTTTTTGAGACGAACGCATCTCCCGTTTAAGGGCCGAACAGGCTCTTACAGTTTGGCGATCGAGACTTCTGTCGCCTTCACCAGCGCAACCACTTCACTGCCGATCTTGAGGCCGAGGCTATCGACCGAGCGCGTGGTGATGACCGAAGTGACGATGCCGGCCGGGGTCTCCACGTCGATCTCCGAGAGCACGTCGCCCCGAATGATCTCTTTGATCTGCCCGCGAAATTGATTGCGTACGTTGATCGCTTGAATACTCATGATGATGATCCTTATTAGGTGACAACGGCACTGCGTGCCAATGAATGTTTTCAGGAGAACGGGTTTCGCTTGCTTACACGGCCCAGCGCACGGCGGTGGCCGACACATCCAGGGGTGATGCCCACACCGTGTGCGAACGCACATCGGTCACTTCATTCGGATCGATCTTGCGCTGCATCACGCGGTTAAGGATCGCCTCTTCCAGGCGTGCAAACGCAGGCGAACCCCGGTGGCGCGGACGCGGCAGATCGATGCGTTCATCCAGCGCGATGCGGCCGTCTTCGATCAGCACCACGCGGTCGGCCAGCGCCACAGCCTCGGCCACATCGTGCGTGACCAGCACGGCAGTAAAGCCCAGGCGCTGCCACAGGCCTTCGATCAGGTTCTGCATGTCGATGCGGGTGAGCGCATCGAGCGCGCCCAGCGGCTCGTCCAACAGCAGCAGGCGTGGGCGGTGCACCAATGCACGGGCCAGCGCCACACGCTGACGTTGGCCCCCAGACAGGCGCGCCGGCCACTCACCTGCCCGCTCGGCCAGGCCCACTTGCGCGAGCACTTCGGCGGCCTGTGCGCGCTGCGTTTTCGGCAGGCCCAGCGCCACGTTGTCGAGCACCTTCTTCCACGGCAACAGGCGGGCGTCCTGGAACATCACGCGCGCATCGTCGTGCAAACCGCCTTCGGTTTCACCATCGCGGCGCAGGTGGCCACCATCAACGTCTTCCAGTCCGGCAATCAGCCGCAGCAGCGTGCTCTTGCCGCAGCCGCTGCGTCCGACGATGACAACAAACTCGCCCGGCGTGATTTCCAGGTCGATGCCGTGCAGCACCTCACGATCGCCATAGCGTTTGACGACTTGCTCGATATGCAGCGCCGTGCCGTGGTGTTCCACACGCTCCAATTCCGCCTGTTCAGTCGCGTTGCTTTGCATGGGTTTCTCCAATTCAGCTCAGGCGACCACTTGATAGCCGGGGTGCCAGCGCAGCCAGAAGCGCTCCAGCGCACGCGACAACAGATCAGCCAGCTTGCCCAGCAGCGCGTAGAGCAGGATGCCGAGCAGCACCACATCGGTCTGCAGGAACTCGCGCGCATTCATCGTCATGTAGCCAATGCCGGCTTGTGCGGAGACCGTCTCAGCGACGATCAACGTCACCCACATCAGCCCCAGCGAGAACCGTACGCCCACCAGGATCTGCGGCAGCGCACCGGGCAGGATCACCTCGCGATACAGCTGCGCACGCGACAGGCCATAGCTGCGCGCCATCTCCACCAGCGCCGGGTCTACCGAGCGAATGCCGTGATACGTGTTCAGGTAGATCGGGAAGAACACGCCCAGCGACACCAGAAACAACTTCGCCGATTCATCAATACCGAACCACAGAATGACCAGCGGAATCAGCGCCAGCACGGGGATGTTGCGGATCATCTGCAAGGTCGTGTCGAGCAGCGTCTCAGCCGTGCGGAACGTGCCGGTCAGCAGCCCCAGCGCCAGCCCGAGCGAGCCGCCGATCGCAAAGCCCAGCAGCGCGCGCCACGTGCTCACGGCCACGTGCGTCCACAACTCGCCCGAGCGTGCGAGCGCAATGGCAGATTTGGCCACGTCCAGCGGCGCCGGCAGGATGCGGTTCGACAGCCAGCCCCATTGCGCCGACGCTTGCCACAGCACCAGCAGCACCAGCGGCACGATCCACGGCGTCAGACGCTGACGCGCCGCACGCAGGAAGGTGTTCTGTTTTGATGCCATGCTTCTGCCCCTTCAGCTTGCCGCCACGCGCGGCACGATGCCGGTGGCGATCACCTCGCCAAACGGCCCGTTGAGCACGTTGCCCGGCAGCTTGTCACGCACCGAGCGCGGCAGCAGCGGGAACACCAGCTCGGCAAAGCGGTACGCCTCTTCCAGATGCGGATAGCCGGAGAGCACGAACGTATCGATGCCCAGATCGGCGTATTCCTTTATGCGTGCGGCCACGGTTTGCGGATCGCCCACCAGCGCCGTGCCTGCGCCGCCACGCACCAGGCCAACGCCGGCCCACAGGTTCGGGCTGATTTCCAGATCGGCGCGGCTGCGCTTGGCACCGCCTGCGTGCAGGGCAGCCATGCGCTGCTGGCCGGCCGAGTCCATCTTGCGGAACGCCTCCTGCGCGCGAGCAACGGTGTCGTCATCCAGCTTGCTGATGAGCTTGTCGGCTGCTGCCCACGCTTCCTCTTCCGTCTCGCGCACGATCACGTGCAGGCGGATGCCGAAGCGCACCGTGCGGCCGTGCTTGGCGGCACGCTTGCGCACGTCGGCCAGCTTCTCGGCCACAGCCGCAGGCGGCTCGCCCCAGGTGAGATACGTGTCGACCTGCTCGGCCGCCAGCTCATGCGCGGCTTCCGACGAGCCGCCGAAGTACACCGGCGGATGCGGCTTCTGCACCGGCGGATACAGCACCTTTGCGCCCTTCACGCTGAGGTGCTTGCCGGTGTAGTCCAGCGCCGCGCCTTCGTGGCTGGCAGCCAGCGTCTCGCGCCAGATGCGGATGAATTCTTCCGAGGCTTCGTAGCGTTCCGCGTGATTGAGGAACAGACCATCGCCTTCCAACTCAGCCGGGTCGCCACCAGTCACAAGATTCACCAGCAGGCGACCTTGCGAGAGGCGGTCATACGTAGCGGCCATGCGCGCGGCCAATGTCGGCGCCATCAACCCGGGGCGCACGGCCACCAGAAAGCGCAGGCGTTTGGTGACCGGAATCAGGCTGGCGGCAACGATCCACGGGTCTTCGCACGAGCGGCCGGTGGGGATCAGTACGCCCTCGTAGCCGAGCGTGTCGGCGGCCACGGCCACCTGCTGCAGATAGGTGTGATCCACCTGGCGAGCGCCCTCGGCCGTGCCAAGGTAGCGGCTGTCGCCGTGGGTGGGGATGAACCAGAAGACTTGCATGACGGCTCCTTGGAATGTGTTCTGCTCAGTGCAGCTCAGTTATGCGCGAGCGATAGCGAGTTGTGCCGGCGTCGGATGCCAGACGATGTCCACCGGCTTGACCGCACGCGGAATCAGCCCGAGCCCGTGGAAGGCATCGGCCACGCGCTGCTGCTCGGCAATCGCCTCGGGCGTGACCGGGCGCACCGGCGATGGCGGTCGGCGCGAGAGGAACAGATGCACAGTCGCCAGCGACAGGCCAGAGAAATCGGCAATGCGTTGTGCCGCTTCCTTGCGGTTTTCCTGGACGAGACGGTCCGCACGCGAGAGCTCGGCAAAGATCGCAGCCAGCGTGTCGCCGTGTCGCTCGGTAAAGGCCGTCGGCGCAAAGTAGAACGAGTTGTTGGACGACAGCCCGCGCCCCGTGGCCAGCACGCGCGGCTTGATGGCGAGTTCGGTGGCCGCGTAGTACGGGTCCCAGATGCCCCAGGCGTCGACCGCGCCGCGCTCGAAGGCGGCGCGGGCGTCGGCAGGCGTCAGGTACACGGGTTGGATGTCGGCAAACGTCAGCCCGCCCTGCTGCAAGCCGCGCACGATCAGGAAATGCGCGCTGGAGCCCTTCTGCAGCGCCACACGCTTGCCCTTCAGATCTGCCAGCGTCTTGAGCGACGAGCCCTGCTGCACGAGGATGGCCGAGCTGTCCGGCTTGGGCGGCTCCACGCCTACGTAGCGCAAGTCCTTGCCAGCCGCCTGCGCAAACACGGGCGGCGTATCGCCGGTAATGGCCAGATCCAGGCTGCCGGCAGACAGCGCTTCCAGCTGTTGCGGCCCGGCCGGAAACTCCAGCCAGCTCACCTTGGTGTCGGGAAAGCGCTGCTCCAGCGCGCGGTTTTCCTTGACGATGACGAGGTTGACCGCGCTCTTCTGGAAGCCAATGCGCAACTGTGCGGGCGGCGTGATCTTCGGCAGGCCTGCGGGTGCGCTCGTGGCATTTGCAGCGTGGACCACCGGGCCGAGCGCAGCCAGCGATGCGCCCGCGGCAGAGGCTGTCAGCAAGCGGCGGCGTTGAATATCAATGGTCATGGCGATCAACGTGCAGCTTGTTGCGTGGCGGGCTGCGCGTTCGGATTCCAGGCGGAATCCGCCACCTTCACCGGACGTGGGATCAGCTTGAGCGTGTGGAAGGTGTCGGCAATGCGTTGCTGATCGGCCAGTGCTTCTGCACCGACCGGCTGGATTCCGTAAGCAATGCGCGAAACCGAACGGGCCACTACAGCGGGCTCCAGGCCCAGTTGCGGACCGAGAATGGTCGTCACATCCTTCGGGTTGGCAGCCGCCCACGTGTCGGTCTTCTTCAGCTCGTCGAGCACGATGTTCAGCACGTCGGGCCGCGCGGCCGCATAGCCCTTCGATGCCAGGAAGTACTGCGAGTTGTTGACTACGCCCGTGCCATCAGCCAGCACGCGTGCGCCGAGTTGATGCTCCGCCGCGGCAAAGAACGGGTCCCAGATCACCCACGCATCGATGGCGCCACGCTCGAAGGCGGCACGTGCGTCGGCGGGCGTCAGGTAGACGGGCTGGATGTCGCTGTAAGGCACGTTGGCCTTCTCCAGCAGCTTGACCAGCAGGTAGTGCACGTTCGAGCCCTTGTTGAAGGCAACGCGCTTGCCTTTCAGATCCGTCACGCTCTTGAGCGGCGAATTCTTCGGCACGATGATCGCCTCGCCTGCCGGTGCGGGCGGCTGGTTGCCAACGTAGACGAGATGCGCGCCGGCAGCCAGCGCGAAAATCGTCGGTGCTTCACCGGTGGTACCGAAGTCGATGGCCCCCACGTTCAGGCCTTCAAGCAACTGCGGGCCGGCGGGAAACTCGGTCCACTTCACCTCAATGCCTTGCGACGCGAGGCGCTTTTCCAGCGTGCCGCGTGCCTTGAGCACAGTCAGCGTGCCGTACTTCTGATAGCCGATGCGGAGCTGCTTTGCAGCGGTTGGGGGCGGCGTATCGCTATTGGCAAACGCGGCCGGTGCACCCAACGTGGCGAGCAGCGTGGCGGCAATGGTCAGGGTCCTGCGCAGGGGCGAGTGGGCTTTCATGATTCAGTCGATCCGGGATGTAAGGGCGGCACGATCCGCGCGCAGGCGCTGCGCGGCATGACAACAACGAGAAAGCGTCGGGGATGCGTCGGAGATGCAAGCGGTGCGCTCAGCGCACCCGCTGTGGCATCAAGCCAGACATCGCATTCGTTCTGCGCCAGCAGTCTGGAACGTGGCGCGCACCGCGCTGCGGCTGGAGACGATCACCTGCGCGACGGCGGGATGCCGTGCCAACGCAAGCGCCTGGTGTACGCGCTCCACACCGTCATCGAGACGCTGTTGCAGCGATGGGTCCACTGTCAGGCCATCGTCTTCCACGACGATCTGCGAATCGACGGCGAAGATGCCGGGCAGGATCGAGCGCGCGGCGAGTGCCGTCAGCACCGGGCGCAGCGCATAGTCGATCGCCAGCGTGTGGGCGAGGCTGCCACCGGTGGCGATCGGCAGCACGACCTTGTCGCGCAGCCCGCTCTGCGGCAGCAGATCGAGAAACGTTTTGAGCAGGCCGCTGTAGGCGGCCTTGTAGACCGGCGTGGCTAGAATCACCACCCCAGCCGCTTCCACCCGCGCCACCGCATTGGCGATGGCGGGGTTGGACACCTGCGCGCCCAGCAGCGCATCGGCTGGGAGGCTGCGCAGGTCCAGGTGGTCCGCCGTCTCCCCGGCGCGTTCGAGCTGCGCACGTACATGGCCCAGCAGGCGCGCGGACTTCGATTGCGCCGAAGGGCTGCCGGAGATGGTCAGGATGCTCATGATGCGGATCGCCTGGAGTCGTTACGCGTTGTCGTTGCGCGTTCTGTGGGCCTTACTTGCCCGGTTGATAGAGCTGGTCGAACTGGCCACCATCGGCAAAGTGCGTCTTCTGCGCCTTCTGCCAGCCGCCGAACGTGTCGTCGATGGTCACCAGCTTCACCTTCGGGAATTCGCTCTCGTGCTTCTTGGCCACGGCCGGGTCGGTCGGGCGATAGAAGTTCTTCGCGCCAATCTCCTGGCCCTGCGGCGTGTACAGGAACTTGAGGTACGCCTCCGCAGCCTTGCGCGTGCCCTTCTTGTCGGCCACCTTGTCGACCACCGCTACCGGCGGTTCGGCCAGGATGGAGATGGTCGGCACCACCACGTCAAACTTGTCCTTGCCTTCCACGCGCGAGGCCAGCAACGCTTCGTCTTCCCACGCGATCAGCACATCGCCAATCCCGCGTTCCGTGAAGGTGGTCGTGGCGCCGCGTGCGCCCGAATCCAGCACCGGCACGTTCTTGTAGAGCTTCTGCACGAAGTCCTTGGCCGTTGCGTCCGAGCCACCCGGTTGCTTGAGCGCATAGGCCCAGGCGGCCAGGTAGTTCCAGCGTGCGCCGCCCGAGGTCTTCGGGTTGGGCGTGATCACGGCAATGCCCGGCTTGACGAGGTCGTTCCAGTCCTTGATGCCCTTCGGGTTGCCCTTGCGCACCAGGAAGACGATGGTGGAGGTGTACGGCGAAGCGTTGTTCGGCAGGCGCTTCTGCCAGTCCTTGGCGGTCAGGCCCTTGTCGGCAATCGCGTCGATGTCGTAGCCGAGGGCCAGGGTCACCACGTCGGCATCCAGCCCGTCGATGACCGAGCGGGCCTGCTTGCCCGAACCGCCGTGCGAGGCACGCAGGGTGATGTCCTCACCCGTTTCGGCCTTCCACTTCTTGGCGAATTCGGTGTTGATCTCTTTGTACAGCTCGCGCGTCGGGTCGTACGACACATTCAGCAGCGTCGTTGCCGCGTGCGCACCTACGGTTCCCCCCGCCACGATGGCAGCCGCGATGGCATTGAACACAAACTTGCGAATCATCTTGCTGGCTCCAGTTCTTGCGTTTTATTGATTTCGGATAGCAGCAAGACTACCGAGCGCCCCTTCTACGGGGAACGAATGGTTTCAGTGAATGTTCATCGTTTTTTGCATAAGAAGACCGCCCAGGCGAAACACGACAGCCCGCGTCGGCACTCAGAGCGAGAACGTGCCCAGGGCATTGCGCACCTTATCCAGTGTTGCCTGGCTTACACTCCGGGCCCGCGCCGTGCCCTCGCGTAGCACGTCGAGCACGTAGCCTCGATCACGGGCAAGCGCCTCCCGCCGCGTACGGATGGGCGCAATCCGCGCCTGCAGGATGTCTTCCAGGCGCCGTTTCAGCACCATGTCCCCCAGCCCGCCCGCACGGTACGCTGCCTTCAGGCGCTCCACCTCGTCACGGTCAGCATCAAATGCGTCGAGATAAGTGAAGACGACATTGCCCTCGACCTTGCCCGGGTCGGCCACGCGCAGGTGGTCGGGATCGGTGTACATGCGTTTGACGGCATCCCGAATGGCATCCGGCGATGCAGACAGTGGAATCGCGTTGTTCTGCGACTTGCTCATCTTCGCCTTGCCGTCCACGCCAGGCAGGCGGCCGGTAGGCGGAATCAGGGCTTGCGCCTCCGGCAGCACCTCGGCAGAGGCCAGCCGGTTGATGCGCCGGGCGATTTCATTGGTCTGCTCGATCAGCGGTGCCTGGTCTTCCCCCACCGGCACGATCGTCGCCTCGAATGCGGTGATGTCCGCCGCCTGGGATACGGGATAGCAAAGGAAACCGGCGGGAATGTCTCGCCCGAAGCCGCGCGCCTGGATCTCTTCCTTGATGGTCGGATTGCGCTCCAGCCGGGCAACGGTCACGAGATTCAGGTACAGCAGGGTTAGCTCGGCCAGCGCCGGCAGGCCCGACTGCAGGGCGATCGTGCTCTTGGCCGGGTCAATGCCGACCGCCAGATAGTCGAGCACCACCTCCAGCACGTTGCGGCGTACCTTGTCGACGTCGTGCGCGTTGTCGGTCAGGGCTTGCGTGTCGGCCACCAGCACGAACTGGCGATGCGTTTCCTGAAGTTGAAGACGAGTCTGCAACGACCCGACGTAATGCCCGAGGTGCAGCGGCCCGGTCGGCCGGTCACCGGTCAGTACGTTTTGCGCGTGGGGTGAGGTTGTGTTGCTGTTGTGCATGATGGTTTTCCTTGGAAAAACCGCCACAGCACGGGCAAACGGTGTTCATGACGCCATGTCAGCCGAGCTGCGGCGGCCATGGTCATGAAAAAAGACGTGACGATGCCGCTCCTTCAGGAGCGCCACCAAATATTGGACGTGAACGGGATCGGCAGGATCAGAGGCATCCACAAATCATGCCATGGGCGCGCTGCAGGCAACAAGAATCGGCATCCGCAATGCCATCCTGCGTGATTCGGCAGAAAAAGCACCCTACGAGGTTGCCCGCTCGTAGGGTGAGGATCATCAATCGCTACCGCGTGGTTTAGCTGCTGGATGCAGACGGATCGTCACGGTTCCACCAGCCGCCGCCCAGCGCCTGCAGCAGTGCCACCGAATCAGTGAAGCGATCCGCGCGGGCCTGCGCAACCGTCACCAAAGCCTGCTGATACGCCTGCTGGGCCTGGAGTACAGCAGGTGAGCCGACCATGCCGGTGGCCCGTTGGCGTTGTGCCATGTCCAGGCTCTTGCGTGCGGCCAGCTCGGCCTTGTGCGCGCTCTGCAGGGAGCGCGCATCGGCTTGGATGGCGTGCAGCGTATCCGCCACGCTCTGGAACGCCGTCAGTACGGTGCTGCGGTATTGCGCGGCCGCCTGGTCGTAGAGGGCCTCTGCGGCACGTTGTTGGTGCATCAGGCGGCCACCATGAAACAGCGGCACAGCCAAGCCGGCTGAGAGATTCCACAAGCCCGTACCGCTGGAGAACAGCATGCGCAGCAACTCCTCCGAGCTGCCGACGTTGCCAGTCAAGGTGACGCTCGGCAGGCGTGCTGCAATCGCGACGCCAATGTCAGCGCTGGCCGCGTGCAGTTGCGCCTGCGCCGCCCGAATGTCGGGCCGCTGCTCAACCAGTTGTGACGGCAGGCTCAGCGGCAGTTCAGCCGGCAGATGCAATGCGTCCAACTCGAACCGCTGTGTGATCTCGTCGCTCGGGTAGCGGCCAGCCAGCACGGCGATGAGGTTGCGCTGCTGCGCTAGTTGCTTCTCAAGCGGGGGCAAGCTGGCCTCCATCTGCGCGAGCGCGGCTTCCTGCGCGGCCACATCGGCGCCGCCCAGCAGCCCTGCGCGCTGTTGCTTGCGGGTCGCATCCAGCAACTGCTCGGCCACTCTCACAGCCTCCTGTGTCGCCTTGACCTGCGCACGCAGCGCGGCTTCCTGGATGGCCGCGTTGACCACGCTGGAGGTGAGCGTCAGGTAGGCGGCTTCGTACTCGAAGCGCACCGACTCCGTCTGGGCTGCGGTCGACTCCACCTGCCGCCGGACCCCGCCGAACACATCGGGCATGTAAGACACCACCAGTTGCGACGTATGCAGCGAATAGAGATCGGCATTGGACTTGAGCGGGCTGGCGATCGCCTTGGCATTCCGTGTGCGTGACGAGTTGTGCGAACCATCCAGCGTCGGGAAGAAGTCGGCCCGCTGCGCCGCCAGGTTTTCCTGGGCAGCGCGCAGTGCGGCCTTGGCCGACTGCAGGTCGGGGTTGGCCTTGACGGCCTCTTCCACCAGCGCGTTCAGCGCGTCGGAGCCGAACAGCGTCCACCACTTGGCCGAGACGGCCTGCCCCTGGTTCAGGCGCTGGGACTGCCCGTCTTGCGTTGGTGTCGCTACAGTGGGGGTGGGCTGGTTGGCCGTGTATCCGGGCACATCCGGAGCCGCCGGGCGCTTGAAGTCCGGCCCCACGGCACAACCCGCGGCAGTCACCGACAGCAATACGCTAGCGGCAATACGTGTCATGCGACGCATTACGATTCCCCTTCCGTTGCAACATAGGCGACTGGACCTTCCGGACGCTGGCGTCGGGCCGCTCGTGCCTCAACCCGTTCTTCAACCAGGTAATACAGCGCGGGCAGCAGCACCAGCGTGAGCACCGTCGCGCTCACCAGGCCGCCCACTACCACGGTGGCCAGCGGCCGCTGCACGTCGCTGCCAAGGCCATGTGCCAGCGCCGCCGGAATCAAACCCAGCGCGGCCACGGTTGCCGTCATCAGCACCGGGCGCATGCGCTCGCGCGCACCACACACCACAGCATCCTTCAGGCCGATGCCTGGCTGCCGTCGCCAACGGTTCAGGTTGGAAATCATGATGATGGCGTTGAGCACTGCCACCCCGAACAGGGCGATAAAGCCCACGGCCGACGACACATTCAGCGTCATACCGCGCAGGTGCAGCGCAACCAGCCCGCCCAGCGTGGCCAACGGCACCGCGCACAGGATCAACGCCGGCTGGCGCAGGTTCTTGAACTCGGCAAACAGCAGCACGAACATCAGCGCCAGCACCATCGGCAGAATCAGCGCCAGGCGAGCTTGCGCACGCTGCTGGTTCTCAAACTGGCCGCCCCACGCAATCTGGTTGCGCGTGTGGTCGTACTGGATCTCCTGATCGATGCGCTGTTTGGCTTCATCCAGGAACGAGGCCAGATCACGCCCGCGCAGGTTCAGACGCACGGTCAGGTGGCGCTTGTTCATCTCCCGCGTGATGGTGGTTTCGCCCTCGGCAAAACCGACCTTGGCGATCTGCGCCAGGGCAATGTGTGCACCGTTGGCGGTGGTCAGCGTCAGGTTGCCGATGGCCTCGGGGTTATTGCGTGAGGTGCCGACAAAGCGCGCCGCCACGTCGTAGCTGCGGTCCTCCACAAACACCTTCGTGACCGGGCTGCCGCCGATGCCGGTCTGGATGAGGTCCATCACATCGGCAATGTTGATGCCCAGGCGGGCCGCCGCTGCGCGATCCACATCGATGCGCACCTGCGGCAACGGCGGTTCCTGGTCGATGATCACGTCCTGCGCACCGGGCACGGTCTTGAGCAGGCGCTCGATCGACGTGGTCAACTGCCGGGTCTGCGCAAAGTCGTTGCCATACACCTTGACCACCAGATCGCTGTGCGCACCGGCCAGCTTGTCGAGCACGCCATCAATCATCGGTTGCGAAAAGCCCACCTGAATGCCGGGCAACTGTTGGAAGCGCTCGGCCATCTTGGCGATCAACTCCTGCTTGTCGCGGCCGGTCTTCCATTCGCTGTACGGATGCAACGTCACCGCGCTTTCAATGTGCGATGGCGAGAACGGGTCCGTCCCTTCGTCATTTCGGCCAACCTGCGTGACGATGTGCTCAACCTCCGGAAATTCCAGCGCAGCCTCGCGCAGCTTGCCGGCCATCTCCGATGCCTTGTCCAGCGAGATTCCGGGCGGCAACGTCACCTGCAGCCAGATCGAGCCCTCATCCAGATACGGCAGGAAATCCCGCCCGATGGACGCGCCCAGGATCACCACCCCCGCCAGTGTGGCGACAGCCAGGCCAATCATGGCGCGCGACTTGCCGACCACCCGGTTGAGCAAACCCTCATAACGCGGCGTCAGCCATTGCAGCACCGGGTTGTGGAACACCTTGGCCGGTTTGCGGTAGGCCCAATACGCCAGGCCAGGCACCAGCAACAGCGCCACCAGCAACGCGCCAAACAACGCAAACCCCACCGCAAACGCCATCGGCGAGAACAGCTTGTACTCAATGCGCTGGAAGGCAAACAGCGGCAGGTAGGCCACGATGATGACCACCATGCCGAAGAAGATCGGGCGCGTGACCTGACGCGCGGCGGCCATGATGTCGGCGCCATCCAGCTCGCGCCCTTCCTCTTCTTCCCGCTTGCGCAGGATGTTTTCCATCATCACGATCGCACCGTCGACGATGATGCCGAAATCGATTGCGCCCAGCGACAGCAGGTTGGCCGGAATCTTGAAGTGGTGCATCAGGATGAAGGCCGCCAACAGCGAGAACGGAATCGTCACCGCCACAATGAGCGCCGCACGCGGGCTGCCCAGGAACAGCAGCAACACCAGCGACACCAGCACCATGCCCTCGATCAGCGTCTTGCCGACGGTGTGGACGGTGGCCTCCACCAGCTTGCTGCGGTCGATATACGCCACCACCTTCACGTCCTTCGGCAGGATGTGCTCGTTGAGGTCGCGCACGGCCTCGTGCACCCCCTGCATGACAACCGATGGGTTCTGGCCGCGCAGCAGCAGCGTGATGCCCTGGATGGTGTCGGGATTGCCATCCCGGCCGAGAATGCCGTTGCGCTCGTGGTTACCAAGGACGACCTGACCGATGTCATTGATCAACACCGGCACACCGCCCTTCTGGCTCACGACAACGTTGCCGAGATCCTCCAGGTTGCGGATCAACCCGACACCGCGCACCACCAGCCCCTGCTCGCCGCGCTGCATGATGCTGCCGCCCGCGTTGGCGTTGTTGGCCTGGATGGCCTGCGAGATCTGGCTCAATGACACGTTGTACTTGGTCATCTTGGCCGGATCGAACTCGAGCATGAACTGCGTGGTCAGGCCGCCAAAATTGGCGACATCCACCACGCCGGCCACCTGCTTCAGGCGCGGGATGACCTTCCAGAACTGCAGCTCCGACAGCTCACGCAAGTCACGCGTCTTGGATTCGAGCGTGTAGCGGTAGATCTCGCCAATAGGCGAGGTCAGCGGGTCCATGCCCGGCTTGGCGCCATAGGGCAGATCGACACCGTTGATGCTTTCCTGCAGACGCTGGCGCGACCAGTAATCTTCCGCGCCGTCCTGAAACACCACGGTGATCAGCGACAGCCCGAACGTGCTCTTGGAGCGCATCACGTGCATGCCAGGCGTACCCATGATGGCGCGCTCCAGCGGAATGGTGATCTGCTGCTCGACCTCTTCCGCTGCCAAGCCATTGACCTGTGTCACGACCTGCGAGCTGGTATCGGCAATATCGGGATAGGCTTCAAGCGGCAACTGCTTCCATGAGTGCCAGCCATACAGCGCAGCCATCAGGAAGACCAGCACGACAATGCCGCGCCGGTTGAAGCATAGGGTGACCAGACGTTCAATCATTGAGCAGCACTCCGTCCTTGGTCACCACGCGCTCACCGGCCTTCAGGCCCGAGAGGATCTCGATCTTGTCACCAACCTGCGCACCCGTCTTGACGACGCGTGCCTGGAACTGCCACGGTGCCACCTCGACAAAGGTGCGCGTATTGAAGCCCGACTGCACCAGCGCCGACATCGGCACGATCACGCCCATGTGCGGCTGACCCTGCAGCGTGGTCTGCGCGAACATGCCGGGCTTCAGGTGCCCGTCCTTGTTGTCGAACACCATGCGCACCTTGACCGTGCGCGTGTCGGGATCGAGCATTTCGCCCACGTAGCGCACCTTGGCGGCCAACGGCTCAACATAGGCATCGAGCTTCACGGCAGCCGATTGGCCGACGTAGACCTTGGACAGATCCTTCTCCTGCACGTTGGCCGTCACGAACACGCGGGACAGATCCGCCACCGTCATCACCGATGCGTTGCTGTCGTTCCAGTACCCGCCAGTGGCGCCATTGAGTTCGACAACACGGCCCGAGATGGGCGAGCGCACCGACAGGATGTGCCCGCCTGACACCTTGGCCCCGCCGCCCTTTGCTCCAAGCTGGGCCAGCTTGTTGTTGGCGCGCTCCGCCTCGCTCACTGCCTGCGCGTAGTCGTTCTGGGCCTGCTCAAAATCGCGCCGTGGCGTGATCTCGGACTTGTCCAGCTCGTGCAGGCGATCCAGGTTCTTCTTGGCCAGCACCAGCGCCGCTTGCGCCTTGGCCGCCGTGCTGGTCGCCTCGGCCAGATCTGCCGAGTCGAGCGTAAACAGCACGTCGCCAGCCTTGACCTCATCGCCCAGCTGCTTGTTCAGGCTCACGATGCGGCCGGATAGCGGCGGCAAGACTTTGACAAGCTTGCCCGGGTCGGCCTCCACCGAGGCCGGCAGCACAAACGCCGCAGAGACGGCATCTTCCGACGCCGCCGTCACCACCAGCGAGCGACGCAGCGGCGAGGATTCAGGAATAACGATGCGGTCGTCCTTGCGCTGAAGGGCTGCCGCTGCCGGAGCACTGGGTTCCTTGGCATGCAGGGACAGTGCGCCCCACGCGCACACGCCCGCCACGGCAAACGTGATGGCGCTATAGAGAAGTCGTTTGGAAGAAGTCGAGGAGAGCTGCATGGCGTGCTCCAATACATGCGTGTTGATGTTCTGCGCATCCGTTCTATGCGGATGCGGTCGCCATGCTACGCAAGCATGCTGCAGTGCAACCTGAATTCTTCTTCAGGAAAACGCATCGTTCACGTTGCTAGAATCCCGCCGTCCTGTGAGCCTCCATCCGATGAACATCCTGCTGATCGAAGACGACCGCAAAGCCGCCCGCCTGCTGGCCAGGGGCCTTGAAGAGGAAGGCTTTGAGGTGGCAGTGGCACACGCGGCGGAAGAGGCCGAACCGCTGGTCCGGTCCGCCGACCTGGTCATCCTCGACTGGATGCTGCCGGGCAAACAAGGTGTGACGTTATGTGCGGAGTTGCGCGAGCGTGACATCCAGACCCCGATCCTGATGCTGACCGCACGGGATGCGCATGCTGACCGGATCGCTGGCCTCAATACCGGCGCCGACGACTATCTGACCAAGCCCTTCGTGTTTGACGAACTGCTGGCCCGTGTGCGCGCCCTCTTGCGGCGGGCAAAGCTGGCGCCGTTGCCCGTGCTCGCCATTGGCGACCTGCGGCTCGAACCGGGCACGCGCTCCGTCACACGCGCAGACCGCGCCATCGATGTCACACCCAAGGAGTACGCCCTGCTGGAGCTGCTGATGCGCCATGCCGGTGAGGTGGTCAGCCGCGCCCAACTCGCTGAGCACATCTGGCACGCCGATCTCATTGCCATCGACAATCTGATCGACACGCATATGAAAAACCTGCGTCGCAAGATTGACCCGCCGGGCCTGCCAACGCTCATCCAGACGGTGCGTGGACAAGGTTTTCGCCTGAGCGCACAAACGCATTCCCATGTTTAGCTTTCAGCGCCGCCTGATCCTTGCGCACTGGGCTGTGATCGTCGTGATCGTGACCGGTGTGGCATCCGCTGCATGGTGGGAGCTCTCGCGTATCGCCCATCTGCAACTGGATGCCGCGCTGCTGGCGCTGGCAGAAACCGAAGCCGGCATGCTGCTGGGCAGCAACGGGCAACCTGTCCGCGTGCACGAAAAGCCCGCCGGCACGGCGCCGCCCTCGCTGGTGCGCCTGGACCGCCTGGTACAGATCGTCGATGCGCAGGGCGGCGTGCTCGCGCGCAGCGCCAATCTGGGCACGACCCGCCTGCCATCGTCTCCGGTATTGCTCGGCCGTCTCGCCCAAGGCGAAACGGTATTCGAGACCTTGCAGAACTTCAGCGAGGAGCCGCTGCGCATGGTGTCGCTGCCCGTGCATACCGAACCCGGTGCGCCGCCCTTGGTCATCCAGGTTGCCGGATCGCTCGATGACGTCAATCGAATCCTGGACTCGGCCGTCGTGCTGTTCGTCGGCCTGGCTGCTGCGCTGCTGCTGGCCGTTGGCACGGCGGGTGCCATGCTCACGCAACGGGTCTTTCGCGCCATCGACAACGTCGTGAAGCAGGCCCGCAGGATTGGCGACAACAACCTCGACGAGCGCCTGCCCCACCCCGGCACGTCCGACGATATCGGCAAGCTCGTGGATACGCTCAACGACATGCTCGACCGCCTCGAACACGCCTTCGACATGCAGCGCCGCTTCACGGCCGACGCCTCGCACGAGCTGCGCTCTCCGCTCTCGCGCTTGCGCACCGAGCTTGAGGTGACGTTGCGGCGCGAGCGCAGCCACGAAGAGTACGTCGAGACCCTGCACTCCTGCGTGGAAGAAGTCGGACGGCTCACGCAGATGGTGGAAGAACTGCTGATGCTCGCGCGTCTGGATGCCGGCCATGACCAGGGCATGCAGGAAGCCGTACCTGTCATTGAACTTGTACAGGCGTGCGTCAAGCGTGTCACCCCAGCTGCCCAGGATCGCGGCATCGTCCTGGCCACACAAGCGGGCGCGAATCAGCCCATCCGGATCGCGCGTGCCCCGGCAACCCTGGCCCTGAGCAATCTGCTGGACAACGCCGTCAAGTTTTCGCCGGCGGGCACCACGGTCGAGATCGCCTGGTCTGCCGAGCATGGCGATGCCGTCCTCCAGGTCAGCGACCATGGCCCCGGTATTCCCCCTGCCGAACTGCCGCACATCTTCGAGCGCTTCTACCGTGGCGCGCGTGTGCGGGCGAGTGAGACACCGGGTACAGGTCTTGGGTTGGCGCTTTCACAGGCCATCGTGCAGGCGCACGGCGGGCGCATCGACGCGGCAAATGCTCAGAAAGGCGGCATGATTTTCCGCATCAGCCTGCCTCGCATCACCTGATAACACGTTGAAGGCATAAAAAAAGCCCGTCTTCGCAAGACGGGCTTTCTCAAACACCACGTTGCACGGCTCAGTGCACCACGCGCTCGAAGGTGAAGTGGTCATCGCGATAATCCACCGGCACCACATCCTTGGGCGAGTACTTGCCCTCCAGGATCATCCGCGCGACCGGGTTCTCGATCTGCTGCTGAATCGCCCGCTTCAGCGGACGCGCCCCAAACACTGGGTCGTAGCCCGCCGAGGCCAGCTTGGCCACCGCAGGATCGGTGATCTCCAGCGTCAGGTCCATGTGCGCCAGACGTGCCGCCAACCGCTTGAGCTGGATGCGCGCGATCGACTCGATGTTGCTCTGGTCGAGCGAGTGGAACACCACCACCTCGTCGATCCGGTTCAGGAACTCGGGGCGGAAATGCGTCTTCACTTCCTGCCAAACCGCGCCCTTCACCACGTCAAACGGCTCACCCGTCATCGACTGGATCAACTGCGAGCCGAGGTTGGACGTCATCACGATCACCGTGTTCTTGAAGTCCACCGTGCGGCCCTGGCCATCCGTGAGTCGGCCATCGTCCAGCACCTGCAGCAGCACGTTGAAGACATCCGGGTGGGCCTTCTCGACTTCATCCAGCAACACCACGCTGTACGGCTTGCGGCGCACGGCTTCGGTCAGGTAACCGCCTTCCTCATAGCCGACGTAGCCCGGAGGCGCGCCGATCAAACGGCTCACGGAATGCTTCTCCATGAACTCGCTCATGTCGATGCGGATCAGATGCTCTTCCGAATCGAACAGGAAGCCGGCCAGCGCCTTGCACAGCTCGGTCTTGCCGACACCCGTCGGGCCCAGGAACAGGAACGAGCCGTACGGCTTGTTCTCGTCCGCAATGCCGGCGCGTGAACGGCGGATGGCATCCGACACCAAACGCACGGCCTCGTCCTGGCCGACCACGCGCTCGTGCAGGCGGTCTTCCATCTTGAGCAGCTTCTCGCGCTCGCCGGTCATCATCTTCGACACGGGAATGCCCGTGGCGCGGCTGACGACTTCGGCAATCTCTTCGGCACCCACCTGCGTACGCAGCAGCTTGTTCGGCTGCTTCTGGCCAGCGGTCTCGGCATCGGTCGCGGCCTTCAGCTTGCCCTCCAGTTCGGGCAGCTTGCCGTATTGCAGCTCGGCCACCTTGTCGAACTTGCCTTCGCGCTGCAGCTTGGTGATCTCGAGCTTGATCTTGTCGATCTCCTCCTTGAGCACTGCGGTGCCCTGGGCTGCGCCCTTCTCGGCTTTCCAGATTTCATCCAGATCGGCGTATTCCTTCTGCAGCCGTACGATTTCCTGCTCGATCAGCTCCAGACGCTTCTGCGAGGCATCGTCGGTTTCCTTCTTGACGGCTTCGCGCTCGATCTTGAGCTGGATCAGGCGACGATCGAGCTTGTCCATCACCTCGGGCTTCGAGTCGATTTCCATCTTGATGCGTGCGGCCGCTTCGTCGATCAGGTCGATGGCCTTGTCCGGCAGGAAGCGGTCGGTGATATAGCGGTGGCTGAGTTCAGCCGCGGCTACAATCGCCGGGTCGGTGATCTCCACGCCGTGGTGCAGTTCGTACTTCTCTTGCAGGCCACGCAAGATGGCGATGGTCGCCTCCACGCTCGGCTCATCCACGAGCACCTTCTGGAAGCGGCGCTCCAGCGCGGCATCCTTCTCGATGTACTTGCGGTACTCATCCAGCGTGGTCGCGCCGATGCAGTGCAGCTCGCCGCGCGCCAGTGCGGGCTTGAGCATGTTGCCGGCATCCATCGCGCCTTCAGCCTTGCCCGCGCCCACCATGGTGTGGATCTCGTCGATGAAGAGGATGGTCTGGCCCTCTTCCTTGGCGATGTCGTTGAGCACGGCCTTCAGGCGTTCTTCGAACTCGCCGCGGTACTTGGCGCCGGCCAGCAGGCCCGCCATGTCCAGCACCAGCACGCGCTTGCCCTTCAGGCTTTCCGGCACTTCTTCATTGACGATGCGCTGCGCCAGCCCTTCGACGATGGCCGTCTTGCCCACGCCCGGCTCGCCGATCAGCACCGGGTTGTTCTTGGTACGACGTTGCAGGATCTGGATGGCACGGCGGATTTCGTCGTCGCGGCCGATGACCGGGTCGAGCTTGCCGATCCGGGCCATCTCGGTCAGGTCGATGGTGTACTTCTTGAGCGCCTCGCGCTGGCTTTCAGCCTCGGCGCTGCCGACGGTCTGGCCGCCGCGTACAGCGTCGATGGCGGATTCCAGTGCCTTGCGTGCCAGGCCATGCTCGCGTGCAATGCGACCGGCCTCGCCCTTGTCATCAGCGGCGGCCAGCAGGAACAGCTCGCTGGCGATGAACTGGTCGCCACGCTTGATGCCTTCTTTCTCGGTTTGCTGCAGCAGGCTGCCCAGGTCACGGCCGACCTGTACCTGTTCGCCCCCCTGCACCTGCGGCAGGTGCTTGATGGCACGGTCCAGCGCCGTATCCAGCGCACCCGTGTTGACGCCCGCGCGGGCCAGCAGGTTCTTGGTGGCCCCATCCGGCTGGCGGAGCATCGCCAGCAGCAGGTGGATCGGTTCGATGTACGGATTGTCGTTGCCCAGCGCCAGGCTCTGCGCGTCGGCCAGCGCTTCCTGGAAGCGGGTGGTCAGTTTGTCCAAACGCATGTAAAACCCCTTGCGGAAATTATTCACTTGTTCCGAAAGATAGGGAGCTTCGGTGGCATTTCAAGCACCGAATCGCCGGTTTTCATGCAGATTTGCGCCAGCGCAAACGGCGGCGCACCAGCCGGTCGCGCTGCTGCCCCAAGTGCACGGGAATCGTCTTGCCGAGGGTGCCCACGGGGCTCAGGATCGCCGCACCGCGGCCTGTGCGCCGCATGTCATGTGAAGCGGGCTGCCCATGCGAACGACGCCGATTAACTGAACGTACGCACCGTCCAGAGACCTAGCATCGTGAGGAAGAGCGAGCCGCCCAGATGCGCCACGATGTGCAGTGCACCGATGACGTAGTCGCCGGCCAGGATATTGGCGACGACCTCGCTGGAAAACGTGGAGAACGTCGTCAGGCCGCCCAGGAAACCGGTAATGGCAAAGAGGCGCCATTCCGGTGGCAACCCGACATGCGTATCGAAAAAGCCGACCGCCACGCCAATCAGATACCCGCCCACCAGATTGGCGGCCAGCGTGCCGTATGGCAACGCCGGATTGATCGCGTTCCACAACACAGCAAACCCCCAGCGCAGCCAGGCCCCCAACGCAGCGCCCACCCCGACTGCCAGAAAGCCCATTCCGCCCATGCGGTCGCGTCCTTATTCGTAGTCGTTGGGTTGCGCCGATGCGCCGGACGGATTAGCCGTGCTTGCCGCGGCATTGGTGGTGGTGATGCCCCAGCGGGCGAGCGCCTTGTCGTCGGTCACGCGGGCGTCGACCCAGCGTGCGCCAGCGGGCGTCTGCTCCTTCTTCCAGAACGGCGCCTCGCTCTTGAGGTAATCCATGATGAATTCACACGCGGCGAAGGACTCGCCACGATGTTTAGAGGCCACCGCCACCAGCACAATCTGATCTTCCGGCTTGAGCTTGCCGACGCGGTGGATGACCAGCGCATCGATCAGCTCCCAGCGCTGCATGGCCGCGCTCACGATGTTGGCGAGCGCCTTCTCGGTCATGCCGGGATAGTGCTCCAGCTCCATCTCCGACACGCCTGAGCCGTCGTTGATGTCGCGCACGGTACCGATGAAACTGGCCACCGCGCCAATGTTCGGGCGACCTGCGCGGAGTGCGGCAATCTCGGCGCCGAGATCAAAGTCGGCCTCCTGCACGCGGACGGACATGGTCACTCTCCTGTGCTCAGCCGCCAGTCACGGGCGGGAAAATTGCGACTTCACAGCCCTCATGCAGCGCAGTCTCAGCCGGTAGGATCTGGTGGTCCAGCGCCATGCGCAACGCACGGCCTTGGGCCAGCGTTTCACTCCACACGGGGCCGCGCTGCGCCAACCACTGGCGCACGTCGCCCAAGGTGCGGACAGTGTCCGGCACGATCACCACCTCTTGCGAGGTCCCCAGTTGCTCGCGCACGCTGGCAAAGAAACGCAGCTCGATCTGCATGGCCATCGCTCCTTACACCAAGCTCGCAAACGGGAGGAAGCTGACGACATCGCCCTGCGCGATCGGCTGGTTGGGCGGGTTGTCGATCAGCCCATCGCCCCACACGGTGGAGGTCAGCACGCCGGAGCTTTGATTCGGGAACAGGTCCAGCCCGCCGTTGGCGTTGATGCGCGCGCGCAGGAACTCGTTGCGGCGATCGCCCTTGGCCAACGTAAAGTCGGCGCGCATCGGGATGCGCTTCGGGGCCACTTCGGTCACACCCTGCAGGCGCAGGATGAACGGCCGTACAAACAGCAGGAACGTCACGAAGCTCGACACAGAATTGCCCGGCAGACCGAGGAAGAACGCGGTCGGCCCGCCCACCATGCCTTCAGGCCGGCGCACCTCGCCAAAGGCCAGCGGCTTGCCCGGCTTGATGGCGATCTGCCACATGTTCAGGCGCCCTTCGGCTTCCACGGCGGGCTTGATGTGGTCTTCCTCGCCCACTGACACACCACCGGAGGTGATGATCAGGTCGTGCGCCTCGGCAGCTTCGCGCAGCGTGTCGCGCGTGGCCTGCAGCGTGTCGGGCACGATGCCGAAATCGGTGATCTCGCAGCCGAGGTTTTCGAGCAGCGCGCGCAGCGTGAAGCGATTGGAGTTGTAGATGGCGCCAGGCTTGAGCGGCTCGCCGGGCATGGCGAGTTCGTCGCCGGTAAAGAACACAGCCACGCGCGGGCGGCGCACCACCTGCAGGTTGGCGCAGCCGACGGAAGCTGCCAGGCCCAGTTGCTGTGCACCAAGGCGCGTGCCGCGCGACAGGATTTCAGCACCATCGGCGATGTCCTCGCCAGCGCTGCGGATCCATTCGCCGGATTCGGGCACGTGGTCGATGGTGACAGTGCCAGTGTCGGGATCGGCCTTGCATTGCTCCTGCATGACCACGGCATCCGCGCCCGGCGGGATCATCGCGCCAGTAAAGATGCGCGCCGCTTCGCCCGCATTCAGCGGCTGGCCGACGTGGCCGGCAGGAATACGCTGCGCTACCTTCAGGCGCGTGCCCGGGGCGGTGATGTCGGCTGCGCGCACAGCGTAGCCGTCCATCGACGTATTGTCGGCCGGCGGTACGTTGAGGCTGCTGTGCACGGCCTGCGCGAGGATGCGGCCATTGGCGTGCAGCGTCGGCACGGATTCGGTGTCATGCAGAACACGCGCGGCGGCAAGCAGTTGCGACAGCGCCGCATCGAGCGTCAGCAAGGACGGTTTGACGGCGGGAGCATCGTTGGCGGACATGCGGAATGGGAAAACGAAATCGAAAAGGAGATTTCGATTGTATCGGTTCCAGGCCGATGCCATGCATCAGCCCAGACGTATCAGGCGAATGCGTTCGCGAGTGCCGTCCGCATCGCCGGCACGATGCTCTCGTCGAACCACGGGTTGTGCTTGAACCAGGCCAGATTTCGCGGGCTCGGGTGCGGCAACGGGAACAGCACACGGCCCTCACCGTCCTGCACAGGCCCATTGCGGACCACATCGGTGAGCGACCAGTCGCGTGGCACGTCAAGGTAGTAACGCTGCGCGTAGGTGCCGACCAGTAGCGTGAGCTTCACTTCGGGCAGCGCCGTCAGCAAAGGGCGATGCCATTTCGGTGCGCATTCGGGGCGCGGCGGCAGATCGCCATTCGCACCGGTGCCAGGAAAGCAGAAACCCATCGGCACCACGGCGATGCGCTTGTCGGCGTAAAAATCGTCGTATTCAATTTGCAGCCACTGGCGCAGGCGATCGCCCGAGCGGTCATTCCAGGGGATGCCGGTTTCGTGGACGATGCGCCCCGGCGCCTGCCCGATGATCAGCACGCGGGCGCGACGGTCCGCCGCGACGACGGGGCGAGGCTCGTGCGCGAGCGCGCCCTTGCACTCGCGGCAGGCACGGATGTCGCGCAGGCAACGCGTGAACGCTGCCTCGGCTACGTCATCCGGCACTGCTGCCATGGGCTTACAGGCCCGTGTGCTGGGCGATGTAGCCCTTGATGCGGTCGGCATCCGCAGGCATGACTTCGAAACGCTGCGGCAGCGATTCGATGTCGGCGTAACCGGCCGGGCGCTCCGGCTCGCGGTCCAGCGCCTCACGAATGGTGTCGCCGAACTTGGCCGGCAACGCCGTTTCCAGCACCACCATCGGCACGCCGGGCGTCAGATTTTCGCGCGCCACCTTCACGCCGTCGGCGGTGTGGGTGTCGATCATCGTGCCGTAGGTGGCAAACACATCGCGGATCGTGTCGACGCGGTCTTCGTGCGAACTGCGGCCCGAGACGAAACCGAACTCGGCGATGCGGTCGAACTCCGGCTTGCCGGTCATCGAGAAACCGCCCTTCTCGTCCACGTCGCGGAAGAGTTGCGCAAGACGCGCCGGGTCACGGCCCAGCAGGTCGAACACGAAGCGCTCGAAGTTCGACGCCTTGCTGATGTCCATGCTCGGGCTGGACGTGTGGTACGTCTGCGCGGCAGAACGCACGCGGTAGGTGCCGGTGCGGAAGAACTCGTCGAGCACGTCGTTCTCGTTGGTGGCCACCACCAGCTTGTCGATCGGCAAACCCATCATGCGGGCGATGTGGCCCGCGCAGACGTTGCCGAAGTTGCCCGACGGCACGCAGAACGACACCTTGTCGCCAATCTTCGGGGCGGCCAGCAGGTAGCCCTTGAAGTAGTACACGACCTGGGCGACGACACGCGCCCAGTTGATCGAGTTGACCGTACCGATCTTCTGGCGGGCCTTGTACTCGTGATCGTTGGACACCGCCTTGACGATGTCCTGCGCATCATCGAACACGCCTTCGATGGCGATGTTGAAGATGTTCGCGTCTTGCAGACTGAACATCTGCGCGGTCTGGAACGCGCTCATCTTGCGGTGCGGGCTCAGCATGAACACGCGCACGCCGCGCTTGCCGCGCATGGCGTATTCGGCCGCGCTGCCGGTATCGCCGGAAGTGGCGCCCAGGATGTTCAGCTCAGCGTGCTCGCGGTCAAGTGCGTATTCGAACAGATTGCCCAGCAACTGCATCGCCATGTCCTTGAAGGCCAGCGTCGGGCCGTTGGACAGGCACAGCAGCGACAGTTGCGTGCCGCCTTCTTCGCCCAGCTTGTGCAGCGGCGTGATGTCGGCGGCGTTGTCGCCCTGGCGCGTGTTGCAGTAGACCTCGGGCGTGTAGGTGCGGCGGACCAGCGTGCGCAGGTCGCCTTCCGGGATGTCGGTCGCGAACTTGCGCAGAATTTCGAAAGCCATGTCCGCATACGGCAGGTCGCGCCAGCGGGTCAGCTCTTCGACGCTGACTTGCGGGTACTGCTCGGGCAGGTACAGGCCGCCGTCCGGCGCCAGGCCACCCAGCAGGATGCGGGAAAAGCTCTGCGGCTCTGCGTGGCCGCGGGTCGATCGGTATTGCATGCTCATGGCCTCAGTTCAGTTCTTCCATGCGGATGCGCTTGACCTTCGACAGCACGGTCGGCAGCGCTTCGATGGCGGCAATGGCACCGTTCACGTGTTTCTCAACGGCCGTGTGCGTCAGCATGATGATGTCGGTCTGCGGCTGCGGCTCGCCCTCGCGCGATTCCTTCTGCAGCATCGCGTCGATCGAGATACCGGTCTTGGCCAGGATCTGCGTGATGTCGGCCAGCACACCCGTCTGATCGGCCACGCGGATGCGCAGGTAATAGCTCGAACGCACTTCGTCGATCGGCAGCACCGGCGTGTCGGACAGCGCGTCCGGCTGGAAGGCCAGATGCGGCACGCGGTGTTCCGGGTCAGCGGTGTGCAGGCGCGTCACGTCCACCAGATCGGCAACGACGGCCGATGCGGTCGGCTCGGCGCCAGCACCCTTGCCGTAGTACAGCGTCGGGCCCACGGCGTCGCCGTTGACGACCACGGCGTTCATCGCGCCTTCCACATTGGCGATCAGACGCTTGGCCGGCACCAGTGTCGGGTGCACGCGCAGCTCGATGCCCGCTTCAGCGCGACGCGTGATACCCAGCAGCTTGATGCGGTAGCCGAGTTCTTCTGCGTAGCGGATGTCGACGGCTTCCAGCTTGGTGATGCCTTCCACATACGCGCGCTCGAACTGCACCGGCACGCCAAAGGCGATGGCGCTCATGAGCGTGAGCTTGTGCGCGGCGTCGAAGCCCTCGATGTCGAAGGTCGGATCGGCTTCGGCATAGCCCAGGCGCTGGGCTTCCTTCAACACGGTATCGAAGTCCAGACCCTTGTCGCGCATCTCCGACAGGATGAAGTTCGTGGTGCCGTTGATGATGCCGGCGATCCACTCGATGCGGTTGGCCGTCAGGCCCTCGCGCAGCGCCTTGATGATGGGGATGCCGCCGGCCACGGCTGCCTCGAACGCCACCATCACGCCCTTGTCCTGCGCGGCCTTGAAGATCTCGTTGCCATGCACGGCCAGCAGCGCCTTGTTGGCGGTGACGACATGCTTGCCGTTGGCGATGGCGCGCAGCACCAGCTCGCGCGTCAGGTCATAGCCGCCGATCAGCTCCACCACGATATCGATCTCGGGCGAATCCACCACGGCAAACGGGTCGTTGACCACGGGCACGGTCGCACCGGCTTCTTGCACAATGGCGCGTGCCTTTTCGACGTTACGCACGGCAATCATGGCGACTTCAATGCCGCGACCCGCGCGACGACGGATTTCTTCCTGGTTCCGTTGCAGAACCTTGAGCGTACCGCCACCGACGGTACCGAGCCCGAGCAGGCCGATCTTGATGGGATTCATGGGACGTATCGTTAAAACTGAAAGGCAAAAAACAGACAGGGCAGACACTTCGGTCTGCCCCGCAATAACTGATCTGGCGGATGACCGATGTTATGCGGCCCGGATGCCAGTACCGTGACGCTGACGGTACCGCTCCAGGAAGCGCGAAATTCGGCCAATCGCTTCACGCAGGTCGTCTTCGTGCGGCAGGAAGACGATGCGGAAGTGGTCCGGCGAGTGCCAGTTGAAGCCCGTGCCCTGCACCAGCAGCACACGCTCTTCTTCCAGCAACTGACGGATGAATTGCTGATCGTCTTCGATCGGGTACACAGCCGGATCGAGGCGCGGGAACATGTACAGCGCAGCCTTGGGCTTCACGCAGGTCACGCCCGGGATAGCAGTAATCAGCTCGTGTGCCAGATCGCGCTGGCGACGCATGCGGCCGCCCGGCGCCACCAAGTCTTTAATGCTCTGATAGCCACCCAGCGCGGTCTGGATCGCCCATT
Source organism: Ralstonia sp. 24A2 (assembly GCF_051783885.1). NCBI lineage: Bacteria > Pseudomonadati > Pseudomonadota > Betaproteobacteria > Burkholderiales > Burkholderiaceae > Ralstonia > Ralstonia sp. 24A2. The sequence continues at coordinate 2,087,736 of NZ_JBPVZD010000002.1, read as the reverse complement.
GGCCCGGCACGTTGGCGCACAGGCGCATCGACGACAGCATATTCAGGCCTTCGATGTAGTCCTTGGCCGGGCGCTTGTCGCCGGACACGACCATCCAGCCCGCACGGTAGCCGCACGAGCGGTAGCTCTTCGACAGGCTGTTGAACGTGATCGTCAGCACATCTTCCGACAGCGAACCGAGGGCCGTGTGCTTGTTGTCGTCAAACAGGACCTTGTCGTACACCTCGTCGGCGAAGATCACCAGGCCGTGCTCGCGCGCAATGGCAATGATGCCGCGCAGCAGCTCGTCGGAATACAGTGCACCGGTCGGGTTGTTCGGGTTGATGACGACGATGCCCTTGGTGTTGGGCGTGATCTTGGCGCGGATGTCGTCCAGATCCGGCATCCAGCCGTTGGACTCATCGCAGTAGTAATGCACTGGCGTGCCGCCCGAGAGGCTGGTCACCGCAGTCCACAGCGGGTAGTCGGGCGCCGGCAGGAGCAGCTCGTCGCCCTGATCGAGCAGCGCGTTGGTCGCCAGCGAAATCAGCTCCGATGCGCCATTGCCTAGGTAGATGTCATCCAGCGTGACGTTCTTGATGCCCTGCTCTTGCGTGTAGTGCATCACCGCCTTGCGCGCCGCGAAGATGCCCTTGGAATCCGAATAACCGGCCGAGTTCGGCAGGTTGCGGATCATATCCAGCTGAATCTCTTCTGGGGCATCGAAGCCGAACGGGGCCAGGTTGCCGATGTTCAGCTTGATGATCTTGTGGCCGTCTTCTTCCATCTGCTTGGCCTTCTCGAGCACGGGGCCGCGAATGTCATAGCAGACGTTATTGAGCTTGGCGGATTTCTGAATCGTTTTCACGGGCGATGTCGAGCGGGCTTGGATTGCGGATGATTTTGTAATGCAGCAAGGCGGCGAGGGTGGCGCCACTTGCGCGGCAAGCGCTGCGCTCTTCCTTACCAGACGTCGCTTGTGGCGCGGCGGGCAAAGGAGAGAAAAAGATATAATTTAGCCCATTATGACAGACTTCGGCGGGCATTTTTGCAACGCAGCGAGATCGCCCCGGCAGTCTGAAACCTAGCGCCCTGCTGCTGTGTGCGCCGCAGCCATTGCGCCTGATGGGATTCCGCCTTGAAGCTCCATTCCTCTGATCCGACCACCGTTCTCAATACCGTCACCGCTTATGGCGACGGCTATATCGAAATCAACAAGGTGCGCTACGAGCATTCGGTGCTCGTCATGCCCGAAGGGGCCGTCGTGCCGTGGGATGTCGCGCGCTTTGAAGACCTCACGCCCGAGCACTTCGCCCGCCTGCTGGAGCTGGGTGCGGAGGTGGTCGTATTCGGCACCGGCAACAAACTGCGCTTTCCGCACCCGCGCCTGACCGCGCCGCTCACCGAGAAGCGCATCGGCGTGGAGGCGATGGACCTGCAGGCCGCAGGCCGCACCTACAACATCCTGATGCTGGAAGGCCGCAAAGCGGCGGCCGCATTGCTGATTGAGCGCGCCTGACCGCATGCCGATCGACCGCTCTGCCAACGCGCCCGCCCTGCCCTGGCGCAATGCCTCCCTGTGGCTGCTGGCCGCTGCCTTTCTGGCCGTCTGGTTGGGCACGCTGGGCTACCGCCACCTGATCCCCACCGACGAAGGCCGCTACGCCGAAATCGCCCGCGAGATGTTCACCACGGGCGACTGGGTGACTATCCGCTACAACGCCCTGAAGTATTTCGAGAAGCCGCCGCTGCAGATGTGGGGCACTGCGCTCGCCTACACGCTGTTCGGCGTCGGCGACTGGCAGGCGCGGCTGTTCACTGCGTTGTCGGGCGTCGCCGGCCTCGTTTTCACGATGCTGGCGGCAGCGCGCTGGTGGGGCAAGCGAACCGCCGTCATCACCGGGCTGGTCCTGGTGAGTGCGCCGATGTGGAATGTGGGTGCGCATTTCAATTCGCTCGACATGGGTGTAGCCGGCTGCATGACGATGGCGCTGGCCGCCCTGCTGTTGGCGCAACACCCGCAGGCCACGCGCAGCCAGCAACGCAACTGGATGTGGGTCTGCTGGGCGTCGATGGCGCTGGCGGTGCTGAGCAAAGGCCTGATCGGGGTGGTGCTGCCGGGCTTCGTGTTGGTGGTCTACACGCTCGTCGCACGTGATTGGGCACTGTGGAAGCGGTTGCACCTGGTGACGGGGCTGATTGTCTTCTTTGCCGTGGGTGCACCGTGGTTCGTGCTGATTTCTGCACGCAACCCTGAATTTGCGTGGTTCTTCTTCGTGCACGAGCACTTCCAGCGCTTCACCTCCACCGTACACAATCGCAACGCGCCGCTCTGGTACTTCGTACCGCTGCTGCTGGCGGGCTTCCTGCCGTGGCTCGCACAACTACCGGGCGCCGCACGCCTGACCTTCGCCCGTGGTGAAGCGGCCGCCAATGGCTTCCGGCCCACTCTCATGCTTGGTTTGTGGGCCATCCTGATCTTCGCGTTTTTCAGCATTTCCGACTCGAAGCTGCCGGGCTATATCTTCCCGATCATCCCGGCGCTGGCGGTCCTGGCTGCGCTGGTATTGGAAAACACCAGCGAACGTGCCTGGCGCTGGCAACTCAAGGCCTTCCTGGCGCTGGCCGTGGTCGGCCTGGCGGCGAGCGGCTATGTCGCAACGATGTCGTCGGACATGTACCCGAATGCCGTATTTTTGCGTTTTGGGGCGTTCTTGGCGGTGGCCTTCGCTGCAGGAGCCGTTTTTACGTGGCTGGCACTGCGCTTTGCAGACAAGCGCTTCGAGAGTCTCATCGCGTTCGCCTGCGCGTGGTTCCTGACGTTTACGACCGCCCTGCTCGGCCATGAGGCATTCGGACGCTCGATGTCGGGGATCGATCTCGCCCCGGCCGTCAAGCCGTGGCTGAAGCCGGGCGTGCCGTTCTATGCGGTGGAGCGGCTGGACCATACAATGCCGTTTTACCTCGGCACGCCAACCACGATGGTGCAGCAACCCGATGAGCTGGCCTTCGGCATCGAGCAGGAACCGGCCAAGTGGATTCCAACCACTGAGGCCTTCGTGGCCCGCTGGAAGGAAGGCGGCCAGGCCGTCGCCATGATGGGGCCGGGTACGTACGACCGGCTGGCGACCCAGGGGGTGCCGATGACCGTGATCGCCCGCGATGCCCGCCGCGTGATCGTGCGGCGCAACTAGGTGCCACCGGCTTGCCACTATTCGGCCCCTCCGAAAGGGGCGTGCAAGCGGAATTGTCGTAACATGCGCCCCGGCGGCAAAGTCACGGGGAAACCGCCGCAGTCGGTCAAACATCAAAACAACACATGAATCTGGTCACTTTCGGGCTGATCCTGACGGGCGTCATGCTCAATGCCTGCGCCCAACTGCTGCTCAAGGCGGGCGTCAACAACATCGGCCGCTTTGCGTTTTCGGCCGAGAACATCCTGCCGGTCGGCATCAAGCTTGCAACACAACTGCCCATCATCGGCGGATTGTCGTGCTACGTGATTTCCGTGGTGGTGTGGATCCTCGGGCTGTCGCGCGTGGATGTGACCATTGCGTATCCGATGCTTTCGCTGGGCTACGTGGTCAATGCCTTCCTGGCGTGGTATCTGTTTGGCGAAGTGCTGTCGATCCAGCGCCTGGTCGGCATCGCCATCATCCTCGTCGGTGTGCTCGTGCTGGCCCGCTCGTAAGCGGCTTGGCCTCCTCATCCTATTTAAGTCCGCATTTGCCACAATGACGCAAACCAACGCCACAGCAGAACAACCGTTCCTGCCCTTCGTGCGCCCGGCCATTGACGAGGCGACCATCGCCGCGGTGGCCGATGTGCTGCGCTCGGGCTGGATCACCTCGGGCCCCAAGGTTGCGGCGTTCGAAGCCGCGCTGTCGGAATACTTCGGCGGCCGCATCGTGCGCACGTTCGCCAACGGCACGGCCACGATGGAAGTCGCGCTGCGCATCGCGGGCATCGGCCCCGGCGATGAGGTCATCACCACGCCGATCTCGTGGGTGGCCACCTCCAACGTGGTGCTGACGGTTGGCGCCAAGCCGGTCTTCGTCGACATCGACCCAGTCACGCGCAATATCGATCTGGACAAGGTCGAAGCCGCCATCACACCGCGCACGAAAGCGATCATCCCGGTCTACCTGTCCGGCCTGCCCGTCGACATGGACCGCCTGTACGACATCGCCCGCCGCCACAAGCTGCGCGTGGTGGAAGATGCCGCGCAGGCCATCGGCTCGCGCTGGGGCGACAAGCGCATCGGTGAGATTGGCGACTTGGTCAGCTTCAGCTTCCAGGCCAACAAGAACATCACCACCATCGAAGGTGGCGCGCTCGTGCTGAACACGCCTGAGGAAGCCGTGCTGGCCGAGAAGTACCGCCTGCAGGGCGTCGTGCGCACTGGCTTCGACGGCATGGAAGTCGATCTGGTCGGCGGCAAATTCAACCTGACGGATGTCAATGCGGCGATTGGCCTGGGCCAGTTCGCCCAGCTTGAAGCCGTGACTGCACGCCGCGCCGCACTCGCCCGACGCTACTTTGCCGCCATGCGCGCCGCCGACATCGAATCGTTCGGCGTCGAGCTGCCGGTGGAAGATTTCACGACCACCAACTGGCACATGTTCCAGATTGTGCTGCCGCTGGATCGCCTGAAGGTCGATCGCGCCGGCTTCATGGCCGGCCTGAAGGCGCTGGGCATCGGCGCGGGCGTGCACTATCCGCCTATCCATCTGTTCAAGCTTTATCGTGAACTAGGCTGGAAGCCGGGTATGTTCCCGGTGGCAGAACGCATTGGCCGCGCTATCGTCACGCTGCCGATGTTCGCCGGCATGGAAGATTCTGACGTGGATCGCGTGGTCAGCGCGGTCCGCCAACTTTGCACCCAATACCAATAATGAAGACACCCGCTCTCTCGGTCGTCATTCCTGTCTACAACGAAGAAGACGGACTCGCCGCGCTGTTTGCGCGCCTGTATCCCGCGCTCGATGCACTGGGCATTTCGTACGAAGTCGTGTTCGTCAATGACGGCAGCCGCGACCGTTCGGCTGCCATGTTGGCCGAGCAGTTCCGCGCCCGCCCGGACAGCACGCGCGTCGTGCTGTTCAACGGCAACTACGGCCAGCACATGGCCATCCTGGCAGGCTTTGAGCATGCGCGCGGCGAACGCGTGGTCACGCTCGACGCCGACCTGCAGAACCCGCCGGAAGAAATCGGCCGCCTGGTCGAAAAGCTCGATGAAGGCTACGACTACGTCGGCACCATCCGGCGCGTGCGCCAGGACAGTTGGTTCCGCCGCACCGCATCGCGCGCCATGAACTCGCTGCGCGAGCGCATCACACACATCAAGATGACCGACCAGGGCTGCATGCTGCGCGCCTACAACCGGACCATCGTCGACACCATCAACCGTTGCCGCGAAGTCAACACCTTCATCCCGGCGCTGGCCTACACGTTCAGCAAGAACCCGACCGAAATCGAAGTCGATCACGAAGAACGCTTTGCCGGCGAGTCGAAATACTCGCTGTACAAGCTCGTGCGCCTGAACTTCGACCTGGTGACGGGCTTCTCGGTCGTACCGCTGCAGTGGTTCTCGGCGATCGGCATGCTGCTGTCGCTGGCCTCGGCCATCCTGTTCATCCTGCTGGTAGTGCGCCGCTTCGTGCTGGGCGCGGAAGTCCAAGGCGTATTCACGCTGTTCGCCATCACGTTCTTCCTGATGGGCGTGCTTCTGTTTGGCATCGGCCTGCTGGGCGAGTACATCGGCCGCATCTATCAGCAGGTGCGGGAGCGCCCGCGCTATTTGGTGCAAGGCGTGCTGGAAGACACGCCCCACCTGCACGAAGCCGGCCCGGCAGACCTGAAGAACAGCTCGCAGCGAGGTGTGGCATGACACGCCGTGCTGTCGTCTTTGCGTATCACAACGTCGGCGTGCGCTGTCTGCGCGTGCTGGCTGCGCGTGGCATTCAGGTCGAACTCGTCGTCACGCATGAGGACAACGCCGCCGAGAACATCTGGTTTGGCAGCGTGCGCGCCACAGCACAGGAACTGGGCATCCCCTTCATCACGCCGGACAATGCAAACGGTGAAGACCTGCGCGCCCGGATCGCGGCCATCGCGCCGGATTTCATTTTTTCGTTCTACTACCGGCACATGATCCCGATGTCGCTGTTGGGCCTCGCCAAGTTCGGCGCGTTCAATATGCACGGTTCATTGCTGCCGAAATACCGCGGCCGCGTGCCCATCAACTGGGCCGTCCTGAACGGCGAAACCGAAACCGGCGCCACCCTGCACGAAATGGTCGAGAAGCCGGACGCCGGCTACATCGTCGACCAGACCATCGTGCCGATCCTGCCGGACGATACGTCACACGAAGTGTTCGAGAAGGCCACCGTAGCCGCCGAGCAAACCTTGTGGCGTGCACTGCCCGCGATGATTGCCGGACAGATTCCGCAGCACCCCAACGTGCTCGCCAACGGCAGCTATTTCGGCGGCCGCAAGCCCGAAGACGGCCGCGTCGACTGGACCAAACCGGCCCAGCAGGTCTACAACCTGATCCGTGCCGTCGCGCCGCCCTACCCCGGCGCTTTCACCGATGCCGGCAGCGAACGCTACATCGTTGCGCGTGCCCGTCTGGCGCATCAAACCTTCACGAATTTGCCCCCGGGCTTGCACGTCGTGGATAATGCGATGTTCGGCGTGTGCGGCGATGGGGGAGCCATCGCCATCCACGAGCTCTGGCGCGTCGATCCCAATGCTGCCGGCGGCACGTCCGTCGTGACCGCGCAGCAGCTCGCCAGCCAGCTTGCCATCTCCTGATCTTGAGTTTGCCTTCATGAAAAAAGTACTGATCCTCGGCGTCAACGGCTTCATCGGCCACCACCTGTCCAAGCGCATCCTGGAGACCACCGACTGGGAGGTCTACGGCATGGACATGCAGACCGAGCGTCTGGGCGACCTGGTCAACCACCCGCGCATGCACTTCTTCGAGGGTGACATCACCATCAACAAGGAGTGGGTCGAGTATCACGTGAAGAAGTGCGACGTGATCCTGCCGCTGGTGGCCATCGCCACGCCGTCGACGTACGTCAAGGACCCGCTGCGCGTGTTCGAGCTGGACTTCGAAGCCAATCTGCCGATCGTCCGTTCGGCCGCCAAGTACAAGAAGCACCTGGTCTTCCCGTCGACCTCCGAGGTCTACGGCATGTGCAGCGACTCGGAATTCGATCCGGAAGCCTCGTCGCTGGTCTACGGTCCGATCAACAAGCCGCGCTGGATCTATGCTTGCTCCAAGCAGCTGATGGACCGCGTGATCTGGGGCTACGGCATGGAAGGCCTGAACTTCACGCTGTTCCGCCCGTTCAACTGGATCGGCCCAGGCCTGGACTCGATCTACACCCCGAAGGAAGGTTCGTCGCGCGTTGTGACGCAGTTCCTCGGCCACATCGTGCGCGGCGAGAACATCAAGCTCGTCGACGGCGGCAGCCAGAAGCGCGCCTTCACGTACATCGATGACGGCATCGACGCGCTGGTGCGTATCATCGCCAACAAGGATGGCGTGGCTTCGGGCAAGATCTACAACATTGGCAACCCGTCGAACAACTACTCGGTGCGCGAGCTGGCCAACATGATGCTGGAACAGGCCGCCAAGATCGACGAGTACAAGGACAGCGCCAAGCAAGTCCAACTGGTGGAAACCACCTCCGGCGCTTACTACGGCAACGGCTACCAGGACGTGCAGAACCGCGTGCCGAAGATCGCCAACACCATGGACGAACTCGGCTGGAAGCCGACCACCACAATGCAGGACGCGTTGGCGAACATCTTCGAAGCGTATCGCATGCACGTGGCCGACGCCCGCAGCCTGGTCGAAGAAGGCAACGGCAACAAGTAAGAAGCAACACCCGCGCAGGTCCATGGCTCTCATCGTTCTCAAGATCGACGTCGACACCCTGCGCGGCACCCGCGAAGGCGTGCCCAATCTCTCGCGCATGCTGCGTGAGCACGAGGCAGGCGCGACCTTCCTCTTCAGCCTCGGGCCGGATCACACCGGCTGGGCGCTGCGCCGGGCGTTCCGCCCCGGTTTCCTGAAGAAAGTTTCGCGTACGTCCGTGGTCGAGCACTACGGCCTGCGCACGCTGATGTACGGCGTGCTGCTGCCCGGCCCCGACATCGGCCGCAAAGCTGCCGCAGAGATGCGCGCCATTGCCGAAGCAGGCTTCGAGACCGGCATCCACACGTGGGACCACGTTCTCTGGCAAGACAACGTCCGCGAGCGCGATGCTGCCTGGACGGCCCGCCAGATGGGCGCTTCGCACAAACGTTTTGCTGAGATCTTCGGTCACGCGCCTGTTACGCACGGCGCTGCCGGCTGGCAGATGAATGACCACGCCTTCCGCCAGATCGACGCCTGGGGCATGGCCTATGCCTCTGACGGCCGTGGCACGCATCCGTACGTCCCAAGCATCGATGGCCAGGCGCTGAATCATGTCCAGCTGCCGACCACGTTGCCCACGCTGGATGAACTCGTCGGCGTGGATGACCTGACGACAGAAACCGTCGCCCGGCACATCCTGAAGATGACCGAATCCGACCGCGACCAGGTATTCACCTTGCATGCGGAGCTTGAAGGGCAGAAACTCGCCCCGATCTTCCGCGAGCTGCTGCAAGGCTGGCGCGCGCAAGGCCATCGGCTGGCATCGATGGGCGACTACTACGCGACGCTCGATCGCAGCACCCTGCCCGTACAGCCGGTCACGTGGGGCGAAGTTGCCGGCCGCAGCGGCAGCCTGATCGTTCAGCCGGCCTGACCCACGGATCACCGACTCAGCGGCGGGCGCCATGTTTCAGCGTTGCCCGCCCCCGAGTTTCCCGTCTCTCTCCGCGGTTTTCCGGAACACCACCATGCCCGTCTCTCTCGACAAGCCTCTTCCCGATTTCTCCGCACCGGCCACCAGCGGCATCACGTTCTCGCCGGCGTCGCAGCATGGCAAGATCGTCGTGCTGTACTTCTACCCGAAGGACAACACGCCCGGCTGCACCACCGAAGCAATGAACTTCCGCGACCAGTACGACGCCTTTGAGGCCGCCGGCGCCGTGGTGTTTGGCATCTCGCGCGATAGCTTGAAGTCGCACGAGAACTTCAAGGCCAAGCTAGAGATGCCGTTCGAGCTGATCTCCGACACCGACGAAGCCGTCTGCAACCTCTTCGACACCATCAAGATGAAGAAGATGTACGGCAAGGACGTACGCGGCATCGAGCGCAGCACATTCCTGATCGACAGCAAGGGCGTGCTGCGCAAGGCGTGGCGCGGCGTGAAGGTGCCCAACCACGTGGACGAGGTTCTGACGGCGGTGCGAGCGCTGTAACCAGTCGCGCACGAAAGCGCCGCGTAGGGCACGCTGGCGCTTGCTTTTGTGCCAGTTTCGTGTCGCTCGTTGGACTAGTTAATGCGACACCACACGTCACATGTGACAGATTGCAAATCACAAAAGCTTCCGATACAGTCGGAACCAATGAGTACGAAATCCGGATGCCATTCCGATTGCCCACGACGGTACCGGCGGCCAAGTTGGCCTGATACCGCATCGGCGTTTTCCCCCGCAACCAGGCTGGGCAGAACGTCCGAATCGTGCAACTTGTTGTGGCGCTCATTGTGGTACTCGCCCAGGCCGCCCCACCTCCTGCAGGTCATGGCGGCTTTTTTGTGGCCGTCGTCCGTGCGACGTGCGCGCCCATCCCTCAGCGTTTTCCATCAGCATCGCCTCGCCATGAGCGAGCGCGGTGTTTCGTCGTTGTTCCCTCCAGAGAGGTAATCGAAGCATGCCGCTGCCGACCATGCCCACCCAGCCAGCCCAATTGCTAGACCCGGCTGAATTCAAGCCTTTCGGCAAAGCCGGAAAGCCGAAGGCGGGTCAGGAACCTCGAAAACCGGTGCCCGCGCTGGAGCGCGAGGCGCTGTCCGAAACCGGCCGTGCACAACCCAAGCGCAGCACGGCCCGCGCCCGCTCGGGCGAAGCTTCACCGATGGCGAAAGAAGACACCCGCCAGCGCCCGACCGTCGTCGCCAAGACTGTCGACAAGGTGCCCGCATCCGACAAATCGACCGAAACCGCCACCCGCCGCCGTGCCCGCCGCGACGACGGCCCGACCAAGCTGTTCGTGCTCGACACCAACGTGCTGATGCACGATCCGTCGTCCCTCTTCCGCTTTGAAGAACACGACGTCTATCTGCCGATGATGACGTTGGAAGAGTTGGACAACCACAAGAAGGGCATGAGCGAAGTCGCGCGCAACGCCCGTACGGTCAGCCGCACGCTCGACCAGTTGGTTGCCGGCACGGACGGCGTGATGGACGACGGCCTGCCGCTCGAGAAACTCGGCAACCGCGATGCGCAAGGCCGCCTGTTCTTCCAAACGCGTCTGAACGACATCAAGCTGCCCGACGGCCTGCCGCAAGGCAAGGCGGACAACCAGATCCTGGGCGTGGTAGCCGCGCTGCAGCAGCAGCGGCCGGATCGCCATGTCGTGCTGGTGTCGAAAGACATCAACATGCGGATCAAGGCGCGCGCCCTCGGCCTGCCGGCAGAGGATTATTTCAACGACCGCGTGCTGGAAGACACCGACCTGCTCTACAGCGGTGTGATGGCCCTGCCAACCGACTTCTGGCAGAAGCACGGCAAGAACATCGAGAGCTGGCAGGACCCGAAGACGGGCACGACGTTCTACCGCCTGTCGGGCCCGCTGGTGCCGTCGTTCCTGGTCAACCAGTTCGTCTTCCTTGAGCCGAATGACGGTAGCCTGCCGCTCTACGCGCAAGTCAGAGAGCTGAACGGCAAGACCGCCGTACTGCAGACGCTCAAGGACTACACACACCAGAAGAACAACGTCTGGGGCGTGACTGCGCGCAACCGCGAGCAGAACTTCGCGCTGAACCTGCTGATGCATCCAGAGGTGGACTTCGTCTCGCTGCTTGGCCAGGCCGGCACGGGCAAGACGCTGCTGGCGCTGGCCGCAGGCCTGGAGCAGGTGCTGGACCAGAAGCTTTACAACGAAATCATCATCACGCGCGCTACGGTGCCCGTGGGTGAAGACATCGGCTTCCTGCCCGGCACGGAAGAAGAAAAGATGCAGCCGTGGATGGGTGCCTTCGACGACAACCTCGAAGTTCTGCAGAAGTCCGACGACAACGCCGGTGAATGGGGCCGCGCCGCCACGCAGGAGCTGATCCGCTCGCGCATCAAGGTCAAGAGCATGAACTTCATGCGCGGCCGCACCTTCGTCAACAAGTTCCTCATCATCGACGAGGCACAGAACCTGACGCCCAAGCAGATGAAGACACTGGTCACGCGTGCGGGCCCAGGCACCAAGATCATCTGCCTGGGGAACATCGCGCAGATCGACACGCCGTACCTGACGGAAGGCTCGTCCGGCCTGACCTACGTGGTGGATCGCTTCAAGGGCTGGAGTCACAGCGGTCACATTACGCTGGCGCGCGGCGAGCGTTCGCGACTCGCGGATCACGCGTCCGACGTGCTGTAACCGTCTCCCTGCCACCGCCCTGCGGCAGTTCCACTCGCCGCAAACCGCTGTGCCACAAGGCCGCGCTATTGCGCGGCCTTTTTCTTGCTGCGTACTCGTTGCCGATCATTCACCCGCCGGAGGCTCGATGATGTTCATGCAACGAAATCCGCAGTTCCGTACGCGCTCGACACTCCCCTGGGTCGCGCTGGCGATGCTGTTGTCCGCCGGCGCGTCTACCGCGTTTGGCAACAACCTCACGCCGCAGACCGCCGGTCAGATCAGCTACGTCTGTGGTGGCGTTGCCCAGGATGAACAACAAGCCTTGAACGCCGAAGCGCACAACTACAACCTGTCCCTGTTGTTTACGCAGGGGCCGAGCGGCGAATACCTCGCCGACGTTGACGTTCAAATCACCCGACACGGCAAGGAAGTCGCAAGCTTCCGCGCCGATGGGCCGCGTTGTCTGATCAAGGCCCCACCGGCTAGCTACAACGTCATCGCCACCTACCAGGGCACCACCAAGCGTGCCACGGTGCAGACAGGCAGCACGCGCAGCGTGCAGTTGCGCTGGTAACACTGCCCGCAAACCGCGACGCCATCGGGGCAAATTCCGTAGACCCGCGCCCCGCTTGGCGTTGCGCCTCACCAACACGCCATCCGGCCTGGTTTGGCTTTATGGCGCCGAGCGCATAGCATGCGAGCTATCCGGACTTTCCTGATGGCGCATGCTGACGCGGCACAGCTTTCCTCATGGCGACACCCGACTGGCAGGCGCCGCCCTGCTGGCGCTGGTGTGCCTGCTGTCCGCCTGTTCATCGACGCCCACACGCTCCACCGCCTCGCGCGACACTACCGGGCTGCGCACGCGCGGCGCCACGATCAACGATCCGAGCGCAGGGCTGGAAGAAATCTCCATTGAAGCGATGGCGCTGGTCGGTACACCGTACCGTTACGGCGGCAATACGCCCGACACCGGCTTTGATTGCAGCGGACTTGTCCGCTACGTCGTACAGCGTGCTGCCTCCGTCAACCTGCCCCGTACTGCCTCGGAAATGGGCCGTCGCGGCACAGCGCTGGAGCGTCGCGACGTGGCCTCGGGCGACCTCGTCTTCTTCAACACCACCGGCCAACCGAACTCGCACGTCGGCATCTACGTCGGCCAGAACCGCTTTGTGCATGCGCCGGCGACTGGCGGCACAGTGCGCCTGGAAGACATGACCAAATCGTACTGGGCACGCCGTTACATGGGCGCGCGCCGCGTAGTGGCCGTCAGCAACCTGCCGGATGAGCCTGCCCCCGCAGCCTCGCCGATCCCCGTCACGCTGCCCGCACCGGCGCGGACGATTGATGACGACCCGCTTGGCGCCCTGGCCCGCGCGCGCAACACACCCACCGCCGCCATACCCGTAGACGACGACCCCATCGCCCGTTTCGCGACGCAATAACGCATTGGCAATCCAAAAGCAAAACGCCCACCGATTTGGTGGGCGTTCTGTTTTCCGCGATGGGGATCGGCTTACAGCACGTGTCGGCCGATCCACCAGGCAATCGCCGCCATGAATGCAGACGCCGGAATCGTCAGAATCCACGCCCACACGATGTTGCCTGCCACGCCCCAGCGCACGGCCGAGGCCTTCTGCGCCGAGCCCACACCGACGATAGCGCCGGTGATTGTATGCGTGGTCGACACAGGCACCCCCAGCGCCGACGCAAGGAACAGCGTCATCGCACCGCCGGTTTCAGCGCAGAAACCGCCCACCGGCTTGAGCTTGGTGATTTTCTGCCCCATCGTGCGCACGATGCGCCAGCCGCCCATCAACGTGCCTAGGCCGATCGCCACGTAGCAGCAGACGATGACCCACACCGGCGGCTCAGCTGCAGTCGCCGAGGCGTAGCCACCCGCGATCAACAGCATCCAGATGATGCCGATGGTCTTCTGCGCGTCGTTGCCACCATGCCCCAGGCTGTACAGCGATGCCGACAGCAACTGCAGCCGCCGGAACCACCGGTCCACCTTGGATGGCGGCGTTCGGAAGAATAACCACGACACCGCCACCATCAGGATCGACCCGAGAATGAAGCCCAGCAGCGGCGAAATCAGAATGAAGGCGACAGTCTTAAGCAAACCGCTCGCCACCAGCGAACCCGTGCCGGACTTGGCCACGGCCGCACCAATCAGGCCGCCAATCAGCGCGTGCGACGAGCTCGACGGGATGCCGTAGTACCACGTGATGATGTTCCACGCGATGGCGCCCACCAGCGCCCCAAAAATGACGTAGTGGTCAACAATCGACGGATCGATCGTATCCCGGCCCACCGTGGTGGCCACCTTGAGATGGAAGATAAAAATGGCGATCACGTTGCAGGCTGCGGCCATCGCCACGGCCTGCTGCGGCTTGAGCACGCCGGTCGACACCACCGTAGCGATGGAGTTGGCCGCGTCGTGGAAGCCATTCATGAAGTCGAACACGATGGCCAGCCCCACCAGCAGGACGACCACCCAGAGACTGATCTGAAGCGTATGCATGAGGCGTCGTCTCGTCAGGCGTTTTCGAGCACGATGCCTTCGATGATGTTGGCGACATCCTCGCAACGGTCCGTGACGCTCTCCAGTTGCTCGTAGATCGCCTTCAACTTGATCAGCAGTTTGATGTCGTTTTCGGTGCGGAACAGCTTGGCCATGGCGGCGCGCATCACGCGGTCGGCCTCCGATTCGAGGCGGTCGATTTCCTGTGCGATGGTCAGGATCTGGCGGCCGTTGTTCATGTCGCTGAGCAGCGCCACGGCCTTGCGGACTTCCTCGCAACAGGCCACGCAAATCGTTGCGAGCTGGCGCGACTCGTCGGTTACGTTGGTCACGTCATACAGCGAGATGGTGAGCGACACGTCCTCCATGAGGTCGAGGATGTCGTCCATCGTCGTGATCAGCTTGTGGATCTCGTCGCGATCGAGCGGCGTGATGAAGGTCTTGTGCAGCAGCTCGACCGTGTCATGCGTGATGCGGTCGGCCTTCTTCTCGAAGTTCTGCACGTTGCGCGCATGCATTTCTGCATTGGGCAGGTCGTTGACCAGCTCCTTGAGCGCATGTGCTGCCTTGACGGCGCACTCGGCATGCTGGTTGAAGTATTCGAAAAACTTGCCTTCGGTGGGCATGAAGCGACCGAACATGATGATCCTTGAAAACGGAGGAATGCAGACGTCGTAAAAACAGCGCCGGACGGGATCACCGCGGGCGCTGTCATCAAAACGCAATATTTTACCGGAACCGAGCGCCCATCATGCGTGGCACGTTGTGGCAGACCGACAAGAAAAACAGATTACGTATCGTTGTCGAAGAAGGCGTTGCCACCGGTGAAGTTGTCGAACTTCGTATATTCACCCAAGAACGTGAGCCGAACGGTGCCGATCGGACCATTACGCTGCTTACCGATGATGATTTCGGCCGTGCCCTTGTCGGGAGAATCGGGGTTGTAAACCTGATCGCGATAGATGAACAGAATCACGTCAGCATCCTGTTCGATAGCGCCGGATTCACGCAAGTCCGACATCACCGGGCGCTTGTTCGGGCGCTGTTCCAGGCTTCGGTTCAGCTGCGACAGCGCAATCACGGGGCAATTCAGTTCTTTCGCCAAGCCCTTGAGCGAGCGCGAAATTTCTGAGATTTCGGTCGCGCGGTTTTCACCACCGCCCGAACCCGACATCAGCTGCAGGTAATCGATGACGATCAGGCCCAGCTGCCCGCATTGACGTGCCAGCCGGCGCGAGCGTGCACGCAACTCCATGGGGTTCAACGCGGGCGTCTCGTCGATGAAGAGCTGCGCGTCGTTCATCTTCTGAATGGCGTGCGTCAGGCGCGGCCAGTCTTCGTCGAGCAGACGGCCCGTACGCAAACGGTGCTGGTCCAGCCGACCGACTGAACCCAGCATACGCATGGCAAGCTGCGTGCCCGCCATTTCCATCGAGAACACCGCCACTGGCAGGCCCTGCTCCACTGCAACGTGCTCACCAATGTTCAGCGAGAACGCGGTCTTACCCATCGACGGGCGGCCAGCCACGATGATCAGGTCCCCGCCCTGCATGCCGCTGGTCATGCGGTCGAGGTCGACGAAGCCCGTCGGCACGCCGGTGATGTCGCTCTGGTTATCGCGGTGGTACAGCTCGTCGATACGCTCGACCACCTGCGTCAGCAGCGGCTGGATTTCCAGGAAGCCCTTCTGCCCGCGCGAGCCCTCTTCGGCAATCGCGAACACCTTGGATTCAGCCTCATCCAGCAGTTGGCGCACGTCGCGGCCCTGCGGGTTGAAGGCGCCGGCAGAAATCTCATCGGCAATCGTTACCAGTTGGCGCAGCACGCCACGGTCACGGACGATTTCGGCATAGCGGCGGATGTTGGCCGCGCTCGGCGTGTTCTGCGCCAGTGCGTTCAGGTAGGCCAGGCCACCCACCTCTTCCGCCTTGCCCGCCGCCTGCAGCTGCTCATACACCGTGATCACGTCGGCCGGCTTGGCCTGTGAGATCAGTTTGCCGATGTTGTGGAAGATCAGCCGGTGATCGTAGCGGTAGAAATCGTGCTCGTTGATGAAGTCGGCGATGCGATCCCACGCGGCGTTATCCAGCAGCAAGCCCCCGAGCACCGATTGTTCGGCCTCGATGGAATGCGGGGGCACCTTGAGGGAATCGAGCTGGGGATCGGAGGGCGCGTTCATGGCGGGATTATAGCGGCGCTGCTCGGTCTTCAATCTGAACCCCTGACACAAATGACAACAAAAAAGGCAGAGACTTTCGTCCCTGCCTTCTTGACTCGCTCCAGCCGGTTACCCGGGCGTCGCGAGATGCAGCGTACGTGCTTAGACAGTCTCGCCTTGCACCGACACGTTCACGTCGACGGCCACATCGGTGTGCAGCGACACGACGACCGCGTGGTCGCCCGTGGTCTTCAGCGGGCCGTTCGGCAGACGCACTTGCGCCTTCTCGACCTTGAAGCCTTGCGCAACCAGTGCGTCAGCGATGTCGTGGTTGGTGACGGAGCCGAACAGGCGACCATCCACACCAGCCTTTTGCGACAGTTGCAGCGTCAGGCCGTTCAGCTTTTCGCCTTCGGCTTGTGCAGCGGCCAGCTTTTCAGCGGCCAGCTTTTCCAGCTCAGCGCGGCGAGCTTCGAATTCCTTGATCGCCGAAGCCGTAGCACGGCGTGCTTGCTTTTGCGGGATCAGGAAGTTACGGGCGTAGCCGTCCTTCACACGCACCACGTCGCCCAGGTTACCCAGGTTGATGACTTTTTCCAGCAGAATGACTTGCATCGTTTTTCTCCTTATCCGCGCCGATTACTTCTTGTGCTGATCGGTGTACGGCATCAGCGCGAGGAAACGCGCGCGCTTGATGGCCGTATCGAGCTGGCGCTGATAAATCGCGCGCGTGCCGGTCAGGCGGGCCGGAGTGATCTTGCCGTTCTCGCCGATGAAGTCCTTGAGCGTTTCGACGTCCTTGTAGTCGATTTGCTCAACGCCTGCCACGGTGAAGCGGCAGAACTTCTTACGCTTGAACAGCGGGTTTTGCTGCGTGAAGCGCTTCTTGTTCTTCGCGTCGCGCTGCTTCTTGTTCATGAATGCCATGATTCAATCCTTTACGAATACGTTACATCCGGAGATGTGAAAGACCAGTGCCTTGCTGCTGCGGTGCTTGCGAGCCAGGAATCCGACGCAATCCAGGACGGTGCCCGGTGCGATGCGGTCCAGAACGGAGGCCATCTTGCCGGCACCCAGCGCTTCGATCGAAAACTCGACCTGTCGCGCCGTATGCGCTTCCATCGCCTGCCCGCTGTAGGTCAGCAAGCAATTGACGATGGGCACACCGGCTGGGGTGTATCGCATCACCTCGCGCTCGACCAGTGTGGCGACGAGCTGCAGGCGGTTGATGGCGTTGTCCCCGGGGTTTCCGTTCATGCTCGCGGCGCGTGATCAAACAGTCGCCGCACCGCGCGGCATCAGGCGGCCTGTTCGGTCTGAGCGGCGGCCTTCTTGGCCTCTTCGCGTGCCACTTCCTTCATCATCGGCGACGGAGCCGTTTCAGCCTTCTTGGTCTGAACGATGAGGTGACGCAGCACAGCGTCGTTGAACTTGAACGCGTGTTCGAGCTCAGCCAGGGTTTCCTTGCCGCACTCGATGTTCATGCACACGTAGTGAGCCTTGGCCAGCTTCTGGATCATGTAGGCCAGTTGACGACGGCCCCAATCCTCGACGCGATGCACTTGGCCGCCTTGCGTGGTGACCGTGCTCTTGTAGCGCTCGATCATCGCGGGCACTTGCTCGCTCTGGTCCGGATGGACGATGAATACGATTTCGTAATGACGCATTGACGTTCCTTATGGATAAAGCTGCCCGGGCGTCACACCCCGGTGCAGCAAGGTTGAATAGCCTGCCATTATACGCAGACTCAGCCGAAATTTTCAATATTGATCAATGACTTGCTGCAGGGAGGCAGTTTCTGCCTGAGCACGCCCGGCCGCGATGAGCAGCATCAGGAGCACGCGCGCCTTATACGGATTGAGCGTGCCCGTTGAGGCCCAGCCCTGCCCACCAGGTTGCGCCGGCACGACGCCCGCGCCCGTACGTGTGGAACGCAGCACAAAAACACCTTGCTGGCTGGCGCGCTCAAGCGCCACCTCCAGATTCGTGTGGATAGAGCCTGCGCCGGTGGCCGCAATCACCAACCCCTTCACACCGGCCGCGACCAGCGTATCGACCAGCCGAGCATCCGGTTGCGCATAGCTCGCCAGCACTTCCACCCACGGCCATTGACCCGCCGACGGCATCGGCAGCGCATCGGCCGAAGCCGGGCGCTGCGTCGCACGCGAGAACTGCACCTGCGTGTCCAACACGAAACCTACTGGCCCCCCCTCTGGCGAGACAAACGCCTCCACCGCGTAGGTATGCCCCTTCTGCACATCACGCGCTGCGTGCACGCGCTGGTTGAGCGCTACCAGCACACTCCGCCCACGCGAGGCCGGATGGGCCGCCAGACGCACAGCGTTCAGCAGGTTCAGCGGGCCATCCGCAGACAGCGATGTCGACGGCCGCATCGCCGCAGTCACAACAATGGGCGTGTCGCCCTGCTGCGTCAGGTGCAGCAGCATGGCAGTCTCTTCGAGCGTATCGGTGCCGTGCGTGATGACCACGCCATCCACGCGCTCAACGTCGATCCAGTGGCGGATCCGCGCGACCAGCTTTTCCCACACGTCGAAGGTCACGTCCTTGCTGTCGATCTGCGCGACCTGTTCAGCACGCACGTTGGCGATGCGCTCCAAGCCAAGCTTGCTGGCAGCGAGCAGTTGGTCGATGGGCACGGCGCCCGCACGGTAGCGGGCAGCGGAGCCGGCATCATCGGCAGACCCGGCGATCGTGCCGCCGGTGGCGAGGATGGCAATGGTAGGCAAGGACATCGTTGCAGACATGCGTGGTGGGCAAGGCGCGCATTGTATCCGCGCGCCCCGCCTTTGCCGACGCGGGATTGCCCTTGGGCGAGCGCCAAAGCAAAACACCGGCACACAGGCCGGCGTTTGCAGCAAAAGCAGCGTCGCTTACTTCTCGACGAAGGCGCGCTCGATCACGTAGTCACCGGCTTCGCCCATGCGCGGGGAAATCTTGAAGCCGCGCGCGTCGAGCAGCTTGCAGGTGTCTTCCAGCATGGCCGGGCTGCCGCAGATCATGGCGCGATCCACGGCCGGGTCCATCGGTGGCAGACCGATGTCGGCGGACAGCTTGCCGTTGTCCACCAGATCGGTCAGGCGACCCATGTTGCGGAACGGCTCACGCGTGACAGTCGGGTAATAGATCAGCTTCTCACGCACCTGGTCGCCGAAGAATTCGTTGTTCGGCAGTTCGCTGGTGATGAAGTCGGCATAAGCCAGCTCGCTCACCTGGCGCACGCCGTGCAGCAGTACGACCTTTTCGAAGCGCTCATAGGTGTCCGGGTCCTGGATGATGCTCATGAACGGCGCCAGACCGGTGCCGGTGCCGAACAGGTAGAGGTTCTTGCCGGGCAGCAGATCGTCCAGCACAAGCGTACCGACCGGCTTCTTGCTCACCAGCAGTTTGTCGCCCACCTTCAGGTGCTGAAGGCGCGAGGTGAGCGGGCCGTTCTGCACCTTGATGCTGAAGAACTCCAGATGCTCTTCATAGTTGGGGCTGGCGATACTGTAGGCGCGCATCAGCGGCTTGCCCTCGACTTCCAGACCGATCATGACGAAATGGCCGTTGTGGAAGCGCAGCGCCTGGTCGCGCGTGGTCTTGAAGCTGAACAGCGAGTCGTTCCAGTGATGGACGCTCAGAACGGTCTCTTGATTGAAAGCGGACATGGTGACGTTCGGGCCAGCCCAGGGAGGCTTTATGGCAGTGCAAAATCGGTCAAGGCCTTGATTTTATGCGATTCCCCTTAGCCGCGCCTGTATGGATTGCGCATAAGCTTCTAACCAGCCGCATAGGTTTTGACGTGGATCAGAGGTAACGGCGCGCTCATGCAACACGTCACAACAAAATCACTTGCGCTTCCCGCGTCACTGTATAAAATCACAGCACCTGTTCAGATATACAGTACTCCATGGCCACCCTCACCCCCCGCCAGCAGCAGATCTACGACCTGATCCGCCAGACGATCCAGCGCACCGGCTTTCCGCCCACCCGCGCCGAGATCGCCGCGGAGTTCGGTTTCTCGTCGGCCAATGCCGCCGAAGAACACCTGCGGGCACTGGCGCGCAAGGGGGTGATCGAACTGACGCCCGGTGCTTCGCGTGGCATCCGGCTGCGGGCGACGGGCGCAGATGCGAGCCACCACCAGTTCTCGCTACCGTCGATGGGGTTGATGCAGTTGACGCTGCCGCTGGTTGGCCGCGTGGCCGCGGGCAGCCCGATCCTGGCCGCCGAACATATTGATCGGCAATACCAGGTCGATCCGTCGCTGTTCTCTGCCCAGCCCGACTTTCTGCTGAAGGTGCGCGGCATGAGCATGCGCGACGCCGGCATCCTGGATGGCGACTTGCTGGCCGTGCAACGCGCCACCGAAGCCGCCAACGGCAAGATCGTCGTCGCACGCCTGGGCGACGACGTCACGGTCAAGCGCTTCCAGCGTAAGGGCCGCCATGTTGAGCTGATTGCTGAGAACCCGGATTTCGAGCCAATCCACGTCGATCTGGATCGCGATGAGTTCCACCTGGAAGGATTGGCTGTCGGCCTGATCCGGCCAGCTGCCCCGTAAGTCTAAGGCGCACGCGCGCCACTTCCTTTGCCGTTTTGTCCTACCCGGAGGTGAGCCGCTGGCTCGCCGGGGCGGCGTCTTGCCGTCCGTTTTTTCACCCGAACCCACGAGGTCTGCCATGCGACTCGGATCGATGTCTTCCCGCCGCCCGGTGCATCCGGTGCCCTTCCGCCAAACCCAGGGCGTGCGCATCTATCAGGGGGAGCAACGCCGCACGATGGTCGGCAGCATGGCCGCGATCTGCCGCATGCTGGACGCCATTCCGGCAGCAGCGCGCCCGGCGGGCGCCGAACGTTGTTGACGCCAATGCATCACGTTGCAGCACCGATCAGGGCAATCCCCAATGCTGCCGCCGCAACTGATTTCATACACTGGCCGGGCCCTGAGGACAGGGCTTTCTTCAACTGATTTTCGGCCCGCCATTTGTGCGGGCTGTTTTTTCAGTCCGCATGTTGATGCAGCGCCACATTCGCGAATGTTTCGCTGGCAAAACGGACGTTTACCCGGATTTTGTTTGGCGTGCGTGACAGTAGTATTGCTAGTGCCCTCAGGGGCAATTGAGATCGCTGAATTCGAAGCCCGCTGACTGCGGGCTTTTTTTTTTGCGCTACACCGCCGGCCAACGCTAAACGCTGCCCGCCTTCTCCACTACGAGAATCCGCGCCGCACCACGCGGATGTGCCACATGCTCGCAGCCGATACCTGCAAAGAAGATGTCGCCCGGCTCCAGCACTGCAACCTTCTCCTCGTCGGCTTCTCGATAGTGCATATCGACGGCACCGTCGAGCACCACGAAGACCTCCTCGCCATCGTTCACATGCCAGCGGTAAGGCTGATCAGCCCAATGCAGGCGCGTCGTGATGCCACCCATGTTGGCAATGTCGAGCGCGCCCCAAGCACGCTCTGCTGTGAACGACTTGGCGCGGATGATCTTCATGGCGATCGTGCGACAGTTACTGCATCGACGGTAGGTTGCCGATGCGCACCAGCATCTCGGTGAACATCTGCATGTCCAAGTCGAGATCCGGCACTTCCTTGTACTCGTTGGCGTTGTGCGCGGTGTACTTCTTGCCGGGCATGGCCGGGCCGAAATTGATGGCATTCGGCATCAGCTTGGCGGTCGTGCTGCCAGCAGTCGGCACGGGCTTGGCGTCCAGGCCCGTCGTGTCGCCGTAGATGTTAAGCAGCGTCGACAGCCAGGCGCCCTTCGGATCGCGCGCCATCCAGTTGCCCTGGTCGTAGTTGATTTCCAGCGCGACGTGGTTGGCGTTGGCCCACGCGTTGATCTTGCCAGCGATCTCGCCGCGCAGCGCGTCGGGTGTCTTGCCACGCGGCATGCGCACGTTGGCAGTCACCTCCACGCGGCCGTTCTTGTCACCGATCACGGTAGGCGAGATGGTGAGCGGGCCCATGAAATCGTCCTTGTAGGCGACGCCGATAGTGTTGCCCAGGTAGTCGGTGCCGTAGAGGTCGGTCAGGTAGCGCACGGCATGGGCGTAGGCATTGTCGGCCAGGCCCAGATCCGCCGCGCGCAGGAACAGCGCCAGGCGCGGTAGCGGATTCACGCCCTCTTCCGGGCGCGAGCCGTGCGCCGAGGTACCAGTAACCTTCACGACGATGCTGTCTGCGTTGCGCGTGATGTCGATCGAGAACTTGCCCTGCGCTGCCAGGCTACTCACAAAGGCATCGCGCTTGGCTTCAAGCGCGGCGGCAGCCACGCCCAGATCACCACCCTTGAGCGTGGCGGTCGCCGTCTGCGGGACAGAACTGGCCGACGCCGCACCCGTCATCGAAGCAATGGCCGTGCGGGATGCATCGCCAGCCTGCGCGGGGAAGAACACCTTCAATGCGCCCGTGCCCTTCTCGGCCACCACGGCCGGGTACTTGCTGTCGAGCACGATGTTGTACGCGGGCAATTGCGTACGCTCGCGGTAGTACTTCATGCCATCGCCGCCGGTTTCTTCGGTGGTCTCGATCATCAGGCGGATCGTGCGTGCGAGCGGCACGCCGCTGTCCTTGACCGTCTTCATGGCGTACAGCGCGGCGGCGATCGAACCCTTATCGTCAATGGTGCCGCGGCCGTACAGCAGGTTGCCGACGCGCGTGACCTTGAACGGATCGAGCTTGGTGCCGTCGCCGAGCACCCATTCCTCAGCCTTGGCGGGCACGACGTCGGCATGCGTCAGGATGCCGAATTCGTCCGAGCCGGTACCAGGCAGCGTGACTTCAAACACGCGGTTGTCGACGTTGCGGTACGTCAGGCCAAAGTCATGCGCCATGCCCTCGACCAGCTTGCCGAACGCCACGATGGCGGGGTTTTCGTATTGCGGAATCTTGTCGTCGCGCACCGTGGGCAGCGCGACCATCTTTTCGATCGAGCCGATCACGGCCTGCTGGTTGTGCAGACGGTTGTACACGCCGAGCAGGCGGCCGATGTTGACGAGATCGTCGCCCGTCAGCGCAGCCCTCTTCTGATACGCGGCAATGCTGCCTGCAACCTGCGGATCCGCCTTGGCAGCGGCAGCCAGGAAGCTGTTCAGATCAGCCGAAGCCTTGGATTGCTCGGCCGCAACCAGCGCGTCGAGTTGAGGTTTCTGGAGCGTGGCAGCGAAGGCGCCGGCGCCAAACGCGAGCGACAAAGCGACCGTCAGCGAGGACAGACCCATATGGACAGTGCGGGCAGTGCGTTGCATTGAAACGTTTCCGAGAAAGGCGAAGGCGCCATCATAGGGGCGATGCCTGACGCGCGCATTGTGCAGCGCCGCAACCCTGACTGCTCGGGCCATGCAGCGATGCGCGTTATGCTTGAATCTTTCCCAGGAGGCTCGCCACATGGAACCGTGTCTGGACACCGCCCCCACGCTGCTCGACGTACTGGAGGAGCTGCGTAAGCGCGAACCCATCTTCCATCGCCCCGAATTCGGCACGCGCCGCGAAGATTTCGAGCGCATGACTACGGAGGATTTCTGGGAAGTCGGCGCCTCAGGCCAGCGCTACAGCCGCAGCTACGTGCTCGGCGTGCTGGATGCCCGCCATGGACACATCGGGGAGGAGTTCTGGCAAACGCGGGACTTCCGCTGCCAGGAGATCGCGCCGAACAACTACCTGCTGACGTACACGCTGGTGCAATCGAACCGCACGACGCGCCGGTCAACACTTTGGCGACGCACGGTGGATGGCTGGAAGGTCGTGTACCACCAGGGCACGGTAGTCGCAGACGCCTGAACGCAAAAAAGCCCGCAAAAAGCGGGCTTTTCTACAAATCTTTGGGGTGACCGATGGGATTCGAACCCACGACAACCAGAATCACAATCTGGGACTCTACCAACTGAGCTACGGCCACCATTGCACAACCAGTCAGAGCTGACTGATTCGCGAAAAACGAGATTATACGGGTATTCTTTCGGTGTGACTAGGGGGTGGTGCAATTTATGCTGCGACCGCCTCCTCGCCCGACTCTTCACCCCGCCGCAAGTGCGTGCGCGCCTCATCAAACAACGCATGTGCACCTGCCAGCGTCTTGACGCGACCAAGCGCCTTGGAGTCCGACAGCACACGCCGCCAGCCGCGCGCACCCGCCACACCGCGATATAGCCCCAGCATGTGCCGCACCGCCGCGCCGGCATAACCACCCCGCTCCACCCAGCGGCCGACGTAGGCAATCATGGCGTCCTCGATCTCGGCGCGCGTGAGGGCTTGCGTGCCCGCGTCGTAATAACGCGCGTCAAACGCGGCCATCAGATGCGGATGGTGATACGCCTCGCGGCCGATCATCACGCCGTCGATGTGCGCGAGATGCGAGTCGATCTGCTCCAGCGTCTGTACGCCGCCATTGAGCAGGATCTCCAGATGCGGGAAATCGCGCTTGAGTTGATAGACGACCTCATAGCGCAGCGGCGGAATCTCGCGGTTTTCCTTCGGGCTCAAGCCTTTGAGGATGGCATTGCGCGCGTGGACGATGAACGTCTCGCAACCGGCCTCGGCGATGGTGCCGACGAAATCGCGCACGAAATCGTAGGTTTCAATCGTATCGATGCCAATGCGGTGCTTGACCGTGACGGGAATCGACACGGCGTCACGCATCGCCTTGACCCCTTCGGCCACCAGCTTGGGCTCGGCCATCAGGCACGCGCCGAACGCACCACGCTGCACGCGCTCGGATGGGCAACCGCAATTGAGGTTGATTTCCTTGTAACCCCATTGCTGGCCGAGGCGTGCGGCCTGGGCCAAGTCGCCAGGTTCGCTGCCGCCCAACTGCAGCGCGACCGGGTGCTCGACCTCGTCGAAATCGAGGTGGCGCGGCACGTCGCCGTGCAGCAGCGCGCCGGTGGTCACCATTTCCGTATAGAGCCAGGTGTGGCGCGAGATCTGGCGATGAAAAAAACGACAATGGCGATCCGTCCAGTCCATCATGGGTGCGACGGACAGGCGGCGCGGGTTCGGTGTGGGGCGTTCAGCAGTCACAGCACAATCAACAGTTCAATTCAGGCGCGCAGTTTACCGGCTTCTAGTCCGACAACCCCAGCAGCGGATGCTGCTCGCGGCGCCACGGCGAGACAAAGAACGCGGCCACTTCGTCATCGCGCACAGTGTCGATGCTCGCATGCTTCCACTTGGGCGAATGATCCTTGTCGACGGCGAGTGCGCGAATGCCTTCGATACCGTCACCCTCGGCAAATACGTGCGTCATCATGTCCAATTCGCGACGCAGTTCGTCGGCCAGCGTGGCGTGGCGGCCACGGCGGATCAGCTCCAGCGTCACAGCCATCATCAGCGGCGAGCGTTTGGCCATGTGTGCGGCGGTCTGCGCGGCCCACTCGGCGTCGGTGCTTGCGGCCAGATCGGCCAGGATTGCGGGAACGGTAGCCCGGCCAAAACAGGCATCGATCGCGGCGCGATGCAGGCCAACGACAGCCTTGGCGGCGTCCGGCTCAGTCGCAGCTTCGGTAAAACACGTAGCGATCTGCGCTGCGCTGCTCCAATTGCCATCACGCAAGCGCTGCACGATGGCAGCCAACGCCTCGGTCGTGACGTGGCAATCCGCCAAGCCAACCGACAGCGCATCCGCCGCTTCGATCATCTGCCCGGTCACGCCCAGGTATTCGCCCACGTGGCCCGGCACGCGTGCCAGGAACCAGCCGCCGCCCACATCCGGGAACAGGCCGATGTTCGTTTCGGGCATGGCCATCTTTGTGCGCTCGGTCACCACACGCAGCGATGCGCCCTGCGAGATGCCCATGCCGCCGCCCATGACGACGCCATCCATCAACGCGATGTAGGGCTTGGCGTAGCTGAAGATCAGGTGGTTGAGGCGGTACTCCTCGGTGAAGAAGGTGACGAGCTGCGGGTCACCCGCCGTGGCGGCGCGATGGAAGAAGCGGATGTCGCCGCCCGCGCACAGGGCCTTGCCGCCCTCGCCGCGCAGGATGACCGCGTGGACTTCTGGATCATGCTGCCAGGCCATCAGCGCATGCGACATCGCGCGGATCATCTCCAGCGACAGCGCGTTGAGCGCCTGCGGCCGGTTCAGCGTCAGCCAGCCGATGCCGCCGCGTACTTCAGCGATCACGTTGGGTTGGGCGTCAGTCTGGGGCGCGGCGGAAGCAGTGGATTGCATGTCTCTCGTGTTGTGTTTTGGGAATGACGGGTCGCACTGTACACGACGCGCTCCTTAAGCGAGGAAGGGCTCTAGCCCGCCCCCTTTCGCGGCGCAAGTGTTGGGCGTATATCTGCCGGTTGGAGACAACACACATCACAACAATCCGATGACCCCTGCCAACGGCGCCCCGGGCGCGTCCAGTTTTGACCCGGGCCTGATCCTGCTGGCCTTTGCGCCGGTCTTCCTGCTGACCATCGGCGCGGAAGCGTGGTACTGGCGCAAGCGCGATCCCTCCATCTACAGCTTCAAGGACACCGTTTCAAACGCATGCCTCGCGCTCATGCACCAGGCATCTGACGCGTTCTTCCTGTGGCTGATGATCAAGACGGTGTATTCGTGGACGTACAGCCACGGCCTGCGTGCGGTGCCTGAGACGTGGTGGTCGTTCGCGCTGCTCCTGCTGCTGCAGGATTTTCTGTACTACTTCTTCCACCGCGCCAGCCACCGCGTGCGCTGGATGTGGGCGTCGCACGTGACGCACCATTCGTCGGAAGGGATGAATTTTTCGACCGCGTTCCGCCAGAGCCTGACCTATCCGATTTCCGGGATGTGGTTGTTCTGGATTCCGCTTGCGTGGATTGGCTTTACGCCTGACTGGGTGATCCTGGCCGTCGGCTTGAACCTGGCGTTCCAGTTCTTCGTGCATACGCGGCTGGGTGCGCTGGATTCGCGCTATGCGGGCTTTTGGCGCTGGCTGGGGCAATACGTGAACACGCCGTCGGTGCATCGCGTGCACCACGCCAAGAACCCGCAGTACATCGACCGCAACTACGCCGGCGTACTGACCATCTGGGATCGCATGTTCGGCAGCTTCGTCCCCGAGGAAGACGCGCCCATCTTCGGCATCACGCGACAAGTGCACACGCATAACCCACTCACCCTCACCTTCCACGAATGGCGCGACATGTGGGGCGATGTGTTCCGCGATCGGGACTTGCGCTACCTGTGGAAGCCGCCCGAGTGGCGCAGCCCTCGTTCGGCAGTGACCGCCGAGGCAATGCCACTCACATGAGCGCTCACATGAACGGCGGACCGAAGCGCGTCGCGACGCTGTCGGTGGAATCGAACAGATCCCGCAACACCGCACTGGTGCACGTCGGCTGCACATACAGGTAGAACGCCACTTCCGGCAGACGCGGCAAGCCATCTGCCTCGGTCAGTACGCGCATGTTTGCATCGAGCAATTCGGTCGTGCGCGCCGTCACGCCCAGCCCCGCGCTGATCGCAGCCTTGATGCCCGTAAGCGTGGGCGACAGATAGCTCGTGCGCCATGGAATGTGGTGCGCATCCAGGCACTCGATCGAGAGCTGGCGGAACAGGCTCAGCTCATCAGCCATCACCAGCGGCACCGGTGCGGCGGGGTTGAAGATGAAGTCTTCCGCGCAGATCCACACCATGGGCGACGTGCGCAGCTTGATGCCGGGAAACGCATCGTCATAGCGCGTAGAGATCGCCAGATCGAGCGTCTTGTCGCGCAGCGCGTCCATCAGGAACGGGCTGCGGCCGACGTTGATTTCCATCTGCAGTTCCGGCGACAGCTTCGACAGCCGCCGCAGCAGATTCGGCAGGATCGAATCCGCCACATCGTGTGGCGAGCCGATGCGGATTTTTTCGATCGGGCCGCCCGTCTGGATCACCTGCACGGCCTGGTCATTGAGCGCCAGGATCTTGTGCGCGTAGGCGACGAGCCGCACGCCGTCCGGCGTCATCATCTTGTGGCGACCGCGTTTTTCGAACAGCGCGCAGCCCATTTCCTCTTCCAGCCGCTGCATTTGCTGTGTCACGGCGGACTGCGTGCGCCCCACCCGTGCCGCTGCCGCGGCAAACGTCTCGTGCTGCGCAATCGCCACGAAGGTGCGCAGCAAATCGATGTCCAGATTCCGCATCTCGATCCCGATACTTCAGAAGGCCTAATGAATCCGGGCCAAAAATTAAATTGTTCTGTTCAATTTTGGCCGATAACCTGCCTGAAACACAAATAACACTGAACGAATAAACGTTCGGGCAGACACCCAAGCCGCTGGGCATGCGGTCCGGCCTCGCGAATCGGCGGGTCAGGCAATCGGTTTCATACAAAGGAGGAAACCATGTGGGTATGGAAATGGGCGCAGGCCGCTGCGGCTCTGGCGCTGGGCACCGTGGGCGTAGCAAGCGTGGCGCATGCCGACGCGCTGACCGACATCAAATCGCGCGGCACGCTGGTCTGCGGCACGCAGAACGCCAGTGAGCCGTATGCCTTTCCTGATGCCACCACGCGGCAGATCGTCGGCTTTGATGTGGATGTGTGCAGTGCACTGGCCAAGGGCCTGGGCGTCAAGCTGGAGCACCGCGCGCTCTCGACCGATGCCCGCATTCCCGAGCTGAAAACCCATCGCGTGGATGTGCTGGCCGCCGCCGTGGCATGGATGCCGGCACGCGCCGCGCAGGTCGATTTCAGCAACCAGTATTTCGTCGCGCCAATCCGGGTGCTGGTACGTGCGGATTCGCCCATCCAGACGCTGGATCAACTTGCCAACAAGAAGATCGCCGCGTCGGAAGGTTCCAGTTCGGCGGCGGTGTCGGTAACGCGCCTGCCGGACTCGCACCTGCTGACCTTCCACGATATTTCGTCGGCATATCTAGCCCTGCAGCAAGGCAAGGTCGACGGCCTGGTGGCAGGGCAACTGGTGCTGGCGCGCTTTGCCAACGAGGCGGCGCAGAAAGGCGGCCAGCAATATCGCCTGCTGACGGCGCCCGTCTATGAAGAGCGCTGGGGCGTGGTGATGAACAAGAACGAGCCCGCGCTGATGGCGGCCGTCAACAAGGTGCTGGCGGACTACGACCAGTCCAGCGGCCTGCAGACGAGCTTCGACAAGTGGCTCGGCGCCAAGTCGGTCTACAAATTCTCGCGCGACTACAAGGTCGAACCGATCAAGCCGCAGTAAGCCAGGGCGGCCGACATGTTCGATCTCTCGTTCCTGTTAGAAGACGGCTACCTGCGCCTCTTCCGGGACGGCATCCTGACCACGTTGCGTCTGTTTGTCGTCTCGGGCCTGCTGGCCATCGTCGTTGGTGTCACGCTGGCCACGCTGCGCGCGCTGCCGGTGCGTGCGTTCAAGGCGTTCGTCATCGTGTTTGTCGAATACCACCGCAACGTGCCGATGCTGGTGCAGATTCTGGTGTGGTACTTCGGCGTGCCGCAGTTGCTGCCGGAGTCACTCCGGGAGTGGATCAACGCCGGCAACACGGAGTTCTTCTTCGCGGCGATTGCCCTGGCGCTGAACTCCGGCGCGTTCATCTCCGAAGATCTGCGCTCCGGCCTGCGTGCGATTCCGCATACGCAGCAGGAAGCGGCGTGGTCGATCGGGCTGACGCATCTGCAGGCGCTGCGCTACGTGATCCTGCCGCAGGGGATTCGCGTGGCGCTGCCGGCGCTGCTCAACCAGGCGCTGCTGTTGTTCAAGAACAGCTCGCTGGCGATGGCTATTGGGGTGCACGAATTGCTCTACCGCACGCGGCAGATCGACAACCTCACCTTCCGCACCTTCGACGTGTTCCTCATCGCGACGCTGCTGTATCTGCTCGGCACGCTGGCGTTGATGTCGCTGTCGGAGCGCGTTGCCAAGCGTCGTACGACGCCGCTGGGGGTCTGACACCATGCTTGAAATCCTGCATGACTATCTGGCGTTGTTCCTGGTCGGTGCATGGCCGAATGGTCCGCTCGGCGGCGTGGCCATCACGCTGGTGCTCTCGGTGCTGGGGCTGGCGATGTCGTTTCCAATTGCGGTGTTGATCGGTCTGGCGCATGTGAGCCCTTGGCGTTGGCTGCGTCGCATTGCCGGTGTGTGGTCACGCCTGGTGCGCGGCATTCCGCTGCTGATGATCATCTTCTGGGCGTACTTTGCGGTGCCGCTGCTGGTGGGCAAAGAAGTGTCGGCGTTCACCACGGCCGTCTGCGCCATCATCGTCTACGAGAGCGCATTTCTCTCGCAGATCGTGCGCGCCGGGCTCGAAGGTCTGCCGCGCGGACAGATGGAAGCGGCCCGCTCGAACGGCCTGTCGTGGCTGCAGAGCATGCGCTACGTGCAACTGCCGCAGGCGCTGACCAACATGCTGCCGTCGATCGTCAACCAGTTCGTGTCGATCATCAAGGCGACGTCGCTTGCCTATGTGATTGGCGTGCCGGAGCTGACGTACTCGGCCGCGCAGGTCAACACCATCACGCTGACCAAGCCGCTGGAAACCTTCCTCGTGCTGGCCGCCTTCTACTTTGTGCTGTGCTTCGCCATCTCCCGCTTTGCCGGGCAGCTGGAGCGCCGCATTGCCCGCCATCGCGCCGGGCTTGCCTGAATCGCCGGAGAACTCATCCCATGCTGGCATTTGAAAAAGTCGACAAGTTCTACGACGACTACCACGCGCTCAAAGGCATCGACGCCACCATCGAACGCGGTGAAGTCGTGGTCGTGTGCGGGCCGTCGGGCTCGGGCAAATCCACGTTGATCCGCACGGTTACGCGGCTGGAAGCCATTCAAGGCGGATGCATCCGCTTTGACGGGCGCGATGTGCATGCACGCGACATGCGCGTCAATCAACTGCGCGCGCGCATCGGCTTCGTGTTCCAGAACTTCAACCTGTTCCAGAACCTATCGGTACGGCAGAACCTGATTCTCGGGCCGACCAAGGTGCTCGGCATGTCGCGCGACGAGGCCAACGCGCAAGCCGAAACACTGCTCGCCAAGGTCGGTCTCGTGCACAAGATCGATGCGATGCCCGCCAACCTCTCGGGCGGTCAGCAACAACGCGTGGCCATCGCGCGTGCGCTGGCGATGAAGCCGCCCCTCATGCTGTTCGACGAGCCAACGAGCGCACTCGATCCCGAGATGGTGCAGGAGGTGCTGCACGTGATGCGCGAGCTGGCCGACGACGGGCTCACGATGATGATCGTCACGCACGAGATGGGTTTCGCGCGCGATGTATCAAGCCGCGTCTGGTTCATGGATCAGGGCGAGTTGCTGGAGGACTCACCACCGGATCAATTCTTCAGCCGCCCGAAACACGCTCGCGCGCAGCGCTTTCTGCAAGACGTACTGCGCCCAACGTTCTCGGCCCCGCCGGCCGCGCTCGTCGCCTGAAACACACAACCACAACAACCAACCAACGCGCCCCAATTCGTCAGGAGAATCCAGCCATGTCTACGTCTCTTCCACAACAACGCCAATCGGCTGTGAACGATGCCATCTCGGCCATGAAAGCCGCGCTCGCGCCCGAAGGCGAAACGCGCCCCGCGTTGGCGGACGTACTCGAACAAGTCAAAGGCCTCGCCGCGCGCACGGAGCTTTGGCAGGAAGCCGACTTCCCGCCGCCGACCGACGGCGAGCTGCAAGCCCGTTACCTGATCCACGAAGATGCGGATCAAACCTACGCGCTGTACCTGAACGTCATGCGCCCCGGCAAAAAGATCACGCCGCACAACCACACCACGTGGGCCTGCATCGCCGCGGTGGACGGCACGGAATACAACTACATCTACCGCCGCACCGACGACCGCGCCACGCCCGGCGTCGGCACGCTGGAGATGACGGACACCGTCGTCGTCGAACCCGGCAGCGGCATCGCGTTGGCGGCCGAAGATATCCACGCCGTCGAGATCAAGGGCGACGCGCCGATCCGCCATCTGCACATGTACGGGCGCGCGCTCGAAACGCTGAGCGAGCGCATCACGTTTGACCTGGCGACGGGCAGCTACCAGACCATGGGCATCGGCGTGAAGACGCGCCGCTAACCCGCCCGACTCAACCCAGAACGCGTTGCTTGAAATCCGCGCTGCGTGCGCGGAGGGCTTCGCTCACCCTTTTGATTCGATTCCGTATCGATATGACCTCGTTCGTTACCGCCCAGACCCTGAAAGCGTGGCTGCACGACGGCGCCGAGATCGCGCTGTTCGACGTGCGCGAGCACGGCCAGTATGGCGAAGCCCACCTCTTCTACGCCATCCCGCTGCCCTACAGCCGCCTTGAGATCGATGCCCCGCGCCTTGCGCCGCGCCGCGCCGTGCGCCTGGTTGTCTATGACGACAACGACGGCGTTGCCGCACGTGCCGCCGAACGCCTGGCCGCCATCGGCTACACCAACGTGCACGTGCTGCAAGACGGCGCGCAAGGTTGGACGCACGCTGGTTTCACGCTGTTTGCCGGCGTCAACGTGCCGTCCAAAACGTTCGGTGAACTTGTCGAGATGGCGTATCACACACCGCGCGTCACCGCGCGCGAACTCGCCGCCATGCGCGAGCGCGGCGACGATGTCGTCATCCTCGACGGCCGCCCGGTGAGCGAATACCTGAAGATGACGATTCCGTCGTCGATCTGCTGCCCGAACGGCGAACTGGGGCTGCGCATTCGCGAACTGGTGCCGGACACGTCCACGCCCATCGTCGTCAATTGCGCGGGCCGTACGCGCAGCATCATCGGCGCGCAGACGCTCATCAACCTGGGCATTCCCAACCCGGTGATGGCGCTGGAGAACGGCACGCAAGGTTGGTATCTGGAAGACCTGCCGCTGGAACATGGCAGCACGCGCCGTTACCCCGACATCGTCGCGCCGGCCACCATCAAGAACATGCGCGAAGCCAGCCAGCAACTGGCTGCCCGCTTTGCCGTGCCCGAAGTGGATGCGGCAACGCTCGCGCGCTGGGCCGCGCAAGGCGAGCACAGCGTGTTCCTGTGCGATGTCCGCACGCCCGAAGAATTCGCTACCGGCAGCCTGCCGGGCGCACAGCATGCGCCGGGCGGCCAACTGATCCAGGCGACCGATCAGTACGTGGGCGTGCGCCATGCCCGCTTGGTGCTGTTCGATGCCGACGGCGTGCGTGCGCCGATCGTCGCGAGCTGGCTGCGGCAACTCGGCCACGATGCTTATGTGCTGCAGGACGGATTGACCAGCGATGCCGCGCTGCCCAGTCCAGCGCCCGCGTTGCTGCAACCGTTGCCGGAGATCAGCGTGGATGCACTCGCCAGCGCGCTCGCAGCCGGCACCGCACAGGTGATCGACCTGCGCCCGAGCATGGCCTTCCGCCGCGCGCATGTGCCGGGCGCCACGTGGGCGATTCGACCGCGCCTGCCGGCACCGGCCGCTGACCGCGAGACCGTACTGATTGCCGATGAGCCACGCATCGCAGAACTCGCTGCCGCCGAGTGGCAAAACGCGTCGCGCGTCAGCGTACTCACCGGCGGCTTTGCCGCATGGACGGCCGCCGGCCACGCCACCGAAAGCGCCGACAACGTCCCACCCGACGCCGATTGCATCGACTATCTCTTCTTCGTGCATGATCGGCATGACGGCAACAAGGCTGCGGCCCGGCAATACCTCGCCTGGGAAACTGGCCTGCTCGCCCAGCTCGATGCGCAGGAACTCGGCGCCTTCCGCGTGGGCGCCAGTGCCGCGCAGTCATGACACGCAATCAACGGGATCTACGCACCATGTCATCGCAGAAAACGGAGCCCCGGCTCGCCACGCGCTTGGTCAAGGGTGGCACCTCGCCTGCCTTTGAAGGCGGCCGGGCCGTCAACCCACCGGTCGTGCGCGCCTCCACGGTGTTGTTCGATTCGATGGACGCCATGAACGACGCGCGCCGCCGTCGCGGCACCGAGCGCATGTTCACCTACGGCGCACGCGGCAACCCGACGGGCTTCGCGCTGGAAGACGTCGTCGCGCAGCTCGAAGGCGGCTATCGCGCGCGGCTGTTCCCCACGGGCCTCGCCGCCATCTCGATGGTCTTCCTGGCCTTCGCCCGCCCCGGTGATCACGTGCTGATTGCCGATTGCGTCTATCAGCCGCTGCGCCACTTCGTCGATACGTTCCTGCGGCCCTGGGGCGTGGACGTGACCTACTTCCGTGCAGACGGCACTGACGCCGCACAACAGATCCGACCGACAACCAAGATCGTCTACGTGGAATGCCCCGGCTCGCTCGTCTACGAGATGTGCGATCTACCCGCGCTGGCCGAGATCGCGCATCGCCATGGTGCGCTGGTCGTCGCGGACAACACCTGGGGCTCGGGCGTGCAATACCGCCCGCTCACACTCGGCGCCGACGTGTCGGTCATGGCCGCCACCAAATACCTGAGTGGCCATTCCGACGTGATGATGGGCACCGTCACCACCACGCAGGCTTGCTGGCAACCGCTCGCCATGATGTCCGACGCGCAGGGTGTTGCCGTCAGCCCCGACGATGCCTACCTCGTGCTGCGCGGCACGCGCACGTTGGGCGCGCGCCTTGCCATGCATGAGCGCCATGCGCTGGAAGTCGCGCATTGGCTCGTATCCCGTCCGGAGGTCGCACGCGTCTTCTGCCCCGCCCTTCCCGAAGACCCGGGCCACGTACTGTGGCAACGCGATTGCACCGGCACCAACGGACTGCTCTCGTTCGAATTTGCCCAGGGTGACGCGCAAGCCGCCGGGTGCTTCGTCGATGCGC
Source organism: Ralstonia sp. 24A2 (assembly GCF_051783885.1). Taxonomy (NCBI): domain Bacteria; kingdom Pseudomonadati; phylum Pseudomonadota; class Betaproteobacteria; order Burkholderiales; family Burkholderiaceae; genus Ralstonia; species Ralstonia sp. 24A2. The sequence continues at coordinate 2,052,877 of NZ_JBPVZD010000002.1, read as the reverse complement.
TCACGCTGTTCGGCATCGGCGCTTCGTGGGGCGGCTTCGAGAGTCTGGCGACGGTCAGCAACGTGGTCGGCACACGCACCTGCACGGACTGGTCTCTGGCTGGCCCGATCGTCCGCCTGCACATCGGCCTGGAAGACCCGCAAGACCTGATCGACGATCTGACACAGGCGTTCGCACGCTTGCGGTCATAACGCGCCGCGCTGTTTCCGGACAAAAAAAACGCCCCGAAACCTCGGGGCGTTTTTGTTGGCAGATCGACTGGCGATCAGACCGCTTCTTCACGCGATGCGCGCTTGCGCTCGTGTTCCTTCAGGTGGCGTTTGCGCAGGCGGATGCTCTTCGGCGTGACTTCCACCAGCTCGTCATCAGCGATGAATTCCACCGCGTATTCCAGCGACATCTGGATCGGCGGCACCAGGCGCACGGCTTCGTCGGTACCCGAAGCACGCACGTTGGTCAGCTGCTTGCCCTTGATCGGGTTGACGACCAGGTCGTTGTCGCGGCTGTGGATGCCGATGATCATGCCTTCGTACAGTGCATCGCCCGGCGACACGAACATGCGGCCGCGATCCTGCAGCTTCCACAGTGCGTAGGCCACGGCAGCGCCGTCGTCCTGCGAGATCAGCACGCCGTTGTGGCGCTCGCCGAGGTCGCCTTCCTTGACCGGGGAGTAGTCGTCGAAGATGTGGCTGATCAGGCCGGTGCCGCGCGTCAGCGTCAGGAATTCGCCCTGGAAGCCGATCAGGCCACGGGCCGGGATGCGGTATTCCAGACGCGTACGGCCCTTGCCGTCCGATGCCATGTCGAGCAGCTCGCCCTTGCGGCGGCCGAGTTCTTCCATCACGCCGCCCTGGTGGCCGTCTTCCACGTCCACGGTCAGGCGCTCGAACGGCTCGTGCTTCACGCCATCGATTTCCTTGAACACCACGCGCGGGCGCGACACGGCCAGCTCGTAGCCTTCGCGGCGCATGTTTTCCACCAGAATCGTCAGGTGCAGTTCGCCACGGCCCGACACTTCGAAGATCGTGTCGTCGCCGGTGTCCTTCACGCGCAGTGCCACGTTGGACTTCAGCTCGCGGTCCAGACGGTCGCGCAGTTGGCGGCTCGTCACGAACTTGCCTTCGCGGCCAGCCAGCGGCGAGGTGTTGACGCAGAAGTTCATCGTCAGCGTCGGCTCGTCCACCTTCAGCATCGGCAGCGCGTCCTGGGCGTCCGGCGCACACACGGTGCAGCCGATACCCAGCTCTTCAATACCGTTGATCAGCACGATGTCGCCGGCTTCTGCTTCCGGCACGATCTCGCGCTCCAGGCCGCGGAACTTCAGCACCTGGTTGACGCGACCCTTGATCGGCGCGCCTTCCGGGCCGAACTTGACCACCACATCTTGCAGCGGACGCACGCGGCCACGCGTGATACGGCCCACGCCGATCTTGCCGACGTAGCTCGAGTAGTCCAGCGAGATGATCTGCAGCTGGAGCGGGCCGTTCGGGTCATCGTCACGCTGCGGCACCTTCTCGAGAATGGTCTCGAACAGCGGCTTCATGTCGCCGCTGCGCACGTCGTCGGTCAGGCCGGCGTAACCGTTCAGGCCCGAGGCGTACACGATGGGGAAGTCGAGCTGCTCGTCAGTGGCGCCCAGCTTGTCGAACAGCTCGAAGGTCTCGTTGATCACCCAGTCCGGACGTGCGCCCGGGCGGTCCACCTTGTTGACCACGACGATTGGCTTCAGGCCGAGGGCCAGCGCCTTGCGCGTCACAAAGCGCGTCTGCGGCATCGGGCCTTCTTGAGCATCCACCAGCAGCAGCACGCCGTCGACCATCGACAGCACACGCTCCACTTCACCGCCGAAGTCGGCGTGCCCCGGCGTATCGACGATGTTGATGTGCGTGCCGTTGTATTCGACCGCGCAGTTCTTGGCCAGGATCGTGATGCCGCGCTCTTTTTCGATGTCGTTCGAATCCATCACGCGCTCGGTGAGCTGCTCGTTCTCGCGGAACGTACCGGCTTGGCGGAGGAGCTGGTCGACCAGGGTGGTTTTGCCGTGGTCAACGTGGGCAATGATGGCGATGTTGCGAAGCGCGCGCATGGGATGTGAACTCGAAAAGACGTGACACGAGCTCAAAAACAGCTCGCGGAATAACCCGACATTCTAGCATGCTGCGATGCGCAAGACATGACACACCCTGACGAATCTATGAAGGGATGTTGCTAAAGAGGCCCTTACATCACACATTATTTCCGAAACTGGAATCGCACATTCAGTACCTTGCTGTTTGCTGCGCAGATTCGTATATTTGTCCGGACAATGATTGTGCATACATAAGATGTCCGAACAAACAAGACCCGCCACCGAAGTTGCAGCTTCCGGAACCCTGTTCCGGGTGGAGGACTACCGCATGTGTGAAAGCGTGGGCTACCTCGTCGGGCGCGCCAAGACGGCGCTGTCCATGGCGATCGAGCAGGAAGTCGCGCAGATGGACGTGACGCACTCCCAGGCCAGTTGCCTGGTGCTGCTCGCCAACGGCCGCTGCCAGACGGCAACCGACCTCGGCCGCGAACTGAACACCGACATCGGCTCGCTCACCCGCATGCTCAGCCGCATGGAGAAGCGCGGCCTGATCGAGCGCGTGCGCAGTGAATCCGACCGCCGCGTCGTACACCTGGAATTGACCGTTGCCGGCCGCGAACTGGCCGACCGCATGCCCGCCATCTATACCCATGTGCTGAACCGCTTCTTTGCCGACTTCACGCACGCCGACGTCGATACGCTGCGCGGGCTTCTCAAGCGCATCCTCGACAACGGCGCCGCAACCGAAGGCAACCGCCAGCGCCCCGCTGATCACTGACGCCGCACGGCCTGAATCGCACCAAACGTTTTTCGCTCTCCTGATCGCCTGACACCTCAAACAACATGAACGCCTTGAACTCCGCCCCCCAGGCACTTGGCTCCCGCGGCCGCACGGGCTATACCCGGGCGCAATGGCCGGCACGCCTGGGTGTGGCGCTTTCCGCCATTGCGCTGGCCGCACTGGCAGGCTGCGCCAACCTCGGCAACTCGCACAGCACGCAGACGCTGACCCAACCGGGGCAGTTGGCCAGCACGCAAACGTTGCCCTCGCAGGGTGGCCAGTGGCCGACGATGAACTGGGTCGACCAGTTCAACGACCCGCAACTGCACGCGCTTGTCGACGAGGCGATCAAGGACAACCCCAACCTGCAGGTCGCCTTTGCCCGCGTGCGCGCGTCGCGCGCGATGGCTGACGTGGTGCGCGGCAACCTGTACCCGAGCGTCGGTCTGGATGCGGAGATGACGCGCCAGCGCCTGTCCTCGTATGACCTGTTTGAAGGCACGCCGCTGGGCGGCAACTGGTTCACGGAGTCGAAGATCCAGTTGGGCGTGAGCTATGACCTGGACTTCTGGGGCAAGAACCGCTCCGCGCTGGAAGCCGCACTGTCTGACGATAAGGCCATGGAAGCCGAAAGCCAGGCGGCCCGGCTAATGCTCTCGACCTCGGTGGCACGCACCTACGCCAAGCTGGCTGCGTTGTATGCGCAGCGTGACGTAGCCCAGCGCACCATCGACCAGCGCAAGGACCTGACCAACCTCGCCGGCCAGCGCCTGCGTGCCGGCCTGGATACGCAGGTCGAAACCACGCAAGCGCGCGCCAATGTGGCGGCAGCGCAAACTGAGCTGGAACAAGTCGACGAGCAAATTGCCCTGGCACGCAACCAATTGGCTGCGCTGCTCGGCAAGGGCCCGGATCGCGGCCTGTCGATTACTCGCCCGACGCTGCTGGCACAGACCACGCCCAAGCTGCCGAACAACCTGACCATCGACCTGATCGGCCGTCGCCCGGACCTCGTGGCCGCACGCTGGCGTGTCGAAGCAGCATCGAAGGACATCGACGTCGCCAAGGCGGAGTTCCTGCCGGACATCAGCCTGACGGCGTTCCTGGGCGTGGCGTCGATCCTTCCGGAGAACCTGCTGCTGGGCAATTCGCGCCAGCTTGGCATCGGCCCGGCGCTGAAGCTGCCGATCTTCCAGGGCGGCAAGCTGCGCGCCAACCTGCGCGGCAAGTACGCCAGCTATGACGCGGCCGTCGCCAGCTACAACCAGACGCTGACCGAAGCCCTGCACGACACAGCTGACCAGATCACCGCGCTGCACAGCATCGATACGCAGATCACCATCCAGCGTACCGCCCTCTCGGAAGCTGAGCGCTCGTATAGCCTGGCCCGCACGCGTTATGGCGCGGGCCTCGGCACGCAACTCACCGTGCTGAATGCAGAGACCACGGTGCTGCAGCAACGCAAGCTCGCGACCGACCTGCAGGCACGTCGCCTGGATGTGCAGATGGCGCTGATCAAGGCGCTCGGCGGCGGCTACACGGCAGAAGAGCTGCCGGGCGCCAAACCCGAACACACAACGACCGGCGAGGCTGCCCAACAAGCCCCGTCGCATAGCTGATTTGAATTGAACCGACCGTTCCAACGCATTCTTTCGAGCCAACATCATGAGTGACAACAAGCCCCAAGCCGCCCCGTCCGCTGCCCCCGCTCCCGCAGCCCCGACCGCGGCGCCCAACGGCAATGGCAACGGAAAACGCAAGCGCATGCTGACCACGCTGGCCGCCGCATTGGTGGTCGCCGGCGTCGGTTATGGCCTCTACTGGGGCCTGTATGGCCGCTGGTTCGAATCCACCGACGATGCGTACGTGCAAGGCAACGTGGTTCAGGTGACGCCGCAGGTGGCGGGCACCGTGGTGGCCATCCGCGCTGACGACACGCAGCTCGTGACCTCGGGCCAACCGCTGATCGAACTGGATCGTGCCGACGCACGCGTCGCGCTGGAACAATCCGAGGCCGCGCTCGCGCAGACTGTGCGCCAGGTGCGCACGCTGTACTCGAATACCAGTGCGTATTCGTCTGCACTGGCGCAGCGCCAGTCGGATCTCGCCAAGGCGAAGGACGACCTGGCGCGCCGCAAGCAGATCGCCGGTACGGGTGCGGTGTCGCAGGAAGAAATTTCGCACGCGCAAACCGCCATGCAAGCCGCCGAGGCCGCCGTTGAAACCGCCAAGGAACAACTGCAAGGCAACCGCGTGCTGACCGAACAAACCACGCTGGAGCGTCACCCGAACGTGCTGCAGGCCGCGGCCAAGGTGCGTGAAGCCTACTTGGCCTACGCACGTACAAGCCTACCGGCGTCGGTGACGGGCTACGTGGCCAAGCGCTCGGTGCAAGTTGGTCAACGCGTTGCTCCGGGCACGCCGCTGATGGCCATCGTGCCGCTGGACCAGCTCTGGGTCGACGCCAACTTCAAGGAAGTGCAGGTCCGTCACATGCGTGTGGGCCAGCCGGTTGAGCTGGAAGCCGACGTGTACGGCAGCAGCGTGACGTACCACGGCAAGGTGGTCGGCTTCTCGGCGGGTACGGGCTCAGCGTTCTCGCTGCTGCCGGCACAGAACGCCACGGGCAATTGGATCAAGGTGGTGCAACGCCTGCCGGTGCGCGTGTCGCTCGACCCGAAGGAGCTGAAGGAGCACCCGCTGCGCGTGGGCCTGTCGATGATCGCCAAGGTCGATATCCACGACGAAGGCGGTCAGAGCCTGGCTTCCACGCCGGCCAACTCGCCGCTGCAAACGACGGTGTACGACCAAGCCGGCAAGGACGCTGACCAGGTCATCGCCAGCATCATCGCCACCAACGGCGGCCGTGGTGCGACCACTGCGCCTGCCCCTGTCACCGCACCGGCAGCGGCTTCCGCGCCGAGCGCATCGCAACCGGCACCCAAGGTCTAAAGAGGGCATCAAGCATGGCAACTGCCGCGCCCAAGCCGCTACCGCCACTGACCGGCGCCAAATTGGCGATCGGTACGGTGGCGCTGTCGCTGGCTACCTTCATGAACGTGCTGGATTCGTCCATCGCCAACGTGTCGATCCCGGCCATTTCGGGTGACCTGGGCGTAGCGCCGAACCAGGGCACGTGGGTCATCACCTCGTTTGCGGTAGCCAACGCCATCTCGGTGCCACTCACGGGTTGGCTGACGCAGCGTTTCGGGCAGGTGCGCCTGTTCATCACGTCGATCATCCTGTTCGTACTGTCGTCGTGGGCGTGCGGGCTGGCGCCCAACATGGGCATGCTGATCACCGCGCGGATCATCCAGGGCGCAGTAGCCGGCCCGATGATTCCGCTGTCTCAGGCACTGCTGCTGTCCACCTATCCACCCGCCAAGAGTTCCATGGCGCTGGCGCTATGGGGCATGACCACACTGGTGGCGCCGGTCATGGGCCCGATCCTGGGTGGTTGGATCTCGGACAACATGAGCTGGCCGTGGATCTTCTACATCAACATCCCGGTGGGCATCGGGGCTGCGTATGCAACCTGGGCCATCTACAAGGATCGTGAATCGCCCACGCGTGCGCTGCCCATCGACAAGATCGGTCTGGCATTGCTCGTGCTCTGGGTCGGCTCACTGCAGTTGATGCTGGACCGCGGCAAGGAACTGGACTGGTTCAACTCGACCGAGATCGTTGTGCTAACGGTTGTCGCCATCGTGGGCTTCGCCTTCTTCCTGATCTGGGAATTGACTGAAGACCACCCGGTGGTGGATCTGACGCTGTTCAAGGGGCGCAACTTCAGTGCCGGGGTGGTGGCCATCTCGGTGGCGTACGGGCTGTTCTTCGGCAACCTTGTGATCCTGCCGCTGTGGCTGCAAACCATCGTGGGCTATACCGCGACCGATGCGGGCCTGATCATGGCGCCGGTGGGCATCTTCGCCATCATCCTCTCGCCCGTCATCGGCAAGAACCTGCCGAAGATGGATGCGCGCTGGGTGGCAACATCAGCGTTCCTGACGTTCGCGCTGGTGTTCTGGATGCGCTCGCACTTCACCACGCAGGTCGATACCTGGACGCTGCTGATCCCGACGCTCATCCAGGGCGCGGCCATGGCGATGTTCTTCATTCCGCTCACGTCGATCATTCTGTCGGGCTTGTCGCCTGAGCGGATTCCGGCGGCATCAGGCCTGTCGAATTTCGTACGGATCATGTTTGGCGGTATCGGTGCGTCGATCTCAACCACGATCTGGGACAACCGCTCTGCCCTGCACCATGCGCAACTGGTCGAACATGCAAACGCGTACAACCCCGCCTATGCGTCGTCGATCAACCAGTACTCGCAGATGGGCATGCCCAACCTGCAGGCCAATGGCGTCATCGAGCGTACGATCTCGCAGCAGGCCGCAATGCTCGGCGCCAACGATATCTTCTGGATCTCGGCGGTACTGTTTATCGGGCTGATCGGCTTTATCTGGCTGACCAAGCCGGCCAAATCGGCCGGTGGCGCGGAGGCAGCGGCCGGCGCGCACTGACGGAAACGTCGCCCAAACAAAAAGATAATTCCTACCCAAACCGGACCAAAATGGGTTGAATTTCGAAGGTGGGAGTTGCCTGCAGAAGCTTGCGCAGCAAGGGTTTCAGGTCCTCATCGCGGTGGTTGAAGCGGTAGCAGGTTTCAGCCAAATAAAGATGGAAGAATTTGCTGAGCACGCCACGGTACGGATAGAGCCAGTTCTTGGCGTAGCTCCAGAAGCCCTCGATGCCGTTGATATGGTCCCGACCAACCGGTTTGCCCTTCTCCTTGCGTACCACCACATGGTTACCTCGTAGCCGCAAGGTGGCATAGGCCTGCCAGGCATCGGTGTAGTACAGCGAGCCCTCGCGGGTATGGGCTTGAATCTGATCCATGATGGCCGCCTGGTCATGCTGAGCAATCGGTGCGGCCTTCACTTCGCCGTTGCGTTTGACGATGCCGAAGACCACCACCTTGCCAGTTGCTCCCCAGCCACGTTTGCCGTGCCGAGCCCCGCCAAACGTGGTTTCGTCGCATTCCAGCGCGCCGGTGAACGGCTCGCGCAACTGCTCTTGCTGCGCCATGCAGGCGCGAATCAGCCGATAGAAGCGCTCGCGCGATTTGGCGCTGACCGACCGATCGAAACGCTGTCGATAGACCGGCACACCCAGCACAAACAACTCCAACAAACGGGTCTTCTCTCGGCTGCTCAGGCGCGCCGAATCCCACACAGACGTCCAACTGAACCGCTTGCCGCAGGCGCGACACTTGAGCCGTCCATCGGACAGTTTGTAGGGCCTGCTTGCCGAACACTCAGGACATCGTTTCATCGTCGGACCAGGGTAACTCTGGTCCGGTTTGGGTAGGAATTACCAACAAAAAAGCCACGCAGCAACGCGTGGCTTTTTCTTGTCCGTCGAACAGAACAGCTCAGAGGTGAACAAGACGCTCAGGCCTCAGGGCCCCTTCGCGCCAAACTGCCACGCCGAGCAGCGAGGTGACGGCATCTCCGCGTACGCCATAGACACGAACTTGCTCAGCGTTCGGCAACGCCAATCGGAGCGCCAGGCGCTGGCCGTGCAGGAAACGGCGGCTGTCTTCGGCATCCAACTCCACACGAGGCAGCGTTTGCAGCAACGCGTCCACAGGTGCCAGCATTGCTGCGCGCTGCTCTTCCGGCACGGCTTCCAACGCTTCAAGCGTCACCGCCCCCTCCAGCGTCAGATTGCCAACCTGAGTGCGCCGCAGCGCGGTCAGATGCCCGCCACAACCCAGCGCCTCACCAATATCCTCGCCCAACGTGCGGATGTACGTGCCCTTGCTGCATGCCACGCGCAACGTAATGGTTGGCGTGGCAGATTCCAGATCCGTCGCCAGCACGTCGATGGCATGAATCGTCACCCGGCGCGCGGCACGCTCCACCGTTTGCCCCGCACGGGCATATTCGTACAACGGCTTGCCGTCCTTCTTCAGCGCGGAGTGCATCGGCGGCACCTGGTCGATCTCGCCGACAAAGCGATCGACCGCAGCTTGCACCTGCGCGAGCGTGACCAACACGGGTCGCTCACTCAGCACCTCGCCTTCGGCGTCTGCGGTACTCGTCTTGATACCCAGACGCACAACCGTTTCGTATGTCTTGTCCGCGTCGAGCAAATCCTGCGAGAACTTGGTCGCCTCGCCAAAACACAGCGGCAGCAGCCCCGTTGCCAACGGATCGAGCGTGCCGGTGTGTCCAGCCTTCTTGGCCCACAGCAGGCGCTTGGTGCGCATCAGCGCGTCGTTGCTCGACCAGCCGATCGGCTTGTCCAGCAGCAGCACGCCGTGCACGTCACGGCGCGGCGGCTTCTGCAGCTTGGGCGCGTGTTGCTCTGCCATCGTCAGTCGTCTTTGGCGCGCGTGGCGTTGGCTTCGTCGATCAGGCGCGACATCTCGATGCCGCGCTCAAGCGAACCGTCAAAGTGGAAGTGCAGCGTCGGCACGGTGTGGATGTGCAAGCGCTTGAACAACAGCGAGTGCAGATAGCCGGCCTTCTCGTTCAGGATGGCGGCGGCGACTTCCGCTTCGGCACCCAGCACCGTGAAGTAGATCTTGGCGTGCGCGTAGTCCGGTGTGAGCGTCACGGATTGCAGCGTCACAAGGCCCATCGCCGGGTTCTTGATTTCGCGCTGGATCAGCTCGGCCAGATCGCGCTGGATCTGGTCGGCGATGCGCAGGTTGCGGCCGGCGGCCGATCCCGATTTTTTCGGCATAGCGTGTTCCCCATACGGCGCCACCGGAACACGCCGGCAGCCCCAAAAGACAAAACGGTGGCGCGGGACGCGCCCGGGCCACCGTCGCAAAGTCGAGCCGGACACCGCAGCGTCCGGCCAACGTATTACAGCGTACGTGCCACCTCGGTGATCTCGTAGATCTCGAGGTGATCGCCTTCCTTGACGTCGTTGAAGTTCTTGATCGACAGGCCGCATTCGAAGCCTTGCTTCACTTCCTTCACATCGTCCTTGAAGCGCTTGAGCGAATCCAGCTCGCCCGAGAAGATGACCACGTTGTCGCGCAGCACACGCACCAGCGAGTTCCGCTTGACGAAGCCATCCAGCACCATACAACCAGCCACCGCGCCAACCTTCGGCACGTGGAAGACCTGGCGCACCTCGACGGTACCCGTGGTCTCTTCGCGCTTTTCCGGCGACAGCATGCCCGACATCGCCGCCTTCACCTCATCCACAGCGTCATAGATGATGTTGTAGTAGCGGATGTCGATACCGTGATGCTCGGCCAGCTTGCGCGCGCCCGCATCAGCCCGCGTGTTGAAGCCGATGATGACGGCCTTCGACGCGGTTGCCAGGTTGACGTCCGACTCGGTGATGCCACCCACGGCGGCGTGCACAACCTGCACACGCACTTCGTCGGTCGACAGCTTCTTCAGCGAGTGCACCAGTGCTTCCTGCGAGCCCTGCACGTCGGCCTTGACGATCAGCGGCAGCGACTTCACGTCGCCTTCGCTCATCTGTTCCAGCATGTTTTCCAGCTTGGCAGCCTGCTGGCGAGCCAGCTTCACATCGCGGAACTTACCTTGGCGGAACAGCGCGATTTCGCGCGCCTTGCGCTCGTCCGGCAGCACCAGCACTTCTTCGCCTGCACCCGGCACTTCCGACAGACCCTGGATTTCCACCGGGATCGACGGACCGGCTTCCTTCGCCGGCTTGCCATCTTCGTCCAGCATGGCGCGCACACGACCGTAGGCCGTGCCTGCGAGCACCACGTCACCGCGCTTGAGCGTGCCGCTCTGCACCAGCACCGTAGCGATCGGGCCCTTGCCCTTGTCGAGCTGAGCTTCCACCACCAGACCCTTGGCCGGCGCGTTGATCGGCGCCTTCAACTCCAGCACTTCAGCCTGCAGCAGCACGTTTTCCAGCAGGCTGTCGATGCCTGCGCCCGTCTTGGCGGATACCGGCACGAACGGCACATCACCGCCGTACTCTTCCGGGATCACACTTTCGGCCACCAGTTCCTGCTTGACGCGGTCCGGATTGGCTTCAGGCTTGTCAACCTTGGTGATCGCCACCACGATGGGCACGCCAGCCGCCTTCGCATGGGCGATGGCTTCCTTCGTCTGCGGCATGACACCATCGTCGGCAGCCACCACCAGAATCACGATATCGGTCGCCTTGGCACCGCGTGCACGCATGGCCGTAAAGGCCTCGTGACCCGGGGTGTCCAGGAAGGTGATGACGCCGCGATCGGTTTCGACGTGGTATGCGCCGATGTGCTGCGTGATGCCGCCGGCTTCGCCCGCAGCGACCTTGGCGCGACGGATGTAGTCCAGCAGCGAGGTCTTGCCGTGGTCGACGTGGCCCATCACGGTCACGACCGGAGGACGGGTTTCGGCCTCGACGTTCGTCGGCTCTTCCACGCCCTCGATCAGCAGCGCTTCCGGGTCGTCCAGCTTGGCAGCGACCGCCTGGTGGCCCATTTCTTCGACCACGATCATCGCGGTTTCTTGGTCCAGCACCTGGTTGATCGTGACCATCTGGCCGAGCTTCATCATCTGCTTGATGACTTCTGCAGCCTTGACCGACATCTTGTGCGCCAGATCGGCCACAGAGATGGTTTCCGGCACGTGCACTTCGCGCACGACCGGTTCGGTCGGTGCCTGGAAGGCGTTGCGGTTATCGTCACCGTGGCGGTTGCGGCCACCCCGGCCCGAACGCCAGCCATCGCTGCCGCCCGTGTCACCGCGGGTTTTCAAGCCACCGCGCTTGCTGCCACGGTTATCGTCCTGCCAGCCCGACTTGCCGCGACCACCCTTCTTATCGCCAGACGGCGAGGTCGGTGCCGCTGCAGCGGGTGCCGGTGCGGCCGGCTTCTTGGCCGCCGCTGCCGGGCGCGCTTCCCCAGCCGGCTTGACCGGCTTGTGCAGCGTGCCCGATTGCTCAGCCTTCTTCGTCTCTTCAGCCTTGCGCTCGGCCGGCGTCTTCAACACGCGGGCCGGGGCGCTCATCATTTCGCGGATGGCGCGGGCCTCAGCTTCGGCGGCTTCACGGCGCTTGCGCGCTGCGTCTTCCTCAGCCTTGATCTTGTCAGCAGCCACGCGCGCCTCGTCGGCAGCCTTCTGCGCGGCTTCGCGCTCAGTAGCCAAGCGTGCAGCGTCTTCCTCGGCCTTGCGGCGCGGGGCTTCGTCTGCAGCTTCTGCGGCAGTACGAGCGGCCACGGCTTCCTCTTCCGCCTTCTTGGCGGCGAGTTCTGCCTGGCGCTTCTGCTCAGCTTCAGCGGCTTCCTGACGGGCGCGGCGCTCGGCTTCCTCACGCTCCATCGCTTCCTGGCGCGCCTTCAGCTCTGCTTCCTGGCGGGCCAGCTGTTCCGCCTGCTGGCGTTGCTCTTCCTCGCGGCGCGCAACTTCCTCGGCGTCGACCACCGGCGCTGCAGGCGTAGCTTCGCCTTCCGGTTTGGCCGAATGCGCCTCGTCACGCTGGACCAGCACGCGCTTCTTCTTGACTTCCACTTGCACGGTGCGCGTCTTGCCGGTGGCATCCGCCTGGCGAATCTCACTGGTTTCACGCTTGGTGATCGTGATCTTCTTTCGCGCGCCATCCTCGGCATTGCCGTGTGCTCGCTTGAGATAGTCAAGCAGACGGGTCTTGTCCGATTCGGTGATGACGTCTTCCGGCGTCGCCTTCTGCACGCCCGCAGCTTGCAATTGTTCCAGCAGCGCCGATGCGCTACGGTTCAATTCGCCTGCGAGTTGGGCAACTGTTGTGCTTGCCATTCAAACCCTTTCGATGCTTGGTTTTAGTGAGGATTGCGAGAAACGATCAATGGATCGATGTGGGTCTCGCAACGTCACGAAAACCAGTGTTCACGCGCCTTCATGATCAGCGCCTTGGCCTGTTCTTCGTTAACGCCGGTCATCTCGACCAGTTCGTCCACGGCCAGCTCAGCCAAGTCGTCACGCGTCTGGATGTTCCCCTCGGCCAGCTTGCCGATCAGCTCCGGGGTCAGCCCCTCGAGGTCGCGCAGGTCTTGCGACACCTTCTCGACCTTCTCTTCCTTTGCCAGCTCCATCGTCAACAGCACGTCACGGGCGCGGTTGCGCAGCTCGTTGACGGTGTCTTCGTCGAACGCTTCGATCTCCAGCATTTCCTGCAGCGGCACATAAGCCACTTCCTCGAGCGAGCTGAAGCCCTCTTCGATCAGGATGTCGGCAACCTCTTCGTCCACGTCCAGCTTCGCCATGAACAGCTGGCGAACGACGGAGCTTTCTTCCGCCTGCTTCTGTGCAGACTCAGCCGGCGTCATGATGTTGATCTGCCAGCCGGTCAGCTCCGAGGCCAGACGCACGTTCTGGCCGCTACGGCCAATGGCGACGGCGAGGTTTTCGTCGTCAACCACCACGTCCATGCTGTGCTTCTCTTCGTCAACGACGATGGATTGCACTTGCGCCGGCGCCAATGCACCAATCACGAATTGCGCCGGGTCTTCCGACCACAGCACAATGTCCACGGCCTCGCCGCCGACCTCGTTACGCACTGCCGTCACACGCGTACCACGCACGCCAACGCAGGTGCCAATCGGATCGATACGCTTATCGTGCGCCACGACCGCAATTTTCGCACGCACGCCCGGATCGCGCGCTGCCGCCTTGATCTCCAGCAGGCCCTGCTCCATTTCCGGCACTTCGTTCTCGAAGAGCTTAATGAGGAACTCGGGGCACGTGCGCGAGAGCTCGATCTGCGGACCGCGTGCGGTGCGGTCGACGTTCAGGATGTACGCGCGAACACGGTCGCCCGTGCGCAGGTTTTCCTTCGGGATCATCTGATCGCGCGCCAGCAGTGCTTCCACGCGGCCGGATTCGACGATCAGACCCTTCTTATCGGCACGCTTGATCGTGCCGGTCATGATCTTTTCGCCGCGATCGAGGTAGTCGTTCAGGATCTGCTCGCGCTCGGCATCGCGGATGCGCTGCAGGATCACCTGCTTGGCAGCCTGTGCGCCAATGCGGCCGAACTCGACCGACTCGATCTGCTCTTCGATGAATTGGTCGACGTCGATGTCGGCGTCCTGCTCCTTGGCTTCGAACAGCAGAATCTGCTTGTCCGGCTCTTGCAGCCCGGCATCATCGGGAACGACCAACCAGCGACGGAAGGTTTCGTGCTCGCCCGACTCACGGTCGATCGCCACGCGCACATCCACGTCTTCTTCAAAGCGCTTCTTGGTCGCGGAAGCCAATGCGGCTTCCAGCGCCCCGAACACCACATCCTTGTCGACGTTTTTTTCGCGCGCAAGCGCATCGACGAGCAACAGAACTTCGCGGCTCATTGCTTGTTCCCTTTGTTTCGATTTCCTTTGAAGTCCAGCACAGGCACCAGCCGGGCGCGGTCGAGTTCCGACAGCGTGAATTCCAGCAGTGCCGGGCCTTCCTTGCCCTCAAACTCGAGGCCGACCCGTTCTTGGCCGGGCTCCCCCGTTGGAGCCTGAATGATCCCCGTGAAATTCTTCTGGCCACCCACCGGCAGGCGCAGCGTCACCTTGGCCTCGAGGCCTGCGAAACGCGTGAAATCGGACAGCGTGCGCAGCGGGCGGTCCAACCCAGGCGACGACACTTCCAGCCGTTCGTAATTCACGTTTTCGACTTCGAAGACACGCGTGAGCTGATGACTCACCTTCTCGCAATCTTCAATGACGATGCCGTTCTCCGCCTGATCGATATACACGCGCAGCAATCCAGCTGGCGCGCGTTCCACTTCCACCAGTTCGTAGCCCATGGCGGCGAGGGTTTTCTCAATCAGATCAGTCAGATGCACGTTTTTCCTGAAGAATTTCCCGGTACTGCCAACCTGCTGAAGCAAAAAAAAATGGGCGCAACGCCCATATCATTCGCCCATCTTCTGCAGGATGACTTTTGATTAGACTCATATTGTAATCCGTCTCTGGGCAAAACGCAAAAATTGCCCAGGACGCACCACAAAATCGGGCGCCGCGACGGATACCGCACACAGCGCCACCAGACTCAACGCTTGCCGCCGCGGTTGCCACCACCACTGCGCGCTTTGTTTCCAGCCTTGTTGCCATTCGGCACGCCACCGCCCTTGCCCGGGCGCTTGGTGCCCGGTGCGCGGTTACCGTCACGCATGCCACCACCCGCACCTGCACCACCACGGCCGTCCGGTCGACTGCCCGTACGGGTGCGTGCCGTCAACGTGGTCGGGCCACCCACATTGATGTAGCCCATGGAGGTCTGCATCGGGTCCGGCTGGCGCGGATTGGACTGGCGGCGTGGCGCCGGCGCCACGCGATTGCCATTCTCGACACCCATACCGCGCGACTGGAAGTTCGCCTCGCCGGTAAAGCCCGACGACATCGGCCCCATCAGCACCGGCGCCTCACGACGGCGGTTGCCTTGACGATTGTTCTGCTGGCCACCCGAACTCGCTGCCGGCACCTTCATGCCCAGCGTACCCATCAGCGTGCGCACATCTTCAGCCGACACTTCCTGCCAGCGCCCGCGCTTGAGGCCGCGCGGCAGCACAAAGCTGCCGTAGCGCGTACGGATCAGACGCGACACGGTCAGATTGACCGCCTCGAACATCCGGCGCACTTCGCGGTTGCGGCCTTCGGTCAGGGCGACGTGGTACCAGTGGTTGACGCCCTCGCCGCCGCCGTCAGCGCAGCGCAGGAAATTGGCCTCGCCATCTTGCAACTGGATGCCGTGGAGCAGCTTCTGGCGATCGGTTTCAGCCAGTTCGCCGAGCGTACGCACCGCATATTCACGCTCAACGCCATAGCGCGGGTGCATGAAGCGGTTAGCGATATCGCCAGACGTCGTGAAAATCAACAGACCTTCGGTATTGAAGTCTAGGCGGCCGACAGCAACCCACTTGCCGGTCTTCATGCGCGGCAGTGCGTCAAACACCGTCGGACGGCCGTCCGGATCGGATTGGCTGACGATTTCGCCGGCCGGCTTGTGGTACAGCAGCACGCGCGGCGGCTTGTTGGGCAGCTTGCGCTGAATCAGCTTGCCGTTCACGCGCACCTGATCGGTGGCAAGAATGCGCTGACCGATGTGCGCCGGCAGACCGTTCACCGAGACACGGCCTTGCAGGATCAGATCTTCCATGTCACGGCGCGAGCCCAGGCCCGCGTCGGCCAGGATCTTGTGCAGCTTGGGCGCATCGTCCTCGGCGGTCAGCTCACGCGCCTTGCTCGACTGCGATGCTCCACCAGTGTCGGCTTCGGAGTCGTATGCACCGGAAATCACGTACTGGAAAACGTCGTCAGAACCCTTGCCACCCTTGCCGCCTTGGCTACCGCGCCCCTGGCTGCCTGCCTTGCCCTGCTGTGGCTTACCGTTACGGCCTTGACCTTTGCCGCGACCAGCATTGGCGCTCTTGCCCCCCGCATTTTCAGTGCGCTCGCCTGCTGGCTGACCCTCGCCCTCACGACGACGGCTCTTGCCGAACCGGCCACGCGGGCCGCGTCGCTCGCCGCGTTCGCCCCGGCCTTCCGCGGGAGCGCCTTCAACCGGTGCGGCAGATTCTGTTACCACCGGCACATCGCTAGCGGGGGCCTCTTTCGGCTTGCGGGCTCGCGGAGCGCGGCTCTTGCGCGGCTGCGCAGGCTGGCCGGCATCGGCTGCAACTTCGCCTGCAGACGCCTCGCCTTCCGGGCGGTCGTCCTGCTGCTGGCGGCGCGACGCCACGAGGTTGCGCAGGCCCCGGCGCAACCCTTTGCGGCGGGGCGCGGACGACTCAGCGCCATCCCCTGCGCCCTCTTGCCGGGGTGCGGAAGCGTCGGCGTCAGCCGGCATACGTGTATCCATGGAATCTGGCAGGGTGCTCACAACGTCTTTCAATTCAAGTGGTTCAGGCCATGCGCCGACTGGGCGGCCGGCATGGCATTACGAGTGTTCATTCGTGGAAGCCGCTGACGGCTCAGCCACGGTCTTGTTCGGATCTTCCGATTCCGCCTCAACGGTTTCGGTTTCAGCTTCGGGGGCGTTCGACCCGCTCGCCTCGACCTCGGCGGCGGCCTCGGCTTCTGCGTGCACAACAGGTGTATCTGCTTTCGCCGCCTCGGCCAGCAGCGGTTCGGTTACGTCGTCAGAAGGCGCCGGAGCGCCCTCGCCCTCCGGCGCATCGTTGACCAGCGCAGTCAATTCCTGCACCGCGATCGCCGCGCCCTCGAATTCGATGGCGCCTTGCTCCAGCAAACTTGCCTGCGCCTGGGCACGGGCATCTTCGAGCGGCGGCAGCTCATCCAGCGAGCGCAGGCCGAGGTCGTCCAGAAACTGCTTGGTGGTGGCATACAACGCCGGACGGCCCGGCACATCGCGGTGGCCAATCACCTCGATCCAGCCGCGGTCCTCGATCTGCTTGATGACCTGCGTGTTGACCGTGACGCCGCGAATATCTTCGATATCACCGCGCGTGACCGGCTGGCGATACGAGATGATCGCCAGCGTTTCCATCACCGCGCGCGAGTACTTGGGCGGCTTTTCCGGATGCAGGCGATCGAGATACACGCGCATCTCAGGGCGACTCTGCAAGCGCCAGCCCGAGGCCAGCGCGACCAGTTCGACACCACGGTTGAGCCAGTCCTGGCGCAGCTCTTCAAGCAGCACGCGAATGGTGTCCGCGGAAACATCTTCATCGAACAGCTTGCGCAAGTCATTGACTCGCAAGGGGTCCTGCGCGCAGATCAGCGCGGTCTCGAGGACGATCTTCGCCTCTTGGGTATTCATTCGGTTGAGCGGCTCGTCATTGCTCGCGGTCGGCAGGTCGCCGTCACGCTTGAGGTTTGTCGTCCCGCCGCGACGCACGCGGCATGTCTGAATGCTGTTGCCCGCCCGGGCCCGGCGCGCGAGGGCCAATTAGACCAATTGGGCCTTACACCGAAACGCAGTGGCTGTGCCCGCAAAAAGGGCCGGAGGAGCGAGTTGATCCGGTGCCGGTCAGGCACCACAAGGGCAATTTCTTCCGCCGCCATGGGGACGGATACTGCACCGGGCGGTTGCCAACGAAGACTGGCACCCTGCCCGAATCGACTGTCCAGGGCGGCCTTTTTTGTGGCTTTCGCGCTGGATGGCGTCGCTTGGCGCCGCGCTTAGGATTGTTGATCTGCGCGGTGGGCGAGTCGAATTGTATTTGATTGTAGGGCAATTTCCTGCGGTGCCGCAACCGGGAAGATGTCCTAGTGCCCCGCCCCAGGCCAGACGCTGGTCTGCAGGTGCTTCAAACAGCTACAGCACTAGGCAGAAACCGTGTGCGTTGAGCATCTCTGGCAGCCACGCAGCACACACCAGCCCCCAAATGCCAAAGGCGGCGATGGCGGCACCCGCCGCGCCACGCGCCCATTTTCGGCGAGACAGCCCCCTCAACCAGCCAGCCAACCCGGACATCATGAGCAGATTCGGCAGCGTGCCCGCACCAAACGCCAGCATCACAACCGCCCCCGATGACGCGTTGCCCGCCAACAACGCCACTGCCAGGGCCCCGTAAACCATACCGCACGGTACGAGCCCCCATGCCAAGCCCGTGACATAGCGCCGCACTAACGGCGGGCTGCGATGCAGATTTCCACCCAATCGCCCCCCCGTTTTCGACAGCGCACCAGCCACCCGACCAAGCACGCGCTCCAACCAAGGATTGCGCCAGGTATCACCCGTGGTACGTACGAGTAGCAGCACGCCATAAACCAGCAGCAGCGCACTGGCAAATGCGAACAATCCGCGTTGAATCGGCAGCCACTGCTGGCGCCAAACCGTGGCACCGAGCGCGCCCATGATGGCCCCCAACACCGCGTACATACTGATGCGCCCGGCATGCATGACCGCTTGCTCGAACGCCAGCCTGCGACGCGAAACGATGCGCACCGGCACCTGCCCGCGCTCAGCGGCCAACGCGATACCGCTGCACATTGCCAGGCAGTGGACCCCCCCAAGCAGCGCGATCAGAAAAACGCTCACGAGCGCAGCAACATTCATCTTTTTGACGCTCTTTTGATATGGGCCAAAGTTAGTGTTTTGCTGACGGGAATTCCGTGCATTTCGCGCAATTCACGTTATCGGAACAATCCGATATCAGCATGGTCGCCGTTATAATAGGCCGCGGTTGCATCACAAGAATTTCTCATTTCACTTACTCGAAATTCACTCGCCCCCTGTGCTCACACGAATCGCACTCACCGACCAAGCTTCCCGTTGTTCCACCTGCGTACTCGGCCAGATCTGTCTGCCGGTGGGCATGAATTCGGAAGACGTGCGCAAGATGGATGAGTTGGTTGCCGAGCGCATCCGCATCAAGAAAGGCCAGACGCTCTACGCCCTCGGTGAACCGCTAGAAGCCGTGTACGGCATCCGCTTCGGCACGCTCAAGACGCACCTGACGCTGGAAGACGGCCGCCATCAGATCACCGGCTTTCACCTGCCCGGCGAGATTGTCGGGCTCGACGGCATTGGCGACATGTGCCACGTATCGGACGCCACCGCGCTGGAAGACACCGAAGTCTGCGTGGTGCGCTACGACCAACTGCAACAGCTTTCGCGCCGGCTGCCCTCTTTGCAGCACCAGTTCCTTCGCCTCATGAGCAAGGAGATCTCGCAGGATCACCAGATGCTGCTGACGCTCGGCTCGATGCGCGCTGAAGAACGCCTTGCCGCGTTCCTGCTCAACCTGTCCAAGCGTTCAGCCCAGCGCGGGTATTCGTCGACCGAGTTCGTGCTGCGCATGAGCCGCGAAGAACTCGGCAGCTATCTGGGCCTGAAGCTCGAAACCGTAAGCCGCCTGTTCTCGCGCTTTGCTGAAGCCGGCCTGATCCAGATCCGCCAGCGCCACGTCAAGCTGATCGACATGGCAGGCCTGCGCCAGGTAATGAGTGGACAGGCCAACTGAGCCGCTCATCACTTCCACTGCCTCCAAGGCATCTGCTCATACGAGCGGATGCTCATGCGCCTCCAGCTTGCCGATACCCGGCGACACGTACAGCGTGAGTGCGCTCGACAATCCGCACAGCAACCAGAACACGAAGAACGACACCGTGTAGACCGCCTCGGCCGACACGGCAATCTGCTCGCCGAAGAAGCGCAGATCGGCCGGGTCCACCACCGCAAACACAACCAGCTCGGCCAGCGCTGCGCACAGAAATGCTGGCCAGAGAATCCACATCAGCAGGCGGCGTTTCATCGGACCTCCCCGTGGGCGGCTTGGGCCGGCACGGAGACGGGCTTCTCGACGACCAAGCCGCGCCGCACGACGTTGTCATGAATGACGGGGTCCGGATGCGACACGGCCAGCCAGATGGTGACGCCACACCCGACCATGGCGACAAAGGGGCCGGCCATCAGCAGCCAAGGCCAGGGCTCGCGCCACCATGGCCGGGCCGGAGCGGAAGATTGCATTGTCTGCATCTGTGTCTCCTGTTTTAAAACCGCATCAGCGCGGCACGATGAAACTCGACGGCTCGCGCAGCACGAGGCTTTCGCTGCCGATGTCTGCCTGGATCACGAAGCGGATCTTGTGCGAGCCGGCTCCCACGTCGTCTGCCGGGCGACGCACGCGGATCGGCAGCAGACGATTGGCCGCCGGCGCCAGTTCAAGCGTGGTCGATTCGCCACGACCGCCCTGCACGTCCAGTTGCGGCAGCCCCTCAGCAGTGATAGTCACGCGCATAGGTTGCTCGGAAGCATTCATCAGTTGCAGGCGATAGACGTTCTCGATCTTGCCGCCGTCCACCTCGCGGGCCAGTGCACCACGATCGCGAATCACGTCCACCTTGAGTGGCTGGCGCATCGTCAGCGCAACGATGAAGCCCGTAATGAGCACCAGCATGATCCCGGTATAGATCAGCACGCGCGGGCGCAGCAGATGGCGCCGCGCCTCCTTCGGGGTAAGCCGGTCGTGCATCGCGCGCTCGGATGTGTAGCGGATCAAGCCGCGCGGGTAGCGCATCTTGTCCATCACCTGATCGCACGCATCGATGCAGGCGCCGCAGCCGATGCACTCGTACTGGAGGCCCTGACGAATGTCGATGCCGGTCGGACACACCTGCACGCAGATGCTGCAGTCCACGCATGAACCGAGCCCTTGCGCTGCAAAGTCTGCACTGCGCGAGCGGCTGCCGCGCGGCTCGCCGCGTTGCGTGTCATAGGTGACGACGTAGGTATCAGGGTCGACCATCACGCTCTGGAAGCGGGCGTACGGACACATGTAGAGGCACACCTGCTCGCGCAGGAAGCCTGCATTGCCCCAGGTGGCGAATGCGTAGAACAGCATCCAGAAGGTCTGCCACGGCCCGAGCGACAGCGTCCACGTCTCCATGCCGAGCTCACGGATCGGCGTGAAGAAGCCGACGAAGGTGAAGCCCGTCCACAGCGCAATCACCACCCAGGCTGAATGCTTGGCCGCCTTGAGGCGTAGCTTGCGCAGGCTCCAGCGCTCACCGTCGAGACGGATGCGGGCGAAGCGGTCGCCTTCGATATGTCGCTCGATCCACATGAAGATTTCGGTGTAGACCGTTTGTGGGCAGGCGTAGCCGCAGAAGAGCCGCCCTGCCACTGCCGTGAACAGGAACAGCCCCAGCGCCGACAGCACCAGCAGCACCGTCAGGTAGATCACGTCCTGCGGCCACAACACCAGCCCGAACAGGTAGAACTTGCGTGCCCCCAGGTCGAACAACACCGCCTGGCGCCCATTCCATTCAAACCACGGCAAGCCGTAGAAGATGGCTTGCGTGGCCAGCACCATCCACACCCGCCAGCTTGCGAACGCTCCCGTCACGGAGCGCGGATAGATCTTGCGCCGGACTTCGTAGAGCGCCTGCTCGGTGGGCGTGTCGTCCGAGCCTGCCGTTGCAACGGCAGGTGTCATGGGGCGCCAGCCGGGTTCGTGTTCGCTCATTGCTGGGCGCTCGTGTTGTTGTTCGACAGCCCCCACACGTAGGCCGCGAGCATGCGGATCTTCTCCGGCGACAGCAGGTTCTCGTGCGCCGGCATCGTGTTGTCGCGGCCCTTGAGAATGGTCTCAACGATGGTTCCCTCGGAACTGCCATACAGCCAGACGCGGTCGGTCAGGTTGGGCGCGCCAAGCGCCTGATTGCCCTTGCCGGTGGCCATGTGGCACGCGGCGCAGACCGACTTGAAGGTCGACTCGCCACGTGAGGCCTTGATCGGGTCATAGGCCAGGCCCGACAGCGAGCGCACGTAGTTGGCAACGTTGGCGGCCTGGTTGGCATCCACCACCGCCGCCAACGACGGCATGACGCCATGGCGGCCCTTGGTGATGGTGGTGAGGATCGTTTCCGGATCACCGCCATACAGCCAGTCGTTGTCGGTCAGGTTCGGGAAGCCCTTGGAGCCACCCGCATCCGAGCCGTGGCATTGCGCGCAGTTGTTCAGGAACAGGCGCTGGCCGATCTCGTGTGCCTGTGGGTCGGCGGCGATCTGCTTGATGTCCATACCGGCGTAGCGCTCGTAGAGCGGGCGCACCTTGGCATCAGCCGCTGCGCGCTGCGAGGCCAGCTCGCTGCGCGTGGAGAAACCCAGCACACCACCATACGCACCCAGCCCCGGATACAGGACCAAGTACGACAAGGCGAAGATGCACGACAGCAGGAACATCCACATCCACCAGCGCGGCAACGGATTGTTCAGCTCGCGCAGGTCACCGTCCCACACGTGACCCGTGTCGTCGCCGGCTTGCTGTCCGGGCGCGATCGTGATCTTGCGTTGCGAGAACAACAGCCAAATGCACCAGGCGATACCCACCAGGGCAATCGCCGAGATGTAGTACCCCCAGAACTCAGAAATGAAGTCGCTCATGATCTTGTGTCCTTATTGATGTGGGCGCGACGCGTCTGCGCGTGCGCCGGCGACCTCGGCTTCATCGGGCAGCAGGAACGGCAGCATGGCCGATTCCGCATTGGCGGCAGCGCGATGCGCCGAGAACGCCCACCAACTGATCCCCACGAACAGCACCAGGAAAACCGCGGTGGCAATTGCACTCAGCATGGCCATGGCTCACTCCTTGGTAGCGACGGTGGCGGGCGATGCCGGCGTTGCAGCCACATCGCGCACATTGCGCAGCTCTACGCCCAGGCCTTGCAGAAAGGCCACCACGGCGTCTTCTTCGGTCTTGCCGGCAAGCTGCTCGCGTGCACCGGCAATCTGTGCGTCCGTATAGGGCACACCAAGTTGACGCAGCACGTGCATCTTCTTCTCGATGTCACTGCTGTCGAGCGGCGTCTTCGCGAGCCATGCATAGGCCGGCATGTTCGATTCCGGCACCACCTCACGCGGATCGCGCAGGTGGATGCGGTGCCAGTCGTCCGAATAGCGTTGCCCCACACGCGCGAGGTCCGGACCGGTACGCTTCGAGCCCCACAGGAACGGGTGATCGAATACCGATTCGCCAGCCAGCGAGTAGTGGCCGTAGCGCTCGGTCTCGGCACGCAGCGTACGCACTTGCTGCGAGTGGCAGCCGACGCAGCCTTCGCGGATGTAGATGTCGCGCCCGGCCAGCCGCAGCGGCGAATACGGTGCGATGCCCTTGACCGGCTCGGTGGTGGAGTGTTGGAAGAACAGCGGCACGATCTGCACCAGCCCGGCGATGCTGACGACGACCAGCGTCATCACGATCAGCAAGCCGATGTTTTTTTCCAGCGTCTCGTGCGAGAAGAAGCTCTTTTGTTGGTTGCTCATGTTCATCTCCTCACTGTGCCGCGACCAGCGGGGCCTGGGCCGGTTGAGGGATCGGCGCGTCCACCGCCTTGCTGCCCTGAATGGTCTTGAACACGTTGAATGCCATCAGCAGCATCCCGCTCAGGAAGCACAGGCCACCCAGCAAGCGGATGATGTAGAACGGGTACGTCGCCTTCACTGCTTCGACAAAGCTGTAGGTGAGCGTGCCGTCAGCCTCGGTGGCGCGCCACATCAGGCCTTGCATCACGCCGGCGACCCACATGGCAGCGATATAGAGCACCACGCCAACGGTGGCGATCCAGAAGTGCACCTCGATCAGCCGCGTGCTGTACATCTTCTGCTGCCCGAACAGGCGCGGGATCATGTAGTACATCGAGCCGATCGTGATCATCGCCACCCAGCCCAGCGCACCGGAGTGCACGTGGCCGATGGTCCAGTCGGTGTAGTGCGACAGCGCGTTGACGGTCTTGATGGACATCATCGAGCCCTCGAACGTCGCCATGCCGTAGAACGACAGCGCCACCACCAGGAACTTCAGGATCGGATCGGTGCGCAGCTTATGCCAGGCACCCGAGAGGGTCATGATCCCGTTGATCATGCCGCCCCACGACGGCGCCAGCAGGATGAGCGAGAACACCATGCCCAGCGACTGTGCCCAATCCGGCAGCGCGGTGTATTGCAGGTGGTGCGGGCCCGCCCACATGTAGGTGAAGTTCAGCGCCCAGAAGTGAACGATCGACAGACGGTACGAATAGATCGGACGCTCGGCCTGCTTGGGCACGAAGTAATACATCATCCCCAGGAAGCTGGTGGTCAGGAAAAAGCCCACCGCGTTATGGCCGTACCACCACTGCACCATCGCATCCTGCACGCCAGCGTAGGCCGAGTACGACTTCCACATCGTCACCGGCAACTCAGCGTTGTTGACGATGTGCAGCAGCGCGATGGTGACGATGTAAGCGCCGAAGAACCAGTTGGCCACGTAGATATGGCGGGTCTTGCGCTTGATGATGGTGCCGAAGAACACCACCGCGTACACCACCCACACCAGCGTGATGAGGATGTCGATCGGCCATTCCAGCTCGGCGTATTCCTTCGAGCTGGTGTAGCCCAGCGGCAGCGTGATGACGGCAGCCAGGATCACGGCCTGCCAGCCCCAGAAGGTGAACGCTGCCAGCGTGTCGGAGAACAGGCGCACCTGACACGTGCGCTGCACGATGTAATACGACGTGGCAAACAGCGCGCTGCCGCCAAACGCAAAGATGACCGCGTTGGTATGCAGCGGACGCAGCCGGCCGTACGACAGCCAGGGCACCCCAAAATTCAGTTGCGGCCAGATCAACTGGGCCGCGATCAGCGCACCGACCGCCATACCGACAATGCCCCAGACGATCGTCATGATCGAGAACTGGCGTACCACGCGGTAGTTGAAGGTCTGGGTGTGCTGCAACGCGCTGGACGATTCCATGCTTGCTCCCCGAGTGTGTTGGTTTGATGCGGTCATGTTAAGAATCGGGCGACCTTTGGGTCTTGATGTGCATCAAGGCACCCCGGCCAATGTGGTTAAGCGGCGCCGTCTCGTGGCCTTGTGTTGCGCGCAGGCGTATCCGGGTCCAGCAGAATCGACTCGGCCGGCGTCTTCAGATCGTCGTACTGGCCCGAGCCGACGGCCCACCACAGCACACCGACGATCGCCATCACCAGCATCAGCGACAGCGGAACCAGCAGGAACAGCGTTTCCATGCAGCCTCCTAGATCACGTGCCGTGGGGCGCGCGATAGCCGCCACGCATTGAGCGCCACCAGCAGCGACGACACGGACATGCCGATGCCCGCCGCCAATGGCGACAGCCACCCCAGCGTGGCGAGCGGGATGCTGATCGCGTTGTAAGCAAAGGCCCAACCGAGGTTCTGGCGCACCACGCGCAACGTGCGGCGACCGATGGATACGGCCTCGCTGATGGCGGACAGGCGAGGCTCGGTGAGAATCGCGTCGGCGCCTGCCTGTGCAAGCGGCGCACCGGTGCCGATGGCGATGGAGACCTGCGCCTGCGCTAGCAAGGGCGCATCGTTGATGCCGTCGCCGACGGCCAGTACACGTGCCCTGCGCGCCTGCAGCATCTGCACGTAGGCGCGCTTGTCTTCGGGGCTGGCGCCGCCGACGGCGTGATCGATACCCAATCGGTTCGCCCACCAGTGCACGGTCTCCGGCGTGTCACCGGACACCAGGTGCAAACACAAGCCTTGCCTGCGCAATGCTTCCAGGCAGGCGGGTGCATCGGCACGCGGCGTATCGGCCAGGGTGAAACGCGCGAGGGGTTGTCCGTCACATCCAAGCCAGACCACAGTGCATGCCGCGGCGGGCGGCACCTCTTCCATCGGCGCTTCGTAGCCGTAGCGAATGGCCTGGACTGGTTGATCCGCGTACTGCGTTGCGGCGAACAACTGCGTGCCCAAGCGCAGCGAGCGGCCACCAACCACCGCATGCACCCCCTGCCCCGGCACATTGATGGCGCGCTCCACGGCGGGCAACGTCAGTGCATCGGGCGTAGCAGCACGTAGCGACTGCGCAATCGGATGGTTCTCCGATTGCTCCATCGCACAGGCCATCGCCAGGCAGGCTTCGGCGTCCGCATCGGCAAAGGTTTCGATGCTCAACAGGCGCAGACGACCTTCTGTGAGCGTGCCGGTCTTGTCGAGCAGCACGTCTGTGACAGCGGCCAGGCTTTCGATGGCGTGACCGCGCGTGACCAGCACGCCGCGCCGTGCCAACGCGCCGCTGGCCGCCGCCAACGCAGACGGTGTGGCCAGGGACAACGCACACGGGCAGCTCACCACCAGCACCGCGACCGTGACGGCAAACATGCGGCTCGGATCGATCCACCACCACGCAATCGCCGTCAGCACCGCCCAACCAAGCAGCACCGCCACAAAGCGGCCGGCAACGTGATCGGCAAGCTCAGCCATGCGAGGCTTGTCGGTCAGCGCACGATCGAGCAGTTCGACGATGGCCGCCAGACGTGTCTGCGTGCCCACACGGCTCACGCGCACGCGGATAGCGCTGACCACGTTATAACTGCCGGCAAGCACGGCGGCGCCTACGTTGCGCCGGCGCGGCACGCTCTCACCGGAGAGCAGCGATTCATCGATCTCGGTGGTGCCGCGCTCGATCATGCCGTCAGCGGGGAGCACCTCGCCCGCGCGCACCTCCACGCAATCCCCCGCACACAGCGTGGCAACGGGAATGGTTTCCACCGCGCCGGATGTCGCATCGATGCGGCGGCAGGTGGCTGGCAACTGGCGCACCAGGGCTTCCGCACCTGATGCGGCGCTCTGCCGCGCACGCAACTCCAGATACCGTGCTGCCAGCAGGAATGCGACGAACATCGTCACAGAATCGAAGTACGTCTCGCCATGGCCGCGCACCGTGGCGAACACACTCGCGACGAACGCTGCGCCAATGCCCAGCGCCACCGGCACATCCATGCCGACATGCGCGTGCCGTACCTGACGCCACGCGTTGCGGAAGATCGGGGCAGCAGAGATCAGCACCACAGGCACGGTCAACAACAGGCTCGCCCACTGCATCAGGCGGGTCTGGTCGACGGGGATGTCGCTGCCGTGCAAGTACACCGGCCACGCGTACATCATCACCTGCATCATCCCGAGCATGGCAATACCGAGCCGGATCAGCAGGCTGCGGCGCTCGCGCGCCTCGGCTGTACGGCGGGCCGAAGGTTGGTCGGGCCACGCCTCGTAGCCCACGTCCGCAATGGCTGCGAACACGGCAGACAGGCGAACGGCACCCGGCTCACAAACAAGACGAGCGCGCTCGGTGGCGTAGTTGACGGTGGCTTCGCGGATGCCGGCAACGCGCGAGAGCGCGCGCTCGATCAGCCAGACGCATGCGGCACAGCGCATGCCGGTGATCGCCAGCGAGACATCCTCCGCGCCGTCCGCACGGGCGCGCACAAAGCGCTCGCGCATGACGGGCAGATCGTATGTCGCCCACACGGCTTCGGCTTCAGCGCGCTTGTCGCCGTCAAGGGGGCGGGCAAAGGCGATCGGGCCGTCATAGATGTGGCCCATGCCGGAGGCATGCAGCGTCTGCGCGATTGCCTGGCAACCGGCGCAGCAGAAGGTGTGGGGTTGATCGGCGATGTTGCCGCGCAGCGCCGTCGCCGCATCGAGCACCGAGCCACAGTGGTAGCAGGCCGTTTGTGACGACTCCGCCTCGCTCACCACACGTGGCAGGGCCGCGCCGCGGTCTGCGGCGGAAAGCGCGGGGGCGTAGGTCGTCGTCATTATGTGGCCATGCTAGCCACACGCTGCCGACTCCCCCTTGATGTGCGTCAAGGGCCGTCACGGTTGGTAGAGACGCCGTTAAGCGCCGTGCAAGCCACTCGCTATCAGGCTGCCCTGTCGCAAAAAATTCCGCGTCCTATAGTGTTAGCTGGACCAGGCAACTAGGAGGGCGTCCTATGGCAACCGAATTCGGCCTGTACAACATCCACTGCGAATGGGGTGAGCACGGCGCATCCGCGCTGGCACCGCATTGCGACGTGGTCATCGTGGTCGACGTGCTGTCGTTCTGCACCTGCGTGGACATTGCGGTGGGGCGCGGCGCGCGCATCTACCCGTATCCATGGCGCGACAGCAGTGCGGAGGTCTTCGCCCGCCGCGCTGGCGCCATGCTGGCGTGCACCAATCGCAGCCAGCCCGGCTACTCGCTGTCGCCTGCCTCGTTGAAGGAGCTGCCGGTCGGCAGCAGCCTGGTCCTGCCTTCACCCAACGGCGCAACGCTAGCCTTGGCGACTGGCTCAACCCCCACGTTTGCCGGTTGCCTGCGCAATGCACGTGCTGTGGCGGAAGCCGCTACGCGATTGGGCCGCCGTGTGGCCGTGGTGGCATCGGGCGAGCGCTGGGCTGACGGCAGCCTGCGCCCAGCCCTGGAAGATTGGCTGGCGGCCGGCGCCATCGTGCATCACCTGTCAGAAACGGTCGCGGGCTTCCTGCCGCAAGCGCTGTCGCCCGAAGCACTCGCCGCACGGGCGATTTATCGGGAAGCATCACAGACCGGGATGATGAAGGCGTGGTTGCTGGATTGCGTGTCGGGTCGCGAACTGTGCGAACGTGGCTTTGCCGAGGACGTGGCCATCGCCTCGCAGACGGACGTGAGCAACATCGCCCCGATGCTGGTGGAAGGCGCGTTCCGCAACGTCAACCGCAAGAACGAGAGCCTGGCGCAGGACTTCCTGGGGGCAGCGAGCCTGCGTCCGTCGCACACGCCATCCTCGCATCGCAATCCGCCGCCTTCGCACTAAGCGGAACGGCGGCGGACGCGATCAGGTCAACGACGTATCCACCTCGCGGCGAGGCGCCTCGAGGTATTCGCGCGACTGCATTTCGACGATGCGCGACACCGTGCGCTGGAACTCGTTGGCCATCTGGCCTTCGGTGTACAGCTCGTCGGCCTGCACTTCGGCCGACATCAGCAGCTTGACCTTGTGGTCGTAGAACACGTCGATCAGCCACGTGAAGCGACGCGCTTCGGAGGCCATGCGCGGCGTCATCTTCGGCACGTCGGCCAGGATGACGGTATGGAAACGCGAGGCGATTTCCAGGTAGTCGTTCTGTGAGCGCGGGCCGCCGCACAGCGTGGCGAAATCGAACCACACCACGCCACCAGCCTTGCGCGCCGCGTGAATTTCGCGGTGCTCGATTCGCAGCATCGGCGATTCGTCCGGCACTTCCGCCACCGCCGCAAATGCATCACGCAACGCCGAGTTCGCCTTGGCGCCCAGCGGCGTGTAATACGCCTGCACCTGCTCCATCGCGCGCTTGCGGTAGTCGACGCCGGCATCCACGTTGAGGATGTCGAGTTTCTCTTGCAACAGCGCAATGGCGGGCAGCACGCGGTCGCGGTGCAGGCCATCCGGGTACAGCAGGTCCGGCCGGTAGTTGGACGTCATCACGAACTGCACGCCATTGGCAAAGAGTTGATCGAGCAGGCGGTGCAGGATCATCGCGTCGGCAACATCGCTGACGTGAAATTCGTCAAAGCAGATCAGGCGGTAACGCTTGGCGATGCGGCGTGCCAATTCGTCAAGCGGATCGGCGCGACCGCGCAGCTCTTCCAACTGGCGATGCACCTCGCGCATGAACTCGTGAAAATGCAGACGCGTCTTGCGCACCAGCGGCACGCAGCTGTAGAACGCGTCCATCAGGAACGACTTGCCGCGCCCTACCCCGCCCCACATGTAGACGCCGCGTGGCAGATCCGGATGCACCAGCATCTTGCGCAGCGCACTCGAGCGCCGGGCCTTGTAGGCGACCCATTCGTCGTAGCACTGCTGCAGGCGATCGACGGCGCGCTGTTGCGCCTCGTCGGGCTGATAGCCGCGCGCCTTCAGTTCCTTGAGGTAGGTTTCCTGGACGTTCATCTGCTACTTGGATGATGGTGAGCCAGCCGTTTGGCGGCCCAAATGGACCGATGCCCGGCATCTTGTGGATAGCCGGGCATCGTGCCTGTCTTAGGACAAGCGATTACATATTGAGCTGACGCTTGTCGACAGCCAGCGCAGCTTCGCGCATCACTTCCGACATCGACGGGTGCGGGTGGCAGATACGGCCAATGTCTTCCGCCGCAGCCTTGAACTCCATCGCCACCACAGCTTCGGCCACCAGATCCGACGCGTTGGCAGCAACGATGTGCACGCCCAGGATTTCGTCGGTCTTCGCATCGGCGATCACCTTGACGAAGCCTTCCGGCGTACCCATGCCCAGCGCACGGCCGTTGGCCAAGAACGGGAACTGGCCAGCCTTGATCTCGCGGCCTTCGGCCTTGAGCTGCTGCTCGGTCTTACCAACCCATGCGATTTCCGGGAAGGTGTAGATCACCCACGGAATGCAGTTGTAGTCGATGTGCGGCTTCTGGCCGACGATGCGCTCGGCCACGGCCACGCCTTCGTCTTCTGCCTTGTGCGCCAGCATCGGGCCACGCACCACGTCGCCGATCGCCCACAGGTTCGGCAGCTTGGTTGCACAGTGGTCATCCACCTCGATGAAACCGCGTTGGTCCGTCGCCAGACCGATGGCTTCCAGACCCAGACCGTCTGTGTTCGGCACGCGGCCGATCGACACGATCAGCTTGTCGCACTCGAGCACTTGCGCAGCGCCGGCAGCGTCGGTGTAGTTCACCTTCACGCCCTTGGCCGACGATTCGATCTCGCCGACCTTCACGCCGACGTTGATCTTCAGGCCCTGCTTGGTCAGCAGCTTGTTGGCTTCCTTCGCAACCGATTCGTCCGCCGCGCCGAGGAAGCTCGGCAGCGCCTCGAGAATCGTCACTTCCGAACCCAGACGGCGCCACACCGAGCCCAGCTCCAGGCCGATCACGCCAGCGCCGATCACGCCCAGCTTCTTCGGCACTTCGGCAAACTTCAGTGCGCCTTCGTTGTCGGCAACGATCACGTTGTCGACCGGCACGTTCGGCAGATGGCGAGCCTTCGAGCCCGTGGCGATGATCACGTGCTTGGCGGTCACGACTTCCGTGCCGGCCTTGCCTGCGACTTCCACTTGGTAGCCAGCGTCGGTCTTGCCGACGAACTTGCCGCGGCCCTTGAGCAGCGTCACCTTGTTCTTGCGGAACAGGAACTCGATGCCCTTGGTCATCTTGCTGACGATGTCGTCCTTGCGCTTGAGCATCTTGGCCACGTCGACCTTCGCGCCTTCCACCGTGATGCCGTGGTCGGCCAGGTGGTGGTTCACGTTCTCGAACTCTTCCGACGAGGCCAGCAGCGCCTTCGAGGGAATGCAGCCGACGTTCAGGCAGGTGCCGCCCAGGCGCGGTTCACCCTTCGGATCGTCGTAGGCGTTGTCTTCGCAGCAGGCCACGTTCAGGCCCAGCTGGCCAGCGCGGATGGCGGCGATATAGCCACCGGGGCCGGCGCCGATCACCAGCACGTCAAATTCTTTGCTCATGGAGAAATCCTCGATTCGGACGCCGCCGCACAGCGTGGGCGGCGTCTCGTGTCATCAACGCGGTCGATTACAGGTCCAGCAGCAGGCGTGCGGGATCTTCCAGCGCTTCCTTCATGGCGACCAGGCCCAGCACGGCTTCGCGGCCGTCGATGATGCGGTGGTCGTAGGACATGGCCAGGTAGTTCATCGGGCGAACCACGACTTGACCGTTCTCCACCACAGCGCGGTCCTTCGTGGCGTGCACGCCCAGGATGGCCGATTGCGGCGGGTTGATGATCGGGGTCGACAGCATCGAGCCGAACGTACCGCCGTTCGAGATCGAGAACGTGCCGCCGGTCAGGTCGTCCAGCGTCAGCTTGCCGTCCTTGGCCTTCTGGCCGAATTCAGCAATCTTCTTCTCGATGTCGGCCAGGCTCATCTGGTCGGCGTTGCGCAGGATGGGCACCACCAGGCCGCGCGGCGAACCGACAGCGATACCGATGTCGAAGTAGCCGTGGTAGACGATGTCGTTGCCGTCCACCGACGCGTTGATGACCGGGTACTTCTTCAGCGCGTGCACAGCCGCCTTCACGAAGAACGACATGAAGCCCAGCTTCACGCCGTGGGTCTTCTCGAACTGGTCCTTGAACTTGGCGCGCAAGTCCATCACCGGCTTCATGTTGACTTCGTTGAAGGTGGTGAGGATGGCGTTGGTCGATTGCGATTGCACCAGGCGCTCGGCAATACGGGCGCGCAGGCGGCTCATCGGCACGCGCTCTTCCGGACGGTCGCCCAGGGCGGCGAAGTCCACCGGAGCAGCCACTTGCTGCAGCGCCGGACGCGCGGCTTGCGGAGCGGCAGCCGCGGTCGTGGCCGTGGGCTTGGCACCACCAGCCACGGCACCCAGCACGTCGCCCTTGGTGATGCGGCCATCGCGGCCCGTGCCGGCCACTTGGCCAGCCGAAAGGTTGTTCTCGGCCATCAGCTTGGCAGCCGACGGCATCGCCACGCCGCCGGTGGCAGCAGCGGCCGGAGCGGCGGCAACCGGTGCCGGAGCGGCAGCAGCAGGAGCCGGTGCAGCAGCGGCCGGGGCAGCAGCGCCAGCCTTGCCTTCGGTGTCGATCTTCGCCAGCAGTTGTTCCGACGTGACGGTCGCACCGTCAGCCACCAGCACTTCAGCCAGCACGCCAGCGGACGGCGCCGGCACTTCCAGCACGACCTTGTCGGTCTCGATTTCGACCAGGACTTCGTCCACGGCCACGGCTTCACCCGGCTTCTTCTTCCAGGAGATCAGCGTGCCCTCTTCGACGGACTCGGAAAACTGCGGGACCTTGACATCAACAATAGCCATTTCGATGGTTCCTTGGATTCATGTGCGCGCTGCCCCTGCAACCCTGTTTGGCGGGGCGGGCCAGCGCTTCAATTCATTTGCGTTATTCGGGAGTGAAGATGCACCAAGGCGGTAGCCATTGCCACCGCCCTGAAGCTGATCTCGCTTACTTGGTCAGCACGAAGCCCTTGAGCTTGGAGAACGACGCATCGATCAGCGCCTTCTGCTGCTCGTTGTGCTTGGCGTAGTAACCCACCGCCGGCGACGCCGAGGCCGGACGACCTGCGTAACCCAGCTTCTGGCCTTCAGCCATGTTCTCCATGATGTAGTGCTGCACGAAGAACCAGGCGCCCTGGTTCTGCGGTTCGTCCTGGCACCACACCACTTCGGCGAGGTTCGGATACTTCTTCAGCTCGGCCGCGAACGCCTTGTGCGGGAACGGATACAGCTGTTCCACACGGATGATGGCGGTGTCGGTCTGGCCGCGCTCCTTGCGAGCGTTGACCAGGTCGTAGTAGACCTTGCCCGAGCACGCCACGACGCGCTTGACCTTGGCGGCGTTCAGATCTTCTGCCGTATCGGCGATCACCGTCTCGAAGTGGCCCTTGGCCAGATCGGTCAGCGGCGACACTGCGTCCTTGCTGCGCAGCAGCGACTTCGGTGTCAGGATGATCAGCGGCTTGCGGAACATCCGGATCATCTGGCGACGCAGCAGGTGGAAGATCTGTGCCGGTGTGGTCGGCTGCACCACTTGCATGTTGTGGTCTGCGCAGAGCTGCAGGTAGCGCTCCAGGCGTGCCGAGCTGTGCTCCGGGCCTTGGCCTTCGTAGCCATGCGGCAGCATCAGCGTCAGGCCCGAGGCGCGGCCCCACTTCACTTCACCCGACGAGATGAACTGGTCGATCACGACCTGCGCGCCGTTGGCGAAGTCGCCGAACTGGGCTTCCCAGATCACCAGCGTGTTCGGCTCGGCCGACGAGTAGCCGTACTCGAAGCCCATCACGGCTTCTTCCGACAGCACCGAGTCGATCACGGTGAACGGCGCCTGGCTTTCCGACACGTTTTGCAGCGGGATGTAGCTGCCGGCGTCCCAACGCTCACGGTTCTGATCGTGCAGCACGGCGTGGCGGTGCGTGAACGTACCGCGGCCAGCATCCTGACCCGTGATACGCACCGGGTAGCCCGAGGCCACCAGCGAGGCGAATGCGAGGTGCTCGCCCATGCCCCAGTCCAGCGACGCCTCGCCCTTGCCCATCTTGGCGCGGTTGTTGACGACGTTCTCAACCAGCGGGTGCAGCTTGAAGTGATCAGGGATGGCGGTAATGCGCTCAGCCAGACGCTTGAGTTCAGCCATCGGCACAGCCGTATCGGCCGAGTCCGTCCACTTGCGGTTCAGGAACGGCAGCCAATCCACCGCGAACTTGTTCTTGAAGTTCGACAGCACCGGGTCAACGGTGTGCTTGCCGGCGTCCATGGCAGCGCGGAACTCCTGCACCAGAGCGTCCGGCTCTTCGGCCTTCAGCGTGTTCTGCGTGACAAGCTTGTCTGCGTACAGCTTGCGAGTACCGGGGTGCGTGCCGATCTTCTTGTACATCAGCGGCTGCGTCATCGCCGGCGTGTCTTGCTCGTTGTGGCCGAGCTTGCGGAAGCAGATGATGTCGACCGCGATGTCCTTCTGGAACTCGGTACGGAAGTCGATGGCCAGTTGCATGGCCAGCACGACAGCTTCCGGATCGTCGCCGTTCACGTGCAGCACCGGCGCTTCGATCATCTTGATGACGTCGGTACAGTACAGCGTCGAGCGCGAGTCGCGCGGGTCCGACGTCGTGAAGCCGATCTGGTTGTTGATGACGATGTGGATCGTGCCGCCCGTGCCGTAACCACGCGTTTGCGCGAGGTTCAGCGTTTCCATGACGACGCCCTGGCCTGCGAAGGCCGCGTCGCCGTGCACCTGCACAGCCAGCACTTGCGCGCCGTGCTTGTCGTCACGACGCTCTTGGCGCGCCTTGACCGAGCCTTCCACGACCGGGTTGACGATTTCCAGGTGCGACGGGTTGAACGCCAGCGACAGGTGGACGGGGCCGCCCGGGGTGGTCACGTCGCTCGAGAAGCCCTTGTGGTACTTCACGTCGCCGGCCGGCAGGTCGTCCACGTGCTTGCCTTCGAATTCGGCAAACAGGTCAGCCGGCATCTTGCCCAGCGTGTTGACCAGCACGTTCAGACGGCCGCGGTGGGCCATGCCGATCACGATTTCCTGCACGCCCTTCTCGCCGGCGCGCTGGATCATTTCGTCCATGGCCGCGATGAAGCTCTCACCGCCTTCCAGCGAGAAGCGCTTCTGACCGACATACTTGGTATGGAGGAAGCGCTCAAGGCCTTCAGCGGCCGTCAGGCGTTCCAGGATGTGCTTTTTCTTTTCAGCCGAGAACGTCGGCTTGGAGCGGATGGTTTCCAGACGCTCTTGCCACCAGCGCTTCTGCGCTTGGTCGCTGATGTACATGAACTCAGCACCGATCGAGCCGCAGTACGTTTCGCGCAGGTTGTTGAGCAGCTCGCGCAGGCTCATCGATTCCTTGCCGAAATACGTGTTGCTGGCGTTGAAAACGATGTCCTGGTCGGCTTCGGTGAAACCGTAGAAAGCCGGGTCCAGATCCGGAACCGGGGGGCGCTCCTGACGCTTGAGCGGGTCAAGATCGGCCCAACGCAGGCCCACATTGCGGTAGGCAGCCACCAGTTGCGTCGCTGCCACGCGCTTGCGACCCATGTCGGAATCGGCAGACGCGACGATCGTCTTGATCGGGCCAGACTTGGCGCGCTCAGCGAACGAGGTGACGATGGGGGCGTGAGGGATATCCCGGGCGTTGGAACCGTCGACGGCGGGGACGTTCTGCAGCGCATCGAAGTACGCGCGCAGTGCCTCGCTAACGGACGTGGGATCTTGAAGGTACGCTTCGTACTGATCTTCAACGTAGGCGGCATTGCCGCCGGACAGGTACGAAGTGTCCAGGTACTGCTTATACAGCTCAGTCATGGGGCGCTCACTTTTCTCCGGGTCTGCCGGAGTTCAGCGGGTTCATCAACCTTCCGCGACACGGCTTGACCGGTTAGCGGATCGCAAACTAAATCGCCTGAAATCACCTGATCGGGCCGGATTGCGCATGGCAAAAAGGAGGCACCGAGACAGCTTTTACAGACAAGTTGTGCGGGAAGGACCTAAGTCTTCACGGGCGGGAAGCATAGCACGTTTATAAGCAATATTCTGATTCTTTGACGTGACAACGGCACGTTGTTTTGCCACGTCAAAGAACCGTTTTGATCACATTCCGGCAGGCGAAATTCGATCGACCCAGTCGGTGATCAAACCGTCCAGGCCCGCGCCCCACAGCAGTTGTGCACGGTCAACATCGTTGACGGTATAGCAGCAAACGCGGAAGCCGGCGGCATGTGCCTCGGCAATGATTTCAGGCGTGAGTTCGCGGTGGTTGGCATCGAGCACCACGCAGTCGAGCGCGCGCAGGCGGTCAAGCCAATCGCCGGGCAACTTGTCGAGCAGCAATGCGCGCGGCAATTCCGGAGCGGCATCGCGTGCGGCGGCCAGTGCTTCTTCCGAGAACGACGACAACAGCGGCGGCACATCGGCATCGGCCCACAGCGTGCGCGCATCCAGCGCCACCGCTGCGCCCGTGCGCCACTCCGCGCCCGGCACCGGCTTGATCTCGATGTTGGCGAAGAAGTCATTTGCGCGCAGGTACCGAGCGATGCCGGCCAGCGTGGGCACCGGTTCGCCGGCGTAGGCCGGGCTGTGCCAGCTGCCGGCATCCAGTTGCGCGATCTGGCTCAGCGTGAGCGCATCGAGGCGGCCGCGACCGTTCGTGGTGCGATTGAGCGTGGCGTCGTGCAGCAGCACGGCCACACCATCGCCCGAGAGCTTCACGTCAAACTCGAACATGCGATAGCCGAACGAGGCGCCGTGGCGGAATGCAGCCAGCGTGTTCTCCGGCGCCAGCTTGCCCGCACCCCGGTGTGCGATGGCGCGCGGATACGGCCAGGCCGGCAAGGACCGAGCGTCGCTCATGCCAGTGCCTCGATACGGCGAGTGGTTTGCGGATCGAACCAGTGCAGATGCTCGGCCGAGGTGGTGATGGGCAGCTTGTCACCCGCCTTGACGCCAGCGTGCGGCTCCAGGCGAACCACAATCGGATGACCCGCCAGCGAGCCATACGCAAACGCGTCGGCGCCCAGGGCTTCGACCACGCGAACATCCACGAAGGCAATGGCTTGGTCAGCCGAGCACGGCTCGATATGCTCTGGGCGCAAACCCATCAAAGCGCGCTCCGGCAAGTGCAGGCCCATCGGCAGGTGGCCAAGCGTCGCGGCAGCGTCGCCCTCCTTCGCGCCATCCACCCGGATCTGTGCGCCCTCGCCCGCCTGGCGGGACACGGGCACGAGGTTCATCGGCGGCGAGCCAATGAAGCCGGCCACGAACGTGCTGGCCGGGCGCGAGTACACCTCGAGCGGCGTACCGATCTGCTCGACCCGGCCGCCGTTGAGCACCATCATGCGATCGGCCAGCGTCATGGCTTCGACCTGATCGTGCGTCACATACAGGCTGGTGGTGCGCAGGCGGCGATGCAGGTCCTTCAGCTCCAGGCGCATCTGCACGCGCAGCTTGGCATCGAGGTTGGAGAGCGGCTCGTCGAACAGGAACACGGCCGGCTCACGCACGATCGCGCGGCCCATGGCCACGCGCTGGCGTTGGCCGCCCGAGAGCTGACGCGGCTTGCGATCGAGCAGCTTGCCGAGTTCGAGAATGCCCGCAGCCTGCTGCACACGCGCCTGGATCTCAGTCTTGGGCAGACCACGAATCTTCAGGCCGTAGGCCATGTTGTCGAACACGCTCATGTGCGGATACAGCGCGTAGTTCTGGAACACCATCGCGATGTCACGCTCGGCAGGCTCCAGTTCGTTGACGACGCGCTCACCGATCCACACCTCACCACCGGTGATGGGCTCCAGGCCCGCCACCATGCGCA
Organism: Ralstonia sp. 24A2; assembly: GCF_051783885.1. NCBI lineage: Bacteria > Pseudomonadati > Pseudomonadota > Betaproteobacteria > Burkholderiales > Burkholderiaceae > Ralstonia > Ralstonia sp. 24A2. The sequence continues at coordinate 2,015,014 of NZ_JBPVZD010000002.1, read as the reverse complement.
GCAGCGTGGATTTGCCGCAACCCGAAGGCCCGACGATGACGATAAATTCCCCATCGCCGATTTCCATGTCGATACCGTGCACGACCTGGAGGTTGGCGTAGTGCTTCTGAACGTTACGTAGAGACAGTTTTGCCATCTTGAGTCTTCTATTCTTTTACTTCTCGGTTTCCACCAGGCCCTTCACGAACCACCGCTGCATGCCGATCACGATTGCCGCAGGCGGCAGCATGGCCAGCATCACGACAGCCATCAGCAGGTTCCAGTCGGTGGCGGAATCGCCGGAGCGGGAGATCATCTGGGTCACGCCTAGCACGATGGGGGTCATGTTCCGTTCAGTCGTGATCAGCAGCGGCCAGAGGTACTGATTCCAGCCGTAGATGAACTGGATCACGAACAGCGCCGCAATGCTGGTGCGCGAGAGCGGCAGCACCACGTCCCAGAAGAACTTGAGCGGGCCCGCGCCATCGATGCGCGCGGCTTCGGCCAGTTCATCGGGGATCGTCAGGAAGAACTGCCGGAACAGGAACGTGGCCGTGGCCGACGCGATGATCGGAATCGTCATCCCGGCGTAGGTGTTCAGCATGCCGAGGTCCGACACCACCTTGTACGTCGGCAGAATGCGCACCTCCACCGGCAGCATCAGCGTGACAAAGATCAGCCAGAAGAACGTCTTGCGCAGCGGAAATTTGAAATAGACGATCGCGAAGGCCGAGATGATGGAGATGGCGATCTTCCCGAACGAGATACCCAGCGCCATGATCAGGCTGTTCATCAACATGGTGCCGACCGGCGTGGCAGAGTTGCCCATGCCGTGCGTAAGCACCGTGCGATAGTTCTCGATCAGGTGCGGACCGGGGATCAGCGTCATCGGTGCCTGCAGCACATCTTCGGCCGTCAACGACGACGCGACGAAGACCACATACACCGGAAACGCCACGATCATCACGCCCAGGACCAGCACAACGTGGGTGAGGAAGTCCAGGAATGGACGGCGTTCAATCATGGTTCTTTGCCCTCCTTTTAGTATTGGACTTTGCGTTCAACGTAGCGGAACTGGACGATCGTCAGCACGATCACCAGGCCCATGAGGATGACCGACTGCGCAGCCGATCCACCGATATCGAGCCCGCGCACGCCGTCCTGGTACACCTTGAAGACCAGCGTCTCGGTCGCCTTGAACGGGCCACCCTGCGTAACCGAATCGATGATGGCAAAGGTGTCGAAGAACGCGTACACCACGTTCACCACCATCAGGAAGAACGTGGTAGGCGACAGCAGCGGGAAGACGATCGACCAGAAGCGCTTCCACGGCCCGGCGCCATCAATGGCCGCCGCTTCGATCAGCGATTTGGGAATGCTCTGCAAACCCGCCAGGAAGAACAGGAAGTTGTAGCTGATCTGCTTCCATGCCGCGATGACGACAACCAGGAACAGCGCCTGCTCGCCGTTGAGCACGTAGTTCCAATCCACGCCTATCTTGCGGATCAGGAAGGAGACGATGCCCAGCGTCGGGTTGAACAGGAAGCTCCACAGCACGCCGGCCACGGCCGGCGCAATCGCATACGGCCAGATCAGCAGCGTCTTGTAGAACGTGGCGCCTCGCAAGGCGCGGTCGGCAAAGTACGCCAGCGCCAGCGAGGTGCCCAGGCCCACGAACGTCACGCCAATGGCGAACAGCGCGGTGGTCTTGAACGACCCGAGATAGGTCGGATCCGTCAGGAGATCGTGAAAGTTCTCCAGCCCGACGAATTCGAGGTTGATACCGAAGGCGTCCTGGCGCAGCAGCGACTGATACAGCGCCTGGCCCGCGGGCCAGAAAAAGAACACCAGAGTGATGACGATCTGCGGGGCCACCAGCACATACGGCAGCCAGCGCGATCGAAAAACGACGCGTTTTTCCATGCGACTTTCCAAAAACGCACCGCCGGCCGGTGCAGGAGCACGAGGCCGGCGGTTGACGACAAGCGCTAACGAGGCGCTTATTCCTTGACGGTTTTCTCGAAGCGGACGAGCAACTCGTTGCCGCGCGACACAGCCGTATCCAGTGCTTCCTTCGGTTGCTTCTTGCCGGCCCAGACGGCTTCCAGCTCTTCGTCGATCACCTGACGGATCTGCGGGAAGTTGCCCAGACGGATGCCGCGCGACTTGTCGGTCGTCTTGACGATCATCTGCTTGACGGCCACGTCGGCGCCCGGGTTCTTGTCATAGAAACCCGACTTCTTCGTCAGCTCATACGCTTCCAGCGTGACAGGCAGATAGCCAGTCGACTGGTGCCAGTCAGCCTGCACGTCCGGACGCGACAGGAACGTGAAGAACTTCGCCACGCCCTTGTACTCCTCAGCCTTGTGTCCGCCCATCACCCACAGCGAAGCGCCGCCGATGATGGTGTTCTGCGGCGCGCCTGCCACGCCAGCTTCGTACGGCAGCGGTGCCGGGCTGAAGTTGAACTTGGCGTTCTTGCGGATGTTCGCCAGCGCCGCCGACGAACCGGTGTGCATGGCGCACTCACCCGCGATGAACTTCGCCTTCGGTTCATCCTTGCGGCCGGCGTAGGTGAAGTAGCCCTTCTTCTGCATGTCGAGCAGGTTCTCGATGTGCTTGATCTGCACCGGGCCGTTGAAATTCAGGCGAGCCTTGGCGCCGCCAAAGCCATTGTTCTCGGTGGCGAACGACACGTTGTGCCAGGCCGAGAAGCTTTCCAGATGCACCCACGACTGCCAGTCGGTCGTGTAGCCGCACGGCACGCCGGCCGCCTTCAGCTTGGCCGCGTCGATGGCCACTTCCTGCCACGTTGCAGGCGGCTTGTTCGGGTCAAGGCCGGCCTTCTTGAAGGCGTCCTTGTTGTAATACATGATCGTCGTCGAGCTGTTGAACGGGAACGACAGCATCTCGCCCTTGTTCGACGTGTAGTAGCCCGCTACGGCCGGCACGTAGGCCTTCGGGTCGAACTTCTCGCCGGCATCCTTCATGATCTTGGCCACCGGAACGATGGCGCCCTTGGCGTTCATCATGGTGGCGGTGCCCACTTCGAACACTTGCAGGATGGCCGGGGCGTTACCGGCGCGGAAGGCCGCGATGCCCGCCGCCAGCGATTCGTCGTACTGGCCCTTGTAGACCGGCACGATCTTGTAGTCGGACTGGCTGGCGTTGAACTTGGTGGCGATCTCGTTCACCTTGTCGTTCAAGGCGCCTTCCATCGAATGCCACCATTGGATTTCCGTCACTGCGTACGCGCCCTGCGCAAACGTACACGCGGCCAGCACTGCCGCCGCCCCCGCAATCTTCTTGATCGACATCATTTCTCCTGGTTTCGACCCGGCGGGCTCCCTCGCTCCGCCCACGGCGCGCCGACTGTATAGGCACGGTCGGTCATTTTTATGACAGCGGGATGTTACGTGTCTTTCTGTCATAAAGAAATTGGGAATTCCCTCCAAGGTTTGGCTTGCAACGGCCGTTAGAATGGATTGAAGCCATCCCTTTTTGCACACGCAGCATGCTCGCTCCGCCGACCTCCTCCACCCCGTCCGCCTCTGCCGGCTCGCCCGATTCCGCGCCTGAAGCCACCCCGGTGATCGCTGCCCGGCGCGTCCCGCTGGCCTTGCACCAGCTCCCGGATGATGCGCTGCGCAATATCACTGGCGTATTCACCGATGTGGACGGCACGCTCACCACGCGCGGCAAGCTGCCGGCCCAGGCGTACTCCGCGCTGGAGCGACTGCACCGCGCGGGCATCAAGGTCGTGCCGGTCACCGGCCGCTCGATTGCCTGGTGCGAAGTCATCACGCGGCTGTGGCCGGTCGATGCCGTGATCGGTGAGAACGGCGCGTTTGCCATGCGCATCGATTCACGCGGGCACCTGACCACCGATTTCGTTGACGACGCCCAGACGCGCGCACGTAACCTCGAACGCATTCGCGAAATCGGTGCGGAGGTCATGCGGGCGGTGCCGGGCTCTGCGCTGGCAACCGACCAAGCCTGGCACGCCGCCGACCTGGCCGTCGACCATGCGGAGCAAGTCCCGCCGCTGCCGCAGAACGCGGTGCAGCACATCGTCGACATCATGCGCACGCATGGCATGCATGCCACGGTCAGCTCCATCCACGTCAACGGCTGGTTTGGCCGGCACGACAAGCTGAGCGCCAGCGTGGCGCTCGCCCGCCGCGCCTTCGGCATCGACCTGCATGACGAGCGCGAGCGCTGGGTGTTCGTGGGCGACTCCGCCAATGATGCGGCCATGTTCGAGTTCTTCCCGCTCTCAGTCGGTGTGGCCAATGTGGCGGACGTGATCGACACGCTGCCCATGCCGCCGGCCTACCTGACTATGGCCGAAGGCGGCGGCGGTTTTGCAGAAGTGGCCGAGCGCATTCTTGGGGCACGCGCACCCGCGCTTCCCGCCCCACGCGGCTGACGACACGGCCGCCGGCTCGAACAGCGGCGGGCGGCCGTCAGCCGTTTCTCAGATTCACCCCGACGCCTCTCACGTATCGGTGCGCGCACGCGGCACGCTATTTGCGCCACGTTAGTGCGCCGCACCGATTTGCGTCACGCACACGCCTCATCGTGGTGCGTGTGACGACTACATGGCATGCGGCGCCCCCTTTCCGATCCGATTTCCATCCGATAGGAGCCTCTCATGCAAACCCAGAAAATTCGACAGCGACTCGAGCACGCCGAGCACACCATCGCCCAACTGTCTGAGCTGTGCATGTCACAGCAGGGCGTGCCCGACTCGCTCAAGCAATCGGTCGAGCAGTTGGATGAACAAGCACGCCAATGCCACGCCCGGCTGGAGAACACCCAGGACACGCAGGCACTCGTGCAGGCCGTTGACCAGCTGGAAGCCGCCTCCGACCGCGCCAAGATGGCATGCCAGAGCGCAGGCAAGATCGACCACAGCGTGCACTCCGCCGTCATGCGCACGCACGATGAGCTATCGCGCCTGAAGCACCATCTGCACTAAGCGCCCCCGCTCCCCCCAAAAAAAGAGGGCGGACTCCCTCTCGGAAATCCGCCCAATCCCAATCGCCAAGCTCGACGATATTCGGTGGGGGCCGGCTTGCTGACAACGCGTCAGTCGAAGCCGAGCTCCTGCAATTTGCGTGTGATCGTATTGCGACCGATGCCCAGGCGCGTTGCGGCTTCCACGCGGCGCCCGCGCGTGACCCCAAGCGCGGCTTCGAGGATGGCCTTTTCGAAACGGCGTGTGAGGACATCCATGACCTCGGGCTGACCGGCTTCGAGCATGGCTTTGGCCTCGCCCGCAAGCGCGCGCTCCCAACCCGCCGAGACCGACGCCCCTGCAGCGGTGGTGGCCGTCAGCGCGTCGCTGGGCAGCCCCGTGCCATACGGCTCACCGCCATACGAAGGCTCGCCGACGAACACCGGCCGCACGCCTCCCACGTCGCCTGCCGCCGGCAGCGCCTGTGCGTTGCCGCTGACGAGGTCGTACGGCAAATCCTTGATCTCGATCGTCTGCGCCGGCGCCATCACGGTCAGCCAGTTGCAGAGGTTCTCAAGCTGACGCACGTTGCCCGGGAACGGCAGCGTCGCGACATGTGCGAGCGCGTCGTCCGACATGCGCTTGGGCTCGACACCCAGTTCCTTGGCGCTCTTCTGCAGGAAGTGGCGCGCCAGCAGCGTGATGTCTTCCGGGCGCTCACGCAACGCCGGCAGGCGCAGGCGGATCACGTTCAGGCGGTGGAACAAGTCCTCGCGGAACAGGCCGTCCTTGACCCGCGTTTCAAGATTCTGGTGCGTGGCTGCAATGACGCGCACGTTGGCCTTGAGCGGGTTGTGTCCGCCCACACGGTAGAAGTGCCCGTCCGACAGCACACGCAGCAAGCGCGTCTGCAGGTCGAACGGCATGTCACCGATTTCATCGAGGAACAGCGTGCCGCCTTCAGCTTGCTCGAAGCGGCCGCGGCGCATGGTCTGCGCGCCCGTGAAGGCGCCGCGCTCGTGGCCGAACAGTTCGGATTCGAGCAGGTCTTTCGGGATCGCCGCCGTATTCAGGGCGATGAACGGACCGCTCGCGCGCGGGCTGTGCTTGTGCAGCGCACGGGCCACCAGTTCCTTACCGGTACCGGATTCCCCGGTAATCAACACCGTCACGTTCGACTGCGACAGGCGGCCGATGGCGCGGAACACGTCCTGCATGGCCGGCGCCTGGCCGAGAATCTCGGGCGCATCGCCCAGACGATCGTCGATCTCTTCCTCGCGCAGGCTTTCTTCCAGCGCGCGGCGGATCAGTTCGACCGCGCGATCCACGTCGAATGGCTTGGCGAGGTATTCGAAGGCGCCGCCTTGGAACGCCGCCACGGCGCTGTCCAGGTCGGAATACGCGGTCATGATGATGACCGGCAGCCCTGGATGCTTGGCCTTGATGGCCTGCAGCAGGTCCAGCCCCGAGCCGCCCGGCATGCGCACGTCTGAAATCAGCACCTGCGGCGTTTCTTCATCCAGCGCATTGAGTGCATCGCGCGCGTTGGTGAAGCTGCGCGACAGCAGGCTCTCACGCGCCAGTGCTTTTTCAAGGACCCAGCGGATGGATTGATCGTCGTCGACTATCCAGATTGGCTTCATGTGTTGGTTCGTCTGCTTGACTTCGTCTTTGCCTGGGTCCTCGTGCGCTGTGTGCGCCGATAAAGCGTCAGTGCAGCGGCACAAGAATGCGGAAATCGGTCTGCCCCGGCCTGCTCTCACACTCGATCAGGCCATCGTGCTGTTGCACGAAGGTCTGCGCGAGCGTCAGGCCCAGCCCGCTCCCCCCTTCCCGTCCGGACACCAGCGGGAAGAAGATGCGCTCGCGGATGTCGTCCGGAATCCCAGGACCGTTGTCCACCACATGCAAGTCCAATGCCAGCTTGTAAAGACGTTTTGCAATCGTGACTTGCCGCGCAACACGCGTGCGCAACACGATCTCGCCGTCGCCTTGTGCAATGCGATGCGCCAACGCATGTGCCGCGTTGTGGACGATGTTGAGCACAGCCTGGATGAGCTGCTCCTTGTCGCCGCGGAACTCGGGCAGGCTGGCATCGTAGTCGCGCACGATGCGCAACCCCTGCGGAAACTCCGCCAGCACCACCGAACGCACCCGCTCAAGCACCTCGTGGATGTTCACGTCGCCCACAATGTGCGGATGCCGGTGCGGCTCCAGCAGACGGTCCACCAGGGTCTGCAGCCGGTCGGACTCCTTGATGATGACCTGCGTGTACTCGCGCAGCGAACGCTCGGGCAGCTCGAACTCCAGCAACTGCGCGGCGCCACGAATTCCTCCAAGCGGGTTCTTGATCTCGTGCGCAAGGTTGCGGATCAGCTCCTTGTTGGCGGAGGTCAGGTCCAGCAGGCGCTCTTCGCGCTCGCTGCGGATCTTCTGCTCGTTGGGCAGCAGTTCCAGAAGCACGGCGCCGGGCGCAAAGTCGACGGCACCCACCACCGCATGCGCATGCAGCGGCTCATGGCCAGGGCGGTCGAGCGAGACATCGCGCCGCTTGGCGTCGAACTGTCGGCCCGCCACGGTGGCGATCATCTCCGCCAGCTCGGACGGATCGGCAAACAGCTCGTGCAGCGACATCCCCACCAGTTGTCGGCGGGACACGGCCAGCACGGCTTCAGCGGCGGGGTTGGCGTAGAAGATCGTCAGCGCCGGATGGCGGACGAAGAGGATGGGATTGGGCACCGCATCGAGCCCGGGGTACGACGGCGGTGCACCATGAGAAAACGGAATGGGCGCTGGCCCATCGATGCTGTCGCCAGCGGAAATGCCCTGGCGGGCGTTGACTGACGGCGCGGGGGGCGTCGTCTGTTCCTGGTCATCGCGGCGTGCCGCTTTGCGGATCAGTCGACGCATCACTCGGCTACTCCTTGAGGTTGCTCAACTCCCGGCGGATGGAATCGACATTGGCCTGGCTGCGCTCGATGTCGCTCTTCAACTGCGCGGTGCGGTCGAGATACTTCTGATAGTTACGTTCATTACCCTGGCGCTCGGGCTGGCCGTTGTTGTATTCGGCCTTCAACGCCTGGAGCTTGCGCTCCTCGTCTGCCAACTCGGTTTCCAACACCTGGCGGCGCTCGCCGTCACGTGCCTTCTGCGTTGCGCTGTCCACACGCGGGAAGGCGCCACCCGCATTGCTCTGTGCCGGTGCCGGTGCGGCCCCTGCACTGCGCGGACTGCGCGTGCCAGGCACGGTCACCACGTCGGGCAGCGTCAGCTTCTTGCAGCCCTTCGTGTTGCCGCTGTTGCGGTACTCCGGCACACCGTTCGGGCCCGTGCACAGATAGACATCATCGGCGTACGCGGGTGCCTGCACGGACAACGCGGCAAACGCTGCCACGGCGGAAAGCAGTCCGGATGCGATGCGTGGAGAAGGACGGAACATGAGATGGGACCTGGCAAAACGTCGATCGGGCGCCGGAATCCGGCGGACGCTCATTTAGCCACAAAACCCCTCGCACCAACAAGAAAGGGCGACCTGCGCCGCCCTTCCCCGTCACAACCGTCTCTTCGCCCCGACACATCGACCGGGGCGCTCGCCAATTACAGCGAGTAGTACATGTCGAACTCAATCGGGTGCGTGGTCATGCGGAAGCGCGTGACTTCTTCCATCTTCAGCTCGATGTAGGCGTCGATCATCGAGTTGGAGAACACGCCACCGCGGGTCAGGAACTCGCGATCCTTGTCCAGGTACTCGAGGGCCTGATCCAGGCTCGAGCACACGGTCGGGATCTTTGCATCCTCTTCCGGCGGCAGGTCGTACAGGTTCTTGTCAGCAGCTTCGCCCGGGTGGATCTTGTTCTGCACGCCGTCCAGACCAGCCATCAGCAGTGCCGAGAAGCCCAGGTACGGGTTCATCAGCGGATCCGGGAAGCGCGTTTCGATGCGACGGCCCTTCGGGTTCGCAACGTACGGAATACGGATCGAAGCCGAACGGTTACGTGCCGAGTAAGCCAGCTTGACCGGTGCCTCGAAGCCCGGCACCAGACGCTTGTACGAGTTCGTACCCGGGTTGGTGATGGCGTTCAGCGCACGAGCGTGCTTGATGATGCCGCCGATGTAGTACAGCGCGAATTCCGACAGACCGGCGTAGCCGTTGCCTGCGAACAGGTTCTGGCCGTCCTTCCACACCGACTGGTGAACGTGCATGCCCGAACCGTTGTCGCCCACGACCGGCTTCGGCATGAACGTAGCGGTCTTGCCGTAGGTGTGCGCGACGTTCTGGATCACGTACTTCTGCAGTTGGGTCCAGTCCGCGCGCTGCACCAGCGTGCTGAACTTCGTGCCGATTTCGTTCTGGCCCTGGCCAGCCACTTCGTGGTGGTGCACTTCAACCGGAATGCCCAGCGATTCCAGGATCAGGCACATTTCCGAACGGATGTCCTGGAACGTGTCGATCGGGGCGACCGGGAAATAGCCGCCCTTCTTGCCCGGACGATGGCCCGAGTTGCCGTGTTCGAAATCCTTGCCCGACGACCACGGTGCTTCTTCGGATTGGATCTTCACGAAGCAACCCTGCATGTCGATGTTCCAGGTCACGCCGTCAAAGATGAAGAATTCGGGTTCCGGACCGAAGAAGGCGGTGTCGCCCAGGCCGGTACTCTTCAGGTAGGCTTCAGCGCGCTTGGCGATCGAGCGGGGGTCGCGGTCGTAGCCCTTGCCGTCCGACGGCTCAACCACGTCGCAGGTCAGCACCAGCGTCGGTTCTTCATAGAACGGGTCGACGTGGGCGGTGTTTGCATCCGGAACCAGCAGCATGTCCGACGCTTCGATGCCCTTCCAGCCGGCGATCGACGAACCGTCGAATGCGTGGCCGCTTTCGAACTTGTCTTCGTCGAAATGCGACACGGGAACCGAGACGTGCTGCTCTTTACCCTTGGTATCGGTGAAGCGGAAATCGACGAACTTGACGTCGTTTTCCTTCACGAGCTTCATCACGTCTGCAATGCTTTGGGACATGCCATTCTCCTGGTAGCGCAATAACGCAAAGTATTGTGAGCCGGTTGTGTGACGGATCGCTGCGATCGCCCTCACCCCCGAAACATCTTCTTCTCGCCAGGATGTCCTGCACCACCGAACACCCCGGAAAAGACCGCGGGAATCTTAGCAGAAAGCATGCCAGTGTCGACCCGATGACGGGCATGCGCTCCCGCAAATAGTGCAGTGCTGCGCCAGCCCATGCCTGACACGGTGCGATGGCATCAAGACGCCGGTGCAAACACCTTGGTCTGAATTGGCCACACGGGAGCCCAGCTGTTCAGGCAGGATAGTCAACGCACAACGACGGTGCACAAAAACCGTTGCGGCCCCACTTTTGTGCACAACAGTAGTGCGCGCACCGTTTCGGTGAATTACACCTGCATCACGTGACGGCAACGCTAGAATGATTGTTTTACCTTTTGCCGATTGCCATGACTGCCACCACACTCACCCGCGAGTCCCTGCTGGAAGCGGCCACCGCCCGCCGCGAGGCCGACCAGCTCCAGTACTTCGGCGCCCTGTCGCCGCAAGAAGCCGCCGCCCTGCTCGCCGCCGATCCGCAAGCGCATCTGGTGGACGTGCGCACGCGCGCTGAACTGGACTGGGTCGGCACGCCAGACGTGGCGCCCGATCAGTTCACACACGTAGAGTGGAACCAGTACCCGGGCGGCGTGCGCAATCCGAACTTCCTCAGCGCACTGGAAGCGGCCGTACCGAAAGACGTGCCGGTGCTGTTCCTGTGCCGAAGCGCAGCGCGCTCCAAGCACGCCGCCGTAGCGGCTGCACAGGCCGGCTACACGTTGGCGATGGATGTACTGGAGGGCTTTGAAGGCGCCAAGGACAGCGAAGGCCATCGCAAGACGGTGGAAGGCTGGTGCTTCCGCGGTTTGCCGTGGCACGGCGCCTAAGGCCACCCACGGAATTCAAGATGCTCAGGACGCCGTTGCGGCGTCCGCTTCAATGATCTCGCCGCCTAGCGCCAGCGCACCTTCGCGCAGCACCGCATAGGCGCGCGCCACGGCTTCGGGTGAGCCCTTCACACCCAGGTCGATGTGCGAACGGGCATAGCGCTCGCCGCGCGATGCATCGCCCACGCTGGGCAAGCTGAAGACCTTCACGCTCTCGAACTCGGCTTCGATGCGCTCCATCAGCGGCGTGAGGCGCGACTCCGGCAGACCGAACACCAGGAACGAACGCTCTTCGCGCGGGGCGCGGTGGAATTGATCGGCGTAGTAAGTGTCGAGCACCCACTCCATCATCGGCCACGCCATCACCGGAAAGCCCGGCATGAAATGGTGATGCGCCACCGAGAACCCCGGGATGCGGTTGTAGCTGTTCGGGATGATGCGCGCGCCCTGCGGGAACTCGCCCATCTTGAAGCGATGCTGGTTCTCGGGTGTCGACAGATCTGCCTTGACTGGATCACCTGCGGCGGTATCGGCGATGCGCTGTGCGATCAGCTCGCGCGCTTCCGGATGCAACGCCAGCGGTACGCCCAGCGCGGCAGCGGCGCATTGGCGCGTGTGGTCATCGGGCGTGGCGCCGATGCCGCCGGTGCAGAACACCACGTCGTCGCCGGCGAGCGTGCGCTTGAGCACGCTGGTGATGCGCGCAGGCTGATCGCCGACGTATTCGGCCCACTCCAGCGCCAGGCCGCGCTCGCCCAGCACTTCGATCAGCTTACGCAGGTGCTTGTCTTCGCGGCGGCCGGAGAGAATCTCGTCGCCAATGATGATCATGCCGAAGGCCATGTCAGTCCTTGTTGCTCGCTTACTCGCGGGGCAATTCGATGGGGGTCACGTCGATGATGGACGCTTCGACCATGCGTGCGGGCGGTGCCTCGGCACGCAGGCGCGTAAGCGCACGCAGGCAGAAATGGCCGAACCACAGCGCCGAGAAAATGAAGATCAACACGTACAGCCAGATGACGGCAATGGCGATGATCGGGAACAGCACAATCGTCACCACCGACGACACCCACAGCAGTGTCGGTGCCGAGCCCAGCATGCCGACCGCGATGCCGATGCCCAGCAACGGCAGCCGATAGCGCTGCATGATCGCGCGGCGCTCTTCCGGCGTGGCGTGGTCGGCCAGCGCGTCGTAAGTCATCAGGCGGTAGGTCAGCCAACCCCACAGCAACGGGGGGATCAGCGCGAAGAACGGCGGAATCAGCCACAGCGGCAGCGTGACGATGGCCACCAGGATAAACACCAGCGTACACAGCAGCGCATGCATCACGCTACCCACCATCGAGCCGCCCTTGCGGCGCTCAAGCTGCGGGTAGCTGCGATCCAGAAACCGCATGACCGGCGGCACTGCTGTCACGCTCACAAAAACGAGGATCGACACGACGATCACCGGCACCAGCAGCGTAATGACCAGCAGCGGCGCGATGGCCGACCACAAACCCGACATGCCGATGGCACCCAGGCCGCTCTTGATCCAACCCATGAACGTCCAGCTTTCCACGGCGTCCCTCGCCATGCCGTTCATTGCATCCCAGCCGAAGTACAGGACGGCGCCCCACACGGCCAGAGCCACAACAAACGGCAGCACCGTCAGGAACAGCATGCGCGGATGCAGTTGCGAAAGCAGCGCGCGGCCAAACGAGCGAATCAGGTCGTTCATGCGGGAATCGGGAAATCAGGGAGCGGACAGCCTAGCACAGCGGGCCGACATGCCGCCTGCGCCACCTCAGGCGCGGCCAATCAGACGCTTGAAGCCCAACCACTGCTGGCGCAGCACGCCGCGCCCGTAGTCGCGCGAGCGGCCCTGTGGTGCCGGAAGCTGATCGCGGATACCGGTCGCGTGGTACTCAGGCGAGAAGATGGCGGTGCCGAACAACATGTCCCACCACGGGAACAACACGCCGAAGTTGCAGCCGCCCAGCACACCCGGCTTGCCTGGCACCTCATGCCCCAGGCCGATGGCGTGGTGCAGACGGTGAAAGCGCGGAGAGATCAACAGTCGCTCGCCCAGCCAACCGAAATGCAACCGCACGTTGGCGTGTTGCAGGCTCTGCAGCAATTGCGAGACAGCAACCAGGAGCACGTACTGCGACGGCTCCACGCCAATGGCCAGCGCCGCGATGGCGAACACCGCCCCCCGCAACACATCGTCGAGGATGTGGTTGCGGTCATCCGACCACAGCGTCATCTGCTGCTGACTGTGGTGCAGCGAATGCAGGTTCCACCACCAGTGGAATTTGTGCGACAGGCGGTGGTACCAGTAGTCGAGCAGATCGAACAGCACCAGATAGATCAGGAAGCTGACAATGGCGACTGAAGTAACACCCGGCCACCAATCTTCCACGTTCAGGTGCGCCCAGCCCCAGAAACGCAGCTTGCCGTCCAAGTCGTCAATCAGCGGCTGCAGCGTGAAGAACATCAGCAGCGGAAAGAAGCCGAGGCGGTGGAACAGCGTGTAGAAGATGTCGGCGCGCACGGCCTTGCGGTCGTGCATCGGCTCCACCGGGCGCCAGCGCTCCAGCGGGCGGAAGATCAGCAGCAGCACGGCGATCTGTACCAGCCCCATCAGCAGCCATTCGGTGCCGGGGTACGCATCCTCAACGTAGCCACCCAGGCCAATGGCATAGGTGAGCGGCATCACGATGTGCTGGAACAGCACATCCTGCGCTTGCGTGAAGGTGTCGGCAATCCAGTCGAACATGTCAGCGGGCCGCTGCGGGTTTGGCCGAATGGGCAGCAAGCCAGGCCTTGTACTGCGGATGATCGCGCAGCGTGGCGAAACAGAAACCCTTGTGCTCCAGACCGGTGATCAGTGGCTCCAGGTCGGCGGGCGCCCATGGGTCCTTGCGCGACCAGATGCCCAGGTGCGCCATCGTGATGTCGCCATCGCGCAGGTTGGACAGCGCCTTTTGCAGCAGCGCGTCGTTTGGATAGCGCTCGGACGGCAGCTCGTCGCCGAGGAAACCGGCGGGCGCCCACGCCACGTGAGCAAACCCACATTGCTTGGCCCAGCCCTCGGTGGTGGCCGAGAGATGGCCGCCTGGCGCACGCCACAACGGGTCCATCGGCTGGCCGGTCATGACCTTGAAGCGCTCGGCGCTGTGCTTGAGTTCGGCGCAGAATTCGGGCTCGCCCCAAACGACGTTGCGGCCGCCCTGCTCGCCAAACTGCGGGCGGAAGCGGACCTTGCCGGCGCCAACTTCGCCCTTGTAGTAGACGTGGTCGAAGGTGTGTGTGCCGAAGGCATGGCCATCCGCAGCGAGCGACTTCCAGTACGGTGCCCAGCCGTCATCCAGCGTGCTGTCGCCATTGATCGTCTTCTCGTTGGCGAGGAAGAACGTGGCGTGGATGCGATGGCGGCGCAGTGTGTCGGCAATCAACTGCGCCTGGCTCATGCTGCCCGTGTCGAACGTCAGGTAGACGGTGCCTTTGCACGCGCCGGCGTTAACGCCACCCGGGGCGGCCGAGGCCAGCGCGCACAGCCCCAGCGCCACGGTAGCGGCCGCCGCTTTGGCCACACCATGAAGCATCGACAGGCCAGTTTTCATGATGGTCACGCTTTAGAGGAGCGGCGCGCGCGAGCGGAAGTAGATGCCGTGCGGCGAGCGCCCGACCTTGATCTCTTCCACCACCTTGCGGCTCGCCACGTCGACGATCGCCACACGCTTGGCCCAGCGGCAGGTCACCCAGAGCTGCTTGCCGTCGGCGGTCAACTCCATGTCATCCGGGCCCGGCGGCAGGCCGGTAATATCGCCCACCTTAGTCAGCGTTTGCTGATCGATGATGCTGATCGTGCCCGACACGCGGTTCGACAGGAACAGATGGCGCTTGTCGCCCAGTGCACGGAAATTGTGCGCGCCCTTACCCGTCGGGATGCGCTTGACGCTGGTGCGGTTGCGCCAGTCGATCACCTCAACGTAATCGGCGCCGGTCATACCAACCAGCAGGTATTTCTGATCCGTCGTGACCCAGACGCCGGCCGGTGCGGAGCCAATGGTCATGCGCCACATCACGGTCTGCGTGGGCAGATCGATGGCCATCACCTCGTTGGAGTCCTGTACCGTAATGAAGGCAATCTTGCTGTCTGCCGTAAAGGCGATATGGCTGGGCGTCTTGGCTGCCGGGATTTGCTTGGCGATCGTGAGCGCGTGGCCATCCCAGCGATAGATGTCAACGCGGTCCAGGCGGTTGCCAGTGGTCAGAAACCACTTCTGGTCGGGCGAGAAGCCGATCTGGTACGGATCGTCGATGCGCGGCACGCGCTGCTGGATCTTGCCGGTCACGGGGTCCAGGAACACCAGATCATTGCCGACCGCGTTGGCAACAATCAGCGACTTTTCATCAGGCGTGGCGATCAGGTGGTGCGGCTCCTTGCCGATCGGGAACGTCTCCAGCACCTTGCGGGTGTCTTTGTCGATCAGAGAGACGCTGGCGTCGCCCGAGTTGAGCACAGTGACGACTTCAGCACGCGCCGCGTGCGCCGCCATCAAGGCAGCGGCCGACAGGACAAGCGTGGAAAACCAACGGGAGGCAAACGAGGCGCGCGAGGCAGACATAACGAGAAGATTCAGCAACTTAGCCAGCCATTTTAACGGCTGCTCTTATTGCATCGCTGACACAAATCAAAAAAAGAAAGCGGGAACTTTCCCCGCATCCAACAAGGCAGCAGCAACTAGCGCTGCATCGATTCCCACACCTTCTGCAGCCGCTTGACCGACATCGGCACCGGCGTACGCAACTCCTGTGCGAACAGGGCGATGCGCAACTCCTCCAGCATCCAGCGGAATTCCTCCATGCGCGGGTCATTGCCGCCCTGCCCTTGCACACGCAGCGCCTTCTCGGCGCGTTGGTATTGCTGGACAAGCGGCGCCATTTCCTGCATGCGCTGCGTATCGCGCGTCGGGTCCGCCTTGAGCTTGTCGATGCGCAGCGCGATGCCCTTTAGGTAACGCGGGAAGTGCGTCAACTGCGCATACGGCGTCGCCTCGATGAAGCGCTTGTGCACCAGCGTTTTCAGCTGCGCGTCAATATCTGTATAAGCGGCGGCAAACGGCTTGGCGATCTGCAGCTTGCGCGGCATCTGGGCGTATTCCGCCAGGATCGCGCCGACCAGCCGCGCGATCTCCTGCGCCAGCAACGTCAGGCGGGCGCGACTTTCGTCCTTGCGGGCGCCGAAGCTGGCGTCATCCGTCGGGAGCGGGTCTTGCAGGCAGGCACGCTCCAGCGTGGCATCCAGGATCTGCTCGCGCAGTTCATCCTGCGTGCCCAGGTTCATGAACTGGATCGCCATCTGCGACAGGCCCGGGATGTTCTTTTCCAGGTACTTCAACGGCTCGCGCAGTTGGATTGCAAACAACCGGCGCAGGCCCAGGCGATGGATGCGCGCGGCCTCGGCCGGATCGTCGAAGACTTCCACATCACAGTGGTCGCCCGCATCGACGAGTGCTGGATAGCCGAACAGCGTCTGGCTGCCCTTGCGGACTTCCAGAAGCTCGGGCAGCACGCCGAAGTTCCAGGTGGTCAGGCCGGAGTACAGCGCGGCGTTGGCCGGGGCCTCCGACTTGCCAGACTTGCCGGGCCTGGCGTTCTCCGCCTGAGCACCCACCACAGCCGCATCCTGGGCGGCGATCGACTGGAACGTCTGCTGTGCGCGTCCACCCAATTCAGCGCGCAACTGGGCCAGATTGCGGCCCATGTCGAGCTGCCGGCCATGCTCGTCGATCACTTTGAAGTTCATGAAGTGATGCGCAGGCAGCGTTTCGAGCTTGAAGTCGGCGCGCTTGAGCGCTGTGCTCGTCTGCTCGCGCACGTCGGCGATCAGGCGGTCGAGCAAATCGCCTTCGCCCAGCCGCGTGCGCGAGACAAAGCCCGCAGCGTAGTCCGGCAGCGGCACGCAGTGGCGGCGCAGCTTCTGCGGCAGGCTCTTCAGGAGCAGATGCACCTTCTCCTTGAGCATGCCCGGCACCAGCCATTCGGCCCGCTGCGCAGGCACTTGGTTGAGCGCGTACAGCGGCACCGTGAGCGTCACGCCGTCGCGCGGGCTGCCGGGCTCGAAGTGATAGGTCAGGCCCATGTCGATGCCGGCAATCGGCAACGTCTTGGGGAACAGGTCGGTGGTGATGCCGGCCGCTTCGTGCCGCATCAGGTCATCGCGATTCAGATACAGCAGTTTCTGGCCGCCCTTGCCATGTGCGTTGGCGGCCTCGGCATACCAGCCTTCGAACGACACCGTGTTGTAGATGTCGGCTGGGATCTGGCTGTCGTAGAACGCGTAGATCAGCTCGTCGTCCACCAGCACGTCTTGCCGGCGGGACTTGTGTTCGAGGTTCTCGATCTCGCGCACCAAGCGCTGGTTGTGCGTGAAGAACGGCAGGCGCGTTTCGAATTCGCCGTCGACCAGCGCGCGGCGGATGAACATCTCGCGCGCTTCCTTCGGCTGCATCGGCCCGAAATGCACGCGGCGCTGCTGATAGATTGGCAGGCCGTACAGCGTGCCGCGCTCGAAGGCCATCACCTGGCCGGCCTTCTTTTCCCAGTGCGGATCGCTCCACGACACCTTCAGCAGGTGCGCGCCGACCTTCTCCACCCATTCCGGCTCGATGCGCGCCAGTGTGCGGCCGAACAGGCGACTGGTCTCGATCAGCTCGCCACCCACAACCCACTTGCCGGCCTTGCGCGCGATCACCGAACCCGGCCACAGGAAGAACTTGATGCCGCGCGCACCGAGATATTCGCGGCCTTTCCCATCCGCCTCTTCAATGCGCACGCCGATGTTGCCGAGCAACCCCGTCAGCAGCGCCAGATGCAGCTGCTCGTAGGTCGGTTCGGATTCATTAAGCTTCCAGCCCTGCTCCGCCACCGTGGTGTGCAGTTGCGAATGCACATCGCGCCACTCGCGCAACCGGACATGCGACAGGAAGTGCGAGCGGCACTGGTCCTGCAACTGCTTGTTCGACTTCTTATGGGCGACGGCCTCTTCAAACCACTTCCACAGCTTCACCCAGCCGAGGAATTCCGATTTCTCGTCGGCAAATAGCCGGTGTGCTTGGTCAGCTTGCTGCTGCAGTTCCTGCGGGCGCTCACGCGGGTCCTGCACCGACAACGCGCTCGCGATGATGAGCATCTCGCGCAGGCATTGGTGATCGCGCCCGGCCAGGATCATCCGGGCCACACGCGGGTCCAGCGGCAGGCGGGCGACCTGCTTACCTAGCGGGGTCAGCGCATTTTCATCGTCGACGGCACCAAGCTCCTGCAGGAGCTGGTAGCCATCGGCAATCGCACGGCCCAGCGGCGGTTCGATGAAGGGGAATTGCTCGACATCGGTCAGCCGCAGCGCCTTCATGCGCAGGATGACCGCCGCCAGCGACGAGCGCAGGATTTCCGGATCGGTAAAGCGCGGCCGTGCAATGAAATCCGACTCTTCATACAGGCGGATACACACGCCATCGGCCACACGGCCGCAACGGCCCGCGCGCTGGTTAGCGGCGGCCTGCGACACCGGCTCGATCTGCAACTGCTCGACCTTGTTGCGATACGAATAGCGCTTGACGCGCGCCAGCCCCGTGTCGACCACGTAGCGGATGCCCGGTACCGTGAGCGAGGTCTCGGCCACGTTGGTCGCCAGCACGATGCGCCGCGCGTTGGACGGGCGGAACACGCGCTCCTGCTCTTGCACGGACAACCGAGCGAACAGCGGCAGGATCTCGGTATGCGCCGGATGGTGCTTACGCAACGCCTCGGCCGCCTCGCGAATCTCGCGCTCGCCCGGCAGGAAGATCAGCACGTCGCCGGAACCTTCGCGGGCGAGTTCGTCCACCGCGTCGACGAGGGCTTCGTAGAGATCGCGCTCCTTGTCTTTCTCGTCGCGCTGCACGGGGCGATAGCGCACTTCCACCGGATACAGCCGTCCGCTGACTTCAATGACGGGCGCCGGACCCTTTGGCCCAGCAAAGTGCTCGGCAAAGCGCTGCGCGTCGATGGTCGCCGAGGTGATGATGATCTTCAGGTCGGGCCGGCGCGGCAGGAGCTGCTTCAGATAGCCGATCAGGAAATCGATATTGAGGCTGCGTTCGTGCGCCTCATCGATGATGATCGTGTCGTACGCGCGCAGCAGCGGATCGTTCTGCGTCTCGGCCAGCAAGATGCCGTCGGTCATCAGCTTGACCGACGCGCCGGCCGACAGCGCATCGTTAAAGCGCACCTGATAGCCCACGTGTTCGCCCACCGGCGTGCCGATCTCCTGCGCAATGCGCTTGGCCGTCGATGTGGCGGCAATCCGGCGCGGCTGCGTGTGGCCAATCAGCCCGGTACCGCCCGCGCCAATGCCCCGCCCGATCGACAGGCAGATCTTCGGCAACTGCGTGGTCTTGCCCGAACCGGTCTCGCCCGAGACGATCACCACCTGGTTGGCGGCGATAGCCTCAGCGATCTCGTCGCGCCGGGCCGACACGGGCAGCGCCTCGGGAAACGTGATCGGCGGGACGCGGTTGGCGCGTGCGCGGCGTGCCTCCAGCGCGGCGGCGAGTTCTTCCGGCGTGGGCTTCGGACGACGCTGCGGACGGCCATTGCCGCCGGGCTTGCGCTCGGGCGGCGGGGTGTCTTTCGGCAGGGGTCGGGAGGGCGCCGCAGACTGCGGCTTGGCGTGGGAATCTGACATCGGGCGGGATTATAATCCGCGCATCTTTCCTGCACCGGCCGCAGTCCTGGGCCCACCCTTGCGCCACACGCCCCATCCGCCCGTGACTGCTCGTTCCTCCGCCCCCGCTCCCGGCGTTTCGCTGGTGGCGCACACGCCCGCCCCTGTCGACCTCTCCCCGATTTCGCCCACGCCCGAGCAGCGGCAGTTCGTCGATTGGCTGCGCGAGGTGGCACCGTATATCCACGCCTTCCGCGACAAGACCTTCGTCATCGGCTTTGGCGGCGAGCTGGTCCAGGCCGGCATGCTCGGCTGGCTGGTCAATGACATCGCCCTGCTGCACGCCATGGGCATGCGCATCGTGCTGGTGCACGGCTCGCGCCCGCAGGTGGAAGAGCAACTCGCGCTGCGCAACGTGCAAACCCAGTTCGTGGATGGCGTGCGCGTGACGGACGCCGCCGCGCTGGAATCCGCCAAGGAAGCCTCGGGCGAGTTGCGCCTGGACATCGAAGCCGCCTTCAGCCAGGGCCTGCCCAACACACCGATGGCCGGCGCACGCATGTCGGTGGTGTCCGGCAACTTTGTGACGGCGCGGCCGGTAGGCATCGTCAACGGCGTGGATTTCCAGCACACGGGGCTGGTGCGCAAGATCGATGCGGAGTCGATCCAGCATTCGCTGGCCAACCGCAAGATCGTGCTGCTCTCGCCGCTGGGCTTTTCGCCCACGGGGCAGGCGTTCAACCTGTCGATGGAAGATGTGGCGGCCAATACGGCCACGGCGCTCAAGGCCGACAAGCTGATCTTCATCACCGAGCTGCCGGGCATCATGGACCGCGTGGGCAAGCTGCAGCAGGACCTGTCGATGGAAACGGCCATCGAACGCCTACGTGATGGCAGCCTCTCGCACGACACGGCCTATTACCTGCAGCACATCGTCAAGGCGATGCGCGGCGGCGTGCGCCGGGCACACGTGATCCCGTTTGCGCTGGACGGCAGCATCCTGCTGGAACTGTTCCTGCACGACGGCGTAGGCACCATGGTGTCGCACACCGATCTGGAATACCTGCGCGACGCCACGCTGGACGACGTGGGCGGCATCGTCTCACTGATCGAACCGCTGGAAGCCGACGGCACGCTGGTGCCGCGCGAGCGCCGGCTGCTGGAACGCGACATCACCAACTTCTCGGTCATCGAGCACGACGGCATCATCTTTGGCTGTGTGGCGCTGTATCCGTACCCGAAGGACGGCATGGCCGAAATGGCCTGCCTGATCGTCTCCCCCGACAGCCAGGGCACTGGCGACGGCGAACGCCTGCTCAAGCACACGGAAGTTCGCGCCCGCGCACTGGGCCTCAAGCGCCTGTTCGTGCTCACCACGCGCACGGAACACTGGTTCCTCAAGCGCGGATTCGTGCGCGCCACGGTGGATGATCTGCCGGAAGATCGCCGCAAGCTCTACAACTGGCAGCGGCGCTCGATGGTGCTGATGAAGAAGCTGTAAATCCCCGGGCGCCGCCTTGGTATCAGAGCCCGGCGGCGCGCGGCCTTTACAATAGCGCCACCCGCGTCGCACACAAGCGGCGCTTCCGCCACACAAGAGGAATCCCCATGGCCCGCATGGTCCACTGCATCAAGCTCGACAAGGAAGCCGAAGGCCTCGACTTCCCGCCCCTGCCCGGCGAACTGGGCAAGAAAATCTGGCAAAGCGTCTCGAAAGAAGCGTGGGCCGGCTGGCTTAAGCACCAAACCATGCTGATCAACGAAAACCGCCTGAACATGGCGGATTCGCGCGCACGCCAATACTTGCTCAAGCAGACCGAGAAGTACTTCTTTGGCGAAGGCGCCGACGAGGCTTCGGGCTACGTGCCGCCGTCGGCGTAAGCTGCCGATACCCAACAAAAAGCCGTTCAGTTTGCGCTGAACGGCTTTTTTCTTTCTGGGCGTCGCCCCTGGGCTACGCGGGCATCGCAGTGCCGTCCAGCTTGAAGATGGCGACCGCGCGACGCAGCGCATCAGCCTGATCCGCCATTGCCTGCGCGGCGGCTGAAGCTTCCTCCACCAGTGCAGCGTTCTGCTGCGTCACTTCCTCGATCTGGCCGACAGCGATGTTCACCTGCTCGATGCCGGTGCTTTGCTCTGCCGACGCGGACGAAATCTCTGACACGATCTGCGTCACGCGATGCACCGAGGCAACGATGTCATCAATGATGACGCCAGCCTCCTGCACCAGCTTCGCACCAGCCTCCACGCGCTCGGTCGACTGACCAATCAGTCCCTTGATCTCCTTGGCCGCCGACGCACTGCGTTGGGCCAGCGTGCGCACCTCGCCCGCCACCACGGCAAAACCACGTCCCTGCTCGCCGGCGCGCGCGGCTTCCACTGCGGCGTTCAGCGCCAGGATGTTGGTCTGAAACGCAATGCTGTCGATCACGCCGATGATCTCGCCCACCTTGGTAGAACTCTCCGAGATGCCCTGCATAGTCTGCACCACATCGCTCATCACTTGACCACCGCGCGCAGCCGTATCCGATGCGTGCCCGGCGAGCGTGGTGGCCTGCACGGCGCTCTCCGAATTGCGGCGCACGGTAGTCGTCAACTCGCCCATGTTGGCGGCGGTTTCTTCCAGCGACGCCGCCTGCTCTTCCGTGCGTGACGAGAGATTCAGATTGCCCGAAGCGATCTGCGAACTGGCGGAAGCCACACCCTCGGCATTGCGACGCACTTCGCTCACCACGTTGGCGAGGCTGCGCTGCATGTCCCTCAGGGCAACCAGCAGTTGGGCAATTTCATCCGTACCGCGCGCTTCAAACACATTGGCCAGATTACCGTGCGAGACGGCGCTGGCAACATCCACCGCGCGCGACAGCGGCCGCGTGATCGAGCGGCTGAACAGGAATGCGCCACCCAGGCCCAGCCCGAACGCAACCAGCATCAGCACCACGCTCACGATCAATGCGGTATGTGCAGCCTCGGCGGTCTTGGTCGACACCGCCGTGCTTTCCGCGGCAATTTCAGCGGCGGCCTCATCCAGCAGGCGCGCGGGTTCACGATCCACACCGGCCACGACCTTGTCGCCCACCGTCGGGTCAAACGACGCCGCCACAAACATGTCGTGGCCCTTGCGATAGCCCTCGCCCATGGTGGTATGCGCGGCGGCAAATTGGCTGATCAAGTCCCGGCTCTTGCCGGGCGGCAGCGCGGCCTGCAGCACCTTTGCCTGGTCATTCACAGCCTGCTCGCGCGTGAGGAAGGCACCCCAATACTTGTCCAGCTTGTTGGGGTCTTCACCGCGCAGCAGGGTGTCTTTCCACTCCTGCACCTGGGTCTTGAAGGTGACGAGCATCTTCGTCACCGCGCGCTCGTCGGCGGCACGGGCCTGGACGGTGGTGTTGTATTCGACGATCGAGTGATTGAGGGAGGCAATGCCGTAGATGGCCCCGGCGAACATCAACAGCAATGCGGCGGCAAAGGCCAGGGGGAGTTTGAGTGCAAGTTTCATGGTGTTCCGGGTCAGACGACTGCGCGGGCAGCATCGCGCGCCTCTTGTGGAGGCATGCAATGTCGGCGGCATCTGAGCCACCGCGTCCGTCTTATCGGCCACTTAACGTACGACTTAATCCTGTTTTTAGAAATATGCACATCGCAAACGCTCAACCGCCGCAAATGTGAACTTCCCAGCGCACAAAAAAAACCGCCCAAGCAGCGAGCGGTCTTTGCCTTGGCATATGCAGCGCGCTACTTTGCGGTCGACAACGTCTCCGTAGCGCGATCCACGGCATGCGGCGTGCGGCGCGCATTGGCAAGGCGGATGGCGTCGTAATACGCCGCCGCCGGCGGACGCTTCAGGTACTGCCCCGCGCCGCGCACGGCACGCAGGTCGCCATTGACCCAGGCCAGCGCGCCCCGTGTGAGCGTATGGGTGGCCACGCCGCGCACCGTCATCCCCTCGAAGATGTTGAAGTCCACCTTCTGGTGATGCGTCTTCACGGAAATCGTCTTGGTGCCCGCCGGGTCCCACACCACCAGATCGGCATCCGCGCCGGGCTGCACAGCGCCCTTGCGCGGATACAGGTTGAAGATCTGCGCAGCGTTGGTTGAGGTAATGCGCACAAACTCGTTGGGCGTGATGCGCCCGGCGTTGACGCCGTGGTGCCACAGGATGGAGAGGCGATCCTCGATGCCGCCGCAGCCGTTCGGGATCTTGGTGAAATCCTCCCGGCCCATGGCTTTTTGGGATGCGCAGAACGTGCAATGGTCGGTGCCGGTGGTGTGCAGTTGACCGGCCTGCAGCCCACGCCACAGCGCTTCACGATGCTCGGCGGAGCGAAACGGTGGGCTCATGACGTGGGCGGCGGCACGCGTCCAGTCCGGGTCGCGATACACCGACTCGTCGATCACCAGATGGCCCGGCAGTACCTCACCGAACACACGCAGGCCTTCGCTGCGCGCGCGGGCAATCACGTCCACCGCATCCTTGGCCGACACATGCACGAGGTACACCGGCACGCCCAGCACCTGGGCGATGCGGATGGCGCGGTTGGCCGCCTCACCCTCCACCTCGGGCGGGCGCGACAGCGGATGCGCCTCCGGCCCAGCGATGCCGCGCGCGAGCAACTGGCGCTGGAGCTGGAAGACGAGTTCACCGTTTTCCGCATGCACGGTGGGCAAGGCGCCCAGTTCGAGCGAGCGCGAGAAGCTGTTCACCAGGATCTCGTCGTCGGCCATGATCGCGTTCTTGTAGGCCATGAAGTGCTTGAAGCTGGAAACACCGTGCTCGTGCACGAGCGTCCCCATATCGCGATGCACGGAATCGTCCCACCACGTCACGGCAACGTGGAAGCCGTAGTCGGCGGCAGCCTTCTCGGCCCAGCCGCGCCATTCGCGAAAGGCGTCCATCAACGGCTGCCGCGGGCTGGGGATCACGAAGTCGATGATGCTGGTGGTGCCGCCCGCCAGACCCGCTGCCGTGCCAGTAAAGAAATCATCGATGGCGGTGGTGCCCATGAAGGGCAGCTCCATGTGCGTGTGCGGATCAATGCCGCCCGGCATGACGTATTGCCCATGGGCATCAATGACTGTGGCGCCGGCCGGCGCGTCGATCTGCGCGGCCACCTGCAGGATGGTGCCGCCGTTCTCTGGGCTGTCGCACAGCACGTCGGCACGCCAGGTGCGGTCTGCGTCGATGACCGTGCCGCCACGGATCAGGGTCGTCATGTCGCTGTCTCCTTATGGGTTGTTCTGTGGGTGTGGGGGTAGCGAGCTTCAGGCGCTTGCCACGCTGGCGCTCGGGCTGCCGCGCAGCTTCATCCACGCGCTGTAGACGAGCGCCGCCAGCACCAGGCCAACGAACCACGCATACGTGTAGAGCGTGTTGAAAAACGCCGGCACGTTCGGGAACGCACTTGGGAACGCGGTATGCAGAAAGCCCGGCAAATTCGGCAGCACGCCCACGGCCAGCGCCACCACCGCACCGAGGTTCCAGCCGCCGGTGTAGGCGTATTCGCCGTTTTCTTCGAACAGCTCCCGCGCGCTTAGGCGGGTGCCGCGGATGAGGAAGTAGTCGACCATCATGATGCCGGCAACCGGCCCCAACAGCGCGGAATAGCCCACCAGCCACGTGAAGATGTAGCCCTCCGACGTGGCCAGAATCTTCCACGGCATCATCACGATGGCGATGGTGGCGGTGATCAGCCCACCCGTCTTGTACGAAATGCCCTTGGGCCACAGGCTGGAAAAATCGTATGCGGGCCCGACCAAGTTCGCCGCTAGGTTGCAGCACATGGTGTCCAGCGTGAGGATGATGAGCGCGATACCCACGCCGATGCCGGTCATGCGACTGGTGAGGTCGATCGGGTCCCAGATGGCCTTGCCGTAGATGACCACGGTGGCCGACGTGACCACCACCGAGATCACCGACAGCAGCGCCATCGGAATCGGCAGACCAATCGATTGGCCGATGATCTGGTCACGCTGCGATTTGGCAAAGCGCGTGAAGTCCGGAATGTTCAGCGCCAGCGTCGCCCAGAAGCCGACCATGGCCGTGAGGCTCGGCCAGAACGTTGCCCAGAACTGACCGGCCTTCTTGCCGCCGGCCACGAACTGCGACGGCGTGGAGAGCATCGAGCCCACACCACCCGCCTTCGACGTGGCCCACCACACCAGCACGATGCACATCACGATCTTGATGGGAGCGGACCAGCTTTCCAGCCAGCGGATCGAATCGGTGCCGTGCAGGATGAAGTAAAGCTGCAGCGCCCAGAACAACAGAAAACACGCCAACTGGCCCACCGAGATATCAAGAAACGGCATCGCGGCGCCATGCAGGGCATTGCCCGTCAGGATGTTGGCCAGGGTGTAGATGGCACTACCGCCCAGCCACGTCTGGATGCCATACCAGCCGCACGCAACGATGGCGCGCAGCAGCGCCGGCAGCTTCGCCCCCTGCGTGCCGAACGATGTGCGCACCAGCACCGCATACGGAATCCCGTGCTTGGCGCCCGCGTGGCCGATCAGCAGCATCGGCACCAGCACGATCGCGTTGCCCAGCAGCACCGTCGCCACCGCCTGCCACGGTGACATGCCCTGCTCCGTCAATCCCGCAGCCAGCATGTACGACGCGATGTTCATCACCATGCCGACCCACAGCGCTGCAAAGTGGTACCACTTCCAGGTGCGCTGGGCCACGCCGGTGGGCGCCAGGTCGTCGTTGTAAAGACTGCTGCCGGCCGCGAGCGGTTCGGCGGGGTGCGCTGCCTGCTTCATTGAAAGACCTCCACGGGTTGTTGGCGTGCTCTGCGGCGCGCGTCAGGCTCATTTGTAGGGTTCAAAACCGGTCAGCACAAGGAAAGATCACGCTGCCTTGGCCGCAGGCGCTGGCTCTGTGGCACCTGCGTCGGGCGCGCTTGCCCCCACCCGCGCCGGGTTGTTCGGATGCGTGGTCCAGTTGGCGTAGTCGCCCGCGTCCACACGCTCCATCGTGATGCACTGCTCGACCGGGCAGACATGCATGCATAAATTGCACCCGACGCATTCGGCGTCGATCACCTCGAAGTGGCGCTTGCCGTCCTTCTCGCGCGTGATGGCCTGGTGCGAAGTGTCTTCGCAAGCGATATGGCACAGGCCGCACTGGATGCAGCGATCCTGGTCGATGCGCGCCTTGATGTCGTACTTCAGGTTCAGGTACTTCCAGTCCGTCACATTGGGCACGGCGCGGCCGCGCACATCCTCCAGCGTGGCGTAGCCCTTTTCATCCATCCAGTTGGCCAAGCCGTCGGCCATGTCCTGCACGATGCGGAAACCGTAATGCATGGCCGCCGTGCACACCTGCACGCTGCCGGCACCCAGCACGATGAACTCCGCCGCATCGCGCCAGTTGGAAATACCGCCGATGCCTGAGATCGGCAGATTGGGCGTCTGCGTATCGCGGGCGATCTCGGCCACCATGTTCAGCGCGATCGGCTTGACCGCCGGACCGCAGTAGCCGCCGTGGGTGCCTTTGCCGTCCACGGTCGGCATCGGTGCCATCTGGTCCAGGTCGACCGCCACGATGGAGTTGATCGTGTTGATGAGCGACACGCCATCCGCCCCGCCTTTGTACGCCGCACGCGAGCCCAAACGGATGTCGGTGATGTTCGGCGTGAGCTTCACCAGGCACGGCAGCTTGGTGGTCTCCTTCACCCAGCGGGTCACCATCTCCACATACTCCGGCACCTGCCCGACCGCCGCGCCCATCCCCCGCTCGCTCATGCCGTGCGGGCAGCCGAAATTGAGCTCGACCGCATCAGCGCCGGTGTCTTCCACCATCGGCAGGATCCATTTCCAGTCGTGCTCGTTGCACGGCACCATCAGCGAGACGATCAGTGCGCGATCCGGCCAGTCGCGCTTGACTTGCGCAATCTCGCGCAGGTTCACATCCAGCGGACGATCGGTGATCAGCTCAATGTTGTTCAGCCCCGCGATGCGCTGGCCATTCCATTGCACCGCGCCGTAGCGCGAGCTGACGTTGACCACATGCGGGTCGAGCCCGAGCGTCTTCCACACCACGCCGCCCCAGCCCGCCTCAAACGCGCGGTTGACGTTGTAGGCCTTGTCGGTGGGCGGCGCGGAAGCCAGCCAGAAAGGGTTCGGCGATTTGATACCGGCAATCGTGCAGCGCAAGTCAGCCATGTTCGGCTCCGTGGAATGTGTTGTTCGGGGATGCGGCTCAGGCCGCCTTGGCGGTGAGGCTGGCCAGAGAAGCGTCGATGGACGCGGCGGCGACCTTGCCGTCCTGCACGGCCTGCACCGTCAGGTCGATGCCGCCCGTGGCCGCGCAGTCGCCGCCGGCCCACACGTCGGGCAACGTAGTGCGCCCGCCCGCATCCACGGCAATGCGGTTGCCATCGACGGTCAGCAGTTCGCCATCCACACCGATCGGCACCAGCGTCTGGCCGATGGCCTTGAGCACCATGTCGGCGTCGACCGTAAAGCGTTCGCCTGCTTCACCCGAGCGCTCGAACTCCACGCCGATCACTTGTCCGCCCTGCCCGATCAACCGCACCGGCTTGGCATGCGTGATGAGGGTGACGCCGTTCTTCTGCGCAAATTCGCGCTCAGCCCAGGTGGCGCTCATCGATTCAACGCCGCGCCGGTAGACCATCGTCACCGTCGTCGCACCGAGCTTGCGGCTTTGCACGGCCGCATCCACGGCGGTGTTGCCTCCGCCGATCACCACCACGCGCCGGCCGACCGGCACGGTTTCCAGTGCAGCGGCTTGGCGCACCTGCTCAATGAAGTCGACGGCGTTCATCACGCCTGATAGGTCTTCGCCTTCCAGCGCCAGCGCACGCACGCCACCCAGACCAATCGCCAGAAACACTGCGTCATGCTGCTTGCGCAACGCATCGAGCGACATGTCGCCGCCCAATACCACGCCGGTCTTCAGTTCAATGCCGCCCACCGACAGCAGCCACGCCACCTCGCGCTGCGCAAAATCGTCGACGGTCTTGTAGGCGGCAATGCCGTATTCATTCAGGCCACCCGGCTTGGCATGTGCATCGAACAGCGTGACGCGGTGCCCTGCGAGTGCAAGGCGATGCGCACACGCCAGCCCTGCCGGCCCAGCCCCGACCACGGCGACATGGCGCCCCGTATCAGGCGCGCGCTTGAAGAGCACCGTACCCTTGGCCATCACCCAATCCGTGGCATGGCGCTGCAGCGCGCCAATCGCCACCGGCTGCGCGTCTTGGTCGTTACGCACGCATGCGCCTTCACACAGGATCTCGGTCGGGCACACCCGCGCGCACATCCCGCCGAGCGGGTTGGCGGAGAGGATGTCCACCGCTGCGCCCTTCAGGTTGCCGTTGCTGATCTTGCGGATGAAGCTGGGGATGTCGATCTGCGTCGGACACGCTTGCACGCAGGGGGCGTCGTAGCAATAGTGACAGCGGCTGGCCGCAGCCGCCGCAGCGGTGGGATCGAGCAACGGCGCAATGTCGGCAAACTCGCACGACAACTGCTCCGGCGACAGACGGTGCGCGGCAATATCGCCCGTTTCCTTGATAGCCATGGTGGCTCCTTCTTCCGTGTGAGGACACAGCCGTGCCCGCCGGCCTCACACAGGCGAGGTCGGGACGGCTTTCGTTTTGGGGTGATGCGACGGCGACTACGGTTGCGCTATGAAGCGGGCTCGGATGCACGCGAGAGCATCGCGTGCAGCAGAACATTCGCGCCGGCCTCGATCCACTCGGGCGTGGCGTCTTCGATCTCGTTGTGGCTGATACCGTCCACGCACGGCACGAACACCATCGACGTGGGCGCCACCTGCGCCAGATAGCAGGCATCGTGGCCCGCGCCGGACACCATGTCGCGGTGCGAATAACCAAAGCGCTCCGCCGCCGCACGCACGGATGCCACGCACGCGGCATCGAACTTGACGGGCTCGTAGTAGAAGATCTGTTCGAGCTGCGTTTCCAGCCCGATGCCCTCGGCGATCTTTGCGACGCCCTCGCGCAATGCGGCGTCCATCTTCGCGAGCACCGCATCCTCCGGATGCCGGAAATCGACCGTGAAGAACACGCGCCCCGGAATCACGTTGCGCGAGTTGGGGTGCACCTGCATCATGCCGACCGTCGCGCAGGCAAACGGCGCGTGGTCCAGCCCGATGCGGTTGACCAGATCGACCACGCGCGCTGCACCCAGCAGCGCATCACGGCGACGCGGCATGGGCGTCGGGCCGGCGTGGGCCTCCTGGCCCGTCAGCGTGATCTCGTACCAGCGCTGGCCTTGCGCATCCGTCACCACGCCGATGGTCTTCTGCTCGGCCTCCAGAATCGGCCCCTGCTCGATATGCAGCTCGAACGCGGCATGCAGTTTGCGGCCCCCGCACGGCACGTCGCCGGCATAGCCGATCCGCTTGAGTTCTTCGCCGATGGTCTTGCCGTCCACGTCCTTGCGAGAGAGACCGTATTCCAGCGTAAAGACACCCGCAAACACGCCCGAGGCCACCATCGCCGGCGCAAAGCGCGAGCCCTCTTCGTTGGTCCAGATCACGACTTCGATCGGGTGCTCGGTCTCGATGCTATGGTCGTTCAGGCTACGGATCACTTCCAGCCCGCCGAGCACGCCATAAATGCCATCAAAGCGGCCACCGGTCGGCTGTGAGTCCGCATGCGAGCCGGTCATCACGGGCAGCGCATCCGGATTGCGCCCGGCACGCCGCATGAACACGTTGCCCATCTGATCGACCGTCACCGTGCAGCCGGCCTCCCTGGCCCAGCTGACGATGAGATCGCGCCCCTGCTTGTCGAGATCCGTCAACGCAAGCCGGCATACGCCGCCCTTGGGCGTCGCGCCGATCTTCGCCACCGTCATCAGGCTGTCCCACAATCGCTTGCCGTTGACCCGGATCGACGTATCGAGCCGGGTCGTTTCCAACGCTTCGGGTGCTGCACTCATTGCGTGTCGCTCCTTTGGGGTCCACCGTGCTGATCCGCAAACCACACCCATGCGGTGCAGCGGCGGCCGTGTTTTGGGGCATCTCCGCACGCTGGCGGTGCATGCGGGTGGTGTTGCATCGGACAGCGCTTTCGGGGCATTCCCCGCCAACTCAATCCTGTCCGAATGGACAGGTTGTAGACGAGGATTCCTGTCAAATCAATGTCTTTCGCAGACAGGCTTTTAAAGCGAGAAGCGTGCCATTGCGGCGCAGCATGAGAAGTGCGACCTCGTTGTCGAGAGATGCCGTGCTGCCATCGCAACGGCTAGAATGAGGCGCAGCGCGGCATCCCCTGCGCATACACGCCGCACGAGACCACCATGCGAGACGACCCAGCCGCAGCCCACCCGTCAGAGAACACCGAAGCCGCAGCGCCAATGCGGCGGCGCAAGGCGCATATTCGCGCCTCGAACGAAGCGCATCTGCTGGCCTGCGCCGAAGCCGTGTTTGCCGAACGCGGGCTCGAAGGCGCGAGCACCGCCATGATTGCCGAGCGCGCCGGCCTACCCAAGGCGAATCTGCACTACTACTTTCCGACCAAGCTGGCGCTGTACAAGCGGGTGCTCGAAGACTTGTTTGAAGACTGGCACCGCGCAGCCAACTCGTTTGAAGACAGCGACGATCCTGCCGAGGCCATCAGCGGCTACGTGCGCGCAAAGATGGAGTTGTCACGCCGCCGGCCGCTCGGCTCCAAGGTCTGGGCCAACGAGATCATCCACGGCGCGGAGCATATGCAGGACATCCTCGCTCAGCGCGTCAAACCGTGGTTCGACACGCGCGTGCAGGTGATCGACGCCTGGATCGCACGCGGGCAACTCGCCCCAGTCGACGCGCAGACGCTGATGTACCTGATCTGGTCGACCACGCAGCACTACGCCGATTTCGAAGCGCAGATCCGCGCGCTCTCGGGCAAGCGCGCACTCACGCAAAAGGCCTTTGCCGAGCGCACCGAGGAAGTCGTACAGCTGGTGCTGCGCGCATGCGGTGTCGTGTCACCCGGCGTGCGTGAGCGCGACTAGGGCAACAAACGCGAGGCACCCAAAGCAAACATGCCGTTCAGCGTGAACTGAACGGCATGTTGTTGGATGCCCGATGGGGCCCCGCGTAGCGGTCAGAAATCGCGTCGCTGCACGCCCGCTTCCGTGCCCAGCAGCAGCACATTGGCACCCCGCTTGGCAAACAGGCCCACGGTGACCACGCCCGGAATGTCGTTGACCACCGATTCCAGCCCCTTCGGATCGGCAATGCGCAGGCCGACCACGTCGAGGATCACATTGCCATTGTCGGTCTTGTAAATCTGACCTTCCTTGGTCATGCGCAGACGGGGCTGACCGCCGAGCGCGGCGAGTTGGCGCGCCACGGCGGCACGTGCCATCGGCACCACTTCCACCGGCAGCGGGAATGCGCCCATCGTCTCCACCAGCTTGCTGCCGTCGGCAATGCACACGAACACGCTGGCGACCGAGGCAACGATCTTCTCGCGTGTGAGCGCGCCGCCACCGCCCTTGATCATGGCGCCCGAAGCGTCGATCTCATCGGCGCCGTCCACGTACACGGGGATGGCGTCGACTTCATTCAGATCCAGCACCGTGAAGCCGTGGCCCTGCAGGCGGCGCGTCGAAGCTTCCGAGCTGGACACCGCGCCGGCAAAACGCGCCTTGTGCGGCGCCATCGCGTCGATGAACAGGTTGGCGGTCGAACCAGTGCCCACGCCCAGCACGGCGCCCTCGGGCACGTTGGCCAATACGTAATCTGCGGCGGCCTGCGCCACCAGCGCCTTCAGTTCATCCTGCGTCATCGCAAACACTCAGTCGGGATCGGAAAACCCGGTAGTGTACCGGATCAACATAACAGCCCTCCTCCGGCTAGCCGAGGCAAACCTGCGGAGTACAATCGATTCATCCTTCACCCTCCAGCGCAATGCTGGAACGCCGCTTGAACACATTCCGGACTCGCTTTATGACTCAGCTCGATCAACTCAAGCAGTTCACGACCGTTGTCGCAGACACGGGCGACTTCCAGGCCATGCGCGCCTATGCGCCGCACGACGCGACCACCAACCCGTCGCTGATCCTGAAAGCCGTGCAGAAGGCCGAGTACCGCCCGCTGTTGGAACAAGCCGTGCGCGATGCGCGCAGCGGTAGTGGCAACGGCGGCGTAGAAGACATCATCGATGCGGTGCTCGTGGCGTTCGGCTGCGAGATCCTGTCGATCATCCCGGGCCGCGTGTCGACGGAAGTCGATGCACGCCTGTCGTTCGACACGGAAGCGACGGTCGCCAAGGCCAAGCATCTGATCTCGTTGTACGAAGCACGCGGCGTGGCGCGCGAGCGCGTGCTGATCAAGATTGCATCGACGTGGGAAGGGATTCGCGCGGCAGACCAGCTCCGCGCCGAAGGCATTCGCTGCAACATGACGCTGCTGTTCTCGCTGGCCCAGGCCGTCGCGTGCGCAGAAGCCGGCGTGCAGCTCATCTCGCCCTTCGTCGGCCGCATCTACGACTGGTACAAGAAAGACGCTGGCGCCAACTGGGACCCAGCCGCGCAAGGCGGCGCGAACGACCCGGGCGTGCAGTCAGTCCTGCGCATCTACAACTACTACAAGAAGTTCGACTACCCGACCGAGGTGATGGGCGCGAGCTTCCGCAACGTTTCTCAGATCGTCGAACTGGCCGGTTGCGACCTGCTGACCATCAGCCCGGACCTGCTCGCTCAACTGCAGCAATCGGACGCCTCCGTTGAGCGCAAGCTGTCACCAGACAACGCAAACGCCGCCAACATCGTGCGCTTGCCGGCCGACGAGAAGTCGTTCCGCTGGCACATGAACGCCGACGCCATGGCAACGGAGAAGCTGGCCGAGGGCATCCGCCTGTTTGCGGCGGATGCGGTCAAGCTGGAAGCGTTGATTGAGCCGCTGCGCGCGGCAGCGTAAGAGAGGTACCTACCCCAGCATGGCGGGCAAGCACACGCCCGCCGGCTGGTGGATCACCAGATCGGCTGTCGCGTCCAGCGCGCTCGGTTCCGGATTCACGACGATCACGCGGGCGCCGTGGTCCTTCGCCAGTCCCGGCAATCCAGCCGCCGGATACACCATGCCGGATGTTCCTACCACCAGGCATACGTCGCACGTGTTGGCCGCTTCTTCAGCCCGGTAGTTCGCCACCAGCGGAAGCTGCTCACCAAACCACACCACGCCCGGACGCAACATCGCACCGCATGTCGCGCAACGCGGTGGCCTGCCCGGCTCGGCCGTCGCAACATCACATTTGCCGCAACCGCCCAGCCACTTGTCAACGAACAGGTTGCCGTGCAGTTCGATCACGCCCTCACTGCCGGCACGCTGATGCAGGCCATCGACGTTCTGTGTGACGAGCGTCACCATCTTGCGCTTGGCCAATGCCGCAATGGCAACGTGCGCTGGATTCGGCTGAGCCTGCAGCACGCGCTCGCGGCGCTCCTGGTACCAGTCCCACACCATGCGCGGATGCTTGCGGTACGCGGCCTCGGTGGCCATGTCTTCCGGGTTGAAGCGTGACCAGAGACCGGTCAGTGCATCGCGGAAGGTCGGCACCCCTGACTCAGCCGAAACACCGGCGCCAGTGAGCACCATGATGCGCTCAGCAGCGTCGATCCAGGCGTGCGCCTGGGCAAGCGCAGCCGCGTCGGAAGCGGCCGTCGGTTCGGTGCTCATCCCTGCTTGGCAGGCGCTGCAGCACGCTGGCGCACGGCCTCGAACAGGCACACGCCGCTGGCCACCGACACGTTCAGGCTTTCCACGCTGCCCGCCATCGGGATGCTGACCAGCGAGTCGCATGTCTCGCGCGTCAGGCGGCGCATGCCTTCGCCTTCGGCGCCCATCACGATGGCGATGGGGCCCTTGAAGTCGGCTTGGTAGAGATTCTGCTCAGCCTCGTCAGCCGTGCCGATCACCCAGACGCCGCGCTCCTGCAACTCGCGCAGCGTGCGCGCCAGGTTGGTCACCGTGATGTAGGGGACGGTCTCGGCCGCGCCGCTGGCGACTTTGGCAACCGTCGTGTTGATGCCAACGCTGCGATCCTTGGGAGCAATCACAGCATGTGCACCGGCCGCATCGGCCACGCGCAGGCAGGCGCCCAGGTTGTGCGGATCGGTCACACCGTCGAGCACCAGCAACAGCGGCGTGCCCTCGATGCTGTCGAGCAGCTCATCCAGGTTGAGTGCCAGCGACAGCGACTCCGCCTTGGCAACCACGCCTTGGTGGCGATCGGTGCCGGCAATGCCGCGCAGACGTTCGTTGTCGGCCGGAATCAGGCGCACGCCCGCTGCTTCCGCCGCTTTCAGGAAATCCTGCATGCGGCGGTCGCGGCGGTTGGCCTCGAAATAGATTTCGTCGATCGACTTCGCGTCGTGGCGAAGCCGGGCGGTAACGGCATGGAAGCCGATGAGGAGCTTGGACTTGGACATGGCGCGATTGTACCCGTCTGCCCTCACTCCTCAGCGGCTTTTCCGACCGTCAGCAGGCATCAGCGGCCCTTGGACTTGCGCGGTGCCTTGGCCGGCAGCTTGCCCATGGTCTTGCGTGCCGTGGTCTTGGCACCACCCTTGGGCTTGGGCGCACGCACTGCCTGCTTCTTGCGTGCCGGCTTACTGTGCGTATGGCCCGGAGGTTGAGCGCGCGAGCCCGGCTCGAACACAGGTTGCTCTTCGAAGACGCGGTCGAGCGTCTCGTCGAACGATTCCTCCGGCTTGGCTGTACCACCCAGCAACGCCGCCAACTGGCGCGGCTTCTTGCGGCCGACCGGCGGCGCGGGCGTAGCAACAGTGGGCTGGCGGCCTGCCGTGGCTTCCGGAGCCCCTGCCACCTTGGTCGGGCGCAGTGCCTTGGCCGACGGCTCCTGGATCAGGCGGAAGTCCATCTTGCGTGCATCCAGATCCACGCGCAGCAACTGCACACGCACGCGGTCGGTCAGGCGGTAACGGATGCCGGTGCGCTCGCCGCGCAGTTCGTTGCGAGCCTCGTCGTACTGGAAGTAGTCGCTGCCCAGTTCGGTCACGTGCACCAGGCCTTCCACATACAGCTCGTCGAGCTGCACGAAGATGCCGAACGAAGTGACCGCGCTGACCGTGCCCGCGAACTCGTTGCCCAGCTTGTCGCGCATGAAGTAGCACTTGAGCCAGGCTTCGACATCGCGCGAGGCCTCGTCAGCGCGACGCTCGTTGGCCGAGCAATGCACGCCCAGCTCATGCCAGATCGCCTCGGCCTTGGCCTTATTGACGACCGAGGCCGGCACGCCCTTCTCGGCTTCCGCCTGCAGGCGGCGCGCCTTGGGCGACAGCGCACTGTTGAGTTGCACGCCTGGCGCCAGCGCCGGCACATAGCGCGTGTGATGCAGGATCGCCTTGATGGAGCGATGCACCAGCAAGTCCGGATAACGGCGAATCGGGCTGGTGAAGTGTGCGTAGGCCTGATATGCCAGGCCAAAGTGACCGATGTTGTCCGGACTGTAGACCGCCTGCTGCATCGAGCGCAGCAGCATCGTCTGCAGCATCGGTGCATCGGGGCGCGCCGCGATCTTTTCCATCACCTCCGCGTAGTCGGACGCCTGCGGCTTGTCGCCGCCGCCCAGCGTCAGACCGCTGGTTTTCAGGAAAGCGCGCAGCGCCTGCAGCTTTTCTTCCGTCGGCCCCGCATGCACGCGGTACAGCGCAGGATGCTTGTACTTCTCAAGCATCTCCGCCGCGCAGACGTTGGCCGTCAGCATGCACTCCTCGATCAGCCGGTGTGCATCGTTACGCGTGCGCGGCAGGATCTGCTCGATCTTGCCTTGCGCATTGCAGACGATGTACGTCTCGGTCGTATCGAAGTCGATCGCGCCACGCTCGCGGCGCGCCTTGAGCAGCGTCTGGTACAGCTCGTACAGGTCTTGCAGATGCGGCACCAGCGGCGCGCGCTTGGCGGCTTCCGGGCCCTTCACATTCGACAGGATCGACCAGACCTCGTTATAGGTCAGGCGCGCCTTCGAGTGCATCACCGCCGGGTAGAACTGGTAGGCCTTGATCTCGCCCTTGGCACTGATGACCGCGTCGCAGACCATGCACAGGCGATCCACTTCCGGGTTCAGCGAGCACAGGCCGTTGGAAAGCTTCTCCGGCAGCATTGGAATCACGCGGCGCGGGAAATAGACCGAGGTGGCTCGGTCAATCGCATCTGCATCGAGCGGATGCCCCGGCCGGACGTAGTGCGACACGTCGGCAATCGCCACGATCAGACGCCAGCCTTTGCTGCGGCCGATCTTCACGGGCTCGGCATACACCGCGTCGTCGAAGTCGCGTGCGTCTTCACCGTCGATGGTGACGAGCGGCACATCGCGCAAGTCAATGCGACCAGCCAGATCAACATCACGCACGGCATCCGGCAGTGCTTCGGCCTCGCGCTGCGTCGGCTGGGAGAACTCATGCGGCACACCGTACTTGCGCACGGCGATCTCGATCTCCATGCCCGGGTCGTCAATCTCACCCAGCACCTCGACCACGCGGCCGATGGGCTGCACGTAGCGATCCGGATATTCCAAGATCTCCACGCTCACCACCTGACCGACCTTGGCCTTGCCCTGCCCCTTGGGCGCAATCAGGATGTCGCGACCCAGGCGCTTGTCTTCGGGCGCCACCACCAGTGTGCCGCTCTCTGAGAGCAGACGGCCGATGATGCGCTTGTTGGCACGCTGCAGGATCTCGACGATCTGGCCTTCCGAGCGCCCGCGGCGGTCGTAGCCAACGGCACGCACCAGGGCGCGGTCACCGTGCATGGCCTTCTGCATTTCGCGCTCGGGCAGGAAAATGTCGGGCTCGCCGTCATCGCGGACGAAGAAGCCGAAGCCATCGCGGTGACCGATCACACGGCCTTCGATGAAGTTGGGTTGGTGCGCCAGTTCGTAGCGCCCCTTGCGGTTGAGTTCGATCTGACCATCCCGCTCCATGGCGGTCAGACGCTTGATGAAGCCGTCGTGCTCTTTACGGGTAACCGACAGCGCCTTGGCGATATCGGTGGCAGACAGCGGAGACCCCGAAGTGCGCAGCACACCGAGGATTTCCTCGCGGCTCGGGATCGGATAAGTCGGCTGATTCAATTTTTTCTTCTAGAGTATTGACAAGTTCGCTGGATACAGTAATAATCACAGCTTCGGTACACGCACACCTGCCCAGGTGGCGGAATTGGTAGACGCACTAGTTTCAGGTACTAGCGGGTAACTCCGTGGAGGTTCGAGTCCTCTCCTGGGCACCAGAGTTTAGGAACGGCGCAACGCAAGTTGCGCCGTTTTTCTTTTCTGCGACCGGATTGTTGATCCATTGTTGACGCGACATTCCGCGAAGGACGACAGGCATTGTGTCTCGACTATCGCGCCGGGGCTGGGCCAGGATCACCGGCTCGCACATCCCAGACGCTGGGTGGGCTCGACGCCCGGCGCATCCATCAAGACGCGCCGCGCTTCGATCATCCGCGCAGACCGCATTGGCACATCCTGCAAAGCCAGTCCGTGCGCGGGTTTCGGGCCCGTATTGCGACCCGTCACGTGAGGTTACCGAAGTGGCACGCACGGCGCAAGCCGCACACGCCACCGCCCTCTTGCTTCGACGCAATCCGCCAACGAATCAAACCACTGCCGGAGCCTCGCCAGTGCCGGCCGCGCGCGCCTTACCACGCTTGATCCAGGCCGAGAGGTTATGCGGACGCAGCGTGTCGTATTCCTCGAACGGCTGATGAATCCATGGGTTCGTCGGCAGGAACTGCACGGCGTAATCCGGCTTGATCTTCGAGCACCCCTTGTGCCACAGCACCGCGGTACGCACATCGGTGACGGCGGGATAGCGCTCCTTCAGATGGCGCCCCACACGCTCCAGCGTGACGCCCGAATCCACCAAGTCGTCCACCAACAGCACACGGCCCGACAACTCGCCGCGCGTCATGGTGATGTACTGCGCGATATCGAGATCGCCCTGCTGCGTGCCGGCAGCTTCGCGGTAGCTACTGGTCGCTAGGATGGCCAGCGGCAGGTCGTAGATGCGCGAGAGCTGATCGCCCACACGCAGGCCGCCACGCGCCAGGCACAGAATTTTGTCGAACTTCCAGCCTGACTCATGCACGACTAGCGCCAGACGCTCGATCAGGCCGTGATAGTCATCCCAGGACACCCACAGGTGCGAGTCATCGTTGATCGGCTGGTTCATCGTGTTCCTCTTCTTGATCATGAATGCGGCGTGAGTTGCCGCTGTCGTGTTCTGTAAATACGCTGCTGAATGCAAATTCGCCCGGCGAATCACCGGGCGAGTCTGTCAAATGCGTGAGTGCAGCACGTCAGTCCTTGTACGGATGACGCAGCAGGATGGTCTCGTCGCGGTCTGGGCCGGTCGAAATCATGGCGATTGGAATGCCGGCCACTTCTTCCACACGCTTGAGATACGCTTGGGCGGTCTCGGGCAGCGCGCCCCACTCCTTCAGGCCAAAGGTCGACGTGTTCCAACCCGGGAATTCTTCGTAGATCGGCTGGCAGCGCGCCACGACGTCAGAGCCACGCGGCAGGATGTCGACTTCCTTGCCGTCGAGCTTGTAGCCGACGCACAGCTTGATCGTTTCGAGGCCATCGAGCACGTCGAGCTTGGTGATGCACAGGCCCGACACACCGTTGATCTGGATTGCGCGA
The DNA here is from genome assembly GCF_051783885.1 of Ralstonia sp. 24A2. Taxonomy (NCBI): domain Bacteria; kingdom Pseudomonadati; phylum Pseudomonadota; class Betaproteobacteria; order Burkholderiales; family Burkholderiaceae; genus Ralstonia; species Ralstonia sp. 24A2. Next base: position 1,975,786 of record NZ_JBPVZD010000002.1, on the reverse strand, counting down.
CGCAGAGCGGCAGCATCCAGCCAGCCCGTGCGGCGCGGACGGCCCGTGACCGAACCGAATTCCTTGCCGACATTAGCCAGACGCACGCCGGTCGGGTCCTGACGAGCGGGGTTATCCGCGTCGTACAGCTCGCTCGGGAACGGGCCGGAGCCCACGCGCGTGCAGTACGCCTTGGTGATACCCAGGATGTAGTGCAGTTGGCCCGGACCCACGCCCGCACCGGCGGCCGCATTACCGGCCACGCAGTTGCTCGACGTGACGAACGGATAGGTGCCGTGGTCGATGTCGAGCAGCGTGCCTTGCGCGCCTTCGAACATCAGGTTCTTGCCCGCAGCATTAACGGCGAACAGCTCAGCCGACACGTCCGTCACCATCGGCGCCAGGCGCTCGCCGTACGGCAGCATCTCGTCCAGCACTTGCTGGAAGTCCAGCGCCGGGTGGTTCAGGTACTGCGTCAGGACGAAGTTGTGGAAGTCCAGGTTCTCGCGCAGGCGCTCGGCAAAGTAGGCCGGATCGAACAGGTCTTGCACACGCAGCGCGCGGCGAGCCACCTTGTCTTCGTACGCCGGGCCGATGCCGCGACCGGTCGTGCCGATCTTGGCGGCACCGCGCTTGATTTCGCGCGCCTTATCGATGGCAATGTGGTACGGGAGGATGAGCGTGGTGGCTTCCGAGATGCGCAGGCGGTTCTGGACCTGCACGCCGGCCGATTCCAGCTCATCAATTTCCTTGAACAGCGCCTCGGGCGAGAGCACCACACCGTTGCCGATGTAGCACGCGACGCCGTCACGCATGATGCCCGACGGGATCAGACGCAGGATCGTCTTCTTGCCGCCGATGATGAGGGTATGGCCTGCGTTATGTCCGCCCTGGAAACGAACCACGCCTTGCGCATGATCGGTCAGCCAATCGACGATTTTCCCTTTACCTTCGTCACCCCACTGGGTGCCGATGACGACGACATTGCGTCCTTGGCTCACTGCTGGTGCGGACATGTTGAATTTGCAGATGGGTTAAAAACATATTCTACCCTTGTTACCAGGGTCTTCCCTGAAATTACCGGGTATTTACAGAACGTTATGCAACACGCTCAGGCCAAAGCCTTGCGTGGCTTGACGATCCAGCTTCCGCCCTCTTCCACGAGCTGGCGGTCGTAGGCGAATTCTTCGAGATCTTCCGGGTGGCCCGGCAACGACTGGATGACGATCTCGCCCGCTGCACGCAGGGCGGCGATCGCCTCGCGCAGCTTGGCGTCGCCCGACCACGGTGCGTGGATAGCGGCTGCGCGTGCCTCCACCGGTGAAATGCCAGCCACTTCGCGCAGGTCCAGCGAAAAACCGGTTGCCGGGCGGGCACGGCCGAAGGCTTCACCCACCTTGTCATACCGGCCGCCGCGTGCCACGGCATTGGGCACGCCCGCCACATAGGCCGTAAACATCACACCACTGTGGTAGTGGTAGCCGCGCAAGTCGGCTAGGTCGATGTTGACCGTGGCGCCGCCGGCGCGTTCGGCCAGGATGGAGAGGTCGTCCAGCGCACGGCCGATAGCGGGCAGCGCCGGCAGTTGTGCGCGGGCACGGGCAAGCACATCGACACCACCGTACAACGATGGCAGCAGGTTAATCGCATCGCGCTGGGCCGTGGGCAGGTCAGCCGTCAACACGCGAAGCGCAGGCACATCCTTGGACGCCAGCGCCGTAAACAATTCATCCTGGACGCTCAATGCGACCGGCGCCTGCTCCAGCAGCGCGGCCAGCACGCCAACGTGACACAGGTCGAGGCGTACATCGGCCAAGCCTGCCGCCGACAGCGCGGCCAACATGAGGTCCTGGATTTCCAGGTCGGCTTCCAGACCGGCGTGGCCGTAGATTTCGGCGCCGATCTGCAGCGGCTCACGCGTGACGTGAAAACCACTCGGGCGCGTGTGCAGCACCGAACCCGCGTAGCACAGGCGCGTCACGCCGGCACGATTCAGCAAGTGGGCATCAATACGAGCGACCTGCGGCGTGATGTCAGCGCGCAGGCCAATGGTGCGGCCGGAGAGCTGATCGACCAGCTTGAAGGTCTTCAGATCCAGATCGTGGCCAGTGCCGGAGAGCAGCGACTCGATATATTCCAGCATCGGCGGCATGACCAGTTCGTAGCCGTAGGTGCGGAACAGGTCGAGCATGCGGCGGCGCAACTCTTCAATCTTGCGCGCCTCGGAGGGCAGCACGTCGGCAATGGATTCAGGCAGCAGCCAATTGGTCGGCATGGCGGTCTCGGTCAGAAATCGAGGATCAGCGGAAATTCGGAAAGCTGAGGAAAAGTGGCTCGACGGCTCAGTGATGCAGCAGACGCAGCAGGATCAGCCCCACCGCCATCGACACTAGGCCAATCACACGCAGCTTTTCATCGGGCAGCTCGGTCAACGTCTGGAAGGCACGACGCCAGGCCTGCGGCGCGACAAACGGCAGGATGCCCTCGAACACGAGCACCAGCGCGCACGCGGCCAGCAAAACGGTGGGGAGTGACTCTTCCATGGGATGCGAGTGGCGAACGAACAAAACCCCGGCAAGCCGGGGTCTGTCCGCCTCAAATACGATCAGCGACGCATTGTACTAGCGATGACGCCCAGTCTGGGTAGCCGTCGGCGCTGCGGCCGAGCCACCGCCGTTCGGGCTGCGCATGTACTTGAAGAAATCGCTGTTCGGCTGCAGCACCATCACGTCCTTGCGATCGCGGAACGACGCACGATACGCCTCCATGCTCCGCCAGAACGCGGCGAATTGCGGGTCGCGGCCGAAGGCTTCGGCGTAGATGTCAGCGGCGCGGGCATCGCCCTCACCCTTGATCTTCTGCGCATCTCGGTAAGCATCGGCCAGCACGACTTCGCGTTGACGATCGGCATCAGCGCGGATCTTTTCACCTTCGGCGGCGCCGGTCGAACGCAGCTCGTTGGCCACGCGCTTGCGCTCGGCTTCCATGCGCCGGTAGACCGATTCCGTCACGCTGGCCAGCAGATCCACGCGCTTCAGGCGCACGTCGATGATGTCGACGCCGACCGACTTGCCGTACTCCTGCACGCCCTTGAGGATGCTCTGCATCACGGCTTCCCGGTCAGTGGAAACCACGTCGGAAACCGTGCGGCGCGCAAACTCGTCACGCGCGATGGAGTTGATCTTCTGCGTCATGCTGTCCTGCGCGAGGCGGTTATCGCCCTTGAAACTCACGTAGAACAGGCGCGGATCGGACACTCGCCACTTCACGAACCAGTCGACCAGCAGGTTCTTCTTCTCGGCCGTGATGAAGCGGTCAGCGCCAGCCACGTCAATGGTCTGCAGGCGCTTGTCCATGAACACGACGTTTTGCAGCGGCGGCGGCAGCTTGAAGTGCAGCCCCGGCTCCTTGATGACCTGCTTGATCTCACCAAAGGCGAACACCACGGCGTACTGCCGCTGGTCCACCACGAATACCACCGACGAGAACACCGCCAGGGCAATCACCAGCGCCACGAGGGCAGAAATCAGACGATTCATATGCCCTCCTCTTAGCGGGAATCGCGGTCACGGTTACGCAGCGCCTCGCGCGAACGCGAGTCGGCGTCACTCATCGACGACGGGTTGGAGGGCATGGGCACACCTTGCGCCGCGCCACTGTCCTGCGGCGAAGCGCCAGGCGCCGGTGCCGGGCGCGTGGCGTCGCCTTGGGTCTGCGCAATCAGCTTGTCCAGCGGAAGGTACAGCAGGCTGCCGTTGCTCTGATCGACCATCACCTTGGTCGCGTTGGCGTAGATGTCCTGCATGGTCTCCAGATAGATACGGTCGCGCGTGACCTGCGGCGCTTTCGCGTACTCGCGCTGCACCGAGGCAAAACGCGCGGCATCACCTTCGGCGCGCGCCGTGACGCGGGCCTTGTAACCCTGCGCCTCTTCGCCCAGGCGCGCGGCCGTACCCTTGGCGCGCGGCACCACATCATTGGCGTAAGCCTGGCCCTCGGAGATCGCGCGCTCGCGATCCTGACCAGCCTTGGTCACGTCGTCAAATGCGGCCTGCACCTGCTCGGGCGGCTGCACACTCTGCACGTTCACACTGAGAATGCGGATGCCGGTGTTGTACGCCGTCAAGATACGCTGGATTGATTCGGCCAGATTGCGGCCGACGGCATCGCGCCCTTCGTACAGCACGGAATCCATCTTGTTGCGGCCGACGATCTCGCGCACCGAGGTCTCGGCAGCCTGCGTCACGAGCTCTTCATCGCCGCCACGGTCCGTGCGGTTGAAGAACAGATACTTGACCGGATCGTCAATGTTGTACTGGACCGAAAAGCGCACGTCGACGATGTTCTCGTCCTGCGTGAGCATCGACGAGTCCTTCAGGTTCGTGTCCTTGATTTGCGTGGTGCGGCCGATCTCCAGCGTGCGCACACCCGACAGATTGACGATCTCATGCGACTCAATCGGATACGGCAGACGCCAGTTGATACCCGGCGTAGCCAGGTACTTGAAGCGACCGAACTGCAGGATCACGCCGGTCTGTCCTTCCTGCACGATGAAGAAGCCGCTGGCCAGCCACAGGCCCGCCAGCACAGCCAACAACACGCCGACACCGAGGCCGGAGCCACTGCGACCGGTACCCGGACGCAGCGGCGTCGGACCGCCATTGCCGCCATCGCCACCTTCCTTGCGACCGAACAGGTTGTTCAGACGACGGTTGAAGTCACGCCACAACTCATCGAGGTCGGGCGGACCATCTTGGGGCGGCTTGCTTTGGCGCTTCGGCTCATCTTTGTCTTCGCGCTCGGCGTTGTTGTCATCGCCGCGACCCCAGCGCGGATCGTTCAGTGAAAGCAGCACACGCAAGCGGTGCCACGTACCACGCGCCGGACGGGGCGTGGCCATGGAAGAAGACTGGGTCGAAATCTCGGGCATGAGCGGTTGGGCTTGTCCTGATTGTCTGACTGCAAAAGAAGTAACGGGTGATTCTATCAGCCCTCTTCGTCACCTTCGGCGGAAGAGCCGCTGCCATGCAAGTTCTGCGACAGTTCGTCACGTTGCACAGGGAGGTGATCCCGACGGGTATCGAAGCGCGGATCGAAGTCGCCGCCATGCGACGCCGGGTTCTCGCGCAGGCGAATGGCCGTTTCGACCAACGCCTCACGCAGCAGATCCAACCCAGCGCCCTCGATGGCGGATACGAACACGCGCCGCACGGCACCGTTTTCGTCACGCTCGATACGCGGGCCTTGCGCACGCAACTCCTCGGCCGCGTCGATCTTGTTCATCACCAGAATCTGCGGGATACCGCTGGCGTCGATTTCATCGAGCACACGGTCCACCTGCTCCATCTGCTCGTGCTTGACCGTGCTGGCGGCGTCCACCACGTGCAGCAACACGTCGGCGTGCACGGTTTCTTCCAGCGTGGCGCGGAAAGCGGCCACCAGTTGTGTCGGCAGATCACGGATAAAGCCGACCGTATCCGACAGCACCACGTTGCCCAGGCCCTCCAGGTACAACCGGCGAGAGGTGGTGTCCAGCGTGGCGAACAGCTGGTTGGCTGCATACGCACGCGCCTTGGTCAACGCGTTGAACAGCGTGGACTTGCCCGCGTTCGTATAACCGACCAGCGAGACGGAAAATGCATCATTGCGGCTGCGCGAGCGGCGTTGCGTGTCGTGCTGGCGCTGCAGCTTGTCCAACTCCGACGACAGGCGCTTGGCGCGTTCGTCCAGCATCCGTCGGTCCAGCTCGAGCTGGCGCTCACCAGGACCGCCACGCAGGCCGACCCCACCCTTCTGGCGCTCCAAGTGGCTCCACGCCCGCACCAGACGTGCCGCCTGGTAGCGCACGCGCGCGAGTTCCACCTGCACCTTGCCGACGTGGCTTTGCGCGCGCTGGCTGAAGATGTCGAGGATGAGGCCCGTCCGGTCCACCACATGGCGACCGAAGAAGCGCTCGAGGTTACGCTGCTGTGCGGGGCTCAGCGCGTGGTTGAAGATGACGATCTCAGCGTCTTCCTCGTCCGCGGCGATCTTTACCTCCTCCGCCTTGCCCGAGCCGATGAACAGCGATGCGTCCGGCCGGGAACGTTTGCCAGTGACAGCACGCACAGGTTCAGAGCCGGCAGTGAAAGCCAGCAACGCCAGTTCACTCAGGCTTTCCTGAAAATCGTGTTTGCCGAAATCGACCGCAACCAGAATGGCGCGTGTCGGCTCCGGGTTGGAGGTGGGATGAGATGCCAAGCGGGGAAATAAAGAAGGGGTGAAACCGAGGTGGGTGCGTCCCGCCGCGCAGAGGGCGGCGGGAGCGAGGCAGGATCAGGCGTCGGACGCTTCATCCACACGGAAATTCACGGCACGGGCCGGCACCACGGTGGAGATTGCGTGCTTGTACACCATCTGCGTAACGGTGTTGCGCAGGAGCACGACGTACTGGTCGAATGACTCGATATTGCCTTGCAGCTTGATACCGTTGACGAGGTAGATCGACACCGGCACATGCTCCTTACGCAGCGCATTCAGAAACGGGTCTTGTAGCAATTGCCCTTTGTTGCTCATGGCACACTCCAGATTTATAGGTTTAGTGATGGGTTATGGGGCTGGGAAGCCCGGGTTCAAGCAGGCGACGCAAAAAAAGTTCGTCAAAAGAGTCCGCCAGGTGAATCTAAACGACACCAATGGCGCACGAGGCGCCATGTTTCGTGAATTTAGCCTTAGAAATCAGGGAAAGCAAACGGAAAACAGCGCTGACTTCGCCATACGAAATGGCTAGCTCAGCCTTCTGGTGATCCCCCATTCGAATGCCCCGGCGCGCCCCGCCCTCAGTCGAGCGCGGCTTGGCACGCGCTCACTCGTTGGATTGGGCGTACGGGTTTTTGTTCGTACGAAATTCGATTCGCAGCGGGGTGCCCTTCAACTGGAAGGCCTCGCGGAAACGCCCCTCCAGGAAACGACGGTAGGTGTCGGGAATGTTCGACAGCGCGTTGCCGTGGATCACGACAATCGGCGGGTTGGAGCCGCCCTGGTGCGCATAGCGCAGCTTCGGGCGGGAAACGCCTGCGCGACGCGGCTGCTGAAATTCGACCGCTTCCTGCAACACGCGGGTGAGTTTGGGCGTCGGCAACTTGACCATGGCGGCAGCATAAGCCGCATCCACCGACTTCAGCAGCGCGCCGATACCCGTCTTTTCCTTGGCCGACACGTAATGCACGTTGGCGAACGACAGAAACTGCAGCTTGCGCTCCAGATCGTGTTTGATACGGTCACGCGCGTGTCCCGTGAGCCCATCCCACTTGTTCACGCCGACCACCAGCGCACGGCCCGACTCGACGATGAAGCCGGCGATATGCGCGTCCTGGTCGGAAATATCCTGCTGGGCGTCGAGCAGCAGCACCACCACGTTGGCATCTGCGATCGACTGCAGCGTCTTGACCACCGAGAATTTCTCGATCGCCTCGAACACCTTGCCGCGCTTGCGCAGGCCAGCCGTGTCGATGAGCGTATACGGCTTGCCGTTGCGCTCGAAATCCACGTAGATGGAGTCGCGCGTGGTGCCCGGCATGTCAAACGCAATCACGCGCTCTTCGCCAATCAGCGCGTTCACCAGCGTCGACTTGCCCACGTTCGGGCGGCCAACGATAGCAATCCGCGTACCGTGGTCATGCGCGTCGGCTGCCTCGGCAAGCTCCGGACGCTCGGCAAACGCGAGGTCGAGTGCTTCCGCCACCAAATCGTTGACGCCGTCGCCGTGCGCAGCCGAAATGGCCGCCGGGTCGCCCAATCCCAGTTCGTAGAAATCGGAGGCGACTGCGGTGTACCGCATGCCCTCGGCCTTGTTGACGGCCAGGAGGATACGACGTCCGGTCTTGCGCAAATAGTCGGCGATCACGCGATCCTGCGGCGCCAGCCCCAAGCGGCCATCGACGATGAAGATGACCACGTCGGCCTCGACCACGGCCTGACGCGTCTGCTTGGCCATCTCGGCGACGATGCCCTCTTTGGCGACGGGTTCGAAGCCGCCGGTATCGATCGCGATGAACGGACGCTCGCCGATGCGGCCCTCGCCGTAGTGGCGGTCGCGGGTCAGGCCGGGGATGTCCGCGACCAGCGCGTCGCGCGAGCGCGTCAGACGGTTGAACAGGGTCGATTTGCCGACATTCGGCCGCCCCACGAGGGCAATGACTGGTTTCATGCTTGTGTACCGCGCGCGAATGGCGTCACGGCAAATTCCGGTTGTTGCAACTGCGGTTGGCACCCGCACGGCCGACCGAACAGATGCAAGACGCCCGCGGGATACGCGGGCGCAGGTTCAAGGCGCCGGCAACTGCCAGCCGCCCCGAGTGATTCGTTTGCCATCGCGGCGTTATCTGCACGCGACGGCTGGTGTTACTTCGGCAGGTAGCCGTAGACGCCACCGCCGCGCGTCTGCACGATGAGCGCCTGGCCGACCACCACCGGCGCCGCGCTGATGGCACTGCTGTCCGCTTTCACGCGGGCAACAAACTTACCGCTGTCGCTGGCCAAGAAGTGCAGCCAACCATCGGCGTCGCCGACGATGACCGCGTGACCGAACGCCAGCGGCGCGCCCAGATCACGCCACAACAGCGCGTCATTCTTCCAAAGGTCTGCGCCGTTCTGGGCATTGAAACCATAGACGACCGACTTCTCATCGGCCGCGAACAGCGAACCACCATCCTGCGTCACGCCGCTCGGCGAGGAGAAATCGCGCCCCCAGCGCGGAGCACCCGTGCTGACATCGAAGCACGCCACGCGACCCTGGAAGCTGGCTGCGCAAACCTGCTGGCCATCGATCGACGGCGCGCCTGTCACGTCATTCAGACGCTCAATTTCCGATACGCCACGCGGATACGATACCGCCGCTTCCCAGCGCAGCGCCCCATTGTTGGCCGCCAGTGCACCCAGTTTGCCGCCCGCAAAACCCAGGATGACATTGTCGCCAGCGAAAATCATCGGCAGGCTGCTGCGCAAGTTCAGCGCCGACGGCGAGCGCTGGTAGATCCACTTGCGATCGCCGTTGCTTCCGTCGAGACCCAGAATACGGCCATCGGTCGTACGCACGATCACCAAACCCTGACCAACCAGCGGTGCAGTCAGGACTTCACCATTGACGGTGGCCTTCCACTTTTGCGCGCCTTTTTCGTCAAATGCGATAACGGTACCCTTCTCGCCGGCCACGGCGGTAAGCGTGCCGTCACTGCCCGGGCCGGACGTCAGATCGACATCCGCCTTGCCTTGCCACACAGTGCGACCGGTTGCGCCATCCAACGCAGTCACACCGCCGTTGGCGGCCGACACGTAGACGTTGTTACCCCAGACGAACGGCTGCATCACGTAGCGGCCACTCTTGCCGACGCTCACGCTCCACGCCTGGCTCACGGCCAGCACCTGCTGAACTTCCTTCAGCTTGGCGGGCTCATGCTTGACCTTGCTGCTGAACAGCGAGCAACCGCCCAGAACGGCCGTCGCCGCCAGTGCCAGCACCGCGACACGCGCAGCACGCGCGAGACCACCCTGCTCAAGTGCGTGAATCATGAAATCGGGATCCTTTTGTTATGCGTTGAAGTGCTACCCAGGCGTTGCCGATCAGGCGCCGCCCAGAGCATCCAGCTTGAACTGCACGATCTGGCGAGCCGAAGCGTCAGCGGAACCGAACTTCTCCAGCGCCAGCTTGTAGGCGGTACGCGCGTCTTCGGTCCTGTTCTGTGCGGCGAGCAGGTCGCCGCGACGATCAGCAAACAGCGCGGTGAACGCCGGTGCAACGTCGCCGGAGACTAGCGCGAGGCCCTGATCGTAGGCTTTCTCGTCAAGCAGCAGACCGGCCAAGCGCAGCTTGGCGAGCGCTTTGTACTCGTCATCACGTGCGTGATCGATGGTCCATTGCAACTGCGCTTTCGCGCTGGCTGCATCATTCGCCTCGTAGAGCGCCTTGGCAGCAGCCAGTGCGGTCATCTGCGCGTAGGCGGTGCGGCCAAACTTGTCTTCCATGTCGGTAGCGGCGCGCTTGATTTTCTCGGCATCCTTACCATCCACAGCCTTCTGCACTTGCTCATACAGCACGGACGCTTCGCCCGCCTGCTTGCGCTGCCAGTTCTTCCAACCGAACCAGCCGGCCACAGCCAACAGCACCACGATAGCGATCCACGTCACCACGTTGCCGTTGTCACGCCACCAGTGTTTGAGACTCTCTAGTTGTTCCTGTTCTTCGAGATCGTAGGCCATGCTTTGCAGAGCTTGAGGTTTGGAAGTTAGTCGCTGTTTGCCACCATGGCATCGATCAGGCGGTCGACCAGTTGGTCTGCCGGCACGGTCTGCTGGGCATCGGCACTCGGATCGCCGCGCAGCGGTTTGATCTGTGCCACGCCCTGGGCGACTTCATCGTCGCCAATGATAACCGCATAGGATGCGCCACTTGCGTCAGCACGCTTGAACTGCGACTTGAAGCTGCCGTTGCGCCCTTCCGCCGAGGCGTGAAGGATGACGTCTAGGCCGGCATCACGCAGACGCTCAGCTGCCACCAGTGCCTGGACCTGTGCGTCATCGCCCTGGTGGACGATGTAGACGTCGCAGCCCTGCGCTTCCGGCTCCAGTTTTTCTTCACGCAGCAGCTCGATGATGCGCTCAACGCCCATTGCCCAGCCGCATGCTGGCGCTGGTTTGCCGCCAATCTGTTCGATCAGCGGATCGTAGCGACCGCCGCCGGCCACCGTACCCTGCGCACCAAGCTTGTCGGTCGTCCACTCAAACACCGTGAGGTTGTAGTAATCGAGCCCGCGCACCAGACGCGGGTTGATCGTGAACGGAATGTTGTTGGCCTTGAGCAGCTTCTGCACGCCCTCGAAGTGCGCGCGGGACTCCTCGCCCAGATAGTCGATCAGCTTGGGTGCACCCGCAGCCATGTCCTGCAGCGCAGGATTCTTCGTATCGAGCACGCGCAGCGGGTTGGTGTACAGGCGGCGCTTGCCGTCTTCATCCAGGATGTCCTGGAAGCCTTCCAGATACTTGATGAGATCGGCGCGGTGCGCGGCACGCTCCTCCGCCTGGCCAAGCGAATTCAGCTCGAGCTTCAGGCCCACCAAGCCGAGGTCGTCCCACAGGCGCTGGCACATCAGGATGACTTCCGCATCGATATCCGGGCCGGCAAAGCCCAACGCTTCCACGCCGACCTGGTGAAACTGGCGGTAGCGACCGCGCTGCGGACGCTCGTGGCGGAACATCGGGCCCGTGTACCACAGGCGCTTCGGGCCGTCGTACAGCAGGTTGTGCTCGATCACGGCACGCACGGCGGCAGCGGTACCCTCCGGGCGCATCGTCAACTGCTCACCGTTCAGGGCATCGGAGAAGGAGTACATCTCCTTCTCGACGATATCCGTCACCTCGCCGATGCCGCGCACAAACAGTTGTGTCTGTTCGACGATCGGCGTGCGGATCTGCTGGTAGCCGTAAGCACGCAGCATGCTGCGTACGGCGTTGTCGAAATGCTCCCACAGCGGGGCGTCGCTGGGCAGCAGATCGTTCATGCCCTTGACGCCCGCGATCTTCTGCACGCGTTGTTGTTTGGGTTCGCTCATGATGTCACGTTAAAAGCCGGCCTCATCTACAGGCCGGCTTGTCATTTCTTGCTGTGAAGCCTTATGCCGTCTCGGTTTGCGCGCCGTAATGCGTGCGCACATACTCGTCGACGATCGTCTGGAATTCTTCTGCGATGCGCTCGCCGCGCAGCGTCTTCACCTTCACGCCGTCGACAAACACAGGCGCCGCCGGCGATTCGCCCGTGCCCGGCAACGAGATGCCGATGTTGGCGTGCTTGCTCTCGCCCGGCCCGTTGACGATGCAGCCCATCACGGCCACGTTCATCTCTTCAACGCCTGGGTGCGTCACCTTCCATGCCGGCATCTGCTCGCGCAAGTACGACTGGATACGCGCGGCCAGCTCCTGGAACACCGTGCTGGTCGTACGCCCGCAACCGGGGCAAGCGATGACCATTGGCGTGAAATTGCGCAGGCCCATGGTCTGCAGGATCTCCTGCGCGACGATCACTTCCTTCTCACGTGGTGCGCCGGGCTCGGGCGTCAGCGAAATACGGATCGTGTCACCAATGCCTTCCTGCAGCAGCACCGACAGCGCCGCCGTCGAGGCGACGATACCCTTGCTGCCCATGCCGGCTTCGGTCAAGCCCAGGTGCAGCGCGTAGTTACAGCGGCGCGCCAGTTCGCGGTACACCGCGATCAAATCCTGCACCGCCGACACCTTGCACGACAGGATGATCTGGCTACCCGGCAAACCGATCTCTTCCGCCTTCTGTGCGGACTGGATCGCAGAGGTGATCAACGCCTCGACCATCACGGTGCGCGCATCCCATGGGGTGGCACGCTGGGCGTTCTCGTCCATGATGCGCGCGAGCAGGTCCTGGTCGAGGCTGCCCCAGTTCACACCGATGCGCACCGGCTTGTCGTAGCGGCAAGCGATCTCGATCATCTGCGCAAACTGCGTGTCACGCTTCGCGCCCTGCCCCACGTTGCCGGGGTTGATGCGGTACTTGGACAGCGCTTGCGCGCACTCGGGATAGTCCTGCAGCAGCTTGTGGCCGTTGTAGTGGAAATCACCAACCAGCGGCACATCCACACCCATGCGGTCGAGTTGCTCGCGGATGGCCGGCACGGCGGCAGCGGCAGCCGGCGTATCGACGGTGATCCGCACAAGCTCGGAGCCGGCACGCGCCAACTCCTTCACCTGGATCGCCGTGCCGATGGCGTCCGAGGTGTCGGTATTCGTCATCGATTGCACGCAGACCGGCGCAGCGCCGCCCACATGAACGATGCGGTCACCCCAGCGGATCTCCGCCGCACGCGAGTTCCGGCGCGGCAGCGGACCAGGCAAAGCGGGGGCGCAATCGAGAGGCGTGGAGGTTTCCATAGTCAGGCAAGGCACGGCGTCCGACCAGGCACCGTGCCTTTCAACAAAACGGTTCAGGGCAACGTGGCCCGTGCCACGCGGTTGCGGGCGTACTTCTGGATGTCGACCGATGCACCACCCACAGTGAGTGACTCCACGGCCTCCGCGTTGCCGAAGGTGACCTTGAACGGCGGCGTGCCCGCCAAGTCGCGCGCATCGCCTTCCTTGGCAAGGCCGCTGGCAAGCGTCTTGCCGGACTTGTCCTTGATCTCGAACCACGAGGCGCCAGAGAAACGCACCGAGACCGTGCCGCTACCGGTTGCCGATTCTGCCGGCTTGGTGGTTGCGTTTGGCACGGCAGCGACAGGCGCATCGACGTTGACGACGGCAGGCTTGGTGCTCGTAGCATCCGCCACGGGCGCCAGTGCCGCGCCATTGTCCGAGCGCGGCAGCGTGGGCGGCGGCGCCAGCGGCGCGGTCACCACACCAGAAGCCGGAGCAACCGGTGCCACGGGCGTCAATGGCGTCGGCATCGAGGCAGCCGGCGTTTCCGTCGGAGCCAGTGCGGGGGTTTGCGCCGCCTCAGTCGACGCCGGCTGCTGTTCAGCCGGTGGCGCGTCCTTCGCAGCAGGTTCGGTAATTTGCGTGGCAGCCGTCTGCGCGGCAAACCACTGCTTCAGTCGATCCATGCCAGCCAGCGCACCGCCAGCCACAACCACAGCCACCAAGGCGCCAATGAGCCAACCGCTGACACCGCGGCGCTTGGCAAAGCTCGGCTTGTCGGAAAACGACTCGCCCAACCCACCTTCAGGACGCAAACCAATATTGGTGACCGGCGCCCGCGAATTCAGTCGGACGAGTTGGTCGTCGACGCCAACCTGCAAAGCGCGTGCATAAGCACGGATCAGCCCCTTGGTGAACGTCATGTCGGGCAACGCGCTCACATCCGCAGCTTCCACAGCCAACAGCTTGCCCGGCGCCACCTTCAGGCGCGTAGCCAAGTCTTCGACCGTCAAACGCTGGCGCTCACGGCCGGCACGCAGGCGTTCGGCAATCTCGCGCAGCGCATCGTCGCGCTCCGGCGATGCGGCCGCGGGCGAACCCGAGGCAGGCGCGGCACCTTGAGAAAGGTCGGCGGCGCTTGCCACGTCGCGGTCAGTCATCCCACGCTCCTCGTTCGAAAGCCGCCTCTTCGGGCGCATTGGGGAAACGACGCTGCAGTTGCGCGCTCCATGCATTCTGTTGCGAGACATCGCCCACGCGGCGCGCAATGCGGGCGCCCAACCACAGGCTCTCGGCCGTCGGATTGCCGCGGCCGTTGACACGCTCAACGAACGGCATGGCGCGCGAGTACTCGCGGCGCTTGTAATAAAGCTGCGCCAACGTCATGTTGGTCAGCGGATTGTTGGCATCGATGTAAGTGGCACGCGTGAGGCTCTTCTCGGCACCATCCAGGTCGCCCTGGCGCATCTGGCAGACGCCCAGGTTGGTCCACGGCTTGGCTGGGCTACCAGCTGCCGGCGCCTCGATGGCCTGACGCAGCATCGCCATGCCTTGATCGGGCTTGCCACCCTGCGAGCACAGGAACCAACCGTAGTTATTCAGCAGATCGCCATCTTGCGGCGTCGCGGCCAGTGCGCTGCGGAAACTGTCGTCAGCCTGTTCGCGTTGGCCCAGGTTCATGTAAGCCAGCGCACGGATGTGATATGCACCCGGCACGTTCGGGTCGATCGCCATGGCGTTCTTGATTTCCTCAAGCGCCGTTGCAGCCTGGCCAGCTTCCAGGTACTGCGTCGCAAGCTGCAATCGGATCGCGGCCCGGCGGCCGGTATCGGCCTTTTGATCGGGGGCTGTCGTGACTTCTCGTGTCTGTGTCTGGACCGGCGGCGGCAATGCGCACCCGGCGGCTGCCAGCGTGAAGACCAGACTGACAGCAGTCGACCAACGCTTCATGCGGTACCCATACGGTGAGTGGAGTCGGCCCCGACCACGGGGATCTCGACGATCTTGCCAAACTTGCCGCGCTCAGCCAAGCGCGTGCGATCCTTGACCTCGCCAGCCAACTGACCGCAGGCCGCATCGATGTCGTCGCCACGCGTCTTGCGGATGGTGGTGACGATGCCGGCGTCCAGCAGCACTTGCGAGAAACGGCGGATCTGCTCGTTGTTCGAGCGCTTCAACCCGGACTCTGGGAACGGGTTGAACGGGATCAAGTTGAACTTGCACGGCACGTCGGCCACGACACGCAGCAGTTCACGAGCGTGCTCGACGGTGTCGTTGACGCCATCCAGCATGCAGTATTCGAAGGTGATGAAATCGCGCGGCGCGAACTCGAGATAGCGACGGCAGGCTGCCATCAGTTCGGCCAGCGGGTACTTCTTGTTCAGCGGCACGAGCACATCGCGCAGTGCATCGTTGGACGCATGCAACGACACAGCCAATGCCACTGGTACATCGCGCGCGAGACGGTCCATCATCGGCACGACACCGGAGGTGGATACTGTCACACGGCGGCGCGACAAGCCATACGCGTTGTCGTCCAACATCAGACGCAAAGCCGGCACGACAGCGTCGTAATTCAGCAGCGGCTCACCCATGCCCATCATCACCACGTTGGTGATGACGCGATCGTCCTTGGGGCCGCGACCGAGCTGCTGGCGCATGGCGAATTCGGCCATCCAGAGCTGACCGATGATCTCGCCCACGCTGAGATTGCGCGAGAAACCCTGTTTGCCAGTTGAACAGAACCGGCAGTTGACGGCACATCCCGCCTGAGACGACACGCACAGCGTGCCACGCGTCTCTTCGGGGATGTACACCGTCTCGACGGCATTGCCCTGCCCCACATCGACCAGCCACTTGCGCGTGCCGTCCGACGAAAGGTGATCGGTAATGACCGCCGGCGCCTGGATGTTGGCGCGGGTCGCCAGCTTTTCGCGCAGCGACTTGGCGAGATCGGTCATCTCGCCAAAATCGGACGCGCCCGACTGGTGAATCCAGCGCTGCAATTGCTTGGCGCGGAACGACTTCTCGCCCAGGCTCTCGCAGTACGCGAGTAGGCCCTGCGCGTCGAAATCGAGGAGATTCACCACATCGTTCATGACTTGCAACCCGAAACCACCAATTCCAGTCTAGTGTTGACGCTTAGCGGCTGTAAATGTTCAGGCCGGGGAAGAAGAAAGCGACTTCCACAGCAGCCGTTTCAGCAGCGTCCGAACCGTGCACGGCGTTGGCGTCGATGCTGTCAGCGAAGTCGGCGCGGATCGTGCCCTTCTCTGCCTTCTTCGGGTCGGTTGCACCCATCAGGTCACGGTTCTTGGCGATTGCGTTTTCGCCTTCCAGCGCTTGCACCATCACCGGGCCCGAGATCATGAAGTCAACCAGATCCTTGAAGAACGGGCGCTCCTTGTGCACAGCGTAGAACTGCTCGGCTTCACCGCGCGACAGATGGATCATCTTGGCCGCAACGACCTTCAGGCCTGCGCCTTCGAAACGGGCGTAGATCTGGCCGATGACATTCTTGGCCACTGCGTCCGGTTTGATAATCGAGAGGGTGCGTTCGATCGCCATTAAAAACTCCAAAAAATGAAGGTGTTACGTGAAAGATAAACGTTAGATTCTAACACGGGGCGCAGCCAGATTGGATGTCAAGCGGTGCAACCACGCCCAGCGCCCGCCTGCCGCGGGAGGCGACCCATGCATCACCCTGCCCGCTCCGCGCGACGTGACAAGGAAGACGGGCTTAGGATTGCCTTATCGAGAGCATAAAAAGTCACCCCGGAAGTGCGCTTTCCGGCCCGATCATCGCCCGGACGTCGGAACCGCGTGGCATCCTGCCCCCTCAAAGTAGGGACGACGCGACTTGCAAAACCGCACTTCGGATGCCACATTCGCAACGTCGCTGTATTGTCTGCAATGTCATTCACCCAAGGAGTTCGCATGGACAACCAACTCAACACGTACGGTTTTGGCGCTTCCGGCACCGCCGGCGCGTTGGCCGTCCGCAACCGTGTGCTGCGCAATACCTATTGGCTGCTCGCGCTTTCGATGATCCCCACCATCCTCGGTGCGTGGATCGGCGTCACCACTGGCTTCAACTTGATGGGCGGCCGCCCGCTGATGGGCTTCATCATCTTCATGGCGGTGGCCTTTGGCTTTTTCTACGCCATCGAGCGCTTCAAGAACAGCGGCCTGGGTGTGGCATTACTGCTTGGCTTCACGTTCTTCATGGGGTTGATGCTGTCGCGCCTGATCGGCTTCACGCTCGGCAGCTACTCGAACGGCGCGGCGCTGATCATGACGGCCTTCGGCGGCACGGCGATCATTTTCGGCGTGATGGCGACGGTAGCCACGGTCAGCAAGCGTGACTTCTCGGGCTTGGGCAAGTGGCTATTCATGGGCGTGCTGGTGCTGATCGTCGCATCGGTGGCCAATATCTGGCTGCAGATGCCCGCGATGATGCTAACGATCTCGGTACTGGCCATCGCGATCTTCTCGGCCTATATCCTGTTCGACGTGCAACGCATCGTGAACGGCGGCGAGACCAACTACGTGACCGCCACCCTCGCAATCTACTTGGACGTCTACAACATCTTCACGAACCTGCTGGCGATCCTGGGGATCTTCGGCGGCAATCGGAACTAAGCACCCGCAGCGCGCTGGAAACAGCGCAGCAAAAAAAACCGGCGCCTTGTGCGCCGGTTTTTTTTTGCCTGAGAGACACGCGATAGCGGATCAGTCGCGCTCAAACACTGCCATTGACTCCACGTGCGACGTGTGCGGGAACATGTTCACCACGCCCGCCCCGGCCAGCCGGTAGCCGGCTTCGTGCACCAGCAAGCCCGCGTCGCGCGCCAACGTCGCCGGGTTGCACGACACGTAGACGATACGCTTTGGCAGAAGCGCCAGCGCGTCACCACCGCGTTGCGCCAACTCTGCCAACGCCTTGGAAACCGCCAGCGCCCCTTCACGCGGCGGATCGACCAACCAGCGGTCAAACTTGCCCAGCGCGGCAATATCATCTGCAGTCACTTCGAACAGGTTGCGGCAAGCGAACGTCGTCTTCGCATCGAGCCCGTTGTGCTGAGCGTTGGCGAGCGCACGCGTGGTCAGCGCTTCGCTACCCTCGATGCCCATGACCTCGCGGGCGCGCGTGGCCATTGGCAGCGTGAAATTGCCGATCCCGCAGAACAGGTCGAGCAAGCGATCGCCCGGCTGCGCATCCAGCAACTTCAGCGCCCGCGACATCAGCACACGATTGATCTGGTGATTGACCTGCGTGAAATCCGTCGGCTTGAACGGCATCGTGATGCCGAACTCGGGCAGCGTGTACGTCAGCGCTCGGTCGAGCGGATAGAACGGATACACCGTATCCGGCCCCTTGGGCTGCAGCCAGAATTGAACGTTGTGTTGATCGGCAAACGCGCGCAGTTCTGCCTCATCAGCGGAGGTGAGCGGCTCGAGGTTGCGCAGCACCAGCACCGTCACATCCTGACCGACAGCCAGTTCGATCTGCGGCATGCGCTGGAAAATGGAGAGACGCCCCACCAGCCCACGCAACGGTACCAGCAGCGCCGACACATGCGGCGGCAGCACTTCGCATGAGGTCATGTCGACCACATAACTGCTCTTGCGCTCGTGAAAGCCCACCAGCACGCCACCCTTGGCTGCCACGTGACGTACCGTCAAACGAGCGCGATAGCGATAGCCCCAATCCGGCCCGGCAATCGGCCGGAACACGACGTCCGGGCGCAGCTTGGCCAGGTGCCACAGGTCATCCTCCAGCACACGCTGTTTGATGGCGACCTGCGCGCGCGAATCCAGATGCTGCATCGAGCAGCCACCGCACACGCCAAAGAACTTGCACTGCGGCGTCACACGCGAGGCGGACTGGCGCAGAATGCTCACCACGCTCGCCTGCTCGTACGACGGTTTGGCGCGATGGCTACGGTACGTCACCAGTTCGCCCGGCAACGCGCCTTCTACGAAGACAACCTTGCCAGGCGTGCCATCCTCATTGGCCAGACGGCCAATGCCGCGCGCCTCGCCATCGAGCGAGACAATCTCCAATGGGCCGGCTACCGGCATCTCGGGCTTCCTGCGCCCACGCGGAGCCTTGGCCGGCGCGGCAGTTGCGGAATCAGAAGACGACGGCATGGCGGTGGGTGCAGCTTGAGACACGGGCGAGCCTGAACAAATTGGGGACAAGGGCGGCATTGTAAGACACCGGAGGACCAGCATGGGCACCGTTATCCTGACGTGGAACATCCAGTGGGGCCGCGGCGCGGACGGGCGCGTCGACCTCACGCGCCAACTCACCGAAGCGCGCGCAATGGCTGACTTCGACGTGCTCTGCCTGCAGGAAGTCACCTCCGGCTTCGGCAACCTGCCCGGCCACCCGAGCGCCGACCAGTGGGGTGAACTCGCTGATGCGCTCGGCCCGGAATACACCGTGATCGGCGGCTTTGCGCTTGAGCGCCACGACGGCGCGCACGTGCAGCGCTTCGGCAATGCAATCGCCACGCGCCTGCCGGTGCTCTACGTCATGCGCCACGCACTACCCAGCCCGCCGGATGCCACACCGGCGATGCCGCGCATGGCCATCGAGGCGCTCGTGCAGACCACATTCGGACCACTGCGCATCCTCACAACACATCTGGAATACTACTCAGAGACCCAGCGACTGGCACAGATCGACGCGCTACGGGCAATACACGCGGAAGGCTGTAGTCGTGCGGCGCACCCGTCCGTACTTGGCGCGGAGCCAGATGCTGGCCCGTTCCGGCCTCTTGCGCAAACGACTGCCACGATCATTTGCGGCGATCTCAACTGCAAGCCTGACTCCACGCCCAAGCGCCTGGCTACGGTTCCATTTTCACGGGAACCCGCACTGCACGATGCGTGGGAGATCGCACACGGCGCGACGCCGCAGCCGCCAACCTTCGGCGTACACGATCGCACTGACTGGACCGAGCCGGCTTACGCGTGTGACTACGTGCTGATCAGCGAACCGTTGAAGGCGCGCGTGCTGCGCGTAGAAGTGAATAGCACCACGCAGGCATCGGACCATCAACCGATGCTACTGGAGCTACGTGGCGACGATTAAGAATCGAAGCAACTGGACGGAGGCGCCTTACAGCACCGCGTCCTTGCGCACGCCCTGCGAGGCGAAATGGCGCTTGAGCTTGACCAGCGCCTCCTGCTGGATCTGGCGCACGCGCTCGCGCGTCAGGCCCATCTCGGCGGCCAACTCTTCCAGCGTGGCAGGTTCGATGTGATTGAGGCCAAAACGGCGCTCGACCACGTAGCGATGCTTGTCGGACAAGCGCGCCAGCCACGACTTCATCAGTTGCGACAGCTCGCGATGCGCAACCTCCTGATCCGGAGAGGCACCATGCTCGTCCGATAGGAAATCGAGGAGGCTGGTGCCCGGATCGAGATCGAACGGCGTATCGAGCGAGGTCGTATGCTCGTTGAGCGAGAGCACGTCCTGCACTTCATCGGTGGTCTTGCCGAGCAGGTGCGCGATGTCTTCCAGGCTCGCATCACGCCCATCCACCCCGCTCTTTTCCAGATGGCGCTTGGCGCGCAGCACCTGATTGAGCTCGCGAATCACGTGGACCGGCAGGCGAACCGTACGCGCCTGGTTCATGATGGCGCGTTCGATACTTTGGCGGATCCACCACGTGGCGTAGGTCGAAAAACGGAAGCCACGCTCCGGATCGAACTTCTCGATCGCGTGCATCAGACCGAGATTGCCCTCTTCGATCAGATCGAGCAGTGGCACGCCGCGGTTCAGATAACCCTTTGCGATGCTGACAACGAGACGCAGGTTGCGCTCGATCATCACCTGCCGCGCGGCAAACTCACCCGCCTTGGCTAGCGTCGAGAAATGCAGCTCCTCGGCCGGCGTCAGCAGCGGCTTGATGCTGATGCGATTGAGGTAGTGCTGGACGGTGTCGGCAGCCAATTCGGCCTGCAGCACCTTGCGGAAGTCTTCCTCGGGTGCGGCCTCTTCCGCCTCCTCGGCGTCTTCTTCGTCTTCGTCAGGCTCGTCGGCACCGTCGGAAGCGTCGTTGACGTCAGCCGCCTCGGCGACTGGCAGGTCATCGATCAGCGTATCGACAACCTCGATCTCTTCCGCCTGAGGTTGCGCCGCGCCGCGCGCACGCCGCCCCGCGCGCCCGTTTTGGGTGCTCTTGCCATCTGCAGCATCGATGTCGCCATCGACGGGGGTGGCGGGAGTGGCGGCTTTTTGACGCGGCATGCATTCCTCTATTGAGGCGGCAGGAAGCGCATCGGATCGACGGGCTTACCGTTGCGGCGCACTTCAAAGTGAAGCTTCACGCGATCCGCATCGGTACTGCCCATTTCGGCGATCTTTTGCCCTTTCTTGACCGTGGATTGCTCGGTGACCAGAACCTTGTCGTTGTTGCCGTAGGCGGTCAGGAACGTGTCGTTGTGCTTGATGATGACAAGATTCCCGTACCCACGCAAGGGTCCGACGTGGATCACTTTTCCGTCGTCGGCAGCGACCACGGCGTCACCGCGTTTACCACCGATGTCGATACCCTTGTTGGCCTTGTCATCGAAGCGATTGAGTAGCGCACCGCGTGCCGGCCAGGCCAGCGCGATTGCGCTATCACTTGCCCCGGCAGAGGCGCCCGACGACGCCGTGACCGAAGCCGCTGCCGATGTGGAATCAACGGGTTGCGTGCTCGTGTTGCCCGGGCGGACCGGCGTGACAACCGCACCGCTGCTGCTGACATCTGCGTTGGGCGGCACCACGCGTATCAGTTGATCAACTTCGATCTGATTCGCGTTGGGGATGTTGTTCCACGCCACGAGATCACGCGGCGCCTGGCCATTGCGCAAGGCGATGCTGTACAGCGTATCGCCACGCTTGACCCGATAGTAGCCAGGAGGCGGCGGCTCTTGCGAGGCGGCGGAAGAGGTACCGGCACGCGAGGTGCGGTCGAGAACGGGCGCCTGGTTGCCGGAGGATGCGCAAGCCGCCAGCAATGCGGCCGACACCATCGCCACGGCAAGCCGGCCTGCGCGTGCGGGGCTTGGAGGGTTCATGGAACTCCGGGAAATGAACATGCTAAACAGTTCCTGATTTTAAAGGGACAAAGAAAACGCCTTCAAGCGCGGTACTGTGAAACTGGAAGCGGCTGCGGCGCTCGATCAGCACAAGCTGTTGCGCCGGGCCCGAGCCACTGCTATTGCGATCCGTCGCCACCGGAGCGATCAGGCGACCGCCAACGGCAAGCTGGTCGAGCAGCGCCTGCGGCACCTCCATCCCGGCTGCTGCCAGGATAATGGCGTCGAACGGCGCCGCCTTCGGCAGCCCCAGCATGCCGTCGCCGTAATGCAGACGGATGTTTGGCACGCGGAGTGGCCGCAAGTTCGCTTTGGCTTTCTCGTGCAGCGGACGGATGCGTTCGATCGAATACACCTCGCCGGCCACCTGAGAGAGCACGGCGGCCTGGTAGCCGCAGCCAGTTCCAATTTCGAGCACGCGCGCGAGCGGCAAGTTTTGGGCACGCGCGGGGCGCTCACGCAGCAACAACTCGATCATCCGACCGACCACCGAAGGCTTCGATATCGTTTGCTGATGACCGATTGGCAGCGCGGAATCTTCATAGGCCTGCGAGGCCAGGCCAGCGTCAACGAACAGATGGCGCGGCACTGTACCGATTGCAGCCAGCACACGTTTGTCGCTCACGCCCGCCGCTTGTACGCGGCCGACCAATGCCTGACGTGCACGGTCCGAGGCCATGCCGCCCGCAGCCGCATGCGCGGCAGCCGTACGTGCCTGCACGGCGCTCGCTGCGACAGCACCAACCGCCGCATCCACGCCGGCCACACGCTGCGGCGCAGGTGTTTGTGCCGACGCAGGCTGCACGCGCTCGACCGACGCCACGCGTGCAGGCGTTGGTTTCGACACGGCACTCACACCGGACGAGATGCGCGTTTCGCGCTGACGCTCCACAGGCTTGCGCTCGACCACCGCGTCAAGCGTCAGGGGAAAGCGCCGGTCGCGCGAACGCTCAGACATGGGCCACCGTGGCGATCATGGCGTTTGCCAGCGGCGCACGGTGCGCAGTTGCGCCGTGTCGGTCAGATCGAGCTGCAGCGGTGTCAGCGAGACAAAGCCGTGCGCGACCGCATGGAAATCGGTGCCTTCGCTGGCGTCCTTGGCATCGCCGGCGGCGCCGACCCAGAAGATCGGCTCGCCGCGCGGGTTAGCCTGGCGGATCACCGGCTGCGACTGGTGCCGCTTGCCCAGGCGCGTGGCACGCCAGCCGGCCAGTTCGCTGTACGGCAGATTCGGAATGTTCACATTGAGGAGCATCTGCCCCTCGAGCGGATCAGAGAGGTAACGTTCCACCACCTCGCGAACGACGCGCTCAGCAGCATCGAGATGCGTCCAGCCCTTGTCGACCTGCGAAAACGCAATCGACGGAATGCCGAACAGATGACCCTCGATGGCAGCAGCGACGGTGCCGGAATACAGCACGTCTTCGCCCATGTTCTGCCCCTGGTTGATACCAGAGACGACCAAGTCGGGCTTCTCTTCGATCATGCCGGTCAGGGCGATATGGACGCAATCCGTCGGGGTACCGTTGACGAAGCGGAAACCCTTCTGGGCACCATCCGTTGCTTCAAACACCGACAGCGGACGCTGCAGCGTGAGTGAGTTGGATGCACCGCTGTGGTTCTGCTCGGGCGCCACCACCGTCACGCGCCCCAATGGGCTGAGTGCGCGGTGCAAGGCGGCGAGGCCCGGCGCGAGGTATCCGTCGTCGTTGGCGATAAGAATGTGCATGGCGCGGATTGTAACCGAGCAACGTTAACGAATCGTGCTCACCAGCGCGTTGTACACGCTTACAAAAATCGCTCGACAAACTGCCCATCCCATCACCCGCAAAATCGCTCGCGATCGAATCGAACGACCGTGCTTTTATTCGGTTACACTGCCGGACGAGATCGCGCACGAAGCATGCGAGACAAGCGAACCATCCAACGCAAGACCGATCAGGAGACACAAGATGAAAGCCGTCGTCTGCAAGACCTGGGGCCCGCCCGAATCGCTGGTGATTGAAACGCTGCCGGACCTGTCGCCGGGCGCCGGTGAAGTGGTCATCGACGTGAAGGCCGCGGGGGTGAATTTTCCCGACGTGCTGATCATCCAGAACAAGTATCAGTTCAAGCCGGAACTGCCCTTCACGCCGGGCTCGGAAGTGGCAGGCGTGGTCAATGCGGTGGGCGAAGGCGTGTCGCACGTGAAAGTGGGCGACCATGTGATCGCCTTCCTCGGCCAGGGCGCGTTTGCCTCTCAGGTGAAGGCGTCGGCCAAGGTGGTGATGCCGATGCCGCCAGGCATGGCGTTTGATACCGCTGCGGCGTTCACCCTCACCTACGGTACGTCGCATCATGCAGTGGTCGATCGCGGTCAACTCAAGGCCGGCGAGACGATGCTGGTGCTGGGCGCGGCAGGCGGTGTCGGGCTGGCGGCCATCGAAATCGGCAAGGCCCTCGGTGCGCGCGTGATTGCTGCGGCGTCGAGCGATGAAAAGCTCGCCGTCTGCAAGGACCACGGTGCCGATGCGCTGATCAACTATTCGACCGAAGACCTGCGCGAGCGCATCAAGGAATTGACCGACGGCAAGGGCCCGGACGTGATCTATGACCCGGTCGGTGGCATCTATGCCGAGCCGGCATTCCGCTCTATCGCCTGGCGTGGCCGCTATCTGGTGGTGGGCTTTGCCAACGGCGAGATCCCGAAAATGCCGCTGAACCTGGCGCTGCTCAAGGGCGCGTCGTTGGTAGGCGTGTTCTGGGGCGAATTTGCCCGCCGCGAGCCGAAGGCGAATCTGGCCAACATGATGCAGATGCTCGGCTGGATGCAGGAAGGCAAGATCCGCCCGCACATTTCGGCGCGCTATCCGCTGGAACAGACTACGCAGGCGCTGCTCGACATGGCCGCACGTAAAGTGACGGGCAAGGTGGTGATCCAGCCCTGAGCACGTTAGCGCTCAACGAAAAAGCCGCGTGGGCAGCAACCCAGCGCGGCTTTTTCATTGGAGCGAAGGATACCGGTCAGGCAGCCTCTTCCAGCGTCGGATAGTCGGTGTAGCCCTTTTCCTGACCGCCATAGTAGGTCGTGCGGTCCGGCTTGTTGAGCACCGCGCCGGCGCGGAAGCGCGCCACCAGATCCGGGTTGGCGATAAACGGACGACCAAAGGCCACCGCATCGGCCAGACCCGAAGCCACCATCTGCTCGCCCTCTTCCGCGCTGTATTGGCCGCAGACAATCAGCGTGCCCATGAAGGCATCGCGCAGTTGGCGACGGAACTCGCCTGACAACTCCGGGCCGCCCGCCCAGTCCGGCTCAGCGATGTGCAGATAGGCGATGCCGCGCTTGGTCAGCTCACGCGCGAGGTAGAGCGCGCTGGTTTCTGCTTCAGCATCGGCGATGTCGTGCGCAACAAAGTGCGGCGACAGGCGAATGCCGACGCGATCGGCGCCGATCTCAGCGATGGCAGTATCGACCACTTCCAGAATCAGCCGTGCGCGGTTTTCCAGCGAGCCGCCGTACTGGTCGGTGCGTTGATTGCTGTTGGTGGAAAGGAACTGGTGCAGCAGGTAACCGTTGGCAGCGTGGATTTCAACGAAATCAAAGCCAGCACGGCGTGCACGCAGGAAGGCCTGACGGTACTGCGCGATGACGCCCGGGATTTCTTCCGTGGCCAGTGCGCGCGGCTCGCTGGTGGGCTCGTTGCCCGGCGTGCCGTCAGGGTGCACGACAAAGCTCTGCGCACCCTTGGCGACGATGGCTGATGGCGCGACAGGCGCCTGACCGTTTTCTTGCAGCAGCGTGTTCGAGATGCGGCCCACGTGCCAGAGCTGCTGCGAGATGCGGCCGCCCTTGGCATGCACGGCATCCACCACGGCCTTCCAGCCAGCCTCCTGTTCGTCGGTGTACATGCCCGGCGTCCAGGCGTAGCCCTGGCCCTGGCGGGAAATTTGCGTGGCTTCCGTCACGATCAGGCCGGCCGTGGCGCGTTGCGCGTAGTAGGTCACGTTCAACTCGGTCGGCACGTCACCGGGCTGGCCCGCACGCGAGCGTGTGAGTGGCGCCATGACGACGCGATTGGCGAGGGTCGTGCGACCGACCTGAACAGGCGACAGCAGTTGTTGGGGCATACCAGCTCCAGAAGTGAGACTATTCGACCGGTCATCTAGAACCGGGGTCAAAGAAAAGCGAGGAACGTGCCTCGCCGGCATTGCATTCGATTGTGGTCAATGTTTCGGCTTGACCAGCAGCGCTTCGGTTTGGTCCATACAGCTCCGGAATGGTGCGATGGACCGATGCGCCTTGGCCAGCAGCGCCCCGCCCATCCACATCGCGTACAGCCCTTCCGCCACGTTGCGCGCGTCTTCCACCGGTGCCAGCGAGCCATCGGCCACGCCCGCCTCCACCGCCACGGAAATACGCTCCACCATCCGCGTCATCCCAATCGACAACACCTTGCGCATCGGCTCAGACAGGTCGGACACCTCACCCGAGAGCTTGACCGCCAAGCACGTAACTTCGCATGCGCTGCGCTCATGCAGATCGATCCAGGCGGCGAAGTAGCGCAGCAGCCGTTCGCGCGCGGTCATGCGCGTGTCGTTGAACAGGCTGACGACACCCGCGTCGTAATCCTGGAAATACCGCTCCAGCATCGCGACCCCAAAGTCTTCCTTGGAGCCGAAGTAGTAATAGAACGAGCCCTTGGGCACCTGCGCACGGCCGAGGATCTCCGCCAGCCCGACGGCTGAAAAGCCGCGCCCGAGGATCAGCTCGGCACCGGCGTCCAGAATGCGGTCGCGGGTGTCGTGCCGGGCTTCGGCGCCTTCAGCGGTGACGGGTTCAGGGTGCTTGCTCATGGTGGGTCGGATTATAGTAGACCGACCGTCTAGTTGCATGACCCTGCCGAATAGCCCCACACCATGCAGGGTCGATGTGCCGATTCGGCGTTCAGAGCTTTTCGGTCTCGCCGGTCTTGGGCTGCCAGCGCATCAGGCGCTTTTCCACCAGACCGACCAACCAGTCAAGCACCAGCGCAAACACCGTCAGCACGACGATGCCGGCAAACACGGTGTTGATATCGAATGTGCCCTCGGCTTGCAGGATCAGGTAGCCAACGCCGCGCGCAGAACCCAGGTACTCACCCACCACCGCCCCGACGAACGCCAGGCCCACCGACGTATGTAGTGACGAAAATACCCAACTCGTTGCACTGGGCAAGTAGACGAAGCGCAGCAACTGCCGCTGCGATGCCCCCAGCATGCGCGCATTGGACAGCACCACGGGGCTCACTTCCTTCACGCCCTGGTAGACGTTGAAGAACACGATGAAGAACACCAGCGTCACCGCCAGCGCGACCTTCGACCAGATCCCCAGCCCGAACCACACGCCGAAGATGGGGGCCAGGATCACGCGCGGCATTGAGTTTGCCGCCTTGATGTACGGATCAAGCACCGCAGACACGGCGGGACTCAGCGCAAGCCACAGCCCGGCGCCCAGGCCTGTGGCCGTGCCGATGACGAAGGCCAGCACGGTTTCGGCCAGCGTCACGCCAAGGTGTTGGTAGATATCGCCTTCGGTCACAAACCACGCCCAGATACGCTGGGCGACGATCAGTGGTTCACCAAAGAAGAACGCGACGTCTTGCGAGCGCGTGGCGAAATGCCAGACGCCGAGCGTGACGACCAGGAGGCCAAGCTGCCAGGCACGCAGCGTGAACGGAGAAAGTGGACGATTAGCCATGAGAGAGATCGATCGAATTCAGTTCAGGCGACGCGGCGATGTTGCGCGTAGCCCTTCAGCACTTCTTCACGCAGCACATCCCAGATGCGGGCGTGCAGGTTGACGAAGCCAGCTTGGTCACGAATCTCAGCCACATCGCGCGGGCGCGGCAGGTCGATCGCGAATTCGCCGATCGGGTGCGTGCCCGGCCCCGCCGACAGCACGACCACGCGGTCGCTCATGGCAATGGCCTCGTCCAGGTCATGCGTGATGAACAGCACGGCCTTGCGCTTGGCGGCCCAGAGGTCGAGCACCTCGTTTTCCATCAGTTGGCGCGTCTGGATGTCGAGCGCGGAGAACGGCTCGTCCATGAGGATGATGTCGGGGTCGAGCACCAGCGTTTGCGCCAGGCTCACGCGTTTGCGCATGCCGCCGGAGAGTTGATGCGGGTAGCGATCCTCAAACCCGGCCAAGCCCACACGCGCCAGCCACGACATCGCCAGTTCGCGCGCTTCCTTCTCGGGCGTACCACGAAACTCCAGTCCGGCCAGCACGTTGTCCAGCGCACTGCGCCACGGCATCAGCGCCTCCGCCTGGAACATGTAGCCGGCGCGTCGGTTGATACCGACAAGCGGCTCGCCAAACACACGCACCTGCCCTGTGGACGGCTGCAACAGCCCCGCCGCCAGGTTCAGCAACGTGGATTTGCCGCAACCGGTCGGGCCCACCACCGAGACAAACTCGCCGGCGTGGATATCCAGCGTGGTGTTCTGCACGGCGGTGTAGCGCTGGCCCGGTTTGTCGGGCGAGATAAAGGTGCAGGTGATCTGATCGAACGAAAGCGCGGGATGGGACATGGTGTCTGCCTGATGGCTACCAAGAATGCAATGCGCCCGGCTGAACCGGGCGCAGGATGGAAGTCCGCTGGACTCAAAACCAGTTCATGATCCGTAGCGAGCGGCCCGAGGTTGCCCCGAGAAGCGCAACCGTACGTGAGTACGGAGAGCATCGCAGGGGCAAGATCGGGACGCGCAGTAGGATCATGAGCTGGTTCTAGTGGTACTTGGCGTTGGCCTTTTGCACGAAGGTGTTGGTGAAGGTCTGGTCGAGCTTGATCTGCTTGCCCTTCACTTCGGCATCGAATTCCGACAGCGTACGCAGCGCCGTAGTCGGGCCGTCGGCAGGCATTGCGCCGTCCGGCGAGATCGCCTCGCGCACCTTGTCCCACGCGGCCAGATACAGCGCGCGATCCCCCAGCAGGTAGGCTTCTGGCACGGTCTTGACGATGTCCGACGGGCCCGCCTTCTGCAGCCACTTGAGCGCACGCACCATGGCGTTGGTCAGCGCCTGCGTCGTGTTCGGGTTCTTCTGAATGAACGCGGTGGAGGCATACAGGCAACCAGCCGGCATGTTGCCGCCGAAGACCGCCTTGGTATCCGCCAGCGTGCGGGTGTCGGAGACGACGCGCACTTCGTTCTTCTGCGTGAGCATCGACATGACTGGGTCCAGATTGGCCAGCGCGTCGATCTGCCCTGCACGCACGGCTGCAATGGCACCGTTGCTCGGGCCCACACCAATGATCGACACCTCGTTCGGCTTGATGCCGGCACGCGCCAGCACGTAGTTGACCATGATGTTGGTCGACGAGCCCGGAGCCGTCACGCCAATCTTCTTGCCCTTCAGGTCGGCGATCGACTTGTAGTTGGGCATCGTTTTGTTGTTGACGGCCAGCACGATCTGCGGGGCACGGCCTTGCAGCACGAACTCCTGATACATCTGGCCCTTGGCCTGCAGCACCAGCGTGTGTTCGTAGGCGCCACTCACCACGTCAGCACTGCCGCCCACCACAGCCTGCAGGGCCTTCGCACCGCCGGCAAAGTCGACGATCTCGACGTCCAGGCCTTCGTCCTTGAAGTAGCCCAGGCGCTCGGCAATCGTCAGCGGCAGGTAGTAGAACAACGCCTTGCCGCCCACGGCGATGGTGACCTTGTTCTTCTCTGGCTTGCCCTGTGCCAGCACGGCGGGGCTGGCTGCGAGCAGGCTCGTCGCGCACAGCGCTGCGCCCATCCATTTTGCCCAGCGGCTGATGCCTCGTGTCCCCATGCTTGTCTCCTGAATGCGTTGTTCTGCAGCGTTCGCTGCCTTGGCGGCGATATTACCGCAACGATTCTCTACACAACATGCGGGATCGTCCTAGCTCTTTAGCCCGCCACCTCGGCAATCACACCTTGCGCGGCAAGCGTGTCGATCTGTGCGTCGGTCAGGCCATAGCTGCGCAGCACGTCGCGTGTGTGCTGACCCAAACGCGGTGCGCTGGCCTGTACCGCACCAGGCGTACCGGAGAGCTTGGGCACCACGCCGGGCATCTCGACATCGATGCCCGATTGCGCACGCACGGTCTCGATCACGCCACGCGCGCGGTAGTGCGGGTCGGCGGCAATGTCGGCGATGGTGTAGATCGGCCCGCTGGGCACGTCGGCCTCTTGCAGCGCAGCCAGAACCTCCGCAATGGGAAGCGCTCCCGTCCATGCATTGATGGCGGCGTCGATCTCGTCGACGCGGGCGGCGCGGCCATCGTTGCGCGCAAGGCCTGGATCATCGGCCAGGTCCGGCCGGCCCATGCGCTGCATCAGGCGGCGGAAGATGTTGTCACCGTTGGCGGCGATCAGCACATATTCGCCGCCCGCGCAGCGGTACGCATTGGATGGTGCAATGCCTGGCAGGGCCCCGCCCGCCGGCTGGCGAATCGTGCCAAACACCGAGTACTCCGGCAGCAGACTCTCCGTCAGGTTAAAGACCGACTCATACAACGCCACGTCGATCACCTGCCCCTTGCCGCCGCGCGCGTCGCGTTCATACAGCGCGAGCAGCACGCCCAGCGCGCCGTGCAACCCGGCAATCGTGTCGCCCAGCGACAGCCCAGCGCGCGCAGGCGGGCGCCCCGGCTCACCGGTCAGGTAGCGCAGGCCGGCCATGGCTTCGGCAATGGCCGCGAAGCCCGGTTCATCGCGCTTGGGGCCAGTCTGCCCGTAGCCCGACACGCGCAGCATGATCAGCTTCGGGTTGATGGCGGACAGCGCTTCGTACGACAGCCCCCACTTCTCCATCGTGCCGGGACGGAAGTTCTCGATCAGCACGTCGGCCTCGGTGGCCAGCTTGCGCACCACCTCCTGGCCCTCGGGCACACGCAAATCCACGCAGACAGACTGTTTGTTGCGCGACTGCGCCTCCCACCAGACCGAGGTGCCCTCATGCAGCATGCGCCATTTGCGCAGCGGATCGCCCTGGCCCGGCGGCTCGATCTTGATGACTTGCGCGCCGAAATCGGCGAGCGTCTTGGCGGCAAACGGCCCGGCAATCAATTGCCCGAGCTCAAGCACGCGGATGTTCTGCAAAACCTGTGTCGACATGGTCGTACCGAGAACGTTGAATTCAGAGCGCGGCGGGATTGCCGAGCAGATGCGTCATCAGCAGACGCGCGGAACTGGTCAGCGCATCTGGGTCGCGCACGCCGACCAGCAGGCGGCGATGCGCCCATTCATCTTGCAGAGGCACCAGTGCAAGGCCCGCACCCGGCAGGCTCGACACATGCCCTTGTGCAGCAATGCGCGGTAGCACGCCCACGCCCAGGCCCGAGGCCACCATGCGGCAGACGGCTTCAAAGCTGCGCACCTGGATGCGCAGGCGCAGCGGCTTGCCCAGGCGCTGGCTTTCTTCCAGCAGTTGCGCGGCCAGCGACGTGCCTGGCGGCAGACTGACGAAATCGAACTCCACCGCATCAGCAAAACTCACCTGCTTGCGACCGGCCAGCGGATGGCTGCGCGGCGTGACGAGGGCAAGATCGTCCTCGCGGTAGTCGAACGATTGCAGTCCATCACACGGCGTGCCAGCGGCGAAGATGCCCAGGTCTGCGCGATTCTCACGCAGCGCGGCAACGATATCGCCACTGTCCTGCTCTTCCAGCGCGATGCGGATGGCCGGATTGGCCAGCATGAACGCGGCCAGGTCGTCGGCCAGGAACTGCGTGATTGACGAGGTGTTGGCCCACACACGCACCTGCCCACGCGTGCCAGCCGCAAAATCCGACAGCGCGCCGGCCATGCGTTCAACGTCCTGCAGAATGCCCACGGCGTGGCGGAAGCAGGCCTGGCCGGCCTCGGTCAGTTCCACGCCGGCGGCATGGCGGTACAGCAGCGGCGCCCCCACGGCGGCTTCCAGATCGGAAATCCGCTTGCTTGCAGCGGCCACCGCCAGGTGTGATTGCCGCGCCCCTGCGGAAATGCTGCCCAGCCGGGCCACCGCCACAAACAGGCCGAGGGTGACGAGATCGAAGCGGGCAAGGTTCATCGTTGGAGCCATCTGGCGGAGTTGGAGAAATGCGACAGGTCTGTGCAACCAGGCCGGTTTTCACCGTCTGGTCATGACGCGGCGTTTACTATCGCCGGGTTTTTGCCTATTCCGAGCGCACAAGCTCGGAATTCTAGCGGCTGCCCTCTCTGTTGCGCCCATGCCTTCGTCGTCTCCTCGCCTCGAATCTCGGTCTTTTCTCCGCCGCGCCAAGCGTGCCAGCACCGCACGGCATGTCCTGACGGCCATCCTGCTTGCGCTGGGCGTGCAAAGCGTTGCCCTGGCAGCAGACGCTGATGCTCCCGGGGCGCCCAACACGGACATCCCCGAACCGGAACGGTGGAACATCCACGGGCAGTTCACCAATGTGACGCAGTGGCACCCGTCGTTCCGCTCGCCTTACAGCGGCACCAACAGCCTGACGGCCGACAATAACAACAAGGAAACGACCGACGTCACGCTCTATCTCGGCCTGCGTCTGTGGAAGGGTGCAGAGCTGTATGCCAACCCGGAAATCGACCAGGGTTTCGGCCTGAGCAATACGGTGGGCCTGGCCGGCTTCTCCAGCGCCGAGGCCTACAAGGTCGGCAAGAACGATCCGTATCACAAACTGCCGCGCCTGTTCCTGCGGCAGGTGATTGACCTGGGCGGCGAACAGCAAGCCGTTGAATCGGGGCCCAACCAGCTTGCCGGCAGCCACTCGGCTAACAACCTGACCATCACCGTCGGCAAGTTCTCTGTGGTCGACATCTTTGACACGAACACCTATGCGCACGACCCGCGCGGCGATTTCCTCAACTGGGCGGTAGTCGACGCCGGCGCGTTCGACTACGCCGCTGATGCCTGGGGTTATACGCGCGGCCTGGCGGTCGAATGGACGCAGTCCTGGTGGACGTTGCGCGGCGGCCTCTTCGCTCTGTCGAAGGAACCCAACAGCGTGACCATCGACACGACGTGGAAGCAGTATCAGTGGGTGGGCGAATTCGAGGCGCGCCAGAACTGGTTCGGCCGCCCCGGCAAGGTCAAATTGCTCGCCTTCGCAACGCGCGGCCGCATGGGCGGTTACGGCGACGCGGTGAACCTCGCACAGCAGACCGGCAACACGCCGGACACCGGCCTCGTACGGCGGCTCGCCTGGCGCCCCGGCATTGCGGTGAACCTGGAGCAGGAAGTCACCGACGACCTGGGCGTCTTTGCCCGCGCTAGCATGAACGACGGCAGCAAGGAAACCTTCGAATTCACCGACATTAACCAGTCGGTATCGGCCGGGCTTTCGCTCAAGGGCACGCGCTGGGGGCGCCCGAACGACACGTTTGGCGCCGCTGTGGTGGTGAATGGCTTGTCAGGCGCGGCACGCCAGTACTTCGCGGCCGGTGGCATGGGCGTGCTGATTGGCGACGGTGCACTGAACTACGGCACCGAGCGCATCGCCGAGCTGTACTACAACTTCGCCGTCATCAAGCACCTGACGCTTGGCCTGAACTACCAGTACGTCGTCCACCCTGCATACAACCGGGATCGTGGCCCGGTGTCCATCGTGGGTGCACGCATCCACGCCGAGTTCTAAAGAGCGCATCGATAGATCAGAGCTGGCGCCGGTCCAGCACGGCGCGGGCGATGGTGCCCGCATCGACATACTCCAGCTCACCGCCCACGGGCACACCGCGCGCCAGGCGCGTCGCCTTGATGCCACGCGCCTTGAGCATCTCGCCGATGTAGTGCGCGGTGGCCTCGCCTTCGCTGGTGAAGTTCGTGGCGAGGATGACCTCGGTGCATGGCCCGCCCAGCGCAGGATCGGTCGCGCGAGCCAGCAGGCGTTCGAGATGGATTTCCTTCGGACCGATGTTGTCCAGCGGCGAGAGCCGCCCCATCAGCACAAAATACTGTCCGCGATACGTGAGCGTCTGCTCGATCATCATCTGATCGGCGGGTGTTTCCACCACGCACAACACGGAGGCATCACGACGCGTATCGAGGCAGGTTTCGCAGACTTCCTGCTCGGTGAAGGTATTGCAGCGGCTGCAGTGGTGGATCGATTCGGTGGCCTCGCTCAGCGCCTGCGCCAGGCGTTCGGCACCATCGCGATCATGCTGCAGTAGGTAATACGCCATGCGCTGCGCAGACTTGGGGCCAACGCCCGGCAGCACGCGCAGGGCCTCGACCAGCATCTGCAGCGCCGATGGCGTGCCTGGGCCGCCGCGCGTCATGCCTGCTCCACAACCAGCGTATGGTGCAGCACTTCCGGCATCGGATCGTAGAAGTGATGCAGCAGCGCACGCCAGCGCTGATACTCGGCGGACTGTCGGAAGCCAATGGTGTGGTCCTCCAGCGTCTGCCACTGCACCAGCAGCAGGTAATCGCTCGGTTTCTCCACGCAGCGCGAGAGCGTCAGCGAAATGAAACCCTGCATCGCACCGATGATGTGGCGGGCCTCGCCGAAAGCAGCCTCAAAGGCGGCTTCCTGGCCAGGCTTGACGTGCAGTAACGCAGATTCCAGCACCATGGCGCGATCCTGATTGGTCTAGCTTGGGCTTAGAACGGCAGCTTGAAGCCCGGCGGCAGCATGCTCGCCATGCCGCCCAGACCGGAGGTGAGCGAACCCATCTTCTCCTGTGCGGTGGCCTCAGCCTTGCGCACGGCATCGTTGAACGCAGCTGCGACGAGATCTTCCAGCAGTTCCTTGTCTTCGCCCTCGGCCAGCAGGCTCGGATCGATCGACACACGCTTCACGTCGTTCTTGCAGGTCATGACCACCTTCACGAGGCCGGCGCCGGACACGCCTTCCACCTCGATGAGGGCAAGCTGCTCCTGCGCCTTCTTCATGTTTTCCTGCATCTGCTGGGCTTGCTTCATCAGCCCGGCGATCTGGCCTTTCATCATGGTCGTTGCTCCTTGCAATGGGTCATACGAGGCGCGCCGCTTGATTGGGCGCGCCGGTGTTCAGTGTGGGATGGCGATTTTAGTGCGCGTGCGGTTGGATCGAACCCGGGACGACCTGCGCGGCAAAGTCCTGCACCAGTGCCTGTACGAACGGGTTGGCAGCGATGGCGTCTTCAGCGTCACGCTGGCGCTGGGCACGCAGCTCGGCATCGGCAGCAGCGGCTGTCGCACGTGCTGCGCCAATGTCACACGCCACGCGTACAGGCGTGCCGAAGTGTTCCGTCAGTGCAGCCTCCAGACGCTCCACGACACCCGCTTCGGTCAGTGCTGGCAGCGGCACGCGCAGGCGCACGGTGACGCCCTCCACGGCCACCAGTTCGCTCTGGTGTGCAAGCTGCTGGGCCAGACCGCGCATCGGCAGACGTGCCGCCAGCTTGGGCCAGTCGCCATCGAACGTGGTGAGGCTGCTGGCACTCAGGTCGGGCGGCGTGGCGGCAACCGCAGGCTCCGGCGCGACAGGCTTGGCCTGCTCCGGCTCCGGCACAGCAGCGGGCGACTCGACCTGCGGAGAGCGCACTGCAGATGCGGCCGGCGCCGAAGTGCCAGGGCGCGCATTCGAAGCCGAGTCCCAACCAGCGAACGCGGCGTCTATCTCTTCCAGCGACGGCGAAGCAAATTCGCCGGGCATTTCATCCCATGGTGGCGGGCCATCATCGGCGGATGCCATCGACGCAACTGGTGCCTCACGACGCTGCGGTGGCGACGCAGGCGCAGCCGCCGGATTCGGGCGTGGCCCCGCAGCAGCAACAGGGCGTGCGACTGGTGCGGGAGCGGCCACCGGCGTAGCGGCAGGTGCCGAAGCGCCACGACCGCGGCTCGACGCTTGGCGGGCTGCAGCCAGCGCCTCCATGGCCGGCGAACGGCGGGCCGGCGGGCTGGCGGGTGCTGCAACCGGCGTCGCGGGCGTTTCAGCGGCCGGCGCAGGCGGCGTAACTTGATACGTTGCTCGCGGCGTCTCAACCACCGGCTCCGGACGTGCCAGAGGTGCTGCCTGCGCGACCGGCACCGCCATGGGTGCACTTGCGGCCATGGTCGGACGCGGCGACGCAACCGACGCACCCGCCGACGGCACGACCCGCTTGCCACCGCCACCCGAAGGCGGCGCCGCATCCCCGCCCGACTGCCCGGGCTGGAACGCCAGCATGCGCAGCAGCGTCATCGTGAAGCCAGCGTATTCGTCGGGCGCCAGGGCCAACTCGTTGCGGCCGAGATTTGCGAATTGATAAAACAGTTGCACCGACTGCGCGTCGAAGCGCTCGGCTAGGCGACGCACATCGTCGGCTTCGGGCCAGTCGTCCTGCACGGCGGCCGGCACGACCTGTGCCAGCGCAATCTTCTGCAGCAGCGACGCCAGATCCTGCAACGCCCCCGAGAAGCTCAGGCTGCGCCCTGCCATTTCGTCGGCAATCTCGACGAGCACTGCGCCGTTCTCGTCGGCCAGCGCATCGAGCAGACGCACGAGGTAGCTCTGATCAATCGCGCCAAGCATGCCGCGCACCGCGGCTTCGCTCACCTCACCGGCGCTGTAGGCGATGGCCTGGTCCGTGAGCGACAGCGCATCGCGCATCGACCCCTGTGCGGCGGCAGCCAGCAGGCGCAGCGCATTCGCTTCGTGGGCGATGTGCTCCTCGCCCAGGATGCGTTCCAGGTGCGACACGATGTGCCCCGGCGGCATCTGCTTGAGGTTGAACTGCAGACAGCGCGACAGCACCGTCACCGGAATCTTCTGCGGGTCGGTGGTCGCGAGGATGAACTTGACGTGCTCGGGCGGCTCCTCCAGCGTCTTCAGCATCGCGTTGAAGGCGTGGTTGGTCAGCATGTGCACTTCGTCGATCATGTAGACCTTGAAGCGACCAACCGTGGGCGCGTAGACCGCGCGGTCGAGCAGCTGGGCCATCTCGTCGACACCACGATTGGACGCGGCGTCCATCTCGATGTAATCGACAAAGCGCCCGGCATCGATCTCGGTGCAGGCACGGCACACGCCGCACGGTTGCGCGGTGATGCCGCCCTGCCCGTCTGCGCCGACGCAGTTGAGCGATTTGGCGAGAATGCGCGACAGCGTGGTCTTGCCGACACCGCGCGTCCCCGTAAACAGGTAAGCATGGTGCAGGCGCTGCTGTTCGAGCGCATGCGTAAGCGCGCGCACCACGTGTTCCTGACCAACCAGCGTGGTGAAATCGCGAGGGCGCCACTTGCGGGCGAGCACTTGATAACTCATGCGGCGGATTGTAGCAAAGCGAGGTGGATTTCCGACGAGCTTTCCGAGGGTTCAAACACGGTGCACGCCGAGTGAATTGCAAGGATATTCAGGTGGGGATGCGTGAGTCGGTTACAATGCCGGTCGGACGGGCCTCCTCGCATGGTGGCGCGGTCAACCTGGTCAGGTCGGGAACGAAGCAGCCACAGCCGTTTTCCGCCAGTGCCGAGGGTCAGGCTCGTCCCCCTTCTCTTTTCTCGTCTGCATTGCCCCTCCCCTGTTTGCTTGTGTCGCCCGCGTCAGAACAGCGCGCCCTGACTGTCGTCATGTGACGTTCTTGCTGGCTTGGGTAGCGACTCCAGATCGATCCATTCTCCCTGAGCAGTCGCTACACCGGCACGCACCGTGCGACCCGGGTACATCGGCGTGACGGCAGCCACATAGCCGCGCAGTTGGTCAGCGTAGGCTGCACGCTCGATCGGCAGCAGGTGCAACTTGTAGTCCACTACGAGGATGTCATCACCACGCTCGATCAGGCGATCGATGCGCAGCAATGCGCCGTCAGGGCTGAACAATTCGATCTCGTTGTGGGCTGCGTCGAAGTGCGCCGGGTTGAACACGTGTGCCAGTGCATCGGCGGATAGCATACGGCGCACGGCTTCGGCAGCGCGGGTAGCATCAGCGTCTGTCACACCGGTCGCGCCGAACCAGCGCGCGATGGTTGCCGTGTCCGGTGCCTGCTCTGGCACACCGCGACGCGTCAGGCGCTCCAGTACGGCATGCAGCAGTTCGCCTTGCGCAACAGCCCCCTGATCGAAGACGGGATCGGCAGCTCCTTCCGCCTGCGCAACGGCGCCCCCCACTCGTACCGTTACCGTGAGCGGCGCACGGAAATCGTGATACGAGACAACCTCGGCCTCTGCAGCAAAGACGTCCGTATTGGCGGCAGCCTCAAGCACCGGCGCGGGTGAAGCCACACCCGCCGTTGCCAGCAACGTGTACCAGCTTGCAGTGCCATCCACGTCCGGCACGTCGCCCTCGTCCGTTGCCTGCGCGGCAGCCGTGTCGCGCTTGTTGGCGACGCCGGACACAATCAGCGCTTGCCGTGCGCGCGTCATTGCCACGTACAGCAGGTTCCAGTTCTCGCGGGCGGCAAGGTCGTCTTCCTGCTTGAACAGTGGGTCGCGTGCACGGCCACGTTCAGCCGTCTTGCCGAAGGCGGAGAAGTGCGTAGGCGCCTCGGCGCCGGGCGGCCAATCGATCAGGATGCCGGCGCTGTCGGCGCGCGTGTCGCTATGGTGGGTGTCGAGCAGCACCACGAAAGGTGCCTCCAGCCCCTTCGACGCATGCACGGTCAGAATCTGCGCGGCATCCAGGCCTTCGCTCGCGAGTTCCGCGTCGATGGCATCCGGCGCGTCGGCAGCATCGCTCTGCATACCTTCGTCGGGGCTTTCATCCTCGTCACCCTGACGAATCGCGCGCAGTTCGGCCATGAACTTGGGCAAACTCGGGTAGCGGCCACCATCCAGGTCGAGCGCGAGCTTAAGGAACGCATCAAGGTTGGCGAGCACCTGTTCGCGGTTGGCGGCGGGCGCGCATTCGGCATAGCGGCGCTTGAGTTCGCCGGTGTACACGATGTGGTCGAGCAAGTCGTGCACAGGCAGCGTAGGTGCCACCGCCAGCCAGCGAGACAGCATGCGATGCGCCTGGCGCAACGTCGGGGCAGTCTCAGCCCGCGGCGCCAGCGCGGTCAGGCGCTCCCACCATGTGCCATCGGCAGTTTGCGCAAGCTGGATCAAGTCATCGTCAGTCGCCCCAACAATCGGGCTGCGTAGCACATGTGCGAGTGACAGGTCGGCTTGCGGCGTCATCAGGAAATCGAGCAGTGCGCACAGATCCAGCGCTTCGAGCGTTGCCAGCAGGCCACCCCTGCGTGGGCTCAGGTATGGCACACCACCATCGCGCAGTGCCCGCTCGTAGTCGGCCAGGTAGCGCTTGCGGCGAACGAGCAGTTGGAAATCGCTCCAGCGTACGGGGCGTTCAACGCCGTTCTCGCGAATGTGCTCTCCGGCGTGCAAGGCGCGCAGGCACGCCGCAACTTGGCGGCCTTCTTCATAGCGCTGCGAATCGCCAGCGTCTTCGCGCGGCTCGGTGAGCGTGTCGCGCGGCGTGGTCTCGTCGACTTCTGCCGCCTCATGCACCGGCACCAGCGGCAGCAGCAACGCCTGCCCGATGGGCGCATTGACAGCAGTGCCTTGCTCCGCGTAGATCGGATAGTCGCCGCGCGCGCGCGCTTGCAGGAACACCGCGTTCACCCACTCCAGCACGGCCGGTGCATTACGGCGCGTCCGGTTGGTGCGCAGCACGGTGGCGTTAAAGTCCGCGACGAGCATCGCGCGCGCGGCGTCGAACAAGCGCGCATCTGCACGGCGAAAACGGTAGATCGATTGCTTCGGGTCGCCCACCAGAAACACGCTCGGCTGCGTGCCGGTGCCTGCGTAACCCGCGAGCCAGCCTTGCAGGATGCGCCACTGCATCGGGTTCGTATCCTGAAACTCGTCGAGCAGCAGATGCTTGTAGCGCGCGTCGAGTCGCACCTGCAGGTAAGCCGCCGTATCTTCGTCCTGCATCAGGCGGGCGGCTTCCCATTCCAAGTCTGTGAAATCCATCGCGCGCGCCTGGCGTTTGTAGGCTTGATAGCGGTCGATAAGCGCATCGCCCAAGGTGAAGAGCGCTGCGTTGACGGCGCGCACGTGCATCTCTTGGCGGCGTGCCTGATAGACGGTCAGCGTCTCGCACACGGTGGCATGCAAAGTAACCAAGGTTTGCGCCTGGTCCTCGCCAATCGTCTTGATGAGCGCCTTGGTCGGTTTGCAAGCGCGTGCCTTGCCAGCTTGTGTGTGGAACGCGCTGAACAGGCCATCGAAGGCCTGCGTGCGGGCGGATTCATTCGATACGTCGATCGAACGCGCAGACGTGACCGCCATTTCAATCTGCGTTGCGCGCTTGCCTTCGGTGGCGCCGCCCTGCCCCAACCAGCCGGAGACACGCAGCATGTCAGCCAGCAACGTTTGGTCTTGCAGCGCTTCGATCAGCGGATCGGTATGTGCGTCGTCGCCAAGCAGGTCATCGAGCGGACGCAACGGATGCTCGCCCGCTTGTGCCTTGTAGGCCCACCAGTCACTGCGCTGGTGAAACATCGCGTCGAGCAATCGCCCCGCCTGAAAATCGCCCACTAAGTCCGCAAGCGTCTCATATACCTTGCGCAACTCAGCGTGATCTTCGGCCAGCAGGCCGCGCCAGAACGGTGCCCAGGCCTCACGGCGCAACCGCCCGGCATCTTCACGCAGCGATGCCCCTTGCGGCACGCCAGATGACAGCGGTGCCCCGCGCAGCAACGAACCAAACCAACCGTGGAACGTATCGATCGCCATGCGCTGCG
This sequence comes from Ralstonia sp. 24A2, assembly GCF_051783885.1. Classification (NCBI taxonomy): domain Bacteria; kingdom Pseudomonadati; phylum Pseudomonadota; class Betaproteobacteria; order Burkholderiales; family Burkholderiaceae; genus Ralstonia; species Ralstonia sp. 24A2. The sequence goes on along the minus strand of NZ_JBPVZD010000002.1, from coordinate 1,935,169 downwards.
GGGATTCCAACACCCGCGCATACAACCCACGCGCTGTCTCGATCAGCGCTAGGGCATCGCGCTCGTCGACCGTGCGAGCGATCAGCTCGCGCACAACGCCTTCGTCGTCGGCGCTCGCCAGCTGTGCAAGGATGTCCAGCAAACGCTGACGCATCTCTTCGGCTGCCTTGCGCGTGAAGGTGATGGCGAGGATGTCCGATGGCGCCGCGCCGGCCAGCAGCAGGCGCAGCATGCGCGTGACCAGCAGCCACGTCTTGCCGCTGCCTGCACAAGCCTCCACCACGACCGAGCGCAGCGGATCGCACGCAGCGCGTGAGAAATCTTCGGGTGAAACGGGGGCGCCATCGCGCTCGTAGGCGTGATCGCTCATGCTTCGCTCCCGGGCTCGCGCTGCGCACCTTCGGTCCAATACCCCTTGCGGCACAGGCCACGCGCTGCGCAATAACGGCACGCCGACTCATCGCCGAAGGCCGGTAACGGCGCGCCGGCAGCCAGGGCGGTCATGTCCTTCTCCATCTGTTCGAGCAACCAGTCCACCACCTGCGTGAAGTCCGGCAGGGCAACATCACGCTTATCGCCACGGGCCTCGCCGTCGAGCGAGACCCAGCCACCCGCGTCGGCACGCGCATCGAGCACACCGTAAAACGGCAACTGGCAGTCTTCAAACGGTGTCTTGGCGCGACGTACCAGCACCATGGGCGATTGCGTCTTGTAATCCAGCACCGCCACGCCGTGCTCGTCATGCACGTCAACGCGATCGATGCGGCCACGCAAGCGCAGCGGGCGCTCGCCCGGTAACGTGATCGACGTATCGACATCGACCTCGCCGGCTTCAAAACGCCAACCGTCCGCCTCGCGCGCAGCCTGCCACGCCAGATACGACGGCATCACGCTCTGCCAGCGGCGATAGAAGCGCAGCGTGTTGCCATCCTCTGCCAGCATCGGGCCGAACTGCGCATCGGTAATGGTTTGCAGCAGCGCCAGACGATCCGCCGGATCGTGCACGGGCATATCGAGCAAGTGCCGATGAAAGCGGTGCAGGATCGCGTGCAGGACCTCACCAATGTCGCGCTTCTCCAACTCGTCGGACACCTCTTCCAGCTCTCCCAACCGCAGCATGCGCCCAACAAAGAACTGGTACGGACAGCGGCGCAGGCTGTTGTAGGCAGCAGCACTGAGCGTGGACGGCACCAACGCAGGCGCTGCCGGTGCAGGCATGTCGGTCGGTTGACTGCGGGTCTGCAGGTTCGGCAAAGCGACCGGCATGTCGATTCGCACGCCTGCCACAGCCAGCCGCCGCTGCAGACGTTCGAGCCAGCCCGAGAGGCGATTGGGTTCACCGCGCCCGCCGTGGCGCTGCCAGGTCAGCACAACTTCCGGCTGATTGAGCAGCACCTCCGCCAAGTCGCGCGCCTGTTGAGCAAAACGCTGCGCGCGGTCCGGCAATCCCAGCTCACGGCGCACGTCGTTCGAGAAGAACAGCCACTCGGGCTGCGCCGACGGCAACTGCGCATCGTCGCAACCGACCACCACCACGCCGTCGAAACGCCGCATGCGTGCGCCGTTCAGCGGCAGGATGACGACACGCCGATCCGACGGTGGCGCCGGTTCGCTGAAGACCGCCGATTCAAGCAGCATCGACAGCAGCGCGCGCCACTCCGTCAGTGAGAAGCGCGCTCCCGCATCGGTACTGCCGTGCACGGACACACGCAGCCGGTCGACCCAGTCGAGCAGTTGGCGACCCGCATCATCGTTCTGCAGGCCGGTGCGCATGTGCAAGCGATCGAGCGTGCCGACCAGCAACGTGACCCACGCCTCAAGCGTGGCGTTGCCGGCACGGCGCCATAGCGCGGCTTCGTCGGCCAGCAGGCCAAGGCGGTCCGACAGGCGGCTGACTTGCGGTTCCCCGCTGGCCTCCTCGGCGGGGCGGTCTGCCACCAGCCGGCGCAGCCGACCCCAGCCGCCTGACACGTTGTGCCTGCGGATGCGGCGCTCCAGCTCGGCAATCCACGCGGGCGTGGCCGTACCGGCATCCGCATCACGCAAACAGAATGGGCTCTTGATGAGGTCGAGCAAGGCTGCGGTATCGCCGTCGCCCTGCACCACGTCCACCCAGCGCATGAGCGCCGCGGCGGCGCGTGTCGTGGAGAGCTTCCAACCGGTTTCATCACGCACGGGCACATTCACGCGCGCCAGCAATGCCCGCACGCGCCGCGCGACGATGCGGTCCTGCGCCACCAGCGCAAGCGAGCGCCGCCCCGCATTCAGCCAATCGACCAGCGTGTGCGCGGCAAAGGCCGCCTCATCCTCAAAACGCGCCGCGCCTGCGATGTGCAGGACCGGTGCGGGAAGCTCAGTGTCGGAATCCTCGTGCGCAGCCAACGCCGGCGTGGCGCACTCGGGCCAGGCGTGCAGCAGCAGATCGCGAAAGTCCGCATGTGTGGCAGGACGGGCTGCCGACGCAACTTCCGACGCATTCCAGTCGTAACCGATGGTCAACACCGGTACGTGTTCGGCGGCACGTTGAAGGAAATCGAGATCAACGGCTTCAGGGTCGGTCGGGCTCATCCAGACTATCGGCCCGTGCAATGCATCCAGCAGACGTCGCATGGCATGCAGCCGCACCGGAATCGGGTCAGCCGCACCGGAGAGCAAGCGCCAGAACGTCAGCACGATGCGCGATTCGGTCCCGAGAAAGCGCTCGGACAACTGCGCGTACGTGCGCTCCAGCGCCTCGGCCAAGGCAGCTTCCAGCGCGTCGGGGCGCTCTTGTGCATCACTGTCGGCCGCATCCAGCGTGAGCCATCGCTGCGACAGCTCGTCCGACACGGTGACCATCACCTGCGCTACGCCCCATAGCGCTGCATCATCCTGCGCACCGAGGGCCTCGCGCAGCCATGCTTGTGTCTTGAGCGCCTGCTGCACAGCCAGCAGCCGCGAGAGCGTCGTGCGCGCCGCAGGCAAACCCGGCTCGGGCGGCAGATCGAGCAGCCAGTGGCCGAGCGTCAGAATGCGCGGCAGCAGACGTGGCGTGCCGGACGCCTGCGCGCTGGCATGCAGGGCGCTGCGCACACCCGGGATCTGTGCGGCAGTCGGTACAACAACGGTGCCTGTACCGGACGACTGCGCGTGCGCGTCCAGAAAGCGCCACGTCGCATCGGCGGCACGAGAGAGAAATGCTGGGCCGGGCGCAAAGGCAAACATCTGCATGCGGCGAGGGAAATGGGCGATGAACTGCGGCCGTGACTATCAGCGTGATAGCGACAATCAACGGTTGAAAATGGGGGCGCCGGTACTATATCAGCAGCATCCGCACTGGCAGTGGCCGTAATGCACGCCGGCTCGCGTAATCGTGTAATGTATGGGTTCGGCGCACGCCGCCAGCTTTTACGAAATAACAGAGGTTCCCGCCATGAGCGAACAGATCAAGTATGTGAGCGACGCGTCCTTCGAGGCCGATGTGCTCAAGTCCGACAAACCCGTGCTCGTCGATTTCTGGGCTGAATGGTGCGGTCCGTGCAAGATGATCGCCCCGATCCTGGACGAAGTCTCCAAGGACTACGGCGAGAAGGTGCAGATCGCCAAGATCAACGTCGATGAGAACCAAGGCGTGCCGGCTAAGTTTGGCATTCGCGGCATCCCGACGCTGATCCTGTTCAAGAACGGTGCGGTGGCCGCCCAGAAGGTGGGCGCTTTGTCCAAGTCGCAACTCACCGCATTCCTGGATAGCCACCTGTAAGTCGATATTCGACCGCGGCGCGGAGCGCATCCCGCCGCAAATGCACGCGCTGGCAATCTTCCGCCTGGAAGCCCGCCAGCGTTGTGCTAAGATTGCAGCCAATCTGTTTCCCCGAGCGTTCGCTCGACCTTTTCCCCCTCCCCCCGTTTCTCGTTTCGCTGCCCGTTCGGGCCCTTCCCATTCTTTCGTCTATGCATCTGACAGAACTGAAATCCCTGCACGTGTCCCAATTGCTGGAAATGGCGGGACAGCTGGAGATTGACAACGCCCAGCGCATGCGCAAACAGGAATTGATGTTTGCCATCCTGAAAAAGAAGGCGAAACAGGGGGAAACGATTTTCGGCGACGGCACGCTCGAAGTGCTGCCCGACGGCTTTGGTTTCCTGCGCTCACCAGAAACTTCGTACCTGGCCAGCACCGACGACATCTATATCAGCCCGTCGCAAATCCGCCGCTTCAATCTGCACACCGGCGACACGATCGAAGGCGAAGTCCGCACGCCCAAGGACGGCGAGCGCTACTTCGCGCTGGTGAAGGTCGACAAGGTCAACGCACAGCCTCCTGAAGCGGTCAAGAACCGCATCATGTTCGAGAACCTGACGCCGCTGCACCCGAACAAGCCGCTCACGCTCGAACGCGACATCAAGGCCGAAGAGAACATCACCGGCCGCATCATCGACATGATCGCCCCGATCGGCCGCGGCCAACGCGCACTGCTGGTGGCATCGCCCAAGTCCGGCAAGACCGTGATGCTGCAGCACATTGCGCACGCCATCGCGACGAACCATCCGGAAGCCGAGCTGTTCGTGCTGCTGATCGACGAACGCCCGGAAGAAGTGACCGAAATGCAGCGCACCGTGCGCGGCGAAGTGGTGGCATCGACCTTCGATGAACCGGCCGTGCGTCACGTGCAAGTGGCCGAAATGGTCATCGAAAAGGCCAAGCGCCTGGTCGAGCTGAAGAAGGACGTGGTGATCGTGCTGGACTCGATCACGCGTCTGGCTCGCGCCTACAACACCGTGGTACCGACCTCCGGCAAGGTGCTGACCGGCGGTGTGGATGCCAACGCTCTGCAGCGCCCGAAGCGTTTCTTCGGCGCCGCACGCAATCTGGAAGAAGGCGGTTCGCTCACGATTATCGGCACGGCGCTGATCGAAACCGGCAGCCGCATGGACGACGTGATCTACGAAGAGTTCAAGGGCACCGGCAACATGGAAGTGCACCTGGAGCGCCGCTTGGCCGAGAAGCGCGTCTACCCGGCCATCAACCTGAACAAGTCGGGCACGCGCCGTGAAGAACTGCTGATCAAGCCGGACATCCTGCAAAAGGTGTGGATTCTGCGCAAGTTCATCCACGACATGGATGAAGTCGAGGCGATGGAATTCCTGCTCGACAAACTCAAGTCGACCAAGAACAACGCCGAGTTCTTCGACATGATGCGACGCGGCGGCTAGGTCTCTCCAGACTGCCCCCGTACGTACAGAGAAGCGCACCCGAAACGGTGCGCTTTTTTGTTGCCGGGCCAATCGCTTGATTTTTGAGCGAACTTGTCCGGCAGCTTTGTGAAACTCGCTAGTTCATTTGCATTACAAGCAGCGCGCGCAACCGTTTGCACCCCTCGTCCTTAAACGTCATCGCAAAAGCGGAACCCGGCAACCATACTGCAAACCTGCCTGGGCTGAGCCGCGTGGTCACTGGCAGGAGGGAATCACCAAAAATCGAACGGGGGAAACCATGCGCGAAGAGTCGCTGGAATGTACTGGTGCGTGCCGAACCGTCGTAGTCGCGTCACGTGCGGGGATGGGGGAGATCGACGAAACAATTCTGGGGGCAGACTGGCACGTGCGGCGTGTAACGTCGATGCGTGAGCTTGGCTGCGCCATTCGTGACGGTGTACCCAAGGCCGGATTGATCGATTTCAGCAGCGCCTTTTCGGCCGCCGAGCTGGATCTGCTTGAACGCTGCATGCAGGTGTCACACGTGGGCTGGGTGGCCGCGCTGCCGCCCGCCATGCTGACGCATGAGCGCGTGCGCCAACTCGTGCGCGACTACTGCGTCGACTACGTGCAGATGCCGCTGCGCACCGAAGAGACCGCCTATTCCCTGCGCCATGCATGGGGCATGGCATCCCTTGCGCAGGAGGTCGCGCCGGCCCCCAAGGTGAACAATGCCCGCATGCTGGGGGAATGCCCGTCCATGCACAACCTGTTCCGCGCCATCCGCAAGGTTGCGCAGAACAGTGCACCGGCCTTCATCGCCGGTGAATCGGGCACCGGCAAGGAGCTGACCGCCCAGGCCATCCACGAAGCCTCCGCCCGTGCGAGCGGCCCGTTCATCGCGATCAACTGCGGTGCGATCCCGCCGCACCTGATTCAGTCCGAGCTGTTCGGCTATGAGAAAGGCGCCTTCACCGGCGCGCACCAACGCCATATCGGCTGGGTCGAGCATGCGAACGGCGGCACGCTGTTCCTCGATGAAATCGGCGATCTGCCGCTGGAAAGCCAGGTGAGCCTGCTGCGTTTCCTGCAACAAGGCACCATCACACGGCTGGGCGGACATCAGGCGATTCCGCTGGACATCCGCATCATCTCGGCCACGCACGTTGACCTGGAAGCCGCCCAGCACCACGGCGGGTTCCGCACCGACCTCTTTCATCGGCTGTGCGTGCTGACGTTGTCGGTACCGCCGCTGCGTGAGCGCGGCAGCGACATCGTCCTGCTGGCCGAGCACATCCTCGCGCAGCACGCCGGCGAAGCCTCGCACCGCATCCGCGGCTTCACGCCCTGCGCGCTGCACGCGATGATGCATTACCCGTGGCCGGGCAACGTGCGAGAGCTGATCAACCGCGTGCGCCGTGCGCTGGTAATGACCGACAACCGCAAGATCTCCGCCGCAGACCTCCACCTGGAAGGCTATGCATCCGTATCGGGCCAGACGCTGGAAGAAGCACGGGAAGGTGCGGAATCCGATGCTATCCGCACGGCCATCGCCCGCAACGGTTTTCACATGGGCATGACGGCGCGCGAGCTGGCGGTCTCCCGCGTGACGCTGTATCGGCTGATGCAGAAGCACGGCATCCGCGCGGAACATCCGTTGCATCCGGCCTCTGCTTGATCCCATCGTTTGGCCTTCCTCACCGTGTCGGGGCGTAGCCTGCGTGCTGCGCCCCGATTGTTTTGGGCGCCCGCCCGGTTCAATACGTGGTGCGACAGGCAACCCATGCGCGAAGCTGGTCGCCCAACACAATCCTGGTCACCGTATGAGCGGTGGCACCAAGGCAGCAAAAGCAGTCAGATTGGCTTGCATATCGATCTCCCCTTCCTGAATTGCCGTTATAAAAAAGTGCCCGCCGGGGGACGGAGCACGAAAGCGTTGGACGTGACACTCCTCGTCTGCGCCACCACGTCCGGCAGCGCGGCGCCAGCGGGTGGTTCAATCTGGTGACCCCGCGTGAATGCAATGGATGTTCGGCGCCGACAAGCACGTTGCGGCAACGCGACGCTTGCGAGACACGTTGACCGTGCCCCGGGCCACGCCAGCCGATGGACGGCGGTACATCCGCCCGCACCCCAAGCGTCAGCTTCGTCACAGATGCCCTTAAACCGGGCCCCCTGGGACCGTGCTGCGACGCTGCAAATCAACGTAAAAGCGACGCTCGGATGGCTTAACAGCGCGGCTTTCAAAACTGTCCCCAAATACGGCTGATAACACTGCATGCGCTTGCCTGCAACGACTGCACCTGCGATGGCTGGCGTGCCCTGCCCGCACACACTGTGAAGATCCGCCTGATGCGCGTTGAGCATGGCATCGGCCTGCCGCCCACCCCCCACTTCCGGGGGGATTGCGCCCTGCCCCCCGCGCGATGGATTGTTAAGCCACGCATGCGACGTACTCAGTTCGCCGTCGGAGAGCACCGACATGACAGAAGCGATGGAAAGATCGAATGCGCGGGTGGGATAAGGACCGAGCGCGGTTCGCACCGGCAACGTATCGGTGGGAACGCCTCGATAGGCGATACGCGGCGCGAATGCGCGCTGCCTGATGATGTCGCCGTCTTCTGCGAGCGCCGGCACCATGACGACCATGGCCGCATGACTCGCGACCATTCCGGTCACATCGATCGTCCACCAGAACGGCAAACGTCGAGCACAGCGCTGCGCGGATGTTGGCATGGCTCGCTCCTCCCCGAATGACGGTAGAGCGACATCCGTGCCAAGACGATTAAAGCCTTGTTTTTACGGGATATTCAGCACGTGGAAGACGAATCGCTCCGGTTTGGCGCGTGTTTTTGTGTCATGGCCGAAACAGCCATCGCCGCAAAACCCGGCCGAAGGGTCGAACCGCTTCCCTTGAGTGAATTACGCGCCCTGGCAAACACTGGTCTACAGTAGCCAGAACGCGTCAACGAGAGTCCCGAGGCATGGCCGTGGCGTCTGTCATTTTCGTGATACGCCACTAAAATGATTCGGAACGGGGGTCTGCTCCGGCCTGTTTCTCGCTTGGGGCGACGAAGGATGTTCGCAAGATCGGTAACAGGTCGAGAACAACGATGAACACTGTTTTGATCGAAGCCCATCCGTTGGTGCGTACGGGCATTGCGCACCTGCTGCGGACGCTCAAGGGCGTCACCGGCGTCACTGTCGTCGAACCGGACGACGGCATGTTTGACGCCATCGAAGCCAATGCCGACGCGGGCCTGCTGGTGATCGGCCTGCCGCTCCCACATTTGGACGAGCTCTCTGCCATCGGCGAGATCATGCACCGGCCGCACGCGCGCCACGTGGTCGTGCTGGCCGAGTCCGAATCCTCCGACATCATCCGAACGCTCATGCAGATGGGCTTGTCGGGCTATACGCTCAAGCATTCGCCGGGCGAGGTCATCGCGGCGTCGCTGGAGCTGGTGCTGGTGGGTGGGCAGTACATCCCGGCCAGTGCCCTGCTGCCGGAATCGCGCCTGGACGGCGCACCCAACCCCGCGCTTGCCGGTGATCCACAAACCGATCCCAAGCTGCTCGGCATCACGCCACGCCAGTACGAGATTCTGGTACTGCTCTCGCGCGGACACCCGGTCAAGACCATCAGCCGCATGCTGAACATCTCCGAGGCCACGGCCAAGGCGCATATCAGCACGCTGTACCGGCGCCTGAAAGTCCGCAGTCGCACCGAAGCCGTGTACGTCGCCAATCAGCGTGGCGCGCGCCTGCTGTCTGTGGCCTGATTCTGGCAGCCTGACCCCACCAGGAACGCAAGCACGCGCCGATATACTGGTCGCATGCTTTCGTCCGTCTTCCGCTGGTTCTCAGGCCGCGCGCGTTCGCGGCGTCTGGCGCGCTACGCCATCTCCGACACGCATTGGTCGCGCGCGCTTGCCGGCCTGCCCTTTCTGCTGGACTGGCCCGAGGTCGACCTCGCGCGCCTGCATGAAACGGCCACGCTCTTCATCGCTGAGAAGGAATTCACCACCGCGCACGACCTGCCGCTCACCGACGAGATGGTGATCAGCATTGCCGCACAGGCCAGCGTGCCGATCCTGGAGTTGGGCATCACGTGGTATCGCGGCTGGCGCGGCGTGGTCATCTACCCCGGCGAGTTCGTCATCCGCAAGGAGGTGATGGACGAAGATGGCGTCGTGCACAACGTGCGCGAAGAAGCCGCCGGCGAAGCGTGGGAGCACGGCCCGGTCATCCTCTCGTGGCAAGACATCGAGCTGGGCGGCGCCCTGGCCGAGCCCGGCGCCCAGCCGTACAACGTGGTCATGCACGAGTTCGCCCACAAGCTCGACATGCTCAACGGCGAGTCGGACGGTATTCCGGCGTTCTCCTCGCGCCTGCATGCCGGCATCGACCGCGAACAATGGGCTAATGACCTCTACGCCGAATACGATGCCTTTGCAGATCGCTGCGAGCAAACTCCGGAATATCGTTGGGATGCCGACCCCATTCTCTCGCTGCTCGACCCGTACGGCGCGCAGCATCCAGCGGAATTCTTCGCGGTGGCCTCTGAGGTGTTCTTTGTTGAACCGGCTTCGCTGCTCGATACGCTGCCCACGCTGTACGCGTTGCTGCAGGCGTTCTACCTGCAGGACCCGGCACGGCGCATGCTGCTTGCCGAGCAACGCCAGGAAGGATTCCCGTCATGACGACACGCCGCGCACTTCACGCCGTTCTGTTGCTGTTGTCGCTGCGCTTCGGTGCAGGTGCCGTGTTTGCACAGTCGGCCGTGCCGCTCATCTTCAGCGTGACGGCGCAGCTTGAGGGTCGATCGGAAACACAGCGGCTAACGTTGCCAGCAGATCTATCCACCTCGGCCCAGCACGTCACGTTACTGGAGCGCACCCACACATACGATGTCGGCGACACGATGCCGCGCCCAGAATGGGAAGCGCAGTTCGCCGCCGGCCAGCCTGATGACACCATTCCGCTTGGCTGTGACACCAACACCTGCAAATTCATACGCCATCGCTGGGCAAAAACAGGCGTAGACGTCACATTACGCCCATTGGCCGTATCGGTCGTGTTCCAGCCCTTGTCGATCGAGGTCACGTTGCACCGTTTCCAGCCCGCCACCGACGCGCAAACCCCAGCAAAGATCGACACGTGGACGCTGAACCTGGACACCTCGTTGCGCGTGGGGGACAGCAAAACCCTCGATCTGGACGGGCGCGGCGTCCTCACCATCGAGCGCCTGGCAGCGCCTTGATCCGTTAATGGCGGGAAAGCGTCCAATACGTCGCTTTTTGACGCGTGGCGGCCACGGATTTTGCAACCCGTGCGTTGCCCAAGCCCTTGTTTCTCTGGCATAATTGCCGTTTCTCCACCCGGCAAGTGACTCGACGGCTGGTCGCACGGTGCGGTTTCTCACCAGAGCACCTGAAGCGCGTCTCGAGTTGGCTACCTCAACACCAGGGCCCATCATGAAAGAAGGCATTCACCCGAATTACCGCGAAGTCGTGTTCCAGGACATGTCCAGCGACTTCAAGTTCATCACTCGCTCGACCATCCAGACCAAGGAAATGATCACGCTGGACGGCAAGGAATACCCGCTGGCCAAGATCGAAGTCTCGTCGGAATCGCACCCGTTCTACACGGGCCAGCAAAAGGTTCTGGATACGGCCGGTCGCGTCGAGAAGTTCCGCAACAAGTTCGGCAGCAAGATCGGCAAGGCTGCCAAGTAATACCGGCGCCGGAGACGGCTCACCACATGACCCGTCTCACTGGTCAGAAAAAAGGCAGCTCCGGCTGCCTTTTTTGTTTCTCGGCACAATGGCAGGCCTCTCACCTGCCGCGGCTCTTTACGATCTGCACGCCTCCGTGCAACTGCGGCCGGGTCCGCCCGGTCTGACACCCGATGAACACCACACGCGTCTCGCGCATCCGCCTGACTGCCGCCGCCACCCGTGAGCTGCCGCGCTGGCTGCTGCTTGCCATCTGCGTGATCTACGGCCTGTCGGGCCTGTTCTCACGCGACCCGTGGAAGAACGAAGACGCCGCCGGTTTCGGCGCAATGTGGACGCTGGCCACAGGTAACGCGCAAGACTGGCTGATGCCGAACATTGTCGGCCGTCCGGTCGTGCAGGCTGGCCCGCTGGTGTTCTGGATCGGCGGCGCGTTCATCCGCGTATTCGGCCAGTGGTTTGGCCCGTCAGATGCATCGCGCCTGGCGACTGCGCTTTTCTTCTTTGTCACCTGCGCCTGCATCTGGTACGGCGCCTACCTGCTCGGCCGCCGCGCCGAAGTCCAGCCTTTCGAATTCGTCTTCGGCGGACAACCGAACTCGCGTGACTACGGCCGTACGCTGGCCGACGGCGCGCTGCTGATCTTCCTCGCCTGCGTGGGCTTGGCGCAGCGCGGCCATGAGACCACGCCGCTGGTCGGCTCGCTGTGCTTTGTTGCGGTGACGGTGTACGGGCTGATCCGCGCGCTGGACAAACCCGTCCAAGGCAGCCTCACTTACGGCATCGGCGTTGGCTGCCTGGCGCTCGCCGGCGGGCCGATCCTTCCGCTGGGCATCACCGTTGCCGTGCTCGCCACTGCGCGAGCCACACATGTGCTGCCTCTGCGCCCGTTGCTGACCTTGGCGCTCCCCGCCTCACTGGCGCTCGGCTGCTCGTGGCCAGCCATGGCGTACCTGCTCGCCGCCAATCCGGACGATGTCGTGACCTTTGTGCGCGAGTGGGCGCGCTTCGACCGTCACCAGTACGCCGGCCCGACCACCCATTCGCTTGGCTACATTGCGCGCAACCTGCCGCTGTTCGCCTGGCCGGTATGGCCGCTGGCTGCGTGGGCCTGGAAAAGCTGGAGCGGCATGCGCACCGCGCCGCATATCGCGCTGCCGCTGGCGGTGCTGGTGCCGCAATTGCTCCTGCTGCTGATGCAACAGCAGCCAGGTGACGACGGTTTCCTGCTGCTCATCCCACCGATGGCCGTATTGGCGACATTTGCGTTGCCCACGCTCAAGCGGGGCGCCATCAGTGCGATCGATTGGTTTGCCCTGCTGGCCTTCACCGTTCTGGGCGGCACGGTGTGGCTGCTGTGGATTGCGAAGATGACAGGCTTTCCGCCGCAGCTTGCACGCAACGTGTTCCGCATCGTGCCGGGCTATCGCCCCGAGTTCAGTTGGACAGCGCTGGCCTGCGCGCTGCTGGTGACGGTAGCGTGGGTGCTCATCGTCGTATGGCGCACATCGCGCGCACCCAAGGCCATCTGGCGCGCAGTGGTGATCTCAGCCGCCGGCACCACGCTGATGTGGGTGCTGATGATGACGCTGTGGCTGCCCACCATCAACTACGCCAAGACCTATCGCGACGTCGCACAGTCGGCCGCGCTGGCCCTGCCACGCACCTACACATGCGTGCAGCCAATTCGCATGGGCGATGCACAGCTCGCCTCGTTTGCCTACTTCGGCCATATCCGCTTCGGCAGTCCTGAAGACAACTGCGACGTCCTGCTGCGCCACGACCCGTACGACTACGGCGCCCCTTCGCGCGTCTCGAACTACGAATGGCGCCTGATCTGGGAAGGCCGCCGCCCCGCTGACCGCGACGAGCACTTCCGCATGTACCAATTGACGGAAGCCGCCGCCGCCACGCATCCGCCGCCAACCCCTTCCACCTCACGCCGGCGCAAGCTGCGCCAGTAACACCGGCAGCGCCCAATGTTCCTCTCTGATGTCCGCCGTATTACCGCGCTGGCCTGGCCAGTTCTGATTGGCCAGTTGGCCGTGATCGCGTTCGGTGTACTCGACACGGCGATGGCCGGGCGCGCTTCTGCGGCAGATCTGGCGGCCATTGGGCTTGGTGGGTCCATCTACGTCACCGTCTACATCAGCCTGATGGGCGTGCTGCAAGCACTCTCGCCTATCGCCGGACAACTGTATGGCGCGCAGAAGCACAGCGAAATCGGTGAAGAAGTCCGCCAGGCCATCTGGCTCGGGATGGTGCTGGCCGCTATCGGCATGCTGCTCCTGTGGTTTCCCGCCCCGCTGCTCCATCTGGCAAACGCGTCACCAGAGCTGACAGGAAAAGCCACTGCCTACCTGCGCTATGAAGCACTGGCGCTGCCCGCGGCGCTCGGCTTCAGGATCTACTCGGCACTGAACAACGCGTTGTCTCGCCCGGTGATGGTGACCGTGCTGCAGCTCGGGGGCCTCGTACTCAAGTTCCCGCTCAACGCGCTGTTCCTGTACGGCGGCACGGGCATCCCGGCGATGGGCGGCCCAGGTTGCGCGCTGGCCTCCATGATCATCAGCTGGCTGTGGTTTGCCGCCGGCGCAGTCATCCTGATGCGCAATCCGGCATATAAACCGTTCGAGATCTTCACGCAGTTCTCACTGCCGAATCGTGCGCGGCTCTGGGCGCTGATTCGCCTGGGTGTGCCGATGGGCTTTACCTATCTGATCGAGATCACCTCGTTCACGCTGATGGCGATTTTCATCGCACGGCTGGGTACAGTAGTGCTGGCCGGGCACCAGATTGCCGCCAACCTCGGAGCAGTGGCGTACATGGTGCCGCTGTCGCTGTCGATTGCGACCTCTACGCTGGCAGCACAATCGATTGGCGCCCGTGATCGCGTGGCAGCGCGACGCATCTCGTTGAACGGTATCAAGCTGGCAGCGATATGCGCAGCCATTGTCGGCACTGCGGTACTGATCCTCCGCCACGATCTGGTCCGCCTGTACACGCATGACGCGGCCGTCCTGGCGATTGCGGTTCCGCTGCTGCCCTTCATCGCGTTCTATCAGATGTTCGACGCGCTGCAGGTGATGGCCGCATTCATCCTGCGCGCCTACAAGATCGCGCTGATCCCAACCGTCATCTACGCGCTCTCGCTATGGGGCGTTGGTTTGGGTGGTGGCTATGCGCTCGGCTTCGGGCTTCTGGGAGACGGTGCCGCAGCACTGCGTGGTGCCGCAGGCTTCTGGGCAGCCAATGGCATGAGCCTGATGGTGGCCGGCGCCCTGCTGGTCAGCTATTTCAATCGCGTCAGCCGCACCGCCAATTAAAGCCGCACGTTAAACAACGAGTTGCCCCAGCTTTAAAGCACAGGGGCAATCACGGCAATTGAATCGGAAGCGCAAAAGAAAAAACCCGCTGCAAGCAGCGGGTTTTGATTTGGCGGAGCGGACGGGACTCGAACCCGCGACCCCCGGCGTGACAGGCCGGTATTCTAACCGACTGAACTACCGCTCCGTGTCGGTTGCAAAACCAGCTAGAGACTGGCTTTGCGAATGAGCTTCTGGTTAAGCTCTTGTTATGGCGTCCCCTAGGGGATTCGAACCCCTGTACTCACCGTGAAAGGGTGATGTCCTAGGCCTCTAGACGAAGGGGACAGAAACTGTTTTGCAACGCTTTCCGTCTTACGCTGCGAAGTCCGCTATCATAACGTACTTCTTTGCGTTTTGGAAGCTTCTTTTCAAATTAATTTTTTGAATCGAATCTTCCGGCATTTTGGTGGAGCTAAGCGGGATCGAACCGCTGACCTCTTGCATGCCATGCAAGCGCTCTCCCAGCTGAGCTATAGCCCCGATGCACTACTCTGGGTACTGCCTTTTACTGCTTGCTTCTTACTGCATTTCGCTTCGTGTTGCAGCGAAAACAAGAGTATAGGGGAAGTGTTTAGCGCTTGGCAATACCCTTTCGCAAATTTTTTTGCGGTGCACGCATCACGCTGCCAAACGGCGCAGAACGACGTCGCGGCCGAACAGTTCCAGCACTGCGTCGATCGACGGCGTTTGCAGTTGCCCGGCCACCAGCAGGCGCACCGGCATGGCCAGCTTGGGCATCTTCCAGCCATGCGCGGCTAGCACTTCCTTGAAGGCGGCACCGATGGCCTCGCGCCTCCACTCGGGCAGCGCGCTCAGCTTCTCGGCCAGCGCGCCAATACCTGGGCGCACGTCGTCAGTCAGATGCTGCGCGGCAAGTTCCGGCTCGATGACCAGATCGGCGCGGTAGAACAGCAGCGCGGTCTGGGCGACGTCGCGCAGCGTATTGGCCCGGTCCTTCACCAGCGCAATCACATCCGCCAGCACGGGGCCACCATCAACCTTGCCACCCAGCTCTTCGATAAAGGGCTTCACCAGATCAGCCAGGCGCGCGTTGTCGGCTTGCTTGATGTAATGGTTGTTCAGCCAGGCGAGCTTCTCGGGGTTGTATTGCGCTGGCGACTTGCCCAGGTGCTCCAGGTCGAACCACTCGACGAACTGCTCGCGCGAGAAGATCTCGGCGTCGCCGTGTGCCCAACCCAGGCGGGCGAGGTAGTTGACGATGGCTTCGGGCAGGTAGCCGGCATCGCGGTAGCCAGTGACGCTCATGGCGCCGTGGCGCTTGCTCATCTTCTCGCCCTGCTCGTTGAGCACGGTCGGCAGGTGGGCGTAGACCGGCGGCGTGCCGCCCAGTGCGCGCAGGATGTTGATCTGGCGCGGCGTGTTGTTGACGTGGTCATCGCCACGGATCACGTGGGTGATGCGCATGTCCATGTCGTCGACGACCACGCAGAAGTTGTACGTGGGCGTGCCGTCCGGGCGCGCAATGACGAGGTCGTCCAACTCATCGTTGGAGATTTCGATGCGGCCCTTGACCGCGTCGTCCCACACCACGCTGCCGCCGATGGGGTTCTTGAAACGCATCACGGGCTGCACACCAGCCGGCGGGGTCGGCAGGACCTTGCCGGGCTCGGGGCGCCATGTGCCGTCGTAGCGGGGCTTTTCGCCGCGCTCGCGTTGCGCGTCACGCAGTGCGTCCAGTTCTTCCGTGCTCATGTAGCAGGGGTAGACCAGCTCCTGCTGGACCATCTGGGCAATCACCTCGCGGTAACGGTCCATGCGCTGCATCTGATAGAACGGGCCTTCGTCGATGTCCATGTCCAGCCAGTCCATCGCTTCCAGGATCACATCGACGGCTTCCTGGCTGGAGCGCTCGACGTCGGTGTCTTCGATACGCAGGATGAAATCGCCTTTCATCTTGCGAGCGAAGGCCCAGGGATAGAGAGCCGAGCGGATGTTGCCGAGGTGGATGAAGCCGGTGGGGCTGGGGGCAAAACGGGTGCGGACGCGCTGAGTCATAGGAATGGCGGAATGAACAAGGCCGCGCGATGGGATCATCAGCGGCCTCTGTCAAAACGCAAATTATAGCAACCGCGCCCTACTCCCTTGCCGTCGCGTTCGCATGGGGATCGCGCAGTTGGCGTCGCCGGCCGATGGCTTACCGGGCCAGCGGCAGCCACAGCGTGAAGTGCGTCCCCGCCGGCCCTGAACGCCAATCCACCGTGCCGCCAATGGCACGGGCGCGGCGCTGCTGATTGTGCAAGCCCCGCCCGGTGGTAGTGCCCAGCGCCCGTTTGACGTCAAAGCCCTCGCCGTTGTCGTCAATGCTCACGGCTACGCCTTCCCCCACGCATGCCGTGGCCACGCGAATCTCACTGGCGCGGGTGTGGTGCAGGATGTTGGCAATGCTCTCCTGCACGATGCGCAGGATGTGCAACGCGCTGGAAGGGTCCAGCCACGGCAGTGCGGGCAACTCCTGCACTTCCCATCGCAGGGCGATGCCGGAGCCTTCCAGCCGAGGCTCTAGGCGAAAGCGCAGCGTGGCCAGCAACAGCAGCAGGTCGGCTTCGATGGGCTCCATCGAATCGATGGTCAGCTTCAGATCGTCCAGGCAACCCTTGAGGATTTGCGAAACCTTGAGATCGCTCACGCCGTCGCGTTCCACCGAACGGATCGCGCTGATCAGGGATGCACCAAGCCCGTCGTGCATGTCCTGCATCAGGCGCTGCCGCTCGTCGCTGATGGTTTGCCGCAGCTCGGCCTCGCGCAACAGGCGGTGGCTCTCTTCCAGCTCCGCCTCACGCGCTTGCAGGCGATGCGCCAGATTCGCGTTGACCTGCTCGACCTCCACAATGGCGCTGATATAGCGCCGATACATCAGGAAGCCGAATACGCCAAAGGTGACGGCATTGGCATACGCGCCGAGAAACCAGCCTTCCACGCTGATCACATTGTTATAGAGCAGCCATTCCGACATCCCCAGCAGCGTGCAGACGCTCAGGCCCGCGGCAACCAGGAGCCCATCTGCCGAGCGCCGCCAAGAGCAGGTGGCCCCGACCACGCTAACCACCACGCCCTGCACAACGGCAACGCCGTAGATCAGCGGCACGAGAATCGACGTGCTTGGATAGACCGGCAACACGCCCACCGCCGGCAGCGACAGCACACTGACCACCAGCGGTATGCCGATCACGGCGCGAGTCAGCCATATGAGCCGGCGACCGTGCAACTGCCGCATGAACAGATGGATGACCGCCAGCAGCCAGAACAACGCGTTGCTGGTCAGCCAGGCAAACCAGTCGCTGACGATGGGCAAGCCCGCGTAGTAATGCAGATGCCCTGCAAACGAGACGGCGGCAAGGTGGAAGAACAGCAGATAGCGGCGTTCATGACCGCGCCGGAACCAGACAAACAGCGCAAAGACGCCCACCGCCAGAAACGCCGCACTGAGCGTCGCCGGCAGTTCCCGCTGCAGCCATTGCCGCAGGTAGTAGCGCCCGCGCAAGGCTTCAGCAGGCCCAAGCCAGAACGAGGAGACGGCTTCCCGAGTATGCGGCGGATGTTGGATGCGGATCAGGATTTCCGTCAGCGGCGCGTCGTCTGCCGCGCCGTCCAGCACCACCCACTGCGGCGTGAACAAGCTGTTCCATAGCGGGCCATGTTCCTGCGCACGCTGCACGAGCCGGCCGTTGGCATACACGGCGATCGTGCCCTCGGTCTTGATGCGAACGCCGTACAGCGCCAGCGGCCGACCAGGGTCAGGCAACCAAGGTACGGGCAGTCTGTACCAGTCTGTGCGGACGCCGCCTGCGCCATCGGCCTTCGCGTCGGACAGAGGGAATGGCAGCGCATAGGGCAACGCAACAGGTTGCCAGGCGCCTGACAAGGTCTTGCTGTCCACCGTTGCAGGCGGCGGCGTCCGATCCGGTGCATCGACCGTCAGCAAATCGGCCTGTGTGAAATGCAGCGCAGCGTCGGGCTGCTGGCGGCCATCCGCTTCCAGATACCAGGCGCCCACCGCCATCAGCAATGCCAGCGATAAAACAAATACGGCGTTGGCGAACAGAGAGGCGGGCAGGATTTTCATGCCGCAAGCATATCGCCGGCGACATCAAATCGAGTTTGCGTTTTACCCCCTCGAAAGGGGGAATGACACATGGGCGGCCTCGCGAAAAAAAACCGAAATCAAAGTTAACGCGTTAATCGTCCAATAATCCGAGCTTTCTCGCTTCGTAAATAGCTTCCGCCTTGGACGTCACCTTGAGCTTGCTATAGATGCGGCGCACAAATGAGCGCACCGTGAAGTGGGACACCTGCATCAGCTTGGCGATTTCCTGCGCAGTAAAGCCTTTGGTGATGAGGTCCAGCACCTCTTTCTCACGCGCCGACAGCAGATCCGGCGCCGCGGCAGCCAGTTCGCGTGCCCCTCCGCCACCCTGGCGAAAACGGGCCAAGATCTGCCGGGCAATGATCGGGCTGATCGGGCTGCCGCCGCTGGCGAGGCTGCGGATCTCATCGAGCATCCGCGCCGGCGAGCTGTCCTTAAGCAGATAACCCGCCGCGCCGGCCTCAATCGAGCGCATCACGTTCGTCTCGTCGCCAAAGTTGGTGCTGACCATGATGCTGCAGCCAGGCCAGCGTTGCGCGGCTGCCTGAATGACGTCAATGCCAGAGCCATCCGGCAAGCCCAGATCGACCAGCAAGACATCCACCGGAGCCCCCTGCAGTATCGCCAACCCTTCGGCTCGCGTGCCGGCCTGCCCGGCCAGCCGCATATCCGGCGCCGTATTCACTGCATGACTGACTGCCGCGAGAAAACCGGCATCGTCCTCGACGATGGCGACGCGAATATGCGGCGGGGCTGAATCGGTGCGTGCAGTTTCCATGGGGAAATAAATGTACGACGGTTCAGGGCCGGCGATTGTAGCGCCTTTGTTCTACAGACACCGGGTACCGCATCACCGATATTCACGCTGATTTTTGAGACTCGGGAAACGGTCTTATCAACCTGCGGCTGTCGGTCGCAACGGCAACAGGTTCTCTCTCAATGCGACCTTCTAGGAGTCAATACCATGACGCAAATCGTTGGCGGTTGGACCGAATTCGATTATGAAATCACTGCCGAAGCCAAGGCGGTACTCAAGGAGGCCATCGGGAATCTCGTGGGTGTGCAATACACCCCGACGGCCTTTGCAACGCAGGTGGTTGCTGGCACCAACTACGCCTTCCTGTGCACCGGCACGACCACCTACATCACGCCGCACACGCAATTCCCGGCACTGGTCTATGTGCACAAGCCGCTGTCGGGCGGAGCACATCTGACCGAGATCCGCCACATCAAGCCCTAACCTTCAAAGATCGCTCTCAAGCGACGCCTTCAGGAGCAGAGCACATGGCTGGTTTCAAAGTGTTCAATGACTCAGACCAGAACATCTGGGTGACGATCTACGATCCGTTCGGCCAGCAGATCGGCTACGGCAACGTGGATAAGGGCAAAAGCCACGAGTTCACGTCAGGGTTCTATGCGATCGGCTCGAAGTACAAGCTGCTCGCCGAGTATCCGACCGCGGAACCGCACCGCTGGACGACCACGACCAACCAATACCTGACCAAGACGGACTACGACTCCATCCACTTGCGGGGTGATCCGTCGGGCGGGCACTGGCACAACCCTTGACCCCCTGCGTCCCAAAACCTAAGGCACCGCGAGGTGCCTTTTTTGATGCCGCCGAAAACAACGCCGCACGGAAACCGGCATCGCCAACATCGCCATTGGAGTCAACGATGCGTACACCGCTTCCAGTTGCCGTACTGCTTGCGCTCGCCCTGCCATCGACCGCGGCACTCGCGCTCAACATCTCAGTCAAGAACGAGACCAACAACTGTGCCTGGATCACGGTCTACAGCGCCGTTAGCCTGATGCCCTGGAATCAGCAGGACGCTCGCTTTATCAAACCCGGCGCCGTCGAAGACTTTCGCATTGCCAGAAAGGCTGATCTCAGAGTGCGCGCGGAAGTCAAAAGCTCTGCCGAATGCGGCAACACGCCGAATGTGGCGGATGTGCACGACTGGCGCAAAGGCCTCAAATTCACCGATGGCCCCAACTTCGACGCACGGGTCGTCAAAACGGGAGACGGGAAGTTCCATCTCTGGATTCACGACTGACGGCAGCGGCGCGCGCAGCCTGCCCTCGATCTTTGGCACAATGGCGGCCGGCCGCACACCTTCGCGCGGCACCTGGGCCCTCCAAGTCAATCCATGCAACGCCGCCTCTTTTTGGGCGCCACCGGCGCCTCCCTGCTCTCCGCCTGCACCGTGACGGGCTTTTCGTCCGGCAAGACTGAAACACCCGTGACACCGCAGACGGCCGTGCTGCCGCCCACATCCCAAGCCACCACCCCGCCGGTACGCATTGGGCTGGCGTTGGGTGGTGGTGCCGCGCGTGGTTTCGCGCACATCGGCGTCATCAAGATGTTGGAGGCACAAGGCATTCAGATCGATTTCGTTACCGGCACGAGCGCCGGTAGCGTGGTGGCGGCCATCTACGCGTCGGGCATGTCTGGCCTGGAAATGAACCGCATGGCGCTCAAGATGGACGAGGCCATGATTGCCGATTGGGCCCTGCCGTTCGGCACGCGCTTCGGCGGCTGGCTCAAGGGCGAGGCGTTGGAGAAGTACATCAACCGCCTCGTCAAGCAGAAGACCATCGAACAGATGCGCATTCCGCTGGGGATCGTCGCCACGGATCTGGCCAGCGGCAAGCCGATCCTGTTCCGCCGCGGCAATACCGGCCAGGCGGTGCGCGCGTCGTGCAGCATTCCTGGCGTGTTCCAGCCAGTCACGATCAGCGGCCGTCAGTATGTGGATGGCGGGTTGGTGGCACCGGTGCCGGTCTCGTACGTCAAGCAGATGGGCGCGACGTTCGTAATTGCGGTGAACATCTCGGCAGACCCCTCCAACCAGGCGGTCTCGGGTCAGGCCAGCATGCTGCTGCAGACGACGGCCATCATGGGCCAGAGCATCAACAAGACTGAGCTGGCACAAGCCGATGTGGTGATCACGCCGTCCTTGCCGTTTGTGAAGGGCAGCGACTTTACCGCGCGCAACGAGGCCATCCTCGCCGGCGAGCAAGCCGCGCAGGCCGCCATGCCCCTGCTGCGCGAAAAGCTGCGCTTGCCGCAGACCGCCGTGACCGCCCCGCTGCCGGCACACTGACGCAGGCTCGACGGGCAACAAAAAAGACCGCCGTAGCGGTCTTTTTTGTTTGGAGACGAGCGGATCAACCGCCGTATAGTGCCAGCGGCTTGCCAGCGGCATTCGGATCCACGCGCTTGAGCTGCTCGACAAAGTTGTCAGCGCCTTCCTTGATCGGGGTACCGGAGCTGCTCTCGATGCGACGTGCACCGTTGTAGCGCGTCACCCAGTACGAGGCGGTCATGTCATCCACGCGGATCTTGCTGCCGGTAGACGGTGCGTGCACGAACTTGTTGTCGCCAATGTAGATGCCGACGTGCGAGAACGTGTGGCGCATGGTGTTGAAGAACACCAGGTCGCCGGGGCGCAGTTCGGCCATGTCGACGCTGGTGCCAACGCGACTCATTTCAACAGCGCGGCGCGGCAGCAGGAAACCAAAGGTGTCGTTGAAGACGTAGCGGACAAAGCCGCTGCAGTCGAGGCCCGATTCCGGCGTGTTGCCGCCAAAACGGTAGCGCAGACCAATCATGCCCAGCGCGTTCATGACGACGTCGCCGGTTTTGGTCATGACGTTGGAGATGAGACCAGGCTTGGCTTCCGGCTTCGCGTCGGCACGAACTTCCGTGTCCTTGAAGACCGTATCAGCCTGCACTGCATTCGACACGATCACGCCGCAGCCGATCACAACCCCTACCGCCAGGCGCGCCATGGAATGAAGTACGAAGTGCTGCATCGGTTCTCCTGGGAAAGTCGGAATGATCGGCTCTTTATGCGTGAATGCAAATGAGACGCGTCCGAATCCTGCTCAAAACAATCTCGCAGGATGATAAAAGTGACACATTGACTTGTCAAAGGTCGTTACAAATTTGCCTGAATTCATATGCGAATCAGGTACTTAGACATGACTTTAGAAGCGCACTCTTACAACGCAGACCCGTCAAAACCGCACCTTTCTGGGGCGCTTCCGACCGTTTTTACGGGTTATCCCTCGACGGGATGAGCGAGGCGGCGGCCATCAGCTTGCAAGTGTAGGGGTGCGAGGGTGATGCCAACACGGCTTCCGTATCGCCCTCTTCCACCACTTTTCCGTCCTTCATCACCATCACGCGATGAGACATCGCACGGATGACGGCGAGGTCATGGCTGATGAATAGATACGACAGGTTGTACTTTTTCTGAAGGGCGCCAAGCAGTGCCAGTACCTGCTGCTGGATCGACACATCGAGTGCTGAAGTCGGCTCATCCAGCACCAGCACCTGCGGTTTGAGGATGAGCACGCGCGCAATGGCAATGCGCTGGCGTTGTCCGCCAGAGAACTCGTGGGGATAGCGCCCCAGCGCCGTGCGATCCAGCCCCACTTCGCGCAACGCTTCGATCACGCGATGCCGGCGCTCGGTCGGGTTCACGTGCGGCTGGTGCAGCGCGAGCCCTTCGCCGACGATCTCCTCGATCGTCATGCGCGGCGAGAGCGAGCCATAAGGGTCCTGAAACACCACCTGCATGCGTGCACGCACCGCGCGGCGCTCATCGCGCGAGATGCGCAGCAGCGAGTTGCCAAGAAAGCGCAGATCACCGTCCTTGGGCGTCTGCAGCCCGAGCAGCGTCTGCGCAAGCGTGGTCTTGCCGGAGCCCGATTCACCGACGATGCCCAGCGTCTCGCCTTCGCGCAATTGCAGCGAGACGGCATCGACCGCGGTGAACGGATCAGTGCGGAACCAGCCGGCAAACCCAGGACGATGGCGCTCGTAGGTCACCGTCAGCTTGTCGGCCTCGAGCAGCACGGGCGCCAGCGGCACCAGCGGCAGCACGTCGCGCTGCGGGCGGCTCTCCAGCAGGCGCACGGTGTACGGGTGTTGCGGGGCAGCGAATACGGCTGCAGTGTCACCGGCCTCGACCAGCACGCCCCGCTCCATCACGCCAACGCGCTCGGCGAAGGCACGCACCATGTTCAGGTCGTGCGTGATCAGCATGATGGCCATGCCGAATTCGCCTTGCAGCTCGCGCAGCAACTGCAGGATCTGCATGCGCACGGTCACGTCCAGCGCGGTGGTCGGCTCGTCTGCCAGCAGCAACTTGGGCGAGCACGCCAGCGCCATGGCAATCATCGCGCGCTGGCGCTGGCCACCCGAGAGTTGATGCGGGAAGGCATCAAAACGGCGCGGCGCCTCGGCAATACCCGTGCGCTCCAGTAACGCAATGGCGCGTGCCTTGGCGGCGCGCTTATCCAGCCCTTCATGCAACTCCAGCGTCTCGACGATCTGGTTGCCGATGGAGTACAGCGGGTTGAGCGCCGTCATTGGCTCCTGGAACACCATGGCCACGTCGGCGCCGCGCAGGCCACGCATCTCGCGCTCGCTGACGGCCAGCAGGTCGCGGCCTTCGAGCAGGATGCGGCCGCTGTATTGCGCGTCGGCCAGCAGGCGCATGATCGACAGCGCTGTGACCGACTTGCCGGAGCCCGACTCGCCCACCAGCGCGAAACGCTCGCCGGCATGCAAGTCGAGCGAGACATTCTTGACGGCTTCGGTGGTCTCGCCGTGTTCGGATTCAAAGTGCACGCACAGGTCATCGAGCCGCAGCAGCGGGCCGTCGTACTTGGGCGCAGAGGAACGCAGATCGACGCGGGTCATTTCACCACCGTCGGTTTCTGGCGCGCGCGCAGCTGCGCGAACGACAGGCGCGTGTCGAAGGCGTCGCGCAGCGCGTCGCCCATGAAGGTCAGCAGCACGAGGGTCAGCACGAGCACCACGAAGGTCGACAGCGAAATCCACCATGCATCGAGATTGGCTTTGCCCTGCGCCAGCAGCTCGCCAAGACTGGGCGTGGATGGCGGCACGCCCAGGCCGAGAAAGTCAAGGCTGGTCAGCGCCAGGATGGCCGCACTCATGCGGAACGGCAGGAATGTAATGACCGGCGTCAGGCTGTTGGGCATGATGTGGCGCCACATGATCTGCCAACTGGACAGCCCCATCGCCCGCGCGGCCTTCACGTAGTCGAGCGAGCGGTTGCGATAGAACTCGGCGCGCACATAGTCGGACAGACTCATCCAGCCGAACAGCGACAGCAGGATGATCAGCAGTCCGAGACTCGGCGTGAAGATCGATGCAAAGATGATCAGCAGGTAAAGCTCCGGCATCGAGCTCCAGACCTCGATCAGCCGCTGCGCCCACAGATCAAAGCGCCCGCCAAAGAAGCCCATCAGCGCGCCGGTAAGCGTACCGACAACCACGCCGATCAGCGTAAGCGCCAGCCCGAACAGCACCGACACCCGGAAGCCGTATAGCAACCGCGCAAATACATCACGGCCGCGGTCGTCGGTGCCCAGCCAGTTCTCGGCAGAGGGTGGCGCAGGGTTGGGCTCCTTCGAGAAGTAGTTCAGCGTCTCGTATGAATACGGATTGGGCGGGTAGATCGCAAAGCTGCCCGGCTCCTTGAATTTGTCGCGGATGTACGGATCGAGGTAGTCCGTGGGCGTCGGGAAGTCGCCACCGAAGGTCGTCTCGGGATAGGTCTTCACAATGGGGAAATACCACGTGCCGTGGTACTTCACCACCAGCGGCTTATCGTTCGAGATGAGCTCGCCGCCCATGCTGAGCACGAACAGCACAACGAACAGGATCAGGCTCCAGTAACCCAATCGATGCTGCTTGAAGCGCCGCCACGCGCGCTTGAGCGGCGACGGGGAGTGGCGCACCGCATGCGGCGCCGCCACGTTGGATGGATGTGCGGAAGCGCGGGAGTACTGAGTCATATTACCTGCCCGCCTATCGCCCGACCGAGCCAAAGTGGATGCGTGGATCGACCAGCACGTAGCACACGTCAGAGATCAATCGCGTCGCCAGCCCGATCAGCGTGAACAGGTACAGCGTACCGAGCACGACGGGGTAGTCACGGCGCATCACCGCCTCGTACGACAGCAAGCCCATGCCGTCGAGCGAGAACAGTTGCTCGATCAGCAGCGAGCCCGTGAAGAACGCACCGATAAAAGCCGCCGGAAATCCGGTCACCAGCGGCAGCAGTGCGTTGCGGAAGATGTGCTTCCACAGCACGCGCCGCTCCGACAGACCCTTGCTACGCGCGGTCAGCACGTACTGCTTGCGAATCTCCTCCAGAAACGCGTTCTTCGTCAGCATGGTGATGACGGCAAAGCTGCCTACCACGGATGCCGTCACGGGCAATGCGATATGCCAGAGATAGTCCGTCACCTTACCGAGCAGGCTGAGCTGATCCCAGTTATCAGACGTGATGCCGCGAATCGGAAACCACTGGAAAAACGTGCCGCCGCCAAACAGCACCAGCAACAGCACGCCCAGCACGAAGCCCGGAATGGCGTACCCGACCAGCACGATGATGCTCGTCACCAGATCAAATCGACTGCCCGCCCGCACCGCCTTGGCGATGCCGAGCGGCACCGCTATCAGATACGTAAGGAAAAACGTCCACAGCCCGATCGAAATCGACACCGGCAGTTTGGACTTGATGAGCTCCCACACACTGCGGTGCTGG
This sequence comes from Ralstonia sp. 24A2, assembly GCF_051783885.1. Classification (NCBI taxonomy): domain Bacteria; kingdom Pseudomonadati; phylum Pseudomonadota; class Betaproteobacteria; order Burkholderiales; family Burkholderiaceae; genus Ralstonia; species Ralstonia sp. 24A2. The sequence continues at coordinate 1,909,191 of NZ_JBPVZD010000002.1, read as the reverse complement.
AAGTAGCTCTCGCCAAGATCAAAGCGCGCAAAGCGGCCCAGCATCAGGAAGTAGCGCTCGACCGGCCCCTTGTCGAAGCCATATAGCGCGCGGATCTCCTTGATCTTCTCCGGGTCGACACCGCGGCGGCCGCGGTAGTCGAACGCGCCCCCGCCACTGGCCTCACCCACACCGGTGCGCCCTTTCATCTCCAGCATCATCTGCTCGACCGGCCCACCGGGCACGAACTGGACCACCACAAAGGTGAGCGTGACCACGCCAATGAGCGTCGGAATCAGGAGCAGCAGCCGTTTGATCAGGTAGGCAAACATGATGTCACCGATGCGGTCATTGGGCGGCTCATTGGGCAGATTCAGGCTTGCGCCACCAGGCCGTCAGCACCCAGGCCTCGGCCGAGTAGTAGTACGGCAGGCGGTCCGGATACATCAGGTTCTTGTTGTAAGCGACGCGATGCACGGCCGAGTACCAGTGCGGAATCACGTAGTAGCCATGCATCAGCACGCGGTCGAGCGCGCGCGAGGCGATCACCAGCTCGTCGCGGCTGTTGGCGCGCAGCACGTCGTCGATCAGCGCATCCACGGCGGCCGACTTCAGGCCGATCACGTTGTCGGAGCCCTGCTCGTCGGCTGCCGCAGTGCCAAAGCGATCCTTCAGCTCGTTGCCAGGGCTCTGCGAATCGGGAAAGCGCAGCGAGATCATGTCGAAGTCGAATTCTTCCAGCCGCTTCTGGTACAGCGTGAAATCGGTCATACGCTGGTTGACCTGAATGCCGAGCTTCTCCAGATTGCGCACATATGCCGCCATGACACGGCTCATTGCCCCGCCATCATCGAGCATCTCGAAGACGAACGGCTCGCCACGGGCGTTACGCAGCGCGCCGTCAGAGTACATCCAGCCGGCCTGGGCCAGCAGGCGTCGCGCCTGGCGCAGGTTGTCCCGCAATGAACTGGGCGGGTCCGTCGATGGCGGTGCCGGCAGGACGCCGAACACGTCCGGATCGAGCTTGCTGCGCAACGGCTCCAGCAGCGCCAGCTCGCCCTTGCTTGGCTCGCCGGTGAGCGAATCGGAGGCGGCCAACTCGCTGTTGGTGAAATAGCTGTCGAGCCGGCGATACGCGCCATAGAACAGTTGGCGATTGAGCCATTCGAAATCCAGCGCCAACGTGAGCGCCTTGCGCACCCGCACGTCATGGAACAGCGGCCGGCGCAGGTTCATCAGGAAACCCTGCATGCCCGCACCGTTGCGATGCGGGAATTCGCTCTTGACGAGTTCGCCGCTGCGGAACTTCACGCCTACATAACTCTTGGCCCAGTTCTTGGCGAGGTACTCGACCATGGCGTCGTACTCGCCGGCCTTGAACGCCTCCAGGCGCGCGGTCTGGTCCTTGTAAAGCTTGTACTGGATGCGCTCAAAGTTGAACGAGCCACGGCGCACGTTCAGATCACGACCCCAGTAGTCCGGATTACGACGGAAGGTGATGCCACGCGACGGGTCAAAACGCTCGATGACGTAGGGGCCGCTAGCAATCGGGGGCTGAAACGTGAGCTTGTCGAAAACGACATCCTTGCCCCCATCCGGATCGTCCGGCTTGCCGCTGCCCTTGCCCCACTTGGGCGAGAACACCGGCAGCCCGCCAACGATCAACGGCAGCTCCTTGTTGCGGCGCTTGAAGTCGTAGCGGATGGTGGCGGCATCCACCACCGTGACCTTCGACACATCTGCAGTCATGCTGCGATAGGCGGGGCTGGCGCCCTTGCCCATCAGCATGTCGTAGGAGTACTTCACATCGGACGCACGTACCAGATCGCCGTTGGAGAAACGCGCGCGCGGGTTGATATGGAACGTGACCGAGAGTTCATCGGGTGCGACCGTCACGTCGTCAGCCAGCAGGCCGTAGCCGCTGGCGGTCTCATCCCAGCTCGTGATGAGCAGGGTCTCGAACACGAGCTGGTTGAGCCCCGGCGCAGACGTCCCCTTGATGGTGAACGGATTGAACTTGTCGAAGCTCGTGCGCCGGTCGGGGTTGCCGAGCAGCAGCATGCCGCCAATGGGCGCCTTCGGATTCAGGTAGCCGAAGTTCGAGAAACCGGCGGGATATTTGAGATCGCCGTATTCCGCGTAGCCATGTGCCGCCCAGGCCGGCGCGGCACAGAGGGTCGCCGCCAGGCAAGCCAGCGCCGCGAGGAGTGGTCTATATGGCCGCCAGTACGGCTTCTGTACCGCTGCAAGTACGTCCATTGCCCCCGTTGTCCCTACGCGTTGATCCGACGATCACTGTATGAAAGCCTGTTTCAGACGATTCTAACGCCCTCTCAGGGCTTTCCCGTCAATTCCGGCCCGGGGATCGTCCCGCATTGACAAGGTTGATATGGCAACGAATACAGCACATACGACAGCGCCCAAATGCGGAGGCGCCCAGCGCTTTCCGGTATGATCGCGCCGACCCTAATTGCCTCGCGCCCGGGATACCGCTGCTGAGTGACCGCAGTGACATACCGGCGCGACGTTGCCCCACATTTGTACGGAGAAACCATGGGATTCCTCGCTGGCAAGCGCATTCTGATTACCGGCCTTCTGTCCAACCGCTCGATCGCCTACGGCATCGCCAACGCCTGCAAGCGCGAAGGCGCCGAGTTGGCCTTCACCTACGTCGGCGAACGCTTCAAGGACCGCATTACTGAATTCGCCAACGAGTTCGACAGCAAGCTGGTGTTCGACTGCGACGTCGGCAGCGATGAGCAGATCGCCAAGGTGTTCGAAGACCTGGGCCAGCACTGGGGCCACTTCGACGGCCTGGTGCACTCGATCGGCTTTGCACCGCGCGAAGCAATTGCCGGCAACTTCATGGATGGTCTGTCGCGTGAGTCGTTCCGCATCGCGCACGACATCTCGGCGTACAGCTTCCCGGCGCTGGCCAAGGCTGCCCTGCCGATGCTCTCGCCCAATGCCTCGCTGCTCGCCCTGACCTACCTGGGCGCCGAGCGCATCGTCCCGAACTACAACACGATGGGCCTGGCCAAGGCCTCGCTGGAAGCCGGCGTGCGTTACCTGGCCGGCGCGCTGGGCCCGAAGGGCATCCGCGCCAACGGCATCTCGGCCGGCCCGATCAAGACGCTGGCCGCCTCGGGCATCAAGGATTTCGGCAAGCTGCTCAAGTACATGGAAGACGTGGCCCCGCTGCGCCGTAACGTCACCATCGAAGAAGTCGGCAACGTGGCTGCGTTCCTGCTGTCGGACCTGGCAAGCGGTGTGACCGGTGAGATCACCTACGTCGACTGCGGCTTCAACGTGACCGCGGGTGTGCCGGAGAGCGTCGGCCAAGGCTGATTACCCGACACGGGTAGCGGCCATCTCCAGATGGCCGCGCAAACAGGCTCGCCCTCAGCGGGTCAAGCGCGGCGAGACTGAACGAAGAATCGGAATATTCTCGATTTCAGCCTCAACGCAAGAAATTTGTAACTGCGCAGTTACAATCTGAGGCCATCCAAGCCTGGTAAACAGGAACCACGATGCGCCTCACCATTCGCTTTCTGGACGAAGCTGGAAACATCGTTTTCCGATACCAGTTAGCCACCTCCTCAAGCGCGCTGCATCAAGCTGCGCGAGCACATACCCTCCGCTATCGCAAGCATGGCGTCAACTGGGCGCTCGATTTTCTATCCGAGCTTGGCGCGCAATGCGCATTGGCCATCGAAGCTGGCAACGGGCAAGACGAGATTGCGCAATCCGCGGTAGACATCGCGATGTCGGCGTTTCTCATCGACACACTCTTCGGCGGCATTGCACCGCAGGCGTTCTTGCGCGGCGATTTGCTCATCACCATCCTCGACGATCACACCACAACGTTCCAGCGCATCACTTCTGGCCCGGCCATATCCGACGTCGATTCGCCCTACCGTGCGGGTGCACGTGCCTGACGCCACGCGCGAGCCCATATGCAAACGGGACCCGATTGGGTCCCGTTTTTGTCGATGGCCTTGATGGCTGTCAGTCTGCAGCAGGCATCTCTGCATTGCCCCGCGCATTGAGTCGATACCCAATGCCCACCACCAGCAGCGCACCCATCGCACCCGCCACATAGGGAAGCCACGGCTGCGAAGGAACCCAGCGAGCGACAAATGCGTCGCCGAGAATCAATCCAGCGGCAATCCAGCCCAGCAACGCAGCACCCAGCGTGACCACGCTCGGGAAGCGATCGAAAATCTTCAGCACCAGATGGCTGCCCCAGACGATGATCGGGATACTGACCAGCAGGCCAAACACGATCAGTGCGTAGCGCTGCGCACCGCTGGCGGCTTCAGCGGCGGCGGCCACACCAATGACGTTGTCCAGGCTCATCACGGCGTCGGCAACCACAATCGTCTTGATGGCTGCCAATAGCTTGCCGGAAGACGGGATATTCGGGTCACCCTCATCGTTGTCCGTGATCAGCTTGATGCCGATCCAGAGCAGCATCAGCCCGCCGGCCAGCTTGAGCAACGGCACGTCGAGCAGCAGTACCGCCACCGAGACAAACGCCACGCGCAGAAGAATGGCACCACCCGTGCCCCACCAGATGGCACGACTGCGCTGATGCACAGGCAGGTTTCGGCAGGCCAGCGCAATGATGACGGCGTTGTCACCGCCCAATAGGATGTCGATGAGGATGATCTGAAGCACCGCGCTCCATTGCGTGGCCATCAGAAATTCAGATACGAGGTCGAACATGACTGTCCTTCAAGAATCGTTGTCCTGGGCGATTGTGGTCGTGCCCGCTTGAATTGCCGATGGGACACGCACCAAACCGGCACATACTTGTACTAATTTCGTCTCGCACGGTGGCGGCCTGCCCAGCGGATGAGCGTACTGACGCGACAGTGTTTAGCCTGTGTGATGCGGAGGCTGCTCAGCCTCCAGCAGCACTACGTCGCTATAGATGTGCAGATCACCGTACGAATCCACCTCAGACAATGCTGCGGACTGAGACAGTGCCTCATGGACAGCCACCTCATCGAGTGGCAGCAAGACATCGCTTTCGGCTTGCCCGCCGCCGTCAAGAACTGGCGCCCAGCTGTCGGCCAGCAACCCGTCCAGGCGCAATGCGTCCAAACCGCGCTCCGTTGAGGGACCTTCTGCGGCAGGCCCTGTGCCCTCGGCTTGAGTCAGCCGCATGGCGAGGCCGCTGAAATCCATCGCGAGATCCTGTTGTGTCAGATCGACGAGCAGGCTGACGGTGGGAGTCACAGGTTCAACCTGCCGTTGCGCATCGGCTTGCTGGCCGTGCAATTCATCATGACTGACGTGCAGGCCGGTCTGGGCGATGCCGTGATCTTCAGCACGGGGGTGGAGACTGTCGGCGACGGCTTCGGGTTCGACAACAAGTCGCATGGGGGCTGTGGGCTGGCCGCCGTTGATCCGCAGCATCAACTCGTGTGTACCGGCCGAGAGAGGCGCGTCAAGCGGGTACGCCCAGTTGCCATCAGCATCAGCGACTGTGCTGCCAATCGATTCGCTGCCGTCAAGGATCTGCACGATGGCACCGCTTGGTGCGCGCCCGGTCAGGTGTGGGATGGCATGTTCCAATTGGATGGTGCCTTCCGATACCGAGGCGGGGTACTCCATCGAATGCGGTCCGACACCTCGCGAGTCCGCCGTTGCAGGTAGCGCTGGCGCCCCCCTCCTGTCGGTTGTCGCTGCCGGCAGGATTTCGTCCAGCGCGCTGCGTTGCTCCAAACTCCAGGCACGCGTTGCATTGAGCCGCTGCGCTTCGATTGGTCGATTGTTGCTCTCTCGAACGCCCGCCTCAGCGGGTGGTAGCGCTGTGTCCTGAACCTGGGAGACGGAGATATGTGGAGGCAACTCTGCTTGCGACACATCAGCCGCCTTCAGCACGCTGGAAGTACTAGCCGGGCTTGGGCTGGCTACCGTCACCTCCCCCTGCTCTGCGGCCAGCCGGTCCTTGCCATATACCGTCAGCGCGTGGACGTCGGCGACATGAGGCCGGGTGGCCAGGGGCACCCAGTGCCCGGCCACATAGGCGCGCGTGCTACCGGTCGGCAAGGTGTTGTCGTAAGTGTCAAAGCCACCGTCGAATGGCGCTGCTTCGGTCAAGTGCGGCCAGCCATTCTCCTGGTTCAATTGATTGCCGGTGCCATAAGGCATGTTGAATGCCGCATTGTGCGCTGCATCGTCCTGCCTGTTCTGCGGTGTGCTGGCCACATCTTTCTTCATGAGTGTTCCTCTGCGCCAAGACTGGATAGGTCGTAGGTGAGCCGGGGAATGGTCCTGCTTGTGAAGGGTGTGTCCTGCCAGCTCCGTAGCGGTGGAAATGTGTATTTCCCCCGTTCGGCGATATTTTCTTTTTCGAGCGGGGTCCCGTATCTATGACTTGAACGAAACAACATCGGACCAGAACGAATCTCTGATCGCATTGCAGTCAAGACTGCCTACAGGTAAAGCCGTCGACTACTGAGGCCATATGAGGGCAAAACCCCGGCCCGTAAGCGCCGCATCAGCAGGTTCCACGTCAAGCGCGCACAAGGTTGGACTTTGGGATGCTCACCCCGAGCAGTTTCATACCCGTCCTATCCATCTCCAGTTCTGTCCCATTTCCTCAAATGGGTTCCACCGAGAGAATCCCTCACGTACTAAAGGCCCGCAAAGGGTCTCCCTCATCTCTCGGGCCGTGGCATCAGCAAACGGGCACCCATTCAGTCAGGATTCGCTGTGGAAACAAACACCATCAAACTGGCCGTCATTCAAGGCAAGACCATCACCGAAACCGCTGAGCTGCACGGCGGCAAATCAGGTTCGGTCAAAGTGCGCGCCCCCAAAGGCGGCAAGTTCGTCCTGGTGGATGCGCAAACAGCACACGCGCCCGAAAACATCACGATCAAGCGCGTGGGCAAGAACCTGCATCTGGCCCTGGAAGGCGACGAACTGGATGTGCCGTCGTTGATCGTGGAAGACTTTTACGGCAGCGAGGGGCAACTGCTCGGCCTGGGCGAGGACGGTTCGTACTACGAATACGTCGCGGCCGATGGCGAAGCGGACCACGAGGCCGCCATGCTGCCCGATGGGTCGGATTCGGCACAGGTGCTGGGCACCGACAAGCTGGACGTGGCTGCGGCGGCAGAGTCGACAAACAACGCCTTCGTTCCACTGCTGCTGGGCACCAGTGCATTGCTGGCCGCGCTGCTGATTCGAGGCGGCCACTCGGATGAGCCGGCACCGCCACGGCCGACGATCGAAGAAGTGCACGTGCAAACAGCGGCAAGCCCCGCGCGCATTGCCAGCGGAGATCTGACCAACGACAACGCGCCTGCCGCGATGGGCAACGGCTCGCGCGCCGCCAACCTGATCGAGGTGTCGGTCGATGGCCAAACCGTCGGCCAGACGGTCGTGGATGCGGACGGCATCTGGCGCTTTACGTTTGATCCGCCGCTGGCCGATGGCCACCACAGCGTGACGGTGCGCGAGCAAGGTCCGAACGGTAAATGGAGCGAGCCCTCCGCGGCGTTCGATCTGGTGGTGGATACGATCCCGCCCGACGCCCCCGTCATCGAGACCGTGATGGACAACACCGACCCAGTGACCGGCGACGTGCCAAACAACGGCTACACGAACGACGTGCGCCCGGTGCTTTCAGGCACGGCAGAGAAGAACAGCATCGTGACGATTTACAACGGTACCGAGGCGCTGGGCACAGCCATCACCGATGAGAACGGCCAGTGGACCTTCACCGTGCCGTCGGACCTAGCTGACCGTACGCATCAGTTCACCGCAACGGCCACCGATGCAGCGGGCAATGTGTCCACGCCGTCTGACGCGTACACGGTGATCGTGGACACGACGGTGGACGCCCCCGTCATTGCCGGTTGGCTTGATGACGTGACGGGTGGTCTGATCGGCAACATCGCCTCCGGTGGCCTGAGCAACGACAACCGACCAGTGATCAGTGGCACCGGCGAGGCTGGTGCGGTGGTGACGATCTACGACAACAACACCGTCATCGGGTCTGCCATCGTGCAAGCGGATGGCACATGGTCGCTTGAGGTCACCGTGCCGCTGGCTGAAGGCAGCCACACGCTGACAGCGACCCAAGTAGACAAGGCGGGCAATGCCAGCACGGTGTCGGCAGGTTATGAGATGACCGTCGACACGATGGTGGACGCCCCCGTCATTACGGGTTGGCTCGATGATGTGGCCGGTGGACTGGTTGGCAATATCGCTTCCGGTGGTCTGAGCAACGACAACCGCCCGGTGATCAGTGGCACGGGCGAGGCTGGTGCGGTGGTGTCGATCTACGACAACGGTACGGTCATCGGCACGGCCATCGTGCGGGCGGATGGTTCGTGGTCGTTTGAAGTCGGCACGCCGTTGGCGGACGGCAATCACGCGCTGACCGCGACCCAGGTAGATCAAGCAGGCAACGCCAGCCCGGCGGCGTCCAGCTATGAGATGACCGTCGACACGATGGTGGACGCCCCTGTCATTACCGGTTGGCTCGATGACGTGGCCGGTGGGTTGGTCGGCAACATTGCTTCCGGCGGCCTGAGCAACGACAACCGCCCAGTGATCAGCGGTACGGGCGAAGCCGGTGCGGTGGTGTCGATCTACGACAACGGTACGGTCATCGGCACGGCCATCGTGCAGGCGGATGGTTCGTGGTCGTTTGAAGTCGGCACGCCGTTGGCGGACGGCAATCACGCGCTGACCGCGACCCAGGTGGATCAGGCAGGCAACGCCAGCCCGGCGGCGTCCAGCTATGAGATGACCGTCGATACGACGGCGGACGCTCCTGTCATTACCGGTTGGCTTGATGATGTGACGGGTGGTCTGATCGGCAACATCGCCTCCGGTGGCCTGAGCAACGACAACCGACCAGTGATCAGTGGCACGGGCGAGGCTGGTGCGGTGGTGACGATCTACGACAACAACACGATCATCGGCACGGCCATCGTGCAGGCAGATGGCACGTGGTCGTTTGAGGTCACCATGCCGCTGAGTGACGGCGACCACGCGCTGACAGCGACCCAAGTAGACAAGGCGGGCAATGCCAGCACGGTGTCGGCAGGTTATGAAATGACCGTGGATACGACGGTGGACGCCCCTGTCATTACCGGTTGGCTCGATGACGTGGCCGGTGGGTTGGTCGGCAACATCGCCTCTGGTGGTCTGAGCAACGACAACCGCCCGGTGATCAGTGGTACGGGCGAAGCCGGCGCGGTGGTGTCGATCTACGACAACAACACGATCATCGGCACGGCCATCGTGCGGGCAGATGGCACGTGGTCATTTGATGTCGTCACGCCGCTGAGTGAGGGCAACCACACACTGACCGCGACCCAGGTGGATCAAGCGGGCAATGCCAGCACGGTGTCGGCCAGCTATGAGATGGCCGTCGATACGACGGTGGACGCTCCTGTCATTACCGGTTGGCTCGATGACGTGGCCGGTGGGTTGGTCGGCAACATTGCTTCCGGCGGCCTGAGCAACGACAACCGCCCGGTGATCAGTGGTACGGGCGAAGCCGGTGCTGTGGTCTCGATCCACGACAACGGCACAGTCATCGGCACGGCCATCGTGCAGGCAGATGGCACGTGGTCATTTGACGTCGTCACGCCGCTGGCTGAAGGCAATCACACGCTGACCGCCACCCAGGTAGATCAGGCTGGCAATACCAGCGCAGTGTCGGCGGGTTATGAGATGACCGTAGATACGGTGCCGCCGACCGCTCCGGTAATCGTGACAGTGATCGACGACACGGCCCCGGTAACTGGCGACGTGCCAAACAACGGCTACACGAACGACGTGCGACCGACCCTCTCAGGCACAGCTGAGAAGAACAGCGTGGTCACCATCTATGACGGCGTGAATGCGCTGGGTACCGCGATTGCGGATGCCGGTGGCAACTGGACCTTCAACGTACCGGCCGATTTGGAGGACAGCACCCACCAGTTCACCGCCACAGCAACCGATGCTGCAGGCAACATCTCGGACCCGAGCGCTGGGTACGCGGTCATTGTCGACACGGTGATGCCCGACGCCCCGGTCATCACGTCGATGGTGGATGGAAGAGGTCTGCACACCGGACACGTCGATAGTGGCGGGGCCATGGACGACACGTCGCCCGAAATCAAAGGCACGGGAAATGCCGGCTCCGTGATCCATCTCTACGATCAAAACGGATTGCTGGGCTCGACCATTGTGGCGTCAGATGGAAGCTGGACGTTCACGCCGAGCGCCCCCGGTTTGGCATCCGGGGCGCATCAAATCTATGCGACTGCAACGGGTCCTTCCGGGCTAACGAGCGATGCCTCGACTGCGTATGCGATGACCATTGAACCGGATTTGACCACCTGGGGTTTTGATGACGGCACCCTGCAGGGATGGACCGCGCATGGTGAATATGCGAAAGACGATGGGTGGACCACCGTAGAGCCCGGATACTTCTATGCTCGAACAGGAGGCGGCTCAAATTGGGGTGGCCCCGTGCTTTCAATCACGGTGGATGTCATCGCAGGAGAAACCTACACGTTCTCGTTCACCTCGTGGAACCCGTCCGGTGTCGGCCGTTCGTTGGCGGATCTGAGTCTCGTTGTCGACGGCGTGGATGTGATCACAGGCGTGCGCCCCGTTTCGGGGGCTCCACGCGTTACCAGCGAAGGCACCTTCACCGCCACTACAACCGGGACCATCACGGTCCAGTTTGTGAATGGTGAATCCGATTTCTGGGGCAATGACTTCGCCATCACCGACATCACCATGAGGGGCCCTGACGTTGGCCCGGGAACCCACAGCGTCGACTCAAACGCTGCCGCACATGACGACGTCAGCGCCACCAGTGATGCGCAGTCCATCGCAACAACAGAAACCGACGGCAATGATGCTGCGGACGAAACCCATGCACCGGGGCTGCCTGAAGACGACAAAACCACTCACACCTTGTCTGGCCAGGCAGTAGTTGAGGACTCTACTGACGTATCCGACGGAAACCGCATCCTCAACTTGTCTTTGGGCGATGTGCTGGAGCAAGGCAGCCCCAACCTGTTCGTCAACGACGGCCGCACGCAGATGATGGTCAAAGGAAATGCGGGAGATGTCGTCCAGTTGTCAGATCTGCTGCCTGATGGCGGGGACGTTGGCGATTGGGCGCAGCAGTCAGGTACCGTCACCGTGGATGCCGTGCAGTACAACATCTACTACCACAGCGGTTTGAACGCGGAATTGCTGGTGCAAACGGGTGTCCAGACCACCCTGGACAATCACTGATATGGACGGTGGATGTCCTCCTCCCCGATATGGTTGCGGGAGGACATCCGTCCCGCTCTGACATGAAACGCACCACGACCGCAATCACTGCGATTCTGTGAGGACAAAAAAGGGCCGCCCCAAGCAATTCGGGGCGGCCCTTTTTTTTGGTGAGCACACAACTGTGTGGCGTCTGGGTACAGCTTTCACCTTCTGCGACTAGTCACTCCAGCTCAGCGGTCACGCCCTGCACGGCAGCCTGGCGGGTGCATTCGCGCCACAGCTGCGCCAGCTTGCGCCGCTGCGCCGGCGAGGCCAGCAGGTAGTCATTCAGCGCACAGTTGAAGCCGCGCTGGCCATCCTCCTTCAAGTCAATGAAGGCGCACAGGACTTCCATGACTGCGGGCGGCAATCGCCGGTTGCTCTCGCATATCACTCAGGTCTCCCGTTCCTGGTTTGTTCTTGCGGACACGCGCTGCTGCCTGGTGTCCTGGCAGCTGCGCTTGCCCTGCTCTCTCTCAGTTGGCCGCTGCGCTGGTGACGTCTGCCCGCACGACCACGCGCCGGTTCGGCGCGTAGCAGGCGACCAGCTGCTGGCGACTGCCCTTGCAGTCGGTGACCACCGGTTCGCTGTTGCCCGCGCTCTGCACTTCGACGCGCTCGCCCGGCAGCCCGCGCTCAATGAGCACGCGACGTACGGTCTGGGCGCGCTGCAGGCCAAGCGCTTCGGCGGCGGCAGCCGAGCCGATCTGGTCTGCGTGCCCCACCACGACGATGCGCTTGGTGGTGGTGCCTTCTCGTTGCATCTGCGCGACGAGCCCAGCGATGGCATCCCGCCCTGCTGCGGTGATGTCGCGATAGCCGGACTTGCCGAAGGCGAACAGCAGGTCACCCTGGAGCGTGTAGTCCTTGTATTGCACTGCTGCGGGCTGCGCGGTGACGCGGCAGGCTTCCACGGTGGCGGCACGCGAGAGTGCGTGCACCTGGGCGTGGGCGCCCTGCAGCTCTTGCTCGGCCTGCTGGCGCGGGACGGCAACCGGGGCGCCACTGGCACCGCCTTCGCTCACCTTGAGGAAGTAGGTGTTGCCCGCTTTGAGGTCTGCGCGGTAGATGTCCTGGGTCTTGCCGCGGTAGGCGGGCGCGTCGTTCTGGTAGGCACCCAGGGTATGTACGCCAGGCTTGACGCAGAAGCTGGTGTAGCCGTTGGGCAGCAAGCTGGTCTGGTAGTGGCCGTCGATGTAGACGTTGGCGGCCGGACGCGCGACGCCTCCGCTCACCTGCTGGCGGTAGTAGATAACCTGGACCTGGTCGGCTGCGACCTGGCCGGCGGGTGCGTACACGGCGCCGAAGACGCGTCCGGCTTGTTGCCCGGCCTGGTCAACGCTGAGGCTTGTGTCGACTCGCCCTGCTGTGGCGGGTTGCGACGCTTGGGCCAGCACCGGGGCGCTGGCGAGGCTGGCGAGCAGTGCGCTCGCCAGGGCCAGTTGCTTGATCGATGGATGGAGATTCATGTTGGGTCTCTGCGCTTGGCGCAGGAAGCCAGACCCAGGCAACTGGGTCGCCCGGGGCCGGCTTCCTTTGCTGGCTTAGTGGTTGTCGAGGTTGGCGGTCACGCCCAGTTGGACGAGCAGCTCGACGTTGGTGGCTTCGTGGTAGTAGACGTTGTACTGCTCGCCTTCCACCGTCACCGTGCCCGCTTGCTGGGCCCAGTCGCCGACGTCGCTGCCGTCCTTGAGCAGGTCCGACAACTCAACCGTGTCGCCTTCGTTGCCCTTGACCATCATCTGCGTCTTGCCGTCCGCAATGAACAGGTCTTTACCGCCCTGCTCCAGTACGTCTGACAGATTCAGCTTCAGGGTGTTGTCGCCCGTGCCGGTGATGTCGATCACCTCCACAGATGACACGCCTTCCAGCTTCGAGAGGTCGAGCACGTGGCTCTCGCTCAGCAACAATGCTGCCTTATCGCTTTCTACGTCTGCGTCTGCATCCGATGCAGCGGCTGCCGAATCCTTCACGGCAGACTCGTCACGCGGTGTTTCATGGTCGACGCTGCTGAGCGCCTCGCTGCCAACGGCCGTATCCGGCGCAGCGTGAATCTCGTCAACCGACGCCGTGCCCACTCCGCTGGTATCCACATTGATCGGGTACAGGCCGGTCGGCGGCGAGACCTCGTCATCCAGCTCAGCTGTCACCCGGAAGCTATGACGGCCGTCACTCAGCGCTTGATCTTCGGTCAAGGTGTATGTCCAGTCACCATCGGCATTGGAAATCACCGAACCCACCAACACATCGCGTCCGCCAACGAATTCGTAAATGCGCACGATGGAATCGGGTTGCGCCGTGCCGATCAACGTCGGGCGCGTGTCGTCCGTCACACCGTCCGGTCGCACGTTGCCGGTCACCGGACCGACATTGTCACGCACGTTGGTAATCGCCGGGGCCGATGGCACACCACCGGTTCGCACCGTGAAGTCGTACTCGTTGCTCGGTTCGCTGGTGTTACCGGCAGCGTCAGTCGCCTTCGCCACCAGGTTGTGCGCACCATTGAGCAACTCGGTCGTGGCCGGGATTTCCCAAGCGCCCGTCGAATCGGCAATCGCACTGCCCACTACGGCGATGCCGTCGTACACGGTCACCAGGCTGCCCGGCTCGGCCGTGCCGCGCACCGTCGGACGGGTGTCGTCCGTTGCGGTGCCTGGTGCCACGACACCGGTTACCAGACCCACGTCGTCATACACCTCGGTAATCACGGGGGCGTCCGGGCTCTCCGTGTCGACCACAAAGTCGATCGGGTCAGTGATCGGGCCTGCGTTGCCAGCCGGGTCCACCGGTTGCGCCGTGAACGAGTGATCACCGTCGGCCAGCGGGGCTTCCGGTTCGAACGTCCAACTGCCGTCGTCCTTCACGATGGTCGTGCCGATGACGGTACCGTTGTCGCGCACGACGATGGTGTCGCCAGCTTCGCCGCCGGTGCCAGAGAAGGTCGGAACGTTGTCGTCAGTGATGTCGCCGCTGTGGATCGGGCCTTGGATGCTGCCGACGTCATCGATCAGCTCCGGCGGGTTCAGTGCACCCGGAGGCGTGCCGTCAACGATCACGGTGACGGGGTCGGACTTGGCAGATTCATTGCCGGCCGGGTCGCGTTCAACCACTTCGAACTTGTGTTCGCCGTCTTCCAGGTCAACCGGCGGCTCGAACGTCCACTTGCCATCGTCACCAACAATGGCCGTGCCAACCGGCTCGTCGTCGATGATGACGATGATGGTGTTGCCCGGCTCGCTGCCCTCGCCACCGATCACTGGCGTGCGATCCTTGGTCAGGTCGCCGTCTGCGATCGGGATCAGGTGGCTCGGGTCGGTGTTGTCCGAGATGTCACCGATCGATGGGGTCGCAGGCGCCGTGGTGTCCACGATCACCGTCCAGATCGGCGAAGGTGCCGACTCATTGCCTGCGGCGTCGCGCACCACGATGTTGAAGTCGTAGGAGGCGTCCGCCAGCGGGTTGTCCGGGGTAAAGCGCCAATTGCCTGCGCCATCGGCCACGGTCGAACCGATCACGGTGTTGCCGTCGCGGATGAACACCAGGCCATTGGGCTCAGCCGTACCCGACAGCGTCGGGGTGTTGTCGTCGGTGGCTGTGCCCGAAGTAACCGTGCCCTGCACTGCACCCACATCGTCATGGACGTCCTTGATCTCGCCGGCCGCCGGGGCGGTGGTGTCGATCACCAGACCGAAGCTGACCGGGGCGCTTTCACCCGTAGCTGGCAGCGTAACGGTGGCGTTGAGCGTATGCGAGCCTTCAGCCAGGCCAGGGGCCGGGACGTCGAAGGTCCAGTGGCCCGCGGCATCGGCCACGACGCTGCCCAGCACGGTCGTGCCGTCATACAGCGTAACCAGGCCGCCCGGCGTGGCCCGGCCATTGATCGTCGGCATCGTGTCGTCGGTCACGCCATCTGGGGCGATCGGGCCGGTGTAGACGCCTACGTTGTCCACCACCGAAGAGATCGAGATGGTGACGGCACTGGTGTCCACCACGAAGTCGATCGGTGCGCTCTCGGCGCCCTTGTTGCCGACCGCATCCACCGGCTGCGCCGTGAAGGAATGCTTGCCGTCGTCCAGCGGGGTGCTCGGCTCAAACGTCCAGTTGCCGGCGTCGTCTGCCTTGACCGAACCGATGATGGTGCCATTGTCGCGGATGATCACGGTTGCACCCGGCTCGGTCTTGCCCGCGTAGGTGGGACGGTCGTCATCGGTCGTATCGCCCGAGTGGATCGGGCCGGTGATGGCGCCGATATCGTCGATCAGGGTCAGGTCAGTGATGGCGCCCGGGGGCGTCAGGTCAACCTCGATCGGGTACAGGCCGGTCGGCGCGCTGACATTGCCGGCCACTTCGGCCGTGGCCTTGAGGTTGTGCTGGCCTTCGGTCAGCGCGTGTGCATCGTCTGGGCGGAATTCCCAGCGGCCCGAGGCATCGGCCACAACACTGCCCAGCAGCACGTCGTTGCCGCCAATCACGTCATAGACCTTGACCAGCGAGCCGGCTTGCGCCGTACCAACGATGGTCGGGCGCGTGTCATCGGTGGCGCCACCCGGCTGGATGTTGCCGGTGATGTCGCCCACGTTGTCGATCACGTTCTGGATGGTAGGAACACTCGGTGCGCCACCCGTGACCAGCGAGAAATCGAACGCATTGCTCGGCGCACTCGCGTTACCAGCCGGGTCGGTAGCCTTGGCGATCAGTTGGTGCGCACCATTGAGCAGGGTGCTGGTGTCCAGTTCCCACTTGCCGTCTGCACCGGCAATGGTGCTGCCAACGGGAACGCCGTTGTCATACACCGTGACGAGGCTGCCCGGCTCGGCCGTGCCGCGCACGGTCGGGTTGGCATCGTCGGTCACGTCGCCGGACATCAGCGCGCCTTGGAGACCACCAACGTCGTCCCACACTTCGGTGATGACTGGGGCTTCCGGAGCTTGCGTGTCAACAATCACCGTCACGGGATCGGACTTGTCGGATTCGTTGCCTTCCGGATCACGCTCGACCACTTCGAACTTGTGCTCGCCGTCTTCCAACTCAGGGACTTCGAATTCCCACTTGCCGTCGTCACCAACGATGGTCGAGCCCACGATCTCGTCATCCACGATCACGATGATCGTGTCACCCGGCGTGCTGCCCTCGCCACCGATCACGGGGGTGTTGTCTTTGGTTTCGCCACCGTCTGCGATCGGCGTCAGGTTGCTCGGGTCGGTGTTGTCCCACACCTCGCCAATCGACGGGGTCTCGGGGCGAGTGCCACCTGCGCCGTCACCAACGATCACGGTCACGGGGTCAGACTTGGCGCTGTTACCCGCCTCGTCCTGCTCCACCACTTCGAACTTGTGTTCGCCGTCGGCCAGATCCGTCGGGGTCTCGAACTCCCACTTGCCGTCATCACCAACGATGGTGGAGCCCACGACTTCGTCGTCAATGATCACGATGATCGTGTCGCCCGGCGTGCCGCCTTCACCACCGATCACGGGGGTGCGGTCACGGGTCAGGCCACCGTCTGCGATCGGGATCAGGTTGCTCGGGTCGGTGTTGTCCCACACGTCACCAATCGACGGCGTCGGAATGTCCGTATCGATGATCACGGCCCACGGGTCGGACGGGGCCGAGCTGTTGCCTGCGGGATCACGCACGATGATGTTGAAGTCGTACTCGCCATCGGCCAGCGGGTTCTCCGGCGTGTAGCTCCACTTGCCTTCGCCATTGGCGATGGTCGAGCCGATCACTTCGTCGCCGTTGCGCACGATGACGGTCGCGCCGGCTTCGGCCTTGCCCGACAGCGTGGGCGTGGTGTCGTCGGTGGCGCCGCCCGGGGCGACCGTGCCTTGCTTGGTGCCAACGTCGTCATACACGTCGTCGATCGTGCCCGGCTGTGGGGCGACGGTGTCCAGCACCAGGCCGAAGGTGGCGGGGTCGCTTTCGGCTTGGCCAGGAACAGTCACGGTGGCGCGCAGCGTGTGCTCGCCCTCGCCTTCGAGCTTCGGCTCGGTAACGGTGAACGTCCAGGTGCCGTCCGCATTCGCAACGGTCGAGCCCAGCAGCGTCTCGCCGTCGTACAGCTTGACGATGCCGTTGGGGGTGGCGCGGCCGTTGAGGGTCGGGGTGTCGTCGTCGGTGAGGCCGCCCGGGGTAATCGGGCCGGTGATGGCGCCCTGGTTGTCAATCACGGACGTGATGGAGATCTCGACGGTGCCGGTCTCGACTCGGAAGTCGATCGGGTCGGTCTGCGGACCTGCGTTGCCCACCGGGTCGACCGGTTGGGCGGTGAACGAGTGGTCGCCGTCGGGCAGCGGGGTGGCGGGGGTGAATTCCCACGAGCCGTCTTCCTTGACGATGGTGGTGCCGATGATGGTGCCGTTGTCGCGGATGACGATGGTGTCACCCGGGTCGCCGCCCGTGCCCTGGAAGGTGGGGTTGGCGTCGTCGGTGGTGTCGCCGCTGTGGATCGGGCCTTGGATGCTGCCGACGTCGTCGATCAGCTCCGGCGGGTTCAGCGCGCCCGGGGCGGTCAGGTCGACTTCGATCGGGTACAGGCCGGTCGGCGGGCTGATTTGGCCGCCCAGTTCGGCGGTGGCCTTGAGGTTGTGCTGGCCTTCGGCCAGGGCGTGGGCTTCGTCGGGGGTGAACTCCCAGCGGCCGTTGGCGTCGGCAATCGTGCTGCCCAGCAGCACTTCGTTGCCGTCAACCACGTCGTACACGCGCACCACGGCGCCCGGTTGGGCCGTGCCGACAACCGTGGGGCGTGTGTCGTCCGTCACACCACCCGGGGCGATGTTGCCCGTGACGCTACCAACGTCGTCGATCACGTTGATGATCGCCGGCGCCGTCGGGATACCTCCGGTCACGACGGTGAGGTCGAACGGGTCGCTCGGATCACTGATGTTGCCAGCAGCATCGGTGGCCTTGGCCACCAGTTGGTGCGGGCCGTTGAGCAGTGTGTCGGTGGCAGGAATTTCCCAGGCGCCGGTCACGGTGTCGGCAATCGCGCTGCCGATCACGCGGGTGCCGTCGTACAGCGTGACCAAGCTGCCCGGCTCGGCCGTGCCGCGCACGGTCGGGTTGGCGTCATCCGTCACATCGCCAGGGTTGAGCGCGCCTTGAGACGGGCCCACGTCGTCAATCACCTCGGTGATCGTCGGGGCGTCCGGGGCTTGCGTGTCAACGATCACCGTCACCGGGTCGGACTTGACCGACTCATTGCCGGCCGGGTCGCGCTCGACCACTTCGAACTTGTGCTCGCCGTCGTCCAGCTCGTCCTTGAGCTCGTACTCCCACTTGCCGTCGTCGCCGACGATGGTCGAACCCACGATCTCGTCATCCACGATCACGATGATCGTGTCGCCCGGCGTGGCGCCTTCACCACCGATCACCGGGGTGTTGTCCTTGGTCTGGCCGCCGTCTTCGATTGGCACCAGGTGGGTCGGATCGGTGTTGTCCCAGACGTCGCCGATCGACGGGGTCGCCGGCGCTTCGGTGTCTACGATCACCGTCACCGGGTCTGATTTGGCGGATTCGTTGCCCGCCGGGTCGCGTTCGACCACTTCGAGCTTGTGCTCGCCGTCGGCGAGCTCGTCCTTGAGTTCGTATTCCCACTTGCCGTCGTCGCCAACGATGGTCGAGCCCACGATCTCGTCATCCACGATCACGATGATCGTGTCGCCCGGCGTGGCGCCTTCACCACCGATCACCGGGGTGTTGTCCTTGGTCAGGCCACCGTCAGCAATCGGGATCAGGTTGCTCGGGTCGGTATTGTCCCAGACGTCGCTAATCGACGGCGTGCCAGGACCGGTGCCTTCGCCGGGACCAGTGCCTTCGCCGGGACCAGTGCCTTCGCCGGGACCAGTGCCTTCGCCGGGACCAGTGCCTTCGCCAGGACCAGTGCCTTCGCCAGGACCAGTGCCTTCGCCAGGACCAGTGCCTTCACCGGGGCCAGGGCCTTCGCCAGCGCCGGTCCTGTGGTCATCGCCATTGCCGTTATTGGAGTTACCTTCAGCAATGGCTGCGCCGATGATGCCGAGCGCGCCCAGGCCAAACAGAGCCGCAGCCCACGGGAAGGCAGCCACAGCGGGTGCCGCCACAAGTTCGCCAAAGCCGGCCAATTGCTGTGCGCCAAGCACCAGCGGCGAATCGCCACCATCCAGCAGGAAGGCAGCCTCATGATCCTTCTCGCCGTCGGCAGCAATGTACTCGTGGTATGCGCCATCCTCCCCCAAGCCGACCAGCTGACCATCGTTGCCATAAAAGTCTTCGATGATCAGCGCCGGATGCTCAAGATCGTCACCTTCCAAGCTGACGTGCAGGTTCTTGCCGACACGTTTGACCGTGATGTTCTCAGGCGCGTGGCCCGTCTTTTCGTCGGCCAGCATGAACTTGCCGCCCTTGAATGCACGCACCTTCGCTGGTGCGCCTTGCTTGCCGCTGCGCAGTTCAGCAGCTTGGGTGACGGTCTTGCCGTCCACGACGGCCAGCTTCACGGTACTCGTATCCACAGTAATGGTCCTTAGTAAGCATGCTGGCCCTCTGCCAGCAAGAACGAAACGAGAAAAAACGACCGGCCTTTTGCAGGCCATTTATCACGAGGGATTCTCCTCAGATGCCTGGCGTGGAGATATGAGACTGGCTGCGAGATGCCTCGGACGAGTACGAAAGTTCAAGGCACGATGACCAACGTGCCCACCGGGCTCGCGCAGGCAAGAAGAAAGGCCGAGAACGTGGAGCTCTCGGCCTTTTCTGTACGCACCTATCCGTGCGATCGGGTTAGGTATTGAACCCTGGCATTGACGGGGCACTCGCAAACACAAAGGCCAGGCCCCTAAGGGTTCCTGGCCTGTGTTGCTGCGCTCCGTTCGTCAAGACGAGTCTTGCGCCTCGTACTGCGTGGCGCCCTGTTGGATGCTCTCGCGCCACAGCTGCGCCAGCTTGCGCCGCTGCGCCGGCGAGGCCAGCAGGTAGTCATTCAGCGCACAGTTGAAGCCGCGCTGGCCATCCTCCTTCAAGTCAATGAAGGCGCACAGGACTTCCATGACTGCGGGCGGCAATCGCCGGTTGCTCTCGCATATCACTCAGGTCTCCCGTTCCTGGTTTGTTCTTGCGGACACGCGCTGCTGCCTGGTGTCCTGGCAGCTGCGCTTGCCCTGCTCTCTCTCAGTTGGCCGCTGCGCTGGTGACGTCTGCCCGCACGACCACGCGCCGGTTCGGCGCGTAGCAGGCGACCAGCTGCTGGCGACTGCCCTTGCAGTCGGTGACCACCGGTTCGCTGTTGCCCGCGCTCTGCACTTCGACGCGCTCGCCCGGCAGCCCGCGCTCAATGAGCACGCGACGTACGGTCTGGGCGCGCTGCAGGCCAAGCGCTTCGGCGGCGGCAGCCGAGCCGATCTGGTCTGCGTGCCCCACCACGACGATGCGCTTGGTGGTGGTGCCTTCTCGTTGCATCTGCGCGACGAGCCCAGCGATGGCATCCCGCCCTGCTGCGGTGATGTCGCGATAGCCGGACTTGCCGAAGGCGAACAGCAGGTCACCCTGGAGCGTGTAGTCCTTGTATTGCACTGCTGCGGGCTGCGCGGTGACGCGGCAGGCTTCCACGGTGGCGGCACGCGAGAGTGCGTGCACCTGGGCGTGGGCGCCCTGCAGCTCTTGCTCGGCCTGCTGGCGCGGGACGGCAACCGGGGCGCCACTGGCACCGCCTTCGCTCACCTTGAGGAAGTAGGTGTTGCCCGCTTTGAGGTCTGCGCGGTAGATGTCCTGGGTCTTGCCGCGGTAGGCGGGCGCGTCGTTCTGGTAGGCACCCAGGGTATGTACGCCAGGCTTGACGCAGAAGCTGGTGTAGCCGTTGGGCAGCAAGCTGGTCTGGTAGTGGCCGTCGATGTAGACGTTGGCGGCCGGACGCGCGACGCCTCCGCTCACCTGCTGGCGGTAGTAGATAACCTGGACCTGGTCGGCTGCGACCTGGCCGGCGGGTGCGTACACGGCGCCGAAGACGCGTCCGGCTTGTTGCCCGGCCTGGTCAACGCTGAGGCTTGTGTCGACTCGCCCTGCTGTGGCGGGTTGCGACGCTTGGGCCAGCACCGGGGCGCTGGCGAGGCTGGCGAGCAGTGCGCTCGCCAGGGCCAGTTGCTTGATCGATGGATGGAGATTCATGTTGGGTCTCTGCGCTTGGCGCAGGAAGCCAGACCCAGGCAACTGGGTCGCCCGGGGCCGGCTTCCTTTGCTGGCTTAGTGGTTGTCGAGGTTGGCGGTCACGCCCAGTTGGACGAGCAGCTCGACGTTGGTGGCTTCGTGGTAGTAGACGTTGTACTGCTCGCCTTCCACCGTCACCGTGCCCGCTTGCTGGGCCCAGTCGCCGATGTCGCTGCCGTCCTTGAGCAGGTCCGACAGCTCGACCGTGTCGCCTTCGTTGCCCTTGACCATCATCTGCGTCTTGCCGTCCGCGATGAACAGGTCCTTGCCTCCCTGCTCCAGTACGTCTGACAGATTCAGCTTCAGGGTGTTGTCGCCCGTGCCGGTGATGTCGATCACCTCCACAGATGACACGCCTTCCAGCTTGGACAAGTCCAGCACCTGGTTCTCGCCGGTCAGCTTGAGCGTGTCGATCACGCCTTCGGTGCCCTTGATTTCCAGTGTGTCCAGCTCGGCCACATCACTCACCTCGATCACCTGCCCAGGTTGTTGCACCACAGGGGCGTTCTCGGCTTGTGCGGATTCCTCAGCCTGCGAGGCTTCCTGCTCCGGCAATGTGGACGACTCAGGCTGCTTCGATGCAGCAGCATCGTCAGCTTGTGGCTCGTCCTGCTTGGGCTGCTGTGCCGCAGCGGCATCCTCAACCGGCGATGCATCCTGCTCGGCCTTGTCTTCTGACAACGCAGCGGCATTGGCTGCCTCGTCGTCAACAGCAGACTCCGTCGTATCCATCGTGCCACTACGGGGGACCCTCGTGCCCCAGACAAAATCATCCAGACCCTGTGACCAGCCGAGGTCCTCATAGACGTCCGGCACCCCACTATTTGTCCAGACCATATAGCCCAGCGTCTTTCCAGCAGGAGCCACAAAGCTGATGTTGATGGGGTTCGTCAAGAAGAAGGTGTAATTCTGCGTACCCAAAAGCTCACCCGTTGGGCTGTAGAACCTAACCGTACCGCCGTCGCGCTCGGCTGGCGTCCCCCCTCCGTTGCCAAAGCCTTGAACAACCCTAAACGAAACATCCGTGGTACCCGACTGGCCAAAGTCAACTCGGACCGTCACATCACGCTGCGCCGCAATCGCCGCATCGGTCCTGCTCGTGCCGCCGATGGGATCAAGCCCCAATCTGGTATGGCTACCACCACTCGAAAGGGTAGCGCTAATTCTCAGGCCGGAGTCTGTTGTGACCGATCCACCGTTAGTCGGAATACCAGTCGGGCCAGGACGACCGCCCACAGCGTATTCATTGAAGTCTTCACTCCCCGAGGAAAGGGGTGAAACCACCGTCAACGAGCGCGTTGTTGCTGTGCTGGTATTGCCGGCAAGGTCAGTCTGCGTGACGCTGAAGGTATGCGAGCCCAGCGACAGCGCCGGCGGCGTGAAGGTCCAGTTGCCGGAGGCATTGGCCGTGACGGTGTAGGCCGTACCGCCATCCACCTGGATGCGCACCGTAGCGCCCGGTTCTGCCGTGCCGTTCAGGGTCGGGGTGTTGTCATCGGTCGTACCAGCATTGGGGATATTTCCTGTGACCGGGCCCACGTCATCGATCACGCTGGTGATGACCGGTGCCACCACAGTCGCGTCGACCACCACCGAACGGGTCGTTGCGCCACTGGTGTTACCAGCAGGGTCAGTCTGCGAAACGCTGAACGTGTGGGTGCCGTCCGCCAGCGACGGCGGCGTGAAGGTCCAGACACCCGAGGCATTGGCTGTGACACTGTAGATCGTGCCGCCATCCACCTGGATACGGACAACGGCATTGGCTTCCGCCGTACCGTTCAGGGTCGGGGTCCTGTCATTGGTCAGCCCCCCATTGGGAATGTTGCCCACGATCCCACCTGCCACGTCATCGATCACGCTGGTGATGACCGGTGCCACCACAGTCGCGTCGACCACCACTGAGCGCGTCGCTGCGCCGCTGGTGTTGCCCGCAACGTCAGTCTGCGAAACGCTGAACGTATGGGTACCGTCCGCCAGCGCCGGCGGCGTGAAGGTCCAGGCACCCGAGGCATTGGCCGTGACGCTGTACACCGTGCCGCCATCCACCTGGATACGGACAACGGCATTGGCTTCCGCCGTACCGTTCAGGGTCGGGGTCCTGTCGTTGGTCAGCCCCCCATTGGGGATGTTGCCCACGATCCCGCCTGCCACGTCATCGATCACGCTGGTGATGACCGGTGCCACCACAGTCGCATCCACCACCACCGAGCGCGTCGCCGCGCCACTGGTGTTGCCCGCAACGTCGGTCTGCGAAACGCTGAACGTATGGGTACCGTCCGCCAGCGCCGGCGGCGTGAAGGTCCAGGCACCCGAGGCATTGGCCGTGACGCTGTACACCGTGCCGCCATCCACCTGGATGCGCACCGTGGCGCCCGCTTCTGCCGTGCCGTTCAGGGTCGGAGTCCTGTCGTTGGTCAGACCACCGTTGGGGATGTTGCCCACGATCCCGCCCGCCACGTCATCGATCACGCTGGTGATGACCGGTGCGTCGGCGTGCAGGTCCACCACCACCGAGCGCGTTGCTGCGCCGCTGGTGTTACCCGCAATGTCGGTCTGCGTGACGCTGAACGTATGGGTACCCTCCGTCAACGCCGGCGGCGTAAAGCTCCACGCACCGGAAGCACTTGCCGTGACGGTGTAGGACGTGCCGCCGTCCACCTGGATGCGCACCGTGGCGCCCGGTTCTGCCGTGCCGTTCAGGGTCGGGGTGGAGTCGTTGGTCAGACCGCCATTGGGAATGTCACCCACGATCCCGCCTGCCACGTCATCGATGACGCTGGTAATGACCGGTGGCAATGCCACCGTGTCCACCACGAAGTCGATCGGGGCGGTTTCCGGGCCGGCGTTGCCTGCCGGGTCAATCGGCTGTGCGGTGAACGAGTGATCGCCATCAGCCAGCGGGGTCTCCGGTTCGAACGTCCAGCTGCCGTCGTCCTTGACGATGGTCGTGCCGATGATCGTGCCGTTGTCGCGCACGACAATGGTGTCACCCGGCTCGCCGCCCGTGCCTTGGAAGGTGGGCTTGGTGTCGTCGGTGGTGTCACCGCTGTGGATCGGGCCCTGGATGCTACCGACGTCGTCGATCAGTTCCGGCGGGTTCAGTGCACCCGGCGCGGTGGTGTCGAGCACCAGGTCGAAGGTATCCGGGGCACTTTCCGCTTGGCCCGGGATCGTGACGGTGGCCTTCAGCGTGTGCGTGCCATCGCCTTCCAGTGCCGGCGTGGTGACGGTGAACGTCCACGAGCCGTCCACGTTGGCGACAGTCGAGCCCAGCAGCTTGTCACCGTCGTACAGCTTGACGATGCCGTTCGGCGTGGCGGTGCCATTCAGCGTCGGCGTCGTGTCGTCGGTCACGCCGCCTGCGGCGATCGCACCCGTGACGCTGCCTTCGTCGTCAATCACTTCGGTGATGGCGATGGTCGGCACGGTTGTATCCACCACGAAGTCGATCGGGGCGGTTTCCGGGCCGGCGTTGCCTGCCGGGTCAACCGGCTGTGCGGTGAACGAGTGATCACCGTTGGCCAGCGGGGTTTCCGGTTCGAACGTCCACGAGCCGTCTTCACCAACGATGGTGGTGCCGATGATGGTGCCGTTGTCGCGCACGACGATGGTGTCACCCGGCTCGCCGCCCGTGCCTTGGAAGGTGGGCTTGGTGTCGTCGGTGGTGTCACCGCTGTGGATCGGGCCGGTGATGTCACCGACGTCGTCGATCAGCTCCGGCGGGTTCAGTGCACCCGGCGCGGTGGTGTCGAGCACCAGGTCGAAGGTATCCGGGGCACTTTCCGCTTGGCCCGGGATCGTGACGGTGGCCTTCAGCGTGTGCGTGCCATCGCCTTCCAGTGCCGGCGTGGTGACGGTGAACGTCCACGAGCCGTCCACGTTGGCGACAGTCGAGCCCAGCAGCTTGTCACCGTCGTACAGTTTGACGATGCCGTTCGGCGTCGCGGTGCCGTTCAGCGTCGGCGTCGTGTCGTCGGTCACGCCACCTGCGGCGATCGCACCCGTGACGCTGCCTTCGTCGTCAATCACTTCAGTGATGGCGACGGTCGGCACGGTCGTGTCGACCACGAAGTCGATCGGGTCCGTTTCCGGGCCGGCGTTGCCTGCCGGGTCAACCGGCTGCGCGGTGAACGAGTGATCACCGTCCGTCAGCGGGGTCTCCGGCTCGAACGTCCAGCTGCCGTCGTCCTTGACGATGGTCGTGCCGATGATGGTGCCGTTGTCGCGCACGACGATGGTGTCACCCGGCTCGCCGCCCGTGCCTTGGAAGGTGGGCTTGGTGTCGTCGGTGGTGTCACCGCTGTGGATCGGGCCCTGGATGCTACCGACGTCGTCGATCAGCTCCGGCGGGTTCAGGGCGCCCGGCGCGGTGGTGTCGAGCACCAGGTCGAAGGTATCCGGGGCGCTTTCCGCTTGGCCCGGGATCGTGACGGTGGCCTTCAGCGTGTGCGTACCGTCGCCTTCGAGCTTCGGCTCGGTGACCGTGAACGTCCACGTGCCGTCGGCATTCGCGACGGTCGAGCCCAGCAGCTTGTCGCCGTCGTACAGCTTGACGATGCCGTTCGGCGTGGCGGTACCGTTCAGCGTCGGCGTCGTGTCGTCGGTCACGCCACCTGCGGCGATCGCACCCGTGACACTGCCTTCGTCGTCAATCACTTCGGAGATGGCGATAGTCGGCACGGTCGTGTCGACCACGAAGTCGATCGGGGCGGTTTCCGGACCGGCGTTGCCTGCCGGGTCAACCGGCTGTGCGGTGAACGAGTGGTCACCGTCGGTCAGCGGGGTCTCCGGCTCGAACGTCCAGCTGCCGTCGTCCTTGACGATGGTCGTGCCGATGATCGTGCCGTTGTCGCGCACGACGATGGTGTCACCCGGCTCGCCGCCCGTGCCTTGGAAGGTGGGCTTGGTGTCGTCGGTGGTGTCACCACTGTGGATCGGGCCGGTGATGTCACCGACGTCGTCGATCAGCTCCGGCGGGTTCAGGGCGCCCGGGGGCGTGCCGTCAACGATCACGGTCACGGGGTCAGACTTGGCGCTGTTGCCAGCCTCATCCTGCTCCACCACTTCGAACTTGTGCTTGCCGTCTTCCAGATCCGTCGGGATCTCGAACTCCCACTTGCCGTCGTCGCCGACGATGGTCGAGCCCACGACTTCGTCGTCCACGATCACGATGATCGTGTCGCCCGGCGTGCTGCCTTCACCGCCAATCACTGGCGTGCGGTCCTTGGTCACACCGCCGTCTTCGATCGGCACCAGGTTGCTCGGGTCGGTGTTGTCCCAGACGTCACCAATCGACGGCGTCGGGATGTCCGTGTCGATGATGACGGCCCACGGGTCAGACGGCTCGGAGCTGTTGCCCGCGGCGTCGCGCACGATGATGTTGAAGTCGTATGCGCCATCGGCCAGCGGGTTCTCCGGCGTGTAGCTCCACTTGCCTTCGCCGTTGGCGATGGTCGAGCCGATCACTTCGTCGCCGTTGCGCACGATGACGGTGGCGCCGGCTTCAGCCGTGCCAGAGAGCGTGGGGGTGCTGTCGTCGGTGACGCCGCCATCGGCAACCGTGCCTTGCTTGGTGCCAACGTCGTCATACACGTCGTCGATCGTGCCCGGCTGCGGGGCGACGGTGTCCAGCACCAGGCCGAAGGTGGCCGGGTCGCTTTCTGCTTGGCCTGGGACGGTGACGGTGGCGCGCAGCGTGTGCTCGCCCTCGCCTTCCAGTGCAGGGGTGGTGACGGTAAACGTCCACGTGCCGTCGGCATTGGCGACGGTCGAGCCCAGCAGCGTCTCGCCGTCGTACAGCTTGACGATGCCGTTGGGGGTGGCGCGGCCGTTGAGCGTCGGGGTGTCGTCGTCGGTGACGCCGCCCGGGGTGATCGGGCCGGTGACCGGGCCCTTGTCGTCGATCACGCTGGTGATGGAGACTTCAACGGCGCCGGTCTCGACGCGGAAGTCGATCGGGGTGGTGATCGGGCCGGCGTTGCCCACCGGGTCAACCGGTTGGGCGGTGAACGAGTGGTCGCCGTCGGGCAGCGGGGTGGCGGGGGTGAATTCCCACGAGCCGTCTTCCTTGACGATGGTGGTGCCGATGATGGTGCCGTTGTCGCGGATGACGATGGTGTCACCCGGGTCGCCGCCCGTGCCCTGGAAGGTGGGGTTGGCGTCGTCGGTGGTGTCGCCGCTGTGGATCGGGCCTTGGATGCTGCCGACGTCGTCGATCAGCTCCGGCGGGTTCAGCGCGCCCGGGGCGGTCAGGTCGACTTCGATCGGGTACAGGCCGGTCGGCGGGCTGATTTGGCCGCCCAGTTCGGCGGTGGCCTTGAGGTTGTGCTGGCCTTCGGCCAGGGCGTGGGCTTCGTCGGGGGTGAACTCCCAGCGGCCGTTGGCGTCGGCAATCGTGCTGCCCAGCAGCACTTCGTTGCCGTCAACCACGTCGTACACGCGCACCACGGCGCCCGGTTGGGCCGTGCCGACAACCGTGGGGCGTGTGTCGTCCGTCACACCACCCGGGGCGATGTTGCCCGTGACGCTACCAACGTCGTCGATCACGTTGATGATCGCCGGCGCCGTCGGGATACCGCCTGTCATGATGGTCAGGTCGAATGGAGCGCTGAAGCGGCTCCAGTTCCCTGCCGCGTCAAACGCACGAACGTCCAAGCGGTGCGTGCCGTTAAGCAGCGCGCTCGGCGTGATCTCCCAGTTGCCGCTTGCATCGGCATGGGTGCTGCCCACGGGCTGCCGTGCACCCGTGCCGGTGCGCTCGTACAGGATCACGAGGCTGCCTGCCTCGGCCGTGCCGCGCAGGGTCGGGGTGGTGTCATCGGTGACATCACCCGACTCCAGCGGGCCCGTCTGGTCGCCCACGTTGTCGATCACCTCGGTGATGAACGGGAGGCCCGGCGGCACGGTGTCCACGATCACCGTCCACGTAGCCGACGGATCGGAGACGATGCCCGCGGCGTTGCGCACGATCACGTTGAAGTTGTAGGTACCGTCGTTCAGCGGGTTGTCCGGCGTGTAGCGCCAGGTGCCGTCAGCGTTGGCAACAACCGAGCCAATCACTGTATTGCCATCACGGATGATGACCGTGGTGCCGGCTTCGGCCCGGCCCGTCAACGTCGGGGTCGAGTCATCAGTCGAGGTGCCCGGTACGATCGTGCCTTGGTAGATGCCCACGTCGTCGATGATGTCGACGATCGTGCCCGGGGCCGGCGGGGTGGTATCCACAACGCCAGCGCCCTCGCGCTGGCCGTCGGCGTTGATACCGTTATCACCGCCGTTGCCGCCGGCAACGGCGGCGCCCACCATGCCCAACGCGCCCAGGCCCAACAACGATGCAGCCCACGGGAACGAAGCCACGGCGGGCGCGGCCACCAGGCCGGTCATACCCGCCAGCGGCTGTGCGCTGAGCTCCGCCGGTGCACTGGCACCATCAGCCAGCAGAGAGGCTTCCTCTTCACCGGCACCATTCACGACGTACTCGTGGTATGCGCCATCTTCAGCCACGCCAGCCAGTTGGCTGTCGCTGCCATAATAGTCTTCGATGATCAGCGACGGCTGTTGAGCAGCATCGCCCTCCAGGGCAACGTGCAGGTCCTTGCCGACACGCTTGACCGTGACGTTCTCGGGTGCGTGGCCCGTCTTTTGGTCGGCCAGCACGAACTTGCCGCCCTTGATTGCGCGCACCTTGACGGGCGCACCTTGCGCGCCGCCATGCAGTTCCGCGGCTTGGGTGACGGTCTTGCCGTCCACGACGGCCAGCTTCACGG
Source organism: Ralstonia sp. 24A2 (assembly GCF_051783885.1). NCBI lineage: Bacteria > Pseudomonadati > Pseudomonadota > Betaproteobacteria > Burkholderiales > Burkholderiaceae > Ralstonia > Ralstonia sp. 24A2. The sequence goes on along the minus strand of NZ_JBPVZD010000002.1, from coordinate 1,879,975 downwards.
TACTCGTATCCACAGTAATGGTCCTTAATGAGTCTGCCGGCCCCTGCCAGCAAGAACAAAACGAGAGAAATCAAGGCCTTTTGAGGGCCCTTGGTCGCGGAATGATTCTCTCGAGATGCCCCTTGCGGAGATATGGGACTACCTGCGATGTGCATCAGACAGGTACGAAAGTGCAGTGCAAAGACGGCCAACATGCCCATCAAGACCGTGCACAAAAGAAAAGGCCGAGAACTTGGCGCTCTCGGCCCTTCCTATGGGTGCATCAGACAGCGGCGTCAGGATTTGCCCTCAGCTTTTGGCCCCTGCAGCCATTGCACCAAACCGCCAGCCGAGTGGTGCTCGCGGAACACCGCCAGATAGGCATCGAAGCGGTTGGTGACCTCGGCGACACGGTTGCCGTAGTGCTCGCTTTCTGCGGTGAGCACGTCCAGCAGGGTGCGCCGGCCCAGGTGGTACCACTGCTCGAAAAACGCCTTGCGGACCTTGTCGGTTTCGGCCGACAGGCCTTGGTAGAGATCGGCACGCTGCAGCATGGTCCGCGCGTCCTGGTCGGCGGCACGGATGGCGTGCTCCAGATCGCGCTGCTGCTGCTCCATACGCTGCCAACTTGCTGAGGCACGCGCACTCGCCGCTTCTGTCGCTGCATTGGCGGAGCCACCCCGGAAAGCGCCCCAGTTGAGCGAGAGCATGGTTTGCCACCCTTGCCGCTGGCCCAGCGCATCCTTATTCAGGCCGCCCGACACGACCCAGTTCAACTGGGGCCGGCCCGAGGCCTTCACGGCCTGGGCGTTGAGGTCAGCCGCTTCGGCTTCGGCCCGCACCTGTTGCAGCGTCGGATGCACGCTGGCTAGCGACAGCAGCTCTGGCAAATCGCCGGGCTCAATCGACCATTGCCGCGTACGCGGGATCATCACGTCGCCGTCACCAATCAGCTTGCTCAGGTTCAACTGGGCATCGCGCACCCTGGCTTCTGCGGTATCACGCTGCGCCTCGGCTTGCAGCAGGCGCGTCTTGGCTTGCGTCAGTTCACTGCCGCGCCCGCGGTCCACCTGCACGATCTCGCTCAGCATCTTGACGAGCGTTGCCATGCGGTCGACGTACTGCTGGCTCAACTCGACGATGTTGCGTTGCTTGCCGAGTTCGACCAGCGTGCTTGAAACCTCGAAACCGGAGTTTTCCATCGCGGTCTGGTAGGCCTGCTTGGCCGCAGTGGACAGGTGTTCACGACTGCCGATGGTGTTTTTCGTACGGCCCCAGTCAAACACGTTGGTCGTAACGTTCACCGTCAGCGGGTTGGAAAAATTGCCTCCGGTGCGCGAGTTGCCGCCAAAGTTGGCCGACGGGGATTGCGAGCCGATATCGACCTGCGGCCAGCGCTGGCCCTTGGCTTCAGCCACGTCGGCATTGGCTGCCAGATGATTCGCCTGGGCTTGTCGCACTTCCGGGCTACGGTCGGTCGCGCGGATCACGGCGTCCAGAAAGACTTGGCGCAGTTGGGAATCCGACAACGACGGGCCCTTGCCATAGGTATCGGGTTCGCTTTCCAGCCATTGTGCGAACTGGCCCGGCGCGGCGTTTCCAGCAACCGGCCGCACAGGGTCGCGGCGGGCGGCATCGAGGATCGCGCTGGTCTGCTGCCCCGCGGTGCGGGCCGTGGTTGCGGGCGAGGTCTTGCCCACGGCCTCCGGCGAATCTACGGGCGCATTTTGGGCAGTGGCGACGGGAGCGACGTCCCGGTTCTCGCGCGCAGCCTCTGCCAACGCTTGGGCGCGTACGGCGTCCGCCGTCTGCATGGACTCGGCTTCGCGCGCAGCTTCCGCCTCTCGCGCTTTTTGTGCGGCTTGCGCTGCCAGCTCGGCTTGTTGCGCCTGGGCTTCTGCCTGGCGACGCTGTGCTTGTGCGGCTTCGGCAGCTTGTTCCGCCTTGGCCTTGGCTTGCGCTTCGGCTGCTGCAATGCGCTCCGCTTCAGCGTGTCGCGCTGCTTCAGCCTGTTGGGCTTGCGCCGCCAAGCGCTGCTTTTCTTCTGCCTGCTGTGCTGCCAAACGCTGCCGCTCGGCTTCGCTGCGTCGAGCTGCCTCGGCTTCGGCTGTAGCCTTGGCGGCAGCATCGCGCTGGCGGGCCGCTTCAGTTTGCGCCTCGGCTTGGCGACGCAGCGCCTCGGCGTGCATCTGGGCTTGCTTGCGCGCCTCTTCGGCTTCCCGGCGAGCCTGCTCGGCAAGGCGTCGATTCTCTTCGGCCTCAGCCAGCGCCTTGCGGCGGGCGTCTTCAGCTTCGCGTTGGGCTTGCTCTGCGCGAGCACGTGCGGCGGCCTGTTCGCGCGCCACACGCTGTTGCTCTGCTTGTGCCTCGGCAGCTGCACGGCGCAGGGCTTCTGCCGTGCGCGCCTCTTCGTTCAAGCGCTGCGCCTCACGAGCCTGTGCGGCCTTGAGCATGTCTTCCTTCGCCGCCTGAGCGGCTTGCTGCAGCCGAGCTTCCTCGTCGCGCTTGGCTTGCGCAGCGAGCTTTGCCTGGCCAGCAGCCGTGTCGGTCTCAGCCAGCCGTTGCTTTTCGTCCGCACGCGCCTGGGCGGCCTGTTTGGCCTCCTGAGCCTGAGTGGCAGCAGACGTGTCAGGCGGAAGCTGGCTTGCCCATTCCGTCATGCGAACGTGCGAGCGCAGCCCGTCCAGGCTCTGCGCTGCAGCAGTCTCCGCCAATGCGAACGGTGCCAAGGCGAACAGCGAGGAAACCATCCACGCGATCGGCTTTTTCGCCGGGCGTGATGTCACCAAAGGACGTTGTCCGGCCATGATCAACGCTCCCGGAAGGCTTCACGCGCCTTGAAGATGGGCTTGAGCAAGTAGTCGAGGATGGTCTTCTCGCCCGTGCGAATGTCAACGGTCGACACCATGCCGGGCAGGATGGGCAGCGTCTTACCGCCAGCGTGCAGCGCGCTCGAATCGGTCAGCACAAGCACGCGGTAGTACGTTGCATCCGGGCGGCCCGATGCTGCCTTCTGGTCATCCTTGAGCGTATCGGGGCTGATGTGTTCCACCTTGCCCTTGAGGCCGCCGTAGATACCAAAGTCGTAGGCCGTCACCTTCACCATGGCCGGTTGACCAGGGTGCAGGAACGCCACGTCCGACGGCTTGATGCGCGCCTCGACCAGCAGTTGGTCTTCCAGCGGCACGATTTCCATGATGTGCTCGCCCGGCTGGATCACACCACCGATGGTATTGACGCGAATGTTCTTGACCGTGCCATAGACAGGTGCGACCACCGTCGTGCGTTGCAGGACGTCAGCGCGGCCGACCACGGTTTCGCTGGTCTGTGCGAGTTCCAGTTCGAGCTTGGTCAGCTCGGAGTTGGCATCGGCCTGAAAACGATTGCGGCGGTCCACGATCTGAGAACGCAGCTCGTTTGCCTGGCGGCGCATACGCAGCAGCTCGACTTCCGACACCAGGCCGCGTGCGGCCAGCGGCTCGGCCAGCCCGATCTCCTTTTGCGACAGCGCGTAGCTCTTCTCCAGCGCGGCGACGGTATCGTCCAGTGCGCGACGGCGCGCGTTGTAGGCCAGCGTTTCCTGCTGGACCACCGCCTTCACGGTCTTCACATCATCCGGAAACACCAACGGCTGGCTATAAGCTTCCGCACGCAGGCGTGCGATGGTCGCCTTCAGGCCGATCTGCTTTGACCACGCCTCGCGGTAGCTCGTTTCGGCCCGGGTCGGATCGATCTTGGCCAGCACCTGGCCTTTCTTGACGACGTCGCCTTCGCGCACGTCGAGCTGCTCCAGGATGCCGCCCTCCAGACTCTGGATCACCTGCTCGCGGCTCTTGGAGATGATGGTGCCGTCGCCGTGCGTCACCTCTTCCACCCGTGCAAACTTCGCCCAGGTCACGCCGCAGATGATGATGGCGCCGATCAGGTACAGCACCAGCATCGAACCAGGCGTCGACTGCGTAAGCAGCGACTCCTGCACGTCGTTCATGAATTCGGCATCGCCGGGGGTCAGCTTTGGCTTCTTCGGCAGCCACGCCTTGAGGAAATCGAGTTTCATCACTTCGTCTCCTGGTTCACGGAACGCGCGGTCTCGCGCGGCGTGACGGGGTTCGCGTTGGGCGAGCTGTTGGCAGCAAGCGCCGCCTGGTCGCTATTGGCAGCGATGCGCTCTGGGCTCACAGATGCAGGCGCCGGGCGCCTCTCACTGGAACCAGAGAGCGCAGCGAGAACCTTGTCCTTCGGCCCATCGGCCGCGACCTTGCCGTCCTCGACAACGATGATTCGCTCCACCAGTTGCAACAGCGACGGACGGTGCGTGACCACCACGAGCGTCTGACCCTCGGTCGCACGGACAAGGTGATCGAGGAAGATGGTTTCGGTCTGGCTGTCCATCGCGCTGGTCGGCTCGTCAAGCAGCAACAGCTGCGGACGCGCAAGCAGCGTGCGGGCCAGCGACACCAGTTGGCGCTGACCACCGGAGATACCCTCTCCGCCCTCGCTGATCGGCAGGTTGATGCCCCGCGGGTGCTTGGCCGCCACCTGGTCCAGACCTGTCAGGCGCAGCACGCGCAGAAATTCTTCGGCCGAAGCTTCAGGGCGTCCGATCATGACGTTCTCGCGCAGCGTGCCGTGGAACAGGCGTGCATCCTGGCCAACGTAGCCCACTGTCTTGCGCCAGTCGGCCGGATCAATCTGCTCGACGTCCAGGCCATCGGTCAACATCTGACCCTTGGTGGGTGCGTACAGCCGGCCCATCACGCGTAGCAGCGTCGACTTGCCGCTACCAATGCGGCCGAGAATGGCAACCCGCTCACCCGGTTTGATCGACAGGTTCACCCCCTTGAGGATGGCCGGGTTGGGCTGCATCGGCGGCGCCGGGTAGGAGAATTCCACACGCTTGAGCGACAGTTGGCCGGTCAGCGGAGGCTTGGGCAGGTATTCCCGGGTCGGATCACGATCGACCGGTTTCTTCATCAGCTCGTTGAGCGAATGGAATGCAGCCTTGGCTTGCTGGAAACGCAGCGCCAGTCCCATCACCTGGCTCAGCGGTGCCGTGATGCGGCCCGCCAGCATGACGGTACCGATCAGCGCGCCCTGGGTGAGTTGACCGGCATCGATCAGGTACACGCCCAGCACCACCAGCACCACGGTTTGCATCTGCTGCAGAAAGGTCACCACGCTGGTGGCCTTGCTGGAGATCTTGCGCGAGCGCATGGCCGAAGACGCCGCCATACCGCTATAGCGTTCCCAACGGCGCTGCATGTAGCCCTCGCCGCCAACCGCCTTCAGCGTTTCCAGCCCTTCGATCGATTCAATCAGCACGCCTTGCTTGAGCGAGGCTTCGCGCAGGCTTTCCTTCATGACCTTTGCCAACGGCCATTGCACCAGCACGCTGATACCGATGATGAGCGGCACCATGAGCGCAGGCACCCAGCCGAGGTTGCCCCCAATCATGAAGACCACGCCGATGAAGAGGAACACGAACGGCAGATCAGAGACCGTTGCAAGCGTGGCGGACGTTGCAAAGTCACGTACCGATTCGTACTCGCGCAACTGGTTCGCAAACGAGCCTGCCGACGACGGCTTGTTCTCCATCCGGATCGACAACGCCTGGCGGAACAGCAAGGTGCCCATCACCAGATCGGCCTTCTTGCCCGCGACATCCAGCAAGTGCGCGCGAACGTGGCGGGAGATCGCCTCGAACGTCATCGCCACGCACACGCCAATGGCGAGCGACCACAGGGTGACGAACGCCTGGTTCGGCACCACACGGTCATACACGTTCATGGTGAAGAAAATGCTGGCCAGGCCAAGCACGTTGATGAGCAGCGCGCCCAGCGCGGCGCTCGCGTAGTACCGGCGGTAGCGCCACAGCGTGCGCAACAGCCAGTGGCCAGCCGGCTCGGGGTCTTGCTCGCCGGCGCGGGTGTCCACCTTGGCCGCCGGCTTCACGAGAATGGCGTAGCCCGAGTAGATCTCGTTCATCTCCTCCTGCGTGTACTCGACAGGATCGGGACCGATGTCCGACATGATGACCTGATACAGGACGCGACTCTTGGCCTCCTTATCCGGGTTGGCGCGACGGCCGAGCAGAATGCACGCACCTGCACGCTTATGCAGCAGGATCATCGGCATCACGTGCGCGGGCAGCAGTTGCAGATGGCGATCAACCAGGCCGGCCGTCAGACCAGCGTTGGCCAGTGCATCAAGCGCAAGCGAAGGCGTCAGCAGCCCAGCCTTGGGCAGCCCAGCCAGCAGGGCTTCGGGCGTCTTGCCGTAGCCATAGCGATCGCACATCCACAGGACAGCGTCGAGCAGCCCGTCGTGATTGGTCTTGGACTTCGCCGGCTCGGGTTCCGCCGGATGTTGCGAGTCCTGAGGGAGCAATGCGTCTTGAGTCATGGTCTGAGATGGTTAGAGCCGCTCTCGACGCGCGCGACGGAACATCGCGTTCCGCGCTGATGGGTTTCGTACTGCCGAGCGGCTAGCAACCATGGAGGTTGGTTGCGAAACGGGCTCAATTCTGTGGAAATCGTCGCGGCAGCGGTATGCGACACCGCTCTGACGCACATAGGACAGGTACGAAAACCAGAAACCCCAAACAATCCAGTTCGATGCGGCCTAGGCCTACATTGACCTTGCGGGCCTTCATCCGTACTCCACAAGGCCGAGCGCTGTATCAGATGACGAGATCGCGACGGCAGTTTTAGTACTTTTCCGATATGCCGAAGATTGTCGTCACACTAAAGTCATGTTTAACAAACGCTGTGACGGTCGATGACATATCCAGGAACACACGAGGCATTGCCACCATTGATCGCGCCCACCCATCCCAAACAGGACCGAGCTATATGGACAATTTTTCCATCCGTGTGATCGTGGCGGACGATCATCCCGCAATCGTCGAAGGCATGAAGTCAACACTGGGGGAGCACCGCACGGTCAACGTTACGGCCACTGCCGCCAACTCGACCGAGTTGATCGCGGCGCTCAATGCGCACCCATGCGATGTGCTGATTTGCGACTACGCGATGCCCGGCGGTGAATTTGGCGACGGCATCACACTGTTTTCGTTCCTGCGTCGCCGCTACCCGAACAAGCGCATCGTCGTGCTGTCGATGATGGACAACCCTGGCGTCATCCGTTCGCTCCTCAAGCTCGGCATTCAGTGCATTCTGAGCAAGTCCGATTCGACTGCGCACGTACTGCCGGCCATCCATGGCGCCTATGCCGATGGTCGCTATTTCTCACCGGCCATTGCCAAGATCGTCTGGCAGCTCGACGTGGAAGAGCCGGACAGTGCCAAGCGTGAGCTGACCACGCGTGAAGCCGAGGTCATCCGACTGTTTGTGTCGGGACAGAGCATCAATGAGATTGCCGCCACGCTCCGCCGCAGCAAACAGACCATCAGCTCGCAAAAGAGCAACGCAATGAAAAAGCTCGGCATTACCAGTGATACCGACCTCATCAAGTTCATGCTGGGTGTTGAGCTTGCGCGCTCGGATAGCATGCCGACGGCAGCGCCGCCGGTCGAACATCAAGACCGCACGGACGTGGCGCTCGCGCAATAAGCGTCACGCTGTTGAGTCACGCAGCGTGCCCCATATAGGCACGCATTCCCTCAAATTTCGACATGCCTCGCCATCGCTCATGGCGACTGGCATGTCGCCGCCTCGCGCTCAAGAATCATGTCCAGACGCAGCCCTCCTCACGCGCGGTTTGCGCAGAAAAAGCCCTTGCCCAACCGCAACGCACGCGCCCAGATCACGCCGGCTCAGTTTCAGCAATTGGCGGAACAGTTCCGCAAGGCAATGGCCGAGCAAGACTATGTCGCCGGGGTGCAACTCGCGCGCCGAGCGCTTGAAATCACCCCCAACAACATCACCGTGCTAGGCGACTACGCGCTCAGCCTGATGCGCACCGGCGCTCACGAAGAGGCCTATCGCGTCTACCAGCAGATTCACGATGCACCGCCCGAGCAGCGCGCGCGGGCGGCGGGTACGTGGCTCGATGGCCTGGCGGAAGTCTGCGGCTGGCTGGGGCGCACTGACGAAGTACGCCAATATGGATCACGTTCGCTGCGCGAGGCTGACGAGCGACATCGACATGGAGAGCGCTGGCCGCTGCCTGCCACGCCGCCGGCATTCAATGCACAGGCGCCAGAACGCAACATCATTGCCTACAGCCTGTTCGGCGCGCAGCCACGCTATTGCGAGAGCGCAGTGATGAATGCGCGCATCGCACACGAGTTGTTCCCGGCCTGGACTTGCCGCTTCTACCTGGACAGCAGCGTACCGGCGCACGTACAGGCGCGACTGCGCGCAGCCGGCGCACAGGTGGTTGAAATGGATGACCACCCTTACCGTGATATCCCGGCCACGCTCTGGCGCTTTCTCGTGATGGATGACCCGCAAGTCGATCGCTTCCTGGTACGCGACGCCGATGCCTTGCTCTCCGAGCGGGAAGTCCCCGCAATTGAGGCATGGCTCACCAGTGGACGGTTCTTCCACCACATCCGCGACTATTTCACGCACACCGAGCTGCTGCTGGCCGGGCTATGGGGCGGTTGCACAGGCGTACTGCCGCCCATTGCACCGAAAATGCGTGCGTACACCACGACCTATCGCGGTGCGGCACGCTTCACCGATCAGGCCTTCCTGCGAGAAGTGCTCTGGCCAACGGTGCGCGAAAGCATCCTGAACCATGACGAACTGTTCGGCTTTCATGACGCCGCCCCCCTGCCCACCCATGCGCCGCTGCGCTGGGAGAGCAGCGATTTTCATATCGGCAGCAATGCAGCCTATCGCAGCATCGGCGGCAAAACGACAGCGGCTGATGACGCCCTCGTGCGCGTGAAGTTCACCTGCGACGACGAAGCGCCATTCTGCTATGACGCTCCGGTACGCAATGGTGCGTGGCGACTGAGCCTGCCCTTCTTCATGGTCAACGAGATCGAGGCAGGCCGCCTGCAAGTTCTCGCGCAGGCGGCGGGCTGACACGGCCGCAGTCTGTGACAATCCACGGCCAAAACGAAACAGCCCGCTTGGTTTGCATCATGCGGGCTGCTTTATTTTGATGCGGGCCTCAATCCCGGCTACGACGGCCTGCCATGCTGCAATGCAGGGGTACTACCACGCATCTGAGAGAAACCGGCCGCAGAAAAAAGAAAACCCCGGAAGACCGCGATCTTCCGGGGTTGTTCCGCCATTGCTGGCGGAGACGGAGGGATTCGAACCCTCGATCCAGGTTTTGGCCCGGATGCTCCCTTAGCAGGGGAGTGCCTTCGACCTCTCGGCCACGTCTCCCAAACTGACCGTCGCACGAAGGAGCCCGTGCGACGAAGCGCGTATTCTAGCTACTTCACCCCATCCGGTCAACGACAACTGCATGACAACGTGGTGAGAATCTGTGGCTCCCGGGGGTCGCCACCCCGGCCACCCGGTACCGGCTCAGTCGATTACGCCTGATCCAGCTCGAACGCTTTGTGGAGCGCGCGCACGGCCAGCTCCATGTACTTCTCGTCGATCAGCACCGAAATCTTGATTTCCGAGGTGGAGATCATCTGGATGTTGATGCCCTCTTCCGAAAGCGTGCGGAACATCTTGCTGGCGATGCCCACGTGCGAGCGCATGCCCACACCCACCACCGACACCTTCGACACCTTCGGGTCACCCGACACGCTGGCGGCACCGATGTGGCCCTTCACGCTGTCGTTCAGGATCGCCAGGGCACGCTGATATTCGCCGCGCGGCACGGTGAAGGTGAAGTCCGTCTTACCTTCCACCGACTGGTTCTGGATGATCATGTCGACGTCAATGTTGGCGTCGGCAACCGGACCCAGGATCTGATACGCGATGCCGGGCTTGTCCGGCACACCGATCACGGTGATCTTGGCTTCGTCGCGGGCAAAGGCGATGCCGGAAATGGCGGCGGCTTCCATGTTCGAATCTTCCTCAAAAGTAATCAGCGTGCCCGAGTTCATCTCGACGTCGAGCGACATCAGCGGGTCAGTCAGCGACGACAATACGCGGGTCTTCACGCGATACTTGCCGGCAAACTCCACCGAGCGAATCTGCAGCACCTTGGAGCCGAGGCTGGCCATTTCCAGCATCTCTTCGAAGGTGATCTTGTCCAGGCGGCGGGCGTCGTCCACCACGCGCGGGTCGGTCGTGTAGACGCCGTCGACGTCGGTATAGATCAGGCACTCGTCGGCTTCGAGCGCAGCGGCAACCGCCACGGCCGAGGTGTCCGAACCGCCACGGCCGAGCGTGGTGATGTGGCCTTCGCCATCGATACCCTGGAAACCGGTGATGACGACCACGCGGCCGGCGTCGAGGTCAACGCGCACGCGCGCGTCGTCGATCGACTGGATGCGGGCCTTGGTGTAGGCCGAATCGGTCTTCACCGGCACTTGCCAGCCGGTATAGCTGCGGGCGTCGATGCCTTCGGCATGCAGCGCGATGGCCAGCAAGCCCACGCTCACCTGCTCGCCGGTCGAGGCAATCATGTCGAGTTCACGCGGGTCGGGTTGGGCCGCAATCTCTTTGGCCATACCCAGCAGGCGGTTGGTTTCGCCGGACATGGCCGACGGAACGACCACGATCTGGTGACCGGCACGGTGCCACTTGGCAACGCGCTTGGCGACATTCTTGATGCGTTCAACTGAACCCATCGAGGTGCCACCGTACTTGTGAACGATGAGAGCCATCTTGGAAAGATCGAGAGGAGGCGGAACGGTGCAAAAGCTTTTGAAAATACAGCAATTTGCATCGATCGGCAAGCAATTCGCCAGTGAAGATGTGTATCAGGAAGCACCTTGGGTGGCCGACAACCACGCGATCTGCCAGCCGGGGCCGCTGCCTGCGGCTGCCCGGTCGATACCCAGTCCAGCCGCAAAAACCAGTGTTTCGCCAGCGTAGAGCAGTGGCAAACGCCGGCGCTCCCAAGCCGGAATGCCAGCCTCCTGATAGGCCTGTTTGAGTGCGCGCGATGGCCCACCCGGACGCAGCACGATGCGCTCTCCGCCACGACGAGGCGCCAACGCCAGCGGCGCTTGCAGGATTTGCTCAGCGATACCGTCTGCGGCCACAGGTGAAAACACCAGCGCCCCGCCCCACTCAGCCACACTCACACGTTGACTGGTCCGCCGTGCCGGGTCGAACCGCCCAGCATCAAGTGCGACAGGTGCTGGCGTGGCCGCATCGCCAACCCCTGACTCAATCCACGCAGCGCCGCGATAGCGTCTGACTTGCCCGGCCGGCAATTCGATGCACAGCGCGCCATCGTCACGTGCATCGATCAGTTGCGTGCGCAGATCATCAAGGCGGCGCGCGGACAGCGCACGCATACCCGCCTGTGTCAACCACGCCCGCAGCACCGCTCGCTGACGCGGCGCGGATAGCGCGGCCAGCGCCGCCACGTCGAGTTCATCTGTTGAAGCGACCTGCGCCAGATCCGCCTGCGCAATTTCTTCGATCAACGCTGCAGCATCCGCCAGATGGGCAGCGCTGCGTGCAAGCGCCTCCCGATAGCCGGGGAAATGCCCGGCCATGCCCGCCAGCAGCGGCCGCAGCGCATTGCGTGCGTAACGCGAATCTTCATTGGAAGGATCATCGACCCACGCGAGCGCGTGAGTGTGAGCGTACTGCTCGATGTCACTGCGCGGCACATCAAGCCATGGGCGCAGCAACGTGACGCAACTCGCGCGAGTCATCGGCATGGCGGAAAGGCCATCGAGGCCGGCGCCACGCATCAGTTGCAGCAAGATGGTCTCGGCCTGATCGTCCAGATGATGCGCAGTGAGCAGAATCGTGGCACCGGCCTGCGCGCACAGGTCAGCGAGTGCGGCATAGCGGGCCTCGCGCGCGGCCTCTTCCACGCCACGCCCGGCATCAACCGCAACGATCACACGGCGCGCATGAAACTCAGCAGCCGCTGCTTGGGCCATGCGAGCACAGGCAGTTTCCCAGGCATCCGCATCCGCTTGCAAACCATGGTGGACATGCAAGGCAACGAGGCGCACAGGCACGCCAGCATCTCGCCACACGGCGCACGCGTGCAGCAGCGCCGCAGAATCACGCCCACCCGACAAGGCAATCGCGACCGTCGGCACCTCGCCAGAAACAACAAAGGCCGCACACGCGGCAACGCGTTGTGCGACCTTGTCGACCAGCCGGGCTGACGAATCAGCGACCCTCGGTTTCCTTGAACTTGCCATAAGCCATCAGGCGCTCGTGACGACGTGCCTGCAGTTCCGACGTCTTCATGCCCTGGAACTGGCGCAGCGATTCAGCCAGCGCGCGCTTGAGCATCGAAGCCATACCCCTAGGATCGCGATGCGCGCCACCCAGCGGCTCGTTGACGATCTTGTCGATCAGGCCCAGCGCCTTCAGGCGGTGTGCCGTCAGACCCATCGCCTCGGCGGCTTCCGGTGCCTTCTCGGCGGTCTTCCACAGGATCGATGCGCAGCCTTCCGGCGAGATCACGGCATACGTGGCGAATTGCAGCATGATCACCGAATCGCCCATGGCGATGGCCAGCGCACCACCCGAACCGCCTTCACCAATGATGGTGGCGATCAGGGGCACCTTCAGGCCAGCCATCACGAACAGGTTGTGACCGATGGCCTCGGACTGGCCGCGCTCTTCCGCATCAATGCCCGGGAATGCGCCCGGCGTATCGACGAAGGTGAAGATCGGCAGACCGAACTTGTCGGCCAACTCCATCAGGCGCTTGGCTTTGCGGTAGCCCTCGGGCTTGGACATGCCGAAGTTGCGCAGCGCGCGCTCCTTCGTGTCGCGGCCCTTCTGGTGACCGATCACCATGCAAGGCTGGCCGTTGAAGCGTGCCAGACCGCCCACGATCGACAGGTCGTCCGCGAAGGTGCGGTCGCCGTGCAGTTCGTGGAAGTCGGTGAAGATTTCGCGGACGTAGTCGAGCGTGTATGGACGCTGCGGGTGCCGGGCGATCTGTGCGACCTGCCAAGGTGTCAGGTTGGCGTACAGATCTTTGGTGAGTTGCTGGCTCTTGGAGGCCAGGCGGGAGATTTCTTCAGAAATATCGACAGCGGAATCGTCTTGAACGAATCGAAGCTCTTCGATCTTCGATTCAAGTTCTGCGATCGGCTGCTCGAACTCCAGGAAGGTTGTTTTCATGGATCTTCTGAAAGGCTCTTGAAGGCGCGCATTCTACCGGATTTTGACCACCGATCGACGCTGCGCGTTTCATCGAAATTAACAGATCAATAGGTGGTCGCCGTGTCGAGGCTGCGCCACATATACCAGGTGGCCACTGTGCGCCACGGTTCCCAGTTAGCTGCCACTTCGCGCGCTTCGCTGCGAGTGACGGGTTCGCCACTGAAATAATTCTGTGAGATTGCGTTGATCAGCCCGATGTCATCCAGCGGCAGCACGTTCGGGCGCATCAGGTTGAACATCAGGAACATCTCCGCCGTCCAGCGGCCGATGCCGCGGATCTGCGTGAGTTCTGCAATCACATCCTCGTCGTCCATCTCGGCCCATTTGGCGACGTGTACGGTGCCGTTGCGGAAGTGATCGGCAAGATCGAGGATGTACTCGGCCTTGCGCTTGGACAGGCCACAACCCGCCAGCTTCTCTTGCCCGGCGCGCAGGAACTGCGCAGGGACCAGCTTGGGGCACGCAGCCACCACCCGCTCCCACACGGATTGCGCCGCCTTGACCGAAATCTGTTGACCGACAATCGACCGCGCCAGCGTAACGAACGGATCGCCGCGCGACGCCAGGTGCGCCGGACCATACGCGGGAATGATCTTGCGCAGGATACGGTCGCGCTTCATCAGGTCAGCACAGGCCTCCAGCCAATACTCGGGCGGCCCGGACAACACCACCTCGGCCGGCACCGGCTCGTTGGTGGCGAGCGCCTCTGGCAAGGGCACCTTCGATGCGGGCGCGCGCTTGGCTGACACCTTTTCGACGATCTTGGCAACCTTGCCAGCCTTGATGGTCGTGCTCTTGGCGGCCACCGTCTTGCTGGCCACGCCGTCGACCTTCTTGGCGTCCACCTTCTTTGCAGGTGCCTTCACGGCCGGCGCCTTCTTGGCAACCGTACTGCGCACTGCGCTGGCTTTCTTGGCCACCGCGTTCATGCGCGTCTCCACTCGGTCACGCCACCCGGCTTGTCTTCCAGCACGATGCCGGCGGCCAGCAGATCGGCACGAATGGCATCTGCGCGCGCGAAGTCACGCGCGGCCTTGGAGGCGCGGCGTTCTTCGATACGTGCCTCCACTTCAGCCGCATCCAGGCCATCGGCCGTCACGCCGCCTTGAAGGAAGGCATGCGGATCGCGCCCCAGCAGGCCCATCACACCCGCCAGCGCCGCCAGTTGATTGGCCAACTCGGGCGAGCGCGTCTTGTTCACTTCGCTTGCCAGCTCGAACAGCACCGACACCGCCACTGGCGTGTTGAAGTCGTCGTTCATCGCTTCGAGGAAGCGCTTGCCGTGCGGCTCGCTCCAATCGGGCTTGGCATCAGCAGCGGCAGACACGTCCTTGAGCGCCGTGTACAGGCGCGTGAGCGCGTGACGGGCATCATCCAGGTGAGCGTCGCTGTAGTTGAGGTCGCTGCGATAGTGCGAGCGCAGGATGAAAAAGCGCACGACTTCAGCGTCGTACACCTTCAGCACGTCACGGATGGTGAAGAAGTTGCCGAGCGATTTCGACATCTTCTCGTCATTCACGCGCACGAAGCCGTTGTGCATCCACGTGTTGACGAACGTCTTGCCGGTCGCGCCTTCAGACTGGGCGATCTCGTTCTCGTGATGCGGGAACTGCAGGTCGGCGCCACCGCCGTGCAGGTCGAAATGCTCACCCAGCAGTTCGCAGCTCATGGCCGAGCACTCGATATGCCAGCCCGGGCGGCCCTCGCCCCACTGCGAGGCCCAGCGCGATTCAGCCGGCTCGTCAGCCTTGGCGGACTTCCACAGCACGAAGTCCAGCGGATCGCGCTTGGCGTCGTTGGTATCGACGCGCTCGCCGGCGCGTAGGTCTTCGAGCGACTTGCCCGAAAGCTTGCCGTAGCCAGGGAACTTGCGCACCGCGTAGTTCACATCACCGTCGGTCGCCTGATAGGCCAGACCGTTGGTCTGCAGCTTGCCGATCATGCTCAGCATCTGCGGCACGTATTCGGTGGCGCGCGGCTCGTGATCGGGGCGCTGCGTACCGAGCGCGGCGAAATCTTCGTGCATCGCATCGATGAAGCGGCCGGTGAGCGCGCTCATGGTCTCGCCGTTCTCGACCGCACGCTTGATGATCTTGTCGTCGATGTCGGTGATGTTGCGGACGTACGTGACGTCGTAGCCCGACGCGCGCAGCCAGCGCTGCACCATGTCGAACACCACCACCACCCGCGCATGCCCGACGTGACAGTAGTCGTACACCGTCATCCCGCACACGTACATACGCACGCGGCCGGGCTCGATGGGGACGAACGTCTGTTTCTCACGCGCGAGCGTGTTATAGATCTTGAGTGATTCCATGAAGCGGTGTCGGGAGATTCGGTGCGCCGCCACGTACTGAGGTACTGGGCTGGATGCCGGCGGGCGCAGAGCGTCGGCTGGCGACGCACTGTAAAACCAGCGGCATATCTTACCGGAACTGCATGAACAGGGCCGACGAGGCGGGCGACCAACGTGCCTCGCTGCTTCCCGCCAAGAACCTTTTCCGGTGCGCATTGCCGCTGCTGCGCACAAAGACGGTTTGTTAGAATGCGGCGGAGTATAACGGAACCGATTCTCATGAACAGACCGCTGCGAGATCGCGCTGTAACCCCGCACGCTGCAACCCTGTGCGCTGCCGTCGTAAGCGCCCTGCTGGCCACGGCAGCTGCGCCCGCCTTTGCCCAGACCGCCGGCATTGCCCTGCCGGCCGATCTGACGCCCAGCACCCAGCAGCAGCCGCAGGTCGCGCGCCAGAAGCGCATTGACGACTGGCTCGCCAAGAAGCAATACACCCAGGCCCTGACGGAACTGGACAAGGAGATCACCGAACAACCGCGCAACGCGCAGGCCCGTTTCCAGCGCGGCGTGGCGCTTGCCGGCCTGGGCCGCGGCGACGACGCCATCGTCGCGTTCGGCCAGATGACGCAGGATTTCCCCGAGCTGCCCGAGCCGTACATCAACCTGGCTGCACTCTATGCAGAACGCGGTGAACTGCTGCGCGCCCGCGACAGCCTCATCATGGCGAGCCGCGTGGCACCGGAGAATGCGCAGGCGCAGGCCAACCTCGGCGATGTCTATGTCCGCCTGGCCGCGCAGTCCTATCAAGGCGCGCTCAAGCTCAATCCCAAGAACGCCACTGCGCGCGCCCGTCTCGATGCCTTGCCCAATGTGCCGGGTGTGCGCCCGGCGGCTGCACCCGCAAAGCCTGCCGCACCTGCTGTGGTGGCACCCGCCGCCAGCAGCGTGAGCGCCAAACCGGCCAAGTAACCACAAGAAGCGGCCGCCCCGTTTTCCCACCCCCAAGCTCTCTCTCCTCTAGACCATGCTCCGTATCCGTTCTCTCTTTGCCGGGCTCGTATGCGCACTGGCCGTGTCCGCTGCCGCGGCCGCCACACCGGCGCCGCGTGTGCAGTTCAAGACGTCGATGGGCAACTTCACCGTCGAGGTCTATCCGGACAAGGCCCCCAAAACCGTCGCCAACTTCCTGCAGTACGTAAAGGACGGCTTCTACAAGGGCACGATCTTCCACCGCGTGATGGACGGCTTCATGATCCAGGGCGGCGGCTTCACGCCCGACATGAAGCAGAAGGACACCCGCCCGCCGGTCGAGATCGAATCAAAGAACGGCCTGAAGAACGATAAGTACACGATCGCCATGGCTCGCACCATGGACCCGAACTCCGCCACCGCGCAGTTCTATGTGAACGTGGTCGATAACAACATGCTGAACTACCCTGGTCAGGACGGCTACGGCTATACCGTCTTCGGCAAGGTGGTCGATGGCACCGACACCATCGACAAGATCAAGGCGGTGGAAACCACCACCAAGTTCCCGCACCAGAATGTGCCCGTGAAGCCGATCACGATTGAATCGGCCACCGTCGTCACCAAGTAACGCCCGAGCAACACCCAAGCCACGTATTCCGCATTACCCAAGGAACTCACCATGACCCAAGTCAAGCTGCACACCAACCACGGCGACATCACCCTGGCCCTGGACGCCGAAAAGGCACCCAAGTCGGTTGCCAACTTCGTCGCTTATGTGAAGGACGGTCACTACAACGGCACGGTGTTCCACCGCGTCATCAAGGGCTTCATGATCCAGGGCGGTGGCTTCGAGCCGGGCGAGAAGATGAGCCAAAAGCCGACCAAGGCCCCGATCGACAACGAAGCCAACAACGGCCTGAAGAACGAGCGCGGTGCCATTGCCATGGCACGCACCAACGATCCGCACTCGGCCACGGCCCAGTTCTTCATCAACACGGTCGACAACGACTTCCTGAACCACACCTCGCCAACGCCGCAAGGCTGGGGCTATGCCGTGTTCGGCAAGGTGACCGAAGGCATGGACGTGGTCGACAAGATCCGCTCGGTGCGCACGGGCAACCGCGGCTTCCACCAGGACGTGCCGATGGAAGACGTGATCATCGAAAGCGCTGAAGTGATCGAATGAGTGACGCAGCGCACGCCTCACAGGCCTCCGCGCTGAAGACACCGGTCCGGGTTTCCGGGCCGGTGTTTTTTATTTCGGATCTGCACCTGACGGCCAGCATGCCGGCCACCGCCGCCGCGTTCGAGCACTTCCTGCGCACGCGTGCCCGCGAGGCACGCACGCTCGTCATCCTGGGTGATTTCTTCGAATACTGGGTCGGCGATGAAGAGTTGGCCGATCCGTTCCACCGGCACATCGCTAACCTGCTCGCCGAACTGGCGGAGGCGGGCACGCGCGTGCTGTTCATGCACGGCAACCGCGACTTCCTGTTGGGCAAACGCTTCCTGACCGCCGCGCACGCGACGCTGCTGCCCGACCCCAGCGTGCTGGAAGTCGATGGACAACGCATCGCACTCGCCCACGGCGATGCCCTCTGCACGCGCGACACGGCCTACATGCGCTTCCGCCACTGGACGCGCAAGCGCTGGGTGCAACGGATTTTCCTGACGATGCCGCTGCGCTGGCGGCTGAAGATCGCGCAGAAGATGCGCGCCGAAAGCGAAGCCGGCCGCGCCATGTCAGCCAACGTGGCAGGCGAGCCGCGCGCCGCAGCGATGATGGGCGACGTGGCGCCCGAAGCCGTCGACGCGCTGTTCAAGGCCACAAGCACAACCACGCTGATCCACGGCCACACGCACCGCCCGCAGTTACATCACGAGCCGAGCGGTGAACGCTGGGTGCTCTCAGACTGGGATTTCGATCAAGCGCAACCGCGCGGCAGTTTTCTCAAACTGCAGGACGGTGCGCTAACGGTTGAACAAGTGACGGCATAGGTTGACGTAACCTCGCGCCATCCCCCGCCCTTCCCTTACTTCAGCATCCGCTTCAGCTCGCTCGCATCAAACGGATCGTTCGGCGAGTTTTCCAGATGCGCGCCCAGGCGATCGAGCGCCGAGAGAATCGACTCGATACGCTCCTGCTGGAGTTCGCTGTGGTCGATCAATCGCTTGAGCGCCAGCGACACCGGATCATCCGCATCCGGCGTGATGCCGTAGGCCGAGAACTCCTGCTTGAGCGCAGACTGGGCCTCGGCCGCCACATCGCGTTCGATGATGCGCGCCGGAATACCCACCGCTGTCGCACCCGGTGGCACCGGCTTGAGCACCACCGCGTTGGACCCAACGCGCGCGCCATCGCCAATGACAAAGCCGCCGAGCACCTTGGCGCCCGCGCTCACCACCACGCCCTTGCCGAGCGTCGGATGGCGCTTGGCGCCCTTGTACAGCGAGGTACCGCCCAGCGTCACGCCCTGGTAGATCGTGCAGTCGTCGCCGATCTCTGCCGTCTCTCCGATCACGACACCCATGCCGTGATCGATGAACACACGCCGGCCGACGGTCGCACCCGGGTGGATCTCGATGCCGGTCAGGAAACGCCCGAGATGCGAGAACCACCGCCCCAGCAGCTTGAAGCCGCCGTGCCAACACGCATGCGCGACCCGATGGACGATGACGGCGTGCAGACCTGGGTAGCAGGTCAACACTTCCCAGCGGCTGCGCGCGGCCGGGTCTCGCTCCATGATGGCGGCAATATCTTCGCGAATGCGTGTGAACATCTTGGTGGTGTGGGTGGATCGTTATATCGATATGCGCAATGCGCTGAGGGCAGTGTAAGGCATTCCCTTGGCCTTCTACGGCAAGGGTTTTAGCCCGACATGCAGGAGGATGCCGCCTCACTGTGGCGGCTTTCGAAAGGGGTCAGCGACAGTCGTCGGCTGCGCCGGTCGGCGCCTTGGCCATATCGACCGCCTCGCCGCGGCGGCCAAGCATGCGCTTGGCGATCCCGCGCAGAATGTTGACCTCCTCGGTCTCCAACTGCGTGCGCGCAAACAGACGCCGCAAGCGCGGCATCAGCTTCTTCGGCTGGGCGGGGTCGAGAAAACCGATCTCAACCAGGCCCTGCTCCAGATGTTCGAACATGCCGTCGATCTGCTCGGCGGTGGCCGGCTCGCCGACAAAGCCGACGCCTTCCATGCGCGTGTCGCTCGTGCCGGTGTCGGCCAGCAGCGCCATGCGCACCTCGTACGCAATCAACTGCACCGCTTGCGACAGGTTCAACGAGGCATACGCAGGATTGGCGGGAATGTGCGTAACGACGTGGCAGCGCTCCACCACCTCGTTCGGCAAACCAAAGCGCTCGTTGCCGAAGACGAAGGCAACCGCGGTGTCCGGCGCGGCCAGCAAGGCAGCCACCTCTTCTGCCGCAGCACGCGGGCCGATGCGGCGTGGGCCGAACTCGCGTGGGCGGGCCGTCAAGGCAATCGTGAGAGACGCACCAGCCAATGCTTCGCCAATGTCATCGACCACTCGGGCACCGGCCAGCACATCGTCTGCGCCGCTTGCCATGGCAACGGCATCGGCGTGGGACTGGGCATCGGCCTCGCGCGGGCGGACAAGCACGAAACTGCCTAGCTCACCAAACCCCATGGTCTTGAGCGCGCGTGCTGTGGATCCGACATTGCCTGGATGGCTGGTCTCGACCAGCACGAAACGGCAGCGTGCGGCGCGCCGGGACAACGTTTCCGGGTCAGCGGGTGCGGCGTTCGATGGGTTTTCCAGGACGCTGGAAGCGGGGTTCATATACAATACGGCCACTCTTTTGACGGCGGGCAGGATCGTGTGATTGGCCCGCCGCTCGTTCTTCTACAATTCGCTGTGTTGTTCGTCAGTTGCCAAAAGCGCACTGACGCGGAGATCCGTCATGCATCCGATGCTCAATATCGCCGTCCGCGCTGCTCGCAAGGCCGGTACCGTCATCAATCGCGCGTCCTTCGACGTCGATAGCCTGCGCACCGAGCGCAAACAACACAACGATTTCGTCACCGAAGTCGATCGCGCGGCTGAAGCCGCGATCATCGAAGTCATCAAGACTGCCTACCCCGATCACGCGATTCTAGCGGAAGAGTCCGGCCAATCCTGGGCCGACGGCGAAACCGTGAGCGAAAACGTCTGGGTGATCGACCCGCTGGACGGCACCACCAACTTCATCCACGGCTTCCCGCAATATTGTGTGTCAATTGCGCTGATGCAGCGTGGCGTCGTCACGCAAGCCGTGGTGTATGACCCGACGCGCGATGAACTCTTCACTGCTTCCAAGGGCGCGGGCGCCTTCCTGAACAACCGCCGCATCCGCGTCACACGTCGCGACAAGCTGGCTGACTGCCTGATCGGCACCGGCTTCCCGTACCGCGACATGGAAGGCCTGTACGACTACACCCGCCTGTTTGCCACCATGACCGAGAACTGCGCCGGCCTGCGCCGCCCGGGCGCTGCCGCACTGGACCTCGCCTACGTGGCCTGCGGTCGTCTCGACGGTTTCTTCGAGCAGGGCATCAACGCGTGGGACATGGCGGCCGGTTCACTCCTGATCACGGAATCGGGCGGCCTGGTCGGTAATTACTGCGGCGAAGCCGGCTACCTGGACCAAGGCGAAATCCTGGCCGGCAACCCGAAGGCCTTCGTGCAAATGCTCAAGATCACGACGCCGTTCTCGCGTTCTAAGGCATCGGAATAAGCCTGCCCTGCCGAAAAAAAGCCCGCTTTCCAGCGGGCTTTTTTGTTGCTGCGGTTTCGTTACTGGTTTCGTTACTTCTTGGCCGCTGGCGGCTCGTTCGGCGCGAAGCTCAGCGACGGCAGTTCGGACTGCGCCTTTTCCGGCGTTTCCAGTTCCGGCACCACACGACCCACGATCAGGCCCAGCGACGGCGAGGTACGCACGTACTTGGTTTCGCCCGCATCCAGCGCGAAGCTCAGCGTTTTCTCGGTCTCGGTTGCCGTCGACACAACGTACTTGCCGGCAGGACGGTCCACGAAGAAGAAGCCACCCGGCTTGGACTGCCCGACCACTTCGCTGTTGAGCTTGATGTCCGGTTGCAGTGCGGCGCCGATCAGCGACGACGAGCGGAAGAAATACACGCGGCCCTGATCCTGCTTGAGGGTCGGGATGGTCGAGGCCATCTCGGAATACTTCACGCCCGAGGCGCACCCGGCCATGAGGACGGTGATACCAATGGCCGAAGCCAGTGCGCGCAAAACTCCCTTCATTGTGGTTCTCCTGTTGTGATTGGAACGGCTTTGGAAAGCGGGGAATACGCCTGCTCGCCCGGCAGATAGAACCCGACCAGACGTTGATCAGCGATAACGAGGTAGGCCTCGTGAACCTGGCGACCTTCGATCGTGAAGATCGTGCCGACCGGGCGATAGACTGCGCCCTGGGACAGCGAGCCCACACGCTGCCAGTTCGAGCCTGCCGCGAGCGTGCGCGTATAGCCCGTCTCCAGGCGGATCTCGGTTGGCGTTTTCAGTTGGAGGTGCGACGGACTTGTCGCGCTATCGATGGCCAGTGTGGCCGGTGCGGTGGATACCATCGGCGCACACGCGCCGAGGGCGGCTACGGCAATGCATGCCGCAGCCAACTGCAACATTGGCTTTCGCACTACTCACTCCCTGATCTTGTTATGGGTGCCGCATGACGCTGACACGGCGTTTGTGGGGAGCGATCTTAGTGAAGTGCTGCAGAAGTGGCATCCCCCCGAGCCCGTTTTTTCGAGGGGATGCCGATGCAAGTTTCTAAAGACTGATTTAAGTGGCGTTTAGCTTGCTGCATTCGGAGCACTGACGACGACCAGCACCTCGGCCTGCTCTGCCCCCACGGAACGCGTCCGATGCGGAATGCACGCATCGAACACCACCGAATCGCCAACGGCCAGCAGCACGGTCTGCCCGGCAAACGCGACCTCCACCTCGCCGCGATGCACGAACAGCAACTCCTCCCCGTCGTGCTCCTTGAACGGCGACGCGCTGAAATCGGCTGGCGGATAGATCATGAACGGCAGCAGCGTCTTGCCGCTGCGCTGCGTGGCGATCCCCTCATACAGCGGCTGCGTGCCGGCGTTACCAACGCGCGTGCGTTCCCCCGCCCGCACGATGGTGATGGCAGCGGATGACGCCGCCTCGCCAAACAGGTCTTCGGTAGGCACGCCAAGTGCCTGCGCCAGCTTCATCGCCACGGCAATCGACGGCACCGAGACACCGCGCTCGACCTTGGAGAGGTAGCTCTTGGTCAGGCCGGTGCGCTCGGCCAGGGTTTCGAGCGTCCAGCCATGGTTCTTGCGCAGCGGTTTCAGGCGTACCGTCATGGGGATGATTGTGTCATTGGCGTCGCCATCATTGTCACATAGGACACCTTGTGTCATACAATGCAAACCCGCCGATACCTCTTGCCTGACCATGAAAACCGCCCTCGCCCTGCGCCACGTTCCGTTCGAGCATCTCGGTATCCTGCAGCCGCTGCTGGAAGCACGCGGCTATGCGGTGCGCTATGTGGACGTGGGGGTGCAATCCGTGCCGGCCGACGACATGGCCACGGCCGATTTGCTGATTGTGCTGGGCGGCCCCATCGGCGCGTATGACGACGCGGCGTATCCGTTCGTGTGCGACGAAGCGCAGGCCATTGCGCAGCGCCTGGCGGCACGCAAACCGCTGCTCGGCATCTGCCTGGGCGCGCAATTGATGGCGCGGGCGCTGGGTGCCGCGGTCAAGCCGATGGGCGTGAAAGAGATCGGCTTCGCGCCCATCACGCTCACCGCTGAGGGTGCAGATTCGCCGCTCGCACCGCTGGCCGACGGCACGCCAGTGCTGCACTGGCATGGTGACCGCTATGACCTACCGCCCGGTGCGCGTCGGTTGGCGTTCACGGCGATCTGCGCAGAGCAAGCCTTCGCCATCGGCGACCACGCACTGGGCCTGCAATTCCACCTGGAAGCGAATCTAGGTGAGCTGGAGGCGTGGCTGATCGGCCATGCAGCAGAACTTGGTGCGGCGGGCATCGACCCGCGCACGTTACGTGCACAAGCGCCGGTCGTCGCTGAGCGTCTGGCGCAGCGCGCTCGCGATGTGTTCACCGCTTGGCTCGACTGCGCGGAGGCGGCATGACGTTGCCCGCACCCATCCGCATCGATGCGGTCCTCACCGGCCGCGCCGTCGACTACACACGCCCCAGCTCACGCAGCGCCATCGACAAGCGCCGCGTGGTCGATGCGGTGCAGGTGGATATCAACGGCATCGTCGGCGATGAGCAAGGAGACCCGCGCGTACACGGTGGCCCCGACAAGGCGATCCACCACTACCCGTTCGACCATTACGCCGCGTGGCGCGCAGACATCGGAGCGCTGCCGGTGCTCGCGCAGCCTGGTGCGTTTGGCGAAAACCTGAGCACCACGGGCATCACCGAAGCCGACATCTGCGTGGGTGACCGCCTGCGCGCGGGCAATGTGGTGCTGGAGGTGTCGCAGCTACGCCAGCCATGCTGGAAACTCAACGACCGCTTTGACACGCGCGACATGGCCCGCCGCGTGCAGCGCACAGGGCGCACAGGCTGGTACTACCGGGTACTGGAGGGCGGCACGCTGTGCGCGGGCGACACGCTTGAGTGGTTCGAACGCCCATGGCCGCAATGGCCCTTAGCGCGCGTGCTGGACGTGCTCTATCGCAACATGCTGGACCGCGCCGCGCTGGAGGACATGCTGGCGCTGCCGCTCACGCCGTCGTGGCGCAAGCTCGTGGAAGGCCGTCTCACGCTCGGCGAGGTGGAAAGCTGGGCCAAGCGCATCGATGGCCCAGCGAGTACTACGGCCTGATCAGAAGGTTTCCCAATCGGCGTCAGAACCGCCGCCGACCACCGCCAGCGGTTGCTTCTTGGCGGGCACGGGCGCCGCAGGAGCGGAGGCAGCCGGCTGAACGGCCAGCTTCGGCTCGCGCTTGCGAACCACTGGGCTCAATGGTTTGACGGGCTTGGCCGGCTTGACGGCCACGGTTGTTGCGGTGGCCGCTGGCTTGACAGGTCTCGCCAGTTGGGGCGCTGCGAACGCGACCGTCTCGGCACCATCCAAGCGGAACTGCGACACCACCTGCGTGAGGTTCTTCGCCTGCTCTTCGAGCGACTGTGCGGCAGCCGCAGCCTCTTCCACCAGCGCGGCATTCTGCTGCGTCACCTGCTCCATCTCCGACACCGCCTGGCCGATCTGCATGATGCCTTGCGTCTGCTCGGCCGATGCCGCGGCAATGTCCTCGACGATGTTGGCGACGCGGCGCACGGCTTCCACCGTCTCGGTGATCGTCTCCCCCGCCTGCGACACTTGCGTGTGGCCGGCCTGCACGCGCGAGACCGAGTCGTCGATCAGCGTCTTGATTTCCTTGGCGGCGGCCGCGCTGCGCTGGGCCAGCGCACGCACCTCGCCCGCCACCACGGCAAACCCACGGCCCTGCTCGCCTGCACGCGCGGCCTCCACGGCAGCGTTGAGTGCGAGGATGTTGGTCTGGAAGGCGATGCCGTCGATCACACCAATGATGTCGGCCATCTTGCGCGAGCCTGCGCTGATGTCATCCATGGTGGCCACCACGCCACGCACCACCTCGCCGCCACGCGACGCCAAATCGGCGGCGTTTGATGCCAGTGCACTGGCTTGACGAGCGCTCTCGGAGTTGTTGCTGACGGTAGACGTCATCTGCTCCATGCTGGCAGCGGTCTTCTCCAGCGAGGCCGATTGCTGCTCGGTGCGCGTGGA
Source organism: Ralstonia sp. 24A2 (assembly GCF_051783885.1). NCBI lineage: Bacteria > Pseudomonadati > Pseudomonadota > Betaproteobacteria > Burkholderiales > Burkholderiaceae > Ralstonia > Ralstonia sp. 24A2. The sequence continues at coordinate 1,854,746 of NZ_JBPVZD010000002.1, read as the reverse complement.
CAGATCCAGGTTGCCGCTGGCAATTTCATGCGCGCCGGTGTTGACCGAATCCGAACTGCTGCGTACCTGGCGCACGGTGTTGACCAGGCTCTCGCGCATGCGCGCCACGGCCGCCAGCAGGCGACCGAGTTCATTGCGGCCACCGGTCTCGACATGGACAGCCAGATCGCCCTCCGCCACGCGCGAGAGCACCGTCACCGCTTCATTGAGCGGCGTGATCACGAAGGCCCTGAGCGCGTAGAACACAGCCACGATCAGCGCCAGCGCCATCGCAATGCCCAGCGCAACGAACTTGAGGATCGTTTCGTAGCGCGCGCGACCGCCATCGGCCTGGTCCTTGGCGAGCTTCTTGACGAGTTGCTGGAAGTTTTCGATCTGGGTCGACCAAGCTGCGCCCGTATCCGTCACGTCCTTGTAGTTGAGGGGCGCGTAGGCCGCGGCATCGCCGGCGCGCAGGGCGGCCAGGGCACGCTGGACGGCTTCGATGTGCGTTTGTGCGGCCTGGACGATTGACTGGCGCAACGCGTCGTCCACACCCTCGATGGGTGGCGCGTTCTTGAATGCTTCGACCTGCGCAACGGCCTTCTTCAGGCCCCTCTCCGAGCTTTCAAGCGCAGCGGTCTTGGCTGCGTCGTCCATGTTCTCGCGCAGCACGCTGTACAGGCGTGACATGCCGGTACGCGCGCGCTGCATGTCCTTGTAGGCGTCGTTCAGGAGCATGCTGCGATCCGAGATGTCATGCACACGCTCGGTTGCAGCATTGGTCGTGCGCAGTGCGATCACGCCAACGGCAGCCCCGACCACGATCATCAGCGCGAAGGTGATCAGAATCGCCAGCAAGCCAGCACGCACGCTGGCGTTCTTCAGAACGCGGTCCATCTTTGTCTCCAGAGCCCGGTCAGCACACGATTGCGCCGCGCCGGAAGCAGGCGCGCCATGGCGCCCGCAAGATCAGCGAAGGGAATCGATCAGAAGGTTTCCCAGTCGGAATCGTCGCCGGCGGCCACCATTGGCTTGGGCTTCGCAAGGCTGGCGGGTGCCGCAACAGACGCTGCAACCGCCGGTTTGTCGATCGGCTTACCTGCCGCCTTGCGCAGCAACGGTGCCTTGCGCGGCGTCAGCTTGGGCTTGGCCGCTTCGGTGCTCGGTTTAGCGGGTTCACGGCGCAGTGCTTCGGCCTTGGGCGCAGCCGGCGCAGCGGGTGATACAGGTGCAACGGTCGGCTCGACCTTGGCAACCATCGCCGGTGCACGCAGCGCTTGGGCATCCAGGCGGAACTGCGCAACAACCTGCGTCAGGCTCACGGCCTGCTCTTCCAGCGATTGCGCAGCGGCGGCGGCCTCTTCCACGAGCGCGGCATTCTGCTGTGTCGCGTCGTCAAGCTGGGTGACGGCGTGGCTCACTTCTTCAATGCCCGAACGCTGCTCCTGGCTCGCGGAGGAAATCTCGCCCACGATGTCCGTCACGCGCTTCACGCTCGCAACGATCTCGCGCATGGTCGTGCCAGCCTCTTCCACCAGCGCGCTGCCTGCATCCACGTTGATGACGGAATCATCGATCAACGCCTTGATCTCCTTGGCCGCCGCAGCACTGCGCTGCGCGAGGCTGCGCACCTCACCGGCAACGACGGCAAAGCCACGGCCCTGCTCGCCGGCACGTGCCGCTTCCACGGCCGCGTTGAGCGCGAGGATGTTGGTCTGGAAAGCAATGCCGTCAATCACGCCGATGATGTCGACGATCTTGCGCGACGACGCGTTGATCGAGCCCATCGTCTCCACCACGCGCGTCACCACTTCACCACCGCGCACCGCAACGTCGGATGCAGACACGGCAAGCTGGTTGGCCTGCTGCGCGTTGTCGGCATTCTGCTGCACCGTCGACATGAGTTCTTCCATGGCCGACGCCGTTTCTTCCAGCGAGCTGGCCTGTTGCTCCGTGCGCGAAGACAGATCCAGGTTGCCGCTGGCGATTTCGCGCGTGGCCGTGCCAATGGTGTCCGACGCACCCTTGATACGGCCGATGGTCTGCACCAGCGCGCCGCGCATGCGGCCCATGGCGTAGAGCAGGCTGTGGTTGTCGTCGGCGCGGGTGTTGATCTCGACGGTCAGGTCGCCGCCGGCAATGCGGTTGGCCACATCAGCTGCGTAGGTGGGGTCACCGCCCAGTGTGCGCTGCAGGCTGCGGTTGGCGACACCCGCCAGCGCCACCAGCGCCAGTGCCACGAGCACCAGCAGTCCACCGGTCTGGTACAGCGAGGTCATGAACGCGGCGTTGATGTCGTCCATGTAGACGCCGGTCGAAAACACCCAGTCCCACGGCTCATAGCGCATGGCGAAAGCGGTCTTGGGTACCGGCTCCGTGCCGCCGACCTTCGGCCACACATAGCTGGTGAAGCCGCCTTTCGGATCCTTGGCGGCGTTGGTCAGGCCAACGTAGACGGCGTTGCCCTGCGCATCTTTGAAACCGGATTGGTCTTTGCCGATGAACTCGGCCTTGATCGGATGCATCACCACCACGTTGGTGGAGTTGGTGATGGTGAAGTAGCCATCCTTGTCGTAGCGCAGCGCCTTGAAGCGGTCCAGTGCCTGCTTCTGCGCATCGTCCTTGGTCAGCGCGCCACTCTTGGCCAGGTCGTCGTACTGCTTGACCAGGTTCATGGCCATGGTGGTCACGCTGACGAGGTTGTTCTTGCGTTCCTCGATGCGGATCTCGCGCGCCTGATAGGCGTTGAACACTGAGATCAGGGTCAGCGCGATCAGGCTGATCACCAGCGGCAGCCAAAGCTTTTGGCGGAAGCTGAGCTTGCTCATTCCAGAGTCTCCGGAGTGGGAATCGCCTGCACCAAGTGCGCAATGCGTCTCCCTATGGTTTTAGAGTTCCGGATGATCTATCGGCAACGTGTTCACCAATCTTGAGTCGTCCGCACAGGCAAGTCCTCAGGTACAGGTTGCGGGCGCCCCGGTTCTCGCCGGGTTCCGGACGCGTGTGACTTTGCAAGAATGGCTGCGTTGTGCAGAATATTCTTGACTTGAAATTGACAATCAACAATGAAAACAACGCTCGAAGAACTGCTCGCCTTCCGCACGGTGGTGGATACCGGCTCCGTGACGGCCGCTGCCGAGCAGCTTGGCCAGACCGTCTCGGGCGTGAGCCGCGCGCTGCGCCGGCTGGAAGAGAAGCTGGAAACCACGTTGCTGTCGCGCACCACGCGCCGCCTGTCGCTGACCGACGAAGGCACCTTGTTTCTGGCGCAGGCGCGGCAGATTCTGTCCGCCGTGGATGAAGCCGAAGAGCAGATCGCCCTGCGCCGCCAGCAACCCGCCGGGCGCTTGCGCGTGAACGCCGCCATGCCGTTCATGCTGCACGTGATTGCGCCGCTGGTGCCCGACTTTCGCGCGCAGTATCCGCAGATCGAACTGGAACTGAACACTAACGACCTGATCATCGATCTGCTGGAAGAGGACACCGATGTCGCCATCCGCATCGGCACACTGCGCGATTCCACGCTGCGCGCGCGGCTGCTTGGCACGCGCAGGCTGCGGGTGCTGGCAAGCCCGGCCTACCTCAAGGCGCATGGCCGGCCGCGCTCGGTCCATGAGCTGCAGAAACACACGCTGCTCGGCTTCGTTCAGCCTGAATCGCTCAACCTGTGGCCCCTGCGCGGCCCGCACGGCGATCATTTGCGCATCGAGCCCGCGCTCAAGGCATCCAGCGGTGAAACCTTGCGCCAGCTTGCCCTGCAAGGCGCCGGCATCGTCTGCCTGGCCGATTTCATGACCGAGGAAGACCGCCGCACCGGCGATCTCGCCCAAGTCTTGCCGGATGCCACGGTCGAGGTGCTGCAACCCATTCACGCGGTCTACTACCGCAATACGCAATTGGCCTCACGGATTGCATGCTTTCTGGATTTTCTGGAAGCACGACTGGCCTCCTGACCCCATGACTTCTTCACACGTGCTGATCCGCCCCGAAGCCCCCGCCGACGCGGCCTCCATTGAAGCCGTCACCATTGCCGCCTTTCGCCAGGCGGAGCACACAAGCCACAACGAGCAGGACATCGTCCGCGCACTGCGTGCGGCGGGCGCGCTCACGGTGTCGCTTGTCGCCGAGCGCGATGATGCGGTGGTCGGACACGTCACCATCTCACCGGTATCGATTGCCGATGGCGCATCGGATTGGTTTGGGCTTGGGCCGATTTCCGTACTGCCGGAGCAGCAAGGCTGTGGCATCGGCGCGAGCCTAATGCGCGCCGCACTGGACCAATTGCGCACGCTGGGCGCGGCGGGCTGCGTCGTGCTCGGTGATCCGGCCTACTACGGCCGCATTCCGGGGCACGCTGCCCAGCGGGGCAGTCACCTACCACCGGGCGTTCTACGCCTGACATTTCGACCCATCCTGCTGCGGACAATTCGCCAGGAGGCGGCCGCCCACCTGTGCAACAATTGCGCGATTCAACACCTTCCGCGCGCGATCCCATCGCATCACATCGGATCGCGCGCCGCGCCTTAGTACTCATTGCACCGCATGGCTGAACACTCCGCTCCGGCTCTGGAGATCGACCCGAAATACGGCCCCTTCGACAAGCACACCCCGATGATGCAGCAGTATCTGCGTCTGAAATCGGGGCACCCGAACACGCTTGTCTTCTATCGCATGGGTGACTTCTACGAGCTCTTCTTTGAAGACGCTGAGAAAGCCTCCCGCCTGCTCGACATCACGCTCACCGCACGCGGCAGCTCCAACGGGCACCCGATCCGCATGGCGGGCATCCCGTTCCACGCCGCCGAGCAATACCTCGCCAAGCTGGTCAAGCTGGGTGAATCGGTCGCCATCTGCGAGCAGATCGGGGACCCGGCCACCACCAAGGGCCCAGTCGAACGCAAGGTCGTGCGCGTGGTCACACCCGGCACGTTGACGGATGCTGCGCTGCTCTCCGACAAGGTCAACAACCACCTGCTTGCCATCGCAAACCTGCCCGGCAAGCGCGGCAGCGCACCGCTGATTGGCCTTGCATGGCTGAACCTGGTCGGCGGCGAGCTACGCATGATGGAATGCAGCCCCGACCAGCTCGAGCGCGAACTCGAACGCATCCGCCCCGCCGAAGTCCTGGCCGATGACGCCACGCTGAACACCCTCCAGATCGACGTCGCCCGCACACGCCTGCCCGATTGGCACTTCGACGTTGAAGCTGGCACGCGTCGCCTGCGCGAGCAACTGGGCGTCGCAAGCCTCGTCGCCTTTGGCGCGGAAACGTTGACGGCTGCACTGGCCGCCGCCGGCGCGCTGCTGAACTACGCAGCGGCAACACAGGGCCAATCGCTGCGCCACGTGATCGGCCTGACCGTCGAGCACGAAAGCGAATTCATCGGCCTGGACACCGCCACGCGCCGCAACCTGGAACTGACGGAAACGCTGCGCGGGCAGGAGTCACCCACGCTGTTCTCGCTGCTCGATACGTGCGCGACCAGCATGGGCAGCCGCCTGCTGCGCCACTGGCTGCATCACCCGCTGCGCGACCGCGCCGTGCCGCAAGCACGTCAGCAGGCCATTGAAGTGCTGCTCGGCAGCGACTGGCAGACGCTGCGCGCAACGCTGCGCACGCTGTCAGATGTGGAGCGCATTACCGGGCGGCTGGCGCTGCTGTCGGCGCGCCCGCGTGATCTCTCCTCGCTGCGCGATACGCTTGTACGCCTGCCTGAGATTCGTGAAGAGTTGCCGCAGAGCGATGCCGCCCCGTTGCTCGCCGAGTTGTACGCCGCGCTCACGCTGCCCGAAGATGCCCACGCCCTGCTCCAGCGCGCCGTCATGGCCGAACCGGCCGCCATGGTGCGCGACGGCGGCGTCATCGCCCGCGGCTACGATGCGGATCTCGACGAGCTGCGCGACATCTCCGAAAACTGCGGCCAGTTCCTCGTCGACCTGGAAGCGCGCGAGCGCGAGCGCACCGGCATCGCCAACCTGCGCGTCGAATACAACCGCGTGCACGGCTTCTACATCGAAGTCACCAACGGCCAAGCCGCGAAGGTGCCCGACGACTACCGCCGCCGCCAAACGCTCAAGAACGCCGAGCGCTACATCACGCCCGAGCTGAAGGCGTTTGAGGACAAGGCGCTTTCCGCGCAGGACCGCGCCCTGTCGCGCGAAAAACTCCTATACGAAGAGCTGCTGCAGAAGTTGTTGCCGCACCTGGCCGAGTTCAAGCGCATTGCCGCGGCACTGGCGCAAGCCGACGTACTGGCCACGCTGGCCGAGCGCGCGCATGCACTGTCGTGGTCGCGCCCGATGTTGACGGATGCGCCAGGCATCGAACTGGCACGCGCACGCCATCCTGTCGTCGAACAGCAGGTCGAGCAGTTCGTCGCCAATGACTGCGTCCTGCAGGAAGCACGCAAGCTGCTGCTCATCACCGGCCCGAACATGGGCGGTAAATCGACCTTCATGCGGCAAACCGCGCTGGTCGTGCTGCTCGCCTACGTGGGTGCGTTCGTGCCGGCGGAGGGCGCCACCATCGGCCCGATCGACCGCATCTTCACGCGTATCGGCGCAGCAGATGACCTGGCGGGCGGACGGTCGACCTTCATGGTCGAGATGACCGAAGCCGCTGCCATCCTGCACCGCGCCACCGCCAACAGCCTGGTGCTGATGGATGAAATCGGGCGAGGCACGAGCACGTTCGATGGCCTGGCGCTCGCCTGGGCGATCGCACGCCACTTGCTGTCGCACAACCGCAGCCACACGCTGTTTGCTACACACTATTTCGAACTGACGCAACTGCCACAGGAATTTGCGCAGGCGGCCAACGTGCATCTCTCGGCAGTCGAACATGGTGATGGCATCGTCTTCCTGCATGCCGTGCAGGAAGGCCCTGCCAGCCAGAGCTATGGTCTGCAGGTCGCGCAACTGGCGGGTGTGCCGCAGCCGGTCATTCGCGCCGCGCGCAAGCGGCTGGCCTGGCTGGAACAGCATTCAGCGGACACCGGCGCCACGCCGCAGCTCGATCTGTTTGCGCTCGCAGCGGAAACGCCCATCGACGATGAGGATGAGGACGAAGCGCCGGCCGGCATGGCCAACAGCGCGCTGACGGATGCCCTGGCCGGCATCGACCCCGATGACATGACGCCGCGTGAAGCGCTCGACGCGCTGTACCGGCTCAAGGCGCTGTCCAACCCTTCTGCCTGATGACCCGGCTCGGCTCGGTTTCGCGCACGCTCAACGGCATCGTCATCGCGTTGGCGATGCTGGTGCCGGCCGCCTCGATAGCGGCCACCGCTGCGCCGAAGGATGCCAAGCCAGCCGCTCCGCCCAGCTTCACTTTTTCGGTCATCAGCAATGTGCCCGAACGCGCCGACGAGGAAGGCTCGGTGCGCACACTGCTCGACGCCATCGACGCAGAACACCCGGCCTTTGTCGTCCACCTGGGCAACCTGAAAGGCCGCGACGAGTCGTGCGCGGACAGCCTGCTCGAAGCACGCCATGACTTGCTCGACAGCCTGAGCGCGCCGCTCATCTACATCCCGGGCGACCATGACTGGAGCGACTGCCAGCGTCCCGCCGCCGGCCGCTTCGACCCGATCGAACGCCTGTTGCGGCTGCGCGAATTGTTCTACCCCGACGACAACACGCTCGGTCAGCGCGCCATGACGATCATGCGCCAGTCCGATCAGGCCAAGTTCCGCAGCTACCGCGAGAACACGCGCTGGGAAACCGACGGTGTACTGTTCGTCACCCTCAACGTGCCGGGCGACAACAACAACTACAAGACCGCCGGCGGCCGCAACGGCGAGTACGAAGACCGCCTCGAAGCCAATCGCCAATGGCTGGCGCGCGCCTTTGCGGTTGCCCGTCAGCGCAAGGCGCCTGGTGTGGTCATCATGATGCAGGCTGACCCGCTGTTCGAAGATGGCTGGGAGCGTCGTCGCGCACCCAACCTGCTGGACGGTCTGCTACGCCGTCGCCCGCATGACGGCTACCTCGCGCTCAAGCGCCAGTTGCGCACGCTCACGCGCGACTATGACGGCGCCGTCCTGCTCATTCACGGCGCCAGCCAGAGCTTCCTGCTCGACCGCCCGATGAAGGACGAAGACGGCCGTCCGGACCCGCATGTCATGCGTGCCCGCACGTATGGCTCACCCACGCTTGATCAATGGCTGGAAGTGTCGGTCACACCGGGCCGCATGCCGCTGTTTCATGTACGCGGCCGCCGCATCGCCGGCCGCATGGACAGCGGGCCACCGGAAGCCCCAGCCGCACCGGCACAGTAAAACTCGGTGCAATAAAAACGGGAGCCTAGGCTCCCGTTCTCACATGTGCAGCAAACGATCAATGCAGCGTGTGCGGCTTGTCGTCATCTTCGTCTTCGTCGACCACTTCGATGCCGCTTTCGCCGTGCACGTGACCGTGCTCGATCTCTTCGGCAGTGGCTTCACGCACGTCCGTCACCTTCAGTTCGAAGCGCAGCGCCATGCCGGCCAGCGGGTGATTGCCGTCCAGCACAACCTTGTCTTCCGCCACGTCGGTGACGGTGTAGACCACCGCGTCTTCTTCATCGCCGTCTTCAGGCACGCCTTCAAACTGCATGCCGACTTCGAGCGGCTCCGGAAAGCGATCACGCGGCTCGATCTTGATCAGCTCCTGGTCGTACTCGCCGAAAGCGTCGTCCGGTTCCAGTTGCAGCTTGGTCTCGAAGCCTTGCTCCTGGCCGTCGAGCGCTTCCTCGATCTTGGGGAACGTGCCATCATAGCCGCCGTGCAAGTACACCATCGGCTCATCGGATTCCTCGATGACGTTGCCCTGCGCGTCGGACAGTTTGTAAGCCACCGACACCACCGTATTCTTCGCGATTTTCAATTGCGCACTCCATGAACGAAGTCCCATTATACGCTGCCGATGGCGGCGTCCAACCCGCTCTTCCGGCGGGGCATTCCGCGCAGTTGCTGGGCGGCCTGTCACCGCGCGATTTCATGCGTACGCACTGGCAGAAGAAGCCTCTGCTGATCCGCCAGGCGCTGTCGCCTGAAGAGATGCGTGCACTGCACTTTCCGCTCTCACCCGAGCGCGTGCTGGCCCTGGCTGAACGTCCGGACGTCGAATCCCGCCTGATCGCCCAATCGCGTGGGCGCTGGTCATTCACGCAAGGCCCGTTCGACGAGCGCCCCCTGCCCTCGCGCAAGACCCGCAACTGGTCGGTGCTCGTGCAGGGCGCGAACCTCGTCGAACCTGCAGTTGAAGCGCTCATGCAGCGTTTCCGCTTCATCCCCGATGCGCGGCTCGATGATGTGATGATCAGTTTTGCAACCGACGGTGGCGGTGTCGGCCCGCATTTCGATTCGTACGACGTGTTCCTGCTGCAAGCCCACGGCAAGCGCCGTTGGCGCATTTCGGCGCAGGATGACCTCACGTTAGTGCCAGACCTGCCGCTCAAGATTCTTGCCAACTTCCAGCCCGAAGAAGAGTTTGTACTCGAGCCCGGCGACATGCTCTACCTGCCCCCGCACTACGCGCACGACGGCGTGGCCGAAGGCGACTGCATGACGTATTCGATCGGTTTCCGATCACCGTCGTACCGCGAGCTGGCGGGCCACTTTCTCGGCTTCCTGTCGCAAACGCTGGAGGACGACGCCAACTTTGAAGGCCGCTACACCGATCCGGAGCAGAAACCCACGGAACGCCCCGGTGAATTGCCTGCCGCCATGGTCAAGGCGCTTGCACACAAGCTCAACGCGCTGCGCTGGACACCCGAACTCGTCGGTGAATTCCTCGGTGCCTACCTGACCGAACCGAAGGACCACATCGACTTCATCACCCAGCCGCGCCTGCCCCTCGCACGCTTCGCTGCCCGGGCACGCAAGGAGGGCATCGTGCTGGATGCGCGCACACAGGCGCTCTACAGCGGTCAGCACTTCTGGATCAACGGTGACACCTTTGAGCCGCCGGGTACGCTGCTTGCGTGGCTCTCTGCGTTGTCAGACCAGCGCAGCGCCAGCGGAGCATCCGTTGACGCGGCCGCAGATCTGCCGGACCTGATGGACACGCTGCATGCCTGGTATGAAGAGGGTTGGCTGCGTTTGGCAGGACCAGGTACGCGCTGATCCGCATTGAAACAGATCGTTACAAAAGCGCGTGAATCCCGTGTGTAGCAAGCCGGACTCAACTACACAGGGTGTGTAAAGGTCGCTATAATCCGTCGCTAGCTTGCTGGCCGGCGTTGCCTTTGTGCAGGTTGGCTGGAAGCACAGAAGAAGGTGTAGTTCCAGAGCGATAATTACCGGTAATTATTCATCGCGCTTTCTGTTGTCCGCTTTCCATATTCAGTTTAAGGATCGAAAAAATGAAAAAGTCTCTCCTGATCGCCTCGCTGATGGCTGCTGTGGCTCTGGCTGCTTGCGGTAAGAAGGAAGAAGCTGCTGCTCCGGCTGCTGCTCCGGAAGCTTCGGCTCCGGCCGCTGCCCCGGCCGCTCCGGAAGCCTCGGCTCCGGCTGCTGCCCCGGCCGCTTCGGACGCTGCTGCTGCCGCTCCGGCTGCTTCGGACGCTGCTGCTTCGGCTCCGGCTGCAGAAGCTTCGGCTCCGGCTGCCAAGCAATAATCGCGTTTCTCGCGAGACAAAAAAGCCGACCTTCGGGTCGGCTTTTTCATGGGCGCATGACCGGATGATGTCGTTGCCGGCCCACTCGCCACTCAAAGTTGTATCTGAATCTTACAGGTCGCTCACAGCCGCATTAGACGGTGCACCAGGGTAGCCCTTCCTCCTGATCGGCGACCGGTACATCGCCTGCATCTATGCCCAGCGCCACAGCAATTGCCTGGCCTGCCAACAGCGGCGTGTTGTTCTGCTTGGACAAATGCGCAGCCACCACGGTATGCAAGGCCGCATGCCTCACGCGCGCAAGAATTGCGCTGGCAATGTCATTGGCCAAGTGACCGAAATCCCCACCGATCCGCTGTTTCAATGACCACGGATAGGCCGAGTTGGCCAGCATCTCGCGGTCATGATTGCACTCCAGAACGAGCGCATGCATGTTTTCCAGATGCGCGCACAGGTACTCAGTCGACATGCCGGCGTCCGTCAATACACCGAGGCGGCGTGCGCCGTCGTTGAAGACGAACTGGAGCGGCTCTCGTGCATCGTGCGGCACGGTGTACGGCAAGATCTGCAGATCGCCGACGTTGAACACATCATCGGCACGGCAAAAGCGCACAGCTGCTCGATCGGCGCCGCGCATGTTCACGGTGGCGCGATACGTGCCGTGGCTGGTCCAGACGGGGATGTTGTATTTGGCGGCAACCGTATAGGCACTGCCAACGTGATCACCATGCTCGTGCGTGACGAGGATGGCGTTGAGGGATTCTGGAGCACAGCCTAGACGTTCGAGCCGGCGCACGGTTTCGCGGATACCGAATCCGCAATCGAGCAGGATGCGCGTGCTCGTCGTTCCATCCGAGGACTCAACGAGCAGTGCATTCCCTTCACTGCCGCTGCCGAGGCTGGCGAATCTCAGTGTCATCGCCCACCCAGGCAGCCGTACTCCATGATGCTGATTACCGCAGTTGCTCGTCGAGCAGCGACAGAATGCGCTTGCCGATGTCGCCGGTCTGTGCCGAGCCATCGTCGTTCTGCACCAGTACCGTCGACGAAGCACCGCCGTCCTTGACCACCACGCGATAGCGCTTGGCACGCTTCAGGTCTTCAATCTTCGTGCCCGAGAACAGGCGCGAGAAGAAGCCCGGCGCATTCGCTTCGGCCTTGGTATCGGCATAGCGGACGAAGTACACGCCTTGCGAGCGGTCGCGATCATCCACGGTAAAGTTCACGCGATCCAGTGCCAGGCCCACGGTGCGCCAGGCGCGATCGAACGGTTCCGGCACGTTCAACACCGGTTGACCATTGGCTTGCGCCAGCAGCGACGGCCCTGCGGCACGTGCAGCCTGCACACCCTCAGTTGCCTTCGCACCCTCTTCCACCGGATGCGCAGCCTGTGTCTGCGCAAGCTTCTGCTGCGCGGCTTCCTTGCTGGCGCCCAGACGTTGCATCAGGCGCGAGAGGAATTCGGCTTCGAGCTCAGGATCTGCCGGACGCGGTGTCCACACAGTCTGGTCCTTGGACGAGCCAACCAGTTGTTCCTGCGCGCCACGGTGCGAGATGTAGACCTCGACCGTGCCGTTCGGGCCCTTCTCGATGCGGGTGCGGAACTTGTCGCGCTCACCGGTCGAATACAGACCGTCGAACACCTTGCCGACCGTGCGGCGGATGATGTCCTGCGGAATCTTCGCGCGGTTCTCAGCCCAGTCGGTTTCCATGATGCCGGTCTCGGGCGAGTCGATCACCAGCAGGAAGCCGAGTTCTTGCCAGAACGTGCGCAGGCTCGGCCACAGGGCGTCCGGCGTGGTCTTCACGACCAACCAGCGCTGATTGCCGTCACGCTCGATGCGCATGTCGGACACAGCAGGCAGCACGTTGCCGGAGCCCGAACCAGGCGTCGTGACCTTGGGGGCGGTCGACGTGTAGGCCGACAGCGTGGTCGTGCCCGTGTCCGGCGCAGCATAACGGCGGTCAGCCTGGACGCTGGTCAGGTCGGGCGGCACTTCCAGCGTCGGGCCCTTCTTGGCCTGCGACTTGTAGTCGATGCGGTCCGGCTGCATCACTTCATTGACGGTATCGCAACCGGAAATCATGGCAACCGACAGCGCGGCCAGCAACAGTTGAGCGGACGTCGCCACAGCCCCGCGACGGGTTTGGAGCAGTTTCATTGACTTGCGATCCTTCAAACGAGAACGATGGCCTTAGTGGGCCAGGAAGAGCCGGTGAACATCAGGAGAGCAGCCCGGCATCCTTCAGGGATGCACGCACCACTTCGTGATACTGGGGTGCCAGCGGCGTCAACGGCAGGCGGATACCGCCCTCCATCATGCCCATGGCTTGCAGGGCCCACTTGACGGGAATCGGATTCGATTCAACGAACAAGTTCTTATGTACCGACAGCAGTTGCATGTGGATGCGGCGGGCCGTCTCCACGTCGCCGCGCATGGAGGCAGCGCACAACTCGTGCATGGCGCGCGGCGCCACGTTGGCGGTGACGGAGATGTTGCCATGGCCGCCCAGCAGCATCAGCGCGATGGCAGTCGGATCATCCCCGCTGTAGATCTTGAACGAGGCCGGCGCGCCCTTGATGAGCTGTGCAGCGCGGTCGATGTTGCCAGTGGCTTCCTTCACGCCGATGATGCCTGGCACGTCAGCTAGACGCAGCATGGTCTCGACCGTCATATCGGCCACGGTGCGGCCCGGCACGTTGTACAGGATGACCGGCAGGTCGACCGACTCGGCCACCTTGCGGAAATGCAGATAGATGCCTTCCTGCGTCGGCTTGTTGTAGTACGGCACGACTTGCAGCGAGGCATCGGCGCCCACCTGCTTGGCGTAGGCCGTCAGCTCTACAGCCTCGACGGTAGAGTTGCCGCCGGTACCAGCGATGATGGGGATACGCTTATTGGCCTGCTCGACCGCCACGCGGATCAGCTCACGGTGCTCTTCCACCGACACCGTCGGGGATTCACCGCTGGTGCCGACGATGACGATGCCGTCGGTGCCTTCAGCGATGTGCCAGTCGATAAGCTTGCGCAGGGACGGGAAATCAAGGCTGCCGTCCTCGTGCATAGGCGTGACGATGGCGACGAGACTGCCGGAAATCTGGGTCATGGTTTCGAAAGCAAACAAAAGCGTCAACGTAAACAGTCGGATTGTACCGGATCGTCAAAACGAATTCGCCACATCGGATGCCCGCCAAGAGACGGGTAAGCCTCTGTCGTCAGCAACTTCAAAGTGCGTACCGGGGCGACGATGCCCCTGAACGCTCGCGTACCGCACAAACTCGCTGTACGTAAGCGTCTCGGGGCGACGAGGTGAATCCGTCTTCGTAGCCGATCACACGCAATTGACCCTGCACTGCGCTGAGCAGTTCACCCGGCAGCAGCAGGAATGCGGGGTTGGACGGCTTACCGACGGTTTCGTTTCCAAGGGCGAAGGTTTCGTAGATCAGGCGCCCGCCCGGCGCGACGGCCGCCAGCAATTTCGGCCACAGCGGCCGGTGCAGGTAATTGGTGACCACCACGGCATCGAAAACCGCGCCAGCGGCCAACGGCCACAGGCCGCCCTCGATGTCGGCAATGATGGTTTCGGCGATCCCCGCAAGGCCGGCGAGCGCTGCCGCGTCTCGGTCGATGCCAGTCACGCGCAGACCGCGCGCGGCGAGCCAGCGCGCATGACGTCCGCTACCACAGGCCACATCCAGCACGGACGCACCGGCCGGCAACTCGGCCGCCCAGCGCGCCACCCAAGGGGACGGCGCAGCAAGCGTATGCGGATCGAACACAGCGGCGGACATCAACGGCCCATCAGCTGTAAGTCAGACCCATCGCCTCGCGCACTTCACGCATGGTCTCTTGTGTGACCTTGCGTGCGTTGTCGCAGCCGTCGGCGATGATGGCGCGCAGCAGGGACGGATCGTCCATGTACTTCTGGGCGCGTTCGAGCATCGGCTGCTGCTCACGTAGGATGCCTTCGATCACGGGTTGCTTGCACTCCAGGCAACCAATGCCAGCGCTACGGCAGCCCTTCTGCACCCACTCTTTGGTGTCCGCGTCGGAGTAGACCTGGTGCAGCTGCCAGACCGGACACTTGTCCGGGTTGCCCGGATCCGTGCGGCGCACGCGGGCCGGGTCGGTCGGCATGGTGCGAACCTTTTTCTCGACGCTTTCCTTGTCCTCGCGCATGCGGATGGTGTTGCCGTACGACTTGGACATCTTCTGGCCGTCGAGGCCCGGCATACGCGACGCCTCGGTCAACAGCACCTGAGGCTCGGGCAGGATGATCTTGCGTGCGCCTTCCAGGTAGCCGAACAGACGTTCGCGGTCGCCCAGCGAAAGGCTTTGTGACTCAGCCAGCAGCGCGCGGGCCTGCTCCAGGGCTTCGTCTTCGCCGCGTTCCTGGTAGGCGGTGCGCAGTTCGAGATACAGCTTGGCGCGCTTGCCGCCGAGCTTCTTGGCGGCTTCCAGCGCCTTCTCTTCGAAGCCCGGCTCACGGCCGTACAGGTAGTTGAAGCGACGGGCGACCTCGCGCGTCATCTCGACGTGCGGCACCTGGTCTTCGCCCACCGGCACGAAACCGGCGCGGTAGATGAGGATGTCGGCGGCCTGCAGCAGCGGGTAGCCCAGGAAGCCGTAGGTGGACAGGTCCTTTTCCTTGAGCTTCTCGATCTGGTCCTTGTAGGTCGGCACGCGTTCGAGCCAGCCCAGCGGCGTGCCCATCGAGAGCAGCAGGAACAGTTCGGCGTGCTCCGGCACGCGGCTCTGGATGAACAGCGTGGCCTGCGACGGGTCAACGCCCGCGGCCAGCCAGTCGATCAGCATTTCCCACACGGATTCCTCGATCACCTCGGGCGATTCGTAGTGCGTGGTCAGCGCGTGCCAGTCGGCGACAAAAAAGTAGCACGGGTATTCGGCCTGCAGCCGGACCCAGTTTTTCAGAACGCCGTGGTAGTGCCCCAGGTGCAGGGCACCGGTCGGACGCATGCCGGAAAGTACGCGGTCAGGAAACATGTGGGTGTAAGTTGAACAAGGAATTATGAAAGGACAGCCTTCAGCGGACTCAGCATAGCGAGCAAAACCTGCGCCAGCACCGTAACGACCGGCCGCATCCAGAGTTGCGTTAGAACGCCCGTGAAGATCAGCGCCATGACAATGTAGAAGCCGTACGCCTCAACCCGAGCGAAGGCGGGTGCAAAGCGCTGCGGCAAAATCGCCGCCAGCACCCGCCCCCCGTCCAATGGGGGTACCGGCACCAGCGCCAGGGCTGCCATCGCCAGATTGACGCGCAGGCCGGCGAGCGCCATACCGGTGAAGAAGCGCTCCTCCACGCCTGCAGCAGCCAGACACATGCTGGCCACACCCCAAGCAAACGCCATCACAAAACTTGCCGCCGGTGCGGCCAGTGCGGTCTGCAGCCCATGCCAGCGCGGATTGCGCAACGCCTGGAAATCCACCGGCACCGGCTTCGAGTAGCCGAACACCAGACTGCCACTGGTCAAGAGATACAGCAGCACCGGCATCAGGACGGTACCGATCGGATCGATATGGCGCAGCGGATTGAAACTCAGGCGGCCGGCTAGAAAGGCGGTGTTGTCCCCGTGGTATCGGGCGACATAACCGCGCGCGACGGCCGGCACGGTGATCGCGAACAGCACCGGAATCGCGTAGACCGCGATGGTTTGAATGACAGTGGAATCCATAGGCGGGCTATTGTAGCAAGCACGCGCGGCGGCACGCCGGCCGCGCATACCGCATCGGCACTTGCCTACAGGCCGACGCGAGCCGGATCGCCACGCCCTAGGCGCACGAGTTCCGGCTCACCGCCGGTCAGGTCGATGACAGTGGTGGGTTCGGCCGGAGCCGGGCCGCCGTCAATGACGAGTTCTAGCTGCTTTTCCAGCCGCTCACGGATGGTCTCGGCTTCGTTCAGCGGTGCGTCATCGCCGGGCAGTTGCAGCGTGGAGGTAAGCAGTGGCTCACCCAGTTCGGCCATCAGCGCCAGGGGAATCGCGTGTTCCGGTACGCGCAGGCCAATGGTCTTGCGCGACGGGTGCGAGAGCCGGCGCGGCACCTCCTTGGTCGCTTCGAGCAGAAACACGAATGGGCCCGGCGTAGCCGCCTTCACCACGCGGTATTGCTTGTTGTCGACGCGTGCGAATGTGGCCAGCTCAGAAAGATCCCGGCACATCAGCGCGAGGTGTTGCTTCTCGTCGATGCCGCGCACGCGGCGCAAGCGCTCGACGGCCGACTTGTCGTCCAGATGACAGGCCAGTGCGTAACAGGAGTCGGTGGGCAGTGCGACCAGGCCGCCGGCGCGGATGATTTCCGCCGCTTGGCGAATCAAGCGCCCTTGCGGTGTGGTTGGGTGAATCTGGAAGAACTGGGACATGCGGGGCGCAGGTGAGTTGGATAGACGGTGGAGTTAAGACATCCACCGGCTCCACACCGGCGTCAGGTTGTCGGGCAACGGCGGCAGCTCGCCCAGTTCGATGCGCCCTTCTCCGGGGCCATGGAAATCCGAGCCGCGCGAAGCCAGCAGCCCATAGCGGCGCGCCACGTCGGCGTAGAGCGCGTATTGATCGGGCGTATGGCTGCCGGTGATGACTTCGACACCTTCTCCGCCCAGATCCTTGAACTCGTCGAACAGCGCACTGTGCTCGACCAGCGAGAGCGTGTAACGGCCCGGATGCGCCATCACCGCGACGCCGCCCGCGCCCTTGATCCACCCGATGGCTTCGGTCAGGCGTGACCAACGGTGCGGCACGTAGCCCGGTTTGCCTTCGCCCAGGTAGCGGCTGAACACCTCCTGAATGTCGCGGCAATGGCCGTGCTCGACCAGGAAGCGCGCGAAGTGAGTGCGCGAGATCATGTCCGGGTTGCCGGCGTAGCCCAGCGCGCCCTCATAGGCGCCCTCAATGCCCAGCTTGGCGAGCGCTGCGCTCATATCTTCCGCACGGGCGCAGCGGCCCGAACGCGTGCGCTCCAGCCCCTGCACCAGTTCAGCGTTGTCCGGATCGATGCCCAAGCCGACGATGTGCAGTGTGCGTCCCGCCCACGTGACGGAAATCTCCACACCCGACAGATACGCCATGCCAAACGACGTAGCCGCCTCGCGTGCGGCAGCCTGGCCGCCCACTTCATCGTGATCGGTCAGCGCCCATAGCGTCACGCCATGCGCAGCGGCACGCGCGGCCACATCTTGAGGCGAGAGCAGGCCATCCGACACGGTGGAATGGCAGTGCAGATCAGCATTACGGGCGGAAGCGGTGGAAAGATTCGGCATTTCATCATTTTACTGCTGCGACGCGGGATCGGGGGACCACCCCCCACCTCTTGCCGCCGATCAAGAAAAACCGGGAAGACCCGACTCCCCGTGCCGGTGTTGGCAGCCGACTGCCTGCTGCGCGCTATAGTGGCCGCATTGTTTTGTTCTCTTCGCTTTTCCATGACAACCACAGCCACTCTTCCCACCAATTCCCCCAAGCCAGTCGAACAACGCATCGACGTGCTCGTGGTGGGTGCCGGGCCGGTCGGCCTGTTCGCCGCATTTCAGGCAGGCGTGCTGGGGCTGTCGTGCGTGCTAGTGGATGCGCTGGACCGCCCGGGTGGTCAGTGCACCGAGCTGTACCCAGAAAAGCCGATCTACGACATCCCCGCGCTGGTGTCGTGCACCGCGCAGGAACTCGTCGACCGCCTGATGGCCCAGTGCGCGCCGTTCGGCTATCCCATCCTGTGCGGCCGACGCGCCGAAACCGTGGAGACCATCGAAGGCGAGCGCGGCCAGCGATTCCGCGTCACCACCAATGCCGGCGACGTGTTCGACTGTGCGGCTGTGCTCATCACGGCTGGTAACGGCGCTTTCGCCCCGCAACGCGTGTCCTTGCCCGAAGCCGCCGCACTGGAAAACCGTCACGTGCACTACGCCGTGCGCGATACCGCGCGCTTTGCCGGCAAGCGTGTCGTGATTGCCGGCGGCGGGGACTCCGCTCTCGACTGGGCGCTGGCGCTACGCAAGACTGCTGCACGCGTCACGCTCGTTCACCGGCGGGAAGGCTTCCGCGCCGCCGATGCGTCCGTTGCCGAGATGCGCGCCGCCGTCGCCGCTGGCGAAATGGATTTCGTACTCGGTATGCTCTCGCGGTTGGACAGCACGCCCGAGGGCACGCTCACCGGTGTTGCCATCCGCGGGCGCGAGGGCGAAGTCACCCTGCCTTGCGATGAACTGATCGCGCTGTATGGGCTGGTTTCCGAGCCCGGCCCGATCGCCAACTGGGACGTGGAAATGCGCGCCGGGCGCATCGTGGTGGAAACCACGGCATATGAAACTTCACGCCCCGGCATCTTTGCCGCTGGCGATATCGCGCTGTATCCGAACAAGCAGAAGCTGATCCTCTCGGGCTTCCATGAAGTAGCCATGGCGCTGCGCCGTGCGTACCGCTATGCCAATCCTGACAAGGCGCTGGTGCATACGCATTCGAGCAATGACACGGGGCTGCAGACCAAGCTGCATGTGACGGCGGGTTGAATGACCGCACCCCTGCGAGCAGCGCACGTCGTTGTCATCGGCGGCTACGGCTTTTTCGGGCGGCGACTGGTCGAGCGCCTGTGCATCCACGCATCCCTGACGGTGACGATTGCGGGGCGATCGCTGGCACGGGCGCAGGCTCTGGTCGATACGTTGCAGCCAACGGCGCACGCCGCACTGCGCGCAGCAGCCATCGACATCCATGCGCCCGACTTCGGCCACCATCTGCAGGCGCTGTCGCCCGACCTGCTGATCCACACGGGTGGGCCGTTTCAGGGGCAGGACTACCACGTGGCCCGCACGTGCATCGCTGCGCGCGTGCACTACATCGACCTCGCCGACGGCCGTGCCTTCGTGCAAGACATCACAACGTTGAACGATGCCGCAGCACGGGCCGGCGTACTTGTTGTCAGCGGTGCCAGCTCGGTACCAGCGCTGTCCGGCGCGGCCGTTGATCACCTCGCGCGCGACATGGCGTCGGTGTGCTCCATCGACATCGGCATCAGCCCGGGCAATCGCACCGAGCGTGGACTGTCGACGATCCAGGCAATCCTCACGTATTGCGGCAAACCGCTGCCGTCTGCGGGTGAACCGGTCTTCGGCTGGAGCGGCACGTGGCGCCATATCTATCCCGCGCCAGTGGGTGAGCGATTGATGTCGCCGTGCGATGTACCGGACTTGGCGCTCTTTCCGCGGCGCTATGCGGGCACGCCTCAAGTACGCTTTGGCGCGGGGCTGGAGCTGCGCTTCCTGCATCGCGGGATGAATGCGATGGCTGCGTTGGCGCGGGCCGGGCTGGTCAAGGACTGGGCACGCCATTCGCGCTGGCTGAAAGCCGCGTCCGACTGGTTCCTGCACTGGGGCTCAGACGTGGGCGGCATGCATCTGCGTGTCGAAGGTCTGGATGCTGGTGGCACGTTGTACTCGCGCCTGTGGCACCTGCTGGCCATTCGCGGCGACGGCCCTTACGTGCCGACACTCGCAGCTGCAGCGCTGGTCCGCCGGTTCCTGGAAGGCACGCTGCCGCAGCGCGGGGCGATGCCGTGCATCGGGCTGCTGACGCTGGACGACTTTGCGCGCGAGACCGCCGGTCTGGCGATCACGATGCAAGAGGCGCAGGTATGACTGCCTCGCTCTACGAAACGGTGCTCGGCGCACAGTACGCACAACTCGCGCCCGCCGTGCAGACGTTCCATCGAATGGCCGGACTGGTGGCATTGCGTGGCGAGGTCGAGACGGAGCCACCCGCTACCCGCGTGGCACGCTGGCTCGCCTGGTGTATCCGCACACCACGCACGCCGACGCGCGGCCCCATCCGTTTCACACTCGACGCCACCGCCACCGAAGAAACCTGGACGCGCCATTTTCCGCGCCAGACGATGCGCTCCACGCTGTCGCTGCATCAAGGTCGCATCATGGAGCGGCTTGGCGCGGTGCGCCTGTTCTTCGCGCTGGAGGCAGAGCACGGCATGCTAAGGATGCGCCTGGAGGGCTTGCGCTTTCTCGGCGTCCCCTGCCCCACGTGGCTGCGACCAGCCGTCGTCGCCGAGGAAACCGGCGATGGGGACCGCTTCCACTTCAACGTACGCGCCAGCGTGCCGTTGCTCGGTGTGGTTGCTGCGTACCGCGGCTATCTCGATCTGACAACAATGGAGCCCGCATGATCGTCGTCTACGATGCGCACTGCCTGCTGTGCAGCGGCTTCACGCAATTCCTGCTGCGACACGATCGGCAAGGCATGCTGCGCTTTGCGTCCATGCAGGGACAGACTGGGCGGCAACTGCTCGCACAGGCGGGTGTGAATCCAGACGATGTTGATACGGTGCTCTTCGTGCGAGACGGCCATGCATGGCGCGAAAGCGCTGCCGTGCTGCGCATCCTGCATGTGCTCGGCTGGCCGTGGCGGCTGGCATGGGTTGGCTGGCTGATCCCGGTGCCGCTGCGCGACGCACTCTACCGCTGCGTCGCACGCAACCGCTACCGGTGGTTCGGGCGTTCAGATGCCTGCATCCTGCCGCCGCCCGGCGCAGCACAGCGGTTTCTCGACTGAGACTGGCCCACGGATCAGCCGTGCTGGCAAAACTCCTCGATCAGCATAGCCACCTGTTCCGGCTGGTCGTGATGCAGCATGTGGCCCGCATCGGCGATCAAGACCTCGCGGAAGTCCGGAAACGCTGCAAAGCGCGCCTTGAACTCGGGCAGCGGCATCTCACCGGCAATCGCCTTGAGCGTGGGTGAGTCGACTGCCTCGACGTGCAGCACCGGCGCGGTCACGCGGCGCCAGATTTCCATCACTTCATCCAGGCGATAGAGCTGCGGGTTGATGATCTTGTGTGCGGGGTCGCCCAAAATCTCCCAGCGGCCATCGGCGTTCTGGCGCGACCAGTGCTGCGCGAGAAATGCAGCCTTGTCCGCAGGCAGGCGCGGGTTGGTCTTCTGCAGGCGCGCGGCAACGTCTTCAACGGTGGCGTAGGTGTTCAGGCGCGGCTTGTCCTTGAGCTCATCCAGCCAGCGCGCATAGCGGCGCGGTGCCTGCGAGGCTTTGGAGGCCGTCATGCCGAAGCCCTCCAGATCGACCAGGCGGCGCACGCGCTCGGGCCGGATGCCGGCGTACAGACACACCACGTTGGCACCCAGGCTGTGGCCGACCAGCGTGACCTGTCCTTCCGGCTGGTAGTGATCGACGATGGCTTCCAGATCGGCCACGTAGTCGGCAAACCAATAGCTCTCGACGCCGGGGGCGTCCGTCGAGCGGGCCGACTCGCCGTAGCCGCGCCAGTCCGGCGCCACGATATGCCAGCGCTCGCGCAACGCGTCCACCAGAAACTGGAACGACGCCGACACATCCATCCAGCCGTGGAACAGGAACAGGATGGGCGCGCCGGGCTCCCCCCATTCACGGATGTGATAGCGCAGGCCGCGCACATCCAAGTAAGTCGAGCGAGAGGCTTGGCGCATGGCCGGCAGCGTGGTCGAGTTCATGGTTTCCATCACCGAATAATCGAACGATCGTTCTTTTCTGGTGATTATAGCGACGACTGCCCGACCGCGTGCCGCTTAGAACGAGGCTTCCAGCGCAGCGATCTCGTCGTCGTCAAAACCGGCCTGGCGACGCGCTTCGAGATTGAACGGCCCGCGCAGGCGCGGCGCGCCGTATTGCTCGGCCAGCTTGCGGTAGGTAGACAGAGGGTCGAGCCCCGCGCGCTCGCACAGCCAGCGGTACCAGCGGTTGCCCACTGCCACGTGGCCGATCTCATCGCGCAGGATGATATCGAGGATGCCGGCGGCCGCCATGTCACCCGCCTGCGCCAGCTTGGCTCGAATGGGCGGTGACGCATCGAGCCCGCGCGCCTCCAGCGTGCGCGGCACCAGCGCCATGCGGGCGAGCGGATCAGCGGCGGTCTTTTCGGTCATCTGCCACAGGCCATCGTGGGCGGGGTGATCGCCATAGCGGCAATCCAGCGTGGCCAGATGCGCCGACAGCAACGAGAAATGCGTCGCCTCCTCTGCCGCCACGCGCATCCAGTCCTGATAAAAGGCGACCGGCATGCCGCCAAAGCGCCATACGGCATCGAGCGCGAGGTTGATGGCGTTGAATTCGATATGGGCGAGTGCATGCAGCAGCACGGCGCGGCCATGTTGCGTATCAATGGCACGGCGGCGCGGTACCTCGGAGGGCGGCACGAGACTCGGCGTATCGGGCCGGCCAGGGATACCCGTGGCCGGCGCGGCGATCGCCTCATCGGCGCCCCAGGCTGGGGCGTCAGCGTTCTGTGCGCGTTCGCCCAGGCGCAAGGTCGCGTCAACTTTGCTGGCAGGATGGGTGAGGCACAAGGCCGCCAGAGCGGCGTGGCGCAAGCTGTCTGAGGGCAACTGGGCGGGGGACTGAGAAACGTTCATCAGCGTACAATTCGGGCTTTCCGCCATTTTAATTCGACGTGTCGGGCCCGCCCCGCCGGCAGGCTTGAAGACGCGCGCAATTTCCCCATCTAGACAGATTCTGGAGACCGATCGCATGGCCCTCTACCAACTCGGCGACGTTGCCCCGACCATTGACGAAAACGCCTACGTGGCCCCCGAAGCGACCGTGATCGGCCGCGTGGAGCTCAAGGCACGCGCCAGCGTATGGCCCGGCGCCGTCATCCGCGGCGACAACGAACCGATCACTGTGGGCGAGGCCAGCAACGTGCAGGAAGGTTCGGTGCTGCACACCGACCCAGGCTGCCCGCTAAACATCGGCGACCGCGTGACGATCGGCCACCAGGCCATGCTGCACGGCTGCACGATCGGCGAAGGCTCGCTGATCGGCATCCAGGCGGTGGTGCTCAATCGCGCGGTGATCGGCAAGAACTGCCTGGTGGGCGCGGGTGCGATCGTCACCGAAGGCAAGGTCTTCGAAGACGGCACGCTCATCCTGGGCGCGCCCGCCAAGGCCGTGCGCAAACTGACGGAAGACGACATCGCCAAGATGCACCTGAACACCGAAACGTATGCGGTGCGCCAGGCGATGTACAAGCAGCAACTGAAACGGATCGATGGATGACTGACGAGCTGAAGAAATTCGTATTTGACGCCGCGCCCGTGCGCGGTGAACTGGTGCGCCTGGAAGGCACCTGGCAAGAGATCCTGCGCCGCCGCCGCTACCCTGCCCCGGTGCAAACGCTGCTGGGCGAGATGATGGCGGCCGCTGCACTGCTGTCAGCCAACCTGAAGTTCAACGGCGCACTGGTCATGCAGCTGCACGGCGACGGCCCGGTGCGCATGCTTGTGGTGGAGTGCAACTCCGATATGTCGATGCGCGCGACCGCCAAGATCGCCGAAGGCGCCGAGATTGCCGACGACGCCACACTGGCCTCGATGGTCAACGTGCATGGCCGCGGCCGCTTCGCAATCACACTCGATCCGCACGACAAGCTGCCGGGCCAGCAGCCCTACCAAGGCATCGTGCCGCTGTCGGACGAAACTGGGCCGCTGACCAGCATGACCGAGGTGCTTGAGCAATACATGCAGGCCTCTGAGCAGCTCGACACGCGCCTCTGGCTGGCTGCCGACAACAAGGTCGCCTCGGGCATGCTGCTGCAGCGCCTGCCCTCGTATGGCGGCACCATGGAGGGCCGCCCCGATCGTGAGCCAGCGCAAGTAGGCGAGACCGGCCAGCCGCTGCACAAGGACGTGCAGGAGCAGGATCTCGACACGTGGGAACGTGTCTGCCAGCTCGGCAAGACGCTGCGCCGCGAAGAACTGCTCGAACAGCCGGTCGACACACTCATCAAGCGCCTGTACTGGGAAGAGATGGAGGCCGCCGGCATCCGCATGTTCGAGCCATTGGCACCGCACTTCCGCTGCTCGTGCTCGCGCCTGCGTGTAGGCGCCATGCTGCGCACGCTCGGTCAGCCCGAAATCGACGGCATTCTGGAAGAGCGCGGCAAGGTGGAAATCGACTGCGAGTTCTGCGGCCAGCACTACAGCTTCGACGCCGTGGATTGTGCGCAACTCTTCGTGCAGGAAACCGTCGCACAAGCCGTCCAAAGCGCACCCGACCAGCGCCATTGAGCGCGGCGACATAATATGAAGAAGCGTGGCGCGCGGCACTTACTTGGGCCGCCCACGCTCTAAGTCGCCAGTTTCATCATCTGCCGCCTGCCGCGGAGCGCATCATGTCTGAGCCCATTACCCGGTCGTTGAATCTGCCTCGCGCTGGCGCGCTGCTGCTACCCGTCGTGGCAGCCGTGCTGGCATCGGCATGCGTTGCCGTACCGCGCGGCCCCGGCGGTACGCCTTACACGGCGCGCCTGCCTGCGGACATGCAGCCGCCTGCACCTGCCGCCACGCTGTCGGCAGAAGATCGCAAAAAGCTGGATGACTTGAACGCTAAGGCACTGCGCGAATCCGACCAGGCGATCAAGCGCGACGCGCAGGCACGTGCCTATGCGGCCGCACCCTACTATGCCCCCTATCCCTACTACGGTGGCTACTCGGTCTACTACGGCAGTGGATGGCGCCACCATGGTGGCTGGGGTGTCAGCTACGGCACGCCCGTCTGGGGCTATCCGTACTACTGGTAAATCTGGGAATTGCTTGGTAAGCGAGTGCAGCCGGAAAGGCGCGTTCGCTAGGCACGCTCAGTGCCGTTTTTGTTGCCCGGCCGGAGGCGGCGGGGGCGGAAGTGTGTCGCTGGTCTTCGGCGCCGGCGCCACGAACTGCACGAAGACTTCGTCGTCCTTGACCATCCCCAGCTCATAACGCGCGCGCTCTTCGATGGCACCCGTGCCATCCCTCAGGTCCTTCACTTCCCCTTCGAGCTTGACATTGCGCTGCTTGAGATCCGTGTTGTGCTGATTCTGCGCAGTCACCTGCTTCTGCATATCCCAGACGCGCAGCCAACCGCCCTTACCCAGCCAGAGCGGGTATTGGATGGCAAGCAACAACAGCAACAGGAACAGCGTAATCAGGCGCATACAGTAGGCGTTGGCGGTACAACCCCCAAATACCACGCGACCGCCACAGCGGCGGTCGCACGGTCATCCGAGGCGAAACTGCGAAGGATTATCGCAGGTTATAGAACGCCGACTTGCCCGGGTAGCTGGCGATATCACCGAGGTCTTCTTCGATACGCAGCAGCTGGTTGTACTTTGCCATGCGGTCCGAGCGCGACAGCGAGCCCGTCTTGATCTGGCCAGCGTTCGTGCCAACGGCGATGTCGGCGATCGTGCTGTCTTCGGTTTCGCCCGAGCGGTGCGAGATCACGGCGGTGTAGCCGGCGCGCTTGGCCATCTCGATGGCGGCGAAGGTCTCGGTCAGCGTGCCGATCTGGTTGATCTTGATGAGGATCGAGTTGGCGATGCCCTTCTCGATGCCTTCCTTCAGGATCTTGGTGTTGGTAACGAACAGATCGTCACCCACCAGTTGGACCTTCTTGCCGAGCTTCTCGGTCAGGGCCTTCCAGCCTGCCCAGTCGCTCTCGTGCATGCCGTCTTCGATCGACACGATCGGGAACTTGTCGGCCAGGTTCGCCAGGTAGTTGGCGAAGTCTTCCGACGACAGTTGCAGGCCTTCGCCTTCCAGGTGGTACTTGCCGTCCTTGTAGAACTCGGACGCGGCGCAATCCAGCGCCAGCAGCACGTCTTCACCGGCCTTGTAGCCAGCCTGCTCGATGGCCGACAGAATGGTGTTCAGGCACTCTTCGTTGCTGGCGAAGTTCGGTGCGAAACCGCCTTCGTCGCCCACGGCCGTGCTCATGCCCTTGTCAGCCAGAATCTTCTTCAGCGCGTGGAAGATCTCGGCGCCGCAGCGCAGGGCTTCACGGAAGCTCGACTGGCCGACCGGCATCACCATGAATTCCTGGATGTCCAGGCTGTTGTTGGCGTGCGCGCCACCGTTGACGATGTTCATCATCGGCACCGGCATCTGCATTGCGCCCGAACCACCGAAGTAGCGGTACAGCGGCAGGCCGGCTTCTTCGGCAGCAGCCTTGGCCACGGCCATCGACACGGCCAGCATGGCGTTGGCGCCCAGGCGGCTCTTGTTCTCGGTGCCGTCCAGGTCGATCAGGGTACGGTCCAGGAAGGCCTGTTCCGATGCGTCCAGGCCCATGATGGCCTCGGAGATTTCGGTGTTGATGTGCTCGACGGCCTTGAGCACGCCCTTGCCCAGGTAGCGCGACTTGTCGCCGTCACGCAGTTCGATGGCTTCGCGCGAGCCGGTGGAGGCGCCCGACGGCACCGCGGCGCGGCCCATCACGCCCGATTCCAGCAGCACGTCGCATTCGACGGTGGGGTTGCCGCGCGAGTCCAGCACTTCGCGACCGATGATATCTACGATGGCACTCATGTAATCCCTCTTGATGTCTTAAAGCAGGTAACGCTACGAAGTCGAAAGCGCCCGTCAGACGCCTTCGACCACGATCATGTTCATGTGGGCAGCCTTGGCGCGCGCATTGCGGGCAGCCAGGTATTCCTCGCTGTCATAGAACGCCTTGGCGGCATCGTAGCTGGGGAACTTCAGCACGACGACGCGGGTGGGGTTCCACTCGCCCTCCAACGATTCAGCCTTGCCGCCACGCACCAGCGGCTCGGCGCCGTGGGCCTGAAAGGCTTTGGTCGATAACACCTTGTATTGCTCGTATTGCACGGGGTC
Source organism: Ralstonia sp. 24A2 (assembly GCF_051783885.1). Lineage (NCBI taxonomy): Bacteria > Pseudomonadati > Pseudomonadota > Betaproteobacteria > Burkholderiales > Burkholderiaceae > Ralstonia > Ralstonia sp. 24A2. The sequence continues at coordinate 1,827,508 of NZ_JBPVZD010000002.1, read as the reverse complement.
CGTCACGTCCACGTACGCGAGGATGTAGCCAGCGGCCATGTGTCTCTCTCCGGAAGCAGCAACAAACGACGACGGCAGCATACGCTGCCGCCGGTCGAGGTGGGATCAGTCAATCAGTCGAACTGATTTTCCAGGAAACCGCTGCGCTTGGTGAGCGCATCCAGTTCTTTCAGTACTGACAGCAAGTCTTTCATGCGGCGCAGCGGCACGGCATTCGGGCCGTCTGATTTTGCGCATGCGGGATCGGGATGCGTTTCCATGAACACGCCCGACACGCCCGTGGCGATGGCAGCACGCGCCAGCACCGGCACGAACTCGCGCTGACCGCCCGAGCTGGTGCCCTGGCCACCCGGCAATTGCACCGAATGCGTGGCGTCGAACACCACCGGGGCACCCGTCTCGCGCATGATCGCCAGCGAGCGCATGTCCGACACGAGGTTGTTGTAGCCGAACGAGGCACCGCGTTCGCAGGCCATGAAGTTGTCTTCCGGCAGGCCGGCATCTCGGGCGGCGTGACGCGCCTTGTCGATGACGTTCTTCATGTCGTGCGGCGCGAGGAACTGGCCCTTCTTGATGTTCACGGGCTTGCCGCTCTGCGCGCAGGCGCGGATGAAATCAGTCTGACGGCACAGGAACGCCGGCGTCTGCAGCACGTCCACGACGCTGGCCACCGGCTTGATCTCGTCGATCTCGTGGATGTCGGTCAGCACCGGCACGCCCACCTGCTTGCGGACTTCCGCCAGGATGCGCAACCCCTCTTCCATACCCAGGCCACGGAACGAGGCGTCCGACGACCGGTTCGCTTTGTCGAACGACGACTTGTAGATGAACGGAATGCCCAGCGCACCCGTGATTTCCTTGAGCGTGCCGGCGGTGTCGATCGCCATCTGCTCGGATTCGATCACGCAGGTGCCGGCAATCAGGAAGAACGGTTTGTCGAGGCCGACTTCGAAATCGCAGAGTTTCATGATGTTCCCGTGTGTCAGCGCTTAAGCGACAGCGCTTTTTTGGACAACTGCGGTGGTCTGCTGGTGATGCGCCAACGCGGCTTCCACATAGGCCTTGAACAGCGGATGGCCATCGCGCGGCGTCGAGGTAAATTCCGGGTGGAACTGCACACCGACGAACCACGGGTGCATCGAGCTCGGCAGCTCCATCATTTCCGGCAGGTTTTCCGACGGCGTACGCGCCGAGATGATCATCCCGGCCTTTTCCAGCTGCGGTACATAGTGGTTGTTCACCTCGTAGCGATGACGATGGCGCTCGTTGACTTCCGCGCCGTAGATCGTCGCTGCCTTGGTGCCCGATTGCACCGGTACGCGCTGCGAGCCCAGGCGCATCGTGCCGCCCATGTCCGAATCGGCCGAGCGCTTTTCCACCGCGCCGTCGCGATCCAGCCATTCGGTGATGAGGGCCACCACCGGGTGCTGGGTTTCGTCGTTGAATTCCGTGCTGTTGGCGTCGGTCATGCCGGCCAGGTGGCGAGCAAATTCGATCACGGCCAGCTGCATCCCCAGGCAGATGCCCAGGTACGGCACGCCCTTCTCACGGGCGTACTGGATCGCGCGGATCTTGCCTTCCGTACCGCGCTTGCCGAAGCCGCCCGGCACCAGGACCGCGTCCAGCGAATCCAGCACCTGCGTATGACCCGACTCCAGCTCTTCGGAATCGATGTACTCGATGTTGACGCGCGTCGAGGTGTGCAGGCCGGCGTGGCGCAGCGCCTCGATCAGCGACTTGTACGACTCGGTCAGGTCGACATACTTGCCGACCATGCCGATGGTGATCTCGTGCTGCGGGTTCTCCAGCGTGTGCACCATGTGCGCCCACACCGAGAGGTCCGCCGGCGGCGCATCAATGCGCAACTCTTCGCAGATGATGCGATCCAGCCCCTGCTCGTTGAGCATCTGCGGGATCTTGTAGATGGTGTCGACATCCCACACCGAGATGACCGCGTCCTGCGGCATGTTGGCGAACAGCGAAATCTTCGCGCGCTCATCATCGGGGATCGGACGGTCGGCGCGGCACAGCAGCGCGGTCGGCTGCACGCCGATTTCACGCAGCTTCTGCACCGAGTGCTGCGTCGGCTTGGTCTTCAGTTCACCGGCGCTGGCAATGAACGGCACCAGCGTCAGGTGAATGAACGCTGCCTGGTTGCGGCCCAGGCGCAGGCTCATCTGACGCGCGGCTTCCAGGAACGGCAGCGATTCGATATCGCCCACCGTACCGCCGATTTCCACGATCGCCACGTCGGCCTTGCCATCGTGCGAGGCTGCGGCGCCGCGCTCGATGAATGCCTGGATTTCGTTGGTGATGTGCGGAATGACTTGCACCGTCTTGCCGAGGTATTCACCGCGACGCTCCTTGCGGATCACGGATTCATAGACCTGGCCGGTGGTGAAGTTGTTCGACTTGCGCATCTTGGCTGAGACGAAACGCTCGTAGTGGCCAAGATCGAGGTCGGTTTCTGCGCCGTCTTCGGTCACAAACACCTCGCCGTGCTGAAGCGGGCTCATGGTGCCCGGGTCGACGTTGATGTAGGGATCGAGTTTGAGGAGGGTGACTTTGAGGCCGCGCGACTCAAGAATGGCCGCGAGCGAGGCGGCGGCGATGCCCTTGCCGAGTGAGGACACTACGCCACCGGTAACGAATACGAACTTGGTCATGACCTAGCTTGCCGGGGAAAGCCGGATTATAGCAAAGGTGCCCTGTTCGATCCGTGACAGAACGGTGGAATTTGCCCCAGCGCGGTCTTGCTTATGCAGCGTGCCGCATGGCGCCTGCATTGGCGCGCATTTCGTTGATCAACTGGCGGATCAACTCGGCCGTTTCCAGCGGCTTTTCCATCGGATACAGATGGCTGCCCTCGATCCAGCGCAGCTTGCTGCCGACAATGCGCCGGGTTGCGCCCAAGCCGACCTGACGAATCTCGCGTGATCGGGTACCGGCCACGAAGCTGACCGGGAACGGCGTGCCGGCGGCAACCTTGCGGCCCATATTGGTCGGCAGCGTGCGGTAGATCTGGTATTCGATCTCACGCGAAAAGCGCAGCGTGCGCTCGCGATCGCGGCCGGTGGGCTCGGTGCCGTGCTCCACGTAGTCGCGCAGCACGTCTTCGTCCCAGCGGTCGAACTTGCGCTTGGCCTTGAAGTGACTCCAGACGGAATCGAGATCCGGCCATAAATTGCGGCGGTTCTTGGTGGCCGCTGCTGGCGACTGGCTCTCGTCGATATCCAGCCATTGCGCCACGCGCAGCAGCTTGGCGCGCCAGCCGGCAATGATGGGCGAATCGAGCATCAACACGCCGCGCACGCGCTCAGGCCGGCGCAGCGCCGCCATCAAGCTCAGGAAGCCGCCCAGCGAGTGACCAACCAGCCAGACCGGCTCGGGCTGCGCGTCAATTTCCGTCAGCAACTCCTTCACCAGCCCCGGCCACGACCGCGTGACAGGGAAACGGGGGTCATGCCCGAAGCGTTCAACCGCGCGGATGTCGAATTCGTCACCCAGCACGCCGAGCATCTTGCGGTAGGTGCCAATGGGAAAGCCGTTGGCATGCGAAAAGAGAATCACATCACGCATCGAACCCGCCTCCGTGCCAACACTCAGTGCGAGTCCTTCGAACCACCACCCGCCACGCGTTGGAGCGTCGACACCTGCTCGAACACGGGGCCAGGCGCGCGTTCCGGCGTGGCCGGAGCATCCGCCACAGGCGGGGCAATGCGTACGGGCTCCACTTTGATCGAAGGATGCCCCTCGCGGCGCAGGGGATGTGTCGGACTGGTATCCGTCTCCCAGTCCGGGTCGTCAATCTCGGCAAACACTTGGCGTAGGCGCTTGCCCCACGTGCCGCGGATCATCGCGAAATATGGGTTCTCTTCGTCAATCGCCACGAAGCGCGTCACGCGCAGCGAATTGGTCTCGTAGACCAGCAAATCCAGCGGCAGCCCCACCGAAATATTCGACTTCAGCGTCGAATCCATCGAGATCAGCGCGCATTTTGCGGCCTCATCCAATGGCAGCCCGGGGGAAACCACACGGTCGATGATGGGCTTGCCGTATTTGGCCTCGCCGATCTGGAAATAGCAGTTCTCGGGCGTCGCCTCGATGAAGTTGCCGGCGGCATAGACGTTGAACAGGCGCGGACGCTCGGCGCCGATCTGTCCGCCGAAGATGATGCTGACGTTGAAGTCGATCTTGGCCTTGGCCAGCGCCGCAGCATCCCGGTCGTACACCTCGCGCACGGCTTCGCCGACGATGGTGGCCGCTTCGAACATGTCACGCGCCGTCCACAGTGAGCGCGGCTTGTCGCGCGCCTCGGTCAGCACCTGCCGCACTGCCTGGCTAATGGCAAGGTTGCCGGCCGTCAGCAGCACCATGACGCGATCGCCTTCGCGCTCGAAGACGGTCATCTTGCGGAACGTGGAGATGGCATCGACACCCGCGTTGGTGCGGGAATCCGACAGGAAGACCAGGCCAGCGTCCAGGCGCATGGCAACGCAATAAGTCATGGGGGCAGCGACAAACGAAATCGGTGGGTTGCAAGCATTCTAGCGTGTCGACCGCAATGCATCGGCACGCTTGGAAGCGGTGTTCAGTTCACTCAGGCGGCCTCAGCAGGCAAGGGCTCGATCGAGATGCTGACGTCCAGCGTCTCTGCCCCACCACCCTGGCGGATACCGCGGATCGGCGCGGCGGATTGGTAGTCGCGGCCGACCGCTAGGCGGATATGGCGCCCGTCGGTAAAGCACTGGTGCGTGACGTCGATACTGCACCAAGTATGCGATTCGGCATCTTGGCAGACGTCGACCCAGGCGTGGCTGGCGAGGTCTTCCTCGCCAGCGGCGTGGAAATAGCCACTGACATAGCGGGCCGGCACGCCCAGCGCGCGGCAGCACGCCACCATCACCTGCGCCTGATCCTGGCAGACGCCAGCGCTCAGGTTAAAGGCCTCGGCCGCGGTCGTCCCGACATCGGTGGTATTGGGCTTGTAGCGCACACGCTGCGCAATGGCGCGGGCGAGGCTCAGCGCCGAATCAGCATCGCCACGCACCAGCGCATGTTCGCGTGCGAAATCGATCATCTCGGGCGGCGCGGAAGTCAGCGGCGTGGTGCTCAGGAAGTACAGCGGCGACACACGGTAGCGCCCCTCCCCGGGAGCATCGGTAAAGCTGCGGCTGCCCGGCGCTGCGGACGGGAAGGCCTCGACGATGCCACGGGCTTCGATGGTGACGTCGCCCGTACGGTTGCCCAGGGTGAAGTGATGCACCACGTTGCCGAAGCCGTCGGTGGCGCGCGTCAGGTTGCCGGGGGCGTGGATCTGCCAGTTGTCCACCTGTTGCAGCTGCCCGCTGCGGGGGGTCAATCGCAGCTCGTGCACGCTGTGGCGCAGCGGCTCGGCATAACGGTAGACCGTCGTATGTCGAATTTGGTATTTCACGATGGCGCGGGCGCTGCCCGAAGGTAACGCCCTGATGTATACAAAATGCCCCGCGCGTCACACTGCATCGAGCGGCACCAGGAAGTCCTGGCTGATGCCGTTGCCCAGATCGCCAATGCGCTCCAGGAAACTGGTCAGCCACGGGTGCAGGCCGACCGCAAAAATGTCTTCGATGCGGGCATACCGCAGGTCGGCGTGCAGTTTACCAGCGCGTCGCTCCGTCTCCGCGGACTGGCTGTTACGTACGGTGGACAGAATCGCCACGACTTCGTCCATGCTGGCCAGCAGCGAGCGCGGCATATCGCTGCGCAGGATCAGCAGCTCGGCCACGCGCGTCGGCGTGATGACGTTGCGATAGATCTTGCGGTAGACCTCGAAGCCGGATACCGAACGCAGCGTGGCCGCCCAGTGATAGAAATCGCCCTGTTCTGCGGCGGCTTCATCGCGCGTGGGGGTGGACTGGAATTTCACGTCGAGCAGCCGTGCAGTGTTGTCGGCGCGCTCCAGGAAGGTGCCCAGACGCATGAAATGGAAGGCGTCGTCCGTGAGCATGGTGCCGACCTGCACGCCGCGCGACAAGTGCGAGCGGAACTTGACCCACTCGAAGAACTGCGACGGATCATCGCGCAGCATGCCCTCGGCCATCAGACGCTGCACGTCCAGCCAGGTAGTGTTGATGGTCTCCCACACCTCAGTTGTGAGGGAGCCGCGCACGGCCCGGGCGTTCTCACGCGCGCCGCGCAAGCAACTCATGATCGACGACGGGTTGGTCATGTCGCGGACCATGAAGTCGATCACGTCGTCGCGCGAAAGCAAGCCATAGCGGTCGGCAAAAACCCGCGTGAGTTCGGAAATATCGAGCATCGCCCACCAGCCCTGCTCCGCCACTTCCGCCGATTGCGGCATCAGCGAGGTCTGATAGTTCACGTCGAGCATGCGAGCGGTGTTCTCGGCGCGTTCGGTGTAGCGCGCCATCCAGAAAAGGTGGTCTGCGGTGCGGCTGAGCATGGCGTTCCCTTCTACGTATTCGATATGCGTTTGATCGACTGCGATGGCTAAGCTTCAGCGCTCCAGCACCCACGTATCCTTCGTCCCGCCCCCCTGCGACGAGTTGACCACCAGCGAGCCCGCGCGCAACGCCACGCGCGTCAGGCCGCCCGGCACCATGCGCACGTCCTTGCCAGACAGCACAAAGGGCCGCAGGTCAATATGGCGCGGCGCGATGCCAGCTTCCACGTAGGTCGGGCAGGTCGACAGCGCCAGTGTCGGCTGGGCGATGTACTGATCGGGGCGCGCCTTCACGACTTCGCGGAACGCGGCAATCTCATCCTTGGTGGCCGCAGGGCCGACCAGCATGCCGTAGCCGCCTGCACCGTGCGTCTCCTTGACCACCAGTTCGCCCATGTGGTCGAGCACGTACTGCAGGTCGTCAGGCCGGCGGCACATGTAGGTCGGCACGTTGTTCAGGATCGGCTCCTCGCCCAGGTAGAAGCGGATCATGTCGGGCACGTACGGGTAGATCGACTTGTCGTCCGCCACGCCGGTACCGATGGCATTGCAGATGGTGACGTTGCCCGCGCGATAGACCGACAGCAGCCCCGCTGCACCGAGCGACGAATCCGGGCGGAAGACCAGCGGATCGAGGAAGTCATCATCGACACGGCGGTAGATGACGTCGATGCGCTGCGGGCCCTGTGTGGTGCGCATGTAGAGGTGGTCGTCCTGCACGAACAGGTCGTGCCCTTCCACCAACTCCACACCCATCTGCTGCGCAAGGAACGCGTGCTCAAAGTACGCCGAGTTGTACATGCCCGGCGTGAGCACCACCACGGTCGGGTCCGCAATGTTCTGCGGCGACACACTGCGCAGCATGTCGAGCAGCAAGTCTGGGTAATGCGCGACCGGCGCCACACGATTGCGTGCGAACAGTTCGGGGAACAACCGCATCATCATCTTGCGGTTTTCCAGCATGTACGACACACCCGACGGTACGCGCAGGTTGTCTTCCAGCACGTAGAACTCGCCCTCGCCGGCACGCACGATGTCGATGCCGGCCACGTGCGCGTAGATGTCGCGCGGCACGTTCACGCCGAGCATGTCGGGGCGGTATTGCGCGTTGTTGTAGATCTGGTCGGGCGGGATGACACCGGCGCGCAGGATGTTCTGCTCGTGGTAGATGTCATGCAGGAAGCGGTTGAGCGCATCCACACGCTGGCGCAGGCCGCGCTCAAGCGTGGCCCATTCACTGGCCGGGAAGATGCGCGGAATGATGTCGAACGGAATCGTGCGCTCGGTGCCGCTGTTCGATTCGTCCTTGTCGCCATACACCGCGAAGGTGATACCGACGCGGCGGAAGATGAGATCGGCCTCGGCACGCTTGTTCTGCAGCGTGGTGGCGGACTGCGTGCCCAGCCATTCGGCGAAGCGTCCATAGTGGCTGCGCACCTCGCCCTGCTGGACGAGGGCTGCCGGGGCCGGTTCGGCGGCATGCGGGCTGCGTTCGCCATGCCAGTTGAGCATTTCATCGTAGAACCGGACTGCCATGCTGTTCTCCCCTGACGGACTGCCATGTCGCACGGGTGCGCGACATGTGGTTTTTATAGCACAGCGGTTTTAGGCGCCACAATGGGGCCAACCCGCGATGCAACCAAGTTTTACGGCAGCGCATCAATCTCGGCTGCGGCTGTCGCCAGGGCTTCCACTTCCAGCGCGGAGGACCAGTAGCGCGGCCGCATCGACCGTGCCGTCTGCACCTCCAGCGCATCGCCGCGCGTCTCGATGACGACGGCGCCGGTCTGGTCGGTCCGCAGCCGCTCGATGTCGCGCGCCACATAGCGCTGCCACACTTGGCGGTGCGGATGTCCGTACCGGTTGCGGTAGCCGACCTGGAAAACCGCCACCTGCGGTGACACTGCGTCCAAAAACGCACCGCTGGAGCTTGTCTTGCTGCCGTGATGGGGTACTAGCAAGATGTCTGCCATCAGCCGCTCCGGCGCCTCTCGGGCAACGAGTGCCGCTTCCTGCGCGGTTTCGATATCGCCGGTCAATAGCGCGGCGTGGCGCCCATTGCCGATGCGCAGCACGCAACTGCGGGCGTTGCTCGACACGCGCGCACCGTCGGTGGGCGGCTGCACCGGGTGGAGCATCTCGAAGGTCACGCCATCCCAGGTCCATGCTTGCCCAGCCAAGCAGCTTGTCAGACCGATATCGTGCGCGGCGGCCGTCTCGTATAGCGCATGTCCGTCTGGCAGAGACGCCAACATGGTGCGTATCGGCACCGCGTCGATCACCGTTTTGGTGCCACCGGCGTGGTCACTGTCTTCGTGGCTGACGACCAGCGCATCCAGGGCTTCGATGCCGTGCCCGCGCAGATAGGGTGTGATGACGCGGGCGGCCGCATCGGCATGGTCGCCGTAGCGCGGACCGGTGTCGAACAGGAGGCGATGGTTGGCCGTTTCAACGAGCGTGGCGGCACCCTGACCAATGTCGAACGCGACGACCCGAAACTCGCCCGGCAACGGCACCGGAACACGTGCCAGCACCATCGGCACGAGCAGCAATGCGCCCTGCGCGCGCCATGCCCAGGCACGATGCGCACCCGGCACCAGCAGCAGGGCTACACCGCCCGTCGCCAGCAGCAATGCCCACGCGGGGGCGGCTGGCGCAACCCAAACCGACCAGGTTGGCCGCGCCAACCACTCAAGCCACACTACCAACCAGCGAAAGCTCACCTCGGACAGTGTCAACACTGGCTGGGCCAACGGATCAGGCAACGCTGCGCCGGCCAGCGCCAGCGGTGTCGTCAAGAAGCTCACCACCGGAATCGCCAATCCATTGGCCGCTGCCGAGACCACCGATGTCTGCTGGAACAGCAGCAACGTCATCGGCAGCAACCCAAACGTGACGGCAAATTGAATGCGCGTCGAACTGGCAAACCCGCGTTGGTAACGCGCCCACCATCCTTCCGCCTCGCGATTGCGCCGCCCATCGAGCACCATCTGCGCCGCCAGAAAGATGATCGCCACCGCGCCAAACGACAGCCAGAACCCGGCCGACATAACGGCCCAAGGATCGACCACTGCCACCACGGCCGCTGCCCAGCACAGCGACAGGCTTGCCGGCACGTTGCGATCGGTCAGCCGCGCAATCGCGACAGTCGACAACATCAGCAGCGTGCGTTGCGCGGGAACCCCCATCCCCGCGAGCAGGCAGTAGCCGAAGGCCGCCAGCATGGCTGCAATGGCTCCTGCTCGCGGCGTCGGCATACGCAGTGGCAACGGCGTGCGCAAGCAGCGCGCCAGCCCGAACGAGCGGCGCCATAACGCCATCCAGAACGCGGCAAACAACCCGGCAATCATCGTGATGTGCAAACCGGAGATGCTGACGAGGTGGCTGATGCCAGTGCGGCGAAACAACTCCCAATCCTCACGGGCGATGCCGCTCTGATCGCCCACCACGAGTGCGACGATGACGGGCGCATACCGCGCGTCGGGCAATGCAGCCAGGATGTGGCGCCGCACGGCAGCGCGCCAACGCTCTACGCTGATCCCCAAGCCTGCCTCGGCCTCGCCCAGCGCGATGTTCTGTGCGCGCTTGCCGGTGCGCACGTAGCCGGTGGCGCGGATGTCATCGGCGAGCATCGCGTATTCACCATCAAAGCCGCCGGGGTTGGACAGGCTATGCGGGCGTTTGAGGCGCAGCGTCAGTTGCCAACGTTGGCCGGGCTGCAGGTCGGGGATGCCGGCGCGACGATCAGGCTCGACGCCCTCCTCACCCATCCCGCCCCAGTTGTGTGTGCCGTACCAAGAAAGGCGTACACGAGAAGGTACGGCGTCGCCAGCATCGCTGGATTCGATCTGGAAGAGAAAGCGCGTGGCGTCTTCGGTCACTTGCGGAAGTTCGGCCACCACGCCTGTCGCGATGATGTCCTTACCTTCCCATACGGGGCTGAGCACGACGGACAATCGCTGTTGCGCGCGCCAGTCGCTCCAGCCAAAGCCAGCAACGAAAGCACTGGTGACCAGCAGGACAGAAAGCAGAATCGGTTTGCGACGCGCCACAAAGGCGAGCAGCAAACACAGCGCCAGCACCACAACCGCTTGCCACGCAGGCATGAGCACGGCCTGCATCTGCAGCGCCACGCACCCGGCGACGAACCCAACCAACCCCAACCGCATGGGCAGGCGTCAGGGTGTCAACAGCGCTGCCAGACGAGGAATGGCCTCGATGCTATTCCGGCGCGCCTGGGCGGCCAGCGCATCGACGGAGATACCACGCAGCTCCGCCATGGCGGCGGCAATGCCTGCCACCTCGGCGGGCGCATTGCGTGCGCCGACCTGCTCGCTGAACTGATCATCAGCAAGCCACGCCGGGGCGAGGTCCGGAGCGTCGGTCTCCAGCACGATCGCTTCAATCGGCATCTCGGCGGCAAGCCGACGGACACGGTTGGCACGCGAAAAGGTGAACACGCCGCCGAACCCTAGCTTGAAGCCAGAATCGACATAGGCGCGGGCTTGATCAGGACTGCCGTTGAACGCATGCGCGATGCCACGTACGCCTGCCTTGGCGGCTGCACTACGCACCTGGTCTTGCGACTTGCGCACGTGCATCAGCACCGGCAAATCAAACTCGCGTGCAATGCGCAGTTGCGCCTGGTAGACGGCGGTCTGCCGCTCGACGTTCGGATCGGGGATGAAGAAATCGAGCCCGATCTCGCCAATCGCAACAAAGCGCGGATCGTCCATCGACGCTGCGACTTGGCGTCGCAGTTCGGCCAGATCGTCGTCGCTGGCCTGGGCAGCACACATCGGGTGAATGCCAAGCGCGTAGCTGCAGCCCGCATGCCGGTGCGCCAACGTGCGCACCGTGTCGAAGTTCCAGCGCGCCACGGCTGGCACGACGATGTGGCTCACGCCCGCCGCATGCGCCTGTGCCACGACCGTGTCACGGTCTGCGTCAAATTCGCGGGCGTCGAGATGGCAATGGGTGTCAATCCACATGATCGGCTCAGGGCTATCGAAAAACGGCAACGTACCGGAAAGACAGGCGTTCTAGAATCCGCCTTTTCTGATACTGGGTGCCTCCGCCCGCACAATGCGATGAAAACAGCCTACCTGACTTGCACCGCACTCGCCGCACTCCTGACCGCCCTGCCCGCCAGCGCGGAAACGCTGCGCTGCGGCAGCGGCTACATCGTCCGCATCGGCGACAACAAGTCGGACGTCCTGCAGAACTGCGGCGAGCCCGTGATGCGCGATACCTTCTGCGCCGCCACAGGCACCGGCAGCACGCAGCCCGCCATCAACGGTGCCTGCAACAATGTCGACGAGTGGACCTACAACCCGGGCACCGGCCAGTTCATGACGACGCTGCGCTTTGTCGAGGGCCGGCTGCAGTCCATCCGCTACGGCAGCCGAGCTCGCTAACGCGCGGCGTCGCGCAGGTATCAACGCTCTATATGCAGGTGGCCGTCGCGCAAGCGCAGAATGCGATCGCAACGGCCAGCCAGCTCGATGTCATGCGTCACGATGACGAAGCTGGTGCCCAGCGTGCGCGTCAGTTCCAGCATCAGATTGAAAACGTCGCCAGCGGTGTGGTCGTCCAGATTGCCGGTTGGCTCGTCGGCGAGCACGCAAGCGGGTGAGCCGACCAGCGCGCGCGCGATGGCCACACGCTGACGCTCGCCGCCGGACAGCTCGCCCGGACGGTGCGCCGTGCGCGGGCCTAGCCCCACGCGTTCGAGCGTCATCTGCGCGGTGTGGCGTGCCTGCGCCTCGTTCACGCCGCGAATGCGCAGCGGCATCGCCACGTTGTCCAGCGCGGTGAACTCCGGCAGCAGGTGGTGGAACTGGTAGACAAAACCCAGCGCCTGGTTGCGCAGCGTGTTGCGCTCGCGCTCTTTCATCGCGGTAAAGGGCTTGCCGAGCAGCGACACGCGGCCGGAGGTGGGTTCATCCAGCCCGCCCAGCACATGCAGCAGCGTGCTCTTGCCCGAGCCCGACGCGCCCACGATCGCCACCTTCTCACCCACACCGATGCGGATGTCGACGCCCTTGAGCACGTCGACATTCAACCCACCCTGCTTGAACGACTTGGACAGCCCCTCGGCCTGCAGCACCGCACCCAGCCGTGCATCGGCCGGCGCATCCATGGAAGTCATGACGGCCTCACTCATAGCGCAGGGCCTCCGCCGGGTTCACGCGCGAGGCGTGCCAGCTCGGATACAGCGTCGCCACCGAGGCGAGGATGAAGGAAATGACGCCGATGGTCGCAATGTCGTTCACGCGGGGGTCCGAGGGCAGTTCGCTGATGAAGTAAATGTCCTTCGGCAGGAATTGCACGCCGAAGAGGTGTTCGATAAAGGGCACGATCACGTCGATGTTGTAGGCGATGAGCGTGCCCAGGCCCACGCCCAGCAGCGTCCCCATGAAGCCAATGGCCACGCCCTGCACGATGAAGATCTTCATGATGGAGCCCGGCTGCGCGCCCATCGTGCGCAGGATGGCGATGTCGGCCTGCTTGTCCGTCACCGTCATCACCAGCGTGGAAACCAGGTTGAACGCCGCCACGGCAATGATGAGCGTGAGGATGATGAACATCATCTTCTTCTCGGTCTTCACCGCCGCAAACCAGTTGCGGTTCTGGCGCGACCAATCGCGGATATACAGCTCGCCGGTGAGCGTGCGTGAGAGCGCCTCGGCCACCTGGGGTGCGCGATCCATATCGGTCAACTTGAGGCGCACGCCGGTCGGGCCATCCAGTCGGAACAGGCGCTCGGCGTCTTCCATGTTGATGAGCGCGAGCGAGCTGTCGAACTCGTAGTGCCCCGATTCAAACGTGCCGATCACGGTGAACTGCTTCAGGCGCGGCAGCACACCAGCTGGGGTGATGGTGCCCTGCGGGGCCACCAGCGTGACCTTGTCCCCCTGGCGCACGCCCAGGCCCTGAGCCAACTGGTTGCCCAGGGCGATGCCGAATTCGCCGGGTTTCAGATCGTCGATGGTGCCGGACTTGAAGTCCTTGGCGATGTCCGACACCTTCGGCTCGTCGGCCGGCGACACGCCGCGCAGCAGCACGCCACGCACGGCGTCATCGCGCGTAATCATGGCTTGCGCGCCCACATACGGCGCCGCGCCAATGACTTCCTTGTTCTGCATCGCCTCGTTGGCGGTGCGCTGCCAGTCGGGCAGGCTGCCCGGCGCCATGACCTCGATGTGCGCGAGCACGGACAGCATGCGGTCACGCACTTCCTTCTGGAAGCCGTTCATGACCGACAGCACGATGATCAGCGCCGCCACGCCCAGCGCAATGCCAAGCATGGAGATGAGCGAGATGAAGGAAATGAAGCTGTTGCGGCTGGCACGCTTGCCCGCGCGCGTATAGCGCCAGCCGATCTGCCATTCGTATGGAAATTTCAAAGGGGCATCCCCGTGTGGTGTGACCGTGTGATGTGACGATGCTGTGTGACTTCGCCGGCGCACGCGCCGGGCAGCCGGAAGTTTACAATCTCGGAGCCATGATCCCTGAACTCTTTCTGATTGTCCCGTTTTGCGCCCCCGCCGCCGAGGTGGCGGACGACGCCTACCGTCAATTGACCTTGCCGGGCCTGGAAAGGTTGCTTGCCCGCGCGCGTGAGACGGAACGCGAGCGCCACGACGACGCCTACCTGCCCACACTGCCGCACGAACGCTGGCTGGCAGCGCGCGCCGGGCTGCCGGTCGCGCCGTTGCCGTCCGCCCCGTATATGCGCCTGGCCGACGGCAGCACCGCCGACACGCGCACCTGGGCCTGCCTGCAACCGGTGCATATTCATGCCGCGCGCGACCATCTGGTGATGCTCGACCCAGCGCAACTCCGGCTGGAAGCGGCCGATGCCGACGCGCTGCGCGCCGCCATCGCCCCACTGCTGGCCGACATGAACTTGCACTTGGACGCCCCGCAGGCTGCCCGCTGGTATATCTCAGATGCGCCGTTTGGCGAGCTGATTGCAGCGGCCCCGCAACGCGCCACCGGCCACAATATCGACATCTGGATGCACAAAGGCGAGCAGGAACGCGCCTGGCGCAAGTTCCAGAACGAAATCCAGATGACGTGGTACGACCACCCCGTCAACCAGGCCCGCGAAGCGCGCGGCCTGCTGCCGGTCAACTCGGTCTGGCTGTTCGGCCAGGGTGCCCTGCTTGATACGCGCCAGATTGCCGAGCGCATGATCGGCGCCGATCCGTTCTTCGCTGGGCTGTGCCACGCCGCCAATGCCACCGAGCTGTGCGCCGAAACGCTGGCCGCCTTGCCGGCTGACGGCACAAGCGCCGCCGTACTCCTCAACGACGCCGGCAAGCCCTACCTTTCCGCCGACTGGTACGACTGGATCGAAACCCTGCGCGCCTACGACCGCGACTGGTTCACCCCCGCCGCCGACGCGCTGGCCGACGGCCGCATCGACGCTGTCTCACTCGTGCTGACCGGCGATTCGCACTACGCCCACTACCGCGTCACCCGCCGCGAACTGGCCAACGGGCCGTTCGGCTGGCTGCGGCGCTTGCGGCCCGCACGCACCTTGCGCGATGCGCTGTCCCCGCTTTCCATGGCTGCCTGAATGACCCGTATCGCTGTCCGCTCACACTCCTCCGAGGCCGCCAACACGCTGGCCGGCCACGGCATCCACCCTGTTCTGGCGCGCATCCTGGCCGCACGCGGCGTTGCTCGACCCGATGAACTGTCGACCGAGCTGGCCGACCTGCTGCCACCGGCGCAACTCAAAGGCATCGACGACGCGGCGCGCTATCTGGCCGACGCCATCGCCGCCAGCAAGCGCCTGCTAATCATTGCCGACTACGACTGCGACGGCGCCACCGCCTGCGCCGTGGGCGTGCGCGGGTTGCGCATGCTGGGCGCGCAGGTGAGCTACATCGTCCCGAACCGCTTTGAATACGGCTACGGCCTGTCGCCCGAGATCGTAGCGCTGGCCGCGCGCGAGAAGCCGGACGTGCTGGTCACGGTCGACAACGGCATTGCCGATGTGGCCGGCGTGGCAGCAGCCAATGCGCTGGGCATCGACGTGGTCGTGACAGATCACCACATGCCGGGCGCGCAACTGCCCGAGGCGCGCGTGATCGTCAACCCGAACCAGCCGGGCTGCGGTTTCCCGAGCAAGAACCTGGCGGGCGTGGGCGTGATGTTCTACGTGCTGCTGGCGCTGCGAGCCGAGCTGCGTGCCCGTGGCGTCTTCTCACCGCGGGAACAACCTCGCCTCGATGCGTTGCTCGATCTGGTGGCGCTGGGCACTGTGGCAGACGTGGTCAAGCTCGACGCCAATAACCGCCTGCTGGTCGCGCAAGGCCTCAAGCGCATGCGTGCCGGCCGGATGTGCCCGGGCATCGCCGCACTCTTCCGCGTGGCAGGGCGTGAGGCGCGTCGAGCGTCGACGTTCGACCTCGGCTTCGGCCTCGGCCCTCGCCTGAATGCGGCTGGACGATTGGCCGACATGTCGCTCGGCATCGAATGCCTGCTCACCGACGATTACGATCGCGCCATGGCCATCGCCGCCGAACTCGACGGCATGAACCGCGAGCGCCGCGAGATCGAAGCCGGCATGCAACAGGAAGCGCTGACGATCCTCGACGGCATGAACACCCTGGATGGCGCTGGCCGACACACGATCGCCGTCTACAACGAAACGTGGCACCAAGGCGTGATCGGCATCGTCGCCTCGCGCATCAAGGACAAGTTCCACCGCCCCGTCTTCACCTTCGCACCCGGCGACGATGGCGTCATCAAGGGCTCGGGCCGCTCGATTCCCGGGTTCCACCTGCGTGATGCGCTGGACGCCGTGCACAAGCGCAGTCCCGGGCTGATCGTCAAGTTTGGCGGCCACGCAATGGCGGCTGGCCTCACGCTGCGCGAAGACGGCTTCGACGAATTTGTTGCCAGCTTTGAGACCATTGGCCGCGAATGGCTGACCGAGGCCCTGCTCTCCCGCGTGCTGGAAACCGACGGCGAGGCCGACCCCGAGTGCTTCTCGCCGCAGTTCGTTGAACTGCTCGAAACCCAGGTCTGGGGCCAGGGCTTTCCGGTGCCGAGCTTCTGCGGGGAGTTCGACGTGCTGTCGCAGGCGGTGCTCAAGGACAAGCACCTCAAGCTCAAGCTCGGCCGCGGCAAACAGCATTTCGATGCGATCTGGTTCAACCACGCAGAGCCCCTTGGCGCCTCGGCTTACGTGGCTTATCGGCTCGACAACAACACCTTCAACGGCATCACACGCGTGCAGATGGTGATCGAACACGCGCAATAGCCACCTGCCCAAACCTTGCGCCAGCGCATAAACACATGCCAAAACTGTCTGACGGTGCGCAGATGACGCAGCCGTCGGGCACGGCGGCTGCGTTACAATGCGTGTTCGCCGGCTTGGCACCTGCCATGACCGCGCGCCCCACGAATTCCTAGCATTAACTTCCAAGCGAAATGACTCACGTCGTTACCGAAAGCTGTGTCCGCTGCAAGTACACCGACTGCGTGGACGTCTGCCCCGTCGACTGCTTCCGCGAAGGCCCGAACTTCCTGACCATCGATCCGGACGAGTGCATCGACTGCGCCGTCTGCGTGGCCGAGTGCCCGGTCAACGCCATCTACGCCGAAGAAGACGTGCCGGCCGATCAACAGAAGTGGATCGCCATCAATGCCGAACTCTCAACCATCGGCTGGCCGTCCATCACCAAGACCAAGCAACCCCTGCCCGACGCCGACGACTGGAAGGACGTGAAGGACAAGGAGCAGTACCTCGAACGCTGATCTCCAACCTTTTTTACCGTCAACGCAAAAAAGGTGTTGACGGGCAGATCGGAAATTAGCTAGAATTCATTTCTTCGCTGTTGCAGCGATTCCTCGATAGCTCAGTCGGTAGAGCGCCGGACTGTTAATCCGTAGGTCCCTGGTTCGAGCCCAGGTCGAGGAGCCAAGTACTTAAGCCCTTGCGAGAAATCGCAAGGGCTTTTTACTTTGGTGAATGGACGTCAATATTGGACAGCCGTCCAATTTCATTTGTGGCATCGGTGTCGTGTATTGTCTTGCACCGATCGTCGTGCCCGAGTGGTGAAATTGGTAGACACCGCGGACTTAAAATCCGCTGCGCCCTCACCGGCGCGTGCCGGTTCGATCCCGGCCTCGGGCACCAATCCCCTTCTCTTCTTTTTCTTGCTCCTGCTGCCTCACGAAGCGTGGCATGCGTGCGCCTTCGGCGCATCGTCGTATTCATCGTGACGGCGCACCCATGACATGGGACCGGTCTCGTTGCGGCCCAGCGGCGCGCGATCAAGCAGCAGCAATGTGCCAACCATGTCTTCCAATCCGCGCGCGTAGGTCGAATACGTGTGGAACACGTTGCCGGCGTCATCCTGATAGAACGCGCTCATGCCGGGCAACTCGTCGTGGGCTTCGGCTCTCGGGGTGGCCGTGTAGTTGTAGTCGACGGCCCCACTGTCCAGCTCTTCGGGCGAGAAGCTCACGCGGTAGTCGTGATTGAACGTAGTGCCGAACGACGAGACCCACGGGAAATGCCAGCCCATGCGCTGCTTGTAAGCCGCAATCTCCGCCATCGATGCGCGCGACACGGCAACCAGCGTCACGTCGTGATGATTCAGATGCGGCAGCATGCCGCCCAGATGATCGGAAAGAAACGAGCACCCGGGGCAACCCGCCTCCCAGCCCGGACCGAGCATGAAGTGATAGACGATGAGCTGACTGCGCCCATCGAACAGTTCCGCCAGCGTTTTCTTGCCGTCGGGCGTATCGAATACGTACTGCGTGTCGACCTTCACCCACGGCAATGCCTGGCGCTCAGCGTTGATGGCGTCGCGCAGGTGAATTGCCTCTTTCTCACGCGCCAGCAGTTCGCGACGCTTGATGAGCCATTCGTCTCTTGAAACCACAGGATGCGGTTGCATGATGAAGCCCTCGTCTACGACAGTCAGACAGGACTTCATACTAGGCCGCCTCTCGCGAATGAAAAGGCGCGGCGCGCAAGTCGCGATTCGGATGCGACCTGCGCGCCATGGAAGAGAATCCGCCGTCTCTACATACCCGACGCCGGGTGTCGAGATCAGCCCATCAGCCAGCGCACACCGACGTTGATCAGCGCACCACCCACCACCAGACCGACCCACAGCACGGCCGCACACAGCAGCGGGCGCACGCCGGACTTCAACAGCATCGGCACATGCGTCTGCGTGCCGATGGCGAACATCGCGCAGGCCAGCATCGCCGTGTCGATCGCGTCGATCGGGGCGTGCCATGCGGCCGGAATTGCACCTGCCGAGTTCAACAGCGTCACGCCGAGCAGGCCGACAGCAAACCACGGCATCGCCTTCCATGCGTGACCGGCTGCCTTACGCAGCGCACCCGCACGAGATTGCGTGGAGGTGGCAGCGTCATCAGCAGCGGGCGTCGTGCAAGCCAGCACCACCAGCAGCGGCGCCAGGGCCAGCACACGCACCATCTTGCTGACGACAGCGGCATTGGTGGCGTCGTCGCCCAGCGGCTTCGCAGCAGCAATCACTTGCGCAACCTCGTGCATCGTCGAGCCGATGTAGACACCGAAGTGTTCCTGCGCCACCGCCATGCCGGCATGCGCCAACAGCGCGTAAAGCCACGGATACAGGAAGATGCCGACGGTGCCGAACAGCACCACACTCGCAATTGCCACGGCCGTCTCACGCGGTTGCGCCTTGACGGCTGGCGCCACAGCCAGCACCGCCGCCGCGCCGCACACTGCGCTGCCCGCCGCCACCAGCACTGCCTGCGTGCGAGCAAGGCCGAACCAGCGTGTGCCGATCCAGGTGCCGGCCAGCATGGTCAGCGCCAGCACCAGCAGCGGAATCGCCACGCCGGAAGCACCCAGGTCGTGGATCTGCGCCAGCGTCAGCCGGGCGCCATAAAGAACCACCCCGGCACGCAGCAGCGTGTGGCGTGCAAACTGAATCGCGCCGGGTGTCAGCCAACGCTCGCGCCCCGGCACATGCCCCATCACCATGCCGAGCAGGATGGCCAGCGTCAGCGCACTCAAACCCAGGTGGCTCGCCCAGCTCATTCCGCCCAGCACCACGGCCACGCCCGCGCATCCGAACAACACACCCACGCTCAGCAGGGTCCGACCATCAAACCCGGGCAGCACGCCCTGGGGGGGCAATTGTTTCTGTGCAATCGTCATCACATCCGCCTTGCTTATTCGTTATACGCATAACGATATGCGGCACGTGATAACATGTAAAATGGGTAATTTTTCTAAGAATGACCAGTTTTATGGATAACAAAGCCCCTCGCGTCACGCTACGCCAATGGGCGGTCTTTGCGGCCATCGCCCAGTGCGAGACCACCACGGCCGCCGGCGAGCAGCTCGGCCTGTCGCAATCGGCAGTGAGCGCGGCGCTGGCAGAGTTGGAATCGACGCTCGGGCACCCACTGTTCGACCGGCACGCACGGCGCCTGCACCTGAACGCGCTGGGGCGACAACTGCTGCCGCAAGCCCAGGCCCTGCTCGACCATGCCGACGCCCTGGAGCACGCTACCGCGCAACCCAACGTGCGCCTGAAGCTCGCTGCCAGCAGCACGATCGGCAACTACGTGCTGCCCGCCCTGCTCGCGGGCTTCCGGCAGCAGATCGCACCTGACAGCCAACTCGACGTGCTGATCGGCAACACACAGGACGTGGTCGACGCGGTACAGCGCTTCGAGGTGGACATCGGCCTGATCGAAGGAACGTGTCGCGGAGAAGCGCTGGAAATCGAAACGTGGATCGACGACGAGATGGTGATCGTCGCTGCGCCGGATCACCTGCTTGCACGTGGGCCGGTCTCATACGCGGCGCTGCGCGAAGCCGGCTGGTTGATGCGCGAACCGGGCTCCGGCACGCGGGAGTTGATCGACAGCCGCATCGCCTCAGTCGTCGGGCCACTGCATGTGGCACTCGAACTCGGGCACTCGGAGGCGATTCAACGCACGGTGGCGGCGGGCTATGGCATCAGTTGCCTGTCGCGCCACGTGGTGGCTGATGCATTGCGCGACGGCCGGCTCGTAGAAGTGCAGAGCGACCTGCCGCGCATCGCCCGCCCGCTGCTCATCGTGCGCCATCGCGACAAGCATCCGACGCACGGCCTAACGCAATTCATCGACGCACTGCGCAGTCACGCAGGCCTGCACGCGAGCCTTTCATAAAAAAATCGCACAAAGGACTAGCGCGATCCGAAAAAGGTTGATATAGTCTCATTTCTTCGCGGGGCGTTAGCTCAGTTGGTAGAGCAGCGGACTCTTAATCCGTAGGTCGAGTGTTCGAGTCACTCACGCCCCACCAGAATATGGAAGGCCCGACAGGCAACTGTCGGGCCTTTTTCATTTCCATCATTCCAGCGAAGACATGGATCCATGCAGACCCATGTCAACGTAGCGCAGCGGCCGTCATCACACGCCGCCATCCTCCACAAACGACACGAACTGCGCAGACGACCACACCTTCTGGTCGCCCCGCTCCCGCCCGTGGAAATACACCGGCCGGAAGCCGAACGGTCCATTGACGGGCTCGACCTCCAGCGCCCCGCTCACGTCGATCGGCAGAGCCTGCTCCGTCAACCGCTCCACCGCAATGAAGAGCTCGGTTCCGCCAAGCTCGAGCCGCAGCCCATCCTTGGCAAGCAACTCGGCCCCGCTGATCTCCCAGTGGAAATCCGGCGCATGTGCGAATGGATTGCGCTGCAGCGGATCGCCGACCTTGATGTAGCTGTCGATGTGCCCCTCGATCACGATCCGTGCGGCAGCGAGGTTGCCGATGTCGATCTCCACGCTATCGGCATCGCCGTAGGTGTCGCTGCGAAAGCCGATGTCGGTGGTGCCTTCACGCCAGCAGGATTCCTCCAGGTGCTCGAAGCCGTTGCCGCCGAAGCGGTGAATGGTGCCGTTGAGAATGCGGATGCGCCCTTGCCAGGCAGCCCAGCGGTAACGATCGCGGATGCGAGCGCCGCCCCAGCGTACGCGGACCAGTCGATCGGAGAAGCCGGCCTCCTGATGCAGGTTGCGCTCCCAGATCAGGCCGGTGTGGTCATATGCGGCGAGGTATTCCCAGCCGGCCTGGCCGAGAAATCGGTAGTCAAAGCGCGCGGGGCCTCGATGTGTGAAGGCATCGCCCTGGATATGTTTGCCGCTGCGCACGAGCAGCGCCGTGTGCTCGCCGGTGCTGGCCCAGGTGTGGCGCGCGCGCAGGGCACGGCCGATCGATTGGCGATCGAGCCGCTCAGCCAGCACACCCGTCAGGCCGCCGCGCACACCGAACACCTGCACACCAGGCGCGCCACCTGCAGGCCGCCCGCGATGCTCATCGCCGCTGGCAGCCACGCCGAGCTGGTAACCGCGTGCAATCACGTCGCGGTACAGCCAGTCGAAGTGCCCCCAACTGGAGGCGATCTCCACCAGTCGCTCAAGCTGCGGGTGATGCCAGTCCGGGATATAGCGGCGCCCGCCCACGTGCGGCATGATCAGGTGTTCTTCGGGCGCGTCGATGTACGCGTCCCACAACTCCTCAATCGGCCAGCGGCCGAGTTCGGCGGCGCTGCCCTTCATGTCCTCGTTCCATACCAGCGTGCGGTTGTGTTCGCCGCGCGCGTTGTACGGAAAACCCGGCGCCTCATCGCCGAGGAAGACGACGTTGTGATCACCACCGGCGGTGGAACTGCCGCACCACTCCTGCACCGGGTACGCAACAAAGCGGCCCGGCTCGTTGAATGCGTTGACGGCATCCAGCCCGAGCTTCCAGTTGGCATCGGTGATCTGGAAATCGTTGACGGTATAGCCGAACACATCAATGCCACCGATATCGCGCGCGTAGGCGGCGTTGTACGCGGGGCTATTGGTGCCGACGGTGTCGTGGGCGTGCACATGCAGGTCTGCATAGAACGCACGCGGCGCGTTGGGCGTGTCGAAGATCGACAACCAGGCCGTGGCCTTGCTCACGTGCGGCGCATTCAGCAGAACGGCCTCCAGCCGCAGCGTGCCGGCGCCCGTGGGTAGGTCATCGATACCGAGCGTGGCCCAGCCGTCTTGCGGCACGGGGTAGTCGCGCTGGTGCACGGGCGTATTGCCATCCCATGCCGTCAGCCGGATCGTGCCGCCGGCATCCGAGCTGATGTTTCCCCAACTGTCGAGCAACGACGCGCGCACCACCAGCGGCGTACCCGGCCGGGCGAAGCGCGGCGCCTGGAGCAGCACCTGTGCTGGCTGCCCGGCGTGGATGTCGATCACCACGTCGCCCGGCACCGCCACGAAGCGCGAGGTGCCCAGCGGGTCCACATACAGACGGAAGCGGAAGCTGTCTTCGATGAAGGTCTGCACGCGCGTGCCGGGCCCGCCGCGCCGCCGGTCACCCAGGCGGATCAGGATGTGGTCGCCCGCGTTCAGGTAGCCGTCGACCACGTCAACAATGATCGCCTTCTGGAACGGCCGCTCGTGGCCCTTCTGCTCGAAGCGCACGTTCAGCGCCTGGACAGTCGCCGGGCTTTGGCCGGGCACCAGCGGGCCGGCCTGGTATTCCGCGCTGAGGTAGTTGGCGCCAGAGGGGTCGCTGGTCTGGAACAGCGCCCAGTCGGAATAGAACTTGAAGGTAGCCTTCAGCCAGGCACCATCGGCGATGCCCGAGGCGCCGACTTCATAGTCGATCAGGATCTCAGCCCACTCGCCCGCCTCCAGCCGGCTCACCGAGCAGGTGGCTCGACCGGCGAACGGCAGCGCCTTGTTCTTTTCATACAGGCCTGCAGGCGCGTAATGCTCGCCCAGCCGCTCACGCAGGGCGGCATAGCCCAACGCTGGGGATGCTCGATCGTTCATGGAAGGACTCCGATCAATGGAAAGGCCACGGCGCACCCGCATCCCAGACGGGGATGCCGAGATGCGCGTACCACGGCGCCATCACGAACACGCCATAGGCGATGCCGATCAGCACGGACACCACGCCCACCTTCGCGTAGTCCGCAGTGGTGAAGGTGCCGCTGCTGTAAGCCACCACGGCGGCGGTGATCTGCGTGGGGAGGATGTAAGCAAAGCTGTCGCTGTCGCACACCAGCAGCGTGAAGGCCACGGGATGCAGCCCCAGCTTGGGTGCGAGCGCCAGCATGATGGGCGCGATCATGGTGACGGCGGCCACGTTGGAGAGCATGGCGAGCCGCGCCACATGCGTGCCGACCATCACGATCAGCAATGCCAGCCACCACGGGTGGCCTTGCGCGAAACGCCGCAGCCAATCGGCCACCCACGGCGCGAGGCCAGTGTCGCTGATGGCGGCGGACAGGCTCAACGCGCCCGCCAGCAGGAAGAACGTGCCCCAGATCGTGCGGTTCTGGATGTCCTTCCAGCCCAGCCCGGTCAGCCCCGGCACGAACAACGCCGCCAGACCGAGCAAGGCCACGATCTCGGAAGGCAAGCCATGCCATGCCTCAGTCGCCCACAGCACCGCCACCGCCGCAAACACCAGGAGGATGGCCTTGGCATGCACATCCACCGGCGGCAGCGCAGCACGTTCAGCTGTGATGGCGGAAGCGCCGCCTGGCAGACGCACCGCGCGCGACTTGAAGTAGAACTGCACCCACAGTTGCGTCAGCACGAACATGCCCAGGTACGGCCACTGCAGCTTGAACCAGTCCAGATAGGACAGATGCAGCCCGAGTTGCTTCTGCAACAAGCCCACGATCACCAGGTTGGGCAAGTGCGCGGTCAAGATGCACATGCCACTGATCATCGAGCCATACACCAGCGACTGGATGACGATGGCCTTCTTGGCGCTACGCTCGCGCGGCGACTCGCCAAACAGATCGGCAATGCCATTGACCACCGGCAGCAGTGCCGCCGCGCGCGCGTTGGCCGCCGGCACCAGAAAGCTCAACACGAAGTTGATGGCGAACATGGACCAGATCACGCCATTGGCGGTGCTGGTTTTGAGCTTGTCGAGCAACCACAGGGCGATACGGCGATCCAGCCCCGCCCCCTGCATGATCGACGAGAACAGAAACGCGGTCAGGCACAGGAACACCACCGGCGTGGCAAAGCCGCTGGCCGCCTTGGAAAACGGCGTGACGGCATGTGCGAGCACCAGCAGCGCGGGAATGAGGATGCCGCTCACACCCACCGGCACCGCCTCGGTCATCCAGATCACGGCCGCCCAGGCCACGACAGCCAAGGTGGCACGCCCAGCAGGCGACAGACCTTCCGGTTGCGGCAATACGAACAAGACAAGAAAGAATGCCGCCCACGCTGCCAGAAAGCCCAGGCGCGCCTTGCGCAGCGGATTCAGCCGGAAACGAGCACCAGCGATTGCCGGTCCAGCTGGCCAGCCAGACTGCGAAGACAGCGATGACGGATTGACTGGACTGCTCACGATGTGACCCCATGACGGTTTGCCGGATGCACAAAGACGCCATGCTGGTCAATCTGCTCCCCTTCTGGAGCCATGCTACGGACTTATCCCGGGCCACCAACGAATCAGTTTGCATATCGTCATGACCCGGCTGTCAGCGCGGTGACGATGCCCGCACGGATCGTCCACCTAGCCTTGAAACTGGGGCGGCAGCCCAGCCGGCCTATCGGCTAGATCACCTGGAGCTCAGCGGCGAGCAATTCCAGAACGGCATCCACCTTAGGCAACAGTTGCCGCCCGACTGGCCACGCGAGATTGAGCGGCAAACCATCGGTCGCCAGTTCCGGCAGGATCTGCACCAGATCGCCGCGCGCAATGTCGTCGCACACCAGCCACGTCGCCAGCTGTGCGATGCCGCATCCAGCCTTGACTGCGGCGACCTGGGCCTCGCCGTTGCCGACGGTGATGCGGCCTTCCATCGTCCGCCGTTCGATCGTCCCCGCGTCATGCGCGATCAGCCAGGGGCTGGTGGCTCCATCACTCTTGCCATAGAGCACCAGGTCGTGCCGGGACAGTTCGGCGGGCGATACAGGCGTGCCGTTCCGCGCCAAGTAATCTGGAGCCGCACAGAAGATCAGGCGCTCGCGGCCCAGGTATCGGTGCCCGACCGAGGCTGGCCAATGGTCGGGGCCGCCAATGCGCACGGTCACGTCGATGCCTTCATCGAGCAAATCGACAAAACGATCAGTGAACGAGACGTCCAGACGCACATGCGCATGCTGCTGTGCGAACCGGAGCAACAACGGCCAGACCCGCAAACGCCCGAACGTTGCGGGTGCGTCCAGGCGCAGGCGTCCCAGCGGCTCGCTGCGCTGCACGGCCAGCACGGCTTCGGCCTCGTCCAGGTCGGACAGGATACGCACGCACGTGCGATAGAACGCGGCGCCAGCGTCCGTCAGCGCGAGCCGACGGGTCGTCCGTTCGAACAGCCGGGTACCGAGTCGCTCCTCCAGACGTGCCACGCTCTTACTCACCGCGGAACTGGTGAGATGCAGTTGCTCCGCCGCCGCCGTGAAGCTACCCGCATCCGCTGTTGTCACGAAGGTTTCAATACCTTTGAGTCGTTCCGAAGACATCATGCTGCGCCCACCAATTCAAGAATCCAATTCCGAAATAAACAGAAAACATATCAGAAATAGGAATCCACTTCCTAAATACACTGCGAGCAACCGCAAACCCTCGCAGGAGCCACCTGATGTCTTCCCTCGCAGCGCCGAGCGCCGCCACTTCGGCCGGCCGCACGGGCCTTTCCATTGCCATCCTGGCGGTGGCTGCCTTCGTCATCGTCACCACCGAATACCTGATCGTGGGTCTGTTGCCGGCACTGGCGCGCGACCTGGAAATTTCGATCTCGGCAGCGGGCCAGCTCGTCACGCTGTTCGCTTTCACGGTCATGCTGTTCGGCCCGGTGCTGACCGCATTGCTGTCGCATCTCGAACGCAAGCGTCTGTTCGTCGCCATTCTTCTGATCTTTGCAGCATCCAACGCCCTGGCCGCGGTCGCGCCCAACGTTTGGGTGCTGGCGGTCGCACGGTTCATTGCGGCACTGGTGCTGCCGGTGTTCTGGGGAACGGCCAGCGAAACGGCCGGGCAGTTGGTCGGGCCGATGCATGCAGGCCGCGCCGTTTCGCAGGTGTACCTCGGCATCTCTGCCGCCTTGTTGTTCGGCGTTCCGCTGGGCACGCTGGCCTCCGACGCCATCGGCTGGCGCGGAACCTTCTGGATACTGGCCGCGCTATCAATGGCAATGGCACTGGCCCTGGTGGCCTTGATGCCCACGGTTGCGCGGCCCCAGCGGATGCGCCTGGCAGAGCAGTCCCGCATCCTCAAGAACCCGTATTTCGTCGCCAACGTCCTGCTGTCCGTGGCGGTGTTCACCGCCATGTTCACCGCCTATACCTATCTGGCTGACACGCTGGAGCGTATCGCCGGTGTGACGCCGGCCCACGTCGGATGGTGGCTCATGGGCTTCGGTGCCATCGGTCTGATCGGCAACTGGCTGGGAGGACGTTTCGTTGACCGTCACCCGCTGCGGGCAACGGCTGCGTTTTCCCTGCTGCTGAGCGTGGGCATGGCGGCCAGCGTGCCGCTGGCAGGCTCGCTCGTCCTACTGGGGCTGGCACTCGCACTGTGGGGCATTGCCTACACCGCGCTGTTCCCCATCTGCCAGGTGCGGGTCATGCAATCCGCCTCGCAGGCTCAGGCACTGGCCGGCACCTTGAATGTCTCCGCCGCCAATGCCGGCACGGGCCTGGGGGCCATCATCGGTGGCCTGGCAATTCCACAATGGGGGTTGGAGAGCATCGGCTATGTCGCCACCGGCATCGCACTGGTGGCGACCCTGATGACGATTTGGATTGCACGGCTGCGGCCATGACCGACCGCGCCGCCCCAGCCTTCAGAGATCAGCCAACGGCGGCGGCGATACGCAGTTGCATGCGCAGGTGCAATGTCTCGCCGGGCGCGAGAACACGAAGCCCTGTCCCGTCCCAGCCTTGCTCGGCCAGATTGATCGCATCGGCCACGTGCGAAACCGGCTCCAAGCAGAAGTACGGTTGTCCAGCCGGCGCATGCAGGATGAAATGATCGAGAGGATCCTCGGCGCGCAACGTGAGCGTTGCACCGTCGGCGCGGGATATGACGGCCTGCTGCCGCCAATTGCTGTAGTAGACGCTCAGGCCGTCGTCCGGCAACGCACGCGCATTGCGGAAATCTTCACGCGACGTGATTGGCTCGTGCCGGATGGCGACCTCACCGGCATCGGTCGGCCACATCGTCTCAGCAACAAACTGCACGCGCATGCCGGGCACGCAAGCGAAGTACGGGTGAAAGCCTCCACCGGCAGGCATGTCGCTGTTGCCGTCGTTACGCAAGGTCATGACGGCTTCAAGCCCCTCGGGGCTCAGCACCAGCGTTTGTGTGGCGGTGAACAGCCAGGGCCAGTTGTCAGCTTCGGGCACATAGCGCAGACCGAGCACGATCGACGAGGCGGTCAGCTGCTCGACCGTCCACGCACGCGCATGCGCCAGACCGTGCATGGCATGCGGCTGGCCCGGATGCGGCGCGAGACGAATCTCGCGGCCGCCCCATACAAAGCGGCCATCGCGGATGCGGTTGGAGAACGGCAACAACGGGTAGCAGCCCGTCTTGGGCCATGCCAAACCGTCGAAGCCATCATGCAGGCATGCCTCGGACATCGGCGCCAGCCAATCGATGCGCTGGCCGCCCTCGCCGGCCGAAGCCAGCGAGGCAATCCGGCCACCGGCCGCCGGCGCGACCTCCATCGTCAACGCGCCGGCCTGCAGCGTATGCACCAGCCCCGGAGCAAGCCACGCTGACATCGTCAGAAGAAGTGGCGAATGCCGATCATGCCGACGAACTGGCTCGGGCCGCTCGACGGCGTACCGTTCTGCGAGTCCCCAACCGAGGCCACAGCGTTGACGATGCTACCCGTCGAGCTCAGCGTCTGGCCGCTTGCCTTCTGGTAACCCTCCACCGCGTAGAGCGCCGTGCGCTTGGAGAACGAATACAGCTGCTCCAGCGAGATCTGGTGATAGCGCGCTGCCTTGTCGACGCCATTGCGCTTGTTCTCGGCGGTGTAGCTGTAGCCGGCGGCCAGGGTCAATGCGGGCGTGAGCGCGTACGTGGCAATGGCACCAAAGGTGTTGAACGACGCCGTCTGTGCAAAGCCGGCCGGCGAACCTGCGCCCGGGCGGTACTGCACGTTGGAGTAGTTCAGGCCCATCATCACCTTGCCGATGGTGTAACGCGCAGCCGTGCCGATGATCTGTGCGGTATCGGCCGTTGCATAGCCCTTGTTGATGGGCGCGTTGTTGGCGAAATCGCCCGTATTGTTTTGGAAGGTGCCAACGTTCTTCAGGCGGATATAGCCAGCCGACCAGGCAAAAGCCTGGTAGTCATACCGCATCGCCGCACTGAAGGCGCTGCCATTCGACATGCTGCCCGCTTGCTCGCCCATGCCGTATTGCAAGCCTGCCTGGAAACCACCGAAGGTGGGCGACGTATAGGTGACCGAATTCGGGACGCGCAGCGTGGTGTCCATCGCATCGATATCGCCCGGGTGTGCACCGATCGCGCCCGTCAGCACGTTGGTCGGGCCCAGCGCGGCAACGTACTGGAAGTACGGCGTGTACTGGCGGCCCATTGTGATCTGGCCGTAGCTCTTGTTGCTCAGGCCAACATACGCTTGGCGGTTGAAGATAACGTTCGCCTTGCTTTGCGCGCCCGTGTCGGCCGCAAAGCCGTTCTCCAGGCGGAACAGCGCCTGATTACCGCCGCCCAGGTCTTCGGTGCCATACAGACCAAACTTGCTGGCCGCGAGCGCACCAGAGTTCATGTACGTATTGGAATGCCCGCCCTGATTGCTCGAATAGGCAAGGGCGTTATCGACCACGCCGTACAGCGTGACCGAGCTTTGCGCAGCAGCCTGCATCGAAACGCCCGCGCACAGCAGCGCAGCCGATGCATAGACCGGGTTGAAGGAAAAAGAACGTTTGGCTCGTGTGGTTTTCATCGTTGTTATCTCGGTAATCTCCTGCACCAAGGGAAAACCGCGCATCACAGGCTCTCCTGGCCCGGGACGTGACGCGCGGCGGGGATGCGGCGTTAAGCCGGCAACTGCAACGTCAGGCGGCGCCAGCCACCCGCGACAGAGGTTTCAAGCACGCGGGCTTGCGGCGTCTGCACCTGCCGCGCGTCACCTACGGGCAGATGCACTTCAACCGTATCGGCCTGCGTCGGCATCTTGCCCTCGCGCGACACGTGCAACGTGATGGTTTGCGCATCAGACACCGCACGCACATTCCAGCGGCCCTGCTCGCCGTTGCGCCATGCTTCGGTTTCGCCGTCGTCTTCGATACTGCCGCCAATGGTTTCACCGGCACCCGGCATCGGCACAACGAGGAAGCCACGTTGATCGGCGCGTTGATCGAAATGCTGCTCGGCCACGTTCAGCGCAATCACACCGCCTTCGCGAATCAGCATCACCGGTTGGTCCCACGGTGCGGGCAGCGTAACGGTCTGTCCGCCGCCGAACACCTCGCCGCTCCAGTACGACACCCAGCGTACGCCGGCCGGCAGGTAGACCTTGCGTTCGGTCTGCCCTTCGTCCACGGTGGGCGCCACCAGCAGCGAGGAACCCAGCATCATGTCGTCGCACTCTTCATAGCAACGACGGTCTGTCGGGAATTCGGCAAAGGTCGGGCGCAGCACCGGCTCATAGGCCTGTGTGGATTGCCACAGCAGTTCGTACAAATACGGAATCAGGCGATAGCGCAGCTTGATGAGCGACGCGATCTGCGCGGTGACTTGCGGATACATCCACGGCTCGTTGACCGTCTTGTCGTCATTCCACGAGTGGATGGAGAAGCGCGGCATGAACACGCCAAACGCCACCCAGCGCACCAGCAGTTCGGGCGAAGGCGCCGGGCCGGAGAACCCTCCGATATCGTGCCCGATGTTCGACACCCCCGAGAGCGAAAGCCCCAGGCCCATCTTCAGGTTGTAGCGCAGCGTTTCCCACGAGGTGTAGTTGTCGCCGGACCAGGTCTGCACGTAACGCTGCATGCCGACGCCGCCTGAGCGCGACACCAGGAACGGCCGACGCTGCGGCGCGTACTCGACTTGTGCCTCGCGCGAGGCACGCATCATCAGCATGGTGTGCAGTACCTTGGCCTCGCGGATCGGATGCTTCTTGCCAAACCCCTGCGCAAACGCATCGGGTGACCACACCTCAAACTCGTTGTTGTCGTTCCAGGTGGAAACCATGCCGTATTCGAGCAGCGTGTTCTTGACGTTGGCCTTCCACCAGTCGAGTGTCTTCGGATTGGTGAAGTCGAGATAGGCGCCCACCTCATCCCAGAACTGCACCCAGGCCGGTTCACCGTTGGCGTCGCAGACCAACAGCCCCGCTTCCTTCGCCTCGGCAAACTTGGGGTGATCCTGCAGCAGGCACGGCTTGATGTTGGGACACAGGCGAATGCCGGCATCCATGTAGCTCTGCACGAAGCCGCGTGCATCCGGAAACTTGTCGGTGTTCCAGTTGAAAACGTAGCGCTTCGGGCCGATCGACGTGTAACCCGACGACAGGTGGAACGAATCACACAGGATGTCGTGCTCGCGGCAACCCTTGATGAACTCGCCCATCTGCTCCTGCGCGTTGGGCGCGTCGGTATACGTCATGGTCGAGCCGGAATAGCCCAGGCCCCATTTCGGCATCCACGCCGGGCGGCCGGTCATCCACGTGAAGCGACGCGTGGCGTCAAGCGGCGTGTCGGGCGAGGCGATGAAGTAGTAATCCAGATCGCCGAACGGCGCGGCAAAGTAACGATAGTGGCCGTGATAGTTGTCCAGCTCGCGGCCCATGTCGAAGCTGCAATCGGACAGCGTGTCGTAGAACAGGCCGAAACCGGTGCCGTTCTCCGGGTGCCACGTCACGTAGAACGGGATGTGCTTGTACAGCGGATCGGTCGTGCGTGCGCTGTAGCCCATCGCGTCGATGTTGCGCATCTCGTAGCGCTGATGCGCGCGGTTGAGCTCACCCGCGCGTTCACCCAGGCCGAAGTACATCTCGCCCGGTTCGCGGCGCACGTAGTGATAGACCTGCTCGTCCCAGTAGCCGAAGTTGTAGGCCTGGGTGGCGCGATCGTGCAGCACGGACTGCCATTGGCCAGCGCGGTTGATCTCCCACGTGCAGAAGCCGCCCGCGAGCGCAACGCTCAGGCGAATCTTGCTGGTCTGCACATGCAGCGTGTTGGCGTCAGACTGCAGTGCAAATGCCGGCAGCGAGAATCCGCTGAGGTCACGCCGATCACGCCCTTCGAGCGGCGTATCGTCGGCGCCCGGCGCAATCGACCACGTGGCCGGACCACGCAAGTCACCGTGCGGCAGCACCAGCACGCGGATGATGTCTTCTTCCAGCACGAAGACTTCAATCGCAGCACCGGTGCTGCTGGCCAGGCGAAGGCGGTTGCCTTCTTGCGCCTGGAGTTCGAATCGGGGGGGATGCAACATGGACATCGGTTTCAACTCAATTTGAAGCGGAGAGTTTCATCTGGCGTGCAGCACGTTCTTCCTGAGACTGACCGCGGATCAGGATGATCAGCAGCACGGCGGCAATCACGTCGAACGCGCCCAGCAGACTGAACAGCGGGCCATAGCCAACCGTATCGGCCAGGGCACCCACCACAGCAGTGAATGCCAGACCTCCGATCCAGCCGGACATCCCGGCAAAACCGCTGGCCGTACCCACTTCTTGCGGATCGAACA
This sequence comes from Ralstonia sp. 24A2, assembly GCF_051783885.1. NCBI lineage: Bacteria > Pseudomonadati > Pseudomonadota > Betaproteobacteria > Burkholderiales > Burkholderiaceae > Ralstonia > Ralstonia sp. 24A2. The sequence goes on along the minus strand of NZ_JBPVZD010000002.1, from coordinate 1,795,343 downwards.
CGTCTGCGCTCAGCGTATTGACGGACACGGAAATCATCTGGTGCGCGAAACCACCCACGCAGAACAGCGCGATGGCCACATACGGCGATGCCACCAGCCCCACGCACGCCGGGCCGATCATCATCAGCGCGCCCAGTACCACGCCGCCCACGCGCGACCACACCAGCGGCAGGCGGCCATACTTCATCAGCAGCGGCGACAGATAACCGCCGGCCATGCCACCCAAGTCCGCCGCGAGGAACGGCAGCCACGCAAACATGGCGATCTGCTTCAGATCCATGCCGCGCTCTTTGAAGAAGTACAGCGGGATCCAGAAGCTCAGCGTCTGCCAGGCTGGCTCGGTAAAAAAGCGCGCCAGAGCGATCGCCCAGAAACGGCGCGACAACACGATCTCGGAGATCGGACGCTTTTCGCGCTTCTCCCCCGCCGAACGCAACTGCCCGTCGGTGATTTTTTGCAGCTCTTGTTTGGACAACCGTGGATGCTCGTTTGGCGAGCGGTAGAAGGCGTACCACAATGCAGCCCAGAAGAAGCCCAGCGCCCCCGTCACCACAAAGGCAGCTTGCCAGCCGTGCCGCATGGAGAGGAACAGCACCAGCGGCGGGGCCAGCATGGCACCGAACGACGTGCCCACGTTGAACCAGCCCGTCGCCACCGATTTTTCCTTGTCCGGAAACCACTCCGCCACGGCCTTCATGCCCGATGGAATGGCTGCCGCCTCCGTCAAGCCCATGAACGTGCGGAACCCTGCCAGTGACAGCCAGCCCGTCGCACCAGCGTGCAGCACACCGGAAAACGACCACAACACGGCAAACAGCGCAAAGCCAATGCGCAAGCCGATCAGATCGACGATGAAGCCGCACACCGGCTGCATGAGTGTGTAGCCAAACTGAAACGCCATGACCACGTAGCCATACTGCTGCGTGGTCATGGACAGCTCTTCTTTAAGCGTTGGCGCCAGCACGCCCAGTGAATTGCGCGCCAGGTAGTTCATGATCGTGCCCAAACACACCAGCACGATGATCCACCAGCGCAAGCCCTTGATGGTCTTCAAGATTCGTCTCCAGATACTTTTTTATTATTTGAAAGGCGGCCTGAGACCGCCCCAGCGTCTGCCTACATCAACGCACTAGACACGGACGCTTGTTGTTGAACGTCCAGTTCGGCACCAGGCACTGCATGGCAGCCGCATCGTCGCGTGCACCCAGCCCGTGCTGCTTGTACAGCGCGTGCGCCTTCTCCACTTGCGCCATGTCGAGCGTCACACCCAAACCCGGCGCGGCAGGCACATCGATCTCACCACCAACGATCTGGAACGGCTCACGCGTCAGGCGCTGGCCGTCCTGCCAGATCCAGTGCGTGTCGATGGCGGTGATGTTGCCCGGTGCGGCTGCGGCCACGTGGGTGAACATCGCCAGCGAAATGTCGAAGTGGTTGTTGGAATGCGAGCCCCAGGTCAGGCCCCAGTCGTCGCACATCTGCGCCACGCGCACGGAGCCCTGCATGGTCCAGAAGTGCGGATCGGCCAGCGGAATGTCGACCGAGTGCAACTGGATGGCGTGGCCCATCTGGCGCCAGTCGGTGGCGATCATGTTGGTGGCGGTCGGTAGGCCGGTGGCACGGCGGAACTCGGCCATCACCTCACGGCCGGAGTAGCCGCCTTCGGCACCGCACGGGTCTTCGGCATAGGCCAGCACGTCGTGCTTGTCGCGGCACAGGCGGATGGCCTCTTCCAGCGACCAGGCCCCGTTCGGGTCCAGCGTGACACGCGCGTCGGGAAAGGCTTCGGCCAGCGCAGTGGTGACGACCATCTCGTCATCGCCGCTCAGCACGCCGCCCTTGAGCTTGAAATCCTTGAAGCCGTAGCGGGCGTGCGCGGCCTTGGCCAGGCGTACGACGGCTTCGGGCGTCAACGCTTCTTCGTGACGCACGCGGGTCCAGTCGTCGGTGGCGTCGCTGCCGTCGGCGTAGTCAAGGTTCGTGCGCTTGCGGTCGCCCACGAAGAACAGATAGCCCAACACCGGCACCTTGGCGCGCTGTTGCCCCTGCCCCAGCAAGGCGGCCACCGGCACGCCCAGATGCTGACCCAGCAAATCCAACAAGGCGCTTTCCAGCGCCGTAACCGCGTGCACCGTGGTGCGCAGGTCAAACGTCTGCAGCCCGCGCCCGGTCGCGTCGCGGTCGGCAAATTGCCGGCGCACGCTGTTGAGCACGTTGTTGTAGGCACCGATCGGCTGCCCCACCACCAGCGGCGTCGCGTCTTCAATCGTCTTGCGGATCGCCTCGCCGCCCGGCACTTCGCCCACGCCGGTATGGCCGTCGGAATCTTCCAGGATGACGATGTTGCGGGTGAAGAACGGGGCGTGTGCGCCACTCAGGTTCAGCAGCATGCTGTCGCGTCCGGCCACGGGGATGACCTGGAGGCGGGTGATGCGCGGCGTGCGCAGGGTGGATTCAGCAGAGTTGTGATTCATGGCCGTCACGTACGTTATCAGTCGTCATACAACATGGAGCGGAATATAATGGACGCATCCACGCAGAACTACCCCTGGTAAACCCGAAACCCGCCCGGAGACAGCATGCCAACCCCAGGCTCCCCCGCAACGCTCGCGCGCCGCACCCAAAGCCTGGCGGAAGTGGTGGTCGATTACGTCAAGCAGCGCATCACCACTGGCGACCTGCGCATCGGCGACAAGCTGCCCACCGAATCGGAACTGATGGAAGCGCTGGGCGTCAGCCGCACCGTGGTGCGCGAGGCGATTTCACGCCTGCAAGCCAAGGCACTGATCGAGACGCGCCACGGCATCGGCAGCTTTGTGCTACCCCCGCGCCAGGACAACACCATCCAGCTGGGCGCCGCCTCCACGCTGCACGACATCCTGGCCATGCTGGAGCTGCGCGTGGCGCTGGAAACCGAGTGCGCTGGCCTGGCCGCACAGCGCGCCACACCGGAGGCGCTCGCCACGCTGCGGCAGGCGCTCGAGGCCATTGAAGACGACCAGGCCGCCGGCCGTGACAGCGCGGCGTCCGATCTGCGCTTCCACCTGAGCATTGCGCGTGCCACCGGCAACCAGCATTTCGTGACCGTGCTCGACCAACTGGGCAAAACGCTGATCCCGCGCAGCCGCATCGATGCATCGCAGGTCGGCTATCTGAACTCGCAGGAATCGCGCGCCACAGTCAATCGCGAGCACCACAGCATCTTTGAGGCCATCTCCCGCAAGGAGCCGGAAGCCGCTCGCGCCGCCATGCGCATGCACCTGTCGAACAGCCGCGAACGGTTGCGCCGCGCGCACGATTTGGCCGATACAGCCGCGCCGGAAGCCTTTACCTGAACCCTGCAGCGCCTGGATCGGGCATCCAATCTTTAGTTGTACGACGTCTTACAACAAATCGATATACATCGGCGAAGTACGGCATCGGGCTGGTGTTGATAAAGATTTGCATTGTGTCGGTGCCAGCCACGTAACCTGCATAGGCACCGACCCCTCGTGGGTGCGCTCCGGTCGCGGAAGAGAGAGCCGCGATCTACTTGGCCCTGATGCTGCTGTCCCGAGTATCAGGGCGTTTTTCTTTGAGCACGCGCCCCTCCCCGCCCCCCTCTCTTCGACCAACAAAAAAGCCCCGACTGGCGGGGCTTTGTGTTGTGCGGGACGCGCTCTGCGTTGCAGCGTCAGCAAACCGTGCGTTCCATGACACGCTCCAGGCAGAAACCCTGTCCGTAGATTGCCCGCAGGCGCAGCCCATTCTCGTTGCCCAGCAGCAACTTCTTGCGCAGGCGGGAGACATGCGTATCGAGCGTACGCGAGTATGGGCTCAACTCTCGGCCCCACAACGCCAGTTCAATGTCAGCGCGGGACAGCACGCGCCCGGCGTTCGCAAACAGCAGCAACGCCAGTTCAAACTCGCGCGCGTGCACTGCCACCTGCGTGTCCCGCAGGCGGATCGAACGATTCTGCCGGTCAATCGTATAAGGCCCCAAGCAGATTTCTGACGCGCGCACCGCGCGGCTGACAGCAAAGCGGCGGATCAGCGCATCAAGGCGGGCGAGCAGCTCGGGCGGGCGAATATCGCCCTGGAAGCACAGATCTGCACCGTGATTCAGTGCGTCGGCGGTCTCGATGTCAGCCTGACCGTCGGCAAGGTAGACGATGGCCATGCCGGGGCCCACGCGCTCGCGCACGGTGCGCACCAGGGACAGGCCCGGCATGTCATGCGCATTTGCACCGACCATCAGCAGGTTGATGCCGTGCACGTCGATGGCCTCGAACACCTGGCGGGAGAGAAACAGTGGCACGCATTCGAAGCGTGACGGCTGCAGCGCGGAGTGAATTGCCTGTTGGCGGGCGACATGTGTGTCGATCAGGCCGATCTTCATGGCTCGGTCTCTTTCTGGATGGGCCGCGAGATGCATCAAACGCCTGCTTCGCGTAAATCAACTGCAAACGACATCACGCTGGCACGCATCAACCCGACTGATGCCCTCGCCGCGCAAAGCGAATAAACGCCGACCAGCCAGCCAGACACGCGCATCCTGCGGCAGATTCCCGTTGCCGCGCAGGGCTTGGTGCAGTTGCATGCGAAGGTGTTCGTATTCGCATTCGCTCAGCACATCGGTTGCGGTCTTGCTCAACATACGGTGCACCTCGGGTCGCCGGTCTTTCTTGCGTGGTTTGCTTCTGCCTGCGCTTCCGGTTCTCGCTCAGGTGCCGCCGTCTCTCTACCGGGTGCATCCCCCGAGTACGTTGTGCCAGTCGGCCAATGAACTGTAGGGCCGCCAGACAAGCGGATTGCAAATGATTGAAAAGGGAAAGTGGCAGAAGCCGCACCGTGTATGCGGTTGCCGATGTCGCAAACGCCTGCGTGATCAGGCGTCGTGGTGAAGCGGCCCGCGCGGCAGCCAGATCGTGAAGGTGGAGCCCAGCCCCGGCGCGCTCTGCACGGCAATGCGGCCGCCATGGCGTTCAACGGCGGTCTTCACGAAGACGAGGCCAAGACCGGCGCCAGCCGGCGCATTGGCCCCCGTTTCATGCAGGCGATGGAAGGGCTGGAACAGTCTTGGCTGATCCGCCAGCGCGATGCCCGCACCCTGATCGGCCACGGCCACCGTGAACATCGCGTCATCGATCCCCACCGATACCGTCACCACCGAGCCCGGCGCGCTGAACTTGATGGCATTGTTGAGCAGGTTCACCAAGGCGCGCACCAGCAGACGCGGCTCACCGCGCACGGGCGCTTCGATGTCGGCGTGCACACGCACCTCGACCTGATGCCGATTCGCCAGGGCCCAGACCTCGTCGGCGGCATCGAGCACCAGGCCGACCAAATCCACATCCACCAGCTTGAGCGCCTGCGATTCGGCACGCGCCAGGTCGATGAAGGTGTCGGCCAGCTCCAGCGTGCGCGACGAAAGCTGCTCGATACGCGAGAGCAGCGTTTCGCGATCCAGCGCCCGCGAGGCATCGCGCTGCAGCTCGATGAGCGCAAGGATCGCGCTCTGCGGTGAGCGCATGTCGTGCGAGATGAAGCGCAGCGCTTCTTCACGATGGCGCTCAGCCTGGCGTACGGGGGTGATGTCGGCAAAGCTGACGATGATGTCAATGGGCCGGCCGGCGTCGTCGCGCAAGGCGGCAGCGTGCATGAGCATCGAGCGGCCGTCGTGTGTATGCAGCTCGACAGGCTCCAGCTTGGCATCGGGCCCAGCCAACCAGTCCACCCAGTAACGTTCACCCGCGGTCGGGTCGGAAAATGCGCGCGCCAGCAGGCTCGACAGGTCACGCAGCGCAGCGGCACGGTTCTGGCCAGGCGTGCTCGGCTGGCCGGCAAGCCCTGCACTGCGGCCATTGGCCAAGCGGATCGTGCCGTCGGGTGCGCAGATGACCGTGGCATCGGGCAAGCTTTCCAGCGCATCGGCCAGGAAACGGCGCAGCCCGCGCAGCTTGTCGATGAGCGAGGCCACTGCGTCCATATGCGCGCCGAGCGTGCGGCCCGTACGGGCCAGCGGCGCCGTATCGGTGAGCACGCCAGGCTCGCGCGCCAGGCGATACAGCTCGTCGCGCAGGAAACGCAAGGCAGCCTCCTGCTGGCGCCAGCTCCACAGCGGATACAGCACCAATGGCCCGACCAGCGCTGCAAACGGCGGCAGCCAGCGGTTACCCAGCACCAGCACACCGACCACGCCAAGCAGCAGCGCTGCCGCACTCGCCAGCGCCACCGCCAGCGCCATGCGTGGCGTGAGCCAGCGCACCGCGCACGCCGTCATCAGCAACGGCAGCAGCGTCATTACCCAGAACACACCGGTCGGCACCGGCAGGATGGCGCTGCCGTTGAGCACCGTTTGCGTGGCGTTGGCCAGCACCTCCACGCCGCTCATCGTGCGCGATGTGGGCGTGGCGAAAATGTCCGACACGCCCGAAGCCGTGGCGCCGATCAACACCAGCTTGCCCGCGAACACATCAGGCGGCACGCGCCCATTGAGCACATCTAGCGCCGGCACATGTCGGAACGTACCAGCCGGCCCGGCAAAGTTCAGGCGGATATGCGCCTGCCGCGTCCACCCGCCGGCGTCGGTTTCCAGGTCGAGCGTGGCTGGCGTCGACGCGGGCGCCTGTGCCGCCAGCCGCGCAAGTTGAACCGCCAGGTGGTCGAGCACGTGCCCACGTGGGCCTTCAGCCAGATACATGCCGCGCACCACGCTATCCGCATCGGCGGCTGCATTGATGTGTGCAACGGTGGCCTCAATGCCGAGGAACGGATAGTGATACACGCGTCCCTGCTCCGTGCGCTCCGGCAGCGCAGGCAGGATGACGTGACCAGCCTGGGCGATGGCCGCGGTCAGGGCGCGATCGCCTTCGGGGTGCGCGAGGTCCGGTTCGATGAACAGAATATCGACGCCGATTCCCCGCGGGTGCGCCACCCCCACACGCGCCAGCAGATCGGCCAGACGGCTGCGCGGCCACGGCCAGCGGCCCACTGCATCCAGGCTCTGATCATCGATGGCGACGATGACGATATCGTCGCGCGCTGGATGCCCATGCAGCGTGATCACGGTGTCGTACAGCGCCGAGTCCAGCCGCTCGACCACACTCCAGCGCACTGCACCGATCGTCAGCAGCGCAGCCAACAGCACCAGCACGCCCCACTCCACCAGAGAGCGCAGCCTGCCGCGCGGAGCCGCGCGCATCGGTTCAGCGAGGGTTGGTACGACCGGACCAGTCATTGAGCAGGAGGTTGCCGCCGCCGCTCTGCACCGGGCTGCGCGACGAATCGCCGACGAACGCGCCAACGTCAATGCGCTGCGGCTTGGCGTACACGACCGATGCCGGGTCGCCCAGGTCAACACCCGTGCGGATGTAGTACGTACCGGCTGGCGGCTGCGGAATGGCGGCTTCGCTGCCGTCGCTCACGATGTCGGCAACCGGCTTGGCAAAGGTCGGCTCGCTGGCGAGTTGCACACGCGTACGTGCGCCGGCTGCCGCCAGTTCGGGTGTCAGCGCAGGCCAGTGGGCGTGAAGCATGCCGTCGTTGCCCGCGTCGATGGAAGCCGGCGGCACAGCGCCCGGTGGAATATCGAGCGCCTGAAAACGCAGCGCGTCGGTCCACGGGCCAGTCTTGCCGTCCTCAGCCACCGAGCGAACACGCCACCACCAGGTGCCCGCGCTCAACGTCCTGGTCACGCGCACGTCCTGCCCGTGCTCCTGGATTGCGGGCGATGCAAAGGTCTCTGCGTCGGCCACTTCCATATCGTAGCTGCGCACATCCGACACCGCCGCCCACGAGAACGCCAGTTCACCGCTGCGATAGGTTTTTCCACTCGCCGGCTGAATCGTGTACGGCGCCTCCGGATGCAGGCGCACCGTAAAGGGCCGCGTGGCCGACGGGCTGGTCAGGCCGAGCGTGTCAATGCTCTGCACGACCAGCGTGTAGTCGCCGTCTTCGTCACCACACAGCGTGGCGCCCGGTGTCTTGCTGTGCTGATAGGCACTCAGTTCGGTCAAGGCGGCATCACGCGCAACGGCTGCACGGTAGGCAACCGCCCCTTTCACCGGCTGCCACGTCGCCCGGAAACACGGCCGCTGCACCAGATCCGGAATGGCGTCGAGTTTAGGCGCCGCCGGCAGCGCCGCGCGCTTGAGATGTCCGCCTGAGACCTGCACGCCAAACCCGGCCTTGACGCCCTGCGTTCGACGGCCGGCCTTGGTGGCCACCTCCCCTTCGAGCACGGAACTGGTCGACACGGACTCGCTCGCCTGCACGCGGAAGCGCGTGCCGCGCACGCCCGTCACGAGCGCAGGTGTGGAAATTTCATAGCGGCCGACGCCGGTTTTCTTGGGCGAAACGTTCGACTCGGCCTCGCCCTGCTTCACGTGCACACGCACATCGATCAACCCGGCGCGCGCAAACGCACGCACACGCGACAGCGCCACGCGGCTGCCCGGCGGCACCGTCACGCGCGAGCCGTCATCAAATGCGAGCGTGACGGCGCCCTTGTCGCCGGTTTCGATCTGCGCGTCTTCTGCGAGCTTCATGCCAGCCTGCAGCGGCTTGCGGTCGGCAGTCGTGGCGTCGCGCGCAAACACGACCTGCGCCGTGGCCGGCACCACCGGAATGCGATCGAAGGGAATCCGCAGCACAGAGCCTGGCTGCAAGCGGTACGGATCGGCGACATGGTTGCGCTGCTGCAGCAGGCGCCAGCCCTCGACGCTGTTCATGTAGCGGTCAGCTAGGCTGATCAGCGTATCGCCCGGCTGCACGCGGTAGAGAAAATCGTTGCCGTCTGCGCCGGAGGGTTGAGCAACCGCCGCCTGCCAAACGCCCCCAAAAACAACAAACGCGCCGACAACCGCGGCGCGCCCGAACCCTTCGCGTCGAAACGCTTCAACCTGCTTCGCCATCTTCTTGTGTGGTTTCGAGTCGATAGCCATGCGAGTACACCGAGACCAGCCGCACGCCATTCTTCTGATTGAGATCCAGCTTAAGCCGCAGTTTGGAGATATGCGTGGCGAGCGTGCGCGAATCCGGGCCGATGCTGCGCCCCCAGACCGCCTGCTCGATCAGCTCGCGCGGCACCAGCTTGCCGACATTGCGGAACAGGTACAGCCCCAGGTCGAACTCCCGCGGCGACAGCTCGACCTGCGAGCCGTTCAGCGTCAGCACACGCCCGATCGGGTCCACTGCGTACGGGCCCACCCGGATGCGCTCCAGGGATTCGCTTGTACGCGGTGCAGCGCGGCGCAGCAGTGCACCCACGCGCGCCACCAGCTCGGCGCGACGCACCGGCTTGATGACGTAATCGTCCGCGCCGGCAGCCAGCCCGCGTACCACGTCGTCTTCGAGTGAGCGATTGGTCAGGAACAGCACCGGCAACGCCGGGCCAACCGTCTGCCGCACCCAACTCACGAGCTGGATGCCACTGATGTCCGGCAACTGCCAGTCAAGCAGCAGCAGATCGAAGGTTCGATCCCGCAGCGCCTTGACGAAGGCGTCCCCGCTACTGAAAGACTCGCATTCGTATCCGGACGAAACCAGGATCTCTCGAATCAACTCCGATTGCGCCTGGTTGTCTTCTACCGAGGCAATTCGTATCGCCATCTGGACTGCCCTTTCCCCGCTCCGGGTCCGGCTGTTTAGCCGGCTCCCGCCGCCGCTACATGGGACGCCGGCTCGCTCCCTTTGTCGTTGTGATCGGGGTCCCGGACCAGCGCATCATGGTTTGATTCACCGGCCACCTCCGGCGCGGCACCGACTCCCGCGCAAGACCTTACCCAGGCCGCCGACATGCCTTACATATCGACTTGGGCCCAGGTCATCCTAAAAGGCCGCCCCTGTCATATTGCAAACAATTGTGAAAACCTAGACGCAGAGCCAAGGTTTTGTCGTGTTCTATCATTTTTCACTATGTCAGAACAAGGCAGAACCCTTCGAAAAGTATAGGGCCCGGCTTATCGAATGGCAGGCCAGCCGGGTATACACCGGTCCGGCAGGCCCCACCAAGGGGGGAATTGCTAGCGCGCCTCTATCTCCAGCCGGCGCGTCCACGCCGCAGTTGCCGCCCAGAACCCCAGCGCCGCCAAGCTGATACCCGCACCCAAGACACACACGCCCGACCACCCCGCCCGCGCGTACGTCGCCGTCGAGGCCATCGCCCCGAGCCCGCTACCAGCCGCATAGAACAGCATATAGGCACCCACCAGCCGGCTATGCGCCTCCGGGTGCAAGCGGAAGATCAAGCTCTGGTTGAGCACGTGGACGGCCTGCCCACCCAGGTCGAGCAGGATGACACCGACAACGAGCCACGCCAGATGCTGCAAGCCCACCCCCAAGGGCACCCATGCGATCAGCAGCAACCCCAGCGCGGCAGCCGTGGCCGACTGCGCCCGGCCTCGGTCAGCCAGGCGCCCGGCACGTGCCGCCGCCAGCGCCCCAACCGCCCCCACCAGCCCGAACGCGCCAATTCCCGCCGGCGAAAATGCATACGGCGGCGCGCTCAACGCCAATGCCAACGCGCTCCAGAACACGCTGAACGCCGCAAACATCAGAAAGGCGATCAGGCCACGTACCTGCAGCACGCGCTCACTCAGCAGCAGTTGCCACATCGAGCGCAGCAGCGCGCCGTAGCGCATAGGGGCTGACGCCATCACCGGTGCCGGCAGCCAGCGCCACAACGCAGCCAGCATCGCCACCGAGATGCCCGCCGACACGACATACACGGCTCGCCAGCCCCAGGCATCTGCGATCACGCCCGCCACCGTCCGCGCAAGCAACAAGCCGATCACCACACCACCCTGCACCACGCCGAGGACACGGCCGCGCTCCGACGCCAACGCCAATGAGGCCGCACAAGCGATCAAACCCTGCGTCATCGCGGTCCCCAGCAAACCGACACCGAGCATGCCGAGCAACAAAGGCCAACGCGCTTGCGCAAGGCTCACGCCCAGCAGCGCCGCAGTCAGCAGCACAAGTTGAACAAGCAACAGCGGCTTGCGCAGCCAGCGGTCACCCAGCGGCACAACCAGCACCAACGCCAGCGCGCATCCCGCCTGGGTCGCACCGATGACGCCGCCTGCCCAGGCCTCGCTCAACGCAAAGTCGTGCGCCAACGCATCGAGCAAGGGCTGCGCAAAGTAAACGTTGGCCACACTGGCAGCCGCACACGTCGCCAACATGACCACCCACGCCCGCGACATAGGCGCCGCAGAAACAGCCCCCGTCTCCGGCGAATCAGCAACAAGAGAATCGACAGCCATGCATCACCCCATCTAGTTTCAAATTAAAACCAGATGAGTCTAGGCAGACTTGTTTTATCATGCAACCACTTGATGGAAACAGCCATTCGTGGCCAATGGAACATGGTTCAACGCAAACGCTTCGACGATTCCGCCTGCCCTGTCGCCCGCGCACTCGACCTGGTGGGCGACCGCTGGATGCTGCTGATCGTGCGCGACGCCTTCGACGGCCTGCGCCGCTTCAGCGAATTTCAGAAGAGCACCGGCGCGGCGCGCAACATCCTGGCCGACCGCCTGCGCCTGCTGGTCAAGCACGGCATCTTTGCCGTGGCGCCAGCCTCCGACGGCACGGCGTATCAAGAGTACGTGCTGACCCCCAGGGGCGAAGCGCTCTTCCCGCTGGTGGTCGGTCTGCGGCAATGGGGCGAGGCGCATCTGTTTGCACGCGGCGAGAAGCATTCCGTGCTGGTCGACAAACAAACGGAGCAGCCGCTCGCGCCAATGCAGCCCAGGACGCGCGACGGTCGCGCGATACAGGCGCCAGAAACGGAAGTACGGAAGGTGACGGTCAAAGCGCGCGGCTAGGCGCGATGCCAAAGAAAAAGCCCCGAACCAGTCGGGGCTTTTCTGCATTCTGGAGGCGGAGGCCGGAATCGAACCGGCGTACACGGCTTTGCAGGCCGCTGCATAACCACTTTGCTACCCCGCCAAGGGCTCAACACCGCATTGTAGCAATTCGTGAAGAACCGCGTGCTTGCCGCGCCGATAAAGAAAAAGGGAAGCAAGGCTTCCCTTCGGGATTGGAGCGGGAAACGAGGCTCGAACTCGCGACCTCAACCTTGGCAAGGTTGCGCTCTACCAACTGAGCTATTCCCGCGTAACCGGTTATGCCGCCATGCCATCACATCCACATGGCCACACATTCAAAACTGGAGCGGGAAACGAGGCTCGAACTCGCGACCTCAACCTTGGCAAGGTTGCGCTCTACCAACTGAGCTATTCCCGCATTTTGGCTACCAGCACCGCCGTACAACCTTTGTGCTGCCAGACCGTTTCGTCACATCGCTGCAACGAGAAAGAGATTATGGCAAAAAAGAACCGTTCTCGTCAACACTTTTGCGCAAGAGTTTTTGCAGGCTCATTTTGCGCGCTCGCGAATCTGCGGCCAGGCGAGTTTCATGTAGTACGCCATCGACCACAGCGTGAGCACCGCCGCCACATAGATCAGCCACGTGCCCCACACATGCGCGTCGATCACGTCGAGCAGCTTGCCCTCGAACAACAGCAGCGGAATCGCGATCATCTGGAAGGTCGTCTTCAGCTTGCCGAGCATATTGACGGCTACGCTCTTTGACGCGCCGATCTGCGCCATCCACTCGCGCAGCGCCGAGATGGTGATCTCGCGGCCGATGATGATCAACGCGACGATGTCCGAGACACGGCCCAACGCCAGCAATACCAGCAGCGCAGCCGCCACCATCAGCTTGTCTGCCACCGGATCGAGAAAGGCACCGAACGATGAAGTCTGGTTCCAGCGGCGCGCGAGGAAGCCATCAAACCAATCGGTCAGTGCTGCGACGATAAAGAACACCGCGGCCGTCAGATTCTTGGCAGGCAGCGCCATCCAAGTGTCCGGCAGGTAGAACACGCCCACCACCAGCGGGATCATGGCCACACGCAGCCAGGTCAGGAGGATCGGGAAGTTGAAAGGCATGGCAAGTCGAGAGAACAATTGCCGCACCAGGTCATGCACCGGCGCGGCAAGATGGGGCATTGTCGCCGATCAGTGCAGCTGGCGGTAGATTTCTTCAGCCAGGGTCTGGGAGATGCCTTCCACCGTGGCCAGCTCATCCACGCTGGCGGACATCACACCGCGCAGGCCGCCGAAGCGCGCCAGCAGCCGCTGCCGGCGCTTGGCGCCGATGCCTTCGATCTCTTCCAGCCGCGAGGTGTTGCGTGCCTTTGCCCGCTTCGCACGCATACCCGTAATAGCAAAGCGATGCGCCTCATCACGGATCTGCGCAACGAGCATCAGTGCGGCACTGCCCTGCCCCAGCTCTAGTGAGGGACGGCCATCGGCGAAGATCAGCGTCTCCAGGCCGACCTTGCGGCCCTCGCCCTTGGCCACGCCGACCAGCAAACCGATGTCGAGTCCCAGCTCTTCAAACACTTGGCGCGCGACTTCCACCTGCCCCTTACCACCGTCGATCAGCACGATGGTCGGCATGTTGGGCGTGTCTTCGCCGGACTGCTCGACGATCTTCTGATAGCGGCGCGTGAGGACCTGGCGCATGGCCGCGTAGTCGTCGCCGGGAGTGATGTCCTGGATGTTGTAGCGGCGGTATTCGCCGTTCTGCATGGCGTGGCTGTGGAAGACCACGCACGACGCCTGCGTGGCCTCGCCGGCGGTATGGCTGATATCGAAGCATTCGACGCGCAGCGCGGCAAGGTCTTCCAGATCGATGCCGATGGTCTCCGCCAGCGCGCGCGTGCGGGCCTGCTGGCTGCCTTGCTCGGAAAGCCGTCGCATGAGGGACAGCTCCGCGCCCTTCTCGGCCATCTCCAGCCACGCGCGACGCCCGCCCTGCGGCTGGCGCACGACCGACACACGGCGCCCGGCCTGCTCGGCCAGCGCATCAATCAACTCGGTCGCGTGGATCGGGTGGCTGACCACCAGCACCGGCGGCACGAACTGATCAAGATAGTGCTGCGCGACAAAGGCTTCAAGGATGTCGCTGGCCATGCGCTCTGAATCGCGTGCCGACTCGGTTGCGGTGGCGACCTCGGCTTCCACATCTTCTCCGACGATAGCAGCGCCGTCCTCCACATGCGTGGGGAAGTAAGCCTTGTCGCCCAGATGCCGGCCGCCGCGCACCATCGCCAGGTTCACGCAGGCGTGGCCGCCCTTGACGGCCACGGCCAGGATGTCGATGTCGCTGGCCTGCCCGACCTCCTCCACCGACTGCTGTGTGAGCACCGTCGACAGCGCGCCGATCTGGTCACGCACGACGGCCGCCTGCTCGAACTGAAGCGCTTCGGAATAGCGCTGCATCTTGTCTTGCAGCGTCTGCATGACTTCGTCCTGGCGCCCTTGCAGGAACCCGGCCGCGTTGGCGACATCACGGGCATAGTCTTCAGAACTGATCGCCTGCACGCACGGGCCACTGCAGCGATGGATCTGGTGCAGCAGGCACGGGCGCGTGCGGTTGTTGAAAACCGTGTCTTCACACGTGCGCAGCTGGAACACCTTCTGCAGGATCTGCATGCTCTCGCGCACGGCATGCGCACTCGGGAACGGGCCGAAGTACTGGTGCTTGCGATCGGTCGCGCCGCGGTAGTACGCCATGCGCGGATACGCATGCTGCGTGAGCTTGAGATACGGATAGGACTTGTCGTCGCGGAACAGGATGTTGTAGCGCGGCGCCAGCGCCTTGATCAGGTTGTTCTCCAGCAGCAGCGCTTCGGCCTCGCTGCGCACGACCGTGGTGTCGATGCGCGCGATCTTCGCCACCATCATGGCGATGCGCGGTGACAGCAGCGTCTTGTTGAAGTAGCTGGAAACACGCTTCTTCAGATCACGCGCCTTGCCCACATAGAGCACGTTGCCCTGCGTATCAAAGTAGCGGTACACGCCGGGTAGATTCGGCAGGCGCGCGATGTATGCTTTCGCGTCAAAGTCGGGCGCGCTGGGCTCAACGCTCTCGGGCGTCTCAGGCAGATCGGGGGGCGTGGGGTCGGACGGCATGACGTTCGCAGGCTCAGAGGGCGTCAGTGTAGAACAAGCCGCCGACTACAATGTCGGCCCACCGTCTTTCCTGCCCTACTCCCCTTTTCTGTATGCGCACCATCACGTCCTGGGATCTCTTCTGCCGCGTCGTCGACAACTATGGCGACATTGGCGTGTGCTGGCGCCTGGCCCGGCAGCTCACGCAGGAGCACGGCCATACCGTGCGGCTGTGGGTCGATGACCTGCGCTCATTTGAAAAGCTCTGCCCCGCCGTTGACGTGGCAGCCGAGGCGCAGCACGTCTCGGGCGTCGACATCCGGCAGTGGGGCGATGATGCGCAGGTGGCCGCACTGCTCGCCGCTGATGCGCATCCCGCGCCGCATGACGCGGTGATCGGGGCCTTCGCATGCGCCGTCCCGGAGCCGATGCTGCAGGGCATGGCCGCGCTGGCATCGCAGGGCACGGCGCCGGTCTGGATCAACCTGGAATATCTCAGCGCAGAAAACTGGGTGGCCGAGTTCCACGCGATGCCATCGCCACATCCGCAACTGCCGCTGGTGAAGTACTTCTTCTTCCCAGGGTTCGCGCGCAACACGGGCGGCGTACTACGTGAAACGCATCTGGGCGCCCAGCGCGCAACGTTCAACGCCAGCCCGGCGGCTCACCAGGCGCTGTGGCACCGGCTCGGCGTGGACGACCTGATGCGTGAACACCCCGACGCACTGCGCGTGAGCCTGTTTGCGTATGCCAACCCGGCATTGCCGGCACTGGTCGCCCAATGGGAGGCCTCCCCGCAGCCAGTGATCTGCCTGGTGCCCGAAGGCTTGGCCGCCACACAGATCGCCGAGTTGTTCGGGGACCCCAGCGCCGCCAAAGTGGGCGCCCGCTGGACGCGCGGCCAATTGACCGTCGCGGTGGTGCCGTTTGTCCCCCAGGAGCACTACGACCCACTCCTGTGGGCCTGCGACATCAACTTCGTGCGCGGAGAGGATTCCTTCGTGCGCGCGCAGTGGGCGCTGCAGCCGTTCATTTGGCACATCTATCCGCAGAGCGACGATGTGCACCTGGTCAAGCTGGACGCCTTTCTGGCGCGCTACACCCCTGCCTTGCCTCAAGCGGAGGCCGATGCACTCCACACGTTCTGGCATGCTTGGAATGGCAAGCCGGAGACACTCAACTGGCCAGCGCTGATGGCCGCCGCACCGGCCCTGCGCACCCGCGCGAGCACCTGGGAGCACACCTTGTTGCATCTGGGGGATCTCGCCGCGAATTTGGTGGCATTTTGCGAAAAACAGGTAAAATAGAGGGCTGATCTCTGTATGCGGCCCCGGCTTTGACCTGGTTCGCGCGACCCGAGGGTATCGCGCGGTGCTTCGTTGCTTGGCGCGCATCGAACCCTCTTACTCTCAGGAAATGTGAAATGGCTTTGAAAATCGCGCAAGAACTCCGCGCTGGCAACGTGTTCATGTGGGGCCCTCCCGGCAAGACCCAAGAGGCGTTGGTTGTGCTCAAGACCGAATACAGCCGCTCCGGCCGTCAAGGCGCTGTTGTCAAAATGAAGTACAAGAACCTGCTCAACGGTGCTGGTGGCGAATGGGTATTCAGCGCCGACGACAAGCTGGATCAGGTCATCCTGGACAAGAAGGAAGCTGAGTACTCCTACTTCGACGGCACGATGTACGTGTTCATGGACCCCGTCAGCTACGAGCAGTACAACGTTGAGCCGGCCGCCATGGGCAGCGCGCTGAACTACCTGCAAGACGGCATGAAGGTCGAAGTGACGTTCTATAACGAGAACGCCATCTCGGTGGAACTGCCGACCACGGTTGTCCGCGAAATCGTCTACACCGAACCGGCCGTCAAGGGTGATACGTCGTCGGGCAAGGTTCTGAAGGCTGCTCGTATCAACGACAACGAAGAATTCTCGATCATGGTTCCGCTGTTCTGCAACATCGGCGAGAAGATCGAAATCGATACGCGTACGGACGAGTACAAGAGCCGCGCCAAGTAAGCTGGCGCAGCACCAACAAAAAAGGCAGCTTCGCGCTGCCTTTTTTGTTGCCCGCAAGGAACGAAGCGGGCTCAACATCCGCCTTCGCTCTTCTGCGCTTACGCGATCAGCCGAGCCTCACGCAACGTACGCAGCGCCTGCTTGTATGCCGATTGCTGCTGCAGCTTCGACCAGTCCTTGACTGCCCTGCCGCCGAACAGCCGACGCACACGCCGCTGCGACGCTTTGCCCATCGCCACATCCAACTCACCCAGCAGGCGATCGGCCTTGTCCGGCGCATTGCAGATCAGCACCATGTCGCAGCCCGCAGCCAGTGCCGCACGGGCACCGTCCACCACCGAGCCGGCGACGCTCGCGCCTTCCATGCTCAGGTCGTCGCTGAAAATCACGCCGTCGAAGTTGAAATGCGCACGCAGCATGTCCTGCAGCCAGAAACGCGAGAAGCCGGCCGGATTCGGATCCACCTTCGAATAGATGACGTGCGCCGGCATCACCGATTGCAGGCCGAGGCCCATCCAGCCGTAGGGCTGTGCGTCGTCAGCAAGGATGGCTTCAAGCGGACGGTCGTCCACGGGGACAGCGATGTGCGAATCGGCCTGGACATAGCCGTGGCCAGGGAAGTGCTTGCCGCAATTGGACATGCCGGCCAGGCGCAGGCCGAGCGTCAGATGATTGGCGAGCATGGTGACCACGCGCGGATCACGGTGGAAAGCACGGTCGCCGATGACACTGCTGGTGCCGTAATCGAGATCGAGCACCGGCGTAAAGCTCAGGTCGATGTCGCACGCGCGCAGTTCAGCAGCCAGCACGTAGCCGCACGCGGTCGCGGCACGCGTGGCGGCCAGCACGTCACGGTCCCACAGTTGGCCCAGCGCGCCCATGGCAGGCAAGTGCGTGAAGCCATCGGTCTTGGCGCGCTGCACGCGGCCGCCTTCGTGATCGATACAGATCAGTACATCGTCACGGACGGCGCGGATCGCCTGTGTGAGCGCCGTCAATTGTGCACGCGACTCAAAGTTGCGGGCAAACAGGATCACGCCGCCCGTCAGCGGGTGCGCAATTCGGCGGACATCGTCGGGGCCAAGCTGAAGGCCTGCCACGTCGAGAACGATCGGACCGGGGCGTTTCTGCGTCTTTGCTGTGGAATTCATGCGGTGGGTTTCGTTTGCAACTCAGCAACGGCAAAGGCAACTGCGTAGTCGCGCTCGTCCGTCACGCTGATCTGGATGTGGAGGCCGTGCTGCGCAATCCAGTCGGCCAGTTCGCCGCTGTAGCGCACCACGGGTTGCCCTGAGGGCAAGTTGAGCGTCTGCACGGCGCGCCACGTCATCGGCCAGCGCATGCCCAGGCCGATGGCCTTGGACACGGCTTCCTTGGCGGCAAAGCGCGTCGCCAGAAAGGCCAGCCCGCGGCGCTCGGAGCGTGCCTTGCGTGCGTGGTAGACACGCAGCTCATCCGGTCCGAGCACCTTTTCGGCAAAGCGGCCGTTGGTCCGCTGCATCACCCCTTCCACGCGCTCGATCTGGATGATGTCGGTGCCGATGCCGTAGATAGCACCGGACGCCGTGGCAGCGGCAGCCCGCTCGCTCATACAGGCACGCCCGGATGGGCCGCAGTGGGCGTCATGGACGACAGACGCGCCGCCACCATGATTGCCTTCATCTCACGCACCGCGTTCTGCCAGCCAGCAAACACGGCGTGCGCCACGACGGCATGACCGATGTTCAGCTCGTGGATGCCCGCGATGGCGGCAATCGGCTGCACGTTGGTGTAGTGCAGGCCGTGGCCGGCATTCACACGCACGCCCCAGCGAATGCCTTCTTCGACTGCCGTTTCGATGCGGACGAGTTCTGCCTTCAGTTCGGCATCGTCGGTGGCCTCGGCGTAGCGGCCGGTGTGCAGTTCGATGACGGGAGCACCTGCGGCGGCAGCGGCCTCAATCTGCGCTGCGTCCGGGTCGATGAACAACGACACGCGGATACCCGCATCGGCCAGCTGCTTGCACGCTGCCTGCACCTTGGCAAAACCGCCCACCACGTCGAGGCCGCCCTCGGTGGTCACTTCCTGGCGGCGCTCGGGCACTAGGCAGACATCCTGCGGGCCGATGTCGCAGGCGATATCGAGCATCTCTTGCGTGACGGCGCACTCGAGGTTCATGCGCGTGCGCAATTGCGGGCGCAGCGTGCGGACGTCAGCATCTTTGATGTGGCGGCGATCTTCGCGCAGATGCAGCGTGATGAGATCGGCGCCCGCCTCTTCCGCCAGCAATGCCGCGGCGATCGGGTCCGGGTACGTGGTGCCGCGCGCGTTGCGCAACGTGGCGACGTGGTCAATGTTGATGCCCAGGTCGATAACGCCCGGCGAAGCATGAAAGATCATAGTTTCTGCAAGTCGATCAGGATCTGGCGCGTCGAAAGCGGCGTGCCGTGCAAATGATAATGCAGCAGGAAGCGCATCAGGCTGCGGCTCTGCTGCGCGGTCGTGGGGCGAGAGGCGTAATCGTCTCGCTCCATGTCGATCAGGGTCTGGCCGCGCAGCACGGGCCAGGACGATGGGTCGCTCGGCAACGCACGGCGAATGCCGCGTTCCGGATGATAGACGTAGTCGCCCTCGGCCTGCACCGGCTCGCCGTCGATGCAGCGGTCAAGCTGGGCAGCAAAACCGGTCTCTCGCAAGAGCACACGCTCGAACGCGCGCAGTGTGAGGGCCGCGGGTTCTCTGTGAGCGAGTTTGTTAAGCGTTTCGACGTAGTGTGCGAACAGCACAGGGTGGCCGTCTTCGCGGGCAACGAACTTGACCAGCAGTTCGTTCAGGTAGAAGCCCGACAGCAGTCCCTCCCCACCCAGCGGCACCATACCGCCCACCCACTCCGCGCGGGTCAGCGTGCGCACATCACCGCGGCCGCTCCATGACAACGACAGCGGCTGAAACGTCTGCAGCACGGCACGCAGCGCCGAGTGCGGCCGCTTGGCGCCCTTGGCCACCAGCGCCATGCGACCGTAGTCTGGCGTGAAGACGTCGATGATGAGGCTTGTCTCGCGGTACGGATAGCTGTGCAGCACGAAGGCCGGCTGCGCCGCAACACGTGTCTCGGAACGCCCGGCAGGGAAGCCCCTGCGCGGCGCGGCGCCGGCAACGCCTTCTTCGGCCAGCCATTCCGCCGCCTCGTCCGGAATCGGATCGGATCGTCCCGCCATCGAGCGTGTGTGGAGTGACCAGCGAACGGTGAATGGCTAACGGTTACTCGTAGCCGTAGGCGCGCAGGCCGGCTTCGTTGTCAGCCCAGCCGCTCTTGACCTTGATCCAGACCTCCAGATACACCTTGCCATCGAACAGTTTTTCCATGTCCATGCGGGCTTCGGTGGAGATCTGCTTGAGCTTGGCACCCTTGGCGCCAATGATCATCGCCTTGTGCGCGTCGCGGTCGACCAGGATGGTCACGAACACGCGGCGCAGGCGGCCTTCGGTCTCGAACTTGTCGACGACGACAGTGCTGGAATACGGCAACTCATCGCCCGTCCAGCGGAAGACTTTCTCGCGGACGATCTCGGCGGCCAGGAAGCGCTCGCTGCGATCCGTCAGCGCTTCGGGGTCGTACATCGGCTCGCCTTCCGGCAGGTACGGACGCACGATGCCGAGCAAGCGGTCGATATCGTCGCGGTTCTTGGCCGACATCGGCACGATTTCCGCAAACGGAAACACCTGCGCCATGTCTTGCAGGAACGTGGCCACCATCTCGGCGCGCGTGTAAGCATCGAGCCGGTCGACCTTGTTGACGATCAGGATCACGGGCGTTTCGCGCGGCAGCAGCGACAGCACCTTCTCGTCATCCGGGCCATAGCGACCGGCTTCGACCACGAACAGCACGGCATCCACCGACGTGAGCGTGGACGTGACCGCGCGGTTCAGCGAGCGGTTCAGTGCCGTAGCGTGACGTGTCTGAAAGCCAGGCGTATCCACGAAGACGAACTGCGCGTCTTCCGTCGTCTGGATACCGGTGATGCGATGGCGCGTGGTCTGCGCCTTGCGCGACGTGATACTGACTTTCTGGCCCACCAAGGCATTCATCAGCGTGGACTTGCCGACGTTCGGCCGCCCAACGATGGCGACCATGCCGCAGCGGAACCCCTCCGGCACGCCAGATTCTGACTGCGGAGGCTGCAATGGGGTGTCGCTCATTTACCTGATTATTCCTTCAACCTGAGAGACAACTGCGGATCGGGCGGCGTGGCCTGTTTGCGCGTTTTGCCGGTACGCTCGGCGCGGCTGCGCTTGACGAGCTGCGGCACCAGGCGGTGCGCTTCATCCAGGGCCAGTTTGGCCGCCGATTGTTCGGCCGCGCGCCGCGATGCCCCGCTACCAGAGACGCGAATCTCCAGCTTGGGGATCGTGCACTCGACCTCGAATTGCTGATTATGCGCCGCGCCGTGGGTGGCAACCACCGTGTACAGCGGCAACGCAATCTTGTGACCTTGGAGATACTCCTGCAGCAGCGTCTTGGCATCCTTGCCCAGCGTGCGCGGATCAACCTGCTCCAGGATCGGGATGTACAGTTTGCGGATCAGCGTGCGGGCAGCATCGAAGCCGCCATCAAGAAACACCGCACCGAAGATCGCTTCCAACGCGTCCGCCAGGATGGACGGCCGGCGGAAACCGCCGCTTTTCAACTCGCCCTCGCCCAAGCGCAGCGCATCGGGCAACTGCAACATCTGCGCGATCTCATACAGCGCCTGCTGTTTGACCAGATTGGCCCGCACGCGCGAGAGATCACCTTCATCCAGCTTGCCGAACATGCCGTAGAGCATGTCAGCGACGGCGCAATTCAGGATCGAATCACCCAAAAACTCCAGGCGCTCGTTATGCATCGCGCTGTGGCTGCGATGGGTGAGCGCCTGCTGCAGCAACTCCGGTTTGCTGAAGCGATAGCCAAGGCGTTGCTGCAATGCATCCAAACTCATGTCAACGCTGGGTTCCCGAATACGTAATGACGATGCCGATCGGACCATACAGCGGAATTTCGCGCTTGTACGAGAAACGCACCGCCTGGATCGAACCGCCCGCATCCAACACTTCCAGATCCTCGCCCTTGAGGGACGTGATGTCATCAATGGCGGCCTGCTTGTCGAAGGCAACAACCACGTCCGCACGGGTGGCAGCTTTCTCGCGCGCCTGCTTCACTGCTCGGGTAATCGCTTGGTACTCCATCAGGCTTGGAATAGACCGGATTGCCGGCAGCACGGCCGTGATCAGCACGATGATGCCAATCAGAATTCCGAACATCGTAATCCCGCGCGACTGGCGCTTCAGAGCGGCCTGACGAATCCGCATTGCATTTCCCCCGTTGTGCAATTGCCGAGTTTCCATAAGAGATTCTTGAGTCACTTATTGGATCAATGGAAGCTGCCAATCCGCTTCAAATCACCCAGGTTCATCCAGATGAAGAACGCTTTTCCGACAATGTTCTTATCCGGCACGAAGCCCCAGTAGCGGGAGTCCGCGCTGTTGTCGCGATT
The DNA here is from genome assembly GCF_051783885.1 of Ralstonia sp. 24A2. Classification (NCBI taxonomy): domain Bacteria; kingdom Pseudomonadati; phylum Pseudomonadota; class Betaproteobacteria; order Burkholderiales; family Burkholderiaceae; genus Ralstonia; species Ralstonia sp. 24A2. The sequence continues at coordinate 1,772,867 of NZ_JBPVZD010000002.1, read as the reverse complement.
ATCGCCCATCATGAAATAGTGACCCGCAGGTACCTTGCAGGTAAAGCCGGTCTGATTGTAAGTGCAGTTCTCGCGGAACGGAAAATCGTCCGGGCCGGACACATAGGCCGGACGGTCGGCATCGTTCAGGATGTTGTGCGAGACGGTGCCGAGCGTTTCCTGGTACTGCTTCGAGTACGTCAGGCGCTCGCCATCGAGGTAGTCGGATTGCGGTGCATAGGTGGCCGGCTGACCATTCACCGTCAAACGCTTGTTGTCGTACTTGACCACATCACCCGGCACGCCGATGACGCGCTTGATGTAGTCCATCGATTCGTCTTTCGGGTAGCGGAAGACCATCACGTCGCCGCGCTGCGGCTGGTTCAGTTCGACGACCTTCTTATTCACGATCGGCAGGCGAACGCCATACGTGTACTTGTTGACGAGGATGAAGTCACCGATCTGCAGCGTCGGGATCATCGAGCCCGACGGAATCTTGAACGGTTCAATCACGAACGAGCGCAGCAGGAACACCGCGGCGATCACCGGGAAGAAGCTCGCTGTGTACTCCAGCCACCAGGGCTGGCGCAGCTTGTCTTCGGCCAGTTGAAGACGTGCGGCGCCAATGTCGCCACCGCCACCGTACTGTGCCTGCACTTGTGCGCGCGCATCGAATTCAGCCAGCGCAGTGGCTGCTGCCGCTTGGCGCTGGCGCTGGAATACGAGCTTGTCGGCTACCCACGCAATGCCGGTGAGGACGACGAGAACAAACAGAATCAGGGCGAAGTTCATGTGTGAGAGATTCGTCCGAGGTTATTTTTCTTCGACGCGCAGGATGGCGAGGAACGCCTCTTGCGGAATTTCAACAGTACCGACTTGCTTCATGCGCTTCTTGCCCTCCTTCTGCTTCTCGAGGAGCTTCTTCTTGCGCGAGATGTCACCGCCGTAGCACTTGGCCAGGACGTTTTTGCGCAGCGCCTTAACGTTTTCACGTGCAATGACGTTGGCGCCGATGGCCGCCTGGATGGCCACGTCGTACATCTGGCGCGGAATGATTTCGCGCATCTTGGCGGCCACTTCACGGCCACGGTACGTACTGTTGGAACGGTGGACGATGATGGAGAGCGCGTCGACCTTGTCGCCGTTGATCAGGATGTCGACCTTGACAACGTCCGACACGCGATATTCCTTGAACTCGTAGTCCATGGACGCATAACCGCGCGACACAGACTTCAGCCGGTCGAAGAAGTCCAGCACGATCTCGCCCATCGGGATCTCGTACGTCAGTTGGACCTGGCGACCGTGATAGCTCATGTTGATCTGCGAGCCACGCTTCTGCTCGCACAGCGTGATCACAGCGCCCACATACTCCTGCGGCATGTACAGGTTGACCGTGACGATCGGCTCCAGGATCGCCTCGATCTTGCTTGGGTCCGCCGGCATCTTGGCCGGGTTTTCCACCTGCACCATGGTACCGTCGCGCTGTTGCACCTGGTAGACCACCGTCGGCGCGGTGGTGATCAGGTCCATGTCGAATTCGCGCTCCAGGCGCTCCTGCACGATCTCCATGTGCAGCAAACCCAGGAAGCCGCAGCGGAAGCCAAAGCCCAACGCCTGGGACACCTCCGGCTCGTACTGCAGAGAAGCGTCATTGAGCTTGAGCTTCTCCAGCGATTCGCGCAGCGCTTCGTACTGGTTGGCTTCCACCGGATACAGACCAGCGAACACCTGCGGCTTGACTTCCTTGAAGCCCGGCAACGGTGCCTCGGCCTTGCGCGGCGCCACGTGGGTGATCGTGTCGCCTACCTTGGCGGCCTTCAATTCCTTGATGCCCGCGATGACAAAGCCCACTTGTCCCGCCGACAGCGATTCACGCGGAACCGATTTCGGCGAGAACACACCCACCTGTTCCACCAAGTGCTGCGCACCCGTGGCCATCAGCAGGACCTTGTCCTTGGCGCGCAGCGTACCGTTGACCACGCGCACGAGCATCACCACGCCGACGTAGTTGTCGAACCAGGAGTCGATGATCAGCGCTTGCAGCGGCGCCGCCGGGTCACCCTTGGGCGCGGGCACCTTGGCAATCAGTGCTTCCAGCACGTCCGCCACGCCCACACCGGTCTTGGCCGAGCAGCGCGTCGCATCCGTCGCGTCAATGCCAATCACGTCTTCGATTTCCTGGATCGCGTTGTCCGGGTCAGCTGCGGGCAGATCGATCTTGTTGAGCACCGGCACCACTTCCACACCCAGCTCAATGGCGGTGTAGCAGTTGGCGACCGTCTGTGCCTCCACGCCCTGCGAAGCGTCCACCACCAGCAGTGCGCCCTCGCAGGCGGACAGCGAGCGGCTGACTTCGTAGCTGAAGTCGACGTGGCCCGGGGTGTCGATTAGGTTCAGGTTGTAGACCTTGCCATCCTGCGCCTTGTAGGAGAGCGCGGCGGTCTGCGCCTTGATGGTGATGCCGCGCTCTTTCTCGATGTCCATCGAGTCCAGCACTTGGGCTTCCATCTCGCGGTCGGAGAGGCCGCCACACAACTGGATGATGCGATCGGCCAGCGTCGATTTGCCGTGGTCGATGTGGGCGATGATCGAGAAATTACGGATATTGTCCATCGAATGCGTCGAAAAGCGCGTCCATCCCGAGGACGCGTTGCCGGGCCGCGTGTGGCGACTCCGACGTGGCCGGCGCGCTCAGGACGGCACCGGCAGGAGAATTGGATTTCAAGCCGAGGCTGCAAAGCAAAATCGTGCGATGCAAAAATCGGCGCTAACAGGCGATTTTACCGGATTTCAGGGGGCTTCCCGCGCCTCTTTTTGCGGCGCCGCCAGCGTCAGGCACCGGGCGTCTGTTCGGCCTGTGCAGCCAGCCACCCCTGCACGGCAGGCATATCCAGGAAATAGTGGCACAGCTCGCGCGCGGTCTCAGCCGGCGCATCGGGCGCGCCTGCCATGAGCACCGGCACCAGCTCGCCAAAACGGTCTTCCAGCGCCGGATCGCTATCGACATCCACCTCGTGCAGCTGAAAAGAAAAATCGCGCCGGAAAGGTTCCAGCGCGACCTTCATGTCGTCGCACAAATGACAGTACGTGCGGCCGTAGAGCGTCAGCTCAATCACTGGCCGCCACCCGACCGCGCCGTGCTCGGGCGCATCGTCACCACCTGGGTGGCGTCACCGCGGCGCACAAACACAGCCACCATGCGGTTCTTGTCGAGCCTCCCAACCACGTCGTTAAACTGCTTGGCGCTGGTGACATCGGTGTCGCCCACACGCAGGATCAGGTCACCCGCGCGAATGCCGACGCGTGCAGCCGGACCTTCAGCCACCTGCACCTCGACGCCCACCTTGGTCTTGAACTCGCGCTGCGCACCCTCGGACAGATCGGCCACCACCAGCCCCAGTGCATTCGGCTTGCCGGGGCCCTGCGGGCCATTGTCCGGCTGGGCACCCTTGCCGCGCTGGGCAACCTTGGTATCGGACGGCAACTCAGCCACGGTCACGGTCAAATCGCGCGTCGCGCCCTTGCGCCACACTTGCACGGTCGCACGTGTACCAGGCTTGGTCTCGCCAACCTGGCGCTGCAGATCGCCCGCTTTCTCAACGTCGCGACCATTGAACTTCAGCACGATATCGCCGGCCTCGATGCCGGCCTTGTCGGCCGGGCCACCCGATTCAACATTACCCACATAAGCGCCACGTGCGCGACCCAGACCCAGCGATTCCGCCGCATCCTTCGGTACGTTGTCGATGGCCACACCGATGCGCCCACGCGTCACACGCCCCGTCGCCTTGATCTGCTCGGCCACGCGCATCGCCTCATCGATCGGAATCGAGAAGGAGATGCCCATGTAGCCACCGCTCTGGCTATAGATCTGATTGTTGATGCCGATCACCTCACCGCGCAGGTTGATCAGCGGCCCGCCCGAGTTGCCCGGGTTGACGGCCACGTCTGACTGGATGAACGGCAGGTAGTCGCCCGTATCACGCCCCTTGGCCGACACGATGCCTGCCGTGACCGTGTTGTCCAGACCGAAGGGCGAACCGATCGCCAACACCCACTCGCCCACGCGCACCTTGTCGGAATCGCCCTGCTTCAGGCTTGGCAGACCGCTGGCCTCAACCTTGACGAGGGCCACATCGGTTCGCTTGTCCAAGCCGATCAACTTGGCCTTGAACTCACGCTTGTCGAGCAGCGTCACGTAGATGGTCTCGGCACCATCAACTACGTGGGCATTGGTCAGGATGAAGCCGTCGCCGGAGATGATGAAGCCGGAACCCACGCCACGGCTCTGCTCTTCTTCCTGCGGCTGCGGCGTACTGCGACGCTTCTGCCCCTGCCCCTGACCAGGCATACCCGGCATCGGCACACCAAAGAAACGACGGAAGAACTCGGCCATGTCGTCGTCGCCCGGGCCACCTTGCGTGCGAACCTTCTCGGTCGTGCGGATGTTGACGACGGCCGGGCTGACCTTCTCGACCAGATCCGCAAAATCGGGCAAGCCATACGTGCCCGCGGCCACACTGCCTGTCGCATTCTGTGCGTAGGCCGGCGCGAGCGCGCCTCCGGCCGCCATCAAAGCGGCAACACACAGCAGACGCAAGGCATGAACGGTTCGAGCGGTACGCATGAAGGCTCCCCGGAACAAAGACAGAGTGAGAATGCGCTGCGTGATCGATTCACGCAGCTTAAGACAGGCGTCAGCTTATTGCGGCGCGCCGGCTGGCTTGTTGGTTGCCGAGTTGGCCGCGTTGGCAGAAACCGGCTTGTAGTCGACCGCTGCGCCAAACTGCTTGATGGTAGCAAACGGCACTTCGCCCACCACTGTCAGCCAGAAATCGGCAATGCGGCGCACCATCACGTGCGTAGCACCCTGCGAAATAAAGCCTTCGCGACGCGTGCGCTTCTCGGAAACCGGCTCGATGAAAAGCGATAGCCCGGCGAGCCCATCGCTGAACACGACCTGCTGCACCTCGAAGCTCGAACTGCCCTTGCCTGCCGGCGCAATGTCACCCAACGGACGGCGCACTTCACGGATCTTCTGGAAGCCCTTGATGGGCGCGCCGATCGTCCAGCCCTGATCGGCTAGGCTGGTCGGCTGCGTGATGATCTCGTACTGGTTCCAGCCACTCAAATTCTTGAGCGCGGCAATGATCTTCTGCTTTTCCGACGGCACACCCACCTCGACCTGCGAGAAGGCGACCTGCTCCAGCACCTTGCCGTCTTCACCGATGGTCTGTGCACGCATCAACAAACCGCTGTTGTGGTCGGCCCAAATGCGGTAGGCATAACGAAAACCATCTTTCGGATCGAGCTGGAAGACCTCGCAATCCATACCGGCCACACGCTCGGACGGCAGGTGGCGCATGTCGTACTGGTCCAGCACATCGCCATTGGTGGTGGCGAGCAGCGCCGGAAAGCTGTCCTTGTGCTCCTGCTTCTCGGTCACGACCAGCTTGACGTCGTAGATCAGGTTCCGGACGACATCGTTCTGACGCAGCATTTCACGCTGCTTGCCATCCAGCGCTTCAACGCGCTCGTACTCGTTGTTGAAGAGATCGGCGTAGTGCTGAATGCGCGTGGAATGCATGCCGGTGCCACGCTGATACGTCAGCGTGCCGACATAGTTCTGCTTGAGCGCAGCGCGATGAATCTTAGTCAGCCATGAGGCGGCCTCCTTGCGCGGCATGGGCTCGACTTGCGGCTGCGCAGCGGCAGCCAGCGTCGACGCACAGAGAAGGAGAAAAACGGACCGACGAACGGCCTGCAGCTTGCGGGCGCCTGCCCCGGCAACGGGGTGCCACACCTTCGACATGGATGCCCGCATTATTCCTGATTGGAGTCCTGGGTGTTCGACACCCCGTTGGCCACCGCACGCAGATACGGAACCACCATGCCGTTGGTCGCCGACTGACGATGCGCGCTCAGATATTCGTCCAGACGGGCGTCACGGATCATGGGCGTGTTGTCAGCCGAGGCCAGCGTCACGCCCGGTGCGTCGGCACCCTGTACCGCCTTGGCAACCAGTGCCGGCGAAGCGTTGCCGCCGTCGGCGGGGCCGCGCAATTGCGGCACGACCACCCAGCTAACGGCCGCCACCGCCGCAGCCACGGCAGTCGTTGGCATGATCCGACGGACCCACGAGGGGCGAACCAGGAAGCGATGCCTCTCTTCGGCTTGCGCGCGCTGCACCACAGCCGGCACCAGCAAGTGCGGCTCGGCTTCAAGCTTGGCCGAGAACCGGCTGAGGAAATCTTCGGAGGAACGCGTGTTCAGCAGATCTTCCGATCGGAGTACATCGCCGATCAGTTGATACTCGCGCCAGTGCGCCGCGCCCTCGCCGTCCTTGGCGAGATCGACAGCCGACGACACCTCGTGCGCCGCCAGTTCACCGTCCATCAATGCGGAGATACGCTGCGCGAACTCCGCTTCTGCTGTCTGCATTTGAGCCTGACCCATTTCCCGACCCCAAAAACTCCAACGTCCAATCAACGATCCGAGAGAAGACTTCCCGAGGTTTCACCGTTTGCAGCCTGGGGTTACACCCGCGGCCGCCGGCTTGTCATATCGGCTGGCTACCACCGTTTGCCCTCTACCGTTCCCAGCAGGGGGCGCAATTTCTCGGCAATCGCCTCGCGAGCCCGGAAGATCCGCGAACGGACCGTCCCTATTGGGCACTCCATCGCTTCGGCGATTTCCTCATAGCTCAGACCCTCGATCTCCCGGAGCGTAATTGCGGTACGCAATTCCTCGGGCAGCGCCTCCATCGCACGGTTGACCGTTTCGGCCACCTGCTTGGTGTGCAGCATGGAGTCCGGCGTATTGATATCCCTTAGTTGCTCACCGTCGGCAAAAGTTTCAGCCTCTTCGGTGTCAATGTCGCTGGACGATTCAGGGCGCCGGCCCTGGGTCGCCAGGTAATTCTTGGCCGTGTTGACGGCGATGCGATATAGCCACGTATAGAACGCGGATTCACCCCGGAACTGGGGTAATGCACGGTAGGCCTTGATAAAGGCATCCTGTGCCACATCCTCGACTTCGGCGGGGTCACGGATCAGGCGAGAGACGAGACGAATGATCTTGCGGTGGTACTTGACCACCAGCAGCTCAAACGCCCGCTTGTCGCCTTGCTGGACGCGCTCGACGAGGATCTGGTCGGCTTCGCGTTCACTCACGGATTCTTCACCTGCAGTGTATCGCCTTGAATTTTTATGACTTCGAAACGTTGTATTTTACCTACGACACACCGGTCGCCTGAGCGGCCATCGGTGGTGGCCCCAGGCGCAACAGACTTCGCATACGACGCAATGGCCCGGTCGCAAACCAGGGCGGCATCAATACAAATATCTGAGGACACCACCCGTGATGCGCAACACCAAGAACCAAGACGCGTTGCCCGAGTGACCATGACCATAACAGAGGCGCATTTCGGACCGCTTGAGGCATTTCCAGCCGGACCTGCCAGACCGGTTGACCGGGTTCGCCATCTGCTTTGAGACGGGCGCGCCACATCAGTTCCATCGCAAGCGGTGAGCGGTTCACTGTCAGTGGAATGCATGCTGCCACGGCCAGCGTACCGATCACAATCCAGGCCAGCACCGGCAGCACCCCACCCCATACGCCGACTAGCCAGGTCAAGACAAAGCAAACAAGGTTTGCCATGCCGAACCGGCCGATCGTACACAGCCGCCGGTATGGCGCCGGAAAAACGATGCGCTGAACTACCAAGGTGGGAAGCGAAAAACGGCGCGCAGCCAGAGGCTGCACGCCGTACAGCGTTACGGACGCGTGAACACCAGCGTGCCGTTGGTCCCGCCGAAGCCGAAGTTGTTCTTCACGGCCACGTCGATCTTCATATCACGCGCGGTATTGGCGCAGTAATCGAGATCGCACTCGGGATCCTGATTGAAGATGTTGATGGTCGGCGGCGACACTTGGTTGTGCAGCGCCAGAATCGTAAACACCGACTCTAGGCCACCCGCCCCGCCCAGCAAGTGGCCAGTCATTGACTTCGTGGAGTTCACGACGACCTTGCTGGCGTGATCGCCGAAAGCCGCCTTGATGGCGTCGGATTCGTTCTTGTCGCCCAGCGGGGTCGACGTACCGTGCGCGTTCAGGTACTGGACCTGATCAGCGTTGATACCGGCATCGCGCAGCGCGTTGAGCATGCAGCGGCGCGGGCCGTCCATGTTCGGTGCGGTCATGTGGTACGCGTCACCGCTCATGCCGAAGCCTGAGACTTCCGCGTAGATCGTGGCGCCACGTGCCTTGGCGGCTTCGTATTCCTCGAGCACCACCACACCGGCACCTTCGCCCAGCACGAAACCGTCGCGGTCCTTGTCCCACGGACGGGACGCGGTGGCGGGGTCATCGTTGCGGGTCGACAATGCGCGCGCCGCGGCGAAACCACCGATGCCCAGCGGCGAAACAGTCGACTCAGCACCACCGGCAACCATCACATCGGCATCGCCGGCCTGAATCAGGCGGGCGGCCAGGCCAATGCTGTGCAGACCCGTCGTACAGGCTGTCACGGCCGCCAGATTCGGTCCCTTCAGGCCGAACATGATGCTCAGATGACCCGAAATCATGTTGATGATCGAACCCGGCACGAAGAACGGCGAAATGCGGCGCGGGCCGCGATTCGTGTATTCCGCGTGGGTATCTTCGATCATTGGCAGGCCGCCGATGCCGGAGCCAACCAGCACGCCAATGCGATCGGCGTTGGCTTCGGTGACCTCCAGCCCGCTGTCCTTGAGCGCTTGCACGCCCGCGGCAATGCCGTAGTGGATGAAGGTATCCATGCGGCGCGCCTCATTGGCGGGGATACCGTATTCCTCGACATTGAAGCCCTTCACTTCACCAGCGAAGTGCACGGCCAGCGCGGAATGATCGAATTTGGTGATGGTGGCGATCCCGGACTTGCCGGCGACCAGATTGGCCCATGCTTCGGCGACCGAGTTTCCTACCGGAGAGACCAGCCCCAGGCCGGTTACGACTACGCGACGACGGCTCACTATGCTTTCCTGCAACTCTGTATCAGCGACAAAGGCCACAGAAAGCGCGCCACCCGGTCAAACCGGACAGCCGCCCTTTCTGTGGCCCGCGATGTCAAGAGATCGATTGACGCTTACGCCTTGACGTGGGCGGTTGCGTAGTCGATAGCTTGTTGCACCGTGGTGATCTTCTCGGCTTCCTCGTCCGGAATTTCCATACCGAACTCGTCTTCCAGAGCCATCACCAGCTCAACCGTATCGAGCGAATCCGCGCCCAGATCGTTCACGAACGACGATTCGTTCTTGATGTCGCCTTCAGCGACGCCGAGTTGTTCAGCAACGATCTTCTTGACGCGTTGTTCGATATTGTCCATGTAACCCTCCAGGGAAGTATTCGACAAAAAGTGCGCGCATTCTAGCAGGTTTGCGCAGCGAAAAACCGCGCCTGAATCCTTGCAAAAACTGCGCCCAATATGATGCTAAAAGCCTGTTAATTCAGCGATTTCACAGGATTCCGCGCATGCGCAAGACCCTGCACAATCGCCGCCGGGACGGCTTCCTTATCCCATGTACATGCCGCCGTTGACGTGCAGCGTCGAGCCCGTAATGTAGCCCGCCGCCGGTGACGCCAGAAAGGCAACCGCGCTGGCGATGTCTTCCGGTGCACCCAGACGGCCCAGCGGAATCTGCGCCTTCAGCGCAGTGTGTTGCTCTTCCGACAGAACCTTGGTCATGTCGGTATCGATAAAGCCCGGTGCAATGCAGTTGACCGTAATGTTGCGGCTGCCGATTTCGCGAGCCAGCGCACGAGCCATGCCTTCCACGCCGGCCTTGGCTGCCGCGTAGTTGGCCTGACCGGGGTTGCCAGCCGAGCCCACCACCGAAGTGATGTTGATGATGCGGCCGCCGCGCGCCTTCATCATCGGGCGCAGCACCGCACGCGACAGACGGAACACAGCGGAGAGGTTCGTGTCGATGACCGACACCCATTCCTCATCCTTCATGCGCATCGCCAGGTTGTCCTGCGTGATGCCGGCATTGTTGACCAAAATGTTCAGGCCACCATGCGTTTTGATCGTCTCGTCGATGACGGCTTCGCAGCGCGCGGCGTCGTTCACGTTGAGCACCACACCTGCGCCCTTCACGCCCGCTTCGGCAAAGTAGGCCGTGATGGCCTGCGCGCCGGCTTCCGACGTGGCCGTACCGACCACCGTCGCACCCTGACGCGCCAACTCCAGTGCGATGGCACGGCCGATGCCGCGCGACGCGCCAGTCACGAGCGCGACCTGGTTGTTCAATGCTTGGGTCATACGAATCCCGTTGATTATTTGAGTTGGCCGAGCACGGCTTCAAGCGATGCCGGATCGAAGATCGCATCGCCGATGATCTCGCCATCAATGCGCTTGACCAGACCCGCCAGCACCTTGCCCGGGCCGCACTCGACCACACGGGTGATGCCGTCGACCTTCATCTTCTGCACAGTCTCAACCCAGCGCACCGGCGAGGCAGCCTGGCGCACCAGCGCATCCTTGATGGCAGCCGGATCGCTCACGACGGCCACATCCACGTTGTTGATGACAGGAATGAGCGGAGCGCTGATCGTCACGCTGGCGAGATACTCGCGCAGACGATCCGATGCCGGATTGAGCAGCGACGAGTGGAACGGCGCCGACACCGGCAACGGCAGCGCGCGCTTGGCGCCCTTCGCCTTGGCGATTTCGCACGCCTTCTCGACAGCCGCCTTGGCACCGGCGATCACCACCTGTGCCGGTGCGTTGAAGTTGACAGCCTCGACCACGCCTGCAGCCGACGCTTCGGTACACGCAGCGCGCACGTCATCATCCGACAGGCCGAGAATCGCAGCCATGCCACCCTCACCCACCGGCACAGCTTCCTGCATAGCCTTGGCACGGAAACGCACCAGCGGCACAGCATCCTTGAAGGCGATCGCGCCAGCAGCGACCAGCGCCGAGTACTCACCCAGGCTGTGGCCGGCCATAACGGTCGGCACCGGGCCGCCCGCAGCTTGCCATGCTCGGTAGACCGCTACGGCGGCCGTCAGCATAACCGGCTGCGTGTTGGTGGTCAGATTCAGTTCTTCAGCCGGACCTTCGGCGATCAGCTTGCCGATGTCCTGACCCAGTGCATCGGAGGCCTCAGCCAGCGTGGCCGCCACCACGGGATGATCAGCAAACGCGTTGAGCATGCCGACCGATTGCGAACCCTGGCCGGGAAAGACGAAAGCGAATGTCATGGCTCGTATTGTTCGTTCTGGAAATTCGTCGATCAGAAGCGCAGCAGCGCCGCGCCCCAGGTAAAGCCGCCGCCCACGCCTTCGAGCATCACGTGATGGCCCGGTTTGATGCGACCATCGCGCACAGCGACGTCCAGCGCCAGCGGAATCGATGCAGCCGACGTGTTGCCGTGCTCATGCACCGTCACCACCATGCGCTCGACAGGCAGCCCAAGCTTCTTGGCCGTGCCTTGCATGATGCGAATGTTGGCCTGATGCGGGATCAGCCAGTCGACCTGCGAAGCGTCAAGCTCCGCAGCAGCCAGCGCTTCACGCGCCACCTTGTCGAGCACATTCACTGCCAGCTTGAAGACGGCCTGGCCGTCCATATACAGAAAAGCGCTGCCCTGGATCGCGCCGGCAGCGACGTTGCCGGGCACGCACAGGATATTGGCGTGGCTGCCATCGGCGTGCAATGCGGTCGACAGGATGCCCGGCTCGTCCGAGGCCTGCAGCACCACAGCGCCGGCGCCGTCGCCGAACAGCACGCAGGTGGTGCGGTCGCTGAAATCGATGATGCGCGAGAACACTTCAGAGCCGATCACCAGCACGTTACGGTAAGCACCCGCGCGGATGAACTTGTCGGCCGTCGACAGCGCGTAGACAAAACCGGAGCACACGGCCTGCACGTCAAACGCCGCGCAACCGTTGGTGATACCCAGCTTCTGCTGCACCAGACAAGCAGTGCTCGGGAAGACGAAATCCGGCGTGGACGTGGCCACCAGAATCAGGTCGATCTCAGAGCGATCGATGCCGGCGGCCTCGATGGCGCGCTCGGCTGCCTTGACGGCGAGATCGCTACACGTGACATCGGGTTCGGCAAAGTGGCGCGCGCGAATACCGCTGCGCGTGACGATCCATTCGTCGCTCGTCTCGATGCCCTTTTCGGCCAGTTGTGCAGCCAGTTCTTGATTGGTGACCCGCTTGGGCGGCAGGTAGCTGCCCGTGCCGATGATCCTTGCGTAACGTGTCATGTGCGGTGGGGTGAATGCTGACTCGGGGGCAACGCGCTCAAGCGGCGTCGGCGGCCGGAGTGGAAGTGGAGACCGGCGCAGCGCCCGCTGCGTCGTGATGCGATTCGAACGCCTGCGCAATGCGGGCGATCACGCCGTTGGCCGCTGCGTCGTAGGCGCGCTTGATCGCCCATTCAAACGCATAGGCATCGGCCGAACCGTGACTCTTGATGACAAGACCCCGCAGGCCGAGCAGCGCGGCGCCATTGTAGCGCCGATGGTCAACACGGCGTTTGAAACGCGAAAGCACGGGCAGCGCCACCACCGCGAGCAACTTGGTGAACCACGAGCGGCTGAATTCTTCGCGCAGCATCTCACCGATCATCTTGGCGAGGCCTTCCGTGCTCTTGAGCGCTACGTTGCCGACAAAGCCGTCGCAGACGACGATGTCCGTGGTGCCCTTGAAGATGTCGTTGCCTTCAACGTTGCCGAAGAAGTTGAGATCGGAGCCGCGCAGCAGCTCACCCGCCTGCTTGACGACCTCGTTACCCTTGATGACTTCTTCGCCGATGTTGAGCAGGCCCACCGTCGGACGCGGCTTCTGCTCGACCACCGACACCATTGCCGAGGCCATCTGCGCGAACTGCAGCAGGTGCGCGGGCTCGCAATCTGCGTTGGCACCGAGATCCAGCACCGTGGTGCCGGAGCCCTTCTCGTTCGGGATGGCGGTCGCAATGGCCGGGCGATCGATGCCGTCCAGCGTCTTGAGAACGTAACGCGACACGGCCATCAGGGCACCGGTATTGCCGGCGGAGACGCACGCTTGCGCGGCGCCTTCCTTGACCTGATTGATGGCCACGCGCATCGAAGAATCTTTCTTCTTGCGCAACGCGACCTCCACCGGATCGTCCATCGACACCACCTCGGAGGCAGGGACGACGTGGATGCGCGGGTTCGCAGCGGCGTGAAGTCGTTTGAGCTGCGCCGCAATGACGTCGGGCTGCCCGACGAGCAGCATTTCGACGTCTTCGTGTGCGGCGAGAAATTGGATCGCTGCAGGGATCGTCACGCCAACGCCGTGATCGCCACCCATGCAGTCGATGGCAAGCTTGATGGTCATGCGAGTCTGAGTTGCGGTTTCACGTGCGGCTTCAGCATAGGCGCCGTATGGTACACAAACCCGACCACGCCTTGCCGAATTCTGCGCAACAAAAAAGCGGCAATTTGGCTTGCCGCTTTCTCGTTTGCATCATGAACCTGTGCGTTCAGACCAACCCAACGCGCTTGCCAGAGAACTGGCAAATCGCATCAGTCGTTCTTGGTCTTCACAACCTTGCGGCCACGGTAGTAGCCGTTCGGGCTCACGTGGTGACGCAGGTGGACTTCACCCGTGGTCGGCTCGACAGCGATCGGGGCCGTGGTGAGGAAGTCGTGCGAACGATGCATGCCGCGCTTGGACGGCGACTTCTTGTTTTGTTGAACAGCCATGACTGACTCCTAAGCAATTTGATCGATTTTATCACATCACACGGAGCCGGAGCGTAGCCATTCCGGTAGGCGTGTGAAACGTACTGCCATCAACGCACGCAAAACCTGCGTACGCCTAATGTTTGGTCTTCAGATTGGCCAGCACCGCGAACGGCGACGGCTTCTTTTCGGCTTCCGCCTCTTCCGGCAAGACCTCATCCGGACAGACTGCGTGACGCGGTGACACCGGCAGCGCCAGCAGCAACTCGTCTTCGATCTGCGTGATCAGGTCGAAGTTACGGGAGCCGACGATGACATCTGCCTCGTCATCATCCAGCGGCGCTGCGTCAGCCTCTCCCTCCGAACGCATCACCTCTAGGCGCGTACGCACCGGCAGCGATTGCTCGTAGGCGTGCAGGCAACGCTGGCATTGCAGCCAGATCGAGCCATCCACTTCCAGATCAACGAAGAAACGCTGGCGGGCCGACTGACCTGCGGCGGCCTCCTCGCGCACAACGCCTTGCATTTGCCAACGAAACTGCCCGTTGGCACCAGCCGGCGCATCGGCGGCTTGCTCAGCCAGCAGACGAGGCATATCAACCAGGTTGACCGTGCCGCTTACCCGCTCGCCTGCGCGGATGAACGCGAAAAGGTCGAATGCACGAAAATTCACAGATCGAACCCGCTAAAGCCGTTGGTGCGCGAAACCTGATTTGTGCCGCCTTGCACATCGCCCCCGGCATCTTGCGCCTAGGCGCCCGGTTTGCGACACTGCGCGGCCAAACCGCGAAACGCGGGATTATAGCGAGAAAAAACCTCTGGCGTCAAAAGGTTTTTTCTCAAAATCCACTGCATCTTCAAGCACTTATGACCTCTGCCTCGCGTCCGCCGTTGATTCTCGGTTCCAGCTCGCCTTATCGGCGGGAATTGCTCGAACGCCTGCGCCTGCCGTTCGAAATCGTCGTGCCGAACATCGACGAGACCCCCGCTCCCGGCGAATCGCCCGACCAGACCGCGTTGCGCCTGGCCCGACAGAAAGCCGAGAAGGTAGCGTTGGACCATCCGGGCGCGCTGGTGATCGGCTCCGATCAAGTGGCGACGCTGGACGGCAAGCAGGTCGGCAAACCAGGCGATCACGCTCGCGCGCTCGCGCAATTGCACTGGATGCGTGGACGTACAGTCACTTTTCACTCGGCGTTGTGTCTATACGATGGCCGCACCGGGCAGCATCAAAGTGAAGATATCCGCACGCTGGCAACCTTCCGCGACCTCTCCGATGAGGAGCTGGACGCGTACTTGCACCTGGAACACCCTTACGACGTGGCTGGCAGCGCCAAATCCGAAGGTTTGGGCATCGCCCTGCTAGAGCGCGTGGAATCGTCAGACCCAACGGCACTGGTGGGCCTGCCGCTGATCGCGCTGACCAGCATGCTGCGCAACGTGCACTACCCTCTCTTCGTCTAAACCATGGCTGGCACGCTTTATCTCATTCCAAATACGCTTGGTCTGCGCGATGCAGCCGATCCGCTGCCCGACGTGATCCCCGCAGGCGTGCAGCAGATCACGGCGCAGCTCGATTATTTCGTGGCCGAACACGCCAAAACGGCGCGCGCGCTACTCAAAAAGCTGGCAGAAACCACGCCGCTGGCGCGTCCGCTACAGGAAATCACCATCCGCGAACTGAACATCAAGACGCCGGAATCGGAGTTGAAAGACCTGCTGGCACCGGTGATTGCCGGGCAGGATGCCGGGCTGATGTCCGAAGCCGGCGTGCCGGCGGTGGCCGATCCTGGCGCAAACCTCGTGCGTCTGGCCCATCGGCACGGCGTGCGCGTGAAGCCATTGGTGGGGCCAAGCTCGATCCTGCTGGCGGTAATGGCTTCGGGCCTGAACGGCCAGAGCTTCGCGTTCAACGGCTATCTACCGGTTGACGCGGGCGAGCGCAAAACCAAGCTGCGGGCGCTTGAGCAGCTTTCACGCTCAGCGGGACAAACCCAGGTATTCATCGAGACGCCATACCGCAACGGAGCATTGCTGGAAGCCATCCAGGCTGGCTGCGCACCAGGCACGCTGCTGTCCATCGCAGTGGATCTGACGCTGCCCGGCGAACAGGTGGTCACCCTGCCCGTGAGCGATTGGCGTGCCGACCGCATGGACTTGCACAAGCGGCCGGCCATCTTTTCGCTGCTGGCGCGCTGAGGGCGCCAGCGCGACTTACTCTTTCATCAGCAGCTTGAGCTGGCCTGTGGAGGCCAGCGCCTTGACGGCCCCCGCGCCCATTGCCGTGCCGAGCTTGCGGGCAACGCGCGAGGCGAAGTTTTCCTTGACCGTGTAGTCGACCACATCCGGCGCCTTGATGACGTTGCGCGCCACGAAGTCTGCACTACCGAGCCCGTCGGCCAGGCCCAGCTCAACCGCTTTCGAGCCTGTCCAGAACAAGCCCGTGAACAGCGTCGGATCATCCTTCAGCCGCGTGCCGCGGCCTTGCTTGACCACATCGATGAACTGCTGGTGGATGTCGTTGAGCATGTCCTGCGCGTACTGCTTCTGCTGCGGCGGCAAGGGCGAGAATGGATCAAGCATCCCCTTGTTCGAGCCCGCCGTGAGCAGACGGCGCTCCACCCCGATCTTGTCCATCAGCCCGGTAAAGCCGAAGCCGTCCATCAGTACGCCAATCGAGCCGACGATGCTGGCCTTATCGACATAGATCTTGTCAGCGGCAGCGGCCACGTAGTACCCGCCCGAAGCGCACATCTCCTCAACCACGACGTAGAGCGGGATGTTCTTGTACTTGGCACGCAGGCGACGGATGTCATCGTTGATCATGCCTGCCTGCACAGGCGACCCACCCGGCGAATTGATCTTGAGGATCACGCCGACCGTGTTGTCGTCGGCAAACGCCGCTTCAAGCGATGCGTTGATGTTCTCGGCGCTGGCGTTCGTGTTGGCGGCGATCTCACCATCGAGGTTGACCACGGCAGTGTGGCGGCCGGTGCTGACCGTTTCGCCCTCAAAGCTGGCGAACGCCCAAAGAATCAGACCAACGATACCCAGCGACACGAAGCGGAAGAAGATGCGCCAGCGGCGCGCAGCGCGTTGCTCCCGCACTGTCGCCATCAGCACCTTTTCAAGCACCTCGCGCTCCCAGCCGCTTGGCTGCGCCGGGGCCACCGCAGAGGCCGCCGATGCTGGCTTGCCGGCAGCAGGATCACGCAACTCAGCTTCGAGCGGGTGATCGGCGTGCTGCGTAACTTCCAGTGCTTCCAGCTTGCCAGCGCCCTCTTCGGGTGCATTTTCAGGCCCTTTCGGCGGATTCGAGTCGGTCATAGACGAAGTTGGGAACGGTCGAGGAAGTCGAAAAAACTGACGACGCCATCATGCGGGGGGAATCGGCGCCGGCGCGGGGGGCGACGCACGAAATAAGGCATCGGGTTGCCACCAGACGCCGCCGTCGCGCTCGGCAATGTCGAGCTTGGACAGATGCGAGCCCCGACACGGCCCGCCAACACAGCGGCCCGTATCCGGTTCGTAGATGGCGCCATGCGTCGCGCACATCAGATACAGCCCGGAGCTTTCAAAAAACTGACCTTCCTGCCAGTCCATCTCCATCGGCACGTGCGCGCACTGATTCAGGTAACCGTGCACGCCGCCGGCATAACGGACAACAAAGGCGCTAATCGTACGCCCACGCACTTCCACGGGAAAACGCACACCCAAGCCACCATCTTCCAGCGCGGCGCTCTCACAGATGCGAACCGGTTCTGCCATCTCAAGCATGATCCGCCAGCCAGCGATGCAGATCGGCGACCGATTGCGCGCAATACAACGGTGTAAGCGTATGCAGCACGTCGGCAGGATGCGCGCCGTATGTAACGGCCACACCGGCGGCCCCTGCATTCGCCGCCATCTGCAGGTCGTGCGTGGTGTCACCGATCATCACCGTGCGCTCGACATCCATGCCGAGGTCACGGGTGAGTTCGAGCAGCATCGCCGGGTGCGGCTTGGAGAACGTCTCGTCGGCGCACCGTGTGTTGTCGAACACGCCAGTCAAGCCGGTGACTTCCAGCGCGCGCTGCAGGCCAACGCGCGATTTACCGGTCGCCACAGCCAGCAGGTAGTTCTCGCGGCGCAGCGCGTCGAGCATCTCGCGCACGCCCGGGAACAGCACCAGTTGCGAATCACGGCTGAGGTAATGAAAACGATAACGTTCGGCCAGCTTGCCGTAGTCCGCCGGGTCGAGCGTCGGCACCGCATATTCGAGCGCGTCGCGCAGCCCCAGACCGATCACATGACTCGCGCGCGTATCATCCGGCACGGGCAGACCGAGATCCCGGCACGCAAGCTGGATCGACCGGGTAATGGCCGACGTCGAATCCATCAAGGTACCGTCCCAGTCGAAAACGATCAGGTCAAAGCGCTGCTGGGGCATCGGAATCGGGACTCTCAGATTGGAAGGCGTTCAGGAAATCGGCACACTCAGCCGGCAACGGCGCGTTGAATGTGACGATTTCACCGCTGTGCGGGTGCGTCAACTGCAGGCGATGCGCGTGCAGGAACATCCGCCCCAGCCGCGGCGACGCATTTGCGCGCGATAACGCCTTGTTGAGCGCAAAATCGCCGTATTTGTCGTCACCGAGGATGGGGAAACCGGCATGGGCCAGGTGCACGCGAATCTGGTGCGTACGCCCCGTCTTCAGTTCAGCCTCCAGCAAGGTGTAAGGCCCGAACACGCCCACCTTGTTGAAGATCGTGTGCGACGGCTGCCCATCGGCCTGCACACGCACGCGGCGCTCACCCTCGGGCGTGGTGAACTTGTGTAGCGGCGATTTGATGTGTTGGCGCTTGTGCGGCCAGACGCCCTTCACGGCGGCGAAATAGCGCTTGTCGAGCTGCCCTTCGCGAATCTGCTCGTGCAGTGCGACCAGCGCCGAACGCTTCTTAGCCAGCAGCAGAACACCGGAAGTCTCGCGATCCAGACGGTGCACAAGCTCAAGGAACTTGGCTTCCGGGCGCGATTGACGTAGCTGCTCGATCACGCCAAACGCGACCCCTGAGCCGCCATGCACGGCCACGCCGGCCGGCTTATCGATCACCAGCAGGTGCGTATCTTCGTGGAGGATCGTGAATTCAGCCGCCGGCACCGCACGCGGCGTTTCAGCTTGCTGAGCGATCCGAAGCGGCGGAATGCGCACCAGGTCGCCGAGCTTCAAGCGATATTCGGCGTCAATCCGACCTTTGTTCACACGCACCTCGCCGGAGCGCAGGATGCGGTAGATGTGGCTCTTGGGCACGCCCTTGGCCAGGCGCATCAGAAAATTGTCGACGCGCTGCCCTTCGGCGTCTTCACCGATTTCTACATAGGCGACGGATTTGCCATCGAGTGCGTCACGTGCGGCCTGTTGAATGCGGCCATCAAATGGATGGCGTAACTCATTCATTTTCAATATAATTTTCTCGCTGGACAGTCGTTTAGGCGCCAGCAAAGCCGGTCGGGACGAAACAACAGCTATTGTACACAGCCACCGTTTCCGTCCGGAACGTGCCGAACTCCCGCCCACTTGTGTTACAAAGCTAATCACGTGGCCGGTCCAATCGGCACGAAAGCAGCACGCACCGCTGTCCCATCGCGCAGGACGTGAACCAAAGATCACGTCGGTAAGATCGGTCAGCGTAGAACGAGCAGCTGGTAGAACAGAATTCAAAAGCGGGCGCCACATGGTCTCCATACGGCGCCCGCTTGGTGAAAGAAGCCCTTGCCGCACCACAGTTGGTGCCGGCCGGCTCAGTATCCGGTTACCGCGTTGCCATGGCGGTCCGGCGGCAAAACTCTAACAAGCAGCACGCCGCCCGATTTGCCCGCCGCGGGTTTCGTCCGGACAGGCCGTCCGTCAATTCGCTCTTTGTGGTCGCTTCACGCGACTCGCCGCCGCCGGCCCGCCCGCACAACGCGTTGGGCCCGTGGCACGAGTGACAGGACGCGCGACATGACGCCAACCGCGTCTGCGAACTCCGCCCTGCCGTCCGTGACGCCCTCATTTCTTTCGCCCGTGCCCCGTTGCGCCGTCTTTTCATCGGCCAACACCCCGGCAATTCGTTGACCACCCGCTCCGCCTTCGCGTGCTCCATGAAGCGCCGTGCATGCACGGCATTGGAGTGAGGTTGCAATGAAACGCATGTTGTTCAATGCGACGCAGCAAGAGGAATTGCGCGTCGCCATTGTCGATGGTCAGAAACTGATCGATATCGACATCGAAACCGCCGGGCGCGAACAGCGCAAAGGCAATATCTACAAGGGTGTCATCACCCGCATCGAACCGTCGCTGGAAGCCTGCTTCGTTAATTACGGCGAAGAACGGCACGGTTTTCTCCCCTTCAAGGAAGTCGCCCGCGCCTACTTCAAGGAAGGCGTGGATGTGCGCAATGCGCGCATCCAGGATGCGCTGCGTGAAGGCCAGGAACTGATCGTCCAGGTTGAGAAGGAAGAGCGTGGTAACAAGGGCGCAGCCCTGACCACGTTCATCTCGCTGGCCGGCCGCTATCTGGTGCTGATGCCGAACAACCCGCGCGGCGGTGGCGTCTCGCGCCGCATCGAGGGCGAAGACCGCCAGGAACTGCGCGAAACCATGGCGCAACTGGAAGTGCCGGACGGCATGAGCATCATCGCCCGCACCGCCGGTATCGGCCGCTCGGCCGAAGAACTGCAGTGGGACTTGAACTACCTGATGCAGCTGTGGAAGGCCGTCGATGGCGCCGCCGTAGACAACAAGGCCCCGCTGCTGATCTATCTCGAATCCAGCTTGGTGATCCGCGCGATCCGCGATTACTTCCAGCCGGATATCGGTGAAATCCTGATCGATACGGACGATATCTACGATCAGGCCCGCGCCTTCATGAGCGTGGTGATGCCCGACAACATGAATCGGGTGAAGAAGTACCGCGACGACGTTCCCCTGTTCTCGCGCTTCCAGATCGAACACCAGATTGAATCGGCGTACTCGCGCATGGTGATGCTGCCCTCGGGCGGCGCCATCGTGATCGACCACACCGAGGCGCTGGTCGCCATCGACGTGAACTCGGCGCGCGCCACCAAGGGTGCGGATATCGAGGAAACCGCCGCGCGCACCAACCTCGAAGCCGCCGACGAAATCGCCCGCCAGCTCCGACTGCGTGACCTGGGCGGCCTGATCGTGATCGACTTCATCGATATGGAGTCGAGCAAGGCCCAGAAGGACGTCGAGACCCGCCTGAAAGACGCACTGCGCCACGACCGCGCCCGCGTGCAGATGGGCAAGATCAGCCGCTTCGGCCTGATGGAGCTGTCGCGCCAGCGCCTGCGTCCGTCGCTGTCGGAAGGCTCGCACGTCACTTGCCCGCGCTGTAACGGCACGGGCCACATCCGCGATACCGAATCGTCCGCCCTGCAGGTGCTGCGCATCATCCAGGAAGAGGCGATGAAGGAAAACACCGCCGCGATCCACTGCCAGGTGCCGGTGGAAGTGGCTGCGTTCCTGCTCAACGAGAAGCGCCCGGACATCAACCTGATCGAGACGCGCTTCAAGGTCAATGTGCTGCTGATCCCGAACAAGCATCTGGAGACGCCGCACTACAAGCTGGAGCGCCTGCGCCACGACGATCCGCGCCTGGACGACACCAAGGCCAGCTACAAGATGGCCGAGGAAGCCGCCAAGGAGCTGGAAGCCGACACCGCCTACAGCACCCGCAAAGAAGCGGCCAAGCCGCGCCAGGAAGCCGCCGTCAAGGGCATCACGCCGGAACAACCGGCGCCTGTGTCGGTGCCGCGCCCGGAGCGCCCGGCCCGCACTGAAGCCACCCCAGCCCCGCAAGTGGCGGCCCCGGTGCCTGCACAAGGCGGTTTCATTTCGTGGCTGAAATCGCTGTTCGGCGGCAAGCCGGCTGAGCCGGTGGTGGCAGCGCCGGTTGAAGCACCGAAACAACGTACGGAAGACGGCAACCGCCAAGGCCGTGGCAATCGCCAAGACCGTGGTGGCCGTAGCCAACGTGGTGAACGCGCGGAACGTGGCGAACGCCAAGGCCAAAGCCAGCAACAAGGTGGCCGCGACGGCAACCGCCAAGGCCGTGACCGCAATGAAGCCCGCGAAGGCCAGCAACAACAAGGCCAGCGCGAAGGTCAACGTGACGGCCAACGCGGCAATCGCGACCGAAACCGCCAGCCGGCCCAGGTCGAAGGCGGCGCACGCGAAACCGCTGAAGCCCGTCAGCCGCAACAGGGCCAGGAAGCCCGCGGTGAAGGCCAAGGCCGCCGCGAGCGCAACCAGGAACGCCGCGAGCGCCAGCCGCGTGAGGGCCGCGAAGGTCGTGAGGCTCGCGAACCGCGTGAAAACCGCGAACGCGACCAACAAGCCAAGGAAGCCGCTGCGGCAACGCCTCTGGCAGCAGAGGACCTGATCGACCAGGCTGCTGCGCCGCAAGTGCCGCAGGCTCTGCTCGACACCACGGTTCCGGCGGAAGTCGCTGGCATGGAAGGCGTGGCTCCGGGTGCCGAAGGCAACGGTGAGGGCGAAGAGCGCCGCCGTCGTGGTCGTCGCGGCCGCAACCGCTATCGCCGTGACCGTGAAGGCGCAGAAGGCGAAGACGACGCGGAAGGTAGCGAAAACGCCATCGCAGAAACCGAAGCGCATGCTGCGCCTGAAGGTAACCAACTCGCCGAGCCGGCACTGCACACGACCGTGACTGAGCCGGTGCAGACTGCCTCGTTCGCACCGGTCGAGGCCCCGGCCCCGGTGGTCCAGGAGCCCGTGCTTACGGCTGATGCCGTGGCACCGGTCGCCGCCGCGCCCGCCGTGCAACCGGCTGAACCGGCCGTGGTAGCCACTGCTCCCGCAGTTGAAGTTGCCGAAGCCGCTATCGCAACTGCAACGGCCGTTGCACCAGCACCGGTCAGCACCGTCGGCAAGGCCGCGCCGCTGTCCGTCGAAACGCTGCAAAGCGTGGTGAGCAACGTCGGTATGACGTGGGTCCACACGGATGCGCAAAAGCTGCAAGCCTCGCAAGAAGAGGCCGCCCGCACCGTCGCAGCTCCGCGTGTGCCGCGCGAGCGCAAGCCGCTACCGCCGATCCAGCAAGGCCCGATGATCCTGGTCGAGACCGGCCGCACGTCAGGCGGCGCTGACCAGCAATAAGCGACCCACCCGGCGGGCAACCGCCGGTGCGTTGCCTCAGGGCGGCTTCGGCCGCCCTTTTTCCTGTGCGCGACGTGCGGAGCCAGAACTGTGCTCCCCGCGCCAAACAGGGGCTGCGCTACACTCGAAGATGTATCCAGCGTGATCGTCCTGCTTTCTGGATTGACGCGCCGCAACACACCATGACCGAAACCGTCATCCCCCTCTACGATTTGCGCGACGGCCAGCACCATCGCGCCACGGTGCCTGCCGTGCCGGACACGCTCGTCCCCGCACAGGGTTGGCTGGCGGACACACGCGGTCGCCGGCTGCACGATCTGCGTATCTCGGTCACGGATCGCTGCAACTTCCGCTGCGTCTACTGCATGCCGAAGGACGTATTCGACAAGGACTACCGCTTCCTGCGTCACTCCGAGCTGCTGTCGTTCGAAGAGATCGAGCGCATGGCGCGTCTGTTCATCGAGCACGGCGTCGAGAAGATCCGCCTCACGGGCGGCGAGCCGCTGCTGCGCAAGGATATCGAGCGCCTGGTCGAAATGCTCGCGCGCCTGACCACCGCAGAAGGCAAGCCGCTGGACCTGACGCTCACCACCAACGGCGCCCTGCTGGCGCGCAAGGCACAGTCGCTCAAGGATGCCGGCCTGAACCGCGTGACCGTCAGCCTGGATGCCATCGACGACGCCGCCTTCCGCCGCATGAACGACGTCGATTTTGCTGTGAGCGAGGTACTGCACGGCATCGAGGTCGCGCAGAAGGTGGGCCTCGCGCCGCTCAAGGTCAACATGGTCGTCAAGAAAGACGACAACGACAGCCAGATTGTGCCGATGGCGCGCCACTTCCGGGGCAGCGGCATCATCGTGCGCTTCATCGAATACATGGACGTGGGCACGACCAACCACTGGGAGATGGGCTCCGTCGTACCGTCGGCCGAGGTGGTCAAGCGCCTGTCGGCGGAGTTTCCGCTGGAGCCGGTCACGGCCAACTACAGCGGCGAGACTGCCGAACGCTGGCGCTATGTGGATGGCGCCGGCGAGATCGGCGTGATCTCCAGCGTCACGCAAGCGTTCTGCCACGACTGCACGCGCGCGCGGCTCTCGACCGAAGGCAAGCTGTACCTGTGCCTGTTCGCGACCGAAGGCTTCGACCTGCGCACCCTGCTGCGCAATGGCACGACTGACCTCAAACTCTCCAACGCGATCCGTGCCATCTGGCAGGGCCGCGCAGATCGCTACTCCGAACTGCGCGCCAACGGCCAGGCCCATCCGGCTGGCCGGCGCATCGAGATGTCCTACATCGGCGGCTGAGCCCGCTTAGGCAACCACATGATTCCGACATCCGACATCACCGGCCTGATCCTGGCCGGCGGCCGGGGCAGCCGCATGGGCGGCGTCGACAAGGGCCTGCAGACCTTCCGCGGCGCGCCAATGGCGATGCACACGCTGATGCGCCTGTCACCGCAGGTGGATCACATGCTGATTAACGCCAACCGCAACCTGGCCGCGTACGAGTCGTTTGGCGTGCCGGTAGTGGTGGATTCCGTGCCGGACTTTGCCGGGCCGCTGGCCGGCGTGCTCGCAGGGCTGGAGCAATGCCAGACGCGCTATCTGCTGACCGCGCCGTGCGATTCGCCATTCGTGCCAGTCGACCTTGCAGCCAAGCTCTCGGCTGCACTTGAAGCAACCGACGCGCGTATCGCCATGCCGGTGACGATGGAGCCAGATGAGCACGGTCAACCGCGCAAGCAGGTGCAGCCGGTATTCTGTTTGATCAATGCACGGCTGACCGACGACCTGATCGCCTACCTGCAAGGCGGCGGCCGTAAGATCGAAACCTGGACCGCACGCCACCCGACGGTGGAGGTGCCGTTCGACGACACCGCCGCCTTCGCCAACATCAACACGCTGGAAGAACTGCACCACCTGGCCGAGCGCCGCTAGAGCGCCGCCCCCTCCCTCATCGACGTCATGACCACCCTCGCCTCCGTCGTCTCCTGCCTGTCCGATTATGATCCGAACGCACTGCCCGTCGCGCAGGCGCAAGCCATCATGCGCGGTTTCGTGCAGCCGGTCAGCGGCTTTGCGCACGTGCCGATCCGCAGCGCGCTCGACCGCGTGCTGGCCGAAGATGTGCTGTCACCCATCGACGTGCCTTCGCATGACAACTCGGCGATGGACGGCTTCGCCTTCGCCAGCGCAGAACTCTCGCGCGATGAAGGTGAGGTGTCGTTGCGCGTGATCGGCACAGCGTACGCTGGTGTCGCCTTCGACGGTGCACCAGGCGCGGGTGAGACCGTACGCGTGATGACCGGCGCCGTCATGCCCGCCGGTTGCGATACGGTGATCCCGCAGGAATTCACGCAGGGCGACGCCACCGCTGTCCGCTTTGCCCGCGATGCGGTACGCGCCGGCGACAACCGCCGCCTGCGCGGCGAAGACCTTGCCCAGGGCAGCGCAGCGCTGGCGGCGGGCCGCGTCCTCCGCCCAGCCGATATCGGCATGCTCGCCTCACTGGGTATCGCCGAAGTGGCCGTGCGCCGCAAACTGCGCGTGGCGTTCTTCTCCACCGGCGACGAGCTGCGTTCCATCGGTGAACCACTCGACGCGGGCTGCGTGTACGACTCGAACCGCTACACGCTGCACGGCATGCTTTCGCGCCTGGGCGTGGAGCTGATCGACATGGGCGTCGTGCGCGACGACCCGGCCGCGCTCGAAACCGCCTTCCGTACCGCCGCTGAAAACGCCGATGCGATCATCACCTCGGGCGGTGTATCCGTTGGCGAGGCCGATTTCACCAAGCAGATGATGGCCAAGCTCGGCGACGTGACGTTCTGGAAGATCGCCATGCGCCCGGGCCGGCCGATGGCCTTCGGGCGCATCGCTTCCAACGGCCGCAGTGCGTTTCTGTTTGGCCTGCCGGGCAACCCGGTGGCGGTGATGGTGACGTTCTATCACTTCGTGCGTGGCGCCCTGCTGCAGATGATGGGGGCCAGCGAGCCGGGTGCACCTCTGGTGCCCGCCGTGAGCGTGACACCGATCCGCAAACGCCCCGGCCGCACGGAGTATCAGCGTGCCATTGCGGCGTTGAACGATCGCGGTCAGCTCGAAGTGCGCCTCACGGGCCAGCAAGGCTCGGGCGTGCTGCGTTCCATGAGCGAGGCGAACTGCTTTGTGGTGCTCGCGCATGAGCAGGGGCAGGTCAACGCGGGCGATGCGGTGCAGATCCTGCTGTTCGACGGACTGGTCTAGTCCGTTGCTACGATAGGCGAGCTGCAATCACCATGCGGGCGTGGCGCTCACGGCGCCTTGCGCCGGAAGCAACGTGGCAGGTTGTCGGTTTTTTGCGTCACCCGCTGAGCGCGGGTATCGGCAGGTCGGTCGATTCGCTACACTTTGCGCCAGTTTGAACGTTTTGAGCTTGCGTGACGCCATGATGACAAAGGAGATTGCTTACCTCCACCCGGCCCACACAGCGCGTGCGCTGGTGCTGGTCTACCTGTGTTTTTCGCTTCCGGTCGTGGGGCTGTTCTTCTTTGTCGGCTTTGTCCGCTACGGTGAACTACCGACGATCGTGGTGTTGAGCGGGTTGATTCTCAACGCGCTGGTTGGCTTTGGCGCGCTGTGGCTGGCTTGCCATGCCTACAACTGGGTCGCTGAGCGTTTTGGCGGCATCGAGATCCTGCTGCGCGACGTACCGGAAGAAGCCTGATCCAGGCACCTACGGATAAAAAAGAAGGGGCGGAAAATTCCGCCCCTTTTCTTTTGCTGATGCTGACCGCTTATTCGGCCTCGCTCATGTCACTTTCGCCATCCTGCGGCACGGCCGTTTCCAGCCCCAGCACGTTCTGCGCAGAATCGCTCGGCAGCGCTTCCACCGCCTTGAGCTTGCGATTCATCTGACGCGTACGCACCTCGGCCTGCTCGATGTTGCTGACGGCGCGCTCCAATGTCTTCTTGGTCGCGGCCAATACGTCGCCGAATTTGCCGAATTCGCTCTTCACCGCGCCCAGCACCTGCCAGACTTCGCTGGAACGCTTTTCCAGCGCCAGCGTGCGGAAACCCATCTGCAGGCTGTTGAGAATAGCCGTAAGTGTGGTCGGCCCCGCCACCGTCACGCGGAATTTGCGCTGCAGCTCATCGGTCAAGCCCGGACGGCGCAGCACCTCGGCGTAGAGGCCTTCCGTCGGCAGGAACAGGATCGCAAAATCGGTCGTGGCCGGCGGCGCGATGTACTTCTCGTGGATGGTCTGCGCTTCCTTGCGCACCGCGACTTCCAGCTCACGGCTGGCGACGGCAGCGGCATCCGCATCGGCGCGTTCCTGCGCGTCGAGCAGGCGCTCGTATTGTTCCTTCGGGAACTTGGCGTCGATCGGCAACCAGACAGTGGCATCGCGTTCCGCATCGGTCTTGCCGGGCAGGCGGATGGCGAACTCCACACGCGCGCCGGTGCCCTGCACGGTCTCGACGTTCTTGTCGTACTGCTCGGGCGTGAGCATCTGCTCCAGCAGCATCTCGAGCTGGACTTCACCCCAGGTGCCGCGCGTCTTCACATTGGTCAGCACCTTCTTCAGGTCACCCACGCCTTGGGCCAGCGCCTGCATCTCGCCCAAGCCGCGGTGCACCTGTTCGAGACGGTCGGACACCAGCTTGAACGACTCACCCAGGCGCTGTTCCAGCGTGGCGTGCAGCTTCTCGTCGACGGTGCGGCGCATCTCGTCAAGCTTGGTCGCGTTGTTGGCCTCGATGTCCTTGAGCTTCTGCTCCAGCGTGGCGCGCACCTCCGCCAGGCGGCGCTCGTTGCCCTCGCCCAGTTGGGCGAGCTGCTGCTGCATGGTCTCGCCAAAGCGGCGCAGCGCGTTGCCCTGCTCCTCGCGTGCCTGCTGGGCCTGTTGTTGCAGGCTCTGGCGCACAGCTTCCAACTGCTGGGTGTTCGTCTCGGTCAGCTTGGTGAGCTGCTGGGCAAACGTGTCGATCTGGTTGTTCTGCAGCGTGGCAACGCTAGTGAGCTGCGTCGCCAGCACCTGCTGGAACTGCCCCAGTTGTTGTGTGACGTCGCTGCGGCCAATGCGAGCGGTCTCGGCAATTTCACCGCGCAGTTCGCGTTCGACGCGTTCGTTGCCGCGCGCAAGCTCATCGCGTAGTGCCGCAAGCAATGGCGACACATCATTTCCAGCCGGGCGCGAGACACCGCGCCAGATCAGCACACACAGCACGGCCACGATGGCCACGCCAAACAACGTCAATAAAGCCAGCCAATCCATAGGGGCGTTCGGTTCGATCAGGAAGCGGCGCGCGGCACAGCCAGCGCGTCAGGGTTCAACAGATTGGGCGGTTGGCCCGCGCGCGGGCCGAAACCGAGTGCGGCAATCAGGTTGTCGGCGGCCATGTTGGCCATGCCCAGGCGCGTACCAAACGTGGCGCTGGCAATGTGCGGCGTAAGCGCGACGTGCTCGGCTTCCAGCAGCGCCGGATGCACCTTCGGTTCGCCTTCATACACATCCAGGCCGGCCGCGAAGATGCGCTTGTCCGCCAATGCCTGTGCCAGCGCCGCGTCATCGACGATGCCGCCGCGTGCGAGGTTGACCAGCGTGGCGGTCGGCTTCATCTGTGCGAGTTCCGCCGCGCCGATGGCGTGATGACTTTCCTTGGAATACGGCAGCACCAGCACGAGGTGATCAGCCTGCTTCAGCAGCTCTTCTTTGCTGACGTACGTGGCACGTGTGTCCTGCTCGATCTCGGGCGCGAGCCGGCTGCGGTTGTGATAGATCACGCGCATCGAGAAGCCGCTCGCGCGCCGCGCCAACGCCTGCCCGATGCGGCCCATGCCAAGAATGCCCAGCGTGCTGCCGTACACCTCGGCACCGAGGAACATGTCGTACGTCCAGCGCTTCCAATGCCCCGCACGCAACCAGTGCTCGGACTCCGGCACGCGGCGAGCGGCGGCCATCAGCAGGGCCCAGCCAAAATCCGCTGTCGTCTCGGTCAGGATGTCCGGTGTGTTGGTGGCGAGAATGCCCGCACGCGTCATTGCCGGCAGATCGAAGTTGTTGTAGCCGACCGCCATGTTGCACACCGCGCGCAGCGTCGGTACGCGGCTGATCAACTCGGCGTTGATGGTGTCGGCGGCGTTGGACAGCAACCCCACGCGGCCCTGCAAGCGCTCGGCCAGGGCTTCGGGCGGATAGACGACGTCCGCCTGGTTGTCGATCACGTCGAAGGTTTCGCGCAGGCGCTCCAGTACTTCGGGAAACATCGCGCGGGTGACAAGGATTCCGGGTTTCATACGCTCAGCACACGTTCGGTTAGCGGAAGAAAACGAAGGTCATGAGCACAAAGATCGGCACCAGAATGCCCACCGACCACAACATGTAGCCGAAGAAACTCGGCATCTGCAGGCCACGGCTTTCAGCAATGGCCTTGACCATCAGGTTGGGGGCATTGCCGATGTAGGTATTCGCGCCCATGAACACGGCCGCCGCCGAAATGGCCGCCAGCGTGGAGGCGCCTTCGGTCATCAGCATCTTGGCGTCGCCGCCGGCGGTGTTGAAGAACACGAGATACGTCGGCGCGTTGTCGAGGAAGGATGACAGCAACCCCGTCGTCCAGAAGTACATCGCGTTGTTCGGCTGCCCGGCGCTGTCGTTCACGAGACGAACGATCATTGCGAACGGACCGTCCACACCCGCCTTGAGCATGGCGATGACAGGCCCAATGGTGATGAAGATGCCGGCGAACAACTTGGCGACTTCCAGGATGGGCTCCCAGTTGAATTCGTTGCCAGCGCGCGCGCTGCCAGGCGTGAGCCACAGCGAGAGCAAGGCGATGCAGACCAGACCGATGTCACGCACCACGTTCTGCAGCAGCACCTCGGTGCCCATCACGTGGAAGACGATGCCGGGCTTCCACAGCCCGCTCATCAGCACGAGGCCCAGGATGCCAGCCAGCAGGATGAAGTTGACGTTGCCCTCGAAGCGCAGCGGACCGGCGTCGTCGGGCGTGGCATCGGTGATGTTGGGCAGTTCTTCCTTGCCCGTGTGATAGAAGTAGCTGTCGACCGCGAAGAAGATCGCCAGCAGCAGCACCCACATCATCAGCGTCTCTCGCCAGAGGTACTTGGCGGTCCAGAAGAAATCGACACCCTGCAGGAAACCGAGGAACAGCGGCGGATCGCCCAGCGGCGTCAGTGCCCCGCCCGCGTTGGCCACCAGAAAAATAAAGAACACCACGACGTGCGCACGGTGCCGGCGCGCCTCGTTGGCGCGCAGCAGCGGCCGAATCAGCAGCATGGCCGCCCCGGTCGTGCCCATGATGCTGGCGAGAACCGTGCCCAGCCCGATGAGGCCCGTATTCAGTTTTGGAGTGCCGTGGATATTGCCGCGAATGCAGATACCGCCGGCCACTACATACAGTGCGGAGATCAGCGCGATGAACGGGATGTACTCCGCAAGCGCGGCATGGATGACGGAGGCAACGGCAGACTCACCGCCAAAGCCGATGCCGAACGGCACCAGAAACGCCAGCGCCCATGCCGTAGCGATCTTGCCGTAGTGGTCGTGCCAAAGCTTGGGCGCTACCAGCGGTGCAATGGCAATCGACAGCAAGATGCCGGCAAACGGTGCGCCCCACCAAAGCGATAACTCCGCGCCATTCACGTCGGCAGCACGCGCCAGGCCACAGAAAAACAGGAAGGCAAGGGGCCAGAGGCGTTTCACGTAGACGTTCTCCTAAGCATTGGCGCGCCGCAAAGCCACACGCCACATGAACAAAGACGCCAGTGTAAACGCCTAGGGCCCGTTACCCGATGAAACGTACACACATGTTTGACAGTGCCGCCTGGGCACACCCAGGGATCAGGCGCCTGTCACGACAATGACGTGCACGCGGTACGGGCCGTGCGCACCGAGCACAATGGTCTGCTCGATATCGCCCGTGCGCGAGGGCCCGCTGATGACGTTGGTCGCGCGCGGCAATTCGCCCTGCTCCGTGCGCATCAACGCGTAAGCATCCTCCAGGTGGGCGACGATGCGCGACTGCGGCACCACGGCGATATGCGTCTCGGGCAGCAAAGCTGCAGAGGCCACGTTCTCCGGCCCCGACAGCAGCATCAGCGAGCCGGTCTCGGCAATCGCGCAGAAGCAGCCGGTAATTCCGACAAGGTCGCCGTGGTCATGGTCGGCTTGCGGCTCGCGCACCGGCGGACGGAATTCAACGGTGACGCCCGCGGCCGCCCAGTCGAGCGATTGCAGCGTGGTCCATGCCACCGCCTGCGGCTTGAGGCTCAATCCCGAGAGGTAACGCGCCGCAGCCGCCGGCACGTCGGCCAGCGTGGCAACGGACTCCAGCGTGGAGGCCATCTTCAGCGCCTGCTCGGCAAAGTGCGCGGCGAGGTCTTCGGGCATCGGCGGGCGTGGGCCAGCCGGATGGCGCGCAATGTAGTCGGCCACGGCATCGCGCTCGCCTTGTGTAGGCTGCTCCGGACGATGCTGCGCGTTGCGGATGCGCGCAAAGATGGCGTCGCGTGCGCGGGTGGTGTCGAGCGGATCAACAGGATCCTGCGCGGGGGAATCGGCTCGTGTGGTCATATCCGGAACGGCTGGCGTGGGATCGGTCGATTATACGAGCCGGTCAACGCCATGCCGCGCAACGCCGCTGAAACTTATTGGGCGACCGCGTGAACCTTATTGCACGCCAAACACCTGCTTGAGGTACGTGAGATAGGCCGGATCGTCGCACATGGTCTTCTCGGGCGCGTCCGACAGCTTGGCCACCGGCTGGCCATTGCAGCGGACCATCTTGATGACGATCTGCAGCGGCGTGTAGCCCAGATCGTTGGTCAGGTTGGTGCCCACGCCAAAGGCCAATTTGCAGCGACCATGGAAACGCTCGTACAGAGCGATGACCTTGGGCATGTCCAGGCTGTCGGAGAAGATCAGCGCCTTGGATTTCGGCTCGGCGCGCATGTCCTCGTAGTGCTTGAGCATGCGCTCGCCCCACTCGAACGGGTCGCCGGAATCGTGGCGCACGCCGTCGAAGAGCTTGCAGAAAAACATGTCGAAATCGCGCAGGAAGGCGTCAAAGCCATAGGTATCCGACAGTGCGACGCCGAGGTCGCCGCGATATTCCTTGGCCCAGGTCTCCAGCGCGAAGGTCTGCGAATCGCGCAGGCGCGGGCCAAGCGCCTGGCAGGCCTGCAGGTATTCATGCGCCATGGTGCCCAGCGGCGTCATGCCGTGCTTCATGGCGAAGTAGACGTTGCTGGTGCCGGCGTACTGGGCGCCAAGCTGCGTGCGTGTCTCCAGCAGCACATGCTCGTGCCACGTGTGCGAGAAGCGGCGGCGCGTACCGTAGTCAGCAATGCGGCAATCTTCGAGGCCAGGGCGCATCAGCGAGCCCAGCTTGTTGGTCAGGCGGCGCTTGCCTTCGTCCCATTGCGGGTGGCTCTGCGTGCGGCTGAAGAACACCTCGTTGACGATGGCCAGCACCGGCACCTCGAACATGATCGTGTGCAGCCACGGCCCGGCAATGACGATCTCGATCTGCCCGTCGTTGCTGGCGCCATTGGTCGATGCAGGGCGCACCTCGATGTACTTCTCGTTCAGATGGAACAGGCCAAGGAAATCGACGAAATCGCTTTTGATGAAGCGCAGGCCGCGCAGGTAATCGAGTTCCGCCTCAGTAAAGCGCAGCGTGCAGAGATGGCGGATTTCCGCGCGGATCTCCTCGATGAACGGCACCAGGTCAACGCCGACGTTGCGGCACTTGAAGCGGTATTCGACATGCGCACCGGGAAAGTGATGCAGCACAACCTGCATCATGGTGAACTTGTACAGATCGGTATCGAGCAGCGAGTGGATGATCATTGCTTCATTGCGGCAGCGCGCCAAAAACCACGTGGATTGGGCGTCATGCTAACCGAAGCCCGCCGCAGCGCCCGCCTCCGCCACAGAAATCCCGCACGGGATGCCGGAAAAG
This sequence comes from Ralstonia sp. 24A2, assembly GCF_051783885.1. Lineage (NCBI taxonomy): Bacteria > Pseudomonadati > Pseudomonadota > Betaproteobacteria > Burkholderiales > Burkholderiaceae > Ralstonia > Ralstonia sp. 24A2. The sequence continues at coordinate 1,740,056 of NZ_JBPVZD010000002.1, read as the reverse complement.
GCCGGGTTCACCCACCCGCGCGGGCTGGGAACCCCTTGATTCCGCTATAATTTCCGGTTTCCGACCGGATTTTTGCATCATGGAAGCAGAACGCCTCAATGCCATCCAGAACACGTTGGCCGACCTGAAGTCGCGCGCCGACGAACTTCGGAGGTATCTTTGACTACGACGTCAAATCTGAACGTCTAGTTGAAGTCGATAAAGAGCTCGAAAACCCCGAGGTCTGGAACGACCCGAAACGCGCCCAGGACCTGGGCCGCGAGAAGAAATCGCTCGAGGGCGTGGTCCACACGCTGACCAAGCTCGACGAAGACCTCACCGGCGGCGCCGAGCTGTTCGAGCTGGCCCGCGAAGAGGGTGACGACGACACCATCGAGGCCATTGAGGCCGACACCGCCGGCATGCGCGCCATTGTCGAAGACATGGAATTCCGCCGCATGTTCTCCGGCAAGATGGACGCCGCCAACTGCTTCCTCGACATCCAGGCTGGCGCCGGTGGCACCGAGGCGTGCGACTGGGCGTCGATGCTGCTGCGTCAGTACCTGAAGTACTGCGAGCGCAAGGGCTTCAAGACCGAAGTGCTGGAAGAGTCCGAAGGCGACGTTGCCGGTATCAAGAGCGCATCGATCAAGATCGAGGGCGAATACGCCTTTGGCTTCCTGCGCACGGAAACCGGCGTGCACCGCCTGGTGCGCAAGTCGCCGTTCGACTCGGCGGGTGGCCGCCACACATCGTTCACGTCGATCTTCGTGTACCCGGAAGTGGATGACTCGATCGAGATCGAGGTCAACCCGGCGGACCTGCGCGTCGATACCTACCGCGCGTCCGGCGCGGGTGGTCAGCACATCAACAAGACCGATTCGGCCGTGCGGATCACGCACATCCCGACCGGGATCGTCGTGCAGTGCCAGAACGACCGCTCGCAGCACCGCAACCGCGCTGAAGCGATGACGATGCTGAAGTCGCGCCTGTACGAGCACGAACTGCGCAAGCGCCAGGCTGAAGCCGACGCGCAAGAAGCCGCCAAGACGGACGTGGGCTGGGGCCACCAGATCCGCTCCTACGTGCTGGACCAGAGCCGCATCAAGGATCTGCGCACGAACGTGGAAATCTCCAACACGCAGAAGGTGCTGGACGGCGATCTTGACGCCTTCATCCAGGCCAGCCTGAAGCAAGGCGTCTAACCCGAAGGCGATCACATGTCGAGCATTGGGAAACCTCAGTCCCTGTTCATCCTGACCGGTGCCTCGCGCGGCCTGGGCGCTGCGCTGGCCCAGGCGCTGATGCAGCCCAGCCACCACCTCATCTGCGTGGCGCGCGGCGACAACGCCGAGCTGCGTGCGCAAGCCGCAGCCGCCGGCGTGACGCTCGACTGGCATCAGGTCGACCTGTCCGACGCGCATGCCGCCGAAGCCTGGATGACCAAGACGCTGGCCGCCCTGCCCGCCTTCGCCAACGTGACGCTGGTACTCAATGCCGGCGCGGTCGAACCGATCGGCACCATCGACACGCTGCGCGCCGACACGCTGCTGCCGCATCTGCAACTGAACCTTGCCGGCCCGATGGCGCTGACCGCTGCCCTGCTGCGCGGCACCGCCGCCTGGAACGCACAGCGCCGCGTGCTGGCGATCTCGTCGGGCGCCGCGCGCCGGCCGATCGCCGGTTGGGCTGCATACTGCACGGGCAAGGCCGGGCTCGACATGTTCGTGCGCGCGCTCAACGCTGACGGCGATGCCAGCGTGCGCGCCGTGGCGCTGGCCCCCGGCGTGATCGACACCGAGATGCAACGCACCATCCGTGGCGCCGACTTTGCCGGCGTGCAGCGCTTCCGCGATCTGCATGCGCACGGCGAGCTGGTCTCGCCGCAAGACGCCGCCACGCGCATCGCTGCCTACCTCGCCCGCCCCGACTTTGGCGCGACCGAACTCGACGATCTGCGCAATTACGCCTAATCCGCGCCTGACAAGACTCTCCTCTCATCACCATCATGACCGAACAGAACAACCCGGCCACAGCACCAGTCGCGGCGCAGGATGACAACAAGATCATCGCCGAGCGCCGCGAGAAGCTGGCAGAGATTCGCCAGCAAGGCGTTGCCTTCCCCAATGATTTCCGCCCGACGCATCACGCTGGCGATCTGCAAGCCAAGTACCGTGAGTTCGAGCAAGCCACGCTGGAAGCCGAACCGGTGCAAGTCGCCATTGCCGGCCGCATGATGCTCAAGCGCGTGATGGGCAAGGCCAGCTTTGCCACCGTGCAGGACGCCACCGACCGCATCCAGTTCTACATCAGCCGTGATGCCGTGGGCGAAGACGTCTACGCCAGCTTCAAGAAGTGGGACCTGGGCGACATCGTGGCCGCCCGCGGCACGCTGATGAAGACCAAGACCGGCGAACTGTCGGTGGCCGTGACGGAACTGCGCCTGCTCTCCAAGAGCCTGCGCCCGCTGCCGGGCGACTTCTATGGTCTGGCCGATCAAGAAGTGAAATACCGCCAGCGCTACGTCGACCTGATCGTCTCGAAGGAAACGCGCGACACCTTCCGCGCCCGCACCAAGGCCATGGCCTCGCTGCGCAACTTCATGGCCGGCAACGGCTTCATGGAAGTGGAAACGCCGATGCTGCACCCGATTCCGGGCGGCGCCGCGGCCAAGCCGTTCATCACGCACCACAACGCGCTGGACATGCAGATGTTCCTGCGCATCGCGCCGGAACTGTACCTCAAGCGCCTGATCGTCGGCGGCTTTGATCGCGTGTTCGAAATCAACCGCAACTTCCGTAACGAAGGCGTGTCGCCGCGACACAACCCCGAGTTCACGATGATGGAGTTCTACGCGGCCTACACGGACTACCGCTGGCTGATGGACTTCACCGAGCAGCTGATCCGCCAAGCCGCGATCGACGCCTCGGGCACCGCCACCCTGACCTACCAGGGCCGCGAGTTGGATCTGGCCAAGCCGTTCCATCGCCTGACGATCTGCCAGGCCATCCAGAAGTACGCGCCGCAGTACACCGACGCGCAACTGGCTGACGTCGACTTCCTGCGCGCTGAACTGAAGAAGTTCAAGATCGACACCAACGCACCGCAATTCCTGAACGCCGGCGTGGGCACGCTGCAACTGGTGCTGTTTGAAGAGACGGCCGAGTCGCAACTGTGGGAGCCGACCTTCATCATCGACTACCCGGTCGAAGTCTCGCCGCTGGCGCGCGCCTCCGATACGCAGCCGGGTATCACCGAGCGCTTCGAGCTGTTCATCACCGGCCGCGAAATCGCCAACGGCTTCTCGGAGCTGAATGACGCGGAGGACCAAGCCGAGCGCTTCCGCAAGCAAGTCGAGCAGAAGGACGCCGGTGACGAGGAAGCCATGTTCTACGACGCCGACTACATCCGTGCGCTGGAATACGGCATGCCCCCGACGGGCGGCTGCGGCATCGGCATTGACCGTCTGGTGATGTTGCTGACTGACAGCCCGAACATCCGCGACGTGATCCTCTTCCCGCACCTGCGCCGCGAAGATTGATCGTCCGGGCGCCCAGCCTCAAAAGAACGCCCCTTCGGGGGCGTTCTTGTTAGCCGCGCAGGCGCAATTCGCACGCCTACCCCCACCATTTGTAACATGCCCGCGGCTTCACAATGTGTATCGAAACGCGTCAACTAACTGATTTTTAGGGGGAAAATCGGGCTACAGATGCTTACAAATTAAAACGGCATCCGTTTGGGCGATCGACCACACTGTGATCATCGAAGGGCTGAAGTGATCATGGCGATCACCGCCGCAGGAGAACGATGATGAACAACAACATCCAACCGAACCCAGGTCAGCAACCGTACACAGGCTCGTCGCCAGGCCAGGTGCCTTCGTCGCGTCGTATGCACCCGCTGGTGGCCACGGCCGCCGTGGCAGTGATCATCGCCAGCCTGACGGCGGTGGCGGCCATTACCGGCGTGTTGCCGATCTCGAAGGCGACGCAGGGCAGCACAGATCCGAACGTTGCGGCGCAGTCGTCGACAGCACCGGCCGCCTCCGCGCCGCTGGCACTCGCTGCGCCCGGCCAGACGACGCAGCCGAACCAGGCCGCGCCGTATCCGGCCCAGGGGGCGTATCCGACGCAGAACACGATGCCGCCGCAAGCTCCGGCACGTCAGCCGTCCTATGCTGAGCGTGCGCCGTCGGCCAACCCGAGCTACGCACAAACGCAACCGCGTCAGTCAGTCAGCCCGTACACCGGCCGTGTGACGTCGATTACCCCGATCACCACGCAAGGCAAGGAAACGGGTCTGGGCATGATCGGCGGTGCAGTGGTGGGTGGCCTACTGGGTAACCAGGTCGGTCGCGGCAATGGCCGCACGCTCGCTACGGTGGGCGGAGCGCTGGCGGGCGGTTACGGCGGCCACGTGGCCGAGAACTACTACAGCCGCGATACGCAATACCGCGTGAACGTGCGCATGGACAACGGCACGAACCGCAGCTTCACCTACAAGGCAGCGCCGGGCTTCCAGGCCGGTGAGCGCGTGCATATCGAGAACGGCTCGCTGGTGGCGGGCTGATCCGTCGCAGCGTTCGCGCCTCCCCCCAAAAAAAAAACCGGCCTTCGGGCCGGTTTTTTTATGCACGGACGCTTGGGCTGCGCGCTTATTCCGCTTCGTCGATCCAGGCCTGCTGGATCGCTTCCAGGAATTTCTCACCGCCGCGCTTGTGGTCGTCGTCAAAGCCGTCCAGACCGACGACCTTGTTGTGCAGGTCGACAAAGTTCAACTTGGTCGGGTCGACGTCGGGGTAGGTGTCATACAGCGCTTCCGCGATCTGCTGGATGTCATTCCATTTCATGATGAGGCTCCCTCTCCACCGTCAGCCGCGCGGCTCAGTGGTTTTCCTTGGCGTGGTTGATGGTGTACTTCGGGATCTCGATGGTGAGGTCTTCGTCCGTCACCTTGGCCTGGCACGACAGGCGTGAGTTCGGCTCCAGGCCCCAGGCCTTGTCGAGCAGGTCTTCTTCCTTCTCGGTGGCCTCGTCCAGCGAGTCAAAGCCCTCGCGCACGATCACGTGGCAGGTGGTGCAGGCACACGACTTTTCGCAGGCATGCTCGATCTCGATGTCGTGGCCTAGCAGCGCATCACAGATGGTCGTGCCGGTCTTGGCTTCGATCACGGCCCCTTCCGGGCAGTACTCGACGTGAGGAAGGATGACGATTTGTGGCATGAAGAAACTCGTTCAATAAAGGGTTGGGAACACGGCGGCCGATGGTGAATCGGTCAGCCAAGCTCCTCGATACGTTTGCCGGCCAGTGCCTTGCGGATGCCGCGGTCCATACGGCGTGCGGCGAATTCGTCGGTGCCGTGCGAGAGCGTATCCACGGCTTCCTTGATGGCGCGGTGGTCTTCGCCCTGCATGGTCGCGCGCAGCGCAGCGATTTCGGTATCGATAGCGGCGCGCTCTTCGAGCGAGAGCAGATCGCCGTCGGCTTCCAGCGCATGCGAGAGTGCCTCAAGCAGGCGCTCGCCTTCGACGCGCTCTTCGGCCAGCGCGCGGCGGCGCATGTCGTCTTCAGCGGACTGGAAACCTTCTTGGAGCATGCGAGCGATATCGTCATCACCCAGGCCGTACGACGGCTTCACGGTGATGGACGCTTCCACGCCGGATACCGTCTCGCGCGCGAATACCGACAGCAGGCCATCTGCATCCACCTGATACGTCACGCGGATGCGTGCAGCGCCGGCCACCATCGGCGGAATGCCACGCAGCTCGAAGCGGGCCAGCGAGCGGCAGTCGCTTACCAGTTCGCGCTCGCCCTGCAGCACGTGGATCGCCATGGCCGTCTGGCCATCCTTGAAGGTGGTGAATTCCTGCGCACGCGCCACGGGAATCGTGCTGTTGCGCGGGATGATCTTCTCGACCAAGCCTCCCATGGTCTCGACGCCCAGCGACAGCGGGATCACGTCGAGCAGCAGCCAGTCTTCGCCCGGTGCGCGGTTGCCGGCCAGCAGATTGGCCTGCATGGCCGCACCGATGGCGACCACCTGATCCGGGTCGAGATTCGTCAGCGGGGTACGACCAAACAGTTGGCCCACGGCGCGGCGGATGATCGGCATGCGCGTCGCGCCGCCCACCAGCACCACGCCCTTCACGTCTTCCACGGTGACGCCCGCATCGCGCAGCGCGCGGCGCGCCGGCGACAGCGTCTTCTGCACGAGGTTGGCGGTCAGTTCGGCGAAGGTCTCGGCGGGCAGCACGAGGTGCACGGTCTCGCCGGTGGAGAGCACGGCGTCAACTTCGGTGCTGTCCGCAGTAGAGAGCCATTCCTTGGCCGCGCGCGCCTTGTTCAGCAGCAGGCGCGTATCTTCGGCCGACAGCGGCTGCAGGCCGGATTGCTCGACGATCCAGCAGACGATGCGCTGGTCGAAATCGTCGCCGCCGAGCGCGGAATCGCCGCCCGTCGACATCACCTCGAACACGCCCTTGGTGAGCTTGAGCACCGAGATGTCGAACGTGCCGCCGCCGAGGTCGTAGACCGCGTAGATGCCCTCGGCCGCGTTGTCCAGGCCGTAGGCGATGGCCGCAGCCGTCGGCTCGTTCAGAAGGCGCAGCACGCTCAGGCCGGCCAGCTTGGCGGCATCCTTGGTGGCTTGGCGCTGTGCATCATCAAAGTACGCCGGCACGGTAATCACGGCGCCGACCAACTCGTCGCCGAGCGTATCTTCCGCGCGCTGGCGCAGCGTGGCGAGAATCTCCGCCGACACTTCCACCGGGCTCTTCACGCCGGCCACGGTCTTCAACTGCACCATGCCAGGCGCGTCGACAAAGTCGTACGGCGTGTTCTCGATGTGGGCGACGTCCTTCAGGCCGCGGCCCATGAAGCGCTTGACCGAGATGATGGTGTTCTTCGGGTCGCGCACGGCCTCGGCCTGCGCCTTGTAGCCGATATGCGCGCCGCCGGTGGGCAGATAGCGCACCACGGAGGGCAGCAGCGGGCGGCCTTGATCATCGGGCAACACTTCCGGCACGCTGCTGCGCACGGAGGCCACCAGCGAGTTGGTCGTGCCCAGGTCGATGCCCACCGCCAGACGGCGTTGGTGCGGTGCGGGCGATTCGCCGGGTTCGGAAATCTGCAGTAAAGCCATGGGGATGTCTCGATTGCGCGGAAGTCGCAGGATGCCGGCCTCGGCAAACCCGCCATTGTCGCAAATTCTGTGTCTCAGTCGTCCAGCCGGTCGATGGCCTCGGCAGTATCGCGCTCGATCTTTTCAATGAACATCAACTGGCGGACGGCATCTGCGGCAGCGGCGCTGTTGCCGTCGCCATCATTGCCATTCAGCAGCCCCGCCAGTGCAGCGTAGCGCGCGCGCTTTTCCTTGCGCAGCATGCCGAGCAGTGCGTCCAGAGCATCGACATCGCGCTCGGCCTTGGCGTCGCCCAGCGATTCGCGCCATTCCATCTGCTGCATCAGGAACGCGGGCGGCATGGCGGTGTTGTTCTCCGCCTGCACATCGATACCGCGAAGGTGCAGCAAATACGTGGCCCGCTTGAGCGGGTCGCGCAGTGTCTGATACGCCTCATTGGCGCGCGTGGCCCATTGCATGGCGACGCGGCGTTCGGCGTCGCCCGCATGCGCGTAACGATCGGGGTGCGCCTGCGATTGCACGGTGCGGTACGCAGCGTTCAACGCGTCTTCGTTAACCTCGAAGTGCTCGGGCAGACCGAACAAGGAGAAATGCGTGTCGCTGACGTTCATGAATAAAAAAAGCGGCCGCGCCGCCTTGGTGTTGCTTACTCGATCGGTTCACCCCGATCGCACTTCAGGCATTCCACCACCACGCCGATCTTGCTGGCGCGCCCTGCTTCGGTTTCCGTCCAGGGCCGTTGCTGCCAGGGCGGATCGTGGCGCATGTGCTGCCCGTGCCCGCACGCGAGACGGGCGACCCAATGGCCTTCCTCGTCCCGCTCGAAACCAACAATCGCTTGCTTCAAGTCGGCCCGCTCACACGCGGAACGACTCGCCGCAGCCACACTCGTCCTTCACGTTCGGGTTGTTGAAGCGGAAGCCCTCATTCAACCCTTCACGCGCGAAGTCCAGCTCGGTGCCGTCGATGTACGGCAGGCTCTTCGGATCGACGATCACCTTGATGCCGTTGGATTCGAACACCTGGTCTTCTGCGGCAATCTCATCCGCGTATTCGAGCTTGTACGCCAAGCCCGAGCAACCCGTGGTCTTCACGCCCAGGCGCAGGCCCACGCCCTTGCCACGGCGGGTCAGATAGCGCGAGACGTGCTGCGCAGCTTTGTCAGTCAGGGTGATCATGCGACGTCCTTCCAATCCGTACGACTTAGGCAGCCTTCTGCTCGGCCGCGCCGTGCTTTTCCTTGTAGTCGGCCACGGCCGCCTTGATGGCGTCTTCCGCCAGGATCGAGCAGTGGATCTTCACCGGCGGCAGGGCCAGTTCTTCTGCGATCTGCGTGTTGCGGATCTCCAGTGCTTGGTCCAGCGTCTTGCCCTTCACCCACTCCGTCACCAGCGACGACGAGGCGATGGCCGAGCCGCAGCCGTAGGTCTTGAACTTGGCGTCTTCAATCACGCCCTGCTCGTTCACCTTGATCTGCAGCTTCATCACGTCGCCGCAAGCCGGTGCGCCGACCATGCCGGTGCCGACCGTGTCGTCGCCCTTCTCGAAGGAGCCCACGTTGCGCGGGTTTTCGTAGTGATCCAGAACTTGGTTGCTGTAAGACATTTCACACCTCTTTCAATCGTTGGCTGGCGCGGGGGCGCCGTTGTTCTCAAACGCCGCGCTTAGTGCGCCGCCCATTGAATGCTGTTCAGATCCACGCCGTCCTTGTACATCTCCCACAGCGGAGACAGGTCGCGCAGCTTGCCGATCTTGCCCTTGAGCAGTTCGACCACGTAGTCGACTTCTTCTTCCGTGGTGAAGCGGCCCACCGTGAAGCGGATCGAGCTGTGCGCCAGTTCGTCGTTGCGGCCCAGGGCGCGCAGCACATACGACGGCTCCAGCGAGGCCGACGTGCAAGCCGAGCCCGACGACACGGCGACGTCCTTGATCGCCATGATCAGCGACTCGCCTTCCACAAAGTTGAAGCTGATGTTCAGGTTGTGCGGCACACGGGCGTCCATGTCGCCGTTCACGTACACCTCTTCCATCGTGTTCAGGCCGCGGTACAGGCGATCACGCAGCATGCGGATGCGCTCGTTCTCGGTCGCCATTTCTTCCTTGGCAATGCGGAAGGCTTCACCCATGCCGACAATCTGGTGCGTGGCCAGCGTGCCCGAACGCATGCCGCGCTCGTGGCCACCGCCGTGCATCTGCGCTTCGATGCGGATACGCGGCTTGCGGCGCACGTACAGTGCGCCGATGCCCTTCGGGCCATACGTCTTGTGTGCCGAGAACGACATCAGGTCGACCTTCAGCTTTTGCAGATCGATCTCGACCTTGCCGGTGGCCTGCGCCGCGTCGACGTGGAAAATCACGCCCTTCTCGCGGCAGATCTCGCCGAGTTGTTCGATGTCCTGAATGACGCCGATCTCGTTGTTCACCATCATCACCGAAGCGAGGATGGTGTCCGGGCGGATGGTTTGCTTGAAGACTTCGATATCGATCAGGCCGTTGTCCTTCACGTCCAGATACGTCACTTCGAAGCCCTGGCGCTCCAACTCACGCGTCGTGTCCAGCACGGCCTTGTGCTCGGTCTTGACGGTGATGATGTGCTTGCCCTTGCTGCTGTAGAAGTTGGCTGCACCCTTGATCGCCAGGTTGTCGGACTCGGTGGCGCCCGACGTCCACACGATTTCGCGCGGGTCGGCATTCACCAGTGCGGCAACCTGCTCGCGCGCAGTCTCGACGGCCTTCTCAGCTTCCCAGCCAAACGGGTGGCTGCGCGAGGCCGGATTACCAAAGCTCTCGCGCAGGTACGGGATCATCTTGTCGACCACGCGCGGATCCACCGGCGTCGTCGCGGAATAGTCCATGTAGATGGGAAGATGCAGGGTGCTCATATCTTGTCTGCCTGATGTGGGGGGCGATGTTCTATGTGTGGGACTGGCTCGGCGGCCGGGCCTCACGCTGGCGCAATCACGACTGCGCCAGGCTGAAAACGGAATTGACCAACGGCGGGCGCTTGACCGGCTCGGCGGCCACCGACGTGGTGGCGGGCGTATCCAGGCTGCGGGCACGAGCCGGCGTACGCTCGCGGCGGGCCGGGCGCGCATCACGCATGTCCTGAATCACTTCGGGCTGGCGTTCGCGTTGCTGGTCGACCAGATTTTGCAGCGATACCGAATCGAGATACTCGACCATCTTCTGGTTGAGCGTCGCCCACAGGTCGTGCGTCATACAGCGGCCGCTCTGCCCGGCGGCGTGCTCTTCGCCGCCGCAATTGCCCTTGCCGCCGCACTGGGTGGCATCGAGAGGCTCGTCCACGGCGATGATGATGTCGGCAACGGTCACATCGTCGGCACGGCGCGCCAGGCTGTAGCCGCCGCCCGGGCCGCGCACGCTTTCCACGATCTCGTGGCGGCGCAGTTTACCGAACAGCTGCTCAAGGTACGACAGCGAAATCTTCTGGCGCTGGCTGATGCCAGCCAGCGTGACCGGACCCTGCTCTTGGCGCAGCGCCAAGTCAATCATGGCGGTGACCGCAAAGCGGCCTTTGGTGGTCAATCTCATGGTGTCGGGGAAATACCTGATCGTTTTGCTCAAGTATAAAGGAACCCGACAAAATCGGTCAACTAAGGTGTCGGGGGATTCCGCGTCGCAGCAAGGGGATTTGCTGATCCCACCTGGGTGGGCAACCGCGCGGCAGGCCGTATTGTGGACTAAAACAATCAACCACGTCGGGTAGGGGCATCACATCCCTCCTGCACCGCAACTTGCTACCGCCATGCGCGAAGCGCTGCCACTGCGGGTTTTCCTTATGCAGCGGGAAACCTAAATTCATTGACTTTTGTTACGTGCCCGCCGAGACTGTTAGATACGCAAACGTTTGCGAACGACGCGGCGCGATTGCCCTTAAGATTGGCTTACGATTCTTCGGGCGACGACGACCGCCTCCACTCAAGCCCCAGACAGCCCCCCTTCCTGGAGGAGACACCATGGATATCCGTCGTCGCCGCGCCCTGCAAATTGGCGCGGGCTCCGCTGTAGCCCTTGCTCTGCCCCTGCCTTTTTCGCTGGCACGTGCGGCTAACCAGCCACCCAAGGTGGCACTGGTGATGAAGTCGCTGGCCAACGAGTTCTTCCTGACCATGGAGAACGGCGCGCGCAAGCACCAGAAGGAGCACGCCTCGGAATACACCCTGCTGACCAACGGTATCCGCGACGAAACCGATACAGGCGGCCAGATCCGCCTGGTCGAGCAGATGATCGTCGCGCGCGTGGATGCGCTGGTGCTGGCACCGGCCGATTCCAAGGCGATGGTGCCGGTGGTCAAGAAGGCGGTGGACGCGGGCATCCTCGTCATCAACATCGACAACCGGCTGGACCCGGCCGCACTCAAGGAAAAGGGCTTGAACGTGCCCTTCGTGGGCCCGGACAACCGCAAGGGTGCGCGCCTGGTGGGTGACTTTGTCGCCAAGGGACTCAAGCCGGGCGACGAGGTGGGCATCATCGAAGGCATTCCGACCACCACCAACGCCCAGCAGCGCACGGCCGGCTTCAAGGAAGCCGCCGAGGCCGCCAAGCTGAAGGTCACCAGCGTGCAATCGGGCGAGTGGGAAATCGACAAGGGCAACAAGGTAGCCGCCGCCATGCTGCGCGCGCAGCCTGATCTCAAGGCCCTGCTGTGCGGCAACGACAACATGGCGATTGGCGCTGTATCGGCCGTGCGTGCCGCGGGCAAGCTGGGCAAGGTGCTGATTGGCGGCTACGACAACATCGACGCCATCAAGGCCATGCTGGCCGATGGGCGCGTGGTCGCCACGGCAGACCAGCATGCCGACCAGCAAGCGGTGTATGGCATCGAGACCGCATTGAAAGCTCTCGCCGCCAAGACGCCGCAGGCGAAGTTGTCGGGCGTGGTCGAAACGCCGGTCAACCTCGTCACGCGCACGTAACTCAATCGACAAGGCAAGCCGCCGCCAGCCATGTCTGCCGCCTACGAACCACGCCTGCCGCTGCTGCGCGCGTCCGCCATCAGCAAGCACTACGCCGCCCCCGTGCTGCGCGAGATCGATCTTGACGTGCACGCGGGTGAGGTGCTTGCGTTGACGGGCGAGAACGGCGCGGGCAAGAGCACGCTCTCCAAGATCCTCTGCGGGCTGGAGACGGCGACGTCCGGTTCGATGACGCTCGTGGGCACGGTATACGCACCAGCCTCGCGCAGTGCGGCGGAGGCACTGGGCGTGCGCATGGTGCTGCAGGAACTGAGCATGGTGCCCACGCTGACGGTGGCCGAGAACCTGTTTCTCGGCCAACTGCCGCGCCGGCTGGGTTTTGTCGACCGTCCCACGCTGCGCCGTCAGGCTGAGCAAGCGCTCGCGCGCGTCGGCCTGGACCTCGATCCGTGGACACCCGTGAGCACGCTCGGCATCGGCCACCGGCAGATGATCGAGATCGCCCGTGCGCTGGCCAGCGCCTGCCGCATGCTGATCCTCGATGAGCCGACTGCCATGCTGAGCGCGCACGAAAGCGCGACACTGTTCGCGCGCATCGACGCGCTGCGCCGCGAGGGCGTAGCGATCCTCTACATCTCACACCGGCTTGATGAGTTGGCGCGCATCGCCGACCGCATCGTCGTGCTGCGTGACGGCAAGCTCATCACCGATGCACCCGCCGCCACCGTCACACAGGACGCGCTGATTCAGGCGATGGTTGGGCGTGACGTCACCGCGTCGGCCAAAGGTGAACGCACCGCACGCGCACCTTGGCCGGGCGATGGTTCCCCTGCCCTGCGCGTAACCGATCTCACACGTACGCCCGCCGTACGCGATGTGTCGTTCGCGGTGGCACCCGGTGAGATCTTTGGCATTGCCGGCCTGGTGGGTGCGGGACGCACGGAATTGCTGCGCCTGATCTTTGGTGCGGACCGTGCAGATGCCGGCACCATCGAAGTGGGCTCGCCGCTCAAAACGGTGCGCATCCACTCACCCGGCGACGCGGTGCGCCAAGGCATCAGCCTGCTCACCGAAGATCGCAAGGATGAGGGGCTGATGCTGGGCTTGCCCATCGCCACCAACATCGCGCTGGGCAACATGCCGGGTGTGACCAAGCGAGGCTGGCTACAGCCTGCGCGTGAACGCGCCCTGGCAGAACGGCACATCGGCGCGCTGCGCATCCGCTGCGCCGGGCCGGAGCAGCCGGTGGGCGAACTCTCTGGCGGCAACCAACAAAAAGTGGCGATTGCCCGCTGGCTGGAGCGCGACACTCCGGTGCTGCTGTTCGACGAGCCCACACGCGGTGTAGACGTGGGTGCGAAGTTCGACATCTATGCCCTGCTCGATGCACTGGCCGCACGCGGCAAGGCGCTCATCGTGGTGTCCAGCGATCTGCGCGAGCTGATGCAGTTGTGCGACCGCATCGGCGTCATGCGCGCCGGTCGTCTTACACATATCTTCCAGCGCGGCGGCTGGAGCCAGGATGCCCTGCTGGCCGCCGCTTTTGGTGAGTCGGGCGAATCCAACCCGCCAGCCCCCAACGCATCTCCGGAGACTGCCGATGCGCTCTGACTCCACCCTGCCGCCGGCCGGTACCGACAACACGCCAGCGGCATCACGTGCCGCGGTGGGCATGTCGCTGGGCGCCATCGGTGGGCTACTGGCCGCGCTGATCGCCATGCTCGTGCTGTTCGGCACGCTGTCGCCCACGTTCTTCTCGCTGCCCACCTTCACCACCATTGCCAACGAAATCCCCGACCTGCTGGTGATGGCGGTAGGCATGACCTTCATCCTGATGATCGGCGGCATCGATCTGTCGGTGGGCTCGGTGCTGGCGCTGGCGGCCTCGGTGCTGTCGATCGCCATGACCAAGCTTGGCTGGGGCGTGCTGCCCGCCGCGCTGGCCGGCGTGCTGGTGGCGACAGCAGCCGGTGCGGTGACTGGCACGGTCACGGTGCACTGGGGCATTCCGTCATTCATCGTCTCGCTGGGGGTGCTGGAGATGGCGCGCGGCCTCGCCTACAGCCTGACCGATTCGCGTACCGCCTATATCGGCAGCGCAGTCGACTGGTTGGCCAACCCGATCGCGCTGGGCATCGCGCCATCGTTCCTGATTGCGATTGCGGTCACGGTGATCGGCCAGATCGTGCTGGTGCGCACCGTGTTCGGGCGCTACCTCGTCGCCATCGGCACCAATGAAGAGGCCGTGCGGCTGGCGGGCGTGAACCCGCGCCCCTACAAGATCGCGGTGTTCGCGCTGATGGGGTTGCTCTCCGGCCTGGCCGCGCTGTTCCAGGTGTCGCGGCTGGAAGCGGCCGACCCCAACGCGGGTGTCGGCATGGAATTGCAGGTGATCGCGGCCGTGGTGATCGGCGGTACGAGCCTGATGGGTGGGCGCGGTTCGGTCGCGCGCACGCTGTTCGGCGTGCTGATCATCTCGGTGCTCGAATCGGGCCTCGCACAGATCGGCGCCTCAGAGCCCACCAAACGCATCATCACGGGCGCGGTCATCGTTGCCGCCGTGGTCATGGATACCTATCGCAGCCGCCGCAACCAATCCGGTCGTAGCACGCACCACTAAGAGACAGAGGAGATCGTCATGGCAACCATCAAGGACGTGGCCGCATTGGCCGGAGTTTCGTTCACCACCGTCTCACACGTCATCAACAACACCAGGCCGGTGAACTCGGAGACGCGCAAGCGCGTGGAAGAGGCCATTCGCGCCACACGCTATGTGCCCAGCGCGGTCGCACGCTCGCTCAAGCACCGGACCACGCGCACCATTGGCGTACTGGTACCGACCGCCACCAACCCGTACTTTGCAGAGCTGGCGCGCGGCATCGAAGACGTCTGCGCAGCTGCCGGCTACAGCGTGATCCTCTGCAACTCCGACGACGACCCGCGCAAACAGCGCGACTACCTGCGCGTGCTGATGGAGAAACGCGTGGACGGCATCATCGTCAGCAGCGCCGGGCCCGACAACGCGCTCATCGAAGCGCTGGGCGAATCCGCCCTGCCCGTGGTGATGGTCGATCGTCCGACCGAAGGCATCCAGGCCGACCAGGTGCAGGTCGATCACGAAGAAGGCGCCTACATGGCGACCAAGCATCTGCTGGAGCTTGGCCACCGGCGCATTGCCTGCATCAGCGGGCCATCGGAGCTGAGCGTGACGGCCGGTCGTCTGGCGGGCTTCCACCGCGCACTGCGCGAAGCCGGCGTACCGGAAGCCTCCGCCCGCATTGCCGAAGGCGACTTCACCAGCCCAGGTGGCTACCGCGCCGCGCGCCAACTGCTGACCGAGGGCGAAATGCCCACCGCCATCTTTGCGAGCAATGACCTGATGGGCATCGGCGCGCTGCGTGCCGCGGCCGAACTGGGCATCCCGGTGCCGAAGGCGCTCTCCGTGATCGGCTTTGACGACATCGAGCTGAGCCGCTACGTATATCCGGCGCTGTCCACCGTCGGCCAGTCGATCCGCCAGCTTGGCGAGACCACCGCGCAGACGCTGCTCGAACACCTGACCGATGCTGCCATGCGCCACCCCGCGGAGGAGCCGCGTGCGCGCCGCATCGTGCTGCCCCCGCGCCTGTCGCTGCGCGAGTCGACCGCAGAGCCGGCTCGCCCCGCCCGCGCCGCTTGAGCGCCCCCCTCACTCTCTCAACGTAGTCCGCCATGGTGGCCAAGCGCCCTTCCGCCTCTTCTGCCCACGCGGCTGCCGACGTGCTGATCGTCGGCAGCCTCAACATGGATCTCGTGATCCGCACGCCGCGTTTGCCCCGCCCTGGGCAAACGGTTGCGGCGCCCGCTTTGGAGACAATTCCGGGCGGCAAGGGTGCCAACCAGGCTGTGGCTGCAGCGCGCCTGGGGGCCAAGGTCGCCATGCTCGGCTGCGTGGGTGACGACGCCTACGGCACGGCCCTGCGCGACGGCCTGCGGCGCGAAGGGGTGGAGACGTCGATGGTGTCGGTGCATGCAGGTGAGGCCACCGGCATCGCCTGCGTGACGGTTGCCGACAGCGGACAGAACACAATCGTGATCGTAGCGGGCGCCAACCAGTTGCTCACGCCGGCCATGATCGAGGCGCAACGCGCAGCGTTCGAGCGCGCCCGCGTGATCGTCTGCCAGTTGGAATCACCGCCGGATGCAGTGGAGTGCGCGCTCAAGCTTGGGGCACGGCTGGGCAAGACCGTCATCCTGAACCCGGCGCCCGCCATCGGCCCGCTGCCGACCCCCTGGCTGGCGGCATGCGATTACCTGATCCCGAATGAAACCGAAGCGGCGCTGCTGACTGCACGCGCCGTCGATTCCCCCGAATCCGCGCTGGATGCAGCGGCTGACCTGCACGCACAAGGCGCGCGGCACGTGATGGTCACGCTGGGCGCGCATGGCGTTGCCTATGTGGATGCCACCACGCGTCTGTTGATGCCGGCGCCAGTTGCGCAGGCTGTCGACACCACGGCGGCCGGCGACACGTTTGTCGGCGCACTGGCGGCCGCGTTGGCCGAGGGCGCTGCGCCGGATGCGGCCATCGCGTTTGGCCAGGCGGCGGCAGCCGTGTCGGTCACGCGGCTGGGCGCGCAACCGTCCATCCCTTTCCGCAGCGAGCTGGGTGTGCTCGCCACACACGCGCATTAAGCCGGCGTGCTAGTACCCGGCGGCGTGGCCGCGGTCGGGGCACGAGGCACCAGTAGGCACAGCGGATCGCGAAAAATGCGCCGCCACACCGCACCGGTGATGCGCTTGCGATCGAGCCCGCGCAGGTTGCGCGAGCGCATGGCCATGTTGAACGCCAGCGCAAACGACACCATCACATTGAGCACGCCCATCAGCGCGATACCAGCAACAGCGAGCCAGAACGGGGCTGTGTTCATCACGCCCGGCCCCAGCACGCCCACGGCCGTTGCCACAGCACCCGTCGACAGCGTGACGTGGCGCACCTCCATATGCGGCCCGAAGAACGACACGATTTCCGGCCCCAGCCCCAGCATGAAGCCCAGCGACACGTTGGCGACAACGCCCGAGAGGTTGCGTTTCCAGAACCCGGCAATGCGATGCGCACCGTGCTCGCCCACCATGAAGCGCAGGCGCCGGTGGTAAGCAATCACGTCGCCCACGCGATGCAATGCAAACCAGTTGTCGGCCCAGCCCGCTGCTAGGCTTGAGGCCCACAGCAGCACGCCCGTGAAGATTGCGTACAGCGGCGTTGGGCCGAGGATCGAGAACGAATCGATGGTCGCCACCGCCTTGGCCGGCGAGATCAGGTTCGCATGAAACAATCGCCCCGCCGCCCACTGCACCAGAAACGCCACCGGCGCCACCGCCACGAGGTTGCCGACGATGGCCGCTGCGTTGGTGCGGATCATGGCCACTGTGTCGTCCACAAAGCGGTCCAGCCCTTCCGGGCGGCTCACCTGGTCCAGCCGGTGCGCCAGTGCAGGCGCCGTCATGGCCGGCTGCTTGGTCGCCAGCGTGAAGTGCGCAAAGTGGATACCGAGAAAGCTCACCGCGTAGTTGATCGACGCAAACAAGCCCTCGGTGAATCGTGACAAGTGCGCGCCCGCGATGAAGAACTTGACATACACCGTGGCCGCCGTAATGACACCACCACCGGCTGCCGCCTTCACCATCGCGCCGTATTCCTTGCCGTCACGAGTGATGTAGTGCTCGCCACTTTCAGCCGAGCGCTCGACCACCTTGCGCGCCAGATCGGCAAAGGTGGAGCGGATCAGGTAACCGACGCTGCGGCGATGCTGGCTGGCAGATACCAGCTCAGCCGTCAAATGCACGAAGCGGCGCGAGGCCTTTGCGTCAGCCCAGGCCGTCAGCAGCAGGTCGATGCGTCCGAGCCACGCCTTCATGCGCTCGACCTGGAACACCACCTCGACGGAAACGCCGTTCTCGTCCAGATGCTGGTAGACGCTGGCAGTGGCGGTACGGCACTGGTCCAGCACCGCGCGGAAGTAGTTGAGCTGCTGCGGAAAACGCTCCGGCGTAGCGAGTGCCTCGTCCGGGCGTTCGAGGAAGATGGCGTTGGCCGCATCCGCCAGCCGGTAGAACGGCGAATCGGTGACTTCCGGATGCTCCATGCGCAGGCGGATGCCGCGCGACAGGCCCGCCGCACGCACCTGGCTAATCAGGATCTGGATGCCAATGCCCAGACTGCGCTCCAGCCGCGTTTGCCCAGCGGCTTCATCCTCGTCGCTCAGGCCGGCACGGAACAGCGTGTGCAGACGCGTGACCAGTTCATCGTCCAGACCGTCTACCCACTGTGCATCGGTCGGGCCGACGAACAGGAGTGCAAACAACGTCGCCAATTGCGGCTGATTGGGCGCAGGCGGCAACCAGCGCGCCTGCCAGCGGTCGACCAGCTCGCCCCAGAAACCAGAGCGCGACGACAAGCCCGTATCGCACAGCAGCGATACCGGATCGTTGTCCTGCACGATGGCGCGCAACGTCTGCCCGACGCGCTCGGCCAGTTCAGGGTTGTTTTCCAGCACCTGCAGCAAGTAGCGCAGGCGTGCGTAACGCCACGATTCGGACGTGGCGCCTGTAGGCCGGTCCGCACGACGCAGCCAATAGGCCAGCTCGATCAGCCATTCATTGCGTTCGGCCAGGCTGCGCGTGGGCGTGAACTGCGCCAGGATGGCGTCGAGCTGATGGCTGGCATGCCGGGAAGCGCGCCATTTGCGCCACGGATTGAGCAAAAACTTGAACATCGAACTCCCTAGTTGGCGGACACGCCTGGCTCGGCCTCGCCCCCGGGCCGATTCTTCTGCTTAACGTATGGATGCAGCGATCAGGCGACGCGCAGCGCCTGAAAATGTGTCCGCAATTGTGTCATGACTCCCCCGCCGCCAGCCTCGGGCGAGGCTGCGGTGCATGTCCGACGCATCAACCGCCTGAGAGGTTCAGGCGACCGGAACGATATGGTCTTCGCCGCTGGCCCCGAAGAGCTGCGATTTGAGCTTGGCAAGCTGGTCGCGCACCGATGCCGCCTTTTCGAATTCGAGGTTCTTGGCGTGATCGAGCATCTGCTTCTCCAGGCGCTTGATTTCCTTGGACGCCTGCTTCTCGCTCATGTCTTCGTACTTGGCGGCCTCTTGCGCGGCCTTGAGCTCGGCGCGCGCATCGTCGACGTTGTACACGCCGTCAATGATGTCCTTGATGCGCTTGACCACCCCGCGCGGCGTGATGCCGTGGGCCTCGTTGTGGGCGATCTGCTTGGCACGGCGGCGTTCGGTTTCGCCAATGGCCTTCTTCATCGATTCGGTGATGCGGTCGGCGTAGAGGATGGCGGTGCCGTTCACATTCCGCGCCGCGCGACCGATGGTCTGAATGAGCGAGCGTTCGGCGCGGAGGAAACCTTCCTTGTCCGCATCCAGAATCGCCACCAGTGACACTTCCGGAATATCCAAACCCTCGCGCAACAGGTTGATCCCGACCAGCACATCGAACGTGCCCAGGCGCAGATCGCGGATGATCTCCACGCGTTCCACCGTATCGATGTCCGAGTGCAGGTAGCGGACCTTGACGCCGTTTTCCGACAAGAACTCGGTCAACTGCTCGGCCATGCGCTTGGTCAGCGTGGTGACCAGTACGCGCTCGCCGGCTTCGACACGCAGATGGATTTCCGAAAGCAGGTCGTCGACCTGTGTGGTCGCCGGCCGCACGTGAATGACCGGGTCGACAAGGCCCGTCGGGCGCACCACCTGCTCCACCACCTCGGTGCCGCTGACAAGTCCCTTTTCATAATCACCCGGCGTGGCCGAGACGAACGTGACCTGCCGCATCTTGGTCTGGAACTCGGCAAACTTGAGCGGCCGGTTGTCCAGCGCAGAGGGCAGCCGGAAGCCAAACTCGGCCAGCGTTTCCTTGCGCGCGCGGTCGCCGTTGTACATGCCGTTGAGCTGGCCGATCAGCACGTGCGATTCATCCAGGAACATCAGCGCGTCTTGCGGGAGGTAGTCGACCAGCGTCGGCGGCGGTTCACCCGGCGCGGAGCCGGACAAATGCCGCGAGTAGTTCTCGATGCCCTTGCAGAAGCCCAGCTCCTGCAGCATCTCCAGGTCAAAGCGCGTGCGCTGCTCCAGGCGCTGCGCTTCCACCAGCTTGTTTTCCTTGTAGAAGAAATCGAGCCGCTCGCGCAGTTCTGCCTTGATGGTCTCGATGGCACGCAGCACGGTCTCGCGCGGCGTCACGTAGTGGCTCGACGGGTACACCGTGAAGCGCGGAATCTTCTGCCGCACGCGCCCGGTCAGCGGGTCGAACAGTTGCAGCGATTCCACCTCGTCGTCAAACAGCTCCAGGCGCACAGCCATCTCAGCATGCTCGGCGGGGAAGATATCGACTGTGTCGCCGCGCACACGGAAGGTGCCGCGCTGGAAGTCCGTCTCGTTGCGCGTGTATTGCATGGCGATCAGGCGCGCGATCACGTCGCGCTGGCTGATCTTGTCGCCCGCGCGCAGCGTCAGGATCATCTGGTGGTACTCGGTCGGGTTGCCGATACCGTAAATGGCGGACACGGTCGCCACGATCACCACGTCGCGTCGCTCCAGCAGGCTCTTAGTGGCCGACAAGCGCATCTGCTCGATGTGCTCGTTGATCGACGAATCCTTCTCGATGAAGAGATCGCGCTGCGGCACGTAGGCTTCAGGCTGGTAGTAGTCGTAGTAGGAAACGAAGTACTCGACCGCGTTGCGCGGAAAGAACTCGCGGAACTCCGAATACAACTGCGCCGCCAGCGTCTTGTTGGGCGCAAACACGATGGCCGGACGCCCCACGCGGGCGATCACGTTGGCCATGGTGTACGTCTTGCCCGAACCCGTCACGCCCAGCAGGGTCTGGTACGACAGGCCGTCCTCGACGTTCTCGACGAGCTGGCGGATCGCCTCGGGCTGGTCGCCGGCCGGCGGATACGGCTGGTACAGCTGGAACGGCGAGCCCTCGAAGGTGACGAACTTCGACTCGTCGTGCGGGCTAGGAACTTGGCTCAGATCAGTCATGGCGGCGGGTGGGATGGCAGCGCAGGAAGTCGACAAAGTGACTCGCACGCCCCCAACAGATCAGGGCGGCAGCGGCAATTGCAACCAATCGTCTAGTGTAGCGCGCCGCCCCTGCAATCGTTTAAGCGGCCGGTCGGGCCCATCTGTAGTGGCCGCTCAACCGCTTTCGGCCCCTGTTCTGCAAGGATTTTTCGGGCGATTAGAGCGTGTATTCGGTACAATTCGGCCTTGTGCCCGCTTCACGCATTCGGCGTCGGCAGCCCTGTCGACCGCTTGCGGCGCACCGCCTGCAGCACTCCACCGAATTCCGAACCAACCGATCGAGACACATCTCATGTCGCTTTTCTCCGCCGTCGAACTGGCCCCGCGCGACCCCATCCTGGGCCTGAATGAAGCTTTCAACGCCGATACCCGCAGCACCAAAGTGAATCTGGGCGTGGGCGTGTACTTCACCGACGAAGGGAAAATTCCGGTGCTGCGCGCCGTGCAGGAAGCCGAAAAGGCCCGCCTGGCGACCGTCGCCCCGCGCGGCTATCTGCCGATCGAAGGCATTGCCGCTTACGACCAAGCCGTGCAAAAGCTGCTGTTCGGCGCAGATTCCGCACTGATCGCCGAAGGCCGTGTGGTGACCGCTCAGGCCCTGGGCGGCACTGGAGCACTGAAGATCGGCGCCGACTTCCTCAAGCGCCTGTACCCGAACGCCAAGGTCGCCATTTCCGACCCGAGCTGGGAAAACCACCGCGCGCTGTTCGAATCGGCTGGCTTCGAAGTCGTCAACTACGCGTACTACGATGCTCCGTCGCACGGCCTGAACTTCGCTGGTCTGCTGGATTCGCTGAACAGCTACGCAGCGAACACCATCATCGTGCTGCACGCTTGCTGCCACAACCCGACCGGCGTCGACATGACCGCCGACCAGTGGAAGCAGGTCGTGGAAGTCATCAAGGCAAAGAACCTGATCCCGTTCCTCGACATGGCTTACCAGGGCTTTGCCGACGGCATCCAGCAAGACGGCCTGGCCGTGCAACTGTTTGCGGAATCGGGCCTGCCCTTCTTCGTGTCGAGCTCGTTCTCGAAGTCGTTCTCGCTGTACGGCGAGCGCGTCGGCGCCCTGTCGATCGTGACGACCAGCAAGGACGAAGCCGCCCGCGTGCTGTCGCAAGTCAAGCGCGTGATCCGCACCAACTACTCCAACCCGCCGACGCACGGCGGCACGGTGGTCGCCACGGTGCTGAACAGCCCCGAGCTGCGCGCGATGTGGGAACAGGAACTGGGCGAAATGCGCGACCGCATCAAGTCGATGCGCAATGCGCTGGTCGACAAGCTGGCCGCCAAGGGCGTGAAGACCGACTTCTCGTTCGTGAAGGCACAGCGCGGCATGTTCTCGTACTCGGGCCTGACCTCGGCCCAGGTGGATCGCCTGCGCAACGAGCATGGTATCTACGCGGTTTCGACCGGCCGCATCTGCGTGGCTGCGTTGAACACCCACAACATCGACGCCGTGGTCAACGCCATCGCCGACGTGCTGTAAGCGCCACGCCCAGCGGGCAATTGCAAAAAGAAAAGCGGCTTCGGCCGCTTTTTTGCTGCACCGATCTAGACTGACACGGGCGCATCATATAAGCGGCGCAACACTCTGTTATTAGGGTTTTTGCTGCGTCGCAGTAACATGCACCTAGGCGCATAATCGTTTGCGTCGCCCTCGCCACAACAGACCGGTCCAGCCATGCTTTACCAGCTCCATGAGTTCCAACGCGCCTTGCTCAGCCCCATGACGGCTTGGGCCCAGGCGACCGCCAAGACCTTCACCAACCCCTTGAGCCCGCTGTCGATGGTGCCCGGCGCCCAGCGCTACGCCGCAGGCTATGAGTTGCTCTATCGCCTGGGCAAGGAATATGAGAAGCCGGAATTCGGCATCCGCTCAGTCAAGTCCAACGGACGCGACATCCCGATCGTCGAGCAGACCATCATCGAGAAGCCGTTCTGCCGCCTGATCCGCTTCAAGCGCTACGCCGACGATGCCGAGACCATCAAGCTGCTCAAGGACGAGCCGATCGTGCTGGTGTGTGCGCCGCTGTCGGGGCACCATTCGACGCTGCTGCGCGACACCGTGCGCACGCTGCTGCAGGATCACAAGGTGTACGTGACCGACTGGATCGACGCCCGCATGGTGCCTGCCGAGGCAGGTGCTTTCCATCTGTCGGACTACATCAACTACATCCGCGAATTCATCAACCACATCGGTGCCGACAAGCTGCACGTGATCTCGGTGTGTCAGCCGACCGTGCCGGTGCTGGCCGCCATCTCGCTGATGGCCTCGGATGGCGAAAAGACGCCGCGCACCATGACCATGATGGGCGGCCCGATCGATGCGCGTAAGAGCCCGACCGCCGTCAACTCGCTGGCGACCAACAAGGCGCACAGCTGGTTCGAGACCAACGTGATCTACACGGTGCCGGCCAACTACCCGGGCCACGGCCGCAAGGTCTATCCGGGCTTCCTGCAGCACGCCGGCTTCGTGGCGATGAACCCGGATCGCCACCTGTCGTCGCACTACGATTACTACCTGAACCTGATTGAAGGCGACACGGAAGACGCCGAAGCCCACGTGCGTTTCTACGACGAGTACAACGCCGTGCTCGACATGGCCGCCGAGTACTACCTCGAGACCATCCGTGACGTGTTCCAGGAGTTCCACCTGGCCAACGGCACATGGGTCATCGAAGGCAAGCCGGTGCGCCCGCAAGACATCAAGGGCACAGCGCTGTTCACCATTGAAGGCGAGCTGGACGACATCTCCGGCAGCGGCCAGACCGAAGCGGCCCATGGCCTGTGCACGGGCATTCCGAAGGCGCGCAAGCAGCATCTGACCGCACCGAAGTGCGGCCACTACGGCATCTTCTCAGGCCGCCGCTGGCGCGAACAGGTGTATCCGCAATTGCGCGACTTCATCCGCCAGTACGATCAGGGCGCGCCGCGCATCAAGGCTGTCGCCTGATCCGCGGATCAAGCGACACCCAAAGAAAAAGCCTCGCAACCGCGAGGCTTTTTTTATCTGGCGCGCCGCTCAGCCCTGGGGCCGCTCCAGATACGCCAGCAGCATCTTGATGTGCAACTGCGCGAAGGCTTCATGCTCATCAGCCGATGCGATGTCTCGACCGATCACTGCGCTGATCGTGTAGCGGTTGGAGAGCACATAGTAGCCCAGCGCAGAAATCGTGAGATACAGCCGCGAGACATCCACATCCTTGTGAAAGACGCCGCTGCGCTGACCACGCTCGACCACACCGCGCAGCACATCGATGACCGGATTGACCAGCTCGCCCAGGTGCGGCGAGGTCTTCAGATGCCGCGCCTCATGCAGGTTCTCGCTGTTGAGCAGGCGGATGAACTCGGGGTTCTCGTAATAGAAATCCCAGATGAAACGCGCCAGCTGGATGACCGCTTCGCGTGGGTCAGACGACTCGAGCTGCACCTGCTCTTCCGCCTGCTTGAAGCGGAAGTACATGTGCTCGAGCACGGTCAGGAAGAGCTTCTCCTTGCTGCCGTAGTAGTAGTACAGCATGCGCTCGTTGGTCTCAGCGCGGCGGGCGATGGCATCGACGCGCGCACCGGCAAACCCACCACGTGAGAACTCTTCAAGGGCTGCAGCAAGGATGCGACGGCGCGTACCGGCGGGGTCGCGGCGTGCGCGGGGTGTGACGGAATCGCCCGAGGAATCGACCGGATCAATGTCGGCGAGCGGCGCGGCTGGGTAAGACGGCATGGCACGTCGGTCCGTTTAGAACCTAAGGATTATGTCATACGGTTAAGACATGGCCGCCGCGGTCAACGTCAGGGCATGCACGCCTTGCGCAGCCGCCAAATCAGCGATAATGGCAGGCTATTCAAACGACAAGTCCCATCGTGGTTTCCTTGGTTCCCGCATTGGCCACATCCTTGGCCGACCGGCTCGAACACCTCCTGCCGCAGACGCAATGCACCAAGTGCGGCTACAACGGCTGCCGCCCATACGCTGAAGCCATGGCGAACGGCGAGGCGCTGCCCAACCGTTGCCCGCCGGGCGGTGTAGAGGGCATCCGCCGCCTGTCCGACGCGCTGGGCCGCACTGGCGATCTGCTGCCGCTGGACCCAGCCAACGGCATCGAACAGCCGCGCGCCGTGGCCGTCATCGACCCGGAACGTTGTATCGGCTGCACGTTGTGCATCCAAGCATGCCCGGTCGACGCCATCGTCGGCGCACCCAAGGCCATGCACACGGTGCTCGAAGACTGGTGCACCGGTTGCGACCTCTGCGTACCGCCCTGCCCGGTCGATTGCATCGACATGATCCCCATCACCGGGGAACGCACGGGCTGGGACGCCTGGAGCCAGGCCCAGGCTGACGTCGCCCGCGACCGCTACGACTTCCGCAACGCACGCCTCAAGCGCGAGCAGGCTGAGAACGAAGCGCGCCTGGCCGCCAAGGCCGCCGCCAAGCTGGCCGCCGTCAGCGCAGAACAACCCGCCGATGACGCCGAGCGTGCCGCCCAGGCACGCAAGAAAGCGATCATCCAGGCCGCCATCGAGCGGGCCCGCCAGAAGCAGGCTGAGATGGCCGCGCGTGGGCAAGGTCCGCGCAACGTGACCGATGTGTCGGCAGACGTGCAGGCCCAGATCGACGAAGCCGAGGCCCGCCGCAAGCGCATCGCCGACCAGGTCGAGCACAGCGCCAAACCCGACGCCAACAAACCCTAACGTCCGCCCCGACGATGAATCCCGCCAAGCGCCACGCCATCTTCGAGACCCTGCGCGAGAACAACCCCACGCCAACCACGGAGCTTGAGTACACCTCACCGTTCGAGCTGCTGATTGCGGTTCTGCTCTCTGCGCAGGCGACCGATGTGGGCGTGAACAAGGCCACGCGCAAGCTGTTTCCGGTGGCGGATACGCCGGCCAAGATGCTGGCGCTGGGCGAGGAAGGCATCACCGAATACATCAAGACCATCGGGCTGTACCGCACCAAGTGCAAGCACATCCTGCAGACGTGCCGCATCCTGCGCGACCAGTACGGCGGTCAGGTGCCGCGTGATCGCGCCGCCCTGGAAAGCCTGCCGGGCGTGGGCCGCAAGACCGCCAATGTGGTGATGAACACGGCCTTTGGCGAGCCGACGATTGCGGTGGATACGCACATATTCCGCGTGGCCAACCGCACCGGGCTGGCGCCGGGCAAGAACGTGCTGGAAGTGGAACTGAAGCTGCTGAAAGTGGTGCCGGAGGAGTTCCGCCAGGATGCGCACCACTGGCTGATCCTGCACGGGCGCTACGTATGCAAGGCGCGCAAGCCCGAGTGCTGGCACTGCGCGATCGAGCCGCTGTGCGAGTTCAGGCCGAAGACGCCGGCGCCGAAGGAATGAAAAACGGGGACCGCAGTTTCGAATGCGAGTCCCCGTTTCTTTTTGCGCGATCGGTTATCGATCAAACGATCTTGCAAGCCTCTTCAAACGACAGGCGCGGGTTGCGCGGGTGCAGCTTCTCCACGTCGCCGTAGCCGATGTTCATGATGAAGTTGACCTTCCACTGACCATCGGGGAAGAACGTCTCATTGACCTTGTTGGCGTCGAAGCCAGCCATCGGGCCGCAATCCAGACCCAGCGCACGCGCCGCGATCACCAGGTAGCCGCCCTGCAGCGAGCTGTTCATCAATGCAGCAGCGTTGATCTTGGCCTGGTCACCGGCGTACCACGAACGCGCATCGGCGTGCGGGAACAGCTTGGGCAGTTGCTCGTGGAATTGCGTGTCGTACGCGACGATCACGGCCACGGGTGCCTGGCGGGTCTTTTCCTGGTTACCGGCCGACATGCACGGGATCAGGCGGTCCTTGGCAGCCGCGGTCTTCACGAACACAAAGCGCGCCGGCGTACTGTTGGCAGCAGTCGGGCCGTACTTGACGGTCTCGTACAGCGTGTTCAGCAGTTCATCGTCGACTGGCTTGTCCAACCACACGTTATGGGTGCGGGCTTCGTGGAACAGTTGGTCCAGCACGGACGGTTCAAGCATGGGCATTGCTAAACGCTCCTGAAAAGAGTCAAGGAGCGCATTGTAATGCGGCTCGCCACGTAGCGCCGGCCGGGTCTAAGCGCAGAAATGCATCAACGCCTTGACGGTCAACACCGACCAGCATGCAGAAACGACATGCCTTCATTGTATTTAATCGCCTTTCTTGTGGCGCACCGTTCAAAACCCATGTCATTTTTACCAGTGGATTGCACGCCCCATAAAACAGGTCTTTACAACGGTTTCCTTACGAACTACTTTTTCGTTCGTCATTGAATCACCAGCAGGTTGAGCGAACCAGATTCGCACTTTGATTTAGCCAAAGTGCGCGGACGCATTCGCGCTAACGTTTTCGCATTGCCCTCACTGGCTTTGCGCAAACACCCTGCCACATTGACTCCAGCGCTGCTCCTATTTTTTGAAACCCAACCGGGTCTCAAGGGGATCGTTTTTCCGAATAAAAACAGATTGAATTAAATCCCCGTGAGAGGCGGGAAATCAGAATATCCGGTTTGCGCGGGATAGAGATTACAAAACGCAAATCAGATATGGAGCCAACTTAAAACTATCCGTTTTAAGTGATGGCGTTCGTCATCCTGAAAAAGGCCTTTATCGCCATGAAAAAATCCAGGTTATCGACCAGTGATTTTGCAGGTTTGCCCAAAGCCCTGGGCGCATCGCTTGCCGCGGCAGCACTCGCTGCCGCGCTGCTGGCGGGTTGCGGCGGCGGCGACTCCTCTGCCACGGCCAACCCCAGCAGCACCGCTGTGGATGCGGGCAAGACGGTCACGCAACCGGTGACGGCAGCCACGCCGCCCGACCAGCCATACGTAGACCCCAACGTCTACGGCACCGGCCCCAATGACGCCCTGGCCGCCGACCCAGGCGAAAGCGCCGCCATCACGCACCACACAGTGAGCATCGGCGGCAAGAGCCTCGCCTACACGGCCACCGCCGGCCACCTGACGACCATCGACCCCGTGACGTCGAAAGCCAATGCGTCGATGTTCTACGTGGCCTACACGCAGGACAATCCGGACCCGTCCAAGCCGCGCCCGGTGACATTCTTCTATAACGGCGGCCCAGGCTCGTCGTCGGTCTTCCTGCTACTGGGCTCGTTCGGGCCGAAACGTCTGCAGTCGTCGTTCCCGAACTTCACGCCGCCGGCGCCGTACAAGTTGCCCGACAACCCGGACAGCCTGCTCGATCGCTCCGACCTCGTGTTCATCAACCCGGTGGGCACCGGCTATTCGGCCGCCATCTCCCCGGCCGTGAACAAGAACTTCTGGGGTACTGACCAGGACGCCCACTCGATCGACCGCTTCATCCAGCGCTACCTGACCAAGAACGCGCGCTGGAACTCGCCCAAGTTCCTGTACGGCGAGTCGTACGGCACGGCGCGCAGTGCGGTGTTGTCGTGGATCCTGCATGAAGACGGCATCGAGCTGAACGGCATCACGCTGCAGTCGTCGATCCTCGACTATGCAAATGCGCTCTCGGCCATTGGCACCTTCCCGACGCTGGCCGCCGACGCGTGGTACTGGAAGAAGACGACCGTCAACCCGCCGCCGACCGATCTCGACAGCTACATGGTCCAGGCACGCAACTATGCGGACAACACGCTCACGCCGCTCGCGCAAGCGCCCAACCCGCAAGACGGCGGCTTCGTCAACGTGCGCCTGAACCTGAACCTGCAATCCGCGCAGACGATGGGCTCGTACATCGGCACCGATCCGGTCTCGTTGATCCAGACGTTCGGCAACCCGGCTGCGCTGGGCAACGTTCCGTCGCAGAACAACAACCCGCCGTACACGTTCTTCCTGACGCTCAACCCGGGCATCCAAATCGGCCAGTACGACGGCCGCGCGAACTACACGGGCCAGGGCATTGCGCCGTTCATCCTGCCGAACTCTGGCAGCAACGATCCGTCGATCTCCAACATCGGCGGCGCGTACACGGTGCTGTGGAACAGCTACCTGAACACCCAGCTCAAGTACACGTCGACCTCGTCGTTCGTGGACCTGAACGACGCCGTGTTCAACAACTGGGACTTCAGCCACATCGACCCGACGGGCGCCAACAAGGGTGGCGGCAACACGCTGTACACGGCTGGCGACCTGGCCTCGACGATGAGCCTGAACCCGGATCTGAAGGTGCTGCAAGCCAGCGGCTACTTCGATGCGGTCACGCCGTTCCATCAGACCGAGTTGACGCTGGCGCAGATGCCACTCGACCCGGCCATCAAGGCCAAGAACCTGACGATCAAGAACTACCCGTCGGGCCACATGATCTATCTGAACGATGCGTCGCGCACGGCGCTCAAGGGTGACCTGGCCTCGTTCTACGATGGCGTGTTGGCGGATCGTCCGGCCCTGATGCGGGTGCAGGGCCTGCAACGCTTGCCGGAAGGCGTGAAGAAGTAATCGCCTGAAGGTGCAAAGAAAAACCGCCCGGCCCTGAGTCATACCAGGCCGGGCGGTTTTCATTTTGAGCAGCCGATCAAACCTCAGGCCATGTCATCCGCACGGTGGCCTGTGGGCTTTGCATCGGCACGCGTGAGCCACAGCACGCCGGCCAGGATCAATGCCCCACCGATCATCTGCGTGGGCGCAATCGACTCACCCAGCAGCATTGCCGCCAGCAGCACCGTCACCACCGGCTCCAGCGTGGAGAGCATCGACGCCTGCGCCGCACCCAGCTTCTGCAGGCCGGCAAAGAACGTGAGAATGGCCACCACCGTCGACAATCCGGCAATCGCTAATGCGGCCGCCCAGCCACCCACCGTACCGGGCAAGTGCGCCGGGGCACCGGCCAACGCCATGCCCGTATAGACGACACCCGCGGCCGTACAGATGACCGTGGTGCAGGCCAACGGGTCCACCCCATGCGTCACGCGCGCGCCCACGGTGATGTAGATCGAGTAGATCACCGCTGATGCCACACCCAATGCAATGCCAAGCAGGCTGCCGCCCGACAGGCCCGCGCCACCCACGGTCAGCCCCGCACCCACCGAACACAGTACCAGCGCAACAATGGCCGCCGTGGTCAGCCGCTCACGCAGAAACACGGCGGCCAGCACCGTCACGAACATCGGATACAGATACAGCAGCAGCGCCACCAGGCTGGCCGGCGCGTAGTTCAATGCCGAGAAGAACGTGAACGACTGCCCCGCATAGCCAATGCCGCCCATGGCCGCCAGGCCGAGCACGCGCGACCATGGCGGAATGCCGATGCGCCGCACGCGCATCACCACCATCAGCGCCGCAGCCGCAACGACAAAGCGCACCATCAGCAGGCCCACCACGTTGGCGCCGCTCGCGTAGGCGTAGTGCGTGAAGATCGCCATTGCCCCGAACGACGCGGCGGAAGTGGCGATCAGCAGCACGCCGAGCAGTTTGTCGGCAGCGCGTGCAGCGAGGGTGGAATCGGTGATTTGTCTCATGGTGCGCGGCGTTGGGTCGCCGTCTGCGGGGTGGGTCGCCATTGTAGCGTTGGCGTCGCTTGGAGGGCCCGGCACACGCCAGGGCAGGCCGGTACAATGGCGGGATCATGTTCAATCCCTCCCGCGACGAAGTCCGTCAATTCTTTTGCGGCGCCTGGCGCAAGCATCGCCAGGCAGAAATCCTCACGCCGCTTGAAGCCATGGCGGTCGACTGGATGCAACTGCATCCCGAATACCACGACACCCTGGACGCCGGCGAAGACGCCCTCGCCCGTGATTACACACCTGAGAGCGGCCAGAGCAACCCGTTCCTGCACCTGTCGATGCATCTGTCGATCAGCGAGCAGGTGTCGGTGGACCAGCCGCGCGGTATCCGTGCCGCATACGAGGCACTGGCCCAGCGGCTCGACTCGCCGCACGAGGCACAGCACCAGGTGATGGAATGCCTGGGCCAGATGCTGTGGACTGCGCAGCGCACCGGCCTGCCGCCCGACGGCGAGGCGTATATCGAGTGCGTGCGCAAACGCGCGACGGCCCGCTAAACGCCCGAGTCATCCGCCCAACAAAAAACCGCTCCGAGGAGCGGTTTTTCTTTGCCTGCCGAAGCCGGCTTACTTCTTGAGCACCAGCGAGCCGGGCAGCGATTCGATGTAGGCAGCGATGTCCTTCAACTCCGCCTCGGTGAACGGACGCGGCTTGCCGTCAGCACCGATGGTGGCCGGGTTGCTGTTGACCTGGCCCGCCATGATGGCGTTGCTGCGGCCCATCAGCGGGTTGTTGCTGGTCTGATAGGCCAGCAATGCGTGATAGATGTAGTCGCCGTGCTGGCCAGCCAGCTTCGGGTAGTCCGGCGAAATCGGGGCGTTCAGGCCGGCACCGTGGCAGGCCGCACACGTGCCCTTCTCCACCAGTTGCTTGCCCTTTTCCAGATCGGCGGCCTGTGCCGACACAGCGGCACCCAGGATCAACGCGCCCAAACCAAGCGAGATCTTCTTCATGTTCTTCCTCGTCACTTCCGCGGGTTGTTGGGCGTAGCGGCCGTCTGCTGCGAGTAATACGCAGCCAGGTTGGCGATGTCCTGGTCCGTCAACGACCCGGCAATGGCGCGCATGGTTGGATGCTTGCGGTCACCCTTCTGGTACGCGTGAAGCGCGCTTTCGATGTACTTGGCGTTCTGGCCGCCCAGGTAGGGCACGCGATACACCTCGGGGAACGACGTCTTGTAGTCGGGAATGGCATGGCAGCCGATGCACATTGCGACCTTGCTCTGGGCGGCGGCGGCATCGCCCTGAATGTCCGCTGCGGAGGCCGACGCGGCCAGCACGCCGAATGTGCCAAATGCGGCCACCATGGTGAGGATCTTTTTCATCTCGTTCTTAAGCGTGGAGTTCAGAATCCTGCTCGCCCTGCCTGGCTTGACCTGTCAGCCGGCTGTCTCTCTGGGCGCCTTCACCGGCTGCTGGCAAGGTGCCATAAGACGGTTGTTTTGAGGTGCGTCAAACCGGCGCATTGTAGCGCACAGATTTTTTTCCAGTCCAGTTAGGGGTCCCGTGACTTGACAGCGGGGAATGGCACGGCTGGGCGGCCCCGGCAGCGCCGGGCAGCAAACACCCAAACTCTCTTATACTGGCCGTTTCCGATTCTTTTACCGCCCAGTAGGCTTGCACGATGAACACCACCACCTCGCCTGCCGCATCCAACCAGCGTGCGCGTTTCGAAGGCTCCGAACAGTACGTCGCCACCGACGACCTCAAGCTTGCCGTCAACGCGTCCATGACGCTGCAGCGCCCGCTGCTGATCAAGGGCGAGCCGGGCACAGGCAAAACCATGCTGGCCGAGGAAGTGGCCGCCGCCCTGGGCATGCCGCTGCTGCAGTGGCACGTGAAGTCGACCACCAAGGCACAGCAGGGCCTGTACGAATACGACGCGGTCTCGCGCCTGCGCGACTCGCAACTGGGCGACAAGGAAAGTAGCAACCGGGTCCACGACATCCGCAACTACATCGTCAAGGGCGTGTTGTGGCAGGCCTTCGAGGCGGATGAGCCCGTCGTGCTTCTGATCGACGAGATCGACAAGGCCGACATCGAATTCCCCAACGACCTGCTGCGCGAGCTGGATCGCATGGAGTTCTACGTGTACGAAACGCGCGAGACCATCCGCGCCAAGCATCGCCCGCTGGTGATCATCACGTCGAACAACGAGAAAGAGCTGCCCGACGCCTTCCTGCGCCGTTGCTTCTTCCACTACATCAAGTTTCCGGATGCCGAGACGATGCAGGCCATCGTCGACGTGCACTACCCGGGCATCAAGCCGGCGCTGGTCAAGGCTGCGCTGGATGCGTTCTACGAGATGCGCAATCTGCCGGGACTGAAGAAGAAGCCGTCGACCTCGGAACTGATCGACTGGCTCAAGCTGCTGCTGGCCGAAGATATTCCGCCGGAATCGCTGCGCAGCCAGGACAAGAACGCGGCCATTCCGCCGCTGCATGGCGCGCTGCTCAAGAACGAGCAGGACGTGCACCTGTTCGAGCGCCTGGTCTTCATGAACCGCGCCAACCGCTGAACGGGGTTGCACCATGCCCCGCCTGATCGAACCCGTCACGCTGTCCGGCCAGCACGCCTGGCTGGAGCCACTCGGCCCCGAGCACGAAGAGGAAATCCGCGCCGCAGCCGCTGACGGTGAGCTGTGGCGGCTCTGGTACACCTCCGTGCCCTCGCCCGAAAAAGTCAGCGACTGGCTGACCATTGCGCTGGACATGCGCGAGCGCCTGGGCGCCATGCCCTTTGTTGTGCGCGAGATGCATGACGGCAAACCCGGCAAGGTGGTCGGCGCCACGCGCTTGTTCAACGTGGACGAGGCCAACCGCCGGCTGGAAATCGGCCACACGTGGTACGCCAAATCGGTGCAGCGCACCGCCATCAACACGGAATGCAAGCTGCTGTTGCTGACGCAAGCATTCGAGACGCTGCGCTGCATTGCCGTGGAGTTCCGCACGCACTGGATGAACCACCAGAGCCGCGCCGCCATCGCCCGCCTGGGTGCTAAACAAGATGGCGTGCTGCGCAATCACCAGCGCATGCCGGACGGCAGTTTCCGCGACACGGTGGTGTTCTCGATCATCGAATCGGAATGGCTGACCGTGAAACGCCATCTGCAATACAAGCTGGAGCAGCCGCGATGAACCCGTGGCTGCTGCTGGCCGGCACCATCGTCACCGAGGTGATCGGCACCTTGTGCCTGAAGCTGTCGGACGGGTTTTCCAAGCCGCTGTGGATCATCGGCACGGCCATCTGCTACGGGCTCGCCTTCGGGGGCCTGGCGATCGTCATGAAACGCATCGACATGAGCATCACGTATGCGGTGTGGTCAGGCGTGGGCACGGTGCTGACGGCCGTCGTCGGCATCCTGCTGTTCAAGGAGGGGGTGTCGATGGCCAAGCTTTCGGGCATCGGCATGGTGGTGGGCGGCGTGGTGCTGCTGAACGTCAGCGGCGCGTCTCATTAAGCCACCGAGCAGGAGACTGACATGCTCATCGATTTCTTCTTCACCTTGCGGCACGCCAAGCTGCCCGTCTCGGTCAAGGAATACCTGACGCTGCTTGAAGGGCTCAAGCAGCAGGTCATCGCGCCCTCGCTCGACGAGTTCTACTTCCTGGCGCGCATGACGCTGGTGAAGGACGAGAAGCACTTCGACAAGTTTGACCAGGCCTTTGGCGCGTATTTCAAGGGCGTGGAAGGCGCGGTCGACTGGCGCGCAGACATTCCGCTCGACTGGCTCATCAAGAAGCTGGAGCGCGAGCTCTCGCCGGAAGAGAAAGCCAAGGTCGAAGCCATGGGCGGCCTCGACAAGCTGATGGAGCGCCTGAAGGAACTGTTGGGCGAACAGCACGAGCGCCACGAAGGTGGCAGCAAGTGGATCGGCACCGGCGGCACGTCGCCGTTCGGGCACGGCGGCTACAACCCGGAAGGCATCCGCATCGGCGGGCCATCGAAGGGCAACCGCACGGCGGTCAAGGTGTGGGAAGCGCGCGCGTACAAGGACTACGACGACACCGTCGAACTCGGCACGCGCAACATCAAGGTCGCGCTGCGCCGCCTGCGCAAGTTCGCGCGTGACGGCGCCGACATCGAGCTGGACCTGGACGACACCATCCACTCCACCGCCGCCAATGCCGGCATGCTCGACATCAAGATGCGCCCCGAGCGGCACAACAACGTCAAGGTGCTGATGCTGATGGACGTGGGCGGCTCGATGGACGACCACATCAAGCGCGTGGAAGAGCTGTTCTCCGCCGCCAAGACCGAGTTCAAGCACCTGGAGTACTACTACTTCCACAACTGCGTGTATGAGCATCTCTGGAAGAACAACCGCCGCCGCCATGCGGAGCGCTTCTCCACGTGGGACGTCATCCGCAAGTACCCGCCCGACTACAAGCTGATCTTCGTGGGCGACGCGACCATGAGCCCGTACGAGATCCTGCAGGCCGGCGGCTCGGTCGAATACAACAATGCCGAAGCCGGCGCGGTCTGGCTCAAGCGGCTGATCGAACAGTTCCCGAAGTTCGTCTGGCTCAACCCCGAGCCGGAAAGCTTGTGGGAGTACCGGCAGTCCATCTCGGTCATCAACCAGATCGTGAAGACGCGGATGTATCCCGTGACCATCGCCGGGTTGGAATCGGCGATGCGGTTGCTGTCCAAGTAACGCCCTCGCCTTTCTCGTTTCTCCGGGCGTGGATGTGGTGATTACCTGCCGCGTAATCGACACCATCCACGCCGGCACCGAAGATGAAGCCATGCAGCACGGAAGACGAATCACCGTGCGCCGCAGCCTCCCCCACTTCGAACGGAGAAACGCCATGACCGCCACGCACCTCGCCGCCAACGAAACCCTCGCTGATACGCTGGTCGACCGCTACATCGCTGCCTGGAACGCGACCGATGCCGCGCAGCGCCGTACCTTCGTCGCGCAGACCTGGACCGAAGGCGCCACCTACGTTGATCCGCTGATGCAGGGCACAGGCCATGACGGCATCGACGCACTCATCGCCGGTGTGCACGCCAAGTTTCCGGGCTTCCGCTTTGCGCGCGACGGTGGTGTTGACGTGGTGCAAGACACAATCCGCTTCCGCTGGACGCTCGGGCCGGACGGCCAGGCGCTGGTCAAGGGCACGGATTTCGTGCGCATCGTTGGCGACCGCATGCACGTGGTGACCGGCTTCATCGACCAGATGCCCGGCATGGGCGACGCAGCCTGAGCTCGCACCTTCGCAAAAGCAAACGCCCCGGCAAACCGGGGCGTTTTGTATGGGCGGACGATAGAGATGCTCAGATCGTCAGCATGTCTTCCTGACCCGCATTGGCGCTGCGCAGCCCTTCTGCCCAACCCTTGGTTGGCAGCCTGAGCGACGCTTGCAACGCAGCGGCACGCTCTTGCACCGCCTCCCAGCTCACCTGCAGCGGCGGGCCGTTGAAGGCCAGCGCGATCACGTTGCCGTCGTGCACTTCGGGGAAGACGAGCACGCGGTTGTCGAATGCATCGCAGATGCGCTCGATGTTGCGCGGGAAACTGGTGTGGTCGCCAAACAGGTTGATCGTCATCACGCCGGGCGAGCGCAGCACCTCGCGGCAAGCCTTGTAGAACGCGGGCGTATCGAGTACCGGACCGCGGGCCGTGGCGTCGTACAAATCGATCTGCAGCGCGTCGACGGTGCAGTGATGGCTGGCGTCCATTACCCAGTCGTAGGCGTCCTGTTCCAGCACGCTCAGGCGCGCATCGTTGAACGGCATGTTGAACATGCTGTGCGCAGCAACGATCACGGAAGGGTTCAGCTCAACTGCAGTCACCTGCGCGGGTGCGAGCTGGCGGTGACAGAACTTGGTCAGCGCGGCCGCACCGAGGCCCAATTGCACGACATGGAAATCCGGTCGCGATGCCGGATCCAGGAACAGCATCCACGCCATCATCTGCTGGGCGTACTCCAGCTCAATAGCGTCGGGCTTGGACAGGCGCATTGCGCCTTGCACCCACTCGGTGCCGAAGTGCAGGTAGCGCACGCCCGCCAATTCAGAGAACGTGACCGGGGCAAAACGCGGGGCCATGCGCTTGGGTTCGTCATCGTGGTTCATGCGATCTTCACGCTTGGCGCGAGCAGGACGGCGCGAGGCCACGGCCTCGATGGATTTACGTTTCAACAGCGTCATAAAGCGGATCAACGGGAAGAAGACTGAGCGGCTGCAGCGCGCTGCAGCCATTCACGGTTGTGGTCTTTGGCATAGCGCGTCCAGTGTTTGGCGTCGCGCAGGATGTCGTCAAACAACGTCTGGGCGCGTTGCTTGTCGGCATCGTTGTTCTGGGTGAGCAGCCACTCGCCGAACAGGCAGCGGGCGGCGGCATCGTTGGCGTAGGTGAGCGCCTGCTCGAACGCCTCGCGTGTGTTGGGGGCATTGATGGCAGCCAGCGCGCGGGCGTAGAGCAGCGTCGAATCGGGTTGCTGGCGCGTCACGCGGTGGGCTTCGAACAGCGTCTCGAGCGTGCCCTTGGCGAGTGCCGCATCGCCGGTGGCGAACTGTGCGCGGGCCAGGCCCAGCAGCACTGCCGAGTCTCCAGCGAATGGGCCGGTGGCCGCCTGCTCGAAATGCTGGCGTGCTTCCTTGGCATCACCTGCCTCCAGCAGCGCTTCGCCCAGGCGCAGGCGGTGCTGCACGGTCGGCGCGCGATCAAAGTCGTTGCGTGCCTCGCGCACGGCGCGGTTGGGGTCGATCAGTTGGGTGACAGCGCGGCTCGCGACACGGGCGCCGCGCGAGTGGCGCATCTCCGGCAGATAGATCGCGAAGAAGTACACCACGCTGCCCAGCAGCGGAAACGCGAACAGGATGAACAGCCAGTACATGTTCTGGTTGCTGCGCACGACGTGCACGGCAAAGAACAGCGCGACGATGACGTGAAACCCGATTCCAAGAAACGGCATGTTGAGGCCCGGTAACAGAAAGGTGCCGGCACCCCCGCGCCGGCCACGGGCGCGATTGTGACAGATGCGCAGGCACACGGCCGTGACCTCTCCTTAACGTTTGCGAGTCGAGTACGGGCAAAGCCTTATGTAACCGACCTTGACAGTCAATTAACCAACAAGTTAAATGATGACATGCCGACATCAGACGACGCCCTCTCGACCGTGTTCGCCGCTCTGGCCGACCCCACCCGCCGCGCGATACTTGCGCGCCTGGCGGAAGGCGAAGCCCCGGTGAGTGAACTCGCCCGTCCGTTCGATATGTCCGCTCCCGCCATTTCCAAGCACCTGCGCGTGCTGGCCGAAGCCGGGCTGATCGAACGTGAGATCAACGCGCGCTGGCGCATCTGCCACCTGCGCCCCGGCGCCCTGCGCGATGCGCACGGCTGGCTGGAGCGCTATCGCCAGCATTGGGAAGGCAACCTGGATCGCCTGGTCGCCTTTGTCGAGCAAACCCACGCCACGTCTGCGCCCCCAGACGCGGACACCCCATCCACCAAGGACTGACAACAGACACCCGGAGACGACCATGGACCGCGCCGCCACTTTCGAACTGGAGATGACCCGCCATATCCGCGCACCGCGCGAGCGGGTATTCGATGCCTTTACCGATCAGGCTGCGCTCGCGGTCTGGCACTGCCCGCGGGGCATGGGCGTGGTCGAAGCCAGCGCCGATGCACGCGTCGGCGGCCAATACCGCATCGTCATGGGCACCCGCGATGGCGAGCAGCACGTGGCACATGGCGAATACCAGTTGCTCGACCGCGCCAACTTTCTCGCCTACACCTGGGGCTGGGAATCCGGCGAATTGCCGGCCAGCGCCCGCACGCTCATTGAAGTCACCCTCACCGACCAGGACGGCGGTACGCGACTGCACATGCGTCATAGCGGCTTCCCCGACGAGCCCACGCGCGATTCGCACAATGGCGGCTGGCAATCCGTCTTCAACCGGCTGAGCGACTACCTGGACCCCGAAGGCAGCGCCGGCACGCTCACCGTCTACGGCAATCCACGCAGCACCTACTGCCGCACGGTGCGCATGGCGCTTGAGGAAAAAGGCCTGCGCTACAAGCTCGACCCACTCACCCCGCATACGCCCGAGCTGCTTGAGCACAATCCCTTCGGCCGCGTACCCGCATTCAGCGACGGGCCGATCGAGTTCTACGAAACGCGGGCCATTCTCAGCTACATCAATGAAGCCTTCGACGGCCCGAGCCTGATACCGCAGACCGGCCCCACCGCCCGCGCCCGCAACGAGCAGTGGATCAGCCTGATCAACTGCCACGCCTACGACGCGATGGTGCGCCGTTACGTGCTGCAGTACGTTTTCCCCAAGGGCGCTGACGGGCAACCGGACCGCAAGGTGATCGATGCCGCTGTCCCGGAGATCGCCACGCAGCTCGACGCGCTTGAACAGGCCTACGGTGATCGCGACTATCTGGTCGGCAATACCTTATCGATGGCCGACCTGTTCTTCGCGCCGATTGCGATGTACCTGGAGATGTTTCCCGAAACCAAGGCGCTGCTGGATGCGCGCCCCAACATCCAGCGTGGGCAGGCCGCCATGCGTGCACGGCCCAGTTACGCCGCCACGATGCCGCAGCTCGGTTGATCAGCACCCATAAAAAAACGCCGGCGCCTGTGATCAGGCCGCCGGCGCTGTCTTTGCGGTGAAGTGCTTCGCTCAGGGGCGCCCGAGGTAATCGAACTTGCCGATCTCCACACCATTGTGACGCAGCAGCGCGTAGGCCATGGAGATGTGGAAATAGAAATTCGGCAGCATGAAGCCACGCAGATAGTCGATGCCGCTGAACCGCAGCTCGCCCTTCGGGGACTTGAGCGTGACCGTGCGATCTTCGCTGCCGGCAAACGCCGCCGGATCAACGCTGTTGACGTACTCCAGCGTCTTGGCGATGCGCGCCTTCAATTCCGGAATGGTCGCCTCGACATCTGGGTATGACGGCGGCTCGGCACCCGACAGGCGCGCCGCTGCGCCCTTGGCCTGATCGCAGGCAATCTGCACCTGGCGCGTGAATGGATGCATGTCCGGCGCCAGGCGCGCGGTCATGAGATTGGCGGGGTCGAATTTCTTCGCCTCCGCATAGGCAGCCGCCTTGTCGAGCAGAGCCGACAGGTTGCCCAGCATGCGGTTGGCAGTCGGCACCAGAAATTCGTACATCGACGGGGTGGTCATCAGCAAACGCTCCTTGGGGTCCATCCATGGTGGCCGGCCGCCCGTGTCCCCGGGACTTGCCAGCCGCTGCGCATCGGTGCACTGGCGACAGTGTAGGCGGAGCGCTGAATGATTGCTCAACAGTGACGTGCGCCCCGCCATGAGGCGTCTGGCACAAGATGCATATCAGCGCCAGCGTAGCGGTGCGCAGGATGCGGCGTGGCTATTGCCTTGGCAGGCACGGGGGCCAACGACGACCCCGGTCCAACACTTCAAATGACACAACACGTTCCAGTACGAGCGTGCATCCCAAACCAACGCCAACATCGAAAACGTCATGGCGCATGTCGCTGCACTTATCAGCACACGGAGATGCCATTGAAGCCCTACCTTAACGTCGGCACCATCGTTGTTCGGCCCGCGTGGTGGCCTTACTCCGCCCAGTTCACCTTCGGGAAGCGGTCTGCAAACCCCTCCGGCATCGCCACCACCTTCTTGTCCGCATAGTCGAAGAACACAAAGCCTGACTTGGCCATGGCGATCAGCGTGTCGTCGGCCGGGCGCGTGATGCGGAAGATGATGTCGCCACCGTACTTATTGAAGTCCATCACCCCCACCTCGAACAGCAGTTGATCGCGCGCATGTGCCTCGTTGCGATACATGGTGGCGAGATCGGTCACGATGATGCCGCTGCCTTGATGGCTCACATCCTCACGGGCGAATTCATGGAGGAAGCGTGCCCGTGCCTCGGAAATCATCGAGATCATCGAGTCATTGGCAAGATGGTTGGCCGAGTTGATATCGGTCACGCGCACGGTCAGATGCGTGGCATAGCAGAACTGATCAGCCGGTAGGTCGAGTTTGAGACGGGCCATGATGGGAGTTACAGGAATGGATTGGACGGCGGACTGGCAAGGCACCCCTCATACGAGAGGCGTCGACTCGGATTCACTCATGCTTCTGAGCGGTGCACCCAGTCAATATCGCGGACGAAAAGCGCATTTTCAGGGGGAACACTCAATCCGCCTTAGGCGTCGTCGCGCACCGGCAACGCGGTCGAATACTTGATCTGCTCCATTGCGAACGATGCGCTCACATCGGACAGCGGCACCGCCTTGATGAGTTGCTTGTAGATGCGGTCGTAGTCTTCGATGCCCGTCACGGCGACGCGCAACATGTAGTCGATGTCCCCGCTCATCCGATAGACCTCGACCACTTCCGGCATCTCACTCACCACCTGTGTGAAACGCTGCGCCCACTTCTCCGTATGTTGATCGGTTCGCACCGCAACGAAGACTGTCGTACCGACACCCAGCTTGCGCGCATCGCACAGCGCCACCTGCGCCCGGATGACGCCTGTCTCCTTGAGACGTTGCACCCGCTTCCAGCACGGCGTCTGCGAGAGATTCACCCGTTGCGCGAGTTCCGCAATGGGCAGGGTCACATCGGCCTGCAACAACCTCAGCAACTCGCGGTCAATGGCGTCCATTTTTTGCCAGGAAAAATATTTCTAGATATCCGCAATTCTAAGAAATATTCACCCCCTTTAGTAGGCATTTTGCAGGAACTTTGAATTATTTTTCCTGATCGTTCGCCGTATCATTTCCTCGCCCCTACAGCAGCAAGAGAACGAAATGAGCGACCGCAACACGATGCACTACCTCGACTACGCAGCCACCACACCGGCTGACCCCCGCGTGATCGCGGCGATGACTGCCTGCCTTGGCATCGACGGTGCATTCGGCAATCCCGCGTCGAGCTCACATGCGACCGGACGACGCGCGAAGAACCAGGTTGAGCACGCACGCGAACAGGTTGCCGCACTCATTAACGCAGATGCCGACGAGATCATCTGGACGTCCGGCGCCACCGAATCCAACAACCTCGCCCTGAAGGGCTACGTGGACACCGCCACCGGCAAGCGTCACCTGATCACCAGCCGCATCGAGCACAAGGCCATTCTGGACACGATGGCGCACCTGTCGACGCGTGGCCCATCGGCAATCTCGGTGACCTATCTCTCACCGACTGCGCAGGGCGAAATTACCGCTGACGCCGTGGCCGCAGCGATGACGCCGGAGACGGGCCTCGTCTCGCTCATGCTGGTGAACAACGAGCTTGGCACGCTGACAGACATCCGCGCGATCGCGCAGATCGTGCACGCCGCGGGCGCCCTATTGCATGTCGATGCAGCACAGGCGCTCGGCAAAACGCCGATTGACGTGCGTGCGCTCGGAATCGACATGCTGTCGATGTCCGCACACAAGTTCTATGGCCCGAAGGGCATTGGCGCGCTGTACGTCCGCCGCGAGATCGCACACCGCATTGCACCGCAAATGCACGGTGGCGGGCATGAGCGCGGTCTGCGCTCAGGCACGCTGGCAACGCATCAGATCGTCGGCATGGGGGTCGCATGCGCACTGGCGGCCGAAGAGATCGAGAGCGAAACCGCCCGGATTGCGGCGCTCAGCCGGCGACTGAAGACGTCGGTACTCGCCTTGGGCGATGTGGTCCACAACGGTGACGTAGCACGACGCATCCCGCACACCTTGAGTCTGACGGTCAATGCGCCCGGCTTCTTCCCGTTCATGCTGGGTGATGACCTCGCGGTGTCCTCGACATCTGCATGCAACTCCGCTGCAGGCACACCATCGCATGTGCTCTCGGCAATCGGTCTGGATGCAGACGCGGCAAGCCGCACCGTGCGCATCAGCCTCGGTCGCTTCACGACGGAGCAAGATA
The DNA here is from genome assembly GCF_051783885.1 of Ralstonia sp. 24A2. Lineage (NCBI taxonomy): Bacteria > Pseudomonadati > Pseudomonadota > Betaproteobacteria > Burkholderiales > Burkholderiaceae > Ralstonia > Ralstonia sp. 24A2. The sequence goes on along the minus strand of NZ_JBPVZD010000002.1, from coordinate 1,697,559 downwards.
TCAATTTCGCAATCGCTTGCTTTCGGCGTGCCATCGAGCAATGCCGCGCAACGGCATCGAGTGGATTGGCGGCTTCGCGGCAGATCATGCCGGCGGATCTGAAGGCGATTCGCGATGCGGGGTTCCGCTCCGTGATCTGCAACCGCCCAGACGGGGAAGGCATTGACCAGCCAACCTTTGAGGAAATCGCCGCAGCGGCGCGCGAGCTGGGCCTGGAGGCACGCTACTTGCCGATCGAGCCGAATCACATCGGCAATGCGGAAGTCGACGCGTTTGGCGCGTTGGTTGATGCACTGCCCAAGCCCATTCTCGCCTACTGCAGAAGCGGGAACCGCGCTGGCATGCTCTGGAATCGCCTGGCGGAGCAGCGCAAGGCTTGAAGGGCGACGCGGCCTAATCCAACCAGGGCTGCAGTGCCTGCCACGCATGCAGCTTTTCCGAATAGGACAAGGTGTGCGCCGGGCTGCTGGAGGGGAGCGTGAGAATACGGTAACCGCTGCCGTGCGCGCCGAGTGCCTTCGCGCCAATGCGTGCAGCGGTACCGCCATTGAACGCAATCACCGCCAGTTCCGGCAATGAAGCGATGAGGCCAACGAGGTCGTTGCCCGCGTGGTCCCGAATCTTGCTGTCGAGGCTGCCTTCGCGCTTGGCCTCGGCCACCACATCCCACAAACCGAGATGATGCGCCAGCAGCGCTTGCAGACGCGCGTCGTAATCCATGCCCGGCAAGTCCTGGCCGATCACCTCACCGGCCAGGCGCCAGAACTGGTTGTGCCTGTAGGCGTAGTACTGCGATTGCGCAAGCGATGCTTCGCCGGGCAGGCTGCCCAGGATCAACACGCGCGTGTGCGCGTCGACCACAGGCGGAAAGCATCGCTTGAGCGTCACGCTGCAGGTCAGGCCAGCAGGCGGTTCACACGCTGTACGTAAGCTGCCGGGTCCGTCAGCGAACCGCCTTCCGCCAGCAGTGCTTGATCGAACAGCACGTGTAGGCGATCTTCGAACGCAGCGCGATCCGCTTCATTGCCCGTGACGGTTTCCAGCAGCGCGAGCTTGCGCACCAGCGGATGCGTCGGGTTCAGTTCCAGCACCGGCTTGCTTTCCGGCGCCTGCTGACCAGCCTGCTTGAGCAGGCGCGCCAGCGTGCCGCTGATGTCGCCATCGTCAGCCACCAGGCACGAGGGCGAATCCGTCAGGCGGTGCGTGATCCGCACGTCCTTGGCCTTGTCGTTCAGCACGGCCTTGGCACGCTCGACCAGCGCCTTGAACTCGCCTTCCACTTTGGCATGCTCGGCCTTCTCGGCTTCGTCTTCCATGGCGCCGAGGTCGAGATCGCCGCGCGCCACCGACACCAGTTCCTTCTCTTCGAAGTCGTGCAGGAACGAGAGCATCCACTCGTCCACGCGGTCGGTCAGCAGCAGCACTTCCACGCCCTTCTTGCGGAAGATTTCCAGGTGCGGGCTCGATTTGGCGGCCGTCCAGTTCTCGGCGGTCACGTAGTAGATCTTGTCCTGACCTTCCTTCATGCGACCGATGTAGTCGGCCAGCGAGACGGTCTGCGCGCTGTCTTCGTTGTGCGTGGAGGCAAAGCGCAGCAGCTTGGCGATGCGCTCCTTGTTGGCGTGGTCTTCACCGATGCCTTCCTTGAGCACCTGGCCGAAGTTCTGCCAGAAGGTGGCGTACTTTTCGCGCTCGGCCGCGTCGTCCGACTCGGCCATCGATTCGAGCATGCCCAGCACGCGCTTGGTCGAGCCTTCGCGGATGGCCTTCACATCGCGGCTTTCCTGCAGGATTTCGCGCGACACGTTCAGCGGTAGATCCGCCGAATCGATCACGCCCTTCACGAAGCGCAAGTAGCCCGGCAGCAGTTGCTCGGCGTCGTCCATGATGAAGACGCGCTTGACGTACAGCTTCAGGCCGCTGCGGCGCTCGCGATCCCACAGGTCGAACGGAGCGTTGGTCGGGAGGTACAGCAGCTGCGTGTATTCGCTGCGGCCCTCCACGCGGTTGTGCGTCCAGGCGAGCGGCTTGCCGTTTTCGTGGGCGATGTGCTGGTAGAAGGCGATGTACTGATCGTCCGTCACGTCGGCGCGCGGGCGGGCCCACAGGGCGCTGCCCTGATTGATGGTTTCCCATTCGTCCTGGGGGACCATCGTCTTCTTCTCTTCGTCCCACGTTTCCTTGCGCATCTGGATCGGCAGGGAGATGTGGTCTGAGTACTTCTGCACGACCGACTTGATGCGCCAGGCGGAAAGGAAATCGTCCTCGCCCTCGCGCAGGTGCAGCGTGATGGTGGAGCCGCGCTCGGCGCGCTCGATGGTGTCGACGGTGAATTCGCCATCGCCGGTGCTTTCCCAGCGCACGCCTTCATTGGCGGCCACGCCGGCGCGGCGCGATTCCACCGTCACGCGGTCAGCCACGATGAAGGCCGAGTAGAAGCCCACGCCAAACTGGCCGATGAGGGCGGCGTCCTTCTGCTGGTCGCCCGAGAGCTGACTGAAGAACTCGCGCGTGCCCGAGCGGGCGATGGTGCCGAGGTTGCGAATGGCCTCGTCGCGGCTCATGCCGATGCCGTTGTCGGCAATGGTGATGGTGCGCGCGGTGGCATCGAAGCCGATGCGGATGCCCAGCTCACCGCCGCCTTCGAGCAGTTGCGGATCGGCGATGCCTTCGAAGCGCAGCTTGTCCACCGCATCCGACGCATTGGAAACCAACTCCCGCAGGAAGATTTCCTTGTTGCTGTACAGCGAGTGGATCATCAGATGCAGAAGCTGTTTCACTTCTGCCTGGAAAGCCATCTTCTCGTGCGGTGCGCTCATGGTGTGCGTAAAAGTCAGAAAAGTGGAAAGAGAAGCGGGCTACACCTTGCGCGTGCGCCCGCATGAATTTGTGAGGCTAGATAAGGCGGATGAGCCGGTTTTCAAGCCCCGCGATCAAGCTGCTCGGCCAGGAAGCGGAGCATGTCCGGATCGGTGCTGGTGGCGATGTTGAAGCGCATCCACGTGGACGGCATCTGCGACGGCGAGAACAGGCTCCCCGGCGCAAACACAAAGCCCTGCTCGTGCCCGGCGCGGGCAATGGCGTTGGCATCCTGCCCGGTGTCGGTCCAGAGGAACATGCCGGCGCCCTGCTGTGCAAACAGCTTCAGGCCCATGCGCTCCAGGTTGCGCTGCACCCCATCCCGTGCGCGATCCAGGCGGGCGCGTACGCGCTCGACATGCTTGCGGTACTGGCCCTCAGTGAGGATCTTGTAGAGCACGCGCTCGTTGATCTCGGGCGTGGTCAGGCCCGTCAGCAGCTTGCCATCGGTCAGATTCTTGGCCAGCTCCGGGTGACAGGCGATAAAGCCCACGCGCAAATTGATCGCCAGCGTCTTGGAGAAGCTGCCCAGATAGATCACCCGGCGCAACTGGTCCAGGCTTGCCAGGCGCGTGCCCTGGTGTCCGGGCGGTGCAAGGTCGCCATAGATATCGTCTTCAACAATCAGGAAGCCGTACTGCTCGGCCAGCCGCAACAGCTGGAACGCCTTGGCGGCGGAGAGCGAGGTGCCCGTCGGGTTGTGCAGGATCGAGTTGATGATCAGCAGCTTGGGCCGGCGCACCTGCACCAGTCCTTCCAGCGCCACCAGGTCCGGCCCCTCGGTGGTGTACGGCACGCCAATCACCTGCGCGCCCTGTGCAGCAAAGCGGCCGAACATCAGGAACCACGCCGGATCGCCCACCAGCACCGTGTCGCCGGGTTGCACGTACTGACGCGCGATCAAGTCCAGCGATGATGTGATGCCCGAGGTCACGACAATCTGGTCGGGGCGCGCGCCAATCTCCAGTTCCGCCAAGCGCGTCTGCAACTGCTGGCGCAGTGGCAAGAAGCCTTGCGGCAAGCCCGGCGCCAGAAACTGGTTGCCGTTCTGGCGGCCCAGCGCGCGCAACGCATTGGCAATCAACTCGCCATCCAGCCAGCCGTTGGGCAGAAAACCGATGCCCGGCGACTTGCGCGGCTCGGCCGACAGAAACATGTTGCGCAACAGCCAGGTCACGTCGATCTTGCGCCCGACCGCCAGCGGCGGCGCGGCGGGCTGCTCTTCCGGCAACGGCGTGTGGCGCTCCTTCACGTAGAAGCCCGAGCCGCGGCGCGATTCCAGATACCCCTGCGCCACCAGCCGCTCATACGCCTCCACCACGGTGAAGCGCGAGATGCTCTTCTCCTGCGCCAGCTGCCGGATCGACGGCATGCGCATGCCGGCACGGAAGACACGTTCATCAATGCGCATGCGCGCCCACTCGGTCAGCTGATCCACCAGCGTCATCTGCGCCGACGGGATCGGGTCGGGCAACTGCTCCGCAGCCGGCCGGGTGGCAGCGCGGTGGGCGTCCAGACTGACGATGTGGGAAGAGGCGGTCATGACGGGGTGGGCAGAAACGGGGCTGAAAACTGTACAGAAAGCGCCACGATAAAGTGTACAGGTACTGTACAGACACAGTTCGGTAGGATCAAGGTCAGAAATCCGCACCCAGCGAATCGGAGACCCCCGCCATGCCAACGCTCAAACGCTTTGACGAAGACGCCTACCGCACCACCTGCGACGCCACCGTCGTCGCGGTGCACGCAGAAGGCATCGAGCTGGACCAGACCGTGTTCTACGCCCGCAGCGGCGGCCAGGCCGGCGATACCGGCTTGCTGACCCTGAGTGACGGCCAGACCGTGACGATTGCCGACACTATCTACAGCCCCGATCGCCAGACAGTGCTACACGTGCCCGCCGACAACGCGGACGCAGCTGCCCTGCTCGCCCCCGGCACGCCCGTCACCGCCGCCATCGACTGGGACCGCCGCCACCGCCTGATGCGGTTGCACACGTGCCTGCACCTGCTGGGCTCGCTGATCCCGGTGCCGGTCACGGGCTGCGGTATCTCGCCGGACTCCGGCCGCATCGATTTCGACCTGCCCGAATCGACGCTCGACCGCGACACGCTCACCACGCAACTCAACGCGCTCATCGGCCGCAACACGCCGGTGCGCATCGACCTGATCACACCGGAAGAACTGGCCGCGCAACCTGAACTCGTGCGCACCATCGGCGCAGCGCCGCCGGTGAGCGCATCGGCCATCCGCATCATCCACATCGACGGCATCGACCGCCAGCCGTGCGGCGGCACCCACGTGCGCGCCACCGGCGAAATCGGCCGCGTGGTCGTCACCAAGATCGAGAAGAAGAGCCGCCAGAACCGCCGCGTTGCCGTGGCGTTTGCGGACTGAGTCACCGTCATGACCAAGTCCGCCACCCTCCCCCTGAACCACACCGACCACGCTGAACGCCGCGGCATGCTACTCGGCTTCATCGGCGTGGCGATCTTCAGCCAGACGCTGCCGTTCACCCGCATGGCCGTGGCCGAGCTGGATGCGACCTTCGTGGCACTGGCGCGGGCGGTGTTGGCCAGCGTGCTGGCGCTGGGCCTGTTGGTGGCCACGGGCGCGTTCTCCACAGGCAAGCGTCCGCAGGGTCGCCAGTGGTGGCTGCTCGCAGTGACGGCGATGGGCGTGGTGGTTGGTTTCCCGCTGTTCTCCTCGCTGGCGATGCGCGATGTGCCGGCCGCGCATGGTGCCATCATCACCGGCCTGCTGCCGCTGGCAACAGCCATCTTTGCCGCGTGGTTCGGCCGTGAGCGGCCGTCGACGGGGTTCTGGCTGTGCGCGGTGGTGGGCAGCGTGCTCGTCGTCTCGTTTGCGCTGCTGCAAGGCGCCGGCGCCCTGCACCGCGCCGATTGGCTGCTGTTCGCCGCCATGGTGACCGGCGCACTCGGCTATGCGACCGGCGGCAAGCTCGCACGCGAGTTGGGCGGCATGCAGACGATTGCCTGGGCGCTGGTCATCTCACTGCCGGTGCTGCTGCCGATGGTGGGCGCACTGGCGTGGCTGCCGTCCACGCATCAGGCCGATGCACTGGCACATGCGTCGTCCCGCGCTTGGATCGGGCTGGGTTACGTGTCAGCCTTTTCCATGTTCATCGGTTTTCTGTTCTGGTATTCAGGCCTGGCCGCGGGCGGTGTTGCTCGGGTCGGCCAGATACAATTGCTGCAACCTTTCATGACGTTGGTCGGCGGCTGGCTGCTGCTGGGCGAATCGCTGGATGCGCCCACTGTGCTGTTTGCGCTGGCAGTGATTGCCGTGGTCGGCATCGGCCGGCGAACGTCGGTACGCCGATAGCGCGTCTGTCAGCGTTACCTCACCCGTATTTGTTCACCCAACACCTCAAGGAGTCCTCATGACCGCCACGCACGACGCCCAGACCAAGCTCAAGCAACTGGGTATCGAACTGCCCGCCGCTGGTGCTCCGGCCGCCGCCTACGTCATGGCCGCGCAAACCGGCAACCAGGTCTTCCTGTCCGGCCACATCGCCAAGAAGGACGGCAAGCCGTGGGTCGGCAAGCTCGGCGCCAACATGACCACCGAAGAAGGCAAGGCCGCCGCGCGCGCCATCGCCATCGACCTGCTGGCCACGCTGAACACGCACCTGGGTGGCGACCTGGGCCGCGTCAAGCGCATCGTCAAGGTCATGAGCCTGGTCAACTCCACGCAGGAGTTCACCGAGCAACACCTGGTAACCAACGGCGCATCGGAGCTGTTTGCCGACGTGTTTGGCGATGCCGGCAAGCATGCCCGCAGCGCCTTCGGCGTCGCGCAGATTCCGTTCGGCGCGTGCGTCGAGATCGAGCTGATCGCTGAAGTCGCTTAAGCATCCCAATGGCGACGCGCCTGCCCGCCAAGACAGGCGCGTCACCTGCTATTCTTTTCGCTTTGCCCACCCACGGCGCCCGCTCACGAGGTGGGCGCCGCAACACAAGGACCACACCATGGACCACACCGCCTGTACCTTCTCCAACCGTGCTCAGAAACTGACCAGCTCGGCGATCCGGGAAATCCTCAAGATCACTGAACGTCCTGAGGTCATTTCGTTTGCCGGCGGCCTGCCCGCCCCGGTCACCTTCCCGGTGGAAGCGATTCAGGCGGCGTGCGCCCGTATGTTTGCAGACAACCCGCAGGCCGCATTGCAGTACGGCCCGACCGAGGGGCTGTCCGGACTGCGCGAATGGATCGCCAAACGTCATGGCACCACGGCCTCGCGCGTGCTGATCACGACGGGCTCGCAGCAGGGGCTGGACCTGCTGGGCAAGATATTCATCGACCCGCAAAGCAAGGTGATGGTGGAAACGCCGAGCTATCTGGGTGCCCTGCAATCGTTCTCGCTGTTCGAACCGGCATATACGTCGGTGCCTAGTGATGACAAGGGCTTGCTGCCCGAAGCGCTCACGCCCGAGCTGACCGCTGGCGCGCGCTTCTTCTACACCATCCCGAACTTCCAGAACCCGACCGGCCGCCGCCTGCCGCTCGACCGCCGCCAGGCCCTGGTGGTCCGCGCCAAGGAACTCGGCGTGCTGCTGGTCGAAGACGATCCGTACGGCGAGCTGAGCTACACCGGCGACCAACTGCCCTCGCTGCGCTCGCTCAATCCGGACGGCGTGGTCTACATGGGTTCGTTCTCGAAGATCCTGGCACCGGGCATGCGCCTGGGCTACATCATTGCGCCCGAGCACATCCACTTCAAACTCGTGCAGGCCAAGCAGGCATCGGACCTGCACACGCCCAGCTTCACGCAGCGCGTGGCCTACGAGGTGCTGAAGACCGGCCTGCTCGACACGCACATCCCGAGCATTCGTGACCTCTACGGCAAGCAGTGCGAGGCGATGCTCGATTCGCTCCAGCGCCACATGCCGCAAGGCGTGCACTGGAACCGCCCGGAAGGCGGCATGTTCATCTGGGTGGAAGTGCCGGAAGGCATCGACACGATGGCCCTGCTGGAAAAGGCCGTCGCGCGCAACGTGGCGTTCGTGCCGGGCGCACCGTTCTACGCCAACGCGCCGCGCCGTAACACGCTGCGCCTGGCGTTCGTGACGGTGGCGCCGGAACGGATCGAACAAGGCATTGCCGTGCTGGGTGAACTGCTCCGCACAGAAATTGCGGCACTCACACCCAAGGCCGCCTAAATTAGGTAACACCGTTCACTCATCCATCTAAGAAAGGAGCCGTCGTCGATGCTGCGGATCTGGGGAAGACTCTCTTCGGTCAACGTACAGAAAGTGGTCTGGTGCGCGCGCGAGCTGTCGCTCGACCATGAGCGCATCGACGTCGGCGGTGCCTTCGGGGGCGTCGACACGCCGGAATTCAAAGCGATGAACCCGAACGGCATGATCCCCGTCATCGAAGACGGCCTAAACGATTCCAGCGATGAGCGCTTCGTCCTGTGGGAGTCCAACGCCATCGTGCGCTACCTGTCGGCGCGTTACGGCCCGGGCAATCTGTACCCGCTCGAACTGCACGAGCGTGCAGATGCCGACCGCTGGATGGACTGGCAGACCACCTCATTCAGCCCGTCGATGGTGGATGCGTTCCTGCAGCTCGTGCGCACCCCCGAAGACCAACGCGACGCCGCCCGCATCGAGCGCTCGCGCCAGGCCGCCGAACGCACCAGCGCCGTCCTCGATGGCGTGCTCGCCAAGCAGCCCTATGTGGCCGGCCAACGCTTCACCATGGCCGACATCGTCTGCGGTTGCGCCGCGCACCGTTGGCTCGGGCTGCCGATGGAGCGCCCGGCGCGTCCGAACCTTGAGCGTTGGATGACCGAGCTGCGCGATCGGCGCGCGGCGCAGGAAGTGTTGGCGTTGCCGGTCGTCTGAGCGCCCGCCGAACCAATTGCGGTAGCATCACCAACCGCGCACGGCATGCATGCCGGCGCGGTTTTTTGTTTTCACCGAGGGAAACCCGGATGCAATTCCACCGACCTTCCACCACCGTCGCCACGATCCTGTGGGGCGTGCTCTATCTGGTTGCCGCCATTGTGTCGCACCGCCTGAACGGGCCAGTCGACATGACGGGCTATATCTGGTTGCCGGCGGGCGTGACCATGGCGGCCTTCATGATGCGGCCGTACCGCGAATGGCCGGGGCTGGGCGCAGCGTTTGCGGTGGCACAACTGGCGCTGGCCGCCATCGAGCACACCAACCCGGCGCACGCCATGCTCTTCGTGTTGGACGAAGCCGGTAGCTCAGCGCTGGCCGTGGCCGTGATCCGACTCGCGGGTGTGCCGGTGGAAGGGCTGTATTTCCTGCGCGCGATGCTGACAGCGGGGGCGATCAGCAGCGTTGTCGGTGCCGTGTTCGGCGCTGCGTGGTTTGCGTGGTCGCAGAATGGTTCATTCGGACACGTCTTCCGCGTCTGGGGTGCCTCGGATTTTCTGGGTGTGCTGATTGTCACGCCGGTGCTGGCGGCATGGTCCCGCTTTCGCGCGTTCCGCTCCGGCGGCACGGATCGCACGGATTTCCTTCTCGGCCTGGCGGCCTTCATCGCGCTGGCACTGTCTTCGTACGTGATTTTCGATGGCAACAGCGTCAGCAAATTTGGCGATGGCATTGGCTTTGCGCTGACCTACGTGCCGCTATTCTTTGCCGTGGTGGTGGCTCTGCTGTGGGGCGGGCGCGGCGGCTCGGTGGCGGTGCTGCTGCTGGCGCTGGTGGCGCTGACGCAAACAGCCGAAGGCGATGGCCCGTTTGCGGTGCTCGACCGCCACTACGGCCAATCGCTGCTGGAAACGCAGCTGTATCTGGGCGTTGCCGCGCTGCTGGTGCTGCTGGTGAGCGCGCTCAAGACCACGCGTGAGCAACTGCACGAGCAAAGCGCGCACTGGCAGAACCGCGTGGAGCTGGCACTGGCGGCGTCCAGCCAGCTCGTCTACACCATCGACCCGGTCAGCGGCCGCATCGACTGGGGCGGCGACGTGACGCTGGCCTTCGGGCATGACGCGCAGACCATGGCTTCGGTCTCCACCGTGCTGCAGCTCGTGCATCCGGACGATCGCGCCGCCCTGAGCGCCCGTTGGCTCGGCACCCCCGCAGTCGACGATGAAACCGTCGCACCCGCACGCCGGCAAACGCTGCGCCTCACCGCGCGCGACGGCACGTTGCATACGGTGGTGGATACCGGTGGGCCGCTGACGGATGCCGTCGGCAATACGGCGCTGGTGGCCGGTACCTGGTCGGTCGAGACCGCACTGTGACCACGCCAGCGCCCAGCAGCACGGCTGTGCTGCTGATCCACGGCCTGGGCGGCACGTCCTATGACCTGGGCGTACTGCAGAAAGCGCTGCGCAACGCTGGCTCGGTCACGCACGCCCCTACCCTGCCCGGCCACGGCACGCGCCCGGAAGACCTGCTCACCACGCACGCCGAGGCGTGGCTCGACGCGCTTGCGCAAACGTACAACCAGCTCCTCGCGGAGCACGAAACCGTGCACATCGCCGGTATGTGCATGGGCGCGCTGCTGGCACTGGTGCTGGCGCATCGTGTGCGGCACGGCGTGGATCGCCCGCAAGCCAGGCTGGCGCTGCTGGCAACGCCCATGTACGTCGACGGCTGGTCGACACCCTGGTATCGGGAACTGCGCCACGCGGTGTACCGGATTCCGGGCATGGCCGCGCACATGCGCGTGGAAGAAGACGAACCGTTCGGCATCAAGAACCCACTGTTGCGGCGGATCATCAAGGCCAAGCTCGCACGCGGCGACAGCTTCCACTACCCCTGGGTACCGCTCACCTGCATTCGCGAAGTCGATCGGCTGCGCGTCAAGGCGCATGCCGCCATGCGCGCCACCCCCTGCGAGACGCTGATCATCCACGCCCGTGAGGACGAGCTGACCAGCCTACGCTCCGCCGAGACACTGCAGGCCACCCTGCCGCGCGCCCGCACCGTGGTGCTGGAGAACAGCTACCACATGATCTGCGTGGACAACGACCGCGATCAGGTCGCGGCCGAGGTGTTGGGCTTCTTCGGATTCGATCCGGCGGCCGCCAGGCGCAAGAGCCCAGCCGCTGCGGATTGAGCGAATCGATCAGGCCACCGGCCCAGCGGTCTCATGCTCGTGCGCCGCATCCAGCCGGCGCTGGCGCTCGCTGCCCTTGAACACGCGCCGCACCACCACAAAGAACACCGGCACCAGGAACACCGCCAGCACCGTCGCCGTGATGATGCCGCCCAGCACGCCCGTGCCGATCGCACGCTGGCTGGCGGATGCCGCCCCCGTTGCAATCGCCAGCGGCACCACACCGAAGGCAAACGCCAGCGAGGTCATCACGATCGGCCGGAAGCGCAGGCGTGCGGCCTCCAGCGTCGCCTCGATCAGGCCCATGCCCTGCGCTACCAGATCCTTGGCGACTTCGATGATCAGAATCGCGTTCTTGGCTGACAAGCCGATCGTGGCGATCAAGCCGACCTTGAAATAGATGTCGTTGGGCAGGAAGCGCAGCGTGGCACCCAACAGCGCACCGAACACACCCAATGGCACCACCAGCATCACGGCCAGCGGAATCGACCAGCTTTCATACAACGCCGCCAGACACAGAAACACCACCAGGATCGACAACGCAAACAGCGCCGGCGCCTGCGCACCCGACAAGCGCTCTTCGAACGACTGACCGCTCCATTCATAGCCGAAACCGTCGGGCAGGTTACGCACGATGGACTCCATGGCGGCCATGGCCTCGCCCGAGCTGTGGCCGGCGGCAGGCGAGCCGTTGATCGCCATGGCCGGAAAGCCGTTGTAGCGGTCCAGCTTGAGCGGCCCCACGATCCATTGGGCCGTGGTGAAGGCAGACAGCGGCACCATTGCACCCGCGGCGTTGCGCACATGCATGCGGCCAAGCTGTTCGACCGACACACGCTGCTTGCCGTCGGCCTGCACGATCACGCGGCGCACCTGGTTGCGATAGACGAAATCGCCCGCATAGTCGGAGCCGAACATCACGGCCAGCGTGCGGTTGATGTCGTCAATCGACACGCCCATCGACAGCGCCTTCTTGCGGTCCACGTCGATCAGGATCTGCGGAGCATCACCCTGGCCGGCAAAGGTCACCTCCGACAACGCCGGATGCTTGGCTGCCTCGGCCAGCACACGGTCACGTGCTTGCGCAAGGCGCTCATAGCCGGCACCGCCGCGATCTTGCAGACGCAGGTCGAAGCCGGGCTTGCTGCCCAACTCCGGCAGCGCGGGCGAGTTCATCGCCATGACCATCGCGCCCTTGATCTTGCCGAACGCGGTATTGGCGCGAGCAACCACGGCGTCGACGTGCTGGTCGTCACCCTTGCGCTGCTTCCACTCCTTGAGCGTGAGGAACAGCATGGCCGCGTTCTGCCCGTTGCCGTACAGGCTAAAGCCTGTGATGGCCAGCGTGGACGCAACGGCCGGCTCCTTGGTCATGAAGTACTGCTCGGCCTGACGCACCACGTCGAGCGTCTGCGCCTGCGTGGCCCCCGTGGGCAGCATGACGACGGTCATGAACTCGCCCGTGTCTTCTTCCGGCAGGAAGGCGGTCGGCAAGCGCATGAACAGCAGCACCACCACGCCGATAATCGCGCCATAGACAATCAGCGCACGGCCGGTACGCGTCAGCAGCTTGGCGACACCGCCCTGGTAACGCGCTGTCAATCGCGCAAAGCCCCGGTTGAACGCGCCGAAGAAGCCCTTGCGCTCCGTACTGTGCCCAGGCTCCACCGGTTTGAGCAACGTCGCACACAAGGCCGGCGTCAACGTCAGCGCCAGGAAGGCCGAGAACACCATCGACACCGCCAGCGACAACGAGAACTGCCGGTAGATGTTGCCCACCGCACCGCCAAAGAACGCCATCGGCACGAACACCGCCGTCAGCACCAGCGAGATGCCGACGATGGCCCCGCTGATCTGGCGCATGGCCTTGGCCGTCGCATCGCGCGGCGAGAGCCCTTCTTCGTGCATCACGCGCTCGACGTTCTCCACCACCACGATGGCATCGTCGACGAGGATGCCGATCGCGAGCACCAGACCGAACAGCGTCAGCACGTTGATGGAAAAGCCCATCGGCAGCATCACCGCAAACGTGCCCAGCAGCGCAATCGGCACCACCAGCGTGGGGATGAGCGTCGCACGCAGGTTCTGCATGAACAGCATCATCACCAGAAACACAAGCACCACGGCTTCCAGCAGCGTCTTGACCACCTGCTCAATGGCGATGCCGACAAAGCGCGAGCTGTCGTACGCCACTTCGTAGCGCACGCCCGGCGGGAAGTGCGCCTGCGCCTCGTCCAGCACCGCACGCACGCGCTTGGCCACACCCACCGCGTTGGCACCCGGCGCGAGCTTGATACCGATGGTCGTGGCCGGCTTGCCATTCATGCGCGAGAGGTACAGGTAGTCGCTGCCGCCCAGCTCCACGCGCGCCACGTCGCGCAGCAGCACCATGCGGCCCTGCGCATCCGCACGCAGCGGGATCTGACCGAAGGCATCAGGCGTGGTCAGCCCATCGTCGCCGGTAATGCTCGCGTTGATGGGCGCACTGCCCGGCACCGCCCCGCTGCCGATTTCACCCACGGTGATGCGCGCGTTATAACGACGCACGGCATCGCTCAAGTCGCCCGCGGTCAGGCCGAGTGCGGTGAGCTTGTCCGCATCGGGCCAGATGCGCATGGCGTATTCCGCATCGAACAACTGTGCGGTACCGACACCCGACACGCGGCGCAGTTGCGGAATGAGGTCGGACGAGGCCAGATCACCCAGATCGATACCGTCGAAGCGGCCACGCTCAGCCGACAGCGACAGATACATCATGTAGTTCTCGGCCGCCTTCTCAATGCGGATGCCGTTGCGGCGCACGACCTCGGGCAGGCGCTCCTCGACGATCTTCAGGCGGTTCTGCACCTCCACCGCCGCCAGATCGGGGCTGGTGCCCTGCTTGAACGACAGGTTGATCGACACGTTGCCCGCCGCGTCGGACGAAGAGGACATGTACAGCAACCCCGGCGCTCCGTTCATCTCGCGCTCGATGATGGCCGTGACAGCCGACTCCACCGTGCGCGCAGAGGCCCCTGGATAGTTGGCGTTGATGCTGACGTTGGGCGGCGCGATGTTCGGATACTGCGCCACCGGCAAGCTGGGCAGCGCAAGCAGGCCGGCCAGGATGATGGCCAGCGCAATCACCCAGGCAAAGACCGGGCGGTCGATAAAGAAACGTGCCATGGTCAGCCTTTGGTGCGCTCGGTCGGCTTGGTGTCTGCGGCAGCGTCGGCGTGCTTGGTGGCGGGCACCGGCTTGACGGCCATGCCAGCTTCCAGCGTCTGCATGCCCGGGATGGCAATGCGCTCGCCGCCGCTCAGGCCGCTCGTCACGAGCCATTGGTCACCGGCCAGCGTTTGCGCAGCCACGGGCTGCGCCGCCAGCGTGTTGTCGGCTTTCACCACGAACACGGTCGCGCCATGGCGGTCACGCTGCAGGGCGCCCTTCGGAATCGTCACCGCGCCCTGCTGCACGGCGTGCGACAGCTTCACCCGCACGTACATGCCGGGCAGCAGCAAGCCATCCGGATTCGGCAGCACGGCACGCATCGAGACGTTGTCCGTCGCACGGTCCACCGCCAGATCGGAGAACAGCAACCGGCCCGGGCGCTCATAGGCCACGCCGTCGCTCAGGATCACCTGCACGCCAACGTCCTGGCCGGACAACGCAGAAGCCTGCCCCTTCTTGAGCGCACGCTGCAGGGCGAGCACCTCGGCGGCGGGCTGGGCAAAGTCGACGTAGATCGGGTCGATCTGCTCGACCGTGGTGAGCGGCGTGGCGGCGTCTTCCTTGACCAGCGCGCCCTCGGTTACCTGCGCGCGGCGCGAGCGGCCAGCGATTGGCGCGGTGACCGTGGCGTAGCCCAGGCGCAGTTGCGCTGTTTCCAGTGCAGCACGGGCGGAGACCACGTCGGCTGCAGCCTGACGCTCGGCGGATTGCGCTTCGGCGTATTCGAGTTCGCTCACGGCACGGGTGGAGGCCAGGCCCTTGTAGCGGGTGGCCTTGTCGCGGGCGATGGCAACCTGTGCCTGCGCACGGGCGAGCGCGCCTTGTGCCGCGTCCACCTGCGCCTTGAGCGGTGCGGGATCGATACGGAACAACACCTGGCCCGCCTTGACCACCTGCCCTTCTTCATAGGCGCGCTTGAGCACGATGCCATCGACGCGTGCGCGCACTTCTGCCGTGCGATACGGCTCGATACGGCCGGGCAACTCGGTCACCAGCGGCGCATCGGAGCGCTGCGCAACGGCAAACTCGACTTCCGGCGGGCCGGCAGGTTTGGCAGCCTCATCAGCGTGCTTGCTGCAGGCCACCAGCGCGCCGAACACACCTATGCAGAGCAACCACCGGAACGAACGGGAACCCTGGGACAACACAGAGAACATCATGGGAAAGGGGGCTGGGCGCGTGCGCGCCCGAGATATTGAAAAAGCGAAGCGGAAGGCTAGCACGCAGCCCCGCTACGGCTTGGTCGATTGATTTCCCAATCTGATCAAGACCTTACGAAGCAGGCACTTCCCCAAGGCGCCTGCGTACATGCACTGCGTGAAGCGGCGTCAGAACACGCGCCCCAACTGCAGGTAGACGTTCCACACGCCCTGCGGCGCCAGGGCAAAACCGAAGTACAGCGGCCCGATCGGGCTGTTGCCGCCGACGAACACGCTACCACTCTTCAGGTAACCGCCGCGACCGAAGTTGTTGCGCAACTGCCAGACGTTGCCCGCCTCTGCACTCGCGCCAAAGACCGGTGCGCGCAAACCCAGCAGATCATCCACGCGCAGGTCGTACAGATAGGTCAGGCGGCCATACAGCAGGTACTGCCCGTTGAACTGGTCCTGCGCATAGGCAGAAAGGTGCTGGAAGCCACCAAGATAGAAACCCTCATTGGCACCGTTACCACTGTTACCGCCGTTCTCCTGCGTCGGGCTGTTTGCGCCGAACTGCCCCGCCCCTTCCAGCGCAACGTTGAACGTGTGGCGCCCATAACTCGTCGCCCACAGGCCCTTGGCCTGGGCGATGTTGTACTTCTTGTCGGGCGAGCCGAAGCCTGCTTCCACGCTGCCGAACAGGTAGTAGCCACTGCGCGGGAACAGCGCATCGTCAAGCTGGTCCAGTGTGAGCTGCGCACGGAATGCCGGCTGAGTGGCAGTCAGGGATGGAAGATTGAGCGCATCCACGATTTCGCCGGAGTCATCCGTCACCAGCGACAGGTAGTTGTAGGTCGCGTTTTTTTTCACGTAGTTCACCCCCAGCCGCAGCTCGCCCTTGCGGCCCAGTGGGATGCCCATGTCGACACCGGCACGCGCCGTTTCGATGGTGAGACTGTTGAACGGTCTGGCGTCTTTGGTCGGTGGCTGGTCGTCAAAGTACTGATCCGAACGGCGGCGTGAATACTCTGCATAGGGCGCGATATAGAACCCCCGTGCGGGCCACAATGGCTGGCGCAGCTCGGTGTGGATGCTCGCGCGGTTGCTGCCCAGCACAATGTCATTGCGCCATTCCAACCCACTCTGCGTGAGCCACGGATAACGATGGCCAATGTTGACGTTGAACGCACCGCGCCCATCGAAGTTGGTCGACATGCCCAAGCCAAACAGGAAGAACTGGTTGCCCCAGGATTTCTCATGCGCGTCGATCTTGAGCGTGTGGACGCCGTTTTCTTCCACCAGCCGCTGCGTCACGGTTTCAAAATCGCCGGTGGTTGCCAGGGCCGAGAGCTCGCGGTTGAGTTCTTCGGCGTCATAGGTGTCACCCTCGCGCACCTTGAGCAGTTGGCGCACACGCGCCACCGGCACGCGGCCGCTGGTGGTCACGTCAATGGTGTCGATGCGCGCATTCTGGGCCAGCATGCCCTGCGGCACGTGGGCAGCACGGTAGGCCGCATACGCCTGCGGCGAGATCGACAGCGCCGCCAGCTTGGCCTCGACGCCCTGCGCCGATTTCTCGCCTTGGGCCACGCCCTGCGGGCCCTTGGCAAAATCGGTGAACGACAGCTCATTGAGCTGCGGTTCGATCAGCACGTCGCGCCCGCGCAACAGCGCCTTCTGCGCGCGCACGTTCTGGCCGACCAGGATGGTGATCATCTGCTGCGTCACCGCCGCCGGCGAGGCGAGGTCTTCCGGCCGCTGCAGGTCGGAGCCGATGTTGACGGCAATGATGATGTCCGCGCCCATGTCGCGCGCCAGCTGCACCGGCAGGTTGGCCACCAGGCCGCCGTCAACCAGCGTGCGCCCGTCCACCTCGATGGGCGCGAACAGGCCGGGCACCGCCATGCTGGCGCGCATCGCCAGTGGCAGCGAACCGCGATCGAGGATCACCGGATCGCCCGTGAACAGGTCCGTTGCCATGGCCTTGAACGGAATCGGCAACTGCGAAAACTTGATGTTGTCGGGCCACTGCGCCGTCCAGTTCTTGAGCAACGCCAGCAGGCGGTTGCCCTGCACCAGCCCGGCCGGCAGCTTGAGCTTGCCGTCGCCGTAACCGGCGGACAGGCCGATCGGGTACTGGAAATCGTCCTCGCGCAGCGATTGCGGCAGCTTGGCGCGCTCGTTGCGGTCGAAAGCAATGTCGCTCAGGTCAACCTGCGTGAGCTTCTCCTCCAGCGCATCTGCCCGCATGCCGCTGGCATACAGCCCGCCCACCACGGCGCCCATGCTGGTGGCGGCAATCACGTCCACCGGAATCCGCATGCGCTCCAGCGCCTTGAGCACGCCGATATGCGCATAGCCGCGCGCCCCGCCGCCCGACAGCACAAGGCCGATGCGCGGGCGCGTGGATTCGCTTTTCTCGGGTGTCGATGCAGCGTTGGGAGCCGTCTGGCCGCGCGCTGCCGGCAAGGACGTGACTAGCGCGATCAGCAAAACCAGCCCGGCAGCGGCCAGGCGGCGCAGAGAGAGAGCCGTCAGGAAAGCCATGAAGGAAGGATCGATCGGGGCGGATTTGTTATCGATTGGAACTTTGCAGGCGCAATGATTCCACAACCCGGATTTACCCGGTGCAATTCCTGCGCGCCACACCAAGCCGCACAGCACCGGGCGTCACGCGCCGATGAATACTTTTCAGGTTGAAAGTGACAGAATATTGCGCAGACCCCGACACGCTTGTTCCTAAAATCCGCGTTCGCCTCGCTGACCTATCAGACGCGGGCGCAAGAAGACGTTCGGTATCGCCATGAGCTGAAACGCCCAGAAACAGGAGGAGATCAAGATGTGGAATCAAGTCTATGACCCGCTCGGCAGTGCCGTGTGGTCAACCATCGCGGCCGGCATACCGGTGGCGGTGCTGCTGTGTTCGCTGGCCTTCTTTCATATGCAGGCCCATCTGGCTGCGGGCCTGGCGCTGATTGTCGGCATCGGCATTGCCTCGTTCGTGTTTGGCATGCCGGCCGCCATGGCGGGCAAGGCGGCGGGCCTTGGCATCGTTTCCGGCCTGTTCCCGATCGGCTGGATCGTTCTCAACATCATCTTCCTGCACCGGCTCACCACCTTGAACGGGTCGTTCAAGGTCTTGCAGAGCTCCATCTCCGGCATTACCGAAGACCGCCGCCTGCAACTGCTGCTGGTGGCGTTCAGCTTTGGCGCCTTCTTTGAAGGCGCAGCGGGCTTCGGCACGCCGGTGGCCGTGACGGGCGCCATCCTGATCGGCCTGGGCTTCTCGCCGCTGGCGGCGTCCGGCCTGGCGCTGATCGCCAACACCGCGCCGGTGGCTTACGGGGCGCTGGGCGCACCGCTCATCGGGCTGGCCTCCGTCACGGGGCTGGATCTGCTGCATCTGTCGGCCATGGTCGGCCGCCAACTGCCCTTCTTCTCGGTGTTGGTGCCGTTCTGGCTGATCTGGGCGTTTGCGGGCTTCCGCGGCATGCTGCAGATCTGGCCCGCGATCCTGGTGGCAGGTGTGTCGTTCGCCATTCCGCAGTTCCTGGTGTCGAACTTCCACGGCCCGTGGCTGGTGGACGTGATTGCGGCGCTGGTATCGATGGGCTCACTCACGCTGTTCCTGAAGGTGTGGAAGCCCAAGACCATCTGGACGTCGACCGCCCTGCGCAACCGCGAAGACAGCTCCCGCGTCGATCCCGAAGCCGCTGCTGAAGCACGCGAAGCCACCACCGC
The DNA here is from genome assembly GCF_051783885.1 of Ralstonia sp. 24A2. NCBI lineage: Bacteria > Pseudomonadati > Pseudomonadota > Betaproteobacteria > Burkholderiales > Burkholderiaceae > Ralstonia > Ralstonia sp. 24A2. The sequence goes on along the minus strand of NZ_JBPVZD010000002.1, from coordinate 1,678,540 downwards.
CACCGACGGCAAGATCTCGCGCATGCAAGCGTGGCTGCCGTGGGTGATCCTGACGGTCTTCGTGTTCATCTGGGGCGTGCCGCAGTTCAAGGCGCTGGTCGACGGCATCTGGCAATTCAAGTTCCCGATTCCGGGGCTGGACAAGATGGTGGTCAAGGGCCCGCCGGTGGTCGCCAAGGAAACGAAGGAAGGCGCAGTGTTCCTCTTCAACGTGCTGTCGATGGCCGGGACGGGCATTCTCGTCTCAGCCGTTGTGGGCGGCCTGCTGATGGGCTATTCGATCCCGCGCATGCTCAAGGAGTACTGGAACACCATCAAACTCACGCGCTATTCGCTGCTGACCATCTGCGCGATGTTCGGCATTGGGTACCTGACCCGCTACTCGGGGCTGGACGCCACGCTGGGCCTGGCCTTTGCGCACACCGGCGTGCTGTACCCGCTGTTCGGCACGATGCTGGGCTGGCTGGGCGTGGCGCTCACGGGCTCGGACACGGCATCGAACGTGCTGTTCGGCGGCCTGCAGAAGACCACGGCCGAGCAGCTTGGCCTGTCGCCGATCCTGATGTCTGCCGCCAACAGCTCGGGCGGCGTGATGGGCAAGATGATCGACGCACAGTCCATCGTGGTGGCCTCCACCGCCACCAAGTGGTACGGCCACGAGGGCGACATCCTGCGCTACGTGTTCTTCCACTCGATTGCGCTGGCCTTCCTGGTGGGCCTGTTGATCACGCTGCAGGCGTACGTGGAGCCGTTCACGCACATGGTCGTGCGCTGAAGACCGCCCTGCTGTCTGCACAAGAAGCCGCTCAACCGAGCGGCTTTTTTCATGCCGCGACGTGCGTGGGCCCAGCACGGCTCAAACCCTCACGCACCGGGTTCCGGACCCCGATTGCCGAGTCCAGCGCCACATGCGTTGGGCTCGCAACGCTAAACACCAAGCTCAGAGCCTCGACCGTCGAGTTCTGAACTCCAACATTTCGAGTTCCGAGCGTCATCCTTCGAGTTCGGAACCTCGAACGCCGCGTTCAGAACCTCACGCTCCAAGCTCTGAACCCCAAACGCCAAGCTGCGAGCCTCAACACTCCGGGTTCAGAACCTCATGCGCAAGGCGCCGGCGATCCACTTCGCGGCAGCAGACCGCGAAAGCCCCGCCTCAGGCGTGGCTTTTTTGTCGCGCGTATCATGGGCAGCTCTCCCGCGCACGCCCCGCCCAGGGGCGTCGGTCACCTCCCCCCGCTCGACCCGACATGCCGCTGCGCCGCCTCGAAAGACTCATCGACCCCTTCCGCCATTTGCCCGACAGCAAGCCGCCGGGCGATGTCTGGCGCTTCTACGCCTACTTCCTGCGTGAGGTGCGCGGCGTCTTCGTGTTCCTGCTGGCCGTGGGGCTGGTGGGGGCGCTGATCGAGGTGGCGCTGTTCGATTTTCTCGGGCGCATCGTCGACATGATTCAGGCGACGCCGGGGGCAGCGTTCTTCACCCGGCACCGCAACGAACTGCTGTGGATGGCCTTCGTTGCGGTGATCGCCCGGCCCATCATCTTTGGCCTGCACGATGTGCTGGTGCATCAGGTCATCAACCCGAACCTGGCCAACCTGATCCGCTGGCAGAACCACCGCTACGTGCTCAAGCAGAGCCTGTCGTTCTTCCAGAACGACTTTGCCGGCCGCATCGCCCAGCGCATCATGCAGACCGGCTTTTCGCTGCGGGATTCGGCCGTGCAGTCGGTGGATGCGATCTGGCATGTACTGATCTATTCGATCAGCGCGCTGGTGCTGTTTGCGCAAGCCGACTGGCGCCTGATGGTGCCGCTGCTGCTGTGGATTGCGTGCTACATCGCCGCGCTGGCCTACTTCGTGCCGCGCGTGAAGGCGCGCTCGGTCGTTGCCACCGAGGCGCGCTCCAAGCTGATGGGTCGCATTGTCGACGGCTACACCAACATCACCACGCTCAAGCTGTTCGCCCATACGCAGCACGAAGAGACCTACGCGCGCGACGCGATGTCGGAGCAGACCGAGAAGACGCGCATGGCCGGGCGCATGGTCAGTGCCATGGATTTCACCATCACCGGCATGAACGGTGCGCTGATCGCAGGCACCACCGGGCTTGCACTGTGGCTATGGAGCCAGGGGCTGGTGACGGTCGGCACCATTGCGCTGACAACGGGGCTGGTGATCCGCATCAACAACATGTCCGGCTGGATCATGTGGGTGGTCAACGGCATCTTTGAAAACGTCGGGCAGGTGCAGGACGGCATGCAGACCATTGCCGTGCCGCGCACCGTGACCGACCAGCCGGGTGCACAACCGCTGCGTGTCACCCAGGGCGAAGTGCGCTTCGAGCACGTCGGCTTTCACTACGGCAAGGGCAGCGGCGTGATCGAAGGGCTGGATCTTGTCGTACGCCCTGGCGAGCGGATCGGCCTGGTCGGCCCGTCGGGCGCGGGCAAGTCAACGCTGGTCAACCTGTTGCTGCGCCTGTACGACGTGGAGCAAGGCCGCATCCTGGTCGACGGCCAGGACATTGCCGGCATCACGCAAGAGAGCCTGCGCGCGCAGATCGGCATGGTCACGCAGGACACTTCGCTCCTGCACCGCTCCATTCGCGACAACCTGCGCTATGGCAAGCCGGATAGCAGCGAGGCCGAGTTGATGGAAGCCGTGCGCGGTGCCCGTGCCGACGAGTTCATCCCGCACCTGTCTGACGCGCACGGCCGGCGTGGCTTTGATGCGCTGGTGGGTGAACGCGGCGTGAAACTCTCGGGCGGCCAGCGCCAGCGCATTGCCATCGCGCGCGTGTTGTTGAAAGACGCGCCGATCCTGATCCTGGACGAGGCGACCTCAGCGCTCGATTCGGAAGTCGAAGCCGCCATTCAGGAAAGCCTGGAAACGCTGATGCGAGGCAAGACGGTGATTGCGATTGCGCACCGCCTTTCGACCATCGCGCGCATGGACCGGCTGGTGGTGCTGGATGGCGGCCGCATCGTCGAGAGCGGCACGCATGCGGAGTTGCTGGAGCACGGCGGTCTGTACGCCCGCCTGTGGGCGCATCAGACCGGTGGTTTTGTCGGGGTCGACTGAGCCTTACGACAGCCTGCGTCCCAGCGTTTCCGGCACCATCGCCAGGCCGATCAGCGACACCAGCCCGCAGCCGATCACGTAGAGCGCGGGCGCGTTCGCATTGCCGGTGAGCTGGATCAGCTCGGTCGAAAAGAACTGTGCGAAGCCGCCAAAGATGGCGATCGCAACGCAGTAGGCAATCGACAGCCCCGTGGCGCGCAGCCGCTGCGGCAGCACCTCGCTCACGAGCACCATCGACGCCGGCGAAGTCATCGACATCGGCACCGACAGGCAGCCCACCACGATCAGCAGTCGCGCCAGCGAGGGCTCGGCGTTGATCAGCGCGAAGGCCGGATAGACCATGACCAGCAGCGCCACGCGCGACCACAGCACCACCTTGCGGCGCCCAACTTGATCTGCGAGCCAGCCCGCGAACGGTGACAGCAGCACCTGCACCACGGAAGCGACGCACGCCGCCCAGATACCCAGCGACAGCGGCATGTGCAGCACGCTGACGGCGTAGTTGCTGAGGTAGTAGACGATGATGTACGTCGACGAGGCCACGCCGATCATCAGCAGGATGCTCGCCACCAGCGCGCGGCGGTGTTCACGCAGGAGCGGCAGCGTTGCATCGGCTTCACGCTCGCTGTGCGGCGCGGCGGTCTCCTCCAGACGACGGCGGATGATGAGGCCGACCGGGATCACGAGAATGCCGATCAGGAACGCAACCCGCCAGCCCCACGACTCCAGTTGCGCCGGTGCCAGCACGTTGCTCAGCAGCAAACCCACCAGCGCGCCGAACAGCGCGGCAAGCCCCTGGCTGAACGGCTGCCAGCTGGTGTAGAAGCCGCGCGAACGGTCGTCCGCGTATTCAAGTAGCAGCGCGGTCGAGGCGCCCATCTCGCCGCCGATGGCAAAGCCCTGCACGAGCCGCGCAAGCACCACCAGCACTGGCGCCATGATGCCGATCTGCGCATACGTCGGCGTCACCACGAAGATCAGCGACGACAGGCCCATCAGCCACAGCGTGAGCGCCACGGCCGGCTTGCGGCCTGCGCGGTCGGCGTACATGCCGATCAGCAACCCGCCGAGCGGCCGCATCAGAAAGCCCACGCCAAACGTGGCGAAGGACATCAGCAACTGCCCCGTCGCGTTGCCGACCGGAAAGTACAGCCGGCCGATCAGCGTGGCAAAGAAGCTGTAGACCACGAAGTCATAAAACTCGAGGCCGTTGCCGATGGTGATGGCGGCAATCGCACGCGGGCGTGACAGCGGGCGCTGGTGCGCCATGGCCTGCGCACCCGTGGGTGTGCCGCTGGCCGGGGCGGTGATGGGGTTGGACATGGGGGTCTCCTGCAGGAAATGCGGATCGGACAGCGACTGCGCTGCCCGTCTCGTTTCATTGAATTCGGCTTATGTCCCGCGCGCCTCGTTGGCGAGGGTGCCGTTTGCGGTCGGCTTGACGCGGAGGTACCACGCAGCCGATACCAGCGACACCCAGCCTGCCCCGACGTACAGCGCCACACGGGTGTCTTCCATGTAGCCCAGCACACCGATCACGAACAGCATGAAGGCGATGGCGAGTGCCGGACCGACCGGCCACAGCGGCACCTTGAACTTGAGCGCGTGCACTTCCTCGGCCGACAGGCGGCGGCGCATCGCCACCTGCGACAGCAGGATCATCAGCCATACCCACACGGTCGCGAAGGTGGCGATGGACGCGATGATCAGGAACACGTTCTCAGGAATCAGGTAGTTCAGCACCACGCCGCCCAGCAGCGCGCCGGCCATGGTCAGCACCGTCACCCAGGGCACGCCGTGGCGGGACGTTGCGGCAAAGATGCGCGGCGCCTGGCCCTGCTCGGCCATGCCGTACATCATGCGGCCCGCGCCGAAGATGTTGCTGTTGATGGCCGAGATGGCCGCCGAGATGACGATCAGGTTGAGGATCGCCGCGGCCGACTTGATGCCCAGGCCGGAGAAGATCTGCACGAACGGGCTGCCCTGGCCGCCGATGCCGGTCCACGGGAAGATCGCCATCAGCACGCACATCGTCAGCACATAGAACAGCAGGATGCGCGCGGGCACGGCGTTGATCGCCTTGGGGATGACCTTCTCGGGGTTCTGCGCTTCACCGCCGGTGATGCCGATGATCTCGACGCCGCCATAGGCAAACATCACCACCGCAAGCGAGGCGACGAGACCGCCGACACCGTGCGGCAGAAAGCCGCCGTGTGCCCACAGATTGCTCAGGCCGGGCGCGTGCTCGCCGTTCATCTGCACGCCGAGGAACAGGATCGCGATGCCGCCGACGATCATCGCGCCAATCGCCACGATCTTGATGAGCGCGAGCCAGAACTCCATCTCGCCGAACACCTTGACGTTGCACAGGTTCAGCGCGCAGATCAGCATGACGATGCCGAGCACCCAGATCCACTGCGGCACATCGGGAAACCAGAAGCCCATGTAGATGCCGAAGGCGGTCACGTCTGCCAGGCAGACGATCACCATTTCGAGGATGTACGTCCACCCCGTGAGGAAGCCGGCGAGCGGCCCGAGGTTGTCGCGTGCATAGCGCCCGAACGAGCCCGAGACCGGCTGCCGCACCGCCATTTCACCCAGCGCGCGCATCACCATGTAGACGGCCGCGCCACCGAGGATGTACGCCAGGATCACCGCCGGCCCGGCGAGCTGAATGGCCGATGCGGATCCATAGAAAAGGCCCGTACCGATGGCCGAACCGAGCGCGAGAAAGCGGATATGCCGCGCGCGCAGGTTGCGTTGAAGGTGTTCCAATCTGTCTCCTGTCCTGTCTGGGTAAGCGAGGTGGCCGTTGGGGCGGGCTGCGGCGTGCGGATCTTCGTCCGCCTTACGCCAGCGCAGCGCGAGCCAGACACGCGACAGCACGCGCGCCGAAGCATAGCCACCTTATCTAAGCAACATCGCAATAATTCGTATACTCTTGTATATACAAGACGAGTTGCACTAGGGTGTTCCCGAGGTTCGCGAACAGGAAGTGGCGGCGACCCGATTTTTTCGAATCACAGGCCAAGAAAAAAGGCGAACCCAGTTCGCCTTTGAGATCGCCTGCGATGAAGACTGCGCCGCCGATGCAATCGCGCCCGCCCTTAGACGCTAGACCCAGCCCAGCCCGCCCACGAGCGCACCAAGCCCCACCAGCAGTAGCGGATGCACGCGCGTGAAGGTGCATGCCAGTACGGTCGCCACCGTCAGCACGATAGTGCCGATGCTGTGGTCTGCCCCGCGCGTCAGCACCCAACCCGTGGCGAACATCAGGCCGATGGTCAGCGGTGCCAGTCCACGGCGGATGAGCGTGACCCAGCGGGCGTCGGGGGCGCGATCCATGACACGGGCGATGACACCCGCAATCACGCAGGACGGCCCGCAGATGCCCACCAGCGCGACAATCGCACCGCCCAGCCCAGCCGACTGCCAGCCGAACAACTCGACAAACAGCACGTTCGGCCCCGGCGCAGCCTGCGAGATGGCATACATGGCGCTCAACTGCTCGCTGGTCATGTAGTGCCGCGTGTCGACCAGGAAGCGATGCATGTCGGGCAGCGTTGAGCTGGCCCCACCAATGGCGAGAAACGACAACGTCAGGAAGTGCCAGAACAGGTCGAACAACGTGGAGAGGTAGCTCATCGCGTTGCCCTCCACTCCAGCACGAGCGCCAGCGGAATCAGCACCAGCATGACCGGCAGCAGCGGCCATTGCAGCACGCCAATCGCCAGGAACACCGCCAGGCCGATGCCGATGGCACGCCACGTGCGCGACTGCCCTTGCGCCAGCCGGATTGCTGTCGACAGCACCAGCCCCGCCGCTACCGCCGCCATGCCCTTGAGCAGGTTCTGCACCAGGGACAACGCGCTGAAGTGGTCGTACAGCATGACGATCAACAGCAGCAGCACGGCGGGCACCAGCACCAGCCCCGACATCGCGGCAGCCGCCCCTCGCACGCCGTGGTAGCGGTAGCCGAGCATCACCGAGAGGTTGACGACGTTGGGGCCGGGCAGCACCTGGCCCAGGCTCAGCAGCTCGGCAAACTCGGCGTTGGAGAGCCAGCCATTGCGGTCGACAATGCCCGCGCGCGCGAACGGCAGCACGCCGCCGAAGCCTGACAACCCCATGCGCGCAAACTCGGTGAAGAGCTTGCTGCACGATGGAACGTTTGCTGCCTGGATGGCGGCGTTGGTGTCAGGCTCGGCGCTCAGGTCGGTCATTGATTCAGGCGACAAATCAAGCAGTTTCTGGCGCAGGCTTGGGCAACGACAGCTTCGGTTCGCGCAGCTTGGGCTCCAGCGTCTTGCCCTTGCGTGCGCGCTTGCCGGCGTACGCCTCTTGCGCGCGCGTCGTCATGGTCTGCTCGACCGCCTTGCCGCCACGCGGGCCGGTGCCCGAGAGCACGAAGCCGGCTGCACCGAAGGCCAGCGCCTGCAGCAGCGTTTCGTTCTTCTCCAGCTCCATCAGGATTACGCCGCGGCCACCGCTGGCGAGCGTCTTCAGCTCGCTGATCTGGAACAGCAGCATGCGCCCGCCTTCCGACAGGCAGGCCACGCCGTACGCATCTTCCGGCGCCGCAGCCGGCTTGTTGGGTTGGTCACCCTCATCCAGCGTCAGGAACGCCTTGCCGGCCTTCTGGCGGCCGACCATGTCGCCCACCTTGGCCATGAAGCCATTGCCGCCGCGCGTGGAGATCACGAGGTTCTGCTCGGCATGGCCCGCGAACGTGTGGGCGATATGCGTGCCCGGTGCCAACTCGATCAGCGTGGTCAGCGGCACACCGTCGCCACGGCCGCCCGGCAGGTTGGCCACGGCCACGGAATAGACGCGGCCCGTGCCCTTATCGTCGCGCGTGCCGAAGATCAGCAGCGCATCGGTCGTGCGGCACTCAAAGGTGTCGTACAGCGTGTCGCCCGCCTTGAAGCCGAACTGCGTGGCGTCGTGGCCATGGCCCTGACGCGTACGCACCCAGCCCTTCTGCGAGACGACCACCGTGACGGGCTCGTCGATGACCTTCACCTCGGCGGCGGCGCGGCGTTCTTCCTGGATGAGCGTGCGGCGATCGTCGCCGTATTGCTTCGCGTCGGTCTCGATCTCCTTGATGATGCGACGGCGCATCATGGTCTCGGACTTCAGCAGCACGTCCAGCTCGGACTGCTCTTCGCGCAGGTTCTTCAGTTCCTGCTCGATCTTGATGGCTTCCAGGCGTGCCAACTGACGCAGGCGAATTTCCAGGATGTCTTCCGCCTGGCGATCGCTCAGGTTGAAGGCCTGGATGAGCGCGGCCTTGGGCTCGTCGCTCTCGCGGATGATGCGAATCACGTCCTCGATGCGCAGCAGCACCATCTGCCGGCCTTCGAGGATGTGGATGCGGTCTTCCACCTTGCCCAGACGATGGCGCGTGCGGCGCGTGACCGTGGCAAAGCGGTAGCTGATCCATTCGCGCAGGATCTCGGCCAGGCCCTTCTGACGCGGCCGGCCATCCATGCCGATCATCACCAGGTTAATAGAGGCACCCTGCTCCAGGGACGTATGCGCCAGCAGCGAATTGGCAAACTCCTGCTGGTCGATGTTCTTGCTCTTAGGCTCGAACACCAGACGCACCGGCGCATCCTTGCCAGACTCGTCGCGCACCGCATCGAGCAGGCCGAGCATGGTCTGCTTCATGGTGAGCTGATCCGGCGACAGCGACTTCTTGCCGGTGCGCACCTTCGGGTTGGTCAGCTCTTCAATCTCTTCCAGCACCTTCTGCGACGAGGTGTTGGGCGGCAGTTCGTTGACCACCAGTTGCCACTGGCCGCGTGCGAGCTCTTCAATCTTCCAGCGCGCACGCACCTTCAGGCTGCCGCGGCCGGTCTCGTACACCTGGGCGATGTCCGCCGGCGACGAGATGATCTGACCGCCGCCTGGATAGTCCGGACCCGGCATGTACTGCATCAGGTCGGCGCTGGTGAGCTTGTCGTCGCGGATGAGCGCGACAGCGGCCGTGGCCACTTCGCGCAGGTTGTGCGACGGGATCTCCGTGGCCATGCCCACCGCGATGCCCGATGCGCCGTTGAGCAGCACGAACGGCAGGCGCGCCGGCAGCAGCTTCGGCTCGTCCATCGAGCCGTCGTAGTTCGGGATGAAGTCGACCGTGCCCTGGTCCAGCTCTTCGAGCAGCAGGCGCGAGATCGGCGTGAGGCGCGCTTCGGTGTATCGCATCGCCGCTGCGCCATCGCCGTCGCGCGAGCCGAAGTTGCCCTGGCCGTCGATCAGCGGGTAGCGCAGCGAGAAATCCTGCGCGAGGCGCACCAGCGCGTCGTAGGCGGATTGGTCACCGTGCGGGTGGAATTTACCCAGCACGTCGCCCACCACGCGGGCCGATTTGACGGGCTTGGCGTCAGAACGCAGACCCATCTCATGCATTGCAAACAGAATGCGGCGCTGCACCGGCTTCTGGCCGTCGGCCACCTCGGGCAGTGCGCGGCCCTTGACCACGCTGACGGCATAGTCGAGGTAAGCGCGCTCGGCATAGGCGCCAAGCGTGAGCGCTTCGGCCGGCTCGCTAGGGTCGAAGAGGATGTCTTGTTGTTCCATGGAAGTTCAAGCGAAGGCGGCGCGCATGCTGCAAGTGCATTGGCGCGCCGCCAGGATCAATGTTGTTGTGCGTTCGTGACCACGCCGGTGGCCGGGTCCAGTACCACTTCGATGCGCGCGGGCCGGCCAGTGCGACCGGGCTTGCGCGTGACCATGGCACCGTTGGCGCTCACGGTCATAAAGCCGCCCGCCCCGTTCATCTCAGCCATCGGGTTGTAGTAGCGGTAGAACTGCATCACCGTCTTCACGTAGTTCTGCGTCTCGGCATAGGGCGGGATGTCGTTGCCGTGCTTCTGCACGGCGCCCTCGCCCGCGTTGTAGGCGGCAAGCACGAGTTCAAGATTGCCGGAGAACATGCGCAGCAGATCGCTCAAATAGCGCACACCCGTGGTGATGTTGATCTTGGGGTCGGCCAGTTTCTGTGCAGCGGTGCGGCGTGCGTCTCCGGTCACGCCATAGCGTGCGCCCGTGTCGGGAATCACCTGCATCAGCCCGATCGCGCCCTTGGGCGACACGGCCTGCGGGTTGAAACCCGACTCGGCGGCTATCACGGCCTTCACGAATGCGGGGTCGATGCCGCGCTTGCTCGCTGCTTCGCGAATCAGCGGCTCGACCGTCGGCACGTTCGGGTGCTGCAGCACCGCGCGCACGAGGCGCTGGCGCATGCCACCAGCGTTGTCCAGCGCATCGCGCTTGCTGGCGGCAAGGTAGGCATCGGCGTCCGGCAACTCGGTGGCTGGCAGTGCGATGGCGTTATCGCTCTTGTCATCCGCTCCGCCGGCCACTGCCGCACCCTTCATGAAGAGCACGTAGCGGTCGTCCAGCCGTTCAGAGGCGAAGTGCGCGAGGCCGTTCTCGTCGATGTAGCCGTAAACGTCCGCGCGCGCCGGCTGGCTGGCCAACAGGGCCAGCGCCGTCAATGCAAATGCGAAACGCGAGAACAGCTTCATCGTTGTCGGTGGATTGTCAGATATCGGCTTCAACCTCGTTGCCGCGCGCTTCCAGCCACGTGCGGCGTGCGCCGGCTTCACCCTTGCCCATCAGCATGTTCATCATGTTGACGGTCTGCTCCTGGTCCAGCGCGCCCAATGCCACGGGCAGCAGGCGACGCGTGTCGGGGTTCATGGTGGTTTCCCAAAGCTGCTCGGCACTCATCTCGCCCAGGCCCTTGAAGCGGGAGATCTGCCAGGCGCCTTCCTTGACGCCGTCCTTGCGCAGCTTGTCTTCAATGGCTTCGAGCTCGCCGTCGTCCAGCGCGTAGAGCTTCTGCGCGGGCTTCTTGCCGCGCGCCGGCGCATCGACACGATACAGCGGCGGGCGGGCCACGCATACATTCCCGCGGTCGATCAGTTGCGGGAAGTGCTTGAAGAACAACGTGAGCAGCAACACCTGGATGTGCGCGCCATCCACGTCCGCGTCGGACAGGATGCAGATCTTGCCGTAGCGCAGGCCCGAGAGGTCAACCGTATCGGTCGGGCCATGCGGGTCCACGCCGATGGCGACCGCAATGTCGTGCACTTCGTTGTTGGCGAAGAGACGATCGCGCTCGGTTTCCCACGTGTTCAGCACCTTGCCGCGCAACGGCAGGATGGCCTGGAACTCCTTGTCACGGCCCATCTTGGCGGAACCGCCCGCGGAGTCGCCCTCCACCAGGAACAGTTCGTTGCGGGTGACGTCGTCGGATTCGCAATCGGTCAGCTTACCGGGCAGCACGGCCACGCCGGAGCCCTTCTTCTTCTCGACCTTCTGCGCCGCGCGGGTGCGGGCCTGCGCCTGCTTGATGACGAGTTCGGCCAGCTTCTTGCCGTGCTCGACATGCTGGTTCAGCCACAGCTCCAGCGCGGGGCGGCTGAAGGTGGAGACGAGCCGCACCGCATCGCGGCTGTTCAGGCGTTCCTTGATCTGGCCCTGGAACTGCGGGTCGAGCACCTTGGCCGACAGCACGAACGAGGCGCGCGCAAACACGTCTTCAGGCATCAGCTTGACGCCCTTGGGCTGCAGCGCGTGCATCTCAACAAAGCTCTTCACAGCCTGGAACAGGCCTTCCCGCAAACCGGATTCATGCGTACCGCCGGCCGGCGTCGGGATCAGGTTGACGTACGACTCGCGCACCGGCGAGCCCTCTTCCGTCCAGGCCACCACCCACGAGGCACCCTCGCCCAGCGCAAAGCCTTCTTCGCCGGGCTTGTCGGGGTCGGCAAAATGTTCGCCCTCGAACAGGGGGATCACCGGCTCAGCGCCGCTGCCCTGCGCGAGCGATTCCACCAGATAGCCGCGCAGGCCCTCGGCGTATTGCCACTCGATGGTCTCGCCGGACTTCTCCAGCGTGAGCGTGACCTTCACGCCCGGCAGCAGCACGGCCTTGCTTCGCAACAGGCGTTGCAGCTCGGCCTGCGGAATGTTCTCGGAATCGAAATACTTGGCGTCCGGCCATGCGCGCACGCGCGTGCCGCTCTTCTTCTCGCCGCGCTCGGCCTTGCGGGTGGCCAACGGCTCGATGACGTCGCCGCCGGAGAACGTGAGCGTCGACACATTGCCGTCACGCCAGACCGTCACTTCCAGTCGCGTCGACAGCGCGTTCGTGACCGACACGCCCACGCCGTGCAGGCCGCCGGAGAACGCATACGCGCCGCCACTGCCCTTGTCGAACTTACCGCCCGCGTGCAGGCGCGTGTAGACGATCTCGACCACCGACACACCCTCTTCCGGGTGGATGCCGACGGGAATGCCGCGCGCCTCGTCTTCCACGCTCACGCTGCCGTCCTTGTGCAGCGTTACGGCAATCAGCTTGCCGAAGCCACCCAACGCCTCGTCAGCGGCGTTGTCGATCACTTCCTGCACGATGTGCAGGGGATTGTCGGTGCGCGTGTACATGCCCGGCCGTTGCTTGACCGGTTCCAGGCCCTTGAGGACCTTGATCGACGATTCGCTGTATTGGGAGGTTTTGCTCATGGAAGGCGGAAAAACTGGCGGGCTCAGGGTCTGCCCTGAGCACCGGAATGCAGCGCGCATTGTAAAGGAAGCCGTCCTTAACAATGCGGAGGGATCGTCAGCATCGGGATGCGACGCACTGCCGACATCCCGCTGACATATTGACGGACTATTGCGGAATCGGAATCACACCGCACCGGCGCGCTTGCCTTCGAGTGCTTCCCAGCGCTCCAGCGCTTCCAGCAACTCCAGCTCGATCGCCTCATGGCGTTCGGCCAGCTTCTGGGCGCGCTCGGGGTCACGTCCGTAGATCGTACCGTCCTCCAGTTCGGCGTTGACCTGCTTCTGCTCGGTCTCCAGCGCTTCGATGGTGGCGGGCAGCGCTTCCAGCTCGCGTTGTTCCTTGTAGCTGAGCTTGACCGCGGCCCGCTCGCGCGGCTTGGCTGCCTCCGGTTTCTTCTCTTCGGCGACGGGCTTGGCAGCCTGCGCGATCTGCGCCGAGCGCGCCGATTGCATCTGCCAGTCCGAGAACCCGCCCACGTATTCACGCCAGCGGCCCTCGCCCTCGGCCGCAATCACCGAGGTGACGACGTTGTCGACAAAGGCGCGATCGTGCGAGACCAGGAACACCGTACCGCTGTATTCCTGCAGCAGCTCTTCCAGCAGCTCCAGCGTGTCGATGTCCAGATCGTTGGTCGGTTCGTCCAGCACCAGCACGTTGGCCGGGCGTGCGAACAGACGCGCCAGCAGCAGGCGGTTCCGCTCGCCGCCCGACAACGACGCCACCGGCGAGCGTGCCCGCTCGGGCGGGAAGAGGAAGTCGCCCAGGTAGCTCATCACGTGCTTGCGCTGGCCATTGACTTCGATCCAGTCGCTGCCGGGGCTGATGGTGTCGGCCAGCGAGCGGTTCAGGTCCAGCTGCGCGCGCATCTGGTCGAAATACGCCACCTGCAGGTTGGTACCGTTGCGCACCGAACCCGAATCGGGCGCGAGTTCGCCGAGGATCAGCTTGAGCAGTGTGGTCTTGCCGACACCGTTGGCGCCGAGAATGCCGACCTTGTCGCCGCGCATGATGGTGGCGGTGAAGTTATCGACCACGATCTTGTCGCCGTAGCGCTTGGTCACGTCGGTCAGCTCGGCAACGATCTTGCCGGAACGGTCGCCCTGCGAGACTTCGAGTTTGACGTTGCCCTGTACCTCACGGCGTGCCTGGCGCTCCACACGCATCTGCTCTAGGCGAGCGACGCGGCCAACGCTGCGCGTGCGGCGCGCCTCCACGCCCTTGCGAATCCACACTTCTTCCTGCGCGAGCAGCTTGTCGAAGCGGGCGTTTTCCAGCGCTTCGGCTTCCAACTGCTGCGCCTTGCGCTCCTGATACGCGGTGAAGTTGCCGGGGTACGAGCGCAGCTTGCCGCGATCCAGCTCGATGATGCGCGTGGCGACACGGTCGAGGAACGCGCGATCGTGCGTGATGAACAGCACGCTGCCGCGGAAAGCGAGCAGCAAGTCTTCCAGCCAGCGGATGGAATCGTAGTCGAGGTGGTTGGTCGGCTCGTCCAGCAACAGAATGTCGGGCGCGCCCACCAGCGCCTGCGCCAGCGCAACACGCTTGGTCAGCCCGCCCGAGAGCGAACCGATGCGCGCGGCCGGCTGCAGGCCGAGCTGGGCGATGGTCGTTTCCACACGCGTGTGCAGTTGCCAGGCATCTGCGGCGTCGAGCTGCGCTTGCAGGGCGTGCAGCTTATGCATCGCCTCGTCATCGTGCGCATCGCCCATGGAGGCGATCAGCGCCTCGTATTCAGCGAGCAGGCCGGCGGCGTGCGGCACGCCCAGCGCAACGGCTTCGGCCACCGTCTGATCAGGATCGAATACGGGCTCCTGCGGCACATAGGCTGAGGTGACGCCGCTCTGGCGGGCGATCAGGCCGTCGTCAGGCGCAGTCGTGCCTGCCACGATCTTGAGCAGCGACGACTTGCCGGTGCCGTTGCGGCCGATCAGGCCAACGCGCTCGCCAGCTTCCAGCGAGAAATCGGTGTGGTCGAGCAGCGCCACGTGGCCGAACGCCAGTTGCGCATCGGTAATGGAAAACAGGGCCATGCTGGAATGGAAAAGGATGCGGGCCGCGTGCGGCCGGAAGGCGCGTATTGTAGTCGGCCCGCGCGACAGCCATCCGGTGTCATTGCGCTTGCGCGCGTCGGTGCTATAACGCTTGTGCCGCCGGGCTCGCTTTTCCGGCTGCTTCCACCCACAACGTTAGCGAAGGGGAACACTGATGCGCGGACTGTTCGGCTTGTTGATCGCCCTGATCGTGGTAGGCATTCCGGTGCGGCAGGTCTTGCTGCGGACCGGCTTCTCGCAGTGGTGGACGCTGCTGGTGCTAGTACCGCTGGTGAACCTCGTGGCGCTGTGGATCTTTGCGTTCTCGAACTGGCCGCGGCAGTCGTCGCAGCCGGGCAATGTGTTGCCGAATCAAAGCTGAACCCGGCAACGCTGATACCGGGTGCGTCAAAGGTTCGCACCAAAGAAAACGGCCCGCTTTCGGCGGGCCGGAAGAGTCTCTCCTCGATGCCTTGCGAACAAGACATGGCCGGAGCATAGCGCCCCTTGTCCGTCTCGGGCAGTCAGGACAAACCCGGTAGGGAAAAACGCCGAGGTTACTCACAAATCCAAGCCCCGTGCGGATTTGCACTGCAACAACGCATGCCGCGTCAAGCGTGCGCACGCCCCACACCACAAGGGTGCGACGCACCAGTCGCGTGGCTGATGCAGTGCAAACTGCGCACGCTTGATGTGCGCCATGCACCACTGTCAGGCACGCACCCCGTCTCGCCTGCAAGCAGATTTCTAGAGCATGGAATCCAGTCTTGCGGCCTGCTTACAACAGCGCAAAAGTGCGGACCTGCAGGTTCGCTCGTCGCGCCGTATCATGCGGCAGGCTCTCCGGCCACAAGCCGGACATAACGATAAGGCGGGCCGCCATTCTTTCCGGGGGATACAACCATGCTGTGCTTCAAGCGCACGCTGCTGATCGCAGCGCTGCTTTCCGTTTCTCTGTCCATCTTTGCGCCAGGCACTGCTCTGGCCTCTGCCACACCCGTTCTCGACCGCATTCGTGACACCGGCACCGTTCGCGTTGCGCATCGCGAGAGTTCCGTACCCTTCTCGTTCTACGACGCGGACAAGAAACCCATCGGCTATGCGATGGATCTCTGCCTGCGCGTGGTCGACAAGCTGCGTACCGAACTCAAGCGCCCTGACCTGAAAGTCCAATACGTGATGGTGACCTCGTCTTCGCGTATCCCGACCATTGCCGAAGGCAAGGCTGATGTCGAATGCGGTTCGACCACCAACACGCGTGAGCGCCGTGAGAAAGTGGCCTTCACCATCCCGCACTACATCGCGGGCAGCCGGATGATCGTCAAGACATCGTCAGGCATCCGCAAATGGGACGACTTGCGCGGCAAAACGGTCGTCTCGACCAAGGGCACCACCAACATCACCGAGTTGCGCAAGGTGAACGACGCTCGCGTGCTGGGCATGAACATCATCGAAGCCAAGGACCACGGCGAGGCCTTCGCCATGGTCGAAGCCGGCAAGGCTGATGCCTTTGCAATGGACGACGTGCTGCTCTACGGCTTTCGTGCCAACGCCAAGAACCCGAGTGACTACGCCGTGGTCGGCGACATGCTGACGATCGAGCCGTACGCGATCATGCTCAGCAAGGACGACGCCGAATTCAAGCGGATGGTCGACCGCGCGATGACCAACATCATCCTCGACTACGAGGCTGAGAAGCTCTACAAGAAGTGGTTCCTGCAGCCGATTCCACCCAACGGCGCGAAGCTCGACATTCCGATGAGTTTCCTGCTACGCGATTCGTTCAAGTACCCCAGCGACAAGGTCGCCGACTGAACACCGTATTTGAACGTTCAACGCCGCCAAGCTTGGCGGCGTTTTTCTTTGTGCGACTAGCGCAGCGGCTTGCCGAGCAGGCGCGCGAGCACGGCTTCCGGCGAGTGCGTGCGATCGGCAATCGCAGCCGGGCCGAGGTAGAAGGTCTGCTCCATCATCGCGCGGCCACGCATGGCTGCATGCAGCGCCTGATCGCTGAAAACCACCCACGTCGCACCTGGCGCAAATTCGAAAGTCTGCTGTGGTGCGGTGCGCTGGTACTGGAGATCGGCTTTCGCCAAGTCATGCAGCTGCAGCATGCGATGGTCGTAATCCGAGCGCGGGCGCTTCGTGACATGCAGCTTGTGCATCAACCACGACTGGCCAGGCCGCATGCAACGCGTTTTCGGTACGAAACGCTTCGCGAAATCCGCGAACGGTTCACCAACGCGCCAGATGCGCGGCGCATCCGGATCAACGTTGTGGAACACACGCAGAAGGCGCTGGCCGTGCAAGGGGTTCGACGGAAAGGCATCGATATGCAGGCGTGTGTCGTCTTTGCGCCAGCTGACTGGCCGCCCAGCAATCTCGGCGGAGCGCAGCGAAGTGCCTGCGCGCTTGAGGTGTGGGCCGTAGTCGGGAAACAGCGTGAGCACCAGGCGCTCGGCGGCATCGGCATAGCGACGGATCAACGCGGAAAGATCGCGCAAGTCGACGGGAGCACCCACCGCGCCGCGCACGGTGGTTTCGTTGGCGCGCAGGTTGATGTTTTTCGTCTTGCCATCAGACCAGCGCGCATCGAGAAAGCGCTGCTCGCGCGGGCTTAGTGGAAAATCGAGGGCGGGAAAATGTAGAACGTTGCCGCGCTCCAGTGCAGCACGCATGGCGATCGTTTCGGTTGCGGTGACGGCGGGCGCCCATTCACGTACCGGCCAAGGCACCACCATGTCGATGGCGGGCGGTGCAACAGCGGTCAACTCCCCAACGCATTCTTCGCGGACCGGCTGCTGAGCCGGCGCAAACCCCTGCATACTTCCCATGAACGTATCGATCGCTTATACAAAATGATTCGCGAATGATAGGTCGCTCACCAACGCAGCGCATCGTCAGGAAACACAACGCTGCATGTCATACGGCACGTCACAAACGTGACGTGCCGGTCCACTGACGACAAGGGAAAGAGGCTTTACAGGAAGTGCTTGACGACCTGTTCTTCCAGGCCGACGAAGCGCACGAGCTGGCGCGAGCCGTCCGGGAACTGTTTGATGACGTGGCCGTCTGGGGTATCGGTATGACGAAAGTAGATCGGGCGATCGATCGTCCCAGGCCGTTGCTTCGGTAGCAGGGCATCCAGCGACGACTCCACCGTCCACGGATCGTCCCGTTCCTCGGATGTCAGCATGTTGGTCGCCAAGAGGTTTTTCCGATGAGGGATGAAGCATAACTTCCGTGAACAATCATGCAAAGTTCGTAATACTTAAATCTGATTCGGTGACCGATCGTTCGTTCGATTTAGCGTTTGCGTCACCACAATCGCCTCCGAATTGTGGGGCGTGGCCGACAGAACCCCCACCGTCATCAAGACTTCACGCAGTTCCGATAGCCCCGCAGCCCTCCCATGAGCGACACCCCTTCCCCACCCTCCTCCCCGCTTGCGGCCTTGCGTGAACGCCTGTTGCGCGCCTTTGATCGCAAACTGCGGCAAACCTCGCGCATGTCGCGCAACGGGCTGCGGTTTGCCATTTTTTTGGCCGGTGCGATGGGTGTAGCGGTGTTCTCGCTGGTGTTCTCGTGGGTGGCTGATACCGCGCTGGCGTGGCAACGCGCCCTGCATACGCACTACACGTGGGCGGCCTTCGTACTGTTGCCACCAGGGTTGGCAGCGCTGCGCTGGCTGACGTTGCGTGTGGCACCGCAAGCGCGCGGCAGCGGCATCCCACAAGTCATCGCCACGCAGCATCTGCCGCCGTTTGGGGTAGCGCAGACGACGCTGGTGTCCTTTCCGCAGGCGTTGTGGAAGATCGGGCTGACAGCGGCGGCACTGTTCCTGGGCGCATCCGTCGGGCGCGAGGGGCCATCCGTGCAGGTGGGTGCGGCAGCGATGCTGGCCTGGGGCTCTTGGTGGCAGCATCGCGCTGGCGTGCGCGTCGGTTTCCATGCACAGGCCCTGCTGACAGCCGGGGCGGCCGGTGGCTTGGCGGCGGCGTTCAACACGCCACTGGCCGGCGTGGTCTTTGCCATTGAAGAACTGGGCAAGGGCGCCTCCCTGCGGTGGGACCGCCTAGTATTGGCGGGCGTGCTGGCCTCGGGTTTCCTGTCGCTGGCCATCGTAGGCAACAACCCGTATTTCCAGGTGCACGAGCCCATCCTGTTCCTGCGCGAGGCCTGGCCGTGGATCGTGCTGGCCGCGCTGGTGTGCGGTGTATTCGGTGGACTGTTCGCCAAGCTGTTGCTGGGCGGTGTCACGGGGATCCTGCCTGCGGCCATCGGGCAGCGCGTTCAGCGGCATCCGGTGTGGACTGCGTTTGGCTGTGGCGTCGTCCTCGCATGCATTGGCGCCAGCACGCATGGCGACACCTATGGCACCGGCTACGAGCAGGTAGCCGCCCTGCTCAACGGCCATTCGATCGAAACGCACTGGTTTGGCGTGTCCAAGCTGGCCGCGACTGTGGCGTCGTACTTTGCAGGCATTCCGGGCGGCATCTTCACGCCATCGCTGGCGATCGGCGCGGGGCTGGGGCAGCACCTGTGGCAACTCACCGCCGGCCTGACCGACGAACGCGTGTTGGTGCTGGTATCGATGGCCGCCTTCCTGGCGGCAGCCACGCAGGCGCCCATCACCGCGAGCGTGATCGTCATGGAGATGACGCGCAGCCAGAACATGATGTTTCATTTACTCGCGGCGACCTTGCTGGCCTCGTTCGTGGCCCGGCAATTCTGCCCACGGCCGTTCTATCACGCAGCCTCGCGCAACTTCCGGCGTGAGGCACTGGCCGTTGAAGCGGCTTCCGAGAAGGCTGCAAAGGCCTAGGCAATCTGGCCTTGGCGAGGCAAATTGCGTAGAATCGCCGCTCGCTCGGGCGGCCTTTTGCGTCACCCGGGGCAGGTCACTCGCCGTAGCACAATGGATAGTGCACGCGCCTCCTAAGCGTGAGATACAGGTTCGATTCCTGTCGGCGGGACCACTTAATAGCGTGTGAGTGCGGAGCGTTTTCGGCCCGACCTTGATCTACGTTCCGGTGCATTTTGGTATTTGGGACCGCACCTGCGACGCATCAATCACCAGAGTCGCTCAAGCGAATGCGATATTCGCCAAGGGACATCACCGGATACACCCAAAGAGCACGAGGGTAGTGGCCTGGCTGCAGAATCTGGGGACTCACAAAGACGGCCGACCTCGCCTCTCAAGCCCTCGAATTGCCCAAGAAAGCTATACCGATATCGGCAAAAAAAACTCGGGTATGATGCGGAAAAAATTGAGACCCGAAATGCTCATTTCAATCCAAATTCTCCGTGCTTTGGCCGCCTGGATCGTTGTTGGCCACCATGTCACACAACTGCTTCCCCCTTTTCGAGACAACAGCCAGATAAGCCAGTTCTTTGTCCACTATGGCGCATATGGAGTTGATCTGTTCTTCGTGATCAGCGGGTTCGTTATCTATCTATCGAGCTCAAAATCACACGTAACACCGCGAGAGTTCTTACTGCATCGCATCGTTCGCGTCGTACCCGCCTATTGGATCTTCACTGCCCTTACCGCAATTGCCTTGTTTTTTGACAGTACGATCGTAGCGCTCACAACATTCGAGTGGCCATTTTTTATCCGCTGCCTGTTCTTTGTGCCTGCAATGAATCCTTCCGGCATAGGCCCGTACCCCCTGCTGACTGTTGGGTGGACACTGAACTATGAGATGGTCTTCTATGCGATCTATCTTCTCGCCATGTTCGCCCCGACAAAGCTGCGCACAGGGTGCGTGATTATCGGCGTGCTCATGCTCACCTTCCTGGTACCGAAACTGGGAGGTGCCTTTGCGTTTTACGGAGACGCGATTGTTCTTGAGTTCTTGCTGGGTGTATTGATAGGCGTGGCTTATAAGCAAGGGATATTGAAAAAAACCAATGCCGCCGCAGGTGCATTGCTGGTTCTTTTTGGCCTGGTTGTCATTGGCGAACACGGCGGCATCGGCCACAACTTTGCATGGATAGGCCTACCCTGCGCAATGATTGTCTTTGGCACCATCACACTCGAAAAGTATGCCGTCAAGGCACGCTTCGCCAAAAGTCTGGGAGACTGGTCTTACTCAACCTACCTGTGTCACGCGCTGATTCTGAGTCTCGCGTATCGCGCCTATCAAGTTCTAGAACTCCCACTCCTGACAACCCTCCTGCTCGCGATCGCAGCCATTGTCCTGGTATCCTGGCTGAGCTTTTCGTTAATCGAGAATAGGCTGGCAAAATCTGCCCGCAACTTTCTCAATCCAGAAAAAACTAGTGCATCGTTAGCCTAGACTTGTGGCAGCGTTTCAAACATGCCTTACTCAATAGTTTTCACCCACCTCCCCAACCGTTGCAGCCCGACGCCCTAAACACCTCAAAAGGTTACTTGTCTGAGCCAGAACGCTCGGAGCAAGCCTCCAGAAATTTAAGGCCACGAAGGAATATCGCAGTTTACCGAATCGAGAAAAGGTCAATCATCGCGTTAACTCTTGATTCCTGTCGGCGGGACCAGCGCATCGAAAAAAAACCAGGCAGACATCACCTGGCTTTTTGTTTTCCCGGCCTGAAAAACGACGAGGCCCGCCACAATCGGGCGGGCCTATGGCTGCGGATGGCCCCGGGCCATCTAGGTCAACACCGGCAGCGCTTCGAGCACGAGCAGCCCGATCAGCACCCCAATGATCGTCAGCAGCACGCGGATCCCTACCCGCGCACCTCGGATCGCCAGTGGCGCAGACACCAGTCCGATCACACCCGCCACGCAGACGGCGAGCAACAGGTATAGGTTGGAGAAGGCCATAGGGAATTCCATCATCCGCCCCTTGCCGACCGAGAATGGCCGGTGATCTGAGTATAGGACGCGCCCTCATTCCGGCAACCCGTTGTAATACAGCCCATGCATGCACTTTTTGCGCACTGCAAAAAATCGTGCTATAGTTCGAGGCTTGGCTGCTTACTGCCCTTTTGCGGTTGGCCGATGTGCTGGTTTCGACACCAGCGTCCATCGCTCAGAATTCCGCCCCGAAGCATGCGCAGCCGATTGCCATAGAGCTTGGCATCGTCTCCGATCTCCCGCGTGGATTCACATCACGCCGCAGGGACCGCCGCCCTACCTCGCTGATTGATTCAGCTTGTGGCCGGCCAACTCCCCCGCCTTGTCCGTTTTGCAGCCTCGTCTGTCGAACCGGCCTTATCCGATTGGCGCCGACGCCCGTAATTAACCGGTCGCCGTATCCCATTTCCGTCGTCTGCATCGTGTGATGTGGTCGGCGCGGCAGCCTTACTACCTATTCGACATGACGCAGCCTCAAGACGGCAGCGGCGCCATTGCGCACGCTGAAACCACCACTACCGATAACCTTATCGCCGACGCCGCTACCCGTGCCAGTGCTTTTGCTGAGCTGGGTCTGGACGAGCGCATCGTCCGCGCGCTGGGCGAAGTGAACTACACCACGCCGACGCCAGTGCAGGCGCAAGCCATTCCGGCCGCCCTGGCAGGCAGCGACCTGCTGGTCACGAGCCAGACCGGTTCGGGCAAGACCGCAGCCTTCATGCTGCCGGCCATCCAGCGCATCAGCGAGCAGCCCGAGCCGCAGCGCCCGCGCATGGACGGCCCGCCGCAACGCATGAAGGGCCGTCGCCCCCGCCCGGCCCCGGCCAAGCCGTCGCTGCTGGTGCTCACGCCCACGCGTGAACTCGCCCTGCAGGTGACGACCGCTGCTTCGCAGTACGGCCGCCACATGCGCCGCATCGTCTGCGCGAGCATCCTGGGCGGCATGCCCTACCCGAAGCAGCTCGACATGCTGGCCCGCATGCCGGACATCATCATCGCCACGCCGGGTCGCCTGCTGGATCACATCGATTCGGGCCGCATCGACCTGTCGGCGCTGAACATGCTGGTGTTCGATGAAGCCGACCGCATGCTCGACATGGGTTTCGCTGACGACATCGAAGCCATCGTCGGCGCCACGCCGGCCACGCGCCAGATGCTGATGTTCTCGGCCACCATGGACCGCCGCATCGAACAACTGGCCGAGCGCATGATGCGCGATCCGCAGCGTATCGAAATCGCTGCCGCCAAGGTTGACCAAAGCAACATCGAAGAGCGCCTGCACTTCACCGACGACGTCTCGCACAAGCAGCAACTGCTGGACCACCTGCTGCGCGATGCGTCGCTCAAGCAAGCGATCGTCTTTACCGCCACCAAGCGTGACGCCGACTCGCTGGCCGAGCGCCTGACCGAAACCGGTTTTGCCGCTGGCGCCCTGCACGGCGACATGCACCAAGGCGCGCGTAACCGCACGCTGACCGCACTGCGCCGTGGCCATCTGCGCATTCTGGTGGCCACCGACGTGGCTGCGCGCGGCATCGACGTGCCGGACATCACGCACGTAGTCAACTTCGACCTGCCTAAGCAAGCCGAAGACTACGTGCACCGTATCGGCCGTACGGGCCGTGCCGGCCGCAGCGGTATCGCCATCAACCTGGTGAACCACAACGACACGTTCCAATGGCGCCGCATCGAGCGCTTCGTGGATCGCCGCATTGACGCGAGCACGATCGAAGGCCTGGAACCCAAGCGCACGCCGAAGCCACGCACTGGCGGCTCGGGTGGCCCGCGCGGTGGTGACCGTGGCGGTTACCGCGGCAACAACGGCGGTGGCGGCTATCGCGGCAATCGCGAAGGCTACGGCGCACGCCAGGGCGGCAATGGTGGCAACAACGAAGGCCGCTTCCAGCGCAGCTTCGGCGGCGACCGTGATGGCTTCGCCCCGCGTCGCGACGATCGCAACGGCAATGGTGGCGGTGGCTACCAAGGCCAAGGCGGCCAGCGCGAGTGGAACCGCGACGACCGCGCTCCGCGCCAATCGTACGGCCAAGGCCAGCAAAACCGTGGCGACTGGCAACAGCGCCCGGCCCGTACGCAAGACGGCAACCGTGGCTTTGGCAACAGCAACGGCGGTGGCTACGGCAACCGTGACGGCAATCGCGAAGGCTATGGCAACCGCGAAGGTGCTCCGCGTCGCTTCGGCGACAACAACGGTGGTAGCCGTTTTGGTGACAGCAACGGCACCGGCGCTCCACGTCGCAGCTACGGCAATCGTGACGGCAACCGCGACAGCTACGGCAGCAAGGGCCGCTCGCGCGATTTCGATCGTTGATCGGCTAAGCGCATCGCCCCAATGAAAAAGGCCCCGCAAGGGGCCTTTTCTTTTGCCGGCACCAAACTCAAAGCGCGCAGGTTCGGAAGCCAACGAAGATATCATCACGCTCCGGCAGCAGGAATCCACGGAAGCGGGGATGATGCGCCCGTTGCGGCGTGTGGGCGGCTGCGCCTCGCACTGTTTGCATCGTCATGAAATGCGGAGCCGACAGGCCCGCAACCCGGCCGCGCGGCACACCCGGCACGAAATCCGGATACGGATCGAACGGTGATGCGGTCCATTCCCACACCTGCCCCCAGTGGAAGCCGGCACGGCCCTGCACGGCAGCCATTTCCCACTCATCTTCAGTCGGCAGGCGGCGGCCCGCCCAGCGGCACCATGCCTGCGCCTCGTACAGGCTCACGTGGCGCACAGGCTCGTCGCGATTGAGCGTACGGGCCTGACCGTAGCGCAACGCCTGCCACGTGCGCGTGGCAGGGTCACGCTGCCAACCGAGCGGCGCGGAACGCTCCTGCATCATCAGCCACTCCATGCCGGCAGGTGACCACCACTGCGGATGGTCGTAGCCGCGATCCTCAATGAACTCCAGGTACTGACCGTTGGTGACCGGTTGCGCGTCGATCTCAAACGCGGGCACGTAGGTGCGGTATGGCGGGCACTCGTTGTCGAAGAAGAACCCATCGGCATCGGGCCACCCCATCTGGAAGCGGCCACCGGGCAAGGACAGCGTCTGCGCTGCCGGTACAGCCACGGCCGCCAGCGGCGGTTGCCCAGCCGGTTGCAGGCCCAGCACCTGCAGCAAGCCATGCAGGTGTTCGGCGCGCAGATCTTCATGAAAGACGGCCCAGCGGAACGGTTCGAGCGCCGCATCGTCATCAGTGCCGAGCGTGGCCAGCTTGCGCAGCACGCGGTCGAGCACATCGTGCGCGTATTGCTTGACGGCGGCGATACCGGGCAACGTCAGTTCCCAGCACGCATCCGGCGGCAGGCGATCCATATCGAAGAAGCTGTCGGCGCCTTCGAGTGCGGCGGGCAGCGTGGCCTGCCAACGTGCGAGATCCCACTCGGTGCCGGCGCCGTCTTCGATGGTGTCGCTGCCGTTGCGGCGCGGCTCGCGCAGGCACCAGAACTCGGCAAACCAGGCGAGCTGACCCAGCGTCCACAGCGGCGGCGCGTGGTGTGGCACGCGTTCGATTTGCCAGCCGCGCTGCGTGTCGCCAAACGCGGCGAGCAGCGCCAGCGTGCGATTGCGCGCATCCACCAGGCTGTGCGCGATGCCCTGACGCGGCAGGCGGCGGCCGTCGGTCCAGTCGGAAAGCGATCCGATGAAGGTCGGATCGGGGAGCATGAAGAATTCAGCCATCGCGGCACACCTCGGGCGGCGTCTCAAGATCGAGAGCCATTATCGCACCGCCCGCCATCCCCTCCGGCCCTTGCCTAACGGCTGACGCTGGCGTGGCAGACGGCAAAGTCCTCGCCTGTGTCGGTCCAGGCATACAGGTCTTCAAAGCCTGCGTCGGCAAACAGGCGCTGCAGGCGTGGCAGATCGTATTTGACAGAGTTTTCGGTATGCAGGCGCTCGCCAGCAACGAACGCACGCACCTGGTTGCCCCAGCGGACCGTCACGTCGCAGCGGGCTTCGAGATGCATTTCGATGCGATGTGCGTCGGTGCGATACAGCGCGAGGTGGCGCCAATCCTGCACATCGAAGTTCGCGCCCAGCAGGCGATTCAGATTGCGCAGCACGTTCAGGTTGAACGCCGCCGTCACGCCGAGCGGATCGTCGTAGGCCGCTTCCAGGCGGCGCGCGTCCTTGATGAGGTCGATGCCAATGAGCACGCTGTCGCCGGGGGCGGAGGCTTCGCGCAGACGCGTGAGGAAGGCGCGTGCATCGTCCGGCGTGAAGTTGCCCAGGCTGGAGCCGGGATAGAACCACACGCGGCGCCCATCGCCCACGGCATCGGGCAATACGAGCGGCGCGCAAAGGTCAGCACCGATGCCCACCATGGGGAGCTTCGGATGCTGCCGCGCCAGGGCGCGCAGCGTGTCGCGCAGGAAATCCGCCGAGATGTCGATGGCCACGTAACGCGACGGCGCCAGCGTGCGGAACAGGCGCGCGGCCTTCTCGCAGTTGCCGGCGCCCAGGTCGATCAGCGTGGCACCGCGCCCGACGCGCAGGGCGATCTCGGCAGCGTGCAGGCTGAAAATGCCGGCTTCGGTGCGGGTCGGGTAGTACTCGGGTAGATCGGTGATCGCCTCAAACAGCCGGGAGCCGAGCGCGTCGTAGAAGAATTTGGGGCTCACGCTGGCGGCCGATGCCAGCAAACCGGCCTCTGCCTCGGCACGCAATGCGGCATCGTCCTCGGTAAAGAGCTGATAGAACGTCAGGCCCGCACCGATGGCGTCAACAGTCGGCTGCGGCTGGATCAGACGGGCCAGCGCGCGGCGGGCGTAGGCATCGGCGGATGGCTTGGTGGCCTGCATGGTGTCTCCCGTTGTGGGTGGAACGGCACGGTACGGCATGGTCATGAAGGCCGTTGGCAGCGAGAAATGTGCCACCGCCTCCGCACTCGGTTGGCTCTGGTCTGCACTGATGAAATTGCAGCGTAGACGCCGCTTCGTGACAACGCCACCGTTCTTTCACATGAGAGCACGGCAATGCTGTGTGGCACATCGCGTAAAAATCGCCAGCGCCGCTGAAAAAATTCACGCATGCCGCTCTGTGATGCGGGTGTTGCATTTGCGCACCGCAGCAATCGCTGCCTGCGCTATAATGCGGACTTCCTCAAAGGGGAGTAGCTCGGGGGTTCTTCAGCCCCAGGCACGATCGTCAAGACGAGGCAGAGAAACGCCTCCGGTCGTGTCGGCAGCAGCAGGTTTCCAACCTGTTGGTGTCGAGCAAGACCTTTGCAACCGGATGTTTGGTCGGTCTGCAATGTGTCACGTCCCTGCCCTCCATGTCATCCGGTCAACCCAGTTTCTTGTTTGACTTTGGAGCCACCATGGAATGGTTGTCTGACATTTTCACCATGCAGTTTGCTGCGGCGCTGGCATCGATCATCGTGATCGACCTCGTGCTGGCAGGCGATAACGCCATCCTCATCGCGCTGGCCGCGCGCAACCTGCCGCCCGAGCTGCAGAAGAAAGCCATCATGTGGGGCGCAGCGGGTGCAATCATCGTCCGTGCGCTGATGACACTGGCGGTGGTATGGCTGCTGAAGATCCCCGGCCTGATGCTGGTGGGCGGCCTGGCGCTGGTGTGGATTGCGTGGAAGCTGCTGGCTGACGATGGCCAAGGCGGCGGCGAACACGGTGCCGGCAGCACGACGCTCTTGGGCGCGATGAAGACCATCATCATCGCCGATGCTGTGATGGGCATCGACAACGTGCTCGCCATTGCCGGCGCCTCGCATGGCAGCTTCCTGCTGGTGGTGTTGGGCCTGCTGATCAGCGTGCCCGTGGTGGTCTGGGGCAGCGGCGTAGTGCTGCGCCTGATCGAGCGCTTCCCGGTCATTATCTACGGCGGTGCTGCGGTGCTGGCTTATACGGCAGCACACATGATCGTGGCCGAGCCGGTCCTCAAGCCGTTCTTTGCAGAGCAACGTCCGCTGGTGTGGGCCGTGTACACGGTGGTGTTCTTGATCGTGCTGGGCGGCGGCTGGCTGGTGCAGCGTCGCCGCCAGCAGCCGGCTTAAGTCTGAATCGACTGACCGGCGAGGACCCGCGCCAGCAAAACGCGGTCGATATTGCCGCCGGTCAGCGGCAAGCCAACGCGCAAGCCGGCAATCTGCGTTCGCTGCTGCCATGCGGCCGCCAAGGCCGCGGCAGCGGCGCCTTCCGCCACGTTGTGCGTGGTCGAGAAATACAGGCGGATGGCCTCGGCGACTTCCTCGTCCGTCACAGCAACAATCTCGTCGACGCCCGCGCGGATCACCTCCAACGCCTTCGCGTCCGGCGTGCGACACGCCAAGCCATCAGCCAGCAGCGTTGTCACCGGCGCCGACACGACCGCACCGCTGGCAAACGAATGCTCGTAGCAAGGTGCATGTGCGGACACGACGCCGACGATGCGCGTGGACAACTCCAGCGCATCGCGCACCGCCACCGCCGAGCAGATGCCCGAACCCATGCCGATCGGCACATAGACCACATCCAGCGGCACCGCCTCAAAGAACTCCAGCCAGTAGCTCGCCACGCCTGCGACCAGATCCTCGTGGTACGAAGGCACGTAGTGCAGGCCTCGCTCGACGGCCAATTCGGCGGCCAATTCACGGCTGGCCTGGAAATCGTCCCCCGCCTCGATCAATTCGGCACCGAGCGCACGCATGGCGGCGTTCTTTTCCACGCTGTTGCCGTGCGGCACGATTACGGTCGCCGTCATGCCACTCTGGCGCGCTGCCAGTGCGATCGACTGACCGTGGTTACCACGCGTTGCCGAAATCACACCGCACAACTCCGGCTCGCGCTGGCGCAACGCGTGCAGATACGTCAGCCCGCCGCGCACCTTGAAAGCGCCCACTTCCGTGTGGTTCTCATGCTTCACCCACACCGTCGCACCCAAAGCTTGCGACAGCAACGGCCAACAGTATTGTGGCGTCGGCGGAATCACCGCGTGCACAACGTCAGCGGCGACGCGCAGACGGCGCAGTTCGGCAGCACGGTTGAGCGAAGCGGCGGTGGTAGCGAGTGACATGGCAATCTCCAGCGGACAGTTGGAAGCGATGGCTCATGTTGACTGTCCACCCTGTCGCTGAACATCGACAATTCCGCGATTTGTCAGTCCAACTGTGCCGCCTGCCCGACCGGGCCAGTTTTCAGACACTGCCAGTACAGTCGACGCTGCACCGCTCACGTTACAATGCGGCTCAACCGATTTTCGACGCACTGCCCCGCCCGCGCTCGCATGAAGCCCTATCTCGACCTGATGCGCCATGTCTACGAACATGGCACCGACAAAGCCGATCGCACCGGCACCGGCACGCGCTCCGTGTTCGGCCACCAGATGCGCTTCAACCTGCAGGACGGCTTTCCGCTGGTGACGACCAAGAAGGTCCACATCAAGTCCATCGTCTATGAACTGCTGTGGTTCCTCCAGGGCTCGACCAACGTGCGCTGGCTGCAGGACAACGGCGTGACGATCTGGGACGAATGGGCCGATGCCGATGGTGAACTGGGCCCGGTCTACGGCTCCCAATGGCGCTCCTGGCCGACGCCCAACGGCGAGCACATCGACCAGATTGCCGAGCTGATCGCACAGATCAAGCGCAACCCCGATTCGCGCCGGCTGATCGTCTCGGCTTGGAACGTGGCTGATATCCCGCGCATGAAGCTGCCGCCCTGCCACGCGTTCTTCCAGTTCTACGTGGCCGACGGCAAGCTGTCGTGCCAGCTCTACCAGCGCAGCGCCGACATCTTCCTCGGCGTGCCGTTCAACATCGCCAGCTACGCACTGCTCGTGCACATGGTGGCGCAGCAGACCGGCCTGGACGTCGGCGACTTCGTCTGGACCGGCGGCGACTGCCACCTCTACAACAACCACTTCGAGCAGGTGGAGACGCAACTCGCGCGTGAGCCGCTCCCGCTGCCGAAGCTGCACATCAAGCGCAAGCCCGAGAGCATCTTCGATTACCAGTACGAAGACTTCGAGATCGTCGGCTATCAGAGCCATCCCGCGATTAAGGCACCCGTAGCTGTATGACCATCCTCACGCTCATCGTCGCCCGCGCCCGCAACGGCGTCATCGGCCGCGACAACACGCTGCCCTGGCGCCTGCCGGAAGACCTCGCGCACTTCAAGCGCACCACGATGGGCGCGCCCATCGTGATGGGCCGCAAGACGTATGACTCGATCGGCCGTCCGCTGCCGGGTCGGCGCAACATTGTCGTCACGCGCAATGCCAAGTTGGAGCTGCCGGGCTGCGAGATCGCGTACTCGCTGGAAGATGCACAACGCCTGTGTGTTGGCGTAGAGCAGGTCTTCCTGATCGGCGGCGCACAGCTCTACGCCGATGCGCTACCGAGTGCCGATCGCCTGGTCGTTACCGAGATCGACGCCGACTTCGAAGGCGATGCGCACTTTCCGGCGCCGGACCCGAAGGTCTGGCACGAGGTTGCACGCGAGACGCACCACTCGCCCGCGCCCAACGATTTCGACTACGCGTTCGTGACCTACGAACGACCGCCCTCGGACGAGCAGTAACAAGTCGCAGGCAACAAAAAACGCGCTCAGCTTCGAGCGCGTTTTTCATTTGAGCCGTAGCGATTTACTCGCCCGCAATCGTCATCTGTTCGATCAGGATCGAGCCGGTTTCCTTCGTGCCGCGCACCAGCGCATCCGCACCGATGGCCACGATCTGACGGAACATCTCACCCAGGTTGCCGGCGATGGTGATCTCTTCCACCGGATACTGGATCACGCCGTTCTCGACCCAGTAGCCCGACGCGCCGCGCGAGTAGTCGCCGGTCACGTAGTTCACACCCTGACCCATCAGCTCGGTCACCAGCAGGCCCGTGCCCATGCGGCGCAGCATGCCGGCAAAATCGTCTTCCGGCTTGGTCTTGTCGGAGAACAACGTCAGGTTGTGCGAGCCGCCCGCGTTGCCGGTCGTCTGCATGCCGAGCTTGCGCGCGGAATACGTCGACAGGAAGTAGCCCTCGACCACGCCGTTCTTCACCACGTCGCGGCGCTGCGTACGCACACCTTCCTCATCGAACGGCGCGCTGCCCATGCCGCCGAGCACGTGCGGATCTTCCTTGATCTGCACATGCGGCGCGAAGACTTCCTTGCCCAGCGTATCGAGCAGGAACGTCGACTTGCGATACAGCGCACCACCCGACACCGCCTGCACAAACGCGCCCAGCAACCCTGCGGCCAGCGGCGCCTCGAACAGCACCGGGCACTTGCGCGTGGTCAGCCGGCGGGCTGACAGGCGCGCCAGCGCGCGCTCGGCGGCGTACTTACCGATGGCCTCCGGCGCCGCCAGATCGGCGGGCGAGCGCTTGGATGAATACCAGTCGTCGCGTTGCATATGCGCGCCCGACCCGGCAATCGGCGCGGCCGAAATGAAGTGCCGCGAATACGGATAGCCCGCCATGAACCCGCGCGACGTGGCCAGCACGAAGTGCGAATGCTGCGCCGAAATACTCGAGCCATCGCTGTTGCGGATCTTCGGGCTCACGGCAAAGGCGGCCGCTTCAGCGGCGCGGGCGATCTCGACGGCAGCTTCGGCGTCGATCATCCATGGGTGATAGAGCTGCAGGTCTTGCGGATGCTTCTCCAGCAGCTCCTCCTCGGCCAGGCCGGCAGCATCGTCATCGGCGGTAAAGCGCGCGATGTTGTAAGCGGCCTCCACGGTGGAACGCAGCGCAGCCGGCGAGAAATCCGACGTGCTGGCGTTGCCGCGCTTCTTGCCCAGCATGACCGTCACGCCGACGATCTTGTCGCGATTCTGCTCGATGGTTTCGATCTCGCCCTTGCGCACCGTGACCGACAGGCCCTGGCCTTCGGAGATTTCCGTCGCGGCATCGGTGGCACCGAGTTCGCGTGCAATGCGCAGCACGTCGGTGGCCATCTCTTCGAGCTGTTCGCGGCGGTAGGCAAACACAGGGGCGGTTTTGGAATCGAGCGTTTGGGACATAGGCAATCAAGGGGGAAAAACGGGTGCCGCGATTTTGGCAAAAGCGGGCGGAAGCGCCCATCATAGCAAGATACAATGCGCGCCATGAGCCGAGCATCCCGACACAACCCCACGTATCTGCAACCCATCGTGCGCCTAGACATTGGCGACGAGGACGATCCGGATACACCCAAGAGCAAATCGCAGCGCAAGCGCGAGGTGAACGCCTTGCAAGACCTGGGCACGGCCCTTGAGGCGCTGCCCAAGGACAAACTCGCCAAGGTACCCCTGCCCGAAAAGCTGGTCGACGCCCTGCGCGAGGCCAAGCGCACCACTGCCCATGAAGGCAAGCGCCGCCAGATGCAGTACATCGGCAAGCTGATGCGCGCCCTGACCGACGAAGAAGTCGAAGCCATCCGCCGCGTGATGGCCTCCTTCGTAGGTGCCTCCAAGGCGGAAACCGCGCGTCTGCACGCCATCGAACGTTGGCGCGATCGCCTGATCGCAAGTGACGATGCCGTCACCGAATTCATTGCCGCGCACCCCGACACCGATGTGCAGGCCCTGCGTACGCTGGTGCGCAATGCGCGCAAGGAAGCGCAACTGGCCAAGCCGCCCAAGTCATCGCGCGAGATTTTCCAGATGGTCAAGCAGGCCCTGGATGGCAATGCCCGTGACGACGAAGCCGATCAACCCGAAGCCGAAGACGACGAAGCATGACCGCCTCCTCCCCGCTCACCCGCCGCCATCCCGACGAGCTGATCGTCGGTTTTGTGTCGATTTCGGACCGCGCCTCGGCCGGCACGTATCAGGATGAAGGGATTCCGGCGCTGCGCGACTGGTTTGGCGCGGCGCTATCGTCGCCGTGGCAGGGAGTGGAACGGCTGATTCCGGACGATCAGGCCGCGATTGCCGAAACGCTGATCGACCTGGTCGACCATGCCGGCTGCGATCTGGTGCTCACCACCGGCGGCACCGGCCCGACGCGCCGCGACGTGACGCCCGAGGCCACCCTGGCCGTCGCCACCAAGGAAATGCCAGGATTCGGCGAGCAGATGCGCCAGATCAGCCTGCATTTCGTGCCGACGGCCATCCTGTCGCGCCAGGTGGCGGTGATCCGCGAAACGCCGTCACGCGCCGCGCTGATCATCAACCTGCCCGGCCAGCCGCGCGCCATCAAGGAAACGCTGGAAGGCCTGAAGGATGTGGAAGGCCGCGCCACGGTGCCAGGCATCTTTGCGGCCGTACCTTACTGCATCGACCTGATCGGCGGCCCGTACGTCGAAACGAATGACAGCGTGGTCAAGGCCTGGCGGCCCAAGCACGCTGTCCGCGCAAAGCCGCTGCAAGCTTAAGGGGCGACTGAGGAGGCCAGTGCTTCAGCGTCCGGCGTCTGCGGCACGTCGCGGATGAAGTGTTCGCGGTAGTAACGCAGCTCTTCGATCGACTCAATGATGTCTGCAAAGGCGGTGTGCCGCTGGTGCTTGGTAAAGCCCTTGGCAATTGCCGGCTGCCAACGCTTGCACAGCTCCTTGAGCGTGGAGACGTCCAGGTTGCGGTAGTGGAAATACTCCTCCAGCTTGGGCATGTAGCGCGCCATGAAGCGGCGGTCTTGGCAGATGGAGTTGCCGCACATCGGCGACTTGCTCTTCGGCACCCACTTCTTGAGGAAGGCCAGCAGCTCGGCTTCCGCTTCCGCTTCAGTGGTGGTCGAGGCCTTGACCTTGTCAATTAGGCCCGAGCGACCGTGCGTGCCCTTGTTCCAGGCGTCCATGCCGTCAAGTAGCTCGTCCGACTGGTGGATCACCAGCACCGGGCCTTCGGCCAGCACGTTCAGCTCCGAATCCGTCACCACCACCGCCACTTCGATGATGCGGTCGTTTTCGGGGCTCAGGCCGGTCATCTCCATGTCGAGCCAGACCAGGTTGTTGTCGCTCTTGGCGGCAACGCGGTTGGGGGTCGAGGACGATGCTGCCGGCTGGGAAACTGGGGTACTCACGCGAGGGCCTTGAGAAAATGACTGAAGGCTATAATTTTCGCATATCTGATAGGTGTTTCCCCACATGCCCGCCTTTACTCTTGTCTTCCTCGTTGCCCTTGTTCTGATGTCCGCCACGCGCCTGTGGCTGGCCGCGCGGCAGATCCGTCACGTGGCACGCCACCGCAATGCCGTGCCCGCGCAATTCGCCGAGTCGATCACGCTGGACATGCACCACAAGGCTGCCGACTACACGATTGCACGCACGCGCCTGGCAATGCTGGAAGTGCCGGTGCAAGCCGCCCTGCTGATCGCGCTGACGCTGCTCGGTGGGCTGAGCTGGATCAACCAGGCATGGCTGGGCGTGTTTGGGCCGGGCTATGCATATGGCGTGGCGCTCATCGTGTCGGTGATCGTCATCAGCAGCGTCATCGAGCTGCCGTTCTCGCTGTACGCGCAGTTTGTCGTCGAGGAGCGCTTCGGCTTCAACCGCATGACGTGGAAGCTGTGGGCGATTGACCTGGTCAAGGGCATCGGCATCGGCACTGCGCTGGGCCTGCCGTTGCTGCTGGCGGTGCTGTGGTTGATGGACAAGATGGGCGCGTACTGGTGGCTGTACACATGGCTCGTATGGATGGGCTACATGCTGTTCATCCAAGCGATCTACCCGAACGTCATCGCCCCGCTCTACAACAAATTCACGCCGCTACAAGACGAAGAGATGCGCGCGCGCATCGAAGGCTTGCTCAAGCGCTGCGGCTTCGCCAGCAAAGGCCTGTTCGTGATGGACGGCAGCCGCCGCAGCGCACACGGCAACGCCTATTTCAGCGGCTTTGGCGCAACCAAGCGCATCGTCTTCTTCGATACCCTGCTCGCGCGCCTGAACCCGCCCGAGATGGAAGCCGTGCTCGCACATGAGCTGGGGCACTTCAAGCGCCATCACATCACCAAACGCATCGCCGTGACCTTCGTGCTGAGCCTGGGTGCGTTGGCCCTGCTCGGCTGGCTGATGACGCGCACGTGGTTCTACCTGGGCCTGGGCGTGGCACCCAACCTGTTCTCCGACAATCACGCGCTGGCGCTGATGCTGTTCTTCCTGGCGCTGCCGGTGTTCACGTTCTTCATATCGCCGGTGGCGAGCCTGTCGTCCCGCAAGGACGAGTACGAAGCCGATGCCTTTGCCGCCGAGCACGCCGATGCCAAGCAACTCGTCTCGGCACTGGTCAAGCTGTTCCAGGACAACGCCTCGACACTGACACCGGACCCGGTCTACTCGACGTTCTACTACTCGCACCCGACCGCGTCGCAACGTGTGGCGCGTCTCGTGCAGGCTGGCGCATGACCCGAGGCAAACCGGGCCGCGCCCCTAAGCAGGCTGCCACTGGAGAACGCGGGCTCGTCATCGCCGCGCACGGCCGCCACTATCTTGTTGAACGCGAAGACGGCGGCTACCTGCAGTGTTTTCCGCGCGGCAAGCGCAGCGAATGCGCGGTGGGCGATCGCGTCGTCTTCGAGGCCACGGCGGTCGACCAGGGCGTGGTCGTGCGCGTGGACGAGCGCCGCAACCTGCTCCACCGCTCCGACCAGTTCAAGTCGAAGATGCTGGCGGCCAACCTGGATCAAGTCATCATCATGCTCGGCACCGAGCCGAGCTTTTCCGAAGATCTGCTTGGCCGCGCACTGGTGGCGGCAGAATCGCTCGGCATCACACCGCTGATCCTGCTCAACAAGATCGACCTGACCGCGCGGCTGGAGACCGCTCGCTCGCGTCTGGCGCTCTATCGGGAGCTCGGCTACGCGATCGTGGAGTTGACGGTGCATGGCGCGCCGGAAGCTGCGCACGCCGCGCTGGAACCTCATGTGGCCGGGCGCGCATCGATCCTGATCGGGCAGTCAGGCATGGGTAAATCGTCGCTACTGAATCTGCTAATTCCGGGTGTGGATGCACAGACGCGCGAGATCTCCGAGAAGCTCGATTCCGGCAAGCACACGACCACGTTCACACGGCTCTACCACCTACCCGCTGAGTGGGGCCAGGGTGGCGTACTGATCGATTCGCCGGGCTTTCAGGAATTCGGCCTGCACCACCTGAGCGAGGGCATGCTGGAACGCGCCTTCCCCGAATTCCGCCCACGCCTGACCGAGTGCCGCTTTTATAACTGCCGCCATCTGCAGGAGCCCGGCTGTGGCATTCTGGGGGCGATAGCCGAAGGCAAGATCGATCCGCGCCGGCACCAGCTCTACGCGCAACTGCTGCACGAATCGGAGCAGCAGAAGCCCTGGTAGCGGCGGGCAATACGTTCGGGGAGGCTGAGATGAAGTTGTTGATCAGCAGTCCATCGCTCGGCATGGCGGCGCACTGGCAGAACGTGCTATCCGCCGCCGGCATCCGCACCGAGCTGCGCAACATCTATCTGAGCAGCGTGGCCGGCGACATTCCACCGCAGGATTGCGCAGCGCAAGTCTGGCTGGTGAATCCGGAACAGGAAGCGCAGGCACAGGCGCTGCTCGATCAAGCCCGTCATCCGCCGACGGGCCCGGCTTGGCGTTGCATACATTGCGGGGAGATGCACGAGCCGCAGTTCGCCCAGTGTTGGCGCTGCGGCAGGGATCGTGAGGACGCCGCCTAATCGTGGCGGCGGGTAACGCGGCAGCGCTCGGAAGAATCAGCCCAGCCAGACGGCGATCGACAGCATCGCCAGCAACAGCATCCACAGCACCACCGCCCGCCACACCAGCCCCACGGCCGATTGCAGCGTACGCACGGTGGGCTCTTGCCCAACTTCCATCGGATAGGCGCCGTCCTCATCGGCGATGCTCTCAGCCGAATCGCGTTGCGCGATCGGCGTGCCCAGGCGTACGCCCAGCGCGCCACCGCCGGCCGCCAGCAGAATGCCGTTGACCTCATCGCTCCACTTGGCAGCGCGATTGCGCCACGCGTATACAGCGTCTTCAAAGTCACCAACGATGGCGAAGCCGATGGCGGTCAGGCGCGCAGGAACGTAGTCGATGATGAAGAACGCCTGGCGCGCGAACAGGCCCAGCGCGGGGCTGCGCTCCATCGATGGTTCGCTCCAATGGCGGGCGAGGTATTCCGCGCCGCGATAGAGCACCACACCCGCCGGCCCGATCGGTACAAGGAACCAGAAAAATACGCCGAACACGTGACGATGCACGGCCACGATTGCGCATTCAAGTGTATGGCGGACGATCTCATTGACCGGCATGTCGGTCGTGTCTCGCCCCGACCATTCGTTGAGGATCAACCGCGCGGTCACGACATCGTCGCTGCGCAGCGCCTCATGAATATCGGTGAAGTAATGGCTGAACTGGCGGAAGCCGAGGGTCAGGTAGACCATCACCACGTTCCACAGGAAAGCCAGCCCAATGCTGATCGATGACAACAGGTAGTGCACCAACGCCACAACCACGACAGCCGGCAGCGTGACCACGCACCAAGCCAGCACCGCGTCACGACGTTGTCCGGTGTCGAACCATTCTTCCGCCCGTGCGGCCAGCGCGCGCACGACGTCGTAGATCGGGTTGTCCCGGCTGAGCGCACGAAACTGCTCGAGGATCAGCGCGCAGAGTACGGAGAAGAAAGTCATTGGAGAGGCGTTGCGAAGGCGTTCATCACGCCATGAATGCGATGTGCAAGACGATAGCACACGGCGTGCGCGCAACAGCGCACAGTGACGCGCACGCTACGCTGCCAACAAGTGATACAGGTTGCGCAGCATACCCGCCGTCGCGCCCCAGATGAAGTGATAGCCGCCGTCGGCCTTGCGATACGGCATCGCATAAAAACGACGCACGCGATCTTCCCAACGTAGCTCACGCACTTCGTGATTGGCTGGATTCATCAGAAACGCCAGCGGCACCTCGAACACTTCGGCCACTTCGCTCGGGTCTGGGTACAGCGTGAAATCTGGAGTCAGCAGCCCGACGATCGGGCTCACATGGAAGCCCGTGCCGGTGATGTAGTCCGGCAGGTGACCAATCACATCGATGTGGTCGGCGCCGATCCCCACCTCTTCCATCGTTTCGCGCAGCGCCGTTTCGACGGGATCGCGATCGATGGCCTCGCGGCCGCCACCAGGAAAGCTGATCTGCCCGGCATGCTGGCTGAGCGATGCGTTGCGCTGCGTCAGGAGCACGGTCAAACCAGCTTCGCGCTGTACCAGCGGCACCAGCACAGCCGCTTCACGCAGCTTGAGCGAGGCATCGATCAGGCGCGACTCGTCGATCTGCTCGGGTTCCCACGCCGGCTGCGCGCGCAACCGTTGGCGCACGAAATCGGCAGACAGCTGCACAGCCCCGAGCGCCGGCAGCGATGCCGCAGGGGGCATCACCGGCAACTGCTCGGGATCGAACACGGGGCGGCGCACGGTGGGGAATGTATTGGTGGGCAGAGTAGATTCACGTGGGGGCAATCTTCCGCCCCAAAAGAGAAAAAAGGCACCCGAAGGTGCCTTTTCGCAACGCGCGCAGATTATGCTGCAGCGGTTTCCTTGCGCTTGAAGGTCAGCTTCTCCTTGATGCGTGCCGACTTGCCCGAGCGTTGGCGCAGGTAGTACAGCTTCGCACGGCGCACGTCACCGCGACGCTTCACTTCGATGCTGGCCAGCAGCGGCGAGTACAGCTGGAACGTACGCTCCACGCCTTCGCCCGAAGAGATCTTGCGAACGATGAACGACGAGTTCAGGCCACGATTGCGCTTGGCAATCACGACGCCTTCATACGCCTGCACACGCTTGCGGTTGCCTTCAACGACGTTCACGTTGACGATCACGGTGTCGCCAGGGGCGAACGGGGGGATCGTCTTGTTGGCCGTCAGGCGCTTGATTTCTTCCTGCTCGATTTGCTCGATGAGATTCATCTTTTTCTCCTTGACCATCATGCCGGCGTTTTGCCCAGTCAATTGACCGTGGCCCCGGTAGAGGATGGGAACTTCACTTGGCCGAGGCTTCCGGTGTGGAAGCATCCGACCCCTTTGCCGTCGTCGCCGCGGCAGCGAGGAAAGCCTCATCGCTGCGGGACAACAAACCCTGCTTGCGCGCCGCCTCGATCAGATCGGGGCGCTTGCGCATCGTATTCAACAGCGCCTGCTGGCGACGCCACTTTTCAATCTCGGCGTGGTGGCCACCCAGCAGTACATCGGGTACACGCACACCTTCGTACTCTTCCGGCCGCGTGTAATGCGCGCAGTCCAGCAAACCGTTGACGAAGCTGTCCTGCACCGCCGACTGCGCATCGCCCAGCACGCCGGGCAACTGCCGCACCACCGCGTCAATGATTGCCATTGCTGCGAGTTCGCCACCAGAGAGGACGAAATCGCCGAGGCTGATTTCCTCATCCACACGGCGGTCAACCAGACGTTGGTCGATCGCCTCGTAGCGACCGCACAGTAGCGTGAGTGCCGGCAACTGGGCCAACTCCATCACCCGCTTGTGCGTGAGCGGCTTGCCTTGCGGCGAGAGCAGCACCACATGCGACGCTGCCGGGGCTTGCGCCTCGCGAATCGCATCCAGCGCCGCTTCCAGCGGCTTGGCCAACATCACCATGCCGGGACCACCGCCGTAAGGCCGGTCGTCCACGGTACGGTAGTTGTCCGTCGTGAAGTCGCGTGGGTTCCAGGTGCGCAACGTGTACACCTGCTGCTTGGCTGCGCGGCTGGTGATACCCCAGTCCGTCAGCGCCCGGAACATGTCCGGAAACAGCGAGATGACGTCAAACTGCATCGCCGAATTCTCCGGCCGCATGTTCAGTAATCCAGACCCCAGTCGACGACGATGCGCTGACCAGCCACATCCACCGACTTCACATAAACCTCGACAAACGGCACGAGCCGCTCGACATCGCCTTCGCCAACGATACGCAAGATTTGATGCGCACCGTTGTCGATCAGCCCTGTCACCGTACCGAGCGTTTCCTGCTGTTCGTTGACGACGGTAGCGCCGATCAGATCGACCCAGTAGAACTCGTCATCATCCGGCGCAGGAAAATCGGCACGGCTGACCCACACGGCACAGCCGCGCAGCGCCTCGGCGACATTGCGATCCGGCACGGCAGGCGAACCTGCCACCACGGTACCGCTATGTTCGCGCGACGTGTCGACGGGAAATACCCACCAGTCAGTCGACGCGGCCATCGCCCCCGCTGCCGGCTTGAGCCACCAGGCACGAGCGTTGAGCAACGCGTCGGCTTCACCGTGCGGCTGAACCTTGATCCAGCCGCGAATTCCATAGGCACCGCCCACATAGCCGACCTCGACGAGATCGTCGGGCAGCGCTGGGTTAGCGCCAGCACCCGGACACATGGCTTGCAAGCGCTCAGCAACCTTTTGCGAGGTCGCTTGCGTAGCAACGGCCACGGGGCCGGGGCGCGTCGATGCAGCGCGCGTCACAGCAGAATGTGCTCGGACGGCACCGTCGATCGACGCATGCTAAAACTTAGGCAGCAGCCTTGGCGGCGCCTTGCTTCACCAGACGGGCAACCGTCGGCGACAGTTGTGCGCCAACGCCTTGCCAGTAGGCCAGACGGTCTTGCACGAGGCGCAGACCTTCTTCGCCATCCTTGGCGAGCGGGTTGTAGAAACCGACGCGCTCGATGAAACGGCCATCACGGCGGTTACGCGAGTCGGTCGCAACGATGTTGAAGAACGGGCGCTTCTTGGAGCCACCGCGGGCCAGACGGATCACGACCATGGATCTATTCCTTGAAAAACTGGGTATGCGTACAGAGAAACACGCAAGTATAGCGCAGTTTTCCAGACCAAACAAACACTTAGGCTGGGTGCGACTGCGCCGAGGATGGCCTACGTGGCGCAGACGGTACGTACGGGCTGCCATTGTGCTTGCGGCTTGGCTTGGTGCGGCGCTGCCGACAATGGCCAAGTTGCCCATCGAGACGCTACATGTACCGCCCGGCTTTCAGGTTGACGTGCTGACCGATGCGATGCCCTCAGCACGCGAAATGGCGATCTCCCCGGCAGGCATTCTGTATGTGGGCAGCCGCGCGGGCAAAGTTTACGCGATCTCGCTACAGACACCTGGTGCACCGGTGTATGTGGTGGCTTCGGGCCTGCAATTGCCTGTGGGGGTGGCTTGGCGCAACGGCAGCCTGTATGTATCAGTGGTGTCGCGCATCGTGCGGCTCAATGGTATCGACAAGCGCCTCGACAACCCGCCCGAGCCTGTGGTCATCAACGACAAGCTGCCCACGGAGACGCACCACGGCTGGAAATTCATCGCCTTCGGCCCCGATGGCAAGCTGTACGTGCCAGTGGGCGCACCCTGCAATATCTGCCGCCCCGATGAAAACCGTTACGCCAATTTGATGCGCATGAACGCGGACGGCAGCGACCTGGAACTGGTCGCACGCGGCATCCGCAACACGGTCGGTTTCGACTGGCACCCAAAGACGCACGAGCTGTGGTTCACCGACAACGGCCGCGACCTGATGGGCGACGACGTACCCGACGACGAGTTGAACCGCATCATTGCGCCCAACCAGCACT
The DNA here is from genome assembly GCF_051783885.1 of Ralstonia sp. 24A2. Taxonomy (NCBI): domain Bacteria; kingdom Pseudomonadati; phylum Pseudomonadota; class Betaproteobacteria; order Burkholderiales; family Burkholderiaceae; genus Ralstonia; species Ralstonia sp. 24A2. The sequence goes on along the minus strand of NZ_JBPVZD010000002.1, from coordinate 1,637,562 downwards.
TCGGCTATCCGTTCTGCCATGCCGGCGACGTTCCCGATCCGGAGTTCGGGGCAGGCCACCCGTGTAGCCACTACGTGCCGCCGGTTGCCAAGCTGGGGGCGCATGTGGCGGCACTTGGCATGCGGTTCTACACCGGCAACAGCTTCCCGGCCGAATATCGCAACAACATCTTCATTGCCGAGCACGGCTCATGGAACCGCTCGTCCAAAGTCGGCTATCGCGTGATGCGCGTGGTGGTTGATGAGGCCGGCAAAGTCATTAGGCAAGAACCGTTTGTGCAAGGCTGGCTGCAACCGGGCGAACGCGTCTGGGGCCGCCCTGCCGATGTACTTGTGGCGCCCGACGGCAGTCTGCTCGTGGCGGACGACTACGCTGGCGCCGTGTATCGCATCCGTTACATCGGAAAATGACGCACGCGTCGCCTACCGCCTGGGCAACGCGTGCAGGAAACATCTCGTTACACAGGAAACCTTTGGACAGTGGATGCGACCTGAGTGAAGCCTTACATTGACAGGCATGAACACGCGCTGCTGCTTTCTCGTTCAAGCTGGAACAAGTGCGGCGCGTGGCACTTTCGAACCCTCGTCAGACAGGAGATAGCCATGCCGATCCGTGCATTGCTTCGCCCCTTGGCGACAGGTGTTCTGATCGCCGCCTCTGCGGGCGCCCTGGCAGCCAACGCATCGGCGCGTCAGGTCGCCGTTGCCTTTGCAGAAACCGCCATGCCGACATGGACGCAACCCGCCAATGCTGCGCCGCAAGCGCGCCCGTTGGTGGCGCAGATGTTCTTTGTCGATGCGCGAGCTGACCAAGCCCGCATCCGCGCGCAGATGGAGCGCATGGAAGCACGCGCACGCGCCGATGACCGCCTCAACGGCCGCGTACAGCCCCGCGAGGGCGGCGGCCGCGGTGACTGGCAGCAGCAACAGGAACGCGAGCGCATGCACCAGGAACGCGGTAATGGCGATCGGGGCGGCGACTGGCGCGGCTCGCGCCGGGGCTGACCGCCGCGCAAACCCACTTCATTTCACATCGCGGAACTTGCCCGGAGCACCTCAGTCGTATTGAATGGTAGATGGCACACGTTTGGCGTGCCCCTGCCATCACACCAATGACAACGACAACAGGTGCTTCAATGCTGTCCCAACTCCACCGCCATGTGCGGCTTCTGCTGGGTCTGATATGGACCTCGGCCTTCATGCTGATGCTTGCCCACTTGCTTTACGGCGAAGTCAGCCTGCGCCAACAGGCGCCCCAACTGTTGCAAGACCTAACGGCCTCGATGAGCGTGCCGTCGCCGCGTCTGGTCCCGATTTAGCGCCCCTGCCCTCCCTGCCACAGCCCCATCGCAACGCTGTGCGCGTCCGGCCGAACTGAAGGCCATCTCCCCCGATTGCTGATGCGTCCTTGCGACGCGCCCCCGGTGCCGCCCCTAGGCTGCGTCGCGGTTCATGTTGGGCGTAGAATGCGCGGCGCTGTGTTGTCTTGCCGTGTGTTCTCCGCTAGCCATGCCTACGACCGCTCTTCAGAAAAAATCCAAGCTGCTGACCGTGCTGCTCGCCTTCCTGTTTGGGAGCGTGGGCGCGCATCGTTTCTATCTCAAGGGCGGACGCGACTTCTGGGCGTGGTCGCAAGTCTTTGCCATGGCGCTTGGCGCGGTTGGCGTGGCACTGCTGCTGTCGACCCAGCGCGCGAGTGTGCCTGGCTGGATCTGCGCGATCATCGGCGGCGCTTCATTGCTGGCGGGATTCCTGTCAGCGCTGGTGTATGGCCTACGCCCGGACGACAAATGGGACGCGCAGTTCAACACCGATGGCACCCCCACCCGCTCGGGCTGGCCCGTCGTGCTGCTGTCCATCCTCACGCTGATGATCGGCACCGGCCTGCTCATGGCCGGCCTTGCCATCACGTTCCAAACCTACTTCGAAACACAGGTGCAGGCATCGAAGGAGCTGTCGCAGTAATCAGAACAAACTGCCCTGACGCTCATCGACCGGTTTTCTTGGTTTGATTGCGCGTGCGGGCGGTTTGAACTGCGACGTGTCCAGCACCAGCTCGTTGTAGCGATGGTAGCGATAATCGAGCTTGTCGGCGGCCTTGTAGAAGCGCTGCCGCAGTAGATCTGCCCAGATGCCGGTGCCACGCATGCGCGTGGCGAAATCCGCCTTGTAGTCCTGGCCGCCGTGCAGATCGCGGATGCGGTTCATCACGCGTTGCGCGCGGTCGGGAAAATGCGCCGTCAGCCAATCCTGGAAGACGGCGTTCAACTCGTTGGGCAGACGCAGCACGATGTAGCTCGCGTACGTGGCGCCCGCCTCGCGTGATGCTTCCAGAATCTGCTCCATGTGATCATCGGTGATGAACGGGATCATCGGCGCAACGCTCACCCCTACCGGAATGCCTGCTTCAGCCAATGTGCGGATCGTGCGCAGGCGGCGTGACGGTGTGGCTGCACGCGGCTCCAGCTTGCGCGCAAGCTCCGAGTCCAGCGTCGTGATGGTCACGGCTGCGACGACGAGGTTCTTCGCGGCCATCGGCGCGAGCAGATCGATGTCGCGTTCGATTAAGGTCGACTTGGTGATGAGCCCGACCGGGTGATCACAATCGTGCAGCACTTGCAGCACGTCGCGCGTGATGTGCAGTTCGCGCTCGATGGGTTGATACGCATCGGTGTTCACGCCAAGCGCAATCGCTTCGCAACGGTAGCCGGGCTTGGCCAGCGTTTCACGCAGCACTTCTGCAGCATTGGTCTTGGCGAACAGTTTGGTCTCGAAGTCGAGCCCGGGCGACAGCTCCAGATACGCATGCGTCGGCCGTGCGAAGCAATACACGCACCCATGCTCGCAACCGCGATAGGGATTCAACGACACGCTGAACGGAATGTCCGGCGATTGGTTATGACTCAGGATCGACCGCGCACGCTCAATGGAGACCGTGGTCTCGATGCGCGGCGGCGTGTCTTCCGGATCGAGCTGCCCGACGAGCGGCTGCCAGCCGTCGTCGACACGCGTGCGTTCATCACGTTCGAAGCGGCCTTGCAGATTGGAGGTAGCGCCGCGTCCCTTGCGGGGGACGTGGCGATCAGACATGTCGGGCACAGCGGAATGGATCGGATGCGGGGGCTTGCTGATCGTATCGCATCCGCCCCTGCTCCGCTGTGAGTGACGCGGGCTACGCCTCCGGATCGAGTTTCACTTCCCAGAGCGATTTGCCATCGAGATCATGCAGCGACACGTGCATGGTGCGCGTGGCCGGATCGATCTTGGCGCGGCCGTAATACTGCTGCAGCGCGGCCGGTGACTGGTTCTGCGGATTGTCTTTCGGGATGCTGATGTAGCGCAGGTCCGGCCCGAAGGTCTGGTCGACCTCGTTGGGCCCGAACGTGCCCGCGTTGATCGGCCCGCCGACGAATTCCCAGAACGGCTTGAACTCCGTGAACTTGGCGCGCGACGGGTGGTAGTACGTGGCCTGCGCGTAGTGCACATCGGCCGTCACCCACACCACGTTCTGGATGTTCTCCTGCTTGATGAAGCGCAGGATCTCGGCCAGCTCCAGCTCGCGGCCGGACGGCGCACCGTCATCCGCATTCGCCCAGGCTTCGTAGGTGCCCTTCGGCACGTCAGGGTTCAGATCGGGCACCACCAGCGAGATCGGCATGTCGCTGGCAATCACCTTCCACGTCGCCTTCGACTGCTTGAGCGATTGCTTCAGCCACGCCGTCTGTTTCGGGCCAAGGAAGGCGGCATCGGCATCCAGCGTGGTCTGGCGATTCGGCGAGTTGCGGCCGCGATAGCTGCGCTCATCCAGCATGAACACGTCGAGCAGCGGGCCGTACTGGAATGCGCGGTAGATCTGCTCCGGGTCGAGCGGGTTGAAGCGGAACGGGTTGTACTCGAACATCGCCTGCTTGGCGCGGGCGGCCAGCACGGATGCGCTGCGTTCTTGATAGCGCTTCTCTTCCGGGCCGATCTGTTGACCGGGGTACCAGTTGTTGCGCACCTCGTGGTCGTCCCACTGGACGAGGAACGGCACTTCGGCGGAGAACGCGCGCTTGTTCTTGTCGAGCTGGTTATAGGCGAACGCGCCGCGATAGTCGTCGAGCGTCTGTGCGACGTGCGACTTCGCCTCGGTGACGAGGTTGGTCCACAGCGAGCCGTCGGGCAGCTTCACTTCGGCCTGAATCGGGCCATCGGCGTAGATCTGGTCGCCGGAGTGGATGAAGAAGTCGGGCGATTCGCGGCGCATCGCTTCGTACAGGCGATAGCCGCCGAAGCGCTCGTTGATGCCCCAGCCCTGCCCGGCTTCGTCGCCGGAGAAGACGAAGCAGATCGAGCGATTGGTCTGCACGGGTGCCGTGTGGAAGCGGCCGGTGATGGGCTCGCTGAACGCCTTGTTGTGGATCGAATCCTGGAAGCGCACCCGATAGAACAGCTCGGCGCCAGCAGGCAACCCCGTGAGGTCTACACGCGCGGTGAAACCGCTGGTTTCAGTGGCTGCCGGTCCAACACGGCGCACGACTTTCTTGAGGGCGGCATCTGTCGAGTATTCGACAATCATGCGCGCCGGGCGGTCAGTGCGGCTCCAGACGATAGCGCTGTCGGCGGTGATATCGCCGCTCATCACGCCGCCGGGCAATTGCGGGCGCAGGCGCTCGGACGTGACCGCAGCCGGTGCGACGCCCTGGGCCAGCACGTCGCCAATGCGCGAACCAAGCAGCGCAGTACCGCTGGCGGATACAAGACCTTTGATGAGCGTGCGGCGGGTCGGCTTGAAGATGGGCTGGTCTGACATGGCGTCTCTACATACAAGGCTGAGAATGCCCGCCAGCGTAAGGCGCTTCCGTGACAACGCTACGTCACCCGCCCTCTTCCGTCACATCGATGGCGAGCGTCTCCTTGATCTCCTCCATCACGATGTAGCTCTTGGACTGCACTGCCCCCGGTAACTGCAGCAGGATGTCGCCCAGCAGGCGCCGGTATTCGCTCATCTCGCGGATGCGCGCCTTGATGAGGTAGTCGAAATCGCCCGAGACGAGATGGCACTCCAGCACCTCCGGAATGCGCAGCACCTCGCGCCGGAACTGCTCGAACATGTTGCCGGCCTTGCTGCCCAGGCTGATCTCCACGAACACCAGCAGCGAGGCGCCCAGCATGGCCGGGTTCAGCCGTGCGTAATAGCCGAGGATGAAGCCCTCGCGCTCCAGGCGTTTGACGCGCTCGATGCAGGGCGTGATGGTCAAGCCGACGGCTTCGGACAGCTCTTTCATCGACAGCCGCCCGTCCTTCTGCAGCAGGTCGAGAATGCGTCGGTCGAGCTTGTCGAGAGCCCGGACGGGCTTGCGCTGGGTTCGCATGGTGAAAAACACCCTAAAATCGAAGTTGTTCCTGTTTCCTGAAAATATACAGAAACAATGACTGGATAGGTGCGAATACGATAGCGGCATCTATCGTAAATGCATCTTCGGGGAGTATTACCATGCGCGTGCTCGTACTTGGCAGTGGCGTAATCGGCGTGACGAGCGCCTATTACCTGGCCCGCGCCGGCCATGAAGTCACCGTTGTCGACCGTGAAGCCGGTCCGGCGCTGGAGACGAGCTTTGCTAATGCCGGGCAGATCTCGCCGGGCTATGCATCGCCGTGGGCGGCGCCGGGCGTACCGCTCAAGGCCATCAAGTGGATGTTCCAGAAGCACGCGCCGCTGACCATCCGCCCGGACGGCACGCTCTTCCAGCTCAAGTGGATGTGGCAGATGCTGCGCAACTGCGACGCCGCCAGCTACGCGCAAAACAAGGAGCGCATGGTCCGCCTAGCTGAATACAGCCGCGACTGCATCCGTGAGCTGCGCGCCGACACCGGCATCGCCTACGAAGGCCGCCAGCAAGGCACGCTGCAAATCTTCCGCACGCAACAGCAAGTCGACGGCGCCGCGAATGACATCGCCGTGCTCGAGCGCGCTGGCGTGCCCTACGAACTGCTTTCGCGCGAAGACCTCGTGCGCAGTGAACCAGGCCTGGCCTCCACCCGCCACAAGCTGGCTGGCGGCCTGCGCCTACCCAATGACGAAACGGGCGATTGCCAGCTCTTCACCACGCGCCTGGCCGCGATGGCAGAGCAGCTTGGCGTGCGCTTCCGTTTCAACAGCACCATCAATAGCCTGATCTTCAAGAACGACGCCGTGCGCGGTGCGCTGGTCGATGGCCAACCGATCGACGCCGACCTCGTGGTCGTGGCGCTGGGCAGCTACAGCACGCCGTTCCTGAAGAACCTGGTGAACGTGCCGGTGTATCCGCTCAAGGGTTTCTCAATCACCGTGCCGATGACGGACGCGGCCAAGAGCCCCGTCTCCACCATCCTGGACGAGACCTACAAGGTGGCCGTGACGCGCTTCGACGACCGCATCCGCGTGGGCGGCATGGCGCAGATCGTCGGCTACGACAAGCGCCTGGACCCGGGCAAGCGCAACACGCTGGAGTTCGTCGTCAACGACCTGTTCCCGGGTGCGGGCGATGTGTCGCGCGCTTCGTTCTGGACCGGCCTGCGTCCGATGACGCCGGACGGCACGCCGATCGTCGGCCAGACACCGGTGCGCGGCCTGTGGCTCAACACCGGCCACGGCACGCTGGGTTGGACCATGGCGTGCGGCTCGGGCAAGCTGCTGTCGGATCTGGTGTCGGGTCGCTCGCCCGCCATCCGCGCGGATGATCTGTCGGTGTATCGCTACATGGGCGGTGCGCCGATGCCGGCCGGCAAACCCGCGCTGGCCTGATCGCCAACGCCGCATCAACGCAAAAGGGAGGCCGAAGCCTCCCTTTTTTCATGCCTGCGAGCGCCGCTTAGAACTGCACTTCCGGCACGGCACCGATGGTCTCACCGCCGGTCAGCACGCTCTGCGCAATGCCAGGCGCCTGCGTGAGCAGCACGTCGGCAAACACGCGCGCCGTGGCGATCTTCGCGCCGTAGAAGTTCGGGTCTTCGCTCTCGCGGTCGATAGCCACCAACAGCGCGCGCGCCATCTGCCAGCCCGACAGCACGATGCCGCACAGGCGCAGATACGGCACGCTGCCCGCGAACACGGCGTTCGGCTGCGCCTTGGTCTGCGCGACCACGAAACGCACCACCGATTCCATCGCCTCACGGCCCGCCGCCAGGCGCGTACGCATCGCCTCGCAATGCGCACCGCCCTTCGCGGCCAGCGCAGCTTCCACCTTGGCGATCTCGGCGCAGATGCCCAGTGCCACCGCGCCGCCATCACGTACCGTCTTGCGGCCGATCAGGTCGTTGGCCTGAATGGCCGTCGTGCCTTCATAGATCGGCAGGATGCGCGCGTCACGGTAATACTGCGCGGCGCCCGTCTCTTCGATGAAGCCCATGCCGCCGTGCACCTGTACGCCGAGGCTCGTCACGTCGATCGACATCTCGGTGCTCCAGCCCTTCACGATCGGCACCAGGAATTCGTACAGCGCTTCGTTCTGCTTGCGTGCAGCATCATCGGCAGCATGATGGCCGGCATCGCAGGCTGCGGCGGCCACGTAGGCCAGTGCGCGGGCGCCTTCGGTCATCGCGCGCATAGTCAGGAGCATGCGCTTCACATCCGGGTGATGAATGATCGGCACCGCCTTGGCTGCAGAGCCATCCACCGGCCGACTCTGCACACGCTCGCGCGCATAGGCCACGGCCTTCTGATACGCGCGCTCCGACACACCAATGCCCTGCATGCCCACCGCATAACGCGCCGCGTTCATCATGATGAACATGTACTCCAGGCCGCGGTTCTCTTCGCCGACCAGCGTGCCGATGGCGCCACCGTTGTCGCCGAATTGCAGTACGGCCGTCGGGCTCGCCTTGATGCCGAGCTTGTGCTCGATCGACACGCAGTGCGCATCGTTGCGCGCACCCAGCGAACCGTCTGCATTGACCATGAACTTCGGCACCACGAACAGCGAGATGCCCTTCACGCCCTCCGGCGCACCCGGCGTGCGCGCCAGCACGAGGTGGACGATGTTCTCGGCCATGTCGTGCTCGCCCCAGGTGATGAAGATCTTCGTGCCGAAGATCTTGAACGTGCCATCGCCCACCGGCTCGGCACGCGTGCGCACGAGTGCCAGGTCGGAGCCGGCCTGCGGCTCGGTCAGGTTCATCGTGCCGGTCCATTCGCCCGAGATGAGCTTGGGCACGAACAGTTGCTTCTGCTCTTCGCTGCCGGCGGTCAGCAGCGCTTCGATGGCGCCATCGGTCAGCAGCGGGCACAGCGCGAACGACAGGTTGGCCGAGTTCAGCATCTCGATGCATGCGGTGGCGATCAGCTTGGGGAGACCCTGGCCACCGTATTCCAGCGGGTGCTGCACGCCCTGCCAGCCACCCTGGCCGAATTGCGCGAAGGCTTCCTTGAAACCGGCAGTGGCCGTGACGACTCCGTCCTTCCAGCTGCTCGGATTGCGGTCACCTTCCACGTTGAGCGGAGCAACGACTTCACCGGTAAAGCGCGCGCTTTCTTCCAGCACGGCCTGCGCGGTGTCGGCGGTGGCGTCTTCGAAGCCGGGCAGCTTGGCGACGTTGTCCAGGCCGGCCAGTTCGTTCATCACGAACAGCATGTCCTTGACGGGGGCTTGATAGGTCATGTCTCTCTCCAATGCTTGTTAAGCGCGATCAGGACAGGTCGTCACAAGGTTCATGACGCGCTCTCCTGATAGCGCTCGCGTATAAAAAAGCCGTTTCCAAACCCAGTCGGAAACGGCTTTGCGTCGGGCATTGCAACGCGCGTCAACGAGGCGCGCTGCGCGGTGCTATCAGCCCAGTGCGGTCACCAGCTCCGGCACGACGGTGTTCAGATCGCCCACGAGGCCGTAGTCGGCCACCTGGAAGATCGGCGCTTCCGGATCCTTGTTGATCGCGACGATCACCTTGGAATCCTTCATGCCGGCCAAGTGCTGGATCGCGCCCGAGATACCGACGGCGATGTACAGCTGCGGCGCGACGATCTTGCCGGTCTGACCGACCTGGTAGTCGTTCGGCACGAAGCCGGCGTCGACCGCAGCACGCGAGGCACCCAGTGCGGCGCCCAGCTTGTCAGCCAGCGGCGTCAGCACCTTGGTGTAGTTCTCGCCCGAGCCCACGCCGCGGCCACCCGACACGATGATCTTGGCGGCGGTCAGTTCCGGGCGGTCGCTCTTCGTCACTTCACGCGAGACGAATTGCGAGATGCCGGCGTCTGCCACAGCGGTCAGGTTTTCGGTAGCAGCCGAACCACCGGTGGCGGCAGCCGGGTCGAATGCCGTGCCACGCACGGTGATCACCTTCACCTTGTCGGCCGATTGCACGGTGGCGATCGCGTTGCCGGCGTAGATCGGGCGCTCGAACGTATCCGGGCCGTCGACCTTGGTGATGTCGGACAGTTGGGCCACGTCCAGCTTGGCGGCCACGCGCGGCAGGATGTTCTTGCCGTAGGCGGTGGCGGGCGCCAGGATGTGGCTGTAGTTGCCAGCAACGGCCAGGGCCTGCTCGGCGACGTTCTCGGCCAGGCCATCGGCAAACTGGGGCGCGTCGGCCACCAGCACCTTGGTCACGCCGGCGATCTGCGCAGCGGCTTGTGCAGCGGCGCCGCAGCCAGCGCCGGCCACCAGCACGTGGACATCATCGCCGCATTGGGCGGCTGCCGTCACGGTGTTCAGCGTCGCGGCCTTGATGGATTGGTTGTCGTGTTCAGCAATAACGAGTGCGGTCATCTTGATCTGCCTGTTCGGTGTGCTTGAAGTTGCGTGCGTTGCGGAACAACCGCTTACAGCACCTTGGCTTCGGTCTTGAGCTTGGCGACCAGCGTGGCCACGTCGGGCACCATCACGCCGGCGCTGCGCTTGGCGGGCTCAACCACCTTCAGCGTCTTCAGGCGCGGTGCAACGTCCACGCCCAGGTCTTCCGGCTTGACCGTGTCGAGTTGCTTCTTCTTGGCCTTCATGATGTTCGGCAGCGTCACGTAGCGCGGCTCGTTCAGGCGCAGGTCGGTGGTGACCACGGCCGGCAGCTTGACCGACAAGGTTTCCAGACCGCCATCCACTTCACGGGTGACCGAAGCCTTGCCGTCGGCAACCTGCACCTTCGAAGCAAACGTGGCTTGCGGCAGGCCAGCCAGCGCAGCCAGCATCTGGCCGGTCTGGTTGGCGTCGTCGTCGATCGCCTGCTTGCCCAGGATGATCAGTTGCGGCTGCTCCTTGTCGACCAGCGCCTTGAGCAGCTTGGCCACGGCCAGCGGCTGCAGTTCTTCACTGGTTTCAACCAGGATGCCGCGATCGGCACCGATGGCCATGGCGGTGCGCAGGGTTTCCTGGCACTGCGTCACGCCGCACGACACGGCGATCACTTCGGTGGCAACGCCCGCTTCTTTCAGACGAACCGCCTCTTCCACGGCGATCTCGTCGAACGGGTTCATGCTCATCTTGACGTTGGCCAGATCGACACCGCTGCCGTCGGCCTTCACGCGAGCCTTCACGTTGTAATCGATCACGCGCTTGACTGCGACCAGGACTTTCATGCGCTCACTCCACTATTTGATAAGACGATTTTGCAAAACGCCGGCCATTATAAGGGGGGCCGGTCGGCCGCGTTAAATTTCCGAACGGTCGTGCTATTTTAACCCCGAAAAATTGCCGGACGCCAGTGAAACGTCCGGCAATCTGTTTGGTAGAGCCCTCTATCGGATCACCTGAGCGATCACAAAGTGGTTACCAAGCCACAATCACGGCGTCTTTGTACTTCGTCTTCACGAAGGCTTTGACCGCGTCGGAATGATACGCCTTCACGAGCTTGGCAACCCAGGGTTGATCCTTGTCGGCGGCACGAATGGCGATCACGTTGGCGTACGGGCCCTTCGGGGGTTCGATGGCGATGCCGTCCTTGGTCGGGTCCAGGCCGGCCTTCTCGGCGTAGTTGCCGTTGATGGCGGCGGCGTCCAGGTCATCCAGCGAGCGCGGCAGTTGAGCTGCATCCAGTTCGACGAACTTCAGCTTCTTCGGGTTCTCCACCACGTCACGCGGCGAAGCCTTGAAGCCGGCGTTCGGCTTGAGCTTGATCACGCCCAGCGATTGCAGCAGCAGGAGCGCGCGGCCGCCGTTGGTCGGATCGTTCGGCAGGCCAAAGCGTGCGCCGTCCTTCAGATCCTTGATCGACTTGATCTTCTTCGAGTAGATGCCCATCGGGAAGGTGATGGTCTGGCCGACGCTCACGAACTTGTAGCCGCGCGTGGCGATCTGGTCGTCCAGATACGGCTGATGCTGGTAGCTGTTGGCGTCCAGATCACCGGCAGCCAGGGCGGCGTTCGGCTGGATGTAGTCGTTGAACTCGACGATCTGGAGCTTCAGGCCGTCCTTCTCGGCGACCTTCTTCACTTCTTCCATGATCTCGGCGTGCGGGCCGGCGGTCACGCCGATCTTGATCGGCTTGCTCTGTGCCATTGCAGCACCGGTTGCCAGTGCCAGCGCGGCACCGAGGCTCGCGGACCATTGCAGCAGTTGACGACGATTCATTGCGTTCCCCTCGTGATGTGTCTGTGGGTGGGTGATATGTATTTAGCGATGGCTGAGGCGGCGCACGAGCCAATCGCCCGTCGACTGCACCGCCTGCACGAAGACGATCAGGATGACGACGACCGCCAGCATGATGTCCGATTCATAGCGCTGATAACCGTAGCGGATGCCCAGGTCGCCCAGACCGCCACCACCGATGGTGCCAGCCATGGCCGAGTAGCCGACCAGGCTGACGAAGGTGATCGTCAGGCCAGCAAGAATGCCGGGCATTGCCTCGGGCAGCAGCACCTTGTAGACGAGCTGGCCAGTGGTGGCGCCCATCGATTGGGCGGCTTCGATCAGGCCGCGATCCACTTCGCGCAGCGCGGTTTCCACCAGGCGCGCGACGAACGGAATGGCCGCGATCGTCAACGGCACAATGGCCGCAGCCGTGCCGATGGACGAGCCAGCCAGCAGGCGCGTGAACGGAATCACTGCCACCAGTAGGATGATGAACGGCACCGAGCGCACCGCATTGACGATCAGGCCCGCCACGCGGTTGAACGCCGGCGCCGACAACACGCCGCCCGACGTCGTCAGATACAGCAGCACACCCAGCGGCACGCCGAACAGCGCACCGATGCCCCCGGACACGCCCACCATGGCGAGCGTTTCCCAGAACGCCGGCAGAAACAGATCGGTCAGGTCAGACCACATGATTGATCTCCTCGACCACCACGCCTTGCTCGCGCAGGAAGTTCATTGCGTTGTTGATGTCAACCGTATCGCCCGTGGCCAGGATCGCCAGCGAGCCGAAGGCCTGCCCCTGGATCTCGTCGATGTGGCCATGCAGGATGTTGAAGTCGAACCCGTAAGTGCGGACGGCTTGCGCCAGCACGGGTTGGTCCACACCCTCGCCGGTAAAGGCGAGGCGGAACAGATGGTCGCGTCCGCCGTGCTCACGTGCGACGAGGCGGCTTTCCACACGCGCCAGCACAGAAGGCGGCAGCTCTTGCGAGATGACCTCGCCGATCAGCGCGCGCGTCACGTCGTGGTTCGGTTTCAGGAACACGTCGATCACGCGGCCGAGCTCCACCACGCGGCCGGCGTCGAGCACCGCCACGCGGTCGCACACCTGCTTGATCACTTCCATCTGGTGCGTGATCAGCACGATGGTCAAGCCCAGCTCGTGGTTGATCTTGCGCAGCAGGTCGAGGATGGAGCGCGTGGTCTCCGGGTCCAGCGCGGAGGTCGCTTCATCGCAGAGCAGCACTTCGGGCTGGCTGGCGAGCGCGCGCGCAATGCCGACGCGTTGCTTCTGCCCGCCCGAAAGTTGTGCGGGATAGCGGTCTTTGAACGCGGCCAGCCCAACGAGGTCCAGCAGCGGCAAGACGATCTCGCGGATACGCTCACGCGACATACCAGCCAGCTCCAGCGGCAGCGCCACGTTGTCATACACGGTGCGCGACGACAGCAGATTGAAGTGCTGGAAGATCATGCCGATCTTGCGGCGCGCCTGACGCAGCCCGTCGGCGTTCAGTGCGGTGAGGTTCTGGCCCGCCACAGTGACGGTGCCGGAAGTCGGCTTGTTCAGTAGGTTGATGACGCGCACCAGCGTGCTCTTGCCCGCGCCGCTACGGCCGATGATGCCGAAGACTTCGCCGCGGTCAATGGTGAGGTCGACGTCGCGCAGCGCGTGGACGTCGTTGCCGCCCGCTCCCCGGAAGTGCTGCGATATCCCCTTGAGTTCGATCATGCGTACATACAAAAACGGCAACCGCCCCGTGTCCAGGCCGTTGCCGTCTCTTTTTGTGTTTTGAATGAGGCGCTAGTGTAAGGCAGGCGCTACATGCGAGGAACGATTCTTTAACGATGTCTTTATTACTTTTTCGAATGTCCTCGACGATTCGTCATCGTCCAGCGCCTAAAGCTCCGCCAACGCCTTGACGTGCGCCACGACGCTGCGGCCGAGCGCGCTGAGGTTATAACCGCCCTCCAGGCAACTGACGATGCGGCCCTTCGCGTGCGTGCGTGCCACCTGCATGATTTGCTGGGTGATCCAGGTGTAGTCAGCTTCGACCAAGCCCATCTGGCCGAGGTCGTCTTCCCGGTGCGCATCGAAGCCGGCGGAGATGAACAGCATCTCGGGCTGGAACGCCTCCAGGCGCGGCAGCCAGATCGTCTCCACCACCTCGCGCACAGTCAGGCCGTTGGTGTAGGCCGGCAGCGGGATGTTGACCATGTTAGCCGCCACCGCCTCGGTGCCCGAGTACGGATAGAACGGGTGCTGGAAGATGCTGCACATCATCACGCGTGGCTCGTCGCGGAAGGCCGCTTCGGTGCCGTTGCCGTGGTGCACGTCAAAATCGATGATGGCGACGCGCTGCAAGCCGTGGTGCTCCAGCGCATGACGCGCGGCCACGGCCACGTTGTTGAAGAAGCAGAAGCCCATCGCGCGGCCGGGCTCGGCATGGTGGCCGGGCGGACGTACGCTGCAGAAGGCATTCTCCAACTCGCCGGCGATGACCTTGTCGGTGGCATCCACCGCCGCACCCGCAGCCAGCACGGCGGCCATGTAGGTATGCGGGTTCATCAAGGTGTCAGGGTCGATCGACACGTAGCCGGCAATCGGCACGCTGGCCACCAGCTCGCGCAGATACTCGGGGCGATGCACGCGGCACAACTGCGCCTCGGTGGCAGGCGGCGCCTCGCAGGGGACGAGCAGATCTTCGATGCGGCTGGCGATCAATTGATCTTCGATCGCGCGCAGACGGTCCGGGCACTCGGGGTGGTGATACCCCATCTCGTGCTTGAGGAATTCAGGATGCGTGTAGAGGCCGGTCGCCATGTTCGTTTTGTGCGCCCGTTTGGGCTTATGCGGTGCATGTGTCTCCAGCCGCTACGTTAGCACGGCGACGCGCAGTCGCACGGCAAGCCGCTCCGGCAGATCCATCCGCTACAATGCCCCGATCCCGTTTGAAGCCTGCCCATGAGCCAATCGCCCTCTTCCCGTCGTCCCGTATTGCGCGCCCTGGTAGCGGGCGCTGCGCTCTCCGCGCTGTCCTTCCCCACCCTCTCGCTGGCTGCCAAAAAGGCCACCAAGTCGCCCAAGCGCCGCGTGGCGGTGCATGAAGAAGAGATCGACCCAGACCGCTACCGCAACAATCCGCAAACGCAGGCCTTCGTCAACGAACTGGTCGGCCAGTACAACTTCGACCGCGCATCACTCGACGCGCTGTTCGCCGGTACAGCCTACTCCGCCACGGTAGCGCGGCTGATCATGCCGCCGGCCACGCCCGCGCGCCGGAGCTGGACGGCGTATCGAGGTCGCTTCATCGAACCCATCCGCATCAACGCCGGCGTGCAGTTCTGGCAGCAATACGGCGACACGCTGCGTCGCGCCGAAAGTGAGTTCGGCGTGCCGGCAGACGTGATCGTCGGCATCCTGGGCGTGGAAACCATCTACGGCCGCGACATGGGCAACTTCCGCGTGATGGATGCGCTGTCCACGCTGGCCTTTGACTACCCCGACACGCCCAACCGTGCCGACCGCAGCACGATGTTCCGCAACCAGCTCAAGGACTACCTGATCTGGTGCCGCGACACCGGGACGGATGCGTTCTCGGTGCTGGGCTCGTATGCGGGTGCGGTGGGCATTCCGCAGTTCATGCCGACCAGCATCCGCGAATACGCCGTCGACTACGACCACGATGGCCACATCGACCTGCGCAACAGCGCGGTGGATGCCATCGGCAGCGTCGCGCACTTCCTGCAGATGCACGGCTGGGAAGCCAACCGCCCGGTGATGTGGAACATCGCCAGCGACACCGACAGCCAGGGCATTGCCGCCGCTGCGGCAGACGGCCAGCCGTATCCGCGCATGACGCTGTCCAAGCTTACGCGCGCCGGCCTGGCGCTGGCGCCCGGCGTGGATGCCGCGCGCGAACAGGAAACCGAAGTGCTCGTGGTCGATCTGCCCACGCCCGGCCAGCCGACCGAGTATCGCGTTGGCCTGCGCAACTTCTACGTGCTCACGCGCTACAACCGCAGCTTCTTCTATGCAGCCGCGGTGTATGAGCTGGGCCAGGCCGTGCGGCAGGCAATGCGCAGCTGATCGCCAGTGTTCGCGCAAAAAAAAAGCGCAGCTTCGGCTGCGCTTTTCTCATGACGATACGGTGTGTCGTCAGGCAGGGAACACGCCGGTCGACAGGTAGCGGTCGCCCCGATCGCACACCACGAACACGATCGTCGCGTTCTCGACTTCTTCAGAAATCCGCAACGCCACGCACAGCGCGCCGGCAGCCGAGATGCCGCAGAAGATGCCCTCTTCACGCGCCATGCGACGGGCCATGTGCTCAGCGTCGGATTGGCTCACGGGCTCGGTACGGTCGATGTACTTCGGATCGTAGATCTTCGGCATGTATGCCTCGGGCCACTTGCGGATGCCCGGAATGCGCGAACCTTCTTCCGGCTGCGCGCCGACGATTTGGATGGCTGAGTTCTTCTCTTTCAGGAAGCGCGAGACGCCGGTGATCGTGCCCGTCGTGCCCATCGCCGAGACAAAATGCGTGATGCGGCCTTCCGTGTCGCGCCACAGCTCGGGGCCAGTGGTCTCGTAGTGCGCGAGCGGGTTGTCCGGGTTGGCGAACTGGTCGAGGATGACGCCCTTGCCTTCCTTCTCCATCGCATCGGCTAGGTCGCGCGCGTATTCCATGCCGCCCTTGACGGGGGTGAGGATGATCTCCGCGCCGTAGGCCGCCATGCTCTGACGGCGTTCTACCGACAGGTCTTCCGGCATGATCAGCACCATCTTGTAACCCCGAATGGCCGCCGCCATCGCCAGCGCGATGCCGGTGTTGCCCGAGGTGGACTCGATGAGCGTGTCGCCGGGCTTGATACGGCCGCGCGCCTCAGCGTGCTTGATCATCGACAACGCGGGGCGATCCTTGACCGAGCCCGCCGGATTGTTGCCTTCGAGCTTGCCGAGGATGACGTTGCCGCGTCGCGCATTGCCTTCGCCAGGAATGCGCTGGAGCTGAACCAAGGGCGTGTTGCCGATGGTGTCTTCAATGGTGAGATAAGCCATGATGCATGGGGAACGGGAATCGAGTCATTGTAATGCAGACCCACAACCCTGCCCCGCGCATGGCAAAACGCCCCGCTCGAGGCGGGGCGTTTTCGGCAGAGCAATCCGGGCGCTTACTTCTTCTTGGCGTCCTTGCCGTCCTTCTTGGCAGCAGCCGGTGCGGGTGCCGGCGCACCGAACGTCAGCCCTTCATTCTCCAGCTTGGCGAGCGTCTTGTCGCCGATGCCGGATACGCGGGACTTGAAGTCGGCAGCGTCCTTGTACGGGCCGTTTTTGGTGCGCTCTTCAATGATGGCCTTGGAGCGCTTCGGGCCGATGCCGGACAGCGTTTCCAGCCCAGCGTGATCGGCAGTGTTCACATCCACCGACGCCCAGGCAGCCGACACCATAGACAGCGACATCAACGCAGCGGCCAACAATTTCTTCAACATGTGCTCCTCCTGATTCTTGAGTTCAGAGATGAAAAAACCGCCACATCGGGTGGCGGTTTCAACGCATCTTAAGGAGCATCTCCGGGATGCCTCAGCGTGCTGACAAAAAGTCACGCGCTGTCTGATTCTGCAATCAGGCCGGTTGCTTCAGCAGCCACTGGCAATAGCGCGAGACGCCTTCCTGCACCGTCAGGAACGGCGCCGTGTAGCCCGCCGCCCGCAGTCTCGACTGATCCGCCTGCGTGAAGCACTGGTATTTGCCGCGCAGCGCATCCGGAAACTTCACATATTCGATCAGGCCTTCCTGCGCCAGCTCCTCGGTGGACAGCACCGGCTTACCTTCCGCCCCGCGCAGCGTGTTCACCACCGTCGTGGCGATGTCGTTAAACGGTTGTGCGCGGCCCGTGCCAAGGTTGAAGATGCCCGACTTGTCGGGGTTGTCGAAGAAGAACAAGTTGACCTTCACCACGTCTTCCACCGACACGAAGTCACGCATCTGACCGCCCTGCGGGTAGCCGTTGTACTCGCCGAACAGCTTGACGGTGCCTTCCGCGCGGAACTGGTTGAAGTTGTGGAACGCGACCGACGCCATCCGCCCCTTGTGCTGCTCACGCGGGCCATACACGTTGAAGTAGCGGAAGCCGACGATCTGCGACAGTGCCGTCGGCATGGCGCGGCGCACGACCTGATCGAACAGCAGCTTGGAGTACCCATACACATTGAGCGGGCGCTCGAACTCGGGCTCTTCACGGAAGGTTTCCGACGCGCCATACGTGGCCGCCGACGAGGCATAGAGGAACTGCACGCCCTGATCTAGGCACGCGCGCATCACCGCCAGCGTGTAGCGGTAGTTGTTGTCCATCATGTAGCGGCCGTCGGTCTCCATGGTGTCGGAGCAGGCGCCTTCGTGAAAGATCGCGCGAACCTTGCCGAAATCGCCGCGTGCAAAGCGTTCGACGAATTCGGTCTTGTCCAGGTAATCGCTGATCTGGCAGTCGACGATGTTCTTGAACTTGTCGGCACGCGTGAGGTTGTCGACGGCGATGATGTCGGTCTCACCGCGTTCGTTCAGGCCCTTGACGATGTTGGCGCCGATAAAGCCGGCCGCGCCGGTGACGATGATGGTCATGATCCGTTGATCAGGTGATCAGTTGAAGAGTTCTGCGTGGGTAACGACAGCCGTGCCCAGCTTGCCGACCACGATGCTGCCCGCACGGTTGGCGTACTGCACGGCTTCCTTGAGGCTGGCGCCGGCGCCCAGCATGGTGGCCAGCGTGGCGATCACGGTGTCGCCCGCGCCCGACACGTCGAACACCTCGCGCGCCTGAGCCGACACGTGCAGCACCTCGTGCTCGGTATAGAGCGTCATGCCCTCTTCCGAACGCGTGAGCAGCAACGCTTCGAGTTGCAGTTCGCGACGCAAATTCTGTGCGCGGATGGTCAGGTCCTGTTCCGATTTCCACGTGCCGACTACCTGGCGCATTTCAGCGCGGTTGGGCGTGATCATGGTCGCGCCCTTGTAGCGCGAATAGTCGTCGCCCTTCGGGTCCACCAGCACGCGGCGACCTGCGTGGCGCGACGCCTCAATCATCTTGCCCACGTGCGTGAGGCCACCCTTGCCGTAGTCGGACAGCACGACCACATCGTGCTGCGGCAACAGTGCGCCGAAACGATCCAGCACCGACATCAGCACTTCGTGCGTGGGCGCGTTCTCGAAATCGACCCGAATCAGTTGCTGCTGGCGCGCCAGCACGCGCAGCTTGATCGTCGTGTTGACGGCCGGATCGCGATGCAGGTGGCCAGTGACGTGGCTTTCGCCGAGCAGCGTTTCGATGCTGCGGCCGGGCTCATCGTCGCCAATCACGCCCAGCATGCCCGCCTGCGCACCCAGCGCCGCGACGTTGCGCGCCACGTTGGCGGCACCGCCCAGGCGCTCGTCCTGACGCTTGATCTGCACGACGGGCACCGGCGCTTCAGGCGAAATCCGATCGACGTCGCCAAACCAGTAGCGGTCGAGCATCATGTCGCCCACCACGAGGATGCGGGCGGCGTGGATCTGTTCGGAAGCGAGCGTGGTCATGGGTCTAGGACGTCGGCAGCGGCCGGGAAGTCTCGGTAATTACGATTGGGTGGAGCGCCCGATGGCCTGGTATTCGAAGCCCGCATCGCGCATGGCCTGCGGCTCGAACAGGTTGCGGCCGTCGAACACCATCGGCGTCTTCAACAGCGCCTTCACGGCGTTGAAGTCCGGGCTGCGGAACGCCTTCCACTCGGTCACGATGACCAGCGCGTCGGCGTTCTTGAGCGCGTCCATCTGACCGGCGCAGAACGTCACACGTTCCAGCTGCTCAGCAGAAAGATCGAGCGCCAGTGCGTGACGAGCCTCTTCCATGGCGACCGGGTCATACACCTGCACACGTGCGCCGCGCGACAGCAGCGAAGCGATCAGGATACGGCTCGGCGCTTCACGCATGTCATCGGTATTCGGCTTGAAGGCCAAGCCCCAGATGGCGAACGTGCGACCGGTCAGGTCTGCACCCATGCGGTCTTCGATCTTGCCGACCAGCACTTCCTTCTGCTTGTCGTTGACGGCCTCGACGGCCTCCAGCACGTGCAGCGTCTGGCCGTATTCCTGTGCGGTGCGTACCAGCGCCTGCACATCCTTCGGGAAACACGAGCCACCATAGCCGGTGCCGGCATAGAGGAAGCTGTAGCCGATGCGCGGGTCGGAGCCAATGCCCAGGCGCACGAGTTCGATGTCGGCGCCGACCTTGTCGGCCAGGTTGGCCATCTCGTTCATGAACGAGATGCGCGTGGCCAGCATTGAGTTGGCGGCGTACTTGGTGAACTCTGCCGAGCGCACGTCCATGTAGAAAGTGCGTTCGTGGTTGCGGTTGAACGGCGCATAGAGCGTGCGCATCATGGCCTTGGCGCGCTGGCCGTCGTTGTCGGCATAGGTGCCGAGCACGATGCGGTCCGGGCGCATGAAGTCGTCCACGGCCGCGCCTTCCTTCAGGAACTCGGGGTTCGACACCACCGAGAAGCCGATGTCGGACTTGCTACGTATGGCCAGCACTTCAGCCACGGCACCACGCACCTTGTCGCCAGTGCCGACGGGCACGGTCGACTTATCGACGATTACCTTGAAGCCGTTCATGTGCTGGGCGATGTTGCGCGCAGCTGCCAGCACATACTTCAGGTCGGCGGAGCCATCTTCATCGGGCGGCGTGCCGACGGCGATGAACTGCACGTCGCCGTGCGCCACGCTGGCGGCCACGTCGGTCGAGAACTGAATACGGCCGGCCGCGCGGTTGCGCTCGATCAGCTCCTTCAGGCCCGGTTCGTAGATGGGCACGCCGCCGGCGTTGAGCAGATCGATCTTCTTCTGGTCGACGTCGAGGCAGAACACGTCGTTGCCCAGTTCCGCCAGACACGCGCCGGTGACCAGACCGACATAACCGCTACCGATGATGGTGATTTTCATACGAACACTTCAAAGATTAGAAAAGCGCCAGCGCGGTGGAAGATCAACCACGCCGGACTGAATTACATGCTGGCCCCACCGCTGCCACCGAGCGTCTCGGTGCGGCGTGGTGAGTAGGTTTCCCAACGGTTGCAGCCCGGGCACTGCCAATAGAACAGACGCGCGCGGAAACCACACTCCTGGCACGTATAGCGCGCCAGGTTGCGTGTGCGGCTTTGCAGAAGATCGCGGATGGCACCGAGATCCTGCGCACGCTGGATGTCTGCATTGCTGCCAGCTTCCACCGGATCAGCCAGCGCACTCTCGGCTACATCGGCTGTCGCGGCGGCCTCATGACCAACCGCTTCAGAAGCACGCGTCGCTTCCGCTTCCACCAGACGTGTGAGCGCCATCAGCGACGGCTGACGGCGGATCTGATCACGCATCAACGCCACGGCATCGTCGATACCGTGCACGTCCAATTCGTACTTGTAGACCGTGTCGAGCAGTTCCGGCCCCAGGCGGGCATCCATCTTGGAGCGCAGCCATGCCAGCCCTTCTGCTGCACGGCCAAGCTGGGTGTACAGCTTCATCAATCGTTCAGCCACCAGCGGCAGGAACGCCGGGTTCTGCTGCTCGATGCTGCGCCAACGCTTGATCGCGCCCTCGTTATCGCCCTGACCCTGCGCCACATCGCCCAACTGGATGGTGGCGCGCACGTTCTTCGGGTTCTCCTGCAGCGCGCGCTCCAGCCATTCAACGGCAGTCGGCACGTCCTTGCGGTGCAGCGATTCCTGCGCCAACTCGCAACAGAATTGTGCGATCTGGACCGAGTAATCCTTGCCTTGTAGCGTCTGCAACTCGCGTGCGGCATCGATGGCCTTGCGCCATTCCTTTTCGACTTCGTACAGCTCCAGCAGCACGTGCTTGGCAGGCTCGGCAAACGTACCTTCCATCAGCCGGCGCAGGGATTCTTCTGCACGATCCAGCAAGCCCGCGCGCAGAAAATCCTGGCCGAGTTCATACATCGCGTGATCGCGCTCATTGGCCGGCAGATCGGGGCGATTGACGAGATTCTGGTGCACACGAATGGCGCGCTCGGTTTCTCCGCGGCGGCGGAACAGACTGCCGAGCGCAAAGTGCAGCTCGGTGGTTTCCGGGTCGAGGCGGGCAACTTCGATGAACGCGTCGATGGCCTTGTCCGGCTGCTCATTGAGCAGAAAGTTCAGTCCTTTGAAATAGGAGCGCGGCAGCGACGACTGTTCGGTGCGCAACTGGCGGGCATCGAGCCGCGCAGCGACCCAGCCCAAGCCAAATACCAACGGGATGGCCAACAGCCACCATAGATCGAAGTCCATACGTCAGACCTTGGGGCCGGGAACGTGATAAGGGGAATCAGCAACGACGGGTGCAGGCGGCTCGGCCACCTCTTCCGCATTCTTCATCCGGCCGATCTGGCGGCGCAGGCGGCTTGCGGTAAAGCGATGCCGCACCACACGCGGCGTCATTGCCAGCATGGCGAGCAGAATCCCAGCCACGAAGAATGCCAGCGCGATCAGAATCAGCGGCGCATGCCACGCCACGCCAAACGGCAACACCAGCGAGACTTCCGTCGTGTTGTGCAACGCCAGCGTAAAGAGCAGCACGAACAACAGGACGCGGATGACCCAGACGAGAAATTTCATGCAGACTCGGTAACAAACGGCACGGAAACGATCGGCGGTGCAGCTAGGCAGCACACGATTGCCGGGTTGTGCCGCATTGTAGCGGATTCACATGATAGCCAACCACGGTAAGGACCCAGCGGGACCGCGCGAAAAGCCATCGCCACAATAGAAAACGCCCCGGTAAAACCGGGGCGCTTCTGAAACTGCCATCTGCAACCAAGGCTTAGCGTGACATGGCCAGCGGTACCGCCGTGTCCGTCGGAAAACCGGCGGTCTGGCGGTTGCTATCGGCCTGCCGCGCTGCCTTGACAGCCATCAGCGACACAGCTGGCTCACCCTCCGAAGAAGGTTCACCCTGTTGCGCCAGGCTGCGATCGACCCGCTCGCGCAACTCCTTACCCGCCTTGAAGTGCGGCACCCGCTTCTCGGGCACCAGCACTTTCTCGCCGGACTTGGGGTTGCGACCGACGCGCGGCGGACGACGATTCAGACCAAAGCTGCCGAATCCGCGGATCTCGATGCGGTGGCCGTCCGCCAGGGCGTCGGACATCGCATCCAGGATCGTCTTGACCGCGATGTCCGCGTCCCGCAGCAACAGCTGCGGAAAGCGGGCGGCCAGCTTCTCCACGAGTTCGGACTTGGTCATGGGCATCGTGCGCGCGTCCTCGTCGTTCTTTTGGGTCGACCCGGTGGATGCTTACTGGTTGGTTTCGTTCAGCTTCGCCTTCAGCAGCGCGCCGAGGTTCGTGGTACCAGCTGCGCCGGTATCCGCCGAGAACTTCTGCATCGCTTCCTGTTGGTCGGCGCTGTCCTTGGCCTTGATGGAGACGTTGATGTTGCGCGACTTGCGATCGATGTTGACGATCATCGCGGTCATCTGTTCGCCTTCCTTCAGCACGTTGCGGGCATCTTCCACACGGTCACTCGAGATTTCCGAGGCACGCAGGTAGCCTTCCACGTCGTCAGCCAGTTGCACCACGGCGCCCTTCGGATCAACGGTCTTGATCGTGACATTCACGATCGAACCCTTGTCGTTGGTCGACACGAAGTTGTTGAACGGATCGCCCGACAGCTGCTTGATACCCAGCGAGATGCGTTCCTTGTCGATGTCGATGGCCAGCACAACGGCTTCCACCTCGTCGCCCTTCTTGTACTTGCGAACGGCTTCTTCGCCAGTCTCTTGCCACGACAGGTCCGACAGGTGCACCAGGCCATCGATGCCGCCCGGCAGACCGATGAACACGCCGAAGTCGGTGATCGACTTGATCTGACCCGACAGCTTGTCGCCCTTCTTGTGGTTACGGCCGAAATCGTCCCACGGGTTAGCCTTGCACTGCTTCATGCCCAGGCTGATACGACGCTTGTCTTCATCGATATCCAGGACCATGACTTCCACTTCGTCGCCCAGCTGGACAACCTTCGACGGAGCCACGTTCTTGTTGGTCCAGTCCATTTCCGACACGTGGACCAGGCCTTCGATGCCGGCTTCGATCTCAACGAACGCGCCGTAGTCGGTCAGGTTGGTCACCTTGCCGAACAGGCGGGTGCCTTGCGGGTAACGGCGCGAGATGCCGACCCACGGATCTTCGCCCAGCTGCTTCACGCCCAGCGAGACGCGGTTCTTCTCTTGGTCGAACTTGAGGATCTTGGCGGTGATTTCTTGGCCAACCGACAGCACTTCGCTCGGGTGACGCACACGACGCCATGCCAGGTCGGTGATGTGCAGCAGACCGTCGATACCACCCAGATCCACGAACGCGCCGTAGTCGGTGATATTCTTGACGATACCGTTGACGATCGCGCCTTCCTTGAGCGTTTCCATCAGCTTCTGACGCTCTTCGCCCAGCGTGGCTTCCACCACGGCACGGCGCGACAGCACAACGTTGTTGCGCTTGCGATCCAGCTTGATGACCTTGAATTCGAGGGTCTTGCCTTCGTACGGCGTGGTGTCCTTGATCGGACGCACGTCGACGAGCGAACCCGGGAGGAATGCACGAATACCGTTGACCATGACGGTCAGGCCGCCCTTCACCTTGCCGGTCACCGTACCGGAGATGATCTCGCCGGATTCCAGTGCCTTCTCAAGGTTCAGCCACGAAGCCAGGCGCTTGGCCTTGTCGCGCGACAGGATGGTGTCGCCGTAGCCGTTTTCCAGTGCGTCGATCGCGACCGAAACGTAGTCGCCGACTTGCACTTCCAGCTCGCCCTGGTCGTTCAGGAATTCTTCGACCGGAACAAATGCTTCAGACTTCAGGCCCGCGTTCACAACGACGAAGTTGTGGTCAATACGCACAACTTCCGCAGAGATCACTTCGCCAGCCTTCATATTGGACTTGGCGATCGACTCTTCGAACAGGGCGGCAAAAGATTCGTTAATTTGGGACATAAAAAATAGGCATCCGCAGAACATGCCTCGCAGAGCGTTCGCTCAATGACGAATTGGCGAAGACACGCGCATGCGGGGTTACGAGTTGAACAACCGCCAGCAGCAACATGCCACCGGCACCGATCGGACCAGTTCAGCCGGGTCAGTTCGCCTTGTTGGCGCCCTGCACCTGCCGGTACCAGTCCAGTACCTGCGCAACCACCTCATCGACCGACATGTCGGACGAATCCAGTTGCCGCGCATCTTGCGCCGGACGCAGCGGCGCGACACTGCGGGTGCGATCCCGCAAATCACGCGCTTCCAAGTCCTGCGAAAGACTTTCCACTGTAGCAGAAAAACCCTTTGCAATCAATTGTTTATAGCGCCGCTCGGCGCGTGCCTGCACGCTTGCCGTGAGGAACACTTTGAGCACCGCTTCGGGGAAAACCACCGTGCCCATGTCGCGGCCGTCGGCAACGAGGCCCGGCGCCTCGAGGAACGCCCGCTGACGTGCATGCAGCGCCTCACGCACCGCGCCGTGCACAGCGATGGCCGAGGCCTGGTTGCCAACCGATTCATGACGTAATGCCAAGCTCACATCTTCACCCTTGAGCCAGATGTGATCGGCCTTGAAGCGCACATCCAGTGTGCTGGCGATGCGTACGAGGCTGTCCACGTCGTGATCATCGACGTTCTCGCGGATGCTGGTGAGCGCCACGAGCCGGTACAGGGACCCGCTATCCAGCAGGTGAAAACCCAGCAAGTCGGCGACCTGATGGGCGACGGTACCCTTGCCGGACGCAGTCGGGCCGTCGATGGTGATGACCGGATACGGCGTGGAAGCAGCAGCGTCGGACATGATGAATTGCCAGTGGTTAATTGCGTTTCAAGCGGTGATGCCACCGAACGCCGTGAAGTATTCCGGGAACGTCTTGGCGACGCAACGCGGGTCGTTGATGCGCACCGGCACCGGGCCAAAAGCAGCCAGCGAGAAGGCCATCGCCATGCGGTGGTCGTCGTAGGTGTCAATGCCGCCGGCAGGCGGCGTCCATTGCGACGGGGGCGTCACGCGGATGTAGTCAGCGCCCTCGTCCACCTCGGCGCCGAGCTTGCGCAGTTCGGTCGCCATGGCGGACAGGCGGTCGGTCTCCTTGACGCGCCAGCTTGCGATGTTGGTAAGCGTGGTGGTGCCGTCGGCAAACAGCGCGGCAACAGCCAGCGTCATCGCCGCATCGGGGATGTGATTGCAATCCAACTCGACCGCGTGCAGCTTGCCGTCGTCGCGCTCGACGCCGCGCACTTCGATCCAGTTGTCGCCAGCCATGACGTTGGCGCCCATGCGGTTGAGCGCGTCAGCAAAGCGCACGTCGCCCTGGATGCTCGACATGCCCACACCTTCCACACGCACCGGCCCGCCACCAAGCGCACCAGCCGCCAGGAAGTACGACGCCGATGAAGCATCGCCTTCCACGAAGATCTCACCCGGCGCCTTGTACACCACGCCGGTCGGCACGGTGAACGACGCCCAGCCGTCGCGCTCGACTTGCACGCCGAAGCGCGCCATCAGGTTCAGCGTAATCTCGATGTAGGGCTTGGAGATCAGCTCGCCAATCACTTCAATGGTGACGTTGCCCGCTGACTCGACCAGAGGCAGCGACATCAGCAGCGCGGTCAGGAACTGGCTGGACACATCGCCGCGCACGCGGATGGGTGCGTCGATCTTGACCGGCGCGGCGTGGATTGCCAGCGGCGGATAGCCTTCGTTGCCGGTGTAGTCGATACGCGCGCCCACTTGGCGCAGGCCGTCAACCAAATCTCCGATCGGCCGCTCATGCATGCGCGGCACGCCATGCAGCGTGTACTCGCCGCCTTGCAGTGCCAATGCAGCCGTCAGCGGACGAATGGCGGTACCGGCGTTCCCCATGAACAGATCAGCCGACTTATTCGGGAAGCGACCGCCCGTGCCGGTGACGCGGTAGTCGTTGTCGCCCAGGCGCTCGACCGACACCCCCAGCTTGTCGAGCGCGGCCAGCATGACGCGCGTGTCGTCAGAATCCAGCAGTTCGCGCACGACGGTTTCGCCCTGCGCGAGTGCCGCGAGCAACAGCACGCGATTGGAGATGCTCTTCGAGCCCGGCAGCTTGATGGTGCCGCGCGCCGTCTTCAGCGGACCGACGTCGAGATGTTCCATGAATCCAGTCAGTTCAAAACGTTATTCGGGTTGAGTGGTCGGCGCGACGCGTTGCGGCCAAGCTAGGCGCGCTTCGCTGGCGCGTCGGAAAACGCGTTCGAGCGAGGCGCCGTCGCGCTCGGCAATCATCATCTTCATACGACCGATCACCGCTTCGTAGGTATTCAACTCGCGCAGCAGCGCTTCGCGATTCGACAAGCAGATGTCGCGCCACATCTCGGGCGACGAGGCCGCAATGCGCGTGAAATCGCGGAAACCGCCGCCGGCAAAGTCGAGCTTGAGCGAGGCGTCTTCGGCGTTGATGATCTGCGCGACCAGCGCGTACGACAGCACGTGCGGCAAGTGACTGACAGCGGCGAACACGGCATCGTGCTGCACAGCGGACATGATGTGGCAGTGTGCGCCCGCCACTTCCCACATCGCCTGCACGCGGGCGACATCAACGCGACGGTTTTCCTGCAGCGGGCACAGCACGGTCTTCTTGCCGACGTAGAGATCGGCCAGCGCAGCCTCCACACCATTCAGCTCACGGCCCGCGATCGGGTGCGCCGGTACGAACTGGCTGACCTGATCACCCAGCGCCGTCTTGGCTGCCATGATGACGTCGGACTTGGTGCTGCCGGCATCCGTGACGATGGCATCCGGGCCCAGGTGCGGCTGCATAGCGAGCAGCAGCGGGAGCGTCTGCGCCACCGGCGCGCACAGCACGACCATGTCGGCGCCGCGCACGGCTTCTTCCATCGGCAGCGCCTCGTCGATCACGCCCAGGCGAATCGCCGCTTCAAGTGACGCGGCCGAGCGCCCGACGCCAATGATCTGCCCGACCACACCCGCGCGGCGCAACGCCAGCGCCAGCGAACCGCCAATCAGGCCAACACCGACAATCACCAACCGGGAACTGGAAAAAGAAGAGGCCACAACACCGCCCTGCCAGAAAAAAGCAAAGCGGCATTGTAGCCCGATGTGCGCAGCGCCCGATGCCCGACCCTGGGCGCTGCAACGGTTCCGACAGAAGTTACGCGGCGGCCTTTTCCTGCGCCAGCGCTACTTCCAGTGCCTCGATAAAGGTTGCGTTCTCTTCGCGCAGCCCGATACTGACGCGCAGCCATTGCGGCAGACCATAGTTGCCGACCGGACGCACAATCACGCCCTGCTTGAGCAACGCGATGTTCACGCGCGCACCAGCGCTATTGTCGTCACCCACACGCACCAGCACGAAGTTGCCCGACGACGGCACGTACTGCAGGCCGAGGCGATCAAACGCTTCGGTCAACTGCACGTAGCCCGCAGCGTTCAGTTCCGCCGATTGGCGCAGAAATTCCGCGTCATTGAGCGCCGCCACGGCAGCAGCCTGCGCAAGGCTGTTCACGTTGAACGGCTGGCGGATGCGGTTGAGCAGATCAGTCAGTTGCGGTTGCGCGATGCCATAGCCCACGCGCAGGCCAGCCAGCCCGTACGCCTTGGAGAACGTGCGAGATACCAGCAGGTTCGGATACTGGCGCACCCATGCGGTCGAGTCGTACTGCTGCTCGGGCTTGAGGAACTCGTTGTAGGCCTCATCCAGCACGACCACGACGGCCGGCGGCACCTTGGCCAGGAACGCAGCAATTTCACCTGCCGACAGGAACGTGCCAGTCGGGTTATTCGGGTTGGCGATGTAGATCAGGCGCGTATCGGGGGTGATGGCAGCGGCCATCGCATCAAGATCGTGGCCGTAGTCGTGCGCCGACACTTCAATGGCACGTGCACCGACTTCCTGCGCCGCCAGTGCATACACGGCAAATGAATGCTGCGCGTACATCACGCCCTGCCCCGGCTCCACCAGTGCGCGGGCCGCCAGTTCAAGAATGTCGTTGCTACCGTTGCCCAGCGTGATCCACCCTTCGGGCACACCGAACTTGGCATGCAGCGCGGCCTTCAGGCTGAAGCCATTGGCATCCGGATAGCGCGCCAGTTCGTCAATGGCGGCCGCCATGGCGTTCTTGGCCGACTGCGGCATGCCCAGCGGATTCTCGTTGGATGCCAGCTTAACGATGCGTGCGGCATCCAGGCCAAACTCGCGTGCCACTTCGGAAATCGGCTTGCCGGCCACATAGGGGGCGATGGCGCGGACATACTCCGGGCCGAACTGTAAAGACATGGGGTGCTCCTCTGGTATCAGCACCCCACCCATGTGAGGCGCGCTTTTGAATCCCTCGGGAGCGCTGCAAACCAGCGCTGGTTTGCCTCGTCCCCGTCAGTGTGCCGTGGGGTAGGACCCCAGCACTTTGAAATACGCCGCGTCGTGACGCAGTTTTTCCAGCGCGCGCGCCACCTGCGGATCGCGCTGATGGCCTTCCACGTCGACGTAGAAGTAGTACTCCCACGCGCCGCTGCGTGCCGGACGCGATTCGAAACGGCACATCGACACGCCGTTCTCCGCCAGCGGCGCGAGCAGCTTGTAAACCGCGCCGGCCTCGTTCGGCACGGACAGGATCAGCGATGTCTGATCACGCCCGCTCGGCTCCGTCTCGTAGTTGCCGATGACGACGAAACGCGTGCGGTTGTGCGGATCGTCTTCCACGTTGGCGCGCACCACATGCAGGCCGTAGCGATTGGCCGCCTGCACACTTGCCAGCGCGGCAACGGTTTCATCCTCACCCGCCATGCGCGCAGCCTCGGCATTGCTCGACACGGCCTCCCGCGGCAGATGCGGGTAGTTCGTGTTCAGCCACCGTTGGCACTGCGCCAGCGCCTGCGCATGCGCGCGCACCACCTTCACCTTCGACATGTCGTCCGTCTTGTGCAGCAGGTTGTGGTGCACCCGCAGCGCGATCTCGCCGCTGATCTTCAACGACGTCGTCAAGAACAGATCGAGTGTGCGCGACACCACGCCTTCGGTCGAATTCTCGACCGGCACCACGCCGCAATCGACGGTGCCGGACTCCGCCGCACGGAACACCTCGTCAATGCTCGGGCACGGCAGCGGCTGAATCTCGTGGCCGAAGTGGGCGATCACCGCCTGCTCCGAGAACGTGCCCGCCGGGCCGAGGTAGCCGATGCGCAGCGCCTGCTCGAGGCCACGGCACGCAGACATCACCTCACGCCAGATGGCGGCGATGCTCTCGTCGTGCAGCGGACCCGCGTTACTCGACTGCATTTTGCGGATGACCTGCAGCTCGCGGTCGGGCCGGAACGCCGGCGACGAATAGCGCTTCTTCACCTCGCCCACTTCCTGCGCCACCTTGGCGCGGTCGGAGAGCAGCGTAAGCAACTGGTTGTCGATCGAATCGATCTGCGTGCGCAACGGCGCCAGCTCCGCCGCCAATGCGGCGTCCTTGTTTTGCTTTGTATCGTCTGACTGACTGGTCATTGTAGGAATCGGGTTCGGCAACGGATTGCAAATTGCCGCGCGAAGCAGGCGCTTCGCGCAATGTTCTGCCTTGATTTGGCGGGTGTCTTAGGCGGACGCCCGCTCAAAGTCACGCATAAAGTCGACCAGCGCTTCCACACCTTCCAGCGGCATCGCGTTATAGATGCTCGCCCGCATGCCGCCGACGGACTTGTGGCCCTTGAGCTGCACCAAACCGCGTTCGCGCGCCTGCGTGAGGAACGCCTCGTTGCGGGACTCATCGTTGAGGAAGAACGGCACGTTCATGCGCGAACGACACGTCGGATGAATTTCGTTGCGGTAGAAACCACTGGCGTCGATAAAGTCGTACAGCATCTTCGACTTGATGATGTTGCGCGTCTCCAATGCCTCAACGCCGCCCTGGCGCTTGATCCACTGAAACACCAGCCCGGCGATGTAGATCGCGTAGGTGGGCGGCGTGTTGTACATCGAGCCGTTCTCGGCCACGAGGCGCCAGTTGAACGCCGACGGGCACAGCGGGTGCGCGTGCCCCAGCAGGTCCTTGCGCACGATCGCAATCGTCAGGCCCGCCGGGCCGATGTTCTTCTGCGCGCCGCCATACAGGACTTGATAGCCATCCCAGTCGACCGGTCGAGAAAGAATGTGGCTCGACACGTCGGCCACCACCACGCGCCCATGCGCCTGACCGACGTCGGGTGTTTCCTGGTATTCCACGCCGACGATGGTCTCGTTCGTGCACAGATGCACGTAGGCTGCGTCATCCGACAGCTTCCAACTCGACACGTCCGGAATCTTGTGGAAGCGCTCGGCCTCGCTGGTGGCGGCGATATTCACCTCACCATACTTGCGTGCTTCCTGCTGCGACTTCACCGACCACGTGCCGGTCACGACGTAATCCGCCTTGGGCGCCTCCACTGATAGACGGCGCATCAGGTTCAGAGGAACGACGGCGTTCTCGGCAATCGCCCCACCCTGCAGGAACAGGATCTCGTAGTTGTCAGGCACCGCCAGTAGCTCGCGCAAATCTGCAAAGGCCTGCGCGAGGATGCTTTCGAACTCGCGGCCGCGATGACTCATCTCCATCACGCTCATACCGCTGCCCTGCCAGGAGAGCATCTCGTCCGCTGCCTGTTGCAGCACCTCGGCCGGCAGCACGGCCGGACCCGCCGAAAAGTTGTAGACACGTGCCTGGCTGGCTTGGATGGCGAGATCGGCTTGGCTCATGAGAGGGAGGGCAAAAGAAAAATGGCTGTCTGGGTTTGAACCCAAACAGCCATTATCTACCAACTGGCGGCCCGACGGGGCGGGGTGGGGAATTCGGCCCCGATCGTCCGCGTACGCCGGTCAATTACTTCGCAGCAGCCGAAACTTCCTTGTCAGCCATGTCGCGCATGGACTTGCCGACTTGCGGACCGTACTTCTGCATCACGTTGCCCCACACTTCCTGCATAGCCTTGCCTTGGTTAGCCATGAACTTCTGGCCGCTCGGCGTCTTCAGGAACGTGGTCAGATCCTTGATTTCCTGGGTCGAGTAGTACTTGCCCAGCGAATCGTAGTGCGCTTGCAGGGCATCCTTGCGGAAGGCATCCGTTTCGAACGCCTTGCCGGCGCCGTCGGTCATGCGCTGCACAGCGCCGTTCTTCTTCAGCTTGTCGACAGCAGCCTGCTTTTGCTTGTCGTTCAGCGACTTGTTCTCGACCAGCGATTGCTCCAGCACCAGCGGGGCTTCCTGCTTGGCGCCGTTTTCCAGCACTTCACCCTGACCCTTGATTGCTGCGTCGACGTTCATCGTCGTCAGCAGTTCCTTGATGGCCGCGGTCTTGTCAGCATCGCCAGCCTGGGCGAAAGCAAACAGCGGAGCGAAACCAGCCACCACGATCAGATGTTTGAGTTTGAGACTCTTGTGCATTGTTGCTCCCTTGAAATAAGCGTTGC
The DNA here is from genome assembly GCF_051783885.1 of Ralstonia sp. 24A2. Taxonomy (NCBI): domain Bacteria; kingdom Pseudomonadati; phylum Pseudomonadota; class Betaproteobacteria; order Burkholderiales; family Burkholderiaceae; genus Ralstonia; species Ralstonia sp. 24A2. The sequence continues at coordinate 1,605,578 of NZ_JBPVZD010000002.1, read as the reverse complement.
GTTTAGGCCGGACGAGTGACGCAAAAGTTCCGGCCCCTGCCGCGCACAGGTCCGGCATCATGACCAGAACTGTGCACAACGGCAAGCAAAAGTTGTTTCCAATTATGACTCGGCGCCGTCATCCGACTGTGCATCGGCGTCCGGTGCGGCATCTAGCGTGTCCACACTTTCATCACCTTCTGCATCGGACTCCACCACACGTTGCAGACCGGACAGCTTGTTGCCCTCGCCCACATTGATGAGCGTGACGCCCTGCGTAGCCCGGCCCATTTCGCGGATCTCATCCACACGCGTGCGAATCAGCACGCCACCGGTGGTGATCAGCATGATCTCGTCTTCCGGCGCTACCAGCGCGGCAGCCACCACCTTGCCGTTCCGCTCGGAGGTCTGGATGGCGATCATGCCCTTGGTACCGCGGCCGTGGCGGGTGTATTCGGCGATCGGCGTGCGCTTGCCGTAGCCGTTTTCGGTGGCGGTCAGCACGCTGCCGATGCTCGCCTGTGCGCCCTCGCCTTCGGCTTCCGTCTCAGCCGGCGCCACCAGCATGGCGATCACCTGCTGACCCTCTTCCAGGTTCATGCCGCGCACACCGCGCGCCTGACGGCCCATCGGACGCACGTCGTTCTCATCAAAGCGCACGGCCTTGCCTGCATCCGAGAACAGCATCACGTCGTGTTGGCCATCCGTAATGGCGGCGCCAATCAGGAAGTCGCCCTCGTCCAGATCCACGGCAATGATGCCGGCCTTACGCGGGTTCGAGAAATCGGTCAGCGCCGTCTTCTTGACCGTGCCCTTGGAGGTGGTCATGAACACGAAATGCTGCTCGTCGAACTGCTTGACCGGCAGGATCACGTTGATCTTCTCGCCCGGCGACAGCGGGAACATATTAACGATCGGACGGCCGCGCGAGTTGCGGCTGCCAGCCGGCACTTCCCACACCTTCAGCCAATACAGACGGCCGCGGTTCGAGAAGCAGAGGATGTAATCGTGCGTGTTGGCGACAAATAGCGTGTCGATCCAATCGTCTTCCTTCGTGGCAGCGGCTTGCTTGCCACGCCCACCGCGCTTCTGCGCGCGGTACTCGGAAATCGGCTGACTCTTCATGTAGCCGCTGTGGGACAGCGTCACCACTAGATCCTGCGGCGTAATGAGATCTTCTGTATCCAACTCGGTCGCATTGTGCTCGATTTGCGAGCGGCGCTCGTCACCGAATTCCGCGCGGATGGCGGTGAGTTCCTCGACGATGATGGCGGTAATGCGCTCCGGACGCGCCAGGATATCCAGCAGGTCAGCGATCTGCGCCATCACCTCGCGGTATTCCTGAACGATCTTGTCCTGCTCGAGCCCCGTGAGTCGTTGCAGGCGCATCTGCAGAATTTCCTGCGCTTGCGTGTCCGACAGCTTGTACAGGCCGTCGCCCTGCATGCCGAACGCCGGCAGCAACCCTTCCGGGCGATACGCCGCGCGGCCACCAGCGGTTTCGCCTTCGGCACGCGACAGCATGTCACGCACCAGGCCCGAATCCCAGCTGCGATTCATCAGCTCTGCCTTGGCAACCGGCGGCGTCGGTGCGGCCTTGATGATCGCAATGAACTCGTCGATGTTGGCCAGCGCAACGGCCAAGCCTTCCAGGATGTGGCCGCGCTCGCGCGCCTTGCGCAGATCGAACACAGTACGGCGCGTCACCACCTCGCGGCGATGCAGCAGGAAGCACTCCAGCATCTGACGCAGGTTCAGCAGGCGCGGCTGGCCGTCGACCAGCGCCACCATGTTCATGCCGAACGTATCTTGCAGCTGCGTATTCTTATAGAGGTTGTTGAGCACAACCTCCGGCACTTCGCCGCGCTTGAGTTCGATCACCACGCGCATGCCGGATTTGTCCGACTCGTCGCGGATATCGGAGATACCCTCGATGCGCTTTTCCGTCACCAGCTCGGCAATGCGTTCGAGCAGCGTGCGCTTGTTAAACTTGATAGGGCAGCTCGTCGACGATGATCGCCTGGCGCTGGCCGCGGTCGATATCCTCGAAGTGCGTCTTAGCACGCATCACCACACGGCCGCGGCCGGTGCGATAGCCTTCCCGCACGCCCGAGATGCCGTAGATGATGCCGGCCGTCGGGAAGTCCGGCGCCGGAATCAGCTCGATCAGCTCATCGACCGTTGCGTCCGGATTGTTCAGCAGGTGCAGGCAGCCGTCGACAATCTCATTCAGGTTGTGCGGCGGAATGTTGGTCGCCATACCGACCGCAATCCCGGACGAACCGTTAACTAGCAGGTTCGGAATGCGTGCCGGCAGAACCGAGGGCTCGCTCTCGCTACCATCGTAGTTCGGCTCGAAATTGACGGTTTCCTTGTCGAGGTCAGCCAGCAGTTCGTGGGCAATCTTCGACAGGCGAATTTCGGTGTACCGCATGGCCGCGGCGTTGTCGCCGTCGACCGAACCGAAGTTGCCCTGGCCATCGACCAGCATGTAGCGCAGCGAGAAATTCTGCGCCATCCGCACGATCGTGTCGTATACAGCAGTGTCGCCGTGAGGGTGATACTTACCAATCACATCCCCGACGATACGGGCGGACTTCTTATAGGGACGATTCCAGTCGTTGTTCAGCTCGTGCATCGAGTACAGCGCACGGCGATGCACCGGCTTGAGACCATCCCGTACATCTGGAAGGGCGCGGCCCACGATCACGCTCATAGCGTAAGCGAGGTACGAACTGCGCATTTCCTCTTCGAGCGATACCGGGAGTGTCTCTTTGGCGAATTGATCCATTGGGCGAACGATGGGAGGCCCGGTAGCACTCACTGCGATGAGCACTACAAGGCGCTACGGTTGCGCGAATAACAGAACATTTTACCATGCCGCAAGCCCCCTCCCCCTCATGTGGTCGAGCGACGCATCCTCAACCTCGGGCACGTTCCCTGCGAAGGCGACCAAAACCCGCGATCCAGTCCCCACAAGGGTTTGCGAGCTGTTTTCTGCCTTGTTGCGTACACACCACAAGGCCATGATGCCCCGTTGGAATCGCTTATATTTGCTTTTTAGGAGTGCGTGCTTGTGGCACAATCCCCCAGCGAAGAGGCAGACATTGTTCGAAGTGGCGAATTCGCTACATCGAGGATGCTACACTCCGAAGAATGTATGACTTGTTTTCGTCCCATCTGCTCGCAGTCTTCTGCGGTGATCTCATCCTGAGAGGAGAAATATGAAAAAATTTGCCAAGCTCGCGTTCGCTGCAGCTGCGGTAGCCATGGCTGCGTCCGCTTACGCTCAGTCGGTGCCCTACGAAAAGAAGGCCGTCAACGACAACTGGGGTAACGGCACGAGCGAGTGGGTCTGGAAGAACGGCACGAACGAACTGTGCTGGCGCAATGGCTTCTGGACGCCGGCAACCGCCAATGCTCAGTGCGACGGCGCTCTGGCTCCGGCTGCTGCTCAAGTAACGCCGGAACAGAAGCCTGGCGTCGTGGCCCCGACCTCGGAAAAGGTCACGTTCGCCGCTGACACGCTGTTCGACTTCGACAAGGCAGTGCTGAAGCCGGAAGGCAAGGCTAAGCTGGATGACCTGGTCTCGAAGCTGCAAGGCATCAACCTGGAAGTCGTGATCGCCGTCGGCCACACCGACTCGTTCGGCTCGGACAAGTACAACGACCGCCTGTCGGTCCGTCGTGCTGAAGCCGTCAAGGGCTACCTGGTCAGCAAGGGCATCGAAGCCAACCGTGTTTACACGGAAGGCAAGGGCAAGCGCCAGCTGAAGGTTGATCCGAAGTCGTGCAAGGGCGCTCGCAAGGCACAAATCGCCTGCCAGCAACCGAACCGCCGTGTTGACGTTGAAGTGGTCGGCACCAAGAAGTAATTCGGTTTCCGCCGAAGAAAAAGCCCAGCGAAAGCTGGGCTTTTTTTTCGCTCGCAAGCTATGTCCGCGGCCAGATTGGATTGATCAGTCGACCCGCCCATCGCCAAGGCAACAAAAAGCGGTGATGCCCATGCGCCACCGCTTTTTGCTTTTCAGGGGCCGCCCCCCTTTTTTCGCCCTTCTCTATTAGTAAGACGGCGTCGCCTGATCGTTGGCGACCATGGCTCGATCACCCACGCGCAGGTTGTTCGGGTTTTGCTGCGTGACCGTCGCGACACGACCATCGTCCAGCCGCACGCTGATGCGGTACACGGTTTGTCCGCCCGCTGCCGCACGCTGCTCAACCTGGTTGCCGGCATAAGCGCCGAGCGCTGCGCCGCCAATCGTGGCGACCGTGTTACCGGTGCCGCCACCAACTTGGTGGCCCAGAATACCACCCGCCACACCACCGATGATCGTGCCCAGAATGCCCGGGCTGTTGACCGGCGCCTGCATCGGCTGGATGGATTCAACCCGGCCGTACAATGCCCCCGGCTGTTGCTGCGGCTGACCACCGTACGCCGGAGGCGGCGCATACCCGCCACCGCCGTAGCCGCCACCATATCCACCGCCATACCCCGGCGCGGCGCAGCCCGCCAGCACCGTCAGGCCCGCTACGCCGAGCCCCGCCAGAATCTGTTTGGATTTCATTGATCTCTCCTAGAGGGAAGGTGACCGTTGGAGAAAACGCATGCGCGTTCGTTCACCTTTGTTTCAATGTGAAACCTTTTTCCCGGCTCGCCCCATTTGGTCAGAACGACGCTTTTTGGTACATTTCCTCACCTAGCCGTTATACCCAGGCGCAGCGCAACATGACTACCATTCACGCGAACGCCGACCCCGGCGAACTCGAAAAATTCAGTGAACTCGCCCACCGCTGGTGGGACCCGAACAGCGAGTTCAAACCCCTGCACGAAATCAATCCGCTGCGCCTCGACTGGATTCAATCCATCGCGCCGCTGACTGGCAAGCGCGTTGTCGACATTGGTTGCGGCGGCGGCATCCTCTCCGAGAGCATGGCGCGTGTCGGCGCCAACGTCAAAGGTATCGACCTGTCACGCAAAGCATTGCGAGTTGCCGATCTCCACAGCCTCGAAGCGGGCGTTGCTGTCGATTACGAAGAGATCGCCGCAGAAGCGCTCGCCGCGCGCGAGCCCGGCAGCTACGATGTCGTGACTTGCATGGAGATGCTCGAACATGTGCCTGATCCGGCGTCGGTTGTGCGCGCTTGCGCGACCTTGGTGAAGCCGGGCGGCCACGTGTTCTTCTCGACCATCCATCGCAATGCCAAAGCGTATCTGCTGGCGGTGATCGGTGCGGAATACGTGCTGAACATGCTGCCGCGCGGCACGCACGACTATGCCAAGTTCATTCGCCCGTCCGAGCTTGCCTCCTTCACGCGCTCGGCAGGTTTGCAGCCGGAACAGATGCGTGGAATGGAATACAACCCGATCACCGGGCGCTACGCCCTGACGCAAGACACCAGCGTCAACTATCTGATGGCCACGCGCCGTCCGGGCAACGCATGACGGTCAGCAGATTCCCGGCCCTGCTGGGCGCAGTGCTGTTCGACCTGGATGGCACGCTGGCCGACACTGCGCCCGATCTGGCAGCGGCGGCCAACAAGGTGCGCACCGACCGCGGCCTGGAACCACTGGCCTACGAAGCGCTCCGCCCCGTTGCTTCGCATGGCGCGCGCGGGCTGCTCGGCGTGGCCTTCGGCATCGGGCCGGAGGATGTGGAATTCGAATCGCTACGGTTGGCATTCCTCGCCAACTACGAGGCGGAAATCTGCGTACGCACAACGCTGTTCCCAGGCATGGCAGACGTGCTGGCCGAACTCGGCCGCGCGGGTATTCCGTGGGGCATCGTCACCAACAAGTCCGGCCGGCTGACCGTGCCGCTGGTCGCTCAACTGCCGTTTCCGGTGCCGCCGGCATGCGTCGTTGCAGGTGACACCACGCCGCACGCCAAGCCCCACCCTGCCCCGCTGCTGCATGCAGCCGAATCCATCGGCGTGGATGCACGGCAGATCGTCTATGTGGGCGACGACGTGCGCGACATCGAAGCTGGCCGCGCCGCAGGCATGCCTACCATTGCTGCCAGTTACGGCTATTGTGGTAATGGGCCGCCGCCTTCGGAATGGCGCGCAGATGCGTTGATCGCCAACGCCGTCGAACTGATTCCGCTATTGCTCGAATCTCAACGCGCTTAAGCACGGCGCCAGGGCCAACGCCCGGCACCTTTCAGGACCGCCGCCTTCCACACGGGACGCGGCGGTCGACCGACTGACGAAGTACGCCACACCGTGGCCGGACCGACACCAGCATGAGCACCTCCCCCGATTCGCGTCCCGACCTGCAATCGAAGTCCAACGGCTGGCGTGCCCGGCTTGATCGTCTGCGTGGCACAGCCGGCTGGCAGCGCGCCACGCAGGTCGGTACGTCACGGCGCACCAAGCGCATCGGGTTGGGTGTGCTCATTTTCCTGGTGGTGTTTGGCCTGCTGGGCGCGCTGGGTGGGCCACCGCTGCTGCACCACCTGGCCGAGACGCAACTGAGCAAGGTGCTGGAGCGACCGGTATCGGTCGGCAAGATCCGCATCAACCCGTACACGCTGCGGCTCGATGTCGACCAGCTCCACATTGCCGAGCGCGACGGCAAGACGCCGTTCGTCGACGTCGGCCACCTTCACGTGAATGCCTCGTGGAGTTCGATCTTCCGCCGCGCCCCCGTGATTGAAGAGCTGCGCATCGATGCGCCGCGCGTGCACATCGTGCGCACCGCCGAGCAGCGCTTCAACTTCTCCGACATCGTCGACAGGCTCAACCAGCCCGAGAACCCGCCCAAGCCCAAGTCGACCGAGCCGGCGCGCTTCGTGTTCGCCAACCTGCAGTTGACCAACGGCGCGATCGAGCTTGTCGACCAACCGCTGGGCACGCAGCACAAAGTGGATAACCTGCAGATTGGCGTGCCTTTCTTGGCGAGCCTGCCGGCCGACGTGAACATCTTCGTGCAGCCACTGCTGGCGGCAAGCATCGACGGTGCCCCGCTCCGTTTCTCGGGCCAGACCAAGCCATTTGCCGACTCGCTTGAATCGAACCTGAACATCAAGCTCGATGGCCTGGAGCTGCCCCGCTACCTCGGTTACGTGCCCGGCCCGCTGCCGGTGGCCGTACCGCAAGGCAAGCTGACGACCGATCTAACGATCGACTTCCAGAAGCCGAAGACTGGCGCCCCGGTGCTGCGTGTGCATGGCACGGCTGGCCTGGACAACCTGGAAGTGACCGACGCCAAGAAGGCACCGTTGGTGGCGGCCAAGCAGGTACGCGCAACGCTGGCGGATGTGCGCCCGCTGGACAACGTGTTCCACCTGGACGCCCTGACGCTCGACGGCGTACGTGTGGATGCCGTGCGCGCCGCCGATGGCGCGATCAACTTCACGCAGCTTGGCGGCAAGCCGGCACCGACCGAAGCCAAGCCCGCTGCACCGGAACCCACCGCCAAGCCGAAGCCGCTGGACGTCGTTGTCGGCAAACTGCAGCTGGCCAACAGTACCGTGCACTGGCGCGACGCCACCACACAGCCGGCAGCGGACCTCACACTGGAAGACCTGCACGGCGACGTGGCCGTGCGTACGCTGGGTGGCCCGATCACGTTTGATGTGGGCAGCAAGCTGTCTCAGGGCGGCACGCTCAACGTGCGCGGCAATACGTCGCTGGAGAAGAACAATGGCGAGCTGGAGCTGAAGCTCGACGGCGTGAAACTGGCCGGCATCGGGCCGTATCTGCGCCAGGCAGGCGCGCCGCAACTGCAAAACGGCGCGCTGTCGGCAGACGGCAAAATCGCGCTCGACTTCGGCGCCGACAAGTTCAACGTGCGGGCTGAACCGCTAACCGCCAGCCTGGCTGACCTGTCGATGGCGCCGCCCACGGGCAAGGACACGGCGTTGCGCGCCAAGCTGCTGCGCGCCGATGTGAAGAGCTTCGATCTGGCCACCCGCACCATCGCACTGAACGAAGTGCGCGCCGATGGCCTGCAGCTCGATGCGCTGCGCAAGAAGGACGGGACGACCACGCTGACGCTGCTGGACGGCGCACCTGCTGCTGCCAAACCCGCTGCCGCACCGGCCAAATCCAAAGCCAACGCACCGGCCGAGAAACCCTGGGCCGTGACCGTGCAGACGTTCAAGCTGGACAACAGCGCCGTCGGCTTCGAAGACCAGACCAACGCACACCCGGTGAAAGTGCGCGTCGAACCGCTGAACGTGGTCGTGCAGAACGCGTCGACCGATCTCGGCAAGCCGATCAACGTGCAGATTGGTGCCGGACTGGGCAGCAAAGGCAAGCTGGACGTGCGCGGTGACGTTGTGCCGCAGCCGCTCAAGGCCGACCTGCGCGTGAACACGCAGAACCTGTCGCTGGCGGGCTTCGACCCGTACCTCGACAAGGCGCTGAACGCCGCCATCACCAGCGCGCTGCTGACGATGGACGGCCGCCTAGTGCTCAACCAGGGCAAGGCGCTAACGGCCAGCTACCAGGGCAACGCTACGCTGGGCAACGTGCGCCTGCAAGACCGCGTGACCTCTGATGACTTCCTGCGCTGGCGCTCGCTCGCGCTCAACCGCATCCAGGCGAACTACGACGGCAATACGCCGCGCGTGCGCGTGGGCGCGGTGGCGCTGTCGACATTCTATGCGCGGATCATCATCAACCCGAACGGCCGTCTGAACCTGCAGGACATCCGCGTGCAGTCGGATGAAGAGCGCCGCTCGCTCACGCAAGCGCAGCCGACGCCGGCGTCTGCATCTGCGGCATCCGCGCCTGCCGCGCAGGTTGCCCAGACCGCTCCAACGCCCGCTTCCGCACCTGCGGCAAACAGCGCTGTCGTATCGAACCCGCCCGCCCCCAAGGCCGGCGGCGCCGATCTGCGTGTCGACGCCATCACGCTGCAGGACGGCAACATCCGTTTCACCGACAACTTCGTCAAGCCGAACTACACGGCCAACCTGACCGCCATCGGTGGCTCGGTGGGCACCATCAGCACCTCCGCCAACCAGCAGCCTGCCGATGTGACACTGCGCGGCAGTGTCGACGGCACAGCACCGGTGGATATCCATGGCAAGGTCAATCCGCTCGCGCCCACAGCCTTCGTGGACCTGACGGCCAAGGCTGACGGCGTAGAGCTGACCAACCTCACGCCCTACTCCGCCAAGTACGCCGGCTACCCGATCACCAAGGGCAAGCTGACGATGGACCTGCACTACCTGCTCGACAGCGGCAAGCTGACGGCCGACAACCACATCTTCATCGACCAGCTCACGTTCGGTGACCGCGTGGAGAGCAAGGACGCGACCAATCTGCCGGTACGGCTGGCGGTAGCGCTGCTCAAGAACTCGCGTGGCGAAATCGACGTGCACTTGCCAGTATCAGGCTCGCTCGATGATCCGCAGTTCAGCGTCGGGGGCATCGTCATACGCGCACTCGTCAACCTGATTGCACGCGCGGTGACGGCACCCTTCTCGCTGCTGGCCAGCGCGTTTGGCGGCGCCGGCGGCGAGGAGCTTGGCTACATCGAATTTGACCCGGGCACCTCGACCATCAGCCAGGCATCGGTCGCCAAGATGGACAAGCTGGCGACCGCCCTCAAGGACCGCCCGTCGCTGAAGGTCGACATCGTCGGCCGCGTCGATCCGGAGTTCGACCGCGATGGCCTGCGGCGCGAAGCTGTGAACCGCCAGATCCGCGAGCAAAAGCTCAAGGACGCCGGTGACGCCGCCGAGGCCGACACCAGCGTCAAGCCGGAAGAGGAGAACAAGTACTTGGAGCGCGCCTACAAAGCCGCCAAGTTCCCGAAGCCGCGCAACATGATCGGCCTGGCGAAATCGCTGCCGCCGGAAGAAATGCGCAAGCTGATGGAGACCAACGTGCAGGTGACGGATGCGGATCTGCGTGAACTCGCCCAGCGCCGTGCCAACGCCGTGCATGTGGCGTTGGCAGAACGTGTGGATCCGGGCCGCCTCTTTGTGGTGGCGCCCAAGCTCAACGCCGAGGGCATCAAGGACAAGGGCAAGACGACGCGGGTTGATTTCGCGCTGAAGTAGCCCATCTATGGGATAATCACTCTTCTTCTCTGGGGCCGACCTGGTTTCGACGTGGGTTGCGAAGCAGTGGAGGGCATACCGAGGACCCGTCACCTCGTTAATCAATGGGAATGCAATAACTGCTAACGACGAACGTTACGCACTGGCAGCCTAAGGGCCGCCGTCCTCGCACTGGCTCGCTGACGGGCTAGGGTCGCAAGACTAGCGAGGTCATTTACGTCAGATAAGCTTTAGGTGAGTCACGGGCCTAGAGACGAAAACCTAGTGAATCGCCGTCGTAGAGCGTGTTCGTCCGCGATGCGGCGGTTAAATCAAATGACAGAACTAAGTATGTAGAACTCTCTGTGGAGGGCTTGCGGACGCGGGTTCGATTCCCGCCGGCTCCACCAAACACCTCTCAAACGTCTTCGACGTTTGGCAATGAAACCCTGCCGGGCTTAGCTCTGCGGGGTTTTTTGTTGCCCAGCCCATCGCCGGCACGTCCCGCTGCGTCACGCGCAGCCAGCCACTGCCCTGCACCGCTCACCGGCCTTCGTGACTCAACGCTGACGGGTCTTGCGAGTCGCTTACGAATTACTGGTAATACGCCAACGAATTTTCACACGGCATCCATAGCCTGCGTCCTGCCGCTGCACCAAGGGGGGGCGAATGCGCTCATGCCATGCGCGCCTGGTCGACGGCGGCGACTTCCTTTCACCCGAACATAAGTTGAGATAGACAGTGAAGAAAGCTTTCCTCGCAATGACAGCGATTGCCGCAGCCTGTGGCGCTTCCGGGGCGTTCGCCCAAACCGCATCTGGCGTGACCCTGTACGGCCTGGCCGACATTGGCATCGAAGCCATCAATCACGTGCCGGGCAACAGCGCCGGCGGCAACACCGCAGTCCGCATGAATGCCGGCAACCTGAGCGGTTCGCGCTGGGGCCTGCGCGGCACGGAAGATCTCGGCAACGGCCTGAAGGCCATCTTCACGCTCGAAAGCGGCTTCGACCTCGACACCGGCATGTCGGCCCAGGGTGGCCGCCTGTTCGGCCGCCAGGCCTACGCTGGCCTGCAGGGCAACTTTGGTGCCGTCACGCTGGGACGTCAGCAGACCGCGCTGTACGACCTGTTCGGCGCCTACGACCCGATGGGCGCAAACCCGCGCTACTCGCTGGCTGCTGTCGACTCGGCATTCAATGGCCGTGCTGACAACGCCATCAAGTACACCGGCAAGTTTGGCGGCCTGACCGCCATCGGCTTCTACAGCTTCGGCCGCGATAACAACGGCGAAGTGGCGGGCGCACCGAAGGTGGCTCGCAACTACGGCCTGGGCTTCGCCTATGCCGCAGGCAATCTCTCGATCGGTACCGCATATGACCAGTACCAAGGCGCTACCTTGGCGCTGCAGGATCGCAGCGCCAAGCGCGCCGCGATTGGTGCTTCGTACGCCTTTGGCGATGCCAAGGTGTTTGGCGGCTATCGCTGGCTGCGTGACGACGGTACGGCCAGCGCCACGGCCACCATCACACGCACCAACGTCTACTGGCTGGGCGGCCAGTACCGCGTCATGCCGGCCCTGGTGCTGACGGGTGCCGCGTACTACACGGACAACCGCAACTCGAGCGCGGATCCGTGGATGTTCGTGCTGTCGGCTGACTACTCGTTCTCCAAGCGCACCGACGTGTACCTGAACATCGGCTACGCGAAGAACAAGAACGGTTCGACGCAAGGCCTGAGCGGCTCGGGTTCGACCTTTGTTGCAGCTGGCGAGAACCAGACCGGCGCCACCATCGGCCTGCGTCACCGCTTCTAAGCAGTACGCACCGGACGACGGCGCATCATCAAATCGTCGTCACCCGCACCTCCCTTGCGAGGCCGCGGCGTGACGACACCACGTTCATATCGACCTTGCCTCCTTGCAGGGCTCGTTGGGCCGATTCTTGATTGCCGAATCGGCCTCTTTTTGTTTCCGTCCTTCTTCTCCCCTGCGATCCGGCGCACGTGGGTAACCTCGTGCGTCATCCACATCGCACTAGGTGCGAAATCACATCGCATCGACGTTGCGCTCAGCGCGTTGCCGGCCCGGCGGGGTTGGCTTACTAGCCAGTAGCCCTACGCCTGCGGCGGATCATGGGAATGCACAGCATCAACACACCGACAGCCAGCCCTGCCAGATGGGCGGCAGCAAGCGGTGGAGCACCGAGCCAGGCCACGGCATCCATATTGACGCCACCGAACCACTGCCAGACAGCACGACCGACAAGCGCGGCCAGCACAACGGCGGCAATCGCTTCGCCACGCGCACGTGGCAGCAGCGCCAGCACAGCAAGGCCGTAGTTGATGCCGGAGAACCCAGCGTAGAACTGCAGCCCAGGCAGGGCCGCAAAGAGAATCAGACCGATCAGCGTGGCAAGTACCACGCAGCAACGCCAAACACACAGCGACGCGGGCAGGATGGCCGCGAGTGCGACCAGGCCACCCACATTGAGCAGGCAGTGCACCCAGGTGAGATGCACGAAGTGGCCGGAGACCAGCCGCCACACCTCACCATTGAGGATGGCCGCACGGTCATAGCGCAGCGCGTCGACCACCGTGGCCCCACCGGCCTGCAGCACAAGCATCAGCAAGGCGGTCGCAAAAAAACCCGGATGCACCGGGCTGTGCGACCGCCAGTCAGGCCAGCGGTGTGTCCGGGTGCTCAGACGCGCCACGAACGGCGGCGTGCCAGGGCGACCATGCCGGCCGTCAGCGTCAGCCACATCAGCGGATCCAGCGAGCCCGAGCCCGAGTCACCCGCGTTGTTGCTGCCACCAGGCGTGCCCGTGCTGCCTTCCGGGGTCGTACCACCGGTGCCCGGGGTGCCGCCCGTCGCTTGCGTGTTGAGCGCAAAGTCAACCAGCACCGGATCGTGGTCCGAAGAGCGGTAGGCGTCCGGCGCGTAGTACGTCAGTTGCTGCTCGGCGCTCTTGTAGGCGAACGAGTATTCCAGCGCGATCGGCTCGTCGGCGTTGATGTGCCATTCATGCACGGCGCGCACGCGATCGGCCAGACCCGACGTCGCCAGCGCGTGGTCGATATAGCCGGACTCACCGCCGAACACATAGCTGTACGCGTCCTTGCCGACGAACTTCGCAACCATGTCGGCGTAGCCCTTCTGTGCGAACAGCAGCACCGGGTCTTCCTTGGCGTAGCTGTTCAGGTCACCGATCAACAGCTTGCCCACATCGGCCACGCCCGTCGGCGAGGTGGCGAGCCAATCGGCGATCAAGCCAGCGGCACGCAGGCGGGTGGGGTTCCAGCAGCTCTGCCCATCGCCCTGGTCGGCATCCTTGCCGGTGGCGCCGGTACAGCCCTTGGACTTCAGGTGATTGACCACCACGGTGAAGTTTTGCGTGCCACCAATGCGGCGGAAGCTGCGTGCCAGCGGCTGGCGGTTCTTGTCGTCGATCGCCAGCGTTGCGACCGCGCCAACCGGTTCCACCGTGCGGCTGTTGTAGATGATCGCCACCGTGATCGCGTCGCCGCCCAGCTTGGGCACGCCCGGATCAACGAAGCGCCAGTCGGCACCCAGCTGGCTGGTCAGGCGGCGGATGGCACTCAGGTCACCATAGCCGTCGTTCTCGATTTCCATCAGGCCGACCACATCGGCATTGATGGCGCGGATGGCCGCGACGATCTTGGCTTCCTGCCGCTCGAACTCGGCCTGCGTCTTGGCGCCGCGGTTGTTCGGATCGTCAAAGCCAGCCCCCTTGCCGTCGCCATTGAAGTAATTCAGCACGTTGAACGAGGCCACACGCACGTCCGCCTGGGCGTGACGTGCGGGCGCGCCGGTGCGCGGGTTGCCCGCGGCGTTGAAGACCGGTGCTACAGCGCCAGGCACCGGCTGCAGGCGCCACGCGTTGTAGCGCATCTCCAGCACGCCTTGCACGCCGCTCACCGTATAGCCGGCACGCACCGGGTTGGCGGCAGACAGGCCGGGCGCCGGGTAAGGCACGGTGCCAGGGTTCTGCTGATTGGAGCCGTCATCAAGCACCAGGCGGTTGAGCGCGTTGGCCGCAGCTTGCGCAGCCGCACCATTCGCGGCCGGGGCCACGTTGGTCGGCAGCGGCAGGCGGCCATTGCTGAGCAGTACGCTGCCATAGCGGCCGAGTTCGTAGGTCTCGCTCACCGTCAGCGTCTGCGGCAGGCGCACCAACATCCCTTCATACGCCGACAGCGATTTGGCATCGGCCACCGGCAGCGTCACATCCACCGGCGTTACGCGGTTGCCGCTGGAGCAGCTTGCCAGTCCACTTGCGGCCAGGGTCAGTTGCGTCTGGCCGTACTTCTCCTCGACCTTGCCGACGAGGTGAACCAGATCGCCCGCACGCGCGGTCACACCGGGCGCGTAGATGAACAGACCTTCGGACACGCCCGCCAACTTGCGGCGCTGCGCGTCTGGCTGTTGCACGAAGAAGCCGTTGAACCCGTTGGTGCCACTGTAGTCGGCGGTGACCACCGCCTCGATCTCGACGTTCTGGCCGGCCAGTGGCGACGTTGCCCCTGCGCCCTGCACGTCTGCGATATGCGTGGCTGCCGCGCCGCATACAGGCTGCACCGGCGGCGGTGTTGTCGTGCCGCCCTGGCCGTTGTACAAGCCAAGGTCGGAAAAATCGTCGACGTTGAACGCGTCCCACTGCACAGCCGGATCGAAGACCGCGGAGGCATTCGTATCGCCCTGCTTGACCGTGCTCTTGCGACGCAGCGTGTGGTCCATGGTGCCGGCCGTGGCCGTGCCCCAGTAGCCCACTGCAGGCCGGTAGCCGACCTGGCCGATGTGGTCCACCACCGTGCCGGAGCGCGTGAGCGTGATGGCATCGTCGCCGTTAAAGGTGAACGCCGCGGTCTGATTGACCTTGGAGCCGAGCACGGCAGCCAACGTGCTATGGGCCATCACGTACACCGCACCTGGCGCGAGCTTGCCGTTGAGCGCGAAGGACGTGGTCGGCGTCGTGGCACCGTTGTTGTACTGCTCAACCTTGTAGAGCGACAGATCCACCTCGGTGCTATCGGGGTTGTAGATCTCGAGCGCCTTGTTGTTCGAGGTGCCTTCAACGTATTCGCTGAAGATGAGCTCAGCATGGGCTGGCAACGCCATGGAGAGCGCAATGGGGAGGAGGTAATGCAAACGCATGGGATGGGGTCGGATAAAGCGGTGCGATGACGCACCTGTGGTTGTTGTATTGCGGCTGGAGCGCGCCTCGCCATCGGCGAGGCATGCTCCATGCCGTACTGTGGGTTACGGGGTTTCGATGTAGCTCTGCGTGCTGTAGTCCGCCACCGGCAGCTTGTTGAGCTGCTTGGTGGTGCCGGGCAGGCCATCCACGTAGGTGAGGAAGGCTTCGGCGTAGTCGAGGCCGACTTCGGTGCGGCGTGCACCGGTCACGCTCTTCATCGTGGTGTAGCCGTCCTGGCCATCCGCGAGGAAGTTGATGGTGACCACGCTGTAGGTCTTGGCCAGATCCAGCGGCACATAGCCCGAGGCGGTCTTCACTTCGAGCTGGCTCAAACGCGCGCCGGTTGCCTGGTTCAGATCCACCTTCCAGCGCAGGCCACCGGTGTAGGGGTAGGAACCGGTGTTGTTGGCGACCACCGATGCGATGGCGTCTTCCAGCGTGGCCTTCACTTCAGCGCCCGTCATCTTGAGCTGCACCAGCGTGTTCTTGAACGGCAGCACGCTGTAGATGCCGCCCACGGTCACGTTGCCGGCGGGCAGGTCAACGCGCACGCCGCCACCGTTCTGGATGGAGATGTCAGCATTGAAGAACGCCTTGCCGCGTTCCAGGAAGGCCTGGGCCACGAGCTGCTGCACGTCACCGCCATGCGCGATGACATCGGCGTCCTTGTTGCAAACGTCACCCAGCGTGGAGCGCGTGGCGTCCCGCTTGGTGCCGGGCACGCGACGCAGGCACAGGTTGGTCGGTGCGGTGGCGACCACCTTCTTGCCCAGCGCGTCCTTGTCGGCCTTGTAGCTGGCCAGCTTGGCGGCCGCAGCAGCGTCAGGCGTGGTGATGCGCAGTACAGCGCTAGCGGTGATGTCCTGGCGGATGGCGACGGCGTCAGCATCGGACACAGCCACCGTGCCACGCTTGAAGGTGTTGCCAATCAACACATGCGGCGTGCCTTGGCAGTTGACGACATCGCCGTTCTTATCAAAGTCCACCTTCAACTCACCGACCACGTAGCTGTACTGCCACGCCTGCACCACGCAGACGGGCTTGCCATCCTTGTCGGTGGTGCGGGTCGGGTAGTCGCCTTCCGGGGTCAGGCCCAGCGGCTGCATGGTGGCCTTGGGCCCAAGCAGGCTGTGAGAATCCGCACCCACGATCACGTCGACACCACTGAGCTGCTTGGCCAACGCCAACTCGCCGGTGTAGCCCACGTGCGAAGCAATTACGATCTTGTTGATGCCCTGCGCACGCAGGCGATTGATCTCCGCCTGTGCGGCCACAGCTTCGTTGTCGAATGTGGTGCCCGCATCCGGGCGCGAAGAATTCTTGGTCTTGTCCGCGATGGTCAGGCCGATGATGCCGATCTTCTGCCCATCACGCTCCACCACAGTGGAGGCCTTCACAGGGCCATTCGCCAGCGCGGAGGTGGCGGCAAATTTGGCGTTGGCGCTCAGTACCGGCGTTTTGCAGTTGCCCGCGTGCAGATAGTCGATGAAGGTCTTCAGGCCGCTGTCGGTGTTGTCGAACTCGTGGTTGCCCAGCGTGAACGAATCAAAGCAGACCGTGTTCATCATCTCGGCATCGGCCTTGCCGTTGCTGAGGTTGAAGTACAGGTCACCGGTGACGGCGTCGCCCGCGTGGATCTTCACCACGTTGCGCGAAGCGCTGGCCAGCGATTGGATGGCAGACGTCACGCGCGCGAAGCCGCCGTATTCCACGTCGATGGCTTCACGCTTGCCTGCTGCCGTCATCAGGTTGAGCTTGACCGACTCCGTATCCAAGTGGGAGTGGTGGTCGTTCACGTGCAGCAGCGTGAGCGACAGCGGCTTGGCCTCGGCGGGCTGTGCCGTCGCCGGCGGCTGGTTGGATGCGGTTGTATCGTCACCGCCACCGCAGGCAGCGAGAGCGAACAGCGTGGAAAAAAGGACGAGCGAATACGCGCCCGCCTTGTGTTTGGTTTGGCGTGCCATGGGTGCATTGCTGTGGGGTTGTGCAGCCCGCAACCTTCAACAACGCGCATGACGTGACCATGGCGCGTTGTCACAGATCTTTCAGCGATCCCTAAGCTACCTTTTTGTTTCCTTCTCGCCGGCCACACGCATCCGCGCAATTCACGCTGCCGCACCTGCAAACAAGAAACCCGCGACGCTTTCGCAGTCGCGGGTTTCTTTGTGACGCAACAGATGTGCGTGTTATCCGCCGATGGTCACATTGAGGACGACACCACTCGGCTGCACCAGGTAGTAGCCGCCGTTGACACCGATCCAGTGGGCCCCGCGCGGCGGCGGCGCCAGGTGGTGGTCACGCCAGTTGTCGATGACGTACTGGCGATCGCGGTACTCGGACGGAATCCGTTCGCCCCGGTTCCAGCGATGCGCCATTTCGCGGTCGGCACGGCGGTCCATGTCGACGCGCTCTTCATGGCGGTCGCGGTCCCAGCGGCGATCGTGATCGCGGTCATGATCTTGCGCGTGGCTCGCGAGCGGTACCAGCGCAGAAGCGGCCAGCATCAGGGCAGTCAGTATCTTGGCTTTTTGCATTGATGTGCTCCCAGAACGTCCGGATACGTCGGACCTTGTTTCCAGTCTAGGCCTCTAGCCCTCCTAAGGCTGTGACGAACACCGTTAAGGATGTAACGGAAGATTATCGTGCGTCACCCGTTTGGCTTACCGTGCCTTGCCCGCTCTGGGCATCGTTGCTACGCTGGCTGACGCAACCGTTTTCCACGTCTGGGATAACCGAAGCCCTGCCTCGAAACCCGACCGAACCGGCCATGTGCGCAACGCGCGACACGGTCATCCACTCGGAAGGGTCAGGAAGAGGCACATGGACACACGCATCTGGCTGCTCGCCGCCACCGTCTTCCTGGCGGGTATCGATGAGAACATCTGCATCGGCATCCTGCCCGGCATTGCGGCAGACCTGCGCGTCTCGCTTGCCGTGGGCGGGCAGCTCACCACCATCTTTTCGCTGATCTTCGCGCTGGCGGCGCTCGCATGCTCGGCATGGCTCGCGCATCGTGACCGCAGGCGTCTGCTGATCGTAGCGCTGGGCGTATTCGCGGCCAGCAACCTGCTCGCCGCCGCGAGCCCGGGTTATGCCGCCCTCTTCGCGCTGCGCATGGTGATGGCCGCAAGCTGCGCCACCGTCGTCCTGCTCGCCACCATGTTTGCCACCGAGCTGGCACCGCCGGGCAAGCAGGGGCGCGCCATCGGCATCATCTTCATGGGGATCAGCGGATCGCTCGTGCTCGGCGTACCCGTCGGCATGACACTCGATGGCTGGTTTGGTTGGCGCGCGGTGTTCGTGGCCATCGGCGTGCCGGTGTTGCCACTGGCGTTCGTGCTGGCGCGGCGATTGCCGACATCGCCCGCGCGGGCGCCGGTGTTGATCGGCGCATGGCTGCGGCATGCGCTCACGCCCAAGATCCTGACCGGGCAGCTCGTGTCGATTGCCATGATCGGCGGGCACTTCATCCTCTTCGCCTATCTCACCCCGTATCTGCAGGCGCGCCTGGGCACACCGCAGGCCACGCTGACGGCGCTGTACTTCGCGTTCGGTGCGGCGGGGGTCACGGGGGCCTGGTTGGGTGGCTGGTGTTCCGACCGCGCGGGGCCAGTGCGTGCACTGCTGCTCTGCCCGGCCGTGTTCCTGGTGGCAATGGCATTGCTGCCCGCCGCCGGACAGAACCTCGCCCTCTTCCTGCCGGCGATGATGCTGTGGGCGGGCCTGAGCTGGTCGATCTCGCCCATCGTGCAGAGCTACCTGATGCACAGTGCACCGGACCGGGCCGATGCGAGCCTGGGGATCAATGTCTCGGCCATGCACCTGGGCGTGGCGCTGGGTGCGGGCCTGGGCGGGTTGCTGGTGGATGCGGGCGGCTTGTTGCTCGCGCCATGGGCCGGCGCAGGTGTGGTGGCGATTGCGTTACTGCTGGCGATCATGTCCGCACGGCTCGGCACAGGCAGAGCAACCGCACAGCAAACAGTGAAGGCCTAACAACGCTCAGCGCATCTCGAACCGCTTGCGCCAATCGCGTGGCGACAGCCCGGTGCGCTCCTTGAACACCCGCGACAACGCCGACGGCCCGGCATAGCCCAACTCCTCGGCCAGCAACTGGATGGGCCGGCCCTCGCGCAATCGCGTCTGTGCGAGCGAGACACGCCAATCCGCCACATAGTCCGCCGGTGTCTGCCCGACGGTCTGCTTGAAGGCTGCGGCAAATGCGCTGCGCGACATGCCAGCGCGGGCCGCCATGGTGTCGAGCGTCCACGCTGCGCCGGGCGACTCATGCACGGCCACCATCGTGCGGGCCAGGCGTGGGTCCGACAGGCCTGCGATCAAACCGGGCTGAATGCCGGCGTCCTCAGGGTGATCGAGCAACCAGCGCAGCAGTTGGATGCAGACCACGTCGAACAGGCGGTCAGCCAGCACACGCTGGCCACAGCGCACGCGATCCGTCTCGGCAAACAGCAAGGCCAGTGCCGCGTCCAAGCCTTCCACCTTCTCCAGCGGCAAGACGATCAGCGCGGGCAGCCCGCGCGCCAGCGGGTTGAGTGCGCCACCATCGAAGTCGAGCGTGGCGCAGGTGAAATCCGATCCATCGACAGGTGGATTGTGGAAGCAGTGCGCCACCGGGCGCGGATAGAACAGCACGGCCGGCGCCTGCACACGCAGGTGTGTCGGCAAGCCGCCCACTGCGTCTGGATGCGTGAGTTCCAGCGCGCCACGCCGCAGCACATGCAGAAACCCCTGCCCCGCATCCGGCGCGAACTGCGTCACACCGCACAGCGGCCCCGAATGAAACAGGCGCGCACGCACACGAAAGCGCTCCAGCAAGCCAGACAGACGATCCAGCGGATCCATCGCACGCATTGGACGAATTGGTATGAAATTGAAACGAAATCGTCCAAATCATACATCCCCAATCGCCATACTGTGTACACGTCGATGGCGCACCCCACACGCCCGGCGCTCCGATCCAACCCATCCATGAGGAGTGTTTCCATGACTGCCCGCGTTCCCCTGCATGACCGCACCAGCGCCCCGATCGATAGCAAGGCCGTGCTGGATCAGATCCAAGGCGCTTTCGGCGCAACGCCTAACATGTTCCGCGCCGTGGCCAATTCGCCGGCGGCGCTCACGTCGATGTGGGCCGCGTTCGGCGCACTCGGCCACGGGCGCATTCCGGCTGTGCTCGGCGAGAAGATCGCCGTGGCTGTGGCCGACCGCAACCGCTGCGAATACTGCCTGGCTGCCCACACGGCGCTGGGCAAGAAGGCCGGCGCCTCCGGCCACGACATGGCCGAAGCCCAGGCCGGCCGCGCTGCCGACGCCAAGACAGCCGCCGCACTCGGCTTTGCACTCAAGCTCGTCGAGCAACGTGGTCAGATCGCCGATGCCGATGTGCTGGCCTTGCGTACGGCCGGTTTCGACGACGGTGAAATCGTCGAGATCCTGGCGCACGTGGCGTTGAACCTGTTCACCAACTACGTGAACGTGGCCTTCAACGTGCCGGTGGACTTTCCGGGCGTGAAGCTGCTGGCGGCAGCCTGATCGCCGCCAACGCACTGGAGCGGCCGACCGATACAGAATCCCGCAAATTTCTGGATTTCTGTACCTGTTGGCCGATTCTTGGCGGGTGCTAGCCTGCAAGCTCTTCATCCCCGCCTGCAGGCTCCTACCATGCCCACCCTCTCCAACCTGCTCACCTTTGCCCTGGTCGCGCTCGGCATGGTGCTCACGCCCGGCCCGAACATGATCTATCTGATCTCACGTTCGATCTGCCAGGGGCGCAATGCGGGGCTGATCTCGCTCACGGGCGTTGCCACCGGGTTCGTGTTCTACATGCTGTGCGCGGCGTTCGGCATCACAGCGCTGTTGATGACGGTGCCCCTTGCCTACGACGTGCTGCGCTTTGGCGGCGCGATCTATCTGCTGTATCTCGCCTGGCAGGCCGTGCGCCCGGGCGGCCGCGCGCCGTTCCAGGTGCGTGAGCTGCCGGTGGACAGCCCCCGCAAGCTGTACACGATGGGCCTGCTGACCAGCATGCTGAATCCGAAGGTGGCAGTGCTCTATCTGTCGCTGCTGCCGCAGTTCATCGAACCCGCGCACGGTAGCGTGCTGGTGCAGTCGGTCTGCCTCGGTATCACGCAGATCTGCGTGAGCGTGACCGTCAACTCGATGATTGCCGCCACGGCCGGCAGCATTGCGGCGTTCCTCTCACGCAAGCCGAGCTGGCTGTCGATTCAGCGCTACCTGATGGGCTCGGTGCTGACCAGCCTGGCACTGCGTATGGCGATGGAAGCGCGCAAGTAAGACATTCGGTGGTGCGCTGGGCACTGCGGCGCACCATCGTCACCACCGACAACCCTGATTGACATGCCTGCCGCCATGTCCTTGGATACCGTGAGGTGACTCCAAGGAGACGACGGCATGCACCCTGATGATCCGCAGCAACGCGCCCGGCGGCGCGGCGTACTCAAAGCCCTCAGCACGCTCGGTGCCAGCACTGCGCTTGGCCATCCGGCATTGACCGCGCTGGCCGCCACCGCAAGCAGCATCACCCTGCCCTTCGACAACGGCGTGCGCGAACTGGTGGCCTTTCCGCAGAAGCGTCCGCTGATCCTGCTGACCAGCCGTCCGCCGCAACTGGAGACGCCGTTCGCGGTGTTCAACGACGGCGCCATCACGCCCAACGATGCCTTCTTCGTGCGCTACCACTGGGCCGGCATTCCCACCTCGATCGACCCCGCGACGTATCGCCTGCAGGTGGGCGGCAACGTCAACGCGCCACTCGATCTGTCACTGGCAGATCTGAAGGCGCTGGGCGAACCGCGCGAGATCGTCGCCGTCAACCAGTGTTCGGGCAATGGGCGTGGTTACTTCCAGCCACGCGTTGGCGGCGGGCAGCTCTCCAACGGGGCGATGGGCAATGCGCGCTGGACGGGTGTGCCGCTCAAGCAGGTACTCGACAAGGCCGGCGTGCGCGCAGGCAGCGTACAGGTCGTGTTCGACGGCCTCGACCATCCTCCGCTGGCCGATGCCAAGAGCCCTGACTTCATCAAGGCGCTGGAGATCGACCACGCGCTCGACGGCGAGGTCATGATCGCCTGGGCCATGAACGGCGCCGACCTGCCCATGCTCAACGGCTACCCGATCCGCCTGATCGTGCCGGGTCACTACGGCACGTACTGGGTCAAGCATCTCTCAAGCATCCAGGTCGTGGACAAAGCGTTTGATGGGTTCTGGATGCGCGCGGCCTATCGCATTCCCGACAACGCCTGCGCCTGCGTGGCGCCGGGCACCGTACCCGCGAAGACGGCGCCGATCGGCCGCTTCAACGTGCGCTCGTTCATCACCAGCCTCGTCGACGGTGCGACCGTTGCCGCCGGGCGCGAGCACATCGTGCGCGGCATCGCCTTCGACGGCGGCTACGGTATTACCGAGGTGGCGTTCTCCTCCGATGGCGGGCGCACGTGGGCAGAAGCGCAATTGGGCGAAGACCTGGGCAAGTACTCGTTCCGCGAATGGCGGGCGCCGTTCAAACCCACGCGGCGCGGTACCTATGAACTGAAGGTGCGCGCAATCAATCGCGTCGGTCAGAGCCAGCCGATGACCGCGCTGTGGAATCCGCCCGGCTATATGCGCAACGTGGTGGAAACCACGCGTGTGACCGTTGCGTGAGGAGGCCGACATGTTCGATCGCAACACGCTACGCACCGGCCTCGCGCTAGCCATGCTGCTCGGCACCGCGGCCGCGCACGCGCTGGACGTCACGCTGCCACCCGAAACCGCGCAATACAAGCCGAGCGACCTGCCCGGCTATCGGCTCGTGCTGCAGAACTGCATGATCTGCCACGCCGCGCAGTACGTGCAGACGCAACCGCCAACGCTGCCGCGCAGCTACTGGGAAGCCACCGTCAAGAAGATGAAGGCGCCCTTTGGCGCACCGTTTCCGGAGGAAGACATCCCGGCGATGGTCGACTACCTGGTGAAGACCTACGGCGCCGAACGCCCGCAAGCCAGCCCCGCCAAATGACAACGGGGCGATCCGGCCAAACCCGAATCGCCCCGCTCGGCCCCGCTTGTGTTCAACACGCGGCCGGATCAGCGGCGGCGCATGTAGAACGTGAAGACCTTGTCGTGCTCGCTGTGCTCCAGCAGCTCGTTGCCGGTCTGCTTGGCGAACGCCTGGAAGTCGCGCGTGGCGCCCGGGTCGGTGGCAAGAATCTTGAGCACGTCGCCGCTTTGCATGTCGGCAAGCGCCTTCTTCGTGCGCAGGATGGGCAGCGGGCAGTTCAGGCCGCGTGCGTCAACTTCCTTCTGGAACTCCATGTCTTCCTCTGGGGTGCGGGCGAGCAGCCTGATGCCGCTCGCGTCAGTCATTCCGTTATTGTAACGAGCCGCGTAGGCTGCCACTGCCTCGCCGGCGGCTCGGCAGGTTCGCCGGTGCGGATGTCGATGTAGCTGACAGGCAGGCCGCGCGACGTCAGGAAGTCGGCCACGGCATACCCCGTGCCGGCCGTCCACGGACGCACTTTCTCGAACGGCTTCAGACGATACTCGACCAGCTCTTCCGACAGCGCGATCTCACCGTCGGCCACCACGTGGTACGCGATGATCAGCTCGTTCTTGCGGATGAACTCGTACACGCCAATGAGCGAGATCGATTGCGCATCGAGGTTGGTCTCTTCCTTCAGCTCACGCGCGATGCCCGCTTCGGGCGTCTCGTCGCGCTCCATGAACCCGGTGACGAGCGCGAACATGCCCTCGGGCCACACGGCATTGCGCGCAAGAAACATCTGCCCGCGATACTCGACCACCGCCGCCAGCACCGGCAGCGGGTTGTTCCAGTGCACAAAGCCACAGTCCGGCGCCGGACATGCAATGCGCAGGCGGCCGGCGTTGTGCTGCTCGACGAGCGGCGTGGCGCATTGCGGGCAGAAGCGGTAGTCGAAGCTCATGGCGGTGAAGTGGGGTTAGGCGACTTGTTCGCAGGCTTGGCGGATGTCGGCGGCGAAGGCTTCCACCGTCTCGGGCTGCACATCCCACGAGCACATCAGACGGCAGCCGCCCGCACCGATGAACGTGTAGAACTTCCAGCCACGCGCACGCAGTGCTTCGATGGCGGGTACGGGCAGTTCGGCAAACACGGCGTTCGATTCGGTCGGGAACATGATGCGCACGCCGGGCACATCGACGATGCGCGAGTGCAGCAGTTGCGCCATCGCGTTGCCGTGGCGGGCGTTGCGCAGCCACACGTCGTTCTCCAGCAGACCCAGCCACGGTGCGGAGATGAACCGCATCTTCGACGCCAGTTGCCCCGCCTGCTTGACGCGATACGCAAAATCTTCCGCCAGGCGGCGATCAAAGAAGACGACCGCCTCGCCCACCGGCAAGCCGTTCTTCGTGCCGCCGAAGCACAGCACATCCACACCCGCGCGCCAGGTGATTTCCGACGGATGCACACCGAGCGACGCCACCGCATTGGCAAAGCGCGCGCCGTCCATGTGCACGCGCAACTGGCGGCGCTTGGCGATCGCCGCAATCGCGCGTACTTCGTCCACCGTGTAGACCGTGCCCACCTCGGTCGACTGCGTGAGCGAGACGACCTTGGGCTTCGGGTAATGGATGTCGGAGCGGCGCGTGACCAGCGCTTCCACCGCGTCGGGCGTGAGCTTGCCGTTCTCGCCCTTGGCGGTCAGCAGCTTGGAGCCGTTGGAGAAGAACTCGGGGCCGCCGCACTCGTCCGTCTCGATATGCGCCAGCTCGTGGCAGATGACCGAGTGATACGACTGGCACAGCGATGACAGCGCCAGCGAATTCGCAGCCGTGCCGTTGAAGACGAAGAAGACTTCGCAGTCGGTCTCGAACAGGTCACGAATGCGATCGCACACGCGCTGCGTCCAGGAATCATCGCCATAGGCGGGCTCGTGGCCGCTGCCGTTGGCTTCCAGGAAGTACTTCAGCGATTCCGGGCAGAAGCCCGCGTAGTTGTCGGAGGCGAAGTGCTGCATGGGGCGGGCCGGCGAGTGATGTGGAGGAGGACGTTACTTCTGTTCGGACCAGAGCACGCCACCAGTCGCCCAGTTCTCGCGCTTGACGTCGTTGATGATGATGTCGACGGCGCCCGGTGCACAGCCCAGGGTTTCGCAGGTGACGCGCGTCACTTCCTCGACGAGCTTCTTCTTCTGCTCAACGGTGCGGCCTTCAAACATCTCGATATGGAAAGTCGGCATGGTGTTCCTTGGTGAGTCATTGGTGAGCCGCTTGGTTAGGCTCGATATGAACGGTCAATTTTATCCAGTTTGCGCAACAGGGCCGGCCACTCCATCACGCCTTCGATGGCGCCGCCATCTTCGAGCTGTTCGGCAGCGCGGTCGGCCACCTGCGGCGCGGGCGAGACGACCTCGCCACCGGTCAGCGCCTGGATCTGGATCTCGCACGCCTTGATGAGCGTGGCCATCAGCACGTGGGCCTCCGCCACGGTACGGCCGATGGTGAGCGTGCCGTGGTTGCGCAGCAGCATGGCGAATTGCTGGCCGAGGGACGCAGTCAGGCGCGTGCCCTCTTCCGGCGTGAAGGCGAGGCCTTCGTAGTCGTGATACGCGATACGTTTGTGGAAGCGCAGCGCATGCTGCGACAGCGGCAGCAGCCCGTGCTTATGCGCCGACACGGCAATGCCCGCCGTGTTGTGCAGGTGGATGACGCAATGCGCATCGGGCCGCGCGGCGTGCACGGCCGCATGCAGCGCAAAACCCGTCACGTTCACGGACGGCCGCTTGGCGGCATCGGGCCAATCGCCGACGAGCTGGCCAGCGCGGTTGATCTTCACCAGATTGGATGCGGTGATCTCGTCGAACGCGAGGCCGAAGGCGTTGATGAGGAAGTGATCCGGCTCGCCAGGAACGGTGGCCGACAGGTGGGTGTAGATCAGGTCATCCCAGCCGTTGAGCGCAGCCAGCCGATAGGCGGCGGCCAGGTCAACACGTACGGTGCGCTCGGCTTCGCTGATCTCGCCGCCAGGTGCAACGGCACCGGGGCGCAGGGCAAAAGACATGGGGCTCCTCCAATGGAGGAGGCATTCTAGAACGTGCGCGCAAATCGCGTGGCGACCTGCGCTACATGCTGTCCATCACGCACGTACGGGCGAGAGAGGAGAAGCGCGCTTGACCACGATGAAGATCATCACGCCCACCACCAGCGACACCGCCGCCACCGCCAGCGATGCACTGAAGCCACCCGTGGCGGCAAACAACCGATTCGCCAGCGGCGGCCCGACGATCTGGCCGATACCGTAGGCGGCCGTCATCAGCCCCATCAGCCGTGGCGCAGCATGCGGCCACAGGCGACGCGCCTCGCGCATGGCAAACAGCGTGATCGCTGTGAATGGCAGGCCAAGCAGTGTGCTGGACAGCGCCAGCCCCGCCACCGTGGGCCAGACGATGCTGACCGCCACGGCAACCGCCTGCATGGCATACGCCGTGGCAAGCAGCGAACGGTTGTCGCGCGCCAGGCTGATCCGTGTGGAGAGGAACGCGCCCAGTGCCACACCCGCGCCGAACATGGGCCAGAACAGATCGGGCCAGATGGAACCGGCTGGCAGCACCTTGCGCGCGATCACCGGCAGGAAGGTGGCGGTGATGATGTAGCCGAAACCGGCCAGACCGTAGGCAAGCGTAATGGCGGTGGTGGGCGCATCAAGGCCCGGTGCGGCGCCGGCTGCAGCCGCTGCGGGCGCCGCATGCGGACGCGTTTCCGGTCGGATGGTCGACCACACTGCCGCGGTGAGCAGCGCCGACAACACGCCAAATGCAATCCATGCCGACGTTGCATGCCACCCCAGTGCCACCATGCCGCTGGCCGCCAGACCGGGAATGGCGATGCCCAGGCCCGGCCCGCAGAAGATGATGCCGCCCAGCGCCGCGTGCCCCAGTTCCGTCAGCTTGTGCAGGCACCAGCCTGCGGTGAACACGAACACCAGTGCGCTCGCCATGCCGGCCGCAAAGCGCAGCCCAAGCCACGCCGGCTGGCCTTGCAGCACGCCCATCCCTGCGGTGAGCAGCACCGTGGCGATCAGGCCGACGCGGATCAGCCGCGCCGCATCGCCTCGCACCGCCATGCAAGCCAGCGCGCCCAGGAAATAGCCCAGGTAGTTGCCCGTTGCCAGCCAACTCCCCTGCGTGAGCGTGACGCTGCCGTCATGCAGCATCATCGGCAGGATCGGCGTGAAAGCGAAACGTCCGATGCCCATCGCCACCGACAGCGCAACCATGCCCGCAATCGCCACGCGCCAAGCTGTGCCGCGCGTGTCATGTGCGACGGACATTGAGGATGAAGTGGTAGACGAGGACGACAGCGCGGATTGCATGGTGATACCCGGACGGGGGAGATCGGTACCTCATCGTACGCAACGCGGTGCATTCTTAAAAATGAATTATATTGAACAAATCTATTAGCGTTTGAGATGCATCATGGATCTGGCCTCGCTTGAAATCTTCCGGACCGTTGTGCGCGAAGGCGGCGTCACACGGGCAGCCCAGCAACTGCACCGCGTGCAGTCGAACGTGACCACGCGCGTCCGCCAGTTGGAAACGTCCCTGGGCGTGCAATTGTTTGTGCGCGAGGGCAAGCGCATGGTGCTCACGCCTGCCGGCCAGACGCTGTTGACCTATGCGGACGACATCCTCCGCCTGGCCGCCGAAGCCCGGCAGGCCGTGCAGCCGCGCGAGCCGCATGGCCGCCTGCGCATTGCCTCGATGGAAAGCACGGCCGCCAGCCGCCTGCCCGGCCTGCTCGCCACGCTGCACCAGCGCTGGCCGCGCGTGCAGCTGGAGCTGGTCACCATGCCCACGCGCCAGTCGATCCAGGCGCTGTCGAACTTTGAAGTCGATTGCGCCTTCGTTGCGGAAACCGCCTGCCTGACCAACACGCGCGCCGCGCTCACGACACTGCCTGCCTTTACCGAAGAGCTGGTGCTGATCGCCCACCGCGCGCATCCGCCAATCCGCCGCGCTGCCGATGTGCAGACCCCTGCCCTGCTCGCCTTTGAGTCCGGCTGTGCCTATCGGCAGTTGATCGAAGACTGGTTTGAGGCCGACGGTGTGGTGCCGTCACGCGTGCTGGAGCTGGGGTCGTATCACGCCATCATCGCGTGCGCGGCAGCAGGGATTGGCGTGGCGCTGGTACCGCGCTCGGTGCTGGAGCTGTATACGAACGCGCCGGACATCAGCATCCACGCACTCAACAAACCCGGCCGCGTCGACACGATCCTGGCGTGGCATCGCGACATGGCGGGGCCAGCGCTGCAGGCACTGGTGCAGGTGCTGAGCGAGCCGCATGCCACGGCAAACGCATTGGCCACGACCGCCGCCGGTGAAGCCATCGCCGCCTAAACTGGATAGACAGACCCTGCCGCCGGTCTAACAACAAAGGCGGTCACCAACGGAGGCTGTCATGCGACGGTCGTCTCGTGCAGCACAGTGCATGGCATGGATGGCGGGCGTGCTGACCGCCGCGTGGAGCTGCCTCGCGCTGGCATCGGCGCCGGTCGTGATACTGCCGCTCACGGGTGCCATCGGGCCGGCTAGCGCGGCTTATGTCGTGCACGGGCTGGAAGACGCGCGCAAGCAAGGCGCACAGCTCGTGGTGCTGCAGATGGATACGCCGGGCGGGCTGGATGCGTCGATGCGGCAGATCATCCAGGCCATCCTCGCCTCTCCGGTGCCGGTGGCAGGTTATGTTGCGCCGGGTGGTGCGCGCGCGGCCAGTGCCGGTACCTACATCCTCTACGCCTGCCATATCGCCGCGATGGCGCCGGCCACCAACCTGGGGGCAGCGTCGCCGGTGGCGATCGGCGTTGGTGGGCACGCGCCGTCCGGTCCCTCACCCAACCCCACGAACCCAACGGCCAACCCGGCCAGCGCGCCTGCAGCCCCTACCGGCCCAGCCACCACGTCGAGCAACGAAGACACCCTCGCCCGCAAGCAGATGCACGATGCGGCGGCGTACATCCGGGGCCTGGCACAACTGCGCGGCCGCAACGCCGAATGGGGCGAACGCGCTGTCCGCGAAGCCGTGAGCCTGGACGCATCCGAAGCCGCAAACCAGCGCGTGATTGATCTGATCGCCAGCGATGTGCCCGACCTGCTCAAGCAGGTGGATGGCCGTGCGCTGCGCACCGCCACCGGCCCCGTCACGCTGCGCACCGCAGGCGCCCAGACCGTGACGCTGGAGCCGGGCTGGCGCAACCACTTCCTCGCCGTGATCACCGACCCGAGCCTCGCGCTGTTGCTGCTGACGGTGGGCGTGTATGCGCTGATCTTCGAGTTCTCGACACCGGGCATGGTGGTGCCGGGCATCCTGGGGGCGATGTGCATTCTGGTGGCGCTGTATGGGCTGCAGATGCTGCCGATCAACTACGCGGGGCTGGCGTTGATCTCGCTCGGCCTCGGCTGCATGGTGGCCGAGGCGTTCCTGCCGACGTTTGGGGCGTTGGGCGTGGGGGGCATCGTCGCGTTCATCCTGGGCGCGGTGATGTTGATCGATACGCAGACACCAGGCTTTGGCGTGCCGCTGCCGTTGATCGTGTCGATGGCCTTCGTGAGCCTGACGGTGATCCTGCTCCTCTCCAGCATGGCGGTACGCGCGCGCCGGCGGCCGACAGTGGCCGGCGGCGACACGATCATCGGCATGACGGGCGAATTGCTGGAACTCGATCCGACCGACCCCAACGACCCCGCAGCAGGCTGGGCGCAGGTTCATGGCGAACGCTGGCGTGTGCATTGCACAGGCCGTCTGACACGGGGTGACCGTGTACGCGTGACGGCGCGACATGGGCTCACGCTCGACGTCGTGCCTGCGGGTTAGCCATCCTCAGGAGAAGAAAAATGCTCTATGGATTCTTCAGCGCAGGCGGCCTGATCTTTCTGGCCGTGCTGCTGATCATTTCGTCGTTTCGCGTGCTGCGCGAGTACGAGCGCGGCGTGGTGTTTCTGCTGGGCCGCTTCTGGCGTGTGAAGGGGCCGGGGCTGGTGCTGATTGTGCCGGCCATCCAACAGATGGTGCGCGTGGACCTGCGCACCGTGGTAATGGACGTACCGCCGCAGGATGTAATCTCGCACGACAACGTGTCGGTCAAAGTCAACGCGGTGGTGTACTTCCGGGTGGTCGATCCGGAGCGCGCGATCATCCAGGTGGCCAACTTTCTGGAGGCAACCAGCCAGCTTGCACAGACCACGCTGCGGGCCATTCTCGGCAAGCACGAACTGGATGAAATGCTGGCCGAGCGTGAGAAGCTCAACCTCGATATCCAGAAGGTGCTTGATATCCAGACCGACCCGTGGGGCATCAAGATCGCCAACGTGGAGATCAAGCATGTGGACCTGAATGAATCGATGATTCGCGCGATTGCCCGCCAGGCTGAGGCCGAGCGCGAGCGGCGGGCCAAGGTCATTCATGCTGAGGGGGAATTGCAGGCTTCGGAAAAACTGCTGGAGGCGGCGCGCATGCTGGCGCAGCAGCCTGAGGCCATCCAGCTGCGGTATCTGCAGACGCTTACGCAGATTGCTGGTGACAAGAGTTCGACGATCGTGTTTCCGTTGCCGATGGAGATATTGGGGGCGGTAAAGAAGGCCTAACGCTTAAGTTGCACCTCCATTGATTGAGTCTGGTGGTGCATCCCTTGTTTCATCCCCTGCCGGGGCTGACTCACTTTCTTTGTCTTGCCAAAGAAAGTAAGCAAAGAAAGGCGCGCCCGATGCGGCGACTTCCCCTTGAATTTATGTGACCGTGCGGGGAAGGAGGCAAACTCGCTGCGCTCAGACAAGCCTCCTTCCTTTTTCCGCCCGCTCACAGAAATTCAAGGCGCCGCATAGGGCAGGTACGGCCAAACCATCTGGACGCAAATGTTGGTGCCATTGACAGGCACTCGACTCATTTTCCGCCCGCTACTGCCCAATCAATCGCCGCATCAAACAGCTTGCGCCCCGTGGGCGTCAAGTTCGGGAAGGTTTCATTGTCCAGGAAGAAGAACACGCGGCGTGCCGGGGCGAGCGTTTCGTAGTCCATCGTCGCGCCTTTCTCGTAGCCGAAGATCACGGCCTTGTTCGGATCACCGGCCACGCTGGCGATGATGTTGGCACCCAGGCCCGGCTTGCCCCAGCCCATCGGCGCGTCCTTGGCATAGCCCACAGCCACACCGGCCGGCACGCCACCTGAGAGCGGATGCGGCGCGTTGACCATCCACAGGTAGTGTTCCTTCTCGACCGCGCCGAAGTCGGTGCCGAGGCGCTTGCCGGTCATGGCCAGGTCGTCGAGCAGGTCGTTCTCCCACGTCATGAGCGGTACAGGCACGTTGCGATACGCGCCCAGCAGATCGCGCGAGCGCACGGTGGACGACAGCACGACGAGGTCGAAATCCTTGGCGCGCTCTGCCGGCTGGTACTGGTCGTACAGCGTGACGGCGTAACCGCGCGATTCGAGATGCGCGACGATCTGCCTGTCG
Source organism: Ralstonia sp. 24A2 (assembly GCF_051783885.1). Taxonomy (NCBI): domain Bacteria; kingdom Pseudomonadati; phylum Pseudomonadota; class Betaproteobacteria; order Burkholderiales; family Burkholderiaceae; genus Ralstonia; species Ralstonia sp. 24A2. The sequence goes on along the minus strand of NZ_JBPVZD010000002.1, from coordinate 1,573,885 downwards.
ATCGGCAGGCTCTTGCCCTGCATGCGCACGACCATCAGGACGGTCTTACCCGCTGTCTTTCCAGACTCGGGCAACGTGTCAGCCCCAGCCGGTTGCGAGAAAGCGAATGCCATCCAGGCGATGGCGCAGAAACGAAGCAGCGATTGCATGCGTTGCACTCCAGAAAACATCATCACAGGTCGATCTTCATGCCGAGCTTGAACAGGCGCGGCGCGCCCATCGACAGGCGGTTGTTGCCCGCACCGCCCCAGTAGCGCTTGTCGGTCAAGTTGTCGACGTTGAACTGCAGCGTGGTGCGCTTGCCCGAGATGCGCGTGACGTAGCGCACGCCTGCGCTGAACAGCGTGGTGCCACCCAGCTCGGCCTGATTGGCATCGTTCACGGGGCGCGGGCCGAGGTAGTACGCACCGGCGTTGAATGACACGGAGCGCAGCATCGGCAGTGTGTATTCCGCAAACACGCTGGCGGTGCTGCGCGGCGTGTTCTCTGGCGTGTTGCCGTTCAGGCCGTTGCCGACACCGCGGAACTTGGCGTCCGTCCAACCGGCGGAGGCCAGCAGCGACAGGTCTTTCGTGACGCGGCCTTGCGCGGTCAGCTCGACACCACGGATGCGCTCGCGCCCGTCCTGCACGAAGAGGTTTGCGTCGTTGGTGTAGCTGGCGGCACGGTCGATGTCGTACACCGCGGCAGCGAGTTGCGTACCGGCGGGCGTTTCATAGCGCACGCCCACTTCCTTCTGCTCGGATAGGGCTGGCGGCATCGCCACGTTGGCATTGGCAGCCGTGTTCGGCGCGCGTGCCCCGGCCTCCAAGCCTTGCGCGTACGAGGCATACGCCGACAGCGTGGGCGTGAACTTGTAGATGACCGCACCCAGCGGCGTGGTCTTGCTGGCCTCGTAGCGGTTGGGCGCCTGCTCACTGGTGTAGCGCGTGTAGCGCAGGCCGGCAATCACCTGCCAGTGCTCCGACAGCGTCATGCGGTCCATCGCATAGATGCCCGTGTCGACGGCGCGCTGTTCGGCGGTAAAGCTGTTGCCGGTGGTCGGCAGCCAACCGAGGTCGATCGGGTTGTAGAGGTTCTGCGCGCCGGAGAAACGATCGGAATACACGGCCGCCTGACGCATGTCGGAACGCGCCACGCCAAAGGTCAGATCGTGCGTGATCCAGCCCGTCTTCTCGGTACCAGAGATATCAGCGCGGAGATGGCTGGTGTTCCAGCGGCCGTTCTGGCGATTGCCGGAGATGGTGCCTGCGCCCGTCACCGGGTTGGTGATCCGGAACTCATTGAACGCCCGCGAGCGTGCCGTTTCCGACATGCCACCCTCCACCGTCAGCAACCACGCATCGGTGAGCGCGTAGTCGGCGCGCAGCAGTGCGTTGGTGTTGTTGCCGTCAAAGTCGGCCCAGCCCGGCGCGATGCGCTTGGTCGGGTCCGGCATGGCCGGCAGCGTGATGACGCCGTTCTTGGCGGCCGGCAAGGTCACCACCGCTTGCTCGGTGATGACCTTGCGTGAATATTCCACGTCCGCCTTCAGGCTCAAGCGGCTGTTGACCTTCCAGTCGAAGGCCACGGCCCCGAGCTGGCGCGTGCCATCGATGCCGTTGGTGGGCGATTGCAGCGAGCCGCCGGCTGCGTTGAAGCGGATGCCGTACTGGTTGTCTTCACCAAAGCGGCGGCCGACATCCAGCGTGCTGACGATCGAGCCGTTGCTGTCGAACTGCACGCCCAGCGTGGTGACCGGCGTGTTGCCCGCGCGCTTGGTGACGAGGTTCACGACGCCGCCCGGCGTGGTGTAGCCGTAGTACAGCGCCGATACGCCCTTGAGCACCTCCACGCGCTCCTTGTCTTCCAGCGGGATGGCCGTGAGCGCCGCAATCGGCATCGAGCCGTTGAAGCGGAAGTTGGTGCGGTTCTCCATCGTCACACCGCGGATGGCGAGGTTGTCGAAAGTCTCGCCGGAGAGCTGCTGGCGCGTCACGCTTGCCGTGTTGCGCAGCGCATCGAACAACGACGTGTCCTGCTGCGCGTCGAGCGCCTCGCGCGTAACGACGTTCACCGTAGCCGGGATGTCGCGCAACGCCATCCCCCGGAATGCGCCCACCTCCGCCGTGCTGGCCGCAAAGCCGCGTTGGCTGCGCGCGGTGACGGTGGTTTCGTCCAGGTCCACCTTGGCGTGATTGCCGGCGGGTTGGGTGTCGTCGGCACGCGCCAACGTGGCGGTGAGCAAGGCAGCAAGAGGAATGGCGGCAAGCGCGCACGGCAGTGCGCGGGCCGAAAGACGGCGGGTCATCGCAGGCAAGGTCGATCAGGATTGGCAAAACCGGACGCGCCCGGAGGGAGCGCTGGAGGATGAAAAAACGCGCCGCAACAACAAACGCGGCGCGTCGATCCGTTGGCTTGCAGGTGAAAACCCGCTGGCTCGCCCGGCAGAAGCGATGGCCAGCGATCAGGCGAGGTGCCCGCTGCCGCCCATCAAATGAGAATGATTCGCATTATATATTTTGAAATGTGATGTAAGCAACCATTAATTCGGCACCCCCTCCTTCCACTGTGGCCAGTGGTTGACGATGTCGTCCAGCAACGGCTTGGCCGCATTGACGAGGTTGTGCGTGGCCGGCACGAAACCGCCCTGCTGCGCGTAGTTGATCAGGCCATCCGTTGCAGTCTGGCCGTCGTAAGGGCGATCGAAGTCCGAGCCCGAACGCAGCAACGCCACGCGGCTGAAATCGACCTTGCCCGCACGGGCGCCGCGCGTGAGCACCTCCAGCGTGGCGTTGTCTTCCTGCGCGGTGGTGCAGTAGGTGCCCTTGTTGTCCGTCATCGTCTTCACCCAGTCACGTGCGCGCTGGCCCAGATTGCGGCCAGCCCACCAGGTATCGGCGGAAGCCACATCGCATTGGATGACCGATGGCGGCTGATTGGCCGGCGCAAACGCGTAGTTCTTGCGGAAGGCGATGGCCTCGGGGCTATCTTCCAACGTGGCGGACTTGGACAGCGTGTACGCCCGCTGCAGCAGCGCCTCGTTCAGCTGGAACACCTCGGTGCGGTAATCCAGCGGCGGCTTCTGGCCGGGGCTCTTGGTACCGATGCCGAAGTAGCCGTATGACCAGCCGGCAGGCATCTCGCGCGCGTCGATCTCGTGCGACAGACCGTAGTCCACCGCATAGTGCGCCCACGCCGCCGAGCCCACCGTGCCCTGCCCCGGATCGATGCCTGCAATGCCGGCGATCACGAAGTAGGTGTGTGTCAGGTCCAGCTTGCTGCGATAGAGCAGCGCCGAAATGGTCGACGCCGCATTCGCGTAACCCATGCCGGTGGTGACCTGGCAAATGCCGTCGTAGTTGCACAGCATGTTGGGCGCATCGGGCGACAGGCCGGAGATGTACACCTTCTCCTTCAGGTCATAGCGGTCGATAAAGGGCTGGGCTTCGCCCTGGAACATATTGATGACGATGACCTTGACGCCGTCGTATGCACAGCTGTTCAAGGTCAGCGCTGCCGCGCCCACGGCGAGCAACTTGGTGATGGAGCGCATGGGAGTCTTATATCGGGAATCGATCATGGCGAGGGCACTCCGTGTTTCCACACGCTCCAGCGCGTGACGATCTCGTTGACCAGCGGGCCGCCCGCCAGGTAGAGGTTGTTGAGCGACGGCACAAACCCGCCCGAGTTGCTGTTGACCAGCGAGTCATACGGCGTCTGCCCCGGATACGGCCGGTCGAAGTTGGACGCGGTACGCAGAACGGCCACGCGTTGCAGATCGAGCAGGCCCGCCTTAGACCCACGCGTGAGCGCTTCGAACGTGGCGTTGTCTTCCTGCTGCGTGGTGCAGTAGGTGCCCTGCCCATCGGTCAGCAGCTTGACCCACGCGGCTTCGCGCTCGCCCATCTTGGCGCCATGCCAGTACGTGTTGCCGGCGGCGGTGTCGCATTGCACGACTGACGGCGGCTGGTTGGCCGGTGCGCTGGGGTAATTGGCGCGATACGCGCGGGCGGTGGCATTGTCGTCAAGCGCCGCACCCTTGGAAAGCGCCAGCGCCTTCTGCAGCAGCGCCTCGTTCACGCGGAAGACTTCGGTCTTGTAGTCCAGCGGCGGCTTCTGCCCTGGACCCTGCGTGTTGATGCCGATGAAGCCGCTGGGCCAGCTGGCGGGCACCTCGCGGGCATCGATCTCCCAGGCGATGTCGCTGTCGACCAGGAAGCGCGCCCACGCGGCACTACCCAGCGTGCCTTGCGACGGATCGATCCCGGCAATGCCCGCCACCAGGAAGTACGTGCGCTGCAGGTCAAATTTGCCGCTGTAGATCAGCGCCGACACCGACGACGCGGCATTCGCCTTGCCCATGCCGGTGGTGAGCTGGCAAACGTCGTTGGCGTTGCAATGCACGCTCGGATAGTCGATCGACAGGCCCGGCACGGGCACATCCTGGGTCAGGCCCAGCTTGTCGATCCACGGCTGCGCCTCCGGCGCGAACATGCTGATGATCAGCACCTTGACCTTGCGCGCATGCGATTCCGGCGCGAGTTGCGCAACCGGCTGGGTCGATGCGCCAATGCCTGCGGCCACCAGCACGCCGGCTGCGACCGCCCGCAGCAATCGTTTGCTGCGCCGCGCAGCCAATGGCGCTGGCGGCACGGCGTCGACCTTGTCAGATAAGACGCTCATGGTTCTCCTCGGATTTTGGGTAAGGGGTACGACGGGGCACTGCGGGGGACAACGGGCTCGGCCAATGCAATTTGCCTGCCAGGCAGCCGGCAACCCGCAGCGTTTGACCGGTATAGGCGATGGCACGGCCTGTCTCCAGCATTGGGGCATCGCCCAACTTGTCCACATCACGTAGACAAGACGCCAGCCCTGTGCCGGATGCCCAAAAAAGCGCATCCGGTCAGCTTTCCACCTCGGCGGAAATCGGTTGCTCAGATTCCGGCGCTGTCGCTCAGGGTCTCCGTAAGACGGGCGTGATGTACTCCACGCCGCCCCAGCACACCTTGCCGGGCGCCTTGTTTGTCTCGCATAAGCCGATCGGCCGGGTTCTCCGGACCGCATCCGGCAAACTGGAAACTCTTTCGTCATGCTGGAACCGACACGCCCTGGACGGCGGAGCGTCAACACGCCCGCCGCGACCGCTCACGCGCGTGACATCACTTCGAACACCGCCGCGCTGCCCCCCGGCGCGGTCATGGCATCTGCGGCACAAGCCTGGCCGTGGCAGGCGGTGCGCAAATGGCGCACGTGGATCTTCGCCGTGCTCATCGCCTGTGCCTACCTGCTGCCGGGCACACTCGGCCACGACCCCTGGAAACAGGATGAGACCTACACGTTCGGCATCATCCAGCACATGCTGGAGACCGGCGACCTGATCGTGCCGACCAGCGCCGGACAACCGTTCGTTGAGAAACCGCCGCTGTATGCGTGGGTTGCCAGCAGCCTCGCCTGGCTGCTGGGGGATGTCCTGCCCCCGCACGACGCGGCGCGGCTCGCGAGCGCACTGTTTGCCAGTCTGGCGCTCGCCTTCACCGTACGTCTGGCACGCGCTGCCACCAACGCGCCTTCGTGGGCAGACCTGCGCGTGCTCTGCACACTGGCGCTCTGCGCGGGCTCGCTGATCGTGGTCAAGCACACGCACGACATGATCACCGACGTGGCCTTGCTGGCCGGCACCGCCATCGGCTTCTGCGGGCTGTTCGAATGTGTGCAGGCAACCGTGCAGCCCGCGGCACACAGGCGCAGCTCGGCATGGTTGCTCGGCCTCGGCATGGGGATGGCGCTGCTGGCAAAAGGCGTGTTCATCCCGCTGGTGTTTTGCATCACGCTTGCCGGGGCCTGGAGTCTGTTTCCGGCCTGTCGCAGCCGCACGTCCCTGCGTCAGCTCGGCACCGCGGCGCTGGTGTTTCTGCCCTTCGCCACGATCTGGCCGAGGCTGTTCTACCTGCGCGCCCCCGATCTGTTTTACGTCTGGTTCTGGGACAACAACATCGGGCGCTTCCTGGGCTTTTCCGTGCCAGTGCTGGGTGCGGAAAACGACGACCCGTTCTACGTCTTGCACTCGCTGCTGACCATTGGCTTTCCGGCAGGCCCGCTTGCGCTGATCGCACTGGCCTGCGGTGCGTGGCGCGAGTGGCGGACGCCGCGCGTGGCCCTGCCGCTGATCTTCGCGGGCGTCGGGCTACTGGCGCTGCACGTCTCTGCGACAGCTCGACCGCTTTACCTGCTGCCCTTCATGGTGCCGCTGGCACTGCTCGGCCAGCAGGCGATCGCGCGGCTGCCGATGCGCCTGCATGCTGCGTGGGACTACCTCAGCCGCGCGCTGTTCGGCAGCATTGTGCTGCTGGCCTGGCTGCTATGGGCGGTGATGACGAAAGACACCTCACGCGCGGGCCTGCGCTGGCTCGACCGCTGGTTGCCTGTCGACTGGACGATGCCCATCGAGCCCTGGCTGGTGGGCGCCGCACTGGTGCTCACGGTGGGATGGCTGCGTCTGCTGCCGCACCTGCGGCGGGCTGGGGCATGGCGCGGGGCGTTGTCCTGGGCCGCCGGTGCCCTGGTGGGCTGGGGATTGGTCGCCACCTTGCTGCTGCCGTGGCTGGATGAAGCGAAGAGCTACCGCTCGGTGTTCGACAGCCTCAGCAGCAAACTGGCCCCCGCGTGGCGCGAAGACGATTGCATGGCCAGCCTGCATCTGGGTGAATCCGAAGCGCCGATGCTGCATTACTTCACCGGCATCCTGCACCGTCCGCTGGCACAGTCATCGAACCACACCTGCCGATGGCTGATCATCCAGGACAGCCACACGAACACACGAACACCGGGCCGCGAATGGATACCGTTCTGGACCGGCGCCCGCCCCGGTGACAGGAGTGAGCGGCTACGTGTCTTCCTGCTGGTGCCCCCAGTCCTGCGCGCCGCCGTCCACCTGCCCCGCTGACCGGCCGGAAAACAAAACGGCGCGCGCCCCGTTGCCGGGAACGCGCGCCATTCAGCGCATCAGGTTGGAGGCGTTACATCACACCTTCTGCTGCACCCATGCGACCACACCGGCCAGCGCCTGCGGCAGGTTGTCCGGCTCGGTACCACCGGCCTGCGCCATGTCCGGGCGGCCACCGCCCTTGCCGCCGACTTGCTGGGCGACAAAGTTGACCAGCTCGCCGGCCTTGACCTTGGCCGTCGCATCTGCCGTCACACCCGCAATCAGCGCGACCTTGCCGTCGCTCACGCTGCCCAGCACGATGGCGGCGGTCTGCAGCTTGTCCTTGAGCTTGTCCATGGTCTCGCGCAGCGTCTTGGCGTCGGCGCCGTCGAGCTTGGCGGCCAGCACCTTGATGCCAGCCACGTCCACGGCCTGGCTCACCAGTTCGTCGCCCTGGCTTGCGGCCAGCTTCGACTTCAGGCGCTCCAGTTCCTTCTCCAGCGTCTTGACCTGGTCCTGCACCTGGCCGATACGCTGCGTCAGTTCCGACGGCTGTGCGCGCAGTGCGGCAGCCGCTTCGTTGATGCGCGTGTCGAGCGTCTGCAGGTAGTGCAGCACGTTGTCGCCGGTGATGGCTTCCACACGGCGGATGCCGGCTGCCACGCCCGATTCGCCCACGATCTTGAACAGGCCAATGTCACCGGTGCGGGCCACATGGGTGCCGCCGCACAGTTCCTTCGACGTGCCGATCGACAGCACGCGCACTTCGTCGCCGTACTTCTCGCCGAACAGCGCCATGGCACCGTTCTTGACGGCATCGTCAAAGCCCATGATCTGGGCGGCGGTCGGGGCGTTGGCGAAAATTTCTGCATTGACGCGTGCTTCCACTTCGCGGATCTGCAGCGGCGTCATCGGTGCGTTGTGCGAGAAGTCGAAGCGCGTCTTGTCGGCATCGACCAGCGAGCCCTTCTGCTGCACGTGGCCGCCCAGCACTTCGCGCAGGGCCTTGTGCATCAGGTGGGTAGCCGAGTGGTTGCGCATGGTACGCGCGCGGCGCACAGCGTCCACTTCCGCCGCCACGGCATCGCCGACCTTCAGCACGCCGGTGCGCAGCTCGCCGTGGTGGCCGAAGACTTCCGGCTGCACCTTGAGCGTATCGGCCACGTCAAACCAGACAGTGGCGGCCTTGAGCGTGCCCTGGTCGCCAACCTGACCGCCGGATTCGGCATAGAACGGCGTGTGGTCGAGCACCACCACGCCGGTCTGGCCCGGGTGCATTTCCTGCACGGATGCGCCATCGACGAACAACGCCGTCACACGCGCGGTTTCGCGCACGAGCTGGTCGTAGCCGTGGAAGGTGGTCTTGTCGCCGGTGTAGTCGAGCGTGCCGGCAGCCAGCTTGAACTTGCCAGCGGCGCGTGCCTGCTCGCGCTGGCGGTTCATGGCGGCGTCGAAGGCCGCTTCGTCGACGATCACGTCGTTCTCGCGGCAGACGTCTTGCGTCAGGTCCAGCGGGAAACCGTAGGTGTCATGCAGCTTGAAGGCGAGTTCACCGTCGAGCATCTTGCTGCCCGAGGTCTTCAGCTCGCCCAGCGCGCCGTCGAGAATCGACATGCCGTGCTCGATGGTTTCGAAGAAGCGTGCTTCTTCCGTGCGCAGCACTTCGACCACGCGGTCGCGCGCTTCGCGCAGCTCCGGATAGGCCTCGCCCATCTGCGCAACAAGGTCGTCCACCAGCTTGTGGAAGAACGCGGCGCGGCAGCCGAGTTTGTAACCGTGGCGGATGGCGCGGCGGATGATCCGGCGCAGCACGTAGCCGCGGCCTTCATTGCCCGGGATCACGCCATCAACGATCAGGAACGAGCATGCGCGGATATGGTCGGCAATCACGCGCAGCGAGTTGTTCGACAGATCCTTGGTGTTGGTCTCACGCGAAGCCGCCGCGATGAGCGCCTGGAACAGGTCGATCTCGTAGTTGCTGTGCACGTGCTGCAGGATGGCAGCCAGGCGCTCCATGCCCATGCCGGTGTCGACGCAGGGTGCGGGCAGCGGGGTCAGCGTGTATTCGCCGGTGGCCGGATCGAGCTGGCGGTCGAACTGCATGAACACGTTGTTCCAGATCTCGATGTAGCGGTCACCGTCGGCTTCCGGGCTTCCCGGGGGGCCGCCCCAGATGTCCGGGCCGTGGTCGTAGAAGATTTCCGAGCACGGGCCGCACGGGCCGGTCTCGGCCATTTGCCAGAAGTTGTCGGACGCGTACGGTGCGCCCTTGTTGTCACCGATGCGCACGACGCGCTCGGGCGGCAAGCCGATCACCTTGGTCCAGATGTCGTAGGCCTCGTCGTCGTTGTGATAGACCGTGGCCCACAGCTTGTCTGCCGGCAGCTTGTATTCCTGTGTCAGCAGCTCCCACGCCCACACGAGTGCGTCGCGCTTGAAGTAGTCGCCGAACGACCAGTTGCCAAGCATTTCGAAGAACGTGTGGTGGCGCGCGGTGTAGCCGACGTTCTCCAGATCGTTGTGCTTGCCGCCGGCGCGCAGGCAACGCTGCACGGAGGCCGCACGCACGTACGGGCGCTTGTCGGTACCGAGGAAGACGTCCTTGAACTGCACCATGCCGGAGTTGGTGAACAGCAGCGTCGGGTCATTGCCCGGCACCAGCGGCGAGGAGCGCACCACGGTGTGGTTCTTCGACTCGAAGAACGTCAGGAATTTTTGGCGGATATCGGAGGCTTTCATGTCGCGGGGTGCCGGAGTCAGCATTGCGCCGGGGAGCGATGGCTCCTGAGCGCCTTGGATTAGTGCAAACCGTTGATTATACGAGGTTCGCGCCCCATTCGCGCCCATTCATCGCATGGAGCTGGGGGGACCCGGGAGCGTGGTGTAGAGTGCACCCGTTCCAATCGTGTCGATTCGTCAATCCATGGGCGCTCTCAGCCATCTCCGTGTTCTTGACCTGACCCGCGTGCTTGCCGGCCCCTGGTGCGCGCAAAACCTCGCCGATTTCGGTGCCGACGTCATCAAGGTGGAACGCCCCGGCGCCGGCGACGACACCCGCACCTGGGGCCCGCCCTGGCTGCAGGACGAAGCCGGCCAGGACACCGCCGAGGCCGCGTACTACCTCGCTGCCAACCGCAACAAGCGCTCCATCACCGTCGATATCAGCACGCCCGAGGGGCAGGACATCGTCCGCAAGCTCGCCGCGCATGCCGATGTGGTGCTGGAGAACTACAAGGTCGGCCAGTTGAAGAAATACGGGCTCGACTATGAGTCGCTCAAGGCCATCAAGCCGGACCTGATCTACTGCTCCATCACCGGCTTCGGCCAGACCGGCCCCTACGCCGCGCGCGCCGGCTACGACTTCATCGTGCAGGGCATGGGCGGCTTCATGAGCCTGACCGGCGAGCGCGACGACCTGCCCGGCGGCGGCCCGCAGAAGGCCGGCGTGGCCATCTCGGACCTGATGACCGGCATGTACTCCACGGTCGCCGTGCTGGCTGCGCTGGCACACCGGGACCGCACCGGCGAGGGCCAGTACATCGACATGGCGCTGCTCGACGTGCAGGTCGCCATGCTGGCCAACATGAACACCAACTACCTGGCCAGCGGCCAGGCACCCAAGCGCTGGGGCAACGCGCACCCGAACATCGTGCCGTACCAGACCTTCCAGGCGTCCAACGGGTGGATCATCGTCGCGGTGGGCAACGATGGGCAGTTCCGCCGCTTTGTCGATGCCGGCGGCATGCCCGAACTGGCCGACGACCCGCGCTTTGCCACCAACCCGCAGCGCGTGGCCAACCGTGATGTGCTGGTGCCGATCCTGGCCGAGATGGTCAAGCGTTTCCGCAAAGGCGAGTGGATCGACAAGCTCGAAGCCGCTGGCGTGCCCTGCGGCCCGATCAACGATCTCCACGAGGTGTTCGACAATGAGCAGGTGCAGGCCCGCGGTCTGCGCGTCGACCTGCCCCACCCGAGCGCGGGCACCGTCAAGCTGGTCGGCAGCCCGGTCAAGATGAGCGCCACACCGCCCAAGGCGACAAGCCACCCGCCGCTGCTGGGGGAGCACACCGAGACCGTGCTGCGCGACGTGCTCGACCTGAGCGCCGAGCAGATCACGGCACTGCGCACGCGCGGCGTGATCTGACGCCCGCGCCAACCCGAATCAACCGTTTCCCCCACCCTGACGAGGTCACCATGTGGCTTGATGCGTTGCTGGCTTACCTGCATTACATCTCGATCTTCACGATGATCGTCTTCCTCACCGCCGAGGCCGTGGTGCTGCGCCCGGCCATGACGCCGGAGATCCGCCAGCGCCTGGCACGCTATGACGCCGTGTTCGGTTTTGCCGCGCTGGCGGTGCTGATAACGGGGCTGCTGCGTGTGTTCTATGGTGCCAAGGGCTACGCGTTCTACGTCCACAATCCGGTGTTCCACGTCAAGGTGGGGTTGTTCATCCTGGTGGGACTGCTGTCGATCAAGCCCACCATCACCATCCTGCGCTGGAACAAGCAGGGCAAGACACTGCCCGACTTCGTGCCGACGCCCTCGGAGATTGCGACGACGCGCCGCTGGGTCATGATCGAATCGCACCTGATCATCTTCATTCCGCTGGCGGCCGTGCTGATGGCACGCGGCATCGGCATGTAATGCGTACCGGGCTGCGACAGCGTTGCGCGGCCCGTGCTCTCCCGCCATCCACGGCTAGGGCAAACCCGAAATCCTTTGCCTGTGCGCCGTGCCAGGCTGCTGCGCGGCCTGTATCCCCTCTGCAAGGTGCTTGAAAGCCGCTCTGCTTAGCGTGCACACTTGGTCGCCGCTTTGGCCACCACCCGGCCACCCGCAGAGCGCGGCGTTGCATGCCGACAAGAGGAGACCCATCTTGCAGAACGATCCACAGAGCCGCCCGGTGATCCGCAGTCACCAGGACTTTGCGTCGGGCGTCATGTTCATCGTTGCTGGTGTGGCATTCGCCATCCTGGCGCGCGGCTATCGTATGGGCACGACCAGCAGCATGGGGCCCGGCTACTTCCCGTTCTGGCTCGGCATCGTGCTGGCGGCGCTGGGCGTGGTGGTGTTGGCGCAATCACTGTCGCGCAAGGGTGTGGCAGACCGCATCCCACGCTGGGACATCAAAACGCTGCTGTGGATTCTTGGCTCGGTGGTGCTGTTCGGCCTGCTGCTGCAACCGCTGGGGCTGGTGTTTTCCGTAGTGGCGCTGGTCATGATCTCCAGCCTGGCCAGCCACGAGTTCGGCTGGCGGGGCGCCATCGCCACTGCAATCGTCATGGTGGTCATCGGCTGGGGCACCTTCGTCTGGTTGTTGAATCTGCAACTCGCGATGTGGCCTGCCTTCGTTTCCTGAGGAGCCCCCGGTATGGATCTCTTTGCCAACCTTGCACTCGGCTTCTCAACCGCGCTTTCGCTTCAGAACCTCATCTATGCGCTGATCGGATGCACCTTCGGCACGTTGATTGGCGTGCTGCCAGGCATTGGCCCCATCGCGACCATCGCGATGCTCCTGCCGACGACGTACAGCCTACCGCCGGTTGCCGCGCTCATCATGCTTGCCGGCATTTACTACGGCGCGCAGTACGGCGGGTCTACCACGGCTATCCTCGTCAATCTCCCCGGTGAATCGTCTTCTGTGGTCACGACAATCGATGGCTATCAAATGGCGCGTCGCGGGCGGGCCGGGGTAGCTCTTGCAACAGCGGGCATCGGTTCCTTCTTCGCAGGCTGCGTTGCCACCGTGATCCTGGCCGCGTTTGCCAAACCCTTGTCGGAGATCGCGTTCCATTTTGGGGCCGCAGAGTATTTTTCCCTGATGGTCTTGGGCCTGGTGGGCGCAGTCGTGCTGGCCTCCGGATCGCTGCCCAAGGCGCTGGCCATGATCGTTCTCGGCATGCTGCTTGGTCTGGTCGGCACAGACGTCAGCTCAGGCGTGGCGCGCTATGCGTTTGATGTTCCGGAGCTGGCGGACGGGCTGAACTTTGTGTCCGTCGCCATGGGCCTGTTCGGCTTTGCCGAGATCATCGTCAACCTTGAACAGAAGGGGCACCGCGAAACGTTCGTCAATCACGTGCGCAACCTCTGGCCCAACCGCGAGGACTTCAAGCGCATGATTCCTGCCGTGCTGCGCGGTACGGCGCTGGGCTCGGCACTCGGCATCCTGCCCGGCGGCGGCGCGACGCTGGCCTCGTTCGCGTCGTACTCGCTGGAGAAGAAGGCGTCGAAGTACTCGCACGAGTTCGGCAAGGGCGCCATCGAGGGCGTGGCCGGCCCGGAGTCGGCCAACAATGCAGCGGCACAAACATCGTTCATTCCGCTGCTCACGCTAGGCATTCCACCCAACGCGGTGATGGCGCTGATGGTGAGCGCGATGACCATTCACAACATCCAGCCAGGCCCGCAGGTGATGACCAGCAACCCCGCGCTGTTCTGGGGCCTGATCGCCTCGATGTGGATTGGCAACCTGATGCTGATCGTGCTGAATCTGCCGATGATCGGCGTGTGGGTGCGCCTACTGAAGGTGCCCTACCGCTTCCTGTATCCGGCCATCCTGGTGTTCTGCTGCATCGGCGTGTATTCGGTATCGAACACCACATTCGACGTGTTCCAAACGGCGGTCTTCGGGCTGCTCGGCTATCTGTTCGTGAAACTGCGCTGCGAACCGGCACCGATGCTGCTCGGCTTTGTACTGGGGCCGATGATGGAAGAGAACTTCCGCCGTGCGCTGCAACTCTCGCGTGGTGACTTCTCCACCTTCGTCACACGGCCGCTGTCGCTGGGGCTGCTGATCGCGGCGGTCGTGCTCGTGCTGCTGGTGGCACTGCCCGCTATCCGCCGCAAACGCGAGGAAGCGTTTCAAGAGGAGTAGCGGCGTTGCTGCATCGCATCCTAAAGAACCGGAGGCTCGCCCTCCGGTTTTTGTTTGCGCACGCGGCAGCGCAGCATTAGAGCCAATCTTCCAATTCGGTTGACGCTGGAATGCGCACTTCGGATAACGGAGGGCGATCGACCCGCAGAGGTCGACCACCTTTCCATCATTCAGGAGACAACCGAATGTCACAGACGCCCCTGCTTCATGCTGTGTACAAATCAGTGCGCGGCATCTTGCGCACGCACACTGCAGCAGCCGCCTTGGCCACAACTTTGGCCGCATCCGCCCTCACCCTCACCGCCGCTCCGGCCCAAGCCGCCAGCACGTATGCCGCCACCCAATACCCGATCGTGCTGGTGCACGGCCTCTCGGGCACCAGCAAGTTCCTGGGCGTGGTCGACTACTGGTACCAGATTCCCGAAGACCTGCGTGCCAACGGCGCCAACGTCTACGTGGCTGATGTCTCCGCCTTCAACGATGAAACCGTGCGCGGCGAGCAGCTCCTGAGCCAGATCCGCGCCGTGCTGGCCACCACCGGCGCCACCAAGGTCAACCTCATCGGCCACAGCCAGGGCGGTCTAACCTCGCGCTATGCGGCCGCCGTGGCGCCCAACCTAGTGGCGTCCGTCACCACCATCGGCACGCCGCACAAGGGCTCGGAGTTTGCCGACTTTGTCGAGGCCACGCCGGCGCCCTTCCAGGCCCTGGTGAACCTGGGCGCGAATGTGTTCGGCTCCGTGCTCGGCTGGTTCAACGGCAACAGCAATCCGCAGAACGGCTTTGCGGCGCTGCATATCCTCTCGACTGCAGGCGCGGCGGATTTCAACAAGACCTTCCCTAGCGCGGGCCTGGCCAACGGCTGCAACACCGGCAGCGCCACCGACATGCGCAACGGCAACGTACAGAAGCTGTATTCGTGGACGGGACGCTCGACGGCCACCAACATCCTCGACCTGTTCGACCCGGTACTGGTCTTCAGCGGCGGGGTGATGCAGGCGCGTGGTTCGGGTACCAATGACGGGCTGGTCTCGGTGTGCAGCGCCAAGTTCGGGCAGGTGCTGTCGACCGACTATGCTTGGAATCACCTCGACGAGGTCAACCAGCTGCTCGGCCTGATCGGCTGGGGTGCGGCAGATCCGGTAGCGGTGATCCGCACGCAGGCCAATCGGTTGAAGACGGCCGGGCTGTAGTCCATCCTCATCGATCGCCTCCCATCGCCACCAACACGCGCATCGCCATGAAGGGCAAATCACAACCCGTGCAATCCATGCAGCCGACCACATTCATCGGCGCAGTGTTGGTGGCAATTGCCGTTGCGGGGGGCGTCTACTGGTGGCATGCCACCGGTGATGCGCCCCCGGCCGCCGAGCAACCCCAGGCGGCGCCCCGCTCCGGCGCCTATATCGGCAGCATCAAGAGCGACGAGGCAACCGCCACGGCCAAACCCACGGAATTGGCCGACACACAGGCGCCCGACGGCCTGCGTGTCGACGCGAACGGCCACCTCATCCTCGAAGCCGCCAACCGTGCGGTATTCGACTACTTCCTCGACGTGCCCGCGTCGCAGCCCGAAGCGCAGCGCATCGCGATGGCAGAGGCGCACATGCACGCCAAGCTGGTCAGCCCCGCACTGTCGGAGGCGCAATCGCTGCTGCAGCGCTATCTCACCTACCGCAAGGCACTGGCAGGACAGGGCGATGCCGGCCGCAGCAAGCCGAGCCTTGAACAGGTCCGGCAGCAGCCCGAGATCATTGCCACGCTGCGGCAACAGATCGGCGCCCGTGCCGCGTTGCGCCGCCAATACCTCGGCGCGGATGTCGCCCAGGCTTGGTATGGCGACGAAGATGCGCTGGACACCGCTGCGCTCGACCGCCTGGCCGTGATGGCCGACCCCTCGCTCACGCCGGAGCAACGCGCCGCCAAGCTCGCCGCCATCGAGGCCAACCTGCCGGCCGCCCTGCGAGAGGCCCGCCGCAATGCCTCCGCGCCGGTCAAGCTCGCAAACGACATGGATTCCTGGACCAAGGATGGTCTGAGCGAGGCGCAGATCCGCCAGCGTCTGGCCGCCCAGGGCATCGACGGCATCGTGGCGGACCGTTTGGTGCAGGCCAGCCGCGAAGAAGCCGTCTGGCGCGGCCGCTACGACGCCTACGCCCAGCAGCGCGACCGCATCAACAGCTTCCCCGGCCTGTCAGACGCCGACCGCGCCGCACAGCTCACGCAACTGCGCCAGCAGGCCTTTCCTGCCCCGTATGAGGCGTTGCGTGCACAAGCGTTGGATGGCGTCGCGCAACGGAAATAAGGGACAACCCGGCAGAGCGCCCCGGGCACGGTAAAATCATAGGATTGCCGAATCACGCATTCCCATGAGCCAAGACAACGCCAATGGGGCGGCCGCCGCCCCCACGTCCAACTTCCTGCGCCAAATCATTGATGGCGACCTGACGCAAGGCACCTATGCCGGCCGCAAGGACACCAAGGGCCAGGCCCTTCCGCCGGTCATTACGCGCTTTCCGCCGGAGCCCAACGGCTACCTGCACATTGGTCACGCCAAGAGCATCTGGGTGAACTTCGGCCTGGCCAAGGATTACCAAGGCCGCTGCCACCTGCGCTTTGACGACACCAACCCGGTCAAGGAAGACACCGAATACGTCGACTCCATCATCGACGCGGTGCACTGGCTTGGCTACTCGTGGGAAAACGGCACGGGCACGCACCTGTACTACGCCAGCGATTACTTCGAGCAGCTCTACAGCTTTGCCGAAGTGCTGATCCAGCGCGGCGCCGCCTATGTCGACAGCCAAAGCGCCGAGCAGATCGCCGCCAACCGTGGCGACTTCACCCGCCCCGGCACGCCGTCGCCGTTCCGCGACCGCTCGGTGGACGAGAACCTCGCGCTGTTCCGCGACATGCGCGCCGGCAAGTACAAGGATGGCGAGCTCGTGCTGCGCGCCAAGATCGACATGGCCGCACCCAACATCGTGATGCGCGATCCGGTGCTGTACCGCATTCGCCACGCGCACCACCACCGCACCGGCGACGCTTGGTGCATCTACCCGATGTACGACTTCACGCATTGCATTTCCGATGCGCTGGAGAACATCACGCATTCGCTGTGCACGCTGGAGTTCGAGAACAACCGCCCGCTGTACGACTGGGTGCTCGACCACCTGCGCGATGCCGGCGCCCTGCCCGCACCGCTGCCGCATCAGTACGAATTCGCGCGCCTGCACCTGACCTACGCCATCACCAGCAAGCGCAAGCTGCTGCAGTTGGTGAACGAAAAGCGCGTCGACGGCTGGGACGACCCGCGCATGCCGACGCTCGTTGGCATCCGCCGCCGCGGCTATACGCCGGAATCGATCCAGCTGTTCTGCGAGCGCGTGGGCGTGTCCAAGGCCGACAGCTGGATCGACATGAGCATCCTGGAAGGCGCCGTGCGCGACGACCTTGATGCGCGTGCGCCGCGCTCGGTGGGCGTGCTGGACCCGGTCAAGCTGATCCTCGACAACGTGCCAGCGGATTTCAACGAGCCCTGCTCGGCGCCCGTGCACCCGAAGCAGCCCGAACTCGGCCGCCGCGAATTCCCGCTCACGCGCGAGCTGTGGATCGAGCGCGAAGACTTTACCGAGACGCCGCCCAAGGGCTACTTCCGCCTGTTCCCGGGCAACAAGGTGCGCCTGCGCTACGGCTATGTGATCGAATGTACCGGCTGCGACAAGGACGCCGACGGCAACGTCACCGCCGTGCACGCCAACATCATCCCGGACACCAAGAGTGGCACGCCGGGTGCTGACAGCGTGAAGGTGAAGGGCAACATCCATTGGGTCAGCGCCGCGCATGCACTGGAAGCCGAAGTGCGCCTCTATGACCGCCTGTTCAGCGACCCGCAGCCGGACTCGGGCGACAAGAACTTCCTGGATGCGCTCAACCCGAACTCCAAGCAGATCGTCACGGCCTACCTGGAGCCGACGCTGGCAACCGCCAAGGCTGAGGACCGCTTCCAGTTCGAGCGCCACGGCTACTTCGTCGCCGACCGCATCGACTCGCAACCGGGCAAGCCCGTGTTCAACCGCGTGGTCGGTCTGAAAGACAGCTGGGGCAAGTAAGCACAGGCCCATGGTCGACGTGGGCCCCTGAAATAGGAGGCACTATGCGACCTTGGGTTTTGATGCTGGCGGGCGTGCTGAGCACTTCCGCCCTTGCCGCGCCATTCACGCCAGATCTGGCACATACGTCGGTCTACTTCGGCACCTCGCACTTCGATCGGTCTACGGTGCGTGGCCGCTTCGACAAGCTCGACGGCGCCATCGACTTTGACGAGGCGAGCAGCCAAGGCAGCATCGATTTCACCATCGACGCCGCGTCCGTCAACACACGCCTGCCGGTGCTGGACGGCGTGCTGAAATCCGAACAGTTTCTGGATGCCGCACAGTTTCCGATCATCCGCCTGCGCAGCGACCGCTTTGTCGTGCAAGACGGCAAGCTCGTCGCCATCGAAGCCAAGCTGACGCTGCATGGTGTAACGCAGCCCGTGCGGCTGGACGTGCGCCGTTTCAACTGCGGCGACGTAAAGATGCCCGGCACGACACGCCACGTATGCGGCGGCGATTTTCACCTCGCCATCCAGCGCAGTGCATTCGGCATGACACGGTTCCTGCCCGACGTGGGCGACCGCGTCGATCTCGACATCAGCGTGGAAGCCACACCGCAATAATTTTCTCTATGCCCAACATCGATTTCGCTCTGAATACGGAATACATCGAGCTGCACAAGCTGCTCAAGCTCACCGGCGTGGTCGACAGCGGCGGCGCTGGCAAAGCTGTCGTCGCCGATGGCGGTGTCACCGTCGACGGCCAGCCGGAGTCGCGCAAGACCGCCAAGATCCGCGCGGGCCAAGTGGTCATGCTGGGCGACATCCGCATCGCCGTACATGAGGCCGACTAGCACTTCTGGTGTTTGAAAACGCCGCCCGTGCTACGGTGCGGCTCCTTCACAGCTGTCCAGGAGACTGACCATGCCGGTCGCCCTCTGGTGCGTTCTGGTAGCGGCGGTATTGCCGATCGTGTGCGTCGGCATTGCCAAGGCCAGCGGCCCGCGTTACGACAACCGCAACCCGCGTGCGTGGCTTGCGCAGCAAACCGGGGTAGCAGGCCGCGCTGGTGCTGCGCGGCAGAACCACTTTGAAGCGTTTCCGTTCTTTGCAATGGCCGCGCTGGTGGCCATCCTGGGCGGCGGCATGATCGATCGCGTCAACCTGCTCGCCATCGCATTCGTCGTGGCGCGCGTGTTGTACACGAGCTGCTACCTGGCCGACTGGGCGGCGCTACGTTCGCTGATGTGGTTGACAGGCGTAGCCCTGTGCGTAGCGCTGTTTGTGCAACCCGCCTTCGCGCACTGAGCAACCACTCGGTCAAAAAAAACGGCGCTCTAGTGGCGCCGTTTTGTTTGCTACTGCGATGACCCCGGTGGCGTCGCCGACGTACGGAACAACCGCCACGCCATGCCGCCCAGCACAATCACCGCTGCAACCAACGCACCCCACAGCACCCACTGCCGCGTCCTGCCGCCGGGCGGCTCGGCCGTCATCGCATCGGATGGCGAATCACTCATCGCACCAAGCTGCGCCGGTGCAATTGCTGGCGAAGCACCCGCCAACAGATCCGCCCGTGCAATTGGATTGCCACGCGCCACCTCCCCTACCGCAAGCACAAACGGCACGTTGCCGCGCGCCGCGTAGGTAACGGTGGCCGGACGCCAGCCGATCGCCAGTTGCGGCGCGCCCGAACCCAGGCCACCGCTGCGCGTGTCGACCTGCAGGCGCCAGTAACGCTCGCCGGTCGCGGGCACGCTGATCGGCGCGTTCTCCTGTTCGCCCTGCCCGCCAGCACCCGCCAGGCGGAACAGCCGTGCAGACGTGACCGGCCGCCATTGCGCCTGCGCATCCGCACGCGCATACAGCGTGGCCTGTGCGACGGTGTTGGCCTGCGGCAGATGAATCTTCACGCGCTCCACCGGAAACGCGCCACCGGTATCGAACTGGTAGTCGCCGGCTGCAGGCGTCTGCACCGGCGTCAAACCAGTACGCCACTGGATGGCGCTGTCCGCCGGCAACGGTGCCGCACCGGCCGCCAGTTCTGCGCGCACGCTCTCGGGCACGGGCGGCTTGCCCTGCCACGTCAGTCGCAGGTATTTCGCACGCAGCCCGGTGAACTCGATGCGATCCTGCACCAGCAGGCTGCCCTGATTGGACAGGCGGAACAGCGTGGCCTGGCTCACCGGGTTCCAGTCCTGCAAGTCATCACTGGCCTGCACGGTCACGCCGCTTTGAAATTCGGCAGCGGGCAAACCCACCACCAGCGCCGTCAACGTATCGTGCAACTGGCTCAGGTCGACGAGCCACGCCCGCGCCGACTCCTGTGCGAGCGGCGTACCAGTGGCACGCAACACGCCATCGGCGCCGAGCATGACACCGGCGGCACCAGGCTTTTGTGCTTCGTCGATCGGCGTGGCAAACCAGCGCACGTCCTGTAGCGTGCGCGCCTGCGGGGCCGGATCGCGCGGGATCTCGATGGTGAACGGCACAGGCTCGCCATCGCCGTTGAGGATGCGCAAGTCCGCCAGACCGGTGTCGCGCGCATGGGCATACACGTCTTCGCTGAGCGTGACGGCGTAGTACGGCGCGCCGGGCGTACCGGTCAGCGCAAAGCGCTCGGCCCAGGCCGGCGCCGATAGCAGCGACGCCACGGCGATCGCAAGAACAATCTTCTTCACACAACCTCCTTGGTCTCGGCGTCACCGTGCGTCTTGGCCTTGGGCGGCAGCGGCGACAGGTAGCCGATCAACAGCAGCAGCACGCCAATGCCGATAAACGAAACGATGCGCTCCACACCCGTCACGCGCGACAGGTCGAACAGGAACAGCTTGATCACCGTCACACCCAGCAGTGCCGCGCCGGTAAACCACAACGCACGGCTGACGCGCCGCGTGGCAAACACCATCACGCCCAGTGCCAGCACCGTCCAGAACATCGACAGCGACGCCTGTACCAGCATCGAGTCCCCCAGGTCGTCCAGCGTGTACGGAATGCGCGCCCAGTGATGCAATGTGCGCAGCAGTACCGCGTTGGCCCAGATGAACAGCGTCGCGCCGACGGCGTATCCGATCACCATCGGCTCAGGCACCAGCTTCTGCAATGCCACGCGGCGCATCCACAGCGCGATGGCCAGGAAGACCAGCAACTGCGCCACGTCCAGCGGGTTGAGGATGGGCAGATAGAACAGCGGTGCGGCATCGCCATCGCTGGCGGCGCTGACCACGCTCCACAGCCATAACAATGCCGCCAGGGGCGCTGCGCCCCACAGCAGATAAGCACGTTCAAAGCGGGCGATCGGCCAGCGAATGCGCCAGCCGGCACCGGCCAGCAGGGCGAGCAACGCGCCATAGCCATAGGCCCAAGCGGCAAAGCTCCACGTGCCTTCCGGCACATAGGCGTCCAGGCGCCAGTAGCCCTCGGTGGCTAACATGCCGCAGATCAACCAGAACAGCACCGTATGCAGCGGCGCGAGAATGGTGTCGCCAACATCTCGCTGCTGACGGCGCAGCAGCAAGAAGGCCAGCACGATCGATGCGATCCACACTGCCCCACCCCAGCCGGCCAGCGGCGACGGCGCCCAATGTTCGATGGCCAACAACGCGATCAGCGCAAGCGCGGGCGACAGCGACAGCGCAGGCCATTCCGCCAGCGCCCAATCCAGCTTGCGGCGCAGGCCGTGCGCGCCCCATGCGGTCAGCACTGCAAAGGCGGCGTAGAGTGGGATGTCCGGCCGGTCGACCGCCTTGGTGCCGAGGCGCCATGCATAGCGGTCGATCTCATCGCCGCCACTGCCAAGCCACCACAGCAAGCCCCACACCGAGGCGGCCATGCCGAGTGCAGGTGCCACCTTCAGCCAGTCGCGCGCTTCGGCCTTGCCGTGCAGGCGCCAGCCGCTGAAGATGCCCGCCGCCGCAATCAGCACCCCGCCGATGTAGTGGCTGTTGAGCACCGGCCACTGCAGCGACGCCGACCACTCAAGCAGCACGCCCAACGCAAAGGCCACACCCGCCGCCACCTGCAGCAGCAAGCCGGCTGCCAGTGCCAGACGACGACGCTGACGCACACTTGCCCACACCACAGCCGCGCCTTCCACCGCCCAGACCGCACTGGTCGTGCGTCCGTCGAAGGCCAGCGGAATCGCCAGCGTGATGAAGATCACGCCCAGCGCAAACATCGATTCAAACAGCAGCCCCAGGCGCGCACGCTTGCCTGCCAGCCACGCGGCAATACCCAGGTAGAACGCTGCCAGTGTCGCGGCACTCCACGCCATCGCAAACGGAATGTGGTGCACCAGCGCTGCCTGCAGGCCCATCGCCACCAGCGGCGTGCCGAACACCAGCGTGCCGTCTACGTAGTGCTTGAGGTTGACCTGGCGACGCAGCGCATACAGCAGCGCAATGCCCACATACATCAGAAAGAAGAGGACCAGGAACGGCTCGGTGCTCTTGAGCAGTGACGGTTCATAGCGCAGCGCCCCCCAAGCCGTGGCGATGCCGAAGGTGAATACGAAGCCCAGCAGATTCAGCGCACGCCATGCACGGAACCATGCGATGGCGAAGATGCCGGCATTGAGCAGCGCGTAATAGCTGAACAGCGCCACATGGCTGCCCTGCCCGGTCGAGATCAGGATCGGAGCCAGGAACCCGCCTGCGCTACCCGTAAAGGCCAACGCCGACGCGTTCTGCTTGACGGCCAGCCCGGCCGCCAGCGCACAGATCAACACCAGCAGCGGAAACGCCATCCCCGGCGTCAGCAGCGGCACCATGCGTGTCGCCGCGAATACGGTCAGGTACAACACGCCAACCCCGCCGCCCTGCAGCACCAGCGCATAGCCCGGGCGCTTGTCACGCAGGCGCCAGCCGATGCCCAGCAGCACGATGGCCCCCACGGCCACGGCCGCCAGGCGGAACTCGACCGGCAGCAGGCTGTTGTCGGCCGCGTACTTGAGCAGGAACGCCACGCCGAAGAAGAGGATCAGGATGCCGACGCGCACCACGCTGTTGCCGCCCAGCAGCCAGTCGCGCGCAGCACCCACCGCGCGCTCCACCCAATCGGGCTCGTGCGGCGCGAGGGTCGGTTGAGCAATCGGTGGCGCAACCGGCACCGGCTGCGCCACAGCGGGCACTTCCACTGCAGGCAACGACTCGGCAGCGATAGGCTCTGGCACCGGTTCTGGCACCGGCACAACCACAGGCTCAACAGCGGCCGGCACTTCCGGCACAGGCGTTGCGAATGACTGTCCCTTGAGCTCGGCGATCTGGCGACGCAGCAACGCCACCTCGTGCTCCAGCCGCGTCACACGCTCATTGATCGGCACAGCTACTGGGACCTGCACCGGCGCATTGCCTTGCGAGACGTCGGGCGCCTTGGCCCATTGCGAACTGGCGCGCTTGTCCATGACCAGGATCAGCGAAGCCAACCCGACGCCGATCAGCGCGCCGAAAAACGCGCCAACCACACCCCCTGAGAAGGCCCCGAACACCAGGCCCACGATTCCGAAAATCCAACGCATCGTTCTGATTGTCCTGTTGGTATTGGAAAATGCGCGCACATTCCCTGCGCCCTGGGCAACCCGACTCCTGCCCAAGATGCGCGCACCGCTTGCATATACCGCAATCCGGCCCCGAATGGAATCGATCAAGACGCAGAACGCTATGAGGATCGTGTCATCAGGCCATGCGACAATGCGCGCTTTGCTGAAAAACCCGCTGCCCGAATGGCCCTCAAATCCACGATCTACAAGGTCGATCTACAGATCGCCGACATGGATCGCCACTACTACGGCAACCACGCGCTGACCGTCGCCCGCCACCCGAGCGAGAACGACGAGCGCATGATGGTGCGCGTGCTCGCCTTTGCCCGCCACGCCAGTGAAACGCTCGCCTTCACGCGCGGCCTGTCCGAACCCGACGAGCCCGAGCTCTGGCAGCGCGACCTGACCGACGCCATCGAACTCTGGATCGACCTCGGCAACCCCGACGACACCCGCGTGCGCAAGGCCAGTAACCGTGCCGAGCAGGTCGCTGTGTATACGTATAGCGGCAATGCCAGCCGTGTGTGGTGGCAGCAGATCGAGACCAAGGTGGCCCGCTTTGCCAACCTGTCGGTCTACGAAGTTGCGCCCGACACCGTGGCCGCGCTGGCCGGCATGGTGGAACGCACCATGCGTCTGCAAGTCACCATCCAGGATGGCGACATCTGGATCGCCAACGACGCGGACAACGTCCACGTCCAGCTTGAAACGCTCAAGGCCGCAGAGGCTGCCTGAGCCCTCTCTCACCCACGCCCACACCACGAGGCTCAACATGACCACCACGACCACCGCAAGCGGCCTGCAATATGAAGACGTCGTCGTCGGCGACGGCGCTGAGGCCACCGCCGGCAAGTACGTCACTGTGCACTACACCGGCTGGCTGTACGACGACGGCCAGGCTGGCAAGAAGTTCGACTCCAGCAAGGACCGCAACGATCCGTTCGCCTTCCCGCTGGGCGCCGGCCACGTCATCAAGGGCTGGGACGAAGGCGTGCAAGGCATGAAGGTGGGCGGCACGCGCAAGCTGATCATCCCGGCAGCCCTGGGCTACGGCGCACGCGGCGCGGGCGGCGTGATCCCCCCTAACGCAACGTTGATTTTCGAAGTCGATCTGCTGGAAGTCTGATCCTGCGCTAGAATCGCGCCCGGCCTGCGATATGTCATTCGACACATCGCAGGCGCCCTCCCCCGGCGGGGTGGCAGAGTGGTCAATGCTGCGGCTTGCAAAGCCGTATAAGACGGTTCAATTCCGTTCCCCCGCCTCCAATTTTCCGGCCTCACCGTGTGTACCGTTGCGGCCGCGCCATAGCCAAACGCTTCCCGACCCGCACAACGCGGTATTTCAGCGGTATCGCCCGTCCGCCTGCGTGACCACTCGTAACGATTGCTCTATGCTTGCGACATGGCCGTCACCCGAGAGGATCTCGAACAGAACCGGTTGCGCGCCGCCCTGGGTGATTCACCCGTCGCGTCGTCGTTGCTAACCGAGGCTGCGCTGGAAGCGTCGCTTGCATCGACGCTCGCGCGGTTGTCGAGTGCGCCCTGCGAATGTCAGGACGCGTGGGTGTTCGGTTACGGCTCCCTCATCTGGAACCCGATGATCTTCCACACCGAGGCGGCTGCCGCCACGGTGCACGGGTATCACCGCGGCTTCTACCTGTATTCCCGCATCAACCGTGGCACCTGGGACAACCCGGGGCTGGTGCTCGGCCTGGACCGTGGCGGCAGTTGCCGAGGCGTGGCCTTCCGCGTGCCGCGCGCGCATGCCGAGCGTGAATTCCGCGTGCTGTGGCGCCGCGAGATGCTGACCGGCGCCTACCAACCGCGCTGGCTGCCCACCGAGATCAACGGCGAACGCGTCTTCGCACTGGCCTTCGTCATGAACCGCACGCATGAAGCCTACGCCGGCCGTCTGCCTGATGAGCGCGTGGTCGGCTGCCTGCGCGAGGCGGTCGGCCTGTACGGGCCGGCACGCGAATACCTGCAACGCACGCTGATCGGCCTGGCCAGCAACGGGCTGCACGACCCCTATCTGGACCGCCTGTGGACGCGCCTGCAAGCCATGGATGCAGCCAACGCGCCCGTCGCCGGCGAACCCGCAGAACAGCCCGACCCCTACCTCAGCGCCTGAGCCCTCCCGCCATGCTCCTCGCCCGTCATCCCGCGCTCAACCAGCTCATCGGCGTCATGCTGGGGCTGGCGCTGGCCGTGGGCGACATGGCCAACGCCTGGCAGGAGCAGCATCTGCCGATGCTGCGCGTTGCCGCCAGCACGAGTGCCAGCGCCAAGGCCACACCCGGCGCCGCGCCCGCGACGCGCCCCGCTCATCACAGCGACCCCGCCACACGCGACCGCGACCTGATCACCGCCGCCCAAACGGGCAACACGATGGTCATCCAGGCCTTGCTGGCCGACGGTGCCAGCCTCAAGGCCCGCGATGCCGACGGCCGCACCGCACTCATTGCCGCTGTGACAGCACACCAGGGCGCATCAGCACGCCTGCTCATCCAGGCCGGCGCCGACGTCAACGTGCAGGACAACGCCCAGAACAGCGCGTTCCTGCTCGCCGCAAGTCAGGGCGATGCGGAAACCGTGCGCCTGGCGCTGTCGCACGGCGCCAACCTGCGCGCCACCAACGCCGAGGGCGATACTGCGCTGATCCCGGCTGCGCGCCGTGGCTATGTGGAAGTGGTGAGCGAACTGGCAAAAGCCGGCTTGCCGCCCGATGCCACCAACAACCTGGGCCTGACGGCGCTGATCGAAGCCGTGGCCATGGGCGACGGCAGCGACAAGTACGAGAAGATCGTGCAGCTCCTGCTCGACGCGGGCGCCGATCCAAACCTGCCCGACCGGGCCGGTGTCACGCCGATGCGGCACGCGCGCCAGCGCGGCTTCCACGGCATCGGCGCGTTGCTGTTCAAAGCGCGCGGACATTGAAGAAGGGGCCACATGGGCCCCTTCTTCTTTAGGCGGTTGCCGGTTTCTCGGCCGCCGCGTTCCTGGCGTTTTCCTGCTCTTGCAGCGTGCGCCACATCACCTTGCCCGTGCCGGACTTGGGCAGCGCATCCACGAACTCCACCACACGCGGATACTTGTACGCGGCCATGTTGTCGCGCGCCCAGTTGATGATGTCGTCTTCCGTGGTCTTGCCCTTGGCGTGCGCCTTGAGCACGACCACCGCCTTGACCGACTCGCCGCGATACGCGTCGCGCGTGCCGATGATGCAGGCCTCCTGCACATCCGGATGCTTGTACAGCAGGCTCTCCACCTCGGCCGGCCAGACCTTGAAGCCCGAGGCGTTGATCATGCGTTTCAAGCGGTCGGTGAGGAAGAAGTAGCCGTCTTCATCCATCTTGCCGAGGTCGCCCGTGCGGAAGAATTTCTTGCCCTCGAACTCGATGAAGACCTCGGCGGTGGCCTGCGGCTTGCCCCAGTAGCCCAGGAACACCTGCGGGCCGCTGACGATGATCTCGCCCACCTCGCCAATCGGCAGCTCCTGCAACGTCTGCGGATCGACGATGCGTGCGTCAGTGTTGAACACGGGAATGCCCAGGCATTGCTGCTTGGCCCGGTCGGCCGGGTTGCTGTGCGTGGGCGCGATGGTCTCCGACAGGCCGTAGCCTTCCTGGTACGCCAGGTTGAAATCCTTCAGCAGGCGTTCGGCCACAGCCTGCGGCATCGCCGCGCCACCGCCGCCGATGTAGGCCAGGCTCGACAGGTCAAACTCGGCCAGCTGCGGGCTCGCCAGGAAGTCGATCACCATGGTCGGGATGTTCGTCCAGTGCGTGATCTTGTAGCGCGAGATCAGTCGCCCCGCTACTTCGCGGTCCCAGCGGGGCAGCATCACCACCGTGGAGCCCATGTAGATCGGCGCGTTCATGCCGTACTGCATGCCGGTCACGTGGAACAGCGGGATGATCGACAGGCTCACGCCTTCCTTGGTCGAACTTGACCACATCGAGCCGCCCACCACGTTGTGCATGACGGTGCGGTGCGGGTGCATGCAGCCCTTCGGGAACCCCGTGGTGCCCGACGTATAGGGCATCACGGCCAAGTCGTCAGGCCCAGCGGTGTGCGGGCCCGGCACGAGGCGCTGGGCGATTACGTCGTTCCAGTCAACGGCGCCGGGCTGTGCCGGATGCGTTGCGGTGATCCACGCGGGCGGCGCATCTTCGGGGTATTCGTACGTGGCCGGCAGCGCGTCGGCATAGGACGTGACCAGCAGATGTTTCGTACGCTGCGCCTCAGGCAGTTCAGCGTTGGACGTGGTCACGTTGACGGCCAGATCCGCACTGCAGATGACCGTCGCGGCGCCGGCATCGGTGATGTAGTGCTTGAACTCTTCCGGCCGGTTCATCGGGTTGACCGGCACGACCACCGCGTCAGCGCGCAGGATGCCGTAGTACGCGGCCATGAACTGCGGGCAGTTCTGCATGTAGAGCAGCACGCGGTCGCCCTTCTGCACACCGGCCACCTGCTGCAGCCAGCCGGCCACGGCCACCGCATCGTCGTGCAGCTCGCGGAAGCTGGTGTGGCGACCGTAGAAGATGATCGCGTCCTTGTCCGGATAGCGTCGTGCAGACACCTCCAGGTTGTACCAAAGGCTCGTTTGCGGCGAGCCGATGTTGTGCGGCATGCGCCGGGGCCAGAACTGGAAGTGCGGTCGTGTCATAGCGTGTCTCCGTGAATCTGTCTGTTGTTTTTACCGGATGGTATCCGAACGATCGTTCTATTTTCAACCGTTGTCAGGACAGTCATTTTTAAGGGCATGGAAACACCCCCGGGAGCAGCCTGGAAGCAGGCCCAGGCACCCCCAAGTAGAATGCACGACACACCGCCGGCAACCGCTGCCGGCCGCACTTTTCCCAGGAGAATCCCGTCGATGAGCGACGTCACCTCGCAGAGTTTCGCGCTAGAAGTGATCGAAACGTCTCGCCAAGTTCCAGTACTGGTTGATTTCTGGGCGCCGTGGTGCGGGCCTTGCCGCACGCTGGGCCCGATGCTGGAAAAGCTCGAAGCCGAATACGGCGGCAAATGGAAGCTCGCCAAGGTCAATTCGGACGACAACCCCGAGCTGTCGGCGCAGTTCAACGTGCGCAGCATCCCGTACGCGGTGGCCTTTGTGGATGGCAAGCCGGTCGACCAGTTTGTCGGCGTGCTGCCCGAGGGGCAATTGCGCGCGTTCCTCGACCGCGTGATCCCACAGCCGGCCGACGTGGCCTACCGTGAAGGGCTGGCCGCGCGCCAAGCCGGCGAGATCGCCCATGCGCGCGAGGCGTTCCAGAACGCGTTGGCGTTCGACCCCGGCTTCGACGCGGCACGCTTCGAACTGGTGAACTTGCTGCTGGACAGCGGTGACGCGCGCGCAGCGCAGGACGAATTCGCGCTGCTCTCGCCCAAGGCGCCGCAGGATGCGCATTTTGGCCCGCTGCAAACGCGCCTGAAGGCCACTGAACGCGCCGACGCGCTGCCCGATACCAACGCCCTACAGGCGCGCATCGAGAACGAACCGAACAACCTGCAGGCCCGCCTGGATCTTGCCGAGCAGTACATCGCGCAGCAACACTATGAAGCCGCGCTTGAACAACTGATCGCCATTGTCGAGCGCGACCGCACCTTCCGCGACGACGTTGCGCGCAAGACCATGGTGTCGGTGTTCGACATGATGCGCGACGCGCCGCAGGCGGTATCGCACTGGCGCCGCCAACTGGCCTCCAAACTGAACTGACCATGCGACTCATCTACGTTGCCGACCCGATGTGCTCGTGGTGCTACGGCTTTGGCCCGCAGCTTGCCGATCTGCGCAAGCGGCTGGGCGACCTGCTTGCCGCACCGGTGCCGGTCACGCTCATCACCGGCGGTCTGCGCCCCGGGCAACGCGAACCCATGGCCGCTGACAAGCGCGACGAAATCCTCCACCACTGGCATGCCGTGGCCGAACGCAGCGGCATGCCATTCGACCAGTCGCCCGACGTGGCCATGCGCCGAGATGGCTTCGTCTACGACACCGAGCCCGCCTGCCGCGCCGTCGTCATGGCACGCGAACAGTGGGGCGAAGACGACGAGCGCGTGCTCACCCTCTTCCACGCCGTGCAGCATGCCTTCTATGCCGAGGGGCGCGACACGACGCAGGCCGACGTGCTGCGCGAGGTCGCCATCGCCAACGGTATCGACGCCGCACACTTCGACGCCGTGTTCGACACGGAAACGCTGCGCGACGAAACGCGCGAAGACTTCCGCCTCTCGCGCCGCTGGGGCATCAATGGCTTCCCCAGCCTGCTGACCGAACAGAACGGCACGCTGTACCAGATCGGGCGCGGCTACGCGCCATCGGTGGCGCTGTATGCACGGGCGGTGGAAGTGATGCAGCAGCATCCCGCAGCGGATGCCGAATAGCCAGTCCGACCCAGCGATTTGCCCGGCGTCAAACCAGAGCACCAAGGCCGTCGCGTAAGCTGACGGCCTTGTCCATCCTGCACATTCATCCGCCATGCCCGTGATCGAATGGTCTGAGGCGCTCCAGCTTGGAGACGCCGCCACCGACGCCAACCACGCCGAGTTCTGCGCGCTGCTCAACACCGTGGCTGACGCGTCGGACGCCGACTTCATCGCCGCACTCGATGCCTTCATCGCACATACCGAAATCCACTTCGGCGAGGAAAACGCGTGGATGGACGCGGCAGAGTTTCCCCCGCGCCACTGCCATCGCGGCGAGCACGACAACGTGCTGGCGCTGTGCCGTGAAGTGCGCAAGCGCGCTGCAGCAGGCGAGATGGAACTGGGGCGCCGTCTGGTGGCGGAACTGCCCGAGTGGTTTGCCCAGCACGTGGACGTGATGGACCGCATGATGACGACGTACTTAACTCAAATGGGTAAAAGTGCAGCCGTGGTTTGAGCCCGGATTTTTCCCCGCCTAGAGTCAGAGCAGCTTGCGCGGCAGTCTTCGCACAGGCCCCCAACTTCTAGCGAGGAGCCCGCATGGAAACGATTGACGATGACGCCGTCTTTCAAACCCAGGTCATCAAAGCCCCCAAAGGCCAACCTGTGCTTGTGTCCTTCATGACGACATGGTGTGGCCCGTGGAGAGCGATCAAGCCCAAGCTCGACGAGCTCGAAGCAAGTTACAAGAACCGCGTCACATTTGTAGCGGTTGACGTCGACGGAGCTGAACAAGCCGCTGCCAGCGTGGACGTTAACAGCCTGCCAACGTTCATGATGTTCATCGACGGCAAGGAGCAGAAGGGGACTTTTTCTGGGGCGAATAGCGACAAGCTTGTTAGTGATCTACTGAAGCCGTATGCGCTAGGGTAAATCTCGCAGGCTATTCATTAGGCCATCGTCACGGACCGCATGACGATGGCGCCCCTGACTCCGATGGGCAACATCATGCACGTCGATTGCGTTCGGGTTGTTGATCGCCGCTGACCTGCCTACAGTCAGAGTGGCCCTGCCCGCAGGCCTTCATTGCGCGGGCGTCCACTTCGCCCAAGGAGCGCCCATGAAGATCGTCAACGATGCTTCGTTTCAGTCAGACGTGATCGACGCCTCGCAAAGCAAGCCCGTGGTCGTATGCTTTGCCGCAGAGTGGAGCCACCCCAGCCAGTGTGCGGTGGCCAGCCTGGAGAAGATGGAGTCGAGCTACGCCGGGCGCGCCACGTTCGTCACCATGGACTTTGACGAAAACGAAGGCACCGCAGCCAAGTACGGCGTATCGGTCATGCCGGCCTTCGTGCTGTTCGCCAACAGCCAGCCGAGTAGCGAATGGTCGGGGCGCTACGCTGACCAGATCCAGGAAAAGCTGGACCAGCTCCTGCCCCACTAGCCCCCTGTCAGACGGCCGCGATCGCTCGCAAGGCGGTCGACGCCGCCACCATCCCGAACACTGCCGTCACGCACACCGACGAGCCAAAGCCCGCGCAAGCCAGCCCTTGCGGGCCTTGCGACGGCTGCGGCGCGGGCGGGGCGTTGACGACTTCGATCTCCCCTGCCGCTGCCAGATCGTCAATGCCGGCGTGGATCGATTCAACCGGCAACTCAACAGCACAGGCCTGCTGCTCGGGCTCCGGATAGCGCAGCGGCTCATCCGAGAACACCGCATCGATACCGAAACGCGTCTTTGGGTTTTTCGAGAAACCGTGCTGGCGACGCAGGTTGCCGCGTACCTTGGCAAGCAGCGGGTCCTGAATCGTGCGCGTGAGATCCGTCACGCGGATGCGCGTCGGGTCGAGCTGCCCGCCTGCAGCACCGCAGGTCACCACACGTTTGCCGGTGCGCTGGCAAAACGCGAGGATGGCCGTCTTCACCTTCACCGCGTCGATGGCGTCGATCACGTAGTCGAACGGGTGGCCGAGCAATGCCTCGACGTTTTCCACGGTAACGAAATCGTCGATGCGGCTGATTTCGGCACGTGGATTGATCTGCAGGATGCGCTCGGCCATGGCGTCCACCTTGGCCATACCATAGGCGTCGCCCAACGCGTGGATCTGGCGGTTGGTGTTGGAGACGGCGATGTGGTCGAGATCGATCAGCGTGAGCTTGCCGACACCGCAGCGCGCCAACGCTTCCGCCACCCACGAACCGACACCGCCGATGCCGATCACGCACACGTGTGCAGCCGCAAAGCGCTCTAACGCGTTCGGTCCGTACAGGCGCGCAACGCCGCCAAACCGGCGTGCATATTCGTCGTCGAGGATGGGCGGGTGCGCGGGCGCGCTGATTGCTACTTGGCTCATGACACAATTGAATCGGAACTGCGCCGAACTATATATCAATGCGGCGAGTCGGATTTTTACGTGCCAAACGAATAGAAAACCCATGCGAACCTCAGGCAAGCTCGCCCTCGGACTGGTCATCTCGCCCGTTGTCATCGTGGCCACGGCGGTCATCTTTGTGCTGACGTTCGACTGGAACCGCGCCAAGCCGTACCTGAACGACCACGTCTCGCAAGCCATCGGCCGCGCGTTCGCCATCAACGGCGACCTGATGCTGACCTGGAAGAAGCCCGAAGGCGAAACGGGCTGGCGCGCCTATGTGCCCTGGCCACGGCTGATCGCCAATGACATCACCGTCGGCAATCCGGATTGGACCAAGCAGCCGCACGTGGCGACCATCCACCAACTTACGTTCGTGCTGGAAGCCCTGCCGCTGCTGGCGCACCGCATCGTCATCCCGAGCGTGACACTCGATACGCCGGCTATTGCACTGGAGCGCGACAAGCAGAACCGCAACAACTGGACATTCGACCTCGCCGGCGGCGACAAGAAACCGTCCGACTGGAAGCTGGAGCTGCGCGAAATTGCCTTCAGCAAGGGCGCGCTGGCGCTGGACGACGACATCAAGCGCATCCACCTGGCCGCCACCATCGACACGATCGACAACCAGGCGCTGTACACCGCTGCCAATGGCACGGCCATCCAGGGCAGCGAGCAACCAGCGATGGTGCCGACGGCCTCGGGCGCGGCCGCCTCAGGTACGGCTGCCAATGCGCCCGTTACGCCCGATCCACAGCAACCCTACGGCATCTCCTGGACGGTCAAGGGCACGTATAACAACGCCGCTATCAACGGCAGCGGCAAGGCCGGTGGCGTGTTGCGCCTGCAGGATGCCAAGCGCCCCTACCCACTGCAGGCCGACGTGACCGTCGGCAAGACGCGCATCGATCTGGCGGGCACACTCACCAACCCGGCCAGTATCACAGCGTTGGATCTGCGCTTGCATCTATCGGGCGCGAGCATGGCGCAGTTGTATCCGCTCACGGGCGTGGTGCTGCCCGACACGCCGCCGTTCGACACGCGTGGCCGCCTGGTCGGCGAGTTGCGCAAGCAAGGTTCGAGCTGGCGCTACGAAAAATTCACTGGCCGCGTGGGTGGTTCGGATCTGGGCGGCACGCTCACCTTCGCCATGCGCGAGCCGCGCCCGCAACTGACCGGTGAGCTGGTCTCGCACCAACTGCTGTTTGCTGACCTGGCCCCGATCATCGGTGCTGACTCCAATGCCAGCAAAGCCAAACGCGCCGACCCTAGCGCAGAGCCGGGCGACAGCAAGACCATCCGCCAGCCCTCCGACAAGGTTCTGCCGGTCGAGCCCTTCCGCACCGATCGCTGGAACGCCATCGACGCCGACGTGAAGTTCGCCGGCGAGCGCATCGTGCACAGCACCGACCTGCCGATCGACCACCTCGTCACGCACGTCAAGCTGCAGGACGCGGTGCTTACGCTCGACCCGCTCAACTTCGGCATTGCGGGCGGCACGCTCACCTCCAACATCCAGCTCGATGGTCACGCCACGCCGATGCAGGCGCGCGCGGCACTGGCGGCGCGGCACTTCAAGATCAAGCAGCTGTTCCCGAAGATCGATTCCATGCGCGCCAGCGTGGGCGAGATCAACGGCGACGCGCGCCTGTCCGCCACCGGCAACTCGGTTGCCACGCTGCTCGGCTCGTCCAACGGTGAGATGAAGGTGCTCGTGGAACAAGGCACCATCAGCAAGTTCATCCTCGAAGCGATGGGACTGAACGTGGGGAACGTGATCCTCACCAAGCTCTTTGGCGACAAGCAGGTCACCATCAACTGCGCAGCCGGCGATTTTGCGGTGAGCAACGGTTTGGCGCAGGCACGTACCTTTGTGGTGGACACGCAGGATGCCGTGATCGACGTGACCGGCGCGACCAGCTTCAAGCAGGAGGCACTGGACTTCACCATCCATCCGGACTCGAAGGGGTTGCGCGTGTTTTCGCTGCGCACGCCGCTGTACGTGAAGGGCACGTACAAGCATCCGGATGTGTCGGTCAACCCAGCGGTGGTGGCGCTGCGTGCGGGTGGCGCAGTAGCGCTGGCGTTTGCTGCGCCAATCGCTGCAGTGCTGCCGGTGCTGGAACTCAAGCCCGCGCCTGAGAGCCCCTGCGGCAAGCTGCTGGCGGACGTACGCCAGCGCCCCACGGCCCCGCCGCCCGGCAAGACCTACCGCAGCAAGAACCCGGGGCGCACGCCTGAGGGCGATCTGAAATCGGCACAGCCGGCCCCGCGCCCGAGCACGCCGCCCACGCGTGACCCGATGACGAGCGGCGGCTGATTCCGCTGGCTCAGCGTCGCTTGGCAATCCCCTCTGCCGTCATCTGCGGCGTGGCCGGATCGCCAAACTGCCGCGTCACGTAGTTCGTCAGCGCGGCGAGTTGCGCGTCCGACAGCTCGCGCCCGAACGCAGGCATACCGATGTGCCGGTCCCCGGCCTTGCGCTCGATGCCGTGCAAGATCACCTGCACCAGGTTGCCCGAATCACGCGCCCCCACCGTGGAGTTGTGCAGCAACGGCGGATAGTAGCCGTCGGGCGTGCCACGCCCATCGGCCTGGTGGCAGGTGGCGCAGTTGCCGAGATACAGGCGTGCGGCGTCGATGGTGGTTTCGATCGGCTTGCCGCGCAACGCGGTCACATCGGTGGCGGGCTTGCCCCAGTCCTGCCGCGCGCGCTCCAGGTTGTTGCTGGCGGCCGGCACGGTGCGAAGGTACTCCGCCATGGCCAGGATGTCGCGTTCAGTCATGCGCGAGAAGCTGTGTTGCACCGCCTCGCCCATCGGCCCCGCTGCCTGCGCCACGCCCGGCACGCTGCCGGTGCGCAGGTACTGCACAACCTGCTCGGGTTTCCACGCACCAATGCCGCTGACCGGGTCGGACGTGATGTTGAACGCCGTCCAGCCCGCCAGCGTGGAGCCAGCAAGGTAACCCTTGCCCCGCTCGTCCATCGCCTTCTCCTGCATGGCGAAACCGCGCGGCGTGTGGCATGTGCCGCAATGCGCGAGGCCCTGCATCAGGTAGGCACCGCGGTTCCACGTGGGCGTCTTGTCGCCCCTGGGGACGTACGGCTCGCTCTTGAGGAAAACGAGGTTCCACAGCTTGAGTGGCCAGCGCATATTCAGCGGCCAGCGGATGGTGCTGGGCGGCGGATCGTTCTGCACCGCAGTCACGCCGTAGCGGAAGTACGCATAGAGATCCCGCATGTCCGCGTCGTTGATCTTCGCGTACGACGGATACGGCATGGCCGGATAGAGGTTATCGCCGTCGTCGTCCACGCCCTTGCGCACGGCGCGCTCGAAATCTTCATAGCTCCATTTGCCGATCCCGGTCTTCTCATCGGGCGTGATGTTGCTGGTGTAGATCGTGCCCAGCATCGGGATCGGCATGGGCAAGCCGCCGGCAAAGGGCTTGCCGCCCGGTGCGGTGTGGCAGGCTGCGCAGTCGGCGGCAATGGCGAGGTATTCGCCGCGCTTGATCTGCGCGGTGTCGGCCGGTGTGTCCTTGGCGGAAGCGACAGTCGCCAGGCTGGCGAGCAACGGGAAAAAGGCGATCGTTTTCATCTCACGCCTCCTTCTTCAGTTGATCGGCAATGCGCAGCGCCAGTGCGGCGATGGTCAGCGTCACGTTGACGGTGCCCACCGTCGGCATGGTGGAACTGCTGCTGATGAACAGGTTCGGGTGGTCGAAGGTGCGGCAGTCCTTGTCGACCACGGCGTCCTTCGGGTCGGCCCCCATGATGGTTGCGCCGGTGATGTGGTTGTTGGGCGCGAACTCATCATTGAATTGCACGTCGGTGCCGCCCAGCACCTTGGCGGCCGTGGCGTACACCTGGCGCGTATGCACGGCGCTGCGTTTGACGTAATCGTCGATGCGGTACGTGATCTCGGGGCGCGGAATACCGATGGCGTCCACCTCGGTGGTGCTCGGCACGATGCGGTTCTCGGGCAGCGGCAGGATCTCGTGAAAGCTGTCGAACTCCACGAAGCGCGCGGCCTGATCGCGAATGCGCGCATCCAGTTCGGCGGGCTTGATGAGCTTGCCCTCCTTGAAGATGCGCTGCGTCTCCTGCTCGATGCGCGAGATGTTCGACAGGTGCAGTTTCTTGCCCGCCTGCGTGGCGCGGAACGGCCCATCGCGAAAGCCGATCAGCGAAGTCATCTCCTGCGGCCCGCGCCCCGGCCACAGCTTGCGGTCGGCATAGAAGCTCACGCCGGTACCGGGGTGGTCCATCAGGTTGCGGCCCACCATGTCGGAGCTGTTGCCCACACCCTTGGGGAAGTCCTGGCTGGTCGACATCAACATCAGCTTGGGCGTTTCAATACCGTTGGCGGCCAGCACGAACCACTTGCCTTCCACGCGGTGCTCGGCACCCTTCGCATCCTTGTAGCGCGCGGCGACGATACGTTTGTTGGCGCCCACCTCCAGCTTGAAGACCACGGCGTTCTCGATCACGCGTGCGCCGGCCTGCTCGGCTTTCTCCACATGGAAGATGCCGTTGTACATCGCGCCAATCGGGCAGATCGGCATGCAGTTGTTGTTACCGCAGCAGGTCGGTCGGCCATCGTAGGGGCGGCTGTTGCGCGCCACCGGCTCGGTCACCACGTGGAAGTCCGGGTCGTACCCGTTGAGCGCTTCCTTGATGGTGCGCTCGTTGAACGACAGCGGCAGCGGCGTCATCGGATACGGCTGGCTGCGCGGGGAGCCAAGCTCCTCGTCGTTCGGGCCCCATACGCCCAGGGCTTCTTCAGCGCGACCGTAGTAGCGCTCCAGATCGCTGTACTGCAAGGGCCAATCGCGCGCGATGCCGTACACGCTGCGCAACTTGAAATCGTTCGGCATGAAGCGCCAGGCAGACGCCGCCCAGTGCCATGTCGTGCCGCCCACCGCACGGATGTATTGCGAGTTGAATTTGTGCTCACCCTTGAGGATCAGGTAGTTGTTGGGCGGGCCGTATTCCGGATGCGGCGCCCACGATGTGGATGGATACGGCGCCATGAAATCCATCTTGTCGGCCTGATTGCGGAAGCGCTCGACGATCTCCCAGCGCGGCAGGCGCGGGCCGGCTTCGAGCATCAGTACCGACTTGCCTGCGCGCGCCAGTTCGTATGCCACCAGCGCGCCGGCCACGCCGGAGCCCACCACCACGATGTCCGCCTGTTGAGCGGCTTGTTGGGTATCAGCCATCAGGCTTGCCTCTCGACAGGGGGCTCGGCCCAGAAGCCGGGCTGGTTGGGGCAGTACGTGCGGATGACCAGCGTGTCGGACACCACGCTGTACATCAGCGCCTGCTCGTATGTGACGACGTTGCCGTCGACCACGCCCAGGTACCATGCCTCCAGAATGCGCAACGCGATCTTCTGCTGCGCCTCGGACAGCGCACCGGCCGCCAGCGATTGCGCCAGCGGCCGCAACTGCGCGACAAAGTCGCTGCCTGGCTTGCCCAGCGCAGCCAGCAACCGCGTGCCAACGGCACGGTCCAGCGTCGACCGAGCGGTCAGCGCCTGTGACAACGCCATGAACGCATCCAGCGGTTCACCGGGCGCCTGCGCCACCGCACGCAGCACCTGCGAGCCGACCAGCCCCGCAGTCGCAACAGCCAGCGTGCCCTGCAACCACTGGCGGCGCGTCAACCCGAAAGGCGCATCTGAGGGTTCAGGGGAAGGAGCATGGGTGGCCATTTCGACATCCTCTTGCAACTTTTGCGGGGGAATCAGGCGAGCGTGCTGCCGCGCGGCCCGAATTGCCAATATAGGCGGCGTTCCGCAGATCGCCAGAACCCCGGCACAAGCGCGAACCGTGCCAGGCACCCTTGCGTATGCGCAAATGGCGGTCGGCCGCGTTTGTCTATACTCGGCCCGTTCGCATGCCGCTTCCTCTTGCACCATGACCTCCATCGCTGATATCCGCACCGAATACGCCCGCGCCTCGCTCGACATCGCCGACGTCGATGCCAACCCCCTGCACCAATTCCGCCGCTGGTTTGACGAGGCGCTCAAGGCCGAGGTGGCCGAGGTCAACGCTATGACGCTCGCCACGGTCGACCCGCATGGCCAGCCGTCGGCCCGCATCGTCCTGCTCAAGAACCTGGACGAGCGCGGCTTCACCTTCTTCACCAACTACGCCAGCCACAAGGGTGAGGAGTTGGCCGCCAACCCGCATGCGGCATTGCTGTTTCACTGGATCGGGCTGGAGCGTCAGGTGCGCATTCAGGGCACCGTCGAAAAAGTGTCGGAAGCCGAGAGCGATGCCTACTACCACTCGCGCCCGCTGGGCTCGCGCCTGGGCGCCTGGGCATCGGAGCAGAGCAGCGAGGTGCCCGACCGCGCCACGCTGGAAGCGCGCGAGGCCGAATACAGCCAGCGCTTTGGCGCTAACCCGCCGCGCCCGCCGCACTGGGGCGGTTATCGCCTGCTGCCCGAGTGCCTGGAGTTCTGGCAGGGCCGCCCGTCACGCCTGCACGACCGGCTGGAATATCGCAAGCAAGCCGACGGCACCTGGAAGATCGCCCGCCTCGCCCCCTGATGGGGTGAGGTCGCCAGCGCAATGGTCTATTGCGCATTGCGTCATCCCGGCACGGCGCTTGCTGCCACGTGAGAGAAGCTATCCGCCACGCATAAGACCCGCACAGCACAATGGGAATCTTTGTCGTAAGCTAATGTGATGCGTTCGGGCGGCAATCCGATGACGGCTGCCCCGATCTTGTGCACATCTGGGAGGCGTCGACATGTTTTTCCAACAGGCGATTGACCGTAAGCTCGAGCAGTGGATCAAGGAGATCCGCGACTCCGCCAACCTCCCGGTGCGCCTGCGCCTATGGAACGGCGACCAGTACGAACTCGGCCGCTTCGACCAACCGCGTGTCACGCTCACTGTGCGCGAAGCCAGCGCCTTGCCGCTGCTGCTGTCCCCCACGCTCAACAACCTAGGTGAGGCCTACGTCCAGGAGAAGATCGACCTGGAGGGCAAGCTGGCCGACATCATCAACGTGAGCTACGGCCTGGCCACCGCAGCTGCAGCCAAGAGCGGCAACGCGCTGGCCCGCGTGGTACGCCACTTCGCGCACACGAAGGAAGGCGACAAGGAATCGATCCAGTACCACTACGACGTCTCCAACGACTTCTACAAGCTGTGGCTGGACCGGAACATGGTCTACTCCTGCGCCTACTTCGAGAACGGCGACGAAACGCTCGATGAAGCGCAGCTCAAGAAGATCGACCACATCCTCACCAAGATTCGCCTGCAGCCTGGGCAGACACTGCTCGACATCGGCTGCGGCTGGGGTGCGCTGGTGCTGCGTGCGGCGCAGAAGTACGGCGCACGCTGCCTGGGCGTGACGCTGTCGCAGAACCAGTACGACCTCGCTACCGAGCGCGTGCGCGCCGCCGGGCTGCGGGACCAGATCGAAATCCGCATCCAGGACTACCGCGACCTCACCGGCCAGTTCGACCGCATCACCAGCGTCGGCATGTTCGAACACGTCGGGCGCAAGAACCTGCCGGGCTACTTCCGCCGCATGCACGATCTGCTGGCCGACGGCGGCGTCGCCATGAACCACGGCATCACCTCGTCCGACCCAGACGGCGGCGAGAGCTCAATGGGCGGCGGCGATTTCATCGACCGCTACGTCTTCCCGCAAGGTGAGCTGCCGCATATCTCACTGGCGCTCTCTGCCGCACAGGATGGCGGCCTGGAAGCGCTTGACGTTGAAAGCCTGCGCCGCCACTATGCGCGCACGCTTGAGCACTGGGCCGAGCGCTTCGAGACCAACGGTGACACCATCCGCGCGATGGTGGGCGAGAAGAAGTACCGCATCTGGCGTGTCTATCTGGCCGGCTGCGCACACGCCTTCGACGCCGACGAGATCTCGATCTTCCAGACCGTGCTGCAGAAGGCCGGCCAGTCGGCGACGTCGATCCCGTGGTCGCGCCGCTATATCTACGCGTGACCATTTGACTGCCCGTTCACCCAACCCCGCACCCATCGACGATCTGTTCGGCGCGCCGCAAGACAACGCTGCGGCGGCCGAATCGGCCAAACCCGCTTCCAAACCCAAGCGCTCGCCTACCCGTCTGGGCGTGCAGCCAGCCGCGGTTGCGCCCGAGGTGGCTGCGCTCGCGCAGCGCCTGCCGCGCGGGCTGCGCATCGGCACGTCGTCGTGGTCGTATCCAGGGTGGGATGGGCTGGTGTATGCGGGCGAGTATTCCGATTCGATGCTCGCGCGCAAGGGACTGGCGGCCTACGCGCAGCACCCACTGCTGCGCACGGTCAGCATTGATCGCGGCTTCTATGCGCCGATTCCGCTGGCGGATTACGTGGCCTACGCGGCCAGCGTGCCGGAGGATTTCCGCTTCGCCATCAAAGCGCCCGCGGCGGTGTGCGATGCGTGGATCCGAGAGCTGGACGGGCGCGGCCGCATGGCCAACCCGGCCTTCCTGAATGCGGAATTCGCGGTGCGTGATTTTGTCGATCCGGCCGCGCGTGGGCTCGGCATGCGGTGCGGGCCACTGGTGTTCCAGCTTTCGCCACTGGGCGCGCTGGCCGAAGATGCCACCGGTTTCGTGGAGCGGCTCGAAGCGTTCCTGGCCGTGCTGCCGCCGCTTGATCCGCAACTCAATCCGGATGCGATCTATGCAGTGGAATTGCGCGATGCAACGCTGCTCACGCCACGCTTCATCAAGATGCTGCGCGCAGCCGGCGTGCGTTACTGCGTTGGCCTGCATGAACGGATGCCCGCGGCCGATCGGCAGGCCGCCGCCGTTGCACTGCTGGATGAAGGCGCGGGCGGCCCGCTCGTGGTGCGCTGGAACCTGAACAGCCGCTATCGCTACGCGCAAGCCGAGGCGGCTTACAAACCGTTCGACAAGCTCGTCGACGAAGACCCGTTCTCGCGCGAGACGCTGGCCGACATGGCAGTGGCCGCACTGGCGGCCGGACGCAAGGTAACGATCCTGGTCAGCAACAAGGCCGAGGGCTCGTCGCCGCTGTCGTGCATCAAGCTGGCCGAGGCCATCGCCGCGCGCCTGTCGGCGGACGCAACGTAGCCCCGGCCCTGCCTTACCCTTGCAAGCGGTGTGCGAACTGCTTGCGGAACTTCGCCACCTTGGGCGATATGACGAACGCGCAATAGCCTTGCGCCGGGTGGTCTCGGAAGTAGTTCTGGTGCTCTTCCTCCGCACGCCAGAAGGTCACCTTGCCATCGGCAGCATCCACCAGTTCCGTCACGATGGGCGCTTCGAAGATGTCGCTGGCGCCGATCTCGTCAATGGCCTTGCGCGCCGTCGCCAACTGCTCGGGCGATTGCGCAAAGATGGCCGAGCGGTACTGCGGGCCGACATCGTTGCCTTGCCGATCCGGCGTGGTCGGGTCATGGATGGCGAAGAAGATGTCGAGGATCTCGCGGTACGGAATCACGGCCGGGTCGAATTGCACGGCAACCACTTCGGCATGGCCCGTGTTGCCGTTGCAAACAGCGCGGTAGCTTGGGTAGTCGACATGGCCGCCGGCATAGCCGGACACCACGCTGCGCACACCCTGCACCTGCTGAAACACGGCTTCCAGGCACCAGAAGCAGCCTCCGCCCAACACAGCGGTTTCAAGTTGACGGTCTTGTTGGTTTTCCAAGGTTTCTCTCCTGAATCTGCTTCCAATTTTTGGACAGAAAGGCCGGCCACAAGGGTTAGCCTCTTATCTACTGCATGCTCTTGAACAGAATGGATCCCATCCTCGCAATGGCCGCATTGCTCTGTCCGATGGTCGCCTTCGTATCGGTGATGTAGATGGAAACCAGCAGCGGCTTTTTCCCCTCGGGATAGACAACCGCCACAATCGAGCGCGATCCATAACCACCCGCCCCGGTTTTGTCGGCGATTTCCCATTGGGGCGGCAGCGCTTTCCTCAGCAGATCATCGGCGACTTTGTCGTTGCGCATCCAGAGCTTCAGTTCAGCCTTTGCGTTTTTGGACAGGCCGTCGCTAAAGAAAATCTGGTTCAAGCTGTTGACGGCCGCTATCGGCGTCGTGGTATCGCGAAGGTCCCCTGGCGTCCCCTCATTGAGCTCGGGCTCCTTGCGATCCAGACGCGTTGCCTTGTCGCCAATCGATCGCATGAACCCGTTGAAGCCCTGCACACCGCCAATCTTCTCCAGCACCTTGTTGGCTGCCGTGTTGTCGCTGTAGCTCACGGCGGCTTCACACAGCTGAGCATTGGTGGCCGACTGCAGTTTCTCTGTAATCGGGGAGTAGGTCACCAGATCGCTCTTGGAAATTGCGGTGATATCACTGAGCCCAAGCTTCCTTTGATCGACCTTTTCAAGCAGGGCGGCACAGAGGTAGGCCTTGTGCGTGCTGTTGATCGGGAAAGCCTCATCGCCTCGGTAGTTCCAGATGTAACCAGACTCCTTGTCGATTACGGCGATACCAATTCTGGCCTTGAGACTGGCCTCTTCGGATTTGGCAGCCTGCAGCAACCACTGCGCGTTGAATGCATGCGCGTTGAAACTCGCGGCCAGCATGCCAGCCATCAGGGTGAAGAACTTATTTGTCTTAGCAATCATCAGTGCAACGATTTGAAATCCATTGAAAGACGCCCGAGCGTGCTTTACGGCGGCCGTTACCGTTTGACACCGGGCTTGCCGAAGCGCTGCGTCAAAAATGTAACGCATGGATATCAGAGCCGCTTTTCTTTGGGAGCACACGATGCCATTGGTCGGCGGAGCACGCACTTCCTGACATGTGCACTTTGCATCACGCAAAGCCCTACCTACCGGCGGCCTATCGGACGTCCGTTACAATTGAGCATTACTTTCGGTAGTTTGCATGGACCACCACGGAGCCATTCCCATGGATGCGCGCGACAGCGCGTCGTCCGCGCGCGAGCCTTCGGCGGCGCATGGCAGCGCCGCCCCGCCTGATTTCGACGCAGCCCATTTCCGGCACGCGCTGTCCCAATTTGCGACGGGTGTGACGGTTGTCACCACGCGCTCGGAGGGCGGCCCGGGTCAGCCGGCGTTCGTCGGTGTGACGGCCAGCTCGTTCAACTCGGTGTCGCTGGACCCGCCGCTGGTGCTGTGGAGCCTGGGCACGCAGGCGAATTCGTTTCCGCTGTTCCACAGCGGTTCGCACTACGTCATCAACATCCTGTCGGCAGCGCAGTTGGAACTGTGCAAGCGCTTCGCCACCCTCAAGGGCGACCGCTTTGCCAACGTCGACTACACCCTGAGCCCGACCGGCCTGCCGATCCTCGCGCAGTCACTGGCCTGGTTCGAGTGCCATAACCGCAGCCGCTACGACGAGGGCGACCACGTCATCTTCGTTGGCGAAGTCGAGCGCTGTGGCGTGGTTGCGCCGGACGGTGCGCCACTGGTGTTCCATCGCGGCGAATTCTCGTCGCTCACACAGATCGGCAAATAGCCCGCCACATCACGCGGGAGCCGTCGCCTTGCTCGGCGCTTGCGCTTCGATGCCCCAATCGCCGAATGCATACCAGTCATCGCCAAGCAGTTCGGCGGGGTGCTGCGTGCGGCCCGAGCCGTTGCCGCAGCCCAATGCGTTGGTGGAGCAATACTTGTCGCAGCCCCAGCAGATGCGCTCGGGGTGCACAGGATGCAGCGGAAACTTTTTGGCCATGGCCCGCTCCGGTCGACAACACAGGTCGACTATCCGCGCACGCTGGCCGTAGGGGATTGATCCCCGTCAGAAACTAGCTCGCTTTGCCGCGTTTGCCTGCCCCGGCCTCCAACGGGCGGACACCGCGTGCCTCCATCAACAGCGCCAACCCACCGTCGCGTTCCTTG
Source organism: Ralstonia sp. 24A2 (assembly GCF_051783885.1). Classification (NCBI taxonomy): domain Bacteria; kingdom Pseudomonadati; phylum Pseudomonadota; class Betaproteobacteria; order Burkholderiales; family Burkholderiaceae; genus Ralstonia; species Ralstonia sp. 24A2. Next base: position 1,529,889 of record NZ_JBPVZD010000002.1, on the reverse strand, counting down.
ATGGTGCGCAGGACGATGTTCGAGCGGATGTCCATCACGCCCGGCGTCTTGTACAGCCGCTCGATGATGAACTCCGAGTAGTGCTGCAGGTTAGGCGCCTGCACGCGCAGGATGTAGTTGCAATCCCCGGTGATGATGTAGGCGGCCACGATCTCGGGCCAGCTCTGCACGGCGGCCATGAAGGTCTCGTGCCAGCCAGTCACGTCCTGGCGCATCGACACCTGCACGATTGCCTCCAGCTCCAGCCCCAGCGCCGCACGGCCCAGTTGCGCCCGGTAGCCGGTGATGGCGCCGCCCTCCTCCAGCATCCGCACGCGCCGCAGGCAGGCCGACGGCGACAGCGCCACGCGCTCGGCCAGATCCTGGTTACTGATGCGGCCATCTTCCTGCAAGACCTGGAGAATGCGCAGATCGGTGGTATCGAGTTGCATCTGTCGTCGTTCTTTGCGTCATTTCGTTTATATGTTGAATTTTATGCGAATTCAGCTGAATCACACGCACGAATATGCAAACCCATTGCGCGCGGATTTCCCTATCATTTCGGCACGGATTCACCGAGTTTTCTGCCCTGGAGCCGCCTTGGAACGCACTTTGTGGGACATCAGCCCCGCCCTCTCGACCACCACGCCCACTTGGCCCGGCGACACGCCGTTTTCGCAGGAAATTGCGTGGAAGCTCGAAGGTGATTGCCCGGTCAACGTCGGGCGCATCACGCTGTCGCCGCACACGGGCGCGCATGCGGATGCGCCGCTGCACTATCACGCAGATGGCGCGGCCATCGGGCAAGTGCCGCTGGACGCTTATCTCGGACCCTGCCGCGTCATTCACTGTGTAGGCGTGGCGCGCGTTGAGCCGGAACACGTGCGTGATGCGCTCGCTGACACCCCGCCCCGCGTGCTGCTGCGCACGTACGCACAGATGCCGCAGACCACGTGGGACGACCACTTCGCCGCTGTCGCACCCGAGACCATCGAGCTGCTGGCCGCGCACGGCGTCAAGCTGATCGGCGTCGACACCGCCTCGCTCGACCCGCAGACCTCCAAGACCATGGATGCGCACCACGCCGTCGGCAAACATGGCCTCGCCATCCTCGAAGGGCTGGTGCTCGACGCCGTACCCGCCGGTGACTATGAGTTGATCGCCCTGCCGCTCAAGTTCGCCACGCTCGATGCGAGCCCGGTGCGCGCCGTGCTGCGCAGTCTGCCCTGATCCACAGAACACCAACGCATTCATCGCCCCCACATCACCATGACCTTGACCCGCAACTCCTGTCTCGAACGCGACGCGGCCGATCCGATCGCCCCGCTGCGCGACGCCTTTGCACTGCCCGACGGCGTGATCTACCTGGATGGCAACTCGCTTGGCGCGCGCCCGAAAGCTGCGTTGGCCCGCGCGCAGGAAGTCGTCGCCAATGAATGGGGCGACGGCCTGATCCGCAGCTGGAATTCGGCTGGCTGGTTCGAACTGCCACGCCGCCTGGGCAACAAGCTCGCCCCGCTGATCGGCGCGCGTGAAGACGAAGTGGTCGTCACCGACACCACGTCGATCAACCTGTTCAAGGTGCTGGCCGCCGCGATTCGCGTGCAGCGTGAAGACGCGCCGAATCGCAAGATCATCGTCTCGGAAACGCACAACTTCCCGACCGACCTGTACATCGCCGAAGGGCTGGCCGATCTGCTGCGCGACGGCTACAAGCTGCGCCTGATCAATTCGCCCGACGAACTGGAAGATGCGCTGGGTGATGACGTGGCCGTCACCATGCTCACGCACGTGAACTACAAGAGCGGGCACATGTACGACATGGCGGCCGTCTCCGCGCTGGCGCACAAGCACGGCGCGCTGGCGATCTGGGATCTGGCGCACTCGGCCGGCGCGGTGCCTGTGGACCTGCACGCAGGCGGCGCGGATTACGCCATCGGCTGCACGTACAAATACCTGAACGGCGGCCCGGGTTCGCCGGCCTTCGTGTGGGTCTCGCCGGCTCTGCGCGAGCGCTTCTGGCAGCCGCTGTCAGGCTGGTGGGGCCACGCGCGGCCGTTCGCGATGGAGTCGCGCTACGACGCGGACGCCGGCATCGGCCGCTTCCTGTGCGGCACGCAGCCGATCACGTCGATGGCGATGGTCGAATGCGGGCTCGACATCTTCGCGCAGACTTCGATGGCTGCGCTACGCAGCAAATCCTTGGCGCTCACCGACCTCTTCATCACGCTGGTGGAAACGCGTTGCGCGGGCTTCCCGCTCACGCTCGCCACGCCGCGCGACCATGCCGTGCGCGGCAGCCACGTCAGCTACGAACACCCGAATGGCTATGCCGTGGTGCAGGCACTGATCGCGCGCGGCGTGATCGGCGACTACCGCGAGCCGCAGATCATGCGCTTCGGCTTCACGCCGCTGTACACGAGCTTTGCCGATGTGTGGGATGCGGTGGAGATCCTGCGCGACGTGCTGGAAACCGGCGCGTGGCAGTCAGCCCAATTCAACGAACGTACGCTGGTGACCTGAGATGTCGAATCCGATTGAACCGATCAAGCCCGTGGCATCGGGCTGCCCCATGCACGCGGCACAGGGCAACGAAGGCGACGGCTGGCACAGCGCCCAGCTCGATTTCTCGCAGTCGATGAGCTATGGGGACTACCTCGCGCTCGACCAGATCCTGAACGCACAACACCCGCGCTCGCCGGATCACAACGAGATGCTCTTCATCGTGCAGCACCAGACCACAGAGTTGTGGATGAAGCTGATGCTGCACGAGTTGCGTGCGGCGCGTGCCTGCGTGCGCAACGACGATCTGCCGCCCGCGTTCAAGATGCTGGCGCGTGTGTCGCGCATCATGGATCAGCTCGTGCAGGCGTGGAACGTGCTCGCCACGATGACGCCTCCAGAGTACTCGGCCATGCGTCCGCACCTGGGGCAGTCGTCGGGCTTCCAGTCGTATCAATACCGTGAGATCGAGTTCATCCTCGGCAACAAGAATGCGGCGATGCTCAAGCCGCATGCACATCGGCCCGAGCATTACGAGCAGGTGAAGGCCGCGCTGGAGACGCCGTCGCTGTATGACGAAGCCGTGCGTTACATGGCGCGCCACGGCTTTGCGTTCGATGCGGATTGCGTTGAGCGTGACTGGTCGCGACCTGTCACCTACAACGCTTCAGTGGAAGCCGCATGGCTGGAGGTCTATCGCGACCCGACGCACCACTGGGAGTTGTACGAACTGGCTGAGAAGTTTGTCGACCTGGAGGATGCCTTCCGCCAATGGCGCTTCCGCCATGTGACCACGGTGGAACGCGTGATCGGCTTCAAGCGCGGCACGGGCGGCACCGAAGGTGTGGGCTATCTGCGCAAGATGTTGGATGTGGTGTTGTTTCCGGAGCTTTGGAAGTTGCGGACGGATTTGTAGTTGGTATTGATGGTGCGCGTTGGCGAGGAGGTCTAGTCGAGCCTCAAAGGAAATGCGTGTTGGGAGACATGCGCCTCTGCTGAAATGAACATGCCGCCATAGTCGGCGGCATGTTGAGAGGGGTCACTTAGTCTGGCTTAGAGAGCAATTTGAGGCGTCAAGCCCTTCAGGCAGAAATCGCCAGCATATTTAGCGTTCTTTTCATCCTCGCAAAACTCGCTGATCATTTGTCTTCCTACGGGGTGCCGCAGCGTTGGGCGCTCGCTGAGATTGAGTAAGCCCCAGTGAGTGAGGCTATCCGAGGAGAAATTGATCTTCCGGATTTCGCTCATGGCAAATGGAATTTCATAAATGTCATCACGCTTGGTATTACCGTAGCGATCAACTAACCCCGCGTTCAGAACAATGCGAACTTCGTCGACTTGCTGGTCGGGGAAGTACTTGACGATGTTTTTGAAAATGCGCTCCATGCCAAACGCGGCATTCGACATGTCAGGGCCGGGAGACACGCCTGCCAACTTCCAGACAATTCTCAGCTCAGTCTTTCCTGCGTCCTTGGTCTCGGTCACGCTGAGGATATGACTGTCGATGTCTTGGATCGTTTTGGGAGGCTTCTCTCCACAAGCAGAGAGAAGCACGGCAGCAACCATGCACACGCCAATTTGTTTTGCTTTTAGCTCCATTTTTTCTCCATTGGTTTCTGAGCCATCGTGCTAGATGTGGCAGATGATGCCAGACGAGGAGCCCAAATGCTCCACGCTCGTCTCGCCACACCCGGTCAATGCTGACAACGAGATTATCGATGGCATGCCGCTTGTTGTGTTCAATTAGCTTGTCATTGTTTTCCCTTCGAACTCGCACAAGATAAAGCGCGCTTCTAGGTTTATCTCACACCCGCTCAGCAGCCTCCTCTCTTTTGCCTCCCTGCAACACAAACCCAAGGCATCGAACAAAAATCCAAGGCTCCGCATAGGGCAGGAAGAGCCAACCCCTTCGTACGCCAACGCCAAAGCTAATTCCGGTAGACCCTCAAAGGGGTTACACGGCCGGCTCGACCACTTGGCCAAGCCGCGCCGCAAACTCTCGCAGCGCGGGCGCCAGCTCGTCGCGAATGCGTTCGGCATCGGCCGCCGTGTACGGCGCGCTGCAGCTCACCACGTACGGCTCACGCTGGCTTGGCGCGAAAAACGCCACGGCACATGCGTGGATGGCCGGGTGCCAGTCGCGCAGCGATACAGCGTAGCCCTCACGCACACCGGCTTTCACGGCATCGGCCGCTGCCGCACCTTCTGCGGCCCACTGCGCGGGCTGCTGCGTGCGCAACGCCTCATAAAGGCGCTCACGCTTTGCCGTCGGCAGCGAGGCCAGGTACGCCCGCCCCATCGAACTCGACAGCAGCGACAGCCGCGAGCCCACGCCCAGCCCCGCCGAACCGCTCATCGATGGGCTGTCATGGCGGATCGTTTCCAGGTAGACCATGTCCAGCCGATCGCGCTTGCCCAGCGAGATCGACACGCCGTACTTCTGCGCAAACGCGCTCATGTGCGGGCGCGCGAGTTGGATGACGTCGCTCGATGCTAGGTAGGCAAAGCCGAGCGCCAGTACGCCTGCATCCAGCCCGTATTTGCCAAGCGCTTCGTCGTATCGCAGATAACCGAGCGAGACCAATGTGCCCGCCAGTCGACTGACCGTGGCTTTGGGAAAGCCCGTGCGCCGCACGAATTCCTGGTTGCCGAGCAGCGTGTCGCCGGGGCGGAAGGCGCGCAGCAACTCCAGCCCGCGTGCGAGCGCCGTGACGAAGTTCGGATCGCTCGACTCAACGGGCGAGGTGTCGAATTCGGGATCGGGGAGACGGGTTGTGCTCATGGCAAAAAAGCCCTGGAAATCGTCGGTAGTTGGGCTATGATAGCTCTAAATTTCGAAACTGTGTTCCGCATCTCGGAACAACAAAGACTCGGAGACTACTGCTGTGACTGCTCGCAATGCCGCTCCTAACGCCTTTAGCTGGGCCGATCCCCTGCTGCTCGACCAACAACTGACCGACGACGAGCGCATGGTGCGCGACGCCGCCGCGTCGTACTGCCAGGACAAGCTGATGCCGCGCGTGCTGGAATCGTTCCGGCATGAGAAGACCGATGCGTCGATCTTCCGCGAGATGGGCGAGCTCGGCCTGCTCGGCCCGACGATTCCCGAGCAGTACGGCGGCCCCGGCCTGAACTACGTCAGCTACGGCCTGATCGCGCGCGAAGTGGAGCGCGTGGATTCGGGCTACCGCTCGATGATGAGCGTGCAGTCGTCGCTGGTGATGGTGCCGATCTATGAATTCGGCAGCGAAGCGCAAAAGCAGAAGTACCTGCCCAAGCTGGCCACCGGCGAGTGGATCGGCTGCTTCGGCCTGACCGAGCCGAACCACGGCTCCGACCCGGCCTCGATGATCACGCGCGCCAAGAAGGTCGACGGCGGCTACTCGCTGTCGGGCGCCAAGATGTGGATCACCAACTCGCCTATCGCCGACGTATTTGTCGTGTGGGGCAAGCTGCCGAATGACAAGGGCGAGGACGAGATCCGCGGCTTCATTCTGGAAAAGGGCTGGAAGGGTCTGACGGCACCGGCCATTCACGGCAAGGTCGGCCTGCGTACGTCGATTACCGGCGAGATCGTGCTGGACGAAGTGTTCGTGCCGGAAGAAAACCTGATGCCCGGCGTGCGCGGCCTGAAGGGCCCGTTCACGTGCCTGAACTCGGCACGCTACGGCATCGCGTGGGGTGCGCTGGGTGCGGCGGAAGACTGCTGGCACCGCGCGCGCCAATACGTGCTGGACCGCAAGCAGTTTGGTCGTCCGCTCGCCGCCAACCAGCTCGTGCAGAAGAAGCTGGCCGACATGCAGACCGAAATCACGCTCGGCCTGCAAGGCTGCCTGCGCCTGGGCCGCATGAAGGACGAAGGCACGGCCGCAGTGGAAATCACCTCGATCATGAAGCGCAATTCGTGCGGCAAGTCGCTCGACATTGCCCGCATGGCGCGCGACATGCTCGGCGGCAACGGCATCTCCGATGAATTCGGTGTGATCCGCCACGTGGTGAACCTGGAAGTGGTGAATACGTACGAAGGCACGCACGACATCCACGCGCTGATCCTGGGTCGCGCGCAGACGGGTATTCAGGCTTTCTTCTAATTGCGCTTTTCATTTTGGGCGGGTTGGTGCACACTCGCGCACTACCCGCCGCATCCTCTCGCCCGTCCTGGGCACTGTCGTTCTCTCCCCTGTGGTCTTCCCCGCGTTATATAAATTTGCAAATGATCGGGATACGTCTCGCCGCATGAATCGGCCCTGGGCGCCCGTCTATGCTTCGCTCCAAGTGCCAGCGGATCGAATCACTGACACGGCCCTCACACCGATAAAACGTGCGCGCAGTCCACACGCAGATTGCAGCGCCACGCGACAAAACCAATCGCGAGACAACGGTCTGGAGAATGCCAGCGCGCGTACGCAGGCACCCGCACCGAATCAAAACCAGAACAGGGCGCCTCACGTTGACGGTTCAGAGAAACCAGACAGCGCGGAGCTCTGCCAGGAGACAACCCACCATGGCTGAACAGTCCATTCCGTCGACGACGGAACTTGGCGCCGCTGGCTTTACCGATGCGCGTGCCGTTGATCGCTATTTCCAAATATCTGCACGCGGCAGCACCCAGAAGCGCGAGGTCGTGGCTGGTATCACCACCTTCATGGCGATGGTCTACGCCGTGTTTGTCGTGCCCGGCATGCTGGGCAAGGCAGGCTTCGATAGCAGCGCCGTCTTCGTCGCGGTGTGTCTGACCACCGCCTTCGGCTCGCTGCTGATGGGCCTGTGGGCCAAGCTGCCGATCGCCATCGGCTGCGCGATCTCGCTCACCGCCTTCATGGCCTTCGGCCTCGTGTTGGGCCAGAAGCTCACGCCGGGCGTGGCACTGGGCGCGGTCTTCCTCATGGGGGTTGTCTTCACAGCCATCTCCGCCACCGGTGTGCGCTCTTGGATTCTGCGCAACCTGCCCTCGGGCGTGGCGCATGGCACCGGTATCGGTATCGGCCTGTTCCTGCTGCTGATCGCGTCGAACGACGTGGGCCTGGTGGTCAAGAACGCCGGTGAGGGCCTGCCCGTTGCACTGGGTCATGTCACCGCCTTCCCGGTGATGATGTCGGTGCTCGGTCTGGCCGCCATCTTCGGCATGGAGCGTCGTCGTGTACCGGGCGGCATCCTGATCGTGATCATCGCCATCTCGGCGCTGGGCTTGATCTTTGACCCGGCGGTCAAGTTCACCGGCGTCTTCGCCCTGCCCTCGCTCAGTTCGCCTGGCCATGCCTCGCTCATCGGCGCGATGGACATCCGCGGTGCGCTCTCCGCCACCGTACTGCCCGCCGTACTGGCACTGGTGATGACCGCGGTGTTCGACGCCACCGGCACGATCCGCGCCGTGGCTGGCCAAGCTGGTCTGCTCAACGACAAGGGCCACATCATCAACGGTGGCCGCGCCCTGACGGCCGATTCGATCAGCTCGATCTTCTCGGCGTTCTTCGGTGGTGCACCGGCTGCGGCTTACATTGAGTCGACGGTAGGTGTGGCGGCCGGCGGCAAGACAGGCCTGACGGCTGTCGTGGTCGGCGTGCTGTTCCTGGCGGTGATGTTCTTCTCGCCGCTGGCCGGCCTGGTGCCGTCGTACGCCACGGCCCCGGCGCTGATGTATGTCGGCCTGTTGATGCTGTCGAGCGTGAGCAAGCTGCACATGGACGACATGGTCGACGCACTCTCCGGCCTGGTCTGCGCCGTGTTCATCGTGCTGACCTGCAACATCGTCACCGGCATCATGCTCGGTTTCGCTACGCTGGTGATCGGCCGCCTGGTGGCCGGCGAATGGCGCAAGCTGAACATCGGCACAGTGGCGATTGCCCTGGCACTGGTGGCGTTCTACGCAGGCGGCTGGGCGATTTGATCGCGCGCTGAACCGTCTCCACAAAAGACAAACCGGCCAGACCCGCAAGGGCTGGCCGGTTTTGTTTTGGCGCCGCACGTTATCGTTTGCACGAACGCAAAAAACGCCCGGCACGAGGGCCGGGCGGCAATCACACTACCAAGGAGCCGGTTACTTATTGGGCTGCGGCGTCAGGCGCAGATACGGACGCAACGCTTTGTAGCCCTTCGGGAATTTCTGCTTGATGACCTCTTCATCCTTGAGCGACGGCACGATGACAACGTCATCGCCGTCTTGCCAGTTACCCGGCGTGGCCACGCTGTGATACTCGGTCAACTGCAGCGAGTCGATTACGCGCAGCACTTCATTGAAGTTGCGCCCCGTCGAAGCCGGATACGTAATCGTCAGGCGGACCTTCTTGTTCGGGTCGATCACGAACAGCGAACGCACGGTAAACGTCTCACTCGCATTCGGGTGGATCATGTCGTAGAGCTGCGAAACCTTACGGTCCGGATCCGCAATGATCGGGAAGTTGACCGTGGTGTTCTGCGTCTCGTTGATGTCGTTGATCCAGCCCTTGTGCGACTCGACCGAATCCACCGACAGCGCGATCGCCTTGACATTGCGCTTGGCAAATTCTTCCTTGAGCTTGGCGGTCAGGCCCAACTCAGTCGTGCAGACCGGCGTGTAGTCGGCCGGGTGAGAAAACAGCACGCCCCAGCTGTTACCCAGCCACTCGTGGAACTTGATGCGGCCTTCGCTGGAATCCTGCTCAAAATCCGGGGCGATATCGCCCAAACGTAAAGACATCGTGTCCTCCATGCACTGATTGGGAACCACTATAGCCAGATTGCCATCCAACCAAAACGACTATAAATTCACAACAACATCACTTTTCGTCATTTGGCGCGGCAATTGCTGACAGAACGGTGGAAGGCACGCGCACATTGCCGGACAATGACCGAGGTCTTGATCCATCGCAGCGTGCGCGACGTGAGCGCTTGAAGTTTCGCAACGCCCACACATATGCTAGCGAATAAGCGCGTCGACATATTGACGATTGAACCACCCCGATACCAAGGACCCGACCATGACGAACACCTCCCCCAACCTGGCCGAATCCGTCAATAAGGAGAAACTGATGACCGACGTGAAGACCGTTCTGTCCGACGCCGAAACCCTACTCAAACAAGCCGCCTCTTCCAGCGGTGAGAAAGCCGCCGAACTGCGCGAGCGCGGCATGGGCATGCTGCGCCAAGCCAAGGAAAAAGCGCAGGACCTGCAAGACGCCGTCGTCCACAAGAGCAAGGCGGCTGCACGCGCCACCGATGACTACGTTCACGATCATCCGTGGCAAGCTGTGGGCGTGGCCGCGGGCGTGGGCCTGCTGATCGGTCTGCTGCTGAACCGCAAGTAATCCGAAGACCTCTTCCTGGCCGATGGCGCGCACTTGAGTGGTTCGCGCCATCGGCCAGTTGCATTCTGGCGGTCCCGCCATGGGTGTGTGCTGCGTGCTGTATTTGTAATGGCAGTCACGCGCTTCACCTCGTATCCTCCGGAACCTTCATGACCGACGACACCAGCCCGAAGCTGTTCGCCTCCCTGAAGACACTGGCCGGTACGGTCGTCTCGATGCTGCAGACGCGGCTCGAACTGGCGAGCGTAGAACTGGCCGAAGAAAAAGACCGGCTGCTCGGTGCAGCCTTCCTGGGCATGCTGGCAGTCAGCCTGATCGCGCTGTCCATCATGACGCTCACGGCGCTCATCGCCATCCTGTTCTGGGACACCTACCGTTGGCAGGCGCTGGCCGTCATGGCCGTGCTCTATGCGCTGGGCGCGGCGGGCTGCCTGTGGAAGGTACGTACGTCGCTGCGGAACGCACCGCCGCTGTTCGAGGCCACGCTGGCCGAACTTGACAAAGACCGGGAGATCCTGCGCCGATGACCGATCCGACCCAACCGACGTCGTCTCCCTCGCCCAATCCGGTGCCCGAACACGAACCGGCGAGCAGTGCACGGCACCATGTGCGGCCATCCCGCCGTGGCGCCGAGGGCCGCTTGCCGCTGGCCGTGCGCAAGGAACTGCTGCTCACGCGTGCTGCGCTGGAGCGCTATGACTACGCACAGGCCCGCAACGATGTGAGCCGTGCAACCAGTCGCACATTCAGCCTGGGTGGCTTTGGCGCGCTGCTGCCGAGCCTGATCCGCCCGCTCGCCCGCCCGAACGGCCTGATGCGCGCGCTGGGCATTGCACGTGAGTATCCGCTGGTCGGTACAGCACTCTCACTGGCTTATGCAGGACTGCGCCGCACCGTGATCGGCCGCATTACGCGCCGGCTCGGCAAGGTAGGGCTGGTGGCCGGGGCTGCATGGTGGGGCTATCGCAAGTGGCAGGAGGTGCAAGGCGAGCACCCTGACGATACGCCCGCCACAACAACACCCTGCGACGACGCAGACGAGATCATCCCGGGTAGTACCTCCTGAAGATACCCAACAAAAAAGGCCGGATCATTCTGGCCTTTTTTGTTCGTGGCAGATCCATGTCAGTGCAACGGAATCGGATGCCGCACGCGTTCCCAGCGGCGGGCCATGCTTTGACGCAGCCCGGCCAAACCTTGCGGATGGGCAACGGGCTCCAACACCGGAGCCGCATCTGCTGCGGCTTGCGCTGTCACATCGGCGTCGTGCGCAACACGCCGGCGACCATGCCACATCAGCACGCCACTGGCCGTCCAGCCAATCACGAATAACGTATCGCCCACGCGCGCGAGCGAGTCGGGCGAAGTGCCCGCATGAAAAATATCGCCAAGCATGTCGGCAGGCAGTTGAGCGCAGACCCACAGGAAAATCGCCGGGGCTGACGCAAAAACCCCAGGCTGCCACCACGGATGCGCCACCTGAATCTTTTCGGTCTCCATGGCGCCCTCCCATCGCTTCTTGTGATGATTCGATCCTATGCCCGGCGTGCGTAAATGGCGACCCTCCCGTCACTGAATGCAATGTCGGATTCGTCCGACATCCGCTGTGCGCCAGAGCATCCGGCACCGTCTGTTCGGTTTAGGGAGCGGCCTGCATGGCATGCGAATCGCGCAGCGGCGCGGTCGCCGCAAATCGTGCATGCACGCGGCGGAGAGATTTCGGCGGAGGATCGCCCCACCTGCTCATATGCATAATGCATAGAAGCCCTGCATTGATGCCGTACTGTATGCAACACGCCCGCCCCACATCATGCTGACTGCCACCGACCTCCACCGCCGCGACACACGTACCGGCGCCACGCTGCTGCACCCGACTTCGCTTGCCGTGCGCCCGGGCGAACGCGTTGCACTCACCGGCCCGTCGGGCGCTGGCAAGAGCGTGCTGCTGCGCGCGCTCGCACTGTTGGACCCGGTCGATGACGGTCATGTGACATGGCATGGTCAGACGATTGCTGCACGAGCCGTCCCGACCTATCGCTGCCAAGTCGCCTACGTGCGCCAGCGCCCTGCATTGTTGCCCGGCACGGTGGAAGACAACCTGCGGCTGCCCTATCAACTGCATGCACGCCAGGGCCACGCATCGTTTGACCGCGAGGCTGCCATCGCCATGCTGACCCGCGCAGAGCGCGATGCAAGCTTTCTCGACAAAGCCGCCGCCGACCTCTCCGGCGGCGAAGCGCAGATTGCCGCGCTCGTCCGCACCCTGCAGACTGGCCCCGCCGTACTGCTGCTCGATGAGCCGACCGCCGCATTGGACCCGGCCTCCGTGCGGGCGATTGAGGTCCTGCTGCAGCATTGGTTTGCCCAGGCGCCTGACCGGCATGCCTGGGTCTGGATCACGCACGACCCGGCACAGGCCACGCGCGTCGGCCAGCAGCACTGGCGCATGGAAGCCGGCCGACTGAATACCGAGGCATCATGATGAACGGGCAGGAACTCACGCTCTCCGCCTGGCAGGTCGGCATTGCGGCGGCGCTGATTCTCGTGAACGGTGCGCTATCGATCGGCCTGGGTCTGGGGTTGGAGCGTCGCCTCGCGTGGGCCGCCGTACGCACTGTGGTGCAGTTGCTGGCGATCGGCTTCGTGCTCGAATGGGTGTTCGCCCACGCGTATTGGGTGGTGGTGCTGGGCGTGGTTGCCATCATGACGCTCATTGCGGGGCACGCCACCGGCAGCCGTGGTGCACGCGGCTACGCGGGGCTGCGGATCGACGGCACGCTTTCGGTGTTCGGCAGCACGTGGCTCATCGGCGCGATCGGGTTGATCGTCGTCCTGCATGCGCGGCCGTGGTACGAACCGCAGTACGCGATTCCGATCATGGGGATGATTCTGGGCAACACGCTCACGGGCGTAGGCCTGGCGCTGGAGCGCATGACCGGTGAGTTGATCGCCACGCGCGATCAGGTGGAGACAGTGCTCGCGCTGGGCGGTACTCGCTGGGAAGCGGCACGCAATGCGGCGCGCACCGCCGTACGCGCCGGCATGACACCGATCATCAACCAGATGTCCGTGGTCGGCGTGGTGAGCCTACCGGGCATGATGACGGGCCAGGTGCTGGCGGGGCAGTCGCCACTGGAGGCCGTGCGCTACCAGATCGTCATCATGTTCCTGCTGGCGGCGTCTTCGGGGCTCGGCACGGTGACGGCGGTGCTGCTCGCCTACCGGCGCCTGTTCAGCCGCGACCATCAGTTGCTGACCGCGCGCATCGTGCAGCGCGGAGGAGGCAAGTAGCATGCCGATCGCCCTGTCCTGCGGCCTCGTGCTGCTCAACGAAGACGCGGAAGTCCTGCTCGCCCACGCCACTGAAACGCGCCACTGGGATATCCCCAAGGGCGCCCCGGAACCCGGCGAGGATTGCCGCGACACCGCATTGCGCGAGACGCGCGAAGAGACTGGTCTCGTGCTCGACGGCCGCACGCTGGTCGAACTCGGGCGCGTTCCGTTCCGGCGCGACAAGGAGCTGCACCTGTTCGCCACGCGCCTGCACCGCGCCGAAGTCGTGCTCGACACACTCACGTGCACTTCGATGTTCAACAGTTATCACACGGGGCGTCTGATCCCTGAGATGGATGCGTACCGCTGGGCTACCGCGGACGTGGTATCGCAGCACGCAAGCCAATCCCTCGCGCGACTCTTCGCACAGACGCTGACGCTCGCAAGCATTGATGCGCGCCTGCGCGAGGCAGGGCTTTAGACGGGAACGTCGCCCTCGATCGTCGTGCGATGCAGCGTGCGGCGATACGTGTCGGGACAGCCGGGTGCGAAGTGGATGGTCGAGCGGTTGTCCCAGAACAGCATGTCGCCGGCGCGCCAGTGGTGCGTGTAGACGTTGTCTGCGCGGATGCTGTGGGCGAAGAGTTGTTCGAGCACGCTGGTGCTTTCGTCTTCCGGCAGGCCTAGGATGTGCGAGGTAAAGCCTTCGTTGACGAAGAGCGCGCGCTTGGCCGTCTCCGGGTGCGTGCGCACGACCGGATGATCGACCGGTGGCACGGCATCGATCTGCGCCTGCGAGAGCGCCGGCCGCCACGTCGACAGTGCACGCAGGCGCTCGTAACGGTACACGTACGAGTGCACCGCGCGGCGGCCCTCGATCACGCGTTTGAGCTCAACGGGCAACGTCTCGAATGCGCGGACCATGTTGGCGAACAGCGTATCGCCGCCCTCCTCCGGCAGCTCACGCGTCAGCAACAGCGAACCCAGGCTCGGCAACGGCTTGTATGAAAGATCCGAATGCCAGTCGCGCCCCGCATCACCCAGGCCGATCGGCTTGCCGTTCTCGACCACGTTGGAGACGACCAGGATTTCCGGGTGCTCGGCTAGATGAAACTGGTTGAGCACGTGCACCTGCAACGGGCCAAAGCGACGGCTGAATTCGACTTGTGATTGCGGTGTGAGCTGCACGTCGCGGAAGACAAGCAAGCCATCGTGCGCAAGCCACGCCTGGCGAATGGCGGCGATGTCGGCATCAGATAGGTCTGCTGCATCTGCCAGACCAAGAATCTCCGCGCCGAGCGGCGCATCAGGCAGACGACGAACGTGGAAACGGGCAGTGTGAACGGCAGGCGCCTCAGGGGCAGCCGGAGTGGCGAGGGCAACGTCAGACATGATGTAAGTAGACAGTTCACGGCAGCGAACGAATTCCACATTACACCGCCCGCGTCGGCCATGTGCCAACGAAGGAAAGCGCAGATCGATACGCGCTCAGCCGTAGACCGTGGCATCCGGCAGGATGCCTTCCAGCGCGTAGCGGCCAATGGCGCGCAGCTTGTAGTCGAGCGGATCGTGCAGCGTGTGCGTGCGCGCGTTGCGCCAGAAGCGGTCCAGTGCGAGTGCGGCCTTGGTAGAGCGCGCGCCCGTGGCCTCAAACATTTCCTGGCTGATGAACAACGCTGCGCGATGCGCCGCCACCTTGGCCTCGGCCGTGACAAGCGACACCTCGGCGCGCTCGTCGGCGGTGAGTGCTGCGCCCTTGCGCCACGCGCGGTCCAGCCGTTGGATGGCACGATCGGCCAGGGCTTCAGCAGCGAGCCATTGCACGCGCATCTCGCCAAAGCGCTGAATCTGATAGGGATCGTCCGCCGCGCGCTCAACGCCGGACGTCAGCCACGGCCGCGATGCATGCAGCGTGACCTTGCGCGCCTCGTCCAGCGCGCCTGCTGCGATACCGGTGTAGAGATTGACCAGCACGTTCTGCGCCACGCATGAGCGCAAGGTCTGATACGGCGTGAAGACGTTCTCGGGACCCGACAGCACCTCGTCTTCACTCACCTGTACGTGGCGGAACTGCACGGTCGCGCTATCCGTCTGGCGCTGACCGATGGGATGCCAGTCATCGCGCACGGTGATGCCATAGCGCGCAGTCGGTACCACGGCCACGATCGACTTGCCACTCGCCTCGTCGTGGGCGGACACCACCATCATGTTTGAGCCCAGCGTGCCCGAACAGAAACCCTTTTCCCCGTCGAGCACCCAGCCGCTGCCGGAGCGCTGTGCGCGCAATCGATGATCGAGCGGGTTGACGGCATTGCCCCACCACCAGCCCAGCTCGGCGGTCGGGCGCAGAAAGCGTTCGCGCTGCGCGTCAGAACCGTACAGATACACCGTGGTGGTCTGCAGGTACTGGAAGGCCAGCAGATGCCCGAGGGAGCTGTCGACCGCGGCGATGGCACGCACGGCGGCAAAAGCATCGGCCCAGCCTACACCTGCCCCGCCGTACTGCGTGGGAATGACCAACGGCAGCAAACCTGCGCGCGCAATCGCTGCCTTCTCGTGCGCAGCATGACCGCCTTGCTGATCGCGTTGCGCAGCGGTGGAGGCCAATTCGGCCAGCAGGTGTGTGAGATCAGGGAGTTGATGCAGGTCGTCGAGCTTCATGCGGTGCCTCGTCCGGTGGGTTATCCGGTGCAGGCACTATACGGACAGCCCCTGCCGCCCTGAAGGAAGTAATCCGCATACGCATATCGGCCGCGCGACTATGTGCAACTACGCGCCTGCATAGTGCGCGCGCATCTGCTCCAGGCACGCACGCGCATCGCCCACCACTAGGCGGCTGCTGCACGCGATCATCAGGTTGCGCGGCAAGTCGAAGTCCTCCACGGTCCAGCCGTCGGCATCACTGCCTTGAGTGTTCGGTACCTGCGCGAGGAGCGGCACGGCGGGCACGTTGTAGCACCACACGTCTTTGCCGCGCGCGATGGCATAGCCAATCTCGAAGCACGTGCCGGAGTCGGGCTCATGGCCACGAAAATCGGCTACGTTGGCGATCACGGCGTCGGCCGAATCGATCAGTGCGATGTTTTGTCGGTAGATCTCGGCGGCGGTCGCTGGACCGTTGGCCTGTGGGGCGACTGCGTTGTCGAGCGGATACAGGCCGGTGAAGCCGAATTCCGCGCACAGCGCCTTGAGCGCTTCGCCATGGGCGACCGGTTGCGGGCGAAAGACATCGGGGCCGGCGAGGTAGAGGCGCAAGGACATGAGCGTAGACCGGTAAGTGACACGCGCAGGATAGCGTCGCACAAAAGACAAAGGGCCCGACATTGCTGTCGAGCCCTCTGAAATTTGGTGGGTCCTGCGGGATTCGAACCCGCGACCAATAGATTAAAAGTCTACTGCTCTACCGACTGAGCTAAAGACCCCAAAGACAGCGATTATAGGCACACCACCTTGATTTCGTCAACGCCTGTTAGACCAGGCGCTCCATCCGCCACATCTGATAGCGGAACGCCAGCACCGCGCCGATCAGGATGCCCGCCAGCGCGATGAACGAGCCGATCGCCAGCGTCGACACGCCCGACAGCCCCTGCCCGATCGTGCAACCCAGTGCCGTCACGCCGCCCACCCCCATCAGGATGCCGCCGATGATGTGGTTGCCGGTGTCTTCGGCATTGGCAAAGCCTTCCCAGCGGAACGTGCTCGTGGCCAGCGCCACCACGGCCGAGCCGGCAATCACGCCCAGCACGCTCACGATGCCCACCGTCAGCACGCGCGAGGTATCGCTGAAGAACATCAACCACTCCAGCGTGTACGACACGGGGGCGACAAAGCTCAGCGCCTCCATGCGGCCACTGTTGGTGGCAACGAACGCCTCCTGCAGCGTGTTCGGATCTTCCTGCACGTAGCCGAGGTGACCCGACACGTACCACATGGCCACGATGATGAGCCCGACGCCCACACCGCCGAGCAGGTTGTCGACGGTGCGGAAATCATGCCCGAGCAGCGCCCATAGCGACAGCGCCCCGCCAATCACCAGCGCGAGCGCCAGACGCAGCGTGCGCACGTCCACTGACAACGCATGGCCCAGCACGCTCGGCAGGTCTTGCGAGGTCGGCAGCGTGACCACGACGTTGTCGACGGTTGCCACACGCACCACGCCAAACACGCCCTTGAGCGTCATGTACGCCGACAACCCGAGGAATACGAATACCACCACCGACTTGAGATTGCCGCCGCCGATGCGCACCAGCGTCTTGCTGCCGCAACCCGAACCCAGCACCATGCCGAAACCGAACAGCAGCCCGCCCACCAGCGACGACAGCCACAGCAGCTTGTTGGCTGTGTAGATGGTCTTGCTCGTATCGATCAGGCCCAGCCAGCTCAGTACACCCGTGCCGATCGTGGCCACGCCAATGGCCAGCACCCACATGCGCACACGGCTCCAGTCACCAATATTGATGGCATCGGACACCGCACCCATCGTGCAGAAGTGCGTGCGCTGCAAGAGCGCGCCAAAGACAAAGGTGAGCGCGAAGGTCGCCCATAGCAGCGTGTGGGAGAGCGCGTTGAGATCGAGTTCGGGCATGGCGTCAGGCGTAGCGCGTCGGGTCGGGCACGCCGGCGGCCTCAAAACCGGCCTTGCGGATGCGGCATGAATCGCACACGCCGCAGGCACGCCCCTCCTCGTCCGCCTTGTAGCACGACACCGTCATGCCATAGTCGACGCCCAGTCGCGCACCGGTCTGGATGATCTCCGCCTTGGTCATGGCGATGATGGGTGCGTTCACACGGATTCGCTCGCCCTCCACACCGGCCTTGGTGGCCAGGTTGGCGAGCGCCTCGTACGCAGCCACGTATTCGGGTCGGCAGTCCGGATAGCCGGAATAGTCGACCGCGTTGGCGCCGAAGAACAGATCACGCGCGCCCACGGCTTCAGCCCAGCCAAGTGCCAGCGACAACATGATGGTGTTGCGTGCCGGCACGTAGGTGATGGGAATACCCTCGTGTGCGCCTTCGGTCGGCACATCGAGCTTGTCATCCGTCAGCGCGGAGCCGCCGAACTTGCGCAAATCCAGATCGACGATCTCGTGGCGCACGGCGCCCAGCGCCGCCGCCACCTTCTTGGCCGCGTCCAGCTCGGACGAGTGACGTTGGCCGTAGCGCATCGACAGCGCGTAGGTCTCAAAGCCATCGGCATTGGCCATGGCGAGCACGGTGGCGGAGTCCAGCCCGCCGGAGAGCAGGACGATGGCGCGTTTTTTCATGGGCGAAGCCTTGTGGAGCAAATCAGGGGAAGGCCAGCATTTTAGCGCGCCGCCACCCAGCCCGCGCCCAACCGTTCACATGCCGGCCATTTACGGCCCGCCATGAAAAACGCCCGCCAGTGCAACCACGGGCGGGCGTCGATCAACCACAAAAGCGATTCGCCGATCAGCGCATCGTCTTCAGGCGGCTTTGTGCAGTCTTGGCCTGCTCGCTGCCCGGGTACTGGGCAACCACCGCTTCCAGCGTTTTGCGTGCAGCTGCCTTCTGGCCCGACTCACCCTGGTTGGTTGCCACCTGCAGCAGCGCATCGGCGGCCTTCGGGTGCTGCGGATTGGCGCGCGCCATGCTCTCCAGCACGTAGCTCGATCCCTTGTAGTCACGCTGCGCATACAGCGCGTTGCCCAG
This sequence comes from Ralstonia sp. 24A2, assembly GCF_051783885.1. Lineage (NCBI taxonomy): Bacteria > Pseudomonadati > Pseudomonadota > Betaproteobacteria > Burkholderiales > Burkholderiaceae > Ralstonia > Ralstonia sp. 24A2. Next base: position 1,511,182 of record NZ_JBPVZD010000002.1, on the reverse strand, counting down.
CCAGAACTGAGCCAGCGGCAGGTACGGGCTCTGCGGGTACTTCTTCACGAAGGCCGAGAACTGGTTGCCCGCGCCCTTGAAATCGCCGCCCTGGAACGTCTTCAGCGCGGCGTCGTATTCATCCTTCTCGCCCGGCTGGACCATGCCGTCACGGCCTTCCACCGTGGCCTGCTGCGGCTCGAATTTCTTCAGGCGCGCATCGAGGTCGGCGTAGTAGTCCTTCTGCTGCTTGGTCAGCGTGTCGACTGAATTCTGCAGCACCTCGTTCTGGCCACGCAGGCGTGCCACTTCGGACTTGAGCGTCTCGATCTGGTTCTGCGCGTCGATCAGGTTGCGGCTATTTTGGTCGATACGCTGCGCGGCGCTCGACTGGAAGGTGTTGAACTTCTCGCGCATGTCGATGATGGCGCGACGCGCCTCATCGTCGTCAAATACCCCTGCCGCCGCCGGGCCAGCCATGGTCAGAGCACCACCGGCAACAAGCGTCGTCATCAGGATGGCCCGACGCATGGCTTCATACGCGCGCTGTTTCATCATCGTGTTCATGTGATTGCCAACGTAAGAACGCCGGCCACGCAAGCGTAGCCGGCGCGCACGACTTCAAACCATGCCGATCAGTAAACGATGTCGGCGCGGCGGTTCTGCGCCCACGACTCTTCGTCGTGACCGGTGGCCTGCGGCTTTTCCTTGCCCAGGCTCACGGCTTCCATCTGGCTGTCAGGCACGCCCATCGACGACAGTGCGCGACGCACGGCTTCGGCACGCTTCTGGCCCAGGGCCAGGTTGTACTCGCTGGTGCCGCGCTCGTCGGTGTTGCCCTGGATCAGGACCTTACGCTGGTTGTGCGACTGCAGGTAGCGCGAGTGCTGACCCAGCAGGCCTTGGTACTCCGACTTCACCGAGTAGCTGTCGAAGTCGAAGTAGATGCTGCGCTTGGCCAGCGGGCTGTTCGGATCGGTCAGCTCGTCACGGCCAACGTCCACCGGGGTGACCGTGCGGGCATCAGCGCCCGTACCGGCTGCGCCGCCGGTGCCGTTCTTGGCGGTGTCATCCAGCTTCACGCCCGAGCTGCAAGCGCCCAGGGCCAGCAGCGTGGCAATGGCTGCGAGTTTGATCATGGTTTGGGACTTCGACATGTCCGATTTCTCCTAGAGGAACTGCTTCGTTATTGCATGAAAGGACCCCATGCCGGCTCACGAACTTCGCCGGCCTGGAGGGAAAGAATCTGACGCGTACGGCCATCGGTCGACACGGCTGCCAGCACGGTCTTACCGCCCACGCGCGTGGAATACAGGATGAACTTGCCGTTGGCGGCAAAGCTCGGGGATTCGTCGTACGTGGTGTCCGTCAGCGCGTTTACATCGCCGTTGGACAAGTCCTGCGTGTACAGGCGGAACGCACCGCCCACGCGCGAGATGTAGGCCAGCAGCTTGCCGTCCGGCGACACACGCGGGCTCGTGTTGTAGCTGCCCTTGAATGTCACGCGCTGGGCACCGCCCGCCTCTTCACCGTCAGCCGACATGCGGTAGATCTGCGGTGCACCGCCACGGTCGCTGGTGAAGTAGATCGAGCGGCCATCCGGCGAGAACGACGGTTCAGTATCGATAGCGCTGCTGCGCGTCAGGCGGCGCAGGCCCGAGCCATCAGCATTGACCACATAGACCTGCGTATTGCCGTCACGCGAGAGCGCCACCGCCACGCGGCGACCATCCGGCGACCACGACGGTGCCGAGTTGTTGCCCTTCTGGTTCGAGATCACCGTGCGGCGACCGGCCACCAGATCATGCACGTACACCACCGGCTTCTTGAGCTCGAACGACACGTACGCGACCTTGGTGCCGTCCGGCGACCATGCCGGCGAGATGATCGGCTCGTTGCTGGTCAGCGCAATCTGCGGGTTGGCGCCGTCCGAATCGGAAATCTGCAGCTGGTAGCGACGACCCACCTTCGACACATACGACAGGCGCGTCGCAAACACACCGCGCTCGCCAATCAGCTTCTGGTAGATGTAATCGGCAATCTCGTGCGCAGCCAGGCGCAGTTGGCCAGGCCCACGTGTGAGCGACAGGCCGCCCAGGCTCTCGCCCTTGGCGGTGTCATACAGGCGGAAGCGAATCTCGTAGCGATCGCCGTTGCGCGTCACGGTGCCGCCCACGAAGGCAGCCGCACCGCGCGTCTTCCAGGCGCCCAGGTCCGGGGCCGGGCTTTCCGGCACCACCGCGCCGGCGACATCCACGTTGGAGAAACGGCCGCTGCGCGCCAAGTCTGCCCGGACGATTGCCGAGAGGTTTTGCGGGGCCTCGGCCTCGCCCTGGAAGTTGGCGATGGCGATCGGGTACTGGCTCGAACCGACGCCCGAGATCTCCACGTTGAGCTGTGCATGGGCCACGCCGACGCACGCTGCAGTCAGCAGCAACGCCTGCGCGGCTCGTCGGAAGATTGGAATCCACATCTTGCGCATCATGTTCATCATCCGTATCGAATCTGTGAACTGGGTGCCGGCGCCACCGGGGCGACGCCAGCGCGTTATTCCTTGGGCCGGAACGTCAGGATGACGCTCGACGGTGCCTTGCCGTTGGTATCGCGCGGCAGCGGATCGGAACGGTCCACCGCACGCAGCACGGCTTCGTCATAGGCGCCGTTGCCGCTCGACTTGGTCAGCCGCTTGGACAGGATCGAGCCGTCCGGCGCCATCGTCACCGCCACCACCGCTGCCGGATTGCCACTGATGGCACCCGGGTCGAACACGATGTTCGGCTTGACCTTGGCGCGCACGCGCTCGGCGTACCCTGCCGATGCCGTACCGCCCGTGCCCATGGCGTTGCCGACACCGCCACCGGAGCCCGCCACCGTGCCGGTTGCACCGGCACCGGCCATCGCACGCAGGCGATCCAGTTGCTCCTTGCGCTGTGCGTTGGCACGCGATTCATTGGCCTTGCGTTCGGCATCCGCCTTAGCCTTGGCATCTGCGGCAGCCTTGGCTTTCAGCTCCTTCTGCTTCGCTTCGGCATCTGCCTTGGCCTTGGCTTCCGCCTGGGCCTGCAGTTGTGCGTTCTTGCGAGCCTGGGCTTCAGCGGCGGCGGCCTTTTCCTTGGCCTGCTGTTCGGCCTGGGCCTTGCGTTGAAGTTCCGCCTGGTGGGCTTGCTGTTCCTTCTGCGCTTTCAGTTGCGCTTGGCGCTGGGCTTCGGCGCGGTCCTCGGCGGCCCGGCGGGCGAGTTCAGCCTCGCGCGCGGCAGCCGCTGCGGCAGCGGCTTCCTGCTCGCGCTTGCGCTTCTGCTCCAGCGCGATGTCGGCTTCCTCTTCCACCTTGGTCGGCGGCGCCTTGATGACCGGCTCCGGCTTGACCTCTGGCGGCGGCGCGGTCTGCACGGCTTGCTGAACCGCAGCCTCATCCCACAGCTCGGCCTCTTCGCCGCGCGGCGTGCTGCTCTGCCACTGCACGCCAAAGTACAGGAAGGCGATCAGCAACAGGTGCGTGAGGACTGCCAACCCAAACGCGCGCAGTGTGCCGCGCTCGCGGACAGGCTCGTAACGATGCAACGCGGGGCTCACTGACCTTGTAGCCATGACGCTCACTCAGGTTGCCTCGCCTGGAAACATCTTCGCGTTCATTGCGACTTCACCATCAGGCCGACGCGCTTGACGCCATCGCCCTTCAATACGCTCATCACCGTCAGCACACGGTCGTACTGCACGGCCTTGTCGGCGGCAATCACGACCGGCTGATCGGGGTTCTCGTCGGTGCGCTGCTTCACGAAAGCGCGCAGCTCATTGTTGTTGGCGAGCTTCTGCTCGGTGGCACCCGAGCCCGTCTTGATGCGAGCAAGGATCGTGCCGTCGCCCTTGATGGTCACGACGATGGGCGGCTGGGTCTGCTGCGGCGTGGCGTTGGCCACAGAAGGCAGGTTGACCACACCCGGGTTCACCACAGGCGCTGCCACCATGAAGATGACCAGCAGCACCAGCATCACGTCGATGTACGGAACAACGTTGATGTCGGCCTTGGCCCGTCGGGCGCGGCGCGTTCGCTGGATGGTAGCCATGACGATCCGTCCTTAGCGCGTTTGGCGCTGGAGGATGTTCGAAAACTCTTCCATGAAGCTCTCGAACCGGTTGGCCAAGCGGTCCATCTCGGTGGCGTAACGGTTGTAGGCGATCACCGCCGGGATGGCCGCAAACAGGCCGATGGCCGTGGCGACCAGCGCTTCGGCAATACCCGGCGCCACAGCAGACAACGTGGCCTGCTGCACGTTGGACAGGCCGCGGAAGGCGTTCATGATCCCCCACACCGTGCCGAACAGGCCGATGTACGGGCTGACCGAACCGACCGACGCCAGGAACGGCAGGTGCGATTCAAGCGAATCCATTTCGCGCTGATAGGCGGCACGCATGGCGCGGCGGGCAGCATCGAGGATGGCACTCGGGTCGCCACCGCCACGCTGCTGCTCACGCGTCTTGAGGTATTCGCGCATGCCGGCTTCAAAGATGCGTTCCAGCGCGCCGGTGTTGTGGCGGTTGTTGGCGGCGCTTTGATACAGCGCCTGCAGATCGCCGCCGGCCCAGAATTCGCGTTCGAACGATTCGGTCTGGCTGCGCGCAGCGCGCAGTGCAAATGCCTTGCGGAAGATGTACGTCCAGGAGAACAGCGACATCACCAGCAACAGGCCCATGACAAATTGGACCAACAGACTGGCGTGCAGCACCAGCGAGACGATCGACAGATCTTGTGTGACCTCGACGGGATTCATGCGGCGGCTTTGATGGTTGCGAGTACGGGAGCGGGGATCGGGGTCGGCCGGAATGTGAGCCGGTCGACACATCCAACACGAATCGTGCCTGATGCGAGCAGAACGTCGCCACGCCAGCCTTCTTGGGCAAATTGGACCGACGCTGGGCCAACCCGTTCCATACGCGAACGGATCTGCACCAGGTCATCTAGGCGGGCAGGTGCGCGGTAGTCCACAGCGGTGCTGCGCACCACGAAAATGGCCCCGGTCGTGTCGGCCAGCGCCTGCTGGTCGACCCCGAGCGCGCGGAGCCACTCAGTGCGGGCGCGCTCAAAGAATTTCAGATAGTTGGCGTAGAACACTACACCGCCTGCGTCGGTATCTTCCCAATACACGCGCAGGTTCCAGTCAAAAGAAGACATCCGGCAATTTTACCAAGGCTCATGTGACGGCCAGCCATCCACCGGCCGGCCGAGGGCTTGCACGCTGTGGCAAACCCTGCATGACACGATTTAAGCCATGTCCCGCGTCAAGCTCGTGGCCGAGAATGACTGGCAAACGGGCATGAGCTCGATTGCGTTGACATTGAAGTGCGCTGGGAGCGCCGCCATCCAGTAGACCGCCTCGGCGATGTCGTCGGCGGTGAGCGCCTCCGTGCCTTCGTAGACCTTATCCACGCGGGCATCGTCGCCCTTGAAACGGACGTTGGAGAACTCGGTGCCCGAGCACAGGCCCGGCTCGATGTTCGATACGCGCACGCGGGTGCCGGTCAGGTCGGCACGCAGGTTCAGCGAGAATTGGCGCACGAACGCCTTGGTCGCACCATATACGTTGCCGCCCGGGTACGGGTACGTCCCGGCAATCGAGCCAATGTTGATGACATGACCACGATTGCGCTCGACCATGGCCGGAAGCAACGCACGCGTCATATGAACCAAGCCGGAGCAGTTGGTACCGATCATGCGATCCCAGTCGGTCAGGTCTGCGCGTTGGGCGGGTTCCAGACCAAGCGCCAGGCCAGCGTTGTTGACCAGCACGTCGACGTCGCGCCAGTCCTCGGGCAGCGAGCCCGGCAACGCCGCAACAGCGGCGGCATCCAGCACATCCAGCACGACCGGCAGAAGCGCGTCGCCCAGTTCGGCCTTGAGCGCATCCAGACGATCCTGACGGCGGCCAGCCGCGATCACACGATGGCCTTCCCGCACGAAACGCCGCGCGATGGCTGCACCGAACCCGGCAGTTGCACCGGTCACGAATACGATCATGGAAGTGTCTCCAAGCCTGAAAAAATGCGAAAAACAGAGTTTACCTGAAGCGTTGCCGCCTGTTGCGTCGCAATGTGCTTGGGCAAGCGCCCCGCGCCTTGCGGCAGTCAAGGGCCTGTCGTACACTCGCGGGCAACCATTCCACCTTGCGCGACTGGCGAATCCCGGGGCTGCAGCAACACACCGCAGACCTCGGCAGTGGGCACCGACCACGAGGAAGCGCAAGGTTTCTGGCGTCATGCACAACGACGCCTGCCGCTCGCCTGGGCAGCGAATGGGAAGCAGGGTGACTTGGGCACCCGCTGCCATCGGTCAACGCCGAGACAGCGTCCAAGCCGCGCGCATGTTTCCCGAAGCCAGCCCGCCACACCCGATCTCCGTTTTTTCCGTTTCGTTTCAGACCAGACACTCGCCATGTTCGAACGCAGCCGCTATACGATCGACCAGATCGATCCCGAGATCTTTGCCGCCATCCAGAAGGAAAATCAGCGCCAGGAAGATCACATCGAGCTGATTGCCTCCGAGAACTACACCTCGCCGGCCGTGATGGCCGCGCAGGGCTCGCAACTGACCAACAAGTACGCCGAGGGCTACCCCGGCAAGCGCTACTACGGCGGCTGCGAATATGTGGACGTGGTTGAACAGCTCGCCATCGACCGCGTGAAGCAACTGTTTGGCGCTGAAGCGGCCAACGTGCAGCCGAACTCCGGCTCGCAGGCCAACCAGGGCGTGTTCTTCGCCGTGCTCAAGCCGGGCGACACAATCATGGGCATGAGCTTGGCCGAAGGCGGTCACCTGACGCACGGCATGGCGCTCAACATGAGCGGCAAGTGGTTCAACGTCGTCAGCTACGGCCTGAACGCGCAAGAAGACATCGATTACGACGCGCTGGAAGCCCTGGCGCAAGAGAAGAAGCCCAAGCTGATCATCGCTGGCGCTTCCGCCTTTGCGCTGCGCATCGACTTCGAGCGCATTGGCAAGATCGCCAAGGCGATCGGCGCGTACTTCATGGTGGACATGGCCCACTACGCCGGCCTGATCGCCGCAGGCGTGTACCCGAACCCGGTACCGCACGCTGACTTCGTCACCACGACCACCCACAAGAGCCTGCGCGGCCCGCGCGGCGGCGTGATCCTGATGAAGGCCGAGCACGAGAAGGCCATCAACTCGGCGATCTTCCCGGGGATCCAGGGTGGCCCGCTGATGCACGTGATCGCCGGCAAGGCAGTGGCATTCAAGGAAGCGCTGTCGCCGGAGTTCAAGGCGTACCAGGAGCAAGTGGTGAAGAACGCTCGTGCCATGGCCGAAACGCTGATGGCCCGTGGCCTGCGTATCGTGTCGGGCCGCACCGAGAGCCACGTGATGCTGGTGGACCTGCGTGCCAAGAACATCACCGGCAAGGAAGCCGAGAAGGTGCTGGGCGACGCGCACATCACCGTCAACAAGAACGCGATTCCGAATGACCCGGAAAAACCGTTCGTGACCTCGGGCGTGCGCCTGGGCTCGCCGGCCATGACCACGCGCGGCTTCAAGGAAGCCGAGGCCGTGAAGGTTGCACACCTGATCGCCGACGTGCTGGACAACCCGCACGACGAAGCGAACATCGCCGCCGTGCGCGCCAAGGTGGCTGAGCTGACCAAGCAGTTCCCGGTCTACGCCTAAGCGCTTGACCATGGCCGGGCAACTGGCCACGTAGTACTCTGCCGCGATGGTCACCCCGGCCATCGCGGCGTTGTTCTTTTAGCGCAGTGCGTTTGAGGTTCCCGAGGAGCGCGGCATGAAATGCCCCTTTTGCGGCCACGCGGCCACCCAGGTGATTGAGACTCGCATGTCGGAGGAAGGCGACACCGTGCGCCGGCGCCGCAAGTGCGAGTCCTGCGACCGCCGCTTCACGACCTACGAGCGCATCGAGCTGTTCTTCCCCGCCGTCGTCAAAAAGAACGGCAGCCGCGTCGATTACGACCGCGCCAAGGTCAAGGATTCCATGCGCCTGGCGCTACGTAAGCGCCCTGTCTCCGCCGAGGCCATCGACGAGGCCATCGCCCGCATCGAAGAAAAACTCCTCAGCCACGGCGAGAAGGAAATCGGCAGCGACCGCGTGGGTGAACTGGTCATGCGCGAACTCAAGCGGCTGGACAAGATCGGGTACATCCGGTTTGCGTCGGTGTACCGGAGTTTTGAGGATCTGGCGGAGTTTCGTGACGTGCTGGATGAAGTTGCGGCGACGAGTGCGCGCAAATGAGAAAGGCCCCCTAGGGGGCCTTTTTTGTTACCAGCACTGCGCAGTTGCAGTCGTGTTGTTTTGGTTATTCTGCTGGCCCAATTGGTTAATCGTGTAGGTGCCGCAGGTGTCTGGTAGTTGCGGCCCCGATGGTACAGCGACCGCCGTGTACGAAGGCTGTGACGCCGCGTTGTTCAACTGTGTCACGTTAAGCGTGTAGTAGCTCTGGCTGCCCGTCTGCACCGCGACCGGAAATGATGCGGCCCCATACCCCAATGCCGCAGGCGAACTGGTGTAGATGTTCTGCAGCGTGTAGTAGCGCTCCTGCCGCGCCGCCAAATCCAGCAGCGCGGTCTTCGCATCAACGCGATGCGACTTGAGCACATATTGCTGATACGACGGGTACGCAATGATCGTGATGATGGCGACGATCGCCACCGTGATCATCAGCTCGATCAGGGTAAAGCCTGCGGCCTGCCCCGCTGGAATGGATTGTTCTCGATTCATGGTTTAACGCAGCTTGACCCAGTTCAGACGCGAGCCGACACCGGCAGCACCCGGGTTGATCTGGTTGACGACACCTGTACCGGTGGTGGTCTGCTGCACCAGATAAGGCAGCTTGTTTGCGGTCACGATCGACGGCGTACCGGTAGCGCTCAAGCCAATACCACTCACAATGCCGCCGTTGTAAGTCGGGAAGTTGTTGTTGTTATCGCCAAAGAAGGATTGCGACGCTGCACCGCCTGAGCCTACCGCCACGGCCATCGTATATCCCGAAGCCGGTGTCGACGTGCAGGACAGCACCTGCTGCACCGCCGGGATGGTCGTGTTGACGATGAACATGCCGTAGGCAAGCGTCGGGTTGTAGACGACCTGCTCATAGTTGGTGACAGCTGTAGCTCCCGATCCCGTGGTCGTACTTGGCAACGGCAGCGTCCAGCCATACTGGGTATTGCCACTGCCACATGCAGTCGATCCTTGCCAGCACACCTTATTGTTGCTGACAGTCCGGTACGAAGGAGTGTTAGCGGAGCTAGTCGATTGCGCAGTAATGTTCTGGGTTAGCAGCGATGTTGTCGTAACATTCTGCGGCCCGGTGAGCGACGCATATCGCGCGGATGCTGATGCCTTGCTATTCCAGGCACTCATGTCCCAATCCCAAATACCGTAGAGCGCCTGCACAGTCTTCGAATACGTGGCCGCCGCTGTCAGCGTTTGCGGCAACGCTTGCCCGGTGCCGAAACTCACAAGCACGCGCGGCTGACCAGTACCGGTGCCGGGGATCGAAGCCACAGCTACCTTGCTGGTAATCGGCTGGCCGGTCGAGGTCGTAAACAGAGGCGACGAAGATGCCGCCCACGAAGATGGGTTTGCCGAAGTCAAGTCAAAACGCCATACGTTGCCCAGCAAATCGCCCGCGTACACATAGTCAGTAATGTGGTCGCCATCAAGATCTGCCGGGGTCACGTACGCAATCCCGTTCTTAGTGCTTCCGCTGGGGCCGGCGCCGGTATCGAAGTAATAAAACGTCTTTGTGCCATCGCTGGGATTAACCAACATGACAAATAGGCCCGCGCTACCCTGCTGGCTGTTCAGCCCATTACCGAACAGAACTGCCCAGTAGCCGTTGTGCAGACGACGAATGACGGGCGTGCCATAGGTGCTACCGAGATACTGACCGCAGTTTGCGACGTTGGAACATGTGATCGTAGACGACGACCACTCGCCCACCACCAACGAACCGGCATTGCCCTCGGTAAAAGTAGAAGGATTGGTGATGTCGAGCGCGTAAATCGCCCCCGAACCCTGGCTCGTGTTGTCCCCAATCGCACCGGTGGCATTGCCACCGCCACCCAGGCCACCGACCAGCCATGTGTGCCAAGCACCGTTGTAAAACAGCTCCCCCGTGCCAGGCGTCGCATCGACATACAGATTGTGTGTGTACGCCGTCGCACTGAAATCGAGGTTGCTGTCAGTACTGTGGATCGTGTTCAACACCGTTGCCGGCATGTATGCGATAGCCTCAGCACCATCGTTCGGCGTACTCGCCGAGTTCCCGACAAAGTTGCCCGTGGCATCGTAGGCACCAGCACGAAAACCATGCAACATGCCGTCGTTGGCACCAACATAGACAACGTTCTGCCGAGTTGCATACTGACTTTTGAAGGCCGCGTAGCTTCCTGCTGGCTCGGCCGGAGTTGCCGAAGCATTCAGCGCATCCACCCACGGGCCGTTGTATGGGGCAGAAGGCGCGCCCACCCAGGTCGGGCTGGAATTCATGATATCGCCCAGCACTCCTGCCCGGGTCCGGAACGATCCGCCAGTGGCAACCTCTTTCGTACGATCGCCACGCAAGTAGGACAAACGGTCGGCGGTAGCGCTGCTATCACCCGCTGTAAGCACCTGCTGCTGCGCAGAGGTCAAATTTGCCCACTCAAACGGAATGCCCACGCGCGACGCATCGTTCCAGGTCAAGATGTTGCGTGCTGTCGGCGCTTGCGCCGTGACCGTCACGTTTGAACCCATTGCCTGACATGCCCCACCGGTCAGCTTGCAACTTGCGTTCCAATTCGCCGTACCGTTGATGGTGACGATGCCCGTCACGGGATCCATCATTAGATTTTGTGCAGTCAGTTCGCCCCACCAGTTCGTCGGGTGGTAGTACGCAAGGTAGACCTGTGTGCCAGCCTCAACCCGTGCCGATTGCTGAACGTTGGTCCCCGCCGAACTACTCGACTGCCCAATTGGCGCAGCCTTGAAACAAGTGATCTCGTGAATATTGCTCCCGCTACCCGTACCGGCCGAGAAACCGAAACGGAACGATGGCGGCAATGGCCCGTTTTGTGCGGTGATGCTTTGATCCTTGATCACCGTCTGAGTCGTGCCACCGTTCACGCTGTATGACACGTTCAAAATGCCGTCCTGCGTAATGCTGATCCCATAAGTGATCGGAACCCCGTTTGCACGCGTCGGGTTCGAAACAGCTTGCTGGTTGGCGATCGAGATACCGAGATCTTTGCCCGTGATGTAGTTGTAGTTGTATGGCAGCTTCTCTGTCGTCTGATAGCCGCTGCCAATGCGCTGGTTGTTCGCGTCGGTTTGCGTCGAGCCGCTGTAGTTGTACAGGTAACCGGCCTTGCAAGTTGACTGAACGGCTGTCTGTTGCGACACCGCCAAACCCGATGACGGATAGTACTTAGCGTACTTGGTGCTCAAATTCAGCCAGTTGGTATTACCTGCTCCTCGCAGACTGATCCGACTAGGCTTCGATCCCCCTGCGCCTGAACTGGTGTTGTCGCCCGAATTCGAGAAATTACCGAACTCGTCAATGCCAAGACCAATGTAGCCTCCAGCCACACCGTCATACACACCGTTTACGTTCGAGCAGCTGTACCCCAAGCTACCACCCAGTGCACCAACCGTAATCAGATCCGTTTTGCCATCGGCTTGTTTCAATGAGCCATCGGACAGGAAGAACCCAATCCCATCCGCACCAGAGCCAACGCCGGCGGAGTTTTTATAAGCATTGCCACCATATGTCACCGTGGTGAACGTGACCTGCACCCCTTGGTTCGTAGGAATGGTGAAGTTCGAAACGACAGCACCGTTCTGGCTATTGCCATTCGTGCCCTTGCCCGTGTCTCCATTAGTCAAACGCAGTGCGCCTGACCCGGCTGCCTCAGGAAACGTTCCGTTAACGCCACCAACCAACGTGGAATTCTTCTGGGTGTAGTAGGCCAGCCCCGAACACCCAGGAATTGGATTCGTGTTGGGGTCATAGACAGGATTAGTCCCGGCAGTCAGGCATGCCCCGTTCAGGGAGAACCATTTGGCAGTCGAAGTTGTGCCGGTCAACGTATCGCTGATGACCTGCTGCGCACGCGACACCCCGGGCAATAACGCCACCGTCGCAAACAAGACAATCCGTTGGATCTTTTCCATTATTGTTGCCCCAGATCTTTGGCGCCCGTCGTGATTTGGTAGGTGCTCTGCACCACAGCTGCGGTTGCCGAATCGCCACCATAGCCAAACGCGGTGACACGGAAGAGCTGCCCGAGGCCGTTCGGCGTCAGACCCATGTAACTGATGTACATGCCGGGCTTGTTGGCATAGTTGATGTCGCCAGCCGGCGAACTTGCTGTGGCCAGGCCACCGCCACCGCTGGCCGTCATTAGCGGCGGCAGATAGTCGGATCGCACACTCCACGGCAGCGTAGTGGGATTGGTCAATGCGGTAGAGCAGACCCGCATCGCAGACAACGTGTTGGCGTTGGTTACCCCCGAGCACGCGACACCGCCAGCCGCACCGTTGCCCTGAGAAAGCCACCACTCCCCGTATTGCAAGGCACTCTGCGCGGCCTCAACCGCACGCTGCTTGTCACGCGTATTGGCGGCAATACGTTCCTGCAAACCAAAGCTGCGCAGCATGCTCACGGCAAACAACGTGAGCACGACCAACAGCACCAGCCCGATGACGAGCGTGTAGCCCTGATCCCTGTGACGCAAAGCGCCGGATGAACGCATCGTCTTGCTCATATCTGACCCATCAGGCTGATGGTCTGAAGCCATGGAATGGCTGGAGGACTGGTCCCATCTGGTTTTTTGAACGGCGGAAGGAAGGTCAGCTGGATCTGCACCGTACGCACGGATGACCACAGGCCACCTGCGGCTACCTGGCTCGCGCTCATATAGGTATCTGCACTGCGATTGTTGTTGCTATCGACGCCGTACGTCACCTTGAAGCCGGACACACCGCTGACCAACGGGACGGGGTTCGCGCCATTCAACGAACACTGCAGCTCATTGTTTGCACTGATCGAGAACGTATTGATGTAGACCTGACCGCTACCGCTGGTGTTGGTCTGGCCCCAGCAGTTCATGATGCCGTCGCCGCTAGCCGTTGCGAACTGCGTTGTCAGCACGTCATTTGCACCAGATGCACCCGACGTGCCAGCAATCGGCTGCCCTGCCACCAGCGACCCATAGACTGCGTTGGTCGAAGCCGGTAGCGATGCAAGTGCAGTGCTATTGACGGGATCGGGGTAGTAACCCGCCGACTGGACCGTCGAGGTCAACACAGTCAGCGCCAAGCGCTCGTTGTCCTGCAACTGCGCGAGCTGATCCTGACTCGTGAACGTGTTCTTCAAGTTCACGAACACCACCACCACGCCCGCCATCAGGAATAGCCCGATGACCATGGCGATCAGAATTTCGATCAAGCTCGAGCCTGCCTGCCTACCGGCGAGCCTTGTACGGGACGTCGTCAGTGTCGTGTTCATGGCTGGACGTAGACAGTAAAGCTCTGAGTGGACGCCGTCGTCACGCCCGACGCTGCAGTCGTGCTATTGATGGCCGTGTATTTTTCAGACCACGTCACCGTGATGTTGCAGCTGACCGGTACACCCGTGGTGGTCGTGCAGTTCACGGTTGCGAAATAGCTTGGGAAGTGATCATTCATGGCGGACGCCCAGGTCTTCACGTCATAGGCCGCCATCTGCTGCGGGGTACAACCGCTCGCACAACTCGCCACGGTGGCATTCAGCACACCCGAGGAATCCGTGACCGTGTTGGCACCAGTCACAGTAAACGAGGCGGGCGCCAAACCCGCCGCCCAATACGCCTTGTTGCCGTGCATGGCGGCAGACAAAGCCTCCGTCTGCATCGCCATCAAGGACCGGACACGTGTGATCTGGGTGTTGTTAACCGCCGCCGCCTGAATCTTGGCCAAACCCAGCAAGCCCACACCGATCACCACCATGGTGATCAACACTTCGATCAGCGAGACGCCGGCTTGGCGCCGTTTCATATTCAGCTGCATGCGCCCCCCGTGTGCACCGCGCGCCCAACCATGTTGACGCTCACGCAGCGTGTTGCCGTGGCATTCGCGGGCGAAGTCGTGCTCAACGTCACCTTGAATGCGCCGTTGTTCGGCAAGTTCATTGCAAAGCCGTCACGGCTATACGTCAACGATTTGGTCGTTGAGGTCGTGGTCGCGGTAAACGTATCGCTGCTAGTGAAAGGGGCCCGCGCCCGCAACACCTTGTCAGTCGACGTATCAATGGCTCCGGAACCGTTGTCATCGTTAAATACGATCCAGCCCCTGTCCCAAGCATTTGCGTTCGTGCACGTTGCGCCATCAGACGAAGCACACAGGCTGACCGGCAAACCACGCTTGATCGCTTCGCTACGGGCGAACTGGAGGTCGTTGACCAGGGAATTCGCCTCGGATTGCGTGCGCGCCCGCTGAATCGTGCCGGTGAATGACGGCACGGCGATCACCGCCAGAATGGCGACGATTGCGAGGGTAATGATGATCTCGACCATCGTGACGCCACGGGATCGACGCGACCGCATACGCCCCGCCCGCCCCATGCGAGGCAGGAGATCAGGTTGCGCCTGCATATCGCGCGACGCGCGTCCGGCACAAATGCCGAAGCCGCCGCCACACCTCACCTCTTGGCATACATGCCCGGTGCTGCGTGAAGACGATTGATGACGCGCGGCTAGATGATTGCGGACCGCAGCCGCCATGTCAGTGCAACAGCTGACCGACTGGAAACCCGTATCGCCCGGTAGGCGAAATCCCGTTGTGCATATTTACCCCCGACATTTTGTTATGCGGCAGTCACGACGCAATCGTTATCGCGTGCGCTGCTGATTTCTGAACTTCCCGAGTTCTTTTGTTGGGCCGCATTCAGCCCCCGCTGAACACGATGGTCTGCCCGGCAAAAAAGCGCAGGCTGACGCACCCACCGAAATAGTGGGGAATTAGTCAAAAAGTGTCAACAACCCCCTACTCGATAGCAGGGTTCGAGCAAGTCGGCTTTGACGAAAATCCAACGATTGACAGTGAAACGCAAACGCGGGCGCACTATGAGCGGGCGCCTTGCCAGACCACCAAGGAGGGTATTGACCAGATATGACACTTATACGGCCAGATTCACACTAACTTGAGCGGCTCCGTCAAGCGCACTACCGACGCATGCCCTCCCGCCCCCTCCGCCAGCACGGCGCCATCCTGATCGAATCCCTCGTTGCGCTAGCCCTGCTGTCACTCTGTGCCGCAGGCGCACTGGCAGCGCTTGAGCGCATGGAAACGACCAGCCAGAGCCTGCGCCAGCTATCGGCCGAAGTCCGCACACAAAGCACCCGAATCGAAACCGCAGACTCGCGCTGACATGCGTCGCCTATCCCACGCCTCGCGGGGCGCGACGCTGGTCGAGTTGCTGATCGGCACGTTGGTCGGTCTGATCGTGCTCGGCATCGCGCTCCAACTCACGCTCCTTGCTCGCGCGCGCTATCAACGCGTCACCGACGAGGCCCTGATCGAAGATCGCGGCACGCAAGCGCTGGAATTGCTGACAACCGCGCTGCAGCAAGCGGGGTGGGTGACGGATACGCCGGCACCACCACGTGCGCGCATGTGGCCCGATGCCAAGGCACCGCCCTCCATCCAAGGCGCGGACAACTGCACCCCACGGGAGGCTGAAAACCTGGATTGCGGCTCCAGTGGCATCCGAAGCAGCGACGCAGTGCTGGTGCGCTTTGCGGGCCGCAACATGTCGACCTCGCCTCAACGCGCAGACAACAGCGTCACCGATTGCTCCGGCTACGGTGTGACAGAACAAGTCCAGGGAGGTGGCAGTGATTTGCGCCCCGGATACATGTTGCTGTACCTCTCCAGGGCACCCGACAACGAGCCACAGTTGATGTGCCGCTCGCGAGCACATCAATCTGGTCAGATCGCTGCCAATGCCTGGACATCCAACGGTATGGTCCGCGGCGTTGAAACGATGCAACTCCTGTACGCGGTCGGCACACCCGACGGCACCTCAACCACCACACTGTCAGCCCGGGCACTCACCCCCGATCAGTGGCGCCGCGTGCAAGCCGTACATATCGCGTTGGTCGTACGCGGCAACGACAACGACCCGAACTCCGCTGGCAAACCCGCGCCGACGCTGGCGCTGTTTCCCCACCTTCGCCAACCGACAGGAACCAACGCGCAGGACTTGGGATTCACCCCTACCCAACCTCAGCGCCGCCGGGCCCTCTTCACGGCGACTGTGCGCTTGCGCAATCCACTCGCCTGCGACGTCGACGTATGCTGACCTGTAGCCCCCGGGAACACGGCTTCTCGATGATGATCGTGATGGCAGCAGTGGCGTTGCTCGGCCTGCTGACGATGGCGACGTTCCATGTGGTACTGGATCAGCGGCAGCGCACCTCCCTCACCGCCGACCACGCCTTGGCCAAATACGCCGCAGAGCATGCGCTGACTGCGGCGGAGTGCGAACTGTCTGTCGTCACCGACACGCCAGCCCCTTCGGAATGCGCCGTTGCCTTGCCACAAGAGCGCATCGTTGCCCTCAATCCCTTCTCGTTGCCGGGCTTTGTCGCCGGAGCCTGCGGCAGCGGTAACACGCTCGGGTTGTGCCGGCCCCGACCTGATCAATCGCTCTGGGAACTGGCGGGGCTGCTGGATGCAATCTCCCTTGGCATGCCAGTTGGCTTACCTACCCCGACCCCAGTCAGTGAGCGCATGTCGGCTCGTGTCGCGCGCTACGTCATCGAGCCCATTCCCGACCAGTGGCCCGGCCAAGTCACGCAAGCCGGCGAGATATCGCTGCCCTGGTTGTATCGCATCACGGCCGCAGGTTTCGGCGCCGACCCTGCCGTGTATGTCGTGCTGCAAACGGTCTTTCGCCCACGGGTGTCGAGTCAGGCATCGACACCATACGTCGCTATTGAACCCGCGCTGCCAGTCGTCCGCCCTGACCGCACAATAGTGCAAACCGTTCACACAACACACTGGACAACCGGCGGCGACCCGCCACACACCACCACAACCCAGACACACACCCTCAAGCTGGCTCGCTTGAGCTGGCGTGAACTGATTGAAGAAGGCACACGCTGATGCGTCACGAAGCCGCGTTCACGCTCGTCGACCTCACGATCGCACTGGCCGCCGCTGCTTTGCTGGCCGGAGTGGCCGTGCAAACGTGGGGGAACCATCGCGAGCGCGCGCAACGAGCCTCGGCGCGTGCAGCCTTGATCGCGGCCATGACTGAGTTGGAGCGGCTGCATGCCCACACGGGCAAAGACACGGCACCCGCCCGCCTCTCAGAGCACGCTCCAGGCTACCGTCTGCTCGCCAGCCCATGCGCAGGCCGCGCCTCCGCGCATTGCATAGAAGTGGCAGCGCAACCCGTGGAGCCAGACACCGCCTGCGGCACGCTCATCCTGCGCAGCAACGGCGAGCGGTTCACGCAGATTGGCGATACGCGCCAATCGGCATCACACGCGTGTTGGCCATGAAATATCTTCGTTCGCGTGCCGGGTTCACGCTGGCCGAACTGGTCGTCGTCTTGAGCGTTGTGTCCATCCTGGCGGTGTTCGCCGCGCCTGCCGGATTGAACTGGTGGCAACGCGAAACCGTCATCGTCCTGGCAGACCGCTTTGCGAGCGCCATTTCACTGGCGCAAACCCTGTCGCGCAATCAACACGTGTGGGTTCACCTTGGCCCGCTCAACGCAGCGCAGCGCTGGAAATCCGGATGGGCGCTCTATCAGACATCGGCACCCGGGCAGCAAGAGGCACCGCGCGAGCCCGACGCCAATAGCATTCTGATGACCGTATCACCGCCGATGATTCCGCCGGCCGAAATGACCTTCCGGGGCTCGAGACGGGGCGTGGACACCCTTTCCTATGCACCTGTGGGATACTCACGACAGCTCAACGGCGCTCAGTTTGGCGGCACGCTGACCATCGCATCCGGAACGCATGTCCGTCGCGTCAAGATCAGCTTGGCGGGCCGCGCCCGCATCTGCGATCCGGCCAACGACACCACATGCACTGACACCGGCGCCGACTCTTAACCCAACCGCCCCGTTTCTCTGCCCATGTTTTCCGATTTCGACCACGCCATGATGCAGCGCGCCCTGGGGCTGGCCGAGAATGGACTCTTCACCACCACACCCAACCCGCGCGTAGGCTGCGTGATTGTGCACGGCGACACTGTCATCGGCGAAGGCTACACACAGCCCGCCGGCCAGGACCACGCCGAAATTCAAGCCATCAAGGACGCCCAGTCGCGCGGCCAGGATGTGCGCGGCGCTACCGCCTATGTGACGCTGGAGCCGTGCAGCCATTTCGGACGCACCCCGCCCTGCGCTGACCGCCTGGTTGAAGCCGGCATCGCCCGCGTAGTGGCCGCGATGGAAGACCCGAACCCCACTGTTTCCGGACGCGGCCTGCAGAAACTGCGGGACGCCGGCGTCGATGTGCGCTGCGGCCTGCTGGAGCGCGAAGCACGCGAACTGAATATCGGCTTTGTCTCGCGCATGACGCGCGGCACGCCGTGGGTGCGCGTGAAGGTGGGCGCATCGCTGGACGGCCGCACGGCGCTCGACAACGGCATCAGCCAGTGGATTACCGAAACCGAGGCGCGTAACGACGGCCATCGCTGGCGCGCACGGGCCTGCGCCATCCTCACCGGCATCGGCACGGTGCGGGAAGACAACCCACGCCTGACCGTGCGTGCCGTCACCACGCCGCGCCAGCCGCGCCGCGTGCTGGTCGACTCAGCCCTGGACGTGCCGCTCGATGCGCACATCCTCACCACGGATGGCCACCACGAGCCGACGCTGATCTTTGCCGCCCAGCCCGAAGCCGGCCGCATGCGCGCCTTGGCCGAACGCGGCGCGGAGGTCGTCCTCCTGCCCAATGCTGCAGGCAAGGTCGATCTGGCAGCCATGCTGCGCGAGTTGGGCCGCCGCGAAATCAACGAGCTGCACGTCGAGGCCGGCTTCAAGCTCAACGGCTCCTTGCTGCGCGAAGGGCTGGTCGACGAGATCCTCGTCTACCTGGCGCCCAAGGTGCTCGGCTCCGGCCAGGGCATGTTCAACATGGGGCCGCTGCAGACGCTGGAAGGCGCGGCCGAATTCTTCTTTCACGACATCTCGCGCATCGGGGGCGACCTTCGCATCCTGGCGCGCCGCAACCCGACAGACTGACACTATGTTCACTGGAATCGTCGCCGCAGTTGGCCGCATTGAAACCGTCACGCCGCTTGGCACCCACGCAGATGCAGGCGTGCGCCTGTCCATCAACTCGGGTGGCCTGCCGCTGGCCGACGTCGCGCTGGGCGATTCGATCGCCATCCAGGGCGCATGCATGACCGTCGTCGCCAAGACCGATACGCAGTTCGACGTAGATGTCTCGCGCGAATCGCTGTCGAAAACGGTCGGTCTGGAGCACCCGGGCGAAGTGAATCTGGAGAAGGCCCTGCGCCTGGCCGACCACATCGGTGGGCATCTCGTGTCGGGCCACGTGGACGGCCTGGGTACCGTCACACATTTCGCGCCCGTGAACGAATCGCACGAACTGCGCATACGCGCCGCGCCGGCTTTGGGCAAGTATCTGGCCTACAAGGGCTCCGTGGTGGTCAACGGGGTATCGCTGACGGTCAACAGCGTGCGCGACGACGCCGACGGCTGCGAGTTCTCGATCAACCTGATCCCGCACACGGTGGCCGTGACCACGCTCAAGCACCTGAAGGCAGGCAGCCAGGTCAACCTGGAAATCGACCTGATCGCCCGGTATGTGGAGCGCATGCTGAGCCACACCACGCTCGCCCAGCCCGCCACCGTTTGAGCCCCAGCCGGGGTGGGGACAAGCGGGGGTCTCCTCGGCCGCCTTGGCGTACAATAGCGGGCTTCCCATTTACGCAGTCGCACGGTCACCAAACGGGGGTTGATCGGCGGCGCGCACCCCTAGTTACGCCATGTCGATCGCCACAGTCGAAGAAATCATTGCCGAAATCCGCGCCGGACGGATGGTCATCCTGGTCGACGAGGAAGACCGTGAGAACGAAGGCGACCTGATTCTGGCGGCCGATTACGTCACACCGGAAGCCATCAACTTCATGGTCACGCACGCGCGCGGCTTGGTGTGCCTGACGCTCACCGAAGAACACTGCGACCAGCTCGACCTGCCGATGATGGCGAGCCGCAACGGCACGCAGTTCGGCACCAACTTCACCGTATCGATCGAGGCGGCCGAAGGGGTGACGACCGGCATTTCCGCCGCCGACCGTGCACGCACCATCCAGGTGGCAGCCGCCAAGAATGCCAAACCGGCAGACTTGGTGAATCCGGGCCACATCTTCCCGCTGCGTGCCCAAAAGGGTGGTGTGCTGATGCGCGCCGGCCACACTGAAGCCGGTTGCGACCTGACCGCGATGGCTGGCCTGACGCCCGCCGGCGTGATCTGCGAGATTCTGAAGGACGACGGCACCATGGCCCGCCTGCCGGACCTGGTGGAGTTCGCCAAGAAGCACGGCCTGAAGATCGGCACGATTGCCGACCTGATCCAATACCGAAGCCGCACCGAGAGCATTGTCGAGCGCGTCGGCGAGCGCACCATGGAAACGCAGTTCGGCACCTTCCGTGCCGTAGCTTTCCGCGACCACGCTGCCGGCCGCGCCCACCTGGCGCTGGTCAAGGGTGACCCGACGCCGGGCACCGAGACGCTTGTGCGCGTGCACGAGCCGCTGTCGGTGCTGGATCTGCTCGAATGCCAGCGCACCACACACTCGTGGAGCGTGCCAGCCGCTCTGCGCGCCGTGCAGGCCGCCCCAGCCGGCGTGGTCGTGCTGCTCAACTGCGGTGACTCGCCGGACCGCCTGTTCACCCAGTTCACCGCGCTGGACGCCCCGCATGAACGCCCACGCAGCAAACCCGATCCGCGCATCTACGGTATTGGCGCGCAGATCCTCAAGGATGTGGGTGTCGGCAAGATGCGTGTGCTGGCTTCGCCACTCAAGCTGCCGAGCATGACCGGCTACGATCTGGAAGTGACGGCCTATCAGTCGATGGCCGAGTCGTCAGAAACCCTGCCGGATGCAACGACGGCAACCAAGCACTGATGCTTTCCTGCGGCAGCTCCGGCTGCCGCGCTGGTTTTCTCCTTTTCGCCTTTTTCTCGATTTCTGACGTTGCCAGATGGACAACCTCAGGCAACCCTAACCGGAACACACCATGGAACACGGCTTCTACCCGACCAATCTCGACGGCGAAGGTCTGCGCATCGGCATCGTTCAGGCACGCTTTAACGAACCCGTGTGCGAAGCGCTGCGCGAAGCTTGCGTCGCTGAACTCGAACAGCTCGGCGTAGCCGGCGAAGACGTGCTGCTGGTGACCGTGCCGGGCGCACTGGAAGCCCCACTGGCACTGCAGAAGATGGCTGAATCGGGCCAGTTCGATGCACTGATCGCACTGGGCGCCGTGATCCGCGGCGAGACGTACCACTTCGAGCTGGTGTCCAACGAATCCGCCGCCGGCATCACGCGCGTCGGCCTGGACTTCAACATCGCCATCGCCAACGGCATCCTGACCACCGACACCGACGCCCAGGCCCACGCCCGCACCCGCGAAAAGGGCCGCGACTGCGCCCGTGCCGCCGTTGAAATGGCCAACCTGACCAGCGACCTCGACGGTCTGCAGGATCACGGCCAAGACGAAGAGAACGAATAAGCGCAGCTGTTCGCGCAAAGGCTTTTCCCATGACGCAAGACAATTCCCAGGCCAAGACCAAAGCCCCTGCCAAGAGCGCGCGCCGCCGTGCGCGCGAGCTGGCGCTGCAGGGCCTGTACCAATGGTTGCTCAACCGCAACGACCCGGGCGTGGTCGAAGCACACCTGCAGGATGCGCAAGGCTTCAACAAGGCCGACCGCGCGCACTTCGACGCCCTGCTGCACGGCGCGATCCGTGAAGAGACCACGCTGACGGAGAGCTTCACGCCATTTCTGGACCGCCCGGTTGCCGAGCTGTCGCCGGTTGAGCGCGCGGCCCTGCTGGTGGGCGCGTACGAACTCGTGCACTGCGTCGACATCCCGTACAAGGTCGTGATCAACGAAGCCGTAGAACTGACCAAGACCTTTGGTGGCGTAGAAGGCTACAAGTACGTCAACGGGGTGCTGGACAAGCTGGCCGCCCAGGTGCGTGCCGTCGAGGTTGCCGCCCGCCGGTAATTCCGGCGTTTGCTGTTCTCTGTACCCCTTTAGCTTCGCTTCAAGATGGACGCCCACCGCCTGCAGACAGCCGCCCGGCTGGCCAATATCCGCGCCTTTCACGTGATGGAGTTGGCCAAGCAGGCCCGCGAGCTGGAGCTGGCGGGGCGCAGCATCATCCACATGGGCATCGGCGAGCCGGACTTCACCGCCGCCGAGCCCGTCGTGCAGGCCGCAGCCGATGCCATGCGGCGCGGTGTGACGCAGTACACCGGCGCGCTGGGCATCCGCCCGCTACGCGAGGCCATCGCCCGCTATTACCAGACTACTTACGGCCTCGACATTACGCCCGAGCGCATCATCGTGACGGCTGGCGCGTCGGCGGCACTGCTGCTGGCGTGCGCGGTGCTGGTGGAAATTGGCGGCGAGGTGCTGATGCCCGACCCGAGCTATCCGTGCAACCGGCATTTCGTGGCTGCCTTCAATGGCGTGGCGAAGCTGATTCCATCAGGGCCGGAGCAGCGCTTCCAGTTGACCACCGAACAGGTCGAAGCCAATTGGGGCCCACGCACGCAGGGTGTGCTGCTGGCCTCACCTTCCAACCCGACCGGCACATCCATCCTGCCAGACGAGTTGCAGCGCATCGTGGAGGCCGTGCGTGCTCGCGGCGGCTTCTCGATCGTCGATGAGATCTATCAGGGCCTGTCGTACGACCAGGCACCGGTCTCTGCGCTGTCGTTCGGCGACGATGTCGTCACGATCAATAGCTTTTCGAAGTATTTCAATATGACCGGCTGGCGCCTCGGCTGGCTGGTGGCACCCACCGAGTTGGTGCCCGAGTTCGAGAAGGTCGCGCAGAACCTGTTCATCTGCGCGTCAGCCGTGGCGCAGCACGCGGCGCTGGCGTGCTTCGAGCCGGAAGCGCTGGCCATCTACGATGGCCGCAAGGCCGAGTTTCGCCGCCGCCGCGACTTCATTGTGCCGGCGCTGGAATCGCTGGGCTTCAAGGTGCCGGTCAAGCCGGACGGCGCGTTCTATGTCTACGCGGACTGCCGCGGCGTGAACCACCCGCACGCGTCAGATGCCGACGCCCTCACGCAATCGATGCTGCAGGAAGCAGGCGTGGTGCTCGTGCCGGGACTGGATTTCGGGCCATACACGGCACACCACTACATCCGCCTGTCCTACGCCACGGCGATGGACCATCTTGAGGAAGCGGTCGCGCGGCTTGGCAAGCTGTTCGGGCGTTGAGCTAGCGGCTTCTCGCCTCACCCAAACAAAAAGGCCGCCCCGAAGGACGGCCTTTTTTTGCCCTCTCTATATAGAGAAGAACAGAGCTTCTACCAATCAGGCTTGGCCCTGCAGCTTGGTGTCCAAGCGCGCCTCTTCCTGCTGACCGGTAACCGGTTGCTTGTCGGCCGGCTTTGCAGCCGGCGTCTTCGCATCCGCCTGGGTCACGGGCGTGGCAGCAGCGACCGGCTTGACCTGCTCACGCTCGGAAGCCATCGTCACCGGCGACTTGTGGCCCGTGGCCACCATACGCAGGCGCGAACGCTCCGCCAGCACCTTGCTGCCATAACCGCCGTCACCTTGCGTCACCGCGCCAACATACAGCTTCAGACCACCTTCGATCGAACCACCGCGGGCGATGCAATCCTTCAGCACCAGTGCACCGACCTTGATGTTGGCATACGGGTTGAGCGCGGCGTTGACGCCACCCATCACCTCATACTTGTCCTGGTGGACCTTGGTCATCACCTGCATCAGGCCCTGCGCACCCATGCCACTCTCGGCAAACGGGTTAAAGCTGGACTCGATGGCCATCACGCCCAGGATCAGCAGCGGATCGATGCCGACTTCCTTGCCAGTCTGGTAGGCCGCCTTCACCAGCTGACCGGTGGCGGTGGCCGCCACTCGGTACTTGCGGGCGATGTACTCGGCCACGGCAGCCTGCTCACGCGGCGTACCGGCGGTTGCCGACTCACGCGCGTCGCGAGCGACCTGCGTGTTCGGAATCTGCGCAGCCAGTTCGGCCACGGACGGCACCTTGGACAGCGAATCCCAGCCTGCAGCTGCCACCGTGCCACCCGCCTGGGCAGCTGTGGCAGGCGCGACGGCCTGAGCGGCGCCCATGCCGGCCGATGGTGCGGCCGGCGCAAAGGCAACCGGCTCCACACCCGCCGAGACGGCAGGTGGCGTGACCGAAGCCACATTGGTGTCCGCACCCGGCGTGAAATGCAGCACGCGCTGAACAGCCATAGCACGCCACTCGCCGTTGAGCGAAAGCGCGACCGCAGCCGCCACAGCCAGCACGCCAATGCTGTTCAGCACGACATGCCCACTACGGAACACCAGCAGGACGCCAGGATGCAACTCATTGCGGGACGCGGCAGCGCCCCCTGCGTTCAACTCCATGCGCAGCTTTCTAGGCAGCGCAACTTGACCAGCGCGCGCGAGGCGGCGGCCAACCGGGGCAACGAGCCGGCGTTGCAGCGCCGATCCGATCCCGGAAGAATGAAGGGTTTTCCAACCGTTCATACTTACCTCCGTCCGCTGCGCTAATTCGGTAGGCGCCTTTCTTTTGCATGGCGCCGTGCGTTTCGAATCGCAACGGTTTTTAGTAAGGATGCCGCGCTGTTGCAGTCAGCCGGCATCTGTTGGGGGCACTCCCCGTGTGCCCAGACAAAAGCGGGGCGTGTCCTTGGGGAGGTCACGTCCCGCAGCGATGCTGTGAAGCTCTGGTGTCGCCCCTCATACGAATGAGAGCAGGGCGAGGGCAATAGCCGAAAACATGTTGCGACGCAACAATTACCAGATCGGATTGGATTGTAGGAAGCGCGTTATGCCAAGTCAATCATAAAGAATCGTCTTTTCATATCAGAAAGTTATGATGAAACCCGCGTTGTTGGGACTGGCTGACCCGCGGTGCGTTCTGTCATCAGGGTGCCGCGAAGTTTTGGCCGTACAATCGCGGCCACCCCGCCTACACCAAAAAAATCGTCCCGGGACGGCCATTTGACTGTCCCGTCATGTGCACGATAGGTGCCTTACCCCTTACCTTTGGTTACAAAAATCCATGCAATACAGGGACTTACGTGACTTCCTCGCCCAACTGGAGCACGCCGGTGAGCTGCGCCGGGTGCGCCAACCGGTTTCGCCGCGGCTGGAAATGACCGAAGTCTGCGACCGCCTGCTGCGCGCCGAAGGCCCGGCAGTGGTGTTCGAGCAGCCCGTGGACGGTGCGCGCAAGTACGACATACCGGTGCTCGCCAACTTGTTTGGTACCACGCGCCGCGTGGCGCTGGGCATGGGCGCGGAGTCGCTCGATGAACTGCGCGACGTGGGCCGCCTGCTCTCTGCATTGAAGGAGCCCGAGCCGCCGCGCGGTCTGCGCGAAGCCGGCAAGCTGTGGACGATGGCCAAGGCCGTGTGGGACATGGCGCCGCGCAAGGTGTCGTCACCGGCGTGCCAAGAGATCGTGTGGGAAGGCAATGATGTCGACCTCTCGCGCATTCCCGTGCAGACGTGCTGGCCGGGCGATGCGGCACCGCTCGTCACATGGGGGCTGGTCATCACGCGCGGGCCGCACAAGAAGCGGCAGAACCTGGGCATCTATCGCCAGCAGGTGATCAGCCGCAATCAGGTCATCATGCGCTGGCTGGCGCATCGGGGCGGCGCGCTGGATTTCCGCGAGCACGCTATCGCGAATCCCGGCCAGCCTTTCCCGATTGCCGTGGCGTTGGGTGCAGACCCGGCCACCATTCTCGGCGCGGTGACGCCGGTGCCGGATACCTTGTCCGAGTATCAATTTGCCGGCTTGCTGCGCGGCAGCAGGACCGAGC
Organism: Ralstonia sp. 24A2; assembly: GCF_051783885.1. Taxonomy (NCBI): domain Bacteria; kingdom Pseudomonadati; phylum Pseudomonadota; class Betaproteobacteria; order Burkholderiales; family Burkholderiaceae; genus Ralstonia; species Ralstonia sp. 24A2. The sequence goes on along the minus strand of NZ_JBPVZD010000002.1, from coordinate 1,485,117 downwards.
TGGCGACATGCCTCACGCCTTCGCTCGCGCACGCGCAACTGCAAGTGCCGGCCGGTGCAGAGATCGTCCTCGAAGGCCACATCCAGCCCGACCCGACGCACCCGAGCGGCTACCAGCACGCACTCGAAGGCCCGTTCGGCGACCACACCGGCTACTACAATGAGCAGGACTGGTTCCCCGTGTTCACGGTCGAGCGCATCACCATGCGGCGCGACCCGATCTACCACTCTACGTATACAGGCAAGCCGCCCGATGAGCCAGCCGTGCTGGGCGTGGCGCTCAATGAAGTGTTCGTACCGCTGCTGCAGAAGCAGTTTCCGGAGATTGCGGACTTCTATCTGCCGCCCGAGGGCTGCAGCTACCGCATGGCGCTGGTCAGCATGAAGAAGCAATACGCCGGCCACGCCAAGCGCGTGATGTTTGGCGTGTGGAGCTTCCTGCGGCAGTTCATGTATACGAAGTTCATCGTGGTGGTGGACGACGATGTGAACCTGCGCGACTGGAAGGAAGTGATCTGGGCGATCACCACCCGCGTGGACCCAGCGCGCGATACGGTCATGGTCGAAAACACCCCGATCGATTACCTCGACTTCGCCTCGCCCGTGTCGGGCCTGGGCTCCAAGATGGGCATCGACGCCACCAACAAGTGGCCCGGCGAAACCACCCGCGAATGGGGCCAGCCCATCGTCATGGATGCCGCCGTCAAGGCCAAGGTCGACACCATGTGGGACACGCTCTTCCAGTAACCGCGTGCCCTGGCGGGCTGGGCAGCAAGCGAACGGTCGTTCGGTTATTCTTATCAAGTTAAGCGACTGCTGCATCTAAAAGGCAGGCCTCCCGGTCTGCCTTCTTTCCTTTCGGAGACCGCCATGGCCGAAGCACTCGACTCCCGCACCACCGCCAACGCGCTGGAGCGCATCAAAGACCGCACCCTCGTCAAGACGCAGTCCTACGTGGATGGCGCCTGGGTGGGCGCGGCGGACGGCGCCACCTTCCCCGTCTACGACCCCGCTACCAACGCGCATCTGACCGACGTCGCCAACCTGGGCCACGCAGAAACGCTTCGCGCCATCGACGCGGCCAACGCGGCGTGGCCGGCCTGGCGCGAACTGACCGGCAAGGAACGCGCCGGCCTGATGCGCCGCTGGTTCGATCTGCTCATTGCCAATGCTGACGACCTCGCTGCGCTGATGACCGCCGAGCAAGGCAAGCCGCTGGCCGAAGCCAAGGGCGAGATCGTCTACGGCGCGTCGTTCATCGAATGGTTTGCCGAAGAGGCCAAGCGTGTCTCCGGCGACGTGATGGCCAGCACCTGGCGCGACAAGCGCATGGTCGTGCTCAAGCAGCCGGTGGGCGTGTGTGCGTCCATCACGCCATGGAACTTTCCGCTGGCGATGATCACCCGCAAAGTCGCACCGGCCATGGCTGCCGGCTGCACCATCGTCATCAAGCCGGCTGAACAGACACCGCTGTCCGCGCTGGCGATGGCCGAACTGGCGCACCGAGCGGGCATTCCCAAGGGCGTGGTCAACGTGGTGACGGGCGATGCCGATCGCTCGATCGCCATTGGCAAGGCGCTGTGCGAATCGCCGATCGTGCGGCATCTGTCGTTCACGGGTTCGACGCCAGTGGGCCGCATCCTGATGCAGCAATGCTCGCCGACGGTGAAGAAGGTCGCGCTGGAGCTGGGCGGCCACGCGCCATTCATCGTGTTTGACGACGCCGATATCGATGCCGCCGTCGAAGGCGCGGTGCAATCGAAGTACCGCAACGCGGGCCAGACCTGCGTGTGTACGAACCGTTTCTACGTGCACGCCTCGGTGTACGACACGTTTGTCGAGAAGCTCTCGGCCAAGGTGCGCAGCATCAAGGTCGGCAACGGCTTCGATGCAGGCGTGGTGCAAGGCCCGCTGATCGACGACCAGGCCGTGGAAAAGGTGCAGCGCCACATCAGCGACGCGACGCAGAAAGGTGCGCGCCTGACCGCCGGCGGCAAGCTGATGCAAGGCTTCGGCTCACAGCGCTTTGTCGAGCCCACCGTGCTGGCCGACGCCACGCCCGACATGCTGATCGCGCGCGAAGAAACCTTCGGCCCCGTCTCCGCCATCTTCAAATTCCAGGACGAAGCGGAAGTCGTGCGCCTGGCCAACGACACCGAATTCGGCCTCGCCTCGTACTTCTTCAGCCGCGACATCGGCCGCATCTGGCGCGTGGCCGAACAGCTCGAATACGGCATGGTCGGCATCAATACCGGGCTGATCTCCAACGAGGTCGCGCCGTTCGGCGGCATCAAGCAATCGGGCCTGGGCCGTGAAGGCTCGGTCTACGGCATCGACGAATATCTGGAACTCAAGTACCTGTGCATGGGCGGCATCTAAGCCGTCACACCACCCCATCGGCCGACCCGCCACACAGAGCGGGCGGCCTTCCCGCTTGCCGATGTCCCCATTCGGCGGAGGAGACACATGAGCACCATCCAGGAAGGCGCCCTGCTGTGGACGCCATCGGCTGACTTCATCGCGCGTGCGCGCCTGACGCATTACCTCGACTGGCTTGCGCGCGAGCGCGGCCTGCGCTTTTCGGCCACCACGCCTGAGGGTTACGACGCACTCTGGCAGTGGTCCACCACCGAACTCGAAGCGTTCTGGACATCTGTCTGGGACTACCTCGACCTGCGCGCCTCCACGCCATTCACCAAGATGCTCGGCGACCGCGCCATGCCCGGCGCGCAATGGCTAGTCGGCGCCAGGCTGAATTACGTCGATCAGGTCATGCGTCACGTCGAGGAAGGCGGCAGTCCTGATCGCACCGCTATCCGCTACGCGAGCGAAACCAAGCCCCTGGCGGATCTCTCATGGCGCGAGCTGCGCCAACGCGTCGCCTCGCTGGCCGATGCGCTGCGCAAGATGGGTGTGGTGCCGGGCGACCGCGTGGCCGCGTATCTGTCGAATACGCCGGACGCGATCGTCGCGTTCCTCGCCACGGCTAGCGTCGGGGCCATCTGGTCGGTCTGTGCGCCCGACATGGGGCAAGTGGCCGTCACCGATCGCTTCCGCCAGATCGAACCGAAGGTGCTCATCGCCGTGGATGGCTATCACTATGGCGGCCGCACGTTTGACCGCACCGACGTCGTCGCAGAGATGGTCGCCGCGCTGCCGACGGTCGAACACCTCGTCCTCGTGCCGCAACTGCTCGGTGACATCAAGCGCGCGCGCTTCCCGCAAGCCAAGGACTGGCGCGACCTGACGGCGAACGACGTGCCGCTCGTCATCACGCCCGTGGCGGCCGATCACCCGCTGTGGATTCTCTATTCGTCCGGCACCACGGGCATGCCCAAGCCCATCGTGCACGGCCACGGCGGCCTGCTGCTGGTGCAGACAGCCATGGGCGCGCTGCATCTCGACCTCGGCCCCGACGACGTCTATCACTGGTACAGCAGCACCGGCTGGGTCATGTGGAATTCGCAGGCGAGCGGGCTACTTGGCGGCGTCACGCTCGCCATCTACGACGGCAACCCCGGTACGCCCGATCTCAACACGCTGTGGCGCTTCGCCCAGGACGCGGGCGTGACGTTCTTCGGCGCCGGCGCCGCGTTCTTCGCCAATTGCCTGAAAGCCGGCATCGAGCCCGGCCGCGATTTTGACCTGTCGAAGCTGCGCGCCATTGGCTCCACCGGCTCCCCGCTCTCGGCCGAGGCGTACGACTGGATCTACCGCCATGTGAAGGCCGACGTCTGGCTCAACCCGATCTCTGGCGGCACCGACTTTGCCGGCTGCTTCGTGGGCGGCGTGGCCACCCTGCCCGTCTACGCGGGTGAGATGCAATGCCGCAACCTCGGCTCCCGCGTGGAAGCGCTGGACGAAGCGGGCAAACCCCTCATCGATGCCGTGGGCGAACTGGTCTGCACCGCGCCCATTCCGTCGATGCCGCTCTTCTTCTGGGGTGACACCGACGGTAGCCGCTACCGCGACAGCTACTTCGACATGTACCCCGGCCAGTGGCGCCACGGCGACTGGATCAAGATCACCCCGCGCGGCGGCGCCATCATCTATGGCCGCTCGGATGCCACCATCAACCGCCACGGCATCCGCATGGGCACAGCCGAGTTGTATCGCGTGGTGGAAGACCTGCCGGAAGTGCTCGACAGCCTGGTCGTCGACCTGGAATTCCTCGGCCGCGAGTCGTTCATGCCGCTGTTCATCGTGCTGCGGGATGGCGCCGTGCTGGACGATGCGCTGCGCGATACGATCAACGCGCGCATCAAGGCAGGGCTGTCGGCTCGGCATGTGCCCAACGTGATCGTGCAAGCGCCGGGCGTGCCGCGCACGCTATCGGGCAAGAAGATGGAAGTGCCGATCAAGAAGCTGCTGCTGGGCGCACCGCCCGAGCGCATCGCCAACCCCGATGCGATGGCCAATCCGGACGTGCTGGCGTGGTATGTGGACTACGCACGCACGATGACCGCGCAGACCAGCGCTGCCGGTGAAGCCGCTCCAGCGCTGGAATCCTGGCGGAGCTAAACCGATCGATCACGTGAGGTTTAGTACACTCGTCCAATCGCACGATGGCACGGCACAGACAGGCTGACTAACGTACAGCGTGCACCGGTGCACCAAGACACCGGGCTCGCTGCTGATACGGGGAGTCACCATGCTTGCAACGACAAGCGTTCTGATCAAGACGGACGACGGCCGAGAGGCCTTGGCCGCGCGCCGCCACGACATGCAGATGCGCCAGCGCCATCTGCTCATCCTCATTGATGGCGCCCGTACGGTCGGGCAGCTGCACCAGTTGCTGGGCGACTGGTCCGATCTGGATGAACTGCTCGTCGGGCTGCAACTGGCCGGGATGGTCGACGTGTTGCCCGGCGTTGCGCGGGAAGACATGCCGGCCCCGGCGATACCCGTTGATGCCTTCGATCCCATCGCCTACTTCAACCGCCCGGTGCTGGACGACGCATCCGAGCGGGAACACGGTGCCCTGTCGTCCATATCGCCCATCTACGACGAACTACCGCCGCTGACCGGCATGACGCTCGGCCTGCAGACCGTGGCCGCGCCGGTTGACGTACCTGCGGCCAACGAGCCGCGCCTCGCGCCCGTTGAGCCTCCCAAAGCGCTGCCCTCGCCCGCCCCGGTTCAGACACCCATCTCGCCCGAGTTGGCCGACGTGCTGCCCAACGTGGTCAAGGTGGAATTGATGCGCTTGGCACTCATCCATTTCGGCTCGGCCGCCGGGGCTGCCATGCCGCTGCTGCGCGCTTGCCAGGAAGACACGGAATCGCTGTGCCATGTGATCGCCGCCTGCGCCAAGGCCGCCACGCCCACGGCCGGCGAACTTGCTGCGGCAAGATTCGTCGATGCGGCCATGCAGTCGATGGCGCGACGGCGGTAGCCTTCCTCACAACGGAGGATCGCCGCCCAAAACAGCCAGCGCTACGATCCGCTGGGTCTGGATGCACACAGGAGGCCGCCATGCGTCGACGCCAGTTTCTCGTACTCGGGTGCGCAGCAGGTCTGGTCGCGGCCGGGCCCACCGTTGCGACCGACCTGATCGGCGATGCACTCAATGGCTACTGGCTGGTCACCGTTATCGGTGAAACCAAGGAGCGGCTGTTGCTGCTCGACGGCGCTGCATTACGGGACGGCAAGCTCGTGATCGGCAAGATGCGCTACGGGCTCGTAGAGGCAGCAGCCCTGTCTGACGTGCATGACGTTTCTGGCTTCGTCGAGGGCGACCATCTGCAGTTGGAGTTTTCATCCATCGTGAACTCCAGAATCCGTGTGGCGCTGACCGCTGGGGACACATCATTGCTGGGCGAGCTTCGATATCCGAACGGGCACACGGTCAATGTGCGGATGACGCGCATCACCGCGGACGAAGCTGCCGCAACGCAGGTCGCCGCACGAAAGGTCCTCCAGGACGGCGCACAAGGCGTCCTCGGCAAAGGCAGCGTGGGCAGCTTTAGTGCCAGCGGAAAGCTGCAGGCGCGTGCCAACTCACGTATCGCGCTGGTTTATGCGGGTGCAATCAATTGCCCTGCCTGCCGAGGCTACCAAGCTGAATACTTCGGCCGCATGGCGAAGATGAAGACCGCGCTGCCCGAGTTGGATCAGATCGACTACGTCCCGCTGAAACTGGGTGGCTTCACGGCGAGAATCCGGTCCGAAGATTTGCCGCCCTACCTTGCATGGGCCGGCGGCGAGCGCCCGGACGGTCGCCGGATTCTGCTGAATCACGGCGTTCCGTTCTTCTTTGCAGCGATCGACGAACAGATCTGGGGGCAGGCGCACGCAGTTTCCGGGCTCGAGGGCATCGTCTTGCCGCAGATCAGGCTCGCCCTCCAGGAACGGGCTCGCGCGCGGGCCACTTGAACGCGCACTGAACACCACACGCGCCCTCGCTTGCTATGCTGCTGTGGGATGACCGGTGTCCAGCACCAGCAGCCACCATAGAGGAAACACCATGCCCAAGATCCACGAATCGCCCATCCACGACCTGCGCCCCACGCAACTCACCGTGGGCATGATCGAGGTTCAAGACAAGAAGAAGCACCTGATGTCGCTTGCGCCAAAAGAGCAGCAGGCATTCATGCAGGCCCATCCGATTCCGGCCGTGCTTGGGCCGGGCGGCAAGCTGTACATCACGGACCACCATCACCTCGGGCGCGCGGCGCTGGAAGCCGGCGTGAGCGTCGGCTATTTCGAGGTTGAAGCCGATCTGTCCGATCATGCCATCGATGACTTCTGGAAAGCGATGGACAAGAGCTGCTGGGTCCATCCCCTCGACGAGCACGGCGTGCGGCACTACTACGCATCGGTTCCGGAGAGCCTGGAGAAGCTGGTCGACGACCCCTATCGGTCGCTCGCCGGGTACGTGCGCAATGCAGGCGGTTATGAGAAGACGCCTACCGCCTTTGCCGAGTTTGTGTGGGCAGATTTCTTCCGCCGCTCCATCCCCGTGGAAGACCTGCAGGGCGATTTCCTGACCGCCGTGCAGAGCGCGCTGGCGCTAGCGCACGGCAAGCTGGCAAGTGGATTGCCAGGGTTCAAGGCGAAGTAAGGCGACCACCCATAGGGCAGTTGGGGGGCGCCCATGTCACCCCGGCTGAAGTCTCTCAGGCCGGCGCGCACACCGTGTCTGAGGCCACGGCAACCAGCGCGCCAGCCACCCGGCCGATCTGCTCCGGCGCCAGACCTGCGATGTTGATACGGCCACCCTGGGTGCCATAGATGGCGTGCTCCGCGCGTAAGCGCTCCATGGCATCAGCGTTCAGCGGCAGCATGGAGAACATGCCCTTGTGCCGTGACAGGTTCTGCAGCCCAGCGGGTGCGCCCAAGCTGACCAGTGCCTCGTCAAGCCGACGTCGGTTGCCGACGATGCGCTGTCGCATGTGCTCCAGCTCGTCGCGCCAGCAGGCCGTCAGCGTGGCATCGGCAAGGATGGCGGCTACGATGGCGGCGCCGTGGTCCGGCGGCATCGAATAGTTGGTACGCGTGATGCGCTCCAGCACACCGCCAACCGGCTGCAGGGCCGCCATGTTCTTGCCGATGACCATTGCGGCGCCGGTGCGCTCGCAGTACAGCCCAACGCTCTTCGAGCAACTCGCCGCCACCAGCACCGTGTCCAGTGCGTCGATGAGCAGCCGCAAACCCGCGGTGTCCTGATCCAGACCGTCGGCAAGCCCCAGATAGGCCATGTCGACAAGCGGTATCAGGCCCTGCTTCGCGCAGCACGCCGCCACGGCCTGCCAGACCCCGATGCCCATGTCGATGCCGGTCGGGTTATGGCAGCAGCCGTGCAGCAACACGATGTCGCCTGCACGTGCGACGGCAAGGTCGGCGAGAACCGCGTCGGCGTCGAGCACACCACCTTCAGCACGCCAGCGGTAGCGTTCGACCGCCAGCCCGGCCGCACGCATGATGGGCACGTGATTGACGTAGCCGGGGTCCGACACCCAGACGCGCGCGCCGGGCGACGCCACGGCGATGAAATCCGCCAGCAACCGCAGCGCGCCGGTCCCGCCCACGGTCTGCATCGTGGTCTGGCGCGCCAGGCGCCCTGCATCGTGTCCGAGGAGCAGCGCTGCCAGACCCGCATTGAAATCGATATTACCGGCCAACCCGCGATAAGCCTTGGAGGCACCGGCTGCGGCCAAACGCTCCTCCGCAGCTTTCACGGCGGCCATGACGGGCGTGCGCCCGGTGTCATCACGGTAGACACCGACCACGAGATCGACCTTGTTGGGCCGGGGGTCAGCGCGGAAAGCAGCGGTCAGCCCCCACAGTGGGTCCGGGGCAACGGTTGCGAGGGTCGCGAGCATGGTGTGTTCTCCGGGAGAGTGATGCGATGGGCTACGCGCGGTTTGCCAGGATCACGCCTACGGTGATCACGGCGATGCCGCACGCAACGGTCAGGGTCAGCGATTCACCGAGCAACGGCACGGCCCCGAGACAGGCCAACGCCGGCGCCAGCGAGCCGATCGCGGAACAGCGCGGCGTATCCAGATGCCGGATCGCCAGCGCATAGGAAACGCTGGAAATCACGCCCACCCCCAGGCCCTGGGCCAGCAGGAATGGCATGGCGCTGGCGATGGTGAACTGCCCGATATGGCTGTCGACCACACCCAGCCCCATCAGCAGCGCCGTCAGCAGGAAGGAAGGCACGCTCAGCAGCAACGCGCAGCCAATGGCGTCGAGCCCGGCGCGGCGCAGCCCGAGGGTGTAGCTGCCCCACAGCAGACTGGCCAGCAACAGCAGTGCGGCCCCGCCGACAAAGGCGCCTTGCGAGCCGTGCGATTGCGACACCAGCAACAGCAGTACACCCGCAAGAATGATCGCGATCGCCCGCCCCCGTGCAGCACCGATGCGCTGACCGTCCAGCGCATAGGCGACCAGCGCCACCGACAACGGCGTGGTACCCGCGATCAGCGCAGCCACATGGGCCGCGGATGTCGCCTTGCCGCCGGCAGAGGCCATGAAGAAGAACGGCACGCCGCCACCCGCCAGCACCATCAGCGCACTGAGCGGCTTCACGCGCCGCAGCATCGGCCAGCGTGAAGGCAGGAACGGCAACAGCAGCAAGGTCGGCAGGCCGAACCGGATAAGCGCCACGTCCGCCGGCGCCAGCGGTGAAGCGCCAATCGCGCGGATCGATAGGGCGAACCCCGCCCAGATCAGCACCGTCAGCACCATCGCCGCATACCCGATCAGCGGACTGGTCTGCGTGGTGCTCCGCCCCGCCTGACCACCTGCTCCCACTGTCAATGTCGAACCACGCATTCCGCCCACCTTCGATTTCAGAATGGAGACAGAATGCCTCAGCATAAAAAGTAGTATCTTTCAATTTCCGCCAATGTTTCAACGCACTTTGGCAGAACCTGCCACGCTAGGAAAATCACATGGATAAGAAGGACAGGCAGATCATTGCCGCCCTGCAAAAGGAAGGCCGCTTGACCAACCAGGAGCTGTCGGAGCGGGTCAACCTGTCGCCCTCCCCCTGCCTGCGCCGGCTGCGGTTGCTGGAAGAGGCGGGCGTGATCCGTGGCTACACGGCCATCGTCGACGAAGAGGCATACGGCCTGCCGGTCACGGCGTTCGTCCATATTCGCTTGCAGCAGCACACGCGGGAGGTGGTCGCAACATTCGAGAACCGCATCCGCGCCATCGACGCGATCCTCGACTGCTACGTGCTGACCGGCGAGGCGGATTACCTGTTGCGCGTGCTGGTGGAGAGCCTGCAGGACTACGAGCATTTCGTGCGCAGCCAGTTGCACGCCATTCCGGGCATCGCCGCCATCGATACGAGCTTTGCCTATGGCGTGGTCAAGCGCTCAACCGTGTTCCCGGCCTGGGATGAAAACCGGAAGAGCGCGGGACGCCGTCGTGAAAAACCGTCAGGCCGATCACCGGCTTAAGTGGCCCGCCCACGGTACCGCTACGGCCGCTGCGCTCAAGAATCCGGGGCGTGGACCGATACTAGGGCTGCAGCATGCAGCGTCCCCAGACGATGGGAGCCGCACCGTATGCGCCCAGAAACCAAGTGGACTGAACCCATGGAACGAAAGAAGCCCGCCCCGTGCCCCGACAACAACTTTGTCGAAGAGGCCATGTTCTCTCTGGTCGCAAGACAGATCGAGGACAAGAACCGCGATGCATTCCGGTTCGGCGGCCTGCTGCGGTACGTCAACCGCCGCGCGCTTGCCAAGCTCATCTGTCACTACGAGATCTACAAGCTGGTCAACGACTTGCCTGGCCATATCGTCGAGTTTGGCGTCTTCAAGGGCGAATCGCTGCTCCGGTTTGCGCAGTTCACCGAGATCTTTGCGCCTTACGACAGAAGCTTCGATGTCATCGGGTTCGACAACTTCGCCGGCTTTCCTGATTTTCATGAGAAGGACGGCGCGCGCAAGGCCATCAACGACAAGGTCGAAGGCGGATGGTCTTCAGCCCAGTATCGCGAAGAGCTGTATGACCTGATCAACGTCTTCGATCACGACCGGTTTGCCCCGCACAAGCCGCGCATCAAGCTCATTGAAGGCGACATCCGGCAGACCGTTCCGCAATACGCGCTCGACAACCCGGGCACCAAGATCAAGCTCCTCCATCTGGACGCCGATCTGTATGAGCCCACCAAGGTTGGCCTCGAGCACCTCTGGGATCGGCTCGTCAGAGGCGGCATCCTGCTGCTGGATGAATACGGCTTCGATGTGTTCCCCGGTGAAGCATCCGCGGTGGACGAGTTCTTCAGAGCGCGCGGGATCGCACCGAAGATCCAGAAATTCCCGTTCTCCGACAACCCGGGGGGCTACATCATCAAAGAGACCTACTGAGCTGCGCGCGAAAAACGAACATGTCCAAGACAATGACGACGGGTTCGCTGGCCGAAGAGGGGTGGGAAAGGGTTGTCCCGGGCGAGGCACTGCAAAGCGACATCGAGGCGCTGTTTTTTGACGTGTGCAATTACCTCCTGGTGCTGGTGAAGAATGACACGCGGTTCGACGGCACAACCCAGCGCCTGCTGCGTGAAGCCATCACGAATCGGGATGTGTTCACGGCAGAACGGCATCTCCAACAGGTCATGCTGGAAATCAACGCCAAGGATCGCAAGCTCCTGGGCCGGGTGTACGACATCGGGACCCGTCCGATGCGGCTCATGTCGGGCATGCGCCTGTTCTTCAATCCGCAGATTCAGCAGATCGCGGAACGCTTCTTCGGCAAGCCCGCAGAACCGTCCATTCTGGTCCGCCCGTACAACGGCGAGACCCTCCACGTGTTTCCCCCGGGCGAGGAAAACTACCGGTACAACCTCCCCATCCATCAAGACTTCCCCTACCTACTACAAAGCGAAAAGCAGCTCACGTTCTGGCTGAACCTGACCAACAATCTGAACGGCGAGGCTGGCGGCGTCCGCATCTATCCGCGCACGCACAAGCTGGGGTTGCCGAAGACGACCAAGAACACGTTTGGCCACTACGAGGTCGCGGTCGAACACTACCCAGAGTTCGATCAAAACGATCACCTCGAATCGGAATCTGGGTTGTTTGAGCTTTACGCGATCGACTCCCTGACCTGGCACAGTTCCCTGCCGAGCATCTCCAAGGACAGCACGCGCCTGACCTACATCTTCCGCATCTCGGATATTGGCGTGCAGGATCGTGTGCCCTACGGCGCCGACAAGGCGAATCCTAAGGGGAAGAATTTCGAGGATCTGTACCCGGAGCTGTATATCGCGCCGGTGACGCAGTAACTCTACCGACAATCGAAATAGGTTCGTAGGATAGGAGTTACGTCGCTCGCACACACCGCACGGTTTAATGCCGCGCTTGAACAATCGGACGCGCTCTTGTGATACGAGGCTGCCGGCATATCTATGGAGGAGCGATGGCAACTGGAAGCCAAGACGCGACCAGCAGTCCTGCGGGGAAACGCGCGAAGAGTCTTACTAAGCGACTACTCTGGGTGCTGTCTTTCATTGCCGCATTTGCAGCCTCACGCGTTGCAATGCAATGGTACTTTGACGATCAGAGACTAAAGGCTGCGTCCGCGTCGGGTAGCCGGATGGTGGAGGCATTGCGGGAAAAAGCAGTCAGTCAGCACCCCAACCAGCCAGTCCCTTACGCGATGGCTGAAGAAGCTACCAAGGCCTCGGGTGAGCGGTTATCTAGTTCTTCCGGCGAGTCGAAAGCACAGGAAGCAGCGGGACAGTTCTTGCGTTTCTATCTTGTCAACGTACGAGCGCGCCGCGAATATTGCCAGCGCCTCGGCATTGATATCACGCCCTTTGTGGAAGCGTTCAGTGCCGAACATAGGGATCTGTACAAGAAGAGTCGCAGAATTATTGCGCGTGGCCCCTACCCGCCGGATCAAGTCGAAGACAGGTTGTACAACATGATGCTGCCAACGCTGCAAACAACCGTTGGAGACGCGATGCAGACGATGGGAAGTGAGGTCCATGCAAGCAAGCAACAGGTCTGTGCGGCGTTCAGTGCAAATGGGGCGAAGATTGCGAGCGCGTTCCAGCTTGCGACCCTAAACCCTGCTTTGTATCAGGTCCTGCTTGAGGTGAAATAGGTCATTGGGACTTCTGCGTACGCGCTTGGTGACGCTATTGCTCAGCTCGCTTCTGCACTCGCCATACTTGTGCAGATGGCTGTGTCCTCCCAATCGCGAGTTTTGAAGGAGCCATGAGTAGCAGCGCCACGACTCCTTCCTTGGTCTTGATCATCGCCACTCTGAACACCAGCGAATGCAGCAATAAAAGTGCTTATAGATGCATTTTTTGCGCCAACGCCCGCCGTCACAGCTTGCCGAATTGCCGCTACCCCGCATAGAATGTCAGGCTACGCGGGCGTCGTATAATGGTAATACCCTAGCTTCCCAAGCTAGAGCCGTGGGTTCGATTCCCATCGCCCGCTCCAGATACCGCATCATCGCGCTGCTTTTACCGCGATGCCTCTTCGAAAAAACCGGACGCTGCTCCGGTTTTTTTGTGTCTGCTGCCCCTCCACATTCACCTTGACACCCGATGCGCCGTCGACAAACAATGAATTAACAAATTTGCTAATCGTTGAATCATGTCCAGCATCGACAAGATCTTTGAAGCGCTGGCATCCGCGCCGCGCCGGCAGATCCTGGCCTACCTGTCGGAAGCCGAACTCACCACGTCCGAGCTGGCCGAGCGCTTTGCCATGAGCGCCCCGGCGATCTCACGCCATCTGTCGGTACTGGAGAACGCCGGATTGGTCATCAGTGAACGGCGCGGCCAGTTCGTCCTGTACCGGCTCAACGGCGACAGCCTCGTCAACAGCCTGACCAGCTATGCCTTCGAGCTGTGTCCGGTCGCCCGCCCGCTCAAGGCGGAATCCCGCAAGAAGGCCGCAGAAAAGCCCGGCTGACACCTCGCGCAGCCGCGCCGCCCCCCCCCCTTTGAAGCCAACGCTGTCATGCATTCCCGATGCCGGGAAGGGAGCCCTGTTGTGCAAAATTCTGCCGAGAGCCTGAAAACACACCGCGTGCAGGCTGCGGACATGCAAAGCGTGGTGCGCGGTGAAGTCCGCTATGCACCAGTCAAATCGCTGTGGTTGACCGGTATGGCAGTGGCCGGCGTGGTTGGCGGCATCTGGACGTTCAGTTGGGCCGCCTTCGCTGGCTTCGTCCTGGCAACCGGCAGCGTCCTGCTGCTGGGCCATTCGCTGGGCAGCCACCGCAAGCTGATCCACGATAGCTATCAGTGCCCCAGATGGTTGGAGTACACGCTGGTGTACTTCGGCGTGCAGGTCGGCCTGGCCGGACCGATCGGCCTGTTGCGCCAACATGATCTGCGTGACTACGCGCAGCGGCTCCCCGACTGCCACGACTACCTGCGCCATGGCCGTTCGTTCTGGCGGGATGCCTGGTGGCAGCTGCACTGCGAATTGCAATTGACCCATCCGCCCCGGATCGCGTTGGAGCCACGAATCGCCAACGACCGCGTCTATCAGTTCCTCGAGCGGACATGGATGCTGCAGCAATTGCCGGTCGCGTTGGTGCTGTACGGGCTAGGTGGGTGGGGCTTCGTGTTCTGGGGGACCTGTGCGCGCGTGACGGCCGGCGTGTTTGGCCACTGGTTGATCGGCTATTTCGCGCACAACCACGGCGGCATGCGCTACGAGGTGCAAGGCGCCGCGGTGCAGGGCCACAACATCCGCTTCGCATCGCTGCTGACCATGGGCGAGTGCTGGCACAACAACCACCACGCCTATCCGGGATCAGCACGTCTTGGCTTGTTGGCCGGCGAGTGGGACCCGGGCTGGTGGGTGCTGATCGCCTTACGCAAGCTTGGCTTGGTCTGGAACCTCCGCCTGCCGTCCGACCTGCCAGCCCGCCCGGAACTGGCTCGCCTGCCGGACGACCCGGCGCCGCCGGCAGAACACCCCGCCCGTCGCTGGCGACTGCCATGTCCGTGCCGACGCCCGCGGGCCGACAGGGCTGCGCTGCTATAATCGGCACATCTCCCAAGCCGCCCTCGGCGGCTTTTTTATTGCCGCCACATCCGTGGTGAATCCGCCATGCAGTCCACCGAACACATCAACGACGGCACGCCCGTCGAACCGCTCGACGACGATCAATCCGGTACGCCCGAAACCGGCCACCCGCGCCGCATCCGCTCTTTCGTGCGCCGTGCTGGCCGCACCTCGACCGGCCAGCAGCGCGCCATCGATGAACTCGGCCCGCGCTTCCAGCTGCCCTACGCCGCCGCGCCGCTCGACTGGGAAGCCGCCTTCGGCCGCCCCGGTGCCAAACGCATCTTCGAGATCGGCTTCGGCATGGGCGAGACCACCGCGCACATCGCGCAACTGCGCCCGGACGACGATTTCCTGGGTGTGGAAGTGCACGAGCCGGGCGTGGGTGCGCTGCTCAAGCTGATTGGCGAACGCGAGATCGGCAACATCCGCATCTGCTCGCACGATGCAGTGGAAGTGCTGGCCCAGATGATTCCGGAAGGCACGCTCGATGGCATCCACGTGTTCTTCCCGGACCCGTGGCACAAGAAGCGCCACAACAAGCGACGCCTGATCCAGAGCCCGTTCGTGGCGCGCCTGGCAGCGCACCTGAAGCCGGGCGGCTACCTGCACTGCGCAACGGACTGGGAGGAATACGCCCACCAGATGCTGGAGGTGCTGTCCGCCGAGCCGACGCTGGAGAACACCGCCGACGGCTTCGCACCGCGCCCCGACTATCGCCCCGTCACCAAGTTCGAGAAGCGCGGCCTGCGCCTCGGGCACGGGGTGTGGGACGTGGTCTTCCGCAAGCGCGGTTAACCACAGCCCACGCGCGGTTTACCGCGCGCCGAAATGCGTCTCGCCGAAGAGGTTCTTGGCGTGACGCGGGAAAGCGCGCCAGTACTGCGGCGGCGCCTTGACGGTGGCGCCCAGTTCAGCGGCCGCGGCCCACGCCCAATGCGGGTTGTAGAGGAAGGCGCGACCGACCGCGATCAGGTCCGCACGCCCTTCCGCCACGATGGCCTCGGCCTCGTGCGCCTCGTTGATGAGCCCGACGGCGATGGTCGGCACCTCAGCCTCACGGCGAATCTTCTCGGCAAACGGCACCTGATAGCCGGTCGACAGCGGAATCTGCTGCAGCGGCGATACGCCGCCTGACGACGCGTCGATCCAGTCGCAGCCACGCGCGCGCAACGCCTGCGCAAACACCACCGAGTCTTCCGGCGTCCAGCCACCTTCCACCCAATCGGTGGCCGACACGCGCACGCCCACTGGAATGCTGTCCGGCACCACAGCGCGCACGGCGTCGAAAATCTCGAGCGGATAGCGCATGCGGTTCTCGCGAGAGCCGCCGTACGCATCGGTGCGCTGATTGGCAATCGGCGAGAGGAACTCGTGCAGCAGATAGCCATGTGCGGCGTGCAGTTCGATGGCGGCCAGCCCCAAGCGCACGGCGCGGCGTGCGGTATCGACAAACTGGTCGCGCACGCGAGCGAGGTCGGCCTCGGTCATCTCGCGCGGGGCGCGTTCTTCCGGGCGTTGCGACAATGCGGACGGGCCTATCGTCTCCCAGCCGCCTGCATCAAGCGGCAACAACGCGCCACCCTCCCACGGCCGCGCACTCGAACCCTTGCGGCCCGCATGCGCGATCTGCATACCGATCGGCACCAGCGCGTTCTGGCGAATCGCAACGAGTATGTTCGCCAGTGCAGTTTCGGTCACGTCATCCCACAAACCCAGACAGCCGTTGGTGATACGCCCTTCCGGCGACACGGCGGTTGCCTCGATCATCAGCAGGCCCGCGCCCGAAAGCGACAGACTACCCAGATGCGCGTGATGCCACGCCGTGGCCTGGCCGTGGTCGGCCGAGTACTGGCACATCGGCGAGATGACGATGCGGTTCTCAAGCGTGAGACCGCGCAGGGAGAAAGGCTGGAAGAGTGCACTCATGATCGGGAGACCCGCAAACAGCGCCTAGCGAAAGAAACCGCCAGTGTGTCCGAATCCGCCCGATCGTGCAGACAGCGCGAAAGCCCGCGCCGAGAGAGGGAGATGCGTGGCTTAAGCCTGCCAGGCGATGAGGTGCGTGTAAGCCGTCACCAGCACAATGACGCCGAAGATGATCCGGTACCACGCAAAGCCGCGGAAATCATGCGAGGCAATGAACTTCAGCAGCCAGCGCACGCAGAAGAACGCCGAGATGAACGCGGCCACAAAACCCACTGCGAAGATCGACAGATCATCCGCCGACAGCAACGCGCGCGACTTGTACAGCTCGTACACCGTCGCCCCGAAAATCACGGGAATCGCCAGGAAAAACGAGAACTCGGTAGCCACCTTGCGCGACAGGCCGAACAGCAGGCCGCCGATGATGGTCGAGCCCGAACGCGACGTACCAGGAATCAGCGCAAAGCACTGCGCGAAGCCCACCTTGATGGCGTCGGAGATGCGCAGGTCATCCAGCGTTTCGATACGCGGCGCGCCGGCCTTGGCGGCCTCAAGTAGTGCGTTGGCGCGCGGGTCGTGCGTCTCGCCGCGATGGCGCTCGCGCCATTCGGCCCACAGGATCACGAAGCCGCCGATGATGAACGCCGACGCCACCACGATCGGGTTGAACAGATGCGCCTTGATCGCCTTGCCGAAGATCAGCGCCAGCGTAATCGCAGGAATCGTCGCCACAATCACGTTGATGGCAAAACGCTGCTGACGCGGATCACTGGGCAGCCCCTTCACCACCTCGATGATCTTGTGGCGGAACTCCCAGCACACCGCGAGGATGGCGCCGAACTGGATCACGATCTCGAAGATCTTGCCCTTCTCGTCATTGAAATCGAGCAGTTGGCCAGCGAGGATCAGGTGGCCAGTGCTGGAGATGGGAAGGAACTCGGTCAGACCTTCGACGATGCCGAGAATCAGCGCTTTGATGGCGAGTGCAATGTCCATGCAGTAAGCAGAGGTGGAGAAGAGAAGAAGAAAAACGGACCGCTGGGCGTGCGACGTACCGCAGCTACGGCATCAGGGCCGCTCGGCCTGAACGTGTACGCCTTCGGGCAAAACCGTGATTGTACCGGGCTCTACAGCAATGCCAGCCACTTTCAACTGCTCCGGCTTGAACGTGTAGACCGCGTAGTCGTTGAGCAACTGCCCTGCGATCAACGAGCCGATCGCGCTGATCTGCTGGCCCAATCCACCGGGCACGTTCTGCAGATCGAAGCGGTCAACACTGGGTTGATCCAGACGAATCGAACGCGTGGGCGGGTCGTAGTGCAAACCGCTGGAGATGGCCAGCGGCCCCGTCAGCGGTTGCCGCAGCAAGCCGCTTTCCACGCTCGCATCCGCCTGGATGGCGATGCGGTTGCGCGCGGGGTCCAGCGAGATCTGCGGGTTGGTCAACGTGACATCGAAGAAACCGAGAAAGCGCCGCTGGAACGGAAACTTGCGCGCCAGCGCTTCCTGCATCTGACCGCGCGAGAAGGTGTAGCCGTTGCCAGTCCAGCCGGTCGGCATGCACGCGACCAGCACGACGGCAACGGTCGCCGTGACAGCGGCTGCGCCGGCCCACCAGCGAACGCGGTTGGAACGGGCGTGGGACGTGGCAGAACGGTCAGTCATGGTTGGCCTTGCCTCGATTGCCGGGACGGGGTCACTGCTGACTGCCTTGATCGCCGGCGAAATATTGGAGGGTGTAAGAGCGACGATCCCGTTGTGACGAAGGCAGCACTCGCCTTCCGGTCGAGTCGGAAATCGGCTATTCTGCCGCCGATCGCGCAATAGGCGCAACCGGCGCGTGCCAGTCGCGCCAGCTATGGTTTGAAGCAACAATGACGAAGAAAATCGCTATTCTCCAGTCGAACTATGTGCCGTGGAAGGGTTACTTCGACCTGATCCGCACGGTGGACGAGTTCATCCTGTACGACGAAGTGCAGTACACGAAGAATGACTGGCGCAATCGCAACCGCATCAAGACCCAGTCCGGTGTGAAATGGTTGAGCATCCCGGTACGCCAAGAACGGCTTGAGCAGAAGATCAGCGAGACCCGTGTAGTCGATTCGCGTTGGGCGGCCCTGCATTGGAAATCAATCGCTGGCAACTACGCGCGAGCGCCCTACTTCGGCCAATACGCTGCAATGGTCGAAGCGTGGTATGGCGAGGCAGCCGCGTGTGAGTTGCTATCGGACATCAACGCGCTTTTCATTCGCGCGATCTGCACGACGCTCGGCATCACCACGCGCATCACTTCATCACGTGACTATGATCTCTCTGGCGATCGGGTCGAACGGCTCGTCAGCATCTGCAAGCAGGCCGACGCGGACGTCTATCTGTCAGGGCCGGCCGCGCGTGGCTATCTCGACGAAACGCGCTTTACCGAGGTAGGTATGCGCGTCGAATGGATGAGCTATGACGGTTATCCAGAATACCCCCAGCTCTTTCCACCGTTTGAGCACGGCGTGACCATTCTCGATCTGCTGTTCAATGTGGGCCCCGAGCACGCAGCCTTCATGAAGGCATGAACGCACTACTGCAGTACGACGAAACCATCTATTCGAACGACCGCGCCCAGATGCTGCTCGCGGTCGACAATTCGTCCACGGAGCACGGATGGCAGGGTTGATCATCTTCGGCGCGGGGCCGTTCGCACAGCTCGTGTGCCGCTACGCGACTACCGATCTCGGCATGCAGGTGCACGCGTTTGCCGTTGACGAACCGTATTTGCCCGCCGCCACCTCAGCACTGGACGGCATACCCTTGCTTGGTTGGCAAGCAGCGCAAGAGCGCTACGCACCCGCTGACGTGATGCTGTTCGTCGCAGTTGGATATCGAAGCATGCGCGCGCGCGCGAACGTGTATCGCACGATCAAACAAAGCGGCTATACCCTCGCCAATCTCCTGCATCCGGCCGCGTGGATCGCGGGCGATGTTGCTATCGGGGATAACGTGATCGTCATGCCTGGCGCCGTCATCGAACCCGGCGTAACGCTCGGCTCGAACAATGTAGTCTGGTCAAACGCAACCGTGTGTCACGACAGCAAAATCGGCGACCACAATTTCATCGCGGCCAATGCAACACTCGGCGGCAACGTCGCGATCGGTACTCGCAACTTCATCGGCTTCTCAGCCGTGGTGATGCAAGGCAGGCGCATCGGGGACGACACCCTGATTGGTGCCCAGTCGTTGATCAACCGCGACACCCAAGATCTCTGCGCCTATGTTGGCGCACCGGCACGGCGGCTGCGCACCCTGGATCCGGCGACTGGCGTGTCGGTCAGCGACCAGGGGTAATCTGCGACGCCATGAAATCTGCGCGCGACATTTCGTTCTCCAGCAAGTTCAGTCCAGTCGGCCGAAGGGCTGTCGAAGACCTGCATGCAGACCGTCGCCCATGCCCGCCCCGACGCCCGAGACCCATCCGAGAGCCTGCAAACCATGGAGCATTGAACGCAGGTCACCAACTTAGCAGCCCACACGGGCTTCATAAGGCGAGCTTTCTGCCGCTCAAACGCCGCTCCGCGCTGCACAAGTGGTTCGACCGACAATGCTATGATCCGCAATGCCAGACAACGTCCAAACTGAACGCATTCCTTTCAACAAGCCGTACCTGCACGGCGGGGAACTCGTCTACGTCGCTCTGGCCATGTCTTCCGGAAAGATTTCCTGCGACGGCATGTTCTCAAGGCAGCGCCATCAATATTTCGAAATGACGGATGAACAGGTCTACCGCGTTTGCGGTGCCCTTGCCGTCGCCGAGTTCTACGGGAACAACACCTGAATGCCTAAACGCTGGCTGAAGGCATCCGTCGCAAGCGCGGCGGCACAGCTGACACGCATGGCCTGCGGTCTGCTTGTGCTGAAGATTGTGATCATGCAACTTGGCGTGGATGGAGTTGGCAGACTCGGTCATTTCATGAATCTGCTCTCGATCCTGTATGTGTTCGCCGGCGGCGGCATCACGATTGGTATTTCCAAGTATGTTGCCGAGCATGAGAAGGCAAAGGATGAGCTGACCTCATTTCTGTCTTCGGCTTGGAGCTATTCGCTCCTGGCGTCCACGCTCATTGCCATCGCATTCACCATCGGTGCGCAACCGCTCTCCGGCGCACTGTTCGGGGATGACTCGTTTAGCGGCATGATCATGTTCGTGGGCGTAGCTCAGTTTGCCTTCGCCTACATCAACTATGCCACGGGCGTGATCAACGGCTTAAGAGAGACCCAGGCGTTTTCGCGTATTACCGTCATCGGGTGCATCGTCGGCGTCATCCCCTGCTACTTCCTGGTATCCAGGTATCGCCTGGAAGGGGCCGTGGTAGCACTCGTGCTGGTCCAGGGTTGCATGCTCTTTCCGGCGGCATGGGAATTCCACAAGCTGTTCAACCGGCTTCGCCCTGCGTTTGCCATGAGCCGCCAGCACATGCGTAATCTCAGCAAGTTTGGCCTCATGCAGCTCTTCTCGGTTGCAACGATGCCGGTTGTCGAGATGTATATCCGCACAGAACTCTCCCATTCGGCAGGCGGATGGGAACTGGCGGGAACCTGGCAGGGTGTGCAGCGCCTCTCGTATGCGGCGCTGAGCCTGTTCACGAGCTTTCTGGCGGTGTACTACATGCCTACCCTATCTGGCATGACCGACCGAAAGCAGATCGTGCACTATGTCCTGAAGACGTTGACCGCTGTCATGGGCGTCTATGCCGTGGCGGCGTGCGGCATCTTCTTGCTGCGCGACATCATTTTCGCCTTGTTCCTTTCAAGAGATTTCGCCATCAGTCCCGGGTTGCTAGCACTCCAACTTGCAGGCGACGTGTTCCGGATCTCCGCCTATGTCGTGGGATTTCTCTCCGCCGCGAAGGCTGCAACACGCGTGTACGTGCTGGCTGAACTCGTGCAGTCAGCCCTGTATGTGGGCCTGTTCACTGTGATTTCGCATCAGGTCGGCGGCAATGGCGTATTCCCGGCGTACGCCGCCTCGAATCTGACATACCTCATTCTCTGCTTGATCGGCCTGTACCTTTATGCCAGGGCCTCGAGTAAAGCATCAACCTGATCATGCTCAAGCTTTCCGTTGTTGTCTCCTGCTACAACCAGCGCGCCTATATCGCCGAATGCCTTGACAGCATCATCGGACAACAAGTCGACTTCCCGTATGAGATTGTCATCTCCGACGATTGCTCGACGGACGGTACACGCGACATCGTCGACGCCTATGGCGCAAAGTACCCGGACCTGATCCGCGTCCTGCCCAATACGCAGAACGTTGGTGTCGGCCGTAACTATTTCCGTGCCCACACTGCCGCAGCCGGGGAGTATGTCGCGCACATCGACGGCGACGACATCATGCTGCCCGGTAAATTGCAGCGTCAGGTCGATGTGTTCGAGACAAACCCGCACTGCAATCTCGTCATCCACCGCGCACGCTATTTCAGCGACGATCGGTCATATGAGTGTGAAACGGGGGCATTCCCGTCCAAGGAGCCGCTGATCTTCTATTCGCAGGCGGAACAGGCGCTCTGGGGCACCATCGCCGTACACAGTTCATACATGTACCGGGCCAGCGCCCTCAAGACCAGGGTATATCCCGCGGATCTCATGGAGTGGTACTTCGCCATGGAGTACCTGAGCGCCCCGGGTACAACGGCCTGCTTCATCAATTCGGTTCTGGTCGAGTATCGTTGCAATATCTCGAGTTCGGCCTTTTCGGGATCCCGAAAGGGCCGAAGCAAATCGTACCGGAACCTGATCGGCCATCTGATGGACAGCTTCGCCACATTGCCAGAGCGTCGCCGGGACATCTACGCGCACGCGATCATCAGCATTCTGGCCTATCACCTCAATGTCAGGACCATCTCTCCGGCCATGATCTGGTTCCTGATTCGCAACCTGCCCTCTCTGGACTTGGCGCGCCTGCGCGAGGCCCTGAGGATTCGCCGCGCCGTGGCTCCCGAGAAGCGGGTTCGCTAGACAAACGGCAATCACGGCCGCGCCAACACGCGTTTCGCCATCGGATTTTTCTTCAGCGCAAATCAACCGACTTGGTTCTCTCCTTGGCGGCCGAGCACAACCTGCAGCGTCAACTCACCCTCGATGGGCGCTTAGCCCCCCCTGGGAAAGGCTCGATCAGTTCGGCAAGCAGCGTGATAACCACGCCGTAAGGCCCAAGCGCACGCTCCGTGCCGTCACGCTCCATCAACTGCATCACGAGCGAACGGTCATGCGCGGGGTCCAGCGCCCCCCCCTGCCAGCGAAGGCGGTTTGTGCGGGCGGCAGGTTTTGCGAAATCGCTCATGAAAGATCAATGCGCCGCAGTGGCGATTTCGAGTCGAGTCAGGAACTGTATGGCGTGCACCGCCGTGTCGCCACACATGTCGGATTCGGGCTGCAGGCTGCCGCACACTGCCGGACGCTCCGGGTGGCCGAAGATGCGGCAGCGGTTGGCGTCATCCAGTTGCGCGCAACGCACGCCTGCCGGCTTGCCGGTTGGCATGCCGGGAATCGGGCTGGAGATCGAGGGCGCAATGCAACACGCGCCGCAGTGGGGTCGGCAGTCCATGGCCGTCCTAGTCAACGAAATGGCTTGGAAAACCGCTATTGTGCACCAGCACATTCGAGGCCCAGTCTGATTGACTGCTCCGATGTTGCTTGACCCACCCTCGCGCCATGCGTACATTAATGACCGGAAAGTAAGTTATCCGTGAGTCAGTGACCCTTGTGTGCTGGCTGACATCCCTTTTGCAGTTGCTGCCGTGACCGATCGAGATACCGAGTCTTCCGCCAAACGCTGGACCCGCCGCAAGGAAGCCCGCCCACAGGAGTTGGTGGCGGCGGCGCTCAACCTGTTCGTGGCGCGCGGCTATGCGGCCACACGACTGGAAGACGTGGCATCGGCGGCCGGTGTGTCCAAGGGCACGGTCTATCTGTACTTCGCCAACAAGGAAGAACTGTTCAAGGCCGTGGTGCAGGAAAACCTGCTGCCCGCACTGGCCGAGGGCGAATCCCTGATCGGCACCTTTGAGGGCACCACCGAAGCGCTACTGCACGAAATCCTGATGGGCTGGTGGGAGCTGATCGGCGAATCGTCGGCCTCGGGCCTGACGAAGCTGCTAATGGCCGAATCCGGCA
Organism: Ralstonia sp. 24A2; assembly: GCF_051783885.1. Taxonomy (NCBI): domain Bacteria; kingdom Pseudomonadati; phylum Pseudomonadota; class Betaproteobacteria; order Burkholderiales; family Burkholderiaceae; genus Ralstonia; species Ralstonia sp. 24A2. Next base: position 1,461,527 of record NZ_JBPVZD010000002.1, on the reverse strand, counting down.
ACTTCCCCGATCTGGCGCAGTACTACAACGAAGAAGTCATTGAGCGCTGCGACCGCCTGTTTGCGCGCATCCTGGCGCGCGGCGTTGCCCGTGGTGAGTTCCGCGAAACCGACGTGGACCTGACCACGCTGGCGCTGACCGCCCCGATGCTCTTCCTGATGATGTGGAAACACTCGTTCGGCCCGTGCGCCTCCAAAGTGCTAGAGCCGAAAGCGTTCATCACGCACGTGGTGGCGCTGATGCTGCACGGCCTGTTGCGCAGTCCGGTGCCCGGCGCCGTGATCCCGCCGCCACCTCCGCTCACCGTACAGCCGTGGCGCACCCTATCCGATACCGCTGGTGACCTCAACGGGGGCACCAAGTCATGACGTTCTCTGCCGGAATGTCCTCCGGACTTGCTAAAATGCCAGGTTTGTCGTCAAACCCTCATTTGCATCACTCGCTCCGCGTGGAAGGCATGCCCATGGACATCGAAAAATCCCGGTTCAACATGATCGAGCAACAAATCCGTCCGTGGGACGTGCTCGATACCGACGTGCTTGACCTGCTGGCCGTCGTCAAACGTGAACACTACGTGCCCGAGGCTTATCGCGCACTGGCGTTCGTCGACATGGAAATCCCGCTGGCCGGCGGCCAGAACATGCTGGCCCCGCGCGTGGAAGCCCGCGTGCTGCAGGAGCTGGCCGTGCGCAAGCATGAAGACGTGCTGGAAATCGGCGCAGGCTCGGGCTACATGGCCGCCCTGCTGGCCCACCGCGGCCGCCAGGTCACCACGCTGGACATCGTGCCTGAGCTGATCACCTTTGCACGCGACAACCTCACGCGCAACGGCGTGACCAACGTCGACGTGGTCGAAGCCAGCGGCGCACAAGGCTGGGGCCAGGACCTGTACGACGTGATCTGCGTGTCGGGCTCGGTGCCTGCGGTGCCGGAAGCGCTGCTCAAGCAGCTCAAGGTGGGCGGCCGCCTGTCGATCTTCGTGGGTGGTGCACCGGTCATGGAAGCGCAGCTCATCACGCGCATCTCCAACACCGAATACCAGACGCGCAACCTGTTCGAAACCTACGTGACACCGCTGGTGGGCGTGCCTGCACCGTCGCAGTTCCGCTTCTGATCCACCATCCGGCCCTCCCCAATCATCATGCAACAGCTCGCTCCCTCCACCCTCGCCCAATGGCTCGCCGACGCATCGCGCGCGAAGCCCGTCCTGCTCGACGTGCGTTGGACTGAAGAGGTAGAGATCTGCGCCCTGCCTGGCATCACACACATTCCGATGAATGAGATCCAAGCCCGCGCCGGCGAGCTGCAAGCTGACCAAGACATCGTCTGCATCTGCCACCACGGCGGGCGCAGCGCGCAGGTTGCACAGTTTCTGATCACGCATGCTGGCTTTGATCCGGCTCGTATCTACAACCTGCAAGGCGGCGTCCATGCCTGGGCCAACCAGGTGGACCCGCAGATGGCGACGTACTGATTGGGGAAGCCGCCGCCGGGCACGAACCCAACTGAGCCTGCTCACGCTCCAACTCGCGTGCACAGGTTCTGACGCGCCCGCGCTGCCTTCCGACGTTTTCCTCGTCCGGGGGCTTTATGCGTATTGCTTGCATTGGCCGCGCGCGGTTTGCCGTGCGCGGTTCGCTTGTTGTGCTGTGCTGGTCGATGGCGCCATTGCTGGCGTGGGCCCAAACGCCCGCGCCGGTAGTGCAGAATGTGCCGGCCGCGACCGATCTCCTCTCCGCTTACCGCGCCGCGCTGGCCAACGATCCGCAGTTCGCATCGGCCCGCGCGCAATCGCTCGCACAGCGTGAGAAGCTCACGCAAGGCCGTGCCGGCCTGTTACCGCAGATTGGTGGCGCATGGAGTTCGACGCGCGTCATCTTTGATCAGAAGGCGCCGGTCGAATTCAACAAAACCTTCTCGTCGACAGGCTGGACGCTCTCGCTCTCGCAGCCGCTGTTCCGCTGGGACCGCTGGGAGACTTACAAGCAAGGCGAGATTGCCGCGCAAGCCGCTGAGGCCTCGCTCGCACAAGCGCAGCTTGATCTCATTACACGCACGGCACAGGCCTACTTCGACGTGCTCAACGCGCAGGACACGCTGCAGCTTGCCGCCGCACAGCGCGACGCCATCCAGCAGCAGTATGAGCAGGCCCGCCGCAATTTCGATGTCGGCAACGCCAACATCACCGATGCCAACGACGCGCAAGCGCGACGCGACGCCATCGATGCGACCGTCATTGCCGCGCGCAGTGATCTTGAGGTCAAACAGTCGGCACTCAAGCAGATCGTTGGCGAGCCGGTCGGCACGCTGGCAGGCGTGCGCACAGGCGTAGCGCTGCCGCAGCCGGAGCCGGCCACCCCCGAACCCTGGGTAGACCAGGCACGCAGCGGCAACCTGCAGGTGGCGCTCGCCCAGTACAACCTGCAGAACGCCGAGCGCGATGTCAAAAAAGCCGCTGCCGGCCACCTGCCCTCCGTCGACCTCGTCGCGCAAACGGGCCATACCAATGCGAGCGGCAACCAGTACCTTCCTTCGCTGCCGGGGGGCGCGCGCTTTGATAGCTCACAGATTGGCGTGCAGGTGTCGATTCCGATCTTCGCGGGCGGCGCGATCCAGTCGCGCGTGCGCGAGAACATCGCGTTGGAAACCAAGGCTGCGAGCGACCTTGAATACGCTCGCCGTGCGGCCGAACAAGGCGCGCGGCAAGCGTATATCGGTGTGGTTGCAGGGTTGGCGCAGGTGAAGGCGCTGGAAGCGGCCGAGCTGTCGGCGCGCACAGCATACGATTCAAACCAGCTCGCCTATGGCGTGGGCGTGCGCATCGGCACCGACGTGCTGAATGCGCAGGCGCAACTGTTCCAGGCAAGGCGCGATCTGGCCCACGCGCGCTACGACACCATCGTCAATGGCTTGCGGCTGAAATCCGCCGCCGGCTCGCTCAACGAGGCTGACGTGATTCAGGTGAATACGCTACTCACAGCCAACGGATCAAGCGACATCACCGCCCTGCCGACGCGCTCTGCCAAGCCCACATCGGCAAAGTCGGCACCGACCGCGACCAAACCCGCCAAGCGCTGATCAGGGGGTCTGGCCGCTTGGTGATGACGCCGGTGCCGGCGCAGATGTCGGCGTCGGCAGTGGCCGCTCTGCAAACTGCAGTAGCGCGCCGCTGGCGGTCTTCCAAATCACCTGACGACCCTGACGCCCCGAAGCTGAAGGCTGCATGCCGACGGTCGCCAATGGCGATTTCAACGCTTCCATAAGCGCACCCTCCAACTCCATACGCGCTGGGTCACACGCCATGCGTGTCGTCACCAGGTTGCCAAAACGCATGCCCGAGACGAGCTTCTCGTACGGGCCAGTGAAGCGGTTGCAGCCCGAGTAGCCCGATGCGACGCCGCTGGCGGCTTCCAGGCCGGCGCTGAATTCGATGGAGATCGGCTGCGCGGCCGGATCAGTGTCCTCCCCCTCAGCCGAGGGCAGATCCTTGGGTGCAGCCCCCGGCTCTTGCCAGCGCACCAGCACGAAGCGTGAGCGGCCCTCGCCTTGCGCCTGGGTCAAGGTGGCTTGGCCAGGGTTGGGCGCGGCGCTGGCGGGAGCGGGCTTCGCCTCAGGCGCCGACGCGGCTTGCGCGACGGGGGCGGAGGCCGTGGCACTTGCCACTGCCGTAGCGGGCTTGCTGGTGGGCGCGGGCGTCATGCAGCCGGCGCCGATGATGGTGGCTGCGGTCAGCACGGCCAAGGCCGCTGCCGTCAGCACCACACGGCGCGGCGTCTGCAGCAGGCTTGGCTTGGGACGATTCGATTGAGACATGAACGGTTCGTAGACGATGACGAATGCAAACTGCGGCAAACTGCACAAAGAGCCGTTAGTCTGCGCCGCGCGGATTGAGTTCGCAGTTTTCGTGCCGAACGTGGCTTGCGCGTTACAGCGTCGGCAATACGAGCGACGCGACGGCCTCCACGGTGCGCGCTGTCGCCCCGCCATGCGTGGCTGCAAAGGCCAGCGCGGCACGTGATGCGGTCTCGCGCGCATCGGCGTCAGACAACCACGTATCAATCACGCACATCACCGCTGCCGCATCGTCCACCTGCATGCAGGCACCTGCAGCCACGGCATCGCGCGTGGCCTGCGCAAAGTTGAACGTATGCGGCCCGATGACCACCGGGGTCCCGACAGCACATGCCTCGATCAGGTTCTGTCCACCCAACGGCAACAGGCTGCCGCCAATGAATGCGGCTTCGGCGGCGGCGTAGTACAGCGCCATCTCGCCCATCGAATCACCAAGCAGGACATCCGCTTCGGCCAAACTGGCGTCGTTCACCATGCCTGCAGCCGAGACTGTCATTGCGCTGCGACGCGCAACGCGCAAGCCCACACGCTCTGCAAGCTGCGCTACTTCATCAAAGCGCTGCGGATGGCGCGGCACGAGAATCAACAGCGGGTGCCGACGCCCGACATGCTGCGCGCGATGCGCCTGCCATGCCTCCAGCAACAACGCCTCTTCGCCTTCGCGCGTGCTGGCGGCCACCCAGGCCACACGCCCATACGGTCCGTGCAAGGCTTCACGCAGCACGCGGCCCGCCATGATCTGGTCGACGTGCGGGGTGATGTCGAACTTCAGGTTACCCGTTACACGCACACGCGGCACACCGAGCGAACGGTAACGGTCGGCATCGTCCGGTGTCTGCGCCAGCACAGCGGCCAGTTGTGCGTACGTCTCGCGCGCGGCCTCGCCCAGGCGAGACGTACGGCGATGGCTTCGCGCTGACAGACGCCCGTTGACGAGCACCACGGGTACGCCAGCGGCATAGGCGCGTTCGATCAGCACCGGCCAGATCTCCGTCTCCATCAACAAGCCGAGACGCGGCTGGAAGTGGCGCAGGAAACGATCGACAGCGCCAGTCAGGTCATACGGCAAATACGCCTGAATGACGCGGCCGTTGCGCTGCGCCGCGAACTCGGCACCCGTGCGGCGGCCGGTCGGCGTCATATGCGTGAGCAGCACGGCATGGTGCGGAAAGCGCGCGAGCAACGCATCAATGAGCGGCTGCGCGGCGCGTGTCTCGCCTACGGACACGGCATGCACCCACAGCAATGGGCGATCAGGATTCGCGCGCGAGGGATAAAGGCCAAGCCGCTCGCCAATGTGCTGACGATAGCCGGGCTCCTTGCGGCCACGCCACCACAGACGCAGCAGTGCGAGAGGCAGCGCAATGCGCCACAGCAGGCGATACAGGAAGCGCAGCATCAGAGCACACCCAGCGCACGCAGTGCATCGAGCGCCTGGGCGCTGGTAGGATGGGCCTCGGCGCTGCCGAGGTCACGCACATTGGGCGTCCAGTAGCCGCCCGTGCGCCACGAGGTCGTGAAGTTATAGAGCGCCACCGTCGGCTTGCACAGCGCGGCGGCAATGTGCACGAGCCCTGTGTCCACGCCCACCACAGCCGTCGCCTGATTGAGGAATGCCGTCACATCCGGCAGCGACATGCGCGGCGGAATCACCACGCGCCCCACCGTGCCCGGCACCGCTGCAATGATGGCCTCGCGAATGGCCTCGCTGGTGCGTCGCTCAGTCTCGCTGCCCCACGGCAGGGCGATGGCGTAGTCACGCGCCAGCAACTCACGTGCCGCGTCCACCCAGGAGGCTTGCGGCCAGCCCTTGTCAGCGCGCGAGGTCGCGTGCACCAGCGCAACGTACGGACGCGGCATCGCAAACGGCAATTCCGTCGACGGCTGCAGACCAAAATCGATCGACTCGGGCAGCGTGTAGCCGAGCGCCTCGGCCACCATGCGGCGCGAGCGCTCGACCACGTGCACGCGCGGTTCCATCTCGATCTTGCGTTGGTAGAACAGCTTGGCGAGCGGTTCATAGCCAGCGCCATCGGTGCGATTGCCGAAACCGGCAACGAAACCGCTCGGCGTCAGCCTGGCCTGGGCCGCAACCAACGCAGTCTTGATGAGACCTTGCGCATCGAGCACCACGTCGTACGACTTGGCGCGCAACGCGCGACGGAAGGCCGCCATCTCGCTCCATGTCTTACCGGAGCCCAGCGACTTGCGCCAGCGCCGCAGCGCAAAGGGAATCACACCCTGCACGCCACGCACGATGCGCACGATGCCGGCAAAGCCCTCTTCGACCACCCAGTCGATCTCGGCATCCGGATGCGCGCGCAGAATATCGGCCACGACCGGTGTGCAATGCACCACATCGCCAAGCGACGATACCTTGACGATCAGCACACGCATGCCGCCATCCTTTCCCCCAACTTCATGAGTACGGACCGTGCGATCAGAACGGCAGTTGCGCGTCCGGCTTCTCGGCCAGGATCGCGCGGCGGAACTGCTCCTGGATGCGCGTCATGGCCGCATCGTTGTCGGCCTCGAAGCGCATGACCACTACCGGCGTGGTGTTGGACGGGCGCGCCAGACCAAAGCCGTCTTCGTATTCCACGCGCACGCCGTCGATGCGATTGACTTCCTTTGCGCCCGCAAACGTGGCATTGGCCTTGATCTTGTCGAGCAACGTGAAGGCTTCACCCTCCGCGCACTTCAGTTGCAGCTCGGGCGTGCAGTGCGAGTTCGGCAGTGCGTTGAGCGTGGCGCTCGGGTCCGCCAGGCGCGAGACGATCTCCAGCAGGCGCGCGCCCGTGTACAGGCCATCATCGAAGCCGTACCAGCGGTCCTTGAAGAAGATGTGGCCGCTCATCTCACCGGCCAGCGGCGCACCAGTTTCCTTCAGCTTGGCCTTGACCAGGGAATGGCCGGTCTTCCACATCGTGGCCTTGCCGCCGTGCTCACGAATGAACGGAGCCAGCTTGCCCGTGCACTTCACATCGAAGATGATCTCACCGCCCGGACTGCGAGACAGCACTTCCTGTGCAAACAGCATCAGTTGACGATCGGGGAAGATCACCTGGCCATCCTTGGTGACCACGCCCAGGCGGTCGCCATCGCCGTCGAAGGCGAGGCCAAGTTCGCAATCGGTGGTCTGCAGCGTGTGCACGAGGTCCTGCAGGTTCTCGACATGCGCCGGGTCCGGATGGTGGTTCGGGAAGTGACCATCCACCTCACAGAACAGCTCCGTCACCTCGCAGCCCATCGCGCGGAAGAGCTCCGGCGCAAAGGCACCCGCCACGCCATTGCCACAATCCACGGCAATCTTCATCGGGCGACTCAGCTTGACGTCCGACACGATACGGTCGATGTACTGTTGGCGGATATCCACCTGGACGTAATCGCCGGCACCCTGGGTGAAGTCGCCCTGCTCGATGCGCGTGCGCAGCGCTTGAATCTGTTCACCGTAAATGGCCTGACCTGCCAGCACCATCTTGAAACCGTTGTAGTCGGGCGGATTGTGACTGCCGGTGACCATCACGCCCGAGGTGGCACGACGGCCAGCCAGTTCAATGTTGGTACCGAAATAGACCATTGGCGTGGCAACCAGGCCCAGGTCGATCACGTCGACGCCGCTTGCGCGCAAGCCATCGGCCAGCGCCGCCAGCAGCTCGGGGCCCGACAGACGGCCGTCGCGGCCGATCACCACGGCGGATTCACCCTTGGCGCGTGCCGCCGAGCCAAATGCTTGGCCGATCAGACGTGCGGTTTCGGCATCGACGGTTTTTCCGACAATGCCGCGGATGTCGTAGGCCTTGAAGATGGTGGGGTTGAGTTCAGTCATGGAATTTCTGAGCACATGCAACCGCGATGTGCGGCAAATGTTGTTGCGGGCAGTCTCGGATTCTAACCTTTAAGCCTTTATAATAGCGGGCTGGCTCTTGTGAGCCGTCCGTCTCATCCCGTCGCACGGCCGCTTTTTGGCACATCGGCCTCGCGCGCAACGCTTACCGAAGATCGCATGATTCTGATTACAGGCGGCGCTGGCTTTATTGGCGCCAACTTCATTCTGGATTGGCTGCGCGGCTCCGACGAGCCTGTGGTCAACGTCGACAAGCTCACCTACGCAGGCAATCTCAAGACGCTCGCGTCGCTTGAGGGTGATACCCGGCATACGTTCGTTCGCGCAGACATCTGTGACCGCGAAGCGATGGACGAACTGCTGACCAAATTCAGCCCCCGTGCAGTCGTGCACTTTGCGGCGGAAAGCCATGTAGATCGATCAATCCACGGCCCAGCGGACTTCGTGCAAACGAACGTGTTCGGTACATTCACGTTGCTGGAAGCAGCACGCGCCTACTGGAGCAAGCTGGAAGGTTCAGCGCGCGAAAACTTCCGCTTCCACCACGTTTCCACCGACGAGGTCTACGGCTCGCTGAGCCAGGATGACGCCCCCTTCACGGAAACCACAGCGTACGCCCCCAACAGCCCATATTCCGCATCGAAGGCCGCCTCAGACCATCTGGTTCGAGCCTACTTCCATACCTATGGGCTACCGGTCCTGACGACCAACTGCTCGAACAACTACGGCCCGTATCACTTCCCCGAGAAACTCATCCCGCTAATGATCGCCAATGCGCTGGCCGGCAAGCCTCTGCCAGTGTATGGCGATGGGTTGAATGTGCGCGATTGGCTATATGTCGGTGACCACTGCGCCGCGATACGTCGTGTGCTGGAAGCCGGTCAAGTGGGCGAGGTCTACAACGTCGGCGGATGGAATGAGAAGAGCAATCTTGAAGTTGTCCACACGTTGTGTGACCTGTTAGATGCACTCAAGCCACGCTCGCAGGGCTCATATCGTGAGCAGATCACTTTTGTAAAGGACCGGCCTGGCCACGACCGCCGCTACGCCATTGACGCACGGAAACTGGAACGCGAGTTGAACTGGACGCCCGCCGAAACCTTTGAGACCGGCTTACGCAAGACCGTCGAGTGGTACCTCCAGAATCAGGAGTGGGTGGCGGACGTGATGTCCGGCGCCTATCGAGAGTGGGTCGACGTGAACTACGGCAGCCGCCACTAACCAACCGGATTCCCCATGGCACGCAAAGGCATCATTCTGGCGGGTGGTTCAGGGACACGTCTGTACCCGATCACGCACTCTGTCTCGAAGCAACTGCTTCCTGTGTATGACAAGCCGATGATCTACTACCCCCTCAGCACATTAATGCTGGCGGGTATTCGCGACATCCTTATCATCTCCACACCGCAGGACACGCCACGCTTCTCCGAGATGCTCGGCGATGGCAGTCAGTGGGGGGTGAATCTCCAGTACGCTGTTCAGCCATCGCCGGATGGGCTCGCACAAGCGTTCATCATCGGTAGCGATTTCATCGGGAATGATCCGTCAACCCTGGTGCTTGGTGACAATATCTTCCACGGCCACAGCCTCATCCAGCAGTTAGGCCAAGCAGCCTCCAACCATGTGGGGGCAACGGTTTTCGCCTATCGCGTACACGACCCCGAGCGATACGGTGTTGTGGAATTCGACCAAAACTTCAAGGCGCTCTCGCTGGAGGAGAAGCCCAGCAAGCCGCGCTCGAACTACGCGGTCACTGGACTCTACTTCTATGACAACAATGTCTGCGACGTTGCAAGAGAGGTAAAACCGTCGCCGCGAGGAGAGCTCGAGATCACGGACATCAACCGGCACTATCTGGAAACCAACCAACTGGAAGTTCAGATCATGGGGCGAGGCTATGCGTGGCTGGATACGGGAACGCACGACTCGCTGCTGGAGGCCGCAAGCTTCATCGCCACCCTGCAAAAGCGCCAAGGTCTCATGGTGGCATGTCCGGAAGAAATCGCGTTACGGAAGCACTGGATCACCATTGAAGATTTGGCGCGGATCGCCGCCCCGCTCTCCAAAAGCAGCTACGGTGGATACCTGAAGCAGTTGCTCGCGGAGCCTGGACTCTAAACGTCGCGGCGACATCAGACATTTCGCAAACCAGTAAGCCGTAGACGAAAACTTTGGAACACCGATCGCAGAGAATGACCACGCATCTGCGACACAAGAAGAAATCGTGCAAGTGCCCATCTCTACCTCCGGCATCAGCACCGAGACCCATACAGCGGACCACAATATGACCGATGCCATTCGCCAGGAAACGCCGCCGATTCCCTTCAATAAGCCATATCTGCACGGGAGGGAGCTTGCCTATATCGCGCAAGCTGCGGCTGCCGGAAAGATTGCGGGCGACGGCACTTTCACCAAGCGCTGCCATGAATATTTCCGGCAACGCTACGGCATCCTCAAGCCGCTACTGACCACGTCCTGCACCGATGCCTTGGAGATGGCGGCCATTCTGCTCAACATTGAGCCAGGTGACGAGGTCATTCTGCCGTCATACACGTTCGTCTCCACGGCAAACCCGTTCGTCATGCGTGGCGCTCGGCTCGTGTTCGCAGATAGCTGCTCAGATCACCCCAACATCGATCCAGAGCAGATCGCCACGTTGATCACACCGCGCACGAAAGCGATCGTGGTTGTCCACTACGCAGGTGTTGCCTGTGACATGGGGCGAATCACAGCACTGGCGGAAGCAGCAGGCATTCCCGTTGTTGAGGATGCCGCCCAAGCCATTGACTCGTTCTATCTGGATAAACCGCTCGGTACCATTGGCGCCGTCGGCACGTTCTCGTTTCACGAGACGAAGAATATTATCGCTGGCGAAGGTGGCCTGCTGTCTGTCAACCGCGCAGATTTGGCAGCTCGCGCGGAGATCATCCGAGAAAAGGGCACGAACCGCTCCGCGTTCTTCCGCGGGGAGGTCGACAAATACGGATGGGTCGACATCGGTTCCTCCTTCCTTCCATCGGAGCTTGTGGCTGCATACCTGTTTGCGCAGCTCGAGCAACTTGACACGATTCAAGGTCGCCGTAAAGCTATCTACGAACGTTATCAGGATCAGCTCGCACCAGTGGAAGGACGTGGCTATATCGCGCTACCGCGGATTCCTCAGTGGGCAACAAATAATGCCCACATGGCCTACATCGTGTGCCGAACGCTGGAGGAGCGCACGGAACTCGCGGCTTATCTGAAAGCCCAGGGCATCCATGCAGTGTTTCACTACTTGTCACTGCACGCGAGCCCGTTCTACGCCGCCAAACATGACGGCCGAGCGCTGCCTAACAGCGATCGCTATACCGATTGCCTGCTCCGGCTGCCCCTGTTCTACGAAATGACCGACGCACAGGTCGATCGCGTGTGCGCCGCTATCGGAGCTTTTTTCGCGTGTCAAAGCGCTGGCTAACCGCATTGCTATCCAGCGGTAGGGCTCAGACAGCATGCATGGTTGCTGGGCTCGCGCTCTCAAAACTCAACGTTGTGCAGCTTGGCCCCACCGGCGACGTTAAGTGTGCCACCAAGCGTCGCGAGAACCTGGAGCTGCCGCACGGACTCCTCTACGCTGTCAGCGCGTATTCACTGCAATTCTCAGGCGGATTTCCAGGACTGGTTGCATTTGCCCTGAACATCTCACGCACACTTTTTGGCACGCTTGCGTGCCGGGTCGTATGTTTGTGCATTCGCCAGAATTCTGGCTTACCGGTGAAATGATGAAGCAGCCGATTTTGGTGTGCCTCGACTCCAACTGCTGCATATCGGATGACTAGACTTGCAACATATTAGAGAAACCGCACAGATTCACCAAGCAGTTGGTCCGCGAATGTGAGTTCGCTAGATTCTCAGAAGACGCTCATGCAACAACAGAATCGGACCTCATCGACATTACGGCCATCTCGTGGCCCGCTTCCGCATGCGCTTTATATTGTCGCAGGGATGTTGTTGGCTCTTTTGTTCGCCGCAGCTGACTTTGGACCCGACTCTGACAAAACTGCATACGCACTGTACTTTGATGCGATCGCACACAATCTCGGAATTCCGACGGGCTTCGAGCGAATAGAGCCTGGGTTTTATGGCTTCACCTGGCTAGTTACCCATATTACCGAGTCGACCTATGCATACTTCTGGCTGATCTTCACCTTTCAGTTTTTCGGCCTCACTAGCACGTGGGGAAAGCGCAGCCCTCTGTTCAGAGATGGAGTTTATTCGGCTCTGTTGTGGCTCGCATTTCCGATGTTTTACTCATTGAGTCTAAATGTGCTTCGGCAAGGCATGGCATTGGTGTTCGTTATTTATGCCCTTGATGCAGAACTGACAGGGCGTCGATATCGGCCTTTCGCCCTCATCTGCCTTGGTACATTGTTTCATGCAAGCACCTTGATCTTTGCACCGGCACTACTGATCTTGCGATTGAACTGGAGCTTGCGCACGTTCCTGCTGATCTGGTCGCTGTGCGTAGTTGCCGCCGTTGCTTCGCTTCCGCAGCAGCTGGTAGCCTTGGTTGCAAGCGTAATACCACCCGGCATCAGCGAACAATATCCGTACTATTTTTCATACTTAACCGGGGAATTGGCTGAGACCTACAACACCGGTCTCAAGTGGCACTTTATCGCTTTTAGTGCGCTACCAATTCTGGCATGGGTTGTGGCTCGACAATGCCGGTTTGCGGTCGATCGCAACTGCCTAAGAGTAATCAAGCTGTACCTACTGCTGAATGGGCTCTTCTTCTTCATTGGACATATCCCGTTTAGTGATCGCATAGCGTTGCTGAGCTGGCAACTCATGCCTATCATCGGCCTCGGCTTGACGCCGCAGCGCATCAAGCCGGTGATGGCATCCGTGGCGCTACTAAGCGCGATCACATTGATTTCCTACTTCTCCATACTGTAAATAACCCCCGCCATGCTTCAAATTTCAATTCAGGAAAAATCGTGCGTGCGGCAGTAACGGGGGGCAGTGGCTTCATTGGCCGTGTCTTGATCGACCACCTGCTCATGGCGGGTTGGGACGTCACGGTGCTATCCCGACGTGCGGCCCAAACAATCTCGCCAGGGAAACTCCGTCACGTACAAGGTGATCTTCTTGAGGTCGGCCCTCATTTGGGCGAGTTTCTACGAGGCAGTGATGTCCTGTTTCACTGCGCTGGAGAACTGTACCGTCCCGCAATCATGGAAGCAGTGCACGTTGGTGGGACGCGTAATTTGCTGCAGGCAATCGCAGAGCAAGCGCCCACAGTACGTCCACATTGGGTGCAGTTGAGTAGTGTCGGTGCCTATGGCCCCCCACAGATGGGAGCCGCTGAACCGCGGGTGATCGAGGAGGACACCCCTCCTCACCCAGTCGGTCCCTATGAAACAACCAAAACGCAGGCAGATGAGCTGGTCTTGGCTGCGGATCAAGCTGGTCTCATCACCCAGACCATTGTTCGCCCTGCAAATGTTTTTGGTGAAGCAATGACGAATCAATCGTTACGCGCGCTGCTCCGGATGATTCGCCGGGGGCTGTTTTTCTATATTGGGAAGCCCGGGGCTATCGCCAACTACGTTCACGTCGAGGACGTTGTTGCAGCATTGATCGCATGTGCTCGCTACCCGAATGCGCGCGGTCAGATTTACAACCTATCGAATGACTGCACCTTGGAGACCTTGGCGGAGGGATCAGCTCGAGCCTTTGATGTCAGGCCGCCATCGCTGCGCATACCCGAGAGCGCAATGCGCATGGTCGCGTACATGGGATCTGCACTACCCCGATTTCCGCTAACAAATGAACGCATCAACGCACTAGTCAACCGTACCCGATACCCTTCCGACAAGATTGAGCGCGAGTTGGGTATCAAGGCGACCATTTCCGTCGCATCTCGAGCGTTGTCCATGCTTGACACTCACTAGGATCGCACTCAAATTTGCGATTTTTTTATATTGGTAGAGGAATGCGGTCATGAAGCGACAGCGCGTCTGTGTTATTTCGACGATCGCGACACCCCTGCGAGTCTTTATTGGCCCGCATATCAAGGCATTGGCGGAGCAGTATGACGTTGTGCTTGTATGCGATGGCACGTCAGAAGAGCTCGATACCCTTCTCGGAGAGCATGTGTCATTTGTGGCCTGCCCCATCCGGCGAGACATCGCTCTGTTTGAGGATCTGCGCTGCTTGCTCTGGCTTTGGCGATTCATCCGACGTGAGCACTTCACCGCAGTCCACACAATCATGCCGAAATCTGGCCTGCTTGGAATGCTGGCAGCCAAATTGGGGGCGGTTCCCCATAGGTTCCACTCATTCACCGGCCAAGTCTGGGCGACAAGAACCGGGGGGATGCGGCACGTACTGAAATTGATGGACAAACTTCTTGCTACATGCGCTTCGAGGTTGCTCACCGATAGTCCGTCGCAGATGCACTTCCTCATCGAACAGGGTGTCACCAGCCCGCAGAACATTGAGGTATTGGCACATGGTTCAATTTGCGGCGTGGACACGGCTCGATTCAAGCCCAATATCGAGAAACGGACTGTCATAAGGACTACCATGGGTATCGAGCGCGATGCCACCGTCTTCCTATTTGTCGGCCGGGTCAATGCAGACAAGGGTATTGTCGAGCTACTCGCGGCGTTCAGTACAGTCGCCAACGCGTTGAAGAATGCACACCTCGTGATCGTCGGGCCCGCCGAGGAAGATCTTGAGGTTCCGATCGCGCAGGCCAAACGTGACACGAATGGGCGAGTCCATCGTCTTGGCTTCACGGATCACCCTGAAGACTACATGGCGGCGGCCGATGTCTTCTGCTTACCCTCGCATCGAGAAGGATTCGGGACCGTAATCATTGAAGCCGCCGCCACGGGAATCCCAGCCATTGCCTCGCGCATATACGGCATTTCAGACGCAGTCATAGACGGCTCAACGGGAATGCTCCACCCAGTTGAAGATGTGGAGGCAATGACATCGCTGATGATACGGCTTGCCTCCGATCACGCATTGCGCTCCAGACTCGGGGAAGCAGCACGACAGCGCGCCCATGATTATTTTTCACAGGACATTGTCGTCCGGGCCATGATGAATTTCTATGATCGCCAGGGCGTCTCAGATGTCCTGAACCAGGCTTGAACATCGATGCACGCCACCAAGATACTCGTTACTGGAGCGACAGGATTTGTCGGCAGCAAGCTTTGCCAGCGGCTAGAGCGTGAGGGTATAGCCCATACTCCTGCTGCCCGAACGCCCATGCCCGGTATGGTCAACGTCGGGGAGCTCAATGCACGAACTGACTGGACGGAAGCGCTGCAGGGTGTCACTGCCGTCATCCACCTCGCTGCACGCGTTCATGTGATGAACGAAACCGAGGCCGACCCCTTGGCTGCCTTCTCGCTCGTGAATGTCGACGCGACACTGAATCTAGCCCGGCAAGCTGTTGCTTCTGGCGTCAAGCGGTTGCTCTATGTCAGCTCCGTGAAGGTCAACGGCGAAGCCACATTTGACCGACCCTATACAGCGGCAGACACTCCGGCTCCGGAAGACGCTTACGGACGCTCCAAGCACATGGCGGAGCAAGCATTGTGGGCGCTGGCGAAGGAAAGTGGCTTGGAAATTGTCGTGGTGCGCCCCCCTCTGGTGTACGGCCCCGGAGTCAAGGCAAACTTCAGAAGCCTGATGCAGGCGGTATATCGCCGCATCCCTCTGCCAATCGGATCGGTCAACAATCTGCGTAGCATGGTCGGTGTTGATAATCTGGTGGATCTGCTGCTGACGGCCGCGACTCACCCCAGGGCTGCTGGACACACTTTCTTGGCATCCGATGATCACGACATCGGAACAGCAGACCTAGCACGCGAGCTTGGCCATGCAATGCAACGCCCCGCGATTCTGGTACCTGTGCCAGTGCCCATCTTGAGGGCACTCGGAACACTTACCGGAAGAAGTGGCTTCATCGACAGACTGACAGGTTCGCTACAAGTGGACATCAGTCCTGCCAAGGAAATACTGGGCTGGTCGCCCAAAGTCGGACTGCGGGAGGGTCTCCTGGCCACTGCTGCACATTTCATTTCTTCGAAACATGAACACGCATGAAACGCGTTTTTGACCTCGCCCTTTGCCTTGTTGTGATCGCCATCCTAGGTCTACCAGCCCTTGTTGTGGCGATACTTGTCAAAACCACCTCGGAGGGCCCGATTCTCTATTGGTCTGATCGTGTCGGCCGCCAGAACCGACTCTTCAAGATGCCCAAGTTTCGTTCCATGCGTATTGGAACGCCTGCCGTCGCAACCCACTTGCTGAGTAACCCTGACACATACCTCACCCCAATAGGTGGGTTCCTGCGTAAAAGCAGTTTGGACGAGTTGCCGCAGCTCTGGTCCATCTTGGTTGGCGATATGAGTTTTGTTGGTCCGAGGCCGGCGCTGTTCAATCAGCATGATCTTGTCGGTCTGCGCACAGAGAACAACGTACATCTACTGCGCCCAGGCTTGACTGGATGGGCTCAGGTCAACGGACGCGACGAACTCCCGATTCCAGTCAAAGTGCAGTACGACACCGAATACGCAAGCAAGCAATCCCTCTTTTTTGATCTCAAAATTCTCGCCCTGACCTTCATCAAAGTCGTCAAGCGGGATGGCGTCTCTCACTAGGATCGGTCATATGCTCCACAGAATCGCGAACTGGCCACGGGCCATCAAGCGACCGCTCATCATGGCAGCAGACTTTGTACTGCTACCTCTTGCGCTATGGACGGCAATTGGACTTCGCTTAGACAACTGGCACGCTGCGAGCACCTACAGTCCGTGGATTTTTTTGCTTCCATCCATCATCGCCATCCCAATCTTTGTCCGATTGGGGCTTTACCGCGCAGTCATCCGGTACCTCGGAGATAAGGCAGCGGTCACGATCGTCCTCGCCGTCACACTTTCCGTTCTACTTTTTGTGAGTGTGTACGCCTTCACCGGACTCCCAGCGATTCCGCGTGGAGCACTCGCCATCTATTGGGTACTTGCGGTTTTCTATATCGGCGCAAGCCGTTTTCTCGCGCGCTTTCTACTGCGTCAGTTGGAATCTGCTCCCGAGCAGCGGCGGGTCCTGATCTATGGTGCCGGAAGCGCTGGCCGACAACTGGCGGTCGCGTTGCGCCACGGGCGGGAATATGACCCCGTTGCTTTCGTCGATGACGACATTACCCAGCTTGGCCTCTCCATCGACGGGTTGACCGTCTATCCGAACAAGAATCTTGAGGCACTGATTCGTCGGCTTGACATCTCCGTTGTCGTCCTCGCGATTCCATCGGCCCCCAGAAGCCGCCGTATCGAGATCATCAATCAACTCGTACCAATGCGCGTCCGCGTACAAGCCGTGCCGGGCATCGCCGATCTGGTTGGTGGAGAGGTCAAGCTCACGGACGTTCGCGAGGTCGAAATCGATGAACTGCTGGGCCGAGACGCGGTTCCGCCGGAAGAAAAACTCCTGGCTGCAAACATTCGAGGCAAGGCCGTGATGGTCACCGGGGCCGGAGGATCAATCGGCAGTGAACTCTGTCGACAGATCATCCGCAACAAACCATCGATGTTGCTGCTGTATGAGCTGTCAGAGTTTGCCTTGTACGCGATCGAGCGAGAGTTGCTCCATATCGCTCAAAACCACGCACTGGACCTGAAGATTCTCCCGATTCTCGGCTCTGTCCAAAACAGCGCTCGGCTTGCAAGCGTGATGCGCCGCTACTGCATCCAGACGGTGTATCACGCAGCAGCCTACAAACACGTGCCCCTCGTTGAATTCAACATGATCGAGGGCATCCTGAACAACACGTTCGGCACGCAAGCGACCGCTCTCGCGGCGATCGAGGCTGGCGTGGAAACCTTCGTCCTGATTTCGACGGACAAGGCGGTGCGCCCCACGAATGTCATGGGGGCGAGTAAACGCATGGCGGAGCTCGTACTGCAGTCCCTTGCAAGCGACCCTGGCGTACACACGCGCTTCAGCATGGTCCGGTTTGGCAACGTACTGGGCTCGTCGGGCTCGGTCGTTCCGCTGTTCCGCCAACAGATTGCTCGCGGTGGCCCCATCACCGTGACGCACCCCGAGATCATTCGCTACTTCATGACGATTCCCGAAGCCTCTCAGTTGGTCATTCAAGCTGGAGCACTTGGCGGCCATGGCGAGGTCTTCGTTCTGGACATGGGGGAGCCGGTAAAGATTGTTGATCTGGCCCGACGCATGATCCACCTGAGTGGTTTGTCGGTCAAAGAGCCCGGCGATACCGATGGCCAGGGCGATATCGGCATTGAGTTCAGCGGCCTGCGCCCAGGCGAGAAATTGTACGAGGAGCTGCTGATTGGCGATGATGTCATGGGTACGCCACACCCTCGCATCATGAAAGCACGGGAAAGCCACCTTGATCGTCCTGCGATGGAAGCTGTGCTTGAGCAGCTCAGCGTCGCATGCACGAGCAATGACTTGGAAGCCATCCGGCAAATCCTGCTGAAGAACGTTGCCGGCTTCAAACCCGACCGAGAAATTGTCGACCTGCTTCACGAACCGGATGCAATGATCGACTGATCATTGCCTACGAACGAGACGCTCCATTTCGAAAAGCAGTATCTCGTCCACAACGGATTGCCACGACGGTGGCACGACTTGCAGTATCGACTGCAGCCTCGAACAGTCCAGCACAGCATGTGCTGGGCGTCGTGCGCCAAAGTGAGCAAGACCAACGATCTGGGGGAGGTTTCTCGCCCGATCCCTCGCGTCCGGAACCAAACGAGTCGCTTGGGCGGCGATGTACTCAACCAGCCCTTGGCGCGATACACAGCCGGATGAGCTCGCGTGCAAGATGTCTGTCTCCGGCATGCCGAACCCACCAGGGCTGAGCATGCGTCGTACAGCAACCGCAGCAACGCGAGCAAGCCATGTTGCCGACGTCGGCGCCCCCCATTGCTCGATGATGGGGAACGCCTGTCCGCCAATAAGCTTATCGAGAACAAACTGGATGAAGTTTGGTTTTGTCATTGACATCAGCCAACCCGTGCGGAAGATAAGGTGCTGACATCCCGACTGCCGTATGGCCTCCTCCCCCGCCAGCTTGGTCTTCCCGTACACGGAAAGAGGGCGCGGCCTATGCGCTTCTCGATAGGGTGCATACAGCGAACCAGAGAAAACGTAGTCCGTCGAAAAATGAACCAGCGTACTTCCGATTGACCGTGCGATGTTAGCCAGGATTGCTGGTGCGACAGCATTGACCGCTTCAGCTTCTGCGTATTGTGACTCCGCGCGGTCGACAGCGGTGAAGGCTGCTGCATTGACGATGACATCTGGTCGCCTATCCAGCAAGACGCGACGCATCGCCCCTGAGTCACGTACATCTAAGAACTGCCGGTCAGTTGCGATCAGTTCACCCAATCCGTTCAACTCCGCAATGAGCGCCGTCCCAAGCTGCCCTCGGCATCCTGTCAGAAGAATTCGTTTCATTTGAGCTAGAGCTACTCACCGGCACATCACATTGGTCATCGCCTGTCCAAATTGGCGGCTCGACCGGAACAATTGCATCGTCCAACCCATCATCCAGACATTGTTGCCCATGCACTCACCTAAAGCGTTCTTTCTGCCCAGATTCCCCGACGAGCGCGGAGAAGTCATGGAGGTCTATCACCGTGAGCATTTGCACAATACGATTGGATGCGATCCGACGTTCGTCCAAGACATCATCGCTCGTTCAAACCATCAGGCCTTGCGCGGGTTGCACTACCAACTGACCGAGCCACAAGGCAAGCTGGTTACCGTCATTGAGGGAGGCATTCTAGATGTTGCCGTCGACCTGCGACTGGACTCCGCACAGTTTCTCACTGTGTATCGCTTTCACTTGGAGTCACACGGCAAGTTCAACAGCGTGTGGATTCCGGAGGGCTTCGCACATGGCTATCTCGTCACCTCGACAACCGCCTTGGTACACTACAAGGTGACCCGGCATCGCGATCCGGAGGCCGAGCGCCGAATTCTCTGGAGCGATCCCGCACTAAGAATCGAGTGGCCCGTGCAAACACCAATTTTATCGATCGCAGACCAAAACGCGACGACATTGGAAGTGGCCCTTGAAGAGCTACGTGCATATGCAGTGCCAAAACATCAGTAGATGTCAGCACGACTGCGCCCCCCGATGCCCAAGGGCGAGGATGTTATATTGAATCACCCGGTAAATCAGGCCACTGAGAACCGAAGCTATTCGTTGGATCCCCACATGCATGCCCCTAACCGTCGTGACGAACAGGATACCGTTGCTAGCGGCGCGCTTTCCCCAGCCTGCTTGATACGATTTGTCAGAACACAAGGACTTCGACTACTCGCGGGCGCATTGGTAGGCGCTGCAATCAGCTACGGCATCACCATGACGCTTCCCAAGCAATGGCAAGCCGCTGCAACCCTGCAACTCGGACAAGTCTACGATGGCAGGACAACCGTCCAGCTTGAGCCTCCCATCCGTGCAATTGAGCGACTGCGCTTGCGCAGCCTGCAAGAACAAGCGTTCCATCGCCTTGGACTTGAGCCACGGAGCGATGCTGGCAAGCTCTTTTTCAGCACCGCCAACGCCAAGCTGGTCCGTAGCTCCGACCTCATCGAGATTAGCGCGAACGGCTACTCACCGGAACAGGCTCAACAATTCTCCGAGGCACTTCAGAACGAATTCATTTCGCAGCACTTACGCATGTTCGAACCCGCGTCTAAGAGATTGACCGACAATCTTGCGGAAACCGATCGCCTTATTGCACAGTCAGAAGCTCGCCGCTCCAGGCTGCTCGAAGTGGGAGAGGCCAAAGTCGCAAAGAGCCGGAATGGTGAAACCAGCCCGGACAACCTCTTGATCGCCGAGCTATTGAATAGCAGTGCCGAAGAGATCAGCCGCGCCCGCCGTGATCGAAATGATCTGTTGGAGCAGTTGAATCCCCTGCGAACGTTCAATACGAAGCCACTGGGGGCAGTCATGGTCAGCGAATCGCCCGTCTTTCCGAAGACTGGCATTGCCGTATTTGCGGGGATTTTGCTCGGCGTAGCCGCCGCACTGTTCAGCGCGCTCTGGACGCTGGCACGTGTGCGCCCGCCGGTTGACCAAGCCACATGACACAGTTGGCCCACGCCATCGGCGACCTCCAAGGCTGCTGCTCCCCCCTCCTGTCCCTGCTGGCCAACCTGCCCGCCAACGCCCCCCTGCGCTTCGTCGGCGACCTCATCAACCGCGGCCCTGATTCGCTCGATACGCTGCGGCGCGTGATCACGCTGTGCGAAAGCGGCCGCGCCCGCACGGTCCTCGGTAACCACGACATCCACCTGCTGGCTGTAGCCGCTGGCGTACGCAAGCCGGGCAAGCGCGACACCATCGCCGAGATCCTGGCCGCCCCCGATCACGACCAACTCATCACGTGGCTGCGCCACCAGCCGCTGGCCATCTTCGAGAACGGCTTCCTGATGGTGCACGCCGGCGTATTGCCACAGTGGACAACCGGCGACGTGCTGGAACTGGCTGGCGCCGTGGAGCGCGAGTTGCGCAGCGCACACTGGAAAACCTTCCTGGCAGATGCGTTTGGCAACCATCCGGCCAAATGGAGCGACGATCTCGTCGGTATGGACCGCCTGCGCCTGACCATCAACGCGCTCACTCGCCTACGCTTCTGCACACTTGATGGTGCAATGGAATTCGAGACGACGGACGCCGATGGTGCACCTGACGGCCACATGCCGTGGTTCGACGTGCCGGGGCGACGCACGCGCGGCACGCCGATCGTCTTCGGACACTGGTCCACGCGTGGTCTGGTCATGCGTGACGACCTGATCGGCCTGGATACCGGGTGCGTGTGGGGCGGGAAGCTGTCTGCGGCAAAGCTCTCGCTGGCGCCAGCAGGGCGCGATGTGGTGCAGGTCGCATGCGAGCAGGCGCAGGACCCGCTCGCAGACAAAAAGAAATCGCAGACGGCCTAGCCGGCGCGTTCGATCAACGCCGCGACAGCATCCTGGCTGTGCGCGGCCAATGAACGGCGGTCCATCTCCGGGGCCACGGTGGCTCCCACCAGCACCTCAACCACCAACGGCGGCCCGTTCAGGATCGCGTTGATGGTATCCATCATCGACAGATCGCCGATGTACGCAGGAATAGTCGTCAGCTCACCCGTAGCGGCAATGCGATAGCGCAGTGCCACAGGGCGAATCGGCGCGGCGGCGGTCACCGGCGCCTGAAACAGGTTGGCGTGGAACGGCAGCAATTGCAGCCCGTCTGACGTCGTCCCCTCGGGAAACACACAGACCGCGTCACCGCTGCGCAGCGCGTCGGCAATGGCGTGCATGATGCGGTGCGCGTCGCGCTTGCGAGCGCGTTCGACAAACAGCACGCCCGTCTGCGCACACAGCCAACCAATCACGGGCCAGCCGCGGATCTCCGACTTGGCGACAAAGCGCGGCGGATGCCAGCCATTGATCGCGTAGATGTCGAGCCACGACACGTGATTGGACACCAGCATAGAGCCCGCCAGATCGCGTGCCTCAGCCTGCTCGCCGTGCACGACGAGTGACACGCGAAACAGCGCTAGCAGCTTGCGCGACCAGCGCTGGATCAGCGCCTGCTTGCGTACAGGGCCCACCCACCAGAACAGCAGCGCGCACGTCGCGAGGCCCTCAGCCAAGTGCACAAGCAACCGCAGCTTACGCAGCAGGTGCATGCGCTGCGGCGTACTTACCTCGGTGGGTGCGCCTTCCGCGCGCTGGTCAATGCCCGTCATAGGCAAGGTGGCCGGCAACCAGCGTCGCACGTACACGGCCGGCCATCTCGAAGCCCAGGTACGGCGAGTTCTTGCCCTGGCTGCGCAGACTGCGCGGCTCGAGTTTCCAGATGGCGTCCGGATCGAACACGCAGACATCGGCCATCGCGCCCACTTCCAGCGAGCCAGCCTGCAAACCCAGCACGCGCGCAGGTTCACTGGTGATGCGCGCCAGCGCCTTCGACAGCCCGACCTTGTGCTCAGCGGCCCAGCGCAGCGTCAGCGGCAACAGGGTTTCGAGGCCAGTCGCGCCAGGCGTGGCCTCGGCGAACGGCAGCAGCTTCTCGTCGTCGTCCACGGGCGTGTGGTCCGAGCAGATGGCGTCAATCGTGCCGTCAGCCAGCGCACGCACGATGCCGTCGCGGTCGCGGCCCGAGCGCAGCGGCGGTACGAAGCGCATCTGCGAGTTGAAGTAGCCGATGTCCACGTCGGTCAGCGAGATGTGATGGACGTTCACATCGCACGTGACCGGCAGGCCTTCTGCCTTGGCGTTGCGCACCAGATCGAGACCAGCGGCCGACGACAGGCGGCACAAGTGCACGCGCGCGCCGGTGCTGCGCATCAGTTCGAAGATGGTGTGCAGGCGCACGGTCTCGGCAATCACGGGCACGCCAGAGAGGCCCATGCGCGAAGCCAGCGGGCCGCTTGCCGCCACGCCGCCCTTGCCCAGGTATGGATCTTCAGGACGCAGCCAGACGGTAAAGCCAAAGGTCCGCGCGTACTGCAGCGCGCGCATCAGCACCTGCGTATCAGCCATCGGCGCATCAGTTTGTGAGAAGCCGACGCAACCCGATTCGGTCAGCTCGGCCATCTCGGTCAGCACCGCGCCCTTCAGGCCAACGGTAAGCGCGCCCAGCGGATACACGTGCGCCTGATTCAGGTTGCGCGCGCGGAACTTGAGCATCTCGACCAGGCCGGGCTCATCCAGCACGGGGTCGGTGTCCGGCGGGCACACCAGCGAGGTCACACCACCGGCCATGGCGGCAGCCATTTCCGATTCAAGCGTCGCCTTGTATTCAAAGCCCGGCTCACGCAGACGGGCAGACAGGTCGATGAAGCCCGGGCTGACGATCAGGCCCGTCGCGTCGACCGTCTTGTTGGCGTGGAAATCCGCCGGCGCGTGGCCGACACCGACCACCTTGCCCGCTGCGATATACAGATCCTGTTGCGCGTCGATACCGTTGGCCGGGTCGATCAGGCGGCCGCCTTTGATATGCAGTTTCATCGGTCTTCTTAGTCGTTATTGCCGGCAACAATGCCCATCACGGCCATGCGTACGGCGATGCCAAACGTCACCTGGTTCAGGATCACCGATTGCACGCCGTCGGCCACGGCGGAGTCGATCTCCACGCCGCGGTTCATCGGGCCGGGGTGCATGACGATGGCGTCCGGCTTGGCCAGCGCCAGGCGCTCTTGTGTGAGACCGTACGCCTTGAAGTATTCCTGCGCGGAGGGCAGCAGCGCGCCACTCATGCGCTCGTTCTGCAGGCGCAGCATGATGACCACGTCCACGCCCTTGAGGCCTTCTTCCATGTTGTGGAAGACGCGCACGCCCATGTGCTCCAGACCGCCCGGCAGCAGCGTGCGCGGGCCGATGGCACGCACCTCGGCGCAGCCCAACGTCGTCAGCGCATGGATGTCGGAGCGCGCCACGCGCGAGTGCAGGATGTCACCGACGATCGCCACCGTCAGGTTCGAGAAATCCTTCTTGTAGTGGCGGATGGTGAACATGTCGAGCAGCCCCTGCGTGGGGTGCGCGTGACGGCCATCGCCCGCGTTGATCACGTGCACGTGCGGTGCGACGTGTTCGGCAATCAGGTACGGCGCGCCCGAACTGGCGTGCCGCACAACGAACATGTCCGCTTGCATCGCCGACAGATTGTTGATCGTGTCGAGCAGCGACTCGCCCTTGCTGGTGGACGACGCGTTGATGTTCAGGTTGATCACGTCCGCCGACAACCGCTTGGCCGCGATCTCGAACGTGGTGCGCGTGCGCGTGGAGTTCTCGAAGAACAGGTTGAACACGCTCTTGCCGCGCAGCAGCGGCACCTTCTTCACCTCGCGATCGGAATCCGACACGGAGACGAACTGCTGGGCGGTATCCAGCACGTGCGTGAGGATGTCGCGCGACAGCCCCTCGATCGACAGCAGGTGCTTGAGCTCGCCGTTTTTCGTGAGCTGCGGGTTGGCGAAAGTCTTGGGCATGAGAGACGAAAAGCGACGAAAGCGGTCTACAGAACAGAAGCGATACAGCGCGCGAGGTCAGGCACCCTTGGGCTCGCGCGTGAAGGTGAAGCGCGCAGCTGCGCCCTCGCCGGATTCACTCAACACGAGCGATTCGTTAGCGGGCAGCGTGATTCGCTCACCGATGTAATCCGGGGCGACCGGTAGTTGACGCTCACCGCGGTCGACCAGCACGGCCAGTTCCACCGCAGCCGGGCGGCCGTAGTCGAACAGCTCGTTGATGGCCGCGCGAATGGTACGGCCGCTGGCCAGCACGTCGTCGACCAGCAGGATGCGGCGGTCGTTCACGTCGAACGGCAGCGTGGTCGGCTGGGCCTGGGCGTGCAGGCCTTTCTTGGCGTAATCGTCACGGTGCAGGGCGACGTTGACGACGCCGTATTCCGGCAAGCCCAGGTCATGCGCCAAGCGCTTGGCGATCCAGGCGCCGCCGCTGACGATTCCGGCGACCGACCAGGTGTGGCCCTCGGCCATCCGTGTGCGCAGTTGTGCGACGAGGCTCTGGTACAGCGCCTCGGCATCGATCTGTTGCGATGTCATGCGTGTGATTCGTCGAAGAACTGTTGGAGGATGATGCACGCGGCTTCAGCGTCGAGCACATCGTCGGAGGCACCGGCGTCCTGTGCGGCAATCGAGGAATAACGCTCGTCCACCCAGGTGACCGGCAGGCCATAACGACCGTGCAATTGATTGCCGAAGCGCTTGGCGAGCTTGATCATCGGCTGCTCGTCGCCATCAGGGTGCACCGGCATGCCGACCACGAAGCCGACCGGCTGCCATTCGCTGATCAGCCGCGTGATCTGCTCGAAGCGGAAGTCGACGGAGCGATTGGGAATGGTTTCCAGCGCCCGCGCTGAGCGCGAAATCGTATTGCCCAGCGCCACGCCGATGCGTTTTTCGCCGTAATCGAATGCCAGCAAGGTGCCTTCTGGTGGCACGGAGGCGGTCGCCGGACGCGCCGGCTCAGGCATGCCCTGCCTCGCCCGACAACATGGCGGGATTGATGCCCAGCAGGTTCAGCGCGGCGGCAAACCTCGCCTCGGCAGGCACATTGAAGATGATTTCGGGATCGGCCTGGACGGTCAGCCAGCCATTGCGGCTGAGTTCGTCTTCCAGCTGGCCGGCGCTCCAGCCGGCATACCCGAGGGTCAGGATGAAGCGCTGCGGCCCACCGCCCTGGGCGACGGCTTCCAGCACATCCTTGGAGGTGGTCATTTCCAGCCCGCCCGGCACCGCCAGCGACGACGAATACGCGCCCGTGGCGTCATGCAGCACAAAGCCGCGCTCGGTCTGCACCGGGCCGCCGTAATACACGGGCTGTTCTGCGAGGGGGTGGATTTCGAGCTTGAGGTCGATCTTGTCGAACAGCGTCGCCAAGTCGATGTCGATGGGGCGGTTGATGACGAGCCCGAGCGCGCCGCGCTCGTTGTGCTCGCACATGTACACGACCGCGCCCGAAAAGGTGGAGTCCGCCATGCCGGGCATAGCGATCAGGAACTGATTCGTGAGATTGATAGGTGCGTCCGGCGAGGCCATGCGACTAGTTTACCAAAAGCCCCCGGGCATCGCCCCTTTCATTTGGAGGAGCCTGCTTTGGGGGTAAGGATTTTGTGGTGATTCGCGCACCCAGAGCGTCCTAGCGCTCCGGCGTGGTGTTCAGCGCTTCGATGTCGGCGGCGTCCAGCCAGCGCCAGTCGCCGGGGGCCAGATCGTCGCCCAGCGACAGCCCGCCGATGGCGCTCCGGTGTAGCCCGGTCACATGGTTGCCGGCCGCAGCCACCATGCGTTTCACCTGATGGTATTTGCCCTGTGTGAGCGCCATGCGCAGGTGGTGGGTGTCCACGCGTTCAGCCCAGGCAGCGGTCACGTTTTCATCCTCATCGTCCAGCAGCACGCCGGCGCACAACTGGGCGACCTGCGCGTCGGTCACCGGTTCGGCGGTGGTGATTTCGTACACCTTGGGCACCTGGTGGCGCGGGCTGGTGAGGGTATGGACGAACTGGCCATCATCGGTGAGCAGCAGCAGGCCCGTGGTGTCCTGGTCAAGTCGCCCGACGCACTGCACGCCGCGCTCGCGCAGCGGCACGGGCAGCAGCGTGTACACGCTCGGATGGTGCTTCGGCTTTTGCGAGCACTCCACCCCGGCTGGCTTGTTGATCATCAGGTAGGCGCGGGCGTGGTACGCCCAGCGCTCGCCATCCACATCGAGCACCAGGCCGGCGGTGTCGACCAGCGCGTCGGGGTCTTCCATTTCGACGTCGTTGATGAACACCAGCCCAGCGAGCACGAGGTCCTTGCAGTAGCGGCGCGTGCCGAAGCCCTGGGATTGCAGGATGCGATACAGCGGAAGACGGGCAGAAGAAGCAGTCATGACAACAACGTGAAGAAGAGAATGCGGCGCGGTGTGCCGGGTTTTTGTTATACGCTCGGCCGATCTCCAAACCCAGCCGAGCGCACCCGATGCCACCCACCACCGGAAACTGCCAGCCTTACGACATCGGCGCGCATTTCCAGCGCGGGCTGGTGTGGTTCCGGCGCGATCTGCGGCACTTTGACCACGCGGCGCTGCATTATGCCCTGCGCCACTGCCACGAGGTCTATTGCGTGTTCGTTTTCGACCGCGACATCCTCGACACAGTGCTCGCGCGGGGGCTCAAGGCAGACCGCCGCATCGAGTTCATCCGCGCATCCATCGAGGAACTGCGCACCGCCCTGCGCGAAGCCGGCGGCGACCTCATCGTCGTGCACGACCAACCGCGCCACGCGATTCCCGACATCGCACGCCGGCTCAACGTCGAAGCCGTCTTCGCCAACCACGACGAAGAGCCCGCCGCGCAGGCCCGCGACGAGGCCGTGCGCAAGGTGCTCGCGCAACAGCCCTGCGCATGGTTCGACTTCAAGGATCAGGTGATCTTCGAGCGCGAAGAGATTCTCAACGGGCAAGGCAAGCCGTACGGCGTCTTCACGCCCTACAAGAACGCGTGGCTGGCCGCGCTCAGGCCGTTCGACCTGCGTGCGTATCCGACGCAAGCCCACTTCGGCGCGCTGGCCAAGCCGCCGCACGCGCTCATGCAAGCAACACCGTCGCTGGAAGCCATGGGCTTCGCGCGCTCGAACCTCGCGGAGATCGCCCTGCCGACCGGCATGTCGGGCGGCGAGGCATTGCTCGACGACTTCGAAGACCGCATGGACGACTACCACGCGCGCCGCGATTTCCCGGCAGTGCGTGGGCCCAGCTACCTGTCGACACATCTGCGCTTTGGCACCGTGTCGATCCGCGCGCTGGCCGCGCGCGCGCATGCCGCCATGCTGCGCGGCAGCCGGGGGGCGGCGACGTGGCTGTCAGAGCTGATCTGGCGCGACTTCTATTTCATGATCCTGCACTACCGCCCGGACCTGGCCGATGGCGCCTCATTCCACCCCGAGTTCGACCGCATCCGCTGGGTGGACGGCGAAACCGGCAACGCGCGCTTCGAAGCCTGGAAAGGCGCCCGCACTGGCTACCCGCTGGTGGATGCGGCCATGCTGCAGATCTTCCAGAGCGGCTACATGCACAACCGCCTGCGCATGGTGGCAGCAAGCTTCCTCATCAAGGATCTGGGCATCGACTGGCGGCGCGGCGAGCAGTACTTTGCCGACGTGCTCAACGATTTTGATTTCGCTGCCAACAATGGCGGCTGGCAGTGGGCGGCATCGAGTGGGTGCGATGCGCAGCCGTGGTTCCGCATCTTCAACCCGGTCACGCAATCGGAGAAGTTCGACCCGCAAGGCCGCTTCATCCGCAAGTACCTGCCGCAGCTCGCCGGGCTGCCCGACAAGTTCATCCATGCACCGTGGATGGCGCCAGCCGATGTGTTGAAGGCAGCGGGCGTGGTGCTTGGCGAGACGTACCCACACCCCATCGTCGACCATGCCGGTGCACGTGCTGCCACGCTCGACCGCTATGCCGTCACCAAAGCGCATCGCACATCGGGGGCAGAGGCGGCGGCACTCAGCAGAACCGGCGAGAACGATTGAGGTGCGTACCAAAGACAACGGGCCGGTAGAACACCGGCCCGTTGTCTTTGCTGCGATGGATTGCGTCAGCCCGCGTTGGCCGCCGGCGCGCGAGCGCCGATCAGGTTGCGCAGGTGCTGCAACAATTCCTCTTCGTTGTACGGCTTGCCGAGGTAGACGTTCACGCCAATCTCCGCGGCATAGCGGCGGTGTTTGTCCGCCGTACGCGAGGTGATCATGATGATCGGCGTGGCGCCGATGCGCTCGTCGGCACGCACGTTGCGCGTCAGGTCGAAGCCGTCCATGTGCGGCATTTCGATGTCGACCAGCATGGCGTCCGGCGTGATCTCCTGCAGCTGACGCAGTGCATCCACACCATCACGCGCGAGCACGGCCTGGTAGCCGGAGCGCGTAAGCAGACGCTGCGTGACCTTGCGCACCGTGAGCGAATCGTCGACCACCATGACGATCGGCTGCGTAGCCAGACCCGGCACGGCATCGGTGCTGCCGTTGCGCGAGAGTTCTGCCACGGCGCCGGTGGTTTCCTGATCAGCATGCGGCAAGCCCAGCGCGGCCGCTTCACGCTCGAAACGCTGCGTGAGCACCACCGGGTTGTAAATCAGCACGATCTCGCCATCACCCAGCGTGGTCGCACCCGCAATGCCCTCCAGACGCGCGAGGTGCGGGCCAATGTGCTTGACCACCACTTCACGGTTGCCGATCACTTCATCGACATGCACGGCGGCGCGTTCTGCGCCGCTGCGCACCACCACGGCCGGCGAGTACTTGCGGCCACCCGTCACGGCCTGCGCTTCTTCAAGCAGCGCGCCGAAGTAGTGGAACGGCACCGGACCGGTCGGCAGTTGCAGCGCCGCGGCGTTGTATGCCTCGGCCAGGGCCTGCGGACGCAGTTGCTGCACGTGGTCGATCATGCCCGACGGAATCGCATACACGCGCTCGCCCACACGCACCAGCAGCACCTGCGTAATCGCGGTGGTCAGCGGCAGGTGGATAGTGAAACGCGTGCCGACTTCCGGCGTGGTCTGCAGCGAGATGCGGCCGCCCAGGGCCACGGTCTCCGCACGCACCACGTCCATACCCACGCCACGACCGGCCAGCTCCGACACCTGATCGGCAGTGGAGAAGCCCGGCGTAAAGATCATCTCGGTGAGGCGCGCGTCGCTCGCTTCTTCGTCGGGCGCCAGGAGTTGACGTTCCAGCGCGCGGGCACGGATGCGGTCGAGGTTCAGGCCCCCGCCGTCATCGACGAAGTTCAGCACGACTTCGTTGCCTTCCTGCTGCACTTCCAGCGTCAGTTCACCCGCAGGCGATTTGCCCTTGGCGCGACGCTCATCAGCGGACTCGATACCGTGCGCAACGGCGTTACGGATCATGTGCTCCAGCGGGCCGCCCATGCGGTCCAGCACGCTGCGGTCCAGTTCCACCGTACCGCCCTTGATGAACAGGCGGACTTCCTTGGCCGTTTCCGATGCGGCCTGACGGGCCACACGATACAAACGATCGGCCACGGTATCGAACTGCACCATGCGCGCGCGCATCAGGCTGCGCTGCAGACCACGCGTGAGGCGTGCCTGCGTTTCCAGATCGAGCGAGGCTTGATCGAAACCGCGGAACAAGTTCTGCTGCACGGTCGCCACGTCGTTGACGGACTCGGCCATCATCCGCGTGAGTTCCTGCAGGCGCGTAAAGCGGTCGAACTCCAGCGGGTCGAAGGCTTCGGCGTGCGCTTGCGCATCGGCAATGCGCGACTCCATCTGCGTTTCGGCCTGGATTTCGATCTCACGCACCTGCGAGCGCAGACGCGCCACGTTGTCGTTCAGTTCCGACAGATAGGTCTTGAGCGCATCGACTTCCGATTCCAGACGCGCACGCGCGGCACCCACCTCACCGGCGTCGTTGATGAGCGAGTCGAGCGCACGTGCCTGCACACGCACCATGGCGCGCTGGCGTTCGGCCACTTCCAGGGCTTCGGCTTCTGCGCTGCGCGTGTCGGTCAGATCAACGTTGGTGGTGGCGGCCACGGCCGGCAGCATCGACGTGCCGGGCGTGGCTTGCGTTTCATCCTGCGCCGAGGATGCAACCAAGGCTTCTGCGGCTTCGGCCAGACCGGCGTCCAGCGGCAGCACCTTGCCCGAGCCCAGTGCGTCGACGTGTGCCTGGATGCGGTCGAACCACACGTAGAGCTTGCGGAACAGCGCGTCGTCTACGCGGTTCTGGCGCAGACCGCTCTCGATGGCGCTCTCCATTTCGTGCGCGGCCTGGCCCAGCGTCATGGCGCCGGCCATGCGAGCACTGCCCTTCACGGTGTGCAGGTTACGCAGCAGCAGGCCGGAGGCAGCGCGGTCCTGCGGCGCGGCTTCCCATGCGCGCAGGTGCTGGCCGAGTTCGGGCAGGGCAACGTGCGCCTCTTCCAGGAAGATTTCCAGCAGTGCCGGGTCCAGCGCATCCGTCGGCGCCTGACGCACCAGCTCACCAACAGCCGGTTCGGCCACGGGCGCCTGGTAAGCCGGTGCAAGCTGCGCCACATCCTCGGGCAGTGCAAAGGCGGGTTCATCCGCCAGGCCAGCGGTTTCGTTCTCTGCCTGTGCAGCTTCGATCAAGGCTTGCGGCGCCGGCTCCAGCGGCAGGCGCGGACGCACCAGCACGCGCTCGCACAGTTCTTCCAAGCCACGACGCAGCGGCTCATCGGTCTCGGGCCAGACGCTGGCAGCAAACTGATGCAGCATGCCGCGCATGCGCTCGACCGCTTGGTCGAGCAGGCGGAAGTCGCCCGGGTGCATCGCTACCGGGCGGCTGTTCAGGTTCAGCAGCACTTGCTCCAGCGCATCGGCCAACTGGCGCACGGGCTCCAGTTCAACCACGGCGGAGCTGCCCTGCAGCGTGTGCGCGGCGCGCAGCGCCAGCTCACTCGGCGGCGTGCGGCCTTCGTGGCGCCATTCCGAGAAGTCCACGCCCAGGCGACGGATCAGATCGTCGGCTTCCTGCAGGTAGACGTTGTACAGCGCCACGCTCACGCGCACCGGGCCGATCACCTTCACGCCATCGTCGTGCGGCGCTTCTTCCGCTGCCCCGGTCTGTGCGAACGGGAACGGGATCACCTTGGCGTCACCGTCGGCAGCGTGTGCCGGCGTTTCGATCTCGGTGTGTGGGGTTTCGGGCTCGACGCTCGCTGCCTGGGACTCGGCGAGCGGCGTTTCGAACTCGATGTTCGGCGTTTCGAACTCGGCGTGTGAGGTTCCGAACTCGACATTCGAGGTTCCGGACTCAGCGTGTGAGGTTTCGAACTCGGCGGATGGCGTTTCGGACTCGATGTTCGAA
Source organism: Ralstonia sp. 24A2 (assembly GCF_051783885.1). Classification (NCBI taxonomy): domain Bacteria; kingdom Pseudomonadati; phylum Pseudomonadota; class Betaproteobacteria; order Burkholderiales; family Burkholderiaceae; genus Ralstonia; species Ralstonia sp. 24A2. Next base: position 1,429,433 of record NZ_JBPVZD010000002.1, on the reverse strand, counting down.
GCTCCGAACTCGACGTGTGAGGTTCCGGACTCGGCATGCGGTGTTTCGGACTCGACGTGAGGCGCTTCGAACTCCGCGCTCGGGGCTTCGAACCCGGCGTGCAGCGTTTCGAACTCAACGCTTGGTGCTTCAGGCGCCTGCGCGGCCGGCTCGTCTTCCCAGACCAGAGAGGATGCGTCATTGGCCGGCTCGACTGCCTCCACCGGAGCAGCTACGGGCTCCGCCGCCAGTGCCGGCGTTTCCGGCACCGTTTCCAGCCAAACGAACGGACCGCCATGGCGTACGCGCTCGGCAGCGGCCACCAGCGGCTCGATCGGGTGATCGGCCTGCGGCGACTGCGCAATGGCAGCCGCCCACGTTGACAGCTCGGATTCCGCGCGGGTCAGCAGCGCAGCCAGATCGTGCGATGGCACACGGCTCTCGGCCAACCACACGTTCATCACCTGCTCGATGGCCCATGCGGCTTCACCATAGCGGGTCAGGCCAACCATGCGGCCCGAGCCCTTGAGCGTGTGGAACGCGCGGCGCAGTTGCGTCAGCAGGTCCAGGTCGGAGCCGGCAGCCAGGCCACCGGAGCCGGCCTCTGCGGCAGCGTGCAGCGCGTGCAGATCGGTGCGCACACCCGCCAGCACTTCTTCGGCTTCGGACAGGAAGATGTCGAGCAGCTCGGCATCGATGGATTGCGTATCGCGCGCAGCGACGGCCGGTGCGGGTGCGGCCTCGGCCGGTGCGGCAACCGGTGCAGCCAGCGCAGCCTGCAGCCGCTCCAGCGAGCCTGCACTACCAACCTGCCATGCGTCGAACTGTGCCAGCGCCTCTTCCAGACGGCGGCGGCGTGCCGGATCGTCGTCAATGGCGGCGGCGTCGCGTGCTTCTTGCAGAGCGGTGCGCAACTCGGCGGCCAGCGGGTCGGTCGGGTCCACCGGATGCTTGGCGAGCAGGCGGTCGAGCAGCGATTGCAGCGGCGACGCGACATCGGCAGCCGCCGTGTGCTCGGCGACCTGCGCATCGTCCTGCGTCTCACGGCGGGCCAGCATGCCGGCTTCCGCGTCAAAGGCGAACGTGTGCCACGCGGTCTCGCGCTCGGTTGGCGTGAGCGTACCGTCGATGACGATCTCATCGATCTGCGTGCCGGTCAGCTCGGTGCCAGCCGACAGCGCATCGAGGAAACCCTGCAGGCCGCTGGCGTTGGCAGCCAGCGCGCCCAGATAGCGTTCGCGGTCCGCCGCGGCGCCCTCGCCTGCAGCTTCCAGCGCGGCAATGGTCGATTGCGCGGCTTCGGTGGCGTGCACGGCCTCGTAGGCATCAATGGCAGCAAAGGCGCCCTGCATGTCGCCGAACAGGCGGCTGGCTTCCTGCAGGCCGCCGCTTTGCTCACCTTCGCGCTCGAAGGCGTCGAGGTGGGTTTCGGCCGAGGCCAGTTGGGTCTGCAGCGCGCGCACCTGTTCGCCACGCGTGCGGCGGTGTGCGGTTTCTTCAGCCAGCAGGGACAGCCACGCCGGTGCGGGCACAGCGTCGCCTGCCTGCGTAGCGCGGGCGTGTTCGGCCAACTCATTGCAGCGGGCGGCAAACCACGCGCTACGCAAATCGCCGGATTCGCCATGCAGCGCCCAGGGGCGAGCGAGCATGCGCGAGAGGAATTGCAGCGTGGGCGCGACATCGCGGCCATGCGCTTGTGCCAGGCGCTGCGACAGATCCAACAGCGCGGGCTGACCCAGTGCCTCGGTATGCAGTGCGAGCGTCTGCAGCGCGGCGTCGGTTTCTTCGGCGTCGGGCTCGGCTTGCTGGCTCAGGGTTTCCAACGTGCGGCCCACGCGCTGCAGCGTGTCGGTCGCATCCGCCGGCAGCAGCGCGTAGTACTGACGGGTGTGCAACGCACCGGCCGGCGCGTGCGTGGGCGGAATCGCAAAGGCCTGCACGCAGGCGACGATGTCCGGACCCAGCGTGTCGTCACCCACCGCCATGGCAGGCGCATTGCTGTAGGCCATGCCTGCGAGCAGGTACAGCGCGTCGGTCAGCAGGCCTTGCGGCAGGTGGATGTTGTTGTGCGAATACTGGCGCAGCAGCAGGTTGACGCGCGCGGCCAGACGCTTGGCGGTCATGTCAGCTGGCACCAGCCCGGCACGCAGCGCGCCGAACGTCAGCGCCAGCACGAGCCACAGGTCACGCTGCAGATCATCGCCGGCGCGGCGCGGTTCGCGTTCCAGCGCGCGGATGCCATGCAGCAGTTCTTCCAGCGGCGCGTAAGCGGCGGCAGCGGCAGCCGGATCGGCCTGGGCGCTGTCTGTGTTGGATGCCGGTGCGCCGGATGGTGCCCGTAAGGCGGTCAGCAGTGCGAGTTCGAATTTGCGACGCAGGCGTGCCAGCCCCGGCAGATCACGTGAAGGCAGCAGCAATGCCGGCAGGTGGCGCAGCTCGTCGGCCCACAGGTCAGCCGGGTGGATACGTTCTTCACCCAGGCGGGCGAGCACCACTTGATACGGTTGGAACAGGCGCAGCGGCTCCTCGGCCATGCCGGCCATCAGGTCGGCCACGTATTCCTGCAGCGCCTGCACGGCGCGCGAGAAGACGTCCAGCGTCTGCACGTCGGCCGGTACGGTACCGGCATCAACCGCTTCGAGCAGGCGCTTGGCAGCCTGGCAGTACACGTCGATACCGCGCAGGCCGACGATCAGCAGTGCGCCGGCCGCTTGGTGCAGGTACTGGCTAGCCAAGCGCAGCGAGGTGGTATCGCGCGCGCCGATGACTTCCGGGTTGGCGATGACATCGGCTGCATATTCGCCGAACTCGCGCACGGCATCGTCCAGCGCGGCGCGCATGTTGGGCGCAACCCAGGCCAGCGCGGAGAGATCGCGCACTGGCACGACAGCCTTCGGACGCCCGGCGGAGGCTCCGGCCACCTCAAGCGAGGCGCGCTCGGATTCTTCGGGCTGGGCGGAAGATTGATGACGCATGTGTGCTTCCAAAAAGCAGGTGGCGGTTGCCGCTTAGCGTTCCCGCCCGAAATCCAGTAACGACGGTGTCAGGCCCGATGTCAGGCGAATTACGCGATACGGAACCGCGCCACCGAGTCACGCAGTTCTTCAGCAAGCTGCGTGAGCTGGCGCACCGACTGCGCGGTCTGGCGCGTACCCGTCGACGTCTGTTCCGTGATGTGCAGAATCTGTTCGATGTTCTGCGCCACGTCAGACGCCAGCGTTGCTTCGTGCGACGTCGTCTGCGAAATGCTCTCAATCAGTTCGGCAAGCTGGCGCGACACGCGGCCAATCTCCACCAGTGCGGCACCGGCGTTATCGGACAGCTTCGCCCCTTCCACCACACCCGCCGTGCTGCGCTCCATCGCGTGCACCGCGTCTTGCGTATCGGTCTGAATCGTGCGGATCAGCGCACCGATCTGCTTGGCTGCCTCGGCGGAACGTTCTGCCAGGCGCTGCACTTCCTCTGCCACCACCGAGAAGCCGCGACCGGCTTCACCAGCAGATGCCGCCTGGATGGCAGCGTTCAGTGCCAGCACGTTGGTCTGCTCGGTAATGTCCGAGATCAGCTCCACGATTTCACCAATCTCCTGCGACGATTCGCCCAGGCGCTTGATCCGCTTCGAGGTTTCCTGAATCTGGTCACGGATGTCGTTCATGCCCGTGATGGCGTTCTGCACCGCCTGCTGACCTTGCTCGGCTGCCGCCAGCGAGGCGCGTGCCACGTTGGCCGATTCAGCAGCGCCGCGCGACACCTGCGTAATGCGGTCAGCCATCTCCACCACCGACTGACCGGTCTGGCGAATCTGGCGCGACTGTTCTTCCGATGCGGCCACCAGGCCCTCGGACGTCACGGCCACCGCCGACGATGCCTGCGTCACCTGCTCGGCCGTCTGCTGCACCCGGCCGACCAGCTCGCGCAGTTCTTCCACGGTGTAGTTCACCGAGTCGGCAATGGCGCCGGTAATGTCTTCCGACACGGTGGCCTGTTTGGTCAAGTCGCCATCTGCGATGTCCTGCAGCTCGTTCATCAGACGCAGAATTGCAGCCTGGGTGGAATCGTTGTTGCGCTTTTCCACCATCCGGCGTTCTTCAGCTTCACGCTGACGGGCTTCTGCTTCCATCGTACGCACGCGCGAATCGCGCAGGTACAGGGCAGCCAGGCCGGCCAGGCAGACCACGGTCAGGATGGCCGACAGCACCACCGCGCCCAGGGTGAATGGACGGCTGCGCACGCTACCTGCATAGGTCGATTGCAGGTCCGACAGGTCGGCACGCAGCTTTTCGTTGTCGTTGAAGATCTGCTGCTGGGCGCGCTTGGCGGCAATCAGGCCAGGCAGGTTTTCCAGAATGATCTGCGTGGTCTTCTGCACGTTGTCGAAGCGGGTCGACAGCTCTTGCAGGTAGCCCTTGGTCTCGGGGTCGGTCGCGGGCGACAGGCGCAGCGCTTCCGAGCCGTTGAGCAGGCCGTTCAGGGTTTCGCGGAAGGTGTTGGTGTCCTTACCGAGCAGGAACGCCGTTTCCGGGTTCACGCCTTCACCGGCCAGGAACTCGTTCATGTTCTTACCGAGACGCTGCGTCAACATCACGAGCTGCGACGAAGCGGCCACTTCACGGGCCGGCGCGTTGGTCTGCAGCTTCATCGACGAGATCTGTTCGGCTTCTTCCAGCAGTTCGGGGTTGGACGCGTTGAACACGTTCAGCGTCTTACCCACGGCCACCAGGGTCTTCTCTTGCGACAGAACGGCCTGGGCGCTCTTGTCGCTGCGCTTCCATTCGTCGATCGCCTTGTCGAGCAGGACTTCAGAGTCGCTTCCGATGGTGGCGCGCACGCCGCGATCGGAGTTGCCGTTCTTCAGGGCTTCGAGGTTTTCCTGCAGACGCGCGCGGCTCTCCTTGAGCTGCGCGAATGCGTTGACGTTACCGAGCAATGCAACCGGAACCGCCTTGGCCAGACGCTGCGAGTGCATCAGCGTGTCACCGGCAATTTCAATCTGCACCGAGCCGTTGTTGGCCTGACGGTTATCCAGGTACACCGACGTCAGCAGGGCCAGCAGGCCGACCACCAGGCCGATCGTGAACACGCGCTGCTGCGCGGCAAACGGCACACGCTCCATCCAGTCGACCACGGCATCCATGGGCGTGCGGCCCAGCTGCGTGGGCGTGCCAGCGGGATTGTCGTCATCCACGTGGGGGTTATCCAACTGCGCGGAGGCGGCCGATGCACCCTCTCCTGCAACCTCCGGCGCCCCAGCTCGGCGACCTGCGTTGAACCACTTGAACCCCATAGGACCCTCTTGTTTTGTCGATGCGGCCGTCCCGTTTTCCCGAGATCAGCAGCATGGATTTCCCGTCCGCGGCCTCGCCTTGTCTTGCCCGGCGTGGTCCGCACCTTCTGCAGTGCATATCGGCACAAAATGGCGCGTCCTGTTGCCGCGCCACGCACCGCATCTTGCCCCTTGCGCCCACCCGCTCCCGTTGCGGATGTGCCTAATCTTTTCTTGTTCGTTGCCCAGCCAATCCTGAGACCGGGTCTTGCACTACGGTTGCCGCGCGCTTTACGCGCGGCTGCGGCCCACCTGCAGGAAGGCCGGATCGGCTAGCAGGCGGCGCACGTCCATCTCGCGCCACAGCGTGCCCTGCGCATCACGCCAGGCGCGGCCTTGCCACGGGCGGTTCTCGTCCTGCTCAGCCTCGACCGGCTGCAGATCGGTCAGGCTGCGCAGCCCCGCCACACGCGGCACGATGATCGCGCACGCACGCTGCGGGTCTTTGGACAGCACCACGATCTTGGCGCCAGTGCCACCGGCCGTCGGCGCTTCGCCGCAGAACTGGCCGAAATCGATCACACCCAGCAGATTGCCCCGCGCATTCACGAGGCCCAGGTACCACGGCTGCGTGAGCGGCACGCGTGCGGGCGGCTGGTAGTCCAGCACCTCGCCCGTATCCGACAGCGACAGCAGCCAGTGCTGGTCGCCGATCTGCACGCCCAGGAAGCCTTCCGTCGACGACTTGGCGCGCGCTTCTTGCAGGCGCCGTGCCAGCATCGCCTGGTATTCATGCAGGCGCTGGCGGGAGGTCAGGTTCGTGCGGGTTTCACTCATATCCGTGGTGTTCCGGGTCGACGGCTGGCTCGGCTTATTGCGGCAGCTTGGCGATCTTTTCCAGCAGCTCTTCAGCCTTGACCGGCTTGACGATGTAGTCCGATGCGCCCTGGCGCATGCCCCACACGCGGTCGGTCTCCAGCCCCTTGGTCGTGCACATGATCACGGGGATGTCTTGGAAACGCTCGTCTTTCTTGATCGCGCGGGTGGCCTGGTAGCCGTTCTGGCCGGGCATCACCACATCCATCAGGATCAGGTCGAAGGCTTCGGATTCGAGCTTGGCCATGGCCTGGTCGCTATCGGCTGCAACCGTCACCTTGAAACCGCCCTTGCCGAGGATCTCCGACAGGTGCAGCGCTTCGGTCGGGGAATCATCGACCACCAACACTTTCTTGATTGCCATACAAACAGTCCTTCAATTAGAGAGATGCCGTCCGGGGTGCCATCATGCGGCGGCGCCACGAGATTCACTCGCCGCCGGCAGATGGGTCTGGACCGCCTCCAGCAGCGCTTCCTTGGAGAAAGGCTTGGCGAGGTGATCGACCGCCCCGACCGACCGGCCGCGCGCGCGGTCAAAGATACCGTCGCGCGAAGACAGCATGATCACAGGCGTGGCATGAAACTTCGGGCTTTTCTTGATGAGCGCGCAGGTCTGGTAGCCGTCCACGTTCGGCATCAGGATGTCGCAGAACACGAGATCGGGCTTCAGGTCGCCAACTTTAGCCAGGGCGTCGAAACCGTCTTCGGCCAGCACGACCTGGCAACCAGCCTGGGTCAGGAAAATCTGCGCAGTACGGCGGATGGTGCTGGAGTCATCAATGACCAGCACTTTGCAGCCCGTGAGGGGCGCCAAGGAGTTCGCCGGCGGTGAATTCGCCAGCGGTTGGGATTCGGTCAGTTGTTCCACCCGCGCGGATTGCATCATGTTCTCGCATTGCGCGACCACGGGTCGCCACGACATTCTGACCGGATGGATCGCGGCAAATCGACGCGGCGTGCCCAAAAAGGGCCCACGCTGGCGACGACTTCAAAACTACGCCCCCCGGCCCGCTTATGAAGTGTGAAGCTCAGAATTTGACGAAGTGTGACAAGTCACCTATTCGCCGTCAATGGCGCCGACTGTCCGCTGGGCGCCTGTGGCATGGAAGCGACGAGCCTATTCATCGAACCGTCACTTCCTGATATTTGGCTGTCGGCAAGAGGGCAACCGCTCACTTGCCGACGGGAGACACGTCAGATCCGGCTCAGATCTGCACCATTTCAAAGTCTTCCTTGCGCGCGCCGCACTCGGGGCACGTCCAGTTGATGGGCACGTCTTCCCACTTCGTGCCGGGCGCGATGCCGTCATCCGGTGCGCCTTGTTCTTCGTCGTAGATCCAGCCGCAAATCAGGCACATCCACGTCTTGTATTCAATCTGTTGTTCCATAGGGCAAAGCTTCGGTGGGTTCCGTCTATTAAAATGGCAGGCCAGATGGTACCGAATCACGCCCGGGTGCGCCAGAACAGGCGCCGGGCGGACACGGTGTTTGACTGTATCCAACCTGGATCTGCGGCAAACCACCACATAATCGCCTCAAACTGCCTTTAATCCGTGCCGCAGCGTCACTCTGCGCGGCGCCTCTCTCTTGCAACTGCATCCATGTCGACTCCTTCCCGCAGCGCCGCCCTGTTTGAACGTGCCCAGAAGACCATCCCTGGCGGTGTGAACTCGCCGGTACGCGCCTTCCGCTCGGTGGGCGGCACGCCGCGCTTCATTGCCAAGGCAGCTGGCCCGTATATGTGGGACGCCGACGGCACCCGCTATATCGACTACGTCGGCTCGTGGGGCCCGATGATCGTCGGCCACGCGCATCCGGACGTCGTGCGTGCCGTGCAGGAGGTGGCGGCCGACAGCTTCTCGTTCGGCGCCCCGACCGAGGCGGAAGTCGTCATGGCTGAGGAAATCTGCAAGCTCGTGCCGTCGATCGAGCAGGTGCGACTGGTGTCGTCGGGCACCGAGGCGACCATGAGCGCCCTGCGCTTGGCGCGCGGCTTTACCGGGCGCGACCTGATCGTCAAGTTCGAGGGCTGCTACCACGGCCACGCCGACAGCCTGCTGGTCAAGGCCGGCTCGGGCCTGCTGACCTTTGCAGATACCACGCAGAATGCGCCATCCTCCGCTGGTGTGCCGGAAGACGTGGTCAAGCACACGATGGTGCTCCCCTACAACGACGTCGACGCCCTGCGCGAGGCGTTTGCGCGCCACGGCAAGGAAATCGCCGCGGTGATCGTCGAGCCGGTGGCCGGCAATATGAACCTGGTGCGAGGCAGCACCGAGTTCCACCAGGCCATGCGCTCGCTGTGCACCGAGAACGGCGCTGTGCTGATCTTCGATGAGGTGATGACGGGTTTCCGTGTGGCGCTGGGTTGCGCGCAAGCGCTGTACGGCATCAAGCCGGATCTGACGTGCCTGGGCAAGGTGATTGGCGGCGGCATGCCAGCGGCAGCGTTTGGCGGCCGCAGCGACATCATGGGCTTCCTCGCGCCGCTGGGCAGCGTGTATCAAGCCGGCACGCTGTCGGGTAACCCGCTAGCGGTTGCTGCCGGGCTGACCACGCTGCGCCTGATTGCTGCGGATGGCTTCCACGACCGGCTGGCTGTGCAGACGCGCAAGCTGGTGGATGGGCTGTCCGAGATTGCCCGCGAAGCTGGCGTGCCGTTTGCCGCTGACAGCGTCGGCGGCATGTTCGGGATCTACTTCCGTGAAGGCGTGCCGACCAGCTTTGCTGAAGTGACCAAGAGTGACGTTGGGCGCTTCAATGCGTTCTTCCATGCCATGTTGGCTGAGGGCGTGTATCTGGCGCCGTCTGCGTTTGAGGCTGGATTTGTTTCGGCTACGCATGACGATGCGATTTTGGATGCGACGTTTGCTGCAGCTCGGAAGGCGTTTAAGGCGGTTTGAATTTTGGCTCCTTGGGGGATGTGCCTTGGCGGTGCGTCCCTTGTTTCATCCCCTGCCGGGGCTGACTCACTTTTCTTTGTCTTGCCAAAGAAAGTAAGCAAAGAAAGGCGCGCCCGATGCGGCGAAAGACTCCTTGAATTTCCGTGACCGTGCGGGGAAAGAGGCAAACTCGCTTCGCTCAGACAGCCTCCTTCCTTTTTCCGCCCGCTCACAAAAATTCAAGGCGCCGCATAGGGCAGGAAAGTCAAAGGCCAAAGCCAAACCGTCTGGGCACCCACCAGAACGACAAAGACCAACCTCGCGAGGGGTTGGCCTTTGTTTTTGACGTTCCTGCCCTTGATGGCGCCTTGGATTTTTGTTGCGGGGAGGATAAAGAAGGGAGGCTTGTCTGAGCGAAGCGAGTTTGCCTCCCTTCCCTCCCCGCGACAAAAATCCAAGGAGGGGGTCGCCATCTCGGGCGCGCCTTTCTTTTGCTTGGCGGTTTCAAGCCCCAAGTGCAACAGCGGGGTCAATCACAATGCCCTGCTTGGCGCAGTTCTCAATGAAGGCTTCTGCAGGTGTGCGCCAGCCGAGCGTCTTGCGTGGTCGGGTGTTCATCAGCAACGCGATCGCGTCAAGCTGACGCTGTGAGAGCACCGACAGGTCCGCTCCCTTTGGCAAGTACTGGCGCAGCAGGCCATTGGTGTTCTCACAGATGCCGCGCTGCCAGGGGCTGTGTGGATCACAGAAGTAGATCCGGATGCCAGTCGCCTCGGCGAGCTTGCTGTGCAGCGCCATTTCCTTGCCCTGGTCATAGGTCAGAGTCTTGCGCAACTCCTCCGGCAGAGGAGCGAACGCCGCGCTATAGGCCTGCAAAGCAGCCTCGGCTGTACTGCCGTCGATCTTCACCAGCATCACGAACAAGGTGCTGCGGTCGATGAGCGTGCCCACTGCCGAACGGTTACCAGCACCTTTGATCAGGTCGCCCTCCCAGTGCCCCGGAATCAGCCGGTCGTTAGCCTCTGGCGGGCGCACATGAATGCTCACCATGTCGGTGAGCTGCCCACGCCGATCTTGCCCGCGCGAGCGCGGCTTGCGAGCACCGTGCGCCTGCCGCAGCAGGCTGACCAACTCGCGCCGCAGAGCACCGCGTGGAGCGGCGTAGATGGCGTGATAGATCGTTTCGTGCGAGACGTTCAAAGCGGGTTCGCCGGGATGGACACGTTTGAGCTGCGCAGCCACCTGCTCCGGCGAGAAGCCTCTCTCCAAGTACTGGCGGACCTCAGGCCACAGTTTGCCTTGCCGGTGCAGCTTGCGTTCGCGACGTGGCTTACGTCGCAACTTGGAGGCCCGCCGGCCAGCGCGCACCGCATTGTAGCCACCGGCTATCGTGGGGCGCCCCATCGGACCGCGCTCATGTTCCGGTTTCCAGCCGTTGCGCCGAAGCTCCCGGCTGATCGTGCTCGGTGAGCGTTGCAGTGCACGCGCAATCTCCCGCATGCTCCTGTCCTCCAGCTTCATCGCGAAGATCGCGCCACGCTCTTCGGCGCTCAGGTGTTCGTAGTCTTGTCCCATGCAACACATCCTAGATAACGTGTTGCACTTGCTACTTGAAACCGCCCTTACTTTTCTTTGGCAAGACAAAGAAAAGTGAGTCGGCCCCGGCAGGGGACGATACCGGGGATGGACCAACAGAAAAAAAGCAAAAACTTAAACCCGCCCAACCGCCTCCACCAACTCACGCCCCAACGCCTCAGAAACCGCCACCATAGGCGCTCGCAACACATTCCGAACCTGCCCCTCTGCAGCAAGCCAGGCCTTCAACGGCCCAGGATTCGTCGCTGCAAACAACAACCGAATCACCGGCGCCAGCGCATGATGCAGCCGCCGCGCATCATTCAGCCGCTGTTCCTGCACCGCCCGCACCATTTCTACAAACAGCTCAGTCCGCACGTGGGCCGCAGCAATGATCGCCCCCACGCCACCCGCGCACAGCGTGCCGAACACCTGCGCATCTTCCCCTGCCAACACCTGCAACCGCCCATCGGCAATCACGCGCTGGGTCTTGTCCGCGTCTCCACCACAATCCTTGATGCCGTGAATGTTGGGATGCGCGGCCAGCGCAAGTAGCGTTTCGGTATCGATGCTCGCACCCGTGCGATACGGAATGTCGTACAGCAGCACCGGCACGGGCGAAGCATCGGCCAGCGCCGTGAAGTATTCGAGAATCCCGTCCTGCGACGGGCGGATATAGGAAGGCGCGGGAATCAGGAACGCCCCGGGCCGATGCTCGGCGAGCCTGAGCATGCGCTCCCGCACGGGGGCCAGGGCGCTGCCCGAGACACCCATCACCACCGGCAGCCCATCGGCTGCGGCGCGTACCGTATCAAGCACGTCGACCTGTTCCTGGTCGGTCAGCGCGGCGGCCTCGCCGGTGCTGCCGCAGGCAACGAAACCGGCAACGCCCTGCGCGCGATACCGCGCCACTAATGTGTAGAGCGCACCGTAATCGACCGAACGCTGCGCATCATCGGTAAACGGCGTGACGATGGGCACCCAGATGCCCGCATAAGACGGACGCGCGCTGGTAGACAGATTGGTGGATGAATTTTCAAGCACGACAACACTCCTGGACAAATCAACGACCGATCAAGAACCATCAGGAGAGCATCGGGAAGCAGGAGCCCGCGAGATGCGGGTATGAGGTCAACCGTGTCTTGCATGGCGGTCAGCCGCTGTTCCGTCGCCCATCTGACGGAACAGCGCTCCGGTCAGACGAGCGGCTGTTTGGAGGCTTTTTTGGCGTGCGCGCGCGTCGACGCAACCGACAGGCAATGTGCCGGTGCGATGCAGATCGACGAAGCGGAGGAAATCGCGCGCATGGAAATTGTCAAAAAAGTCCCCATACCGTACTGATGTGCGACTGAGGCGTCAAGCGCATAGGCTAGAGTTCGCTGGAACACCATGAGACGATGTCGGTCTCATGCCACATTGTTTGTCTGACTGTCTGATCACGAGGTATTCATGACCCCTGCCCTGTCCGTTCGTTCGACGCGTTTTTCGGTGCTGCGCTGGCTGGCGCTGTCGCTGGCCGTACTGGCCGCGCCGTTCCTGTCTGCTTGCGGCTACAACGACTTCCAGGCCAAGGACGAGGCCACCAAGGCCGCGTGGGCCGAGGTCGTCAACCAGTACCAGCGCCGCGCTGACCTGATCCCGAACCTGGTCAACACGGTCAAGGGCTACGCTTCGCACGAGAAAGACACGCTGGAAGCCGTGACCCGCGCCCGCGCCGCTGCCACCAGCTTCCAGATCACACCCGAAGTGCTGAACGATCCGGCGGCGTTCCAGAAATTCCAGCAAGTGCAGGGCGAGCTTTCGAGCGCGCTGTCGCGCCTGATGGCCGTGTCGGAAAACTACCCGCAGCTCAAGGCGGATCAGTCGTTCCGCGATCTGCAGTCGCAGCTGGAAGGCACCGAAAACCGCATCACCGTCGCGCGCCAGCGTTACATCAAGTCGGTGCAGGACTACAACGTGCTGGCCCGCAGCTTCCCGACCAACCTGACGGCCAAGGTGATGGGCTATCAGGTCAAGCCAAACTTCACGGTCGAGAACGAGAAGGGTATTTCCACCGCTCCGGCGGTGAAGTTCTGACGAGCTGACCATCATGTCGATGCGCGCGCGTGCTTTCTTCGCCTTCCTACTGACAGCGGCCCTCTGGCTGACCGCGTTGCCTGCGCGCACGCAGACTGCCGAGGTGGCCGTACCGCCGCTGACCGCGCGTGTGACCGACCTGACCGGCACCTTGTCTGCCCAGCAACGCAGCGCGCTCGAACAGGTGCTGGCCGACTACGAGCAGCAGCGCGGCAGTCAGATCTTCGTTCTGATGGTGCCCTCCACCGCGCCGGAGCCGATCGAGGCCTACGGCATTCGCGTGGCCGATGCGTGGAAGGCCGGCCGCAAGGGCGTGGACGACGGCGCGATCATCCTCATCGCCAAGGACAACCCGGCGTCGCTGCGCAAGATGCGTATCGAGGTCGGGCGCGGACTGGAGGGGGTGCTGACCGATGCGCAATCGAAGCGCGTTCTACAGGATGTGATGGCACCGCACTTCCGTCAGGGCGATTTTTATGGCGGCTTGTCGGCGGGCATCTCGGCCATCCAGACCATCGTTGCGCAGGAGAGCCTGCCGCCGGCTGAACGCGCCAAGCATCAGCAGGCCAGCAGTGGTATCGAAGATTGGTTGCCGGTGCTGTTTCCGCTCGCGATCATCGTGTTCTTTGTGCTGAGCGCAGCCATGCGCTCAGGCGGACGCGTCACGGGCAGCCTGCCCAGCGGCCGACCCGGCACGCGGGTGGTGATGGGCAACCGCGGCTGGGGGCCCGGCACCATCGGCGGGCTCGGTGGCGGCCTGGGTGGTGGCTGGGGCCGCGGCGGCGGCGGAGATTTCGGTGGCGGCGGCGGAGGGGGCGGCTTTGGAGGCGGCGGCGGGGGCGATTTCGGCGGCGGCGGTGCCTCCGGCAACTGGTGAGGACGATCATGGCATCTCAAACCCGACACCATCGCGGCGCACGCCGTGCCTTCACCCACCTGCTGACGACCTCGTCGCACGCCAAGCGCGCCTTCCCGCCTGCCGATCTGCAAAAGCTGGAAGCCGCTGTGCGCGAAGGCGAACAACGCCATCGCGGTGAAGTGCGCGTGGTCATTGAAAGCTCGTTGCCGGTACGCGATGCATGGGCAGGCGTGACCCCACGCCATCGCGCACGCACACTGTTCGGCCTGCTGGAGGTGTGGAACACGCGCGAGCATGTGGGCGTGCTGCTCTACATCAACCTGGCCGACCACGCTGTCGAGATCCTGGCCGACCACGGCATCGCCGCCAAGGTCGATGCGCATGCCTGGCGCACGGCATGCGAGACCATCACACGCGGCTTTGCGCAGCGCGTGACGATGGCGCCGGTGCTGGACGCGCTGGCGCAGATCAACGACGTCCTTGCCACCCACGTTCCGGCTGACGGCACCCCGCGTGCGAATGAGCTGAGCGACCGTCCACTGGTGCTGTAGCGGCCCCTTCGCCGTCCGTCGGACGGCGAGTGGATCCCAGCCCGTTTATGCGCCCAGTTTGTGCGCTGCGCCGGTCACCTTGTTTCACGGCGATCCGACTGCGGGCGCACATCCACGGCGCGTGTTTCAGTTCTGATACGAATTCGCGCGCGCAAAGAAACGCATTGGCGACACGCCCAGGCAACGAGGCGCCTCATCTTTTAGGATGACGCGGCGGGCGGCTCGCCTCGGGTATCCGCGTCATTCTCTGCCGCGCATTCACCCACATCGCCGACAAGCCGCTACGCCATTTCTGCGACGCACGTGTGCGCAGTGCGATACGGAGACGCCCGTCGCGATGCCTCCGCACGCACGGTGCGCGGGGCATGTTTCACGAATGCAACCATTTCAGTGCCCTCTGGTTGCCCCCGAGTTTTCGCACCGCAGCAGGCATTTCACGTCACTCTTTGCGTCCGTTTGCGCGCCTGATTGCGCACAAAACGCCCTCTTCCTTGGCGATTTCCACTAGCCACCGCCGGTATCCGGCACGTATCCAATTCGAAACATCCAACTGGCGCCTGCCACTGCAAACATCCTGATCCGGACCGAAAGCGTTGTGGCTCAAGGGTTTATCCGCCGTGGCATGGTCGTCGCTCTACCCAGCGGGCCAGCGAGGCAAACCAGTGATCCGCAAGCTCGGCAATCGAACCAGCGGCACGCAACGCCGCCGCCGAGACTGCAGGACAGATTCATGACGGAGTGCCAGTCAACGTGCCATAGAAGAGGCGCTCCGAGGGGAAGTTCAGAACGAAGGCGGTGCACCGGCCACACAAGATGGCCAAGCACCCAAGAATGCGCCTGATGCGGCCATCCATACCGGCCTCAGGCAATGCGGGAAGTCCACTCGCAGAAGTGAAAGTAGAAGTAGAAGTGTCCGGGGGGGGCGTCGGTGCGAACCGACGTGAAAGCCAGTCTCGAACCAACGAGACAGCCAGGTTGCCAGGCATGCACTACACGCCGACCGCCACATGGCACAGAGAGATTCCTCCCCCAGACTGCATGTGCTGCATTTTCGGACAGGCGGTGTTCCGCCCTTGTCCGCTGATTGATCCGGCAGTCCAGTGGTGGCCGCAACAGCTGCGCGCGGCCATATAAAAAGCGTTGGGGGAAAACATGAACGCGTACATCAACCGCCCGTTGCTCTATGTCTCGCTGCGTCACGATGCAACGCGTTGCCGCTACCTGGCTCAACAGGGCTGGCAACTGATCTTCGCCAACAGCCGCCGCGACCTTGAGGCGCTGAACCTGGGCGATGAACCTGTTCTCGGCGGTTTGCTGGATCTGGACAGCGGTTTCTCCGACGCTGAACTGGAAGACCTGGAACCCTGGCTGGCCCAGCAGAACATCGGCTGGATCGGGGTGGTCAACAACGGCGACATGCTGTCAGCACCGATGCGCAAGCTGCTCGGCCTGTACTTTGTCGACTACTACAACATCCCGTGCGACAGCGCCGAACTGGCGCGCGCACTCGGCCACGCCGTCGGAATGGCGAACCTGCGCCCCGCAGCTTCGCTCGCACGTGGTGCGCTGCGCCCAGATGGGATGATCGGCAACTGCCCTGCCATGCAGACGCTGTTCCGCGGCATCGAGAAGGTCTCGAAATGGGATACGCCCGTGCTGATCTCGGGCGAATCCGGTACCGGCAAGGAACTCGCGGCACGCGCAATCCACTGCGCCTCGCGCCGCGCCGGCCAGCCGTTCATCGCCGTCAACTGCGCCGCCATCCCGCCCACGCTGCTGATGTCCGAGCTGTTCGGCTATGAACGCGGCGCCTTCACCGGCGCAGTCAAGCGCAAGCTAGGCCGCATCGAGATGGCGCACGGCGGCACCCTCTTCCTGGATGAAATCGGTGACATGCCGCTGGAAAGCCAGACCAGCCTGCTGCGCTTTCTGGAAACCGGTTGCATCGAACGGCTGGGCAGCACGGAGTCGGTTGCCGTCGACGTGCGCGTCATCTCCGCCACCCATGTCGACCTGGAAGCGGCCATTGCGGCGGAACGCTTTCGCGGCGACCTCTATCACCGCCTCTGCGTGCTGCGCGTCAAGCAACCCGCACTGCGCGAGCGCGACACCGACATCCTGCTGTTGGCCGAACACATCCTCAACAGCATCCGCAGCCATTCACCCGAGCACATCAAGGGGTTCTCGCCGACGGCCCTGCGGGCACTCAGCGTGCACACCTGGCCAGGCAACGTGCGGGAACTGATCAACCGCATCCGGCACGCGGCAGCCATGTGCGAAGACGGCATCATCAAGCCGGCCGACCTCGACCTGCAGCCGCCCGTCGAGCCCTCGCGCCCGCCCACCCTGGCTGAGGCTCGGGAAGCGGCCGAGCGCTGCGCCGTCAAGGAGGCCCTGCAACGCAATCATGAACGGCTCATCGACGTGGCCGAGGAACTGGGCATCTCTCGCGTCACGCTGTTCCGGATGATGCGTGAGCACAAGCTGCAGATCCGCAAGGGAGAACTCGGGATGGTGTGCGTGCAGGGATGAATGCGGGGGTGGAGGCGACGGTAAAGGTGGGGGTAGAACAAGACTGAAAACAGGGGCGGACCATGTCAGTCAGCCAGCAGGGCAAGCAACAAGCGGCGCATGCGGTACCCGCGCCGACAACGAGGGGGGGAGGTTGGCCGGGGTCCCGCCGACTGTATGTCTATGGCGGGGCCCTGCTCTTCCTTGAGTATTTCCTGCTCGGCATGTGGTGGTGGGGGCACCACATCCTGAAGAACACCACCATTCCATCGCCGGGGTGGGACCTTGCAGTCTTCTGGAATGCCGCCAGCCTGGCCATGACGCACGGTGCCACGGCAGCTTATGACTGGGCGTTGCTCCGCGCTGCGGAGGCCGCCATCCTGCCGCCCGACATCTTTGGACCGTTCTCTTATCCACCAACGTTTCTGTTGCTGATCTACCCGATCGGGATGTTGTCGTTTGGCGCCGCAACAGTCGTTTTCTCCGGCTGCGGCATCGCGCTCTATTTGGGGATGCTCCGGTCGACGCTGGCATCGCTGCGGCTGCCCTGGCTCATTCCGGCCGTTGCGTTTCCTGGCGTGTGGGTCACGCTGGTCACCGGGCAGAATTCGCTGTTCACAGCGGCAGCGGCGGGCGCGGCGTTGGTGCTGCTGCGCCGCTCTCCGGTGGCGGCCGGTGCTTGCATCGCCATGCTCTGCATCAAACCGCAACTGGGCGTCCTGTTCCCGCTCTACCTGCTCTGTGGGCGCCAGTGGCGCGCGCTCGCATCGGCGGCGTTCTTTTCTGTACTGACCCTGGCGGTCAGTTGGCTCGCATTCGGCACGGACACCTTTGTTGCCGCCGCGAAAAGCCTGGCCATGTTCCGCCACGCCATTGTCGAAAACGGCGGCGTGATCCTGTACGGCGCGCCGACGGTGTTCGGCACGCTGCGCTCAGCGGGCTACTCGACCACGGTGTCGTATGCGGTACACGCCGGCGTGGCCATGCTGGTGATAGCCGCCTGCGTCTGGCTGTGGCGCAGCACGTGCCGCTTCGAACTGCGTGCCGCCTCGCTGCCCATTGCGACACTGATGGTGCAGCCCTACCTCATCTACTACGACCTGGCATGGCTCGCCTTGCCAATGGCTTGGCTCACCGTCGATTTCGTGCGCCACGGCTGTAACCGGTTCGAAAAAGCGGTACTGCTTGCTGCCTGGCTGGTGCCAGCGCAAGGCCTGTTCGCCGTGCTTTCGCGCAGCATGGGACAGTGGGCGCCGGTCGTACTGGTGGCCTTGCTCGCCATCGTCGTGCAGCGCGCACGTGCACCGCAACGCGTGATCACGCCACCCGAAACCTCTGACGCGGCAACACAACCCGTTACCGCGATTGGCACACACGCAACCAATCCGGCACAGGGGACAACAGCGTGATCAGAAGTTTCGAAGGCCTGCGCGGCATCGCGGCCTTGTTCGTCGTGGTGCATCACATGTTCTGCGCATGGCCGCACCCGCTCTCCGCCAATGCCTATCTTGCGGTGGATCTCTTCTTTGTCTTGAGCGGCTTCGTCATCAGCAGCGCGTGCGGCCCACAGTTGTCGAACCTCGCGTCACTGCGGATATTCATGATCCGCCGCATCGGCCGCCTGTGGCCAACGCACCTGGCAACCACGGTGCTCGCCCTCATCGTGGCTCGCCATCTGCCGCCGATCGGCGAGATGCTGGCGCTCGCCACCATGTCGCAGGGCCTGAACGTCTTCCAGGCCGGCATCGGCAACGCCGTGAGCTGGAGCGCCGGCGACGAAATGTACGTCTACCTGCTGTTCGGTGCGGGTTGCATCCTGATGCGCCGCCCAGTCCGCATGGTGGTGTTCGCTGCGTTGGCCTTGACGGCTTGCGTGCTGGCCGCCCGGATCGAGATCGACCGCGCCTGTCTTCTCCAGGGCGGCTGCCTCAGTAAGTTGGTTCACCAGTTCGGCTGGCTGCGGTGTATCGCGGGCTTCTTTGTCGGCACCCTCATCTATGACTTCCGAGATCGTCTTGTCACGTTGACGAACCACCCCGCCTTTCAGGTGACGGCGTTTTCAGCAGCGCTGTTCCTGCTCATTTCCGCAGATGCCCTTCCAGGGTCCGCATTGACCGCGCCGCTAACGTTCGGCGCACTGATCAGTGCGCTCATCAGTGACCGTGGCCCGATCGCACGCATTCTTCAGATACCGGCTGCGCAATATCTCGGCAAGGTGTCATACCCGCTGTATCTCGCGCATGGCGTCATGCTGCCGCTCGTCGTGAGCATGCCGGCTGACATCGGACTCATGGATCAACTCGTCACCTACGCGCTGTTTCTCTTCTGGGCGTTTGCCGCTGCCCATCTGCTGCACAACTACGTCGAAGTGCCATTTCGCAATCGGTTCAATGCGTGGTCTCAAACCTTCTCGCATGCAACGTCGTCACACGCGCCGATCCAGGAGCCGCGTGGGGCACTGATGCATGACGCGCGTGGCAGCCAAACTGTGCGGCCACAGATCCTCAAACCAGCGGAGACGCGCCCGCCGCGTGCTCGACAAGACCGTTAGCGGATTGCGTGTGTGTCGCGGTTGACGCGAAATGACGCCGCATCGCGATAACCAGCAGCGCCACGAGCACAGCGGGAAGCACCTGAAGATACAAGCCGACATACGCGGCAAGAACACCCTGCACAGGTGCCAGCCACGCCGCAGCCAGCAGAACCCGCTCCAGACGATTCAGCGGCTGAACCCTGGCGTCGCGCATCAGAAAGACGATCGGCAGGACCAGCCATACCAGGTCGTAAAACATGACGTAGGGCTGCATCAACAGCGTGGCCACGACAAAGGCAGTTGCGCGAAGCTCGAACCTGGCACGCTTGACCCACAGGAAGGCCATGACCATCACGGCCGGCGCGGCAACCAGGCCATGCACAACGTAGGCCACGCTCACCGGCAAGCCCAGGCTACGGCTGATCGCAAATACGGTTGGCATGCCAAGCCACATTTCACGACCGCCCTGCTCCACCGCGATCCGGCTGAACTCGGGAAGATACGCAGCAAACGCACGCCATGCGTCAACCCCGAAAACGGCGACACTGCCCCCTGCAAAAACCAAGGTGCAGAGACCCGCAACAACGAGCGCCCTCCATTGCCGACTGCACACCAGTGCCAGCGGAAACAGCACGCCAAATTGGGGCTTGATCACGAGGATCGCGATGCACATCCCGGCAAGACCCGCGTTTGTCTCAAGCAAGGCAAGTGCTGCGCCCGTGGCAGACACCGTCAACAGCGCGTTCTGGCCCAACCCCAACGCGACCGGCACCCCTGGAAATGCGGCCAGCCAAGGCAGCCACGCACGGTCAATGCTGCGACTGATGCGGACAAGCATTGCCCCGTAGGCGGACAAGCCGAGCGCAAAGTAGAGAACGAGCGCGCTCCCGAATGGCAGCAGCCCGAAGAGAATGACTGCCAGCAAGAAGGTGGGCGGATAAGGCCATGGGGAGTAGCCGATCTGGTGCCGTAACGACTCTTCCATCGGCTGCATCCATTGCGCGGAAAACACCGCTGCCGCGTTGTGTTCGAGCGCGACCCGAGCAGCGGACCAGAACACGGAAAAGTCGTAGCCGAGCATCGGCGCCGTCCAATCGTTCAGCACGTAAAACCGGATGCCCCAGATCACCAACGCCAAGACCTGGAGCACCAATGCCACCGCCGCATAGACGGTCAGGCGACGCGCCAGACACCCTACATCCGTTGCCGACATGACGCGCCTCCCATGCACGCATGTGCCTAACCGCGCTGACCCCGCACCATCTGAATCACACGCCGCTCACCCGTCAACCGATTGCGCAGCCGGCGCTCCTGATAGCGGCGCTTCACGAGGTAGATCGGGCGGCCCTTGGCCTCGTCGTAGATGCGGCCGACGTATTCCCCCACCATGCCCAGGCCGATCAACTGCAAGCCGCCAAAGAACAGCAGCAGCGACAGCAGCGAGGCGTAACCCGGCACGTCCACGCCCAAGACCATGGTGCGCGCGATGATGTAGCTGCCATACACGAAGGCCACGCTCGCAATCGCCAGACCGATGTACGTCCAGCTCCGCAGCGGCCAGGTGCTGAAGCTGGTGATGCCTTCCAGCGCGAAATTCCACAGGCGCCAGCCGGAGAATTTCGATTGCCCAGCGCTACGTGCCTCGCGCTCGTACGGAACGATCACGGTGTTGAAACCCACCCACGCAAACAGGCCCTTCATGAACCTGTGCCGCTCGGGCAGCTGCTTGAGCGCGTTGACGACGGCACGGTCCATCAAGCGGAAATCGCCAACGTTCTCCGGCAGTTTCAGGTCTGACAGCGTGTTGTGAACGCGGTAGTACGCCGCAGCGGTCACCCGCTTGAGGAAGGTATCGCAAGCGCGGCTGGCGCGCTGTGCCAGCACCACCTCCGCCCCCTTCTGCCAGTGCGCCACCAGGGTGGGAATCAGTTCCGGCGGATCTTGCAGGTCGGCATCGATGGGGATGACGGCATCGCCCGATGCCTCGTCAATGCCGGCCGTCAGCGCCGCTTCCTTGCCGAAGTTGCGTGTCAGGTCGATCACCCGCACGCGTTCATCCTGGCGTGATACCGCAATCAGCTTCTGCAGCGTGTCGTCTTTGCTGCCGTCGTTCACGCACACGATCTCGAACTGCGTGAACTCGATCGACTCCAGGATCGGCACGACGCGCGCAAAGAAGGACTCCAGCGCCTCGCCTTCGTTGTAGAACGGCACGACCAGCGAAAGCAGTTGGTTTCTTTTGTAATCCAACATCATTGTTCTCCCCGTCCAAGGCGCCTTGGCACGCGGCTGTGTGACGCGTTGCGTGTGCGCTCAAGATGAATACGGCGCGCGATATGCGCGAGTGCCAGCAGCAATACAACCGGCATCAGCTGAAAGCTGAGTCGGTCAATCAGGAGCATTCCGCCCAGCGGCAGAAGCCACAGCAGGATCAGTCCTTCACGTTCACCGGGCAGCCACCCCTCCCGCCACGCGTAGGACGCCAGCCAGGCAATGGCCAGGCCGAGGAAGGCCAGATCGTAGTCGTACAGGTAGGGGCTGGCGAGCATGGTTGCCGTCAGCACAGCCGCAGCACGCAGCGCAAAGCTGCTCGGCCGGCTCCACGCATAGGCGACCACGGCGCAGGCCGCCGTCGCCCCCACCAAGTGCAGTGCGTAGGCCAACACCACGCTACCGTGCAGCATCTTGACCATGGCAAAGAGGGTGGGCATGCGTTCAAGATGGACCGCGCCGGATTCCACCACCGACCGCGCAAACGCTGCGTTGTGCAGGAAGGCGATGAACGACTGCGGACCAAACGCCACGAGCGCCAGCACTGCCAGCGCGAGCGAGGTCAGCGCCATTGCAATCAACGCCTTCCACGCTCTCGCGCACACGAGCGCGACCGGAAACATCACAGCCAGTTGCGGCTTCACCGTCAGCAGAGCAAGCAGTACGCCCGCGGCGATCGGGCTGGCAGGCCGCTTGGGCCGTGGGGAATGCAGCAACGTGAGCGCCAAACCAGCACACGCCGCCAGCAACAACGCGTTCTGCCCCGTTGCGAGCACCACCGCAATGCCGGGAAACGCCGCACACGGCAACCATGCCTGCCGCCACGGCACGATCCGGCTGACCACCCACAGGAAGCACCCGACGCTTACCCCCAGGAAGACCAGCGCGGCAAGCCAGTACGGCAGCAGCCCAAACGGCGCGACGAAGGGCAGGAACGTTGGCGGGTAGAACCAAGGCAACAAGCCCTGGGTTGTCGCCACCAGTGGAACGGTTGCCAGCTCCAGGTTGTGCAGGACGGCAACATCGTAAGCAGCGAGCGGGTGACCCTGCAGGACCAGCTGCGCGGCACTCCAGAACACCAGAAAGTCGCCGCCGATCGGAAAGACACCCGGCACCTTCAACACACTGGCGCGGACGGCCCAGATCGCAAAGTATGCGACGTAGCAGGCCAGCGCGGCCATCGAATACACACGCAGGCGGTCCGGACCCAGCCAGTGGCGGGCATCCGCTGCAGTTGCCTCGGGCACCCTGTGCTTTAGAAGGTTCCAAGCGATGGCCATGGCGCCCTCACCTCCGCTTTGCCACGCGACGTACAACAAGCGCCATCATGACCATCAGAACCAGCGGCCCGATCTGCGGCAGCTTCAGGTAAGGATTGGCGTGCTCATAGAGCGGCAACAGCCAAGCCACCACGAGCAGCCCCCGCTCGCCGCTCGACAGGCCATTGCCACTGCCATCGCGCACCCCGTCGCCCACCACTCCTGCAATGGCAACCCCCAGCCATGTCAGCTCGTAGTCACGCAGATAGGGCGACACAAATAGGGTGGCGATGGCCAGCGCCGCGGCACGCAACTCAAACGCCGTCGTCCGCCGCCAGACATAGGCCATCGCGCCGGCCATCGCCAACGCTGTCAGCACCTGTACGGCGTAGGCGCCAGTCACGCTCGCCCCGGCCAGCCGGACGGCTGCAATGGGCGTTGGCATGCCCCACCACAGGTTGGCGCCGCCTTCGATGAAACTCGTCCGCACCCACTGCGCGTTGGCAAGAAACGCCGGCACCGTGCGCCAGCCGCAGACCAACACGCTGACACCGGCAAACGCCACGGTCGTCAGCAGCGCACCGGCCAGCGCCTTCCATGCGCGCGAGATCACCAGAGCCAGCGGGAACAACACCGCCAACTGCGGCTTGATGGCAAGCAAGCCAATGAGCACACCGGCAAGCACGGGGCGCTTGTTGAGGTGGTACACGGCCGCCCCCGCCACGCCAGCCGTCAACAGGGCGTTCTGGCCAGCAAGAATGGTGATGAGCGTTGCAGGCGCGGCCACCACAGGCAACCACACCCCTTGGCGCCAGGGGTGCCGCGCCCCCACCAACACGCTGATCGATCGGAAATAGACGAACCCCGTGCCCGCCAGGAACAGCAGGTAGCTCAAGGTCAGCGGCAACAACGACAGCGGCAAGACCATCAGCAGAAAGGTCGGCGGATAGAGCCAGGGAAGGATCAGCTCGGCGCCCTTCCCCAAGGTTCCATGCTCGGCGATCACTGCGGTCAGTTGGCGCACGTCGTAGGCCTGCAGCGCCCCCTGCGTCAGTGCGAGATGAGATGCCCCCCAGAACGCCGAGAAATCTGTTCCAGGACGCGCCATCGTCACATCGGTAAAGCCCTGGCTTGTCCAGGCCCAGCCAAGCAGCAACGCGCAGAACAGGGCCAGCAGCGCGCCGCTGTAAGCGCGCACCCGGGCCAGGTCGATCCAGTGGCCAGCAGCATCCTCACCCGCTGCACGAACTGCGGCAGCGGCGCTGCCCGTGGCTGGTAGACGCACAGATCTCTGGCTCATGCTGCTCCTCGCGTCGGTTCCGGGTGATACGCCGCACACGATGTCTGCGCTGCGCTGGGTGGAGCTTCGCCACGCGCGCGACAGCTTCGCGCCGTGTGCGTGTCTTAGAGCCCAGTCTTGTTCTCTCGCGTGAATAAGGCAAGGCACGGCATACGCCTGCAGCCTGGTTCTGGCGCTACCCGATCGTCGAAATTGCATCGACGTTTCAGCGCTGAAGCGCGGCGTCTTTTTCCGCGGAGGCGTTGTGGCTGCGGCCTCGCTGCACACCACCGGGCGAGACAGACACCTGGGGGATCAATCAACGTTTCCGCCCAGAAACGTCGCCCCGCTATGGGCACACCCCCGGCCGGGACACGGTGGAGGGCCTCATGCGGACCCCAAGCCTGCCCGGTGGCGATTTCCACCATCCACTACGCTACCCCCTCACCTGTCCATTTGAATGAGGGCGCCCCTGCACTGCGTCATCCCTACGTAGCCTCATCCAAATCGACGTGCCCCGCCACGCGTTTCCCCCTGGCAACTCCGCCCCCGAGAACCTGGGCACCAACCCGCCGGCGGGTTCTCCAGATTCCGTCCCATTGCCCGCAAAGCCTTGTCGCACATGGAAGTGCATGGGGGTGGCCCGGCTTTTGCCTATGCCAGATCGCAGGACATCGTCACCGCCGCCTTGAACGGGGAGCAGCAAGTTCGCAGCAGACGGCGAAGCGAAACGGAATCTCCAATTCAAAGCATCGAATTGAACAAGGGATCGAGACAAATGCTGACCAACAACACGCTCACATCACCCGCAAGGGACAGCGCACAACACAACACCGCACGGTGTGTGTCACGTGAGTTCCTGCGGGCCGATGACGGCAGCGAAGGCTGCTGGCCGTTTCATGCTTGTGCCATCTGTGCGCCGCCGACATGACCTCTCACTCATTCTGGCTTTTCGAACGCGCATTTTTTCCACTGAAGGAGATTGTCATGAACTACCTCAACGCACTCAAGCAATTCGCCCGTGACGAAGATGGTGTGACCGCCATCGAATACGGCCTGATCGCCGCCCTGATCGCTGTCGTGATCATCGCTTCGGTCAAGCTGGTTGG
Source organism: Ralstonia sp. 24A2 (assembly GCF_051783885.1). Taxonomy (NCBI): domain Bacteria; kingdom Pseudomonadati; phylum Pseudomonadota; class Betaproteobacteria; order Burkholderiales; family Burkholderiaceae; genus Ralstonia; species Ralstonia sp. 24A2. The sequence goes on along the minus strand of NZ_JBPVZD010000002.1, from coordinate 1,404,410 downwards.
CACCAACCTGAGCACCGTGTTCAACAACATCGCGCAAGCACTCTGATGCCCCGATGTTGTGAGCGCGAGGCTCACTGCATTCGGTTTCACCGCAATGCATGCCAAGCGAAAGCAAGCGTGGGTCGCCATGAACGTGGCAACCCACGCTCCAGCAACAACCGGCAGAACTTCTGCCTTTGGCAAAGGGAGATTGTGATGAACAGCTACAGCACGCCTCTACAGCAGTTCCTGTACGACGAGCAGGCGGTCACTGCAATCGAGTACGGCCTGATCGCGGCATTGATTGCCGTTGTCATCATCGCCTCGGTTCAGCTCGTCGGCACGAACCTGAGTACGGTGTTTTCCAACATTGCAGCCGCGCTCTAACGGACTGCCAACTCAGTCAGCTACCAGCGCCACGCAGGAGACCAGCATGCACAAGCCAATCAACCCCAGGAAGTGGCTGCGCGACGATCGAGGCGTGACCTCGATCGAGTACGCACTGCTGGGCTCGCTTATCGCAATTGCCATTCTCGGCTCCGTCGTGGCGCTGGGTAGCGGCGTGAAGTCCCTCTACGAAATGATCGCCGCGGCCATCCCGTGATGCCGTGTTGGCCCCAACAACAACATCAACAACAACCTTTGCGACACCCGACCCCATCGAACTGAACTTGCAACTGCACCAAAGAACCCGAGGACACCATGAACGACGCCACCCTGCTCTCGCCAATGATCGGCCCCGTTGCCATGGGCGTGGCGCTGACCGCGGCGGCCATCGACGCGCAGCATCGCCGCATCCCGAACTGGCTGACCTTCGGTGCCTGGCTGGTGGCGCTGCCGTTGCAGGTGGCGATCCATGGCCTCGGTAATGGCGCACTGGTGTGGGCGGGCGGCTGGCTTACAGGCCTGGCGATCTTCCTGCCGTTCTATCTGCTGCGCGGCATGGCTGCGGGCGATGTGAAGCTCATGGCTGCCGTAGGTGCCTGGCTGGGTGCGTTCATGGCCTTTGAGATCGCGCTGGCCACGTTCGTGATCGGCGGCGTCTGGGCGCTGGCGTTCACCCTCTGGCACAAGCGCATGGCGCAGTTGCTCCGGAACCTGCGCGATGTCCTGTTGACGTCGGGACAGGTCAGCCGCGAAGCAGGTACGCCAACACCGCAAGCCGATGCTTCATGGTCGGTGGGTTCGTTGCCGTACGGCGTTGCGATTGCCGCCGGCACGATTGCTGTCCTGTTTGTGTCGGCCTGATGCACGCACTTTGCACACCTCGACGCGCACTTCGTATCCACTCAGACAAACGGTGATGAAGATGATTGGGGACCAAAAGATCGAGCACACAGAATTCGGGCACGCCCAACATGCGCCGCGCTCGCTTGAGGCCGTGCCATCGCCCACCGGGCTCGACACTGCCCGGCGCGAGCCCGCTGCTCCCTGGCATATCCTGCCGCGCACCGTTGCCGAGACGGGCCTGGACATCTCGCTGCTGCTCGGCCTGCTCATGAAGGTGGCCTACCTGCATCGCAGCGCCACGCTGGTCATGCTGATGGACACCATCAAGCTGCCCGCCATGGTCATCAATGAAGTGGCGGCCTACGCCGTGCGCGAGCGCATGCTGGAAGTGGCCCACCGCGGCGCCAACGACCTGGATGTACGCTTCCACCTGACCGACGCCGGCTATGTACGCGCCGCTGAATTCACCGCGCGCTGCAGCTATGTCGGCGCCGCACCCGTCACGCTGGAAGCCTATGTTGAATCCGTTCAACGGCACTCCATCCAGTTTGCCTCGCTGTCCAAGACCGACGTCACCGCTGCCTTCAGCACGTTCGTGATGCCGCCGGACCTGCTCGACGATGTGGGCGTCGCACTGAACACGAGCCGCGCGCTGATGCTGTACGGCCCCGCCGGCGGCGGCAAGACCTATCTCGCGCAGCATCTGGGCATGCTGCTGCCCGGCACGGTGCCGGTGCCGCACGCCATCACGATCGCGGGCGAGATCATCCAGATCTTCGACCCGCTCGTGCACGTAGCGCAGAACGACGAAGATGGCCCCATCGCCCGTCGCCCGCTCGACCGCCGCTGGCAGATGTGCCGTCGGCCCGCTGTGCTCTCCGGCGGCGAGCTCACGCTGGAGATGCTCGAGCTGCGCTACGACGGCACGACCGGCTTCTACCAGGCGCCTCCGCACATGAAGGCCAACTGCGGCATCTACATCGTCGACGACCTTGGCCGTCAACAAGTGGGCGTGAGCGAGCTGCTCAACCGCTGGATCGTACCGTTGGACCGTCGCGTCGACATGTTTTCGCTGCGCAACGGCGTGCGGTTCACCGTGCCGTTCGATGTGTGGCCGGTCTTCTCGACCAATCTTGAACCGGCCCAGCTGGGCGACGACGCCTTCCTGCGCCGGCTCGGCAGCAAGCTTTACGTGGGCCCGCTCTCGGTGGGCGACTACCGCGAGGTCTATCTGCGCGCCGCTGAAGACCTTGGCCTGCAACGTGCAGACATCGCCTTCGATTACCTGCGCGACGCGCTACACGGCGGCAGCGGCAAGCCGTTGCTGGCCTGCATTCCGCGCGATCTGCTGCGCCTGGTGGCCTCCGCTGTCCAGTACCACGGCGGGCCATCCGAGGTGACCGAAGAAGCGCTGCGCCGGGCTTGGCAAATCTATTTCTGTTCGCACACAGATTTCAAGACAACCGACTCCATGAGTGCGGGCATGGGCTGGCGGCAGGACACGCAGGCTCACACCTGAGCCTTGCCGATCCGATCCGCATTATTGATCTCAGAAGGGGGAACTCATCATGAAAAACGCGCGTGCAATCGTGATGCTGGTCGTCGCATTGGTAGCGGGGATCGCGGCCGTTGTCTCTGCATCACGCTGGCTGTCTCAGCAGTCATCCACTTCAGTCAAGCAAGTCGTGGTGGCCGCCAGCGACATGGATCTCGGCCAGCCGCTGGGCAATGAGCAGTTGCGCATGGTCAGCTGGCCAGCCGGCAGCCTGCCGCCGGGCACGTTTGACGATCCCAAGGCACTGCAAGGGCGCGTGGTGCGCGCAAGCCTGCAGAAAGGCGAACCGATTCTGGAAAACAAGCTCGCGCCCATCGGCACCAAAGGTGGCCTGTCCGCCGTCATTGCCGAAGGCAAGCGCGCCATCACCGTGCGTGTGAACGACGTGGTGGGCGTGGCGGGTTTCGCGTTGCCGGGCAACCTGGTCGACGTGATCGTCAATACCAACGAAGACGTCAAGAGCACGAACAACAACAGCATCTCCAAGATCGTGCTGGAAAAGATCCTGGTGCTGGCCGTCGCGCAGCAAGTCAGCCGGGACGATACCCAGCCCAAGGTCGTCAACGCGGTCACGCTGGAAGTCACACCCGATCAGGCAGAGAAGCTCGATGTGGCACGCAGCGTGGGAACGCTCTCGCTGGTGCTGCGCAATCAGGTCGACGTTGCCGCCACCGCAACCGGCGGCGCCACGAAAGGCACCTTGCTGGGCACGCCCGCAGCCGAACCCGCACCCAAGGTGGTGATGGTCAGCGCACCGCGGGCAACGGCCAAGGTGCGCCGCGTTGCCTCGGCTCCGGTCCGGCAGCGCGACTGCATCGGTGTGCTGGCTGGCGTGCAGGGCAGCATGGAGTGCTTCTGACCCGCCACACCTGACAGTCCTTCAACACGCATTGCAACGTAGAGGTTAACCAGCCACAGCGTCTCAACCGCATTTTCTTCTTGTGCAGCACACCCTCGGGGGGGGAGATATGAAGACGAACCAAAAAACCAATGTCGCACTGCATGGCGCTCAGGTCCTCGGCAGCACACGCATGCTGATCCTGGCGAGTGCCGCCGGTGCCATGCTCTGCATGCCGCCGCACGCGACAGCACAAACGGCCATGGAAGCAGGTGCCGTGGCCAAGTCCACCACGGCACCGGTCGTTGTGCAAGGCCGTGCTGGTGCGCCCGCACCGGTGCAGATGACGATCAGCATGAACCCGGCGCTGGCGACCGCGCCAGTGGCCGACGTACGCGGGCCGAACTGCACGGGCGCCGTGCGCGGTGAGAGCAGCGTGGTGGTGCCGGTTGGCAAGTCTTCGCTCATCTCGCTGCCCGAGCCCGTGCGCAATCGCACCCTGGGCAACCCCGCCGTGGTGCAAGCCACCATGGTGTCACCGCAATCCATGTACCTGCTCGGCCGCAGTGTGGGCACCACCAACATGATCGTGCAGGGCCGCAGCGGCGCCTGCAGCATCGTCAACGTGGTGGTCAACGCAGATGCCGGTGGCTTGCAGACCTCGCTCGCGCAACTGATGCCGGGCGAATCCAAGATTCGCGTCATGACCGCGGCCGACAGCCTGGTACTCGCCGGCAACGTGTCGAGCGCACAGGCCGCGCAGCAAGCCATGGAAATCGCGCACGCCTATGCCGCCTCTGCACAAAGCGGCGCGGACAAGGGAGGTGGTGTTGCCGGTGCACTCGGCGGTGGCGGTGGCGGCACCAGCGGCGGCGCCCCGGTCATCAACATGATGATCGTGGATACGCCGCAGCAAGTCATGCTGGAAGTCAAGGTGGCGGAAGTGTCGAAGACCTTGCTGAACCAACTGGGCACGGCACTCAATATCCAGGGTGGATTCGGCTCCTGGAGCGGCGGCCTCTTGACCTCCCTGTTGACGGGTTCGTCCACCGGGTTCTTTGCCAACAAGGCGAACAACCGGCCCTTCCAAGCGCAGTTGGACGCGCAGAAGAACGACAGCCTGGTGAAGATCCTTGCGGAGCCGAACCTCGTCACGCTTAGCGGGCAGGAAGCCAGCTTCCTGGCAGGCGGCAAGATCTACATCCCGGTGGCGCAGAGCAGCGCTTCGGGTGGTGCACCCACCATCACGCTGCAGGAAGAGGAATTCGGCGTTGGCCTGAAGTTCACGCCAACCGTGATGGCCAATGGCCGCATCAATGTGAAGGTGGCACCGGAGGTGTCGGAACTCTCGCCCACGGGCGCAACTGTCACCGGCGCCAACACGAACGGCCAGACCATCCTGCCGCTCATCACCACACGGCGCGCCTCCACCACCGTGCAGATGCGTGACGGCGAGAGCTTCGCCATCGGCGGGCTGCTGCAAGACAACGCACGCGGCTCGCTCAAGGCATTGCCTGGTGCGGGTGAAATCCCCGTCCTGGGCACGCTGTTCCGCAGCACGCAGTTCCAGCATGATCTGACGGAGCTGGTCATCGTCATCACGCCGCGACTGGTGCAGCCGATGCAGACGGCCTCGTACCCGCTGCCGACCGACAGCTTCTCGACGCCCAACGATCTCGACGTCTACCTGACGGGCAACATGGAAGGCAGAGGCGCCAAGAACCGCGCGGCCAAACCGGCGAGCGCCGCAGCACCCGCAGCGGCCCCGCAGATGCCCGCACAGGCACCAAGCGCGCCCTCGGCACCGAGCTCGCAGGCACCTGCCCCCGCCCCGGTAGCACCAGCACCGGTGGCTCCAGCTGCCCCTGCACCGCGCACTGAGGTGAGCACCGAGGTGACCACACCGGCGGTCACGCCGCCGACGAACGATGTGCCGGAACAACCAGCCGCCACGCTGCCGGTTGCGGAAGCCGCACCCGCACCCACCGCAACCCCCGCCCCGGCGCCCACGGACGACAACGCCGCCCGCGTCGCCCGGATCGAGGCCACCGCAGCACGGCTGGCCCAGGCCAGAGCCAAGACGCAGGGCCGTCAGACGGCAGTGGCCGACACGACCACAACCCCGCAGACACGCTAACCCGGGAACCATGTGGAGATATGCCATGAACACCAACTTCAAACGCCTGCAACGTGCCGCACTCGTGATCCTGGCTTGCCAGGCCCTGACTGCCTGCATGACCACGACGCCCAACTGGGACAAGCATTTCGGCGAGGCCGTCACGAGCGTCAAGCAAGCGCAGGTGATCAACCCTGACGCACCGGCCGGCCTGCCCGCGCTGGATGGCTACGACGGCAAGGCCGCAGTGGCCGCCATGAGCAACTACGACCGCTCCATGACCCGTTTCCCGGCTGGCGGCGTCGGCAGCAGTAGTGGGTACGGTGGCGGATTCGGCGGCGGTGGGTACGGCGGTAGCGGCATGTCCGGCAGCTTCTCACGCTGACGGCGCATGGCGGGTGCCCAAACCGCACCCGCCATCGCAAGCCTGATACCGGGCCGGCCTATTCGCAACACCTTGCGGCGCGATGCAACGCTATACAGAACACACGATCGAACGGGGAGCTTTGCCATGCTCAAGATCTTGATTGCGTCCGAAGACGGCGAGCGCCTGGCGGACCTTGCGCGCCTGGTAGCCGCTGCCGGCAGCTACCAGGTCATGCGCCTGCAGGCCGCGCCGGGCAGCCTGTCTACGCACGCCTGCCAACTGCGCGGCGCCGATGCGCTCATCATCGACCAGCCGAGCGGCGGCGCCAGCCAGATGCTGAGCATTGAACTGATCCGGCAGCAGTTCTCTGACCTGCCCTGCATCCTCGTCACGCAAACCCAGGAGCGCGACGACCTGATCCGCGCGCTGCGCGCAGGCGTCAGTGACGTACTGACCTGGCCGCTGGAACGCGCACAGTTGACGGCGGCGCTCACCCGGCTGGAAACCAATCACACCCCGAGAACGAGAGAGGAAGCGCGCGTGATCGCCTTCATCTCCAGCAAGGGCGGTGCCGGCTCCAGCTTCATCGCCAGCAACGTTGGCTACACGCTGGCCGCGCACGAACACAAGCGCGTGCTGTTAATCGACCTGAACACGCAGTTCAGCGACACGCACTTTCTGGTGAGCAACAAGACGCCACCCGCCACGCTGTCCGAGGTGTGCGCGCAGGTCGACCGCCTGGACGATGCCTTTCTGGAAGCGTGCCTGACGCGCGTGGCCAAGGACTTCGACGTCCTGGCCGGCGCCAGTGACCCCATCAAGGCGGGCGAGATCAAGAAGGACAAGATCGAGTACGTGCTGTCGCTGGTGTCGCCGGTCTACGACTTCATCCTGGTCGACGTCGGGCAGGCCATCAACCCGCTGTCGATTGCAGTGCTCGACCACTGTGACCAGATCTGCGTGGTGGTTCAGCCGACCATTGCCTTTGCCCGCACGGGGCGGCGCCTGCTGGATATCCTGCACGGGCTGCACTACCCCGCCGAGAAGCTGCGCATCCTGGTCAACCGGCACGGCAAGCGCGACGAGCTGCCACGCACCACGCTGGAGCAGGTCTTCGGTCAGAAGCTCTTCCATGTGCTGCCCGACGATGCGGCTGCGGTGGACGACTCCATCTGCCAAGGCATGCCCATTGCCCAACATCATCGCAGCAGCGCCATGGCCAAGGCACTCATGGCGCTGGCCGAAGTCTTCGCCACGGCACGCGAGAACGACCGTCACGCATCGCAAGAGAAAGGCTTCTCTCTGAGCAAGCTCTTCACGCGGGCCAAGACGTCGTCTCCGAACATTGCCTGAGTTTTCCTGCTCATTGATTTCGCCAGTCAGACGGAGCCCATCATGTCGATCCGCGAACAACTCTCCCACCCGGACCATGCGCCGCTGTCCATGAACGGACACACGCCGCTTCACCACAAAGTGGTGGGCCATCCGGCCTACCGGGACTTCAAGAAAACCGTGCACGAAGTCGTGCTGGACCGCGTGGACCTGGAGCGGCTGGCCCGCTTCCCGACCGAGCAGGTACGCCACGAGATCGGCACCCTCGTCAACAGCATCATCGACGAGGAGAAACTGCTGCTCAACGATACCGAGCGCCGGCAGATGACCACCGACGTGTACGACGAGATGTTCGGCTTCGGCCCGCTCGAGCCGCTGCTGCAGGACCCGACGGTGTCCGACATCCTGGTCAACACGGCCAAGCAGGTCTACGTTGAACGCCGCGGCAAGCTGGAGCTCACCGACGTCACGTTCTACGACGATGCGCACCTGATGAAGGTGATCGAGAAGATCGTCTCGCGCGTGGGCCGTCGCATTGATGAGACCAGCCCGATGGTGGATGCGCGCCTGCCCGACGGCTCGCGGGTGAACGCCATCATTCCGCCCTCGGCCATCGACGGCCCGCTGCTGTCGATTCGCCGGTTTGCGACCAACCCGCTGCAGGTGTCTGACCTGATCGACCTCAAGACGCTCACGCCGCCCATGGCCAAGCTGATGCAAGCCCTGTCGCAAGCCAAGGTGAACGTGCTGGTGTCGGGCGGCACGGGCAGCGGCAAGACCACGCTGCTGAACATCCTCTCGGGCTTCATTCCAGCCGACGAGCGGATGGTCACCATCGAAGATGCCGCTGAACTCCAGCTGCGTCAGCCGCATGTGCTGCGCCTGGAAACACGCCCGCCCAACATCGAAGGCAAGGGCGAAATCACGCAGCGTGCACTGGTGCGCAACGCCCTGCGCATGCGGCCCGACCGCATCCTCCTGGGCGAAGTGCGCGGCGGCGAGGCACTGGACATGCTCAACGCCATGAACACCGGCCACGAAGGGTCGCTCACCACCGTCCACGCCAACACCCCGCGCGATGCACTCACGCGCATGGAAAACATGGTGAACATGGCGGGCCTGAACCTGCCGCCCAAGACGATCCGGCAGCAGATCGCCTCGGCCATCACCGTGATCATCCAGGTGGCTCGGTTGACCGACGGGCGTCGCAAGGTCATCAGCATTCAGGAGATCACCGGCATGGAAGGTGATGTCATCAACATGCAGGAGATCTTCACCTTCCAGCGCACGGGCATTGCCCAGGACGGCGCCGTCAAGGGGCACTTCCGCGCCACGGGGGTCTATCCGAAATTTGCCGAGCGGCTGCGCGTGTTCGGGGTGGGCTTGCCAGACGAAACCTTTGACCCGCAACGGCACTTTGAGGCCTAACGACTTAAGGGCTTGAAGCCAGAGCCACCACCAGTGTGGTCCAAGCGCGATCTAGAAACGGGGGCACCCTAAATGAACGAAATCTTCTACGCGTTCGCAATCCTGCTGTTCGCGGCCGTCGTGCTCTGCATCGAGGGGGTCTACCAGTGGTGGAACAACTACCACGGCCCCGAGGCGAAGCGCGTTGATGCCCGCATTCGGGCACTGTCCGCGGGCGGACACGTCGGCACGGAACAACTGTCGATTCTCAAGAAACGTCTGCTGAGCGAATCACCACAGTTCCAGCGCTGGCTGATGAGCCTGCCCCGTGTGAGTGTGATCGACCGCTGGCTGGAGCAATCCGGCAGCGCCTGGTCGGTCGCGCAGCTCTTCGGGTACAGCATCGCGATTGCCGTCGGCGCGCTGGTGGTGGGTGCGCTGTTTCTGCCGTTTCCACTGCCCATCCTGATGGCGTGTGCGCTGCTTGCATCCGCGCTGCCAGTCTTGCGCATCACATCGCTGCGGCACAAACGCCTCAAGAAGCTGGAGGCACAGCTTCCCGACGCGGTGGACATGATCGCGCGTGCGCTGCGTGCCGGCCACTCCTTCGCCAGCGCGCTGGGCATGGTCGGGCAGGAGATCAAGGAACCGATGGGCCCCGAGTTCCGCACCACCTTCGAAGAGATCAACTACGGCGTGTCGCTCGACGAGGCGTTGACCAACCTGGCCAAGCGGGTGCCCGTGAATGACCTGCGCTACTTCGTGATTGCCGTGCTCATCCAGCGCGAGAGCGGCGGCAACCTGGCGGAGATTCTCGACACCATCGGCAACCTGGTGCGCGAGCGCCTGAAGCTGTACGACAAGATCCGTGTGCTGTCGGCCGAAGGGCGGCTGTCGGCATGGATTCTCGGGCTGCTGCCCTTCGGCACGGCCGCCATGATCCTCATCGTCAATCCGGACTTCATGAAGGTGCTGTGGACAGACCCGATCGGCCTGCGGATGATCGGCCTGGCGCTGTTCAACATGGTGATGGGCCTGATCTGGATGCGCAAGATCATCCGCATCCGGGTCTGACGAACGTGCGACATGCGGCACGGCTGATGACCTGACCTGACAACGTGACTTCGTTTTCTTGGGGGGAGACGATCATGCAAGCGCTCTATTCCGATCAATATTTCGTCCTGGCCCTGATCTTCGTGGCTGCCTTTGGCGGTGCACTTGGGTTACTGCATCTGTTCTCTCCGAACCGCGCACGCGACCGAATGCAACAGATCGGCGGCCAGACCGTGGGCGCAGACCTGGCCGGCGGCACCGACCATGCCTGGGTAGAGAAACTGGCCACCTGGGCCAAGCCGGTCTCGCAACTGTCGTTGCCCAAAGACGGCTGGGAGAACTCACAGCTGCGCATCCGCTTCATGAATGCAGGCTGGCGGCAACCCTGGGCGCCGTCGCTGTACTTTGGCGTCAAGACGGTGCTGGCGATCCTCTTCCCGCTGGCAGCGCTGCTGGTGCTGAGCAGCCGGCCGGAACACCACGAGCAGGAGGCGGTCCTCGCTGTCCTGGGGATGCTGAGCGCCATTGGCTACTACGTGCCCAACGCGGCACTGGCACGCAAAGTCGAGCATCGTCAGCGCGACGTGTTTGAAGAATTTCCCGACATGCTAGACCTGCTCACGGTGTGCGTAGAAGCCGGGCTTGGCCTGGATGCCGCCATGATGCGTGTGTCGGACGAACTCGCGCTGCGCTGCCCCGTGATGGCCGAAGAAATGGAACTCACGCTGCTGGAGCTGCGCTCCGGGTTTCCCAAGGAAAAGGCGCTCACCAACCTGGCGCTGCGCACCGGTGTGGAAGACGTCGACCGGTTTGCATCGATGCTGATCCAGGCAGACCGTTTCGGTACCAGCCTTGCCGACTCGCTGCGCGTGCTGTCCGACATGCTGCGCACCAAGCGCCGCATGCGCGCCGAAGAACAGGCTGCAAAGATCGCACTGAAGCTGCTCTTTCCGCTGATCTTCTTCATCTTCCCGACGCTGCTGCTGGTGTTGCTCGGCCCGGCGTTCATCCAGATCTACCGTGTGCTGCTGCCGACCATGACAGGCTCGGGAGGCTGACATGCGCGCGCGAAGATAAGCTGGTAGGAAAGGCCCCCGGACTATCACCTGGCGTATGTGCTAGAGCGGTGGTCCTGTTCCCGGACGCGCGCCGGGTTTTTTCCTTTGTATCTCGAGTGTGTGGTTGGGCTGGGACGTGTGTTCCTCGATGGCTCTCTCGGGTTTCGGGGATTGCCGTGTGTGCCTGGTGCGTCGTTTCTTGACGTTGTTGGTTTGTCTGCATGTTTGCGCTTTCGCTAGGGGCGTGTCTTTGTGGTCCACCTCCCTTTCGTCCCCTGCCGGGGCCGACTCACTTTCTTTGTCTTGCCAAAGAAAGTAAGCAAAGAAAGGCGCGCCCGAGATGACGAAACACTCCTTGAATTTATGTCGCAGGGAGGGGAAGGGAAAAACTCGCTGCGCTCAAACAGTTTCCCTTCCTTTTTCCTCCCTGCAACAGAAATTCAAGGCGCCATCTAGGGCAGGAACGGCCACACCGTCGTGGCACTGGCGTTGGCGTTGGAGCGAATCGATTCGCCCGCCACGCTCTTTGTAGCGGCATTGAGGTTCTGAACTTCGACGCCGAGGTTCTGGAACGCCAGCGTCAAGGTGCCGAACTCGGACTTTGGAGTTCTGAACGCCGACTTTGACGTTCCGGAACCCCAGCATTGAGGTTCTGAACGCCAACTGAGCGGTTCCGAGCTTCAACTTTGAGGTTCTGAACTTCGACTGTGGGGTTCCGGAACCCCGACTTTGAGGTTCTGCACCCCAATTTTGGAGTTCTGAACCTCAACCTCGGGGCTTTGAGCCCTGCAGGAGCAAGAAACACGGCGCCACGGACAGCACCCAGCCGGTTTGGCCGTTCCTGCCCTAGATGGCGCCTTGGATTTTTGTTGCGGGGAGGAAAAAGAGGGGAGGCTTGTCTGAGCGCAGCGAGTTTGCCTCCCCTCCCTCCCGGCGACAAAAATCCAAGGAGGGGGTCGCCATCTCGGGCGCGCCTTTCTTTGCTTACTTTCTTTGGCAAGACAAAGAAAGTAAGTCAGCCCCGGCAGGGGATGAAACAAGGGATGGACCACAACCGCCCATCCCGCCAGGGAATGACAAAGGGGATGGGCCACCAAGCCCATCCCCCAACAAACAAGAAACAGCGAACCAGACCGGCAGCAAGCAAAGAAACCTCAAGAGCAAACGCTACTGCTGTTGGCATCCTGCCCCATGACCTCCCGCGGCAGGTAGGTGGAAAACCCCGGCACAGCCAGCCGAGAAAATCCAATCCAGGTCGCCGGCGAATAAGGCGCCACCGTCATCCCGGTAACACTGACTGCAACACCACCGCAGCTCGTGGCATCACAAGTTGTGCTCACTGCCCCGCTGGTGTCGTACCACTGCACCGACACGTTCGCAGTCTTGAGCGTCGGCAGAATGGTCTGCATCTTGGTCAACACAGACGTCGACCCCTGACCGCAAACCACCGCCTGTCGCGCGCCCCAGCGCGTCGCCTCACCCACGGCGTTCCAGGTAAAGAGAATGCGCCCAAAGTCGAGGATGCCGAGCAGCACCGTCAGAAAGAGCGCCACCACAATGGCGAACTCAACCGCCGTCGTACCTTTCTGATGCTTATTCATAGGACTGCCTCATCGTCACTGAGATGTTCCCAAACGGGAACGAGGTGATCGACCCTTTGCCGCCCGCATAGAAGCGCAGGAACGCCATCATGTCGATCACCGGATTGAACTTGTAGCCCGAGATGGTGACGGTGACGGTATTGATGGCCGGGTTGGTCCCTTGTGCGATGTTGGATGTGCAACTCGTGTTGGACGCATCGCAAATGGAAACCATGCTGGACGTCAGCCCCGGCACCAGTGGCGCTTGGGTGTTGCCGACCGTGGGCGTGCCGTAGACCGCCAGATTCGTTGCCGTCGTATAGGAGGTCGCGTTGCCGGCGGCCTGCGTGCTCAGGTAGCGAGTGGCGTCTCGGGTGGCCTTGGCCAGGGTGTTGTACGTGTAGATGGCCCGACCGAACTCCGTCACCGCAAAGGTGATGGCCAGCAGCAAACTGAGCGTGATCGCCAGTTCGACCAGCGCTACACCATGTTGTCGTTGTCGCATCTTCATGGTTCGCTCCTACTGCACCAATGCGGGAACCAAAGGGCCCTTGCTGCCGCCCGCCAAGCCACTGGGCGCGCACGGACTGCTGGTACTCGACGCATTGGCCAGGAACTCGAACTGCGGCGTGTTGTGGACCCCATCAATGGGCTGCAGCATCAGCATGCAGGCGTAATCGATGATCTTCGATGCGGACGAGATGACTGGCACCAGGACAACACGCCGGTTCACTCCATAGGTGGCAAGGTCACCGCTGTTCCCGCTTGTCGCAAGATTCTTGTAGCCGCCCTTGACGTTGAGCCCGGTGATCTTGTCACCGCCGGAGACACTCGTGCCGGTATCGTCGTAGTTGGCATAGGCCAGCCGTTTGTTCTTGAAGTTGGCAGCGCTCTTGTCGGAACCCGATGCAGGTGTGCCGCTGTAGGCGTTCTGCGGCACCGTGTTTTTCCAGTTGGTCGACGTATAGGAGTAGCCCGTGAAATCCGGCTGCAGTTGCGACGCATTGGACTTGTTCTTGTAGATACCGAAGCGCGCGTTCCAATTGTCATCAACGGACACCTTCGCACCGGGTGTCCCTAACTGGTCACCGATCTTGGAATTGCAGTAGCCCTGATCCATTTCGGTTTTTGTCTCGTTGGCATTGGTGGAACCATCGAGGTTGTACCAACCCATCTCACCCGGCGTAGTGGAGCCGCCAGCGTACAGCATGCTGACCCACTCACCGATCTGGAAGCCGTAGTTGGGTGCCGTACCGCCGGTTTTCGGGATCAAGGCTACGGGAATGGGACACGTGCTCTGCGCATGCACACGCGTGGCCACCGCCAGCGCGGCAACGGCATAGCTGTTGGCACCGCCAACGAACTTGATCAGGCGCGCCGTGATCCCGCTTTTCGAGTGCGTGCACTTGACATAGCTGGACGAGCTGGACGCGACACCGGCAGCGCTGTATGTGCCGTTCAGCGCCGTACTGAACGTGACGTCAGCATTGGCCAACGACGCAGACGATGCCTGATAGACAACACGGTTGGCATTGCCCGCCGTCACCCCTGCATTCGTCGCGCGTGTCAGCGCATCAGTGGCGCCATCCAGCTCCTGCGCGGCCGACAAGGCGCAGCTATCCACCGCTGACTGGAGCTCCGTCTTGGCCACGAACAAGCCGCTCAAGTCGATGACCAGGCCTGCCATCCCCAGCAACACGGCAAGCATCAGGCCGACCATCGGGAGCACCGCCCCTCGTTCTCTCTGTTTGGTATGCGTGCGCATATGCCTTCGCCTCCGCCGGTATGAATGGCTATCGGGCGTCGTACTGACTACCTGCTGCAACTCGCCGGTCGTATGCAGGTTTCCCCGTCCCTTATCGTCAGTTGTAGGCGCCGCGAACGCAGTCCGAAACTGGCCGTAGGTATGATTCAGCAATGAAACGCCAGGCCGCCTGGTCGCTTGCATGGCGGGCGGTTTGTGTAGGCAGCCCATGTGGCCCTCCGCTAGCGGAACGTCCAGAACCGATGCAATACAAAGGTGAGCGGCGGCACCACTGACAAGATGGCCGCAAGCCCCACCCAGTAGCTCAGACCCAACGTCTGGGCCAGCCACGAGATCGCGAGCGTCAGCGCCAGGCAGAGTAGTGACACGGCATAGAAGCGCAGGAAATTGGCGCGCCCCGGCTTGGCCGAGAAGCTCCACAGCGCATTGAGCAGGTACGAGCAGACGTTGGCGCAGACAAACGCCACGCCGTTAGCCGTCACCTGGGAGGCAGAAAAACCGTTGATGAGCGTGGTGGCAATGGCCACGTGCACGCCGGTAGCCACAACCCCAGAAACCCCGAAGCGGGCCAAGCGGATCACCATCATGCGGTCCGGCAACCGCTGCACAAGCGTTGGCGGCAGCACACCCGCCAATGCGTTCATGACGCCTGATTCTGCGTGTCGCATGATGTCCCCCGTCCCTCTGCCACCATTCTTGGTGGCACGAGGCAAGGGAGAAATCGATCAAACGGATGACGAAGCCGCCGGGAATTGGACGAGCGTGGCGAGTGGAGTCGGCGTGTGTGACGCGTCAGTCCGCGTCGCGGGTGTCGCTGGCGCCGTGCGTGCGATCGAAACGGCGCAGCGTGTCGATGCGCTCACGCGTGAGCGGGTGGGAAGAAAAGAACGCCGAGGCGTCGTCATCGCTGGCGGTGTCGGATTGCTTCGCGCCGTCAGCCTTGCGCGTGCCGCCGTGCGTGTCTTCCAGCGCCTGCAGTACATCCGCAAACGCGCCGACAGACACGCCGTTGTCCTGCAGCAATTGCGCGGCGTAGTGGTCTGCATCACGCTCGTAGTCACGCGAATAGCGCAGCGTGAGCATCGCCGCCGGCACGCCCGAGAGAATGGTCGACACATCGCCAAAGAGCAGCGCCGCTGTCGCACCAATGGCGGAGGATTGAATCAGCTGGCGCAGGCCGTGGCGATACTCAACGTGCCCGGCTTCGTGCGCCAGCACACCCGTGAGCCCGTCGCCCTCGCCCACCAGCTTGACCAGTGCATCGGTCACGATGATGTCGCCGCCGGGTAGCGCGAATGCATTGGCACCCAGCGAACCCGCATCCCGAAAGACGATGTTGTACGTATGCGTGGCCTGCGGTGCACGCAGGGCTGCGAAGCGTGCACGAATGCGCGCCTGCTGCGCTTCCGGCAGTTTGCTGGGCTTGAGCCAGCGTTCATCCAGCGCGCGCAGCGTACCGCGCCCGAGCTGCAGCTCCACACGTTGCGGCACCATGTTCGCGACCACCTTGGCACCCCACGGCAAGCCGTAGCGGTAACCGATCACCAGCACCAGTACCGTCACGATCAGCGCACCCAGCGCGAGCTTCCAGCTGTTCTGCGCACGCACCACCAGACCTTCCTGGTGGCCGGTACGCTGCAGCAGCGTGTTGAGTGTCGCCTGCTCGGTGGGATCGGCAATCTCGCAGAAGGCGCCGTCCTCAAACGTGATCAGGCGCGGCGCATGCTTGACGCGCTCCGACACGCGCAGCGTGGGCAGGGGCGCACGACGCAGCAGCGTGCCATCGGTATCGAACAGCACCGCCTCGCCTGCCTCGACGGCAAGGCGCACGGGCTGCGCGCGCGAAGTCCGGCCGTCGAAGTAGGTGGCGAGGATCATGTGCGTTGTCTTCCAGCGTGCTTACAGGGCGATGTCGATGTCGTACCAGTCCACAGCGGCGTCGCCCAGCGCGCCCACCTTGGTGGCCTCGCCCGCCACGAACGTATCGAGCGAACCGGCCGCAAACAGCGTCACCGAGTCGAGCTTGTAGCGCAGCGTACGCACACGCGCAAACGGCGTGAACAGGCCGATGGTGATGGCAATCAGCACCGCGTTCGACACGTAGATCCAGAACAGCTTGCCGGCCGCCACCTGGCTCTGGAAGCGGTGCGGGCCCAGCGTGGTGTGGTTCCACACGACGTTCTGCAAACGCGACATGAAGTACGGTGCCAGGAACAGCATCGCCACATACATCAGCACCACCGTAATGGCGATGGCGATGGCGCGGCCAGCGCTGCTTTCCGCCTTGCCGATCGAAACGCCCAGCAGCGCGATCACAGCAACCGCCACCGCGAAGGCCAGCAGCGCCAGCCCGAAGGTGCGCAGATACACACCGTAGAAGTTACCCGGCGTGCCCGAGAAATCGAACGGCGTGGTGCCAAAGCGCGTGTTGCGGTGCTGATAGCGCTTGAAGCGCTGGTGCGCCAGCGGCGCCAGCAGGTATGCGGTGAACACGCTCAGGATCGGCCACACCAGAAACACCATGTAGCCTTCTGCATCCTTGCCCGTGAAGGCAAAGCGCAGGCCGCGGTAGCTGGAGTTGGCCATGCGGAAGCGCAGCGAGCGCACCAGCAGCCACGGAAACGCCGCCGCCAGCAGCGCCAGGAACAGCAGCGACATGCCCGGCGACGAATGACTCAGCAAGTTGAACGCCAGCGCCAACACAAAGATGATCGCGCGGCCCTTGAGGATGGCGGTCGGGCTGCCGTGGTAGTCGAAGCTCGATCCTGCCAGCTGCGTGTTGCGGTAGAAATACTGCATCGTACGCACCTTCGCCCAGGCCGAGTAGATGCCCAGCGTGACGATGGTCAGCAGCAGGTTGACGATCCAGATACGGAAGTATTCCGAGCCGCTGCCAATAAAGCGGACCCGCAAGGGTTGCGGGGCAGCCGGAGCGGGGGCGCCGCCAAGAATGGGCTCGCGTGCGATGTCGTTCATCTGTTTTCCCTTCCCTGTGTTGTTGTCGTGCCCGCTCAGAAACAGACGCTCGCGGGTGGGCCGATTGTAGCGAAGCCTGCCGCAATGCAGCGTTAACGGCGCGTTAACAAATCAGCGGGAGAACATGCATGCATATAACAAAAAACCCCGCGGGCTCGCACCCACGGGGTTTTTTGTTTGGAACAGCCGCCGGAAGAACCAGCGGCCGGGCCGGGTTGCCGGACGGGCAAATTACATCATGCCGTCCATGCCGCCCATGCCACCCATGCCGCCCGGCATTGCCGGAGCTGCATCGTCCTTCGGCAGTTCTGCAACGGCGCAATCCGTCGTCAGCATCAGCGAAGCGACCGAAGCGGCGTTCTGCAGCGCGGTGCGGGTCACCTTGGTCGGATCCAGCACGCCCATTTCCACCAGGTCACCGTACTCGCCGGTGGCGGCGTTGTAGCCGTGGTTGCCCTTGCCGGCGATCACGTTGGCCACAACCACCGAAGCCTCGTCGCCAGCGTTGGTGACGATCTGGCGCAGCGGCTCTTCCATGGCGCGCAGCACGATCTTGATGCCGGCGTCTTGGTCAGCGTTGGAACCCTTCAGGCCCGAGATGGCAGCGCGGGCGCGCAGCAGCGCAACACCGCCACCAGCCACGATGCCTTCTTCCACGGCAGCGCGCGTTGCGTGCAGTGCATCTTCCACGCGGGCCTTCTTTTCCTTCATTTCGACTTCGGTGGCAGCGCCAACCTTGATCACGGCAACACCGCCGGCCAGCTTGGCCACGCGCTCTTGCAGCTTTTCACGGTCGTAGTCCGAGGTCGCTTCTTCGATCTGGGCACGCACTTGCTTCACGCGGGCTTCGATGTTGCGGGCATCGCCAGCGCCATCGATGATCGTGGTGTTTTCCTTGCCGATTTCAACGCGCTTGGCTTGGCCCAGGTCGTTCAGGGTTGCCTTTTCCAGCGTCAGGCCGACTTCTTCAGCGATGACTTGGCCGCCCGTCAGGATGGCGATGTCTTCCAGCATGGCCTTGCGGCGGTCGCCAAAGCCCGGAGCCTTGACGGCGGCGGTCTTCAGGATGCCACGGATGTTGTTGACCACCAGCGTTGCCAGGGCTTCGCCTTCGACGTCTTCAGCGATGATCAGCAGCGGACGGCCAGCCTTGGCCACTTGCTCCAGCACCGGCAGCAGATCACGGATGTTGCTGACCTTCTTGTCGAACAGCAGCACGAACGGGTTGTCCAGCTGGACAACTTGCTTTTCCGGGTTGTTGATGAAGTACGGCGACAGGTAGCCGCGGTCGAACTGCATGCCTTCCACGACGTCCAGCTCGTCGGCCAGCGACTTGCCGTCTTCCACGGTGATCACGCCTTCCTTGCCGACCTTGTCCATGGCTTCAGCGATGCGCTGGCCGATGGATTCGTCGCTGTTGGCCGAGATGGCGCCAACTTGAGCGATTTCCTTGCTGGTGGTGGTCGGCTTGCTGATGTTCTTCAGCTCTTCGACGGCTGCTGCAACAGCCTTGTCGATGCCGCGCTTCAGGTCCATCGGGTTCATGCCGGCGGCAACGTACTTCATGCCTTCGCGCACGATCGACTGAGCCAGCACCGTTGCGGTGGTGGTGCCGTCACCGGCGTTGTCGCTGGTCTTGGAAGCGACTTCCTTGACCATTTGCGCGCCCATGTTCTGCAGCTTGTCCTTCAGCTCGATTTCCTTGGCGACCGACACACCGTCCTTGGTCACGGTCGGGCCACCGAAGCTACGCTCCAGCACCACGTTGCGGCCCTTCGGGCCCAGGGTCACCTTCACTGCGTTGGCGAGAATGTTCACGCCTTCAACCATCTTGGCACGTGCGGCGTCGCCGAACACTACGTCTTTAGCTGCCATCTTGAGAATCTCCGAGATCTTTGGATGTTGCCTGCGCCAGCCTTAGTGGGGCGCGGGCAATGAGGATTGGGTTACTGGTAAGCCGTTGCGCTTGAGCGCACGCTTACTTCGCCACCACGGCCATGATGTCTTCTTCGCGCATGACCAGGACTTCCTGGCCTTCCACCTTGACGCTCTGGCCGGCGTACTTGCCGAACAGCACGCGGTCGCCGACCTTCACGTCCAGCGAAATCGCGTTGCCCTTGTCGTCTTTCTTGCCCGGGCCAACGGCCAGCACTTCGCCTTGATCCGGCTTTTCAGCGGCGGCGTCAGGGATGACGATGCCCGAAGCGGTCTTGGTTTCGTTGTCCAGGCGCTTCACGATCACGCGGTCGTGCAAAGGACGCAGGTTCATACACAACTCCTCAATGCAAAGTGAGTGTTTATTCACAAAACGCGCCGCAAGACGCGGCGCATCGGGAAAGCATCGGGGGTCGGAGGCGTTGTTAGCACTCCTGCCCGGCGAGTGCTAATTATAGGGACGGGGTATTACGATTTCAAGAATGGGGAATTGTCGAGACTCACTCAGCGCTGAACTTTGTTCGCTCAACTCTGAACTCCCTGACGCTCCCAGTTGTCACTGCCTCAAAAAATTCCTTTCTCTTCAATAAGTTACATCGAGACGGTTGAGTAACGAGGAAGATACGTAACGCTCCGCGACGGTGGTGCATACGAAGTTAGGCGGATCTTCGGCACCCATAAATATGATGTATAAATCACTTAAATGAGATCATCCTAAGTCGCAAGCCCTGAAAAAAAAACCAACGACCAACGCTTGGCACACAAGGAGGTGGTGACACGGCTGCCCTCAGCGACCGCTTCCAGCTTGTTGCCGCCATTCGAGTTTCATTGGCCAACACCGGCTTCGCAGCGATTGCTGTCAGCCATGACCCGGCAACGAACGGGCGGCGATCCCTCGCACAAAGCCACTACAATAGCGCCCCTTCGCCGGTGGCGCCCGCTCCTGATATCCCGTACAGGCGCATGCCTCCCGCTGCACTCGAGAAGCCACAATCCTATGATGTCAAACGCTTGCGGCGTCGATTTCGGCACGTCCAACTCCACCGTCGGCTGGCTGAGATCGGACGCACCCACCCTGCTGCCGCTCGAAGACGGCAAGGTTACGCTGCCTTCCGTCATCTTCTTTCACGCCGAAGACCCGCTGGTCAGCTACGGCCGTGCCGCGCTGACCGACTATCTTGCCGGCTACGAGGGCCGCCTGATGCGCTCGCTCAAGAGCCTGCTCGGCACGTCGATGATGGACGACAGCACCGAGGTCATGGGCCAGGCCATGCCCTTCCGCAAGCTGCTGGCGCATTTCATCGGCGAACTCAAGAGCCGCGCCGAGCGCGCCGCCGGCCATGAATTCCGCCGCGCCGTGCTGGGCCGCCCGGTGTTCTTCATCGACGAAGATCCCAAGGCCGACCAGCTCGCCGAAGACACGCTGTCGGAAATCGCGCGCGACGCCGGCTTCGACGAGATCGCCTTCCAGTACGAGCCCATCGCCGCCGCGTTCGACTACGAGGCCAGCATCAGCGGTGAAGAACTTGTGCTGGTGGCGGACATTGGCGGCGGTACGTCGGACTTCTCGCTGGTGCGCCTGTCGCCCGACCGCGCGAAACGCCCTGACCGCCGCGAGGACATCCTCGCCAACGGCGGCGTTCACATTGGTGGCACCGACTTCGACCGCGCCTTGAGCCTAGCCAGCGTGATGCCGCTACTGGGCCTGAACAGCACGCTGCGCAACGGCAAGGCGATGCCGTCCGGCCAGTATTTCGACCTGGCGAGCTGGCACACCATCAACCACGTGTACACGCGCAAGGCGTGGGCGGTGGTGATGGACAATTACCGAGATGTCGCCGACACCGAAAAACTCGACCGCCTGATCCGCCTGATCCGCGAGCGCGCCGGCCACTGGCTGGCCATCCAGGTGGAAGGCGCGAAAATCGCGCTGTCGGACGTCCCGGTAGCGGAGATCGACCTGCACCGCATCGCGCCCGAGTTGAAGCAGCCCGTCACGCGCGAGGACTTCGACCAGTCGATTGGGAAGCTGGTCGGCAAGACGGTCTCGACGGTACAGGCGATGCTGAAGACGGCGGGCGTCGCAGCGGAAGCGGTCGATACCATTCTCTTCGCCGGCGGCTCCAGCGGGGTGCCGTTGCTGCGCGAGCAACTGGCGCAAGTGCTGCCGTCGGCGCGGCGCGTCGAAGGCGACCTGTTCGGCGGGATCGGTTCTGGCCTGGCGCGCGATGCGGCGCGCAAGTTCAGCTGACGGGCTGAAAGGCTGAGGGGCGGCGGGACGTTTCGAGCGTATCGAACCATCCGGGCTGGGATATTGCTGTCGTCGGAGACGAGGACCACGCCATGCTAGAGGCGATCCAACTCAAAGCGACGGACTCAGTTCGCAGGCTAAGCGCAATGCCGTCGCCAGACGACTCAACGAACGTCCGCGCAAGACTCTAAACTTCGATACGCCAGCGGAACGATTCCATCAATACGTTGCATTGACCGGTTGAATCTGCACCCCTTCTTGGCCGTTCGACCGGGCGCTGAGCCACAGGCGGCTTCCAAACAGAAGCGGACCCTTTTTCAAGAATCGTTGACGACGGTCTAGCGCGAACTGCCAAACAACTGCACCACCACGCCACGCAACCACCGATTCCCGGCTTCCTGATGGTATCGGGCGTGCCAGTGCTGCCGCACGGCGAACCCCTCGACGGGGATCGGGCACGGATGGACCGCCAGATCGTTGGCCCGTGCCAGCGTCTCGCCGATGTGACGCGGCAGTGTGGCGATCAGATCGGTGGTCTGGATGATGGCGCCCAGGCCGAGGAACCCCGGTAGTTCCAGCACCACCTGGCGCTCGATCCGCTCGCGAGCCAGGGCCTGTTCCAGCAGTTGCGCTCCAGTTCCTGCGGTAATGGCGACATGCCCTTCGTTGCGGTATTGATTCACACCAAGCCGCGTGCGAAGCCGCGGGTGATGCCGGTTGGCAAGGCACACCCAATCCTGCTCGTAAAGCTGCTGCTGATACATGCCACCGCCCAGCCACGGCACGTAGCCGATCGCGAGATCGGCCTCGCCGGACTCCAGTGCGCGTTCGGTGTTGCCATCGATCCTTGCTGCTTCCAGCCGAATGCCGGGGGCCTGGGCACGAACGTGCGCCAGCAGCCGAGGGAGCAGCGTGATGTGGCTCGCGTCGGTCATGCAGATGCGAAATCGCCGCTGCGCGGTGGCGGGGTCGAACGCAATCTCCCACGTCACGAAGCGCCGCAGCGATTCGAGAATCTCCCGGCATGGTCCGATCAGCGCATCGGCCTGGGGCGTCGGCGCCATGCCGCCCGGCGTGCGGATGAATAGCGGGTCCTGCAGGGTTTCACGCAAACGCCCCAGCCAGATGCTGATGGTCGGCTGACTCTGGCCCAGTTGCTCCGCCACGCGGGTGACGCTGCGCGTGTCGTACAGCAGGTCGAAGAGCTGGAGCAGCTTCAGGTCGGGCAGATCGGTCGGCATCATGGCTTTATTGCGGTATGCAATGGCGATATTGCAATCATTGCATTTTCAGCATGAACGTCAACTCCTACCATGCACCGCATGACAAGGAGATGCCGTTGAAGATCGCGATTCTGGGTGCCGGCGCGCTGGGCTGCGCCATCGGCGCCGCACTGACCGAAGCCGGTCATGAAACCTGGCTGCTGAACCGATCGGCGGCGCACGTTGCAGCCATGCGCCGCGACGGGCTACAGGTCGATGATGCCGGTGGCACGCGGCGCGTTCCGGTGCGGACTACGACGCAGGCGGCCGAGGCGGGTGCAGCGGACCTCGTGGTCGTTCTGGTCAAATCCTTCCACACGGATGCAGCAATGCGCGGTGCGCTGGAATTGGTCGGGCCCGACACGCTGGTGCTGTCGCTACAGAACGGGCTCGGGCACGAGGATGTGCTTGCCGACATCGTGGGTCGCGAGCGCGTGCTGGCCGGCAAGACTTACGTCGGCGGCGTGCTGCGCGGCCCGGGGCATATCCAGTCTGGGGTGGCCGGCAAGGCGACCTACATCGGCGAGCTCGATGGTCAACTCACGCGCCGCGTGCAGGCCATTGCCGACGCGTTCAATGCCGCCGGGCTTGCCACGACGGTCAGCGACAACATCGTCGGCACGATGTGGGACAAGCTGCTGATCAACGTTGCGACCGGCGCACTGACCGGCATCACCGGCCTGACCTACGGGCAGCTTTACGACGAACCACTGCTGAAAGCGACCGCGCTGGCGGCGGTGGCCGAAGCGATGGCCGTTGCCAAGACCGCGGGCGTCGGACTCTCCATGGCGAATCCCGAACAGGCCTGGACGCTGGCCGCCGAAGGACTTTCCCCCGCTTTCAAGACGTCGATGCTGCAGAGCCTCGAAAAGGGTTCGGTCACCGAAATCGACTTCATCAATGGCTCGGTCGTGCGCTGGGGGCAGCGTTACGGCGTGCCGACTCCGGTCAACGCCACGCTGGTCGCCTGCATCAAGGGGATCGAGCGTGCAATGGCCGACCGACAACGCAAGGAGACAAGCGCATGAGCCTTCCCAAGGCCTATCTGGAGCACGTCGCCATCTGGGTGAAAGACATCCATTGGCACATCCGGTTTTTCGAGGAGGTGCTCGGCATGACCATGCGCGAGGTGGACGGCCCGCGTGAAGCGCCTCGGCAGTACTGGACGCTGGGCGGCATGCAGTTCATCCACGACCCGCAGTACGAAGGCCCCGAGGGTCGGCTCGCGCACCTTGGCGTGATGTGCGAGGACCTGGAGGCCGCGTTGGCGGCGGCGCAGCGATTCGGCGTCAGCGCAATGCCGCAGGGGCGCAACTGGCTGCGCCTGCCGGACGGCCTGGCCGTCGAGCTGATCCAGGCCAAGCCTGCGTCTTGCGTGGCCAGTGCCCTGGCGATCAACCCGCGTGCGGAGGCATGAACATGACGGTCATCGAGAAATATTGGGACGACGCGCGCGAAGGCGATGAGTGCGTCAGCCCGCAGTACACGGTCACCAAGGAACGCATCCTCGCCTATGCCGACCTCACGGGTGACCACACACCGGTGCACGTGGACGAGGACTATGCGAAGGCCAGCCACTTCGGCTGTCTCGTCGCGCATGGCCTGTTTGGGTTGTCGATTGCCGATGGGCTCAAGACGCAGAGTGACTACCGCTTTCTGCCGGGCATGTCGCTCGGCTGGACGTGGGATTTCCTGCTGCCGATCAAGGTGGGCGACGTGCTGCACGTGAAGTTTCGCGTGGGCGCAATGCGACCAAGCAAGAGCCGCCCGGGCTGGGGCATCGTCGTGCTGCCGTCCGAATTGATCAACCAGAATAGCCAGGTGGTGCAGCGCGGCGAGCACCGGCTGATGGTGCCGCGCCGGCCGGGAGCGTTGTGATGCAGGCCCGTCCTCTCGAAGGTATTCGCGTTGTCGACTACAGCCATTTCCTCGCTGGTCCGTATGTCGGCCGCTGTTTGGCGGCGCTCGGCGCTGAAGTCATCAAGGTCGAGCGTCCGGGCACCGGCGACGCCGGCCGCCAGCATGCGACTGTGCTCGACGACCAGCAAAGCGGCTACTTCCTGCAGCTCAACATGGGCAAGCGCGGCGTGAG
This sequence comes from Ralstonia sp. 24A2, assembly GCF_051783885.1. Lineage (NCBI taxonomy): Bacteria > Pseudomonadati > Pseudomonadota > Betaproteobacteria > Burkholderiales > Burkholderiaceae > Ralstonia > Ralstonia sp. 24A2. Next base: position 1,379,614 of record NZ_JBPVZD010000002.1, on the reverse strand, counting down.
CGTTGACATGAAAGACCCGCGCGGCAAGGCATTCATGCAGCGCCTGTGCGACTCGGCCGACGTCTTTATCGAAAACTACCGGCCTGGCGCGCTGGACAAGCTCGGGCTGGGGTACGCCGCCCTGTCGGCGAGCAATCCAGGCTTGGTGTACTGCTCGATCTCTGCGTACGGCCATACCGGGCCCGACGCACATCGCGCCGGCTTCGGGCTGATCGCAGAAGCCAAGAGCGGCATCATGCAGATGGTCGGCACGCCGGGCGAGCGACCACCGCTGCTGCGCATCTCATTGGGCGACATGTACACCGGCATTCACGCGGTGGCGGCCATCAACGCTGCACTGCTGGGCCGCGTGAAAAGCGGCCGCGGACAGCACATCGATATGGCGCTGTATGACACGCTGGTGTCGATGCACGAATACGCGGTGCAGTGCTACACGCTCAAGGGCGTGCTGCCCGAGCAGACCGGGCACGATATGCCGACCTCGACCCTCTATGGCGTGTTCCGTGCCGCCGACGGCGATCTGGTAATTGCGGCGCAGGTGGACGATGCATGGAAACGCTTCGCCGCGCTGATCGAAGCGCACGGTGGCCCAGCCGGCTTCGGCACCGATACGCGATTCCATGACGGCGTGGGCCGCAACGCCCATCGCCTAGAAATCCTGTCGGTGGTCGAGCCCTGGGTGGCGGTCCGTTCGGTGAAGTCGGTCCTAGAGCTGCTGGACAGCATCGACGTCCCCTGCGCCAAGGTGCAGCGTATCGACGAGGTGCTTGCCGATCCGCAAATCCTGGCGCGAGGCATGGTGGTCGAGCAGCAGCATCCGCGCTATGGAACGCTGCGCCTGCCCAACCTGCCGTTCCACTTCTCGGCGTGCGACACAACCATCCGAGAGGTCGCCCCCGATCTGGGACAACACAACGCCGAGGTGGCGCGGTCGCTGGGCTTCGAGCCGGCAGAGATCGACGCGATGCAGGCCGACGGAGTGCTCTATTCAAAGTGAGGCCATGATGACCGACCAGTATGCAGTGATCGGCAATCCGATCGGACACACGAAATCGCCGCTGATCCACGGCCTCTTTGCCGAAGCGACGCAGCAGGACATGACTTACACAGCCATCGAGGGGCCCGTGGCGCCAGATGACGCCTTTGCCGAGACCGTGCGGGCATTCGTTGCCACCGGCGGCAGGGGGATGAACGTGACCGCGCCATTCAAGCTCAAGGCCTTCGCGATGGCCGATGTGCGCAGCGAGCGCGCAACGCTTGCCGGTGCCGCCAACGCGCTGAAGTTCGAAGACGGCCGCATCCTGGCTGAGAACTTCGATGGCATCGGGCTGCTCCGCGACATCGAGGTCAACCTGGGGCTGCCGATCGCTGGTAAGCGCGTGCTGATGCTCGGTGCGGGCGGCGCGGCGCGCGGCGCATTGCTGCCATTCCTTGCGGCCACCCCCACCGAATTGGTCATTGCGAATCGCGACGTGACCAAGGGCCAGGCGCTTGCAGCGCAGGTCTCCGGGCGCGGCCGAATTGTCGCATGCAGCTATACCGATCTTGCCGGCGCGGGACGCTTCGATCTGGTGGTCAACGCAACATCGGCAAGTCTGACCGGCGACCTGCCGCCCGTCCCGCCCTCCGTCTTCAGCCCGGACGGCGCGGCTTACGAGCTTGCCTACGGCAAAGGGTTGACGCCCTTCCTGCGCCTCGCGCGCAACGCAGGCGTGCGCGGTGTCGCAGACGGCGTGGGCATGCTGGTCGAGCAGGCGGCAGAAGCCTTTGTCTGGTGGCGTGGCGTGCGCCCGCAAACGCGGGCGGTGATCGGCCGGCTTACAGTCCCGCTCGTTTGAGCACTCGGTGGAGAAGCGGATGAAGACCATCCTGATGCTGCACGGCGTCAATCACAACATGTTCGGCAAACGCGATCCCGTGCAATACGGAACGATCACGTTGGCTGAAATCGACGCGCAACTGCAGGCCCTGGGTGCAGAACTGGGTGTGGAAGTCGAGTCCTTCCAGACCAACAGCGAAGCGGCGATGTGCGAGCGCATCCATCGCGCGTTCGAGGAAGGAATGGACGCCGTTCTCATCAACGCGGGTGCCTGGACCCACTACAGCTATGGCATTCGTGACGCACTGGCCATCCTCACGTGCCCGATCGTTGAATTGCATATGTCGAACATCCACGCACGTGAGCCGTTCCGGCATCACTCCGTGTTCGCAGACATTGTCAGCGGGCAGATCTGCGGCTTCGGGATTCAGAGCTATCTGCTGGCTCTGCGAGCAGCGGCTTCAGCGACTGGCGGAACTTGAGCAAGGCTTCTCAACAGGTACCGGTGCTTGGAACGCGAAGAGGCGCAGACACGGCCGCCCTCAGCGACCGCTTTCGACTGCGGATTCAACCGTTCGCAAGCCACGCTTGTAGCGGATATGTCAGCGAAACGCGCCTACCGTGTTGCGACACAAGCCTTCATGATTCAGAGTGATTTCAAGAAACCGATAAGCGCCGCATTGACCGCCTCAGGTGCTTCTTGCTGGAGCCAATGACCCGCCTTGGGTACCACCTGCGACACGCGTAGCTGAGGCACCAACGACGGCATGGCATCGATGATGTTCTGCATGCCCGGCATGGCGAGACCGGTATCGCGCTCGCCCACCAAGTACATGGCGGGCACGTTGACTTGCAGGCCGACGAAGGCTGCCTCTGATGCCCAATTGCGGTCAAGGTTGCGGTAGTAGTTCAAACCACCGCGAAAACCGCTTTTCTCAAACGCGCGCACAAGCTGCTCAAAGTCGACGGCGCTGAGCCAGTCCGGCAGGGCTTGTGGGGTCGGCAATGCAGTGAGCAGTCCGCCTGGGCGAGCAAGCATGCCGAACGGATTCGGTGTGCGCACATCGTCGCGCGGCCCGGCACTTCCTGAAGCCGCAAAGTAGAGCTTGCGCAGGGTTGTCGCTACATCGGCCTCCAGCTCTCGCTCCGCCAAACCTGGCGATGCGAAGTAGTGCGTGTAGAACCAAGCGTCTGGCGTCTGGGGAAAAAGCTGGCTGGGCGCCATGGGCGCACGGCCCATCATGGGTACACCCAGTGCGGCCACCGCCTTGAATCGGTCCGGTCTCAAGAGCGCTGCTTGCCAGGCAATCGTCGCGCCCCAATCTCCGCCGACAACGACAGCCTGCCGCTCTCCCAATGCATCGAGCAGCGCGACCAAGTCGCCGACCACTTGCAGTGCCGTGTATGCGTCGACTGCCTCGGGCTGCTCACTGCGTCCATAGCCACGCAAATCTGGAGCGACGGCGCGGTAGCCCGCTGCAGCAAGCGCCGGCAACTGATAGCGCCACGCGAGGGAGGTCTCTGGAAATCCGTGGCAAAGCAGGACCAACGGCCCCTGGCCTTGTTCAAGCAGATTAAGGTGTATCCCGTTGGCATCGACCAGGCGATGAGAAGCTGTAGTCATGAGTGTCTCGCTGTGCGTGAGCCAATACTGTAATATATAGAGTTACGGAATAAAAGCATCTCTGAACATGGCTCAAGACGTACGCCTTGCCCGGCTGTTGCACGTACTCATTCACATGCATCTGCGCGGCGGCTCCACCAGCTCTGAAACGATTTCACAGATGCTGCACACCAACCCGGTCGTCGTGCGGCGGACCATGGCGGCGCTGCGTGACGCAGGCTACGTTGCCTCCGCTGGTGGGCGCAGCGGTGGTTGGACGCTCGCTTGCGGACTCGACACGCTCACGGTGGGCGACATTCATACGGCGATTGCGACTGCCAGCCCGTTTGCTTTTGGGCCAGCCCAAGACAACCCGCAGTGCCCAGTAGAAGCGGTAGTGAACCGCTTTGTCAGCAACGCGCAGAGTGCGGCAGAGAATGCGCTGTTGAGGCGTTTTCAAGGCAAGCGCTTGTCAGCGCTCGCAAAAGAGTGCATCTCGTTCGCATCGGAGCCTCAGGCGAGTCACTCTGTATAGCGTTGACTGCTGGCGTAGGGGCATCTCTTTTTTGATGCATCGATGGATGACCGCTTGAACGCGTACTGCTCTATATAGGTTCCGCGCCATTGCCTGCGGAAGAGCGGAGCGACAAGGGGCAACGTGTTGCGGCGTATAGACCAGGCATTCGGGGGCGCCCGCCACGCCGACTGCCCCACAAATGAAGCCGTCCGAATCGCGATACCTTCATCGTTCAAACAACTTGAGATGGTCTACCGCTTCACCGACCGCAGCGGACACCGTTCGATACGTTACGTTGTCCGCTCCACACAAGACCGCAGACCGATCTATTGCGCATGCGCAACTGAATCAGCCACGCTCAATGCTGCTTGGCATCGAGCATGTAGCCCTCCCCGCGAATCGTGCGAATCAGCTTGGGCTCCTTGATGTCTTCTCTCAACTTGTGACGCAAGCGCGAGATCTGCACGTCGATGCTGCGATCAAATGCATCGGTTGACTTGCCGCGGGCGGCATCCATCAGGTATTCGCGGCTGAGTACACGCCCCGGGGCGGCAAGGAACGCGTTGAGGAGGCGGAACTCGGCATTCGACAGTGGGATGACCGTATTGTCAGCCGCGATCAAATGGCGGCCAATGAGGTTCAGACGCCAGTTTGCGAACCGGCACTCTTCCTGCGTATCGGCATGCGCATGCAATTGGGCTCGCGTGCGGCGCAGGATGGTCTGGATACGCGCCACCAGTTCACGGGGCTCAAACGGCTTGACGACGTAGTCGTCTGCGCCCAGTTCGAGCCCTACGATTCTGTCTGTCATCTCACCGCGCGCCGTCAGGATGATGATCGGGATATCCGACTTCGCGCGAATCTCGCGACAGAGATCGAGTCCATCGCCATCCGGCAACATCAGATCCAGCACGACAATATCGGCGGTGCCGTCTGCAAGCGCACGATGCATATCGGCACCGTTGGCGGCTTGCGTGGTGACCATGCCGAAATCGGCCAAGCAATCACACAGCAAGCCCCTGATCTGCGCGTCGTCGTCGACCGCGAGAACATGAATCGATTTGGTCACGGTGTCTCCCCCTTTCCGGTGTCGTAGCAGCTGCGTGCCGCCCGCGCGCCCATGGAATTATGAGCCGCCAATATAAGGGCTTTTTTGTACGGATTATTTCAAGCTTGAAATAATCGATCTGGGTGCTGTTGCGCATACGTCCGTGGCCAAGCGCACCGCAAGAATCCGGTCACGCCGGTAGCGCAACGGGATGTGCGCTTCACACGCGCCATCGCGCCAAGCTCGGCCGCTGCTTCCCGCACATCCAGCTTCGTATCAACCTCGATACAAAGTCGAGATGAAGTGGAAATGCCCAGGCTTTAACGTGCTCCTCAACAAGACCTATCAAGGCAGGAGACACGTGGCATATGAACTACGCCCAACCCAAACCGCACGCTCGTCGAATGGCCGGCATCGCATTCGTGATCGCTTTGCATGTGGTGATCCTGTACGCGCTGCTGAGCGGTATCGCAACGAACGTTGTGAAGATCATCACGACGCCGATCGAAACGCGTCTGATTGAAGAGGTCAAGCCTCCGCCCCCGCCTCCGCCGCCCCCCAAGAAGCTGGCGGAGCCCCCGCCGCGGCCGAAGCACGTTGCCCCCCCCCCGTTTGTGCCGCCGCCGGAAGTGCATACCGCCGCACCGCCGTCGCAAAACACCATCACTGCGCAGTCGGCCACGCCAACGCCGTCTGCACCGATCGCGCCTCCCACTCCGGCAGCGCCTCCCGCGCCCGTCGCCGCAAGCGTGGGCGTTGTGTGTCCGAACTCGACGCAAGTGCGCGCGGGCATCCGCTATCCACGTGAAGCGATCAAAGACAGCCTCACGGGCGACGTTGTCGTGGCGTTCACGGTCGGTACAGACGGCAACGTGAAGGACCTGCGTGTCACGACATCCGCCGCACCTGTGCTGGATCGTGCGGCTGAGAACGCCGTGCGGCAGTTCCACTGCATCGCGCAAGGCCAGGAGGTGCGCGTACAGGTGCCTTTCTCTTTCAAGCTCGATTGAGGCTGCAACCGACAGCCAATGCCATCACGTTGTTCCAACACGTTCCAGGAGACAAATATGTTCAAACGCTTCTACCCAGCTGCCGCCACCGTCGCTCTGACGCTGGCAACCAGCGCTGCGCATGCCGCCACGGATGCGGTCACGAATCCATACGGCCTGGAGGCGCTTTGGAAAGGTGGCGATCTGATTGCCCGCGGCACGCTGCTGATCCTCATCGTGATGTCGATGGGCAGCTGGTACATCATCGTCGCGAAGCTGCTTGAACAGGCGCGCGTGCTCCGCCGTGCAAAAGCTGCCGAAGCCGTCTTCTGGACCGCGCCCACGCTTGCAGAAGGCGCACGCGCACTCAACGAGGACTGCCCCTTCCGCTTCATTGCACAGGCCGGCCTGTCCGCATGGGATCACCACGATGGCGCGATGCTGGAGCAGATCAACCTGGATACGTGGGTCACCACCGCTGTTGAGCGTGCGACCAACACCGTTTCCAATCGCCTGCAGGACGGCCTCTCCTTCCTGGGTACTGTCGGGTCAACCGCGCCATTCGTGGGGCTGTTCGGGACGGTGTGGGGCATCTATCACGCGCTCACGGCCATCGGCATTGCCGGCCAGGCATCGATCGACAAAGTCGCCGGCCCCGTGGGCGAAGCCTTGATCATGACCGCCATCGGCCTGGCCGTGGCCGTGCCGGCCGTGCTCGGCTACAACTGGCTGGTCCGGCGCAACAAGGCGGTGATGGAGCGCGTGCGCGGCTTCTCCGCCGAACTGCATACCGTTCTCTTCACAGGCAAGACCACCGCTGCCGCTGCCGCCGCCACGCGGTCCATGGTCATTGCCCGCGTGGGGTGAGCCATGGCCATGTCCGTTGGAACTGGCAGCAGTGACGAGCACGATGAGGTGATGTCCACCATCAACACGACGCCCTTGGTGGACGTGATGCTGGTGCTGCTGATCATCTTCCTGATCACCATTCCGGTGGTCTCACACACCGTGCCGGTCACGCTTCCCAAGGAAGCCGTGCACCCGCTGCAAACCACAGCCCAGAACGTGATCCTCGCGGTCACGAAAGACGGCGACGTGTTCTGGAATGAAGGTCGTGTGCCGGACACCCAAGCGCTGGTCGACAGGCTCAAGACGGTGGCCGTGCAGACACCGCAGCCGGAAGTGCACATCCGTGGCGACCTGGATGCGCGCTATGCCGCCATCGGACGTGTCGTGCTTGCCTGTCAACGCGCGGGTATTGCGAAGGTGGACTTCATTACCGAAGCACCACCGCGCCAATAACCAGTCACCCACTCACACCACAAGGAGGCCCGTCATGGCAATGACGATGCATGGCGGCAACGGCGATGAGGCCGAGGTCATGGTCGAGATCAACACCACCCCGTTGATCGATGTGATGCTCGTGCTGCTCATCATGCTCATCCTCACCATCCCCATCCAAACGCACGCGGTAAAACTGGACATGCCGACCGACGCGCCGGCGCAGCCCCAGCAGACAACGCCGACCGTCGTGCAGATCGACGTCGCACCTGATGGCTCACTCGCCTGGAATGGCGAACCGGTGATCTCACGCGCGCAGCTGGAAAGCCGGCTTGAGGCGGTCAGCGCAGACCCAGCACCAACTGAGCTGCATCTGCGTCCGGACAAGGCGGCGCCGTATCGGGCCGTTGCCATGGTCATGGCGTCCGCCCAGCGGCTGGGTGTGAAGCGCATCGGGCTGGTCGGCAACGAGCAGTTCATGCCGTAACCGTAAGCCGTACGACGCGCTCATCCCGCACGCCCGGTCACCCTCCCGCACTCTCCTCAATTGTCGGATCCACCATGTTCGACTCGAAACTCGACTTACCTTCCCCTGCCCTGGGCATCTCTGCCCCCAGGGAAGCGTCCGCTGGCGCGCTTGCCTGGTTCGGCCTCGCGGTACTCGTGATCGTCGCGTTCTTTGCCAACATCGACCGGCAGATACTTGTCCTCCTTACCGAGCCCATCCGCCAGGACTTCGGTCTCTCGGATCTGCAGATCGGCTTGCTGCAAGGCGCCGGCATCGCGCTGTTTGCGGGTGCGGCGGCGCTACCGATCGGGTGGGTGGCCGACCGCGTCGACCGCCGCCTCGTGCTGGCGGTGTGCATCCTGGTCTGGAGCGCGGCGACTGCCACCTGCGGGCTCACCACCGGCTTCTGGCAACTCTTCATCGCCTCGATCGGATTGGGCATTGGAGAAGCCGGATTGATGCCCATCATCTACGGCATGATTCCCGACCTGTTTCCCGCACGACAGCGCGTGCTCGCCAACTCGGTGTTCGCGCTGGTCAATCTGCTGGGCGCCGGCGCGGGCATGGCGTTGGGGGGCGCGCTATTGCAGGGCGTCACGACGATGCACGGCACGCTACCCAGTGCGCTGGCCAGCTTCTCGCCCTGGCGGCTGGCGTTCTTTGCCGTTGCCATCCCTGCGCCGCTTCTGGTCGTTCTGGTCGCCATGATCCGCCCCAAGCACGGCGACCCTGGCAGGCATCTGCACGCCGCCGGGCAGGTCGCTACGTCGCCCCTGACCGCGCGTGTCTATTTCCAGCGCGAATGGACGATGATGGCGAAATTCTTCGGTGCGATTGCGTTGATCAACATGGCATTCGCCGGCATCACCACCTGGATGCCCATCGTTGCCGTGCGGAACTTTGGCGCGGCCCCAGCCGCGGCTGGCGGTGGATTGGGGGCCGCGGCCAGCATCGGCAGCATCGTTGGCTGCATCCTGGGCTGGCTGATCGCTCGCCGCATCGGGCCTCGCTTCGGCGTTTTGGCTCCGATGCGTGTGTGTGAGTGGGGCGCCTTTGCCGCGGGTGTTGTTTCCCTCCTCTACCTGACCGCCGGTTCGGTGACGTTCGTCTACGGCCTCTTTGGTCTGCAGTTCACTTGCGTAGTGGCCGGCATGGTGCTGTTTCCCGCCATCATGCAAAGCATCTGCCCAGCACATCTGCGCTCGCGCGTGGCCGCCATCGGCGTGCTGACAACCATCGTCGTCCAGGCTGGTAGCCCGGTATTCATCGGCGTGATGTCGGACCACCTGCATGCGATCAACCACGGTCTCCTGCTGACGATCATTGGCGTTGCGCTTGTTGGCTTCTTTTCCGCGTGCGTGCTGATGCGCGCAGCCGGCAAAGGCGTACGCGACGCCATCGAACGCTACGCATAGCGCACCCCCCCCACCGTCCACCAAACACCATGACATCCTGCTCTCTCTCGATTCGGATCGAGCGCTGGCCGCTGGCCGCGCCATTCCAGATCACCGGATATCTCATCGACGCGGCAAAAGTGGTCGTCGTGATGATCGCTGACGCACACCATGAAGGTGTCGGTGAAGCCGCCGGCGTCTTCTATCTTGGCGAGACGCCCGAATCAATCGTGGCGCAGATCGAGGCCGTACGGCCATCCATCGAACGCGGCATCAGCCGTGCGCAGTTGCTGGCGCTACTGCCGTCGGGCGGTGCGCGCAATGCGGTAGACGCGGCGCTTTGGGCATTGGAGTCGAAGCGTAAAGCACAACCGGTCTGGCGCATCGCGCAGCTTCCGCCACCGCGCCCCCTGCTCACCACGATGACGATCGGCGTCGATACCCCACAGGCGATGGCGAGCAAGGCGCGTAGCCTGCGCCAGGCGCGCGCGCTCAAGATCAAGCTCGATGGCAGTGTGCGTGATGCCAGCCGCCTGCTCTCCATCCGCGACGCGAGACCTGACATCCCGCTCTCCGTCGATGCCAACCAGGGCTGGTCGCGCGTGCACCTCGATGCGATGCTTCCGGTGTTGCAGCAGGTCGGCATCGACATGCTGGAACAGCCTTTCGCCATCGGTGCTGACGCCTGCCTCGACACGCTGGACTACCCGATTCCCCTGGCCGCCGATGAGTCGTTCCAGGATGTGCAAGACCTGCCCTGCGTCGTTCGCCGGTACGACATCGTCAACATCAAGCTCGACAAATGCGGCGGACTCACGCGTGCGCTTGCACTCGCTTCCAGCGCACGGTCTGCGGGCCTCTCCGTCATGGTTGGATGCATGCCGGGGACGTCATTGGCGATCGCACCCGCCTTCCTGCTTGGTCAGCTGTGCGACCGCATTGACCTCGATGGACCGCTGTTTCTTGCCAGTGATCGTGCTGTCGGCGCCCACTACGCGGACGGGCTTTTGCTGTGTCCGGACGATGTCTGGGGATCCTCCGTCGACAACGCTGTGCTCCCATAACGCCCGCCATGCAGTACATTGCCTCTTTACTTGCCGCAAGGCTCGACGCCCTCTTTGCCCCTTATCAGCGTAGTGACGCACCGGGCCTCGTCGTGGGCATTGCGTACGGTGACGCGTTGCGCTATCGCCGTGGCTTTGGCATGGCCAGTCTGGAGCACGACGTCGCCAATACGCCATGCACACGCATGCGCATCGGGTCCGTCACCAAGCATTTCGCTTGCCTGGCCGCCATGCTGCTTGTGGAAGCCGGCAAGCTCGACATTGACACGCCGGTGCGCCGCTACCTCCCTGAGCTTCCCGCGCGGGACAACGATCCCACGCTTCGCCAGCTCATGAACCATTCCGGCGGAGAACGGTGCTTTCTCGATCTCTTCATGCTCACGCAGGGATTGAGCATGGTTCCCGCCGGTGCGGCATTGGCCATGCAGGCGCGACAGTCCGAGGGCAACTTCCCTGCGGGCGAGCGTGCCATGTACACCAACGGCGGCTACCAGATGCTGTCGATCGTGATTGAACGCATCAGTGGCCTGTCGTTCGAAGCGTTCCTGGCAGAACACCTCTTTGGCCCGATGGGCATGATCGACACCATTGCGGCGCCCCACGACCTGCAGATCCTGCCTGGCATGGCGACACTGCATGTACGAGACGCCACAGGCGGCTGGCAACGCGGGCTACTGCCAGGATGGCGCTGCCTGGGTGAAGGCGCCATCGTCTCGACTGTCGATGACATGCTGCGCTGGATCGCACACCTGCGCGGCAAGAAACGCATTGGCTCCGCTGCCACGTGGCGTGAAATGCTCACCCCTGCCCGTTTCAATAGCGGGGAGGTCGGCATTTACTCGCTCGGCCTGATGCAGACAACCTATCGCGGCGTCCCGATGCTGCACCACTCCGGTGGCTCGATCGGCGGCGCCTGCCAGATGTTGACGGTGCCTGAGCATGGCCTCGACATCGTGATCATGACGAACGGGGACGCGATCAATCCGATCGCGTTGTCCAAGCGAGTGATCGACATCGTGCTGGAGGCGCATCTCTCGCCAGTGGAAAGCCGCCCGGCAACGTCCGTTGAATATCCCGCCTGGTTGGGGACGTACCACGCGCGCGAAACCGGCGCCTATTGCGAGATTGTGGACCACGAGGGCGCGCTGCATCTCATTCACCACAATCTCGTCATTCACCCCTTGCCGCTCAAGACCGTGTCCAGCAGGCCGAGGACGTTGGCGCTGGATGAAGGCCCGGAGGGCGCGCTTTATCTGAAGCTCCACAGCGACGGAACGCATCTCGACATGACGCAGTGCGGGCAAAGCCAGACGCTGGACCGCCTCGCCAATGTGGCGCCCCATGCAGCCGACGCGGCCGACGGATTGGTCGGACGTTACGTCAGCTCGGATGCCGACGCGCTTGCGATCATCAAGCAGGCAGGCGACGCGCTGGCGATGCATGTCCAAGGCAAACACGGCACGGCGCACTACAGGCTGGACCCCAAGTCGAACGACATGCTTGCCTTCACGCCACACGACCCCAGCAGCATGGCGTATGGCGCCATGCGCCTCTCACGCGACGGCAGTGGCAACACCACGTGTTTCCGGCTTGACACCTGGCGCACGCGCAACTTGCTGTTCACTCGCGTTGACGACGATACAACCCCATGACAAGCACCTCAGAAAGCCGCATGTACGAAGCGCTGTCGGCGCTGTTTCGCCCCTACGCGTGCAGCGATGGTCCGGGCGTCGTGGTCGGCATCGCACAGCATGGTGAACTGCTCTATCGCAAGGCATTCGGCATGGCGAGTCTGGAGCACGCGCGCGCGCTCACCACCGCCACGCGCCTGCGCATCGGCTCTGTCAGCAAGCACTTCACTTGCCTGGCGGTACTGTTGCTCTGCGAGGACGGTCTTCTTGATGCGGATGCCTGCATCGGAACCTATATTCCTGAGCTATCGCGCGCCGGCGGTGCGCCGACGCTGCGTCAACTGATGTCGCACCGCGGTGGACAACGATGCGCGCTCGATCTGGCCCTGTTGACGCAAGGCCTGGCCATCCCACCGCGCGGTGCAACGCTCGCTGCGCAGACCCGGCAACGCGATGAGAATTTCCGCCCGGGCGAGCGGATGATGTATTCGAACGGCGGATATCACTTGCTCTCGCTCGCCATTGAACGTGTCAGTGGTATGCCGTTTGCCGCGTTCCTGGATGCAAGGATCTTTACCCCGATGGGCATGCATCAGACCGCCTCCATCGACAGCGACATGGCCATCGTGCCGGGTATCGCCAGCTTTCATATGCCCGATGGCAAAGGCGGGTACCTGCGCGGCATCTTTCCCTCAAGAGAGATTCTGGGTGAAGGCGGCATTGTTTCGACAGTCGATGACATGCTGCGATGGACGGCACACGTGCGTGGCGACAAGATCATCGGCACTGAAGCAACGTGGGCGCAAATGTTTGAGATGCCCGTGTTCTCTAGCGGACAGCGCAGCCACTACGCCCTGGGGCTTAAGCAAACCAACTATCGCGGTGTCGAGCTCACCCACCATTCTGGCGGTGTTATCGGGGGCACCAGCCACATGCTGTTCTCCGCCGCGCACGGGCTGGATGTGCTGCTCCTCAGCAACGGCGCACTCGATACCCCAATCGATCTTGCCCATCGCATCGTCGATATCGTCCTCGCCGATGTACTGAGCGGTGATGGGCCACCGATACCAGCGCGTGCGTCAGCGCATGCGGCGCGGCTTGGCTGCTATCGCGCATTGGAGAGCGGCGCGGTGTATGCATTGGAGGATCGCGACGGTGCGCTAGCGCTCGGTGGCTGGCTCTGCGCGGGGAAGCCCCTGCCGCTGTATCCGATCGAAGGGAGCCCCACCAACGATGTCGCCATCGAGGCCGGCTCTGACGGGGCCTTCTCCGTGCACTGGGGAACACACAACGCGCCCGATGACCTCGATCATCTGCGGATCGCCCATTGCGGCCATGCGGAGACGTTCCAACGCCTGGCAGAACCGCCGCTGATGACCGCCGACCTCGCCGCTGCCGTGTGCGGCATCTACGAGAGCCACGATGCCAACGCGCGCGCCATCATCGAACCCGATCCGGCCGACTGCAATGCGCTGATGCTCCATATGCAGGGCTCTGCTGGCGGTTGTGATTACCGACTGACACCAATCGCAGAGCGCGTCTTTGGCATGGCTCCTATTGCTCCCCTGGGCTTCATTGACGGCATCGTGACGCTATCGCACGATCCATCCCAGCCGCTGGCGACCAGCTTCCGCATTGATACCCAACGGAGCCGGCGCGTCGCATTCACGCGGGTAGTTGGCAGTTGGGCCCGATACCCCGACCCCTGCATCTAAGAGAAGACGACGAACGTCGGAAGAAAAAGCGGAGCAGCACCGCTGCTGCTCCGCCCGTTCTCATATCTCCCGCGAGAACGCGAGGTTGCGTGTGCGCGAGGTGTCCAGCCAGAAACGCGAAACACGTCCATTGACACGATCGACGGTCAGCACACCGGTGGAGAAGCCTTGCGCATCGGCCGGTTCAAACATGAAGACGTCTTCGCTGACAGGGACAAGCCGGTAGTTGACGCCACCCATCGTGCCCTCGAGCCGCATCGACATCACGCCGTTCGAGAGCGTCAGTCCGGCGTGGCCTGCGGCATCGCCGCTGAAGTAAGCCCCCTCCATGCCGGCGAAGGCATCTGAGAGGGGCGGTGCCTCATCCGGCAGCCTTGCCAGCACCGATGCATGGCCGCAATCGATGAACTCGATCGCCGCCACGCGGCCGGCCGACGTTTCGCCGGGCCGGATCATCAACGCGCCACCAGTGCCGTCCTCAATGCGCAGACCGTCCGGCGTCTCGATCAGCGGTAGCGCCAGGTGCTTCTGGTTGTGGATCACGGCAGCAAGGTGCCCATCCCGATCGACAACCTCACAGTACGCGCGATCGGCACGCGAGAAGTATCGGCCCAGCAGCGCTTCATGGCCTTGGGTGATCAGTGGCGCGGCGCGCGGTGCACCGAGTACCTCGTCGCCCAGGACAACGTCGACGATTTGCGTTGCCAGTGCGATCGGGTCCACCGGCGCGCCATTGGTGAGCACCACCACGTCGAGCGCATGTGCCGCCACGGTCAACATCTGGCATGACCCACCGAACACGCCGCCAGCGTGGTGCAGCAGTTCAACATTGCGATGCGGGGTGCGCATCAGTCCAAGCGCATACACGCCCTCAGCCCCACTGGAATAGCGCGGCTTGGTCAGCATCTGCCGCCACACATCCTGGGTGCCGAGCTTGTCGGGCGCGCGCAGATGGGCCGCCCAGCGCAGCATGTCATCGATGGTGGACACGATGCCGCCTTCACCACGCACTTCCCACGAAGGGAACAGGCCGCGAATAAAGCCGCCCTTTCCGTCCGGTACATGCTGGGTGGCCATGCGGGGCCGAATCTGCATATCGTCCGCAACGGCCTCGGTATCGACCATGCCCATCACACGGAAGATGCGTTCCGACAGGAAGGTCTCGAATGGCACACCGCTGACGCGCTCAATAGCGAGCGACAGGAGGTGATAGCCGCCGTTGCAGTAGATCATCCGCTCCCCGGGGCGGAAATTGACGTCGCGCTGGCGGACCTCTGCCGCCAACGCCGTGCCCCGAGGCATGGTCACCACGCCCTGCGTCAACACCCACAGGTCCAGGTAGCAGCGGTAGCCACCCGTGTGGGTCATCAGCTGGCGTAGCGTGGGATCGCCCGCGAGCACCGGCAGCTCCGGGATATACGTGCGGATGCCCGCGTCGACATCCAGCTTGCCCTCCTCTGCCAGGAGCAGCGCGGCGAGGCACGTGAAGTGCTTGCTCGTCGAGCCGATCCGCATGCGCGTTGCAGGCGTGTTGATGGTGCCGTGCTCAATGCTGGCCAGCCCGAAGCCGCGCCGGTAAAGCGCATCCCCGCGCAACGCGACGCCGACCACGAGGCCCGGTTGGTCCGCCTTGTTGTACGGCTCCAGCAACGCGTCGAGTTGCTTCCTGATATCCAATGGATTGTGTGTCATGCCAAGTGATGTGCGTTAGAAAGGAACCGTCAGCGTTGCGCCGATCGTGCGAGGCTGTGCCACGCTGACCAGCGCAGGGCCACCCATCGGTACCAGAGCCGTACCCGCCGCAAGCAATGCACGACGGTCGAACAGGTTTCGGACATAGAAAGCAAGGCTGAACTTCTTGAAGTCGAGCCCCGCCTGCAGATCCGTCATGGCGTAGCCCGGCAGGGAGTAGTCCGGGCGGCCTGTATTGTTTCCAAAGCCAGCATGGCGACTGCCGACAAACCGCTGGCTGACCCCTGCGTAGGCGGGATACCCGTTCACAGCAAAGAGGTAGCTGGCCGATACCGTGGCGGCAACCCGGGCCGAGTTCGGAAGCGGATCACCCGCATTGGTGCCCGTGCTGGCATTGCCCGTGGTCAGTTTTGCGTCGATGAGCGACACGCTGAGCCCGAGGTTCCAATGGCGATTCGGACGGAACGCGCTGGAGAGCTCCAACCCTCGAATCCTTGCATCACCGGCGTTGAGCACCTGGTTGACGCCATTGACCGCGCCGAACTGCTGGATGTTCTTCCACTGGATGTCGTACACCGTCGCCGCGACCGACATGCGCTTGTCCAACAGATCGGCCTTGTAGCCGGCCTCGTAGGTCCACAGCGTGTCGGGGCGGAACGTGGGATTGCCGGACGAAGGCTGCCCTGTGACAGGGTCGACCAGCAGCGCATTCGGTCCGCCCGGTCGATACCCGCTGGCAGCGCGCACATAGACGTTGCTGTCTTTCGTGAGCGCGTAGCTCGCTGTGAGCATGTAAGTCTTGCTGGTATCCGACGAGGGGGCGGTGATGGTCTGCGTGGGCCCTGCCAGCGCGCCAAACGTGGTCTGCTGGTACTCCTGGGTGTTGTGTGCCACACGCAGGCCACCGGTCAACGACAGACGCGGCGTCAGGTGATAGGTCAGATCCCCGTAGGCAGCGTACTCGCTGTAGGTGCTCGGGGCCTCCAGGGCGGTCAGGTTGGGGCCGGTGGTTCCGTCGGGCAACGTCGTGATGAGCCCTTGGCTCGCATCACTGCGCTCACGCGTGTAGAACACACCGGCAAGCCATTCCAGCGTCCGGTTGCCTGGCGAGGTCAGACGAAACTCCTGCGTGAACTTGTTCGTCGTCGCCACGTTCTTTGCGACAACGGAGTTCACGTTGAGCCCCAGGCCGTTGAGCAGTGGGACGTACACCACCGACAAGTCTTGCGGTGCGTCCGATCGCATCGACTGGTATGACGTAATCGAGTTCGCGCGTGCCCAGCCGAACTCGTACTCAACCCCGGCGGAATAGAGCTGGACGTTCTGATGAAAGGGCTCTGCCGCAAAGAGCCGTGTTGTCAGGTCGCCGTCCACAGGTTGCCCGTTTTTGCCATAGGCAACGTAGTTCGGTGCATTGCGGTTGATGTTCTGCGTCAATGCGGTCAGGCGCACCGTCAAATCACTCGTGGGCGTCAGCAGGAACGACGCGCGCGCGCCGTAGGTATCGCCGCGGTCAACACGTGAACCCGCCTGCGGCCCCACGGCATCGACATAACCTGCGTCGTGCTGGCTGAACATCGAGATCCGTGCCGCCGCAACATCGGTCTTCAACGGAAGATTCAACACAGCGTTGGCCGAGTTGTTCACGCCGCCGTGCTTTGTCACGGAAAGGCCTGCAGAGGCCTGGCCAGAGAACTCGCTGGAATCCGGCTCGTTGGTCACGTACTTGAGCAGACCGCCCATCGCACCCGCACCGTACAGCGTTCCTTGCGGGCCACGCAGAATCTCGATGTGATTGAGGTCCAGCAGGCTCATGTCAAGCGCGAATGTCGCGCCCTGGGAGAACACCGTGCTTCCGCCAAATGCCACATCGTCGACATACACGCCGACGGTCGGCCCAGTCTGCTCACCCGTCGTCACGCCGCGCATGCTGATCTGTCCTGAGCCGCTGCCACCCGCCGTATTCAGATCCACGCCAGGTTCCGACGACAGGAAGTCGGACATCGTCTTCGCGCCACCTTTTTGCAGCTCTTCAGCCGAGACCACGTTGATCTGCATCGGCACTTCACGTGCGGGCTCCCGGCGGCGCGTTGCGGTCACCACAACCGTGTTGAGGGTGGCGCCTTCCTTCCCCTGGGACACGGAAGTCTCGGCTGCCGGCGCAGGCTTCTCAGCCGTGGTCGGTGCGCTTGCGGGCTTCACTCCAGATGTCGTATCCGACGCGGCATCGGGCGCCGCAACCTGCACCGTCTCTTGTGAAGGCTTCACCGTTTGTGCGTGCGTGTACAGGGACGCCAAGCCAAGTACCGGTCCGGCGAACCACGTCATGTATCGCCCACCCTGGCGAAATAGCGACGCGGTTGCATCCGCTCTACGTGTCCTTCGATTGTTCATTTTCACTATCGTCTCCTCCGAGTTTTCCGCTTTCTGATAGCGGTGTTCAAAGCACTGCTCCACTTCGCAACTCATCGGCAACGGTAAGTGCATGGCATTTCTGTTTCGTGTGTACTTTGTATCGGGCTTGAAACAAGCGGAGATCCGACATCGTCCCCGTCGTGCATTGTTTCAACGTTGAAATGGAATACAAACAAAGTCGATACAGTCGAGCGCGATAATCCCGCTACGCTTACTTGTATCCGTATTCGACGTACCGCAGGCCACCTATGCCCAAGCCATCATTTGATTCCGCGTTCTATCGTTTGCTGTTCGTGATGCTGGCCATGGTGCTGATGACGCAGGCCTGCGCAGCTCTCGTCTTGTGGTGGTTCTACAGCGCCGCAGTGTTCAAGGCGCCTCCGGGCATGAGCGCTCCGCTACAGCTATTTCTGGCCGTGCTGATCCAACTGGTGCCGCTATTGATCTCGTCCTGGATCGGCGCGCGCATGCTCGCGGCACCGTTTCGTTCACTGGCCCAAGGGGCTGCCGAATTGGCGAACAACATCGACGCATCGCCCATCCGGGAAGCCGGCCCGATTGAAGCGCGACAGGCGGCCCAGGTTTTCAACTCGATGCAAGCGGCCATACGGCGCCAGATGAGTGAGCGAAACCAATTCCTAGCCGCCGTCTCGCATGATCTACGCACGCCATTGACGCGCATGCGGCTACGCCTTCGCACGCTGGAAGACCGAGAGTTGAATGACCGGCTGCAGAGCGACATCGACGAGATGACGCAGTTGTTGGACGCCACGTTGTCGTTCTTGCGGAACGCGGAAGTCGTTGAAGCCTTCAGCCCGGTCGATATCAACGCGCTGGTGGACGCGATAGCGGAAGATGCCGCCGAACGCGGGCAGCGCGTCACCATCAGCGGTGAGATACGCGCGGTGATGGCGCAACCGCTTGGTTTGAAGCGATGCCTGACGAATCTGGTGACCAACGCCATCCGCTACGGTGAGGAAGCGCATATTCACCTGACTGACGGGCCCTCGTTCATCTGCATCGATGTCGCCGACCGTGGCCCGGGTATCCCCGAGGCGCAGTTGGCACGCGTGCTTGAACCGTTCTACCGGCTTGAGAGCTCGCGCAACAAGGACACCGGCGGCACGGGCCTCGGACTGGCCATCGCGAGCGACATCGTCAAGCGGCACAACGGATCGCTTGAGCTGCGCAACGATCCAGCGGGAGGACTGGTGGCGACGGTGAAACTGCCGCGCCGGTAGCCTGCGCCGCCGTGTCGCCTGCGGCCGCGCTCTCGTGTCGAACGCGATACAGAGTGCTCACAAACCAGCAACAGCGTGTGCCTACAGTGAGGTTTCGATCTCCACGCCTCCCGTAGGATTCACGATGAAACTATTCACCGCTCAGCTCGCGACCGAAACGAATACGTTCGCGCCCTGCCCCACCGGCTGGGGCGGCTTTGAAGAATCGGGCATCTTCCACGGCGACGCGAGCCTGCGGGCCCCGCAAGGCATGGGGTTCGCCCTTGCGGAAGTGCGGCGCCTTGCGGAACGCGACGGGCACGAGATCGTCGAGGGCATCTGCGCAGAGGCGCAACCATCAGGCCCCACGATTCGCGCGGTCTATGAATCGCTGCGAGACGAGATCCTAGGCAAGATCGAAGCAGCCCAGCCGCTGGATGGCGTGCTCCTGGTGCTGCACGGCGCGATGGTGGCCGAGGGATACGACGACTGTGAAGGCGATCTGCTGTCTCGGGTGCGCGCCATTGTCGGCCCCGAAGTGCCGATTGCCGCCACGCTCGATCCGCACTGCCATTTCACGGAGCGCATGCGGCGCTCGGCGGACGTCCTGATCGCCTACAAAGAGTATCCGCACACCGACCCCATCGATCGTTTGCGCGAAGCGTATCAACTGCTGCTCGACACCGCGACAGGCAAGATCCGCCCCACGACAGGGGTGTACGACTGCCGCATGGTGGGGGCCTGGCACACCACCAGTGAGCCCATGGCTACGTTCGTTCAACGCATGAAATCGCTGGAAGGACGGGACGGCGTGTTGTCCGTGTCGTTCGGGCATGGGTTCCCATGGGGCGATGTTCCGGAGGCCGGCGCAAAGTTTTGGGTGGTGACCGACAATAACCTCGCCGGTGCGACGGCGCTGGCCACCCAGCTTGGCCACGAATTCTGGGCGCTGCGGGAAGCCACGCGCCCTACATGGCTCGACGTCGACACCGGGCTGGACCGCGCCCTGGCGGTTGGCAGCGGCCCCGTCGTGATTGGCGACGTTGCCGACAACCCGGGAGGCGGGGCGCCAGGAGACAACACGGTCATCCTGCGCCGGATCATCGAGCGACAGATCGCAAACGTCGCCATCGGGTGCTTCTGGGATCTCGGTGCAATCCAGATCTGTCACGACGCCGGTGTGGGCGCAACGTTCGACTTGCGCCTGGGTGGCAAATGCGGCGTGGCCTCGGCAGACCCGTTGGACCTGCGCGTGACTGTACGTGCGCTGTCCGACCAACATACGCAAAGCATTTCGGGGCTGACCATTCCGTTTGGGCGCGCCGTTTGGCTCGAGGCTGCCAATGGCGTCGACATCGTTCTGGCCTCGGTGCGCAACCAAGTGGTTGGCGTCGACGCGTTCACTGGCCTGGGGATCGATTTTGAAAGCAAGCGGCTGGTTGTCGTGAAGTCAACCCAGCACTTTCAAGCCGAGTTCGCCCCGCGCGCCAAGGCGATCTTCCACATCGCAGCGCCAGGGGCCGTCACACCGAGCTTCGCCGATCTGCACTATCGACGTCGCGATCTCAACTACTGGCCCCGCGTGTCGAACCCCTTCGAGGCATAAGTCCGCATACCAAGGGCATATCCGCCAGAAGCGCAAGAACATCTGCGGCCATCAAACGGCCACGCCTTTCAATACGTCGGGCAGTCAGATCCATGAACATTGTCGTCGTGGGTGCCGGAATCTCAGGCACCGTCACCGCGTTGACCCTCGCACGCGAAGGTCATCACGTGCAGCTCGTCGAACGCGCAGATACCGCTGCTACCGGTGCCAGCTTCGCCAATGCAGGCCTGATCTCACCAGGACACAGCTTCAGTTGGGCGGAGCCTGGAATCATCCAGGTCGCGCTGCGCTCTTTGTTGCACTCCAGCGAAGGCCTGGGCATCTGCGCCCCTTGGAAACCGGCTCTGCTGCGATGGGCATGGCTGTTCGCACGCGAAGCGACGCTGGAGCGGTGGTTGGACAACTCCCGCGCTGCGCTGGCGCTCGCCGCGTACTCGCGCGACCTGCAGTTTGGCGATCCCCTGGTACCGCCTGAAGCGTATGGCGGCCGGCAGGCCGGCATCCTGTATCTGTACGGGAACGGGGCGCAACCCGGCCAGCATGATTCAGAACTGCTCGCAGCGGCCGGTGAACCGTTTGAGAGGATCGACACCACGCGGTTGGTCGACATTGAGCCCATGCTGCGCACTGCGTCAGAGCAGTTTGCATACGCAACCTACTGTCCAATGGACGGGACGGGCGATGCTGCACACTACGCACAGGCAGCCTTGGCAGAGGCGGCGCGTCTTGGCGCGGTGGTGCGATTTTCCGAGACGGTACGCGCGCTGAAAACGCGCGGTGATCGCATCGTCGGTGTCGAGACGGAGCGTGATTGCATCCAGGCGGACGCCGTCGTGATCGCAACCGGTCTGGCGTCGCGCCGGCTGCTGGCGCCCTTGGGATACGACCTGCCGATCTACCCCGTCACGGGTTACTCAATCTCTTACACGGGTGTCCGCGATGCATCGCCTCGTGTGGGCGCCGTCTCGATCCCCCACAAGATCGCGTGGGCATCGTTTGCACCCGAAGCCGTTCGGTTCACGGGGTTCGCCGATATCGGTCAGCCCAGCGCACAACGCATCGCCAAACGTCTTGCCGCCCTTGAAGCCTTTGCCGCGCGTATCTGCACGCGTCTG
Source organism: Ralstonia sp. 24A2 (assembly GCF_051783885.1). Taxonomy (NCBI): domain Bacteria; kingdom Pseudomonadati; phylum Pseudomonadota; class Betaproteobacteria; order Burkholderiales; family Burkholderiaceae; genus Ralstonia; species Ralstonia sp. 24A2. Next base: position 1,357,997 of record NZ_JBPVZD010000002.1, on the reverse strand, counting down.
AACCGCGTACAGCCCAGCCGGTGGGTCGGCCATCGCCCCATGACGCCCGACAACCTGCCGTTTCTCGGAGCCACGCGCCACACCAACCTTTGGCTGAACTGCGGGCACGGTGCGATGGGCTGGACGATGGCGTGCGGCTCAGCGCGCACCGTAGCCGACCTCATCGGCAGACGACAACCCGTGTTGGATCCATCGCCCTATCGCTGGGATCGTTATCAGCTTCTGGGCCGGCGCCAACTACACGCTTGATCTTCTCTTCACCTCAACTCCATCAAGTGCAATGACGACCTCCCCTGCTTACTTGCCTGCACCTCCTGGCCTACCTTTCTCAACAGCGGTACGTGCTGGCGGCTTCTTGTGGCTGTCCGGGCAAATACCCTTGGATGCTGATCACAAGCCGCACGGCGGAACAATCGAAGAACAGACCCACGCTGTCCTGCAAAGCATTTCCACCACGCTTGAAGGCCTGGGAAGCTCTCTGCGCCGCGTAGTCAAAACCACGGTCTGGTTAAGCGATCTCGCGAACTTTGCAGCGTTTAACCAGATTTACCTGCGCTACTTTGAAGCGGGCGCGTTCCCCGCACGGAGTCTGGTGGAGGCCAAGCTGGTATTTGGCGTCGCCGTAGAGATCGAGGTGCTGGCCATCGACGACAGCGTGAGTCCGTAGCCAATCCGTTCAGCCGCCACCATGCGCAAGCAGCGCCCCGTGCAAGATACCCCTGCATTTCAGCGTCGACACCATCGAGACGCAATCTGAATGCGGGCCGTTCTCGGCCACAAGCTGGAGCACGGCCCCGTTCCCCTCAGGCTTCGCTCGAACAGAGGCCTGGCGGGGTAGTCGCGAGCGCCCTCAGCACGACTGGCGAGACGGTCTTGCCGGCCAAAGATGAACCTTGAAGCGGACGGAAGCGGCGCTGACTGGCCGCTCCCGCGCTTGGATGGCGGGCGACGCAAGAGGCCGCCCGCTTCCGGTTGGTGTCGCTGAAACCGCTCAGTGGCCCGAAGCGCCCGCCGCGCCGAGCCCCGTTTCCGAGCGAACCTGCTGCGCGTCGAACGACGCCTTCTCCGCCTTGGCACGCGCGCTGGTATCCAGCACCGAGAACAGCCACACACCTACAAAACCGATCGTCATCGAGAACAGCGCCGGCGACGTGTACGGGAACCACGCCGAGCCCTTCGGATACCCCAGCGTGGCTTCCCACACCGACGGCGACACGATCGTCAGCCCCACCGAAGAGATCAGCCCCAGGAACCCACCGATCACCGCACCACGCGTGGTGCAGCCCTTCCACAGCATCGACAGGAACAGCACCGGGAAGTTGGCGGACGCCGCCACCGCAAACGCCAGCGACACCATGAATGCGATGTTCTGCTTTTCGAAGGCGATGCCCAGCGCCACGGCAACCACACCCAGCACCAGCGTCGTCATGCGCGACACCTTCAGCTCATCGGCGCTGTTGGCCTTGCCGTTCTTGAAGACCGTGGCGTACAGATCGTGCGACACCGCCGAGGCGCCGGACAGCGTGAGCCCTGCCACCACCGCCAGAATCGTGGCAAACGCCACCGCTGAGATGAAGCCGTAGAACACATCACCGCCCACCGTCTTGGCGACTAGGACAGCCGCCATGTTGGCCGTGCCCGCCCCGCCCTTGATCACACCCTTGGCAACGTCGGACAGCTCTGGATTGGTCAGCACCAGCGTGATCGCACCAAAGCCGATGATGAAGATCAGGACGTAGAAATAGCCGATCCACGTGGTCGCCCAGAACACCGACTTGCGTGCTTCCTTGGCATCCGGCACCGTGAAGAAGCGCATCAGGATGTGCGGCAGCCCGGCGGTGCCGAACATCAGCGCCATGCCGAACGAGATGGCCGAAATCGGGTCCTTGATGAAGCCGCCCGGCGACATCACCGACAGGCCGATCTTGGCGGCGTCGTCAGGTGCCTTGCCTGCATTGGTGGCAATGACGGTCTTCACCTCCACTGCCTTGGCGAACAGCGCTTCCGGGCTGAAGCCGTACTGCGCCAGCACCATGATCGCCATGAACGTCACGCCGGCCAGCAGCATGCACGCCTTGATGATCTGCACCCACGTCGTTGCGGTCATGCCACCAAACAGCACGTACACCATCATCAGCGCGCCGACGATGACCACCGCCACCCAGTAGTCCAGGCCGAACAGCAGCTTGATGAGCTGCCCAGCACCCACCATCTGCGCGATCAGGTAGAAGGCCACCACCACCAGCGTGCCGATGGCGGCAAAGCTGCGGATCGGGCCTTGCTCGAAGCGGTAACCGGCCACATCGGCAAAGGTGAACTTGCCGAGGTTGCGCAGCCGCTCGGCCATCAGGAACGTGATGATCGGCCAGCCGACCAGGAAGCCGATCGAATAGATCAGGCCGTCGTAGCCTGAGGTCATCACCGCGGCGGAAATGCCCAGGAAGGACGCCGCTGACATGTAGTCGCCCGAGATGGCCAGACCGTTCTGGAAGCCGGTGATGCCACCGCCCGCCGTATAGAAATCCGCCGCCGAGCGCGTGCGCTTGGCCGCCCACTTGGTGATCCACAGCGTGCCGGCCACGAACAGCGCAAACAGCACGATGGCGGTGGTGTTGGTTTCCTGCTTGGCGGTCTCGCCGACATCGCCACCCGCAGCGATGGCTGCACCGCAGGCGCCGGCGGCCAGCAGGGCTACCAGCATCATGGAAAGCGTCTTCTTCATTGCTTGACGTCCTGCAGGATGTCCTGCGTCAGTTGATCGTATTCGTTGTTCGCGCGGCGCACGTAGAGGCCGGTGATGACCACGGTGAAGACGATCACCGCCATGCCGACCGGGATGCCGACACTCATCACGCCCGCGCTCACAGGCTTGGCGAGGAACGGCTTATTGAATGCGATCAGCGCGATGTAGCCGTAGTACACGACCAGCATCAGCACCGTCAGAAGCAGGCCGAGCGCATTGCGCCGGCGCTTGAGCTGCGCATACTTGGGATGCGCCGCGATTTTTCCTACCAAACCATCCTGCATCGCTGTCTCCTGATTCTTTCTTGATTGAGCGCGGCGATTCTGGATAGCGAAACTGACTCGACTCTTACTCGCGCCCTCTGCAGCGGCGTGGCGAGCACTATGGTTTTCCCTAGCGAAGTCGAATCGTTCGTTGGATGGGCATGCGTGACCGCGCTTTGGGTTGGGTGACGTGGTTGACGATCACAGTAGACAGCGAAGGCGCGATGGGCCGCCGCTTCCCCATCGCGGGCATCTGGCATGCTTGCCAGGCTTCCACCAGGAGCGACCGTGTAGAACCTCGCATCGTCATCTGGTGCGCCGCGCGCCCTCCCAGCATCCGATCAGCGTTGTCGGACTCTTGATTGGCGCCCAGGCCGGCATTTGTGCTGGCGAATATTTGCAGCACGCGATGAATGGCGGATGGGTGGAGTCGGTACGTTGTTTGCCAGGGCTGTGGCCTGGCAAACAACGCACCGCCACCGAAGCTCAGGCTGCGGCCTGATGCACCGCGTCGTGCTGATCGCCGCCCAGGATATCGACCAGATCGGTCAACATCCGCCCCAGCTCACCGGCCATCAGCGTGACATCCGACTCGAAGCGTTCGTCGTCGTTCTTGGCGGTTGGGTCCTCCGCTTCCTTGATCACGTCCAGCGGTGTGACACGCTTGATCGTCAGCGACGGCGTCAGCACGAAGGAGATCCGGTCGTCCCAGGTCATCGCAAGGCGCATGCATTGCTTGCCGGCTTCAATGTGCCGCCGCATGTCGTCTGCTTCCAGCGCGTGGCCAACGTAGCGCACCGTGGCGCCGCCTTCACCGCTCGATCGCAGCTCGGCGTCCTGGTCAACGGTAAATCCGCCCGGCGCTTCGCCAGACAGCAGCCACTCCGTCATCGCGGCAACCGGAGAGCGCGCCACGCGAACGCTGGTGATCGGCAGTTGATCGATCGATTTCACGAGCAGTCCGCGAACGTCGTCGGCAAGCGTCTGGGAAGCGGCATCGATGACGAGCCAGCCGTTGACCGTATCGATCCACACACGGGTGTCGCGACGAATGCTGAACGCGCGCGGCAGCAGTTCATCGGTCACGTGTTCCTTGAGTTCGCGCAGTTGCTTTCGCCCGACCTTGAAGCCTTGCTGCTCCTCGATTTCAAGGGCCCGGGCTTTGGTCACCTGGTTGATGACCGATGCCGGCAGCAGTTTCTTTTCTGCACGGAACACCAGCAGCATCTGCCGGTTGGTCGAATACACGAGCGCGCCGTCATCGCGTGGTGATGCCCATCCGGAGGTCTGCTTCTCGACGCTGTTGCCCGGTTGAAACGCGTGAGGCGCGAGCCACTTTTCAAGCTGGTCAGGAGCAACGGCCCAAGGTGCCGGAAGACGATGAAGCTGAAGATTCTTGAACCACATGGGAGTACGGGCAAAGAGCGCGATTCTAAATGACTGCGACGTTGCCCGGTCCACTGCCGCTATTCGGACCGATCAAAACCGAACGGCGATGACCGGTCTGTGCGACGCTTTGTGTCCATCAGTTCTTGGCGGACTGCATGGCCGCCTGCTCGATGAGCTTGGCCACCTCAGCCGGGTGCGAGATGTAGGCGACGTGGCTGGAGTTCTTGATCTCGATCGTCTTGCTGCCGGCACGCGAAGTCATGAAGCGCTCCAGATCCGGGTTGATCGCACGGTCTGCCGTGGCAACCACCGCCCAGCTCGGCTTCGACCTCCAGGCTGCATTTTTGATGGGCACACCAAACGACTGCGCGGCCGGCATCACCTGCGAGATCGCCATGAACTTGGCTTCAGCGACGGGCACGTCGGCGGCAAAGTCAGCGTGGAAAGACGGCTGATCGAAGTACAGAAAGCCGTCGGGCGTCGGCTTGATAGCCTGGGTGGCGGGCGGCATCTTCTTGGTCAGGTCGAGTGGGCTCTCACCGGTGTCAGGCTGGAACGCGGCCACATAAACGAGACCGGCGACCTTGTCATGGTTACCGGCTTCAGTGATGACAGCACCCCCGTAGCTGTGGCCAACCAGGATGGAGGGGCCGTCCTGCGCTTCGAGCACGCGGGTGGTGGCCTTCACGTCCTCGTCGAACGAGGTTTCCGGTTGCTGCACGATGGACACCTTGTAGCCATCGCGCATGAGGATCTTGGTCACGGCCTGCCACCCCGAGCCATCGGCAAAGTAGCCGTGCACGAGCACGATGTTCTTGACGGGTGCGGCGGCCGCTGCGGGCGTGCTGAGTGCTGCAGCAGAAATGGCGACGGCGGCGGCGCGGACGGCGAACGAGGCAATTTTCATGATGACGCTCCTTGGTGGTGAGTGGACTACGACACTTCATCTGGCGGCGTGACAACACCGCAGTGGCTACGCATGTGTCTCGAATACGGTCGACGTGTACACAGCGAATACCCATCGCTGCCATGCATCTGTCTCGCACGAATTGTTCTGATGGTGAAAACTTGTGCGGCCAGCGAACTTGACGTGAATCCTAGGAACGTCAGCAGAATTTCGCCATTAAATAATGCGTATATCCAGTATTGGAATTTCTGATAATCAGGTTTGTCTGTTCAAGGACGGCCGAGGTATCAAAACGCAAGCCGGCATTCCTGACGTAGGTGGTCGTCAGGTCGTCAGCGGTACGCTCGAAAGGCTGTCGTCAGCGATGACGCTGACATGCCATGGATTGCCCAGGCCCACGCGTTGCGATGTCGCCAGAACGCAGCCGGGTGTTGATGGATTTTGCCGTCGGCGCAACGAACACAGTCGAAGTGCCGGCGGGCGGCTATTACGACCGCTACCGGATGAACCCGAACCTGGATGAAGTGGCACAGGACCCTGCTGCCGAAAACATCGACTGCTTCCGCCGGATTCCCAAGCGCCTGGCCGCGTCGCGTGTCGGCCCCACCTGGGCACCCAACTTCTGCTACCGCTCCAGCAGCATTCAACTGCTGTTCCTGGCGCCGCTCTCCCGATTGCGGCGACACTGCCGGAACCGCTCGAGCCGCTGCGTGCATTCCCGGGCTATGGGCTCGTCGCGCTGATCTTCTTCTCCTATGCGGTGTGCGATAACGATCCGTACAACGAGGTATCCGTTGCGGTGGTAATCCGCCGACCCGGCGCGCGCGGGTCGCATGCGCTGGAACTGCTGGATCCCATGCGACGCCGCAGCTTCGTCGCGCATGTGCTGGCGCTGCCCGTCACCACAGAAATTGCGCGCGTGCGCGGCGTGCATGGCTATCAATTGCCGAAGTGGCGCGCCGACATCAACATGAACATTGGAGCGACCGTGCGGTCCAGCATCGCCGGGCCAGAAGGCAAACCCGACCTGACCTTGCATGCACCGCTTCCTGCCTTGCACAACGCCGTACCCCAGTCCCGCATGGGAACGACGACCATGATCAACAAGGTCGACGGCGAATGGCATCAGAGTTCGGTGCAGCGCAACACGCTATCGTTCGCCCAGCGCCTGTTCCCGCGCAACATCAACCTCGTGCGCAGTGGCGGCCCGCTGAGCCAGTTGCTTGATGGGCTGGGAGCGTCCACCATGCTTCGTCTGGACGTCGTGAAAGACGCGCAGCTGGTTCTGAATCTGCCAACGCCGCTGAAGGCGTTCGATCAATCCGCGATGTGAGGGAGGCGGCGTTCATGCAGGCACTCTCATTCGCCCCTGGAAGGAAGACGCCATGACCGCACCGGACTATGACCTCGTCGTGTTTGGCGCCACGAGCTTTGTTGGCCAGATCCTGACCCGCTACCTAGCCGAGCACTTCTCGGGCCAGGCCGAAACCCTGCGCTGGGCCATTGCGGGCCGGTCCGAAGCCAAGCTCAATGACCTCAAACGGTCACTGGGCACCGCGGGGGCTACGCTGCCCACCATCGTGGCGGACGCGGCCAACGAAACGCAGTTGCGCGCGTTATGCGCACAGACCCGGGTGGTGGTATCCACCGTCGGCCCCTACGCGCTGTATGGCGAACCGCTCATCAAGGTCTGCGCGCAGACCGGCACCGACTACTGCGACCTCACCGGCGAGACCCAGTGGATCAAGCGCATGGTCGAAAAGTACGAGTCGACCGCGCGGCAGTCAGGGGCGCGCATCGTGCATTGCTGCGGCTTCGACTCGGTGCCGTCGGATATGGGCGTCTATTTCCTGCAACGGCAAGCGATGCAGCAATGGGGCACGCCGGCCGCCCACGTGAAGATGCGTGTCAAGACGCTCAAAGGCGGCGCCTCAGGTGGCACCGTGGCCAGCCTGATCAACGTGGTGCGGGAGGCCGCCGCCGACCCCGCGTTGCGCAAGGAGCTGATCAACCCATACGCCCTCTGCCCCAGCGGACATGGTTTTACGGCGCGTCAACATACCGTCAGGGGCGCTGCATTCGATACCGATTTCGATGCGTGGATCGCGCCCTTCGTCATGGCGGCCATCAACGAGCGCGTGGTGCATCGCTCGAACGCGTTGTCCGGCAACGCCTATGGCAACCAGTTCACGTATGACGAAGCGGTGATCACCGGCAGTGGCATGCAGGGCCGCCTGAAAGCCGTGACGATGGTGGCAGGCCTGGGTGCGTTCATGCTGGGAATCGTCATCAAACCCGCCCGCCTCCTGATGGAGCGCTTCCTGCTGCCCAAGCCCGGCGAAGGCCCTAGCCCCGCAGCGCAGTTGGCCGGCCGCTACGATCTCCGCTTTTTCGCCCGCACCGACGACGGGAAGACCTTGCGCGTGAAAGTCACCGGAGATCGCGATCCGGGCTACGGCTCGACCGGCAAGATGCTGGGCCAGGCAGCCGCCAGCCTCGCGCTGGACCACGTCAAGGACGGTGCCAAGACGGGGCGTGCTGGCGGTTTCTGGACGCCAGCCACGATGTTCGACGAACGCTTCATCGAACGCCTGACCCGCCATGCGGGCCTGCGCTTCGAGCGGATCTGAGGTCGCCCAGGAAAGCTCGGCCCCTCACGCTCAAGGCGATCGCAGAGCTGCGCGGCCAGGTGGAACGCTATGAACGGTTGCAGGACACCTTGCTTGCAGACACCCCCTCGTTCCAATACGAGCACGAGAACATCCTCCAGGCATGCCGCGAGCGCAACGCACGCGGCGCCCGCTCCATGACGGTCGCCCATCTCAACTCGGCCAGGGCCATTGTGATGCGGCTCGTCGAGAGCGATTGAGGTCAGGACTGCGAGCGCTCGGCGGATTCTGCGGATGTCTGCCCGGTGGCCTGCGGATCCGGCAAGCGGAGCCCTTCTTGTTCGCTGTCCTGTCCGGACGGGCGTTTCGCATGGCCGATGCGCTGTGCGTGATAGATGCCCGCGTGGCCCGAGAAGAGGTAGCTCACCACACACGCAATGCCGGCGAAGGTACCGACCTCTGGGCCGAACAGCTCCATCGCCATCAAGGTCGACGCGATCGGCGTGTTGGCCGCACCCGCAAACACCGCAACGAACCCGAGACCGGCCAGCAGCGGGAACGGTAGCGGCAACACATAACCAAGCGCATTGCCCAGCGTGGCGCCGATGTAGAACAGCGGCGTCACCTCGCCCCCCTTGAAGCCAGACGCCAGCGTCACGATGGTAAAGGCCGCCTTGCCGGCAAAGTCGTAGGCCGGCAACGGATTGTGGAAGGCATCGACGATGACGGGAATGCCCAGCCCGAGGTATCTATCAGTCCCCAGCGCCATGGCACCGGCCACCACGACACAGCCGCCCAGCACAGGACGCAGCGGACCAAACGGAATGCGATGCTTCAACAGACGCCCGAGCTTGTGCGTGAGCGCCGCAAAGGTCTTGCCCGCCAGGCCGAAGACGATACCGGCCAGCACCACCATGCCGATCGCAACCGGTGTGAGATGCGGCACAAACGGAATCGCGTAGGGCGTGTGATGGACGCCCAGCAGGGGCGGCACCAGATCACCAACGATGGCCGCAATAAAGCACGGCAGGATCGCGTCATAGCGCAGGCGCCCGATGGCCAACACCTCTAGACCAAACACGGCGCCAGCCAGCGGTGTGCCAAACACCGATGCAAAACCAGCGCTGATGCCGGCCATCAGCAGGATGCGGCGATCGCCCGGGTCCAGCTTGAACAACCGGGTCAGATAGTCCGCAAAGCTGCCGCCCATCTGGACTGCAGTCCCCTCGCGCCCGGCCGAGCCGCCAAAGAGATGGGTAACAACGGTACCGAGCAGGATCAGCGGTGCCATGCGCTTCGGCACCACGCGCTTTGGATCGTGGATTTCGTCAATGAGGAGGTTGTTGCCGCCCTCCACCGAGCGGCCCGTGTAGTGATACAGCAGGCCGACAGCTAGACCGGCTGCGGGCAGCAACCAAAGCAGCCACGGATGCGCGATGCGCGTGTCGGTCGCCCAGTCCAGCGCCAGCAGCAGCACCGCAGAGCCCAGCCCCGCGAGCATGCCGACGAGCGCCCCCAGCGAGAGCCAGCGCAGCAGATACGCCAGCATCAGCAGTGGCTCGGAGCGTGTGATCGTTTTCTTCATGATGACCAGATTCGTAGAACGCAAACCTGGACGACAGGATGTCGTATAGACGTGTGCCCACAACTTCCTTGTCCAGGAATTTGTAGGCATCATCAGCCGGCAGTTGGTCGCGCCGGCGGTTAAGGGAGGAATGCCATCTCCACAAGACGGCGAATTGTGCCTGAAATTGGCATCGCCGTGAACGTGATGCAGATCACAGCGCCGCCTGCAGCATCACTCTGCCTGTCCGGCGCGCGCAAAGATGTCCCAGCTCGCCATGAACAGCGCGGCAACGAGCGGCCCGATCACGAAGCCAGTGATGCCGAACAACGCCATCCCGCCGAGCGTCGAGATCAGCACGACCCAATCGGGCATCTTCGTATCCTTGCCGACGAGGATCGGGCGCAGCAGATTGTCAACGAGCCCGATCACGCCCACGCAGAACACCACGAGGATCGCGCATTTCCCCAGCGCGCCCGTCGCCAGGAAGTACAGCGCGGCCGGCACCCAGACAATGCTCGCGCCAATCGCGGGCAGCAGCGACAGAAATGCCATCAGCGCGCCCCACAGCACAACGCCCTCGATACCCACGACCCAGAAGATGAAGCCGCCGAGCGCACCCTGCACCAGCGCCACTGCGATGTTGCCCTTCACGGTGGCGCGCACGACGGTGGTGAACTTGACCAACAGCAGGTTCTTGTGTTCTTCATCGAGCGGCAGCGCGCGGCGCACGCGACGGCCGATCTCGCCGCCGTCGCGCAGCAGGAAAAACACCATGTAAAGCATCACACCAAAACTGATGACGAACTGGAAGGTGTTCTGGCCGATGGTGAGTGCCTGGGTTGCCGCAAACTGGCTGATCTGCGCGGCGCCGTCGCTGAGCTTGCGCTGGATGCCCGGCAGATTGGCCAGACCATACTTGGCGAGCAGTTGCTGGATCGACGTCGGCAGCGCGTGCATGACCTCCTGGAAGTACTGCGAATAGTTGGGCTGCGCGTTCTTGATTTCCTGATAGACGTAGGCCACTTCCTGCACAAGCGTGATCGCCACGAACAACAGCGGCAGGATCACGATCAGGATGATCAGGGTGAGCGTGACGAGCGCGGCCAGGTTGCGCCGCTTGTTGAACCGGGCGACCAGCCAGCGCTGCACGGGCTGGAACAAAATCGCCAGGATGACACCCCAGAACACCGCCCCAAAAAAGGGCGAGAGTATCCAGCAGAGTCCGATGGTGACGACAAACAGCAGAAAGTAGAAAAAATACCGGCGGTCGTTTCCGCTATCCATGGTGCGTCTTCGCGTGAAGGTGAAGTCTGAAGACCCTGGACAAGACCAGAGCCAAGTGAGTTGAACCGGAGTATGCCCGCGACCGTGCCGCTGTCATAGCAGTTGCGGGTGCTGCTGCCAGCGCACGCAAAGGTGCCGCTACCGGGGCACCGATGGGCTGCGCAGCCCCGAGACCATCAACGCGACGAGGCGCTTCGCGCCGGCCTCCCAATCGGTGTCGACCCCGAACGTCGCCACACCCGCAATCGCGCAGAGCAGTTCCAGCGGTTCGATCGGGTGATGGATCTCGCCCGCCTCTCGCGCACGCTGCATCAGCAAGGTCAGTGCCTCGACGATCGCATCGGCGGACAAGGTACAGACGTCGTCCTTGCCACCGACCATGCAGTTGAGCACGTCGGCGTGAATCTGTTTGTTGGCCAGATAGCCGATGAACAGCAGCAGCCAGGCCTGAATGGCGTCCAATGGCGCGAGTTCGGCGGACAGCTGCTGTGCCGCCTCCACGAGCCGATTGCCTTCATCCCGGTAGATCTCGTCGATCAGCGCCTCGCGCGTTGGAAAGTGCCGGTACAGCGTGCCGATCCCCAAGCCCGCCTCGCGTGCAATCTCTTCCAGGCTGGCAGAAACGCCCTTCTCTGCAAACGCCACCTTGGCCACGTCCAGCAGACGTTGGCGATTCCGCTCGGCATCGGCTCTGGGTTTTCGGTTTGTGATCTTCTCGGCCACTGAATCGTGTCTCGCTTGACAAACGGAGGAAGCCTCCGCATATTAAGCGGAGGCCGCCTCATGTTATGTCCTCCCATGCGACGGCGCAAGGCATCATCGTTGCGGAGGACGTGTCAGTCAGGGCTTGCTGCCCCCACCTGATCCGTTTGCCCCTTGCTGTCGGAGTTCTCCCCCAATGTCTGTGCACCCCACCGCTTCGCCCTCGCCTGTTGCCGCCCCCCAGCCATCGGCCGCTCCCGGCGCGAATGACACATTCCACAACGCAGTCAGCCGCCCCAAGAGTGGTTTCTGGTCAGGACTGCGTTTGCTGTGGGCCTTCTTCAACAAGCCGGCGGGTACCGTGCCGAGCCAACCTGTGCCGACCCACGCGTTGACGCGTGAAGCCCTGCTCGCGGCGCCCGATCGCTCACTGTTCCGCCTTGGCCACTCCACCGTACTGCTCAAGCTGCGCGGCGTTTTCTGGCTGACTGATCCGGTGTTCGCAGAACGTGCCTCGCCGGTGCAGTGGCTCGGCCCCAAGCGATTCCACGCGCCGCCCATCGCGCTGGCAGACCTGCCGGACATAGAGGCGGTCATCCTCTCGCATGATCACTACGACCATCTGGACCGCGCGACCGTCCTCACGCTCGCGCCCAAGGTGAAGCACTTCCTCACGCCCCTGGGTGTGGGCGATCGGCTCATCGATTGGGGCATCGCCGCCGATCAGGTGCGGCAGCTCAACTGGTGGGAGTCGACCACGGTGAGCGGCCTGCAATTCACCGCCACCCCCGCACAGCACTTTTCGGGTCGCACGCCGTTTGACGGCAACCGCACACTGTGGGCATCGTGGGTCATGATCGACGATGACCTGCGCGTCTTCTTCAGCGGCGACACCGGCTACTTCCCGGGCTTCAAAACCATTGGCGAGCGCTTCGGACCATTCGACCTGACCCTGATGGAAACCGGCGCCTACGACCCGCGCTGGGCCTACGTGCACATGTTGCCGGAGCAGACCGTTCAAGCGCATCTGGATTTGCGCGGGCGCCGACTCGTGCCGATTCACAACGGCACGTTCGACTTGGCGTTTCATGCCTGGCAGGAACCCTTTGAACGCATTGCCGCTGCGGCGCGCGCCCGCGCGGTGGAAGTGCTGACACCGGCCATCGGGGCGAAGCTCGACATGGTGCAACCGGGTCCTACGCCGGCTTGGTGGCGCACTCAGGCTGAAGCATCACCACTGGCCGCCGTGCCCTCTGCGGCTGCCTGAATGGCCCACCTGCGCTGTTGCCCACCAAGCCGGATGCACTAACCCATCCTTCAGCAAACAGTGCGCCTTGCCCATTAAAGTGCTAATATCCTATTTTTAGAATGTTTAGCGGCTACCGCGCGTTGGTAGCCTGTGCGAAACGGATGCCGGCACCCTGAGGCCGGCATCCCTTTTTGGGGATCGAGCATGGCAATGGCGGAACAGGTGGGGTTGTCGTCGCAGCGTCTGCAGGCGTTCGATGCGGCGCTGAATGCGCGATACGTGGCGTCGGGGCATCTGCCCGGTGCGGTCACGCTGGTCTATCGCCGTGGCGAGCTCGCGCATGCGAATGTGGTGGGGTCGATGGACCTGGAGCGTGACAAGCCCATGCGTGACGACGCCATCTTCCGCATCTATTCGATGACCAAGCCGATCACCAGCGTGGCGTTCATGACGCTGGTCGAGCAAGGGCTGGTGGCGCTGGATGATCCGGTCTCACGCTTCATTCCGGCGTGGAAGCAACTGGGCGTTGCCGTGGCCGGCGCGCGCAGCCTTGGCGGCTTCCACACTCGCCCGGTCGGCCGCGAGATGCTGATCGTGGACCTGCTGCGCCATACCGCCGGCCTGTCCTACTTCTTCCAGGCCCGTACCAATGTCGACGCGGCTTACCGTGAACTGGCCATCGGCGAGCCCAACAACCCGACCGGCCTGGGCGGCATGATCGAAAGCCTGAGCCAACTGCCGCTCGACTATTCGCCGGGCGAGGAGTGGAACTACTCCGTGGCCACCCACGTGCTGGGCTACCTGATCGAACAGATCTCCGGACAGTCCTTTGCCGATTACCTGAAGACCGCCCTCTTCGATCCGATCGGCATGCCGGACACGGGCTTCTTCGTGCCGGATGACAAGGCTGAGCGCCTCTGCGCCTGCTATCGCCCCACGCCCACCGGCGGCCTGCATCTGCAAGACGACCCGGCCACGAGCGCGTTCCTCCAGGCGCCCGCGCTGGCGTCAGGCGGCAGCGGGCTGGTGTCGACCGCGCACGACTACCTGCGCTTCTGCCGGATGCTGCTCAATGGCGGCTCGATCGACGGGCACCAGATTCTCAGCCCCAAGACCATCGAGCTGATGACGCTCAATCATCTGCCGGACGGCAAGACGCTCGATCAGATGTCGCGCTCTTCGTTCAGCGAGGCGGTCTATCCGGGCCTCGGGTTCGGCCTGGGCTTTGCCGTGACGCAAGACGTGGCAAGCACGATGATGCCCGGCAGCGTGGGGGACTATTTCTGGGGCGGCGGCGCCAGCACGTCGTTCTGGATCGACCCGGCCGAAGACCTGATCGTGATCTTCATGACGCAGCTCCTGCCCTCCACCACCTATCAGGTGCGCCGCGACCTGCGGCACTGGATCTACGGCGCCATGCTCGAAGGCGGTCGCGCTTAAGCCTTCGTTCCGGATCGGCGTTTTTGCGCACCCGCTCGCGGCGAGCGGGTGCCACTGCCTGTCACCGGAATCAGATCCGTACTGCGGTCGTCACCGACAAGATCGTGCGTCATATCGAGCACGAATTTGTCTGCGCGATAGAGATAGAGGCCGGCATGGATCACGCAGCCAGCGTCGTCCGTCCACCAGCGCCGGGTGCGCACCAGCGGGTCGGCCATGCTGTAGTCCGCACGCGCTGCGCTCAGCAGGCCCGCGACCTCCTGATCCGCATAGGCGACGGTGATCTCCTGGCGCACCTTGGCGAGCGGGATACGGTTGTACTTGCGCACCAGGTAACCGATCTTGTGCTGCGCATCGCTGCCTTTGGGAAGCCGGTCGTAGGTTTCCCGCGCGACGTAGGTATCCATCACACCATAGGGCTCGCCGTCATGCAGATGCACGGTGCGGACCCGCATGTAGGCCGCGTGTTCGGGCTGGCCGGTCTTCAATGCTGCGGGCAGCGCATGCGCGGGCTCGCGCAGGAGCAGCCGGATGGTCTGCCCCGGCGCAAGGCTCAGGGGGTCATTGATGGCGTGACGCAGGTCTTCGTTGTCGGCGGGCGACACGATATCTGCCGTGACAAAGGTACCGCGGCCCCGCGCGCTGTTCACCAGGCCTTCGGCGCTCAGTTCCGCCAGCGCCTGACGCACCGTGATCGTGCCGACCCCATAGAAGGCACATAGCTCGGGGATCGAAGGCAACTGATCGCCGCGCTTCCAGTCCCCCTGCAAGATCCGCCCCCGAAGCAGGCTGGCCAACTGGGTATACAGGGCAACCCCCTTGCGCTCTGCATTCAGCAACGGATTCACTCACAAGCTCCTGGTCACCCAATCATTCCAACATTCTACTCTTGGCATGTCATCGGGAACGGACCTCACTCGTCTTAAAGGATCCGCAAGAATCCTTTTTCATTTGTTTGCAGTCTGCGCACCGGGGGCGCGTTCAATGGCAACGTAAAGATGCCCTCCGTCTTGCCGTTAGGCTGGGTAAGCATCGCGCACATCCGCTGCGCTGCCACCCTCGCCGATTTGCCCGTCAGGCCTGCCAAGACGCCACCGCTCCCGCTCATGTCCTCAGAAACGTCGATGGACAGGCGCTTCGGCGCCAGTGTCGCCATCGTCCTCATCCCGGTGCTCTCGCTGTCGTGCTGGCTGCTCGGCTACGCATGGCTTGCCTACGGCCGGGCGGATGACGCCGCGCGCAGCTTCCAGGCGCTGCGCGCCGTGCTGTTGACGATGGAGAAGGTCTCGGCCGAGCGCGGCCCGACCAACGGCGTGCTGGGCGAAGACCTGCCGCTGCCGGCCGAACGTACCGCCGCTCTGCAACGCATGCGCGCCGCCAGCGACGAGCACATCGCCACGCTGCTCAACGCACTGCAACCTGATCACTGCCCCGGCTGCGTTGCCGACGCCGATGCCGCGCGCCAGGCACAGGCCGACCTGTCCCGCGCGCGCCAGAACGTCGACAACCTTGTCACCCAGCCCCTGCAGTCGCGCGGCAACGGCGCACTGGCGGATGCGGTGGACCGCATGATCGGGGTGATTCCCGAATTCATGCCGATCATCAACGCACGCACGGCCAACATCACGCGCGGCGACCCCGACGTGCTCAACTGCCTGACACTGGCCCGGCTGGCCGCCGACCTGCGCGAGTACGCCGGCCAGCTCGGCTCACGCTTCACCAGCGCGCTGGCCATGCGCCGCAAGCTGACGCAGAGTGAACAGCTCGCCATCGAGCGCACGCATGGCCGCATCGACCAGCTGCGCGCCATGATCGAGACGCGCATCATGCGCGGATCCGCGCTGGGCCAGCACGCCATGGACACGCTGAATGCACAGTATTTTGGCGACGGCCTGCGCTATCTCGAAGCCGTGCGCGCCGCCACCAACCAACCCGGCGGGGCGGACGTCACCACCGGCCAATTCGCCGAGCGCTATGTGCCGACCATGCGCGCTGTCACCGATTTCCGCGACAGCGTGCTGCGCCTGGCCGAAGACGACATCCGCGCGCACCGGCGCGCCATGCTCTGGGTGCTGCTGGGCTCGGCGGCGGCTGTGCTGTCGGTGCTGGGGGCGCTGGCTTGGATGATCGTTTCGTTCCGCCGTGACGTGGTGCGGCCGTTCGTCAACGCCACGCGCCTGATCGATGCCATCGCACGCGGCAACCTGAGCCTGCATATCCCGACCAGCTTCACGCGGCGCGAGATCCGCGCCATGTTTGAGGCGATCCGCGTGCTGCGCATCAACAGCATCGAGCGGCGCCGGCTTGAACTGGAACGCGCGCACCTGATGCAGGAACTCGCGCGCATGGCCGAGACCGACCCGCTCACCCAGTTGCTCAACCGGCGCGCCTTTGAAGATCAGTCGATTGCGATGTGCAAGGCGCCCCAACCCAAGGCGCCTCTCATCGCGCTGGTGATGTTTGACGTCGACCACTTCAAGCGCATCAACGACACCTACGGCCACGCCGTCGGTGACGAGGCACTGCGTACCGTGGCGCGCCTGTGCCGCACCGACGGCCCCGCGGCCGACCTGGTAGCGCGCATTGGTGGCGAGGAGTTCGCGGTGATGGTGTGGGCAGACAGCCTAGACCAAGCACGCAGCGTGGCCGAACGCCTGCGCAAGCGCATTGCGGAAGCGACCGTGCCGACCGGCACCGACGTGCCCTGCCGCATGACGGCCAGCTTTGGCGTGGCCGTGGCGCGGGCGGCGGACCATCCGACGCTGGAATCGCTGCTCAAGCGTGCCGACCGCCTGCTGTATGAAGGCAAGCTGGCCGGGCGCAACCGCGTGATGACCGACCCGCCATCGCCCCCACACGATTTGTCGGTAGCGGCGGACTAAGACACGTGGCTAGGATTGATTGCTGCGCCGGTACTCCGCCGGTGCCTTGCCGACCAGGCGACGGAAATCGCGCGTGAAGTGCGCCTGGTCGAAGTAGCCCAGCGCGTGCGCGAGTTCAGCCAGATCGACGTCTGCCCCATTGGCGAGCTGATCCGCCGCTTCATGCAGGCGGTAGCGGCGAATCACCCACTTGGGCGTCACGCCCACGTACTCAGAGAACAACTGCTGCAGCGTGCGCTCGCTCAAGGCCGCGCGTTCGGCAAGGTCACGCACCTGCGTCAAACCCGCGTCCTGCTGCAGCATCTGCAGGATGGCGTGGATGCGCTCGACCTGCGGGTCGGGCGGCGGCAGCACGCGCAGCAGCAGCGTTTCTGCGGCCGCAACCATGCCCGCGTCATCCTGCGCGCTGAGCACGACCTCCTCAGCCTGCGCATCGTCGCAATCAAGCAGCGTGGATACCGGCAGCACCCTGTCGGTCAGTAAGTGCACGGACTTGCCGAAGAACGCACGAAAGGCGCCGGGCCGAAAGCGCAAGCCGATCACGCGGCCCGCCTCGGCCAGCGTGGTCTCGAAGGCGCCCGACACCACACCAAAGATGCCCGTCTGCCTCCTGTCGAAGACCACGTTCACGCACGGATACGGCAACGTGCGCTGCGCGAACGGCGGCTGGCCGCGCAAGTCCCATTCAACGATCCAGTGGTGATCCAGCACGCCGGCCAGCGCGGCGCTTGGCTGGTAGCGGTTCAAGCGAACGCGCTGGCGAAAGGCCAGCGGATCGACCACACCCTTGGGGCTGTCGACAACATCACGCAGGTCAGTCATGGAAGCCACATCGAAAGCAATGCCGCGATGATGCACCGCCACAGCGGATTTTTCCAAGACGCGGGGGAATCGTCGGCCTACAGTGGCAGTCTCTGATTCATACACACCGGAGACCACGATGTCGCAAGACCGCCACCTGATCCTGTATCACTCGCCGCGCAGCCGCTCGCGGGGCGTACGCATGCTGCTCGAAGAACTGGGCGCCGACTATGAACTGCACACGTTCGACCTGAGCACGGGCGAGCACAAGGTGCCGGCGTTCCGTGCGATCAACCCGCTGGGCAAGGTGCCGACGCTGCGTCACGGTGATGAGGTGGTAACCGAGCAGGTCGCCATCTACATGTATGCGGCAGAGTTGTATCCGGAGGCGGGCCTGTCACCGGCAGTGGGTGACCCGCTACGCGGCGCGTACCTGCGATGGATGGCGTTCTACGGCGCGTGCTTCGAGCCGGCCGTGGTGGACCGCTCGATGAATCGGCCACCGGCTGCGTACTCGCTGTCGCCGTATGGCGACTTCGACACTGTGATCAAGACGATCAACGCGCAGCTCGCCAAGGGCCCTTACCTGCTGGGCGAACGCTTCACGGCGGCAGACGTCCTGTGGGGTGCAGCGCTGGGTTGGATCACGATGTTCAAGCTGATGCCGGAAACACCGGTGGTGCGCGCCTATATTGATCGCGTCATGGCGCGCCCGGCCCTGCAACGTGCGCAAGCGGCCGATCTGGCGCTGGCGGCAGAACAGGACAACGCCAAGGCGGCCGCCAGCGCAGCCGCCCCGGGAGCCTGAGTCAGGCTCAGTGCGAGAGGCGGAACTGCCCCACGGCCTCGTTGAGGTTGTGGGCCTGTTCCTCAAGCGACTCCGCCGCAGCAGCAGCTTGTTCGACCAGTGCAGCGTTCTGCTGCGTCACCTGGTCCATCTGGTTGACGGCCTGGTTGACCTGCTCGATGCCGCTGCTCTGCTCTTCCGAGGCCGACGAGATCTCGCCCATGATGTCGGTCACGCGCTTCACCGCGTCAACAATCTCTGCCATCGTCACGCCGGCCTGATCGACCAGTGCCGTGCCGTTGCTCACACGGTCCACCGAGTCGCTGATGAGCGCCTTGATTTCCTTCGCGGCACCGGCCGAGCGTTGCGCCAGGCTGC
The DNA here is from genome assembly GCF_051783885.1 of Ralstonia sp. 24A2. Classification (NCBI taxonomy): domain Bacteria; kingdom Pseudomonadati; phylum Pseudomonadota; class Betaproteobacteria; order Burkholderiales; family Burkholderiaceae; genus Ralstonia; species Ralstonia sp. 24A2. Next base: position 1,338,996 of record NZ_JBPVZD010000002.1, on the reverse strand, counting down.
GCACTTCGCTGGCCACCACCGCAAAGCCGCGGCCCTGTTCGCCCGCACGTGCCGCTTCCACCGCAGCATTGAGCGCCAGGATGTTGGTCTGGAAGGCGATGCTTTCGATCACGCCGATGATGTCGGCAATCTTCTTGCTGCTCTCGTTGATGCCGCCCATGGTCTGCACGACCTGGCCGACCACATCGCCGCCGCGCGTGGCAACGTCCGATGCGGTGACGGCAAGCTGGCTCGCCTGACGCGCGTTGTCGGCGTTCTGCTTCACGATGCTCGTGAGCTCTTCCATGCTCGATGCGGTTTCTTCCAGCGAGCTGGCCTGCTCTTCCGTGCGTTGCGACAGGTCGGCATTGCCGGCAGCAATCTCCTGCGCGGCCGAGCGCACCGAGTCGCTGCCCAGGCGGATCTGCTGCATCACGGCCGTCAGCTTGTCGGCAAAGGTATTGAACGAGCGGGCGATCTGCGCGACTTCGTCTTCGCCGTCAGACGGCAGACGCTTGGTGAGGTCGCCGCTGCCCGAGCCGATGTCGTCCATCGCATCACGGATCAACGACAGGCGGCGGAATGCGCGCGCGGTCATGGCGCCGACGATCAGCGCGGCCACCACGGCCACCGCCACCAGCGCACCAATCGAGGTCATGACCAGAGAGCGCATACCCGCCGTGGCATCGGACTTGTCCAGCGCCACCACCAACCCCCAGTCGGAGCCCTTCACGCCCTGGCGGTAGAGCAGCTTGGTCGCGCCGTTCACATCCACTTCCACCGGCTTGGTGGCTTGCGCCAGCACAGCGAGCGTGGCTTCGTTCAGGCCTGCCGACAGGTCGGTCGCGGGCTTGAGCGTGAGCTTGTCATCGGGGTGCGCGACGATCTTGCCGGCTGCGTTGACCAGGAAGCCGAAGCTGGCCGGCGTCGGGTGGATCGCCTTCACGTTGGCGATCACGCTGTCCATCGCCACGTCGCCGCCAATCACGCCCTTGAGGCCGCCATCGCGCAGGATGGGCACCGCGAACGTCACCACCAGTTGGCCGGTGCTCGCGCTCACGTACGGCGGCGTCACCACGGGCTTGCCTGCGTCGGCGGCCTGCTTGTACCAGGGGCGCGCGGTCGGGTCGTAGGTGGGCGGAATCCCTTCGGGGTTCGAGAACTTGTACGTCTTGTCGGCATAGCCAACGTAGACGTTGATGAAACCACCGGCCTGATGCACGGCCTTGAATACGGCGATCGGGTCTGCCGACAGCGCCACGTCTTGCAGCGACACCATCATCTGTGTCTTGGCGGCAATCCAGTCGTCAATGCCGGCGATATGGCCGCGCGCGACCGACTGCAGGTTCTGGCGGATCGACTCGTCGTTGTACGAGCGGGTGACGAGATAGTTGAGGCCACCAGCGAAAGTCAGTGCGCCGACCACGATGGCAACGCAGGTCAGCAAGATGCGGGTACGAATGGAAGCAAGCACGGTATGGTTTCCTACGAAGCCCATGGCGGCGGTTCCGCCATGTAAGGCAAGCAGCACAAGACCCTGTCGGCCGTGCCGTCGCTCAAGAAACGGCCGTCGTAAGGAAATCTGAAGTCTGGTCTGACACCTATTACGCGCATGACACATTGCCGTGGCAGGCAACGCACTACAATCGCCCGTCTCGTATCAAGCCGGCAGCCAAACGGCGCCCATCTACCAAAAGGAGTCCACATGAAAACCAAAGCCGCCATCGCCTGGAAAGCCGGTGCCCCGCTGACCGTGGAAGAAGTCGACCTGCAAGGCCCGCGCGCCGGCGAGGTGCTGGTCGAGATCAAGGCGACCGGCATCTGCCATACCGATTACTACACGCTCTCGGGCGCAGACCCGGAAGGCATCTTCCCGGCGATCCTCGGCCACGAGGGTGCGGGTGTGGTGCTGGAAGTGGGTGCAGGCGTGACCTCGTTGAAGGCCGGCGACCACGTGATCCCCCTCTACACGCCGGAATGCCGCCAGTGCAAGTTCTGCCTGTCGCGCAAGACCAACCTGTGTCAGGCGATTCGCGCCACGCAGGGCAAGGGCCTGATGCCGGACGGCACGTCGCGCTTCTCGATCGACGGCAAGCCGCTGTTCCACTACATGGGCACGTCCACGTTTGCGAACCACATCGTGGTGCCGGAGATTGCGCTGGCAAAGATCCGCCCGGATGCGCCCTTCGACAAGGTCTGCTACATCGGCTGCGGCGTCACCACGGGCGTGGGTGCAGTGGTCTACACGGCCAAGGTAGAAGCCGGTGCCAACGTGGTGGTGTTCGGTCTGGGCGGCATCGGTCTGAACGTGATCCAGGGCGCCAAGATGGTGGGCGCCGACAAGATCATCGGCGTGGACCTGAACCCCGGGCGTGAAGCCATGGCCCGCAAATTCGGCATGACGCACTTCATCAACCCGAAGGACGTCGACAACGTGGTCGACCATATCGTGCAGCTCACCGACGGCGGCGCGGACTACTCGTTCGAATGCATCGGCAATACACAGGTCATGCGCCAGGCGCTGGAGTGCTGCCACAAGGGCTGGGGCCAGTCGATCATCATCGGCGTGGCCGAAGCCGGCGCAGAGATCAGCACGCGCCCGTTCCAGCTCGTGACCGGTCGGGAATGGAAAGGCTCCGCATTCGGCGGCGCACGCGGCCGCACCGATGTGCCGAAGATCGTCGACTGGTACATGGAGGGCAAGCTCAACATCGACGACCTCATCACGCACACGCTGCCGCTGGAGCGCATCAACGAGGGCTTCGACCTGATGAAGCGCGGCGAGTCGATCCGTTCGGTCGTGCTGTACTGAGGATTGGGGAGCCACGCGAATGACCATCCCGGTGCCAGCACTTGAGCTGATCTCCGAACACGCCTGCTTTGGCGGCGTGCAGCGCTTCTATCGGCATGCCTCCACGACGATCGGGCTGCCGATGCGCTTCTCGGTCTACCTGCCGCCGCAAGCGCTGGCCGGTGAGAAACGCCCCGCGCTGTTCTACTTGGCCGGCCTGACTTGCACGGAAGAGACCTTCGCCATCAAGGCCGGCGCGCAACGCGTGGCGGCGCGCGAGGGGCTCATCCTGATTGCGCCCGACACCAGCCCGCGCGGCGCCAACGTGCCCGGCGAAGCGGACAGCTGGGATTTCGGCGTCAGCGCCGGCTTCTATCTGGACGCGACACAGGCGCCCTGGCGCGAGCACTACCGGATGGAGAGCTACATCGCCGAGGAGCTGCATCACATCGCGCGGGTCGCCTTTCCGGTCGCCCACGGGCGCATCGGCATCTTCGGGCACTCGATGGGCGGCCATGGTGCACTAACGCTGGCGCTGCGCCATCGGGAGCGCTTTGCCTCGGTCTCGGCGTTCGCGCCCATTGCGCATCCGTCCGTGTGCCCGTGGGGCATCAAGGCATTCACGGGCTACCTCGGTGACGACCGCGCCGCGTGGGCCGCGCACGACGCCACGCAACTGATGCGGCAGGCTCAGTGCCCATTCCCCGGTGGCATCCTTGTCGATCAGGGCGAAGCCGACAAATTCCTCGTCGAACAGCTCTATCCCGACGACTTTGCCGCAGCCTGCGCCGCCGCCGGACAACCGCTGCAACTACGCCGCCACCCCGGCTACGACCACGGCTACTACTTCATCGAGACCTTTATCGAAGACCATCTGCTGCACCACGCAGCCCAGTTGGGCGTCGGCGGTTAGTCAAGAAGACAACCTTCAAACAATGTGGATGGCGGGATTCTTGCATCGCTTCCACCGTCAAAATGCGAACCCAGGGTGGAGGCGCTTATACATTCAACCTTGTATGTATAATCGCCCCCAACCTGATCCGGCATGAGGCTGCGCCTTTCCATGTGGCGCAGAAGTTACGTAACGGCCCGCTCGCCGGCCAGACGATGGAGTTGTTCGACGTGAAATTTTCCTTCCCGCTGCCGCAGTCTTGGCGCGCGCCCCTGCCCGGGCTGGCGCCAGATGACGCAACGGGCGCCGCTTCCGCTACACCCGCCGCCCCGGTTGCACAGCCATTGCCAGGGGACCCCGACGCGTGGATCGCCTGCGAACATTGCGACACCCTGCACCGCCACGAGGTCATCGCGCTGGATGAAGAGGCGCGCTGCACGCGCTGCGGCGTCAAGCTGTATCGCAACCAGAGCGAGCGGCTGTCCGTGCTGCTGCCATTGATCGTGACGGGGCTGATCGTCTACTTCGTTGCCAACGTCTTCCCGATTGCCGAGCTGAACGGCGGCGGCAACCGCAACACCACCACGCTGTGGGGCGCCGTTGAAGCGCTGTACAACTACGACATGGTGTTTGCGGCCGTGCTGGTGGGCCTGACCACGCTGCTGTTCCCGCTGCTGTACCTGACCGTACTGGCACCGCTGCTGATCGCACGGCTGCGCGGGCGGCAGCATCCGTCTGCCGCGCTGGCACTGCGCGCGGCAGCATTGATCCGGCCCTGGGCCATGATCGAGATCTTCATGCTGGGCGTGGTGGTGGCGCTCATCAAGGTGGCGCACATGGTGTCGCTGCAGGCCGATGCAGGCCTGTGGGCGTTCGGTGCGCTGACGGTGTTCATGACGATTGCGCTGTCGATCGACTTGCGTCCGTTCTGGCGCGAGATCGGCATGACGCTCCCACCGGGCACGCAGGTCGATGCGCCCACCGGCATGGATGCCGCAGCACGCCCCGGCGAAGCAACCAGCGGCGAGGAGCACGCATGAGCACCACCGCTGCCCCCGCGCAACCCGCTCGCCCAATCCGGGCTGCCGCACATGGCCTCGCCACATGCGAGCATTGCGGCCTGCTCGCGCGCATGCCCGGCGCGCAGACAGCCGCCCACGCCGCGCTCACGCACGACGATGCGCCCGAGCACGCCGCCGCGCCGGTCTGCCCGCGCTGCCTGTCACCCATGCACGCACGCAAACCCGACAGTCTGATGCGCTGCTGGGCACTGCTGATCGCCGCCATGGCCATGTACCTGCCGGCCAACATGCTGCCCGTCATGATTACCGACACGCTGGTCGGCACGCAGCAAGACACCATCATGAGCGGCATCGTCTATCTGTGGACGTCGGGCTCGTGGCACCTGGCCATCATCGTGTTCATCGCCAGCTTCTTTGTGCCGCTGGCCAAGCTGGGCATTCTGGCGGTGCTGTGCCTATCGGTGCAGCAGCGCTGGCGCTGGAACCCGCGCTTTCGCACGCGGCTGTATGTGATTGTCGAGGCGGTCGGCCGCTGGTCGATGCTCGATGTATTCGTGGTGGCGCTGCTAGCAGGGTTGGTGCACCTGTCCACGCTGGCCGTCATCAAGCCTGGCCCCGGTGTCGGGCCGTTCGCCGCCGTGGTGGTACTGACCATGTTTGCCGCCCGCTGTTTTGACCCCCGCCTGATCTGGGACGCCGTCGACGAGCCCGATCCCGATGAGACCGACGCATGACCGACCCCATTGATAAAGAAAACGTCCCGCCGCCGCGCCGCATGAAACGCAAGCGCTGGCTGCCTTCGCTGATCTGGCTGGTGCCCATCGTTGCACTCGTGGTGGGCGGCACGCTCATGGCGCGCGTGATCCTGGCGCGCGGTGCGCAGATCACGGTCACCTTCAGTTCGGCCGAGGGCATCGAAGCGGGCAAGACGCGCGTGAAATACAAGAGCGTCGACATTGGCGTCGTGAAGTCCGTTGGGCTGACAGACGATCGCTCCGGTGCCGTTGCACTCATTGAACTCACGCACGACGGCAAGGCCTTCGCCGTGGCTGACACGCGGTTCTGGGTGGTACGCCCGCGTGTGGCCGCCGGCAATGTCTCGGGGCTGGGCACACTGCTCTCGGGCGCCTATATCGGCGTGGACGGTGGACGCTCGCACGACAAGAAATCCAGCTTCAAGGGCCTGGATATACCGCCTGCCATCTATGCCGACACCCCGGGCAAGCAGTTCACGCTCCATGCGCCCGACCTGGGCTCGCTCGATATCGGTTCACCCGTCTACTTCCGCCGCGTGCGCGTGGGGCAGATCACCGCTTACGACATCGACACCGACGGCAAAGGCGTGACGCTGCATGCGTTCGTCAACGCGCCGTTCGACAAGTTCGTCACACGCGGCACACGCTTCTGGAACGCCAGCGGCATCGACCTGAAGCTCGATGCCAACGGCCTGAAGCTCGACACGCAATCACTGCTGGCGGTCGCGCTGGGCGGCATTGCCTTCCAGACACCCGAAGAGGCGGACCACGAGCCCGCTGCGTCCAACACCGAATACCAGCTCGTGCGCAACGAGGCCATGGCGCTCAAGGACCCCGAGCACATCTCGCAGACCGTGGTGATGTACTTCCACCGCTCGCTGCGCGGCCTGACGGTGGGCGCGCCGATGGAATTCAAGGGCATCAACGTGGGTGAGATCAAATCGATCGGCATCCACTACAGCCGCAAGCGCAAGGAGTTCGTGCTGCCGGTCACGGCCGTGATCTATCCGACGCGCTTCGGCATGGACATCCGCGACGACAACCCGCAGCACGCCGCGGAGGATGTCCGCACGCAATTCGACACGCTCATCCAAAACGGCATGCGGGCACGGTTGAAGAGTGCGAGCCTGCTGACCGGCCAGCAGTTCGTGGAGCTCGACTTCATCGACCCGGCCGACCGCGAGAAGACGCCGCCGCGCTTCGGCATGCGCGATCGTGACGGCACCTATGTCTTCCCGACCGCCGACAACCCGACCGATGACATCGAAGCGCAGCTCGCCGGCATTGCCAAAAAGCTCAACAAGGTACCGTTCGAGCAGATCGGCCAGGACATGCATCGCGCGCTGGGCACGCTGGACGCCACGCTCAAGCAGACCGAGCAACTGGCCAAGACGGTCAACACCGACCTGGCTCCGCAGATGAAGGAAACGCTGGCCGAGGCACGCCGCACGCTGGAGACCGCGCGCCAGACCTTCTCGGAAGACGCGCCGCTGCAGCACAACGCACGCGACACACTGGAACAGGTGGCCAAGGCCGCCGCCTCGGTGCGTGTGCTGACCGATTACCTGCAAACCCACCCCGAAGCGCTGATCCGGGGCAAGGCAAAGGATGCGCAATGATGCAAACGCCGACGCTGTCTTCTTCCCTTCGACTGGCCAGCGCGGTTGCCGCTGCCGCGCTGATGGCGGCGTGCGCCTCGCCCACGCCGACGTTGCATACACTGTCGCTGCGCAGTGAGGCACCCGCGCCTGACGCACGCTTCCAGCGCGCCTTCCGCCTGACGGGCGTGCGCGTGCCTGACCGTCTGGACAAGCCGCAGATCGTGCTGCGCACGTCTGACAGCGAAATCCAGGCGCTCGAGCAGCAGCGCTGGGCGGCGCCGTTCGGTTCGGAGCTGCGCGATGCACTGTCGGCCAATCTGGCTGGCGCGCTATCGGCGGTGGATGTGGGGGGTGGCGTGGCGCCTGCCGGCGTGCCGCTCTACCGCATCGCTGCCGACATGCGCAGCTACGATGCGCGCCCCGGCCAGAACGTGACGGCGCTGGCGACCTGGCGTGTGACGCGCGATGCGGCAACGCAAACGCAGGGCCCGGCGGCGGCCACCGCCCTCACCTGCCAGAACACGTTGACGGTGCCGGCTGGCGCCGGTGTCGATGCCGTGGTGTCGTCGACACAGCAACTAGTGCAGCAGTGGTCGCAGCAAATTGCACAGAGCGTGCAGGGGCTGGAGTCGCGTGCGGCCATGCCGGCCTGGTGCCGGTGATTGGCCAGTGACTACGCTTCGGTCAGTTGCCGCGTCAGCTCACCCAGCGTGGCCAATGCGGCCTCCAGGTTGGCCGAAGGCGGCAGCCCGAAGCAGATGCGGAAGAAGTGATCGAAGCGGTTGAGGTTCGAGAACATCGTCCCCGGTGCGATGCGAATGCCCTGCGCCAGCGCCGCATCAAACAGCGCCACCGATGAGACATTGGTCGGCAACTCCACCCACATCGCCACCCCGCCCGAGGGCACCGAGAGCCGCGTGCCCGCCGGGAAGCACGCCGCAATCGACTCCGCCATGGCCTCGCGCTGCTTGCACAAGGTCTGGCGCAGCGTGCGCAGATGTCGGTCATACGCCCCCGACGCAATGAAGCGCGCGGCCAGCACCTGCGGCCATGAATCATTCGGCCGCGACTGGGCAAACTTCAGCATCTGGACACGCTCATGCCAGCGCCCTGCGGCCATCCAGCCCAGGCGCAGGCCGGGCGCGAACGTCTTGCGCAATGACGCGCAATAGATGACGTTGCCCGTGCGATCCCACGCCTTGATCGCCTTGAGCGGCGTGGGGCTGTCGGCCAGCGGGCTGTAGGTGTCGTCTTCAATGAGGGCGATGTCGTGGGCCTCGCAGAAGGCCGCCATGCGCCGCTTGGCGGTGTCCGGCATGATGCTGCCGAGCGGGTTCTGCAGATTGGGCACCACCACCACGGCGCGGATGTTGCCGTAGGCCTGCACCGCCATCTGCAAGGCTTCCAGCGACATGCCGGTGCGCGGGCTGGTCGGGATCTCCACCGCGCGTAGCCCCAGGCTTTCCAGCGCCTGCAGCAGCCCGTAGTACGTGGGCGACTCCACGGCCACGGTATCGCCCGGCTGCGCAACGGCGCGCAGTGCCAGATTGACTGCCTCGATACACCCGTGCGTGATGACCACGTCGTCGGGCGCGAGCTGGATGCCGATGTCGAGCATGCGGCGCGCCACGGCAGTCTGTAATTCCGGATGCCCGTTAGGTATGACCGCCTGCGTGAGCAGCAACGGATGCTGGCGCAGCACCTGGGCGGCGATCCGGTTGAGCGTAGCCGACGGATAGAGCGCCGCATCCCCACTTGCCCCGGACAGATCGATGTGCACATTGGCCTGCTGCCCGCGCGCCACAATGGCCGATATGCGCGCATGGACACCCACATACGCGGCCGGGTCCGGCGTGCCGACGTCGGGCTCCCCCACCGGCGCCAGCAACGCACGACGCGGCTGACGCACGAAGTAGCCCGAGCGCTCGCGCGCTTCCAGCCACCCCTCGGCTTCGAGGTGGCGGCATACCTGCAGCGCAGTCGACAGGCTCACCCCATGCGTGCGCATCAGCATACGCACCGACGGCATGCGCTCGCCCGGCATGAGTACCCCACTGCGGATTGCGCCGAGGTAATGATCTGCCAGCATCCGATACAGAGGCTGTGCGGGCTGCATGGGCGGGAGGGTCAACTCGGTGACGGTCATAACAGGCGGGCGACGGTGGGAGTTTCCCGCAAATCATGCAGGCGTGGCCCTCACCGCAACAGATACAGACGATGTCAAACTGTACCGTAACAGATGGGCACAATGCGGGCGCTGTTGTGGTGCAAGCGGCGCTTTCTGTGTCTGTTATGGCCGGGGTCGCTTCCCTACGCTGCAGTCATGCACTGGAGACCAACATGACCGCCAGCACCCCCGACACCACGCTCCATACCGAATGGCCCGCCTTGCTACGCGGTGAATCCCGCCTCGAATGGTTGCCGGCACGTACCACCGTGGTGGTGCTGGCGGGCAGCATCACGCTGGAGCACCCGCCGTGCTGGCTGGCCGGCGAGGCATACCGCATCCGCCAGACCTTCACGGAAGGCCATGCGCATACGCTGGAGACTTCCGGCTGGTGGGGCCTGCATGCGGACCGGCCAGGCGGCGCGCAACTGTGCGTACTCGTGCCCGCTGAACCGCCGTACCGGTGGGCGCTGCTCGCACCACTGCGTCGCTGGCTGGCGTTGCTCGGCGGGCGGCAGCAGACACGGCGCGGGCGCGCCTAGCGCTCGCGCGGCGGCGCGGGGTCTGGGTTGGGGTGGCCATCATCCCGGCGAATGGAAGCGTTTTCGTAGTCTCCCGGGTCTTCCTCGCCGACCGCGCTCTCACTGGGCAAAACGGGGCGATTCGGTTTGACGCGATCGACGCGGTCGTCGTGTTTCTGACGCTCGGCGCCTGGCTTGTGTTGCGAAGGATGCTTCTGCGGCTTCATCGTCGGGCTCCTGCTCGGCATGGCATGTGGTTCCGCTCACAAGCGGACGCAACCGACGTACCACGTGAGCACGGCAGGAACCGCCCTGCCGTGCAGGCATCTGCCTTGCTGCACGTTGGCTATCGCGCCGCAAGCGCAGCTCGCAGCGGAGACGCTCGATGGCACACCCCACCCACGACGACCACGACGACCGCCGCTCCACCGACAATACCGCCGACACAAATCGCAGCCCATCGGCACACCCGCCGCACGTTGAACGCCACGTGCCGCTGCGCTCCCCCACCGGCGGCACCGACTGGGCGGAGAACATGCGCCGCGGCCGGCCCACCAACAAGGGCAAAGGCGTACCTGGGCAGCGACGCGGCTAACCATTTGTAATCAAGTGCCGCCAGCGCATGCGCAGCCTGCGCCCTACACTGGCGCTCGGACTCGCCGTCCGCCCCGCCCACGTTTGGACACATCCCACTGGAAACCGCCATGCCACGCCTGTCTTCCGCAGCCGGCACCTTCGCCGCACTGGCCCTCGCCGCCGCCTCGCTCTTCACGCAAACCACCTTCGCCGCCGACAGTGCGCCACCCGCCCGCGTGCGCGCGACCATCGTTGCCACGCACGGCAATGCCATCGACGTGTCCGACAAGTCCGGCAACAAGGCCACCGTCACCCTGCCCGCCGATGCGACCGTCACCGAAGTTGCCCCCATCGAGCCGTCGGCCATTCAGGCCGGCAGCTACATCGGCACGGCCGCCGTCAAACAGCCTGACGGCACGCTGCGCGCGCTGGAAGTACATGTGTTTCCCGAAGCCATGCGCGGCACGGGTGACGGCCATCGCCCATATGACCTGGGCCCGAACAGCTCGATGACCAACGGCACAGTCGAGCAGGCCGGCGCGGTCATGGATACCCAGGCAGGCGCACAAGGCCGCACGCTGTCGGTCAAGTACAAGGATGGGGAGCAGCGCATCGTGGTGCCGGCAGATGTGCCGATCGTCGCCTTCGCGCCGGGGCGGCGTGATGAGCTGAAGGCGGGTGCGCACGTGGTGCTGTTCGTGCGCCCCGATGCGCAAGGCGCGCTGACTGCGCAGCGCGTGCTGGTCGGCAAGGACGGACTCGTCCCGCCGATGTGATGGGGGACGCGGGCCAGCCGAAGAGGCTGGCCCATGCCGCTGGAACCTGTTCACGATCCGTGGCGAGCGCCCCGAGGTTGACCCGAGAAGCGCAGCCGTACACGGGGTACGGCGAGCATCACAGGGCCAAGATCGGGGCGCGCAGTAGGATAGTGGGCAGGTTCCTAGAACGGCTTGCTGACCGACAGGAGGAACGTACGACGCGGCGCAAACTGCGGCGCACCCACGCCGATGCCGGTGCCGTCGCGCAGCTGGTAGCTGCGGTCGAAGATGTTCAGCACGGTCAGGCGTGTCTTGAACTTGCCGAGCATCGGCAAGTTGAAGTCGCGCGCAGCACCCAGATTCATCTGCCAGTAGGCCGGCAGGTGGTCGGTATTGGCGAAGCCGTTTCGCAGGCCCGTGCCGAACAGCACATCGCTGGTGTAGGTCGTGCCCGAGTACAGGTACGACACCCCTGCCGATGCCGTCAAACGCTGGTCGTGGTCCAGATTGACCCAGTGGCTGTTGATGTAGGCCAGCTCATCCGCACCGAAATTGAACTGACCGGTCTCGATGCCCTTGCCCTGCGCGCGCGACACCGCCACGTTCACATACGCACCCAGGTTGCCGTTGCGATAGTTGGCGCTGCCTTCCAGGCCGTAGATGCGGCCGCGCTCGTAGTTGAACGCTGAGTACAGCAACGCATTGCCGAACTGCCCCTCGTCCTGCAGATGGCGCACGTCGCGGTAATACGCATCCAGACCCAGCGTGAGGTGCGGCGTGACTTGGTGCGAAACACCCAGATCAAAGTAGTTCGAGCGCTCCGACTTGACCGCCGTATTGGCATCCGACGGCAGCGCATTGGTCGTGCCGGAGAAGGCCTGCACCGACGTGGCATCGAACTTCTCGGTCGGCGGCGGCGTGAAATAGCGCGCGTAGCCGGCGTGCACGCGGGTGCGTGGCGTCAGGTCGTAGGTCAGACCCAGGCGCGGGCTCAACTGCTGCTCGCTGACGATGGTGTTGACGCGGTCGTAGCGCGCACCGTAGTTGACGGTGAGCTTATCGGTCGGCTTCCACTCGTCCTGCAGGTAGACGCCCATCGTCGTGCCGGTGCCGCTGTGGTTGTCGACGATGGTGAACGGCGTGCCGCTGGTCTGCGCGCCAGTGTCGTCGGCGGAGAACACGCTGGAGGTGTTGTCGGTGCCGAAGCGCTCTCGTTGCACAAACACGCCAGCGCGCAGCGTGTGCTTGTCATTGAGCTTGTAGCTCGCGTCGCCCTGCAGGCCGTAGGCCTGGTTGCGGCGGGTGAGGTCAGCCGCCACGCCGTTGTAGACGAGATCCCCGATCGGATCGGGCGTGTAATCGATGCGGCTGGAACGGCGGAACACCGACACCTGGTAGTCCAGCTTGGGCGATACCTTCTGCTGATACGTCAGGATCTGGAAATCTGTCTTCTCGCGCTGGTTGGCGTTGAGCGCTTGCGACGCCGGCGGCACCACGCCATCCAGCGTGAACTTCGGATCGAGCCCAGGGCGCGTCGGAATCTGGAAGCGGCCGTTGGACGAACCAAACATGAAGCTCACGCGGCTGTCGTTGTCGAGCAGGTACGAGAGCATGCCGAACGACTTGTTCTGCGTGGTGTGGTCATGCGTGGCGTTGCGGTTGCCCGTCGGGTTCTCGATGCCGAGATTGTTCTCGGCAAACACGCCCGACAGGTAATAGCTGAAGCGGTCTTTCGTGCCGTGAATCTGCGCATTGACCTCGTGCGTGGCGTTGCTGCCAAGCACCGTGCCGATCTCGCCGCCAAAGGCCTTGGGCTCGCCGTCCTCATCGGTGGCAGCGCCCTTGGTGGTGATGTCCACAATGCCGGCCGTGCGATAGCCGTACTGCGCCGGCAGCGCGCCGGTCAGCACGTTGATCTGGTTGGCGAAGCGCGTGTCGAGCATCTGCCCGAAGCCACTGATCGGCTCAGGGACGATCACGCCGTTGATGCGGTATTGCAGGTTGGAGTGGTCCCCCCGCACGTGCAATTGGCCATACGAATCCTGCACCACGCCCGGCGCTTGCAGCAGCACCTGGTTCAGCGGGGTGGCATCGCCCAGCGGCAGGCGAGCGATGTCGTCAGTGTCGAACTTGTAGACCGAACTGCCGGTGTCGGGCGACAGCGCATTGCGCGCAGCGTCCAGGCGTTTGGCCGTGACACGGGTTTCGCTGAGGTCGCGCACGCTGGTGGCAGCCGGCGTGGCCGACTTGGCAGGCGTGGCGGAGGGGGTGGCTGGCGCTGCGGCCGGTGGTGTCGGCGTAGCGGGCGTTGGGGCCTCCTGGGCCAGTGCAGAAACGGAGGCGACGGATGGCAGCACGGCGGCAAGCGCCACCACCAGCTTGCGGGGCTGGAACGGAATCATGGAAAGACCTTTGAATCGAGCGAATGCGTCAAACAGCGGCCCGCGCATGCATCAACACAACAACGCGCAGGCCGACAGGCAAGTCGAGAATCAAAGGCAGAACGGTGGATCGCGCGAACAGACGGCCACCGGAAAGACCGGTGCCGCAGCGCGGAAGCCAACATGAGGAAAGTGCCAGCGCCGCGTACTGCGCAAACGCAGCACAAGCAGCGCCGGCAGCGCCGCCGCGAGCGCAGCAAAGGCCGCGCAATGCAAGCAGGCGGCATGCTCCTGCGCGGGCTGACTGCCGCGCTCGGTGCCGGCAGGCTTGGCCGCAACGCTCAGTTCAACCGAAGCCCCTTCACTCCAATGCGACAGCGCATGCCGCAGCGCGCCCTGCTGACCGAACAGCAGCAGCACGACCAGCAGGCAAGACAGCCAGCGCAGGTGCGAGAAAGAAGAGCGGAAGGCGCGCACAGTTTGAGGAGCGGATGCCGGCGCGCAATCTTTCAGGTGACTGAGCGCCCAATGCAACTAAGTTGCGAATTCTGACACCGGCCGCCCAATTCGGCAATCCGTCGGGCGGAGGGCAGTGGCAGGGAAAACCCGGCCGCAACCCTACCGCCTTCGTATTACAAGCGCGTGTGCGCGAAGCCTGGCGCGAAACCGGTCGGCACGCCCAGGCTCGGCACGGGCACACGTTTCCAGTTCGGGCGGGCCTTGCGGGCAACCTCGGCACGCTGGGCCGGGGCGCCCACCTCAGTGGCGTCGTGAAGGTTGGCCAGCCAGGTGCCATAGTCGAACCAGCCATCACGAATGAGTTGTTCACCCACGCAGTTGGCAAAGCGGTCAGCCTTCGGCAGGAAGCACAGCTCAAAGCCCTCGGTCTCGCGGCGGCCGTGCATCCAGCGGTGCGGCACCTGGTGGCTGGCGAGCGCTTCCGACAAACGCGTGCCATAACGCTGCTGCCCCTGACGGCGTGCGGCAATCACATGGAAGCCGTCCAGCAGCCGGCGCAGGCCCAGCGCGGAGCGTGCATGGCGCACCTCGGCATCGACCAGCAGTGCGCGGTTCTGCGTGCGTGCCTGCAGCGCCAGCGCAGCAAAATGGTGCGCGCCCCATTCATTCATGAAGAAGAGTTCGCCGCCGGCAAAGTCATACGCGCGAAACACGTTGGTCTGGTCCGCATAGCGGAACACGTGGCGCTTGTTGGCAGCAAAGTCTGCATCGGTGCTGTGCGGAATGCGGCGGCAATGCTGGTGCGCAAACACCAGCATGCTCGGGAACGAGTGCACCGAGCACGGCGACTGCGCCAGCCCCGTCACCGCACGAATGTCGATCTGGCAATGCTCACGGCGCACACCCACCAGTTGGCTCAGATGGTGGTGGAGATCATCCACCCAGTCGGCATGCGCCAGATGCTTGGGAAACAGCTGATGCGCAGGCTCGGCCAGCCCGCCCTCGAGCAGGAACGGCACGCTCTTGTGCCAGATGTCGAGCTTCCAGTGCGACAGTGCATCGCTCTCGGTGCGATGGTGCGCAACCGATTGCGTGACATTGAAGGCGCGCGACTGGGTCACCCAATCGGAAGCCGCCCGCAGCATGTTGGAAACGTTCATGTCACCCCCCGGAAGACCGAATCGTTTGTTTGAGAGGTTGCTGCCGCTGCTCTTTATGGCAATCAGTCAACAACGTAAAAATCAACGACTCAACGGTACCCCACTTTAGAGGGGTGCGGCATGAAGTTTATTGAAGTCCGTGTTAAGAAAAATACACAAAAACGAAAGGGGCTTGCCAAATGAAGCGCGCCGCACTTTGGCGGCGCTGCTGCTTCAAACCAGGCACATGTCGGAGACTTCCTCGTCCGACAAACCCCAGGTGGCGGCATCTTCCACCGTGACGATGGAATCGTCCGACTTGCCCAGGCTGATGCGCTCGGGGCGCACGCGGGTCTTGGTATTGCCGGAATAGAACACAACGATGTCCGGCTTGAGGGCCGACGCCTCGTTCTGGTTGACGACCACGCCCAGGCGATTGGTGCGCAGCTTGACCAGCGTACCGACCGGGTAGATGCCCACGCTACGCGTGAAGGCCTGGAACACCGTGCGATCGAACTGCGTGTCGGTGCGGGCCATCATGTACTTGAGCGCCTGCGCCGGCGACCATGCATGGTGATACGGGCTGCTCGACGTCAACGTGTCATACACATCGCAGATGGCGCCCATCTTGGCCCACAGGCTGATCCCGTCGGCCTTCTGCGCGTCGGGGTAACCACTGCCGTCAATACGCTCGTGGTGATGCAGGCAGATCTCACGCGCGATCTCGCTGAACTGGCCGGTGCCCATCAACAGGTGATGACCGCCCACGGCGTGGGTCTGCAGCAGCGCCAGCTCATCCTTGGTCAACGCCGTGCTCTTGTCGAGCAGCGTGCGCGGCATGGCCGATTTGCCGATGTCGTGCACCAGCCCACCCAGGCCGCATTCGCGGATCTCGTCTTCTGGCAGGCCCAGCGTGCGCGCCAGCGCCACCATCAGCGCGCAGACGGCAAACGAATGCAGGTAGGTGTAGTCGTCCTTGTTCTTCAGGCGGGCCAGGGCGATCAGCGCATAGGAGTTGCGCGCCAGCGAGTTGGACACGTCGTCCACCAGCAGCAGCGCCTTGTCGGTCTCAAGCGCGCGGCCCATGCGGGCTTCGGCAAACATGTGGCCGAGCGTGGCCTTGCCGTTCTGCATCAGCTTCTGGGCGTGCTGCCACTCTTCCTTGAGCGACGTGGGCGTAACGGGCGGGCGGGCGCGCACGGTCTCGCGCGTAAGCGGCTCGGGCTCGGGCGCAACAGCAGGGGCCGGCTTGGGCATCAGGCTCTGGGCGACAACGTCCTCACCGCGCTCCGGATCGATCCAGATCTCGGTAATACCTGCTTTGAGGATGTCGTCGATCTGACCCTGGTGCGACAACTGAAACTGCGTACGCCAGAACGGATGTTTCAGCCAGGACCCGCCCAGCTTCATCACAAACATACCGACACGCAATTGGTTCGCATCGATTCGCTTCATACCCTGCCTGCCTCGGCTCGAAGTCCGGTTTTGATTGAAATAGGGATGCGGTACGTCAGCCGACACTGACGCCGTTTTGGCCGCTCGGGTCTACGACCCAGGTGGATGCTCGGGGCCACCAACAAACCAAACCGCGCTTGGCTTATCGGCAGCCCTGCACAAAACTTGAGGGTAAAAGTGGATCAGGCGGCGCGCAACACGCCTCAAACCGGGGCCATCGGGGGAACATCGGCAGCCCCAGCGGTCGAATTAAACGGGCGGTGCGTCAAGACCCTCGCCCGTCGGGCTGCCGATCGGGCCGATCGCGGCGTACACTAAGCTTCATGGAAGTGCATCCGACATGACTCACGATCCCACGTCCCAACGCAAAGAGGCAAAACCCGATGACTTCGCGCTCAACCGCGAAGCCATCCGCTGGCTCGCGTCTCTGCCTGACGACGTCCGGCCGATCGAGCTCGGCCGCAAATTCCCGCGCATCATCAATACCATCGCCGCCAAATGGGTCGATTTCATCGGCTGCCGGCGCTACCTCGACAGCCTGCAGATGGACGACCGTGGCGGTCGCCAGGGCTTTCCGTTCGAGGTCGTGCAGGAAATCTGCACACTGCGCGAGCACTTCGATTCGCTCTACCCGCCCGACAAGGACCTCTGGCAAAAGGCGATTGACGCAGACAAGCGCTAAGCTAGTCCAAAGATGCGGCGGCCCCGGGAGCGGTTCAAACCCCGGGGCCGCTTTCATTCAGCCGCCGTCCGGCCCAGATGCCAATTTATTGAGCAACCCCAGCAGGCGCTGCTTCTCCTCCACGGACAGATGCGCCGTGACGCGGGCATCATGCGCGGTAACCGCTCGCGTGATCTCGTCGAGCGTGGTGGCGCCTTTGGCCGTGAGCACCAGCCGGAAGGCGCGCCGGTCCGTTGGCGACGGCTGCCGCTCGACCATGCCCATGTCTTCCAGCGTATCCACCAGCAGCACTGCACCGGAGCGCGCCACGCCCAGAATGTTGGCCAGCTCGGTCAGTTTGAGGTTGGGATTGTGCGCGATCACGGTCATGGCCGAGAAGCGCGGCGGCGTGATGTTCCACGCCTGCAGCGAGCGCACGAAATCTTCATAGATATGCAACTGCGCGCGCCGCACCGCATAGCCGACCAGCCCGTCGAGCGCGCCGTACTCCACGTCCGCGATATGCGGATTGAAGTGACCGGTTTCGGCAACGGCTGGGTACAAGTCTTCGGCTTTGGGTTGGCGCGACATGGCGATATTAGGCATGCGGATCCCGTCGATTATCGTTGGCAAGGCGCCCGTCGGCCATGAACTGAGAAGAACTTCAGTTCTTCACGACAGCTTGATCGGCGGGCAGCAGTTTCCACTTGCCATGATCGATGGTCAGCAGCACGCGGCCGCGCGCATCAAAGCCGAAGTGGTCGGCGGCCGTGTAGTTCAGCACGCCGTGCGAGACGACGATGTCGTGCTCAGTCTCCAACGCGTTCCTGAGCGCGCGACGGAACTCCGGCGTGCCCGGTTTGGCCGTCTTGAGCGCCACCGGCACGATGCGCTGAAGCACCTGCAACGCATCCCACGTGTGGGCACCGAACTGCGTGCGTGAATCGGGCCCGTAGGTCTTCTCGTAGCGCGTCACATACTCCAGCGCAGTCTTCTTGCTCGGATGGCTGTCCGGCAACTGCTCGGCCACGATGACCGGCCCGGCTGGCAGGATGGCCCCGTCGACCGCCTTGCCACCGATACGGATCAGGTCCTTGGTGGCCGCACCGTGCGTCTGGTAGATCGGCCCGGTATAGCTGCGGTCGCGCAGCGAGGTGTGCGGCAACGCGGCGCCCGTGCCTGCCCCCGCCACGAGAACGGCGTCGGGCTTGAAGCTGATCAGCTTGGCGACCTGCCCTGTCACATTGGTATCAGCGCGCGCGTAGCGCTCCACATCGACCACCTTCAGGCCGCGCGGCGTGGCGGCGGCCGTGAAATCCTTCAGCCAGCTTTCGCCATACGCATCGGCAAAGCCGATGAAGCCGACGGTCTTGACGCCGCTCGACGCCATGCGCGCAGCAATCGCCTCTGCCATCAGCGAAATCGGCTGCGCCAGGCGATACGTCCAATCGCCCTTGCCGGGCTTCAGCTCCACGGGCGCGAGCGACAACTGCGGCGTCTGCGATTCGGTGGCAACTTCGGCAATCGCAATCGACGGCGCCACGGCGGACGACCCGACGATCAGGTCCACGTGGTCCTCCGTCACCAGTTTGCGCGCCATGCGTGCGCCGGTGCTCGGGTCGGAGGCGTCATCCACCAGCACCAGGCGCAGCTTCTCGCCGCCGATGGCGTCCGGATAGAACGCCAGCGAGTTCTTCTGCGTAATGCCAAGCGACGCCGACGGCCCCGTGGTCGACAGGCTCACGCCCACGACAATCTCGGCATGGACGGCGGGCACAAGCAGGAGCGCGGCGGCGGCGCAGATGGTGCGGCGGATGGTCATGAGTCCCCTCTTCTTTTCTGATGTTTCGTTAGCGTTGGCTCAGGCGGGCACGCGCGAGCGTTCCGGCATCGGCGGCTGGTCACGCAGCGATTGCGGATCAAAGCCGGCCAGTTTTTTATAGCGCATCGCGATCCCTTCCAGCTCCGCACGCGGGATCACGTCGTCGATGCGGGCAAAGCCTCGCGGTGCGCGTTCGTGTGCGAGCTGCATGACCTGCTCGGGGCCATTGAGCCGGTTGCGCAGCACGATGCCGGCGGTGCGCGGCAGGCGGTCGGCCTCGTATTCGCGCAGGGCGATGCCGGTGTCGCGCGTGGTGAGCAGGCAATCAACCAGTGCACGCGCATCAAGAATGGCCTGGGCGCTGCCGTTCGAGCCGATCGGGTACATCGGGTGGGCCGCGTCGCCCAGCAGCGTCACGCGCCCGAAGGTCCAGCGCGGCAGCGGGTCTTTGTCGACCAGCGGGAATTCATACACGGCCTGCGCGCCGTCGATGAGTGCGGGAATGTCGATCCAATCCCATTTCCAGTCCGCAAAGGCGCTGCGGAAGATGGCGCGGTCGACCTCGCGGTTCCAGTCGCTGCGCGGCGGCGCCTCGTCGGGCACGCGCAGCTCGGCAATCCAGTTGATGAGCGAGCGGCCCTGCTGCCGCAGCGGCTCGGAGATCGGATAGGCGACGAACTTCTGGTCCTGGTGGCCGGCCATGAACATGGTGCGGCCGTCGAGATACGGCGCGGCCTCCGTGGTGGCACGCCAGAGCATGCGGCCCGCGAAGCGCGGTGCATCGCCGGCCGGATAGAACTGGCGGCGCACGGCGGAGTGGATGCCGTCCGCACCGATCAGCACGTCGGCAGACGATTCGACGAGCGTGTCGTTGGCGCGGTCACGCAGCGTGAAGCGCACGGGGCCACCACCCTCGCCAGTCGATTGGATAGCGTCAAAGCTGTGACCCAGCCGGATGCAACCGGGTCCGAGCCGTTCGGCCACGGCATCGGCCAGTGCCATCTGAAACTCGCCGCGGTGGATAGAGAACTGCGGCCAGTCATAGCCCGCCGCCAGCCCACGCGGCTCGTGCCAGATCGGCTGGCCAAAACGGTTGTAGTAGGCCAGTGCCGAGGTGCGGATCGCCAACGCACCGAGCGTGTCTTCGAGTCCCAGTTCACACAACTGGCGCGCGGCGTGCGGCAGCAGATTGATGCCCACGCCCAGCGGCCGCAGCGTCTGCACCGCCTCCCACACCTCGACCTCGAAGCCCTGGCGTTCGGCCATCAATGCGAGCGTGAGCCCGCCGATGCCCGCGCCGATGATGGCGATCTTCATGGCTGTCTCCGTGAAATTTGTTGCAGTCTATAACAAATATCGGAGACAACCAGAGCGTGCCGGATCAGGGCAATCCCTAGGGCCTTTGTGGCGTGTGGATGCCTTGACGCTCAGTGATATATCACAATACCATCACTCGACTTTTACGAAATCCGAGACTGCCTCATGTCGCGTCCGATCAAGCTGGTTACCGCTGAAGCGCCTGCATCTTCCCCATTCGCCGCCGAACCCGCCGCGCATGCCCCCAAGGGCGCCGCCCTGCGTGAGCTCGCTTATGGCGAGATCAAGCGCCGCATCATGGCGTGCGAATTCCGCCCCGGCGAGCCGCTCAACGAAGCGCAGCTCACCGCGCTGCTGGGCCTGGGCCGCACGCCGATCCACCAGGCCCTGCATCGCCTGGAGGTCGAAGGGCTGGTGCAAATCCTGCCGCGCAAGGGCGTGCTGGTGACGCCGCTGTCGCTCAACGACGTGCTCGACATGATCGAGGTGCGCGCCACCAACGAGATCCTCTGCGTGACGCTGGCCGCCGAGCGCGCCCACCCGGCCGACTTCGAAGCCATGCGCGCCATCGTCGACGCATCGCCTGCGCTGATCGAGCACCGCGACATTGCCGCACTGGCGGCGCTGGACCTCAAGTTCCACCTCGCCATCTCAGCCGCCTCGCGCAACCGCGTACTGGCCGAACTGCTGCGCGGCCTGCACGAGAAGCAGGCGCGCTTCTGGTTCCTCTCGCTGTCAGAGCCGCAACACCTGCAGAACGTGTACGACGAGCACCTCGCCGTGCTCGACGCGCTGGAACGCCGCGACGTGCCCGCCGCGCGCGAGGCCATCCGCGAGCACATCGACGAGTTCCGCCGCACGATCATCCGCACGCTCTGATCCCGATTCCCCTTCGTTTGCTTCCCCCCGGATACCGCATGACCACGCTGCACCTGAACCTGATCGGCCACGGCCTCATCGACGTGACCGTCGACCACCTCGTCATTGCCGGCTGGACCGGCCGCGACGCCGAAGCCGTTGAACACCACATCGCAGAACTCGAAGCGATTGGGGTAGCGCGCCCCGCGCGTGTGCCGTGCTTCTATCGCGTATCGCACTCGCTGCTGACCACCGACGCGCGCGTGGAGATTCCCGGCGCCGATTCGTCGGGTGAAGCGGAGTTCGTGCTGTATTCCACGCCGCTGGGCCTGCTGGTCGGCATCGGCTCGGACCATACCGACCGCAAGGTCGAAGCGTATGGCGTGACGGTCTCCAAGCAGATGTGCGCCAAGCCCGTGAGCCGCGACGTGTGGCGCTTCGAAGCGCTGGCCGATCACTGGGACAGCCTGCAGATGAAGACCTGGCGCACCCGCGACGGCCAGACGGCGCTATACCAGGAAGGCAGCGTCACGCGCATGCTCGACCCGCGCGACCTGATCCGCCGCTACACCGGCACCGACACGCTGCCGGTGGGCACCGCCATGTTCTGCGGCACGCAGCCGATCATCGGCGAACTCGGCTTTGGCGAGGCTTTCGACATGGCCCTCATCGACCCGGCGTCGGGCACCGAGCTGCGCCACCAGTATGCTGTCGACACGCTGCCCGTTGAGGGCTGAAGCGCACCACCTACCGGAGACCCTCTGCATGATGACGCCCCGCCCGAACATGATCCGCGCACTGGCCGCCGACCTAGCTGCCGGCCGCATCACCAGCGTCGCGCTGACCGAAACCGCACTGGAGCGCACCGAATCGCACCGCGCCGCGGGTGGCGCCGCCTATGTGAGCATCGATGTGCAAGCCGCGCTGGCCATGGCACGTGCCGCCGATGCCGCACGCGCGGCAGGCAATGTGCCGTCGCTGCTGGCGGGGCTGCCGGTATCGATCAAGGATCTGTTCGACGTGGCGGGCCAAGTCACGGCCGCGGGCTCGCGTGCACTGGCCCACCAACCCGCGGCCACTGCGGATGCTGCAGCCGTGGCACGCCTGCGCGCGGCCGGAGCCGTGCTGCTCGGCCGCACCAACATGAGCGAATTCGCGTTCTCGGGCCTGGGCCTGAATCCGCACTACGGCACGCCGCGTACGCCGGCAGACGGCACGCGTGCGGCGGGCGGTTCCACCTCGGGCGGCGCAGTCACGGTGGCGGGCGGCATGGCGGTGGCGGCCTTGGGTACGGACACGGGCGGCTCGATCCGGATTCCGTCGGCCTTCTGCAACCTGACCGGCTTCAAACCCACCGCGCGCCGCGTACCGATGACGGGCGGCGTGCCGCTGTCCACCTCGCTCGATTCGGGTGGGCCGCTGGCTAACTCGGTCGATTGCTGCGCGCTCGTCGATGCCATCCTGAGTGGCGAAACACTGGATACCGCCGCCGTTCCGCTGGCCGGCCTGCGCTTCGGCATCACGCAGGACTACGTGGGCGCGGACCTCGACGACACGGTCGCCACCGCATTCAACCGCGCCGTCGAACGACTCCAACGCGCCGGCGCGCATATCGTGCGCTTCGACTTTCCTGAACTGCTGCAACTGCCCGAGATCAACGGCGGTGGCGGCCTCACGGCGGCCGAAGCCTGGGCATGGCATCGCCCGGTGCTGGCGCGCGCCGAAGCGCAGTACGACCAGCGCGTTGCCGCGCGCATCCGCCGTGGTGAGCAGATGGGTGCCGCCGCCTACATCGACGTGCTCGACGCCCGCACCCGCATGATTGCCGCCGCGCGCAAGCGCCTGGGCAACGTGGACGCATGGCTGATGCCGACGGTGGCCATCGTGCCGCCGGAAGTGGCCCCGCTCGAAGCCGACGACGCCCAGTTCTTCCGCACCAACGCACTGACGCTGCGCAACCCGAGCGTCATCAATTTCCTGGACGGCTGCGCACTGACGCTGCCCATCCATGCCTCCGGCGAACTGCCGGTCGGCCTGTCGCTGTGCGGTCTCGCCAATGACGATGCGCGCATCCTGCGTGTCGGCCGGGCGGTGGAGGCTGCGCTGCGTTGATCGACTAAACAGAACATTCCCGCCAGCGTCCGGGCCACGCGGGCGGTTCTCTAAGCCACGAAGACAAGGCGCGCTGAAGACGCGTCCGGCCCCACTCACGCCTGCGTTTTGACAACAAAGCGCAGACGCCCTTGCACGCTATTGGAGGAAACCATGTCGCAAACCCAAGCCCTGCCGGCTGACCGCACGGACCCGGCCAGCAGCCCACCCCACGGCACCGCGCTGGACGCCACCTACCGCCGCATCACATGGCGGCTGGTGCCGTTCCTGGTCTTCCTGTTCATCCTCGCGTGGATCGACCGCGTCAACGTCGGCTTTGCCAAGCTGTCGATGCTGCAAGATCTGCAGTTCAGCGAAGCGGTGTACGGTCTGGGTGCCGGCATCTTCTTCATCGGCTACTTCCTGTTTGAAGTGCCGAGCAACCTGCTGCTGGAGAAGATCGGCGCACGCAAAACGCTGGCGCGCATCACCATCCTCTGGGGCCTGGCCTCGATGGCGATGATCTATGTGAAAACCCCAGCCTCGTTCTATGCGCTGCGTTTCCTGCTGGGCATTTTTGAAGCCGGCTTCTTCCCGGGCGTGGTGCTGTATCTGACGTACTGGTTTCCGTCGGCCTACCGTGCGCGCATCAACGGCCTGTTCATGACCTCGTTTGCGATCGCGGGCGTGGTGGGCGGCCCGGTGGCGGGCTTCATCATGAGCACGATGGAAGGCGTGGGCCACCTCGCCAACTGGCAGTGGCTGTTCTTGCTGGAGGGCATACCTTCGGTGCTGGCCGGCTTTGCCGTGCTGGCCTGGCTGCCTGAGACGCCACGCCAGGCCAAGTGGCTCTCCGCCGCCGAGCAGGAAGCCGTCGTCCGCTCCATCGACGCAGAAAACCGCGATCCGGCCAAGCACGTATCGTTTGGCGCGGCGCTGTCCAACGCCCGTGTGTGGATCTGCGCAGCAATTTACTTCTGCGTGGTCAGCGGCAACGCCACCATCGCCTTCTGGACGCCGTCGATCATCAAAGAGCTGGGCATCCAGGGCAACTTCCGTATCGGGCTGATCAGCGCCATTCCGTTCATCGCCGGCACGATCGCGATGGTATGGAACGGCATGCATTCGGACCGCACGGGTGAACGCCGCATGCACTGCGCCATCGCCGCCATCATCGCCAGCGCGGGCCTGATCGCAACGGGCGCAACGCTGGGCTCACCGGTGCTGGCGCTGGTTGCGCTCACTGTAGCGGCCATCGGCATCCTGGCGGCGTTCCCCGTGTTCTGGTCAATTCCAGCTGTGTTCCTCGCCGGTACGGCAGCCGCAGGCGGCATCGCGCTCATCAACTCGATCGGCAACCTGGCCGGCTTCGTCGCACCGTACATGATCGGCTGGCTGAAAACGAGCACCGGCCACCTGTCGGCCGGCCTGTACTTCGTAGCCATGCTGGAGCTGGGTGCCGCAGTGCTAGTAATCCTCGGCACGCGCAAGCGCTAAACCCAGCAACCAAACCCCAGAAGACACCATCGAGGCGCAGCCCCATGCGCCCCGATGGTTTGGCCGTTGACGTTCCTGCCCTAGATGGCGCCTTGAATTTTCGTAAGCGGGCGGAAAAAGGATGGGGAACTGTCTGAGCGAAGCGAGTTTTCCCCATCCCCGCCCGGTTACGAAAATTCAAGGAGTCTTTCGCCATCTCGGGCGCGCCTTTCTTTGCTTACTTTCTTTGGCAAGACAAAGAAAGTGAGTCGCCCCCGGCAGGGGACGAAACGGGGGATGCACCACCAGCGCCAATCAGCACCCAATCGCCCCCCCAGAGCGCAGTTCAGAACGCCACCGATGAAGTTCTGAACTCCACGCTTGAGGTTCCAAACCCCATCAACGATGGTTCAGAACTCCACTGACGAAGTTCCGAACGCCGCGGGTGAGGTTCCGAACGCCATCAGCAATGGTTCCATACACCACCGGTGAGGTTCCGAACACCGCGATTGAAGTTCCAAAACTCCATCAATAGGGTTCCAGACTTCATCGACGGAGTTCCGAACGCCACCAATGAGGTTCCGGACACCGTCGGCGATGTTCCGAACCCCATCAACGCCCTTTCCAAAGCAGAACCGGCGCCCTACCCCGCCACCTTGTACCCGATCCGCAACCCACCCCAGTGCCGCCCTTTGACATAGATCGGCGCCGACACGTCCTTCATCATCGCGAAGGTGCCGTTCCCCATATCGCGCCGGTAGGTTTGCAGCAGGAAAGCCTCGGTATTGCGTGCAGCCCCAAGGCCCGTGCGGTCGGTAAACATCCGGCGGTTGCGACTGTTGGCCGCGTTCCACACCGGATCACCCCCCTGCGGCTGCGAGAACTTCAGGTTATGCGTCGGCAGATAGCCATTGGCATCCACCGCCGCGCAAAACACCACACGCGGGTCGAGCCCCAGCAGCGGCTCCTGCAACGCGGGCAGCACGCGGTCGGTAAATGTGGTGAAGCGCGCCAGATGCTGCGGCGGGTCGGTATCGGCGACGGGCTGATACGCACGATCGAACAGGTCGCCTTCACTGATGTCACCACGCGCGACCGCCGATTCGAACAGCGCACCGATCTTGCGCGCCGTTGCCTGTACGGCGTCGATGAACACCGTGTCAGCGCTCTGCACACCAGTGGAGGCCGTGTGCCGAATCAGCGTTTCCGACACCGCCAGCAGGCCGGAAAGCTGCTGCCGTGCGTTGTCGATGTTTTGACTCGATTGCCGGACACCCTCAGCCATGCCCTCCACCTCTTGCGCGAGCGAGGCGCATTCGTCTTCGATCGCGGCGGTGGAATCGGCAATGCTGGTGGCCTCGGCATCAAAGCGCGCGATGGCCTCGCCTGCCACGCCAATCACGGCGCCGATGGCCTGCGTGCCCGTGTCCACGCGCTGGGCACGCGCCACGTTGGCGCTGCTGTCGCCGATCAGCTTGTCGGTCTGGCCGGACAGGTCCGCCAGCGTGGTCTCGATGCGTTGCGTGGCCTCTGCGGTCTGGCCGGCGAGCTGCTTGACCGCGCCTGCCACCACGGCAAAGCTGCGGCCGGATTCGCCAGCGCGCGCCGCCTCGATGGCGGCGTTGATGGCCAACAGGTTGGTCTGCTTGGCAATCTGCGAGATCTGTTCGGACGCCTGCGCCACCTGCACCAGCGCGTCGCGCAGCGCAGCGATCTGCTGCTCCATGCTGGCCACGCCGATCGCCAGCTCGCGGATGTCGCGCAGCGACGCCTCGACCGTGGCGCGTGAACCGCTCACCTCTTCGCTGGCATGCGAGGCCACTTCACGCGCGTGGCGCGCCGCCACGGCAATGTCGTGGTTGCCGCGCATGGTGGCGTCGGCGGCACTGCGCAATTGATCGAACACATCGGCCTGGCGACGCAGGCGCACGGCCACGTCTTCCACGTTGCCGGACACCTCGCAGATGCCCATGCCCACGCGGCCGGCCTCTTCGGCGATTCGGGCGACAAGTTCAGGAGAGGCTTTGGGGCCGCGGCCCCAGGCGAATGGCTTCACGTGCGGTGGTCTCCAAGTGTCATTGTTTTGTGCGCCCTCGCAACGGTGGCGGGGCAACCCTCTATGGGGCATATCGGCGCAG
Organism: Ralstonia sp. 24A2; assembly: GCF_051783885.1. NCBI lineage: Bacteria > Pseudomonadati > Pseudomonadota > Betaproteobacteria > Burkholderiales > Burkholderiaceae > Ralstonia > Ralstonia sp. 24A2. The sequence continues at coordinate 1,312,137 of NZ_JBPVZD010000002.1, read as the reverse complement.
GCGGATGCGCGCTTGAGAGACGCTACGCGCCCTGACTTACGCGGGCATTACGTCGGGACTACGCCTGTGCGGTGTGGTTGCGCCGCAGCCGTGCCTCGTAGGCCGCGGCCGTCATCGGCGGGCCGAACAGGAAGCCCTGCAGCTTGTCGCAGCCGGCTGCCTGCAGGAATTCGGCCTGCTCCAGCGTCTCGACGCCCTCGGCGGTTACGGTCATGTCGAGCGACGCGGCCATCGCGACGATGGCGCGCGAGATCACCACCGAATCGCGGTGGCGCGGAATGCCCGAGACGAACGAGCGGTCCACCTTCAGGTTGTCGATCGGGAAGCGCTGCAGATACGACAGCGAGGAATACCCCGTACCGAAATCGTCGACCGAGATGCGGATACCCAGCGCGGTGAGCGCGTCGAGCACGGGCATCACGGCAGCGGTGTCGCGCATGAGCAGGCCTTCGGTAATCTCCATCTCCAGCGCGCACGCGGGCAGGCCAGCTTCGGCCAGGCACCGCGAGATGGTCGGCACCAGCCCTTCGCCAAACTGGCGCGGCGACAGGTTCACGGCCACGAAGAAGTTCGGCATGCAGGTGGCGCGCCAGTGCGCGGCTTGGCGGCACGCCTGCGCCAGCACCCACTCGCCGATCGCGCCGATGAGCCCGGCGTCTTCGGCCACGGGGATGAACTCGGCGGGCGACACCTCGCCCAGCTCCGTGCTGTGCCAGCGCAGCAGCACCTCGGCACCCACGATCTCCATCGACGTTGCATCGACGATGGGCTGAAAGCGCAGCGACAGCTCTTCCGCGGCCAGCGCGCGGCGCAGGTGGTATTCCAGCTGGAAGCGCCGCTGCGCCCGCTGTGAGAGCCGCGCGGTGTACACGCGGTGCTGGTTGCGCCCGTTCTGCTTGGCGTTGTACATGGCGGCATCGGCACAGCGCAGCAGCGTGGCGGCGTCGCTGCCGTGTTCGGGATACACGGCAATGCCGATCGATGCCCCCAGGTAGTACTCCGTGCCGCTGGTGGAAAACGGCTGCGCGATGGCGCCCACGATGCGCTGGGCCAGGCGCTCGGCCTCGCCCAGCGAGCGCACGTTGTCGAGCAGCACGACGAATTCGTCGCCGCCCAGGCGCGCCAGCGTATCGCTCTGGCGCACGCAGGCCGACAGCCGCTGCGCGACGATACGCAGCAGATGGTCGCCCGCTTCGTGGCCGGCGGTGTCGTTGACCTTCTTGAAGCCGTCCAGATCCAGGAACAGCACGGCCACCTGACGGCCGTCGTTGGCCGCCTCGTCCAGCACGGCCTGCATGCGCTGCGAAAAATAGGCGCGGTTGTACAGGCCAGTGAGCGCATCGCGCTGCGCGAGGAACTTGAGCTGTTGCTGCGCCTGCCGTGCGGGGCCGATGTCGTTGAACGAGATGAGCACGGCGGTGGGCGCATCGTCGCCGGGGCGCGCGATGGGCAGCACGTTCTCGTGCACCCACACCACGTCGCCATCCACCAGTTCCAGGCCGATGGTCAGGCCCAGCAGCGGGCGGCCGGTGCTCAGCACCACGTGCGTGGGCCGTTCGTTGAAGGGGATCTCGCTGCCGTCTTCGCGCAAGGACCGGCGCATCAGCGCAAGGTGGCTGGTACCGACCGGCGAGACGTTGCCCGCCCGCAGGATGCGGCGCGCACTCGGGTTGCAGGCGAGGATGGTGCCGTCGGCCGCCTGCACGACGATGCCTTCGGTCAGGTTGTCGACGGCCAGTCGATAGCGCTCTTCGCTCTCCTGCAGCTCACGCGCGATGTGCGCCTTCTGAATCGCCACGCCGACGATGTCGGTAATGCCGTCAAGCAAACCCATCGTATCGGGCGTGGGCGCGCGCGGCGTGTCGTAGTAGACGCCCATCGCACCGATCATCTGCGCGTTGTCGCCGCGGATGGGGGTGGACCAGCAGGCACGCAATCCGAGCGGCTGGACGATGTCGCGGTAGCCGTCCCATAGCGGGTCGGTGTCGATGTCTTCCACCACCACGCGCTTGTTGAGGAACATGGCCGTGCCGCACGAGCCATGCGCCGGCCCGATCGACAGCCCGATCAGCACCTGCGAGAGCATGAACGGCAGCGAGGGTGCAACCGCCTGTGTGACGTGCTCGCCGTCGCCGCATAGCAGTACGGAGCACATCGCCCCGTCGTCGAGCAGCACTTCCACCAGCCGGCACACCTCGGCCAGCAGGTCGGGCAGCGGCACGTTGCGCGAACTCAGTTCGAGCACAGTCTTTTCGCAGCGCAGCAATTCCTTGGCACGGGCAGTCTCTGCGGCCAGGGCGCGGTAGTTGGCTTCGGATTCACGCAGGGCCTGCTCGGCCTGCTTGCGCTGGCTGATGTCGCGGGCCACCACCTGGATGGCGGTACGCCAGCCCAGCTGCACAGGGGCGGACAGCACTTCCACCTCGACCGGTGTGCCGTCGCAGCGCAGCAAGGTCTGCTCCACCGGCGGCAGGCCCGCACCGTGCGCGACCATCCATTCGCGGCGCTGGCGGGCAAGCTGCACCGAGTCGCCATGCACGAACTCGTCCAGCTCATGGCCGACGATGTCGCGGGCGTGCTGCGCACCAAACAGCCGAACACCCGCCTCGTTGATGAAAACGATGATGTCGTCTGCCACGATGTACAGCGCATCCGGCATTTGCCGGACAAGCGCCTCGTAGCGGTCATCAGCAAGCGGTAGCGGCCGAGGCGTCTCCGGGCCGGTTGCATCCGGTTCGGGACGGTCGGGCCGCTCGGCGGAAGTGGCATCCATATGGGCAGGGGCCTGTCGTCACATGAAACGTGCGCGCGCAAGGGGAATTTGGGGCGCAGGGCTAGGCGTGGACGGCGCCGCTTGGTCGCCCCAAGCAAGCCGGCCACAACGACGCCATGCGGCCCAAATTCCCCTTGCCCTCCGGGTTACCCCGAGCTGGGGCCATCTACTTTGTCGGGCGCCTTGCAAAGGGAATGACCCTTTGCGGCGGCTTCCTTCGCGTAGCTGACCCCAGCTCGGGGCAACGCGCGTACGTTTCATGTGATGACAGGCCCCAGTCTGTTTCTCTTGCTATCGACCATCGTGTCGGGAAAGTTAAGGCGTTTGGATGGTCCTCCCTACTTCAGAGTGGTGCAAATGACCGATGTCAGGTCGAATGGCACGTGAGTTGCGGCACAATGCCAGCACAACTTCGATGCGCGCGAGCACTGCATTGCGCACACTTTCTCTCAGGCACGGGCCATGCAATCGTTTTCGTCCTCTGTCGGTCACTTGGCCGGCCTCGTTTCGCGCCGCACGCTCCTGGCCGATGGGCTCGTGGAGGCGGCGGTCCAGTTTCGCGACGGTCGCATCGTTGCGTGTGATGCCAACCCGACGCGCGGCATGCTCGACTGCGGTGACCTCCTTGTCCTGCCCGGCATCGTCGATCTGCATGGCGATGCCTTCGAGCGCGCCGTCATGCCGCGCCCCGGCGTGGCCTTTCCGTACGATACGGCGCTGGCCGATGTAGACGGCCAGTTGCTCTCCAGCGGCATCACCACCGAATTCCACGGCGTGACGTACTCCTGGGAAGGCGGCCTGCGCGGCCACGCCTATGCGCTGCGCATGCTCGACACGCTCGAAGCCATGCGCCCGCACCTGGGTGCCGAGCACCTGATGCACCTGCGTTTCGAGTTGCACCACGCGGACGGCGTGGCCGATGCGCTGGCCTGGATGGCGGCGGGCCGCGTGCACTTCCTGTCATTCAACGACCACCTGCCGATGATGCGCGACAAGCTGGGCGACGCGCGCAAGCTCGCGCAATACGCCGACCGCGCCGAGTGCGACGTCGACACCTTCCGCACCCGCCTGGACACCGCCGCCGTCAACGTACACAAGCTCGACGAGGTGCTCGGCGCGCTGGCACGGGCAGCGCAGCAGCACGGCATCCGCATGGCCTCGCACGACGAACCGGATGTGGCCACGCGAAACACCTTCCACGCACAGGGCTGCACCGTGACTGAATTCCCGCTGACCGAGGAGGTGGCCCGCGCGGCGCGTGCGCACGGTGGGCACATCGTCTTCGGCGCCCCCAATGTGGTGCGCGGCGGCAGCCACAACGGCGCGCCCAACGCCGCAGCCATGGTGGCGGCCGGGCTGGGCACGGTGCTGGCCTCCGACTACTACTACCCGGCCCTGCTGGCCGCGCCATTCAAGCTGGCCGAACGCGGCGTCGCACCGTTGGCGCGGGCATGGGATCTGGTGGCCGCCAACCCGGCTGAAGCGGCGGGGCTGACCGACCGCGGCAGGTTCGCCGCCGGCCTGCGTGCCGACGCCATCGTGGTCGATGACCGCCGCCCGGGCCTGCCACGCGTGGTGGCTGCCGTGGTGGGTGGGCGCCTGCGCCACGCCACCGGGCATCTGCCGCTCATCGCCTGAAGGCTTTGTCGCAGATGGACGCACCGCTGCAACCGTTGCCTGCTCTCCCCAACGCCTGGCGATACGCGCTCTACCTGCTGCCGCCCGAGCCCTGGTACACGCTGGGCACCCGCTGGCTCGGCCGCTGCGCGCTGCACGGCGAGCCGATCGACGCCGATGCGCGCCAACCGCTGGCCCGCGACGCTCGTGTCGACCTCACCACGCTCGACCGCTGGACCGCAGACCCGCGCCACTACGGCCTGCACGCCACCTTCAAGCCGCCGTTCCGCCTGGCAGAGACCCACACAGTGGATGACCTGGATGCGGCACTGCGCCGGTTCGCGCCCGAACAAACCCCGTTCACGATCGAACCCGCCTTGCAAACGTTGCGCGGCTTCCTGGCCTGGCGCCTGCGCCATGGCGATCCGGCGCGCGATGCGCTCCACGAGTTCGCTGATGCCTGCGTGCGCGAGTTCGACGCCTTCCGCGCACCCGCCCCGGCCACCGAACTTGCGCGGCGGCGCCAGGCCGGCCTGTCCGACGCACAGGAGCACCATCTGCAGCGCTGGGGCTATCCGTACGTGTTTGATACCTTCACCTTCCACATCACGCTGACCGGACGACTGGGCCATACAGAGCAGCTAGCCTGCTACCGCGCGCTGGAAGCCAGCAGCGTGGTGCTGCCGCCTACGATGTCCGTCGACAACATCACGCTGTTCACGCAGCCCGAGCCCGAGGCGCCCTTTACGGTGGCGCGCGTGTACCGCTTCGACGGCAGCGTTGAATGATGTCGCGACAGGTATTCGGGTATTGATGCTCAGCGTGTGAGATCGACCACGTCGATCGTCTGCGTCTGGCCGTGCTGCTCAACCTCCTGACGCATCACCACGCCGGCTTCCGGGCAGAACCAATCGGTCAGATGGGCAACGGTCGGCTCGGGTTCGAGCGATTCATCGCCCAGCTTCAGCACGCCCAGCGTGGCCGTGCGCGTGTAGCGAATCGGCCGGCATTGCAGAACGCCCACCACCGTGTTCATCGGTTGCGGCGGGCCCACCTCGCGTTCGGACACCTCCACCTTGGCGTGCTCGGCACGCATGCGCCCCACCGAAATCCCCAGGCGCGGCGATATCACGTCGAAATCGAAACTCGAATCGTAGGTGTCGCCCGGCAGCATCTCGGCCTCGGGTGCCAAACCTGCGCCATACAGGAACATGCCGGAGATGGCGGTGCTGACGGTGCCAACCAGATCGGCATGCTCGCTTTGCGCAAACACCTTGCCGTTGGTGCTGACAACGCGCGTGACGACACCCGCTTCATCCACCATCAACCGATGCTCCTGCACCGTCTCGATCGGCCGACCGCCAAGCGCCACAAGGCCGGATTTGGCATAGATGTGCAGACCGATCTCGCAGCCGTCCAGCACATCGTGATTGACGTCGTGCAGCGTGAACTCGACGATCATCGGCGTCTTGCCATTGCCGTCCAACTGCAGGCGGCTGCCGTCGTGCACCCAGGACGCGGAGCACAGGCCGGCTGCGTGCGCGGGCAGCGTGACACACGCCACTGCGGCCGCAACCCATAAAGAAAAACGCCGATGCATCTGGCGATGCATCAGCGTCTTCATGAACCCAATGTGCATGGGCTTACTGCTTGGTGTTCGGATCCTTCGAGTACGGGCTGGTGGCATCGCCCTGGCGAGCACCCTGGCTGTACGGATCGAACTTGTCACCGGCCTTGGCACCCTGCGTGTACGTATCGTACTTGCCCTTCTCGACATTGGCCGGCTGGGCACCCGGGTTGAGTGCGCTGGCGGTGCTGTCATCCTTGTTGGCACCCTGCGAATACGGGTCGAATTTGTCGCCGGCCTTCGCCCCTTGGGTATACGGGTCGAACTTCTTGTCGGCGTTGGCGCCTTGGCTGTAGGGGTCGAACTTCTTATCGGTTTGTGCGTGCGCCACACCACTGATGGCTGCCACGACAGCAACCGCTGCCACGAGGTTGAGACGTTTGTACGGCATCTGAAGCTCCTTTCCTATGGGTCGTTTGGGCTGATCGCATGGTGCAGCCTCGTTTTGAACGTGTCCCGATGCCGTCATCACGGTTTGGCCATGACAGGGCGTCGGGGAACCCCCTCTCCTCGTCGTAAGCTATGGCAAGCGCACGCGAAAGTCAACGCACAGGAAGTGCCTATTTTTTTGGCGATTTGCACAACATCAGTGTTGACCCTTAAGCCTCATTCAGCCCTTTCTGGCTTTTCTGCCGAATCGCCCCCGGCCCGGCCACGGCAATCAGCGCCATCGTCAGCGCTACCACCGACAGCCCCCAGCGCAGGTCCGACCGGTGGGCAATCAACCCGATGATGACCGGGCCGATCAGCAAACCTACATAGGCAAAACGCGCCACCGCCGCAATGCCTTCGGCGGCCGGCACGCCCGGCAGGCGCGATGCAGTAATGAAGAAGATCGGCACCATGTTGGCCGCGCCCACGCCCATCAGCGCAAAGCCGGCCAGCACGGCAGCCGGGTCAGGCCACAGCAGCGCCAGCAGGATGCCGCCCGTGGCCAGCACGCCGCTGGCGCCCAGCACGCGCATGTTGCCCCAGCGCCCGCGTGCGAAATCGCCGCCGAAACGCGCCAGTGCCATGCCGCCAGAGAACGCTGCATACCCGGCGCTGGCAACGGCCTCGGGCGATTGCGCAATCTCGCGCATGTAGACGGTGGTCCAGTCGTACATTGCACCTTCACCCAGCAGACCGAAGAACGCCAGGAGACCCAGTACAAAAAGCGTGCGTCCGGTGGTCGGGTGTGCGGGCTCGCCTTCCGCATGCACGTGATCGGGCAGCATGAACGGCCCGGCGCACAGCGCGGTCGCCATCAAGACGATCGCCATACCGCCACAGTGCACGGCCGGCGGCACGCCCAACTCCAACAGCACGCCGCCCACCGCTGCGCCCACCATGCCGCCCAGGCTGAACATGCCATGCAAAGACGAAATGATGGGCTTGTGGTGGTGGGCCTCCACCGTGGTGGCCTGTGCATTGATGGCCACGTCAAACCCCACAGTGCTGATGCCGAACAGAAAGAGCGCCACCAGCAGCGCCGGGTAGCTGGGCATCAGCATGATCAACGCGAGCATCGCGCTGAACGCGATGCCACCCCGCACGCTGGCGTGCTGCGTGCCAACGCGCGCCACCCAGCGGCCCACAAATTTGATCGAGAGGATGGCGCCAAAGGCGACCATGAACATCGCCAGTGACAACGACGCCTCGGACAAGCCAAAGCGCGCCTTCACCGTGGGGATGTGGATCCCCCAGGTCGCAAACGTTGCACCGTTGACGAAAAAGAGAGCCATCGTCGCCGCGCGGGCTGACAGGGGAAGCCGGCGAGGCTGCAGCACGCCGGCAGATTGCACGAATTCGGAAGACATGAGGACAACGAAGAATGCGCTTGCCGCACGAACGTCGCGCAGCAAAGGTGCCATGCTACCGCGCCAAGCTGATCACTGCTTTGCGCAGGATTGCCCACGCGATGACGCTGCCGTCACACGCGGATGCTTCTACGGGAATTGGATGGCGAATGCCGCATTGCTTGTCGGCCGAAGCATGGGGTCACTGCGTTAACATGCCTGCATCCGCACTTGGCGCACGCACGTGTGCCCCACTCTGCCTCCCGCCCGATGGCCCGAATTCGCTCGACCCGTTTGCTGAACCTGTCGCGCTGTGCACTTGCCTGCGCGACGCTGCTCACCCTCACGGCCGCGCCGCTGGCGCATGCCAAGAAACCCAAGGCCCACGCCGCACACGCTACGCCCGCCGCAACCGCAGCACAGAAGCGCCAGGCCGCACGCAATCCGGCCGGGCTGCCTGCCAACGTGGCACTGGCATTTGCCCGCGCACATATTCCGCTCGATGCGGTGAGCGTGTTCGTGATCCGCACCGGCACCGCCAACCCCATCCTGCAGTGGAACGCCGATGCCGGCATGAACCCGGCATCGACCATGAAGCTGCTGACCACCTTTGCCGGGCTGGACTTGCTGGGCCCCAACTTCCGCTGGAAGACCACGGCCTATGCCGACAACCAGCCCGTCAACGGCACGCTCAACGGCAACCTCTACCTGCGCGGCCAGGGGGACCCGAAGCTGATTCCCGAAGAGCTGGTCAAGCTGGTGAGCGATGTACGCCGCGCTGGCGTGGATGAGCTGGCCGGCAACATCGTGCTGGACCGCACATACTTCGAGAACGGCCTGTCTGAAGCGCCCCCGCTCGACGGCGACAGCGGACGCGCCTACAACGTGGCGCCTGACGCGCTGCTCTACTCGTTCAAGACACTCACCTTCACGCTCACGCCGGACGCGGGCAACGGCGCAGTCAACATCGACGTGTCGCCGCCGCTGGCACAACTGCAGATCGACAACCAGCTGCGCACCACGCGCGGCGGCTGCGGCGACTGGAAGACGGCCTCCGGCGCCAACATCACCACGCAGACCGACGGCCACGTGCTCGCCAGCTTCGACGGCCGCTACGCTGCCGCCTGCGGAGAGCGCGTCTACAACATTGCCGCGCTCACGCACGCCGACTTCATCTGGGGCGGCTTCCTGGCGCTGTGGCAGCAAGCCGGTGGCACGACGCGCTTCACGCCCGGCCTGCGTGAAGGCAAGGTGCCGCGCCAGGCCGTGCTGCTGGCCACGCACTACGGCCCCACGCTGGCGGATGTCGTGCACGACATCGACAAGTATTCGAACAACGTGATGGCACGCCAGCTCTTCCTCACCATTGGTGCGGAGATCGGCCGCAAGCCCGCCTCGGTGCCGCAATCGACCGAGGTCATCAACCGCTGGCTTGCCAAACAGAACCTGACGATGCCGGAGCTGGTGCTGGAGAACGGCTCGGGCCTGTCGCGCACGGAACGCATCAGTGCGCGCAACATGGGGCGCCTGCTGCAACAGGCCGATGCCAACCCGAACGGCGGCATCCTGCGCGACGCACTGCCCGTGGTGGGCGTGGACGGCACCATGCGCAACCGCCTCACGCGCGCCGGCGTGGCCGGCAATGCCGAGATCAAAACCGGCACGCTCAATGACGTGCGCGCCATCGCCGGCTACGTAGAAGGCGAAAACGGCGAGCGCTTCGTGGTCGTCAGCATGATCAACCACCCGAATGCCAGCGGCGGTCAGGCTGCACACGACGCGCTGCTGCAATGGATCTACCAGGGCGCGCCACGATGATCCCGCCGAACACCCGCGCGGCGCTTCTCGGCATTACGGGCACCTCAGGCAGCGGCAAGACCACGCTCGTCGAGCAGCTCATCGCCCGCTTCGTACGCGATGGCCGCCGCGTGGCCGCAGTCAAGCACACCCATCACGGGTTCGACCTCGACACGCCGGGCAAGGATTCGCACCGTATGCGCTCGGCCGGCAGCGCCGAGGTGGTGCTGGTGGGCGGCGAGCGTCTCGTGCTGATGCGCGAGTTTGCGCCGGCACAGGAACCGGAGTTGGCCGACGTGCTGGCACTGCTGTCTCCCGAGACCGACGTGGTGATCGTGGAAGGCTACAAGCGCAGTGACTTCCCGAAGATCGAGATCTTCCGCCCTTCGCTGGGTCGTGCGCCGCTGTGGCCGGAGATTGGTGGTGTGGTAGCGGTCGCCACGGATGCAGCAGATGCGGTTCAGGTACCGGAAGGCATCACCGTGCTCAACCTAAACGATGTCGACGCGGTGTACCGGTTTGCCGTGCAGCACATTGCAAAGGCATCCACATGAAGCACTCTTAACATCTGGGCGAAGCAGCTTGGCTATGATGGGGCGTTGAAATTTTTCGCCAGCCCCCCTCCCAACAATATGCTTTCCCGTCTATCTGCCGCGCTTCTTGGCGCGGCATTTTTTTGCTCTGCCCTACCTGCTGTCGCGCGCGAGTGGATCGCCCCAACAGCCACGCTCGGCCGCGGCGCACAGGTCCACCAGTTCGTGCTGATCGATCCCTCGACCAGCAAGCCGATGCCCAACGCGCGCTACCGCCTGTTCCTGCCGAACCACACCATCGCCGGCAAACCGCCCAAGAAAGACGAAAACGATAGCGTGATCTTCGGCACCACCGATGGCGCGGGGCGCACGGTCAAAATCCGCCTGCCCAAGCGCTATCCGGCAAAGCGCTGGATACTCAACCCGATCATCGGCCAGGGTGAGTTTGGTGAATCTTTCCATCTGATCAGCACACTCGATGGTGCTCCGTTGAGCGGCTATCCGTACCTGCTGGATGTGACGGACGAATACCTGATCTGCGGCCGCGCCAATGACGGGGGCTATTCTTACTACGCGCAATCGCGCGAAACGCGCGCGGTGCAGCTCGATATCGACATGCAGTTCACCCTCGAGGACTACGCCTGGTGCGCAGGCCCCGGCAGAGCCATTGCCAACGCAGACGAGGCGCAAAGCCCGTCGGCGCTCTACGCGCAGTACCTCGGCGCACTGACCGCCAACGGCACCACACTCAGCGAAGGCTTTCAAAACCGCCTTGCACGCAAGCTGATCTCGCTGGCGATTGCCGAGCGCAACCTCGAACACGTCGACTTCGCGCTCAATCTGCGTCCAGTGCCCGACGACAAGCTCAACAGCTACGGCTATGACCTCGTCGATGCGGGGCTGCGTGTGGAGCGCGGCCTGTCGATGATCGAAGCCTATCTGGCACAACAGCCGGACGATCCGTTCGCCCTCGACAGCAAGGGCTGGGCGCTCCATCGGCTGAGCCGCAATGAAGAAGCACTCACGTGGTTCGACCGCTCCATCGCCATCTTCGACCAGCCGGACGGCAGCTACGGCGTCAGCGACGACGTGGTGCGCGATGCGCGTGCGGAAGGTCTCGCGCACAAGGGCGAAGTGCTGTGGAAACTCGGCCGAACCGACGAAGCGCAGGAGGCGTTCAAGCGGGGCCTCGCCATCTCGCCGAAAAGCGAAGCGCTGAAGGCGACACTGGCACGCCTAGCGGTGACGTTGCCGACGCCGACCGCACAGTGACGCCGCCCACGCGTCGCCGCTGCAAACAAAAACGCCCGCTTGCGCGGGCGTTTTGCTTTGAGTCGGACTTGCCAGATCAGTGCATCAGGCTGTCTGCCAGCAGACGCTGCAGCACGTTGCTCGCGATCAGGCGATGGCCGCCCGTGGTCGGGTGCACACCGTCGGCAAACAGGTAGGACTGATCCGCACCCACTGCCACCAGCGTGTTGGCCGAGCAGAACAGCGAGCTGCCGCCAGCGCCCGGCACCAGCGCGTTGATCTTGGTTGCGTCGCAAGCCGGCGTGCTGGTGTTGGTAAAGCCGAACTGCGTGCCGTTCTGGATCACGGCGGTCAGTTGCGAGTTGAAGTCGATCACGCGAGCAGTGGTGCCCGCCAGGCCGGTTTGCAGCGTGGTGTTGAACACGCCCACCAGTGCATGCAGCAGTGCCTGGCCTTGCGGGCCACCCAATGCGCCCTGCGGCGTCAGGCTGCTGTCCGGCAGGTTGAACACGTAGAGCTGCGTCGCGTTCTTGCTGATCATGTCCTTGACGTAGCCGACCAGATCGGTCGCGGCCTGCTGCACCTGTGCGGTAGCGATGGCCGGCGTTATCACGACACCGCCGGGGCCAGTTTGGCCCACCGCCGCTGCCCAATAGAAGATGTCGTTGTTGCCACCAAACACGAACACCACGTCGCCGCTACCGTTGAACGTGTTGCCGCTGGCCGCGTAGAAGTTGGCGAGCTGTTGCTTGACCGGATAGGTCAGCGCGCCTGCGCCACCGTTGTGGCCGATACCGTTCGGATCAGTCACGCGCGAACCGCCTTGCGCATAGTCGAAGCAACCGGGTTTCGGGCAGGTCTGCACCTGGTTTGCGTAACCCATCACCGCCGGCGTAAGTGCCACACCCAGTTGCGATGCCACGGTCTCCGCCCACACCGGACCAGGGTTGGTGGTGAACTTGCCGCCGCCCACAGGGGCTGCCGCCGGCGTGTAGGTACCGGCGTCGCTCAGGCTGTCGCCGAACACCACCATGCGTTGAACCTTGGGGTTGCCGCTATTGCTGCTACCGCTCTGATCGGATTCGCCGCCGCAAGCGGCCAGGCCCAAGGCAAGGGTTGCCGATGCAACAACCCCCATCCATTGACGCAACTTCATGGTCTGTCTCCCGTATGGAATTTTTTTTGATCTGTGGTGCGTTGCCCGTGCGTTTGAAGCACGCCAGACGACACAACGCCCAAGTGTAGCGAGGTTGGCGGGGGCACGGCGAACGCGTGCCCCGGAAGAATTAGAGGCCCGACTCGAACTAAGCAGCGAACGCGGCGGCGGCGCGACGCAGGCGGTCGTTGACGGCTGCCCAGGCGGGGGTATCGGCTAGGGTTTCTACCCAGATGGCGTCGTAGCCACCGCGATCGAGCTCGCGCAGCAGCGCATACAGCGCGTTGGCGTAGGCCGCAGGGGTGGTAGGTGCGGCTTGCTGGTCGCAGCCGGCCGGCAATGCCACGGGGGCGCCCAGCCAGACGATGCGCTTGCCGGGTTGCAACGCTGCCAGACGCGCGGGCACTTCGGTCGCGGAGAGCAGATACAGCGGCGTACGCGGCGCGTAGTGCGCCTTCAACGTGCCGGAGGCACGCGGCGCAGCGGCATCGGGCAGTGCGGGCATCTCGCCGGTCACGCGCTCGATGTCTTCGGGGGTGATGGCGCCCGGGCGCAGCAGCACTGGGCCAATGCCCTGATCCAGGCGCGAGAGATCGATGATCGTCGATTCGATCCCCACGTCAACGCCGTCGCCTTCGAGCACGAACACGGCATCGCCGAACTCGTCACGCACGTGCTGTGCGGTGGTCGGGCTGACCTGGCCGAACTTATTGGCCGACGGCGCCGCAATGCCACCGCGCCCGCGCTTGAAGCGCGAGAGCAGCGCCTGCGCCACCGGATGCGACGGGCAACGCAGCCCGATGCTGTCCTGCCCGCCTGCTACCGCAGCCGGAATGTGCGGCGCGCGTTTCAGGATCAGCGTGAGCGGGCCAGGCCAGAAGGCTTCGATAAGTTGCAGCGCGATGCCGGGTACATCATCGGCCCAGTAAGAGATGTCCGCGCCATCGACCACGTGCACGATCACGGGGTGATTGGACGGACGCCCCTTGGCGGCGTAGATCTTGGCGATGGCCTGCGGGCTTTCGGCATCGGCGCCGAGACCATAGACGGTCTCGGTCGGGAAGGCGACCAGCTCGCCCGCCTCCAGCTTGCGCGCGGCTTCATCCAGGCGCTCGCGCGAAGGCATGACGTAGGGCGTGGTCGACTTGTGCATGATGATGCGTGCTCGCTTAATCCGGCTGCAGGCCGAGCACGTGTGCGGCGTGGCGGAAGGCTTCGTCCACCACTTCCGGCGAGGTGCCGACGCAGTTGACGTGGCCCATCTTGCGGCCCGGGCGGGCGTCCGCCTTGCCATACAGGTGGACCTTGGCACCGCTGTGGCCCATCACTTCGTGCCACGCTGGCGTACGTTCCAGACCATATTCGAACCACACGTCGCCCAGCACATTGAGCATACGCCCCGGTGAGTGCTGGCGCGTGCTGCCCAGCGGCAGACGGGCCATGGCGCGCACCTGCTGCTCGAACTGGCTGGTCTCACACACATCCATGGTGATGTGGCCGGAGTTGTGCGGGCGCGGCGCCATTTCGTTGGCCACCAGCGAGCCATCCTGCAGCACGAAGAACTCGATGCACAGCACGCCGACATAGCCCATCTCTTCCGCGATCATCGCGGCGGCGGCACGCGTGCGCGTGGCAATGTCGTCCGACACGCTGCGCGACGGCATGATCGTCGAGAACAAGATGCCGTCACGGTGCTCATTCTCGGCCAGCGGCCAGGTGGCGGTAGTGCCGTCGGCGGCACGGGCGGCTAGCACGGACACTTCGTACGCCAGCGGCAGCATCTTCTCCAGCACGCACGGCACGTGCTGCATGGCACCCCAGGCAGCGCGCAGTTCCTCAATGGTGGAGACGCGGGCCTGGCCCTTACCGTCATAGCCCATGCGGGCAATCTTCAGGATGCCGGGCAGAATGTCGGCGGGCAGTTGCTCGATGTCGGCTTCGTGCTCGATCACCCAGCTCGGTGCCGGATGAATGCCGGTGCGGGCGGCGCACAGCGCGAAGAACTTCTTCTCGGCGATGCGGTTCTGCGCGATCGACACGCAGTTGGCGCGCGGCGCGACAAACGCGCCGAGTTGCTCAAGCTTGTCCAGCGCTTGCGCCGGCACGTTCTCGAATTCGGTGGTGACGGCCGGGCACAGCGCGGCCATTTCGGTCAGCGCGGCTTCATCGGTGTACCCGGCGCACAGGTGACGCTCGGCGATGGTGCCGGCGGGGCTGTTCGGGTCCGGATCCAGCACGCAGACCTTGTAGCCCATCGCCTGCGCGGCGTGCGTGAACATGCGGCCGAGCTGGCCGCCACCCAGCATGCCCAGCCAGGCATCGGGCAGGATCGCGTTGGGAACGTTCAGCGCGCGGGATTCCGCGGTGTGGGCTTGCGCCAGGCGCGGGTTCAGGTCGTCGGCCATGGATCAGGTCGCGGGGTCGTCAGTTACTTAGGCGCCTCAGGCACCATGAACGGGCAGCGTCATGCCGCGTGCCACTTCGGTTTGTTGCGCGCGGAAGGCTTCGAGCTTATCGGCCAACGCCAAGTCTGTCGTAGCAATGGTGGCGATGGCCGCGAGCGCCGCATTGGCCGCGCCCGCTTCACCAATGGCGAACGTCGACACCGGAATGCCCTTGGGCATCTGCACGATGGAGAGCAGCGAGTCTTCGCCACGCAGATACTTGGACGGCACCGGCACGCCGAACACCGGCACGATCGTCTTGGCGGCGATCATGCCCGGCAGGTGCGCAGCACCGCCTGCCCCGGCGATGATGGCGCGCAAACCGCGGCTGCGTGCGGCTTCGGCGTAACGGAACATGTCGTCCGGCATGCGGTGTGCCGAGACGACCTGCGCCTCGAACGGAATGCCGAACTGCGTGAGCATGTCGACGGCGTGGCGCATGATCTCCCAATCGGAGTTCGAGCCCATCACCACGCCAACGAGCGGAGCGGTTTGCTGTACGGTCATCGTCGTCGCTCCTGGTTTAGCGCAGCGACTCGCCGGTCAGGCGGGTCAGTGCTTCGCGGTACTTGCTAGCGGTCTTCTCGATCACGTCGGCGGGCAGTTGCGGCGCCGGCGCGGTCTTCGGCCACGGCTTGCCGTCGATGCGCACGGCTTCCAACCAGTCGCGCACGAACTGCTTGTCGAACGACGGCGGGTTGGTGCCCACCTGGTACGAATCGGCCGGCCAGAAACGCGACGAATCGGCGGTGAGCGCCTCGTCCATCAACGTGAGCGTGCCGTTCTCGTCCAGACCGAACTCGAACTTGGTATCGGCAATGATGATGCCGCGCGTGGCGGCAAAATCGGACGCTTCCTTGTACAGGCGGATGCTCACGTCGCGGATCTGCGCGGCCAGCGCCGTACCGATGCGGCGCTCGACTTCATCGAAGGAGATGTTCTCGTCGTGCTCACCCATCTCGGCCTTGGCGGCGGGGGTGAAGATCGGCTCGGGCAACTTCTGCGCGTTCTGCAGACCAGGGGCCAGATGCACGCCGCACACGGCGCCAGTGGCCTGGTAGTCCTTCCAGCCGCTGCCGGCCAGGTAACCGCGCACCACGGCTTCCACCAGGATCGGCTTCAGGCGCTTGACCACGATGGCGCGGCCGCGCACCTGGTCGACTTCGTTTGGGGCCACCACGGTTTCCGGCGCAATGCCCGTCTCGTGCGTCGGCACGATGTGGCGCAGCTTGTTGAACCAGAAATCCGACATCTGTGCCAGGACCTTGCCCTTGTCCGGAATCGGCTGGCCGAGGATCACGTCAAACGCCGACAGGCGGTCGGTGGTGACCATCAGCAGCTTGTCGTCGCCGACGGCGTAGTTCTCGCGCACCTTGCCACGGCCGAGCAACGGCAGGCTGGTGATCGACGATTCATAAAGGGCGGTGGATGCGGGGGTGGCGGACACGGCGAAACCCGAGAGGAGATGAGGAAACGTGGAAGGCCAGCATTATACGTGGCCCATGCAATGCAAAACGGCTGGCGCAGTGCCAGCCGTTTGCTAGTTGTGACGCGAAATGCTTACTGCACCACTTGCGCCAGCTTGCCGCTCGCGTAATCCGCAGCAATGACCGACAGGCCGATCGGCTTGATCTTGCCAGCCTGGCCTTCACAGCCGAACTGGATGTAGCGGGCCTTGCAGACTTGCTTGGCGGCTTCGCGGGCGGGCTTGAGCCATTCACGGGCGTCGAACTTGTCCGGGTTTTCAGCCAGGAACTTGCGCACCGCGCCAGTCATTGCCAGGCGAATGTCGGTGTCGATGTTGATCTTGCGCACACCGTACTTGATGGCTTCCTGAATCTCTTCGACCGGCACACCGTAGGTTTCCTTCATCTTGCCGCCGTACTGGTTGATGATGGCCAGCAGCTCTTGCGGCACACTCGACGAGCCGTGCATCACCAAGTGGGTGTTCGGGATGCGCGCGTGGATTTCCTTCACGCGGCTGATCGCCAGGATGTCACCGGTGGGCTTGCGCGTGAACTTGTAGGCGCCGTGGCTGGTGCCGATGGCGATGGCCAGCGCGTCCAGTTGGGTAGCCTTGACGAACTGGGCCGCTTCTTCCGGGTCGGTCAGCAGGGACGAGTGGTCGAGCTTGCCCTCAGCGCCGTGGCCGTCTTCCTCGCCAGCCATACCGGTTTCCAGCGAGCCCAGGCAGCCGAGCTCACCTTCAACGGTCACGCCAACCTTGTGTGCCATCTCGACCACGCGGCGCGTGACGTCGACGTTGTAGTCGAAGTCCGCCGGGGTCTTACCGTCTTCGCGCAGCGACCCGTCCATCATGACCGAGCCGAAGCCCAGGTCGATCGCGCCCTGGCAGATCGCCGGGCTCTGGCCGTGATCCTGGTGCATCACCAGCGGGATCTCCGGATAGGCTTCAACGGCGGCCTGGATCAGGTGCTTGATGAAGGACTCGCCGGCGTACTTGCGGGCGCCTGCGCTGGCTTGCAGGATCACCGGCGCGCCGGTTTCCTTGGCGGCTTCCATCACAGCCTGGACCTGCTCCAGGTTGTTCACGTTGAATGCCGGCAGGCCGTAGCCGTTTTCAGCGGCGTGGTCCAGCAGTTGGCGCATGGAAACGAGTGGCATGGTTTTCTCCTATGGGTCGATCTGTATTCGGTTCTCAGGAACACCGTAGCAACCGGTGTTCCCTGGTGCAGGACATGCAGAACGTCAATGCATGCCCACGCGGACAATCTTGAGTGTGTTGGTGCCGCCCGCCTGCCCCATCGGCTCGCCGACGGTCAGGACGATGAAGTCGCCGCGCTGCACGACGCCGCGCGCGACCAGCAGTTCTTCCGCCTGATGCAGCGCCTCGTCACGGTCGGCGCTGGTGGCCATCGCCAGCGCCTGCACGTTGCGGTACAGGGCCATCTTGCGCTGCGAACCCACATTGGGCGTCATCGCATAGATCGGCACGTTGATACCGTGACGGCTCATCCACAGGGCGGTGGCGCCGGAATCGGTCAGCGCGGCGATCGCCTTCACCTGTAAATGGTAGGCCGTGAACAGCGCCCCCATGGCGATCGATTGGTCGATGCGGCTGAAAGTCTGCTCCAGGAAGTCGGTATCCAGGTGCACCGGCTGCGACTTCTCGGCTTCCACGCAGATGGCTGCCATGGCTTCGATGGTCTCGACCGGGTAGCGGCCGGCGGCGGTTTCTGCCGAGAGCATCACCGCATCGGTGCCATCCAGCACGGCGTTGGCGACGTCCGACACCTCGGCGCGCGTCGGCACCGGGTTGACGATCATCGACTCCATCATCTGCGTGGCGGTAATGGTCAGCTTGTTGGCTTCGCGCGCGAGCTTGATCATGCGCTTCTGCAGTGCCGGCACGGCCGCGTTGCCCACTTCCACTGCCAGGTCACCGCGGGCAACCATGATGCCGTCGGACGCGGCCAGGATCTCTTCGAGCACGCCCGGGCGGATGGCCTCGGCACGCTCGATCTTGGCGATCATGCGCGGCTTGTGGTTGTGCGGTGCGCCGGCCACCACGGCCAGTTGGCGCGCCATTTCCATGTCGGTGGCGTTCTTGGGGAAGCTGACCGCAACGTAGTCGGCGCCCAGCGCCATCGCGGTCTTGATGTCTTCCATGTCCTTGGCGGTCAGCGCCGGGGCCGACAGCCCGCCGCCCTGGCGGTTGATGCCCTTGTTGTTGGACAGCTCGCCGCCGATCTTGACGATGGTTTCGATCTCTTCGCCGACCACGCGTTCGACCTGCAACACGATCAGGCCGTCGTTGAGCAGCAGCAGATCACCGGGGCCGACGTCGCGCGGCAGCTCCTTGTAGTCGAGACCGGCGCGCTCCTGGTTGCCCAGTTCGCAACGCGCATCGAGCGTGAAGCGATCACCCGGGTTCAGCGTGATCTTGCCGCTCTCGAACTTGCCGACGCGGATCTTCGGACCCTGCAGGTCGGCCATGATGGCCACTTCGCGGCCCACCGAGCGCGCTACTTCACGCACGAGCTGCGCTCGGTCGATATGGTCCTGCGCGGTGCCGTGCGAGAAATTCAGCCGCACCACGTCCACCCCGGCCGAGATCATGCGGGTCAGGACTTCCTGCGTGCTGGACGCGGGGCCGAGCGTGGCGACGATCTTGGTAGCGCGGGTCATGGGCGGTGTCTCGTTGGTGTTATTGGGCAATGCGAGTGGAACGCAATCAGGCCGTGGTTGCCTGGTTCTGTGCGCGCTGCTCCAGGATCTCCACGGCCGGCAGTGTCTTGCCTTCCAGGAACTCCAGGAACGCACCGCCGCCGGTGGAGATATAGCCCACCTTGTCAGCGATGTTGTACTTGGCGATGGCAGCCAGCGTATCGCCGCCACCTGCAATCGAGAAGCCCGACGAGGCTGCGATCGCCTCGGCCAGCACCTTGGTGCCGTTACCGAACTGGTCGAATTCGAACACGCCGACCGGGCCGTTCCACACGATCGTGCCGGCAGCCTTCAGTTGGTCAGCCAGTTGCGCGGCGGTCTTCGGGCCAATGTCGAGAATCATGTCGTCATCCGCCACGTCCTTCACGTCCTTGACGGTGGCAGCAGCAGTGGCGCTGAACTCCTTGGCGCAGACCACGTCGACGGGGATGGGGACCGACGCACCGCGTGCGGCCAGCATGTCGATGATCGCCTTGGCGTCGCCCACCAGATCGGCTTCGGCCAGCGATTTACCAATCTTCAGACCGGCAGCCAGCATGAACGTGTTGGCGATGCCTCCGCCGACGATCAGGTTGTCCACCTTGTCGGCCAGCGACTTCAGGATGGTCAGCTTGGTCGACACCTTCGAGCCGGCCACGATGGCGACCAGCGGGCGCTTGGGCGCACCCAGTGCCTTGCCCAGCGCATCCAGCTCAGCGGCCAGCAGCGGGCCGGCGCAGGCGATCGGGGCGAACTTGGCGATGCCGTGGGTGGTGGCTTCTGCGCGGTGGGCGGTGCCGAAGGCGTCGTTGACGTAGACGTCGCACAGCTTGGCCATCTTCTGGGCCAGTTCGTCGCTGTTCTTCTTCTCGCCCTTGTTCACGCGGCAGTTTTCCAGCAGTACAACTTGGCCGGGCGCGACTTCCACACCATCCACCCAGTTCTGCACCAGCTTCACGTCACGGCCCAGCAGCTCGGCCAAGCGCTTGGCAACCGGTGCCAGCGAGTCTTCCGGCTTGAACTCACCCTCGGTCGGGCGGCCCAGGTGCGACGTGACCATCACGGCAGCACCAGCGCCCAGTGCAGCCTGGATGGCCGGCACGGAGGCGCGGATGCGGGTGTCTTCGGTGATGTTGCCGGCGTCGTCTTGCGGCACGTTGAGGTCGGCGCGGATAAACACACGCTTGCCGGCTAGTTTGCCTTCGGAGATGAGATCGGACAGACGCAGAACGTGAGGCATGGCAGCAACAGTAGGAATCGCGGAAAACGACGATTTTACCTGATCACCCTTGCACCCTTGCCGTAAAACGGACGAACGAAACCCCGAATCCCCTGACTAGGGGAGCGCGCCTAGCTTCACAATCCTCCACAAAGCTAGAATGTGCGCGCCAATAAACATAAATACGTCGGGAGTTTTCCATGAGCCAAGCGCCAATCCTGGGCCGCGCCACGCTGGCGGCCGCCTTGACCACCCTATTGCTGACCGCTTGCGGCGGCGGCGATGGTGGCGCCACCAGCACCACATCAAGCACCCAACCGGACGGCGGATCGACCGGCACCCCCAGCTCGCCCACCACGCCGGCCGCCGGCCCGCTCGCGCTGAATAAGCTGGAATTTGCGCAGACCCACGTGCTGCCCGAGGGCGGCATCACCTGGACGCTGCCGAACACCACCGGCACGCTGCAACTCACCGGCAGTCGGGCGGCGCTGGCGCTGGTGTCGATCGGCCAGGCAGACGTGCAGCAACCGACGCTGGAAGCCTGGCGCAACGGCGCGTTGGTCGGCAGCCTGGCGCTGAATGCGCCCGCCGCCCTGCCGCCCACGGAATCTGCCGGCCGCCCGTACGCCACCGACCGCTGGAGCGTGACCGTACCTGCCGCGTGGATGGTGCCCGGCACGTCGTTCCGCGTATCGGCAGCCAACTACACCGCCAGCACCAGCCACACACCCAGCTTCGGCACCAACGCCGACATCACGCTGCGTGTGCTGCCGTTCTACCTCTTTGGCGCGAACGATTCGAATACGACACCGCTGTCGACCGTCAAGGCGCCGGACGCCGTGACGCAGCAGGAGATCTTCGCCAAGTGGCCGGTCTCGGCACTCACCGCAGCCAATCACCCGATCGGGCGCGTGTCGTGGCTGAGCATGGTGATCGGGCCGCGTGCAGACAGCGCCAACGTGGCGCAGCCCGCCTATGTCGTCACCGCCATGAGCCAGCAGAAGGACGGCTACGCGGTGATGAGCTCCGTGCTCAGCCTGATCCAGAGCCTGCGCAACGCCAACGGCGAAGGCCCGACCAACAACCAGTACTACGCGCCGATCCTGCCGGTCGACCCGGTGACGAACAAGCCGGTGTTCCTCGGCGGCGGCCTGGGCGGCGGCAACGCGGGCGTGGGCGACCAGAACTACACCGGCATCTTCATCCACGAGCAGGGTCACGCGTTCGGCTTGCCGCATGCGGGCGATGCCTACACCGCCGGCACGTATCCGTACGCGGGCGGCAGCCTGACGGGCTCGGTGTGGGGCTACGACCCGAACAAGAACCAGTTCCTCGACATCCGCGTGCCGACCACGGCCAGCAGCTACGCCAACTGTGCGAGCGGCCACCAGACCGATTCCGCCAACCGCTGCATCAAGCAGGACCCGATGCAGGGCGGCGCAGGCGATCAATCACCCGGCTACAAGTTCGCGACGTTCTCGGATTTCAATACGGGAAAGATGCAGGCCTGGCTGCAGAACCGCATCCTGGTCGACACGGCCTCGCCCACCGGCTACAGCCAGTGGAATGCCACCACGCAGGCACGCGTGACCTACGCGCCCACGACCACCAACAACGGCCTGTACGGCATCAACCAGAACCTGCCGACGCAGACCAACGTACCGGTCTACGCCATCGCCATCACGTTGAGCCGCGCGGGCACGGCGGGTGTCTCGCAGATCTATCCGCCGCTGCCGTTCACCGGCAACCTGATCCAGACCTTTGACCCGGCCAGCGCTGCCGACCGTGCCGCCATCGTGCCCAACACCGGCACGTATGCGTGGTACTGCCACGCCAGCGGCTGCGACTACACTGTGCGCGTGACCTACGCCGACAACTCGCAGATCACGCGTGTGCTGCAAGGCGGCTTCCGCCCGTGGTTCAGCCCGACCGGCACACCAGCCACCAGCACGACAGATCCGACCAGCGGCGACAGCTTCAAGCTGTGGACCATCAACGTGCCTGGCGACAAGGCCATCACCAAGGTGGAACTGCTGGATACACCGATGGCGTGGAACGGCGTGCCCGTCACGCCGACCGTGTTACTTAGCCGGTAACACCTGAGGGCGACGCTGCAGACGCAGCGCGCTCTCGGCACTGTAGACCGCCAGGCCGATCCAGATCAGCACATAGCCCGCCACCTTCGGCCCGGCAAACGGCTCGTTGTAGAGCCACACGCCCAGCAGCAGTTGCAGCGTGGGGCTCACGTACTGCAGCAGCCCCAGCAGCGAGAGCGGAATGCGCCGCGCCCCGGCGCCGAACAGCAGCAGCGGCAACGCGGTCAGCGGGCCGGCCAGCGCCAGCAGCAACTGCATGCCGGGCGACGCGGCCAGGAAAGCGTTCTGCTGCTGCGCGGCCAGCCAGCCCAAGTAGGCCAGCGCCAACGGAAACAGCAGCAGCGTCTCCAGCGTCAGCCCCTCCAGTGCACCCAGAGGCGAGGTCTTGCGCAGCAGGCCATAGAAGCCGAACGAAAACGCCAGCGCCAGCGCGATCCACGGCAGCGTACCGGCCTGCCACGTGAGCCACGCCACGCCGGCCGCCGCCAGCGCCACCGATACCCACTGCACGGGCCGCAGCTGCTCGCCCAACACCAGCGCAGCCAGCATCACCACCACCAGCGGGTTGATGAAGTAGCCCAGGCTCGCGTCGAGCACGTGATCGTGGTTGACCGCCCAGATGTAGGTCAGCCAGTTGGCCGCCAGCAGTGCAGTGCTGGCCGCGTAGCGCCCCACCACGCGCGGCTGCGTGCGCAGCGCCCACAACCACGCCCAATGCCGCTTGACGAGCAGGATCACTACCATCACCGCCAACGACCAGATCACCCGGTGCGACAGGATCTCCACCGGCGACACGGCCTTGAGCAGCTTGAAGTACAGCGGAAACAGGCCCCACATCGTGTAGGCCAGAAACGCGAAGATCACGCCGTTGCGCGTGGAAGCAGAACCCGACACATTCATCCCCAGAGACGCAGCACGGTAAACACCCCCATGCCGACGAAAATCATGCCCAGCATGCGCCGCGTCGCCACATAGAACGCAGTAGCCGCAACACCGGCCATCAGGCGCGGGTTGGTCCAGGTCGCATCAAAATGGCCCTGATTCCAGAGCAGGTCAGGCAGCACGATGGCGATGAGCGCAGCCGCTGGCGCAAAGCGCAGCGCGTGCTGCAGACGCATCGGCAGCGCCACCTTGTCGCCCACGATCAGGAACAGCGAGCGCGTCACAATCGTCACCACCGTCATGCCGGCGATGACCAGCCAGATCTCCAGCGCGCTCATGCGTCCTCCTCCTCGGCTGTCGCCGGTGCGGCACGGCGGCGCTGCCATTGCAGGCGTGCGACGGCCTCGTCGGCGGCCAGGCCCGCAGCCATGGCGCCGGTGACAGCAATCACCAGGCTCAATCGATACGGCAGCTTGAAGGCAACCAGCGCCAGTACCGCCGCCACGGCCACCGCCATGAGGGTGGCACGGCCACGAATGGTCGACACCATGACAGGAATCAGCGCGAGCGTCCCGGCCAGCGCCAGGCCCCACGCATCAGGAAACAGGCTCGCCGCGACGATGCCCAGGATGGACGACACCTGCCAGGCCACGAAGCTCAGCAGGACCATGCCCCAGTAGTACCCTTCCTTGCCCGCCTCCGGCGCCGCGGAGGGATATTTCTGGGTGAACAGCACAAACGGCAGATCGCCGTTGAACACGCCCAGGACCACCCGCCGCACGAACGGCAGGTGCCCGAAATGCTGCGCAAGCCCCGCGCTGAAGATGATGAAGCGCACGTTGACGATGAATGCCGTCAGCAGCACCGTCCAGATCGGCAACCCCGCGGCCAGCAACGGCAGCACCGCCAGTTGCGACGACCCCGCATAGACGAAGATCGTCATGCCGATCGCCTGCGGGATGGTCAGCACCGACTTGCTCATCGCCACGCCCGTCACCACGCCCCAGGTGAACACCGGCGGCAGCGACGGTGCGTAGGCGCGGATGCCGGTGAAGAAACCGGCGCGCTCGGCGGGGTCGATGGCCTGCCAGCGGCGTTGCAGCGCAGTGCTCCAGCGGACTAGCGGCATGACACCCCCATAAGCGGCGCATTCGTCTCTTTTTTTGGGTCCGGACAAAGGCTGCCGGCAGCGCGCGGGCGCGGATGCGTCGGGGGCGACATGGGTGGCTCGTAGGAAACGCACGATTATACTTTTGATGTTAAGCAGCCGCTTAACGCCAATGCGCACGCGCCTTGTCCGGTACAACGATTCGTGCCGGGCACCACGCAGTGCAACAATCGGCGTTGGCGCGCCCGCGCCCACCCCTTACAATTTCGCCTCTTCGCCAAATTTTTCGGCATTTGAATTTGCGGCCCATACCAAGGCACGGCTGACCTGTTCAGACCGTGCCGGCAATCCACCTCATCATGACCACGCACACCGCACCCACGATCGAAATCGGCGCAGACGACCTGCCGCTGCACTGCCCGACCGCCAAGACCCCGGCCTGGAACTACCACCCGCGCGTGTTCCTCGACATCGCCGACACTGGCGAGGTCAAGTGCCCGTACTGCGGCACCGTCTACAAGCTGGCTCCCGGCGTTGAACTGAAGGGCCACCATTGAGCCGTCTTCACACGCAGTACGACGCCGGTCGCAACGTACGCCCGGCGAGTCGATGATGCGCAAGATCCTCGTCGTCGCCCCCAACTGGATCGGTGATGCGCTGATGGCGCAACCGCTGTTTGCGCAGATCAAGGCGCGGCACCCCCGCGCGCAGATCCACGCCATCGCGCCCAAGTGGGTCGCGCCCGTGCTCGCGCGCATGCCCGAGATTGCCCGCGTGCTGCCGACCGACCTCGCGCACGGCAAGCTGCAGCTCGGCAGCCGCACGATGTTCGCCCAGCAGCTCAAGAACGAGACGTTCGACGCGGCCTACGTGCTGCCGAACTCGTTCAAGAGTGCGCTGATCCCGTGGCTGGCCGGTATTCCGCTGCGCATCGGCTACAAGGGCGAGTCGCGCCTGGGCGTGCTGAACGTGCGCTACCCAAATCCGCCCAAGAACGCGCGTCCGCCGATGGTGCAGCACTATGCTGCGCTGGCCTTCAAGCCCGGCGCCAAGCTGCCCGACGCCCTGCCCGACCCGAAGCTGAACGTTGACGTGCAGCGCGTGGCCGCCACCTCGGCCAAGTTCGACATCCCCGGCAATGCGCGCCTGGTCGCTTTCTGCCCCGGTGCGGAATACGGCCCCGCCAAGCGCTGGCCCGCCGAGCACTTTGCCGAGCTTGCACAGATGCTGCGCCGCTCGTTCCCGTATGCGCAGATCGTCGCGCTCGGTTCGGGCAAGGACCGCGAGATGGCCAACGCCATCGTCGAACGCGCGCCGTTCGTACGCAACCTGTGCGGTGAGACCTCGCTGGATGAGGCCATCGAACTGCTCGCCCGATCCGAAGCTGCCATCTGCAACGACTCAGGCCTGATGCACGTGACGGCAGCCCTGGGGCGCCCGCAGGTGGCCGTATTCGGCTCCAGCGACCCGCGCCATACGCCGCCGCTGTCGCCCGCTGCGAGTATCATGTGGCTCCATCTGGAGTGCAGTCCGTGCTTTGCGCGCGAATGCCCGCTGGGTCATCTGCGCTGCCTGCGCGACATCGGCCCCGAGATGGTGTTTCATGAATTGCGCCGGCTGCTGCAGCCGGCTTAGGTCTGTAGCCTTTCCCTCAACGTCCAGCCGCCATGCCACGATTTGCCCGCCTATTCGAAGCCGCCGAGGACATCCTCGAAGCCTATCGCGATGCGCTCAAGCGCCGCGATGCCGATGGCGCGCTCAGGCTGTGGCTGGACGAGGACTCCGTGAGCTTCATCCTGCCCGACGGCCAGCGCCTGCACGGCCACGAGCAACTGCGCGGTTGCCTGGATGCGCTGGTCGAGAAGAACCCGGTCTGGATCGAGTGCCTCTCGCAACAGGTGCATTCGTCGCTGGGCGTATCGATTTTCGAAGCCACCGAAGCCCTGCGTTTCTCCGCCACCGCCACCGAAGCCGATCTGTACGTGCACACGACCTACGTGCTGATGCAGAACCACGAAGGCTGGCGCATCGCCCACGTGCACTCCAGCCAGGCGGCGGAAGAACGTGTGGCGGCCTCCATCTCCAGCGCCACACACTCCCTGCACTAAACCAGCCACGCTGGGCGTGGCTGATGCATTCGTCCGATGACCCGCTCGTCCCGCCAAGCTGCCCCCGTTGAACTGAACCTCGGCGCCATGTTGGCGGGGCCGTTCGAGCCACACGCGTTCCGCTCGCCGTGGTGGCTCATCGGCGGTAACGCACAGACCATCGTGCCGGCACGCCTCTGGCGCTTTCCGCGCATCCCCTACCGGCGCGAGCGCTGGGACACGCCCGACCAGGACTTCATCGATCTCGACTGGACCTCGCACGACACGGATGCGCATGCGCCGCTCGTCGTCATGTTCCACGGCCTGGAGGGTGATTCACGCAGCCACTACGCGAGCCTGCTGATGGATGCACTGCGCGCGCGCCGCTGGCCCGGCGTGATCCCGCACTTCCGTGGCTGCTCGGGCGAGATGAACCGCGCACCGCGCATGTACCACTGCGGCGACGGCGCCGAGATCGCGTGGATTCTTGAGCGGCTCTACCGGACGGTCTGCCAGCCCCAGGGCCGCAAGCTGCTGGCCGTGGGCATCTCGCTGGGCGGCAATGCGTTGCTGCGTTACCTGGGTGAGCATGGTACCGGCGCACGCCACCTGAGCGCTGCTGCAACGGTCTCTGCGCCGCTGGACATGCGGGCCGGCGGCGCAGCGCTGTCTCGCGGCTTCAACATGGTGTACACGCGCATGTTCCTGCGCACGCTCAAAGCCAAGGCCAACGCCAAGCTCGACCAGCACCCCGGCCTGTACGACCGCGCCGCCATGCTCGCCGCGCGCAACCTGAGCGAATTCGACAACCTCGTCACCGCGCCGCTGCATGGTTTCCGCGACGTGCTCGACTACTGGACACGCGCATCGTCCAAGCCGATCCTGCGCGACGTGCGCGTGCCGGCGCTGGTGCTCAACGCGCGCAACGACCCCTTCCTGCCCGGCCAGCACCTGCCCGGCCCCGCCGACGTCTCACCCGACATCGTGCTTGACCAGCCGCAACATGGCGGCCACGTCGGCTTCCTGCTGCGCCACGACAGCGGCCTGCGCAACATGGCCGGTCGCATCGACTGGATGCCGGCACGCGTGCTGCGTTTCTTTGATGATGTGCTCGGTCGCCAGGCGCAGGCCGGAGGCTTGGATTCCCATGGATGACATCGTCCGCCAAGCGATGGCCAAATGGCCGAACGTACCGAACTGCTTCGGCTGGCTGGCGCTGGACCGACGCGGCCAATGGCGCATGCGCAACGAATTCGCGCAGGCCAACAAGCTGTCGGGGGATCCGATCCGGCATGCGCCGCTCATCGACTTCATCGTCCGCAACTACGCACACGACGACGCGGGGCAATGGTTCTTCCAGAACGGGCCGCAGCGCGTGTTCGTGGCGTTGGACTACACCCCGTGGATTGTGCGACTGGCGCCCGGCAGCCTCGTACCCACCTTCACCACGACCACGAGCGCGGCCTTCACACCCATCGGCTGCTTTGCTGATGAGCAAGGCAACGTACTGCTGTCTGGACGCGTGGCGGGGCGGGATGCAGAAGACACCATCGCCGTGCTGCACGATCACGACCTGGAGCCGTTTTCGTCGCTCGTGCAATGGCATGGAGACGCATGCGGCGCCGCACTCGGCACGCTCACCATCGGTGATCGCACGTTCGATATCGAGCCGATTCGTCGCGCAGAAGTCGCACGGCGCTACGGGTTCGTGCCGCATCCGACCGCGTAGCGGCAACAGGCCGCTGCGCCACCCGACTACTTCGGCAGCGCCTTGTCCTCGGCTTTCTCTTCCTTGTACTGCCGCTCCATCTGATGCAATCGCGCATCGACTTCGGACAGCGTGTAGAAATCCGCATCCCCCGCTTCGCGCGCCAGCTTGAGTTGCTCGACCGCCGAGCCCCATGCACCGTCGCGCGCGTACTTCTCGGCCAATGCGCGATGCTGCTCAAGACGCTTGCCCTTGTCGGCATAGGCACGTGCGAGCATGTCCCACCAGATCGATTGCGCGGTGTCTTCGCGGGTCTTGTCCTTCAGATACGGAATCGCGTCGTCGATCCGGCCCGCCGCCAGCAACGTCTGCGCATACGTCTGGCCAACTGCGCGCGATAGCGGATAGGCGACAAGCGCCGCCCGCGACAAGGTCAATGCCTCGGGCATGCGGTTGCGGGCACGCGCCAACTCGATCGCCGTCACGTCCAGATCGACACTGCCAGAGGTGATGCCAGGGATGTTGCCGTACAGGCGCCGCGCCTCCAGCAACGCCTGCTCGGCCTCGTCCAATCGGCCCGCCATCTGATTGGCCACCGCTACGCCGTACCACAGCGCCGCACGCTTCTCGACCGGTGCATCCGGTGCCGAGGACAGCTGCGATTGCATCGCATTGCGCACATCGATGTAGGAGCTGGTCGACGTTTCCTGCAGCACACGCGCACGCGCCTTGGCAAAGCCGAACTCCGGCCGACGCGGTTGGCGCGGGTGCGGCAGGCCGCGTGCGCGGTCGGCCATGTCGGCGATGCGCTCACCGGTGAGCGGGTGGGTGCGCGCATAACCGGGGATCACGCCGGTATCGGCAATGTT
Source organism: Ralstonia sp. 24A2 (assembly GCF_051783885.1). NCBI lineage: Bacteria > Pseudomonadati > Pseudomonadota > Betaproteobacteria > Burkholderiales > Burkholderiaceae > Ralstonia > Ralstonia sp. 24A2. The sequence continues at coordinate 1,283,025 of NZ_JBPVZD010000002.1, read as the reverse complement.
GGTGACCCGCTGCATGCGGCGGAAGAAGTCCGGCATGCCCTCCGGGTCATAACCGGCACCGGTGAGCAACGTGAAACCGACACGATCCGCCTCACGCTCGGCACTGCGCGAGAACGAGAGCTGGTTCGACACCGCCGCCGCCTGCCCACCAATCGCCAGCGCCTGCGCCGCGTCGCCGCTCTTGGTGGCGGCCAGGCCAGCCAGCAGGATCGACGCCAGCGCAATCCACATCGACTCACCCGACTTGTCGATACCGCGCGCGATATGCCGCTGCAGCACGTGGCCGATTTCGTGGCCGAGCACGGAGGCCAGCTCCGACTCGCTCTCAGTGGCCACCAGCGTGCCGGTGTTCACGCCGATATAGCCGCCTGGCAGCGCAAACGCGTTGATGGCCGGGTCACGCACTGCAAACAGCTCGAAGCTCGACGACGACGTGCTGCCCGCCACGTGCTGCCGGCGCGCCGCCTCGATCAACTTGAAGCCGATGGTGTTCAGGTAGTCACTGAGCAGCGGATCGGGCACGTAATCCGGGTCGCGGCGAATCTCGCGCATCACCCGGTCGCCCAGCCGGCGCTCCATGTCGGGTGACAGCGCCGCCGTGGATGGGTCGCCCATGTCAGGCAACTCGTACGTTGGCGCGTCAATGACGGTCGGGTCCTTCTGCAGATACGGCGACTGGCGGCCAATCTGCACGCTGCGATTCAGGTTGCTCTGCACCTGGTCCGCCTGCGCAGCGGAACCCAGGCCGAGATTGGCCGAGGCCGCCGGAGCAGAGGCCGGCACCTGCGCCAACACGGGCAGTGGCAATGGAGCCAGCCACGTCGACAACAACACAACAGCCGTCAGCTTACGGGCACGCGGCCGCGAGAAGAAATGCGTCATACGGAAAGCGCAGTGTGCAGGATCAGCCCGGCGGCATCGGGAACCGCCGGGCGCTTGCTATCATAAAACGCTTCGTCTTCTGCCCCGCAATCCTGCGGTCACTTATGTCGCAACTCACCCACTTCGATTCCGCCGGACAAGCCCATATGGTCGACGTCGGCGACAAGGCCGTCACGCGCCGCGTGGCGGTGGCTACCGGCACGATCCGCATGCTGCCGGACACCTTTGCGCTGGTGCGTGACGGCACGGCCAAGAAAGGCGATGTGCTCGGGATTGCGCGGATTGCGGCGATTCAGGGGTCGAAGCGGACGTCGGATTTGATTCCGCTGTGTCATCCGCTGGCGCTGACCAAGGTGGCGGTGGAGTTTGATCTGGATGAAGCTGCTCACACTATCCGCTGCACTGTTCGCACTGAGACGCGTGGGCAGACTGGAGTGGAGATGGAGGCGCTAACCGCCGTGCAGGTCGGGCTGCTGACGATCTACGACATGTGCAAGGCCGTGGATCGGGGGATGGTGATTGGGGATGTGCGGTTGATGGAGAAGCACGGGGGGAAGTCTGGGGATTGGGTGGCGACATAAGAAGCCTTTGCCTCAATGCAAAAGAGCGCATCCTTTGCGCTCTTTTTGCTTTTTAGCGGCACTCTGCCGGAGTCAATTTTGCTGCCAGTGTTGGACTATAAACCTTTGGCTCCTCCACATTGCCGCGCTGCGTCACACCCGTGGCGTAGCAGTCCCAACGAATGGGGCCACTAGGTAGCGTACTGGCGGTAGTGCTGCCCTGCAACGATGCTCCGTCAGCCGCAGTGGTCGGCTTCAGCACCAGTACATTGGCACCCGAAGGCGCAATCTTTGCGCTGTATTGGATCTGAATCTCGCCCTTGGTGGGGTCGATCGTGATGCCGTTGGCAAGCAAATTCTGTGTTGCCGCCGTGCTACTAGTGAACCCTTGCCCGAATGGGGCGCCAGAGGCTGCATTTTCTGCCACTGCGGTTTTGGCTGCGGCTGCAAACGACAAGCCTTCAGTCACGCGTGCCCGAACGGTGTAGTCCTGATACGCCGGCACTGCAATCGCCGCAAGAATGCCGACGATAGCAACGACGATCATGAGTTCGATCAGGGTGAAGCCACGTTGCCGCTTCATTGTTCTCGTGCAGTTGCAGCTCAATTGAGTCGTGTGAAGCAGAATCTGCGATTTCAAAGCCTGTCTCCTTTTGAAAGTTGGCTACGCAGATTAGTGGAGATTTCCGGCAGACCCTCATGATGCAACTATTTTTGACGCACCCAAAATAAGAAAAGCGCCCAAATGGACGCTTTTCTTATTAAAAATTAATCACTTACTCTCAACAAGTAGATTCTCAGCCTTTAGGCGCGAACAAAATTCTTTCAAATCGGCTTTTTTCTTTGCGCAGGATGCTGTCAGAACTTGAGACTGCGATCCGTAGTATGTCCAATATTGGTTGTAGAGTCGGCGCACTTGTACAACTGCCTCATCGTTCTTACCCTGCAATGCCAGCGCAAGTGCGTAGAGTTGAACGGGCCCCGCCCCTGGGTAAAACTGTGTGGCCTGCTGTTCAAGGGCAGCCTGAAGTGGCGCCATTTCAGCGGTCACATTTGCGTTGATGGCGATAGCCAGCGTGGCATATGGTGTAAGCAGAATGCTTGGATTAGCGCGATAGTGTTCAGTTTGCGCCGTTGTGCTATTCGTGGAGTAATAGAGTTGCTCGACTCTACGGTAGTCACTCCACAACGCCGGCAGCAATACCACAACACCGGTAGAAATCAGTGCCATCAACAGCCATGCCATGCTCCCTGATGGAAAGCGAAGTACGCGCATGTCCAGATAGCCGAGGGCAAACGCAAAAGGCAGTAGAAAATAGAGGTAGTGGAGCGGAAATTCCAACATCGAATGAATGCCCATCACCGCAATAATCGTCCACAAGAATGCCCCCTCAGCACGCTTCACTTGACGCCAGATCAAGCGAATCAGGCCCAGAAAGGGTATTGCAACGACAAGCAGACCGACCACCCCAATCTTGGCCAACAAATCCAAGACGATGTTGTGGGCATTCGTCGCCATTTCCACATGTCCGAGTACGTCGGTTTGCACGTACTGATTCCAGGCGTAGTCTCCCCAGCCTGCGCCAAGCCACGGATGTGCAAGAAACATGTGCCAAGCATGGTTCCACAAGAAGGGACGGAACCCGATGCCTTGCTGCACTCGATCCGAGAGCGACCCAGGTAGGCTCCAGCTCCAACGCACGTTCCCATAGTCCATTGCCCAGTTGCATACCTGATAAGCAACCATCAGCAGGAGCAGTGGAGCAAGGCGGCGCAGCCACGCACGGCCCCCGCGCTGAGGCGCATCAACGGCAGCGCCCGCCAATACGCCGATTGCGATAATCAGTAGCCAAGACGTGCGAGAAACCGTCAATGCCATGCCCCACAGCAAAGGAACAACCAGCAGCATCAACAGGACAGCGGCCCGACGATAACGTTGGGCCAGAAACAAACACGCAGCAATGCCGAAAGCAAGATACGACCCGATGTGGTTGGGTTGATTCAAATTCCCCCACATACGCCGATTCGGGCCTTCAGTCACGGTGGAGATGTAGTTCGACCACCCAGACAAGCGCAGCAACTGCATAGTTTCAATCCCAGCAGTTGCAACGGCACCAATGATGAGCCCAATAGCTAAAGCCTCAAGCGTGCCGGGAAGCTCACGACTACGCGCTCCGAGACCACAAACCGCCGCGACACCGAATAGACAGACAATCGCTGCAAACGAGAAGAATGGATTGAGCGGCGTCGACACAAGCAACTGCAGCAGGAGCGCGCCAATTAGGCCAAGAGGTGCGAGCGCAATCACCGGCAACTCGACGCGACTTCTCAAGGTCATCCCAAGGATGCAGGCCGAAACACCGAACCAACACGCTGCGGCGACGAATTCGTTATAGAACGTCGTGATCGGATAGGTATGGAGTTGCACCAAGAACGGCGCGGATCCGCTTGCGGCAAGACAGAACCACAACAACGGCAATGCGATTCGAGAGGCAGGCATCGAGAATGCAGGGATGAGGAAACAAAAAGAGCGCCCGAAGGCGCTCTTCCTATGCTAACAAAACCAGCTTAGCGGCACTCAGCCGGAGCGTACTTGCTCTGCAGAGTCGCGGTTGCCGGGGCAGAAGCGGACCCTGCTGTCTGGCAGATCCACTTGATCGGGGCAGCAGGCGGCGTGCCGGCCTGCAGAGGGCCACTTGCCGTCGGGGTGAGAACAATAGCGTTGGCACCATTCGGGGCGACGTTCGTATTGTAGGTGACCGTAATAGTGCCAGTAGCAGGTGCGATGCTGATGGAATTCACGTTCTTGAGCGATCCAACGGCCGGCGCTGTGTAGCCCGACGACAGATCGTTCGGAGTAGCATTGGCGGCGTTGTCAGCCACAGTCACCTTGGCTGCAGCAGCCAACGACAGACCTTCCGCCACACGAGCGCGGATCGTGTAGTCCTGATAGGCCGGAATGGCGATAGCAGCCAGAATACCGACGATCGCGACCACGATCATCAGTTCGATCAGCGTGAAACCCTTTTGGACACGCTTGTTCAGACGACGCATCGATTGCATGAATTTTCCCCCGGAAAAATTTGGTTAAGGATGATGCGGGGCTAATAGAGCAGGGACCGTGCCAGCCCATTTTGCTTATTTTTGCGGGAAAAACTGACGCGATCCGCTGTCATGGCTACCTCTCTCGTGACAATTTTTGGCATCAAATGACGTATTTGGTCAAATAAGTGATATTTGCGTCACAAATCAACGTAGATACTCTGTAAAAAGAGAAGCGCCCGAAGGCGCTTTGATTTGAGGGGTGCCCCCGTCGCTTGTTCAGCGGCACTCAGCAGGCGCGTACTGGGGCGGCAACGTGGCCGCTGATACCGTCACGGTGGGTGCCGGCGACTGCTTCCCCGCCGCTGAACAAACCCAGGCGACAGCATTCGGTGGCGGCATATTGGCCTGCAGGTTTGCAAGCGGCGATGACCCGCCTCCTGAGTAGGGGGTGAACACCAGCGTATACGCGTTGGCTCCACTCACCGCAGAGGCGTACGTGATGGTGATTTCGCCATTGCCTCCATTGATATTCAAGCTACTTACATTCTTACTGGCAGGAATTGAGGCGGAGCCCGCCGATAGACTGCTCTGCGCGTTGGCAACGTTTTCCACGACCAATGCCTTGGCCTGAGCAGCCATCACCAACCCCTCCGTCACCCGCGACCGAATCGCGTAGTCCTGATACGCCGGAATCGCAATCGCCGCCAGAATCCCGACAATCGCGACCACGATCATCAGTTCGATCAGCGTGAAGCCGCGCGCGCGACGCCTTGTTCCCGTGCTGTGCTTGAAGCCCATGACCTCTCCCCAAAAGGCATTTTGTTGTGGGAGGCCACAGTGCAGGGACTATGCCAAGGCACACACTGCGTTTCCGGGCGAAAACTGGCGCACTTTGACGGGAATTCGAACGCGAATCTGACCGTTCTTGACAGAATTCTGGACAGATCGCGTCATCACCTACTTTCGGGGGGAATCGTTCGGATTAGGCCTGCCGCAACGTCCTGCGGCTGAGCCACCAGCCCACGGCCACCACGAGCAGTGCGCCTGCACAGCCGATCACCATGTCCGCGTATGGCAGCGAGTGCGCAAACCAAGCCGCATCCACCGGATCGCTGACGAGCATGTCGCCGGCCAAGTAGCCAAGCAGCGCGGCGCCCAGCGTGACGATGATCGGGAACCGCGCCATCAACCCCACCAGCAGCGTGCTGCCAAAAATGATCAACGGAATCGACAGCCCGAGGCCGAGTACGAGCAATAGAAACGTCGTACCCGGCGGCCCCTTCTCCGCCGCAGCGGCTACGGCAACGACGTTGTCGAGCGACATCACCAGATCCGCAATCAGGATGGTCTGGACAGCCGGCCACAGGCCATCGCGTTGCTTGCGGCCGTGCGCGTCATCGTCATCCGCTTCGGCCAGCAGCTTGATGCCGATATAGACCAGCAGCACCGCACCGATCGTCTTCAGATACGGCAACGCCAGCAGCTTGACGGCCAAGATCGTCAGCACGATACGCAGCACGATGGCGCCGGCGCTGCCCCAGAAGATCGCCTGCTTCTGCTGCCACTGCGGCAGGTTGCGCGCAGCCAGCGCGATGACGACCGCGTTGTCGCCCGACAGCACGATATTGGTCAGGATGATGGAACCAAGCGCGAACCAGAACGCGCTGGACGTCAGCAGCATGAATGTTCCCGAGAATCTTTTTGTTGGAGAGGGATAACAGACAAGAGACCACGTCTTTGCTTATACACAGGTCGTGCACGGCGCGCATGTTGCATCGCTCGCAAACCGTCGCGCCCAAACAAAAACGGGAGGCCAAGCCTCCCGTTCTCGCACAACCTCAAACCTTGCCGATTACAGCATCGCCTTCAGCAGACGCGCCATTTCCGACGGGTTCTTGGTAGTCTTGATGCCGCATTCTTCCATGATGTCCAGCTTGGCTTGCGCGGTGTCGGCACCGCCCGAGATCAGCGCGCCGGCGTGGCCCATGCGCTTGCCCGGAGGCGCGGTCACGCCAGCGATGAAGCCCACCACCGGCTTCTTCATGTTGTCCTTGATCCAGTAAGCCGCGTTGGCTTCGTCCGGACCGCCGATCTCACCGATCATGACCACGGCGTCCGTTTCCGGATCGTCGTTGAACATCTTCATCACGTCGATGTGCTTCAGGCCGTTGATCGGGTCGCCGCCGATACCAACGGCCGACGATTGGCCCAGGCCCAGCGCGGTGAGCTGGCCCACGGCTTCGTACGTCAGCGTGCCCGAGCGCGACACCACGCCGATGCGGCCCTTGCGGTGGATGTGACCCGGCATGATGCCGATCTTGATTTCGTCCGGCGTGATCAGACCCGGACAGTTCGGGCCCAGCAGCAGCGTCTTGCTGCCGGCCTTACGCATCTTGTCCTTGACCATCATCATGTCGCGCACGGGGATGCCTTCGGTGATGCAAACCACCAGATCCAGTTCGGCCTCGACGGCTTCCCAGATTGCATCAGCGGCGCCTGCGGGCGGCACGTAGATCACCGACACGGTTGCGCCGGTTTGTGCCTTGGCGTCCTTGACGGTTGCGTAGATGGGAATGCCTTCGAAGTCTTCGCCGGCCTTCTTCGGGTTCACGCCGGCGACGAAGCAGTTCTTGCCGTTGGCGTAGTCGCGGCAGCCGCGGGTGTGGAACTGGCCGGTCTTACCGGTGATCCCCTGGGTAATGACCTTGGTGTCTTTGTTGATCAGAATCGACATACTGTAATCCTTTTATGCAGCGAGCCGCGCCGTCATGTTCAACGGGCGCCGCTCGCGTTCGCGTATGGTTGGGTCAGCGGGCGGCTTACTTGCCGGCGGCTGCGGCCACGACCTTCTCGGCGGCCTCTGCCATCGTGTCAGCGGCGATGATGGGCAGACCCGAGTCAGCCAGCATCTTCTTGCCGAGGTCTTCGTTCGTGCCCTTCATGCGCACAACCAGCGGCACCGACAGCGACACAGCCTTCGCCGCGGCGATCACGCCTTCAGCGATCACGTCGCAACGCATGATGCCGCCGAAGATGTTGACCAGGATGGCCTTCACGTCCGGGTTCTTCAGCATCAGCTTGAAGGCTTCGGTCACCTTCTCGGTGGTGGCACCGCCGCCCACATCGAGGAAGTTGGCCGGCTCGCCGCCGAACAGCTTGATGGTGTCCATGGTGGCCATGGCCAGACCGGCGCCGTTCACCAGGCAGCCGATGTTGCCGTCCAGCGAGATGTAGGCCAGGTCGAACTTGGAAGCTTCGATTTCGGCCGGGTCTTCTTCATCCAGATCGCGGTAAGCCACGATTTCCGGGTGACGGAACAGCGCGTTCGAGTCGAAGTTGAACTTGGCGTCCAGGGCGATGACCTTGCCGTCGCCGGTCAGGATCAGCGGGTTGATTTCCGCTTGCGAAGCGTCGGTTTCCCAGAATGCCTTGTACAGGCCTTGCAGGGCTTGGCGGGCTTGCGCGATCGAAGCATCCGGCACGCCGATCTTGCGGGCGATGTCGTCAGCGTCAGCGTCGGTCAGGCCGGTCGACGGTTCGATGATCAGCGTGTGGATCTTTTCCGGATGCGATTCAGCGACTTCTTCGATGTCCATGCCGCCTTCGCTCGAGGCCATCAGCGCGACCTTCTGCGACACACGGTCCACCACCAGCGACACGTACAGTTCCTTCTTGATGTCCGCGCCTTCTTCGATCAGCAGGCGCTTGACCAGCTTGCCTTCCGGACCGGTCTGGTGCGTCACCAGCGTCATGCCCAGGATGCTGCTGGCGTATTCCTTGACCTGGTCCATGCTCTTGGCAACCTTCACGCCGCCGCCCTTGCCACGGCCACCCGCATGAATCTGTGCCTTCACGACCCACACCGGGCCGCCCAGGGTTTCAGCAGCCTTGATGGCCTCGTCGACCGAGAAGGCCGGAATGCCGCGCGGAACCGGCACATTGTATTTGCGCAGGATTTCCTTGCCTTGGTACTCATGGATATTCATGCGTGTTTCCTTTGCTAGGCAGAGTGAGTGTGATGAGTGTTGAAAACGCGAGCAGCGCGGTGCCCTTCAGGACGAGGGCTCGGGCGACAGCTCGGTGGGTGGCGGTTGGATCTTGGCTTCGGGCTGGTAGGCATACCAGCGCGGATAGTGCTTGCGGACCACCTCGCCCTCGAGATGCAGAGCGTGGCAGCCATGAAGTTGGTAAGGCGGCTGTTCGCCGGGCTCGATCGGCCGGAGGTCGTTGGAGTTGTCTCGTACCGGAAAGACATCGCCCGCAAAGGCCTGGATGGCAGCGGTCGGCAGCACGCCACACAGCTCGGTCAGGTGCGTACAGCCCGCCACGCCGCCAAGTCTCTCACGCGAGGCCTTTCGAAAACCCTTCATCAGGTTCAGGCCGATGAGCTTGCGGTAGGCCGGGCCGATCGTGTCGCAGTGTGTGGGATACGGCACCCAATCGGAGCACGCTTCGGCATCGACGACGTTCATGCGGGTGTCGATGGTCACGCGCAGCCACAGGTCGTGCAGCGGCTGGCCTTCGGGGCGGATGCCACCACTGGCCAGCGGGATATCGCGGGGCTTGGTGTCGGTCAGGCGCGCTTCGATGTCCCACAGACCGTCTTCCCGCAAATAGGCCTCCACCGTGATGGCACGGCGGTGGCGCATAACGCGCGGGACAGGAGCAGACAGAGGCATGGACCAGACAGACCGATAGGACCGATGGAGGCGGCGCACGCGGATCTCGCGCATCGCCTACGGGACGTATGCAGCAGCACATCAGCCGCCACACACGAACACAACCGCCCTGCAACCGAAGTAGAGGACGGTATCAAAGCCGTGGATTTTAACACGTCGTTACGACTGTACTGCGTCGTATGCTGCAATGCAGTGCTGGAAGGGTTGCAACGACCAGTCGAGGTGCAACCTGTCGGATTGGCACGCAAGCGGATTGTCTGCGTAAATTGTTGAGAGATCGCCGACGTTCAGTCGGATTCGTCACTGTCGCCCAGCAATTCATCGGCGCCCGAGATGATGCGCGAGACCACTGAGCGCGAGAATCCGCGCGCCATCATGTAGCGGACTTGCTTGGCGCGTTCGGCCAGATCGGCCGGTGGGCGCCCGAAACGCTTGTCCCATAGGGCCTTGGCTCGGGCGGCTTCGGTGCTTTGCAGTTGAGCCTTGACCTCACCCAACGTTTCTTCGCCGAGTTGGTGCGTTTTCAGCTCCTGCATCAGCCGGGCGGTACCGTAGCGGCCCGCGCGGCGGTGCACCATGCTTTCGGCAAAGCGCGTATTGGACAGCCAGTTCTCACCCTCCAACCAATCCAGCAGCGCGTCCACCTCCTCCGCAGATTCGGCGTGCGGCGCCAGCTTACGGCGCAGTTCAGTGCGACTGTGTTCGCGCCGGGAGAGATAGCCCAGCGCGCGCGCCTTGAGTGACAGCGGTTGACGCGGCAAAGCCATGCGGTTTCATGCTCCAAAGAAAAACGCCCACCGTTGGGGGACGGCAGGCGTATGAAGCTCGATAGAGCCGCCGATCTGCGCCGGCGGCCAACCCAATTACTCTTCCTCGACTTCCGCTTCGACCGCCACAACGGCGCCCATCGGCGTCACGCCCAGTGCCTCGCGGACCTTGTTCTCGATGTCGCGAGCCAGGTCGGGGTTCTCACGCAGGTATTCGCGGCAGTTGTCGCGGCCTTGGCCGATGCGCTCGCCGCCGTAGCTGTACCAGGCGCCCGACTTTTCAACGATCTTGGCTTCGACGCCCAGGTCGATGATTTCGCCCTCGCGCGACACGCCCTGGCCGTAGAGGATGTCGAAGATGGCCTCGCGGAACGGCGGCGCCACCTTGTTCTTGACGACCTTGACCTTGGTTTCGTTGCCGACCACGTCGTCGCCCTTCTTGATCGAACCGATGCGGCGGATATCCAGACGCACCGAGGCGTAGAACTTGAGCGCGTTACCACCCGTGGTGGTTTCCGGCGAGCCGAACATCACACCGATCTTCATGCGGATCTGGTTGATGAAGATGACCATACAGTTGGTCTTCTTGATGGTGCCGGTCAGCTTGCGCAGCGCCTGGCTCATCAGACGGGCTTGCAGGCCGGGCAGCGCGTCGCCCATTTCGCCTTCAATTTCAGCCTTCGGCACCAGTGCGGCCACCGAGTCGATGACGATCAGGTCGACCGAACCCGAACGCACCAGCGCGTCGGCAATTTCCAGCGCCTGTTCACCGGTGTCCGGCTGGGAGATCAGCAGGTCCGGCACGCTCACGCCGATCTTGTCAGCGTAGGTGACGTCCAGCGCATGTTCTGCGTCGATGAACGCGCAAGTGCCGCCCAGCTTCTGCATCTCGGCAACCACCTGCAGCGTCAGCGTGGTTTTACCAGACGATTCCGGACCGTAGATTTCGATCACGCGACCGCGCGGCAGGCCGCCGACGCCCAGCGCCACATCCAGCCCCAGCGAGCCGGTAGACACGACCTGGACCGGCTCCACTTCGGCATCGCCCATCTTCATGATGGAGCCCTTGCCGAACTGCTTTTCGATCTGCGCGAGCGCGGCAGCCAGCGCCTTCTGCTTTTCTGCGCTCATCGTGGCTGCCTTCTTGCCGTCTTCCATGGTCGTCCTTCGTGCGATTTGGTGTATAAATGGGCCGCAAGGGCCGATGATTCCTGCGTTTGTTCGCAACAGCAGATCAGCTGCACGGCCTGACGCTGGAACCAATCTTGATACTTTAGCGCCGCCAAGACTACAGCACCGCGAGTTCGGAGTACTGTATAAAAAACCAGTGGTTTTGACAAGTCTCCAGCGCAGCGATTGCGCAACAACACGCGCGAAAACAATGTAGCGGGCGGAATGGGCCGGTCAGACACCACGCCCGAGCATCGCGGGGAGACACGCATGCGCATCCTGATTGCCGAAGACGACGCCACCTTGGCCGACGGTTTGACCCGTTCGCTGCGTCAGGCCGGCTATGCCGTCGACCGGGCCGAAGACGGGGCCGCCGCTGATGCGGCGCTTGCCACGCAAACGGCCCAGACCTATGACCTCCTGATCCTAGACGTGGGGCTGCCGCGCCTGTCAGGGCTGGAGGTGCTCCGTCGCCTGCGTTCGCGCGGGGCCATGCTGCCGGTGCTGATCCTGACTGCCGCAGACAGCGTGGAAGACCGCGTCAAGGGCTTGGACCTGGGCGCCGACGACTACATGGCAAAACCCTTCGCACTGTCCGAGCTGGAGGCGCGCGTACGCGCGCTGGTACGGCGCGGCACAGGCGGTGGCGCTACGCTCGTCCGGCACGGCCCGCTGGCGTTCGACCAAGTTGGCCGCATCGCCTATATCCATGACCAGATGATCGACCTGTCGGCGCGTGAGATCGGACTACTAGAGATCCTGCTGGCGCGCGTGGGCCGGCTGGTGTCGAAGGAGCAGCTGGTCGACCACCTGTGCGGCTGGGGCGAAGAGGTCAGCAACAACGCCATCGAGGTATACGTCCACCGCTTGCGCAAGAAGATCGAGGTGGAGGGCATCCGCATTGCCACGGTGCGCGGGTTGGGCTATTGCCTGGAGCGCGCTGCCGCCCCCGCCAACTCTGCCGCCGCCCATGGCTGATCGGCTGGCCTGGCCGTGGCGTCGCCACCGGATACCGCGCGCACCGCGCCCCGGCGTTGCGCCCCAGGCTGACGACCGCGACCTCGCTGATACCCTCCCCCATCTCGAAGACGACGCCACCGGGCGGGTCGCCCGATCGTTGTTTGGCGAGATTCTCGACTGGATGCTCGCGCCGCTGTTGCTGCTCTGGCCGATGAGCATTGCGGTGACATATCTCGTGGCCAAGTCCATTGCGAATGCGCCCTACGATCGCGCGCTGGAATCAAGCGCCATCGTACTCAGCCAGCAACTGCGCGAGGTGAACGGGCGCGTAACACTGCAGTTGCCGATCTCCGCGCGCGAGATCCTGCGCGCGGATGAGACCGACAACATCTACTACCAGGTGCTTGGTGAGAGCGGCGAGTTCGTCTCGGGCGATCGCGACCTGCCGCTCCCCCCGGAAGAAGACGCCAATGCTGGCAGCCTCGTGCAATTGCGCGACGACCATATCCATGGCGCAGAGATCCGCGTGGCGTATACGTTTGTGCAGCGCCCCGGCATGACCGGCGGCAAACCCGCGCTGGTGCAGGTGGCGGAAACGCTCGACAAGCGTGCGCAACTGGCCAACGAAATCATCAAGGGCGTGATCCTGCCGCAGTTCGTGATCCTGCCGTTGGCGGTCATTCTGGTGTGGTTTGGGCTCACGCGCGGGCTGGCGCCGCTCAATGCGATTCAGGAGCGCATCCGCGCGCGCAACCCGGGCGATACCAGCCCCATCGACGAAGGCGCGGCACCGCAGGAGCTGACACCGTTGGTGGCATCGTTCAACGACCTGCTCGGGCGGCTGGAGCAATCCGTGCAGACGCAGAAGCGTTTCATTGCCGATGCCGCGCATCAGATGAAAACGCCGCTAGCCGGCCTGCGCATGCAAGCCGAGCTGGCCCAGCGCGAACAGTCGCCCGACGAGTTGCGCCGCACGCTCGCTCACATCGCCGACAGCTCGGACCGCACGGCACACCTCGTCAAGCAACTGCTCTCGCTGGCGCGCATGGAGAACATGGGGGCGACCGACGGCATGGTGCCGCTCGATATCTGCGCACTGTCGCGTCAGGTGGTGGCCGACTGGCTACAGAAGGCATGGGCCAAGCAGATCGACCTCGGCTTCGAAGAACCCGGCCCGCCGGTCATGACCTCCGGCAACGCGACGATGCTGGCCGAGATGCTCAACAACCTGCTCGACAACGCCATCCGCTACACGCCTGACGGCGGCCATGTCACGGTGCGCGTGACCACGGCACCGTTCGAGCCATTCGTCTTCATCGACGTGGACGACACCGGCCCCGGCATCCCCGTGGCGGAGCGTGAACGCGTGATGCAGCGCTTCTATCGCATTCTCGGCACGCAGGCCGAGGGCAGCGGGCTGGGCCTGGCCATCGTGCGTGAGATCGTGCAGCAGCACGGCGGCGACATCGAGGTGCTCGATAACGTCTACCAGACATCGCCACGGGTGGCGGGCGCGCGCTTTCGCATCACGCTGCATCGCTGTGCACCGGATGGGGAAACCACCGCATGAGCATCACGCCCGGAACGCCTGCACGCCGACGCTGGATCGCCAACATGCGCTGGATCGCAGCGCTGCTGGGGGTGTGGTTTGTCGTCACCTATGTGGTGGCGTTCTTCGCGCGCGATCTGTCGATGCGCGTCTTCGGTTGGCCGTTCGCTTACTGGGTAGCGAGCCAGGGCGCGCCCATCGTCTATGTGCTGATCACCGTGTTGTACGCATGGCGTACCAATCGCGCCGCGGATGCTGCATCGCAAGATGACGAAGCATCGCGGCAGGAAGCCACTGAACCCACTCCCCCGCCTTCCATTTGATGCGTTGAAGCAGTGAATTGCGCTGCAACGCAACGCGCACATCTTCGTGTATACCCCGACGAAATTGCCCTGTTGACGGGGTGTTCGTGTCAGAACGCAGTAAGTTTCGCTTTCCACAATCGTTCACAATTCCGCGGGCGGTTGCTTTGCGTTGTCATGTCCATGCCCAGCGGGACGACCTACGAAAACAGGAGACAACATGGCAACCGTGCAAAGTGCACCGAACGCGCCCGCCGGGCGTGTCCAGCCTGCGCCCATGACGAAGGAGGAGAAGAAGGTCATCTTCGCCTCGTCGCTCGGGACGGTGTTCGAGTGGTACGACTTTTATCTCTACGGCTCGCTGGCGGCAGTCATCGCCAAGCAGTTCTTCTCGGGGCTGGACCCCACGGCGGGCTTCATCTTTGCACTGCTGGCGTTTGCGGCGGGCTTCCTGGTGCGCCCGTTTGGTGCGCTGGTGTTCGGCCGCCTGGGCGACATGATCGGGCGCAAGTACACCTTCCTGGTCACCATCGTCATCATGGGCTCGTCGACATTCATTGTCGGCTTGCTGCCCTCTTACAGCACGATTGGCGTGGCTGCACCGATCATCCTGATCGCACTGCGCATGCTGCAAGGCCTGGCCCTGGGCGGTGAGTACGGCGGTGCTGCCACGTATGTGGCCGAGCATGCGCCGCACGGCCGTCGCGGTGCCTACACGTCGTGGATCCAGACCACGGCCACGCTGGGCCTGTTCCTCTCGCTGATCGTCATCCTGGTGGTGCGCGAGCTGACCGGCAAGTCGTTCGACGACTGGGGCTGGCGTATCCCGTTCCTGGTGTCGATCCTGCTGCTCGCCACCTCGGTGTACATCCGTCTGTCGATGAGCGAATCGCCTGCGTTCCAGAAGATGAAGGCCGAGGGCAAGACCTCCAAGGCCCCGCTGACGGAAGCCTTCGGCCAATGGCGCAACCTGAAGATCGTGATCCTGGCGCTGATCGGCCTGACCGCCGGCCAGGCTGTGGTGTGGTACACGGGCCAGTTCTACGCGCTGTTCTTCCTCACGCAGGTGCTGAAGGTGGACGCGTTTACGGCCAACGTGCTGATTGCGGTGGCGCTGGCCATCGGCACGCCGTTCTTCGTGTTCTTCGGTTCGCTGTCGGATCGCATCGGTCGCAAGAAGATCATCCTGGCCGGTTGCCTGCTGGCGGTGCTGACCTACTTCCCGCTGTTCAAGGCGCTCACGCACTATGCCAACCCGGCGCTGGAGCGTGCCCAGCAGACTGCGCAGATCACCATCACGGTCGACCCCAAGGAGTGCTCGTTCCAGGGCAGCCCGATCGCCCGCGAGGTGGACTTCCGCTCGTCGTGCGACATTGCCAAGCGCACGCTGGCGCAATCGTCGGCCAGCTATGAGACGGTGGAAGGCCCCGCCGGTACCGTCGCCTCGGTGACGATCGCCGGCAAGCAGATCGCCTCGCTCAACGCCACCCGCACGGCTGACGGCCAGAGCTTTGACGCTGACAGCAAGACGAAGATCGCCGACTTCAAGAAGCAGGTGGCAGAGTCGCTCAAGGCCGCCAACTACCCGACCAAGGCCGACCCCGCCCAGATGAACACGGTCATGGTGCTGGTGATCCTGGTGATCCTGGTGATCTACGTGACCATGGTCTATGGCCCGATCGCAGCGATGCTGGTGGAAATGTTCCCCACGCGCATCCGGTACTCGTCGATGTCGTTGCCGTATCACATCGGCAACGGCTGGTTCGGGGGGCTGCTGCCGACCATCTCGTTCGCACTCGTGGCGCAGAACGGCAACATCTATCACGGGCTGTGGTACCCGATCTGGATCGCGGCCATCACCTTCGTGATCGGCATGCTGTTCGTACGGGAAACCAAGGACGTGGACATCTACAAGAACGACTGAGCAACATACTGGATCAAGGGGCTTGACAGATTCACCGAAGACTGTAGAATCTCGTTTCTTCGGCGAATTAGCTCAGTCGGTTAGAGCGACGGAATCATAATCCGCAGGTCCGGGGTTCGAGTCCCTGATTCGCCACCAGATGTAAGAAAAGCCGCTGCTCCGCAAGGATCAGCGGCTTTTTTGTCCGTGCGATTTGCGGCACCGCATGCCGACGCGCACTGCCCGCTATTCCAGCGCAAGGCTCTCCAGCACGAAGTCTTTGATGTCGCGCCGCGTCTCCTCGGGCATGCGGGAGAACTCCAGGCCGTAGACAAAGCGCTCACCCTCCTGCCGGCGATTACGCACCTCGACGAATACCGTGATGGGACGCACGCGGTGCTCGATGGCCAAGTCCACTCTGAGCCGCGCGGTGCGGCCGACGATCAGGAAGTCTTCCTTGGCCGAAACGCCCGCGCCGGTGGTGCTCACATTCTCGACCACCACATCGACGGCCGCGCGCTGATACTCGCCTGAGGACAACTCGCCCGGAAACGCCGTGGTCACACGCTGATGCTTGCGCACGAGCGCCTGCGCAACGGCCTCCGGATAGCGCAGGAAATAGCAACCGAACGGCCCCACGGCCTCCGGCAGCAACGCGGTCGGAAATTTGAACAACCGCGATCCAGTGAAGAGCCGGGCGTCGTACTGCACGTCCTGCATCAGCGCAGGGGCGTTCTCATGCGCCACACATTGCACGATCAACGCTAGCCCGGGAATCACACCCACCAGTTCGACGCGCAGCACATCCTTCGCGCCACCGGTCGTCAGGTGGAAGAATTCCACCTTCTGCGTGAAGTTCGGCAGCGATGACGGCTTGGTGAGCAACGCGTCGGCATCGCCACTCGGTGCAGCATCCTCGGCTTCCGGCTCGCTCACTTCCGGCGACGGATGTTCTTCTGCGGCCGCTACATGAACGGGCTTCAGCCCGAACCTTCCGGCATGCACCGTGTTGCGCCGATAGCCGAGACGGTACAGGCGCATCAGCAGAATGTCGGACGTGACCACCTGGCCCTTCTGGAGAAGCAGGGCACCGTCAGCGTTGTAGATGGCGAAGTCGATAGGCCTGTCAAGCCGGAGATCGCCGGAAGCGAGCTTGATGAGCATGGTTGTTCTTGACGAGGGTTGCACGCGGTTGCGTGGCCGCGAGGAGTGTGCCGCGCACGTCGTTCGGGTGCGATACCCCTTGCGCAGGGGACGCGACCACAGGCCGCAAGAAATGGCAGGGCTCCGGCGTTTAACGGCAACTCCAGGTCGAACTTTGGCGAGTGACCCTAGGGGCACTCGTCCCGACGGCAGCCAAAACAATAAAGCCCCGCATCGACGGGGCTTTCTGCTGTTCCAGCGCTTCGGCTGTGCGTCTATCCGGCAAGCACTGCGGGCTGCGCCGGCGCGGATGCCGGTGCCGCAATCCCCATCACCCAATCTGTCGTCAACGCGGGCTGCGTCACGGGCAGCATGTGGCCACCCGCCACGACGCGCAGGTTCACGCGATCGAGCTTCTGCTTGAGCGCTTCGCCCTGGCGCTTGTAGTTGAGGATGCGATCTCCCTTGCCGTACAGGACGTCCACCGGCACCGTCATCGATGCATACCGACGCTCCATGTCCGGCAGATCTTGCGGCGCGGACACCAGGTCGGACGACGCGGCATAGAACACGTGCGGACGCAGCCCCAGCAGGCCACCGCCCTTGAACGGGAAGTTCTGCGGCATGGACTCGGGCGCAAACACGGCCTCGACGGCCTTGCGTGAATTGATGATCGACATCGGAATCGCCAGCGTCCACGACACCAGCCGGCGCGCCAGCGGTGACGGCAACACGAGACCCCTGAATGCGCCCGGCGGTGTGCTTTCCGCATGCGTGAGCGGTGCAATCAAGGCAAGCCGGCGAATGACTTGCGGGTCGTTGAGCCCGACCGCCAGTGCTATCGCGCCGCCCAGCGAATGCCCCACCAGCACGGGCTTGTCCAGGCCGAGCTTTTCAATGCATCGCGCGATCGTGCGTGCCTGCGCGTAGACGTTGGCGGGAGACGCATCACCGCGCAACGAGCGCCCCGACCCCGGCCGATCGATCAGGATCACGCGATGCGATTGCGCCAGCCGCTCCAGTTCCAGATACGCGAAGTTGCGCAGGTTCCCGCACAGGCCATGCACGAACACGATGGCCGGGCCGCTGCCCTGATCGACGTAGTGCACGCGATCCCCATCGATATCGATGAACTTGCCCTCCGGCGGAAACCCCTTGGTCACGCGACGCGCGGTAACGAACGTGAACGCCGCCGGTACGGAGATCACCGCAATCAAGATGGCGACGGCAGTCAGGATGGTGCTGATCACAAGGCCCCCGAGGTGAATGAAGCGGTTTGCTCTGCGCCGACCGGTTGCCCACGGCGCTCGAACTGCATCGCGCTGTCGGCAAGCGACCCGAACTTGAGCATCATCAGATCGCGCGCGTAGTTCTGATACGACTTCCAGGGCTGCTTCGTGCCCTGCTTGGGCAGGATGGTCGCCGCGCGCTGGATGTAGCCCGAGGTCAGGTCGACGGCGGGCTCGCGGCCCATCGCTTCATCGTCGAGCCGGGGCACGCAAACGTCGTAGCCATGCGCCTGCATGTGGTTGAGCAGCCGGCACACGTACTGCGCAATCAGCTCGGCCTTGAGCGTCCACGATGCATTCGTGTAGCCGAACGAGGATGCCAGGTTCGGGATACCGCTGTACATCATGCCCTTGTACGACACCGTCTGCGACAGGTCGACAGGGCGCCCGTCGATGGTCACCGATGCGCCGCCCAGCACCTTGAGCTTGAGCCCGGTGGCAGTGACGACCACATCCGCGTCCAGATGCTCGCCGCTCTTGAGTTGCAGGCCGGTGGAGGTGAAGCGTTCGATCTCGTCGGTGGCGATGGACGCGCGGCCCGAGCGGATCGTCTTGAACAGATCGCCGTCGGGCACCAGGCACAGGCGCTGGTCCCACGGGTTGTAGCGTGGCGTGAGGTGCTTGCGCACGTCAAAGTCCGGTCCGATCTGCTTGCCGGCCATGCGGATGATGAAGTCTTTGAACGCGCGGGGCTTACGGCGCGCCAGGCTGTAGAAGTACATCGTCAGCAACACGTTCTTGGTGCGCACGAGCCGGTGCGCGAGCCCGGCAGGCAGCCAGCGGCGCAGCGAGTTGGCCACGGCGTCCTGCTCCGGCCGCGACACGATATACGTAGGCGAGCGCTGCAACATCGTCACGTGCTGCGCGGTATCGGCCATGGCGGGCACCAGCGTGACGGCGGTCGCGCCGCTGCCGATGACCACCACGCGCTTGCCCGCGTAGTCCAAGTCCTGCGGCCAATGCTGCGGATGAACGATGCGGCCCCGGAACTGGTCCATCTCGGCCCAGGCTGGTGCATGCCCTTCTTCGTAGTCGTAGTAGCCGCTGCACATGTAGAGGAACTTGCACGTGTAGTGCAGCTCTTCCTGCCGATCGCCGTCAGTGCGCAGCACGCGCACGGTCCAGCGCGCAGCAGCCGAATCCCAACTGGCGCCGGTCACCTTGTGCTGGTACCGGATCGTCTTGTCGATGCCGAACACGCGCGCCGTGTCATGGATGTAATCGAGAATGGTCTGGCCGTCAGAGATGGCCTTGTCGCTATGCCACGGGCGGAAGCTGTAGCCGAGCGTGAACATATCGGAGTCGGAGCGGATGCCGGGGTAGCGAAACAGATCCCACGTGCCGCCCATCGTCGCGCGGCTCTCGAGGATGGCGAACCGGGCCGACGGGCAACGCTCGCGCAGGTGGTAAGCCGCGCCCACGCCGGACAGGCCGGCACCGACGATCAGCACGTCGAACTCCGTGTCCGATCCTGCCACCCGGCTGCGAGGCGGCGGCGCAGTGGCTGCCCTTTCGATCGTCGTCTCCATGTGCTCTCCTGGTTGGCGGCCCGGCGACGGGCTTGGCAAACTTCGCCTTAAATGTGGTGCACGTCGTCACCACTTTAATTTTTCAGCGTCCTGACGTCAAATAGCGAAATGGAGAAAACATTTGAAACGGCCAAGAAGGGCCGCCCGTATGGAGGAGTGGCGCCGGAAGCACGTGCAGCCGAGCGCCGCGAAGCGCTGATCCGCGCCGGCACGTGCGTCTTTGGCACGGTGGGGTTCCGCAAGGCCACCGTCCGCGCAATCTGCCAGGAAGCCAAGCTGAACGATCGCTACTTCTACGCGGCGTTCGACAGCACGGAAGCGCTGCTGCGCGCGACCTATCAGCAGCATGCCGAGGACTTGCGCGCCCAGGTGTCACAAGCCACGGCCGCCGTGGACGGCACCCTGGAAGCGCGCGTCGATGCCGGCCTGCATGCGTTCTTCGCATTCCTGCGTGACCCATGCGCAGCGCGCGTGCTGCTATTGGAAGTGATGGGCGTGAGCCCGGAGACGGACGCGACCTACCAGCGCAACCTGCTGGAGTTCGGCAAACAGATCATGGCGAACGCGCAGCCGCCCGGCGCCGATGACGCCGACCAGCGCACCGATCACCGCATCATCGGCCTCGCACTCGTGGGTGCGATGACCAACGTGGGTGCTGCCTGGCTGCTGACAGGGTACCGGGACCCCGAAGAGAAGATGGTGCGCAACTGCCGGCAGGTGCTGCTCGGCACGTTGCGAGCCATGGCAGGCGCCTAGGCTACGCCCTCCGACTTGCCCAGCCGGACGACAGTAACGCCCGGCGCCAGATGGCGCAGCGACGGCTGCAGCAACACGCAGTTGTCGTACGGCGTGACGATCTGCATATCGCCGTCGGGACCATCGGTAGCGATGACGGTGCCCGCGCGGGCGATGACCTCCATGCCGCGGTAGTCCTCTGCAAAACGGAAGCCGATGGACTTAGCGACCACCGGGTCAGTCACACGGATGCACCGCACGTCCAGCGCAGGCGCGATGCCCAGCCACGCCGAGACGGCGGATGCATCCACCGTATCCAACGCCACCAGCACGCGTGCACACGCGTCGAGCGCCACATCGCGGCTCACGCGCTCGAAGTGCTGACCGCATTCGATGAGCAGCGCGTTCTTCGGGCTGGCGGCATCGCCAAAGCCACCGTAGTCGCGCAGGCGGCGGCCGGCGGCATGGCCCGCGTCGATCATCAGGTGCGACGGCGCGCCCACCCGGCGGCCGAACGCGACACCCTTTGCCAGCGGGCCGGTCAACATCAGCGGCTCTGCCTTCTCGTGCATCGAGTGGATGTCGAGCAGGTAGTCGACGGTATCGATCACCGGACGCAGCTCACGCGCACGGCGCAGTTCGAGCGTGTTGCCAGGGCCGTCGAACTTGTCGGCGGACCACACGCGGTTCAGGTCTTCATCGATGAAGCGCGTGGCATCCGGGTCGTTGATGTCGAAGCGCTCGTAGGCCTCGACGTTGGCGAACGACAGCGTCAGCTTGCCGCGTGCCGGGCGCACACCGGCGGCCAGCAGCGCATCCACCGCGATCGCGCCGCACAGCTCGTTACCATGCGTGAGCGCGTTGATCATGACGTGCGGACCGGGCACGCCGCTGTCGAACGTGTGCACGTAGTCAACACCGTCCGTGCCGGTCTTCCAGCGGCGGATGTCAGGTTTGCTCAGCTCGATCGGGTACACCGGCAGCGTGGCGCGCAGCGCCTCCAGGGTCATCATGCGAAATCCTTGGGTAGAGACGAAACGAGAAGTCCGTTCGGGTTCAGTGCGCACGCGCGCGGCCGCGCAGCATCCACAGCGACGCCAGGCTGATGAGCGTGGTCGCAAACACGTAGAAGCTCGGCGAGGTCTTGATGTGCGTGACACCAATCAGCCACGTGACGATGAGCGGCGAGAACCCGCCGAAGATCGTCACCGACAAGTTATAGCTCAACGCCAGGCCCGTGCCACGCGTGCGGGTCGGGAAGATGTCGGCCAGCAGCGCAGGCAGCGGTGCCAGGATGGCCGCCAGCAGCACACCCACGATCGCCTGCATGACCAGCAGCGTCCAGAACGTCGGCTGCGCAACCAGCGTGGCGAACATCGGATACGTCGACAGTGCAATCACCACCATTGCAATCGACACCACGCGAATGCTGCCAAAACGATCGGCCAGCAAGCCGAACGCGGGCGCCATCACCATCAGCATCGCTCCGGTGATCATTGTGCAGACGAGCGACGCGCTGGTTGCGATGTGCAGTTGATTGATGGCATAGGTCGGCATGTAGACCTTCTGCACGTAGTTGAATGCGGTGACGGCCACCACCACGCCGGCGCCCAGCAGCAGCCCCGGCAAGCCTTGCGTGAGTGTGTCGCGCAGCGGCGAGCGCTCTTGCAGCGCAGCCGGCGCTTCGGCTTGCATGGCGACGAACTCCGGCGTTTCTGGCGTATGGCGACGGATGTATACGCCGATGGGGCCGATCAGCAGGCCGAACAGGAAGGCCACCCGCCAGCCCCACGATTCCATCTGCGCGGTAGTCAACGCATACGTGAGCCACGCACTCAACCCTGCTGCCAGCAGCGTCGCGAGACCCTGCGTGGCCGCCTGCCAGCTCGCGTTGTAGCCCATGCGCTTGCCGTTGGCATGCTCGATCATGAAGGCCGTGGCGGAGCCAAACTCGCCACCCGCCGAGAAGCCCTGCAGCAGCCGCGCGACGATCACGATGGCCGGCGACCACAGCCCGATCGACGCGTACGTGGGTGCAAACGCGATCATCGCGGTGCCCAGCATCATCAGCAGGATCGACCACGTGAGCGCCGCCTTGCGGCCGACGCGATCGGCATAGCTGCCGAGCACCATCGAGCCCAGCGGCCGCATGATGAACGACACGCCAAACGTGCCGACGGAGAGCATCAGCGAACTCCACGCATCGCCCGTCGGGAAGAACAGCTTGCCGATGGTGATGGCGAAGTAGCCGTAGATCAGCAGGTCGTAGTATTCGAGCGCGTTGCCGACGCTGGCGGCCAGCACGGCGCGCCAGGGTGCGGGGTGTCGGTGCGTGTCAGTGGCCGCGTGTGCGGATGCGCCGCTCGCGTTGAGGGTGTGGGCTGGCAAGGTTGTCTCCCCGTGGTCTGTGCCGATCCGCCTGTTGAACTGCCTGGCGGGCGAAGGTTGCGGGGGAGTCTAGGCGCCGTGCCGGGGCGGCTTGTGCCGTTTCGGCACAAGGCTGGGCTTTTTGCGATGCGGCTCAGGCGATGTCTGTGCGGGCGTTGGCGACCGCCAATTGCCACACCTCGTCTAGCAGCGCGCTCTGGTTGCTGCGTACGCGCATCATGCGGATGTCGACGTAGATGTGCCAGGCCTCGTCGCCAGCGGGGCGCAGTGCGCCGGCATTCAGGTGCGGCTTGGCCAGACGGTAGGGCAGCCATGCCATGCCAAAACCGCGCAGGGCCATCTCTTCCACCGCCTCGTAGAAATCTGCCTGGAACACCGGCTGCAGATGCGCCTTGCGGTCAGCCGCGGCCAGATGGCTGTCGAGCATCTGTCGCAGCGTCAGCCCGCGCGCAAAGGCCAGCCACGGCAGCGGCGCAGCAGCCGTGCCCGGCAACGTGAAGCGTGCACGGCCACGCTTGTCGGGGGCACTCACCGGCACCAGCGTCTCGCTGCCCAGCAGGCAGTTGTCGTACTTGCGCGGGTCGAGCAGCGCATCGGCCTGCGGGCTGGCGTAGGCAATCAGCAAATCGACCGTGCCGTCGGCCAGCGCCAGCACACCCTCCTGCGTGCCGCCCGTCGTCACGGTCAGCGGAAACACGCCGCGCTGGCGCGCCAGCGTTTCATACCAGCCGGGGACGAAGGTACGTGCCAGCGTGCGCCCCGTGCCGATCTTGAGTGCCACCGGCAACTGCGCCTCGCGCAACAGCAACCGGGCATCGTTCAGGCCATCGACCGCATTGGCGGCCGCATCCAGAAACAGCCGCCCGGCCGGCGTGAGCGTGACCGGATGCTCGCTACGCTCCACCAGCGCCGTGCCCACCCACGCCTCCAGCGCCTTGATCCGCCGCCCGAATGCGGGGTGCGTGACGTTGCGGTTCTCGGCGGCGCGGCTGAAGCTGCGCGTTTTCGCCAGTTCCTTGAAGTCTTCCAGCCATTTGATCTGCATGGCGCGTCCAGTGGAGCCGATAGAGGTGTGCGCATTATCTGGCAGGACTGGCGCGAACAGCCTTAACCTGCGTGCCGTATCGTTATCATCTTGAGCAAACGTTCCGCCATGCACTCATGACCGCACCTAGTTCACTGTCCATCGGCATTGCAGGCGCCGGCAACGCCGGTTTGGCCGCCGCCATCGCATTTGCCCGCCAGGGGCATGATGTCCACGTCTACGAAAAGCATCCGCAGTTGACCGCCATGGGCGCGGGGCTGTTAATCCAGCCGCAAGGCATCCGCGCGCTGGAGGCGCTTGGCGTGGGCCGTGAGCTGGAGAACATCGGCGCGCCGATCGACCGGCTGATCGGCCTGAGCCATCGCGGCTGGCGTTTGCTCGACATCGACTACACCGATGCGCCGGGCCGTGCAGTCACACGCCATGCGCTCTCCTCCATGCTGTACGACGCAGCCCTGCGCGCCGGCGCCGCGTTCCACTTCGATTGCGGCATCCAGCAATTGCACCGCGATGGCACGCAGGCACGCGTGACCCACGCACAAGGTGAATCGACCTTCGATCTGTTCGTGATTGCCGACGGCGCGGCCTCCTCGCTGCGCGAACCCGCGGGCCTAGCGGGCCCGTCGAGCACCTACCGCTGGGGCACGCTGTGGTTCCAGGCCTGGGTCGATGGCTGGGATGCGCGCGTGCTGCACCAGCGCTTTCGCGGCACGCGCGAGATGATGGGCCTGCTGCCCACCGATGTGGATGGCCCACGCACACGCCTGTCGATGTTCTGGAGCCTGCCCAGCGATACCGTCGATGCATGGCGCCAAGGCGACATCGCCCAGTGGAAGGCCCACGTGCTGAGCCTGTGGCCGCAAGCCGCACCCGTGGTCGAACAGATCTGCTCGCACGACGACCTGCCCTTTGCCGTGTATCGCCACACATGGCCGCGCGCGCTGGCCAAGCCGCCCTACTGCGTCATCGGCGACGCTGCCCACGCGATGAGCCCGCAGCTCGGCCTGGGGACCACGTTGGCGGCGCAAGATGCACTGGCGCTGGCCTCCGCCGTGCAGGAACACGGCCCCGTCGACGGCGCCCTCGCCTATCACGCACGCCGGTTACGCACCGTGCAGGCTTACCAAACCCTCAGCCGCGCGCTCACGCCATGTTTCCAGGCGCAATACGGCGGCTGGGCGCGCGACCTGGTGTTCACCACCGGCCTGCGCATTCCCGGCGTGGCATGGCTCATGAAACGCAGCCTGGCCGAGCCGCCCGCGCGCAATGCTGCCCGCACCGCCACACCCGCAAGTGAAAAGACGCAAGCATGAACCTGACCTCATCCACCGACATGTCGTTGCTGCACAGCCTGTTGCCTGAACACCAGTTCAGCGAGCAGCATCAGATCCGCATCGATGCCGCTCCCGGGCGCGTGCTCAACATGGTGTCTCGATTGGAGGTCAGCGATTTCCCGCTGGCGCAGCTGTTCCTGCATCTGCGCGCGGTGCCGGCACGCCTTGCCGCGCTGGCGGGCAAACATAGCGAGCGCCGCGTCGACGCGGGGTTCGGGTTGCATGACTTCATCAAGCTCGGCCGGGATGGCGATCGTGAACTCGCGCTGGGTCTGGTCGGCAAGTTCTGGGAGCCCGATGGTGGGCTCGTTGATGTGCAGGCAAGCGAATTCCGCACGTTTTCCGCAGCCGGCGTACTCAAGCTGGTGATGACGTTCGTAACCCAGCCCGACAGCGCAGGCGGCACGCTGCTCACCACCCGCACCTGTGTGCATTGCCCGGACGACGCCTCGCGCCGCCGCTTCACGCCCTACTGGCTGCTGATCCGCATCCCGAGCGGGTTGATCCGCCGCATGATGCTCAAGCGCATCAAGCAACTGGCCGAGGCACGTGCGTAGTCCGCAACGTGCCGCTTACACGTCCAGAATGACCAGCGTGCCAGCACTGCCGGCGTCCACGCTGTGCGGCACGCCCGCCGGCACCACATAGACTTCACCGCGCGAGACCGTCACCGCCTGGCCATGAATGCGCAGGCGCAGCTCACCGTCGATCACCAGCAGGCCCTCGGCATAGTCGTGCACTTCATCGGGATACGGCGTGCCGTCCATGCGCAGCACCTTGAAGTTGCCGCCGCCAAAACGCTCCAGCACACGAGACGACCACGCTTTCGGTAGCGCTTGCGCAAACGCATTCAGATTGACCAGTGACACAGAAAGCTCGGCCCGGAGGATGGGACGCCGAGCATAGCACCGCCGATTCGCACACGCATGGCGTGCATGCTTGCTCGCGCGAATATGCATGCTCCAAACCGTTCGTTGGCGCGCACGCACGGCCAGCCCATAGTGATTGCTTCCCTGACTTTCCTGAGCGATGGAGCAAACGATGGCTGTGCTGCATGGATGGCGCCGTTGGTGGATCGGTGCAACGTGGGTGGTGGCTGCCGCTGCCGGGGGGCACGCCCTGGCGGCGCCCGCCTCCGGCGAGCCGCTGTTCTTCGGCGTCTCGGGCCCGCTGACCGGGCAGAACGCGCAGTACGGCGCGCAGTGGAAGGCCGGTTTCGACCTGGCGCTGGAGCAGATCAACGCTGCCGGCGGCATCCACGGGCGCCCGCTGCAATACGTCTTCGAAGACAGCCAGAGCGACCCACGCCAGGCAGTAGCCATTGCACAGAAATTCGTGGCCGACCGCCGTATCCTCATCGAGCTGGGGGATTTCTCCAGCCCCGCCTCGATGGCCGCTTCGCCGATCTATCAGCGCGCGGGACTGGTGCAGTTGGGCTTCACCAACTCGCACCCGGATTTCACCAAGGGCGGTGATTTCATCTGGAGCCCATCGGTCAGCCAGGCCGATGCGCAACCGCTGCTGGCCGATCTGGCCGTCAAGACCGAAGGCTTCAAGCGCGTGGCCGTGCTGTACCTGAACACCGATTGGGGCCGCACCAGCAAGGATGTGTTCGCGGCAGCAGTCAAACAACACGGCGCGCAAGTGGTGGCCGCCGAGGGCTATCAGCCTGACGAAAAGGATTTCCGCTCCACGCTCGTACGTGTGCGGGATGCCAAGCCTGACGGCATCGTCCTGATCTCGTACTACGCAGACGGCGCACTCATTGCCGGCCAGTTGCGCGCCACCGGCATTCAATTGCCGATCGTGGCCGCCAGCTCGGTGTATTCGCCCAAGTTCCTGGAGCTGGGGGCGGCTGCCGTCAATGGCGTAGCGACCAACACCACGTTCTTCCCCGACGAGCCGCGCCCGGAGGTGCAGACCTTCGTCAAACAGTTCCGCACCAAGTACCAGCGCGACCCCGACGCCTTCAACGCCTTCGCCTACGACGCCGTCATCCTGGCCGCCGAAGCACTGAAGGCCGGCGGCACCGACCGCCGCGCCATCCGCGACGCGCTGCCCAAGCTGCGCGACGTGCCCAGCGTGGTCTTCGGCCGCGCCACGTTCGACCCGAACACGCGCCGCGTACTGGGCGTGCGCAGCGTCAACGTGGTGGTCAAGGACGGCAAGTGGGCGCTGCTTGAGCGCAAGTCGACGGTGGCATCGCAATAGCACGACGGGTGGTTTGACGATGGAATCGCTGTGGCATGGAGCGTGGCTGGATTACACGGTCAACGGGCTCGTCGTCGGCAACATCTATGCGTTGCTGGCGGTGGGGCTGGCGTTGATCTTCGGCGTCTCGCACCTGATCAACTTTGCGCATGGCTCGGTCTATACCGTGGGTGCGTTCCTGGGCTGGTTTGCCATCACGCATCTGCACGCGCCGCTGTGGGCGACGATCCTGCTGGTGATTGTCGGCTCGGCGCTGCTGGGCATGGGCATCGAGCGCGTGGGGCTGCGTCCGCTGGCAAACGCGCCGCGCATTGCGCCGCTGCTGGCCACCATCGGTTTGAGCTATGTGATCGACCAGGCCGTGCAGTTGCTCGCTGGGCCCGACCCGCGTGCGCTACCAAGCCCGCTGCCCGATTGGCGCCTGACGCTCGGCGGCGGCGGCATCGGCGCGCTGGATGTGCTGATCGCAGGGCTGGGGCTGGCCAGTGCGGCCGTGCTGTTCGTCTTCCTGCGCTACGCGCGCCTGGGCTGGGCGGTACGCGCCACCGCGCAAGACCGCGACGCCGCGCGCCAGATGGGCGTAAGCACCCATGCAGTTAACCAGGCGGTGTTTGCGATTGCCTCGGCGCTGGGCGGCCTGAGCGGCCTGCTGGTCGGCATGTACTACAACAACATCAGCCCGGCGATGAGCTTTCAGGCCACGCTCAAGGGCGTGGTGGCGGTGGTGATCGGCGGCGTAGGCAATGTGCCCGGTGCGATTGCCGGCAGCCTGCTGCTGGGCCTGACGGAAAGCTACGGCGTGGCGCTGTTCGGCACGCCCTATCGCAACCTGTTCGCCTTCCTGTTGCTGCTGGGCGTGCTGGCGTGGCGGCCCAATGGGTTGTTCGCACGCAAGCCGGCACTGCCGCCTGAGCCGATGACCGGCACCTTCATCGCACCAAGCCGGCCGATCCACGTGCCGCGCTGGGTGTGGCCCGTGGCAGTTGCGGTGCTGGCGTTGATTCCGCTCACCGGCATCTCGCCATACGTCGTGCAGGTGCTGACCAATGCCTGGCTCTATGCGCTGCTCGCGCTGTCGCTCTCGCTGGTGGCCGGCACGGCGGGGCAGATCTCGCTCGGGCACGCTGGTCTGCTGGCAATCGGTGCCTATGCATCGGCGTTGCTGGCGATCGATGCCCATGTGCCGGTGCTGCTGGCGGTGCTCCTGGCAGGCATCGTCACCGCCGGGCTTGGCACGCTGCTGGTGCTGCCGGCGTTCCGCCTGCGTGGGCACTACGTGTCGATTGCCACGCTCGGCATCGGCGAGATCATCGCGCTGGTCATCCTCAACTGGGAAAGCATGACGCGCGGGCCGATCGGGGTGGCGGGTATTCCGCCGCTGGCGGTGGGCAGCCTGGCACTCGATTCCGCGGCGGCGTTCTATTGGGTGGGCCTGGCCGCGGCGGTTGCGCTAGCGCTGCTGCAGCGCCGCCTGCTCGGTACGCACCTGGGCCGCAGCTTGCGCGCCATCCGTGACGACGACGTCGCAGCCCGCGCCTATGGCATCTCACCGGCGCGCTACAAGGCGCTGGCGTTCGGCGTGGGCGGCTTTGCGGCGGGCATTGCCGGCGCGTTGACGGCGCATCAATACAGCTACATCAACCACGAGACCTTCGGCTCTCCGATCTCCATCCTGGCGCTGACCATGGTGATCCTCGGCGGCCTGGGCAACGTGGCGGGAGCGGTGATCGGCGCGGTGGCACTGGTCGGCCTGCCTGAACTGTTTCGCGTGACGGCCGAGTACCGCATCCTGATCGTCGGCCTCACCCTTCTGCTGCTGGTCCGCTTCCGCCCGCAGGGGCTGCTGGGAACGGTCTGAGCAGTCCAACGCATGACTCCCAAGAGGGCCCCATGAGCACACTCAACGACTACCTGATCGAGAAACGCGCGGCCGTGCTGGCCCGTGATGCACGCATCGCCGCCGGCACCTTCGAGCCGGTGCGGCTGGCCGCCAGCGTGAGCGCCGAGGGGCGCAGCGGCGTACGCCGCGTGCGCATCCGCGAGCACCAGATCATCAGCGACAGCCCGCCCGACTTTGCCGGCTACAACCTCGGGGCCAGTTCTCCGGAGCAGCAGTTGGGCGTGCTTGGGTCCTGCGTCACGCATATCTTCCTGATCCAGGCCGCGCAGCATCAGGTGCCGATCGATTCGCTGGAGGTGGAGGTGACGGGCCAGATCGATGCTCGCGCTGGCCACCCTGGCTTTGAGCACGTTCCCGTCTATCCGCACGACATCGGCTACACGGTGCACATCGCGTCACCGGCATCGCGCGAGCAGCTCGATACGCTGTTCGAGGCAGTCGAGCGCACCTGCCCGATCCTGAACCTGCTCAAGCATCCGCAAAATATTCGCGCCACGCTGCAACACACGCGCACGGGCGCCGCGCAAACGCAGGCCAGCGATGCCGTCCCGGCTTGAACTGCGTGGCGTGACGCGTCGCTTCGGCGGGCTGACGGCCGTTGACGGCATCAGCCTGGACGTGGCCGACGGCGAAGTCGTCAGCCTGATCGGCCCGAACGGTGCGGGCAAGACCACGCTGTTCAACCTCATCACCGGCGTCGACACACCGGACGCCGGCACGGTGCGCGTGGATGGCATCGACACGACCGGCAGGCGTGCCGAGCAGCTTGCTGCCGCCGGCCTGGCACGCACGTTCCAGCACGGCCGCGTATTCGGCAACCTGAGCGTGCTCGACAACGTGCTGATTGGCGCGCACGCCCAGCTGCGCGCGGTGCGGCCTGCGTGGCCCGTGATCGGCCCGCTTGCCGAACTGGCGCTTGCGCTGTGGCGCCCGGCGCGCGTACGCGACGAAGAAGCTGCGCTGCACGCGCAAGCGCTCGACATCCTCGCCCTCTTCGGCGAGCGCCTGCTGCCCCGCCTGCATCAGCCCACCTACACGCTGTCGTATGCGAACCGCCGCCGCGTGGAGATCGCCCGCGCGCTCGCCGCCCGCCCTCGCCTGCTGCTGCTCGATGAGCCCACCGCCGGCATGAACGAGAGCGAAACCGCCGAGATGCAGCAGATCATCGCCACGCTCAAGGCGCGCGGCCAGACCATTCTCCTGATCGAGCACAAGCTGGAACTCGTGATGCAGCTCTCTGACCGCGTGATCGCCATGGATGACGGCCGCAAGATCGCCGAGGGCCCGCCCGATACGGTACGCAACGATCCCGCTGTTGTCGAAGCCTATCTTGGCCACCGCGCCGTGGGCGAAGCGCCCGACGCCCTGGCTGCATGAACCCCACATGACCACGCTCGCCCCTTCCGCTCCGCTGCTGCGCCTGAGCCACATCAACACGCACTATGGTCCGGCGCAAGTGCACTTTGACGTGAACCTGGACGTGCAACACGGCCAGATCGTCAGCCTGCTGGGCGGCAATGCCAGCGGCAAGTCGACGTCGATGAAACTGATCCTCGGGCTGCACAAGCCGACCTCTGGCGATGTGCAGATCGACGGCGCCTCCACCCTCAAGCTGTCGACGCCGCAGATCATCCGTCTGGGCGTGGCGTCGGTGCCCGAAGCGCGGCGATTGTTCGGCGCCATGACAGTGCGCGAGAACCTGCTGATGGGCGCCTTCACGCGCAACCCGCACCGCGAGCGCGCCGCCATTGCAGAAGACTACGAACGCATGCTTGCCCTGTTCCCACGCGTGAAAGAGCGCCTGCACGCGCTGGCCGGCACGCTCTCGGGCGGTGAACAGCAGATGGTGGCCATGGCGCGCGCGCTGATGGGCCGCCCGCGCTTGATCTGCATGGATGAGCCGACGATGGGCCTCTCCCCACGCTATGTCGACCACGTACTGGACCTCATCGCCCAGGTGAACGCGACGGGCGTGTCGGTCTTCATGGTCGAACAGAATGCCAGCCTCGCCCTGCGCATCGCCCACCATGGCTACGTGCTGCAGAACGGCCGCATCGTGCTGTCGGGCCCGGCGCGCGAATTGCTGCACGACCCGCGCATCCGCCATGCCTACCTCGGCGGTGAAGCCGCCTGAAGCTGCCGCATTCCCCCACCCAACCGGAACCGCCATGAGCCTGACCCTGGACCACATCGTCATCCGCGTGAATGATCTCGAGCACGTCATTGCCGACTACACCGCACTCGGCTTTACCGTGCAGCGTGGCGGCACCCATGCCGATGGCGTCACACACAACGCCCTAGTGGGTTTTGCCGATGGCAGCTATCTGGAGTTGATTGCCTTCCTCCAGCCCGCGCCCGAGCGCCGCTGGTGGACGCTCGGCGAGCAGCATGGCGCCGGCTATGTCGACTTTGCCCTGCTGCCGCACAACGTGGGGGCAGTGGTCGGTGCGGCGCGCGCACGCGGGCTCGACTATGAAGGCCCGCTACCCGGCGGCCGCCTGCGCCCCGATGGCGAACAACTGCGTTGGGAACTCGGCCGTCCGGCCACCTCCGATCTGCCCTTTCTGTGCGGCGACATCACACCGCGCCATCTGCGCGTGCGCGAAGGCGACGTACGCGAGCACGCCAACGGCGTGCGCGGCATCGCATCAGTAACGGTGGTGGTACGGGATATCGAAACGAGCCTGGCGCGCTATCGCGCGCTGCTCGGATTGACGCCGGAACCGGCGCCAGTGACGTTGTCCGGTATCGGGATCGCCACGGTCGTGTTGCCGGTGGGCAGTGCGTCCGTGGTGTTGGTCAGCCCGCTGCCGGGCAGCGCCCTGCCGGCAGCCGCAGACCTGGAACACAGACTCAGCACGCGCGGAGAAGGCGTGCTGGGGCTGACACTGGCGGGTGCGCACAGTGCAGCCGCCTCATTGCCCGCCGCACAAACGCACGGCGCGTGGATCACCCTGCAACCGGGTCATCCCGCGCCATCCGTGCCGGACAATGCGCCGGCTGAAACCGTGCTCACCTGAGCCCGTCACACCTCGTACGGCACAGCCTCGTCGCCCACCAGTGAGCCTGCCTCATCTGCCGGCTTCAGGTGGTCCAGTCGATAGCCGTGCTTGTACACGGCCACCAGGCGCACCTCGTTCACCGGCTCGATGTTCAGTTTCATGCGGATGCGTGAGACGTGGCTGTCGATCGTACGTGTGTACTCCGACGAGTTGCGCCCCCACACCTGCCCGAAGATGTGGTCACGCGAGAGCGTGCGGCCCACGTTCGAGAACAGCAGCAGCGCGAGCTGGAACTCAATGCCGGTCAGCGTGACAGGCTCACCGTGCAGCGTGACCTGCTGACGCTGCGGATTAAAGTGGAACGGGCCCACGTCAAACGGCAGACGACCGTACGGAATCGGATAGGCACGACGCAGCAGCGCATCAACGCGCGCGCGCAGTTCAGGAATACGGAACGGCTTGGTGATGTAGTCATCAGCGCCCTGCGTGAGTGCACGCACCAGGCCCTTCTCGCTCTCTTCGGCCGTCACGAACAGGATCGGCAGGACATCTTTGTGGCGGCTACGCACAACGCTCAGCACATCGATGCCAAGCATGCCCGGCGTATGCCAGTCGAGGATCAGCATGTCGTACGAAGAGCGGCCCAGCATGCGCAGCAGCGTTGCGCCGTCGGTATAGGTGACCACGTCGTGGCCGGACTGGGACAGGATCTGGACGATGACTTCGCTCTGGAAAGGATCGTCTTCAAGCAAGGCGATACGCATGTTCGGTTCCATGAAAGATGCGCACATGCGGCCGGGATGGCGTGGGCTCTCACGGCAACTGCAGCAGCCCAATCGGACGCACTCTCAAGCGATCCGTTGCATGTGTTATTTCCATGCAATTTTGTTGGCAAGGTGTGCCACAAACCATGAGAAGAGTCCTAATTTGTGGAGACGCTTCCAAGCTTCACCGTTATGTGCTGATGAGGAACAAGAGCGGCGCGAACAAAAAAAAGCCCGGACAAACGAGGTCCGGGCGGCGGTGTTTCTCACAACGTGACGGGATCAGAAACACCCAAGGGTCGCGTATGCCGGACACGCTGCAGCACACCGGGGGGACGCACTGCAACGCTTCACGGGGGTGACGTCAAGGAGGTCGACGTAGTTGTCCGGCAAACGTGGAGCGGATGATGCCGCGCCACATGCATGGACGGATCATTCGTCACAACATTTGACGAGCCACCATGCCCGGTGGCGACACCTCAGGTGGGATCAGCGTTTTCCAGCTCCTGCCGGATCGACTCCGTCAGCATGTCGATCAGCAGGCGAACCCGCTTGGGCACGAACCGCGCAGATGGCGTCACGAGATTGATCGGCTCACCGCTGGTGGCGTAGTCGGGCAACACGCGCACGAGGCGCGGCAGTGGCGCGTTCGCACGGGCAATGCCGCTCGCATACAAGGGCAGCGGACCGATGCCGGTGCCGGAGGCGATGAGCGTTTCCAGGTAGATCAGGCTGTCGGCATTCAGGCGCGCACGCACGGCCACGGTCTTGAGGCCGTCGGGGCCGACCAGGCGCCACTGCGTCTCGCCCCGGCCAGTACCGCGGAAGTCGAGACAGCAGTGATCGGCCAGTTCCTGCACCGTCTGGGGCACACCGCGCCGCTGCAAGTATTCCGGCGAGGCGAACAGCCCGATGCGCAGCACGCCCAACGGTCGCGCCACGAGCGAACTGTCGGCGAGGCGTCCGACACGTACCGCAAGATCGAAGCCCTCCTGCACCAGATCGACATTGCGCGGTGAGAGCACGACATCCAGGTCGATGTCCTGGTATTGCTGCATGAAACGCGCGGCCACCGGCGCGACCAGCAGGCGCCCCACGTCTTCGGAGGACGTGAGCCGCACTTTGCCGCGCGGGGTGTCCTGCAGTTCACCCGCACAGGTTGTCGCGCGCTCAATGTCTTCCAGTGCGTGCGACGCCACCTGATACAGGCTCTGGCCTGCATCCGTCAGATGCAGCGTGCGCGTGGTGCGCTGTAACAGACGTACGTTCAAATCCTGTTCCAGCGCGGCAATGCCCCGGCTGACGGACGATTTGGGCAAATCCAGGCGCGCGGCGGCGGCGGTAAAGCTGCCCGCCTCGACAACGCGCACGAACAGCGACAATTGGTTCAGATCCACGTGGTTTCCTCCTCTTGTGGTTGTGCTCGCCGGTCTGTGTTTTTAATTGTCCCGCCGGGAGCAACATTTTTTCCCACGATAACCGACTAGTGCCAAAGGGGCAACCACCCTACATTGTGGGTATGACAAATCCCCAATTTCAGGAGAAGCACATGGAAACCCTCGTGCAACCTCGTGTGCAACACGCTCGCCGTGTGGAGCGCATCGTCACCGGCCGGCCCACTTCGGACGGCGCGGGCGTGAAGCTCACGCGCGTGCTGACGAACAACCTGCAGCGCCGGCTCGATCCGTTTCTGATGCTCGACGCCTTCCGTAGCGACGATCCGAACGACTACCTGGCTGGCTTTCCCGATCACCCACACCGCGGCTTTGAAACGGTGACGTACATGATCGCGGGCCGTATGCGCCACCGCGACAGCGCCGGCCACGAAGGCCTGCTGCAACACGGCGGCGTGCAGTGGATGACGGCTGGCAGCGGCGTCGTGCACTCCGAGATGCCGGAACAGGAAGATGGCGTGATGGAAGGCTTCCAGCTCTGGCTGAACCTGCCTGCGCGCGACAAGATGACGACGCCGTGGTACCGCGACATCCCGTCGGCCGAGATTCCCGAGTTCACGACGGAAGACGGCGTGGCGGTGCGCGTGATCGCTGGTGAGTCGCACGGTGTGCAAGGCGCGATGACGCGGGAAGCGACGCAGCCGCTGTATCTGGACATCACGCTGCCAGCGGGCGCGTCGTTTGCACAGCCGCTGCCGGTGGGGCACAACGCGTTCGTCTACGTGTTCCGTGGCAGCGCGCTGGTGGGCGATGCTGAAGCACCGGGCAATGCCGGCCTCCAGCGCGTGGACGACAAGCAGATGGCCATCCTCGCCAACACGGAGGGCAGCGACGGCGTGGTCATCCGCGCGGGGGATGCTGAGGCACGCGTGCTGGTGGTGGCAGGTAGGCCGCTGAACGAGTCGATCGCGCAGTACGGCCCGTTCGTGATGAACACGCAGGAAGAGATCTTCCAAGCGGTGCGTGACTTCCAGGCTGGCAAGTTCGCCTAAAGCGTTCGCATTTGCCCAAAGAAAAACCGCCGCTCGGTTTCACCAGAGCGGCGGTTCGTCCAACAGCGCGATCTGCTCGCGCAACTCCAATACCCGGTCCTGCCAGTAGCGTTGCGTGTTGAACCATGGAAACGCGGCGGGAAACGCCGGATCATTCCAGCGACGCGCCAACCACGCGCTGTAGTGCAGCAAGCGCAGCGTGCGCAACGCTTCCACCAGATACAACTCGCGCGTGTCGAATTCGCAAAAGTCTTCGTAGCCGGCCAGCACGCTGGCGAGCTGCGATTGCATCGACGCGCGATCGCCCGAGAGCAGCATCCACAGATCCTGCACGGCGGGGCCGGTGCGGCTGTCGTCAAAGTCGACGAAGTGCGGGCCGGCCGAGCGCAACGGGTCACCCTGTTTGGCGTCGGCCTCTTCGATCCAGAGAACGTTCGACGCATGGCAGTCGCCATGCAGGCGCAGCAGTGCTACGTCACCCGCGCGGTCGTAGCAGCGGCGCACGCCGTCGAGCGCGGCATCGGCCACGCTGCGCCAGGCGGGCAGCAGATCGGGCGGGATGAAATCGTGTTCGAGCAGCCAGTCGCGCGATTGCACGCCGAAGGTGTCGATGTCGAGCGCAGGCCGCGCCATGAACGGGCGTTGTGCGCCCACAGCGTGGATGCGGCCAAGGAAGCGGCCCATCCACTCGAGCGTGTCGTCGCGGTCGATGGCGGGCACGCGGCCGGCGCAGCGCGGGAAGACCGCGAAGTGCCAGCGTTCGAACGCGTGGAGCGTGCGGCCATCGATCTCCAGCGGAGCGATGACCGGGATCTCGGCAGCCGCGAGTTCCGCCGTGAAGGCATGTTCCTCGACGATCTGCGCGTCGTTCCAGCGGCCCGGTCGATAGAACTTGACCACCACCGGCGCGCTGTCTTCCACGCCGACTTGGTAGACGCGGTTCTCGTAGCTGTTGAGCGCGAACATGCGGCCGTCCGGCATCAGCCCGACCTGCGCCAACGCATCGAGGATGCTGTCGGGCGTCAGGCCATCGTATGGCGCTTCGGCTGATGCGGGTTGGCCGCTGTCGTCGCTACTGTGCATGCGTCAGGCTTTGCGGCCGCCCAGCAACGCTGCCGCCTTGGCGAACAGGCCGTTGAACGGCTGCTTGGCAGGTTGTGCCGCCTTCTGGGCCGGTTGCGCAGCTTGCGTGTTCGAAGAACGACGCTGACCGCCCTGCCCGTTGCCTTGCGCTTGCCCCTGGCGCTGACCACGTCCCTGCGATTGACCGTTGCCCGCGCCATTGCGATGACCGCCCTGCGGCTTCGGTGCTGCCTGGCCATCGCGCTGGCCTTGTGCTTGTCGTTGGCGGCTGCCGCCGCCGTTGCGACCCTGACCTTGGCTTTGGCCCTGACCTTGGCCCTGACCATTACCGCTCGACTCACGACGTGGTTCGCGGGGCTCACGCGGAGCACGTGGCTCGCGCGGTGCAACGTTGCCGCCCGCCGCTTGGCGCGGTTGCTGGCTGCGACCACCGCCCGGGCGACCGCCACGCGCATTACCGCCACGGCCGGCCGAGTTGCGGCCATTCGGAATCGGCTCCGGCGCGATGCTCGGATCCGGCTCGAAACCTTCCAGCACGGTGCGCGGCAGTTCACGCTTGATCAGGCGTTCGATGTCGCGCAGCAGGCCGTGCTCATCCACGCAGACCAGCGAGATCGCCTCGCCCTGCGCACCCGCGCGGCCCGTACGGCCGATACGGTGCACATAGTCTTCCGGCACGTTCGGCAGGTCGAAGTTGACCACGTGCGGCAGTTGGTCAATGTCGATGCCGCGTGCTGCGATATCGGTGGCAACCAGCACGCGCAGCGTGTTGGCCTTGAACTCCGACAGCGCACGCGTGCGTGCCGACTGGCTCTTGTTGCCGTGAATCGCCAGCGCGGGAATACCGTCACGCGAGAGCTGTTCGGCCAGACGGTTCGCGCCGTGCTTGGTGCGCGTGAAGACCAGCACCTGGTGCCAGTCGTTGTCGCGCACGAGCTTGGCGAGCAGTTCGCGCTTGCGCTCGCGGTCCACCGGGTAGATGCGTTGCTCGACTGTCTCGGCCGTGGTGTTGCGGCGTGCGACTTCGATCAATGCCGGCTTGTCGAGCAGGCGATCCGCCAGTTCGCGGATGTCGTCCGAGAACGTGGCCGAGAACAGCAGGTTCTGACGCTTCGGCGGCAGGATGTTGAGGATCTTGCGGATGTCGTGGATGAAGCCCATGTCGAGCATGCGGTCAGCTTCGTCCAGCACCAGCAGTTCGATGTACGACAGGTCGATGGTGCGCTGGCCCACGTGGTCCAGCAAACGGCCCGGCGTGGCCACGACGATATCGACACCGCGCTTGAGCGCATCGATCTGCGGGTTGATGCCAACGCCGCCGAACATCACCATCGACTTCAGCGGCAGGTATTTGCCATAGGCGCGCACGCTCTCTTCCACCTGCGCGGCGAGTTCACGCGTGGGGGTCAGCACCAGCGCGCGAACGGGGAAGCGCATGCCGTTGGGCGTCTGCACCTTGTTCGGCTGCGTGGCAGAGAGGCGGTGCAGCAGCGGCAGCGTAAAGCCGGCGGTCTTGCCGGTGCCGGTCTGTGCGCCGGCGAGCAGGTCACCGCCCTTGAGGATGGCGGGGATGGCCTGGCGTTGAATCGGGGTGGGTTCTGCGTAGCCGAGTTCGGCCACGGCGCGTACCAGCTTGTCTGACAAGCCGAGTTCGGAAAACGACATGGAAAAGCAATTGGACCGGCGTGTCCCGCGCATTCGTTCGTGCGCCAATCGTGGACAAAGCCTGGGTAGGTGACGGGGCGACTGGACCCCGGGGACTGCAAGAAGGGCGGTAGTTTAACAGGATGCGGTGTCGGACTTGGGTTTACCCGCTACCCCGCCGGCGCCCGCAACGCCGCCAACGGCGCATTCACCACATCCCCCAGCCGCTCAGCCAGCGAATAGCGCGCCATATACCGCCGAAAGTGCGCCAGAAACGCTGCCTCGGCAGCCGCCAACCGCCGCTCCTTGTGCCATAGCAGATACAGGTCGATATCCGCAACGCCCTCCTCCGGCGGCAAGCGCCACAACCGCTGCTGCGCCAAATCATCGGCCACGATGTGCTCCGGCAGGCAGCCGATCCCGTAGCCAGCAAACACCAGCCGCTTGATCTCATCCAGACTCGGCGAGGTCGCGACGATGCGCCCGGTGAACCCCTGCTGATCCCGAAACACTGCCAGCGGCGACAGCGCATCGCCCAACTGATCGCTCATGAACGAGACGAAGTTCTCGCCAAGCAAATCGCTGATCGACAGCCCGGTGCGCCCGAACAACCGGTGATGCCGCCCGCAGAACACCGCATAGCGCTGGCGCAGAAAAAGCTGCCGCTCCAGCTTGTCGACGGGGGTCCGGCACAGGCTAAGACCAATCCCCGCCCGCTTCTGCGCGAGTGCATCGAGGATGTCCGTGCTGCGCATCACCTCCATCTGCAGATCCACCCGCGGGTGGTGCCGATGAAACGCGGCGAGGCATTCGTCATACACGCCGGACTGGATGCGACTGACGGTCATCAGGTGCAGCACGCCACTCACATCGTCCTGCGGCTCGCCTAGCTCTGAGCCGAGCCGCGCGACGTTTCCGTAGACATCGGTGGCGATACGCAGCACGTCCTCGCCGACGCGCGTGAGGCGGAAGTGCGAGCCGCGCCGTTCGATGAGCGTGTGGCCGAGCTGATCTTCCAGCCGCCGCAGCGCCAGGCTCACGGCCGGCTGCGTGATGTGCAAACGCACCGCCGCACGGCTGATGCTGCGCTCGTGGACGATGGTCAGGAAGGTGCGCAGCAGGTTCCAGTCGAGCCGGTCGCTGACCAAGGCGGGATCGAGAGCAGACGGGTCCATGGCGGCGAATATGAGTTCAATTTATACAAACAATAAGTATTCAGAATTTGACTAATACCCGTCAACCGGCAATAAACACGCATCCGCTGCCTCGATGCAGTGGGCTCAAGGCTGCCTCGGAAACCGTAGCGAGCGGCCCGAGGTTGGCTCGAGAAGCGCAGCCGTACGACCAGTACGGCGAGCATCGCAGGGGCCAGATCGGGCCGCGCAGTAGGTTTGTGGGGTAGCCGAAAAATATTTTGTGAGGAGCTACCTATGCAACCGTCTCAACCGGGCGGGCGTCAGCCTGCGCGCGCGGCCACCGCCGCCTTTGTCGGCACCATGATCGAGTGGTACGACTTCTACATCTACGCCACCGCCGCAGCGCTCGTGTTCGGGCCGCTGTTCTTCCCGGGGGGCGATCCGTTTCTCAGCACACTCGCGTCGTTCGGCACGTTTGCCGTGGGCTTCTTCGCGCGGCCGCTGGGCGGCATCGTGTTCGGCCATTGGGGTGACCGCATCGGCCGCAAGAAGGCGCTGATGATCACACTCACGATGATGGGCCTGGCGACCATTGGCATCGGCCTGCTGCCGACGTATGCCACTGCCGGTGCGCTCGCGCCCGTGCTGCTCGTGCTGCTGCGCGTGGTGCAGGGCATCGCGGTCGGCGGCGAATGGGGCGGCGCGGTGCTGATGGCGGGCGAACACGCGCCCAAGGGCCGCCGCACGTTCTTCGCATCGTTTGCTCAGCTCGGTAGCCCGGCGGGGTTGATCCTCTCGTTGCTGGCCTTCCGCCTCGTCACGTCGATGGAGAAAGACGTATTCATGGACTGGGGCTGGCGTCTGCCCTTCCTCGCCAGCGCGGTGCTGCTGATCGTGGGTGTGGCGATCCGCCTGGGCGTGAACGAATCGCCCGAGTTTGCGCAGGTGCAGGCGCAGCGCAAGACGGCCAAGCTGCCGATCGCCGAGGTCTGGCGCACGGCGCGTGTGCCTGTGCTGCTGTGCATCGGTGCCAACACCATCGGCATTGCGGGCGTGTACTTCACCAACACGTTCATGATCGCGTACACGACGCAGTACCTGTCACTGTCGAAGACGCTGATTCTCGATTGCCTGTTTGCGGTGGCCTTCATCCAGTTCCTCG
Organism: Ralstonia sp. 24A2; assembly: GCF_051783885.1. Lineage (NCBI taxonomy): Bacteria > Pseudomonadati > Pseudomonadota > Betaproteobacteria > Burkholderiales > Burkholderiaceae > Ralstonia > Ralstonia sp. 24A2. The sequence continues at coordinate 1,242,397 of NZ_JBPVZD010000002.1, read as the reverse complement.
CACAGCCGCTGGCGGCTTGGCTGGCGGAGAAGCTCGGCGGCGCGCGCTTCCTCAAGCTGATGGCACTGCTGGCGATGGCCTCGCCGTATCCGATGTTTCTGCTGGTGCAGACGCGTCAGGCACCGCTGATGATTCTCGGCATCGCCATCGCCGTGGTGTGCATGGCGAGCTTCTACTCGGTCATCGCTGGCTTCGTGTCGGGCGTGTTCGAGACGCGTGTGCGGTACTCGGCGATCTCGCTGTCGTATCAGGTGTGCGGCGCGGTGGCGGGCGGGCTCACGCCGCTGGTGGGCACCATTCTCGCGCAGCGCTTCCATGGCGAATGGTGGCCGCTGGCGGTGTTCTACACACTGCTCGCCGGTGTCTCGCTGCTGTGCATCGCCGCTATCGACGCGCGCCAGCGTGGCCGTGCGCCCGCCGGCGATGCAGTGAATGCGTAACGATCCCCCAACCCCGTTTCACCCATGCTGACGTTCTTCCATCCCGAACAGCTGCTGCACCATCCGCAGAGCTACTACTCGCGCGGCAAGATGCGCACGCCGCAGGAAGTGCCTGACCGCGCGCGCAACCTGCTGCAGGCTGCACGCGATCTCGGCTTCACCATCGCGCAGCCCGAAGACCACGGCCTCGCCCCGCTCACCGCGGTGCACGGCGAGCCCTACCTGCGCTTCCTGCAGGACGCCCACACCGACTGGCGCCAACTGCCCGAAGACTGGGGCGACGAGGTCATGTCCAACATCTTCGTACGCGAGCCCAATGCGCTGCGCGGCGTGCTGGCCCAGGCGGCGCGCTACTTGGCGGATGGCAGTTGCCCCGTCGGCGCAAACACGTGGCGATCGGCCTATTGGTCGGCGCAAAGCGCGGCAGCCGGCGCGCAGGCCATCCTCAGTGGCGAGCACCTAGCCTACGCACTGTGCCGCCCGCCCGGCCACCATGCGCGCCGTGAGGCAGCCGGCGGCTTCTGCTACCTGAACAACGCCGCCGTGGCCGCACAGGCATTGCGCGCCAAGTACAAGCGTGTCGCCATTCTCGATACCGACATGCACCACGGCCAGGGCATCCAGGAGATCTTCTACGACCGCGCGGACGTGCTCTACGTCTCCATCCACGGCGATCCAACCAACTTCTACCCGGTCGTCGCGGGCTTTGACGATGAGCGCGGCGCGGGCGATGGCGTAGGCCTGAATGTGAACCTGCCGATGCCGCATCGCTCGCCGGAATCGGTGTTCTTCGACAAGCTGGGGGAGGCGCTTGCTGCGCTTGAGCGCTTCCAGCCCGATGCGCTGGTGCTGTCACTCGGCTTCGACATCTATCGCGAAGATCCGCAATCGCAGGTGGATGTGTCGACTGAGGGCTTCGGTCGCCTCGGCGCAACCGTTGGTGCGCTCGGCTTGCCGACATTGGTCGTCCAGGAAGGCGGGTACCACCTCGCCACCCTCGCACAAAACGCTGCCGCATTCTTTGGCGGCCTTCATCCCGCCGGCTGACCCGCAGCCACCCCGGCGCAGACATCCCTTTAGCAATTTGGATGTTTGCGCCTACTCACTTTTTAGCCCAAGCGTTTCATACGTTCTCTGGGCAACCTCCCCTCGTCTAGAGTGCCTGCTCGAATTGGGAACTTTGCGTTTTCAAACGTCTGTTCCTAACATGCCCGGGCAACCCCATACACATGTTTGAATCGAGCGTTGGAGCGCTGCGCTGCAGCAATCGACCCGATATCAGACCCAAAAAAACGAGGTAGGAGACATGGGACGTCCTGGAGCAGGAGACACCAAGGGCCGCATTCTGGAAGCCACCGAACTGCTGTTCATCGAGTTCGGCTACGAGGCGATGTCGTTGCGGCAGATCACGGCGCGCGCCAAGGTCAATCTGGCAGCGGTCAACTATCACTTCGGCAGCAAGGAAGCACTGATGCAGTCGGTGCTTGGCCGCCGGCTTGATCCACTCAACACGCGCCGCCTGGCGCTGCTCACCGCGTGCGAAGAACGCTGGACCAAGGAGCAGCTCACCTGCGATCACGTGCTCGGCGCGCTGTTCGTGCCGGCCCTGCAGATGGCGCGCAACCCCGACACTGGCGGCCCCGCGTTCCTGCGCCTGATGGGCCGCGTGTATTCCGACACTTCGCCATTCGTGCAGAACTATCTGCTCGGGCATTACGCGCCGGTGTTCGGTCGATTCTTCGAGGCGTTCTCGTGCGCGCTGCCGCATGTGCCGCGTGCTGAGCTCGGCTGGCGCCTGCACTTCTCGCTCAAGGCGCTCGCGGGCGTGTTGGCCGGCGATGACCTCAACAACCTGCTGCCGATGTTCACGCAGGGCAAGCCGATGAACGATGCCTCGCTGCTGGCGCGCCTGACCGCGCTGGTGGTGGCCACGCTCAACGCCCCCATGCCCAAGGACGCCGGCGAGGCCGGTGCGCTCGACCAAGTGGTTGAACTGGCCGAAGCCCAGGCCCCCACGCCCGTGGCGCAAGCCGACGACGCGCCCAACGGCAGCGACAGCGGCAATGGCCACGGTGGCTCAAGCCGCCATGGCAACGGAAGCGGCAACGGCAATGGCCGTGCCCCCGAACGCACCACAACACCCGCCACCGCATCGCCCTTTGCTGGTGACTTGTTCGGCCGCACACCCGGCGCGCGCGCCAGCTCCGCCGAAGATACCGACGCCGACGAGCACGACAGCGCCCTCGACGACGGTGACGATGATCACGAGGACGGCGGCTCCCCGCCCACTGCACGCACCCGTGCGCTGGCCATCCGCCGCAGCAACGCCGCGCGCGCGATCTTCCCGGCCAACCCGATGCGCCCCTGGCGCAGCCCCAGCGCCTGACGGAAAAACCAAGCGCGGCGCGGCTTCAGCCCCCGTAGGCACGGGAGTCGCTGGGCATTCGGCAACCACCGAATGCCCAGCGCATGAACGCATCGAATGGAGACCCTCATGACGACGATCTGGATCGTCCTGCTTTGCATTGGCGCGCTCGGGCTCGCCACCATGGAGGCATCGGCACTGGCCTGGCTGGTCGGCTCGGGTGTGTGGCTTGCGGCAGGTGCACGGCTCGGTCTCGTAGGTCCGGTGATGACCACCATGCTCGCCATCGTCTTCGTGCTGCCCGCGCTGGTGCTCGCGCTCAAGCCGCTGCGCCGTGCGCTGATCACGCGCCGCGTGCTGGCGATGTTCCGCAAGATCATGCCGGAGATGTCGCCAACGGAGCGCGACGCCATCGAAGCCGGCACCGTCTGGTGGGATGCTGAACTCTTCTCCGGCCGCCCCGACTGGAAGCGCCTGCTCACGTCACCGCCGCCGCGCCTGTCGCCCGAAGAACAAGCCTTTCTCGATGTGGAAACCGAGAAGCTGTGCGACCTCGCCAACGACTGGGAAAGCACACAGATCTGGCAGGACATGTCGCCCGAGGCGTGGGCCTATGCCAAGCAGGCCGGCTTTCTCGGCATGATCATCCCGAAGGAATACGGCGGCAAAGGCTTCTCGGCCTATGCACACTCGCAGGTCATCATGAAGCTGTCGACGCGTTGCTCCGCGGCGGCCGTGTCGGTCATGGTGCCCAACTCGCTGGGCCCGGCGGAACTGCTGCTGCACTACGGCACCGACGCGCAGAAGAACCACTACCTGCCGCGCCTCGCCCGTGGCGAAGAAATCCCCTGCTTTGCACTGACCAACGCGTATGCGGGCTCCGATGCTGCGGCCATCCCCGATGTGGGCGTGGTCTGCCGCGGCATGCATGAGGGCCGCGAAACGCTGGGCTTCCGTGTGACCTGGAGCAAGCGCTACATCACGCTCGGCCCCATCGCGACTGTGCTGGGCTTGGCCTTCCGCGCGGTCGATCCAGATGGACTGCTGGGCAGCGACAAGGAACCCGGCATCACCTGCGCGCTGATCCCGACCAAGCATCCTGGCGTGAACATCGGCCGCCGCCACTGGCCGCTGAACGCGGTGTTCCAGAACGGCCCGAACTCGGGCAAGGATGTGTTCATCCCGATCGACTGGGTGATCGGTGGGCAAGCGCAGGTTGGCCGTGGCTGGCGCATGCTGATGGAATGCCTGGCGGCGGGCCGTGCGATTTCGCTGCCGTCGTCCAACGTGGGACTGTCCAAGATCGCCGTGCGCAGTACCGGCGCGTATGCCGCCGTGCGCCGCCAGTTCCGCACGCCCATCGGCAAGTTCGAGGGCATTCAGGAAGCGTTCGGCCGCATGGGCGGCAACCTGTACATGATGGATGCGGCGCGGCGCCTGTCCGCGCTGGCCGTGGACCTGGGCGAGAAACCCTCGGTCATCTCGGCCATTGCCAAGTACCACGTCACCGAACGTGCGCGCGACGTGGTCAACGATGCGATGGACATCGTCGGCGGCAAGGGCATCTGCATGGGGCCGAACAACTTCCTGGCGCGTGCGTATCAGCAGGTGCCGATCGCGATTACGGTCGAAGGCGCGAACATCATGACGCGCTGCCTGATCATCTTCGGGCAGGGCGTGATTCGCTGCCATCCGTATGTGCTGCGCGAGATGACGGCCGCGCAAGACGCCGATTCCCCCGAGACGCTGCGCGCATTCGATGCGGCGCTGTTCGGCCACGGTGCGTTCATCGCGGGCAACTTCGTGCGTGCGTTTCTGCATGCGCTCTCGGGCGGCCGAGTCGCCCCCGCACCGTCGAATGCCGCCCCCGAAATGCAGCGCTACTACCAGGCCGTCAACCGTTTCTCGACCGCGCTGGCGCTGCTGTCCGATGTGTCGATGTTCACGCTGGGTGGCACGCTCAAGCGCCGCGAGAGCATCACCGGGCGCCTGGGCGACATCCTCTCGCAGATGTACCTGATCTCGTCCGCCCTCAAACGCTTTGAAGACGAAGGCCGCCCGGTTGAAGATGCACCGCTGGTGCACTGGTCGGTGCAGGACGCGCTGGTGAAGGCCCATGATGCGCTCGACGGCGTGCTGGCCAACTTCCCGAACCGAGGCGTCGCCGGGTTGCTGCGTGCGCTGATCTTCCCGTTCGGCTCGCCCTATCGCAAACCGTCGGATGCGCTGGCGGCGCAGGTGGCGGAGCTGATGCAGACACCGGGCGCCGCACGCAATCGCCTGCTGGCCGATTCGTACTGCCCCACGCCCGACATCGACCCGATCGCTTACGGTGAATTCGCCTTCCGCCTGCAACCGGCGGTGGATGCCATCGAGCAGCGCTTGAAACCCGTCATCCGAGAAGGCAAGCTGCCGCCCGTGCCGCAAAGCCTGCCCGACTTCGAAGCCTGGGCCGCACAGGCCGTGGCACAAGGCCTCATCGACGAGGCCGAACGCAAGCAACTGTGCGACTACGCGCGCTACGGCGAGCATGCCGTCGCCGTGGACGACTTCCCGCCTGACTTCAACCTGCTGGCTGATCTGCAGCGCCGCAAGGATGCGCTGGATGCCCTGCAAGCTGCCGAACGCCGCGCAGCCTGATCTCAACCACAACAACAACGATGCAAGACAAGTACCTCGATTTCGTCGGTTCCGGTTTCGGCAAATGGCTGTCGGCCAACCTTGGCCTGCCGCAGCCGGTGCCACTGCGCCGGTATCAAGAAGGAAAACCGGAGTTCATCGGTCCGTTCCTGGTGGGTGCGGCACCGGGTGGGACGATGCGGGAAACGCTCGCCGCGCTGTTCGCCGAGATCGGCGTACCCACGCGCTTTCATGAAAGCGACCCCGAATGGCTCGGCGCTGCCAACCGGCACGGACAGATCACCGGGCGCTTTGTTGCGCCCACGGGCAAGGAAGGCGATGCGTTTGACCGCGTCGGCGGCATTGTCTTCGATGCGACCGGCGTCCAAGCAACGGAAGACCTCGACGCGCTGTATCACGTGTTCCACGACGGCGTGCGTGCTGTCGGCTGTTGCGGGCGCGTGGTGGTCATCGGTCGCCCGCCTGAAGATTGCGAGACGCCGCAGGCTGCCATCGCCCAGCGCGCACTGGAAGGGATGACGCGCTCGCTCGGCAAGGAGATCCGGCGTGGTTGCACGGCGCAGCTTGTCTACGTGACCGAGGGCGCGGAGAACGTGGCGGCGTCAACGCTGCGGTTTTTGCTGTCGGCGCGCTCAGCGTATGTATCGGGGCAGGTGGTGCGCGTGCGGGCCGCAGCGCCGGTCTCCGTCGATTGGCAGAAACCGCTGGCTGGACGTACTGCACTGGTGACGGGGGCCTCGCGCGGCATCGGCGCGGCGATTGCGCATGTGCTGGCGCGTGACGGCGCGCGTGTGCTGTGCCTCGATGTGCCGGCGGCACAGGAAGGGTTGAACGCCGTCGCGCAGGCGATCGGCGGTGAAGCGCTGGCCTACGACATCGCTGCGCCGGAAACACCCGCCCTGCTTGCGCAGCAGCTCGCTGCTGCGGGCGGCATCGACATCCTCGTGCACAACGCCGGCATCACGCGCGACAAGACCATCGCCCGCATGACTGAACCGGCGTGGCGCAGCGTGATCGACATCAACCTCACCGCGCAGTTGCGCATCAACGATGCGCTACTTGCTGCCAACGCGCTGCATGCGGGTGGGGCCATCGTCTGCGTGTCGTCCATCAGCGGTATTGCGGGCAACCTGGGACAGACCAACTATGCGACGTCCAAAGCGGGCGTGATCGGCCTCGTGCAGGCCAGTGCGCCGTTGCTGGCCGAACGCGGCATCACCATCAACGCTGTCGCGCCCGGCTTTATCGAGACGCAAATGACGGCCGCCGTGCCCTTCGCCATTCGCGAGGCGGGCCGACGCATGAACGCAATGAGCCAGGGCGGCCAGCCTGTGGACGTGGCCGAGGCGATTGCGTGGTTTGCGTGCCCGGCGTCCAACGGCGTGACCGGCAACGTCGTACGCGTGTGCGGCCAGAGCCTGCTCGGAGCCTAGAACGATCATGCCGCCCACCGTCGCCACACGCACCCGCGCGACCGTCACGCCGCGCTTCGCCACGCAGACGCTGGTGACGACGCCGCCGTCGCCCAGGGCGTTGGCGTGGTGGGCGCTGCTGTCGCAACGCAAGGGCAAGCGCGGCGGACCACTGCCGCGTCATACGCTGGTGCGGCAGGAAGTGCCGCTGGACGCAGAACACATCGCGCGCTACGCCGCAGTCTGCGGCTTCTCGCCCGCACACGGCGTGCCGATGACGTATCCGCACCTGCTGGGCTTTCCGCTGCAACTCATGTTGATGACGGAATCGGCGTTCCCGTATCCGGTCATCGGGCTGGTGCATCTGTGCAACACGATCCGTCAGCATCAACCGCTCACCGCCGGTGAACGCGTGCGTGTGGAGGTGCGACCGCGCCGGCTGTTCCAGCATGCGCGCGGGCAGGCGTTCGCGATTGAGACCGCCATTGTCAGGGCGGGCGCCGTGGTGTGGGAATCGCTCTCGACCTACCTGCGCGTGGGCGTGCCGTCTCCGCAGGGAGCACCACTAATCGCGCTGCCGGCTGCGCAAGACCTGTCGCCCGATGGCCACTGGGATGCGCCCGCCGACACCGGCCGCCGCTACGCCCGTGTCTCGGGTGACTGGAATCCGATCCACGTATCGAACCTTGGCGCGAAGTTGTTTGGCTTCGCCCACCCCATCGCCCATGGCATGTGGACCAAGGCACGCGCACTGGCTGCGTTGCTGCCGGCCGCGCCGCTTGCGCGGGGGGAGGTAGTTGCCGAGTTCAAGACGCCGTTGTCGCTGCCGGGTGCAGCCACGCTCTGGCAAGCCGAGGATGCCGCGCCGAGCTGCGCCTTCGAAGTGCGCAACACCGCCGGCGACAAACCCTATCTGCGCGGCGTGCTGACACTGCCGCAAGCACAACAAGACAACACGGGAAACTGAATCCATGCTCGCTAATGCAGGTACAAGCACACAGGTACGCCGCGTCGCCATCCTCGGGGGCAACCGCATCCCGTTCGCCCGCTCGAACACGGCCTACGCCACCGCGTCGAACCAGCAGATGCTGGTGGCCGCGCTGCAGGGCCTGATCGACCGGTTCAACCTGCACGGCCAGCGCCTGGATGAAGTCGTCGCCGGCGCCGTGATCAAGCTCTCGCGGGATTTCAACCTGACACGCGAATCGGTGCTCTCCACCACACTCGCCAAGCAGACGCCCGCGTATGACGTGCAGCAGGCGTGCGGCACTGGGCTGGAGGCAGCCATCCTGGTCGCCAACAAGATCGCGTTGGGACAGATCGACGTGGGCATCGCGGGCGGCACGGATACCACCTCCGACGCGCCCGTTGGCCTGAACGAGAAGATGCGCAAGATCCTGCTGGAGGCCAACCGCGCCAAGTCCACCGGCGAACGCATCAAGGCACTGGCCGGCCTACGGCCGTCCATGTTCGTGCGCCCACTCCTGCCGCGCAACAGCGAGCCGCGCACCGGCCTGTCGATGGGTGAGCACTGCGAGCTGATGGCCAAGCGCTGGGGCATCCGCCGCGAAGATCAGGATGCGCTGGCCCTGCGCAGCCACCACAACCTGACCGCCGCCTACGAGCGCGGCTTCTTCACCGACCTGATGACCGCCCACCTCGGGCTGGACCGCGACAACAACCTGCGCAGCAACCTCACCGCCGAGCAGCTCGCCAAGCTGCAACCGGTGTTCGACCGCAGCGCCAGCGGCACCATGACCGCCGGCAACTCCACGCCGCTGACCGACGGCGCCTCGTGCGTGCTGCTCGCCAGCGAGGACTGGGCGCGCGCGCGCAACCTGCCGGTGCTCGCCTACATGACGTGCGCAGATACGGCCGCCGTCGATTTCTTCAGTGGCACGCCCGAACAGAACGAAGGGCTGCTGATGGCGCCGGCCTATGCTGTCTCGCGCATGCTGCAGCGCGCGGGCCTCACGCTCCAGGACTTCGACTACTACGAGATCCACGAAGCCTTTGCCGCCCAGGTGCTCTGCACACTGGCCGCATGGGAATCGCCCGAGTACTGCCGCGAAAAGCTCGGCCGCAGCGCGCCACTCGGCAGCATCGACCGCAGCAAGCTCAACGTGAACGGCAGCTCACTGGGCACCGGCCATCCGTTTGCCGCCACCGGCGGGCGCATTGTCGCCACGCTCGCCAAGATGCTGGCGCAGCGCGGCAGCGGGCGCGGGCTGGTGTCGATCTGCGCGGCCGGCGGACAAGGCGTGGTTGCCATTCTGGAGCGCCCCGAAACGATGTCGCACTGAACCACTCGGGCCACAACGGGAACGGCCCAATCTTGAAACCCACGCGGCACACAACAACACCACGCCGCGTTTTTCATGGACGGAGACACCATGAACACCGTTGCCGACCCAACTCAGCCAAACTCGAGCCTGACCGACCACATCGACCGCATCTGGCTGAAGTCGTATCCCGAAGGCGTGCCCGCCGAGATCGACCCCGACCGCTATCACTCGCTGGCCGAGGTGTTTCGCGAATCGGTGGAGAAGTACCGCAACCGCGTCGCCTACGTGAGCGTCGGCACGGAAATGACCTACGACGAATGCGAGCGCAAGGCCCGGCAGTTCGCGGCGTGGCTGCAATCGCGCGGCGTGAAGAAGGGCGACCGCGTGGCGATCATGCTGCCCAACAGCCTGCAGTACCCCGTGTGCCTGTTCGGCACGCTGCTGGCAGGTGCCATCGTCGTCAACGTGAACCCGCTATACACGGTGCCCGAGCTGGCGCACCAGTTGCGCGACTCCGGCGCACAGACCATCGTGGTGCTGGAGAACTTTGCGCGCACGCTCGAACAGGCGCTGCCCGGCAGCCAGGTGCGCAACATCGTCCTCACCGGCATTGGCGACCTGATGGGTGGCGCGCTCAACCTCAAGGGCCGCGCGCTGAACTTCGTGATGCGCAACGTACAGAAGCAGGTGCCGCGGTACAAGCTGCCCTCGCCCATCTGGTTGCGCGATGCGCTGGCCACAGGGCGTACGCGTGCGCCGCAAGCCGTACCGCTGGCGCCGGAAGACATCGCCTTCCTGCAGTACACCGGCGGCACCACGGGCGTAGCCAAGGGCGCGATGCTCACCCACCGCAACATCATCGCCAACCTGCTGCAGGCGGAGGTGTGGTCCAAGGGCATGCTCTCGGATGAGGCGGAGACCAACGTCACGCTGCTGCCGCTGTATCACATCTTCTCGCTCACGGTGAACCTGCTGATGTTCATGACCATGGGTGGGCGCAACATCCTGATTGCCAATCCGCGCGACACCAAGCGCGTGCTGTTCATCCTGCGCAACGAGCGTTTCTCGGGCATTGCCGGCGTCAACACGCTGTTCAACTCGCTGCTGGAAGATCCGGAATTTGCCAAGCGCGATTTCTCGGCCATGAAGATCACCATCGGCGGCGGCATGGCGGTGCAGCGCGCCATCGCCCAACGCTGGAAGCAGGTGACGGGCCACACCATCGTGGAAGGCTACGGGCTGACGGAATGCTCGCCCGTGGTGTCGATGAACCCGCCACAGGTGACTGAGTTCAGCGGCACCATCGGCCTGCCGGCGCCGTCCACCGAGGTGCGCTTCAAAGCCGACGACGGCAGCATCGCCCCGCTGGGCGAACCCGGCGAGCTGCAGGTGCGCGGGCCGCAGGTCATGCGCGGCTACTGGCAACGCCCAGATGAAACCGCCAAATCCATCGACGCGGACGGCTGGTTCTCCACGGGTGACATCGGCGTGATGGATGCCAACGGCTACATCCGCCTGATCGACCGCAAGAAGGACATGATCCTGGTCTCGGGCTTCAACGTGTACCCCAACGAGATCGAAGACGCCGTCGCGCTGCACCCGGAGGTGCTGGAAGTGGCCGCCATTGGCGTGCCAGACCCGGTGGCGGGTGAGCGCGTGAAGGTCATCGTCGTGCGGCGCACCGGCGCGCTGACGGAGCCCGCGCTACTCGAACACTGCCGCGCCCACCTGACCGGCTACAAGATGCCGCGCATTGTCGAGTTCCGCGATGAAGAACTGCCCAAGTCGACCGTGGGCAAGATCCTGCGCCGCGAACTGCGCGATGCCGACCCCGACATCAAGCGCGCCCGTGCCGAGGCCCAGCAATGACCACCATGACCATCGCAACGATGGAGAAGACCCGCATGCGACTGCGCACGCTTGCCCTGGCGACGGCACTGGTCTGCACGAGCGCCGCGTGGGCGCAGACACCCGAAGCTTCTGCGCCCGCAGTTGCCGCAGCGACGGCTACACCGGCCGCTCAATCCGCCGCCATCAGCAGCTTTGGCGCAATGGACGTCGCCCGGCAGACGACTTGGCTTAACGGCCAGGTCCAGGCCAACGCCTTTGCCGACTGGTCTGACGACGACATCCTCGCCATGGCGCAGGCGATGAAGCCCGAGACGCTGGTGCGCTGGCTGCGTGGCGAGGTAGCCAAGCTGCCCGAGTACGAATACCGCATGCGTCGGCAAGAGCGCGTGAAAGACCAGTGGCAAAGCCAGCCGTCTCTCATGCTGATCCGCTACCGCAATGCGCCGCGCCAGGTGTACGCACGCTGGCTCAAGGGCGGCTCGCATGCCGGCCAGGAAATCATCTACGACGAGACCGTCCGCCGCGATGAGATGGTCGGCCACCTGGGCGGCCTCTTCGGCTTTGCCACCATCTGGAGCGCGCTGGACGGGTCATTGGCCAAATCGCAGTCGAACCACACCGCACGTGAACTGGGGTTGCAGTTCATCGTCGACACGGTGGAACGCGACGGGCGCGCCCACGTGGCCGCCGGCGGCAGCGGCAAGTTCAACGAAGCCAAGATGGTGACCGAAGGCGGCGAGCGCATGCTGCGCCTGACCTGGGATGCGCCCAGCGGCCCACCCACGTTCTACGCCAAGCGCGTACGGCTGTTTTTCGACCTCAAGAACCCGTGGGTTCGTGTTGAAGAGGCTTGGGACGAGTCGGGCAACCAGCTCGAAAAGATCGTCATCGAGAGCGTCACGCGCAAGACCTGGAACGACCAGACTTTCAACCCCAAAAACCCTGAGTACAAGTTTTGAAGTTCTACCCGCAGACCGTTGTAGGCCAAGGCTCCGCCGACCGGTGGATGGTATGAAACGTGACTAGGGGAAACCCCTTGTTGCGTGCGTACAAGCTAGAGGAAAACTTCGGTGAGCGCGGCGTAACGTAACAAAAGCGCTGCGTTATGCTGCGGAAACACAAATCGCCACACCCAGGCGAAATAACAATCCAATCCAGAGAGACAACCACATGAACCGCACCACCCGCCGCTTTGCCGCAGCACTTGCCTGCGCCGCCGTCAGCGCCCTCGCTGCCCCCCTGGCTCAGGCCCAATCCACCGCGGAGGCCAACGTGGCTGCAAGCGCCAGCACCGGCAGTGGCACCAGCAGCGGCGGCGGGTTCAGCGGCTTCATGGACGACTACGTCTGGGGCCGCAATGTCATGGCGTTGGGTTGGTTCTACATTCGCCCGATGGATTCGGCCACGCCGCTGACCACCACCACCAGCGCGCTGGGCCTGGGCACGTACCAGTCGCCCGGAACTGACGTGCGAGTCAGTAACGCCAACACGCTATCGCTCACGTTCACGCACTTCTTTACCGACAACATCGCCGGTACGTTCGTTGGCGGCGTGCCGCCCAAGTTCAACCTGTACGGCAGCGGCAATGTGATCGCACCGGTGCCGGTCATCGGTCCGCTCACGCTCATCAACCTGGGCCTGCCGCAGAACAACCCGGTTGCCACCGTGCGTGAGTGGAGCCCGGCCATCGTCGCCCAGTACTACTTCGGCACGAAGGAAAGCAAGTTCCGTCCGTTCGTTGGCGCCGGTGTCAGCTACAACTTCTTCACCAACCTGAAGCTGAACCCGAACTTCGTCAACGCGCTGCAGAACCTCGGTCAGGTGCTGCAACTCGGCATGGGCCAGGTGCCGAGCGGCACGGCCAAGGTGACAGCGGAAACGTCGAGCTCCTGGACGCCGGTGGCCAACGTGGGCCTGTCGTATGAGTTCGCCAAGAACTGGACCGCCATCGGCACGGTGTCGTACCTGCCGCTGAAGACGACCTCCACGATCACGATCCGCAGCGCGCAGGGCCAGGTGCTGGCGGTCAACAAGACCGACATCAAGGTCGACCCGCTCGTGTTTGGGCTGGCGGTTGGCTACAAGTTCTAAGCTGCGGGATTGCGCTATCGCAAACGCCACCTTCGGGTGGCGTTTTTCATTGGGGCGCGACCCGATATGATGGCGGGGTTTTGACGCCCCAGTTCCGAATTCCGGATTCCCGCCCCAGCACCCCACGTCACATCCATGACCCAGCCTTCCATCGCCATCGTCGGAGCCGGCATTGCCGGTGTTGCCTGTGCCAACGCGCTTGCCGCAGAAGGCATCGCTGCCACCGTCTATGAACGCGCGGGCGGCGTGGGCGGCCGGCTGGCCACCACGGTGCTGCCCGAAGGCGCCCCGGCCTACGCTTTTGACCACGGCGCGCAGTCGTTCAACGTCCGCAGCGAGGCCTTCCGCCGCGCGGTGGACGCCGCCCGCCGGCAGGGCTCGGTGATGCCGTGGCCGGCACGCTGGGGCCACCGCACAGCCGATGCGCTGCAGGCGGATTCGCGCGACGAGGCCCGCTACGTCGGCCTGCCCGGCATGGGCGCGCTGGTGCGCAGCCTGGCCACACCGCTGGATGTGCGTTTCGGCCACGCCGTCACCCGCGTGGCACATGAGGGCCGGCGCTGGACGATCGAGCGCAACGGTGCCGATGTGGCGCATGCCGACATCGTCGCCCTGGCCCTGCCCGCACCCGAACTGCCTGCGCTGTTTGGCAACGCAGCGCCCGCCTCGCTGCAGGAGACCATCGCGCCTGTGCGCTACGCGCCCTGCTGGGCACTGATGATGGGCTTTGCGCAATCGCTGGACCTACCCTTCGATGGCATCCGCATTGACGACGACATGCTCGCCTGGGCCGCACGCGACAACACCAAGCCAGGCCGGGTGATGGTCGATGAATCCTGGGTGGTGCATGCATCGCCGGGCTGGTCGGCAGCGCACGCCAACGACACCCCCGAGCAGGCGCTGCACGCCATGCACGCCCGCTTTGCCGAGGCCTTTCCCGGTACGCCCGAGCCTGACCTGATGGCGGCCCATCTGTGGCCGCATGCGCTGGTCGAGCAGTCGGCGGGCATGCCCTGCCACTGGGACGCCGCCACCCGCCTGGGCGCCTGCGGCGACTGGTGCGAGGGCCCACGCGTGGAAGCCGCCTTCCTCAGCGGCGTTGCGCTGGCCGCAAAGATTGCCGAAGCGCTATAAGAGTTCGGCCCGGAACGCTACAATATCGGGTTGTCTCGTGTTTCGTGTGCCGGGTCGCTCACCCGGCGGTGGCTTTCTCCTGACGACGCCATGCGCACCCGACGCCAAGTCCTTGCCCTAGCCTTTGCTGCTGTCGCTGCAGCATCGGCGCCGCTGCTGCCCGCCCATGCGCAAGTCCTGCGCAACATTCCGGCGGCGGCCCCGGCTGCCCAGTTGACCGTCAATTCGGCCAATACCGGCACGCTGACCACCGGCAGCACGGGCTTGGTGAACATCCTGCTGCTCGGCTTCGGTACCACCAAGGCCGATATCCGCTTCGCCCCAGGCGTGCGGATTCTGTCGCTGAATGGGCTGTTGACGCAGCCCAGTGCGGTGATCGGCCAGACGTTCAAGGTGCGCTATCAGCTCGACCTGTATCAGCAACTGCTGACGGCCTGGGTTGTCAGCGATGACGACTACAAGGCCGCGGTCGCCGCTCAGGCGCAGGCCCAGTCTCAGTAGCGCCGCCCCACGAAGCACGTGCCCCCAGGTCAACCACTGTGAACGGCACATGAAAAAAGTCTTCATCAAAACCTACGGCTGCCAGATGAATGAGTACGACTCGGACAAGATGTCCGACGTGCTCAATGCGGCTGAAGGTCTCGTCCCCACCGACACGCCCGAAGATGCGGACGTGATCCTCTTCAACACGTGCTCCGTGCGCGAGAAGGCGCAGGAGAAGGTGTTCTCCGAACTCGGCCGCGTCAAGGCGCTCAAGGCCCTCAAGCCGGACCTCGTGGTCGGCGTCGGTGGCTGCGTGGCGAGCCAGGAAGGCGCCTCCATCGTGGCGCGCGCGCCGTACGTGGACGTCGTCTTCGGCCCGCAGACGCTGCACCGCCTGCCGGACCTGATCGCCGCGCGCCGCCGCACGGGCCGCTCGCAGGTCGACGTGTCCTTCCCCGAGATCGAGAAATTCGACCACCTGCCGCCCGCGCGCGTGGAAGGCTCGACCGCCTTCGTGTCGATCATGGAAGGCTGCTCGAAGTACTGCAGCTACTGCGTGGTGCCCTATACCCGTGGCGAAGAAGTCTCGCGCCCGTTCGACGACGTGCTGGCCGAAGTGGCTGGCCTGGCCGAACAGGGCGTGCGCGAAGTCACGCTGCTGGGCCAGAACGTCAACGCCTATATCGGCAAGATGGGTGACACCGCTGAGCGTGCGGACTTCGCGCTGCTGCTCGAATATGTGGCCGAAATTCCGGGCATCGAGCGCATCCGCTACACGACCAGCCATCCGAAGGAATTCTCCTCGCGCCTGA
The DNA here is from genome assembly GCF_051783885.1 of Ralstonia sp. 24A2. Taxonomy (NCBI): domain Bacteria; kingdom Pseudomonadati; phylum Pseudomonadota; class Betaproteobacteria; order Burkholderiales; family Burkholderiaceae; genus Ralstonia; species Ralstonia sp. 24A2. Next base: position 1,226,884 of record NZ_JBPVZD010000002.1, on the reverse strand, counting down.
TCGAGGCCTACGCCACCAACCCGAAGCTGGTCGACCACCTGCACCTGCCCGTGCAGCACGGCTCCGACCGCATCCTGATGGCGATGAAGCGCGGCTACACGGTGCTCGAATACAAGAGCAGCATCCGCAGGCTGCGCGCGATCCGGCCGAATATTTCGATCGCCACCGACTTCATCGTCGGCTTCCCGGGCGAGACCGATGCGGACTTCGCCAAGACGATGGACCTGATCCACGAGATCGGCTACGACACCTCGTTCAGCTTCATCTACAGCCCGCGCCCCGGCACGCCGGCGGCCAACCTGCACGACGATACGCCACAGGCCGTGAAGCTCGAACGCCTGAAACATTTGCAGGCGACCATCGAAGAGAACGTCGCGCGCATCAGCCAGGGCATGGTCGGCAGCGTGCAGCGCATCCTCGTGGAAGGCCCGTCGCGCAAGGACCCGACCGAGCTGCATGGCCGCACCGAGAACAACCGCGTGGTCAACTTTGCCCTGCCGGACCTGCCGCAGGCGCGCCGCGACCAGCTGATCGGCCAGATGCTGGACGTGCGCATCGTGCACGCCTTCCCGCACTCGCTGCGCGGCGAAGTTGCGGTCGACGCGACCCACTGATCATCAACACAGACGGATTGGATGAAACCGACCACCGCTGAATTCACCGCGCCCAAGAACGACAACGCGCGCCTGCAGAACCTGTGCGGGCCGTTGGATGAAAACCTGCGTCAGATCGAGCAGGCGCTGGACGTGACCATCAGCCGGCGCGGCGCCAAGTTCACCGTGCGCGGCGCCAACGCGCAGGGCGCTGCCAACGCGCTGGAGACGTTCTACAACAGCGCGCGCGAGCCGCTGTCGGTGGACGACATCCAGCTCGGCCTGGTGGAGACGCGCCAGGTGGCCGCACACGGCGCCTACCTGCCGGAATCGAGTACCGACGTGCCCGACGGCAACGACCTGTCACCAGTGCTGCACACGCGCCGCACCGACCTGCACGGCCGCACGCCGATGCAGCGCGAATACCTGCGCAGCATCCTCTCGCACGACCTGTCGTTCGGCATCGGCCCGGCGGGTACGGGCAAGACGTATTTGGCGGTGGCCTGCGCGGTGGATGCGCTCGAGCGCGATGCCGTCAAGCGCATCGTGCTGACGCGCCCGGCCGTGGAAGCCGGCGAGCGCCTGGGCTTCCTGCCCGGCGACCTCGCGCAGAAGGTCGACCCGTACCTGCGCCCGCTGTACGACGCGCTGTACGACCTGCTCGGCTTCGACAAGACGCAGAAGATGTTCGAGCGCCAGATGATCGAGATCGCGCCGCTGGCCTACATGCGCGGGCGCACGCTCAACCACGCCTTCATCATCCTGGACGAAGCCCAGAACACCACGCCGGAACAGATGAAGATGTTCCTCACGCGGATCGGCTTCGGCTCCAAGGCGGTGATCACCGGCGACACCACGCAGATCGACCTGCCGCGCGGCCAGAAGAGTGGCCTGATTGAAGCGCAGCACGTGCTGCGCGATGTGCGCGGCGTGTCGATGACGCGCTTTTCCAGCGTCGACGTTGTGCGGCACCCCCTGGTGGCCCGCATCGTCGAGGCCTATGACGAATTCCATGCCCAGCATAAGGACGCCTGAACGTGGCTAAAGACAAAACCAAGACCAAGAAGACCCAATCCGCCGCGCCTGAAGCGCTCGGCCCGCGTGTCGACGTATTCGACGCCAAGGGCAAGCCGAAGACGGTGGCCGCCAGCGCCCTGCGCATCGCCTTTGCGGATGGCCGCAGCCTGATCATCAGCGTGCCCGATACAGCCGATGGCGCCATCACCCTGGTTGCCGAGCATTCAGACACCAACACGAATGCCATGCTGTCGCTGCGCCCGGAGCACCACGACAGCGTCACGCTGCGCATCGAGGCCGAGCCGGTACAAACCGAGCGCACTGAAGAACTCGACGACACGTTCTGGAACCACGGCGGCGAAGCCTTCGATGACGCCGAAATGCTCACGCTCGACCTCACCGTGCAGCACGGCGACGAGCTGAAGGCCGCCGCCCGCAAGGCGCTGCCGAAAGAGAAGGACATCGAAGCGTGGATCGCCCCGGCACTGTTTGCCGATGCGCAGCTCAACGTGCGCTTTGTCGGTGAAGAAGAAGGCCGCACGCTCAACCGCACGTACCGCGACAAGGACTACGCCACCAACGTGCTGACATTCTCGTACGCAGAAAGCGACGAAGACCCGGTTGCCGCCGACATCGTGCTGTGCTGCCCGGTGGTCGAGAAGGAAGCCAAGGAACAAGGCAAACCGCTGGTCGCGCACTACGCGCACCTGATCGTGCACGGCGCGCTGCATGCGCAGGGCTATGACCACGAAGACCCGGCCGATGCCGAAGAGATGGAAGGCATCGAAACCGAGATCCTCGGCGATCTGGGTTTTGCCGATCCGTACGCGAGCCGCTGACGCATCCCCTGCCTCGCTGCCAGACGCCGGCCTTGTGCCGGCGTTTTTGTTTTCCGCTACAGAAACGCAACACCGCGTTTCAACGCTGAATCAAGTCCGCTTTCCGCAGATCCAGTCCTGACAACGGTTTGCGGCACTTCCTCCTCCATTCGATGCAGGCGTGTGCCCATCGAATCGCGCATGCGCCCCGCATCGGTCGTCGGCCATCCGGCACCTGCCCCGCTCTCCGTATGGCGAATGGGTTTTGCCGTGGCAATCCATATCCTCGATTCATAAGCCGCCACCCGAGCGCGCTCGATCAATTTCGCCGCAACAGGCGTCATGGGCCAACCCGCGCACAGACGGGCACGGCCTCGCGGGGAGGTCATCATGCGTCAACATTTCATGGACAGCATTCCATGGGCTACGCTGCTCGTCGGCGTAGGGGTCGGCACTGCGCTGGCGGTCACGCCACGAATCGCACATGCGGACCACAAGCAATCGTGCTACGCGGGCATCGTCGTCGTATTCGACGGCACATGGCATCCGGGCGCGCAGATTGGTTGCCGCACCGTCAACGTTTCGGGCAACAACAACGTGGTCGGCGCGGAAGTGAACTTCATGATCGCGCAAGGCACCATCCGGCCGCGCGTGCAGGCGGTGGTCGGCAGCACCAGCGTGCAGGCGCTCATCGGCGGCGGCTATGACTTTGCAAGCAGCAAAGCGCTGGTGGGCGTTGGCGCCACCGGCGACCACTGGATCGCCGGCGCCGACATGGAGATCGCCGGACGCTGGACCGCCTATGGCGGCGCGACTACGCTCGGCCGCTACCACAGCAACAGGGCAGACCCCGTCACAACGCCGGCACCGGCTCCAGTGTCCAGCAACGTGACGGCACCGCCTTCCACGAACAACAATTCGCCCGCCCCCGCTCCGGCACCCGGCAAATCGCCTAGCCCTAGCCCTAGCCCTAGCCCGAGTCCGAGTCCGAGTCCGAGCCCGAGCCCGAGCCCGAGCCCGAGCCCGAGCCCGAGCCCGAGCCCGAGCCCGACACCGACACCGACACCGACTCCGACTCCGACTCCGACTCCGACTCCGACTCCGACTCCGACTCCGACTCCGACTCCGACTCCGACTCCGGTTCCGACTCCGACTCCGACTCCGACACCGACACCGACTCCGACTCCGACTCCGACTCCGACTCCGACTCCGACTCCGACTCCGACTCCGACACCGACACCGACACCGACACCGACACCGACACCGACACCGACACCGACTCCGGTTCCGACTCCGGTTCCGACTCCGGTTCCAGTGCCGACTCCGAGCCCGACTCCCGCTCCAACACCGGCGCCGGGAGGCGGGCACCATCACCACCATCGTCATCACGATCATGATCACGGTGGCGATGGCAACCACGGCGGAGATCACGATCATGGTGGCGACGGCAACCATGGCGGGGACCACGATCACGGTGGTGACGGCAACCATGGCGGCGATCACGATCACGATCACGGTGGCGACGGCAACCATGGCGGCGATCACGATCACGGCGGCAACGGCAACCACGGCGGAGACCACGATCACGGCGGCGACAGCAACCATGGCGGTGGCGACGACCACAACCATTCCGGCCATGACAACGGCAATCACAAAGACAAGGGCAACAATAACCAGGGCGACAACGATCATGGCGGCGACGGCCGCCAGGGCACAGGCAGTGATGAGGGTAGCGGGCACACCGGTGACGACGGTCACCAGCAAGGCGGCAAGGACAGCGGCGACTGACCGTTTCCCCCTCGGCAGGCGCCGTGCCACGCCACCCGGGCCGGCCCCCTGAAGTGCAATTCAGCGCACATCAGGGGGCTTGGTGCCCATCCCGCGCCGTGTTGGAAGGCACCCACCAACCCGCCGCCCACGTCATCGGGGCGGCGAGTCTTTTGGTGTATGCTGGCCCGATGTTTAACGACGCGCGACCGCGCCATGAATGATCCGTATCCCAGTCCGAAGCCAGCCGACAAACCCCGTACGCTGCTGGAACGCCTGACCGACCTCATCTCGCCCGAGCCCGAATCGCGGGCCGAACTCCTAGAAATCCTCCAAGACGCGCACGCGCGCAACCTGATCGACGCCGACTCCCTGTCGATGATCGAAGGCGTCTTCCAGGTCTCGGACCTGTGTGCGCGCGACATCATGATCCCGCGCGCGCAAATGGACGCGCTCAACATCGCCGACGCGCCGTCTGAGTTCATCCCCTTCGTGCAGGAAGCCGCGCATTCGCGCTTCCCCGTCTACGAAGGCAGCCGTGACAACATCATCGGCATCCTGCTGGCCAAGGATCTGCTGCGCTTCTATACCGATGAAGACTTCGACGTGCGCGACATGCTGCGCCCCGCCGTATTCATCCCCGAATCGAAGCGCCTGAACGTGCTGTTGCGCGACTTTCGCGTCAACCGCAACCACATCGCCATCGTCGTCGACGAGTACGGCGGCGTGGCCGGCCTCATCACCATTGAAGACGTGCTGGAGCAGATCGTCGGCGACATCGAAGACGAATACGACATCGAAGAGGAAGAAGACAACATCCTCGCCACTGCCGATGGCCACATGCGCGTGCGCGGCCTGACCGAAATCAGCCAGTTCAACGAAGCCTTCGGCACGCACTTCTCGGATGAAGACGTCGATACCATCGGCGGGCTGCTGTCCAACCACCTCGGCCGTGTGCCGCATCGGGGCGAGAAGATCGTCCTGGGCACGCTGCAGTTTGACGTGCTGCGCGCCGATGCGCGGCAGGTGCAAGTGCTGCTGGTGCGCCGTCTCACCACCCCGGCCGGCGGCAATGCCTCGGCCGACGCTTCCGGTTCCAACCCCGCCTGACCTCCGTGCCCGCTCAGTTCTCCTCCCCTGCCGCCGAACCACCCCGCCGGCAGGACGCTCCGGCTGTGTCACTCGCACGGTTGCGTTTTGCCATGCCGCTGGCGGCGCTGCTGGGCGTCATGCACACGCTGTCGTTCGCGCCCAACCACTGGTGGTGGCTGCAGATCCTGTCGCTGACGGGACTCGCTGCCCTGGTGCAACGCGCACCGCGTTTGCGTGACGCCGCCTGGGTCGGCTACGCCTTCGGGCTCGGCTGGTTCCTCTCGGGCGTCTGGTGGCTTTTCATCAGCATGCACGTATACGGCGACATGCCCGCGTGGATGGCTGCGCTGGCGGTGCTGCTGTTCGCGGGCTACCTGGCGCTGCATCCGGCGCTGGCGGTGTGGGCGTGGCAGTGGCTGACGCGGCGCGGGCGGTGGTCGGGTACGGCGTCGGCGCTGGTGTTCGGTGCAGCGTGGGCTGTCGTGGAATGGCTGCGCGGCACGGTGTGGACAGGCTTCCCCTGGATCAACGGCGGCTATGCGCACACCGACGGCCCACTGGCCGGCTACGCGCCGCTGGTAGGCGTCTACGGCATCGTGCTGATTGCCGCCACGCTGGCCGGCCTGCTGTGCGTGGCTGCCGAGCGCCGCCTGCACTGGCTGACCGCCATCATCGGCGCCGCGGTGCTGGTGGCCGGCTGGCCGCTGCACGGCATTGCGTGGACACAGCCCGTAGGCAAGCCGATCTCCGTGCGCCTGCTGCAAGGCAACGTGCCGCAGGATGTGAAGTTCCAGCAAACCGGCATCGAGCGCTCGCTGGAGCTGTACACGAAGATGGTCACCGAGCAGCCCGCGCAACTGGTGATCACGCCCGAGACCGCCTTCCCAATCATGATCCAGGAAATGCCACAGGAGATCGCGCTGGCCATCCGCACGTATGTGGATAGCACCGGCTCCAGCGTGCTATTTGGCGCGGCCAGCCAGGATTCGGCGGTGGATTACACCAACAGTGTGTTCGGCGTCGGCCCGCAGTTCCAGGGGGTGTACCGCTACAACAAGCACCATCTGGTGCCTTTCGGTGAGTTCATCCCCTTCGGCTTCCACTGGTTCGTCAACATGATGAACATGCCGCTGGGCGATTTCCGGCGCGGCCAGCTCGTGCAGCCGCCCATGACGGTGGCCGACCAGCGCGTTGCGCCCAACATCTGCTACGAAGATTTGTTCGGCGAGGAGATCGCCGCCTCGCTACGCCATGCCGATCAGCCGGCCACGATGCTGGCCAACACGACGAACCTGGCGTGGTTTGGCGACACGATCGCACTGGATCAGCATCTGCAGATTTCGCGCATGCGCGCGCTGGAAACCGGCCGGCCGATGCTGCGTGCCACCAATACCGGCGCCACCGCCGTGGTGCGCCCGGACGGCAGCGTGCAGGCGCGCCTGCCGGTCTTTACGCTGGGCACGCTGCAGGCCGAGGTGCAGGGCACGCAAGGCCTGACGCCGTTTGTGCGGGCCGGCAACGCGCCTGCGCTGGGCGTGGGCGTGCTGGTGCTGTTGATTGCATTCGTGCGTCGCCGCAGGGCGAAGGCGAATTGATCGTTCGTCGCCTGGAGGGCTTTCGAGCCACTTTCCGGGGCGGCTGACAAAAAACGCTAAAATTCAACGTTTTACGGCGGGCATGCAGCCATGCGCTTCTCGTGCCCGCCGCTGCATTCCACCGCCGCGCGGCGCACAGCATCGCTGCGTGCCACAGCGGACCAACGGGTACCACCATGCTCACCTTCCAGCAAATCATCCTCAAGCTGCAGTCGTACTGGGACGCCCAGGGCTGCGCCCTGCTGCAACCGATCGACCTCGAAGTCGGCGCCGGCACCTCGCACGTGCACACCTTCCTGCGCGCGATCGGCCCTGAGCCTTGGCGCGCCGCCTATGTACAACCGTCGCGCCGCCCCAAGGACGGCCGCTACGGCGAGAACCCCAACCGCCTGCAGCACTACTACCAGTATCAGGTGGTGCTCAAGCCCGCGCCGGAGAACATCCTCGATCTGTACCTCGGTTCGCTGGAAGCCCTGGGCCTGGACCTCAAGCAGAACGACGTGCGCTTTGTGGAAGACGACTGGGAAAACCCCACGCTCGGCGCCTGGGGCCTGGGCTGGGAAGTCTGGCTCAACGGCATGGAAGTCACGCAGTTCACGTACTTCCAGCAAGTCGGCGGCCTGGACTGCAAACCAGTCACCGGCGAGATCACTTACGGTATCGAGCGCCTGGCGATGTACCTGCAGCAGGTCGAGAACATCTATGACCTGGTCTGGACGGAATGGGAGGAGCCGGGCCCGAACGGCCCGGTCAAGCGCCGCCTGACCTATGGCGACGTCTACCACCAGAACGAAGTCGAGCAATCGACCTACAACTTCGAGCACGCCGACACCGCTGTGCTGTTCCGCCGCTTTGCCGAGCACGAAACCGAGGCCAAACGCCTGATGGGCGTGCGCCCCGAAGGTGACGCGGCCGCGACCGAAAGCGATGCACCGGTCGTGCAACTCGCCCTGCCTGCCTACGAGCAAGTGCTCAAGGCCGGCCACACGTTCAACCTGCTCGACGCACGCGGCGCCATCTCGGTGACGGAGCGCGCAGCCTACATCGGCCGCATCCGCAACCTGTCGCGCCTGGTCGCACAGGCCTACTACGACTCGCGCGAGCGCCTGGGCTTCCCGATGTGCGGCACTGCCGCTGCGCCTGCTGCCACGGAGGCTGCATGACGGCCACGCGTACGCGACGCGGGCTGGCCTTGCTGACGGCGGCATCGGTCGCCGTGCTGGCGCTGCCGGCAAGCGTTGCGCAAGCAGCGCGGCATCGCACGTCCAAGCCGGCATCGACGGAAAAGATCTTCGTGGTGCCGAGCAACCTGACCCAGATCTGCGTGGCCGATTCCAAGCCGCTGCAGCAAGCGCTGGGCACGGCATGGACGCCGGCGCCGCCGGCGCTCGACCAATGGACGAGCCTGGCGCGCACGATGGCCTGCGACCTGTCTGGCGCACGTGACCTCGGCTGGCACCGCGTGCCGCTGCGCACCTACGCCACCGCCCTGCGCTTCCCGCTCACCTGGGTTGAGTGGCAAGGCGCCGGTGGCAAGGCACAGCGCCGTGCGCGGGTGTTCCGCTCGTCGGCGCAACTGCCGAGCCGCCTGGAATTCAACGTGTCCGGCACGCTGCAAGAGGTGCGCTATGACGAGCGCCGCGGCACGCTGTCCGCGCGCTTCCTGCGCCGCGATGCCGCCGCGCCCGGCACCAACCCCGCGCCGATCGCACCGCCGCCCCCGCCGGGCCAGTGCGCTGGCACGCAACTGCAATTCCAACAGCAAGGCGGCGTGTGGCTGCTCTCGGGCGTGGAGCCCGTGCCCGGCTCGCCGTGCTGACCACGGAACACAACAACGTAACCGCCGCACGCAAGACGTAAGCGGCGCAGAACAACGACGTCACCGATTCAACTGCTATGTCCACCCTCCTGATCGAACTGCTGACCGAAGAACTGCCGCCCAAGGCGCTGGCCCGCCTGGGCGAGACGTTTGCGCGCGGCCTCTTTGACGGTCTGTCGGCACAAGGCCTGCTGGAAGACAACGCCAGCGTGGAAGGCTTTGCCACGCCGCGCCGCCTGGCTGCGTCGATCACCGGCGTGCGCCGCGCGGCGCCCGATCGCGAACTGCGCGAGAAGGTGCTGCCCGTGACCATCGCCTTCGACGCCGAAGGCAAGCCTGCTGCGCCGCTGGTCAAAAAGCTGGCTGCGCTGGCCAAGACGGTGGGTGTGGATTCGATCGCCCCCGAATCGCTCGAACGCGCACCGGACGGCAAGGCCGAATCGCTCTTCTACCGCTACACCGCGCGCGGCGCCGTGCTGGCCGAGGGCCTGCAGACCGCACTGACGCAGACCATTGCCAACCTGCCGATCCCCAAGGTGATGACGTACCAGCGCCCGAACGGTGACAACGTGCAGTTCGTGCGCCCGGCACACAAGCTGATTGCGCTGCTCGGTAGCGAAGTCATCCCTGTCAGCGCGCTGGGCCTGCAGTCAGGCAACGTGACGCTGGGTCACCGCTTCCTGTCGGCCGGCGAAATCGTCATCGCCGATGCCACGTCGTACGCCAGCACGCTGGAAGCCCAAGGCAAGGTCATCGCCAGCTACGCCAAGCGCCGCGAAGCCATCCGCGCCGAGCTGCTCAAGACCGCCGGCGCCGATACGGTCGTCATGCCCGAAGCGCTGCTGGACGAAGTCAACGCGCTGGTCGAATGGCCCGTGGTCTACCCCTGCCACTTCGAGGAAGCGTTCCTCGCCGTGCCGCAGGAGTGTCTGATCCTGACCATGCAGACCAACCAGAAGTACTTTGCGCTGACGGACGCGCAAGGCCATCTGCGCAACCGCTTCCTGATCGTCTCCAACATCGCCACCGGCACGCCGGAAGCCATCATTCAGGGCAACGAGCGCGTGGTGCGCCCGCGCCTGGCCGATGCCCGCTTCTTCTTCGAGCAGGACAAGAAGAAGCCGCTGGCCGACCGCGTGCCGCTGCTCTCGCGCGTGGTCTATCACAACAAGATCGGCACGCAGCTTGAGCGCGTGTCGCGCCTGCAGGCCATTGCCGGCCAACTGGCCGAGAAGCTTGGTGCGGATGTCGCGCACGCTTCGCGCGGCGCGCTGCTGGCCAAGGCTGACCTGCTGACCGACATGGTCGGCGAGTTCCCCGAGCTGCAGGGCACGATGGGCACCTACTACGCCCGTCACGACGGCGAACCCGACGACGTGGCGCTGGCCTGCTCCGAGCACTACCAGCCGCGCTTTGCCGGCGACGCGCTGCCCAGCACCGCCACCGGTACCGTGGTCGCCCTGGCTGACAAGCTGGAAACGCTGGTCGGCATCTGGGGCATCGGCCTGCAACCCACGGGGGAGAAGGACCCGTTCGCGCTGCGCCGCCACGCGTTGGGCATCCTGCGCATGCTGATCGAAAAGCCGCTCACGCTGACGATCGACGGCGCGCTGCAGATTGCCGCCACCAGCTTCGATGGCATCGCCGCCGTCAAGCCGGACCTGGCCGCCATCACCGACTTCCTGTACGACCGCCTGCGCGGCTACCTGAAGGACAAGGGTTACAGCACCAATGAGGTGGAAGCCGTGGTCAGCCAGCGCCCGCAGCGCCTGGACGACATCGTCGCGCGCCTGGAAGCCGTGCGCGCCTTTGCCGCCCTGCCGCAAGCTGAAGCACTGGCCGCCGCCAACAAGCGCATCACCAACATCCTGAAGAAGACCGATGTCGCCATCGGCGCAGTGCAGCCGCAACTGCTCAAGGAAGACGCCGAGCGCGCGCTGCACCAGGCGGTTGCTTCGTCCGAGCCGCAGGTGCACGATGCCTTCGCACGCGGCGACTTCACCACGGCGCTGAAGACGCTGGCCGGCCTGCGCGAAGCGGTCGACACCTTCTTCGACGGCGTGATGGTGATGGCCGACGACACCGCGCTGCGCGACAACCGTCTCGCGCTGCTGGGCGAGCTGCATGGCCTGATGAACCGCGTAGCGGACATCTCCAAACTGGCCGCCTGATTGACCGCCCGCGCGAAGCCCGGAGCCTGACATGCCCCACATCCCCAAGCTGGTGATCCTTGACCGTGATGGCGTGATCAACCTCGACAGCGACCAGTTCATCAAGTCACCCGACGAGTGGATTCCCATCGACGGCAGCCTGGAGGCCATTGCCGAGCTGAACCAGGCAGGCTACGAGGTGGTGGTCGCGACCAACCAGTCAGGCATCGGCCGCGGGCTGTTCGAAGCGGCGGCACTCAACGCGATGCACGAGAAGATGTACAAGGCGCTGTCCGCGTTTGGCGGCCGTGTCGATGCTGTCTTCTTCTGCCCACATACCGCTGCGGACGCCTGCGAATGCCGTAAGCCCAAAGCCGGCATGCTCCGCGAGATCGCGCGCCGCTTTGACCTGGACCTGACGGGCGTGCCGGTGGTCGGCGATTCGCTGCGCGACCTGCAGGCGGGCGTGGAAGTTGGCGCCGCGCCGCATCTCGTGCTGACCGGCAAGGGCATCAAGACGCGCGACGCCGGCAATCTGCCTCCCGGCACCCAGATCCACAACGACCTGCGCGCGTTTGCGCGTGCGCTGCTCTCGCCTACCCCCCAGGGCGTGCCCTCACGTGCACCTAGCGCCCCTTGAAGTCACACCATGACCTTTATCCGTTCGCTGCTGCTGCTGATTTTCCTGGTCGTCTGGACGCCTATTTACGCGGTGGCCTGCTTCATCGTGTTCCCGATCCTGAACCCGCACCGCCGCTTCTGGATGGTGACGGGCTGGACCAAGTCCGTGATCTGGACGGCGCGCTTCCTGGTCGGCATCCGCTGGAAGTACGAGGGCTGGGAGCATATTGAAGAGGCCGTCGCCACCAACAAGCAGGTGGTCCTCCTCTCCAAGCATCAGTCGGCCTGGGAGACCATGGCCTATGTTGCGACCATGCCGCGCCCGCTGTGCTTCGTGTTCAAGCGTGAACTGCTGTTCGTGCCGTTCTTCGGCTGGACGCTGGGCTTGTTGAAGATGGTGCACATCAACCGCAAGGACGGCGCCAACGCGTTCGCCTCGGTGGCGCGCCAGGGCAAGGAGCGCCTGGCCGATGGCGCGTGGGTCATCATGTTTCCGGAAGGCACGCGCACGCGCTCGGGCGATCCGAAGCCGCGCTACAAAAGCGGTGGTGCGCGCTTTGCCGTGGATACCGGCGCATGGGTCATCCCCATCGCACACAACTCCGGGCGCGTGTGGCCGCGCAATTCATTCCTGAAGCATCCGGGTCTGATCACGCTGTCGGTCGGCCCGGCCATTCCGACCGCCGGCAAGACCAGCGATCAGCTCAACCGCGAAGTCGAAGCGTGGATCGAAACAGAAATGCGTAGAATCGACGCCGATAGCTACCGCGAGCGTGCATGAAACTGCTGCGACCACCGACTTCGCCCACCACCGCCGACAGCGTTCAGCTTGAACTGCCGCTGCTCGCGCCTGAAGCCCCGTCGCTCCCAAACGCGCAGCCCGACGCCGCGCTCCTCGCCCCACCCGCAGTCGATCCCACCACCGTAGCGCTGGGCCCCAACCAGCGCCGCCTGACGTTGGGCGAGCGCGCGCTGGTATACAACCTCAAACGCTCGTCGCGGCGCACCATCGGCTTTGTCATCGATGACCGGGGGTTGTCCATCACGGCACCGCGTTGGGTCACGCTCGGTGAGATCGAACACGCCATCAGCGAAAAGCAGAAGTGGATTTTCGCCAAGCTGGCGGAATGGCGCACCAGCGCCGCGCGCCGCGTGCTGCCGCCGATGGAATGGCAGGATAGCGCGTCGCTGCCCTTCCTCGGCAAGTCGATCATGCTCAAACTGGAATCGCCCATCGGCGCGCTGATGTTCGATGCCGATGCGTGCGTGCTGCACCTGGGCCTGCCGCCCGCGGCCACCGAGCAGCAGATCAAGGATCGCGTGCAAGGCTGGCTGCAAACGCAGGCGCGTCGCCTCTTCGGTGAGCGGCTCGACGTGTATGCGGAGCGCCTGGGCGTGCGACATAGTGCGTATGCGCTGTCCTCAGCCGCCACGCGCTGGGGCAGTTGCACGGCCGACGGCAAGATCCGCCTGAACTGGCGCCTCGTGCATTTCCCGATGAGCCTGATCGACTACGTGGTCGCGCACGAGCTGGCGCACCTCAAGGAAATGAACCACAGCCCGCGCTTCTGGGACACGGTGGAATCGATCTTCCCCGAGTTTCGCGAGGCGCGCGAGCAACTGCGTTCGCATCCGCCGGAATATCTGCCGGCGTTCTGAGGGCACCGCCCTCTTGCCCTCCACGCACGGCGCAGGCACGCAGCGCCGCCATCCATGATCTTCGCCCCCGCCCTCTCGCTGCTGGGTTTCCTGGTTCTCGTCATCGTGCCGTTCGTAGGCGTGTTCGGCACGATCCCGATGGTCGGCATCATCGTGGCGAGGTCGTGCACCAAGCGCCCACCGCTCTCGCGGAAAGCGCGGAGATGGATGTGGGCGCTGGCGATCTTCCTTGTAGCGGCGGATCTGTGGACGGGTCTGCTGTACTACCATTTCCGCAGCATTGACCGCGACATTGAGGAAAAGCAGGCGAACAGGATTACGCGGGAGAACTTCATCCTCGATCGCGACTTTCAGTATGGCGAGCTGGTGATTCCAGCGGGCAGCCAGATCAACCGGTACGACCCATTTGACAACGGCGAGAAGGATTTGCCCCTGGCATTGCGCGGCCTGCGCGCCGTACGCTTTCCCCATTCGGTGCGGGTAGCGGGCGTCAATACCGAAGCGATGGATATCTCCGGGAACGCCAAACTCGTGTTGGCCGAAGACCAGGCCATCGGTCCGCTGTTTGCCTACAACCCGAAAGGGAAACTGTCACGCGAGGGCCAGCCGGCGTCCGTTGCTTGCAAGCGCGGACAAGTAGCCCGCTTCGACGTCCCCTCAATCCCCTACGACATCGTGGCCGAATTCGCCCAGCCGGCACCAGACGGACCCGATGCTCGGTTCAAGCCGAGCCAGTGGCAATTCCTGGGCTGCACGGACGACGCTCCGATCGACCTGCCGCCCATCGCGCCGCGCTGACACGCCTGTCTGCTTCATTCCACAAGACGCCATGGTTGGTGGAGAATACGCCACCCGGCAACCCGATGACGCCGGAACTCCTACGCCAACCATGAAGAAGATTCTGCTCCTGAGTGTCAGTGCCGGCGCCGGCCATATGCGCGCCGCTGAAGCCATTCGCGCCTTCGCCGATGTGCACCCCGCGGGCATCGAAGCCACGCACCTCGATGTGATGGACTTTGTGTCGGCCGGCTTTCGCAAGCTCTACACCGACTTCTACATCAAGCTGGTCAGCAACCAGCCGGCGCTGTGGGGCTATCTCTACCAGAAGACCGATGAGACCGCGCCTAGCGCGTTCTCCCAGAAGATCCGCCGCGCGGTCGAACGACTGAACAGCCGCCCGCTGCTGGCCGAGATCAAGCGCCAGCGCCCCGACGCCATCATCTGCACGCACTTCCTGCCGGCGGAGCTGCTCTCGCGCGAGCTGCGCAAAGCGCGCCTGGACGTGCCGGTCTGGGTGCAGGTGACCGACTTCGACCTGCACAGCATGTGGATCGTGCCGAACATGCGTGGTTACTTCGCGGCCAATGAAGAGATTGCGTGGCGCATGCGCGAGCGCGGGCTGGCAGCCGATGCCGTGCACGTGAGCGGCATTCCCGTGATGCCGGCGTTCGGCAAGCCGCTCGACCGCGCTGCGTGTGCGGCGGAGTTCGGCATCGACCCGAAGCGCAAGACCTTTCTGATGATGTCGGGCGGTGCTGGCCTGGGCGGCCTCGACACCTTGGCCGAACGGCTGCTGGCGATGGACGGCGACTTCCAGCTGATCGCACTGGCAGGCAAGAACCAGACGATGCTGGAAGCGCTGCAGCATGTTGCGCAGCGGCATCCGGGGCGCCTCTTCCCGCAGGGCTTCACGCACCAGGTGGAACGCCTGATGGCCTGTGCCGACCTGGTCATCACCAAGCCGGGCGGCCTGACCACCTCCGAATGCCTGGCCATACAGTTGCCGATGATCGTCAACTCGCCCATCCCCGGCCAGGAAGAGCGCAATGCCGACTTCCTGCTGGAGCAAGGCGTCGCACTCAAGGCCATCGACGATGCCGCGCTCGAGTTCCGCATCCATGCGCTGCTGAAGGAGCCTGATCGACTGACGGCAATGCGGCACAAGATTGCGCCCCTGGGCCGTCCGAACGCGGGGCAGTTCGTGCTCGACCGCGTGCTGGGTCTCACCGCGCAAGCCCGCACCGCATGAACGCCACCGATTTCATTCCACGACGCCGCACGCTGGCGCTGGTGGCCTGGGTGGTGCTACTCGGCTTCTTCTTTGCCAACGTCGAGATCCAGATCGAAGGCAGCGCCGGCTGGGCCACCAACCTGCCCACGTGGCGCATCGAAAGGCACTGGCTGCTCGATCTCTTCTGGGGCGGCCGCCCGATGACGGGCTACCACGCGTGGGTGTTCCCGTTCGTGGCGCTGTTCTTCCACCTGCCGGTGGTCTTCAACGGCCAGTGGTCGTGGCGTATCGAGGCACGCACCGTCGCCTGCATCATGGTCTTCTGGCTGGTGGAGGACTTCCTCTGGTTCGTGCTGAACCCCGCCTACGGCATTGCGAAGTTCACGCCCGCCAATGTGCCCTGGCACATCCACTGGACGGCCTTTGCCCCGACCGACTACTGGACCATGAGCGCCGCGGCGATCGTGCTGTTCTTCCTCTCCCGCACGCGCACTGTCGTGCGCTGACTTGCCCACCACCATGCGAATTCTCGCCCTTGCCGCCGCCGCGCTGCTGTTGATCGGCCAACTCCAATCGGCCTGCGCAGACACGACGCCACCCGCCCAATCGTCGGCCAACCGCCCACTCCAGTGGGCGCAAAGCGTCACGGACGCACCGGTGAACAACCTGCATCGCATCACGCCGTCGCTCTACCGCAGCGCGCAGCTTTCGAAGAGCGATCTCCCCCAGTTGCAAAAGCTGGGTATCAAGAAGGTCATCAGCTTCCGCGCTTTCCACTCGGACAGCGAGATCCTGGCGGGCAGCGGCATCACCATGCAACGCATTCCGATCAACACGTGGAGCATCCGCGACGAAGACATGGTGACCGCACTCAAGGCCCTGCACGAAGTCGAGCGTGATGGCCCGGTGCTGATCCATTGCCAGCATGGCGCGGATCGAACGGGCCTGGTGTCGGCGCTGTATCGCGTGGTGTACCAGGGCTGGACGAAGGAACAGGCGCTGGATGAACTGCAACACGGCGGATACGGCTTCCACTCGATCTGGCAGAACATCACGCGCTATCTGCAGCGCGTCGACGTCCAGCGACTGCGCCAACAGGTCGAGGCGCAGGGCTGATCCTCCGGCCGCATCAATCAAGCGACGCTCGGCACGCGCGTGGCCGCTGCCAGCGCGTTTGCTCGGAGCGCCCTAAAATAACGCCTCTTTGCAGTTCTCCAGGAAGGCCCACCATGCGAATGCTCCACACCATGCTGCGCGTCGGCGACATGCAGCGCTCGATCGACTTCTACACCAAGGTGCTCGGCATGCAATTGCTGCGCACCAGCGACAACCCGGAGTACAAGTACTCGCTGGCCTTTGTCGGCTACGGCCCCGAGGCCGGCAACACCGTCATCGAGCTGACCTACAACTACGGCGTGAGCGAATACGACCTCGGCTCCGCCTTCGGCCATCTCGCTATCGAAGTCGACAACGCCGCCCAGGCCTGCGACCAGATCCGCAATGCGGGCGGCAAGGTCACGCGCGAGGCCGGCCCGGTCAAGGGCGGCACGACCGTCATCGCGTTTGTGGAAGATCCGGACGGCTACAAGATCGAGCTGATCCAGGCACGCTCGATGCCCGATGGCAACCGCCACTGACACGGTCCGCCGCCCGCTGGACGGCACTGCCATCGGCCTGATGGTGGTGCTGTGCATGTGCTGGGGCTTTCAACAGGTCGCCATCAAGGTGGCGGCGCATGACGTCGGCCCGGTCATGCAGGCCGGCGTACGTTCGACGATTGCGTCGGTGCTGGTGCTGGCATTTGCGCTGTGGCGCGGCACGTGCCTGTCGGTGCGCGACGGCACGCTGCCCGGCGGCCTGATGGCGGGCATCCTGTTCGGCGTCGAGTTCCTGTGCATCTTCATCGGCCTGGGCTACACCACGGCCTCACGCATGGCGGTGTTCCTCTACACCGCGCCAATCTTCACCGCACTCGGGCTGCACTTCTTCGTGGCGGGCGAGCACCTGCGCTCACGCCAGTGGATCGGCATCGGCATTGCATTTGCGGGGATCGTGCTGGCATTTGCCGACGGCATCCTCCACCCGGCGGCGGGTCCGTCCACGTCGTTGGGCGATGCGCTTGGCGTGGTGGCTGGTGCGCTGTGGGGCGCGACGACCATCGTCGTGCGTGCGAGCAAGCTATCGAACGCACCGGCCGCGAAGACGCTGCTGTATCAGTTGGCCGTCTCCGCCGTGCTGCTGATGGTGATGGCCGCGGGCACCGGTCAGGCCTTCACGGCCAACCTGACACCAACCGCGCTGGCCAGCCTCGCCTATCAGTCCGTACTGATTGCGTTTGCCAGCTACCTGACGTGGTTCTGGCTGCTGCGCCGCTACCTGGCGTCGCGGCTGTCGGTGTTCTCGTTCCTGACGCCGCTGTTTGGCGTGGCCTTTGGTGTACTGCTGCTGCACGAGCCGGTCGGCCTGCGCTTTGCGCTGGCCGCCGCACTGGTGCTCTCGGGCATCCTGCTCGTCAATCTTCGCTAAGGTCTGACATGCTGCCGGCGATGCGGTTTGCCGGCAGCGCGTTCGCCACCGCCACGAAGTCCGCTACCGGCACCTCTTCGGCGCGCCGGCCCAGGTCAAAGCCCAGCGCGTCGAAATCGATCACATCGCGCAGTGCCCCCAGCGTGTTACGCAACACCTTGCGCCGCTGCGAAAATGCCATCGTCACTACCGTGCCAAGCGCGCGCATGTCCACCGGGGCATAGGGCGACTTGTCCGCCGGCCACGGAATCATCCGCACCACGGCGGAATCCACCTTCGGCGGCGGGTTGAACGAGCCCGGCGGCACCTCCAGCACCTGTTCCATGTAGTACCGCACCTGCAGCATCACCGACAACCGGCTGAACGCCTTGCTGCCTGGCTCGGCCACCATGCGGTCAACCACCTCTTTCTGCAGCATGAAGTGCTGATCGCGCACGCGGTCGGCAAACGTGGCCAGGTGAAACAGCAGCGGGCTGGAGATGTTGTACGGCAGGTTGCCGACAATGCGCAGCGGCCGGTCTGCCTCGTGCAGCGAGCCGAAGTCGAAGGCCAGCGCATCGCCCGCATGCACGATCAGCCGATCACCAAAACGCCGCTGCAGGCGCGCCACGAGGTCACGGTCCAGCTCGACCACCTGCAACGTACGTACACGCTCCATGAGCGGCACGGTGAGCGCGCCCAGGCCGGGGCCGATTTCGACGAGCACGTCGTCAGGCTTCGGATCAATGGCCGCAACAATGGCGTGGATCACGCCGTCATCGACCAGGAAGTTCTGGCCGAAGCGCTTGCGGGCCTGGTGCCCCTGGTGAACGCCGGTCGTGGATCGTGCCATCGTGAAACTCGAAATCGAAAAGGTGAAAGCAGAAATCAGGAACGTATTGCCCGAGAAGCATGCCGGGCCATGGCGATGGCGGTGTCGATCGCCTCGAGCAGGCTGCCGAACTCGGCGCGGCCCGTGCCGGCTAGCGTCAGCGCGGTGCCGTGGTCAACCGACGTCCGCACGAACGGCAAGCCCAGCGTGATGTTCACGCCATGGCCGAAGGTGCCGTACTTGAGCGGCGCCAGACCCTGGTCGTGGTACATCGCCAGCACGCAGTCGGCATCGGCCAGCAGGCGTGGCTGAAACAGCGTATCGGCCGGATACGGGCCACGGGCGTTGATGCCCCGCTCCAGCGCACGGGCAATGGCGGGCTCGATGACCTCGATTTCCTCGCGGCCGAGGTGACCGGACTCGCCGGCATGCGGGTTCAGCCCCGTCACGAGAATGCGCGGTGCGCTCAGTCCGAAGCGGGTGCGCAGGTCACGCTGCACGATGTCCAACGTCTCATCGAGCACGGCGGGCGTGATGGCATCCGGCACCTCGCGCAGCGGCAGATGCGTGGTCGCCAGGGCCACGCGCAGCATGGCGTTGTTGTGCGCGGGCTGCGGACCGGCCAGCATCATCACCACGCGCGGCGTGTCGCTGCGTTCGGCCAGGTACTCGGTATGGCCGGTGAAGGGCACACCAGCATCGTTGATGGTGCTCTTCTGCACCGGCGCCGTGACCATCGCGTCATAGCGTACGCCGTCGGCCGTGCCGCGCAGGCAACCGTCGATGGCAGCGTCGAGCAGGTCGAGCACATAGCGCCCATTGGCTGCGTCGAGCACACCCGCGCGCACTGGCTCGCCAAGCGGCCGCTCCACAATGGTCAGTGCCGTGGATGCCACGCGCCAGAAATCCCCCTGGCCGATGGCATTGGCGCGCGCCTGCAGCAAGGCCGCGTCGCCGATCACGTGCCACTGCACGTCGGCGTAGCGCGACGCGCCCTGTCGCGCCAGATGCAGCAGCGCTGCCACGGTGATGTCGGGGCCGATGCCGGCGGGCTCGCCGGTGGTGATGGCAATGTTCAGCATGCGGCGCTTGTCAGAAGCAGTGTCGAAGTCGTTCTAGAAATGCCACGGCCGCCCACAGGCGGCCGTGTGCGATGCGGATACCCGCAAGCGTAGCAGGCTTACTGTTGTTGGCGGTTCACGCGGTATTCCACGTGTGCGCCATCGCGCAGTTCGCGCAGCCAATCCTCATAGGCCGCCTGGACCTTCTGCTCGCGGATCACCGAACGCGCATAGTCACGCTGGCGGTCCACCGGCACTTCGGCTTCGCGGCGGCCTTCCACCTGGATCAGGTGTACGCCAAACTGGCTCTGCACCGGCTGCGACACCTCACCCGGCTTGAGCAGGTTCATCGCCTGTTCGAACTCCGGCACAAGCTGACCCGGCGATACCCAGCCCAGTTCGCCACCGGCGCTGGCCGAACCGTCCTGCGAGTAACGGCGCGCCGCATCGGCAAAGTCATAGCCGTGGACGATACGGTCACGCAAGCCGGCCAGTTGGCGGCGAGCGTCATCGGCCGACATGGTTGCACCGGTCTTGATCAGGATGTGACGCACCTGCGTCTGCTGCACCTTGGTGGCAATGGCAGTGGTCGGCGCACGCTTCTCAAGCAGCTTGATCACGTGGTAACCCGCCGGGCTGTCGATCACTTGACCCGCCACTTGGCCAGCCTTCATGTCGACCACCGCGTTGGCGAACACCGCCGGCAGGCGACCGATCGGGCGCAGGCCCAGTTCGCCGCCCTGGGCTGCATCCTGCGCACCGGAATTCTCACGCGCCAGCTTGGCAAAGTCGGCACCGCCCTGCGCTTGCTTGAGCAGGCTTTCCGCCTTGCTGCGCGCGGCAGCCTTCTGCTCAGCCGTGGCGTCTTCCGCCACCGGCACGAGAATCTGCGCGACGTTGTATTCCTGCTCGCCAGCCGCGGCGGCACCGCCGCCCTGCTGCGCAAGATAGTTGTCGATCTCACCATCGTAGACCTGCACCTTGGAATCCACCTCACGCTCGCGCAGGCGGGCCAGCAGGATCTCCTGGCGGAGGTCATCGCGGTACTTGTCGTACGCCATGCCCGACTCCGTCAGCTTGCTCTTGAGCTGCGGCACCGACAGGTTGTTGCGCTGGGCCACGCTTTCCACGGCACGGTCCACGTCGGCATCGGAGACGCGGATACCGCTTTCCTTGGCGGTCTGCGCCTGGACGCGCTCCAGAATCAGTTGCTCGAGCACCTCGCCGAGCAGATCGGCCCGCGGAGGCAGCGGACGATTCTGCGCGCGGAACGTACGCTCCACCAGATCAGCCCGATTGAGCAGCTCGCGACGCGTGATGACATCGGTGTTGACCACGGCCACCACTTCGTCGACGAGTTGGCTGCGCGGCGTGCCGGCAACGGTCGGCCCGGGCAACGTACCTTGCAACAACGGCTGGCTGGGTGATGAATCGGGCTTGGAGAAGATGCCCTTCAGCGGCGCACTCTTCTGCTTCGGCTGCTGTGCATGGACAGCAGGTACCAGCGCTGCACCCACGGTCAGTGCAATCAGCGCCCGGGTCATTGCGCCCACGCGGCGGGCAGGTGCCATGCGCGTGGCAAAGCGGTCAGCGTTCGATTGGAAAGCCATCATGTCGTTATTCATATTGATCCAGCACGGACGGCGTAACCGGCTGCGCGGTCACCGGCTGATAGCCGGGCACGTTCAGACGAATCACGTCGATCGGATTGTTCCCCACCTTCGACAGGCCCTTGAACTCGATCTGGGCAAAGATGTGCGTCGTATAGCCCGAGACCGCGTTGCTGTAACGCTGCACGGCCAGGCGGCCAACCCAGCAATCGGCCACGTATTCGAGGCCGAGCAGCATATCCGATGGCTTGCGCGCATCCAGGTCGTAACCGATGCGGCCCAGGCCATACAGACGCCGCGTGATCGGCCACTGTGTCGAGATATCGGCCTGCTCCAGCGGCAACTGACCCGTGTTGGTATCGGCGCGATAGTAGCGGTAGCCGAGGTTGATCACCTTGTTGGCCTCCGGCTTCCAGCTGAACGCTACGGTCGAACGCATGACGCGGTCGATGTCCTGATTGTACTGAAGGTTCGTATCGAAAAAGATGCCGCGGAACATCTGGATCGTGGTCGCGCCCAGCAAGTCCGAGTAACGGCGCACCGCGGTAGGGGCAGCGCCCGCCAACGTCACGCGCTGCCCATCGAGGTCAAGACGCTGCGCGATTGTGGCACGCAAGCGCTCTATGCCCGACTCGGCTTCGATAAAGCGCGTGGTCACACCTGCCGTCAGCTTGTTGTTGTCCGCAATGCGGTCATAGCCGGTGTACGGATTCTCGGTGAAGATCTGACCGAGGTTGTAGTCCGACTGACCCGTGTCAAACAACGGGATCTGCGACTGATCGCGGTACGGTGTGTACACGTAGAACAGGCGCGGCTCCAGCGTCTGGATATAGCTCACGCCGAACAGCTTGGAGACCAGCTTCGCATCACGCTCGAACGTCATGCCGGAATCGAGTGAGAACGTTGGCAGCGTGCGGTTGATCTGCGACTGCTGCGTGTCGCCTGCCGGGCGGTCCAGGCGGTATGACGTGGCGTTCAGGATGAACTTGGGCGTGACATACCAGCCCGGGCGGACGATCGGATAGCTGATCGTCGGCTGCATGAACAGGCGTTCGCCCTGCACAGTGTCCGCTGTCGGAATCGAGAACCGCGTGTAGTTGGTCAGGAAATTGACATCGAACCCGCCAAAGTCATAGCGGTTGTATGTCAAGCTCAACTCCGGCACGCGCTCGTACGGCGGCGACAGCGGCGTGGTGGCCGTCGACAGCGTCTGGAACTTCTGCACGCGGGCCACAGCCAGCCAGTCGCCAATCGAATAGGTAACGCCACCTTCCTGGATGTACTGCCGCTGCGTTGCCGTGACGATACTGCGCCCAAGGTCATCCGGATAAGTGTTATCGGAGACCTTGTTGTAGTTGATATAGGCGCTGAGCCCAGGAGCCAGGCGCTGGGTGTGTTGCAGGGCGATCGACCAACGGTTGCGCCCGGCCTCGCGGTCATCTGGCAGGAATTCGCCACGCAGGACGCCGGCGTACGACGAATCGAGATAGCGATACTCCGCGCCGAGCTGCAAACCGCGCTGGCTCAGCAGGCGCGGATATAGCGTCAGATCGCGGTTAGGCGCGATGTTGAAGTAGTACGGCGTCGTGATATCGGCACCGCTGCGACTGTTGTAGCCGAACACCGGCGCGAGGAAGCCGCTGCGCCGATCGTCATTGAGCGGGAAATCCATCACGGGTGCTGCAAACACGGGCACGCCGAAGAAGTGCAGCACGCCATTACGGCCGGTACCGACCTGGCGGTCGCTGTCGATATCGATGCGGCTCGCGCTGAAGTACCAGTCGACGTTGTCCGGCGAGCACGTGGTGTACGTGCCGCGCGTGATGCGGCTGTTGTCTTTGTCGATGAAGTCGATACGGTCTGCCGTGCCGCGGCCGCCAGTCGAATGGAACTCATAAGCCGGCGTGCTCATGGTGCCTTCGCTGGCGGTGACCTTGAGCTTGGCATCCGGGCCGGTGACCAGCGTGCCGCCCTTGAACAGCCGCACGTTGCCAGTGGCGGTGGCAACGTCGGTGTCCTGGTTGTAGTCGAGCGTGTCGCCCTTCACCACCGTGCCGTTGCGGCGCAATTCGCCGTGGCCGCGCAGATGCACGTCCTCATTGGTGCGACCGTCCATCTTGTCGGCCGCGGTAAATGTGGGGACGGTGTTGTCCTGGCGCTGGACGGGCTCGGCCATCCTGGGTACGAGCGGGCTGCCACCGGGCGTTGCCGGGCCGGAGGTGGCCAGCGCCGTCACGGAAGACTCAGACGATGCCGCCGCAGGTGCCGATTGCGTGGCGTCCTGGCTCTGCGCGGCGGACGTCGCTGCCCAGACCCCGGCCACCGCGAACACCAGCGGCCGCAATGCTAGCGTGCTGCGCCTGCTTGTGGCCCCGCGTTCAGCCCTGTCGGCGCCGCGCTCGTCGGGCTTGGCAACAGCAGTGCGCTGCCGGGTCTTCCTGGCTCGGTTCGGTTCGGTCATGCAAGTCGGAAACTGGGCACGCGCCGGGCAAATGGGCGCCGGGCGCGCAGGCACATCATCGGTCGGTGTTTTGCCGCGCCGGGCGGGCCAGACGGGGCCAGCACTCGCTCGCGGCGAAACTCGGTCGGGTATTATACGGGGCTTCTTTCCTGCCCCATTCCAGCGTTCCCTCAGCATGGCTTCGACCCCTGGCGCCGCCACCGGCGCAACCGACGCGCGTCTTGATCAACTGCGCGACTGGCTCAGCACTTTGCCCGCCAGCCATGAACTGCGCGTCGACACGCTGCGACCCGCCTCGGCCGATGCCAGCTTCCGTCGTTACTTCCGCGTTGACGGTGCCGCTGGCGGCCAATCCAGCACGCTCATCCTCATGGACGCCCCGCCGCCGCAGGAAGACTGCCGCCCGTTCGTCCACGTGGCCGGCCTGCTGAACGGTGCCGGCGTGCACGCGCCGCAGGTGCTGGAGCAGGACCTCGCGCAGGGCTTTCTGCTGCTGACCGACCTGGGCCCGCAAACGTACCTGCAATCGCTGCGCGAGCGCGATTTCGACCTCGCCTACGCCAACACGCTATTCCGCCCGGCCATCCACACACTGGTGCGCTGGCAATCGGCCTCGCGCGAAGGCGAACTGCCGCCGTACGACGAAGCCCTGCTGCGCCGCGAGCTGTCGCTGTTTCCCGACTGGTACATCGACCGCCACCTGCAGCGCCCGCTTGACGCCACCCAGCGCGAATCGCTCGACAAGGTGTTCAAGCTGCTGGTCGACAGCGCCCTGGCTCAGCCGAAGGTGTACGTGCATCGTGATTACATGCCGCGCAACCTGATGATCAACGCGGCCGACCCGTCGCAACCGGGCGTGCTGGACTTCCAGGACGCCGTCTATGGCCCGATCACGTACGACGCGGCCTCGCTGCTGCGCGACGCCTTCCTGTCGTGGGACGAAGAGCAGGAACTCGACTGGGCCGTGCGTTACTGGGAAGCCGCCCGCGCCGCCAAGCTGCCGGTGGATGAAGACTTCGGCGAGTTCTACCGCGCGCTCGAATGGATGGGCGCGCAGCGTCACCTGAAGGTGGCCGGCATCTTCGCGCGCCTGCGCTACCGCGACGGCAAGACCGGCTACGTGGAAGATACCCCGCGCTTCATCGCCTACCTGCGCCGCGTGTGCAGCCGCTACAACGCGCTAGCGCCGCTGGCCCGCCTGCTCGATCAGCTCGAAGATCGCGCCCAGCAGATCGGCTACACGTTCTGATCCCCATGGCATCCTCACGTGCTGCCGAATTCCGCGCTGGCGTCCTGGCGCTTGCGCCCATGCTGCTGGGCGTGGTGCCGTTCGGCCTGATCTACGGCGTGCTGGCCACGTCTGCCGGCATGCCCGCGTGGCTGGCAGTGGCGATGAGCGCCATCGTATTCGGTGGCGCCTCGCAGATGATCCTGGTGCAGTTGTGGGCCGGCGGCGCGCCCGCGCTGGTCATTGCGGCGACGGTGTCGATGGTGAACCTGCGCCACGCACTGTATTCGGCCAGCATTGCCCCCGCGCTGGCGCATCTGCCGCGCCGCTGGAAATGGCTGATCGCGTATCTGCTGACGGACGAGGCCTTCGCCGCGATGAACCGCCGCGTCGTCAACGCCCGTTCCAACGCAAATGCGGGCACGGAAGAGACCACCTACCGCCACTGGTACTTCCTTGGCGCCGGTGTGGCGCTGTGGACGAGCTGGCAAACGTCGACCATCGTCGGCGTGGTGCTGGGTGCGCAGGTGCCGACCACCTGGCCGCTCGATTTCTTCCTGCCGCTCACGTTCATCGCCATCGTGGTGCCGTCGCTGCGCACGCGTGCGCAACTGGCCGCGGCACTCACCGGTGCTGCGCTGGCGGTGGCATGGACGGGCTGGCCGCACAAGCTGGGGTTGATGAGTGCGGCGTGCGTCGGCATTGCCATCGGTGCGATTGCCGAGCGGTTGCTGAACCGGCCGAAGACGGAGGCGGCGGTATGAAAGCGCTCATCCTCTTCGGCGTGCTGCTGATTTCCGGCGCGGCCACTTACCTCATCCGCCTGTCGTTCATCGCGCTGGAAGGACGCATGAACCTGCCGATGTGGTTCCGCAGCGCCCTGCCCTATGTGCCGGCGGCCATGCTGACCGCGTTGATCGCGCCCGATCTGCTGATGCGCGACGGCGCGCTGGCCGTGTCGGCGGACAACCCGCGCCTGATCGCCGGCATCGTCGCCATCGTCATTGCGCGTGTCACCAGGAGCGCGATGTGGACCATCGTCGGTGGCATGGCTGTATTGCTGATTCTCATGAAGGTGATGGCTTGAGTTCCACGACGCGCGCCATGATTTTTGCAGCGGGCCGCGGTGACCGCATGCGCCCGCTGACCGACCACACGCCCAAACCCCTGCTGAAGGTGGGCGGCAAACCGCTGATCGTCTGGCAGATCGAACGCTTGGCCGCAGCCGGTGTGCGCGATATCGTCATCAACCATGCTTGGCTGGGCACGCAGATTGAAGCCGCGCTCGGCGACGGCAGCGCCTGGGGCGTACGCCTTGCCTACTCGCCAGAGGGCGAAGCGCTGGAGACAGCCGGCGGAGTCGCCCAGGCCATGCCGCTGCTGCATGCCGGCGACGGCCACAGCGTGTTCATCGCCATCAGCGGCGATGTGTTCTGCGATTACGACTACACCGTGCTGCGCGAGTGCGCGCCCGCCATGGCTGCGCAGCCCGCGCCGGGCATGCACCTCGTGATGGTGCCCAACCCGCCCTACCATCTGCGTGGCGACTTTGCCCTGACGGATGACGGTACCCTCCACGCCGATGGTGCGCAACGTCTCACGTTCGGCAACATCGGCCTGTACGACACACGCCTGTTTGCCGGCATCGCACCCGGCACGCGCATGGCGATGACGCCGCTCTATCACCAGGCCATCGCCGAGGGCCGCGCCACCGGCGAGCGTTTCGACGGCCGCTGGGAAAACGTCGGCACCCCGGCGCAACTGGCCGCGCTGGACGCCGAACTGGGGTCGCAGCCAGCCTGATTAAGGCAACGGCAACGTCGTGGCGCTCAGCGATTCGGCCGTCATCGGGCGGCCCAGCAGATAGCCCTGCAAAGAATCGCACCCGAGCCGCGTGAGGAACGCCTGCTGCTCGGCCGTCTCCACACCCTCGGCAACGATGCGCAGGTTCAGCGTCTGACCCAGCGCCACGATGGCCGACACGATGGCCGCGTCCTCCGTGTCGTGCGCCAAGTCGCGCACAAAACCGCGGTCGATCTTCAGCTCGCTGGCCGGCAAGCGCTTGAGGTACAGCAGACTCGAATACCCGGTACCGAAATCGTCGATGGAGATGCGCACGCCCATCGCGTCGAGCTGCTGCAGGATGTGCAGGCTGGCATCGGCATCGCGCATGGCGGTCGACTCGGTAATCTCCAGCATCAGGCAATGCGGGTCGAGCGTGTGGCGGGCCAGCGCATCACGTACCGTATCGATGAGTGCCGCGTGGGCAAACTGCAGCGCGGAGAGATTCACGGCGACGCTCCACGTGGTGTGTCCCTCGCTGTGCCATTGCGCCATCTGGCGGCAGGCTTCGTTCAGCACCCAGGCACCGAGCGGCACGATCAGGCCAGTCTTCTCGGCCAGCGGGATGAATTCATCCGCCGAGACCAGCCCACGCACCGGATGCTGCCAGCGCACCAGTGCCTCTACGCCCAGGATCGGGCCATTGGGTGCATGGAATTTCGGCTGGTAGTGCAGCACGAGTTCATTCCGTTCGATCGCCAGGCGCAGGTCCTGCACAAGCTGCAGTTGCTTGTGCACGTTGGCGTTCATCGACGGCTCGAAGAAACAGTAGGCGTTGCGGCCCAGGCCCTTGGCGTGGTACATAGCCGCGTCGGCATTGGTGAGCAGGTCGTGTTGATTGCCGCCGTCACCCGGGTACATGGAGATGCCGATGCTGGTCGACACGCGCAGCTCGTGCCCGCCCGCGATGAACGGCTCGCGCACCACCTCCAGCAGCGCATCGGCCAGCGTACCGGCGTCTTGCGGATCATCTACGTAAGCGAGCACGACGAATTCGTCGCCACCGACACGTGCCACGGTGTCCTGCTGGCGCACGCGCGCGACGATGCGCTGCGCCACGTCAATCAGCAGCAGGTCGCCCACATGGTGGCCGTAGACGTCATTGATGGCCTTGAAGCCGTCCAGGTCCATGAACATCAGCGCGAAGTGGCGCTTCTCGCGGTCTGCCGAGCGGATCGCCTGGTTCAGGCGGTCTTCCAGCAGCAGGCGATTGGAGAGTTTGGTCAGGTTGTCGTGCAGTGCCAGGTAGGCCAGTTCCTGATTGGCTTCGGCAAGGGAATGCGCCAGCACGGCGGTGCGCGCCTCCATGCGCAAGTCGAGCACGGAGATGATCAGCGCAATCGCCAGCACCGCCAGCGTGACGATGATGATGACCAGCGCCAGCCATTCCGCGCTCGCACCGGTATGCGCCGCGCCGCACACGCTGCCGAACGGAAACGCGGCCGCCGCCATGCCTGTGTAGTGCATGCCGACAATCGCCACGCCCATCACCACCGCCGATCCGGCGCGCAGCGCACGCACACGCTGCGACTGTCGCCGCAGGCGGAAGGCAATCCACAGCGCCACGCCCGATGCCAGCACCGCCACCCCCACCGACAACGCGAAGATCGCAGGGTCGTACTGGATGCCCGGCGTCATGCGCAGCGCAGCCATGCCCGCGTAGTGCATGCCGGCCACGCCCGATCCCATTAACAGCGCACCACCAACCAGTCGCGGCCACGGCAGTTCGCGCCGGCTCACCAGCCACAGTGCAAATGCCGACGAAGCAATGGCAATGGCGAGCGAGCCAAGTGTGATTGATACGTCATAGCCGAGCGGAATCGGCAGGCTGAAGGCCAGCATGCCGACAAAGTGCATCGACCAGATGCCCAGCCCCATGGCCGATGCACCACCGATGAGCCACCAGAACGCGGCACGGCCCTGCGCGGTAACAACCCGGCCCGCCATGTCCAGCGCCGTATACGACGCCAGGATGGCCACGAAGAGGGAAAGAAGAACAAGAAGGGGGTTGTAACTGCTGGCGAGCATCGGTTCTCCAGGACAGGCCGATCCAATGCGGCATGCCACGTGCGGGCGAAGGTCGCAACCGAGGGATTCCTAACAATCCAGTTGTATCGACCAAGTCCGCCCGAGACTTTAGGAGAGACGGCGCCCACGCCACAAGTCTCCTTTTGGGTGTGACCCCCACCCCGCGCAAAGTGTCACGAATGGGGCGGCGTTACAATCGGCGCATCTCCCCGCAGCCCGGAATCCACGCCATGTCCGCCACTGAACTCGCCTTCCTCCAGACCTATCGCCAGCGCCGCGAGCGCGTCGCGCAGTGGCTGCGCGCGGCAGGTGGTGGTGTGGCCATCGTGCCGACCGCGCCGGAAGCCATGCGCAACCGCGACAGCGATTACCCCTACCGGCACGACAGCTATTTCTACTACCTGACTGGCTTTACCGAGCCTGAAGCGGTGCTCGCCATCGTGGTGCCGGCCGGCGGC
Source organism: Ralstonia sp. 24A2 (assembly GCF_051783885.1). Lineage (NCBI taxonomy): Bacteria > Pseudomonadati > Pseudomonadota > Betaproteobacteria > Burkholderiales > Burkholderiaceae > Ralstonia > Ralstonia sp. 24A2. The sequence goes on along the minus strand of NZ_JBPVZD010000002.1, from coordinate 1,197,717 downwards.
GAACCCGCGCGCAGCGTGCTGTTCTGCCGCCCCAAGCATGAAGAACGCGAGATTTGGGACGGCTTCCGTTTCGGCCCGGAATCGGCCAAGGAAGCCTTCGGCCTGGACGCCGCGCATTCTGTCGAAGACATCGACGCGACCCTGCCGGGGCTGCTCGCCAATGCGGCGGCCGTGGCCTATCCGTTGGCCGAGAGCGGCACGTTCGACCGCCGCATGCGCCGCTGGCTCGATGCCGTACGCATGCAGGGCCGCGCGGGCGTGTCGTCGCCGCACCAGGCACTCGACGTGCGCGCCATCCTCGATGAACTGCGCCTGTTCAAGGACGCCGGCGAACTCGACATCATGCGTCGCGCTGGGCGCATCTCGGCCGGCGCACACGTGCGCGCCATGCAGGCCTCCCACGCCGGGCTGCGTGAATACCATCTCGAAGCCGAGCTGCTGTACGAATTCCGCCGCCACGGCGCACAGAGCGTCGCCTACAACTCCATCGTTGCCACCGGCCCGAACGCGTGCGTGCTGCACTACCGCGCCGGCAATGCCGAACTGCGCGACGGCGATCTCTGCCTGATCGATGCCGGTTGCGAGCTGGACGGCTACGCGTCGGACATCACCCGCACCTTCCCCGTCAACGGCCGCTTCACCGGCCCGCAGCGCGCGCTGTATGAACTCGTGGTGGCAGCGCAGGAAGCCGCCATTGCCGAAACGCGCCCAGGCGTGCCGTACAACGTGCCGCACGACGCCGCCACGCGCGTGCTGGCGCAGGGCATGCTCGACACCGGCCTGCTCGACGCCAACCAGGTCGGCACGCTCGACGACGTGCTCGCCGGCGGCCAGTATCGCCAGTTCTACATGCACCGCACCGGGCACTGGCTCGGCATGGACGTGCACGACGTGGGTGAATACCGCACCCCAGGCGCCGTGCCCGCACAAGGCGAACGCCCGTGGCGCCCGCTGGAGGCCGGCATGGTGCTGACCGTCGAGCCGGGCATCTACGTGCGCCCTGCAGCAGGCGTGCCCGAGCAGTACTGGCACATCGGCATCCGCATCGAAGACGACGCCATCGTCACGCCCAACGGCTGCGAAATCATCACGCGTGATGTGCCGGTGACCGCCGACGAAATCGAGGCCGTCATGCGAGGCCAGCAATGACGGACACAACCGCCACTGCCCCGGACTTCGACGTCGCCATCGTCGGCGCGGGACCAGTGGGACTGGCACTGGCCAACTGGCTGCTGCGCGACACCGACTGGCGCATCGCCCTGTTCGACGCACGCGACGCCGAAGCCGCCGCACGCGACCCGCGCGCGCTGGCGCTGTCGCACGGCTCGCGCGTGCTGCTGCAGGAGATTGGCGGCTGGCCCGCGCGCGCCACACCCATCACGCATATCCACGTCTCGCAGCGCGGCCACTTTGGGCAGGCGCATATCCGCCGCGAAGACTATGACGTCCCCGCACTCGGCCATGTCGTGCAGTACGGCGACCTGAGCGCCGCGCTCAACGCCGCGCTGGCCACGCAGATGCAGCGTTACCCGAATCGCCTCACGCGCTATGACCACACGCCGGTCGAGCGCGTGGAGCAACTGCCGCGCGCCGACGGTACCGTCGCTCCGGCACGTGTGCGGGCATTGCGCGAAGGACGCCATCCGCTCGCCATCGAAACCGAAGTCGTCGTGCAAGCCGAAGGCGGCCTGTTCGACGATGCGCGCAAACAGGCGGGCGGGCTCTCGCATGCACGCCGCCGTGACTACGGCCAGACCGCCATCGTCGCGCACGTCCGCTGCTCGGCGCCGCTGGAAGGCTGGGCGTGGGAGCGTTTCACTAATGAAGGCCCGCTCGCGCTGCTGCCGCAGGACGACACGCAGGGCCCCGGCTACGCGCTCGTCTGGTGCTGCGCGCCGGATGAGGCACGCCGCCGCGCTGGCTTGCCGGAAGGCACCTTCCTCACGGAATTGAGCACAGCCTTTGGCGATCGCATGGGCCACTTCACACAGGTCGGCCCGCGCCACACCTTCGCGCTCGGGCTGCATGCGCAACGCATCCCAGTGGACCGGCGTGTCGCTGCCATCGGCAACGCCGCGCAGACCATCCACCCCGTCGCCGGCCAGGGCTTCAACCTGGGCCTGCGCGATGCGTTCGAAATGGCACGCACGCTGCGCGATGGTGCGACACCTGCCGCCCTCGCCCGCTTTGCCCGCGAACGCGCATTCGACCGCGCCGTGACCATCGGCCTAACCGACCTGCTGCCGCGCGCGTTTGCGGTGCCGGGCCGGCCGTTCGGCCACCTGCGCGGCGCGGCGCTCACGCTGCTGGAATGCCTGCCGCCGCTCAAGCACGGGCTGGCACGGCAGATGATGTTCGGGCAGCGGGGCTAGCGCGTGGCGCTGTGCAGCGCAGGCGATCGCCGGCAGATCACGGTGGTGGGTGCCGGCATCGTCGGCGCCGCCTGCGCACTGCAACTGCAACGCGACGGACACCAGGTCACCCTGCTGGATCAGGCCGGCATTGGCGAAGGCTGCTCGTTTGGCAACGCGGGTTGCCTGAGCGTGGCCTCCGTGGTGCCGATGGCACTGCCTGGCATGCTGATGCAGGTACCGAAATGGCTGGCCGATCCGATGGGGCCGTTGACGGTGCGCTGGCCCTATCTGCCGCGTGCGCTGCCGTGGTTGCTCCAATGGGTACGTGCTGGCAACGAGGCCCAGGCCCGCGCCACTGCACAGCCGCTCGCGCACCTCTTTGGCGCGACCTTCCCTGGCTATCACAGCCTGCTCGATGCTGCCCAATATGACGGGCTGATCCGCCAGACCGGCCACCTATATGTGTGGCGCACACTGGCACGCTCGCCGGGCGACCTGCTGGCGCAGTCGATTCGCGACACGACCGGCGTGCGCTCGCAGGCGCTAAGCGCGGCCGAGACGCGCGAACTGGAGCCAACACTCTCGCCCGACATCCAATCGGGCCTGCTACTGCCCGACAACGGCTTCACGTGCAATCCGGAACGGCTGGTCAAGACGCTGGCGGCCAACTTTGTATCAGCGGGCGGCACCGTCCTGCGGCGTAAGGTGCTGGACTTCGCATTCAGTGAAGATGGCCCCACGCGCCTGTACACAGACTGCGGCACGCTGCCCGTCACCACCCTCGTCCTCTGTGCGGGGGCATGGTCGATGCGCCTGGGCGCCAGGCTCACCGGCATCCGCGTCCCGCTTGATACCGAGCGCGGCTACCACACCACGCTGCGTACGCCGACCGTGCAGCCCTCGCGGCCGATCATGGATTGCGAACGCAAGTTCATCGCCACGCCCTTGGAGGGCGGCCTGCGCATCGCGGGCACGGTGGAGATCGGCGGGCTGGATGCCCCGCCCGACTATCGGCGCGCCGACGTCCTGCAGCGACAGGGCCAGCAGCTCTTCCCTGGTCTCGCGTTTGCCGACGACAGCGCCTGGATGGGCCATCGGCCATCCTTGCCGGACAGCCTGCCCGTGATCGATCGCTCTGAGCGCTACCGCAGCGTCTTCTTCGCCTTCGGCCATGGCCACCTCGGCATGACCGGCGCCCCCGGCACGGCACGGCTGATCGCTGATCTGGTGGCCGGACGCGCGCCGTTCATCGACGCCGGGCCCTACAGCCTGCAGCGGTTCCGGTAACGATTGCCGCGACAGCGACGCCCTCGCCGACCGCACTGCCGCATAGTTTGTGCACAACATTTAGGCAATTCGGCCGTTTGGCGGTAAAATCCCGTCCTCGCATTTTTCACCCCCGTCGCTCCGCCCAATATGTCCACCGACCCGGGCGGAAGGGGCTGTTTTTTCGTTTCTCCACCGCTAGCCACGCATCGCGCACCGTGCAAATCGGACCGCATACCCTCCGCAACAACCTGTTCGTCGCCCCCATGGCGGGTGTGACGGACCGCCCGTTCCGCCAGCTCTGCAAGCGGCTGGGCGCGGGCTATGCGGTGTCCGAGATGGTTGCCTCCAATGCGCAGCTCTGGAAGAGCGAGAAGACCATGCGGCGTGCCAACCACACGGGCGAGGTCGAGCCGATCTCCGTGCAGATTGCTGGCGCCGAGCCGATGATGATGGCCGAGGCCGCGCGCTACAACGTCGATCGCGGCGCGCAGATCATCGACATCAACATGGGCTGCCCGGCCAAGAAGGTGTGCAACGTGGCGGCCGGTTCCGCCCTGCTGCAAAACGAGCCACTGGTCACGCGCATCGTCGAGGCCGTGGTGGGTGCCGTGGGCGACCGCGTACCGGTTACGCTCAAGATCCGCACCGGCTGGGACCGTGAACACCGCAATGCACTCAGCGTGGCGCGCATCGCGCAGGATGCCGGCATCAGCATGCTGACCGTGCACGGCCGCACGCGTGCGGACCTGTACCACGGTGATGCGGAATACAACACCATCGCCGCGGTCAAGGCGTCGGTGCGCATTCCGGTGGTGGCCAATGGCGACATCACCACGCCGGCCAAGGCCAAGCATGTACTGGCCGTGACTGGCGCCGATGCCATCATGATCGGCCGCGCGGCGCAGGGACGTCCGTGGTTGTTCCGCGAGATCGAACACTTCCTGCAGACCGGCACGCTGCTGCCGTCACCTGAAGTGGAAGAGATTCGCGGCATCATGAACACGCACCTGGAAGAGCACTACGCGTTCTATGGCGAATACACCGGTGTGCGCACCGCACGCAAGCACATCGCCTGGTACACGCGCGGGTTGGCGGGGGCCAACCTGTTCCGCCACCGCATGAACACGATCGAAGACACCGCGGCACAACTCGCTGCCGTCAACGCGTTCTTCGACGAACAGCGCGCGCTGTCTGATCGCCTGATCTACGAAGATCAGGCCACCGATAGCGAGCGCCCCACGACGGGCAACAACGACAACAACAAGGAACCGCTTGCCGCATGAGCCGCAACCCGATCGAACGCTGCATCCGCGACAGCCTGGATGCGTACTACCGCGACCTGGATGGCGAGAACCCGTCCAACGTGTATGACATGGTGCTGCAGGCCATTGAACGCCCACTGCTGGAAACCGTGATGGCATGGGCCTCCAACAACCAGTCGCAGGCAGCCGATTACCTCGGCATCAACCGCAATACGTTGCGCAAAAAGTTGCAACAGCACGGGCTGCTCTGACGTAACTGAGATAGCGTACCAGCTTCGAACCGATTTCCTTTCTGACGGCGCCTAAGACCAACCTGGTGCCACACCCGCTCACCGGCCCACCGGTATTCCCACCATGATCCAGCAAGCCCTGCTTTCCGTTTCCGACAAGACCGGCATCGTCGACTTTGCCCGTGCCCTGCACGCGCGCGGCGTCAAGCTCCTTTCCACCGGCGGCACCGCCAAGCTGCTCGCCGAATCGGGCCTGCCCGTGACGGAAGTGGCGGACTACACGGGCTTTCCGGAAATGCTCGACGGCCGCGTCAAGACGCTGCACCCGAAGGTGCACGGCGGCATCCTGGCCCGCCGCGACCTGCCCGAGCACATGGCCGCGCTGGCTGAGCACAGCATTCCGACCATCGACCTGCTGGTGGTGAACCTGTACCCGTTCCAGCAGACGGTGGCCAAGGACGAATGCTCGCTGGCCGACGCCATCGAGAACATCGACATCGGCGGCCCGACCATGCTGCGCTCGGCGGCCAAGAACCACCGCGACGTGACGGTCATCGTTGACCCGGCCGACTACGCCACCGTGCTGGCCGAGATGCAGGCCAACAACAACACCGTCGGCTACGAGACCAACTTCATGCTGGCCAAGAAGGTGTTCGCGCACACCGCGCAGTACGACGGCGCCATCACCAACTACCTGACGAGCCTGGGCGCTGACAAGTCGCACAGCACGCGCAGCGCCTATCCGCAAACGCTGAACCTGGCCTTCGACAAGGTGCAGGAAATGCGCTACGGCGAGAACCCGCACCAGTCCGCCGCCTTCTACCGCGACCTGAAGGCAGTGGACGGCGCCCTCGCCAACTACAAGCAACTGCAAGGCAAGGAGCTGTCGTACAACAACATCGCTGACGCCGATGCCGCGTGGGAATGCGTGAAGTCGTTCGACCCGGCCAAGGGCGCCGCGTGCGTCATCATCAAGCACGCCAACCCGTGCGGCGTGGCCATCGGCGGCACCGCGCAGGAAGCGTATGAGAAGGCCTTCAAGACCGATTCGACCTCGGCTTTCGGCGGCATCATCGCCTTCAACGTGCCGCTGGATGAAGCCGCTGCACACGTCGTCGCCAAGCAGTTCGTGGAAGTGCTGATCGCCCCGGGTTTCTCGGAAGGCGCACGTGCCGTGTTCGCGGCCAAGCAGAACGTCCGCGTGCTGGAGATTCCGCTGGGCAAGGGCGTGAACGCGTATGACTTCAAGCGCGTTGGCGGCGGCCTGCTGGTGCAGAGCCCGGACGCCAAGAACGTGCAGCCGAGCGAGCTGCGCGTGGTCACCAAGCGCCACCCGACCCCGAAGGAAATGGACGACCTGATGTTCGCCTGGCGCGTCGCCAAGTTCGTCAAGTCGAACGCCATCGTGTTCTGCGGCGGCGGCATGACGCTGGGCGTGGGCGCCGGCCAGATGAGCCGTGTGGACTCGGCACGCATCGCCAGCATCAAGGCACAGAACGCAGGCCTCACGCTGGCCGGTTCAGCCGTGGCGTCGGATGCGTTCTTCCCGTTCCGCGACGGCTTGGATGTGGTGGTCGATGCAGGCGCCTCGTGCGTGATCCAGCCGGGCGGCTCGGTGCGCGATGACGAAGTGATCGCCGCCGCCGACGAGCGCAACGTGGCGATGATCTTCACGGGCACCCGCCACTTCCGCCACTAAGCAACACCGTCCGTACTACGGACCAACGGGGCAAGGCGTAGACTGTCGCCTACCCCGTTTTTCATTTCTGCCCTGCTCCATTCATGCGCATCCTCGGCATCGACCCCGGCCTTCGCACAACAGGTTTTGGCGTGCTCGAACGGCACGGCCACAAGCTCGTCTACGTGGCCTCGGGCACGATCAAGAGCAACGGCAATGCCGACTTGCCGAGCCGCTTGAAGACCTTGTACGACGGCGTCTCCGAGCTGGTGAGCACGTACCGGCCAGACTGCGCTTCCATCGAAAAGGTGTTCGTCAACGTCAACCCGCAATCGACCCTGCTGCTGGGCCAGGCGCGCGGCGCGGTGATCTGCGGGCTGATGAGCGGCAACCTGCCGGTGTTTGAATACACCGCGCTGCAGCTCAAGCAGGCCGTGGTCGGCTATGGCCGCGCCAACAAGGACCAGGTGCAGGAGATGGTCGTGCGCCTGCTCAACCTCGAAGGCAAACCCGGCTCGGATGCCTCGGATGCGCTGGGTGTGGCGATCTGCCACGCACACGGCGGCGAGACGCTGGCCGCCATGGCAGGCCTCGCACCGCAGCTTGCGCAAAAGGGCCTGCGCGTGCGGCGCGGACGCCTGGTCGGCTGACAGGATTCTCAAAGCCTACGGGTAGCTCCTACACGGCCCCGCGACTACCATGCGGTGAGTCCGTTTCCGGGAGCCCCCGATGTCGCGCCGCCTTGCCCTGCTGAGCCCACTTGCCCTGACTGCAGTCGTTGCACTGTCCGCCTGCCGGATGGAATACAACCACGGTGGCAACAATGGCGGTGGCGGTGGCGGCACCACGCCCATCACCACCATCCAGGTCATCGGCCATCGCGGCGCCTCGGCACTGCGGCCCGAGCACACGCTGGCGTCGTATCAAAAGGCCATCGACGATGGCGCCGACGTCATCGAACCGGATCTCGTCTCCACCAAGGACGGCGTGCTGGTGGCGCGCCACGAGAACGAGATTTCCGGCACCACCAATGTGGCCGACGTCGCCGCGTTTGCCGGCCGCAAGACCACCAAGACGATCGACGGCCAGAGCATCACCGGCTGGTTCACGGAAGACTTCACCCTCGTTGAGCTCAAGACGCTGCGCGCACGCGAGCGCATCCCGAGCATCCGCCCCAACAACGTCGTCTACAACGACCAGTTCCAGATCCCCACGCTCGACGAAATCGTTGCGCTGGCGCGGGACCAATCCGCCAGGCTCGGCCGCAACATCGCCATCTATCCGGAAACCAAACACCCGACGTACTTCCAGTCGATCGGCCTGCCACTCGAAGACAGGCTGATCGACGGCCTGCGCCGTGACAGCTTCACAGCCAGCCGCACCACGGTGTACATCCAGTCGTTCGAAGTCGCCAACCTCAAGGCCGTCCGCAACAAGATCGGCGGCAGCCAGCCCAACTGGCGACTGGTGCAACTGATGGGGACGTCCGGCAGGCAGCCCTACGACTTCGTCGTCGCCAAGGACAACCGCACCTTCGGCGACATGATGACCAGCCGCGGCATGCGCGATATCGCCGCGTACGCCAACGGCGTCGGCCCGGACAAGAGCAGCATCATGGGGCTGGATGCCAACGGCAAGCTGACCGACCCGACCGACTTGATCCGCAACGCGCACAACGCCGGGCTGGTCGTCCACCCCTACACCTTCCGGCCAGAGAACACGTTCCTGCCGCCCTCCCTGCGCAGCGGTGCAGACAACACGCGAAACGTCAACGGCTCGGTCCAGGAAATCCAGGCCTTTCTGCGTGCAGGCGTGGATGGCTTCTTCACTGACGATCCGGCCATCGGGCGACAGGCCGTGTCGACCTTCAAGCGCTGAGGCATTTACGCGGCCCGGCATCGGCTACACTGCGTCCCGTTTTGGAGGAATCACATGATCGGACGCATCGCCGGGACGCTGGTTGAAAAGAACCCGCCGCACCTGCTGGTCGATTGCCACGGCGTCGGCTACGAGATCGACGTGCCGATGAGCACGTTCTACAACCTGCCCGCCACGAGCGAGCCCGTCGTACTGCTCATCCAGCAAATCGTGCGCGAGGATGCGCACCTGCTCTACGGCTTCGGCACCGCAGCTGAACGCGAGACCTTCCGCCAGCTCATCAAGATTTCCGGCATTGGCGCGCGCATCGCGCTGGCGGTGCTGTCGGGCATGTCGGTCGCCGAACTCGCGCAAGCCGTCACGCTGCAGGAAGCCGGGCGGCTGACGCGCATCCCGGGCATCGGCAAGAAGACAGCTGAACGCCTGTTGCTGGAACTCAAGGGCAAGCTTGGCGCTGACCTGGGTACGGTGCCGGGCGGCCCGGCGGTGTCCGACGACGCGGCGGACGTGCTCAACGCCTTGCTGGCGCTGGGGTATTCCGACAAGGAAGCCGCGCTCGCCATCAAGCAGGTGCCGGCCGGCACGGGCGTCTCCGAAGGCATCAAGCTGGCACTCAAGGCGCTCTCGAAAGGCTGACGCCCGCGCGGTGGCAAGGCGGTAAAATGGCCCGTTCGCGGCCATCCTGCGCCGTCTGCCCCTCATGATCGAAACCGACAAGCTCGCCGCCAAGGCCGTCTCCGCTGAGCGCATCATCTCAGCGTCCCCCGCGTCCCCCAATGAGGAGGCCTTCGAGCGCGCGCTGCGCCCCAAGCTGCTCGACGAGTACGTCGGCCAGGAAAAGGTGCGCGGCCAGCTCGACATTTTCATGACGGCGGCCAAGAAGCGCAGCGAAGCGCTGGACCACGTGCTGCTGTTCGGCCCGCCGGGCCTGGGCAAGACGACGCTGGCGCACATCATCGCGCGCGAGATGGGCGTCAACCTGCGCCAGACCTCCGGCCCCGTGCTGGAGCGTCCGGGTGACCTGGCCGCGCTGCTCACCAACCTCGAAGCCAACGACGTCCTCTTCATCGACGAGATCCACCGGCTCTCGCCCGTGGTGGAGGAAATCCTGTACCCGGCGCTGGAGGACTACCAGATCGACATCATGATCGGCGAGGGCCCGGCGGCGCGCTCGGTCAAGCTCGATCTGCAGCCGTTCACGCTGGTGGGCGCCACCACGCGTGCCGGCATGCTGACCAACCCGCTGCGCGACCGCTTCGGTATCGTGGCGCGGCTGGAGTTCTACACGCCGAGCGAGCTGGCGAAGATCGTCACGCGCTCTTCGGGCCTGCTGAATGCGCACATCGTCGACGAGGGCGCGCTGGAGATCGCCAAGCGCTCGCGCGGCACGCCCCGGATCGCCAACCGCCTGCTGCGTCGCGTGCGCGACTACGCCGAGGTGAAAGCCGACGGCATCATCACCCGCGAGGTGGCCGACGCCGCGCTGGCGATGCTCGATGTGGACGCGGTAGGCTTCGACCTGATGGACCGCAAGCTGCTCGAAGCGATCCTGCACAAGTTCAACGGTGGGCCGGTCGGCATCGACAACCTGGCCGCCGCCATCGGCGAGGAGCGCGACACGATCGAAGACGTGCTCGAGCCCTACCTGATCCAGCAGGGCTACCTGCAGCGCACGCCGCGCGGGCGCGTGGCGACGGCTTCGGCGTACCAGCACTTTGGCCTCGGCGCCCCCAAGGGCGACCTCTGGGACGGCAACAACAACTAACTCCCCCACCCGCCGCCATGACCACTCAAAGTCCTCAGCGCAACTTCCGCTACTACGACTTCGTCATGGCCGCCTTCGTGACGGTGCTGCTGTGTTCGAACCTGATCGGCGCGGCCAAGGCGGCGCAGGTCACGTTGCCGATCCTCGGGCCCATCACGTTTGGCGCGGGCGTGCTGTTCTTCCCCATCTCGTACATCTTCGGCGACATCCTGACCGAGGTGTACGGCTATGGGCGCGACCGACGCGTGGTATGGGCAGGCTTTGCCGCGCTGATCTTCGCGTCGTTCATGTCGCTGGTGGTGCTGGCGCTGCCGGTGGCGCCGTTCATGGCCGGCTACCAGAGCAGCCTGAACGACGTGTTCGGCAACACGCCGCGCATTGTCGCTGGGTCGCTCATTGCGTTCTGGTGCGGCAGCTTCGCCAACAGCTACACGCTGGCGAAGATGAAGATCTATACGGAGGGGAAATGGCTGTGGACGCGCATCGTCGGCTCCACGGTGGTGGGCGAGGCGGTGGATTCGTCGCTGTTCTACGTGATCGCCTTCTACGGCATCTGGCCGCACGAACAGGTGCTGCGCGTGGCCATCGCGCAATACATCCTCAAGACCGGTTGGGAGATCGTGGCCACGCCGCTCACCTACCGCGTCGTCGCCTTCCTCAAGCGCGCCGAGAACGAGGACTACTACGACCGCGATACCGACTTCACGCCGTTCCGGCTGAAGGTGTAGTGCTGCCACACGCCAAGGCTCACGCACAGGGTTGTGAACGTCGATGTTGGGGTTCTGCGCTCGATAGCCGGCGTTTGGAACACCGTGTTTGGCGTTCTGAACCTCAACACTCCGCGTTCTGAACATCGCCTTTGAGGTTCTGAACCTCACGATCGGCGTGTTGAACTCGGCGCGTCGGGGTTCCGGACTCGGTTGTTGGCGCTCTGAACGCCATGGTTGATGTTCTGTAACCCCACGTTTGGCGTTGCAAACGCCATGTTCGGCGTTCTGAACCCCGCGGCCAGTTCGGCGCTAGGGAACACGGCGGTCCACCTCGTCGAGCACCAACAAATCCAGGTGCGCGACATCCCCCCACTGCAGCACGGTCAGTTGATGACCATCGGACGAGAGCCGGTTGATGCTCGCGTTGCGCAGCTCATGCTGGCGCGGCTCGGTCAGCGTCATGGCGTTGGCGTGGCGGTACAGGCAATCGAGCACGCCGCCGTGGCTGACCAGCGCGATGCGCTCGCCGGGGTGGCGGCGGATCAGGCGCAGCACGGTTTCCACCGCGCGCTCGTGGAATTCGGTGAGCGTTTCGCCGCCGGGCGGGGCGAACTCGGGCACGCGGTTCTGCCACGCGTCAAACTCAGCCGGATGCTGCTCGGCGACCTCGGCGTAGGTCAGGCCCTCGAACTGGCCATAGTGACGTTCGCGCAAACCGGCGTCGTCGCGCACCGTCACGCCGACCTCATCTGCCAGCGCCTGCGCCGTCTGCTTGGCGCGCGACAAGTCGCTCGCGTAGACGGCATCAAACCGCTCACGCGCGAGTGCGCGGCCCAGTTGCGTAGCCTGCTCCAGCCCCTGTGTATTCAGCGGCACGTCGAGCTGGCCTTGCAGGCGGCGCTCACGGTTCCAGTCGGTCTCGCCGTGGCGGACCAGCACGATGTGGGTGATCTGCGGCAACGGCATGGGGATGGCGGCGGCGCGTGGCATCACAGGTTCCAGAGCGAGTCAGAAAAATTAGGCAGATTGGTCGGCGGATTTGGCAACTTCGGGCTCAGCCTTCTTGCTGACAGGCGCGGCTTGCGGCACCACCTGCAGCCAGAACGTGACCGGGCCATCGTTGACGAGCGACACCTTCATATCCGCGCCAAACTCGCCGGTCGCGACGGTCGGGTGCTGCGCACGGGCCCGCGCCACGAAATGCTCGTACAGGCGGCGGCCATCTTCAGGCGCAGCCGCCGGCGTGAAGCTCGGACGCGTACCGGACTTGGTATCGGCCGCCAGCGTGAACTGCGAAACCACTAGCAAGCCGCCTGCCTGACCGTTGCCGTCGATGTTGCGCACGGGCAGGTTCATCTTGCCCTGTGCATCGGAGAACACGCGGTAGTTCAGCAGCTTCTCCAGCAAGCGGTCGGCCTCGGCAACGGTGTCACCGCGTTCGGCGCACACGAGCGCGAGCAGGCCCGGGCCGATCTCGCCGACCACGCGGCCGTCGACACGGACCGCCGCTTCGGACACACGCTGGATCAGTCCGATCACGACAGCACCACGCGCGCAAAGCGACGCTTGCCGACCTGCACGACGAACGTGCCGGCCTCGATCTTCAAACCCTTGTCGCTGATGACGGTGCCGTCGATCTTCACGCCGCCCTGCTCGATGTTGCGGTTCGCGTCCGAGGTGGACGGGCACAGGCCCGCTTGCTTGAGCAGCTGCGCGATGCCCAGCGGCGCACCCGACAACTCGATCTGCGGAATGTCGTCCGGCACGCCGCCGCGTGCGCGGTGGTTGAAATCTTCCAGCGCGCGCTCGGCATCGGCCTGGCTGTGGAAGCGCGCGACGATCTCCTGCGCCAGCAGCACCTTGCAATCGCGCGGGTTGCGGCCCAGCGCGATCTCCTGCTTCATCAGGTCGATATCAGAGAGCGGGCGGAACGACAGCAGCGTGTAGTACGTCCACATCAGGTCGTCGGAGATGCTCATCAGCTTGCCGAACATGTCGCTCGGTGCCTCGCTGATACCGACGTAGTTGCCCTTGGACTTCGACATCTTCTCGACGCCATCCAGGCCCACCAGCAGCGGCATGGTCAAGATGCACTGCGGCTCCTGGCCGTATTCCTTCTGCAGCTCGCGGCCGACCAGCAGGTTGAATTTCTGATCGGTGCCGCCCAGCTCCAGGTCGGACTTGAGCGCGACCGAGTCATAGCCCTGCATCAGCGGGTAGAGGAATTCGTGCACCGAGATCGGCACGCCGGCCTTGTAGCGCTTGGTGAAGTCATCGCGCTCCATCATGCGGGCGACAGTGTACTTGGCGGCGAGCTGGATCATGCCGCGCGCGCCCAGCGGGTCGCTCCATTCGCTGTTGTAGCGGATCTCGGTCTTGCTCGGGTCCAGCACCATGCTGGCCTGACGGTAGTAGGTCTGCGCGTTGGCCTCGATCTGCTCGCGGGTGAGCGGCGGGCGTGTGGCGTTGCGGCCGGATGGGTCACCAATCGTCGACGTGAAATCGCCGATCAGGAAGATCACCTGATGCCCCAGGTCCTGCAACTGGCGCATCTTGTTGAGCACCACCGTGTGGCCGATGTGGATGTCGGGCGCGGTCGGGTCCAGGCCCAGCTTGATGCGCAGCGGCACGCCGGTGGCGGCGCTCTTGGCCAGCTTCTGCTCCCATTCGGCAGCGACCAGCAGTTCGTCGCAGCCGCGCAGCGACACTTCCATCGCGTGCGCCACCTCCGGCGTGATCGGATACTTCGGCGTGGCCGTTGCGGCGTTATCGGAAGCGGGTGCAGTAGAAGCGTCAGAAACGGTCATGGCAGAAAGAGAGGTCACCGCGCCGACCGAGAAAGTCAGCAGCGCGGACGAGAAACAACAATCGGGAAACCAGTGCGTGCGCGATGGCCGACATCCGTGCAAGCCGTTCCGGCCGCGCAATCCCGCGATTTTACCGTGATGCGCCTTCCTGCCCAACGGACGCCGTCCGACCACCCTCCTGCGCCCCTGCATAGCGCCCCCGCTGGTATGCTCACGCGCATGACGACCACCCCCCATTCCCACAGCGAGCTCTACATCGGCCTGATGTCCGGCACCAGCCTGGACGGCGTCGATGGTGTGCTGGTTGATTTCTCCGGTGCCCATCCGGTACTGGTGGCCGATGCTTACGCCCCCTTTCCGCCGGAGCTGCGCCACGCCTTCCTCAATCTGCAGCACGCCGGCCACGACGAGATTCATCGCGAAGCCCTGGCCGCCAACGCGCTCGCCAGCCTGTATGCCGAATGCGTCGAGCAACTGCTGAAGAAGAGCGGCTGCATCCGCCGTGAAATCCGCGCCATCGGCGCGCACGGCCAGACCATCCGCCATCAGCCAGGCGCGCATGACGGTGTGGGCTACACGCGCCAAACGCAGCACGCAGCCGTGTTGGCCGAACACACTGGCATCGATGTCATCGCCGATTTCCGCAGCCGTGATGTGGCTGCCGGCGGCCAGGGTGCACCGCTGGTGCCCGCCGTGCATCGCGCGCTGTTCGGGCTGCCCGATGGATGGCGCGTGATTTGCAACATTGGCGGCATCGCCAACCTGACAGTGCTACCGCCGCAAGCCTCGGATGCGCGCGACACCGTGCTCGGCTTCGATTGCGGCCCCGGCAACGCCCTGCTTGATCACTGGGTCCACACGCACCACGGGCATACCTTTGACCGCGACGGCGCCTGGGCGCGCACTGGCCATGTCGATGAGGCCCTGCTCGCCCGCCTGCGCGCCGAGCCTTTCTTCGACTTGCCGCCGCCCAAGAGCACCGGCCGCGATCTGTTCAACCCCGCTTGGCTGAAACACCGCGCCGGCGACGCGCTGGACCGCCTGCGCCCCCAGGTCGTGCAAGCGACCCTGCTGGCGCTAACCACCGACACCATCGCCGATGCGGTTCGCCGCTATGCGCCCCAGGCAACCTCCCTTGTGGTCTGTGGTGGTGGCGCGCGCAACGGCGCCTTGATGGAGCGGCTTGGCGCGCAGTTGCCCGGCGTCGACATTGCACCTAGCGACCAATTCGGCGTACCCGCCAATCAGGTCGAGGCGCTCGCCTTCGCCTGGCTGGCCCGCCAGTGCGTGCGCCGCGAGCCGGGCAACCTGCACCATGCGACTGGCGCTTCAGGGCCGCGCGTGCTTGGCACGATCTACCCCGCCTGACGCTACGCAAATCCTGCGGGCAACAAAAAAGCGCACCGAAGTGCGCTTTTTCTTTACAGCGATGCCGCGTCAGACCGAGAACGACGAGCCGCAACCGCAAGTGGTCGAGGCATTCGGGTTCTTGATGACGAATTGCGCACCGTTGATGTCTTCCTTGTAGTCGATCTCGGCGCCCACCAGGTACTGGTAGCTCATCGAGTCGATCAGGAGCGACACGCCATTCTTGGTCATGGTCGTGTCGTCTTCGTTGGTGTCTTCGTCAAAGGTGAAGCCGTACTGGAAGCCCGAGCACCCGCCGCCTTGCACGAACACGCGCAGCTTCAACGCCGGGTTGCCTTCCTCTTCGATCAGTTGCTTGACCTTGTCCGCAGCGCTGTCGGTAAAGACCAGCGGAGCCGGAACCTCGTTCACATCGGGCGTGGCTGCCTGCGCGACTGCGTTCATGAAAATCTCCTGTGGGGAACGTCTAAAACTTGCCTGTATTTTAAGCGCAAGCTGCAAATCGTGCCGAAGCCCCGGGTTTCAAGAGGATATTGTGCGGTGCGCCAGCAACGGCTGGCCCACCGTGTGATCAGTCCTGATTGGACGCGAGCTTGAGGTTAGGCAAGAGCTTCACTTCACCGGGCGCCGAGTGCGCCAGCGTGCCCATGACAACCGCGCCCTGATGCATCTCGAGTGCTGCATATTGCACGTTACCCTCGATGCGCGCCTTGGGCTGCAGCTCCAGCAATTCCGCCACATGCACCGGGCCAACCACCGTGCCGTTCAGAATCAGATGTCCGACGTGCACTTCGCCCTCGATGCGCGCGGTATCCGTGATGACCAGCATGCTGGGCTTGTCCGGATCACCATAGACGTTGCCCTTGATCTGGCCATCGATCCGCAGCCCGCCCGAAAAGCGCAGGTCCCCCTCCAGCTTGGTGTGGGCGCCCAGCAGCGTTTCGATTGCCAGCCCCTTCTTCTTGCCAAACAGCATCGTCGACTCCTCTTTGTACGGATCCGACAGGCCCCCGCCCGTCAGATGGAAAAACTCTGGCTCGCCTTGATCTTGCCGTTCTGCAACACCTTCACCATCACCGATTTCACCGTGGTGCCGGGCGGGACATCCACCCAGCCTTCCAAGCGCTGGTAGTGCGTAAGCTTGACGCGCGTGGCTGCTGCTGTGGCCACCGGCACCGAAGCGCCCGCGCCGCCGGCCATGGCGCCGGGGAAATCGATCGTAGCAGGTTTGCCTGCCTGCACCACATTCAACGTGAGTGCCAGTTGCCCCTCGAATTCGGAGACCGGCGCGAAGGCTTTGCCGCCGCCTTGCATCAACAAAACGCGGAAGTGCATGCGCGTCGGCTGCGCTTCGTCCGGCGCGATCCGGAAGCTGCGCACGTAGATGCCGGCGGAATTGGTGGGCGCAGGCAGCAGGCTGTCGAAGAAGGCCAAGTCCTCCTTCAACTGCGCGTTCTCGGCTTCCAGCCCCTTGAGCTGCTCGGCCATTTGCGTCTGCGCACCTTCGGCCATGCCGACACGCGATTCCGCCGTGCCCGCGGCCGCGGCGAGCTTGTCGCGCTCAGCCTGCACCGTTGCTAGTTTGGCGACCAGCTCGCGGTTCATTGCACGCAGGTCACTGTCGTGCGGACCGGTCAGGCGGCGGCCTTCTTCAAAGGCCCACAGCGCCACGGCTGCAGCCAGGCCGATCACCACCGCAATCAACAGCACCGTTACCGGCCACGGCAGGCGCGAGCGCACCGTGACATTCGGAGCAAGCACGGAAGCGCGACGCAGCAAGCGACGCGCCTTCATGCGGCGACCCCTCGACTCGCGCCGCGAATCAGAATCGGCTTAGAGCAAATTGCGGATTGCATCATACGGACCAAACGCAAACGAAACGTGAATTGTAGTCTCGGCGACATGTCGGAGCTGTTGCAAAGGGTAAGTGAGGCGCCCGACAGATCACACCGTTTGATTGAGGCGCTCAAAACAAAAAACCACACCCGGGGGTGTGGTTTTTTGCTGAAGCAGCAGGAAGCGGATTAACGCTTCGAGAACTGCTTGGCGCGGCGAGCCTTGCGCAGACCGACCTTCTTACGCTCGACTTCACGCGCATCGCGCGTCACCAAACCTGCCTTCGACAGGGTGGGCTTGAGCGTTGCATCGTAGTCGATCAGGGCGCGGGTGATGCCGTGACGCACGGCACCGGCTTGGCCGGTTTCACCGCCGCCGACCACGTTGACCTTGATGTCAAACGTAGCTGCGTGGTTGGTCAGTTCCAGGGGTTGACGCACGATCATCAGCGAGGTCTCACGAGCGAAGTACTCGTTGATAGCCTTGCCGTTGACGATGATGTCGCCCTTGCCGGACTTGATGAAAACACGTGCCACAGCGCTCTTGCGGCGGCCAGTGCCATAGTTCCAGTTACCGATCATGGATGTGGCCCCTTAGATTTCCAGCGCTTTCGGCTGCTGTGCTTCGTGCGGATGCGAGCCTTCGGCGTAAACCTTCAGCTTCTTGATCATCGCGTAGCCCAGCGGACCCTTCGGCAGCATGCCCTTCACAGCCTTTTCCAGGGCACGGCCCGGGAAACGCTGCTGCATCTTGCCAAACGTCGTTTCGTAGATACCGCCCGGGTAACCCGAGTGGCGATAGTACTTCTTGTCCGTCGTCTTGGCGCCCGTCACGCGCAGCTTGGCTGCGTTGATGACGATGATGAAATCGCCCGTGTCGACGTGCGGAGTGAATTCAGGCTTGTGCTTGCCGCGCAGTCGGTGTGCCACTTCGCTGGCGACACGCCCGAGGACCTTGTCCGTCGCGTCAATCACGTACCAATCGCGCTTCACCTCATGGGGCTTTGCGGAAAAGGTCTTCATGATTTTTCCAAAATTTTGAGTCAGTGCCCGAGTGGACCCGTATCGCGCGTAACAACTCATGAACGGATCGTCTTGCGGACGCCTGCGCAACCTCATACAAGGTCATCGCCGGCCCGCCTTCCCGCTTGTTGGTGCGGGCTCTCCAAAGTTTCTTTCCCGCGGGCAATCCGGAAAAGATTTCGAGTGTACCCCGCAAACAGCCCTTGACACAAGGAAAAAGACACACTCCGCTCACAGTGGACGAAAAAAAACCCAAGCCGTTGAGCTTGGGTTTGAATCCACCAAAGGAGGAGGGTGGAGGAGACACCTGCTGATCGTTGACTTGGTGGGTTGCACCGCATCGGCCGATCCAATGGGGGCAATTATACCCACTTCTGGGGCATGCGCAAGATAATTTGCACTACGAAATTGCATTTCATAATGCAGAATGCACCATGATGCGCACGCATATGACTAGCATCATTGAAAATCAATCACTTGCGGAAGACTGGTCACCGTGCCGTTGTCGTCTACTAGAAACTTTCCTCCAATTTCAGCCCAACTCAGGTGCATGAGCAACGGGTTGCACCTTTTTATCCAGGTGCCACTGTCAAGGGGGAGATCACCCTAGGGTGCCGACGCGGGTTGATCACGATGGCTACAATGTGGCTTTTCGTCGGTACTCGCCGACACCGCACAAGGATTCGACATGGATTGCACTGTGAGCTGGACCGGCCCGGACGGCATGGCCTTTTTGGCGGAAACCGGCAGCGGCCACCTCGTCACAATGGACGGCGCACCGGACGGCGGCGGCCGCAACCTGGCACCGCGCCCGATGGAAATGGTGCTGCTGGGCACCGGCGGCTGCACTGCCTATGACGTGGTGCTGATCCTCAAGCGCGGCCGCGTGGATGTGCAAGGTTGCAGCGTCAAGCTGCACGCGGATCGTGCCGAGGCCGACCCGAAAGTCTTCACGCGCATCCACTTCACCTTCACGGTGACGGGGCGCAAGCTCAAGCGGGAAACGGTGGAACGTGCGGTTCAGCTCTCGCACGAGAAGTACTGCTCAGCGTCGATCATGCTGGCCAAGACGGCCGAAATCACGCACTCGCTGGAACTGGTTGAGTTGGCCTGATTGATGACCAATCCGGCAGAAGGAAGAAGCGAAGCGGACCGATAAGCCGGATTCTGTGCGCCGCGTGGCCGAAACCAGCGGCGTGACAACCATTCCTCTAGACCGGCTGTTGCCAGCCGGCTCAAGCTCCCTACCCGCAGACTCAGCGAGCCGCTTCATCGCCTGCTTACTTGGGATTGCTCCGGGTGGAGGTTACCGCGTTTCACCCTTCGCCCTGACCGAAGCCGGGGCGAAGACTCGTCTCTGTGGCCCTATTCCGCACGTCACCGTGGATGGTCGTTAGCCATCACCCTGCTCTATGGAGTCCGGACTTTCCTCCCCTTCCGCTCGCACGAGGCGGCGGAAGCAGCGGTTGTCTGGTCCGCTTCGCGAGGCGCGAGTCTAGCACTATTCAGCCCTGACGATTTTGTTGGCTGCTGCCCGACGGCCCGGACGGAATACCGTTGTATCTGAATAGAAAGCAGTGTCCTCATTGGCACTGCACCAGCCGGGAATGCCCATGACGGGCAACGGACGGAAATCTCGCGTCGTCAGCTCAGCATCGAGCAGCGTGTCAGCCAGCGCGGTATCAAGCGATGCGCGATCAGTCTCCAGACTGGCAACACGTACTGGCCAGGCATGCGCCGTGATCGATTTATACGGCGTCACCAACTTTTCCAGCAACGCGTGCCCGAACGGCAACACGGCGCAGGTCTCACCCCACGCTGCCCTGACCTCTACGAACAAATGTTGCCAGCCGAAGGCCATCAGGCTGCGCTCGGGTGCATCTTCGGCGTGCAGAAAGATCAGGGCGTTTTCGTCGAACAGCGTGGCGGCATCGCGCACCGCGCCGCGGACCGCACGGATGCCGTCTCCCGCGATGGCCCGCGCCTGACGCGCGTTGAGCGCTGCCTTGGCACACGGCCAGTGCAGCCAGATCAGCGCGTTGAAGAAATCGTGCAGATTGTCCCGCGTCGGCACTTCGCCTGTTGCGGCGATGTGCGCCTCGTAGGCCGCACCGACGGGCAGCGCATCTTGTGGGATAAAGCGCAGCGCTTGCCCGCCTGAGGTACGAATCGCCGATGCAGCCGGATGCGCGTTGAGCGTATCGCGCAGGTCAGCGCCGTGCGCGACGGCGCCAGCAATTGGGGCACCGATTTGAGCGAGCGGTGCGAACGCCGGATGGCTCCAGTCGATCGCACCCAAACCCTCGATCACCAACTCAGACCGACTTCCAGCGCAGCATCTCGCCGCCGCGCAACGGCACGAGCGTCTGCTCGCCAAACGGCACCTCAGCAGGGAGTTGCCATTGCGAGCGTGTGAGCGTGAGCGTGCCGGCATTGCGCGGCAGACCGTAGAAGTCCGGGCCGTGCAAGCTGGCGAAACCTTCGAGCTTGTCGAGTGCGTTGGCGTCTTCAAACGCCTCGGCGTACAGCTCCATGGCGTGCAGTGCGGTGTAGCAGCCGGCGCAACCGCAGGCGTGTTCCTTCACGCCCTTGGCGTGCGGCGCGCTGTCGGTGCCAAGGAAGAAGCGCGGGTGGCCCGAGGTGGCAGCCGCCACCAGCGCCAGACGGTGCGTCTCGCGCTTGAGCACCGGCAGGCAGTAGTAGTGCGGGCGGATGCCGCCAACGAACAGCGCGTTGCGGTTGTACAGCAGATGGTGCGCGGTGATGGTCGCACCGACCGGGCCTTCTGCATCGCGCACGTACTCGGCAGCCTGCTTGGTGGTGATGTGCTCGAACACGACCTTCAGCGCAGGGAAGTCGCGGCGCAGCGGGAGCATCACCGTGTCGATGAAGACGGCTTCGCGGTCGAAGATGTCGACGGTGGGGTCGGTCACCTCGCCATGTACCAGTAGCGGCAGGCCGACTTCCTGCATCGCTTCGAGCGTCTTGGCGCAGCGGCGCAGGTCAGTCACGCCGGCGTCGCTGTTGGTGGTGGCGCCGGCCGGGTACAGCTTCACGCCGTGGATGAAGCCGCTGGCACGGGCCTCACGAATCACCTCGGGCGACGTGTTGTCCGTCAGGTAGAGCGTCATCAGCGGCTCGAACTGCGTGCCTGCGGGCAGCGCGGCGACGATGCGGTCACGGTAGGCACGCGCCTGCGCGGTGGTCGTTACCGGCGGCTTGAGGTTGGGCATGATGATCGCCCGGCCGAACTGGCGCGCGGTGTCGCCCACCACGTCGGCGAGCGTTTCGCCATCGCGCAGGTGCAGGTGCCAGTCATCGGGGCGGACGATAGTGAGGGTGTCGGTCATGGTGCGTAGGAATGCGGTGAGCGAAAAACGAAAATCGGAGAACGAGGAGGAGTCGGCCTGGCCTCACGCAAGGGCATCGGCAATCGCGCGGCCCAGATCAACGGTGCTTGCCGTGCCGCCAATGTCGCGCGTGAGCGGCGCATGACCCGGGCCTGCGGCCAGCACACGCTCGATGGCGGTCAGCACGGCTGCGCCAGCTTCGGGCTGACCGAGGTGTTCGAGCATCATCGCGGCACACCAGATCTGGCCGATGGGGTTGGCCACGCCCTTGCCCGCGATGTCCGGCGCCGAACCATGCACCGGCTCAAACAGGCTCGGATACGTACGGTCCGGGTTGATGTTGCCTGACGGCGCGATGGCTATCGTGCCGGTGCAAGCCGGCCCCAGGTCAGACAGGATGTCACCGAACAGGTTGCTGGCGACCACCACGTCAAACATCTCCGGCTTCTGCACGAAGTGCGCAGTCAGAATGTCGATGTGGAACTTGTCGACGTTGACTTCGGGGTAGGCCTTGGCCATCGCTTCGACGCGCTCATCCCAGTACGGCATGGTGATGGAAATGCCGTTGGATTTGGTGGCCGACGTCAGATGCTTGGCCGGACGGCGCTGCGCCAGGTCGAAAGCGAACTTGAGGATGCGGTCCACGCCGGTGCGGCTCATGACCGTTTCCTGGATGACGATCTCGCGCTCGGTACCGCCGTACATGCGGCCGCCGACGCTGGAGTACTCGCCCTCGGTGTTCTCGCGCACCACGTAGAAATCGATTTCTCCGGGCGCGCGAGGCTGGCCGTTGCGATCAACCAGCGGGCTGCGGATGCCAGGCATCAGGCGTACCGGGCGCAGGTTCACGTACTGATCGAAGCCGCGCCGGAACTGCAGCAATGAGCCCCACAACGAAATGTGATCGGGCACCGTATCTGGCCAGCCAACCGCGCCGAAGAAAATGGCGTCATAGCCGCGCAGGGTGTCGAACCAGTCGTCGGGCAGCATCTTGCCGTGGCGTGCGTAGTAGTCGCAGCTGGCAAAGTCAAAGTGATCGGTCTGCAGTGTGAAGCCAAATTTGCGCGCCGCCGCATCCAGCACCCGCAGGCCCTCCGGGACGACTTCCTTGCCGATCCCGTCTCCGGGGATCACGGCGATGCGATATGAATTCATGAAAATGGGGTCCGATTGTGCGACGGTCGGAATGCTATGTTTGGTGGCAAATCTGGCGGCGTGCGGCGTGAGCGCAACGGCCGGTGGCCAAGGGCGCAGGCGCGAGGACCAAGTCGCTTGGCACCCCCGTCGGCCCGCAGGATAATGACTATTTTATTGCATCCGACTTTTTCTTCCCCACCATGTGCCAGCTGCTAGGCATGAACTGCGCCGAACCGACCGATGTGACGTTCTCGTTTACCGGGTTCGCCGCGCGCGGTGGCGTGACTGACCACCATGCCGACGGTTTCGGCGTCGCTTTCTTCGAAGACAAGGCCTGCCGCCTCTTCATCGACAACCAGTCGGCCGGGACGTCGCCGGTGGCTGAACTGGTCAAGCGCTACCCGATCAAGTCCAAGAACGTCATCTCGCACATCCGCAAGGCGACACAGGGCACGGTGCGGCTGGAAAACTGCCATCCGTTCATGCGTGAACTGTGGGGCCGGCACTGGATCTTCGCCCACAACGGCGATCTGAAGAATTTCTCGCCCTTCCTCTCGGGCGTCTACCAGCCGGTGGGCGACACCGACAGCGAACTCGCCTTCTGCTTCATCATGCAATCGCTGCGCAAGCGCTTTCCGGGTTCGCAGCCGCCGCTCAACGAGCTGTTCTACGCGCTGTCGGACATCACCAAGGAAATCACCCGCTACGGTGTGTTCAACTTCCTGCTGTGCAACGGGCAGGCACAGTTTGCGCATTGCTCGACGCGGCTGTATTACATCGTGCGGCAGTGGCCGTTCTCCACGGCGCATTTGATCGACGCTGATATGACGATCGACTTCGCCAAGTACACCACGCCCGCCGACCGCGTGGCCGTAATCGCCACCGCGCCGCTGACCGACAACGAAGTCTGGACCCAGTTCGTGCCGGGCGAGTTGTTGATGTTCGAAGATGGCCAGGCCACCATGGCGACCAAGGTGCCGATTCCGGAAGCGGTACAGATTGCCAACGCAGCCAACACCGCCTGCACCTGACACGATCATCACCAACGCGCCGCCCAACAAAAAGCCGCTCCCGAAAGAGCGGCTTTTCTTTTGCGCAAAACCCTGTGCTCAGTGCGACAGGATCTTCGACAGGAATTGCTTGGCGCGATCGGAACGAGCGTCGATGTTGCCGAAGAACTCTTCCTTCTCGCAGTCTTCAACGATGCGGCCTTGGTCCATGAAGATCACGCGGTTGGCGACCTTGCGGGCGAAACCCATTTCGTGGGTCACGCACATCATGGTCATACCTTCCTTGGCCAGCTCCACCATTACGTCGAGCACTTCATTGACCATTTCCGGGTCCAGCGCGGAGGTCGGCTCGTCGAACAGCATGCAGATCGGGTCCATCGACAGCGCACGTGCAATCGCCACCCGTTGCTGCTGACCACCCGACAGCTGGCCCGGGTACTTGGCAGCGTGCGCCTTCAAACCCACGCGATCCAGATACTTCAGGCCCTTGGCCATCGCCTCTTCCTTCGAACGGCCCAGCACCTTCTGCTGCGCAATCGTCAGGTTTTCGGTAATCGACAGGTGCGGGAACAGCTCAAAGTTCTGGAACACCATGCCCACACGCGAACGCAGCTTCGGCAGGTTGGTGCCGCGGGCGCCCACCGAGGTGCCGTCGACGAGGATATCGCCCTTCTGGAACGGCTCCAGCGCGTTGACGGTCTTGATGAGCGTGGACTTGCCCGAACCCGACGGGCCGCACACCACCACCACCTCGCTCTTCTTCACACTGGTGGTGCAGTCGGTCAGCACCTGGAAGCTGCCATACCACTTGGAAACGTTCTTGATCTCGATCATTGGGTCACCTTCTTCTGAAGTCGCTTCACCAGCACGGAGGCGCCGAAGCAGATCACGAAATAGCACAGGCCGGCAAACAGCAGCAGCTCAACGATACGGCCGTCGCGCTCACCGATGTTGTATGCCTGCGTAAAGAAGTCCGACAGCGCGCTCACATACACCAGCGACGTATCCTGGAACAGGACGATGGCCTGCGTGAGCAGCAGCGGGATCATGTTGCGGAATGCCTGCGGCAGGATCACCAGACGCATGGCCTGGCCGTAGGTCATGCCCATCGCGTAGGCCGCGAACATCTGCCCGCGCGACACGCTCTGGATACCGGCGCGAATGATCTCCGAGTAGTACGCCGCCTCGAACAGCGCGAAGGCGACCAGCGCGGAGGTCATGCGCATGTCGGTGGCCGGCGACAGGTTGAAGATCTTCTGCAGCACCTGCGGCACGATCAGGAAGAACCACAGCAGCACCATCACCAGCGGGATGGAGCGGAAGAGGTTCACATACCCCTGCCCGAACCACTGCAGCGGCTTGATGCCCGACAAGCGCATCATCGCCAGCAGTGTGCCCCAGACGATGCCGACCAGAATGGCGGTGCCAGTGATCTCCAGCGAGAGGACCATGCCCTCGCCGAGCACGCGCATGTTGTCGGCGTTGACGGATGAGAAATCGAAGTGATAAGCCATGAAGTGTCCTCGCTCCGATTACTTGCCGCCGATGAAGCCAGGCAGCCGGGAACGTGCTTCCACCCAGCGCATCAGGCCCATGACAGTCAGGTTGATCAGCATGTACATCAGCGTCACGGCGATGAACGATTCGTACGGCTGCGCGGTGTAGTCCACCAGTTGGCGGCCCTGCGCGGCAAGCTCGAGCAAACCGATGGTCGATGCCACGGCGGAGTTCTTGAAGATGTTCAGGAATTCCGAGGTGAGCGGCGGCACGATGATGCGGAACGACATTGGCAACATCACGTAGCGATACGTCTGTGCCAGGGTGAAGCCCATGGCCAGACCGGCGTTACGCTGGCCGCGCGGCAGCGAGTTGATACCGGAGCGCACCTGCTCGCACACACGCGCCGCGGTAAAGGTACCGAGACACAGCATCGCGCACAGGAACATTGCCGTGGCGGGATTCATCTGCTTGATGTAGTCGCCGCCCGGCACGAGTTCGGGCATGACGAAGTACCAGATGAAGAGCTGCACGATCAGCGGGATGTTGCGGAACAACTCCACGTACGCAGCGGCAAAACCCGACAGCCACTTGTTCGGCACAGTGCGCAGCACGCCCAGCACGGAGCCGATGGCGAGCGCGATGATCCAGGAGGAGAGACCGAGCACGACAGTGGTCTTCAACCCCGCCAGCAGCCAGTCGAGATAGGTCTGATTCTGGGCGGCTTCCGTAAAGAAGACGCCCCAGTTCCAGTGGTAATTCATGGTGGTTCCCTCAAAGAGAAACGGAAGGGAGAGGACCTGTTAATCGGCCTTTGCCTTCCGTTTCGATGATGCTTGAGTCAGGCCCGTTGAGGGAGCCGATCAGTCAAGAGCCTTGTCGTTCGGGTTCTTGATCAGCGCCTTCATGTCATCCGACAGCGGGAAGTCCAGGTTCAGGCCCTTCGGCGGAACCGGACTTTCGAACCACTTCTTGTACGCAGCGGTGATCGAGCCGTCCTTCATCATGCCGACGATGGTCTTGTCAGCCAGAGCCTTGAATGGAGCGTCGTCCTTGCGGACCATACAGCCGTACGATTCACGCGATTGCGGCTTGGCCACGACCACCCAGTCGTTCGGGTTGCGAGCCTTGGCGCGCTCGCCGTACAGCAGGGCGTCGTCCATCATGAACGCAACGGCACGGCCCGATTCCAGCGTCAGGAACGACTGACCGTGGTCCTTCGTACTGATGATGTTCATACCCATCTGCTTGTCGTCGTTCATCTTGCGCAGCAGACGTTCCGAGGTCGTGCCGGCGGTGGTCACGACGTTCTTGCCTTTCAGATCGGCCCAGTCCTTGATGCCCGAATCCTTCTTCACCATGATGCGGGTGCCGATGATGAAGATGGTGTCGGTGAACGATGCCTGCTTCTGACGCTCGAGGTTGTTCGTCGTGGAGCCGCACTCCAGATCGATGGTGCCGTTCTGCAGAAGCGTGATGCGGTTCTGCGAAGTCACCGGAATTTCGTTGATCTTCAGGTCCTTCAGGCCAAGCTGCTTCTTCACGTCCTCAGCAATCTTGGTGGCCACGTCGTACGAATAGCCGATCGTGCGGACACCGCCAACGTTGTAGCTGAACGGAATCGACGAATCGCGCACGCCCAGCGTGATGGTGCCGGTGTCTTTGATCTTCTTGAGCGTACCAGTCAGCTCTTCTGCGTGAGCAGCACCGCTCATCACACCAACGGCGGCAAGCACGGTTGCCAGCTTGGCGAGGTTCATGAAAGTCTCCTTTTGACCATGAAAGAGAAAGACGGGACTGTACCAAAAAACGTTTGGCGACAGTATTGGTGTTGCCACTAAATCGTTGAATCGAACGGAGTTTTTCCTCCGGCGCGGACCTTGCCGCAACCACGTTTTCCGAGCAACCGGACACCTTACGTTGTGCTTTTCCGGAAAACCGGAAACGCCGCGCAGCGCCCAATACGGAAACGCTCTGCACAATCGGCACGCAGGCACGATCGCTTGAGCGGATGACCGTCAGTTGCTAAGGAAAACAAGGGGAAATGAAGCCCGCCCGATGTGCGCTCTCTGTCGCTTACACGAACCCGACTTGAGGATGGGAAGGGCGACGATGTCATCGCCCTTCTCATGGTGCGGTGCTTCGGGACGTTATGGTTCGCCCTGTGAGCACCGGCTTTCTTCAACCGTCGCGCATAGCTGCCTGATCGGCAGCGACGCGATAGACCGGAGCAGCGCCCTGTTGGAGCACCGCGCCGGTATTGATCAGCGCGTCGCCAATCAGGGGTACAGACCGCGCTCTTGGCGGGCCTGCAGAATCCGCGTGCAAGCGATGATGAATGCCGCCGTACGCAGAGTGACCTTGTTGTCCTGCGAAACTTGCCAGACACCACGGAAGGCATCCTGCATGATCCGTACCAGGCGCTGGTTGATCTCGTCTTCGGTCCAGAAGAAGCTCGAGAAATCCTGCACCCATTCGAAATAGCTGACCGTCACGCCGCCGGCGTTGGCGATCACGTCCGGGCAGACCAGCGTGCCTTTGTCGCGCAGGATGTCATCGGCCTCGGGCGTCGTGGGGCCGTTTGCACCTTCCACGACAATCTTTGCCTTGATATGGGGCGCGTTCTTGGCGGTGATCTGGCCTTCCAGTGCGGCCGGGATCAGGAATTCGCAGTCCAGCGCCCAGAAATCGTCTTGCGAGACGGTCTCGGCAGCAAAGCCGGCCACGCTGCCGTTGTGGTCAACGTGCTTGATCAGCGCGTCGACATCCAGGCCATTGCCGTTGAACACGATGCCCTTGTGATCCTGCACGGCGATGACCTTCGCACCGGCGTCATGGAACAGCTTGGCGGCCACGCTACCCACGTTGCCGAAGCCTTGCACCACCACGCGAGAACCCTTGACGTCGATGCCCAGGTTGCGTGCGGCTTCGCTGCCGACCACGAACACGCCGCGGCCAGTGGCTTCACGACGGCCCAGGCTGCCGCCCAGCGCGATCGGCTTGCCGGTCACCACGCCGGTGGCGGTGGAGCCTTCGTTCATGGAGTACGTGTCCATCATCCACGCCATGATCTGCGCGTTGGTGTTCACGTCCGGTGCCGGGATGTCCTTGTTCGGGCCGATGATGATGCCGATCTCGCTGGTGTAGCGGCGGGTCAGGCGTTCGAGCTCACCGGAAGACAGCTTGCGCGGGTCGACACGAATGCCACCCTTGGCGCCGCCGTACGGCACGTTCACAGCCGCATTCTTCACCGACATCCACGCGGACAGCGCCATCACTTCCGACAGTGTCACGTCCTGGTGGAAACGCACGCCGCCCTTGCCCGGGCCGCGCGACGTGTTGTGCTGCACGCGATAACCCTCGAAGTGGGCGATGCTGCCGTCATCCATCTGGATGGGCACATCGACGATCAGAGCGCGCTTGGGGCGCTTGAGGGTTTCAACCCAGCGTGCCAGCGAGCCGAGGTAGGGGGTGACCCGGTCGACCTGCTGCAGATAGATGCCCCACGGGCCGAGGTTATCGGCCGGCAGATAGGACGGGATGGCGTGCTGAAGTGTCGTCGGAGAAGCGACATTGGACATGGTGTCTTCCTGTTTTGAGCCTCGGTAAGGCTCCTCGTTTGGGAATATGCGGTCCCACAAAATGCCCGCCAGCTTAGGGACCGCCCAGAACGAAATCCAATGCCGTTTTTACATCGGGTTATGCATTAAGCGCATAACCCCATGACCCGATGCGATGGCGTACTCAGCCCGATAGCGCGCTCCACAGCGTGTCGATCAGCTCCCGCTTGCGCTTGGATTGCGGGTGGCGACGGTCATGCGCGCCGTTCTGCGGGTGTTCACGGTACAGCCGAATCTCCATTTCGATCGACAGCGTGCCACCGCCCTTGCCTTCGGCGCGCACCAGCCGCCCGGCCGCCACGTCGTCGCGCACCGCACTCTCGGGCAGGAAGGCAACGCCGTGGCCCGCCAGCGCCATCACCTTGAGCGCCTCGGCCATATCGGTCTCGTAGCACTTGTCGAGCAGCGGCGCCACCGGCGAGTTCTCCAGCAGCACATCCACCATACGGCCCAAGAAGGCATTGGGCGTATAGCTCAGGTAGGCAATCGGCTTACGTGCTGCCGGCATCAGCCGGTAGATCGGGCGGCCATTCGCATCTGGCTTGGAAAACGGAGACAACCGCTCGGTACCCAGCACCAGCATGTCGTAACGCGTCGGGTCGAGCTGGATCATCTGGCGCGCATGGTGGTAGACCATGACGAGATCGCAGCCGCCTTCCACCAGCGTCATCACCGCATCGTGCACGTTGAGCGCGCGCAAGCGGCACTGCAGCTTGCCGACCTTCTCCTCCACCTGCGCCAGCCAGCCCGGGAAGAACGTGAGCGACAGCGTGTGCGGCACGGCAAAGTCGATGGTCGATGCGCTGGCCGGGCGCTGACCACGCATGAGCGCGCGTGTCTCGCTCACCTGCGCGAGCATCGCCAGCGCCTGCTCGTAGAACACCTCGCCCGCGGGCGTGAGACGCGTGGGATAGCTTGAGCGATCGATCAGCTCATTGCCCAGCCATGCCTCAAGCGACTGAATGCGCCGCGAGAACGCCGGCTGTGTGACATGCCGCAATTCCGCCGAGCGCGAAAAGCTGCGCGTCTCGGCCAGGCTGATGAAGTCTTCCAGCCATTTGAGTTCCATCGCTTCTCCCTTCCCCTGCCCTGCTTATGCGCCCGCCACGTTTGCGGCGTTTTCGACTTCTTCAGCGACACGCTCTGGTTCGCGCGCCTGCATGCGCCACATCTGCGCGTAGCGCCCTTCTGCGCGCAGCAGTTGTTCGTGCGTGCCGCGCTCGATGATGCGGCCGTGTTCCATCACCAGGATCTGGTGTGCCCGCACGATGGTGGACAACCGATGCGCAATCACCAGCGTGGTGTGGTTTTGCGCCAGGCTCATCAACTCTTCCT
Organism: Ralstonia sp. 24A2; assembly: GCF_051783885.1. Taxonomy (NCBI): domain Bacteria; kingdom Pseudomonadati; phylum Pseudomonadota; class Betaproteobacteria; order Burkholderiales; family Burkholderiaceae; genus Ralstonia; species Ralstonia sp. 24A2. The sequence continues at coordinate 1,167,589 of NZ_JBPVZD010000002.1, read as the reverse complement.
GGATGGCGTGTTCAGTGCGTGAGTCCAGCGCGGAGGTCGCCTCGTCAAACACCAGAATCGGCGGGCGCTTGAGCAGCGTGCGCGCGATGGCCACACGCTGCTTCTCGCCGCCGGAGAGCTTCAACCCACGCTCACCGACCTGCGTGTCGTAGCCATCTGGCAGCGATTCGACAAAGTGGTGGATCTGTGCAGCGCGGGCGGCTTCGATCACTTCTTCGCGCGTGGCTTCTGGGCGACCGTAGGCGATGTTGTAGTAGATGCTGTCGTTGAAGAGCACCGTGTCTTGCGGAACGATGCCGATGGCCCCGCGCACGCTGGCCTGCGTGACGTCGCGCAGATCTTGTCCGTCGATCTGGATGGCGCCGGATTTGACGTCGTAGAAGCGGAACAGCAAGCGCGCGAGCGTCGACTTGCCCGAGCCGCTCTGCCCCACCACGGCCGTGGTCGTGCCAGCGGCAATCGTGAAGTCCACATCGAACAGGATCTGCCGCTTGGCTTCGTAGCTGAAGTCCACGTGCGCGAAGCGGACTTCACCGGCGTGCACGGCCAGCGGCAGCGCATCGGGCTTGTCGGCCACTTCGCGGTTGGTCTGCAGCAGGTGGAACATGCGGTCCATGTCCGTCACGGCCTGCTTCAGCTCGCGGTAGATCACACCCAGGAAGTTGAGCGGAATGTAGATCTGCAGCATCAGCGTGTTGACCAGCACGAGGTCACCCAGCGTCATGTGCCCAGCAACTACGCCCTGCGTGGCGCGGTACAGGATCAGGATCAGCGCGGTGGCCACGATGAACTGCTGGCCAAAGTTCAGGATCGATAACGAACGCTGCGAGCGAATGGCGGCTGCGCGGTAGTTCAGCAGATTCTCGTCGTAGCGGCGCGCCTCGTACTCTTCGTTGCCGAAGTACTTGACCGTCTCGAAGTTGAGCAGCGAATCGATCGCCTTCTGGTTGGCACGCGAATCCAGCTCGTTCATCTTGCGGCGGAAGTGCGTGCGCCAGTTCGTCACCGTCACCGTAAAGACGATGTAGCTGACCAGTGCGCAGAACGTGATGAGTGCAAACCACACGTCGTACTTCACGAAGAAGTACGTGATGACCAGGCCCACTTCCACCAGCGTTGGCAGGATGCTGTAGAGCGAGTACGAGATGAGCGACTGGATGCCACGCGTGCCGCGCTCGATGTCGCGGCTCATGCCACCAGTCTGGCGCTCCAGGTGAAAGCGCAGCGACAGTGCATGCAGATGGCGGAACACCTGCAGCGCGAGCGTGCGCACCGAGCTTTCCGTGACCTTCGCAAAGAGGATTTCGCGCAGCTCGGAGAACAGCGACGTCGACAACCGCAGCAGCCCATAGCCGATGATGATGCCCACCGGCACCACCAGCAGCGCACGTGGGTCTGACGGCGACACGTTCATCGAGTCGATCAGCCGCTTCATGACCATCGGCACGCCCAGGTTGGCCACCTTAGCTGCGATCAGGAACGACAGCGCGAACCCCACGCGCCACTTGTAGGCCATGAGATACGGCAGCAGGCTCTTGATGGTGCGCCAGTCACCGCGGTTACCCCCGGGCGGAGGCGGTTCGGAAGAAGCGGGGAAGCGGCGCATGTGCGGTGCAATAAAATAGCGGATTGTGTATTCTCCCACCGATCACCTGTGTGCGCCCCGCACCCAGTCCGTCCGCTTCAATGCTGCCCTGCATCATCATGTCCGAACCCCAAGCCTCCACTGAGATCGTCAAGCTGCCCGCCGGCAAGCAACCTGCCGTGCGCGTCATGCCGATGCCGTCCGACGCCAACGTGCACGGCGACGTGTTCGGCGGCTGGATCATGTCGCAGGTCGACATTGCCGGGTCGATTCCGGCGGTGGTGCGCGCCAACGGGCGCGTAGCGACGATTGCGGTCAACTCGTTCGTGTTCAAGCAGCCCGTGTACGTGGGCGACCTCGTGAGCTTCTATGCCGAGGTGGTCAAGACCGGCCGCACGTCCATCACCGTGGATGTGGAGGTCTTTGCCCAGCGCATGGGCGCCAACGGCCGTCACGCGACCGTCAAGGTCACGGAAGCCACCCTCACCTACGTGGCCACGGACGAGACCCGCAAGCCACGCGTGTTGCCGGAGCAGTGATTCGACATCGCCCAATGAAAAACCCGGCCTAGGCCGGGTTTTCTTTTGCGCAGAAGCCGCGCTCAGTTGAACTTGGAGAAATCAGGACGGCGCTTCTCGAAGAACGCAGTGAACGCTTCACGCGCTTCCGGCGCGCGCAGCATCTCGCCAAACTGCTTGCCCTCGACCGACATGCGCTCGGCGACCTGTGGCGTAGCACCTTCCTTCATCAGGCGCTTGGTGGCGCGCAGCGAAGCCGGCGGCAGCAGTGTCAGTTTGCGCGCCTGGGTGCGAACGAAGGCGTCCAGTTCGCCTGCCGGCAGCACGCGGTTGACCAAGCCCAACTCGCGCGCCTCATTCGCATCGAACGGCTCACCAAACAGCAGCTTGTCCGCGGCGCGGTGGTAACCGGCCAGTTGTGGCAGCAGCAGGCTCGAAGCCGCTTCCGGGCACAGGCCCAGTTGCGCGAACGGCATCGACAGCTTGGCTGTGTCGGATGCGTACACAAGGTCGCAGTGCAGCAGCATCGTCGTGCCAACGCCGACGGCCGCGCCGCTCACCGAGGCAATCAACGGCTTCGTGGCCGTGCTGATGGCCTTGAGGAACTGGTGCACCGGAGCGCTCTCGTCCTTGGGCGGGTTCTTCATGAAATCTTCGAGATCGTTGCCCGCCGTGAACACGCTCTCATGGCCCGCCAGCACGATCACGCGGATGGCGGGATCGGTCTCGGCGGCCACCAGTGCATCCGCCAGCGTCTGGTACATCGCGGCGGTGATGGCATTCTTGCGGTCCAGACGGTCGAAGGTGAGTGTGAGGACGCCGTCTGCGGTCTCGGTACGAATCGACATGAAAACTCCAGGGTGAAGGCCCGCGCCGCTAGATCGGCACGGATGAATCAGAGAGATAACCGACGGAGAACGCGTTGGCCCCCACGTTCAACGCCACGGTCAGGCTCATCGGCGCGAGCAGCACTTCCACACCGTGGTCCTTGGCGGTCTGCATCAGCGACTGCACCGGCTCCATGCGGCGCACGACGTCGAGCGAACCGGAATACGTGATCGCCACCACGGGCGTGGCCAGACGCTCCTCGGCGATCATGGTTTCGGCATGGGCCAGCACGCGGCGAATCCCCTCGTCGGAACCGCGCACCTTGGCGACGGCCTCGGTCTCGCCACGGTGCATGTGAATGATGGGGCGCACATTGAACGCCGTACCCATCATGTAGCGGCCCCAGGTGATGCTCTTCTCGCCTTTCTGCTTGGCACGCGTGTACATGTAAAGCAGCTCATCCGGCACGAGGTACATATGCGCGGCATCGCGCAGGCGATTCTCGATCACATGGACGACGTCACGCACTTCGGCGCCCTCGCGCAGCATGCGTGCGGCTTCATGCACCATCAGCGCCTGACCCGGGCCGATGGCGCCGGTGTCCACCACCGTCAATTCGAACAGGCCCGAGCGGCCGGCGTCCTTGCGCGGCTTGAAGCTCTTGGCCGTGGTGCCCACCACCGCACCGGTGGCATGGCTGTAGAAGTGGCTGCGCGAGCTTGCAATCGTCAGCAGCAGTGCGCGGTCATGCTGGGTGACCACGTGCTTGAGCAGGTAGTCCTCGATCTCGCGTTCGAGCAGCGGGATCGACTCGGCATAGTGGTCTTGCTTGTCGACCAGGTACTTTCGGTAGAGCTGCGGAAGCGCCTCTTCGTCGCGCCGGTCTTCCACAAACAGTTCGCCCGCGCGGATGCGGAACGGCACTACGCCCAAGCCCAGTTGATCAATCATCGAGCGCGGCATATCGCATGCCGCGTCGGTCAACACGATGGTGTTGCTCATCGCACGCCCTCCTCTTGGTGCACCGCCGGTGGCCCGGTGGTGTGTCTCCTCTGTCGCGGAATCGTGGCTCCGCTTCTGTAGCGTGCCCACTGGCGTGGGCCGCATTCTTCGGCGCGCTTGTTCTGTATTGCTGTGCGCGCCTGCGCAACTATGCGTGGTGAGACGGGCGATATCAAGCGGGGGAAGGCCCTAAAAAGCGACCTGAGCCCTCCCCCTCACGTGGGGTCACATGCGTTCGAAAATGCCCGCAGCGCCCATGCCGGTGCCGACGCACATCGTCACCATGCCGTACTTCAGGTTGCGACGGCGCAGGCCGTGCACGACGGTGGCCGAGCGGACGGCACCCGTAGCGCCCAGCGGGTGACCCAGCGCGATCGCGCCGCCCAGCGGGTTGATCTTGCTGGTGTCCAGACCCAGGTCCTGAATCACGGCCAGCGACTGCGCAGCGAACGCTTCGTTCAGCTCGATCCAGTCGAGTTGATCTTGCGTCAGGCCGCCCGCCTTCAGCGCCGCAGGAATCGCTTCCTTCGGGCCGATGCCCATGATCTCCGGCGGCACACCGCGCACCGCAAACGACACGAAGCGCGCCAGCGGCACCAGGTTGAACTGCTTGAGGATCTTTTCCGACACCAGGATCAGCGCACCCGAGCCGTCCGACGTCTGCGAGCTGTTACCGGCCGTCACGCTGCCCTTGTTGGCGAACACAGCGCGCAGCTTGCCCAGCCCTTCGAGCGACGTATCGGCGCGCGGACCTTCGTCCAGCGACAGCGTGCGCGTCTTCAGGTCGATCGCACCCGTGCCCAGGTTCGGGAACTTCTCGATGATCTCGATCGGGGTGATCTCGTCCTTGAACTCGCCGGCTTGCTGCGCGGCCAGTGCCTTCTGGTGCGACAACAGCGAGAAGGCATCCTGCGCTTCACGCGAGATCTTCCATTGCTGGGCGACCTTCTCGGCGGTCAGGCCCATGCCGTAGGCGATGCCAATGTTCTCGTCACGCGTGAAGATGTCCGGCGACATCGACGGCGAGTTGCCCATCATCGGCACCATGCTCATCGATTCGACACCGGCAGCGATCATCACGTCGGATTCACCCACGCGGATGCGGTCAGCCGCCATGGCGACGGCGGTCAGGCCCGAGGCGCAGAAACGGTTGACGGTCACGCCGCCCACCGTGTTCGGCAGGCCGGCCAGCAGCGCGCCGATACGCGCCACGTTCAGGCCTTGCTGCGCTTCGGGAATCGCGCAGCCGACGATGGCGTCTTCGATCAGCGCCGGGTCCAGGTTCGGCACCTGGGCGACAGCGCTCTTGAGGATGGTCGCCAGCAGATCGTCCGGGCGCAGGTTCTTGAGCGTGCCCTTGGGCGCCTTGCCGATCGGGGAACGCGTCGCGGCGACGATGTAGGCGTCTTGCAGTTGCTTGGTCATGATGAAACTCCTGTTCTCTGTCGCTGCGATTAGTTACGCACCGGCTTGCCGGTCTGCAGCATGCCCATGATGCGTTCCTGGGTCTTGGCGCTGCCGAGCAGATCGACGAAGGCCTTGCGCTCCAGCGCCAGCAGCCATTCTTCGTCCACCAGCGCGCCGGCTTCCACGTCGCCGCCACATACAGCTTCAGCGATGCGCGAGGCGATCGTGAAGTCGTGCTGCGAGATGAAGCCGCCGTCACGCATGTTCACCAGCGACGCCTTGATGGTCGCGATGCCCGAACGGCCCGCCACCGGAATGGCCACCGGACGCAGCGGTGCGCGGTAGCCCGAGTCGGACAGCGCACGCACTTCGTTGCGCGCCACGTGCAGCAGTTCGTGCACGTTGAAGACGATGGTGTCGGTCGGTTGCAGGTAGCCGATCTTCTGCGCATCCAGCGCGGAAGACGACACCTTGGCCATGGCCGCAGCCTGGAAGCGGTTGGTCAGGAATTGCAGGATGTTGGTGCTGCCCGCCGCCTGCGCAGCGCGCGCTGCAGCCAATGCGGCTTCCTTCAAACCACCGCCCGCCGGCACCAGGCCCACGCCCACTTCCACCAGGCCCATGTAGGTTTCCAGCGCAGCCACACGCTTGGCCGAGTGCAGCATCAGCTCGCAGCCGCCACCCAGCGCAATACCCGACGCAGCCGACACAACCGGCACACCGGCGTACTTCACGCGCATCATGCCGTCCTGGAACTTCTTGACGAACGGCTCGATGCCCTTGGCGCCGCCCATCATGAAGGCCGGCATCGCCTCTTCCAGATTCGCACCCGCGGAGAACGGACCACCCGGCGCGCCCAGCTTGAGCGACGTCGGCTGCCACACCACCAGCCCCTTGTAGCCGGCTTCGGCCAGATCAACCGCACGCGTCAGGCCATCGATCACGCTCGGTCCGATCGTGTTCATCTTGCTCTTGAACGAAACGATCAGAACATCGTCCTGGCCAGCGGCATCGTCCACCCAGATGCGCACGGCATCGGTCTCTTCGATGGTCTTGCCGTACGTGAGCGGGTTGACCGTGGTCGCACCCTTGATCGGTGCGCGGAACACCTGACGGCCATACACCGGCAGCGTGCTGCGCGACAGGAATGCGTTTTGGTTGGCCGACCACGAACCCTGCGCCGAATGCACACCGCCGTTGTCCGCCACCGGGCCGGAGAACACCCACTGCGGCAGGGCTGCGTTCGACAGCGCCTTGCCGGCTTCGATGTCTTCCTTCACCCACTCGGCCACTTGCTTCCAGCCGGCTTCTTGCCAATCTTCGAACGGGCCGCTGTTCCAGCCGAAGCCCCAGCGGATGGCTAGATCGACTTCTGCTGCGGAGTCAGCAATCTGCTCCAGGTACACGGCGATGTAGTGGAACACGTCGCGGAACACCGCCCACAGGAACTGCGCCTGCGGGTTGGTCGATTCGCGCAGCAGTTTCAGGCGCTCGGCCGGCTCCTTCTTCAGGATACGAACGACCAGCTCATCCGCCTTCTTGCCGCTCGGGCCGTACTGGCCGCTTTGCGGGTCCAGCACCTTGATGTCCTTGCCTTCCTTCTTGTAGAAGCCGGCGCCGGTCTTCTGACCCAGGGCACCCGCTTCCACCAGCTTGGCCAGCACGGGCGGCGTGGCGTAGACCGGGGCGAACGGATCGTCCTTCAGGTTGTCCTGCATCGTCTTGATGACGTGCGCCATGGTGTCCAGGCCCACCACGTCTGCCGTGCGGAACGTGGCTGACTTGGCGCGGCCGAGCTTCGAGCCCGTCAGGTCATCCACCACGTCAAACGGAATGCCGTACTTGGTCGATTCCGCAAACACCGCCAGGATCGAGAAGATGCCGACGCGGTTGGCGATGAAGTTGGGCGTGTCCTTCGCACGCACCACGCCCTTGCCGAGCGCGGAGGTGAGGAACGTTTCCAGCTTGTCGAGGATGTCGCCACGCGTGTGCGCGGTCGGGATCAGCTCGACCAGGTGCATGTAACGCGGTGGGTTGAAGAAATGCACGCCGCAGAAGCGCGACTTCAGCTCGGCGTCAAAACCATCCGACAGTTCGGTGATCGACAGACCCGACGTGTTCGACGCGAAGATCGCGTGCGGCGCGATGTGCGGCGCGACCTTCTTGTACAGGTCGTGCTTCCAGTCCATGCGCTCGGCAATCGCTTCGATCACGAGGTCGCAATCGCGCAGCTTTTCGATGTCGTCTTCGTAGTTGGCGGCCTGGATCAGGTTGGCGTCGTCCTTGATGCCCAGCGGCGCCGGCGACAGCTTCTTCAGGTTCTCGATGGCCTTGAGCGCGATGCCGCTCTTCGGGCCTTCCTTGGCCGGAAGATCGAACAGCGTGACGGGAACCTTGGCGTTGATCAGGTGCGCGGCAATCTGCGCGCCCATCACGCCAGCGCCCAGCACGGCGACGCGTCGGACGAGGAAGTTGGAACGCGCGCCAGCTTGCGGCTGGGCGACGGGGAGTTCGGTACGGGTCATGACATCCTCAACTGAAAAGAGGAAAGAGACGAGCGGGGCGACGGTCTGTGTGCGTCGCCCCGAGGGGGAGTGCGGCTGTTTGCTTAGAACAGCTCGGCGTCGAGTGCCATCAGCGTCGCGCCGCCTGCACGTGCCAGACGGATCTGCGAAGCGGTTTCGGGCAGCAGCTTGGCGAAGTAGAAGCGTGCCGTTGCCAGCTTGACCTTGTAGAACGTGTCGCCGCTGGCTTCCTTCTCCAGCGCGATCTTGGCCATGCGGGCCCAGAAGTACGAGAACACCAGGTGGCCGACCACACGCAGGTACGGCACAGCGGCCGCGCCCACTTCGTCCGGGTTGGCCATGGCCTTCATGCCGATTTCCATGGTCAGCTTCTGGACCTTGTCACCGATGTCAGCCAGCGGGTTGACGAACTCCTGCATGGCTTCGTTGGTGCCTTCGGCTTCAACAAAGTCCTGCACCAGCTTGCCGAACTTCTTCATCTTGGCGCCCATGTCGCCCAGGATCTTGCGACCCAGCAGGTCCAGCGACTGCACGGTGTTCGTGCCTTCGTAGATCATGTTGATGCGGGCGTCGCGCACGTATTGCTCCATGCCCCACTCGGCGATGTAGCCATGGCCGCCGAAGACTTGCATGCCTTCGTTGGTGGAGATGAATGCGTTGTCGCTCAGGAAGGCCTTGGCGATCGGGGTCAGCAGTGCAACCAGATCAGCAGCGTCCTTGCGCGCGGATTCGTCGGAGTGCGACAGCTCGCGGTCGATCTGCAGGGCGATCCAGTACGAGAATGCGCGGCCGCCTTCGGCAAAGGCACGCTGGGTCAGCAGCATGCGGCGCACGTCCGGGTGGACGATGATCGGGTCGGCCGGTTTCTCCGGTGCCTTCGGGCCCGACAGGCTGCGCATCTGCAGACGTTCCTTGGCGTAGGCGGCCGAGTTCTGGTACGCGACTTCGGTCAGGCCCAGGCTCTGCATGCCGACGCCCAGGCGGGCGGCGTTCATCATCACGAACATGGCGTTCAGGCCCTTGTTCGGCTCGCCGACCATCCAGCCACGGGCGCCATCCAGATTGATCACGCAGGTGGCGTTGCCGTGGATGCCCATCTTGTGCTCGATGGAGCCGCACTTCACGGTGTTGCGCTCGCCCGGGTTGCCGCTGGCATCGGGAATGAACTTCGGCACCACGAACAGCGAGATGCCCTTGGTGCCGCCCGGTGCGTCCGGCAGACGGGCCAGCACCAGGTGGATGATGTTTTCCGACAGGTCGTGCTCGCCGGCCGAGATGAAGATCTTCGTGCCGGTGATGGCGTACGAGCCATCGGCCAGCGGCTCGGCCTTGGTGCGCAGGATGCCGAGGTCGGTGCCGCAGTGCGGCTCGGTCAGACACATCGTGCCGGTCCACACGCCCGAAACCAGCTTGGGCAGGTAGCGCTGCTTCAGTTCATCCGTGCCGTGCGCGTGCAGGGCTTCGTATGCGCCGTGCGACAGGCCGGGGTACATCGTCCACGCCTGGTTGGCCGAGTTCAGCATCTCGTACACGGCGTTGTTGATCAGGATGGGCAGGCCCTGGCCACCATATTCCGGATCGCAGCCCAGTGCGGGCCAGCCACCTTCGACATACTGTTGATACGCTTCCTTGAAGCCCTTGGGTGCGGTCACCACGCCGTCGCCGTGGTACGTACAGCCTTCGCGATCGCCGCTCTGATTGAGCGGGAAGATGACTTCGGAGCAGAACTTGCCGGCTTCCTCGATCACCTGGTTGATGGTGTCGGCATCGATCTCCGCGTGCTGCGGCATCTGCTTCAGGTGATCCTCCACGCCGAGAAGCTCGTGCAGAACAAACTGCATATCACGCAGCGGTGCGGTGTATTGACCCATCTTGCAACTCCTTGGTGTGTACTGCGCGACCGCTAGGTGTGCGATGCCGCGTCAGGTTCGGTAAGACTGAATGAGTTTATTGAGCGCCACCATGGCCAGCTCGGCGCTGTTCGGCAACCGCAGGAAACGCGCATCGTGATGCAGGCCCAGTTCCAGGCTGTACATCTCGAACAGCATCAGCTGCGGGTCCGCTTCTGCACGCAGGTGGCCCTCTTCCTTTGCCTGTGCGATCGCGCGGGCCAATGCTGCCCGCCAGATCGTCACGCTCTTGACGAGTTCGTCGCGCACCGGGCTTTCGGCACGATCGTCGTACTCCACCGCGCCGCTGATGTAGATGCAGCCCGTGGTCACTTCCTGAATGCGGCGCTCCATCCAGCGCCGCACCATGCTCCACAGGCGCGGCAGACCGCGCGGTTCCGTCAAGCTCGGGTAGAAGACTTCCTGCTCGAACCGTTTGTGATACTCGCGAACCACTTCCACCTGCAGATCCTCACGCGAGCCGAAGTGCGCGAACACCCCGCTCTTGCTCATCTGCATGCGCTCCGCGAGCACACCGATCGTCAACCCTTCCAGTCCGTCGCGCGAGGCCAGGTCCAGCGCGGCATCGAGAATCGCCGCACGCGTCAGCTCGCCCTTGCGCATCGGCGTGGCTGCTGCGTGATTCGATTCGAGACGAGCGGTCGGGTGACGCATGATGATTTCTCTCCGTTCTTTTCTGGGGCGTGACACGCGAGAAAATTGGCTTGTTGCAGGGCGCCTTTCGCGTGCCGGGCAGGACTGTAAACCAGCCTGCGCGAACACTCTAGCCCAAAATCGAACGGTCGTTCAATTATTTACAGGGCCCCGGTGAGCGGCAAGTGTTTTATTAGAAAGTCGCGTCTAAATGAAGACGCCACAATGGCGCCTTCTGCGGTGCAGCGTGATTCCTGCAAACCCTTTTAATGGAATGCTCTACGGGGTGTGCGCCGCACCCAGAAAACCAGTGCGGCGCAGCATGTTCGACCGATTTTCTAGTGTTACCCGTCAGTAAATAAAACGGGCGAAATCAGGCCGGTGCGGTGCCCGCGCACATGGGGCCGCGATGGAAGATGCGGGCGTCCATTTCGCGCAGATCCGGTGCCACGGCAACCTCTGCGGCACATTGGTCGAGCACATCGCGCTGCAGGTCGATGCCGGGGGCGATTTCGGTGAGCGTGAGACGTCGGCCGCCTTGGCCGTCGTCGCGCATCTCGAAGACGGCGCGTTCGGTCACATAGCGCACGGGAATGCCCGAGCGCGCCGCGTAGTCGCCATTGAAGGTGAGGTGCGAGACCGCCGGCACGATCTTCTTGAGGCGCCCTTCGCGCACGATGCGCAGTTTGCCGCCGTCGGCTTCGACCTGAAGGCCACCAGCCGTGAGCGTGCCCATGAACACGACCGAGCGTGCGCTCTGCGTGATGTTGATGAAACCGCCCACGCCCGCGACGATGGTGTCGCCGCCCTCGCCGAACAGGCTCACGTTGACGTTGCCGGCGCCGTCCAGTTCCGCCAGGCCGAGAATGGCGAGATCAATGCCACCGCCTTCATAGAAGTCGAACTGCGCGGGCTGGTCGACCACCGCCTCGGGATAGGCAGACGCGCCAAAGCTGAGGCCATCTGCCGGCGTGCCCCCGATGGGGCCAGCTTCCACGGTGAGCGTGAAGCCGCGCGCGCCTTCCTGCTCGGCCAAGGCGCCCACGGCAGCGGGCATGCCCACGCCCAGGTTCACGACGCGCGGTTGCTGCGCCATTAGTTCCAGCACCGCGCGACGTTGCACCAGCGTGCGAGCGTCGAGCGCGCCGTGCAGGCTGGTCTCCAATGCTTCGCCGGCCTCGATGGCATCGGTCTTCAACTGGATCGCCTCGCCTTGCCATGGGCGAATGTAGGTCGGGTTGAACGCCTCACCAAAGGTCATCTGGTGCTCGGCCTCGTCGTCGGCAACGACCACGTAGTCGACGAGGATGCCCGGCACGTGGATCGCCTGCAGGTTGTCATGCCGATCCACCAGCCGACGCACCTGCGCGATGACGATGCCGCCCGAGTTGCGTGCGGCTTGCGCCATGGCCAGCAGCTCGTGGTGGAAGGCTTCTTCGTGCGTGCTGATGTTGCCGCGCGGGTCAGCCGCCGTGCCGCGCAGGAAGACGCAGTGCAGCGAGAAGCTTGGGTAGAACAGGTAGTCTTCGCCGCGAAAGCGCTCGTACTCGACCCACGAGGCCGTGCCCGCCGCACGCGCCGCCTTGGCGCGCGCGTTGATGGCGCCGCCGTGGTAGCGCGCATCCAACTCGGTGCGCGGGTCGACGAAGGTGTGCAGGCCAATCTTGGTGAGCACGCCCGGCTTGCCGCCCGCGATGGCGCGATACAGATGCGTGAGTACCCCTTGCGGCAGGTTGAATGCATCGCACTGTTCGGCGAGCGCCAGATCAGCCAGTCGCGTTGCCGAGCGCCAATGCCCGCCTACCACGCAGCGTGTCATGCCGGGATTGCCGAAGTGGTTGACGCCGCGCGTGGCGCGATCACCCTGCCCCGCCGAGTAGACCAGCGTGAGATCGCGTGGCTCGCCAGTCGCCAGAAAACGGCGCTCCAACGCGTGCGTGACGGCCTCCGCGTGACCTGCGCCGACAAACCCGGCACACGCCACCGTCCATCCGGGCTGCACCAACCGAGCGGCTTCGTCTGCTGTGATGACCTGCATGTCTCCTCCGTCTTTGTTTTGTTTTCTGCGCGCTTCATGACCTTGCCGCTAATACTGTGCCGCCTGCCCGCTGATAACCACGCCCAGACGCACGACCCGGTATGCGCACCAGTCTGCCAAGCGCCACCACCAACGGCGCGCGGCGTGGGTATCTGCGAGCACCGGGCGCGCGTGATGTGTGATGGCGTCTTCCAGTACGGTGCGCAACTCGCTGGCGACCTCTGCATCCCATGCAACAACGTTTGCCTCGCGCGCCAGCAGCAAGCTGAACGGATCGATGTTGCTGGAGCCAACCGTGGCCCAACGCTCGTCCACGACCGCCACCTTGGCGTGCAGGAAGCTGGCCGTGTATTCATGGATTTCCACCCCGTCGCGCAGCAGCATGTGATACAGCGAGCGCGTTGCGAAATGCTGCAACGGATACTCAACACGCCCCTGCAGCAGCATACGCACGCGCACACCGCGCCGCCGGCATGCCGCCAGCGCACGCATGAAGCGCACGCCCGGCAGGAAATACGCATTGGCGATGATCACCTCGCGCCGCGCCGTACCGAGCGCCCGTAGATATTCGCGCTCGATCGCGCGACGGTTGCGCACGTTATCGCGCAGCACCAGCGAGGCGAGCACGCTGCCCGGCGCGCGCGTACTTTCGGCACCAGACTCTCCTCGATGGCGCGGACGGGGCGTATCGGTCATCACCGGAAACTCGGCCGCCACGCCCGTCACACCCACCTCGCGCACGCCGGAGCGCACCCCCATCTGCCACCAGAGTCGATCGACCGTGAGCACGATCTGCGCAACCAGCGGCCCGCGCACGCATACCGCAAAGTCGTAGCGTGCGCCCAGCGTGGCGTCGTGCAGCGGTGCGTGATTCAGGTCGTCGATGATGTTGATGCCGCCGACAAAAGCGATCTCATCATCGATGATGGCGATCTTGCGGTGCAGGCGGCGCAGGTAGCGGCGCTGCAATGCAAAGCCGCGCACGGGGCGATACACGCGCCAGTCCACGCCGGCGGTGTCGAGCATTGTGGCGATGTCGGCAGGCAATGCGCCGGTGCCGAAACCGTCGACCGTCAGGTGGACCTCCACACCACGCTGTGCTGCGCGCGCCAGTGCCTCGGTCACGCTGCGCGCAACGTCGTCGTTGGTGTAGATGTAGGTTTCGAGCGCGACGCGATGTCGCGCACCCTCAATGGCGCCGATCAGCGCGGGGAAGAATTCTGCGCCGCCGCACAGCAGGTCGACGTCGTTGCCCGGCAGGGGCTTGCCCCGCCGCCACTCAGAACGCAGTGGACCCGCATCGCGCACGACCCTCATGGGCGCGCCAGTTCCGCCAGCAGGGGCACGTGGTCGGAGCGCTGCGCCCACTCGCGGCCCGTCAGCGCATGTGCGCGTTCAATATCGAACCCACGCACGTAGATGCGATCCAGCCGCAGCCACGGCATGTGGCTTGGGAAGGTACGCACGGGGCGCGCATCGGCCGCCTTGTCGGCCACTTCCGTGGCGCCCAACGACTGACAGATGATGCGGTCGAGGCGGTTGTTCCAGTCGTTGAAATCACCGGCCACCACGAGTGGCGCGTCTTTCGGCACCACGGCGCGCACGCGGTCGATCAGCGCCTCGGCCTGCCGCTGCCGGCTGCGCGCAAACAGGCCGAAGTGTGCGCACAAGAGATGCACCTCACCGAAGCCGAGATCGGTCACGGCATGCAGCAAGCCACGCTGTTCAAAGCGGTGATCGGAAATGTCCAGGTTCTCCGACAACAGGATCGGAAAGCGCGAGAGGATGGCGTTGCCGTGATGCCCGTGGTCGTACACGGCGTTGCGCCCATAGACCGTGTGTGGATACACGTCAGTCGCCAGGTAGCGCAGTTGCGTATAGCTCGGGTCGAACAGTTCGGAGGCGACCAGCCGATCGTTGCGGTCCTGTACTTCCTGCAGGAAGACGATGTCGGCGTCCATGGTGTGCAAGCCCTGCCGCACGTCATGCACGCGCACACGACGCGCAATCCCCGTCACGCCCTTGTGGATGTTGTAGGTGGCGACGCGCAGACGCAGCATGTCAGGCCCGGTCCTTCGTGAAGGCAGCCTGCCGGGCCGTGTAGGCCGCTAGGCGCTCGGGCAGCTGCAGGATGGCTTCGCCGTTGCTGCGTGAGAAGCAGCGCGCCGCGGCTTCTTCATAGGGCAGCCATTCGGCCTGGAGGTGCTCGCGTGGCGACAATCGCACCGGCACTTTGCCGCTCACCAGCAGGCCGAACCAGTGCTCGGTGTTGCGTGTGACACCCGGTGCGTAGCGGTAGCGCCAGCGCGGGTAGATCTCGTATTCGATCTGGTGGCCCCAATCGATCAGGTGATGCCGGCCCGTATCGATGCCGGTTTCCTCCTGCACCTCGCGGCGGGCGGTTTCGGCCAGGGGCTCATCAAGGGCATCGCAACTGCCGGTGACGGATTGCCAGAAGCCCGGGTGATCCGCCCGCTCCATCACCAGCACATGAAGATCAGGCGTGTGGATGACGACGAGAACGGAAACGGGAATCTTGTGCGACATGACGGTTGGCAGCGGATAACGGCGGGCGGCACAAGCGCACCGCAGTTCGATAGCTTACCGCAGCCGGATGCCGCTGATTGCGATGATCGCAACCGCCGTGCAACGCGGCGATGCCGCAGCCATCAAGCCGCGCGCAATGGGCCCTGCCCCGTGCGCGTGCGGGCGAGCCACAGCACGGTCTCATCGGTGGCAGTCTCGTGGCCAAGTTCGCGGCGCGCGACCGCCAGCAGTGGGTCGAGCATCGCGGCGTAGTCCGCGGCGGCCAGGTCCGATCTGGCCCACAGCGCCTCGGTTCGTTCACCCAGTTGCTGGCGCAGCGCACTGACTTGCGCCGTCAGCTCTCGCTCGCGCGTGCCAAGCGCGTTGAACTTCTGGATCAGGAACCGCTGCACCTCGGTCTGCTCGGATTGCGCGTTCGCTTGCTCGAAGCGCACCACGATGGCGGAGGTTTCGCGCTCGATGCGCTGCAGTTCTTCGCGGCCTTCGCGCTCGGCAGCTTCCAGCGCTTGCAAGGCGCGGCGTGCGGCCAGCAGCGCGTGGGCGTGCTCGGCAAAACAGCGTTCGGCGGCCAAGTGCTTTTCGGCCAACGAGCGTGGCGTGTCGTACAGCAGCGGATGGATCGGCGCCTCGGGTGCGGCTGGCGGCAAGGCCGTATCGGGCACGCGCAAATTGGCGATACCGCGCAGCCAATGCATGCGCGCTGCAGCCAGAGGCCCCAAGTCGCGTAAGGCATTCTCCAGGCGAGAGGACGGGGTAGGAGGCGCTGCAGCCTCAGAAGTGGGCGAATGTGCACTCTGCGCCGCAGCGGCGATCTCAGGCACGCAAGCCGCTACGGTTGTCGCCACGGCCTCCGTCATGGCGATGGCGGCACGACGGGTAGCGCGGCGGATTTCGATCCACGCCAAGGTCATGATGATCAGCGCGGCGATCAGCCAGGTCAGCAGGAATTCTGCGTGCGCCACCACCCAGGTGCGCACGAAATCGATGGGGTCGTTCAAGGTGGTCCTCCTTCGCTGTCACCCAGCGTGACAACTCCAAGGGACCACTAGTAGCAATTGGCGTTCCTGCACGAAGCGAGCGCCCAAAAACAAACCGCGCCGCCCTTGGTCCGGGCGGCGCGGTGTGTGTCGCAGCGCGAACAACGAGAGAATCAGGCCGTCGTTGCAGCGTTCGGAGCCGCTACCTTTGCCTCGGCAGCGCGCAGACGAATGTGCAATTCGCGCAATTGTTTCTCGTCGACCGGGCTCGGCGCCTGCGTGAGCAGATCTTGCGCACGCTGCGTCTTCGGGAAGGCGATCACGTCACGGATCGAATCGGCACCGGCCATCATCGTGACAACGCGGTCCAGACCGAAGGCGATGCCGCCGTGCGGGGGCGCACCGTACTGCAGTGCGTCCAGCAGGAAGCCGAACTTGGCACGCGCTTCTTCGTCGTTGATCTTCAGGGCGCGGAACACCTTGCTCTGCACTTCCTCGCGATAGATCCGCACCGAGCCGCCGCCGATTTCCCAGCCGTTGAGCACCATGTCGTAGGCCTTGGCGATGCACTTGCCCGGATCGGTTTCCAGGTATTCCAGGTGCTCGTCCTTCGGGCTCGTGAACGGGTGGTGCATGGCCACCCAGCGGGCGT
Organism: Ralstonia sp. 24A2; assembly: GCF_051783885.1. Lineage (NCBI taxonomy): Bacteria > Pseudomonadati > Pseudomonadota > Betaproteobacteria > Burkholderiales > Burkholderiaceae > Ralstonia > Ralstonia sp. 24A2. The sequence continues at coordinate 1,150,967 of NZ_JBPVZD010000002.1, read as the reverse complement.
CTTCCTCGTCGTATTCGAACATCGGGAAGTCCACCACCCACAGCGGCTTCCAGACGTCTTCAAACAGGCCGTTGGCCTTAGCAAAGTCGGAGTGACCGATCTTCAGGCGCAGCGCGCCCATTGCGTCGTTCACGACCTTGGCACGGTCCGCGCCGAAGAACAGGATGTCGCCGTCTTGCGCGCCGCTGCGCTTCAGAATTTCGGCGATGGCCGCGTCGTGCAGGTTCTTCACGATCGGCGATTGCAGGCCGTCGCGGCCCTTGGCCACTTCGTTGACCTTGATCCAGGCCAGGCCCTTGGCGCCGTAGATCTCGACGAACTTGCCGTAGGCGTCGATGTCACCACGCGACAGGGCTGCACCGCCCGGCACGCGCAGGGCGACCACGCGGCCACCTTCAGCGTTGGCCGCAGCCGAGAACACCTTGAAGTCGACGTCCTTCATGGCGTCGGTCAGCTCGGTGAATTCCAGCTTCACGCGCAGGTCCGGCTTGTCCGAACCAAAGCGGGCCATCGCCTCGCGGAACTCCATCACCGGGAACTTGGCATCCAGCTCGACCGACATGGTGTTCTTGAACACCGTGCGGATCATTTCTTCAAACAGGTCGCGGATTTCCTGCTCGGTCAGGAACGACGTTTCGCAGTCGATCTGGGTGAATTCGGGCTGGCGGTCAGCGCGCAGATCTTCGTCGCGGAAGCACTTGGTGATCTGGTAGTAGCGGTCGAAGCCCGACACCATCAGCATCTGCTTGAAGAGCTGCGGCGATTGCGGCAGCGCGAAGAACTGGCCGGCGTTCACACGCGACGGCACCAGGTAGTCGCGGGCGCCTTCGGGCGTGCTCTTGGTCAGCATCGGCGTTTCGATGTCGATGAAGCCCTTGTCGTCCAGGTACTTGCGCACTTCCATCGCCACCTTGTAGCGCAGGCGCAGGTTGTATTGCATCTGCGGGCGGCGCAGATCCAGCACGCGGTGCGTCAGGCGGGTGGTTTCCGACAGGTTGTCATCGTCCAGCTGGAACGGCGGCGTGACGGAGGCGTTGAGCACGGTCAGCTCTTGGCACAGCACTTCAACCTTGCCGCTGGCGAGGTTGGCGTTGGTGGTGCCTTCCGGACGGGCGCGCACGAGGCCCTTCACCTGCAGGCAGAACTCGTTGCGCACGCCTTCGGCCACCTTGAACATCTCCGGGCGGTCCGGGTCGCACACGACCTGCACCAGGCCTTCACGGTCGCGCAGGTCGATGAAGATCACGCCACCGTGGTCACGACGGCGATGCGCCCAGCCCGACAGCGTGACGCTCTGCCCGAGCAGTTGTTCGGTGACCTGACCGCAGTATTGAGTACGCATTTGCATGTTGTGGTTTTCCGCGAAGCGCGCCGCCAATAAGGCGTCGCGCATAAAAGTTGATCGAGAGGGGCCGGCGGGGATTGACTCACGCTACCGGCCGAATGCATTACTAAGGGGCTGATACGGCGCCGCCGGCATCGGGCAGCGCGTTCGGATTCGAAGGGTCGCGCGGCGAGTTTGCCGGCGACCGGTCCTCCGTATGTGGCGTGCCATCGGGCGGGTCCATGCGGCGCGGCAGCGTTTCGGGCGCCACCACCCCCATCGACACGATGTACTTGAGCGCCGCATCCACCGTCATGTCCAGCTCGATGGTGTCGGCCTTGGGCATCATCAGGAAGAAGCCCGACGTCGGGTTCGGCGTGGTCGGCACGTACACACTCACGTACTCGCCTTGCAGGTGGTTCTCGACATCACCGCCGGGGCGGCCAGTCAGGAACGCAATCGTCCACGAGCCCTCGCGCGGGTACTGCACCAGCAGCGCCTTGCGGAATGCATTGCCGCTGGATGACAGCAGCGTGTCCGACACTTGCTTCACGCTCGAATAGATCGGGCCGACCACGGGAATGCGGCCCAGCACAGCTTCCCACCACGTCACCAGCTTCTGGCCGATGAAGTTGTGCGCCAGCACGCCCACGATCAGGATGAACAGCAGCGTCAGGATCGCGCCCAGGCCAGGAATCTTCACGCCGAGCAGGCGATCGGGCTGCCAGGCCGACGGCAGCAGCGCCAGGCTCTGGTCCATCGTGCCGATGATGAGCGACAGCACCCACAGCGTGATCGCAAGCGGGACAAGCACCAGAAGACCGGTCAGGAACCACGTCTTGAGTGCGCTGGTTTTCTGTTTCATGGGGCGACGGACCGAGAAATCAAGGAAGCGATCAGTGGCACGCGCACGACGTGCCGCAACCACCGGAAGCTGCCGGAGCAGCACTGGTGGTGGACGACGCGCTGTCGGACGCAGGGGCCGAAACTGCTGGTGCAGCAGCAGGTGCAGCAGCATCCGTCTTGGCCGTGGTGCCGGCCGCAGACGTGCCGCCCGAGCCACCGCGGAAATCGGTCACGTACCAGCCCGAGCCCTTGAGCTGGAAGCCGGCAGCGGTGAGCTGCTTCTTGAACGCCGGCGCGCCGCACTCCGGGCAATCCGTCAGCGGCGCGTCGCTCATCTTCTGCAGCACATCCTTGGCGTGGCCGCAGGCGTCGCATCGATAAGCATAGATCGGCATGGTGTCCTCACCCTGGAACAAACGAAATTCGAGAAAACGGTTGAAATGCCCGCGCCCACCGCAATTCCAGCGTAGAAAAGCGCGCAGGCTCGCGAAAGATCGGGGCAACTGCGCCGGTTGCAAGTCCATCTGACAAGCACGGGCGCGCAAAGCCTTGAATTATAAACCCTTTCAGGGGGATTCCTGACCGCGGTTGCAGTGCGGGCGATGGCGGCGCGCCACAATGTGGCACACCAAGCACGCCCGGCAGTGCTGGGTCAGGCTTGGGTGGCGGCCTTGGTGGTTGGCGCGCGATTCTCGATCCACTGCGGCCCGAGCGAGCCCAGGATCATCGCGCCCAAGCTGGCCAGCAGGCCAACCAATTGTGGCGGAAGCGCCGCATCCGGCAAGAACACTTCGCACCAGATCCAGGCTGCCAGGCCCAGGATGATGGCCAGCAGACCGCCCTGCTTGGTCGCGCGCTTCCAGAACAGGCCGAAGGCCAGCGGCACGAAGGCCGCCACCAGCGTCACTTTGTAGGCGCTCTCGACCATGTGGAAGATCGACAGGTGCGAGTTCAGCGCGAACAGCGTCACCAGCACAGTGAACACCAGCACCACCGCCTGCATCACACGCAGGAAACGCTTGTCGTCCATGTTCGGCAGCAGCGGGCGCAGCACGTTTTCAGCAAAGGTCACGGACGGCGCCAACAGCGTCGCGCTGGCGCAGCTCTTGATGGCCGACAGCAGCGCACCGAAGAACATCACCTGCGCAAAGACCGGCGCGTGCTGCAGCACCAGATTGGGCAGGATCATCTGCGAATCGCTATCGATGTACTTGGCGACCATTTCGGGGTCGATCAGCGTGGCGGAGTACGCCAGGAACATCGGCACGAATGCGAACATGAAGTACAGCACGCCACCCAGGATCGAAGCCGTACCGGCGATGCGCTCGGTGCGCGATGATGTCACGCGCTGGAACACGTCCTGCTGCGGAATCGAGCCGAGCATCATGGTGATCCAGGCGGTCACAAAGCCGATGATCTCGATCGGGTTGAACGACGGCCAGAACGAGAACTTGCCCGAAGCCGCCGCGTGCGCCACCACCGTGCCCACGCCGCCAGCTTGGCCCGACACTTCCCAGCCGATGTACAGCATGCCGATCACGATGATGATCATCTGGATGAAGTCCGTCACCGCCACCGACCACATGCCGCCGAACAGCGTGTAGACCAGCACGCTGCCCGCGCCGATCATCATGCCCATGTCTTGCGAGACCGCGCCGTCCGACACGGTGTAGAACACCAGGCCCAACGCCTTGATCTGCGCCGCCACCCAGCCCAGGTACGACACGACGATGCACAGAGTGGTCAGCGTTTCGGCCACGCGGCCAAAGCGGTTGCGATAGAAGTCACCAATGGTGAGCAGGTTCATCCGGTACAGCGGCTTGGCGAAGAACAAGCCCACCAGGATCAGGCACAGGGACGAACCGAACGGATCGGCCACCACGCCATGCAGGCCGCCCTTGAGAAATTCTGCGGGAATGCCCAGCACCGCCTCGGAGCCGAACCAGGTGGCAAACACCGTGGCGGTCACGACGTAGAACGGCAGGCTGCGGCCGGCCACCGCGAAATCGGCCGCATCGCGCACACGCAGCGCAGCCCAGAGGCCGACCCCGACCGAAATCACCCAGTAAATAATGACAAACCAGATCAGCATGGCAGCGCGGAAGAATTGCAGGAAATCCCGTTGGCGGCCAAGCCGGGCGCCGGGCGAAGTGGCGGGATTATAGCGATGGGACTGTGCGACGGGGCATCGGTGCGACCACGAATACCACCCCGTTTGCCACTTTTTTGTGCGACGGGCCGCAACGGGCGTCCACAGGCTTTTTGTTGACAGCTGCCATGTTGCTTCGCACCAACACTGGCTGCAGTCGGTCGGGATCAGTCTGCCCGGCGGCGCCAGACCTGCCAGCGCTCGCGGCCGGCAAATACCGGAATCGAATCGGCCTCGGCGATGGGCGTATCGCTGACGCGCTCGAAAGCCGGCAACAGCAGTGCGCCCAGTTCGGCCTGGGTCGTCTCGAACGGGGGGCCCTTGGGCGATGCCTCCCTGCCCTCCACCACGGCGAAGAAGCCCGCCAGCAAGCCACCCGGCGGCAGCAGCTTCGCGACCTGCGCTGCGTAGTCCAGCCACAGCCGGCGCGGCATGGCACACAGGAAAGCGCGCTCGTAAATCCACTCCACCGGCCGATGCGGCGCAAAACGGAAGAAATCCGCCAGCTCCACGACGTCGGCATACGGGCCCAGCACGGCCTTGGCCGAGGTCACCGCACTCGGCGCAAAGTCGATGGCCGTGACAGGCCAGCCGCGCTCGGCCAGCCAACCGGCCTCGTAGGCATTACCGCAACCTGGGATCAGTGTAGAAAGTGGCGCGGACTGCGCTTCAAGGAATTGCTGGAAGGCAGCCGGCACACCGTGTGCATCCCAGGGCGTGTGATCGCGGCTGAAGCGCTCGTCCCAGAACGCAGGATCGGCGGCATCACGGGATTGGAAGACGGGCGGCTCGGCCATGGCAGCAACAGGCAATCAGAAGGTCAATGACGGGCCAGCCATGCCAGCACATGGGTGGCGATGATGCCGACTGCAAACCCGCCGATGAACAGCAGCGCAGCCGAGAGCAGCCGGTTGGTACGCCGTTGCTCGGCGAGCAGTGCGGCCAGCGCTTCCGTCTGGGCGTTGCCGTTGTTGCTCGCGTGGCGATCCAGGATCTGGTGCACCAGGCGCGGCAGGTCCGGCAGCTTGTTGGCCCATTGCGGCGCCTCGACCTTCAGGCGCTCGACAAACCCACGCCAGCCAATCTGCTCGTGCATCCAGCGTTCGAGGAAAGGCTTGGCAGTCTTCCACAAGTCCAGGTCCGGATCGAGCTGGCGGCCCAAGCCTTCCACGTTCAGCAGCGTCTTCTGCAGCAGCACCAATTGCGGCTGCACTTCCACGTTGAAGCGGCGCGAGGTCTGGAACAGGCGCATCAGCACCAGCCCCAGCGATATCTCGCCCAGCGGCCGGTCGAAATACGGTTCGCAGCACGCGCGGATGGCGCCTTCGAGTTCTTCCACGCGCGTCTCTTCCGGCGCCCAGCCGGACTCGATATGGAGCACCGCCACGCGGTGGTAATCGCGCTGGAAGAACGCCAGGAAGTTCTGCGCGAGGTAGTTCTTGTCGAACTCCGACAGTGCCCCGACGATGCCGAAATCCAGCGCGATATAGCGGCCCAGCGTCTCGGGCGCCACGCTCACGAGGATGTTGCCGGGGTGCATGTCGGCGTGGAAGAAGCCGTCGCGGAAGACCTGCGTGAAGAAGATCTCCACGCCGTCTCGCGCCAGCTTGCCCATGTCGACGCCGGCCGCGCGCAGCTCTTCGGTGTGCGAGATGCGCATGCCGTGCATGCGTTCCATGACGAACACGTCGGAGGTACACCAGTCCCAGAACACCTCGGGCACCAGCAGCAGATCGGATTTGGCGAAGTTGCGGCGCAGCTGGCTGGCGTTGGCCGCCTCGCGCATCAGGTCGAGCTCGTCGTGCAGATACTTGTCAAACTCGGCGACCACCTCACGTGGCTTCAGGCGTTTGGCGTCGGCCCACAGCTTTTCCATCCACGTGGCCAGGTCGCGCATCAGCGCCAGATCGCTGTCGATCACGGGCAGCATGCCCGGTCGCAGCACCTTCACCGCCACCTCGCGGCCGTCGTCCGGACCGCCGCGCAGTGTGGCGAAATGCACCTGTGCAATCGACGCGCTCGCCACCGGATGATGATCAAAGCGATGGAACAGCGCCGACAGCGGCTTGCCCAGTGACTTCTCCACAATGGCCGCCGCCACCTTTGGGTCGAATGGCGGCACCCGGTCCTGCAGCTTGGCGAGCTCGTCCGCTACGTCAGGCGGCAGCAGATCGCGCCGCGTCGACAGCACCTGCCCGAACTTCACGAAGATGGGGCCCAGCTGCTCGAGTGCCATGCGCAGGCGCTCGCCACGCGGGCGCTTGGGCTTGCGGCCCAGCGTCAGCAGCCAGACCAGCGCACGAATGCGCCGGCTCTTGAAGCCCGACAGTGCGAGCTGATCCAGCCCGTAGTACAGGATGACGAAAACAATCTTGCCCAGCCGGAAGAAGCGCGTCATGCCAATTCACCCGGGCGAGCCATAGAGGTTGCCGGGCGCTGGAGCTTCTCAAGCCGCTCCAGACGTTTGGCGAGCCGCGCCTCCGCATCGCGTAGCGCGGCCACATCGGCTGCGAATTGTGCGAGGCGTGCGTGGCGCACCAGCGTGGGTTGTTCATCGGTCAGGTACGACGCCACCGCCTCGGCCAGCGAGCGGCTGACGCGCGTGGCTTCGGTGCGCGCGGCCTGGGCGCCGCTCACCATGCGCTGCGCGATCACGTCGCCGAACACACGCGAGAGGTCCTCCGCCGCATCCCAACGCAGGTTGCGCAGCAGCGTCGACAACACGTTGGCAAATTCGGCCTCGCCCTCGATGCGCACGTGCTTGAGCACGGCGGCTTGCCCACCGGCGGCGTAGTCACTGGCAGCCGCAGCAAGCGGCACGACTACGGTCACGGCCGGCTCCGCGCCCGCCTCTGGCGTCGTCACGAGACCCGCTGCGTCCACCTGCAGCGTGACCGACACTGGCGCCAGATCAAAGCGCGCAGCGCGACCCGCGAACGGCCGCAGCGTTTCCTGCGCCCAGGGCTCCTGGCGCAACAGATGATTGAGCGCGAGCAGCAGCGGCTGCATCAGCACGAGGGGAAATGAAGACGAGGTAGCTGTCGAAGACATGCGGCAACGGTGCGCAGTAGCGGGCTAGCCGGTGGGCAACAAAAAGGGCCCGAACCGGACGGTCGGGCCCTATTTTACGGGGAATGTTGAAACGGCCGTTTTGCGCCGCTTCAAGTATTACCGCATCACTGCAGTTGCTGAATGCCTGCCAGCACCCAGCCACCGCTGCCTTGCGTCGGCTTGGACAGGTTCCACACCTCGGCAAACGGCTGGGCCGGTGCATTGGCTTCTTCGCGGATCATGCCCGAGAAGCGCACGCTCGCCAGGTACTCGCCAGCTTGCGTCTCGATGCCGAGCATCTCCGCCTCGACCGACACCACATCGGTCTTGTTGGGCGTGGCGCCACGGTCGGCCAGGTCCATCTTGATCTCGGCGAACATCTCCGGCGTGGTGAACTCGCGGATGTCGTTCAGGTTGCCAGCATCCCATGCGGCCTGCAGGCGGATGAAGTAGACCTTGGCGTTGCGCAGGAAGGCTTGCGTGTCGAAATCGGCGGGCACGCCCCACGGTTGCTGCGGTGCGGCTGCGGCTGGCTGTGCGTTGACAGCAGACGCCGCAGCCGGGCCACCCAGGCTCCACGCTTGCGCGGCCGTCGGTGCGCCAGCGCCCAAACCCGACGTGTTGCTGCTACCGGTGTTGAACGATGAAGCAGCCGGAGCGGAAGCCTGCGGCGCCGGTGCAGCGGGTTGCGGCACGTACGGCTCGCGCTCACCGCCCAGCGACGGGCCACCCGTGGCGTAGGCTGGACCTTGCGGACGGCTGCCGCGCACCTTGCGGATGATCCACATCACAACGAAAGCGACGATGGCGATCAGAATCAGATTCGACAGCAACGAGGCCAAGCCCGCGCCCAGACCAAACTTTGAAAGCAGATAGCCGATGCCCAGGCCTGCGGCCAAGCCACCCAGCATACCGCCCCAGTTGCGACCAGGCTTTGCGGCCGGTGCGCCCGGAGCCGGCGCTGCCGGTGACGGTTGTGCAGCCGGTGCAGCCTGTTGCGTTGGCGACGGTGTGGTCGCCGGCGGCGTTTGTTGACGTTGCGTCACCGTAGACGACTGCTTGCCGACGCTGCGGCTGCCGCCCATGCGCTTGGCATTGGCGTCGACCGCCGCGCCCAGTGCGATCGTCGCGACCAGCGCGCCGACCATCAATTTTCCACCCCAGTGCAAACTCATCGCTGTCTTCTCTCCAATGGCAGTGACGCCATTAGATGAAGACGTCAACGCCGAAATTCAATGTGAAAGATCGTGGCATATCGTCGCAGTGCGCTGCATCGCCCATCTGGTGGACCGGACGCACCGCCAATCAGAGGCGACGACCGACGTGCAGGGCCACGACACCCGCCGTCAGGTTGAAGTATTCGACCGAGTCCAACCCGGCCTGTTCCATCATCTGCTTGAGCGTTTCCTGATCCGGGTGCATGCGGATGGACTCGGCCAGGTAGCGGTAGCTCTCAGGATCACCGGCCACCTTGCTGCCCAACCACGGCAGCACCTTGAACGAATACACGTCGTAGGCCTTCTCCAGCGGCTGCCACACCTTGGAGAACTCCAGCACCATCACCTTGCCGCCCGGTTTGACGACGCGGCGCATCTCGGCGAGCGCTCGATCCTTGTGCGTCATGTTGCGCAAGCCGAATGCCACTGTCACTACGTCGAAGTAAGCATCTGGAAAGGGAATGTGCTCGGCGTCGCACAAGCAATTGGGCGTGAGCACACCGGCATCGAGCAGGCGGTCGCGGCCGACGCGCAGCATCGACTCGTTGATGTCGGTCAGCCACACCTCGCCGGTGGGGCCGGCCTGGCGCGCGAAGGCCTTGGCCAGATCACCCGTGCCGCCCGCGATGTCGAGCACCTTGTAGCCCGGACGCACAGCTGCCTGGGCGATGGTGAACATCTTCCACACGCGGTGCAGTCCACCGGACATCAGGTCGTTCATCACGTCGTACTTGCTGGCGACGGAATGGAACACGCCGGCGACCTTGCCGGCCTTCTCGCGCTCGTCGACCTTCTCGAATCCGAAGTGGGTTTGGCTCATGACAAAAAGAAATGCGAATTGGGTTGCATTCGGGCGCGTATGCGCCGCGATGTGAATCGGGAATCAGTGGCTGTGGCCGCAGGCGTGGCCGGCATTGGCGGCCATTGGCGCGTCACGGTCGAGGCCGGCGGCGGCCAAGCGGTCGAGGTAGGCCTGCCACAGCGCGTCGTGTTCAACGCCGAGGCGGTACAGGTAGGCCCAATCGAAGATGCCGGAATCGTGACCATCGGAGAACAGCGGCCGGATCGCGTAGTTGCCCACCGGCTCCACGCCGGTGATGCCCACCTCGCGCTTGCCGGTCTGCAGCACTTCCTGCCCCGGCCCATGCCCCTGCACTTCAGCCGACGGCGACAGCACGCGCAGGTATTCGAACGGCAGGCGGAACTGTTTGCCATCGGCAAAGGCGATCTCCAGCATGCGCGATTGGGTGTGCACGGTGATGCCGGTCGGGTGCGGGGTGTCGGCGGAAAGTCCTGCCATGAAAAACGTCTCTGTGATTGTGTTTCAGGAAGCCGCCAGCGCCATGTGCGCGGGCTCTTCCACCACCCGATAGCTTACCGCAGTCAACGGATCGCCCTCGGGGATGTAACGCAGGCGGCGATGGTGGAATCGTGCCACGGTGCTGCGGTGCGCCACGCTGACGATGGTCACATCGGACATCGATTCGAGCATCAGGCTGTACATGAACGCCTCGGTGTCTTCATCGAGTGCACTAGTCGCCTCGTCAAGGAAGAGGTAGTCCGGGCGCTGCAGCAAGGCGCGGGCGAAGGCCAGACGCTGCTGCTCGCCGGGTGAGAGGCGCAGGCTCCAGTTGCTGACCTCATCGAGCAGATCGACCAGTGCCGGCAAGCGGCATGCGATCAACACCTGCGAGAGACGCTCGGCGGTGTACTCGGTGGCGAGCTTGGGGTACGACAACGCATCCGCCAGCGTGCCGGACGGCAAGTAGCTGCGCTGCGGGAGGAATAGCACGCGAGCATCTTCCGGAATCTTGATCTGACCATTGCCGTACGGCCAGATGCCTGCCACGGCGCGCACCAGGGTGCTCTTGCCGCACCCTGACGGACCGTTCACGAGCACACGCTCACCGCGCGCGAGCGTCATGTCGAAGGGTTCGACCAGCATGTCTTCGGGCTTGTGGTTGGGCAGGTTCAGCGCCAGACCGCGTGCCTCGATGGCAGGCACGGCGGTGGTCTCGACTTCGATGTCCTGGATGCCGGCGCGATGCTCTTCCTCGCGCTCGGCGGCGCGCATAGCGCGCTGGAATTCGATCAGACGGTTGGTGGAGGCCTTCCAGCTCACCAGCGTGCTGTAGTTGTCGACGAACCACGACATCGCACCCTGCACCTGCCCGAACGCAGTGGCCACCTGCATCATGCCGCCCAGCGTGAGCGTGCCGCCAAAGTAGCGCGGGGCGGAGACCAGGAACGGGAAGATGATGGCGAACTGCCCGTAGCCGGAGCTGGCAAAGTTCAGGCGCCGGGTGTAGTCCATCAACTGGTTCCAGTTGGCGCGGATGCGCTCGAAGCGGCCGCGTAGGATGGCTTTTTCGCTGGGCTCGCCTCGGTACAGGGCGATGCTCTCGCTGTTCTCACGCACGCGCACGAGCAAGAAACGGAAATAGGCTTCGTAGCGCTCCTGCTGGAACGACAGCCCGATCAGCGGTCGGCCGACGAAGTGGATGATGACCGAGCCCAGCACCGAATACAGCAGCGCAAACCACACCATGTAGCCGGGGATGACGAAGTCGTGCCCGCTCAGCGTGAACGCAAGCGGCCCCGACACCGCCCACAGGATGCCGAAGAACGACACCAGCGTGACCGCTGAATTGAAGAAGCCGAACCCGAGGTTGACGGTCGCATCCGTGAAGTTGCGCAGGTCATCAGAGATCCGCTGGTCGGGGTTGTCCGCCGTGTGTGTCTGTTCGAGCCGGTAGAAGGCCTGCTTGCCCAGCCAGTCGTCGAGGAAGCTGCCGGTGATCCACGTCCGCCAGCGGATGCGCAGCAGCATCGTGTAGTACTGCCGCAGCACCGAGGCGATGATGATGCATGCGGCAATCCACGAAAAACGCCCCAGTTGATGCCAGAACTCGGCCTGGTTCTTCTGCTCGAGCGCGTTGTAGAAGAACTTGTACCACTCGGTGTACAGCACGGTCATGTAGACCGTGAACAGGCTCAGCGCGATGACCAGCGCCAGCAGCCCCCACGCCTTGTAGCGGTCTTCAGAGAACCAATAGGGCTTGATGAGCTGCCACGTCTCGGACAGGTTCAGCCGGCCGTGATGGACAGTCAGCTCGGCAACGGAATCCTTGCGGGAGTCAGGTGTGGCGGCGGTGCGCGGTGTCGTCATGGCGATGGCGGTGACACGACAAAAAGCGGACAGAAAGACAATCTGACGACCTGCGCGCCTCACGGGTTCCGCGCTGGGCGTGACGATGCGTTACAAGCGGTTGGTGCCGGTGACTCAGACGTCGGCCAGCGCCGATTGCAACGCGTAGGATAGCGCGGGCAGTTTGGCCGTCACCTCGGCCATGCGCGCGGCATCCGGCTCACGCTGGGCAGGTCCCCAGACGGCTTCGGGGAAGTGCGTGTCCCAGCGGTAGCGCGGAATGACATGCCAGTGCAGATGCGGGACGAAGTTGCCGAAGCTGGCGAGGTTGATCTTGTCCGGCGCCAACTCAGCGCGCAGCACGCGTTCGACGCGGGTGACGACTTCCATCAGCCAGTGGCGATCGGCATCGGACAAGTCGGTCTGCTCGGCCACATGGTCATTCCAGATGACGCGGCAGAAGCCAGGAAAGCGCGCGTGCTCAACCAGCACCACGCGCGCCCTGGCGTTGCGCCAGACGGGCTCACCGCCGTCGGTCTCACATAGCGCGCAGCCCGATGCCCGCTCGCCGGTCGTCACACCAGCACCCGCTCGATGCCGCCGGCGTTGGCGTGGGCGACATAGTCTTCCAGCCAGGTCTCACCCAGCACGTGGCGCGCCATCTCGACCACGATGTAGTCGGCCTGCACCGAGACATCTTCGGTGTAGCGCGACAGCCCTTGCAGGCAAGCCGGGCAGCTCGTGAGGATCTTCACGTCGCCGTCGAACGCCTGGCCGCTCTGGCCATCGGCGCGCAGCTTGTCGGCGCCCTTCTTCATCTCCTCTTCCTTGCGGAAGCGGACCTGCGTGGAGATGTCCGGGCGCGAGACTGCCAGCGTGCCCGATTCACCGCAGCAGCGATCGTTCTTCTCGATCGCGCGGGTCTGGCCGTCGGCACCGAGGTTGCCGCCCATGAGCTGGTTGACCAGCTTGGTCGGGTCCATGGTCTTGATCGGGGTGTGGCAGGGGTCGTGGTACATGTAGCGCGTACCCTGCACGCCGTCGATCTTCACGCCCTTTTCCAGCAGGAACTCGTGGATGTCGATGATGCGGCAGCCCGGGAATATCTTGTCGAATTCATAGCCGGCAAGCTGGTCGTAGCACGTGCCGCAGCTCACCACCACCGTCTTGATGTCGAGGTAGTTGAGCGTATTGGCCACGCGGTGGAACAGCACGCGGTTGTCGGTGACGATCTTCTCGGCCTTGTCGAACTGGCCGGTGCCGCGCTGCGGATAGCCGCAGCACAGATAGCCCGGCGGCAGCACGGTCTGCACACCGGCGTGCCACAGCATCGCCTGCGTGGCCAAGCCGACCTGCGAGAACAGCCGCTCCGAGCCGCAGCCCGGGAAGTAGAACACCGCCTCGCTGTCGGGCGTGGTCGCCTTCGGGTTGCGGATGATCGGGACGATCTCGTTGTCCTCGATGTCCAGCAGCGCGCGCGCCGTCTTCTTGGGCAGGTTGCCCGGCATCTTCTTGTTGATGAAGTGGATCACCTGCTCCTGCACAGGCGGCTTGCCCACCGTGGCGGGCGGATGCGCGGTCTGCTTCTTGGCGAACTTCTTCAGGATATCGTTGCCCAGCCGCTGTGCCTTGAAGCCCCAGTCAAACATCACCTTGCGCGTGAGGTTGATGGTCTCTGGGTTGGTGGCGTTCAGGAAGAACATCGCCGCGGCGGTGCCGGGATTGAACTTCTTCTGCCCCATCTTGCGCAGCAGGTTGCGCATGTTCATCGACACATCGCCGAAGTCGATCTTGACCGGGCACGGCGTCACGCACTTGTGGCAGACCGTGCAGTGGTCGCCCACGTCGGCAAACTCTTCCCAGTGCTTGACCGATACGCCGCGGCGCGTCTGCTCTTCGTACAGGAAGGCTTCGATCAGCAGCGAGGTGGCGAGAATCTTGTTGCGCGGGCTGTACAGCAGGTTGGCGCGCGGCACATGCGTGGCGCACACCGGCTTGCACTTGCCGCAGCGCAGGCAGTCCTTGATCGACTCCGAGATGGCGCCGATGTCGCTCTGCTGCATGATGATCGACTCGTGCCCCATCAGGCCGAACGACGGCGTGTAGGCGTTGCGCAGGTCGGCGGCCAGCCCTTGCGGGTCGTTCACGTCGCGCAGCAGCTTGCCCTTGTTGAAGCGGCCGTTGGGATCGACGCGGCGCTTGTAGGCCGCGAAGTCGGCGATCTCGTCGTCGGTCAGGAATTCCAGCTTGGTGATGCCGATGCCGTGCTCGCCCGAGATCACGCCGTCGAGCGAACGCGCCAGCGTCATGATGCGGGCCACCGCCTTGTGGGCGTCCTGCAGCATGTCGTAGTCATCCGAGTTGACGGGGATGTTGGTGTGCACGTTGCCGTCGCCGGCGTGCATGTGCAGTGCCACGAAAACGCGGCCACGCAGCACCTGCTTGTGGATCGCCTGTGCCTCGTCGAGGATCGGCTTGAACTCGCCGCCATTGAAGATCTTGCGCAGCTCGGCGCGAATCTCCGCCTTCCACGACACGCGGATCGTGCGGTCCTGCAGCAGGTGGAACAGGTTGGCGTCCGGCTGATTCACCAGACGGTCGTCGAAGGTCTGCGCGAGGTAGCCCAGACCCAGGCCGATCAGGCTGGCGCGTGCCGTATTCACCGGCGTATCGAGGTGGTCCAGCAGGTACTGCCAGCGCGCGCGCGTGGCGCGCACCAGTTGCTGTGCCTGCTGTACGCGGTCTTCCAGCAATTCAGCGCTGGGGATCTCGTTGGCGTCGTCGGTGCGGCCCAGCGGCAGATCGTTGCGCGCGAAAAAATCTTGCAGCGCGTCGGCCAGCTTGAGCTTGTTCTTGATCGACAGCTCGATGTTGATGCGCTCGATGCCGTCGGTGTACTCGCCCATGCGGTTGAGCGGGATCACCACGTCTTCGTTGATCTTGAAGGCGTTGGTGTGCTTGGAAATCGCTGCCGTACGCGAGCGATCCAGCCAGAATTTCTTGCGCGCCTCGGGGCTCACGGCCACGAAGCCTTCGCCGCTCTTGCCATTGGCCAGGCGAATCACCTCCGAGGTGGCACGCGCCACGGCGTCATCGTCGTCGCCAACGATGTCACCGATCAGCACCATCTTCGGGAACGCGTTGCGCTTGCTCTTGGTAGCGTAGCCGACCGCGCGCAGGTAGCGCTCGTCCAGGTGCTCCAAGCCAGCCAGGATGGCGCCGCCCTTCTTGGTCTCGCCGTCGAGGTAGTCCTTGATCTCGACGATGCTCGGCACCGAGTCGCGCGCCTGGCCAAAGAACTCCAGGCACACGGTGCGGATCGACTTCGGCATGCGGTGCAGAATCCAGCGCGCGCTGGTGATGATGCCGTCGCAGCCCTCCTTCTGCACACCGGGCAGGCCCGACAGGAACTTGTCCGTCACGTCCTTGCCCAGACCCTCCTTGCGGAATTTGCGGCCTTCGATGGTGAGCGTTTCGGTGCGCAGCAGCTTGCTGCCCATCGGCGCATTGCCGTCGAACCACTTCAGCTCGAACGTGGCGACCGGCGCGTCGTGAATCTTGCCGAGGTTGTGATCGAGGCGCTGGACTTCCAGCCAGTTGCCGTCCGGATCGACCATGCGCCACCAGGCGAGGTTGTCCAGCGCGGTGCCCCACAGCACGGCCTTCTTGCCACCCGCGTTCATGGCGACGTTGCCGCCGATGCACGATGCGTCGATCGAGGTCGGGTCCACGGCGAAGACGAGACCGGCCTTTTCAGCCGCTTCCGCCACGCGGCGCGTGACCACGCCGGCGCCCGAATAGATGGTCGCCACGGGGTGGTCGACGCCCGGCAGATCGGTCTGTTCGACCGCATCCAGGCGTTCCAGCTTTTCGGTGTTGATGACGGCCGAGAACGGCGTGAGCGGCACGGCGCCGCCGGTGTAGCCGGTGCCGCCTCCGCGCGGGATGATGGTCAGCCCAAGCTCGAAGCAGCCCTTGACGATGCCGGCGATCTCTTCTTCCGTATCGGGCGTGAGCACCACGAACGGGTATTCGACGCGCCAGTCGGTGGCGTCCGTCACGTGCGACACGCGCGACAGGCCGTCGAACTTGATGTTGTCCTTAGCGGTGACGCGGCCGAGCACCTTCTGGGCGCGGCGGCGCAGGTCATACACCTGGGCAAACTCTTCCTGGAACGCCTTGACCGCACGGCGGGCATGCACGACCAGTTGCTCGACCTTGCTGGCGCGCTCGTCGCCTTCCGGGTCGTGATGCGAATCGTGATCGGCCACGCGGCGCTTCTCGATCTCCGCCAGGCGGTGATTGAGCGCATCGATCAGCATCTGCCGGCGCTTGGGCGTCTCGAGCAGGTCGTCCTGCAGATATGGATTGCGGCGCACCACCCAGACATCGCCCAGCACTTCGTACAGCATGCGTGCCGATCGGCCGGTGCGGCGCTCGGCGCGCAGCTCGCTCAGGATCTGCCACGCAGACTCGCCCAGCAGGCGGATGACGATTTCCCGATCCGAGAACGAGGTGTAGTTGTAGGGAATCTCGCGCAGCCGGGGCGCAGCGTCGTGCGCCGTGAGTTTGGCGTCGATCAGAAGTGGGGCATTCATGGCGTGCCGCTGGGGAGGGATGGCGCGGCAAAGAGGGATCGAGCCGCGCGGTCTTTAAAGGGCGATTGTACTGCAAGGTTTAGCGTTGATGCATTGCAGCAACGGTATCCCTGCACCGAGCATGGCCGCAAAAACCGCCGCGTTTTCAATGGCTTGCGAAAACATAACGCGCCGAACGTGACGAAAAAATCACGCAAACGTCACATCATGAGATTCTTGATCCAGCCAAACATACCGTGCCAAAAGTCATCGGGCAGCGTCATCAGCGCGCCGGTCATGACCAGATACCGCAGGAATTTGCCGATGGCCATGTACATCACGCTCGGCCAGAATTTGAGGCGCAGCCAGCCGGCCAGCGTGCAGAGCGGGTCGCCAATGCCAGGCAGCCACGACACCAGCAGCGACACCGGCCCAAGACGGCGCATCCAGCGGAAGTATTTTTTGTCGAGCGGCGGCGCGCGGTGGCGCTTGGGGTGCGGCACGTGCTGCGCGTGCTCTGCATCGTGCTGACGGCGACGGCGGGCCAGGTGGTAGCGCACCAGCGCCAGCTTGGCCGCATAGCCCATCCACCAGTCGACCACGCCGCCCAGCGTATTGCCAATGGTGGCGACGATGATGGCCGGCCAGAACATCTCCGGGTTGAGCTTGATGTAAGCAAAGACCGCTGGCTCGGAGCCCAGCGGCAAGAGCGTCGCCGAGATGAAACTGACGAGAAAGATGGCGGGCAGCCCGACCTTGGGCAAGGCGAGCGTGGCAAAAAGCGTATCGATCCATTGTTCCATGCGACCGATTGTAGTGGCCGGGCGGCCGTGGCGTCGCTCGGGGGCCTCCCTACGCGGTCAGCCGAAGAACAGATAGGCGATGAACACAGCGCCGATCAGCCCGATCAGGTCGGCCCACAGCCCGCAGGCGAGCGCGTAGCGCGTGTCCTTGATGCCGACGCTGCCGAAGTACACAGCCAGCACGTAGAACGTGGTTTCGGTGGAGCCCTGGATGATGGCCGCCAGCTTGCCCTGGAAGGAGTCGACGCCGTAGGTGGTCATCACGTCCACCATCAGGCCGCGGGCGCCCGCGCCGGACAACGTCTTCATCAGCCCCACGGGCAGCGCCGGTACGAAGCGAGTGTCGATGCCGAGGTGCGAGAACAATGCCGAGAGCCCCTGCATCAGCACATCCATGCAGCCCGCTGCGCGAAACACGGCGATGCCTACCAGCACCGCCACCAGGTACGGCACGATGCCGATGGCGACCTGGAAACCATCCTTGGCCCCGTCGACGAAGGTCTCGTAGACGTTGATGCGGCGGATCGCCCCGCACGCCAGGAACGCCACCACGATGGTGAGGATGGAGCCCGCGCCGATCAGCCCGATCCACGCCGCCATCTGCTGCGGCGGAAACTGGCGCAGCCACGCAAACAGCAACCCCATCAACGTGATGAAGCCACCGAAATACGCCAGCAGCGCCGGCTTGAACAGGTTGATGCGCTGGTAGAACGCCACCGCCCCAATGCCCGCGCAAAAGCCGATGAAGGTGGACAGCAGCGTCGGCAGGAAGATGTCCGCCGCGTTGAAACCGACCAGGCCCTGCTTGACCGCCATCGCCTGACGGATGGCGATGACGGAGGTGGGCACCAGCGTGACGCCCGCCGTGTTGAGCACCACGAACATCAGTTGCGCATCGCTGGCGCGCTGCGGCTGCGGGTTGATCTGCTGCAGCTCGCGCATGGCCTGCAGGCCCAGCGGTGTGGCAGCGTTGTCCAGGCCGAGCATATTGGCCGACACGTTCATCATCATCGCGCCGTTGGCTGGGTGACCGGCGGGCACGGAGGGAAACAGGTGCCGCATCAGCGGGTTGACCAGCCGCGCGAACAGATCGACCACCCCGGCGCGTTCACCCACGCGCATGATGCCGAGCCACAGCGCCATCATGCCGGTCAAGCCCAGCGCGATCTCGAAGCCGGTGCGCGCGGCGTCGAACATGGCGGTCAGCATGCGGGAGAAGACTTCCATGTCGCCCTGCACCACCTGCACGCAGGCAGTCACGAAGGCAACGAGGAAGAAAGCCAGCCAGACGAGGTTCAGGGCCACGGACGTTGCGCGTTGGCGCGTTGAGAGGAATCGGACAAGCCGGTCATTGTGCCTGCACCGGTTCCTCGGCTGGCATATCGGCCGGCACGATCTTGTGGAAGTTGTCGTAGTCGACGTGGGTGACGCCGTTTTCGTCGTCGCGCATCAGGTCGACATAGCGGTAGCCCCAGCGGATCTCGTCGTGGCGCCAGGCGTTGCGCGCCTGCAGGGTTTGCGCGGCGGTTTCGTCCGAGCCTTCGATGGTGAGCAGCAGCAGCGCATCACCCGCGGCAAGCGACTCGGGCGTGGCGTTGTACAGCGGGCTGGTCTCGTCAATCACGTGCATCAAGACCCAGCCGAGCAGGAAGATCGGGTGCTCGCTGCGCTCCAGGTGCAGATCGCGGATGCGGTAGATCGAATAGCCCTCGGGCGAGCGCTCATCCTGCAGCAGACGCAGCTTGGCGCTGGCCTCGGCAATGACGTTCTGCCGCGCATTGGCCGCCCGCACCATCAGCGTCATCTTGCCGTTGAGCATCCGCACCACGGCATTCTGCGCAAACATGATCTTGGCGCGCGGGCGTGAGAAGCGCGCAAACACCAGCCCCGTCGCCATGGCAATGCCCGACATGCCGATGAAGATCTCCAGCGTGGCAATGACATGGGCGTAGAGCGTCTGCGGGTGCATGTCGCCGTAGCCGACCGTGGCAAGTGTCTCCACGCTGAAGAAGAACGCGCCCGCGAAGCCCGACGGCGACTGATTGGCGATGGACGCATCGCCCAGCGAATACAGCCCGGCAAACACGGCATTGAGGGTGAGGAAGAGCCCCGCCAGGATGGCAAAGAAGGTCGGCCAGTTGACCTCCAGTGCATGGTGATAGATGTCACGCCAGCCCAGCGACGGCATGCCGTAGGCGATGACCTGCTGCGTGCCGGACCAGACTTTGCGGCCCCGGCGCACGGGCCGGGAAGGCTGGGAGGAAGACGACGGGGTGTTCATGGAGGCCTCTCGCCCGAGTGTGCTTTTAGCAGCGCCAGCCATCGAGGTCGTAGGCACCGCAAATACCGCCGACACCGCTGACGGTGCCGGGGCAGTGTACAGATCACCCCAGGTCTCGGGCAAGAATCACCTGGCCTTGGCCGGGCCGGCATGATGTGCGCCCGCGCGATGGCCGATGGCTTGACTGAGGCTTACACCACCTGGGCAACGCTGCGCAGCCCCGCAATGACCTGCACGGTGCCGAACCCAGCGATGGCGAGCGCTGACAGCCGCGTGATGGCAGGCACGAATGAAGCTGGCATCCTCACGCGCAGCGCCGCGGTCGCTCCACTCAGGCAAAGCCACCATGCAGCGGAACCAACGAAGACCCCGACGACCATCTGCGCAACGGCGAGCCATCCGGCACCTTCAGCTGACGCATGCGCCTCGGCCGACGGCCCGAGCGCAGCGAAGATCGCCACGAACGATAGGATCGTCAGCGGGTTCGACAGGGTCAGTGCGAATGTCGTCAGGAATTCGCGCGCATTGGCAACGGCCTGCATATCACGTGCGGCGTCCAGCGCAGCAGGCCCGGCGGACGATGTGCGCGCGGTCGACCACGCTAGCCATACGAGAAACGCACCGCCGGCAATTTTGAGCACAAGCGTCAGCGCAGGGAGCGCAGCAACGACGCCGGCGACACCGAGCGCGCCAAGCAACCCGTACAGGGCATCTGCGCAGGCGGCGCCGAGGCCCGTCGCCAGTCCCGAGCGGAACCCGCGGTTCAGGCTGCGCTGGATGCACAGCATACCGATCGGGCCGACCGGCGCAGCAATACAGAACCCGATCATGGTGGCCTTGATGAACAGCACTTGCATGCCCTCCCACAGTGGTTTGTTGTGTAGGTCTCATCGTAGGCACCGCCGCATCCTGGCGGAATCGTATTTTTAAGGCAAAATCGCCCATTCTCCTTAAAGATTGCAACCACAATGGACGATCTGGACTGGAAGCTGCTAGACCTGCTGCAGCACAACGGCCGCATGACATATACAGAGCTTGCCCGACAGGTGAAGCTGTCGGTGCCGACCGTCACGGAGCGCGTGAAGCGTCTGGAAGACGCCGGTGTGATTGAAGGCTACGTGGCGCGAGTGAATCCCGTTGCTGCGGGCTACCCGGTCAGCGCGCTGATCGGTATCACCGTTGCGCAGCCCGCAAAGGCCAAGTTCCTCAAGCTGCTCGAGACGATTCCCGAAGTATTGGAATGCCACCACGTGACCGGCGCAGATTCCTACGTGATGCGGCTTGCAGCGACGAGCGTCGCAGATCTGGAGCGGTTGATCGAACGGATCAACCTGTATGGCGAAACACGCACCTCGATCATGATGTCGACGCCGATCGCGGCGCGTGCGCTTGGACGTCCGCTCACGACACAGGCATGACATTGCCGGCGCAGCCGTCTTCGGCGCGCGCCCACCAGACCCTGGCCCGCGCCAACAGCGGACACACCAGCGCACAAGGCGCCGCGTGATAGGCTTACGGGCTCCCCTCAGTCCAACCCGGTCCGTCCCATGGCCATCGATTACCTCAAGAAGATCCTGACTGCGAAGGTCTATGACGTCGCACTGGAAACCGAGCTCAAGTTCGCGCCCAACCTGTCGGCGCGCACCGGCAACCGCGTCTACCTCAAGCGCGAGGACGACCAGCCGGTGTTCTCGTTCAAGCTGCGCGGCGCCTACAACAAGATGGCCTCGCTCACGCCGGCCGAGCGCAAGCGCGGGGTGATTACGGCCTCCGCCGGCAACCACGCGCAGGGCGTGGCGTTCAGCGCAGCCCGCATGGAATGCAAGGCCGTGATCTGCATGCCGGTCACGACGCCCCAGCTCAAGATTGACGGCGTGCGCTCGCGCGGCGGCAAGTGGGTCGACGTCGTGCTGCAGGGCGAAAGCTATTCCGACACCTACGCCCACGCCGTCAAGCTGCAAGAGAAGCACGGCTATACCTTCGTGCACCCGTTTGACGACCCGGAGGTGATTGCAGGCCAGGGCACCATCGCCATGGAAATCCTGCGCCAGCATCCGCAGCCGATCCACGCGATCTTCTGCGCGATTGGCGGCGGCGGGCTGATCTCCGGCATTGCGGCCTACGTAAAAGCCGTGCGTCCGGACATCAAGGTGATCGGCGTGCAGAGCGAGGATTCCGACGCGATGGCGCGTTCGGTGGCCGCAGGCAAGCGTGTCGAGCTAAAGGACGTGGGCCTGTTTGCCGACGGCACCGCAGTCAAGCTGGTGGGCAAGGAAACCTTCCGCATCACGCGCGAGCTGGTCGACGAGATCATCACCGTGGATACGGATGCCATCTGCGCGGGGCTCAAGGACGTGTTCCAGGACACGCGCAGCCTGCTGGAGCCCTCGGGCGCGCTGGCACTCGCCGGCCTCAAGGTGTACGCCGAGAAGAACAAGCTGAAGAACGAAGCCCTGGTGGCCGTGGCCAGCGGCGCCAATATGAACTTCGACCGCCTGCGCTTCGTGGCCGAACGCGCCGAGGTGGGCGAAGCGCGCGAAGCCGTGTTTGCCGTGACGATTCCGGAAGAGCGCGGCAGCTTCAAGCGCTTCTGCGAGCTGGTCGGCTGGTCGCGCAACGTGACGGAGTTCAACTACCGCATTGCCAGCAAGGACGCCGCGCACATTTTCGTGGGCGTGCAGATTGCATCGCGCGCAGAAGGCGACAAGATTGCCGAGAACTTCCGCAAGCACGGCTTCCCGACGCTGGACCTGTCGAACGACGAGCTTGCCAAGCAGCACATCCGCTACATGGTGGGCGGGCGCTCGCCGCTGGCGGAGAACGAACACCTCTATCGCTTTGAGTTTCCCGAGCGGCCGGGCGCGCTGATGAAGTTTTTGTCGAGCATGAGCCCGAACTGGAACATC
Source organism: Ralstonia sp. 24A2 (assembly GCF_051783885.1). Lineage (NCBI taxonomy): Bacteria > Pseudomonadati > Pseudomonadota > Betaproteobacteria > Burkholderiales > Burkholderiaceae > Ralstonia > Ralstonia sp. 24A2. The sequence continues at coordinate 1,128,665 of NZ_JBPVZD010000002.1, read as the reverse complement.
AGCCTGTTCCACTACCGCAATCAGGGCGCCGATTCGAGCAACATCCTCGTCGGCATCCAGGTGCCGAAGGGTGAGAAGCGCGAGTTCAAGGCGTTCCTCGCCACGCTGGGCTATACCTACTGGGACGAAAGCGAGAACCCCGTCTACAGCCTATTTTTGTGACGCGCTACCCCTTAACAGCGCTGTTGCGTAACGCTATCGAGGCATCCATGAAAATCAAATCGATCATCATGACGACTGCGCTTGCCGCCGGGATGTTCCTGGCCGGAGCCGCGCAGGCGGAGACACCCGCCATTCACCCTGAGGCGCTCGGCAAGACCGTCTGGCTCACGACAGAGGTTTACGTTGACGGGCATCCGGATACGAATGTGAAGGACGATTATCCCGGCGTCGTCGGCATCTCGAAGTGGGATATGCAAACGAATCGATACGAGTTCTTCGACACCAAGACCGGCGAATCGAAGCACGCCTTGGGTGGTGGCGGCTATTTCTTCATTACGGGAGACAAGAAGCATCACGTCCTCGTATCGGACAAAGGAACGGGCGGCATTGCGCGCAAGCTGGAAAAGCTCGACGACAGCGAATTCACCTATACCCGCGTGGTTCCCGAGAAGATGACCGCTGGGAATCCGCCGGTGAAAATCTGGGTCGTCCACAAACCTTATCGTGGGCAGCTCAATATTCAGTGGACCGACACCGTCGTGCGTTCACTCACCCCGTAACCGAGGCCATCGAATCCTCAGTGACCGTGCCTTCTGGGGCCCGAATCCTTGCCATGAGCAACCATCCCGAACATTCGCCGCTGGGCAAGACCTCCGCCTACAAGACGGAGTACGACCCGAGCCTCCTGTTTCCCATTCCGCGCCAGGGCAAGCGTGACGAGATCGGCCTGCCCGCCGGCAGCGCCCTGCCCTTCTTCGGCGTGGACTTGTGGAACCTGTACGAGCTGTCGTGGCTGAACCTGCGCGGCAAGCCACAGGTGGCCGTGGGTACGGTGATCGTGCCGGCGGATTCGCCCAACATTGTCGAATCCAAGTCGTTCAAGCTGTATCTGAATTCGTTCAACCAGACCAAGGTGGCCTCGCACGAGGCGCTGCAGCAGTTGATCCACCACGATCTGTCGGAAGCGTGCGGCGCGCCGGTGCAGGTGCGCATCGTGCCGCAGGAGGAATTTACGCGGCAGAAGATGGGCGAACTCGACGGCCTGCTACTCGATCGACTGGACATCGAGACCGACATCTACCAGCCCACGCCCGAACTGCTGCACGCGGATCAGGAAGAGACCCCGGTGGAAGAGACGCTGGTCTCGCACCTGCTCAAATCCAACTGCCTGGTGACGGGCCAGCCGGACTGGGGCAGCGTGCAGATCCGCTACGTGGGCGCGCCGATCAACCAGGAAGCGCTGCTCAAGTACCTGATCTCGTTCCGCGAGCACAACGAGTTTCACGAGCAGTGCGTCGAGCGCATCTTTACCGACATCCTGCGCCAGTGCCGGCCGGTCAAGCTGACCGTGTATGCGCGCTACACGCGGCGCGGCGGCCTGGACATCAACCCGTTCCGCACGAACTACAACACGCCGTGGCCGGACAACATGCGCAATGCACGCCAATGAGACGCGTCAGTAAGCACTGACAATTCGCGAGACACACAAGGCGCCTTCGGGCGCCTTTTTTCTTGCCCGGGCGATAGAGAAAACGGGCACGCGGCCCTCCTCCGTTTTGGGGACACCAATGCCCTATCGTTTCACGCGCGCTCGCCTATAGTGGAATCCGCATTACGCCACCCGGGGGAATCGTGAAGGGCTCATCCACTTTTCGTGGAGAGGGCGCTCTCGACGGGGGACATTGCCATGACGAACACGCCATGGTGGCCGCTACGTGCGGTTGCGTGCGCATGCCTGCTGTTGTGCAGCGGGCCGGTCCTTGCGCAGACCAACGAGCCGGTGGATGACAAACCACCCAGCTTTGAATCCCTTCAGCGGGAGCTTGCCGACGCGCAGGCGCGCCTGCAGGAATTGAAGCGTTCCATCAAGCAGCAGGAAGCTCACCTGAACCACATGCGGCGCGCGCTCGGCATGAGCGAGCTCGATACCGTGCGCGGTGCCGGTGCGCCGGGCGCGGGTGGTGATGCGTCGTCCGGTGAAGCTGCCGCACAGATGGCGCAGAACGGCGAGCCCGGCAACACGCCTGTCGGCAAGCCGCCAGAACCTTCCGACCAGCCACCGCGCGTCGCGCAGATCTTCGATGAGCCCAGCGCGCTCACGCCGCCGGGCAAGTTCGTCGTCGAACCTTCACTGCAGATGGCGTATTCATCGTCTGACCGCGTGGCGCTGGTGGGCTACACCATCATCCCTGCGCTGCTGATCGGCCTGATTGATGTGCGGCAGGTGAAGACCACCACGCTCACCAGCACGCTGGCCGTGCGCTATGGCTTGGCCCGCCGCTGGGAGCTGGAACTGCGCATGCCCTACGTCTACAGCACAAACGACACCGTCAGCCGTGAGATATTCACGGGCACGGCAACTGACAACGCCTTCGGCTCGCACGGCCACGGCATCGGCGACGTGGAGATGACCGCGCGCTATCAGATCAGCGCGGGCGGCGTCGACAAGCCGTTCACCATCGGCTGGCTGCGCTTCAAGACACGCACTGGCAAAGATCCATTCCAGGTCACCACCGACTGCGTGACGCGCTGCGTGAGCAACACCACAGGCACGGGCCTGCCGCTGCAGCAACCCACAGGCTCGGGCTTCTATGCACTGCAGCCGGGCCTGACCTGGCTGTTTCCGACCGACCCGGCGGTGTTTTTCGGCAGCATCAGCTACCTGCACAACTTCGAGCGCAAGGACGTGAGCCTGAATCTGGTGGACGGCTCGCAGCAGTTCCTGGGCAACGTGAAGGCCGGCGACATCATCGGCCTGAATTTCGGCATGGGGCTGGCGCTCAACGAGAAGGCTTCGTTCTCGATCGGCTACGACCAGAGCATCATCGGGCCGACCCAGCAGAACGGCCAGCGCGTGCCGGGCTCGGTGCGTACCACCCTGGGCACGCTGCTGGTGGGCTATTCGTACCGCATCTCGCCCAAGATGACGCTGAACCTCTCGGTGGGCGCAGGCCTCACGCGCGACACGCCAGACCTAACGGTCACGCTGCGGCTGCCAATCCAGTTCTGACGTTCTGACGCGGCTTCGGCTTTAGTGCAGGCCCGTCACAACGTTGGCCAGCGCGCTCTGCAGCGCGTTGTTGAGGCTGAGCTGACGGAACTGCGGCAGGCTATTGACTGCCGCGTTGATGGTCGTGATCGCTTGCAGGGTCTGGTTGTTCAGGCTGTTCTGGATGACCGTGGCAGCCGCTGACGCGCCCGCTGCAATGTCCGGCGGCGCAACGTTGTTCGGCCCGTTCTGCACGACATTGACGGTGTTGACCACGTTGGCCAGCTGCTGCGCCTGCGCGGTCGTCATGCGCGCAATGTCGGGAATGTTGACCGACACACTCGCCACCAGATCGCCGTTGATATAGACCGCGCGATCGATACCGAACGAGATGCGCAACCCCGCTGCCGAGGGCACATCAAACCCGCCGCGCATGTCGTCGAGCTGGTCTTCTGACACGGCTTTCCATGCGTGGACCGGGTTGTTCATGCGCGGGCCATCCATGGCATCCGTCACACCGCCCATGCCCGCCGCCAGCGCATGACCAGACCCAGCCAGCACCAGCGTGCCGGCTGCCCACAGCACCCCGCCAAACCGTCTCATGGTGCCCTCCTGCGCTTGCCTATCGCTCTCAGAAGTCGGACGGCCCATGCTTGGGGATCACGATGTTCCCCAGGCCAGTGCGATCCACCCCTTCGTCCAGCGGCGCACGCGGTGCCACGCGCCAGTCCGGCCCCGCGTTGAACGTTGCGCGCTCTTCGCGATTGTGGATGACGAACAGCAGATGGTTGTCCCACATGCTCTCGAAGCTCGCACGTGGGATCGCACGCGTGCCCATGGCCGGATCGCCCACCAGCACACGCCCTTCCTGCACACCCTTGACCACCACGAAGTGGTGATAGCCGTTCTCGCTCAACAGCACGATGGCCGGCAAGTGGGCGCCGCTCAATGCATCCAGCGGCTGCTCGAAACCATCGGCCTCGAAGCCTTGCGACTCCAGATAGCGTTTGATGTCGAGCAGCGAAAAGCCTTCTCGCCGGATCTTCTCCTGGTTGCCATGCAGATACATGGCCTGGAACACCGTCTGCTCACTCACCGGATAGCCGTACTGGTAGGTGAGCAGCGTCGCCACGGCAGCCGAACCGCAACTGAAGTCGAAACGCTGATGGATGGTGCGCAGAAAACGCGCCTCCTTCATGCTCGTCACCGGCATGTTGTAGGTCGCGCCACCCGTGCCGAGCATGTCGATCGAGCCGGCAAATGCCGGCCCACACGCCGGCCCGCATGCGCCGAGTATCAGCGCCGCACGCCACGTCCACCGCATCGCCACGTCCTTCATCTCGGCGTCATCAAGGCCTGAACTGCACGTTGACGATGGTCGCGTTCTGGATCAGCACGTTCGCCCCGCTGTTCTGGATGACCGTGGGTATCCCGGCTGCGTTGGTGAACGAGCCGTCGCGCACGATGTTGCCGCCCGTCGCTATGTTGACGGCACTATCGTTGCTGACGGTGCCCGAGAGACGCGCATCGTTGACGGTCTGGTACAGGTCCTGCGTCCCGCCGCGATAGCCTTCGAGCTTGTCTGCATCGACCGCATGACCGAACCCGGGCACCGATGCGGGCGCGGCGACCGGGGGACGCACCGCTTCCGTATTGACTGCCTGGAGACTGTCTGCGACCGGCGCATCTTCCGCCGCGATCACTGTCGCTGGCATGACCGTAGGCCACGCCGCAAGGCCGCATGTCAGGAACCATGCCGCCCATCCTGTTGCTGTTGTTCTGTCGGATCGCATCGAATGTCTCCCATACGTTCCAACTGCCGTTCCGACTGGGCCGGACCCTGTTGCGTGATCCAGCCCGATCAGCCACTGCCATCAGAGATGGCAGCGGCACTTCCCCGCTCATGCCTGATACCGGATCAGTGGCCGACATTCAGGTTGGCTTGCACGTTGACGCTCTGCTGGATGAGCGAGGCGAAACCGCTGTTCTGGTTCGCGATCATCACCCCGGCAGCCGATTGGCCGACACTGGTCATGGCGTTGGACATGTTGAACGTGCCGGCATCCACCGCCACCGCTCCGCCTGCCCCACCAGCACCGCCAACCGCGCCATTGCCGACGCCACCGTTGCCGGTGCCGCCCGCGCCGCCTGCTGCGCCCATCGCCCCCGTTGCGCCCACCGCGCCGTTGCCGGCCATGGACGTGGCTGAGCCGTTGGTTGCGCTGCCGTTAGTTGCGCTGCCGCCAGCACCGCCATTACCGGCCAGGTTGTTGGCCGCGCCGCCTGCTGCGCCGGCTCCACCCGTGCTTGTGCCAGTCGCTGCGCTAGTGCCTGTGCCTGCGCCGCCGGAAGCAGTGGATGTGCCAGCCGTTCCTGCGCCGCCAGCCGCACCGTTGCCGCCTGCCGCCGCACCTGCACCGCCAGTCGCCGCGCCGCCGCCGTGATGGCGGTTGGCATCGCCGCCACTGGCGCCAGCACCACCGCCACTGCCACCGCTGCCGCCGCCGGCTGCACTGTTACTGCCTGCCGCACCGCCCAGGCCTGCACCCAGGCTGGCCGACAGCGTGCCGGAGCCGCCGCCTGCGCCGCCGTTACCGGCATTGCCGCTGGCATCGCCGCCGCTGGCACCGTTGCCCGCTGTCGCGCTGCCGTTGGTCGCGCTGCCGTGCGTGACGTTGCCCGAGCTGCCGCCAGAACCGCCGCCGCCGCCCGCGCCACCCGCACCACCGGTGCCGCCATTGCCGCCCATGCCGACGCCGCCGTAGCCATTGCCGCCACGCCCGCCGCCGCCACCGTTGGCCGTGCCACCGTTGTTGGTGGCCACGTTGCCGATGCCCGATACGCTGAGGTTCGTCACCGTGCCTTCCAGCTTGGAGATGGCGATGGCCTTGCTGGAGTTGAAGGCATTGCTGAAAGTTGCCGTGGCAACGCTGCCATTGTTGGCAGCCGCAGTGCCATAGCCATAGGCAGTGGAAGCGCCGCTGTTGTCGCGGTCATTGCCTTGGCTTTGGTTGTTGTGTTGGTTGGAGTTGTTGGTGTTGCGTGTGCTCGTGCGCGAGCTTGTATTGGTGTTGGTGTCCGTCGTTGTGGTGGTTGTGGTGTTGGTGACAGTGGCCGTGCTGGTTTGGGTCTTGTCACCGGGCCCGGATGCTGAGTTCCCGATATCGGCCAATGCAACGCCAGAGACCCCCAATCCCATGGCGATCGCGGTGGCCAGTAAGGTCTTCTTCATAACGCACTCCATAAAGGTGAGAGGGGCGGTTGGAAGCGCGGCCGATGGGGCCGGCGCGCCTTGCCTGTGGGAAAAAACATCACCCACCCCGGGGCGCCGTGTTCGCATATTCAGTGCCAATTTCAGGCGCGCTCGCACGCCAAATCGCCAAGCAATTGAAAACGCAGTGAAATCCGATTTGGACGCGCGCTGCATGCGGCGAAAACACGTGGAATCGTGCCAAGGCATACGCATTTTGGGGGTGTCGTTCGCGCGCTTTGGTTGCACAGCCGAAACAGCAATGCGGCGACGGCGGCGTCAGCGGTGTTCCGTTGTCACACCAAGACCCACACCCTGCTAGCGGATCGCGTTGGCGCGGGTGTTCGAGTGCGCGTTCGTTTCAGGTGTTTCAACATTGCACCATCGGCGCATCAAGGCTCACATTGCGCGAGCCGACGCCAATCAGGAACGTGCATCCCGTCACGCACGTTGCAACGGAATTGACACGAGATTGCGGTCAGGCGCAGCGACACGCCAAACGCGTGCAGCGCTTTCCTGCGAGTGCCCCCTATCGGCAAGACGCGTGCGGGGTCGGTGTCTTGGTTTTCGTGCGGCGCCTCAGCCGGACACGCGCAAAAAATTGCGCACGGCAAGCATCGTCATGGCAACGACATGCCGTGCGCAACCGGTTCGCATTTCAGCGGAGAAACCGCGCAGGGCCTGCTCAGGCCGTTTGCGCGACGGTCAGCTTGAGCTCTTCGATCATGCGGTCACGCATGACGAACTTCTGCACCTTGCCGGTAACCGTCATCGGCATCTCGGTGACGAAGCGGATGTAGCGCGGGACCTTGTAGTGCGCGATCTGCCCTTTGCAGAATTCGCGAATCTCATCCTCCGTGGCCTGCTGACCCGGTTTGAGCACGATCCACGCGCACACCTCTTCGCCGTACTTCTGGTCGGGCACACCAAACACGTTGACGGCCTGCACCTTCGGGTGGCGGAAGAGGAATTCTTCGATCTCGCGCGGGTACACGTTCTCGCCGCCGCGAATGAGCATGTCCTTCACGCGGCCGACGATGTTGCAGTAGCCCTCGGCATCGAACGTTGCCAAGTCACCCGTGCGCATCCAGCCATCGTGGATGGACTCGGCGGTCTTGGCCTCGTCGTCCCAGTAGCCGAGCATGACCGAATAGCCCTTGGTGCACAGCTCGCCCTTCTCGCCCACGGGCACCACCTCGCCCGCGCCGTCCACCAGCTTGACCTGCAGATGCGGCTGAATGCGGCCGACGGTGGTCACGCGCTTGTCGAGCGGGTCCGTCACGGCGCTCTGGAACGACACGGGGCTCGTCTCCGTCATGCCATACGCAATGGTGACCTCGCGCAGGTTCAGCTCCGACACCACGCGCTTCATCACCTCGATCGGGCATGGCGATCCGGCCATGATGCCGCCGCGCAGGCTCGACACGTCGAAGGTCTTGAAATCCGGATGATCGAGCTGCGCGATGAACATCGTCGGCACGCCGTGCAGTTGCGTGCAGCGCTCTTCGGCCACGGCGCGCAGCGTGGCGAGCGGGTCAAAGGCCTCACCCGGAAACACCATGCACGCGCTGGTGGCGGTACACGTGAGCACCGACATGACCATACCGAAACAGTGGTACAGCGGCACCGGAATGCACAGCCGATCGCCGGCCTGCAGGTTCATCGCCATGGCAACGAAGCGCGCGTTGTTGACCACGTTCACGTGCGTGAGCGTGGCGCCCTTGGGCGCGCCGGTGGTGCCGCTGGTGAACTGGATGTTGATGGCGTCGTCGGGCGACAGCGTGGCGGTGATGGCGTCCAGCGCATCAACGGGTACGCCGCCTTTGTCATCCACGCCGCGCGCGATCACGTCGGCAAAGTTGATCATGCCGGGCGTGGCAGCCTCGCCCATCCGGATGACCCAGCGCAGCGCGGGCAGCTTGGCGGCGTTCAATGCGCCGGGTTGCTGGGTTGCCAGTTCAGGCGCCAGCGTCTGCAGCATCTCCAGGTAACGCGAGGTCTTGAACGCCTCGGCCGCCACGATGGCCTTGCAGCCGACTTTGTTCAGCGCGTATTCCAGCTCCGAGAGCCGGTACGCCGGATTGATGTTGACGAGGATGAGCCCCAGGCGTGCCGTCGCAAACTGCGTGAGCACCCATTCATAGCGGTTGGGCGACCAGATGCCGATGCGGTCGCCCCGCGCCAGCCCCAGTGCATGCAGGCCGGCGGCCAGCGCATCGACCTGTTCGGCAAAGTCGCGCCACGTCCAGCGCACACCTTGCTCGCGAAACACCACCGCCTCCGCGTCGGGGTAGCGATTCACCGTCGCTTCCAACAACGCGGGCACCGTTACGTGCGCCAGCGGCACCTCCGTATCCCCCACCACATACGACAGGCCGTTGCGTGGGCACGGATCGAATACTTCACCAGCCATGGACGTCTCCTCCAGTCAACGTTGGCCCTTTTGGGACCTTGTTTTGAATGATTCTTCCTACTGCGTTTGCCCGCAATTTGACGCAGCTTGACGCATTTGGCAATCCGTTCTCTGACGAACAATGACGCGGAACAATTGCTGCGCCGCAGCAGCAAAAATCGGCGGCCGGCACCGTCAACGCGCTAACATGCCGGACTGACGTTTTTGCCAGTGGGATGCGTGATGATTGTTGTAGTGATGGGTGTTTCGGGTTGCGGCAAATCGACGGTGGGCCAGAAGATTGCCGAGCGTCTGGGCTGCGCCTTCCGTGATGGCGACGAGTTCCACAGCGACGCCAACCGCGCCAAGATGCACGCCGGCATCCCGCTCAACGACGACGATCGCAAGCCCTGGCTCGAATCCATCCGCACCTACATGGACGAGACGACGAGCGGCGGCGGCTCGCTGGTGGTCGCCTGTTCCGCGCTCAAGCAGCGCTACCGCGACGTGCTGCGCGGCAACGCGGGTAGCAGCGGCAATACGGAGTTCGTCTATCTGAAGGGTGACTTCGAACTGCTGCAGGGCCGCCTGTCTGCGCGCAAGGACCACTTCTTCAACCCGAACCTGCTGCGCAGCCAGTTCGACGCGCTGGAAGAGCCGACCGACGCCATCGTCGTCGACATCGCCCTGCCGCCTGAGAGCATCGTCGACCAGGCGGTCACGCAACTGCAGGCACGCGCCGCACATCGCCCGGCGGCCTGAACCCCGGCGGCGTTAGCTGTGCCAGAGCTGCTGCAGCACGGCTTGCACTTCGCCGTTGCAGATGCGGCTCATGCGGTCCTGCTCTTGCGGCGTATCGATCTGCTCGTGCGCCTGCAAACCCAGTTCGATCAGCGACTGCGCGCGCGGTAGCCAGTGGCGCGTCAACTGCGTCTCCAGCTCGGCGGCAATGCGGTCCGGATCCCCAAAGTAGAGCCGCCCGCCATATTCGCGCTGGATCTCCTTGCGGATCACCTCAGCCGCGCGCGGCAGCACGGCACGATTGACGGCCACATGCCGCAGTTCGTGCTCTCGGATGGCGTTGTAGGCGCAGCTGCCGGGCGCAAATTCACGCGCCACCGTCACGCGAAAATCGCTCAGGATCAGCTCCACATCGACCGACGGCCGCAGGCACGTGGTGGGCGGTTGCGTCGGCAACGCCATGTAGTGCGTGGTGACGTCGAACTGCGCGCCAAGGGTGGCGTAGGTCTTGCCAAGGACCCGGGCGGCACGATCGTAGGGCGGTGCCTCGGCGGTCAACTGCCCGACGGAGCGGTCATTGGAAAACGTGAGCGGCGTTTCGTTGGCGTGCACCGTGACGGTCATCGGCCCGAGCTTCTCGTCGCAGATCTTGAGCCAATAGCTTTTGGGGGTCGATGTGCTCACCGGCACGGCGATCGGCCCGCCGTCGGTTGCTGCGGCAACCGATTCAATGGGCGCAAAGCGGACATCGGCCAACCGCGCGTGGTAGTGCCGACTCCAAACACCCACGCCGGCAACGCATACCAGCGCCAACCCCAAAACCAACACCCGACGCATGCTGGGCTCCCCGTCTGCGCTTGGCTGACCGGGGCGGTACGAGGCGGTACGAGGCGGCCGGTCAGATCATGCCAGTGTCAATTCCACTGGTTCTGTGCGGGCGGCGACCAGTCGTCTGATCTGCTCACCCGATCGTTTGAGCGCAACGCGCGCTTCTGGAAGGAAAGGATAGAAGATCGGCCACACGTGCGGAAGCCGACGGCCCATTTCTACCGAAACGGATACCCCGGCGGCACGCGCGCGCTCGGCCATTCGGAGGGTATCGTCACGCAGCACTTCACTGGTGCTGACGTAACAGTGCAGCGGCGGCAAGCCGGCAAAGTCGGCATACAGCGGCGACACCAGCGGATGATCCACCGGCATGCCCGAATCGCCCAGGTAGATCGTGGCGCCATAGGCCATCCACGCGCCGCGGAACATCACGTCGGATTCGTCGTTGTCGATCAGGCTCTGGCCGGTGGCCGCCAGGTCCGTCCACGGCGAGTAGAGAATCGCGCCGGCCGGTAGCGGGTCTGCCGCGTCGCGCAATGCCACGAGCAGGGCCAGCGCCAGCCCGCCCCCTGCCGAATCCCCCGCCACCACGATCTGCGCGGGCGACACCCCTTGCGCCAGCAGCGTGCGATAGCTGGCCAGCGCGTCTTCGACGGCAGCAGGAAACGGATGCTCAGGCGCGAGGCGGTAGTCCGGCACATGCACGCGTGAACGCGCATGTGTGGCCAGGCCAATCGTGATGGGGCGGTGCGTACGGGGGCTGCAGAAGAAGTAGCCGCCGCCGTGCAGGTAGAGCACCACCGGCGGTGGGTCATCCAGCATGTCGAGATCGGCGGGTTCGATCCACTCGCCGGTCAGGCCGCTGTTGGCAGGCACGATGCGCCATTCCGGCGGCAACTCCACCGGCGACGGCATCTTCCGCTTCTCCGCGCCGATGCGCGTGGCGACGGGATCGAAGGGCTCCCGTTCGGTCGGCCTCTTGATCTGCCTGCGCACCTTCCACGAGACGACCCAGTTCTGCCAACTCATCGCGCGGCCCTCTACAGCAAAATCCCAGCCTAGCGAGGATGCACTGCCCAGACAATCGGTTCGCACCCTTGTTTGAACACGGTGTGGGCGTCAGGCAACGTCTTGTGTTGCAGCCAGGGCAGCGAGGCAAAGCCGCTCCATCGCGCCCGTCCACACATCTGGCGCGGGCGGTGCATCGGGCAACAGCAGGCGATAGCGCCGTGCGCCCCAGATGGCCTGCAGCAGCGTCTGCAGCACGGCATCGTCAGGGCGGGCTGGCAGATCAGCGCAGGCATCCAGCGCCCGGCACCACGCGGTGCTCAGTTCGTCGAAGAAGCGCTGGTGGTGCTTGGGCTCGGCGATGCGGTCTTCGCGCATCAGCATGGCGTGGTCGAAGTACGGCGGATCGAGCACCGGGTCGCCGCAGGTCAGGCGCACGAGGTGGCGGATGCGCTCGCGCCAAGGCAGGTCGATGCGGTCAATCACCTCGCTCTGGATGCGCCCGAGCAATACCTCGATGGTGTGCCGCACGTAGCCGGAGAGCAGCGCCTCCTTGTTCGGGAAGTACTCGTACAGCGTGCCGACCGAGCAGCCGGCCTCCAGCGCCACCGCGCGCGTGGTGGCGGCCCGTGCGCCGTCGCGCTGCCAAATCCGAACAAACGCGTCGTAGATGGCCTGCACGGTGAACTTGGCGCGGCGCTGCACCGGCCGCTTGAGCGGCTTGGCACGGCGCGCTGGCGTGGCGTCTGCCTCGGATGCGTTTCCGAACCCGGCAGCCTGCGGCCGGCGATAGAGTGAAGCCATCAGCCCATCGATCCCGAGAATGGAGGAGACACCATGAACGCCCCGATGAATGCCCCATACGAGCGGCTCTTCACACGCAAGCATGCCCTAAACGAAAGCCGCCTGGAAAGCGCTGGTGCTGCCCCCGTGGCCGCGCCCGGCGAGGTCGTCCTGCGTCTGGACCGCTTTGCCCTCACCACCAACAACATCACCTACGCGGCCTTTGGCGATGCCATGCAGTACTGGTCGTTCTTCCCCACCGGGCAGGACGGCTGGGGCCACATGCCGGTGTGGGGCTTTGCCGATGTGGTGAGCTCCACGGTGGAGGGCATCGACGTGGGCGAACGCTTCTACGGCTACTTCCCCATCGCCACACACCTGCGCATGCAGCCCGAACGCGTGACGCCACGCGGCTTCTATGACGGCGCGGTGCATCGTCAGTCGCTGGTCTCCGCCTACAACCAGTACACGCGCGTGACGCAGGATGCGGCCTACGATGCAGCGCTGGAGAACTACCAGATCCTGTATCGGCCGCTGTTCATCACGTCATTCATGCTGGCGGATTTTCTCTCGGACAACGCCTTCTTTGGCGCGCGGCGGCTGGTGTTCTCCAGCGCATCCAGCAAGACGGCGTATGGCACCGCGTTCTGCCTGCGTGACACGCCGGGGCTCACGCTCACCGCGCTCACCTCCGCCGGCAATCGCGCCTTCGTCGACGGTCTGGGGTGCTATCACGACAGCGTCACCTACGGGATGGTCGATGGGCTCGACACGCTCGCCACCGACGTCCCCACGCTCTACGTCGACTTCTCCGGCGACGCGGCACTGCGCCGGCGCGTGCATGCGCACCTTGGCAACGCGCTGGTCTACGACTGCTTTGCAGGCTCCGCGCAGAACACGGATTTCATTCAGGCTGAAGACCTGCCCGGCCCCGCGCCGCAGTTCTACTTCGCGCCGGTGCAGATCCGCAAGCGCAATGCCGACTGGGGCCCTGCCGTTGTCACCGAGAAATTCAACGCTGCGCAGCGACGCTTCATCGACCACGTACGCGAACCCGCGCACGGCTGGCTCACGCTGATCGAAGAGCACGGCATGACGGCCGCGCAACAACGCATCACCGCGCTGCATGCCGGGCGCACGCATCCGCGTGAAGGCTATGTGATTCGCCTGTGATGAACGCGCTGACAGTACAGAGGCCAGCGTCTCCCTCACGCGCTTGAAGACGAGGTCGCGCACGCGCCTTCGGCTCGCAGCACTGGGCCGCCCCACAATCAGCGCGACCACGCAACGGTGCCTTTCTACACGTGATGCTTTCGTATCCCTGGGAAGGGATCTAACAAACAATCTACAAATTTATATATTATTTGAACCTTAATTGATTTCACCCCACCTCGATTCCCATGTCGATTGACTTTGCGCATTTCACGCCGGGCGCGGCCATGATTGGCGGCCTGATCATCGGGCTGGCTGCGGCCGTGCTGGTGTTGGGCAACGGCCGCATTGCCGGCATCAGCGGCATCGTCGGCGGGCTGCTGCAGCGCCCGCGTGGCGACATGGATTGGCGTATCGCCTTTCTCGTCGGGCTGATCGGGGCACCCGTCATTGCAGCGCGGCTCGGCCAGCCGGTGGTGTCCGACATCTCCGCCGGCTGGGGCGAGGTCATCGCCGCCGGTTTCCTGGTGGGCATCGGTACGCGCTATGCGGGTGGCTGCACAAGCGGCCACGGTGTCTGCGGGTTGTCGCGCGGCTCGGTGCGCTCGCTGGTGGCAACGCTCACCTTCATGGCGGCGGGCATCGCCACCGTGTTCGTGATGCGACACGTGGTGGGAGGCTGACATGCCGATCGTGATTGCGTTGATCGCGGGCCTGCTGTTTGGTGCGGGGCTTATCGTGTCAGGCATGGCCAATCCGGCCAAGGTGCTCGGCTTTCTGGATCTGTTCGGCCGGTGGGACCCATCGCTGGCCTTCGTGATGGGCGGGGCGATTGCCGTCGGCGCGGTCGCGTTCTTCATTGCGCGGCGGCGTGGCCGCTCGTTGCTCGGCACGCTGATTCAATGGCCGTCTGCCACGGGCGTCACCATGCGGCTTGTGCTCGGCAGCGCAGTCTTCGGTATCGGCTGGGGCCTGGCGGGGTTCTGCCCGGGGCCGGCACTGGTAACGTTGGGCGCGGGCGTGCCCAAGGCCATCGGCTTTGTCGGCGCAATGCTTGCGGGCATGGCCGTCTTCAGCGTGATCGAGCGCAAACGCTAGCCGCGCAACCCTCGACTTCTACAACAACACATAACCAACCCACAGGGGGCAACATGACGCTTCGCAAGCTCGGCGCTGCATTGGCGCTGGCCGTCACCACATCCGCATTCGCACAGACCACGCCCGGCACGCTGCCGGTGCCTGACGAAGCCACCATCCCAGCCGGCCCCGTCGGCGACGCCATCAAGCGCGGCAAGCTGATCTTGACCGACACCAAGCGCCAGTTGCCGCACAACGTCGGCAACGGTCTGAACTGCACGAGCTGCCACCTGAACGGCGGCACGACGCCGTACGCCGCGCCCTGGGTGGGGCTGACCGCCGCGTTTCCGGAATACCGTTCGCGCAGCGGTGCCGTCATCTCGTTGCAGCAGCGCGTAAATGATTGCTTCCAGCGTTCGATGAACGGCAAGCCGATCGCCTATGACGGCGAGGACATGAACGCCATCCTCGCGTATATGAAATGGCTCTCCAGCGGCGTGCCCGTCGGCACCAACGTGACCGGACGCGGCTTCGAGAAGATCGACACCGCGCTCGTGCCGAATCGCGAGAACGGCAAGGCCATCTACACACAACGTTGCGCCGCCTGCCACGGCGCCGAGGGCCAGGGCATGCCGAACCCGCAAGGCGGCTACTTCATGCCGCCGCTGTGGGGCAAGGACTCGTTCAACATCGGTGCGGGCATGGCGCGCCTGTACACCGCGGCGCCCTTCGTGAAGCACAACATGCCACTGGGCCAGGGCGGCACGCTGACGGCGCAGGAAGCCGTGGATGTGGCCGGGTTCTTTACCCAGCAGCCGCGCCCCGACTATGCCGAACGCGCAAAAGATTGGCCCAAGGGAGATCGGCCGAAAGACGCACGCTGACGCAACCGCGCCCAGCCAAGAAAAAAAGCCTGCGACGTCACCGCCGCAGGCTTTTTCTTTGACACATCAGGACGCTAGACGTCTCTTCTGTGTGAATCCCCGCTCAATACTCAGTTGACCTTGAGCTGACCGCCACGGCCCAGACCGCCCTTCACGTCTTGCGCCTTGTAGCTGCGCAGCGCAACGACCATCTTGTTCCAGGCGTCGATGAAGGCGACCACCGTGGCCTTGCCTTCCGGCGTGCTGGAGAAGCCAGCCAGACCGCCGCCCACGCCGCCGCCGAAGCCGGCCAGCACCGCGCCGTAGTTGGTGGCCGTCGAGCTGCCTTCCGCTGCAGCAATCTGCACGGCCGAACGCACGTCAAACAGCGTCAGCGTCACCACCGATGCCTTCGACTTCACGCTGCCAGCCAGTGCAGCGATGGCGCTGTTGCCCAGCAGGCCGCCCACAGCACCAGCCACACCGCCGATCGGCGAGTCGTTGATGATGATCTGCGGCTCCATGTAGTAGTCAGCGGCCACGCGCTGGCCCTTCTGCTGCTTGGAGCCGGCACGGTATTCGCCGGAGTTGCGCTGCAGATCGGTGATGCGCGACAGGCGTGCATCGGTCTTCTGGTTGCCGATCGACGTGATGATGAAGCAGTTGGACTGCTGCACAGCCAGGCGCAGCAGCGGGTCGATCGTGGTGATCTTGGTGGCGCTGCCGAACTGGCCGTACCAGTCGGCATTGCGGCCGTCATCCATGGCGATCGTGCCCAGCGGCGAAGCGCAGCGCTCGAGCGTCGGGTCTGCGCCTGCGCTGGAGCCGCCGGCGGCAGCACCGCTCACGCCGGCGTTCTGGCCTCCCGGGGTCACAACGCCACCACCCGCACATGCGGCGAGGGAAGCAGCGATCACTGCCACACCTGCAAACTTGGCAGTGCGGCTAAAGAGATTGGTTTTCATATTGTTTTGTGGCTCGAATTGAGTCGATTTCCGGCTTACGCGTCCTTCGACTCGATAAGCCCCCCTGGCAAGGCGCGCGACGAGTTTCCCCTCTCCCCAAAGCGCCTTAAAAACGCGATAACGCTTTCGCTTGTCCGGTCAGTACCAGTACCAGGTCGTCTGACGCCAGACGCCCAGATACGGATAACCCGAGTACCAATAGTTGTAATAGGTGGTGCGCCACTGCGCGCGCCACTTGTAGTCGTCCTGCTCCGACTGTTTCGCCTTGCGCGCTTCGTCGAGCAGTTTCTTGGATTCCTTATCGCCGCGGCTCACCGCAATCGAGAGCCATTTTTCGGCTTCAGCCGGGTCGGAGCCCATCTCTTCGAGGCCGAACAGGTAGAACGCGCCCAGTGCCTTCTGCGCCGCCAGGTTGCCGTGCTCGGCAGCCTCGCGCATCCACACCAGCGCCTGGTAGCTGTCCTGACGCACGCCATCACCGCGGAAGTAGCGCAGGCCCAGGTCATAGGCGGCCTTGGGCTCTCGCTTGGCGACTTCCTTGAGAGCCGCGATGCGCGGCTCTTCGTCCGGGATATTCGCCTGGTCAAAAGCCACTTGAGCCTTCGGCCGATCGGCGCACCCACGATCGTCGCAAATCCGCACGACATCGCTGGGCGGTTGCGGCTGGGCACATGCGGCCAACCACACGACTGCCCCCAGCATCAGCAAACGATTACGCATTCGTCTGACCTCTTATTTCTTATTGTTGCTGTCGATTTGAGAGAAACCTTGTCATCGCCGGATTGGGATGCCCCGACCGGTCGTGCAAAGTCTTCTCTTCCCCGCCCCACATATGAATCGCGGGCACATGATATAGATCGGTCTACTTTAGCGTCAACCATGTGCACTTGTGTTACCAAAGCGTAAAGCTGACATGGCAACAACAGTCTGAGCATGGCTTGACGGCCCCCCAGTCCACAGGATGCGGCAAGAGGCCAATGCTAAGATGCAAGCCAGCAATCAAGAGAGGTAGCAATGCGCGCAAGCAAGCGCCAACAGGTGGTGGACAAGGCCAGCGAGCTGTTTTCCCGGCACGGCTTCTACCCGGTCGGCGTCGATTGGATCATCAGCGAGTCCGGTGTCGCGCGCATGACGCTTTATCGGCACTTTTCCGGCAAGGAAGACCTGATCAAGGAAGTGCTGGAGCAGCGCTACACCTTCATCATGAACAGCATGGCCGAGCAGCTTTCGACCATGCCTGACGTCACGGCCCGCCTGAAGGGCATCTTCGACTGGTACGAAACGTGGTTCCGCACCCCGGAGTTTGCCGGTTGCCTGTTCGAGCGCGCGCTGGCCGAGTTTGGCGCGACCTGCCCCAAGGTGACCGACGTGGCGGTGCGCTATCGCGACGATCTGCTCAACATGATTGAGACACTGCTGGCGGAAGTGGTGCCCGCCGGCACAGCGCGGCAGCTCGCGAGCGTCTATGTGATGCTGCTCTCCGGTGCCACGGCCGACGCGCGCGCCGTTGGCGACCCGACGGCCGCCACCCGGGCGTGGCTTGCAGCGCAGACGCTACTGAACCAAGCCAAGAAGGCCACTGCTCACACCCTCGCGTAAGCCGAGACCGCGTCTACCAGCCCCGCCGCAAGTGCCGGGCGATCTGCCAAGGCAAGCGCAGCAGCCCACCCGCCGTCAGGCGCAGGTGCATGCCCACCAACAGGATGTTGTCGCGCAAATACTGGAAATGCGACACGCCGCCTTCGTTTGCCCGGAAATAGCGCACCGGGGCATCCACCCGGATCGGGCGCACGCCGGCCCAGCACAGACGCACGGCCGCCTCCGGGTCGAAGTCGAAGCCGCGCATCCACGTATGCCGGCGCATGATGGCGACCAACGGCGCGATCGGGTACACGCGGAATCCGAACAACGTATCGCCGATGCCCGCCCACAGCGTTTCGAGGTCTGCACACACGTTCGACAGGCGCCGGCCCTGCACGCGCAACTGCGGCGCGCTTGCGTCGAACACCGGCTGCCCGAGGATCATCGCGTCGGGTGCCGCCTGCGAGGCAGCCATGAAGGCGGGGATCAGGTCAGCAGGGTGCTGACCGTCGGAATCCATGGTCAGCGCATAGGTGAAGCCGCGCGCGGCAGCGGCCTCGAGCCCGGCCAGGATGGCCACGCCCTTGCCCTGGTTGCGCGGCAGCACGATCACGTGCAGCCCCGGGTCTTGCGCGGCCATGGCCTGCAAGCGCTCGGCGCTACCATCGGTGCTGCCGTCGACCACCACCCAAACGGGGTTCCATTGCGCGCGGGCGCTGCGCACGGTCTCGTCAAGCTTCGTGCCCGGGTTGTAGCTCGGGATCAGGACCAGATGCGTGGAAGATGCGCCGGTCATCGGCATGGCGTCATGCGTGCGCGGCAACGTGTCGGGCACCAGCGCGTGCCTATCGCGTGCGGTGGGCGGCCACATAAGCCGCCAGCGAACCCAGCGAAGCGAAGATCTTGGCGTTGTCCGGATTGCCCGAACGCAGTTCGAAGCCGTACTTCTTGGAGATCAGCAGTGCAACTTCAAGAATGTCGATGGAGTCGAGCGCAAACCCCTCGCCGTACAACGGCGTATCGGCGGTCAGGGTGTCGAGTTGGATGTCTTCGAGATTCAGCTCGCCGATCATCAGGGCGGCGAGTTCTTTTTCCAGATCGTTCATCGGTCTTGCTCACACGGGCAGTGTAGGGTCTGCTGACAGAGACCCTGTAGCGAGGGAATGCGGCCAGGAATGTGGCCTGAAGCGACGACGTCCTCCTCGCCAAACCCTGCCTTGCCCTGCCCCCGCCCGTGTGGTTTGGGGGTCGTTTAAGCTACGCGGATTCTAGTCGAAGGGTCCCCCCTCGTATAGCGCGAAACCGTGACAAAAACCCCGCGCACGACACCCGCATTTGTGACGCAAACGATTCAACGGTAGGAGCAACGCCGCGCCGTATCGCCAATCGGCATCCGGACGCTTTCATCACACGTTCGACAGCTTGTACATCCGGTTACAAACGCATCATCGCCCAGTCGGGCGAGGCACGTGCAGGCCACTAGAATGTGGCCGCCAGCATTGGCTGGCGAGGTTCGGTCTGCACCAACCGGCCCGCTGGCGCCTGCGTATGATGAAAATGCCCGGCACGACCAACCACCGGACAGACACACCCAACACCTGATGCACCACCGCTTCTTCCGCGCCCTTCTGACATGGATCGACTGACCGGCATCTTGCGCGGCGCGGCAGGCGTGGCTGCGGTCGTGGCCTACCAGGTGGGCGCGCATTACGCGGTGGCGACACCGGGCATGCATGCCTTCGGGCTGGCGATGGCGCTCGTGCCGCCACTGGCCGTTGCGCTGGTGGCCGCGGCCCGCTCTGCCCAGCGCGTTTGGTGGCTGCCGCCGTGGTTGCTGATCTGCGCTGCGCTGTGGAGTCTTCGCGAACCGCTGGCGCGCCATTTCGAATGGGGTCTGTACCTCGAGCATGCGAGCTTCAACCTGATGATGGCTTACCTATTCGGCCGCACGCTCGCCGCTGGGCGTGAACCGCTTTGCACGCGCTTTGCCGCCATCGTGCATGGCACGCTCACGCCGCGCATCACGCGTTATTCGCGACAGGTGACGGTGGCATGGACGCTGTTCTTCCTGGCAACGGCAGCCGTATCCACGGTGCTGTTTGCCATGGCATCGATCGTCACGTGGTCGACGTTTGCCAATTACGTATCGCTGCCACTGGTGGGGGTGATGTTTGCCGCGGAATATCTCTGCCGGCGCATCGTGCTGCGTGGCGAGCCGCGCTCCAGCCTGTTCGACGCCATGCGTGCTTACCGGCAACCCCGCTGAACCCACACCCACTGCATCACCCGAGATTGCTTCATGCCGACTTACCCGCTGGTCTCCCACACCTCGCTGGACCACACGCTCGCCTGGCGCGACGGCGCACCGGTTTCCGTGCGTACGTTCCTTGCCGACGTGAAGCGGCTGGCCGCGATGCTCCCGCCGGGCGGCCACGTCTTCAACGCCTGCACGGACCGCTACCGCTTTGCCGTCGGCCTGTGCGCGACGCTGGTGGCCGGCAAGATCAGCCTGCTGCCGCCCATGCAGACACCGCAGATGGTGCGTCAACTGGCAGCGTTCGCGCCCGATGTGTTCTGCCTGCATGACGCAATCGCATGCCCCGTCGACTTGCCCGGCTTCCATTACGCCGACGATGCGACGCCGTACGATGCGCCTGTCGATGTGCCGCAGATTGATGCGTCGCAGGTCATGGCCTATCTGTTCACGTCCGGCTCGACCGGTGTGCCGGTGCCGCATCGCAAGACATGGGGCGGGCTCGTGCGGTGCATGCGCGCGGGGGCTGCGCGGCTCGGGCTGGATGACGGGCGTGCCTTCACGCTGGTCGGCACCGTGCCGGCACAGCATATGTATGGCTTTGAAGTGACGGTACTGCTTGCGCTGCAGGCAGGCCTGGCGTTGAGCAACCGACAGCCGTTCTATCCGGCGGATATCCGTGAGGCACTGGAGGCCGTGCCGGAACCGCGCGTGCTGGTGACCTCGCCGGTGCACCTGCGGGCGCTGCTGGCGTCGGAACCCACGTTGCCGGGAGCAGCGCTGGTGCTGTCGGCCACCGCACCGCTGTCAGAAGCGCTTGCGCGCGAGGCGGAGGCGCGACTGGCTGCACCGCTCGTCGAAATCTATGGCAGCACCGAGACCGGTCAGATCGCCACACGGCGCACCGCACAGGACACCGTGTGGCATGCCTATCCCGACGTTCGGCTGGAGTCGCTGGAGTCACGCGCAGGCACGGCCGATGACGACGGCCCGACGGTGTGGGTCTCCGGCGGGCACGTGGAAACCCCGGTGCCGATGGGCGACACGCTGGAGTTGCTGGACGACACACGCTTCCTGCTGCACGGACGCAAGGCAGATCTGATCAACATTGCCGGCAAGCGCTCTTCGCTGGCGTATCTGAACCATCAGCTCAATGCGATTGCGGGCGTGGTGGACGGCGTGTTCTTCATGCCGGACGATGCGCCGGCCACACCGCATGCGTATGGCGGCATGCCGGTCACGCGGCTGGTCGCGCTGGTGGTGGCGCCGGGGCGCAGTGCGGCAGAGGTGCTTCGCGCGCTGCACGAGCGCATCGATGCTGCCTTCCTGCCGCGCCCGCTGCTGTTTGTCGATGCGCTGCCGCGCAACGGCACCGGCAAGCTGGCGCGGGATACCCTGGCCGCACTGGTTGCGCAACAGCTGCAGCTCCATCACCGGAAGCCTGCGATGCACTACACCATCCCCGTCGATCACCCTGCGCTGCCCGGCCACTTCCCAGGGCGCCCGATCGTGCCTGGCGTGGTACTGCTTGATCATGCGATCCACACGATCGGGGTGGCGCTGGGCCGCTCGTTCGATGCCTGCCAGCTCGGTTCGGCCAAGTTCCTGAGCCCCGCCGCACCGGGCGAGGCGCTTGATCTCGCGTTCGACACCACGGCCAGTGGCGCGATCCGCTTCACAATCCGCGCAGGCGAGCGGGAAGTGGCCAGCGGTGTGCTCAGTGCGCAGGCGGGCATGCCGGAGGCCGTGCCGGCATGAAGCGCCCCGAATGGGCCGAGCGCCCGGAGCGGAGCAATCTCGCAGCACTGCGCGCGATGACGTGGGTCTCGTTGCATCTGGGGCGGCCGTTCGGCCGGCTCCTGCTGCGGCTGGGCACGCTGTACTTTGTGCTGTGCTCGCCCGCGGCCTGCCGTGCATCGCGCGACTACCTGCGGCGCACGCTCGGCCGGCCCGTTGGCCTACGTGACGTCTATCGCCACATGCTCACCTTCGGCACCACGATCCACGATCGCATCTACCTGATGCATGCGCGGTTCGATCTGTTCGACATTCAGTTGCAGGGGCAGGCGCATGTGCACGAGGTGCTCGCGCAGGGGCACGGCGCCTTCCTGCTGGGCGCGCACCTGGGCAGCTTCGAAATGGTACGTGCACTCGGCCGCACAGCACCGGATCTGCCGAATCTGCGAGTGGCGGTTGCCATGTACGAAGACAACGCGCGCAACATCAACGCCGCCGTCGCCGCCATCAACCCGGCAGCGGCGCCAGAGATCATTCCGCTCGGGCGCGTCGATGCGATGCTGCAGGTGCGCGAGGCGCTCGACGACAATCGCCTGGTTGGCATGCTGGCCGATCGCACGTTGCTGCGCGATGCGGGCGCTTCCGTGCGGTGCGTGGACTTCCTTGGCGCCCCTGCTGCGTTTCCGCTGGGCCCACTGCACATGGCCGCCATGCTCAAGCGGCCAGTGCTGTTCATGAGCGGCCTGCACCTGGGCGGCAACCGCTACGCCGTCCGGTTCGACAAACTGGCCGACTTCACGAACCTGCAGCGCGAGGACCGCGCCGCCGCCGTCCAGGCAGCGCTGGCACGCTATGTGGAACACGTCGAACACTGCTGCCGCACCGCGCCCTACAACTGGTTCAACTTCTTTGACTTCTGGCACGATGCCAACGCGGCTGAACGGCAGCCCGCTAAAGGCCAAGAGGGCCCAGAAGGCCGGGAAACCCAGACGCCATGACCTCACGCCCACTGCTTCGCGCCTGTGTTGCCATGCTCACCGCCAGCATGCTGGCCGGCACCGTTCATGCCGCCGACACCTCCAGCTGGACACTCGACCGCCTGATGTCCACACTCGCCCGCAACAAGTCTGGGCGCGCCACCTTTACCGAAACGAAGACCCTGTCGATTGCTGAACAGCCCGTCGAATCCTCTGGCGAACTCGTCTTCGTCGCCCCCGACCACCTGGAAAAGCACACGCTGGCACCCAAGCCCGAGCACCTCGTGATCGACGGCAACACGCTGACCGTCGAACGCAACCAGCACAAGTTCACGATGCCGCTTGCGCAATATCCGGAGCTTGCCGCATTCATCGAAAGTATCCGAGCGACACTGGCGGGCAATCGCTACGCGCTCGAAGCGGTGTACAAGGTCGCCATCAGCGGCCGGGGTGACGACTGGACGCTGACACTCACCCCCATCGACGCGCGCATGCAGAACGTGGTCAGCACCATCACGCTCGATGGCACGCGCGATGTGCTGCGCAGCGTCGTCATCCGCCAGGCAGACGGCGATCACTCGCTGATGCGCCTGCGGCCGATCAATCACTGAAGCGGATGCCGATGCGCGAGCCCGTCCACGATACGCATGCAATGCGCCGTGCACTGCGGCAGCCCGCCGTGCTGGTGTGGCTGTTCGGCCTGCTGCTGTGCGCAATCGTGATCGGGCGTACGAGCTTCACGGCGGACCTCTCCGCCTTTCTGCCGCGCTCGCCCAGTGCAGAGCAACGCGTGCTGGTCGACCAGTTGCGCGAGGGGTTGGTGTCGCGGCTGATCCTCATCGGCATCGAAGGCGGCGATGCGCCGACGCGTGCAACATTGTCTCGGCAGCTTGCGGCCACGCTGCGTGCCAATGCGCAGTTCAACGCGATCAACAACGGCGAACCCGTGAGCGAGGTGCGCGACCGGCAATTCGTGTTCGCGCACCGCTATCTGCTCAGCCCGGCCGTCACACCGCAGCGCTTTTCCGCCGACGGGCTGCACGCCGCGCTGGGCGAGAGCCTGGACTTGCTGGCGTCATCAGCCGGATTGATCGCCAAGAACATGCTGCCGCGCGACCCCACCGGCGAGGTGGCCGCGCTGGTCAGCCAGCTCGACAGCACAGCGCTGCCCTCCACATCGAACGGCGTCCGGGCCTCGCACGACGGCAAGCGCGCCGTGCTGGTCGCGCAGACTTCCGCCGCCGGTTCCGACACCGATGCGCAGGCCCGCGCCATCGCCACAGTGCGCCGCGCGTTCGATGCGGCTGCGCGCACCGTGCCGAATGCCGCATCGACCACGCTGCTGATGACCGGCCCCGGCGTATTCTCGGTCGACACGCGCGACACCATCAAGCACGACGTTGAGCGGCTGTCTGCGTTGAGCCTGGTGTTGATCGTTGCGCTGCTGCTGACGGTGTATCGCTCGCCGCGCACGCTGGTGCTTGGGCTGCTGCCGGTGCTCTCGGGCGTGGCGGCCGGGGTAGCGGCGGTCAGCGTCGGGTTCGGCACCGTGCATGGGCTGACGCTCGGGTTCGGCACCACGCTCATCGGCGAGGCTGTCGACTATTCGATCTACCTGTTCGTGCAGTCGGCCCACACACGCACTGAGCGTACAGACGATTCGCTGCGCGCGTGGATTGCCACGTACTGGCCGACCATCCGGCTGGGTGTGCTGACCTCGGTGTGCGGTTTTGCGTCGATGCTGTTCTCGGGCTTTCCAGGGCTCGTACAGCTTGGGGCCTATTCGATTGTCGGGCTGGTGACGGCGGCGCTGGTCACGCGCTATGTGCTGCCGCACCTGCGTGGTGCGCACGTGGAGATTCGCGACGTTGCCAAGCTCGGTGCGTGGCTGGCGCGCGCCGCACAGGCCGCGCCACGCCTGCGCTGGGTGCTGGTGCTTGCGCTAGTCGGTGCATGCGCCGCACTTGTGCTGCATCGCGATGGCCTGTGGAGCCGCGAACTTGCCGCGCTCAGCCCAGTACCTGCCAAAAGCCAGGCACTCGATGCCAGCCTGCGCGCCGACGTGGGCGCACCGGACGTACGCTATCTGGTGGTAATTCCGGGCGCGACCGAACAGGCTGCGTTGCAGGGCGCGGAGAAGATGGCCGCCCAACTGCAACTGTTGGTGGATGCGGGCGCGCTGGCCGGGTTCGAAAACCCCGCACGCTATCTGCCAAGCGATGCCACACAGCGCGCGCGCCTGGCCAGCCTGCCACCCGCCGATGTGCTGGCAGCGCGCATGCACGCTGCGGTTGAAGATCAGCCCATCCGCGTGAAACCGGATCTCTTCGCCCCGTTCATCGCCGATGTGGCCGCTGCGCGCACGCAACCGCTGCTGCGCCGCGCGGACCTGCAAGGCACATCGATGGCATTGGCCGTGGATGCATTGCTGACGGAACGCAACGGCCAATGGAGCGCCATGCTGCCGCTGCGTGCACCCTCAGTCGACAAAGCAGGGGCCCAGACGGCAAACCAACCCAGCCTGGATGCCGCTGCCATCCGTACCGCGGTCGAGCGCGCCAACCTGCCCGGCGCATTGTTCGTCGATCTGAAAACCGAGGCCGATCGGCTGTACGTCAACTACGTACGCGAAGACATCCACCTGTCGCTGGCAGGGTTCGCGGCGATTGCGTTGCTGCTGTTGGTCACGCTCCGCTCTGCGCAACGCACGTTGCGCGCGCTCGCACCACTGGTGGCCGCGGTGCTGGCCGTCACAGCCGGCTTTGCGTTGGCGAGCGTGCAACTGACCATCCTGCACCTGGTGGGCATGCTGCTGATCGTGGCGGTGGGTTCGAACTACGCGCTGTTCTTCAACCAGCGTGCGGGCACGTCGAGCATCACCCCGCAGACGCTGGTATCACTGCTGGTAGCGAACTTGGCGACGGTGGCCGGCTTTGGCCTGCTGGCTTTCTCGCGCGTGCCGATGCTGGAAACCTTCGGGCTGACGGTCGGCCCCGGCGCCATGTTGGCGCTGGTGTTCGCCGCCATCCTCGCGCCGCCGGTTGATCCCGACAGACACATCGCCGCATGAACGCTCCACACATCAACACGTCCGACATGGCACGACGCTGGCAGCCAACGCCGCTCATCACCGGCTCACTGGCGCTGCACGCCGGCGCGGCCATGGCGATGGTGGTCCAGCCGTCGTCGTGGCCGTGGGCGGGTGGTGCCGTGGTTGCCTCGCATCTGGCGATGATGGCCGCTGGGCTATGGCCGCGCAGTGCACTGCTCGGGCCTAACTGGACGCGTTTGCCCGCAACGGCCGGCCAGCGGATCGCGCTCACCATTGACGATGGCCCTGACCCCGAAGTCACGCCACGCGTGCTCGATCTGCTGGATACGTACGGCGCCCGCGCCACGTTCTTCTGCATTGGCGATCTGGCGCGCCGACACCCGCACTGCGTCGAGGCCATCGTCGCGCGCGGGCACGCGGTGGAAAACCACAGCCAACGCCATCGGCACAACTTCTCGGTGCAAGGCCTCGGTGCGCTGCGTCGAGAGATCGAGGCCGCGCAGAACACGCTGACGGAGATCACCGGTACGCGTCCCCTGTTCTTCCGCGCGCCTGCCGGGTTGCGCAACCCGTTCCTCGAACCCGTGCTGTGCCAGCTCGGCCTGCAACTCGCGAGCTGGACCCGACGCGGCTTCGACACACGTTCGCGTGATGCGGCCGCGGTGGCGCAGCGCTTGCTGCACAACCTGGCAGCGCAGGACATCCTGCTCGTTCACGACGGCCACGCGGCGCGCGACGCACGCGGCGAGCCGGTGCTGCTGGCCGCGCTGCCGATCGTGCTGCAGGCGGCGGCGCAAGCGCAGTTGCAGTGCGTCACCCTGCGCGCCGCGCTGGCATTCGAGGCTTTGCCACCGAGCGGCCCATAGGTGACCGTTTGATAAAATTTGTGTATCGAGCCAGCGCACCAGCCGGCCAAGCCGCAACCCCGTGAACCGCCCCCAAGCCCCCCTTCCCGTGAAGCCCCTACTGCTCACGCATTTCACCGCCACGAGTTGTATCGGACGTGGCCTCGACGCCACGCTCGACGCGCTGCGCGGGCAGCGTGGCGGCCTGGCGCCCTGCGACTTCCCACGGGCAGACCTCGACACCTGGATCGGTGCAGTGGAAGGCGCAGACGCAGAGCGCCTGCACCCCGACCTGTCCGACTTCGATTGCCGCAACAACCGCCTGGCGCAGATCGGCCTGACGCAAGACGGCTTTGCCGAGCAGGTTGAAGCCGCCAAGGCGCGCTACGGTGCCAAGCGCGTCGGCGTGTTCATCGGCACCAGCACCTCTGGCATCCTGCAGGCCGAACACGCCTACCAGCACCGTGACACCCAAACCGGCGCGCTGCCGGCTGACTTTCACTACGCGCACACGCACAACATCTACTCGCCTGCCGCCTTCGTGCGGGCGTATTTCGGACTGGGCGGACCGTCGATGGCGATTTCGTCGGCATGTTCGTCGGGCGCCAAGGTGTTTGCCTCGGCGCGGCGCATGCTGGCGGCTGGCCTGATCGACGCGGCGGTGGTGGGCGGCGTGGATTCGCTGTGCCTGACCGCGCTGTATGGCTTCAACTCGCTGGAGCTGCTGTCGCAGCAGCCGTGCCGGCCATGTGATGCTGCGCGGGATGGCATCTCGATTGGCGAGGCTGCCGCCTTTGCGCTGCTCGAACGTGTACCCGACAACGATCGGCGCCTGGACGACAACGCGATTCTGCTGCTCGGCATCGGCGAATCGAGCGACGCGCATCACATGTCGACGCCGCACCCCGAAGGCCTGGGCGCACGCGCGGCGATGGCGCAAGCACTGACCACCAGCGGCCTCGACGCAAAGGACATCGACTACATCAACCTGCACGGCACCGGCACGCTCAGCAACGACGCCGCCGAGGGCTATGCCATCCACGTGCTGTTCGACGGCACGCCGTGCAGTTCGACCAAGGGCGCGACCGGCCACACGCTGGGTGCGGCAGGTGCGCTGGAAGCCGTGATCACCGCGCTGGCGCTGCGCCACCAGATTCTGCCGGCCGGCATCAATACTGCGCAGCCGGACCCTGCATTGGCCATCAACTACGTGACCAACAGCCGCGCAGCCGACATGCGTACCGCGCTGAGCAACGCGTTTGGTTTTGGCGGCACAAACTGCAGCCTCATCTTCGGTCGTGCCGACCGAGCCCGCCACTGACCCGCATCATGACCCGACTGAGCGCCTTCATTGAAAGCATCGGCCTGCTCGGGCCCGGCCTGCAGGATTGGCCGCTGGCGGCAGACGTTCTTGCCGGGCGTGCGGCGTACGCGCCCGCGCGCACCGTCCTGCCCTCGCCGACCAGCCTGCCGTCAGTCGAGCGCCGCCGCACCGGGCCGGTCGTCAAGCTTGCACTCGCGGTCGGCCACGAAGCCGTCGCCGCCAGCGGACGCGATGCCACCACGCTGGCCACCGTGTTCAGCTCGTCCGGCGGCGACGGACAGAACTGCCACGTGATCTGCGAAACACTGGCCAGCGACGATCGCAAGCTGTCACCCACGCGTTTCCACAACTCCGTGCACAACGCACCGGCGGGCTACTGGAGCATTGCCACACATGCCACGGCGCCGTCCAACGTACTGTGCGCACACGACGGCAGCTTTGCCGCGGGCCTGCTGGAGAGCCTCTGCCAGGTCGCGGTTGATGCTGCAGCCAACCTGCTGATCGTCTACGACAGCGACTACCCTGAACCGCTGCGCGCGGTGCGACCGGTGCCCGATGCGTTTGCCGTGGCACTGGTCCTCGCGCCTGAACCGGGTCAACGCACGCTGGCCCGCATCGATGTCGCCCTGACCGACGCCCCCACCACCACGCTGGCGCATACCGAACTCGAGGCCCTGCGTGGCAGCAATCCTGCCGCACGCGTGTTGCCGCTGCTCGAAGCGCTGGCGACACGGCAACCGCAACGTGTGGTGCTCGACTATCTGCCCGACACGCGGCTGCAGGTGGATATCGTCCTGCCTGGGGCCGATGGCGTCTTCAGCCAGAGCGCACCATGACACAAGACACACCGCTGTCGCCGCCGCTCGATCGCAACTGGATTGCCGCGCGCATTCCGCACAGCGGCGCCATGTGCCTGCTCGACACTGTGCTCGCCTGGGACGACGCGCGCATCCATTGCACGGCAACGAGCCACCGCGATCCGGCCAACCCGCTGCGCGCGCACGGTCGGCTGGCCGCCGTGTGCGGCGTCGAATACGCCGCACAGGCCATGGCCGTACATGGCGCCCTGCGCGATACCGCACAAGCGCGTCCGCGCGCAGGCTTTCTCGCCAGCGTGCGCGGTGTTGAAGCACACGTTGCGCGGCTCGATACGTTTGACGCGCCGCTCGACATCGAAGCCGAACGCATCAGCGGCGACGGCAACAACGTGCTGTATCGCTTTACCGTGCGCTGCGCCGAGCGCACGCTGCTCACCGGCCGCGCCGCCGTCGTACTCGACGCGTCCGTCGTATGAACTTGTTTGAGAGGAATCCTGCCGTGAAAGGTCGCCTGTTCCCGCTATTGCCGATTGCCGCGCTCTTGCTGGCACTGCTCAGCCCCGTCGCCCATGCCGACCTGTCGGAGACGAAAGAGAACATCAAGCAAGGCACGAAGGACGCTGCCAGAAAGACCGGGCACGCGGCAAAGGAAGCCGGCCATGCCACGGCCCACGCCGCGCGCGCGGTTGGACACGGCGTAAAGAACGCCGCGCACGCCACCAAGTGTGGCGTGAAGCATGTGTTCAAGAAGCCTTGTGAGAGCGACTGAGCTCATCGCATCGGCAGGCTGAAGTCAAACCCGGCGCTCCATGACGGATGCCGGGTTTTTCGTTGTTCAGCCAATCACCGTCATCTAGTGCGCGGGAGCCCCGCCGGGCATCTCGGCCTCCTGTGGCAATGGCGTCATCTGGGGCTTGGCATGACCCCGATGCATTGTGCCCCGCAGGGTGGTGCCCGCGCACGTCAGGTCCACGTCTTCAAACAGGTAGTTGGTCTGTTTCGCGTGGCGCGCCTCGTTGATGAAGCGCACCACCCAACTGACTCGGGCCTCGTAGTGCGCTGCCTCGGGGCCAGTCTGCAGCACCCCTTCGGTCTTGAGAAGCTTCTCGCGTGTGCCGCCGTTCTCCAGTGGCGTGGGTGGGCCATCAGTGCCCTGCAGATCATCAGCGTGACGCTGGTTCAGGTACGCCTCGCACGCCAGAAAACTATCGAATTGCTGCGGCCCGACAGGCTGCGTCGGTAATTGGATGCTGGCGGCGGCGCTAGCTGAAATCACCATACCGGCAAGGCCCATCATCCACGGGTGCGAGTTCTTCTTTTGCATCATGTGCGTCGGCAGGTGAACTGGATCGATTGGTTGGATAAACCCATTCTTGCAAACGCCGTGAGCTCCTGCCAAACGCAGATCCCCCTGTGGCTGCACGGTGGTCGAGCGCGATGGACTTGGATTAGGGCTGACCGCCGCTTCCGCCCTGCGGATACCCGCGGCCACCACACGGCTCAGCATATGCGGACGATGCAGAGAGGACGGCATAGGTTCCAACGGTGCCACCAACCACGGTCAGCATGGCAGCGGCAAACAGGAGGCTCTTCATCGCGCGTTTCATGGCTTTTCTCCAGAGCGGCGGCATCGCCTCCTACAGTCTAGTTCGCCTGTTGCGTTTGAGCGCCCGTCAGCATGTTCCGGCTAGCAACGGATACGGACCCCACAAAAAAGGCCCTGCAGATTCCCGCCTGACCCATTGATCAGGCAGAAACCTCAGGACCTTTCTGTTTACAGAATTACGCCGAATCCCGATCAGAACGGGATGTCGTCATCCATATCCTCAAAGCCGTTCGACGGCGCTTGCTGACGGCGTGCACCGCCACCTTGGCCGCCGCTTTCACCGCCGCGCGAATAGCCACCGCCACCTTGTTGGCTGCGGCCACCACCGTAACCGCCACCGCCGCCACCTTCGCCGCCGCGCGAGTAACCGCCGCCACCGCCACCCTGGCCGCCACCGCCTTCACCGCGGCCGCCGAGCATCTGCATCTGGTCTGCGACGATTTCGGTGCTGTATTGCTTCTGGCCGTCCTTCTCCCACTGACGGGTCTTGAGGCGGCCCTCGATGTAGACCGACGAACCCTTCTTCAGGTATTCACCGGCGATTTCGGCCAGGCGGCCGAAGAAAGCGATGCGGTGCCACTCGGTGGCTTCCTTCATTTCACCGCTGGCCTTGTCCTTGTAGCGATCAGTGGTCGCCACACGGATGTTGGTGACGGCATCGCCGCTGGGCATGTAACGCGTTTCTGGATCGGCGCCGAGATTGCCGACGATGATGACTTTGTTGACGGACGCCATGATGAGTTTCCGAAGGTAATTGAAGTGATGCCGCCGTTGGGCCCGGGTTAGTGTCGGCGCAGCGCCGGCATCTGCATGGGGCTCGCAATTATAAGCCAGGCAAAAGCCAGCGCAGCGCAGGTCAAAAATACTGCGTGTTGTCCCGCGTGCAGCAAGATCCAACCACCGCCCGCACCGCCCGCAAACAGCCCCAACGCCTGCGTCGTGTTGTACACGCCCATGGCCGCACCCTTGCGCACGCCCGGGGCGTACTTCGACACCAGCGAAGGTTGCGACGCCTCCAGCACGTTGAAACCAAGGAAGTACACCAGCAAAGCAATCGCCAACGCGGTCAAGGTCGGCTGCACTTCGCCCAGCGCCAATTGCGCCACCATGACCAACACCACGGCCGACAGCAGCACAATCTTCATCTTGCCGCGCTTTTCCGCAGCAATGATGGCCGGCACCATCAGCACGAACGACACGCCCATCACCGGCAGGTAGATCTGCCAGTGCGAGTCGATCGGCAGGCCGGCGGCTTCAAGCATGTGGGGCAGCACAACAAACAGCGCCGTTTGCGTGGCATGCAGCGCGAACACGCCAAAGTTCAAGCGCAGCAGTTCAGGGTTGTGCAGCACTTCACGGAACGGCGCTTTCACGTGCTCGGGCGGGCGCGGCGCATTCGGCACCACCCACAGCACCACGCCGATGGCGACGATGGCCAGCACGCCAATCGCCGTAAACATGCCCGGCATGCCGACCCAGCGGAAGATGATCGGCGCACTCACGATGGCCACGGCAAACGACAAGCCGATGCTGCCGCCGATCATGGCCATGGCCTTGGTGCGATGCTCCTCGCGCGTCAGGTCTGCCACGAAGGCGATGACCGCCGAGGAGATCGCCCCCGCGCCCTGAATGGCCCGCCCCACGGCAATGCCAGCCACGCTGTGCGAAAACGCCGCCACCAAGCTACCCACCGCAAAGATCACCAGCCCCGTCACGATGACCGGCTTGCGGCCGAAGCGGTCCGACAACCAGCCGTAAGGGATGTAGAGCACAGCCTGCGTGAGGCCATAGACGCCGATGGCGAAGGCGACGAGTTGGGTGTTGTTGCCGTCGGGCAGCGTTTTTGCGAACACTGCAAAGACCGGCATGATCATGAACAAACCGAGCATGCGCAGCGCAAAGATACCGGCCAGCGAGGCAGCCGCGCGCAGCTCAAGGCCGGTCATGCGGCCGGAAGCGGAAGTCATGGATGGGGAGTCGGAAACTGGGTGCGGAAACCGCCGCAAAAAAGCGGCGGCAAGAACACTTGAACGATCTTTCGGACTGCCCCATCTGGGGCCGGGTACCCGCAAAACCGAAGTTCGGTATATTAGCAGGCTTACCCTTTTCCACCCCCTCCGCTCATTGCCGCACCCAACCTGGGCGGGCGGTCCTCAGCGCCAAGCTGCACATGGACGAAATCAAGATTCGTGGGGCCCGTACCCACAACCTGAAGAACATCAACCTCGACCTGCCGCGCAACCAGTTGGTCGTGATTACCGGGCTGTCGGGGTCGGGCAAGTCGTCGCTCGCGTTCGATACGCTGTATGCGGAGGGGCAGCGGCGCTATGTGGAGTCGCTCTCGGCGTATGCCCGGCAGTTCCTGCAACTGATGGAAAAGCCCGACGTGGACCTGATCGAAGGTCTGTCGCCGGCCATTTCCATCGAACAGAAGGCGACGAGCCACAACCCGCGTTCGACGGTGGGCACCGTCACCGAGATCCACGACTACCTGCGTCTGCTGTATGCGCGCGCCGGCACGCCGTATTGCCCGGACCACGGCCAGCCGCTGGAAGCGCAGAGCGTGTCGCAGATGGTCGATGCCGTGCTGGCGCTGCCAGCCGACACCAAGCTGATGATCCTGGCGCCCGTGGTGGCCAACCGCAAGGGCGAGCACGTCGACCTGTTTGAAGCGATGCAGGCGCAGGGTTTCGTGCGCTTCCGCATCCGCTCGGGCGGCGGCACCGCACATGAGGCCGAGGCCAAGGTCTACGAAGTCGGCAACCTGCCCAAGCTCAAGAAGAACGACAAGCACAGCATCGAAGTCGTGGTCGACCGCGTGAAGGTCAACCCGGAGCTCAAGCAGCGCCTGGCCGAGTCGTTCGAAACCGCGCTGCGCCTGGCCGACGGCCGCGCCATCGCACTGGAAATGGACACGGGCAAGGAACACGGCTTCAGCTCCAAGTTCGCCTGCCCGATCTGCTCGTATTCGCTGCAGGAGCTG
This sequence comes from Ralstonia sp. 24A2, assembly GCF_051783885.1. NCBI lineage: Bacteria > Pseudomonadati > Pseudomonadota > Betaproteobacteria > Burkholderiales > Burkholderiaceae > Ralstonia > Ralstonia sp. 24A2. The sequence continues at coordinate 1,095,278 of NZ_JBPVZD010000002.1, read as the reverse complement.
GAGCCGCGGCTGTTCTCGTTCAACAACCCGATGGGCGCCTGCCCGCACTGCGACGGCCTGGGCCAGATCACGTTCTTCGATCCGAAGCGCGTGGTGGCCTTCCCGAACCTGTCGCTGGCCTCGGGTGCCATCAAGGGGTGGGACCGCCGTAACCAGTTCTACTTCCAGATGCTGCAGAGCCTGGCGGCGTTCTACGACGTCGACATCGATGTCGCTTTTGAAGACCTGTCGCCGGAGACCCAGCAGATCGTGCTGCACGGCTCGGGCAAGCAGCAGATTCCGTTCACGTACATCAACGAAAAAGGTCGAACCACGGTGCGCGAGCACGCGTTCGAGGGGATCATCCCCAACCTGGAGCGGCGCTACAAGGAGACCGACTCCATCGCCGTGCGTGAAGAGCTGGCCAAGTACCAGAACAACCAGTCCTGCCCGGAGTGCAACGGCACGCGCTTGCGCCGGGAAGCGCGCTTCGTCAAGATTGGCGAGGCCGACCAGGCGCGCGGCATCTATGAGATCAACGGCTGGCCGCTGCGCGATGCGCTCACATATTTCCTGACGTTGAACATGCACGGTGCCAAGCGCGAGATCGCCGACAAGATCGTCCAGGAGATCACCGCGCGGCTGAACTTCCTGAACAACGTCGGGCTGGATTACCTGTCGCTGGAACGCAGCGCCGATACGCTCTCGGGCGGCGAGGCGCAGCGCATCCGCCTGGCTTCGCAGATCGGCTCGGGCCTGACCGGCGTGATGTACGTGCTCGATGAGCCGTCGATCGGCCTGCACCAGCGCGACAACGATCGCCTGATCGGCACGCTCAAGCATCTGCGCGATCTGGGCAACTCAGTGCTGGTGGTCGAGCACGATGAAGACATGATCCGCGCGTCGGATTACGTGGTCGACATCGGCCCCGGTGCCGGCGTGCATGGTGGTCAGATCATCGCGGAGGGCACACCCAAGCAGGTTGAGCAATCGCCCGCGTCGCTCACGGGCGAATACCTCTCGGGCAAGCGTCGCATCGAGGTGCCCAAGCAACGTACCGCCCCCGATGAAGAACGCTGGCTGCGCATCATCAACGCCACAGGCAACAACCTGCGAGGCGTGTCGGCGGACATTCCCGTTGGGCTGCTGACGTGCATCACGGGCGTGTCGGGCTCGGGCAAATCGACGCTGATCAACGACACGCTGTACCACGCGGTAGCACGCCATCTGTATGGCTCGACGCCGGAGCCGGCCGCGCATGACCGCATTGATGGGCTGGAGCATTTCGACAAGGTCATCAACGTCGACCAGTCGCCGATCGGCCGTACGCCGCGTTCGAACCCGGCCACGTACACGGGGCTGTTCACGCCCATCCGCGAGCTGTTTGCGGGTGTACCGTCAGCCAAGGAGCGCGGCTATGATCCGGGCCGCTTCTCGTTCAACGTCAAGGGCGGCCGCTGCGAGGCCTGCCAGGGCGACGGCGTGCTCAAGGTGGAGATGCACTTCCTGCCCGACGTGTACGTCCCGTGCGATGTGTGCCACGGCAGGCGCTACAACCGCGAAACGCTGGAAGTGCTCTACAAGGGCAAGAACATCACCGAAGTGCTGGAGATGACGGTGGAGCAGGCGCACGAGTTCTTCGCGCCAGTGCCGGTGGTGCGCCGCAAGCTTCAAACGCTGCTCGACGTGGGCCTGGGCTATATCCGCCTCGGGCAATCGGCGACGACGCTATCGGGTGGTGAAGCACAGCGCGTGAAATTGTCGTTGGAACTATCGAAGCGCGACACCGGCCGCACGCTCTACATCCTGGATGAGCCGACCACCGGTCTGCACTTCCACGACATCGAGCTGCTGCTCAAGGTCATCTACAAGCTGCGCGACCACGGCAATACGATCGTGATCATCGAGCACAACCTCGACGTGATCAAAACGGCGGACTGGCTGCTGGATCTCGGGCCGGAAGGCGGCGCGGGCGGCGGACAGATCATCGCCAAGGGCACGCCGGAAGATGTGGCCAAGAGCAAGGCCAGCTTTACCGGCAAGTACCTCGCACCGCTGCTCAAGCGCAAGTAACGCGAGACAGGCACGGTACGGGCGCGGCCGCTTGCAATCAAGCCGCCGCGCCCTACGATGAAGAGCGTTCCCACCGCACAGGAGCGCCGCCATGGAACTCACCGTGGTGCCCATCGCCAAGCCGGAGGCGACCAACTTCATCTTCGGGCAGTCGCATTTCATCAAGACCGTGGAAGACCTCCACGAAGCACTTGTGGGGGCGGTGCCGGGCATCCATTTCGGCATTGCGTTCTGCGAGGCGTCGGGCAAGCGCCTCGTGCGCTGGTCGGGCAATGATGAGGCCGCGCTCACGCTCGCGCGCGACAACGCATTGGCCGTTGGCGCGGGCCATACCTTCCTGATCTTCCTGGGGGACGGGTTCTTTCCCGTGAACGTGCTGGCTGCCGTGCGTGCGGTGCCGGAGGTGTGCCGCATCTACTGCGCCACGGCCAACCCGACGCAGGTAATCGTCGCGCAGACGGAGCAAGGGCGTGGCGTACTGGGTGTGGTGGATGGCGCCTCACCGCTAGGCGTTGAGACCGAGGCGGACATCGCTTGGCGCAAAGACCTTCTGCGGCAGATCGGCTACAAGCTATAGCGATAGCGCCGCAGCATCAGACACCGGGCGCAGCGACCTCTTCCTCCGCTTCATGCATGCGGCTGCGGCCCAACAGCCCGGCCTCTTCCAGCACCGGATACGCCGCAGCGCAGAACAGCGAGTTCAGCCGCTTGAAGTCGCTGATGATGTCCAGATGCAGCGAACTGGTTTCGATGCTTTCGGCGGTTTGTGCCGACACGCGCGTCAGGTGGCTGCGCGCATAGCGCTTTTCCAGATCGCGGAAGTGCGCCTTCTCCAGCATCAGCCGTTGCGCACTGGGCAGATCGCCGGTCAGGAATACCGACATCGACAGCTTCAGGTTGGCGACCAGTTGCGCGTGCATGTCTTCCAGCTCCTGCAAGCCGGCCTCGGAGAAGGCCAGCTTGTGTGCGATCTTCTTTTCGCGCGCGTCCTGCAGCAGGCGGTCGATGATGTCGCCGGCGTGCTCCAGGTTGATGGTCAGCGAAATGATGTCGGCCCAGCGCTTGCCCTCACGATCATCCAGCGCCTCGTGGCTCAGTTGCGTGAGGTAGAGCTTGATGGCGGTGTACAGCGCATCGACCTCGTCATCGATGGCTCGGGTGGATTGCAGCAGGCGCACGTCGTCGGTCTTGAGCACGCGCAGCGTGTTCTCCAGCATCTGCTCGACGCGGTCACCGATGCGCAGCACCTCGCGCGAGGCATTGCCCAGCGCCAGCGTGGGCGTGGCCAGTGCAGACGGGTCGAGATAGCGCGGCGCGACCAGCTCGTCCAGGTGCCGACCGCCCGGCAGGATGCGCGTGCACAGGCGGGCCATCTGGTCGGTGAGGCCAATCAGCAGCGCCGCCAGCGCCACGTTGAACAGCACGTGGAACGCGACCACCACGTGTTGCAGCGCCACCCCCACATGCGGCGCCAGCGCAGCCAGTTGCCCCAGGAACGGCAGCACCAACACGGCACCCAGCACGCGTGAGAGCAAGTTGCCCAACGTCGCCCGGCGCGCCGTCTGACTGGATGCCGGCGTGGTCGCTAATGCGGCGATGGCGCTGCCGATGTTGGCCCCCAGCACGATCGCAAAGGCCACCTTGACCGACACCGCCGCGGAGGTCGCCAGCGTGGCGCAAAACAGCACCACCGCCAGGCTCGAATAGCACAGCAGCGTGAGCACCGCACCGATCAGGATGTTCAGGCCCGTATCGGCCGAGATCGAACTGAGCAGCACACGCAGCGCGTTAGCTTCGACCATTGGGCTGGCCGCCACGGCAATCAGCTCCAGTGCCAGCGTGATCAGCCCGAGGCCGATCAGCACACGCCCGAAGTGCCCGACCGGACTGCCCTTGCGCGACAGATGCAGGATCACGCCAAAGAAGATCAGCAGCGGTGACAACCACGACAGGTTCAGCGCGAACACCTGCGCCATCAGCGCCGTGCCCACGTTGGCGCCCAGCAGGATCGCCAGCGCCGACGACACGCCCATCAGCCCCTGCGCAACAAACGCCCCGACGATGGTGGCCGTTGCGTTACTGCTCTGCACCAGGCACGTCACGCCAATGCCGGCCAGCAGCGCTGAGAACCGGTTCGACACGCTGCGCGACAGCAGCCGGCGCAAGTCCGCGCCATACAGGCGCAGCATGCCGACCTTGACGGTCTGCGTGCCCCAGACCAGCAGGGCCACGCCGGAGAGCAGTTTGAGCAGCGTGTACATCGTCTCGTGCGCTTACTTGGTCAGCGCCACGCGCAAGCCCAGCCCGATGAAGATGCATCCGCTCACGCGATCGAGCCATAGCGATGCACGCGGCGTGCGGCGCATCCAGCCACCCAGAGCGGCCGCGCACCAGCCGTACAGGCTGAACACGACGATGGTCTGCGCCATGAACACACCGCCCAGCAGCAGCATCTGCAGCGCCGCATGCCCGGCCTGCGCATCGACGAACTGCGGCAGGAACACCACGAAGAACAGCGTCACCTTCGGGTTGAGCAGGTTGGCAAACACGCTCTGGCGAAACACCTGCCACAAGTCCGGCGCCGCCTGCAGGCCACCGTTGTTCAAACCGACACCGCCCTTGCTGCGCAGCGCCTGCACGCCCAGCCAGATCAGGTAAGCCGCGCCCAGCCAGCGGATCGCCTGAAATGCCACGGGCGAGGATTGCAACACCGCCGCCAGCCCGAGTGCCGCCAGCGTCGTGTGGAACAGGCAGCCCGACGCAAACCCGGCCGCCGCCGCGAGCCCGGCCTTGCGCCCCTGGCTCGCGCCACGTGCGATCACCTGCAGGTTGTCCGGCCCCGGCATCACCGTGATGGCAATCGAGGTCAGCAGGAACAGCAACACATGGGGCATCGGCGCCTCCTGGCAGCAGAAGAAAAAGCGGAAGAGACCATGCTACCGCGCACGGTCACAAAGCGTCATATTTTTGTCACATGAGCGTTTGCGGCGAGTGCATCGCTCCAGTGCCATCGGTGCGCGTCAATGGCCGCCGAAATCGCAGACCGTGAACAGCGGCAACCCACCCTCGATCAACAGGCGTGAACCACCCAGTTCAGGCAGATCGACAATCGCCGCGCCCTCCACCACCGTCGCACCCAGACGCTCCAGCAAGCGCTTGCCGGCCATCATGGTGCCGCCGGTGGCGATCAGGTCGTCGATCAGCAGCACGCGGTCGCCTGGCTTGCAAGCGTCGGAATGAATTTCCACCGTCGCGCTGCCGTATTCGAGCTGGTACTCCTCCGCCACCGTGGTGAACGGCAGCTTGCCCTTCTTGCGGATCGGCACGAAACCCAGGTTCAGCTCATACGCCACGATCGAGCCCAGGATGAACCCGCGCGCATCGATGCCCGCCACCAGGTTCAGCCCCTGCCCCATGTAGCGGTGGATGAACACGTCCACCAGCACGCGCAGGCTCTTCGGGTCCTGCAGCAGCGGCGTGATGTCGCGAAACATCACCCCCGGCTGCGGCCAGTCAGGCACGGTGCGGATGCGGTCGCGCAGGTAGCGCGTCACGTCGCCCAGCTCGGTGGACGCAGGCACGGACGACGGCGTCAGCAAAGCCGCCTGATGGTGAGGAACGTTGGTCATGACAGGAATGGGAAGAAGCGATTTGCGCGGTCTGCGTGATGCGTGTAGTAACCGGCTACCACCCACGGCAGGCAGCGCGTCACCACAATGGGCCGACCGCAACCATACAGGAGACAACCGTGGCGAAAAAGATTCTGATGCTGGTGGGCGACTATGTCGAAGACTACGAAGTGATGGTGCCTTTCCAGGCCCTGCAGATGGTCGGCCACACGGTGCATGCGGTCTGCCCCGACAAGCGCGCCGGCGACGCCGTAGCCACCGCCGTGCACGATTTCGAGGGTGCGCAGACGTACTCCGAAAAGCCAGGCCATCGCTTTACCCTCAACGCCGCCTTTGCCGATGTCGACCCTGCGGCGTATGACGCACTCGTCGTGCCCGGCGGCCGAGCGCCGGAATACCTGCGTCTGAATGCCCGCGTGCTTGAGATCGTGCGCCACTTCGCCCGTGCCGATAAACCCATCGCGGCCATCTGCCACGGAGCGCAGTTGCTGTCGGCGGCAGGCGTGCTGGAGGGCAAGGCGTGTTCGGCGTATCCGGCATGTGGCCCGGAAGTCACGGCTGCGGGCGGCAATTTCCAGGACATTCCTGTCGATCAGGCCCACACCGATGGCAAGCTGGTAACCGCACCTGCCTGGCCGGCGCATCCCGCGTGGCTGGCGCAGTTTCTTGAAGTCCTGGGGACACGGGTTCTACACTGATCGGGCTGCCCGCCGGTTGCTCATCCGTGGGCGCCTTAATCGGGAGACCCGGCAATGTGCGAAATCTTCATCCGCGCCAATCCCCACTCGTACGACACCCTGGCCCGCTCGCTGCGCCTGCATGGCGTAGCGACCAGCGTGCGCCTGGAATGCCTGTTCTGGGAGGTGCTGGAAGAAATCGGCCAGCGCGACGGCCTAACGGTCAGCCAGCTCATCAGCAAGCTGTATGACGAGTTGCTGGAGCATCGGGGCGAAGTGGCCAACTTTGCCTCGTTCCTGCGTGTCTGCTGCCTGCGCTATCTGATGCTGCAACAAGGTGGGCGTATTCCGGCTGACACGCGCGTATCGATCCGTTCGCTCGATGCCGCTGCCGTGCTGGCGGGCTTGCCGCCGAGCTTGGGGGACAGCCCACCGCCGCGTCGTTCGCGCGGGCCGCTGCTTGAAGCGCTGACTAAGTAAGGCTCGGCCAGATCAACGCGGCGTGAGCCGCTCCTCCGCCATCTGCAGCCCCTCAGGCGTACCGCGTAACACGACGATATCGCCCAGTTCCAGCACTGTATCCGGGTCCGGATCGAGCGCGCGAATACCCTGGCGCCGGATCGCCGTCACCGACGTCTTGAAGGTCTCCAGCCCCATCGTGCCGAGCTTGCGGCCGATGGCGGGTGACCCCTTGGCCAGCGGCACCGAATGCAGACGCACGGCGTCGCGCTCCAGCATGTCTTCTTCATCATCCTGGCCGTGGAAGTAGCCACGCAGCAAGCTGTAGCGTGCGTCACGGGTTTCCTGCACGCGACGCACCACGCGGCGCAACGGCACGCCCAGCAGTACCAGCGCGTGCGAGGCCAGCATCAGGCTACCTTCGATGATCTCCGGCACGACCTCGGTGGCACCGGCCTGCTGCAAGCGGTCCAGGTCAGCATCGTCAATCGTGCGGACGATCACGGGCAAGGTCGGCTCCAGTGCCTGCACGTGGTGCAACACCTTCAGCGCCGAGGCCGTATCCGCATAGGTAATGGCCACCGCTGCCGCACGATGGATACCCGCCGCCACCAGCGATTCACGCCGCGCCGCATCACCATAGACCACATGTTCGCCCGCCGCCGCCGCATCACGCACACGGTCCGGGTCCAGGTCGAGCGCCATGTAGCCGATGCCCTCCTGCTCCAGCATGTGCGCTAGGTTCTGGCCGCTGCGCCCGTAGCCGCAGATGATGACGTGACGCTCGGTGGCGATGCTCTGCGCCGCGATCTTGGTCATCGCCAGCGATTGCAGCAGCCAATCCGTGCGCGAGAACCGCATGGCAATCACGTCGCTGTACTGGATCAGGAAGGGGGCGATCAGCATCGACAGCAGCATCGCCGCCAGAATCGCCTGGCTGAGCAATGGGTCGATCAGGTGCATGCCGTCAATCTGGTTGAGCAGCACGAAACCGAATTCACCGGCCTGCGCCAGGCCCAGCGCCGTACGGATCGCCGCGCCACCGCCGGAGCCGAAACCGCGCGCAAGAAACGCGATCAGCACGAACTTGAACAACACCGGCCCGGCCACCAGCGCCAGCACCAGCGCCCAGTGCTCGACCACCACGCGCGGGTCCAGCAGCATGCCCACGGTCACGAAGAACAAGCCCAGCAGCACGTCGCGGAACGGCTTGATGTCCTCTTCCACCTGCAGCTTGTACGGCGTTTCCGACACCAGCATGCCGGCCAGGAACGCGCCCAGCGCCATCGACAGCCCCAGCCGCTCGGTCAGCGCTGCCATGCCCAGCGTCACCAGCAGCAGATTCAGCATGAACAGCTCCTGCGAGCGGCGCGCCGCCACCAGGTGGAACCAGCGTGACAGCAGCTTCTGCCCCAGGAACAGGATCAGCACCAGCGCGACGGTGATCTTCACCGCCGCAATGGAGAGTGTCAGCACCAGATCGGTCGGGTTCTTGCCCAGCGACGGCACCACGATCAGCAGCAGCACCACGGCCAGATCCTGGAACAGCAGCACGCTGATGATGTTGCGGCCGTGCTCGGTTTCAAGCTGCAGGCGCTCGGCCAGCATCTTCGAGACGATCGCCGTGGACGACATCGCCAGTGCGCCACCCAGCGCCAGCCCGGCCTGCCACGACAGCGGATACCAGCGCGACAGCAGCATGGTGATCGGCACGGTCAGCAGCATGGTCAGCGCCACCTGAGACGCCCCCAGCCCGAACACCTGCCGCCGCATCGAGCGCAGCTTGGAGAGGTTGAACTCCAGCCCGATCGAGAACATCAGGAACACCACGCCAAACTCGGCGAGGTAGCGCGTCTGCGCAGAATCGGACTCCAGCCCCGTCGCCTTCGGCCCGATCAGCACACCCACCACCAGGTAGGCCAGCATCGGCGGCAACTGCAGCATGCGGAACAACACCACGCCGATCACGGCGGCGGCCAACAGCACAAGAGTGAGTTCCAGCGGCGAATGCATGCAGCTCGAAAAACCAGGCGAAAGGGGTTGGACAGGGTGGACAGCACCGGCGCATCAGGACGGTGCACACGGCAAACATGCCGCAGGCAGCACGCAGCGCGTTGCAAGACCGATGCCAGGGTATAAACGAAGAACGCGATACGCGGGACGCCGCAGAGCAAAAAATGACGGCGTGGCGACGGGAAGAAAAGTGATTTGAAAGAGAATTGCCGCGGCGCAGCAAAACGAAGCGCCCGCACGCTCCGCGACTCCCCGCAAGCCCAGCCCCAACATGCGGCAAGCGGCCGGGACCAGTGTCAATCGTTGTTATACTTCGCCGCCATGATAGCGAATTTCAATCCAGATCGAGCGCTTGCGCTGGCGCAGCAAACTTTCGACATCGAAGCGCAAGCGGTGCTCGGTCTCAAATCCCAGGTGTCCGCCGACTTTGCGCGTGCGGTCGAGATGGTGCTCGGCTGCACGGGGCGCGTGGTCGTCTCGGGCATGGGCAAATCCGGTCACATCGCGCGCAAGATCGCGGCCACGCTGGCCTCGACCGGCACGCCAGCCTTCTTCGTGCACCCGGCCGAAGCCAGCCACGGCGATCTCGGCATGGTCACGCGTGACGACGTCTTCATCGGCTTCTCCAATTCCGGCGAGGTATCGGAGCTGAACGCCATCCTGCCGCTCATCAAGCGGCTGGGGGCCAAGCTGATCGCCGTGACGGGCAACCCGGGATCCTCGCTCGGTAAGCACGCGGATGTCGTGCTGAATTCACACGTCGACGTCGAAGCCTGCCCGCTGAATCTGGCCCCCACTGCCAGCACCACCGCCCAGATCGCACTGGGCGATGCGCTGGCCGTGGCCGTGCTCGATGCGCGCGGCTTTGGTGCCGAAGATTTCGCCCGCTCTCACCCGGGCGGGTCGCTGGGTCGCAAGCTGCTGACCCACGTGCGTGACGTCATGCGCGCCGGCGATGCCGTGCCGCGCGTGCTGGAAGACACGCCGCTGTCGCAGGCGCTGATGGAAATCACCCGCAAAGGCATGGCAATGACCGCCGTGGTCGATGCCGACGGCCACGCCGTGGGCGTCTTCACCGATGGCGACTTGCGCCGCCTGCTGGAAACCCCGCGTGACTGGCGCACCGTGCCGATGGCCGAGGTCATGCACCGCAACCCGCGCTCGATCGGCCCAGACCAGCTCGCGGTCGAGGCTGTCGAGGTCATGGAAACGCACCGTATCAACCAGCTCCTGGTGGTCGATGCCGCCGGCATGCTTGTGGGCGCGCTGCACATCCACGACCTGACCCGCGCCAAGGTCATCTGACATTCCGCTGATGTCCGCCCCGGCAGAATCTCCCGTCCACAGCAATATCGACGCGCGCTTTCCGCAGGCAATGAAACGCGCCGCCCGCGTGCGCCTGATGGTGTTCGACGTGGATGGCGTGCTGACCGACGGCCGCCTGCTGGTTGGCCCCGAGGGCGAGATCAGTAAGGCCTTCGACACGCTCGACGGCCACGGCATCAAGCTGCTGGCCCAGGCGGGCATCACGTCGGCCATCATCACCGGCCGGCAATCTGAGATCGTTGCCTGGCGTGCTGGGGAACTCGGCATCGAACACCTGTACCAAGGCGTAGCCGACAAGCGTGAGGCATTTGCCCTCCTGCTGGCTGCCACCGAGCTGCAACCCGCCGACGCCGGCTACATGGGCGACGACTGGCCCGACCTGCCGGTGATGACGCTGGTGGGCTTTGCCGCTTGCCCAGCCCAGGCCCACGCTGAACTGCGCAACCGTGCCCACTATGTCGCCCAGGCGACGGGCGGCCGCGGCGCGGTGCGCGAAGTGGCCGACCTGATCCTCAAGGCTCAGGGCGCCTACGACAACCTGCTCGCACAACTGCTGCAGGCTCCGCAAACTTTCTGACCCCATGGCCAGCGAACGCTCCCAACGCCTCGTCTCCACCGTGCTGCAGATCATGCTGCGCGGGCTGCCGATCCTGCTGATGGCGATCGTCTGCGGTGTCACGTTCCTGCTGGTGCAGGTCAACACGCCGCAAACCGACGAAACCGCCAACCAGCCCAAACATCACGTGGCCGACTACATGATGGACGGTGTCTCAGCCACCGCGCTCGACGAGAAAGGCGTGACCAAATACCGCTTCACCGGCGTCCACATGAACCACTACGAGGACGACCTGACCTACGACGTCACCTTCCCGGCGCTGCGCGTGTACGCGCCCGACCGCCCACAGGTGACCGCCCGCGCCGACCTCGGGAAGATGAACGGCGAAGGCACCATCATTGATCTGTACAACAATGCCAAGGTGGTCCGTGCGCAAGGCCCTGATCCGCATCAGGACCCGCTGATGACCGCCGATTCGACATACTTCCAGGTGCTGCTCAACGATGACGTCGTGCGTACCGACAAGCCGGTCGAACTGCACCGCGGGCCGTCGGTCATGAACGCCAACGGCCTCACCTTCAACAACGTGACGCGCCAAGTACAATTGCTGGGCAATGTGCGCGGCCGGATCGAAGGGCTGGGAGCGCCGAAGCAGTAGACAGTAAACTGCGTCCACTCCCGCCCTTGACCACGCCCATCGACCGCGCTCTTCTCTGAATTGATCTCCATGACCGACTCCCTCCGTGCCGCCGGCCTTACCATCGCTGCTGCGCTGCTGCTCCCGGCCCTGCCCGCGCATGCCGAGCGCGCCGACCGCGACAAGCCGCTGGTGCTCGAAGCCGACAACGCCAGCTACGACGACCTGAAGCAGGTCTACCACCTGACCGGCAACGTCGTGCTGACCAAGGGCACCATGGTGCTACGCTCCGACGAGGCCGATCTGCGCACCGACCCGGAAGGCTACAACTACGCCATCGCCACCTCCAAGCCCGGCAATCTGGCCTTCATCCGCCAGAAGCGCGACAACGTCGACGAATACATCCAGGGCTGGGGCGAGCGCATCGAGTACGACGGCAAGCAAGAGATCTCCAAGCTGATCACGCGCGCGCGCATGGAGCGCCTGCAGGGCGCCACGCAGCTCGACGAGATCCGCGGCGCGGTCATCACGTACGACGGCCAGAAGGAGTTCTACACGGCCTCTGGCGGCCCGGAGAACACCACCGCCGCCAACCCATCGGGCCGTGTGCGCGCCGTTCTCGCACCGCGCACCAGCACACCGGGCACGCCTGCCGCCAAGCCCTGATCCGTCCCGCTCGTTTTCTGTTTCGCCTATGTCCGCAACTACCCTCGCCCCCCAAACCGTCGCGCCGCAGGCTACGACCTCCAGCACGCTGGTCGTACGTCATCTGAAAAAGCGCTACGGCACACGCACGGTGGTCAAGGACGTGTCGCTCGATGTGAAGAGCGGCGAAGTGGTCGGCCTGCTCGGCCCGAACGGCGCGGGCAAGACCACATCGTTCTACATGATCGTGGGCCTGGTCGCGCTGGACGCCGGCGACATCGTGCTCGACGGCGAGCACATCAGCCGCCTGCCGATCCATCAGCGCGCACGCATGGGTCTGTCGTATCTGCCGCAGGAAGCCTCGGTGTTCCGCAAGCTCAACGTGCAGGAGAACATCCGCGCCGTGCTCGAGTTGCAGGAACAGGATGGCAAGAAGCTCTCGCAAGACGAGGTCAACCGCCGCCTCGACGGCCTGCTCGACGATCTGCAGATCGCCCACCTGCGCGACAACCCTGCGCTGTCGCTCTCGGGCGGTGAGCGCCGCCGCGTGGAAATTGCCCGGGCACTGGCCTCGTCGCCGCGTTTCATCCTGCTCGATGAACCGTTTGCCGGCGTCGACCCGATCGCCGTGGGCGAAATCCAGCGCATCGTCAGCTTCCTGAAAGACCGCAACATCGGCGTGCTGATCACCGATCACAACGTGCGCGAAACCCTGGGCATCTGCGATCACGCTTACATCATCAGCGAAGGCTCGGTGCTCGCCGCCGGAAGCCCCGCGCAGATCATCGAAAACGAGGATGTGCGCAAGGTCTATCTGGGCGATAACTTCCGGATGTAAGCCACACGCCGCGCTTACGTCATAAGGACGTGCGAAGGGGCGTGGTAAGGGCGCACCTTAAAGCAAAATCCGTTCCATCGACTGACTGTTGGGCATAGAATAGCCCGCATGAAACAGTCGCTCCAGCTCCGCCTCTCTCAGCATCTTGCGCTCACGCCGCAGTTGCAGCAGTCCATCCGGCTGCTGCAGTTGTCGACCATCGAACTGCAGCAGGAAGTTGAACAGGCACTGACCGAAAACCCGCTGCTGGAGCGGGAAAACGAGTGGCTCGACACCTCCGCGCGCATCGGTGCGGACGGCTCCGTCAACGCGCTGCAGAACAACAACGCCACGCCGCTGCCCACCGAATCGCCGCCGCCTTCGCCCAACGGCGCGGACAACTCCGACACGGCCGACAACAGCTACGACGGCCACGACAGCGGCGCCGATTTCGACAGCGACTACGGCTCCGACCGCTCCGACTGGAGCCTCGACGACTTCGCCCGCAAACCGCAATCCGACGAAGACGATCGCGCCCCGCTGCAGCTACGCGAAGCCGAACAAAGCCTGCGCGAATTCCTCATGGAACAGCTCGCGCCGCTCAAGCTGTCGATGCGCGACAAGGGCCTCGTCATCTTCCTGATCGAGTCGCTCGACGACGAAGGCTATCTGTCAGCCACGCTCGACGAGATCCTCACCGACCTGCCCGCAGAGCTCGAGGTCGAACTCGATGAACTGCAAGCCGCGTTGCGCATGCTGCAAAGCTTCGATCCGCCCGGCATTGGCGCACGCTCGGCAGCCGAATGCCTGTCGCTGCAATTGCATCGGCTCGACTCGCCAGCAAAGGCGCTTGCACTCATCATCGTCAATCAGCATCTCGAACTGCTCGCCGCGCGCGACTACACGCGGCTGAAGAAAGCGCTGTCCGTCGATGAGCTCGCGCTGAAGGCCGCGCATGAACTGATCCGTTCGTTGGCGCCGTTCCCCGGTCACGCCTTCGGCCGCGCTGAAGCCGACTTCGTGGTGCCCGACGTGGTCGTGCGTAAGACCAATGCTGGCTGGATGGCACAACTGAATCCGGACGTCATGCCCCGCCTGCGCATCAACGACATGTATGCGCAGATTCTGCGCAGCAGCCGTGGTGAAACCGGTGCCGCCAATCTGCAGCAGAAGCTGCAGGAAGCTCGTTGGCTGATCAAGAATATTCAGCAGCGCTTCGACACGATCCTGCGTGTCTCGCAAGCTATTGTCGAACGTCAAAAGAGCTTTTTCACGCACGGCGAAATCGCCATGCGCCCCTTGGTTTTGCGGGAAATAGCTGATACGCTGGGCTTACACGAGTCCACGATCTCCCGTGTGACGACAAACAAGTACATGGCAACGCCCATGGGGACGTTTGAGCTGAAGTACTTCTTCGGCAGCCATGTATCGACGGAAACCGGCGGGGCCGCGTCATCCACTGCGATACGCGCGCTCATCAAGCAACTTGTAGGAGCCGAAGACCCGAAGAATCCTCTGTCCGATAGCAGAATTGCCGAGCTGTTAGGTGAACAAGGATTCGTGGTGGCCCGTCGGACGGTGGCCAAATACCGCGAAGCCCTCAAGATCCCTGCAGTGAATCTGCGCAAGTCTTTATAGCCGCATCGCGGGCAATTCCGGTGCGGCCCATCCGTGAGAAGGAGAACCGCTATGAACTTCAAACTCAGTGGACACCACCTGGACATCACGCCGCCGTTGCGTGAATACGTGGAAACGAAACTGGAGCGTGTGATCAGGCACTTCGATCAGGTCATTGGCGTCAGCGTGTTGCTATCGGTCGATAACCACAAGGAGAAGAACCGTCGCCAGTACGCGGAAATCAACCTGCACCTCAAGGGTAAGGACGTCTTCGTCGAGTCACACCATGAAGATCTTTATGCGGCCATCGACCTCTTGGTCGACAAGCTGGACAGGCAGGTCATCAAGTACAAGGATCGTGTGCAAGGACATGATCGCGACAGCGTGAAGCATCAGGCCTTCCAGGCCGTGCAGATGCAGCAATAGCAACCCGCACCGCAAAAGACCGCGCCCTCAGATGGCGCGGTTTTTTTATGCCGTGGTGCATTCCTGACGAATCCGATTGCATCCGAATTAAGTCGGGCTAAAATCTGACGAAAGTATGAATGCCGGGCGTGGCGTGGGTTTTGCCGCCATGCTGGCAACAACAGGGTCGTGGCCTGCGCGCAATTCGCCGGCACCGACTGAATCGCAGCCTTGGGGGATTCGCCTTCTGCCCTGCGCGGCACACCGCTGGTGCGTCGCACAAAGCCGCGCGGCACGTGGTCTATAATGACCCGATTGTCCGCGCCATTTTGGTGCAGAAGGACGCCGCTCATTTCACGCATTGCACATGAATCGCTTGGCCAAACTGCTGCCGCCCGGGAACATTGCCCTCGACGTCAGCGTAACCAGCAAAAAGCGGGTCTTTGAACAGGCCGGTCTGCTGTTCGAGAACAACCACGGCGTCGCACGCGCGGTCGTCACTGACAACCTGTTCGCGCGCGAATCGCTCGGCTCGACGGGGCTGGGTGCTGGCGTGGCCATCCCGCACGGCCGTATCAAGGGGCTCAAGCAGCCTCTGGCAGCATTCATGCGCCTGGCCGAGCCGGTGCCGTTCGAGTCGCCCGACGGCAAGCCTGTCTCGCTGCTGATCTTCCTGCTGGTGCCGGAACAGGCCACCCAGCAGCATCTGGAGATTCTCTCCGAAATCGCCCAGCTGCTGTCCGACCGCGACATGCGCGAAGGCCTCGCTACCCTGCCGTCGCCCGAGGCGATTCACCAGCTACTGACCGACTGGCGGCCTTGAGCGCGACGCAATCGGTATAGCAACGCAACCGATTGCGAACACGCACCGCCCACCCCCGCCTGCTATGGAACTGACCGGCGTCACCGCCCAATCGATCTTCGACGACAACGCAGCCGATCTGAAGCTGTCGTGGGTCGCCGGCCTGGAAGGCGCGGACCGCGCGTTCGATGTGGATTTCGCCAAGGAGGCCACCTCGGCGGCAGACCTGGTCGGACACTTGAACCTCATCCACCCGAACCGCATCCAGGTGCTCGGCAAGCCCGAGATCACCTACTACCAGCGCCTGTCGGAAGAAAACCGCAAGCGCCAGATGGGTGAGCTGATCCTGCTGGAACCGCCCTTCCTGGTGGTAGCTGACGGCGTTGATCCGCCGCCGGATCTGGAGCTGCGCTGCACGCGCTCGTCCACACCGCTGTTCACCTCGCCGATTTCGTCGGCGGCCGTCATTGACCACCTGCGCCTGTACCTGTCGCGCATCTCGGCGCCGCGCGTGACGATGCACGGGGTGTTTCTCGACATCCTCGGCATGGGCGTGCTCATCATGGGCGATTCGGGCCTGGGCAAGAGCGAACTCGGCCTGGAGCTGATCTCGCGCGGCCACGGCCTGGTTGCCGATGACGCGGTCGACTTCGTGCGCCTGGGGCCGGACTTCATCGAAGGCCGTTGCCCGCCGCTGCTGCAGAACCTGCTGGAAGTGCGCGGCCTGGGCCTGCTCGACATCAAGACGATCTTTGGTGAGACGGCCGTGCGCCGGAAGATGAAGATCAAGCTGATCGTGCAACTCGTGCGCCGCAACGACGGCGAATTCGAGCGCCTGCCGCTGGATTCGCAATACCTCGACGTGCTCGGCCTGCCGATCCACATGGTGAAGATTCAGGTGGCGGCCGGCCGCAACTTGGCCGTGCTGGTCGAGGCCGCCGTGCGCAACACCATCCTGCGCCTGCGCGGCATCGACACGCTGCGCGACTTCATGGACCGCCAACGGGCCGCCATGCAGGCCGAAGCGGCGTCGCATTCGCCCCAGGGCCGCCTGCTTTAACAAAGTCGCTACAAAGCTTCGCAATTCGAGGGGTTTTACCCTAGTTTTGTCGAGAAACGTCAACCCGACATGCCCCCGCCCCGTTGTGGAGGGGAATGCGCCGGGCACGCACGCGGCGGCGTTCATCGCGAGCGCGGCGGCAATTGATCTCCGCCCGCTCTTCTGACGGTACCCAAGGAGAACACGACGATGAAACAACTGATTGCCGCTTGCGCCCTGGCGCTCCCGTTCCTGGCCGGCCAGGCGTTTGCCCAAGGTAGCGCACCGGCCGCTGCTGCCCCGGCCGCACCCGCAGCCGCCGCACCGGCAGCCAAAAATTCGCAGCAAGACAAGATGAAGCAATGCAACATGGATGCCGCCGGCAAGAAGGGCGACGAGCGTAAGGCGTTCATGAAGGGCTGCCTGTCGGACAAGCCTGCAGCTGCCGCCGCGCCGATGACCCAGCAGCAAAAGATGGCTGCCTGTTCCAAGGCCAACAAGGGCAAGAAGGGTGACGACTTCAAGAACGCCCAGAAAGAGTGCCTCTCGAAGGGCTGAGCATCCGCTTAGCTTCGCTCTAAAAAGGCGGCCGGCCCGGTCGCCTTTTTTATTGGTCGCTGCTTTGCAACACAGGGATGCTATCCTCAAGGCATGCGGATCATTCTCATCACCGGTATGTCGGGTTCAGGGAAATCGGTCGCCCTGAACGTGCTCGAAGACGCAGGCTACTACTGCGTCGACAACCTGCCCGCGCAGTTCATTCCCGAACTGGCGCGCTATCTGGCGGACCAGGGCTATACGCACCTGGGCGTGGCCACCGACATCCGCAGCCGCGAGTCGCTGCGCAAGGTGCCCGAGACCATCACGACGCTGCGCAAGGAACACGACGTGCGCATGCTGTTCCTGACGGCCAGCACGAACGCGCTGGTGCAGCGGTATTCCGAAACACGCCGCCGCCACCCGCTCTCCATCCGTAACGGCCGCCCCGCATCTGCGCATGCGAGCGCTGAACCGCCGCAAGCGCCGAAAGACGCTGACACGTCGCTCATCGAAGCCATCGAGATGGAGCGCGAGCTGCTCAGCCCGCTGGCCGACCCGGCACATCGCATCGACACCAGCACGCTGCGCACCAATGCCCTGCGCGCGTACATCAAGGAATTCATCAGCGACGAGCCACACGACATCACGCTGATGTTCGAATCGTTCGGCTTTAAGCACGGCGTACCGACAGATGCCGACCTCGTCTTCGACGTGCGCTCACTGCCCAACCCGTACTACGACACGCAACTGCGCCCGCTGACCGGCCGCGACCAGTCCGTCATCGATTTTCTGCAGAGCCAGCCGATGGTGCTGGCAATGGCCGAGGACATCCGCGCGTACGTCGAAAAGTGGCTGCCGAGTTTCATTGCCGACAACCGTAGCTACCTGACGGTGGCCATTGGCTGCACGGGCGGCCAGCATCGCTCGGTGTATATCGCCGAGCGGCTCGCCACGTACTTCCGCGCGCATGGTAATGTGTTGGTCCGCCACCGCGAATTGGCCGTAGAGGGCTGAACCGCGCGCGATGCGCGCCGGGCCTGTCCTGCTTGATGTTGGAGTACGGCTTGCGCGGCGCCATGCGAAAGTCTTGCCGCCGTCCGCTCCACTCGCTCATGCAAGAAGACATCGCTCTCTCGCCGTTCTCGCCGCTGCCGCCGCTACCCACCGAGCTGTCGCTGTTTCCGCTGCACACGGTGCTGTTTCCCGGCGGTCTTCTCCCGCTGCGTATTTTCGAAGCCCGCTACATGGATATGGTCCGCACCTGCCTGCGCGACCAGACCCCCTTCGGCGTCTGCCTGATCGAGCGCGGCAATGAAGTCGCCACGGCAGATGCGTCGACCGTGCCGGTGGACGTCGGCTGCATTGCCCACATCGTGGAATGCGACATGGAGCAACTGGGCCTGCTGATGATCAAGGTGCGTGGCACGCAGCGCTTCAAGGTGCTGTCATTCGAGACCACGTCCAACGGTCTGATGCGCGGCACGGTGGAGCCCATCGGTGCCGACGTGCAGGACTGCAAGGGCGAGCTTTTCGATGATTGCGTGAACGCGCTGCGCCGCATCGTCACGACCTTGAGCACGCGCGAAGACGGCCAGGTGCTGATGGCCGAGCCGTACGAGTGGAACAGCCCAAGCTGGGTCGCCAACCGGCTGTGTGAACTACTGCCGGTGCCGCTCAAGGCCAAGCAGAAGCTGATGGAACTGATGGACGCCGGCATGCGCATCGAGATCGTCCATCGCTACATGAAGCAGCATCATATTCTCTGACGCTGCACCGGCCGGGCGAGGCTTAGATCAGGCTCGGCTGGACCAACGTCGCCAGTGCCAACTTCACGGGCGCGGGCAATCCCACTGAATTCAACTGTGCAAGCGGTACCCAGCGCCAGTCATCGTCGAGCGTGGCTGGCTTGGTGATGTCCGCGCGCAGCAAGTGCATGTGCAGACGGAAATGCGTGAAGGTGTGCGTGAGCGCGCCAGCAGCTTCCACCTCTGAGACGACGCCGTAGGCCTGCGCGGCCTGGCGCACGGTATCCACATCCAACGGATGCGCATCGAGGTCATCGTCCATGTCGCCCACCAGCGGCAGCGACCACAGCCCGCCCCAGATACCACGCTGTGGACGACGCTGCAGTAGCACAGCGTCGCCGTGCAGCGCGATCACCATCGTGGCGGCGCGCTCCGGAATCGCCTTGCGCGGACGCGGCACTGGCAGTTCCATCACGCGATCGGTGCTGCGCGCCTCGCACAGGGATTCAAGCGGACACGCACGTTCCCCCGTCAGGCAGGCGGGCTTGCCGCGCGTGCAAACGGTGGCGCCCAGGTCCATCAACCCCTGCGTGTACGGTTGGATACCATCGGCCGGTGGCAGCACGGCTTCGGCGATGCGCCACATAGCGTCTTCGACACGCTTGTCGCCGGGAAAACCGTCGATGCCGAACACGCGCGCAAAGACACGTTTGACGTTGCCATCGAGAATGGCCGCCCGCACACCGTACGAGAACGCAGCGATGGCCGCTGCAGTGGAACGCCCGATGCCCGGCAGCGACGCCAGCACCTCGGGATCGCGCGGGAAGGTGCCGCCGTGCTCGGCCACCACGATCTGTGCGCAGCGATGCAGGTTGCGTGCGCGCGTGTAGTAGCCCAGGCCCGCCCATGCCGCCATCACGTCATCAGCGGGCGCAGCAGCCAATGCCTGCACGGTCGGGAAACGTTCGATAAAGCGTGCGTAGTAACCGAGCACGGCAGTCACCTGCGTCTGCTGCAGCATGATCTCCGACAGCCACGTGCGATATGCGTCGCCGGTGTTCTGCCACGGCAGATGGTGGCGACCATGACGCTGCTGCCAGGCGATCACGCGCACGGCGAAATCATCGGGAAGCGAGGGCAAAGCGGGGGTAGAAAGCGCGGCGCGGCGCGTACGGCGTGGGGTGGCGGTCATGCGTGTGATGAAGAAGCGGTGCGCGGAAAGCGCACGCTGGCGGCGATCCTACCAGAACGAAAAAGGCGCCCGCAGGCGCCTTTCACATGAGCAACGTTCGCGTCAGGCCGCGACCGAGTGGATCGAATGCTGCTCCAGAAGCGTCCCCGCCGCAAGGATGCGATCGGTGTACTGGGCAATCGTGCCGCTGCGCTCATCTAGCGTGTTGAGCAGCGCTTCCAGCTCGGCGATGCGCGCTTCCAGCGTGTCGGTGGCCTCGTGGATGCGCTCGATCGAATCGACGCGCTTGCGCAGCTGCTTCTGGTGATCGCGCACCTGCGCTTCGAGCGGCGTCATGACCGACTTCAACCAGATCTCGATATCGCGGTTCATGTCCTGGAAGGTATCCAGCACGCGGCTGGCCACCGTCGAGAACGCACCGTGCACGAGCTGCGGCTTCGGACGGGTCAGGAAGCTGAACGCGCCAAAGTGGTTATGCGCGAGCAGCAGCGTCTCTTTCAGATCGGCGTCATAGCGCGTGCCCAGGAAGCGCAGCGGCGGCGACAGCGTGAAGCCGTGCTCGGCGTTGAACTTCTTGTACATGCCATCGACCATCTGGTGAAGCTGGTCGATGCGATTGGCCGCGTCGCGCACCAGGCCGGTCAGATGGCCGAACAGCTTGTCCATGTCGTCGCGCAGGCCGCGCGAGAACACGCGCTCCTTCATCTTTTCGCGCGCTTCGCGCATGGTCGAGCGGATCTGCTTGAGCTGCACGCTCTTGATGATCTCCGCGCTGTGGCGGCCGAACACCGTGCGCAGCGCCTGGAACTTGGCGATGCTCTGCTCGAACTCTTCCTTCTCGCCCTGCACGCGCATCAGCATGTGCTTGACCATCGTGTGGTTCTTGCCGCGCAGGCCGCGCAGTTCGAACAGCTGCTCGACGATGTCGCGGCGGCGCATCTGCAGCAGTTGCTGCGCGCCAGCGGACATGTCCTTCACCGCCAGCTGCACCTGCTCGGTCACGATCTCGCGACGCTGCGGGATCAGTTGATCCGACAGCACCGACTCCAGCTCCAGCAGGCGGCTCTTGGCCAGCAGCTCATGATCGTGGCTGACCTTGGCCAGCAAACCCTTTTGGGCCGACACCGGATACACGCGCTCGACATCGATATCGAGCACCTGCGCCGTGGTGATGATCTGGCGGCTGACCTCGTCCTCGACTTCCTGTTCGGTCTTGAGCGGATCCCACAGGCCGTCGACCTTGTTGAGCACGGCGATGCAGCCCTTGCGCTGGCCACCGCCCACGTGCGAGCGCCACAGCTCCAGATCGCTCTTGGTCACGCCGGCATCGGCGGCCAGCACGAACACGACGACGTGCGCATCCGGAATCAGGCGCAGCGTCAGTTCCGGCTCGGTACCGATGGCGTTCAGGCCCGGCGTATCCAGGATCACCAGACCCTGTTTGAGCATCGGGTGCGGGAAATTGATGATCGCGTGGCGCCACTTCGACACTTCCACCGTACCGGCGGCATCCACCGAGAAGGCAGCGTCAGGATCGGCGTCGTTGTACAGGCCGAGCTGCTCGGCCTCTTCCTTGGGCACGCGCACGGTTTCCACCACGTGGCGGAACGCTTCGAGCATGCCCTCGGGCGACGACGGATCGAGCGGCACGGACAGCCAGTGGCTGCCGGCATCACGGAAGTCAGCCGTCGACGCATCGTGCAGGCGCGTCTCGATCGGCAGCAGACGGATCGACGGCGGATAGCTTTCGTCGTACATCAGCTCGGTCGGACACATCGTGGTCCGGCCCGCCGACGACGGCAGAATGCGGCGGCCAAAATCCGCAAAGAAAATGGCGTTGATCAGTTCGCTCTTGCCGCGAGAGAACTCAGCAATGAAAGCGACCTTGAGCTTGTCGCTGCGCAGGACACCGCGAATGCGCTGGGCGCGCATGTCAGCCTGGGCGTCGTACAACTCCTGGGCTTGCAGCCAGTCCTGGAATTCTCCCACCGACTGCAGTACCGAAGCGCGCCAGGTACCGTACTGCTCGAACTGTGTGCTCAGTGTGTTATTCATCGTTCTGTCTTATTTTGTGCGCGCCCCGACCATGCAAAAATGCGCGCCCCCTCGGCATCGCTGTTACCGCCCATTACGGCACAGAAATGCACAAATTTAGGTGGAACGATACAGGGAACCGACAGGTTCCGGGAGAACTTTCCGCCGACTTGTCCGGGCCGGCCAGCCAAGTGTTGCGGGATGCCATCGGCGGCCCGCTACCCCCCTTCGAAAACCTTGCGAAATGACGGGTAAATCGCTCCGAAAGCCGCCTCAGCGCTGGCAGGTCGGACAATAGAAGGTGGAGCGCTGGCCCTGGACGATCTGGCGGATCGGCGTGCCGCACACACGGCATGGCAGACCGGCCCGGTCGTACACGAACGCCTCGAGCTGAAAATAGCCGCTCTGGCCGTCTGAGCCGACGAAATCACGCAGCGTGCTGCCGCCCCGGGCAATGGCGTCGGCCAGCGTGGCGCGAATCGCCTCGGCCAGCGCGGCGTAGCGCGGCCGGCTGATGCGCCCTGCCGCCGTGGTGGGCCGGATGCCGGCGCGGAACAGGCTTTCTGAGCAGTAGATGTTGCCCACGCCGACCACGATATCGCCCGCCAGCAGCGCCGATTTGATGGCAACACTGCGCCCGCGCGTGCGGGTGTACATCCAATCGCCGTCGAAGCGCACATCGAAGGGTTCAATGCCGAGGTTGCGCAGCAGCGGGTGATCAGCCAATCCGGCTTCATCACCAGGGTGCCAGAGCACCGCACCGAAACGGCGCGGATCCCGATAGCGCAGCGTGATCGGCACGCCGGTTGCGTCGACCAGCTCCAAATCCACGTGATCGTGCGGGCCGGGTGAAACCGGGGTCTCCAGCACCCGCAGGGTGCCGGTCATGCCGAGGTGGATCAGCAGCCAGCCGCCGCCGGCATCGGCCTGGCCCGCGTCCGGCATGCATTCGATCAGCAGATACTTGCCACGGCGCAGCAGGCGCGTGACGGTCAGGCCGGCGAGCAACGCTGGCAAGGCAGGATCCACCGGCCAACGCAGCCCGTGATGGCGCACCACCGCGCGCACGATACGTCGCCCCGTAATATGCGGTAGCAAACCCAGGCGGGTGACTTCCACCTCTGGCAACTCAGGCATCGAACCTCCGTCGCATGTGCTGCTCCAACCTTTTTTACGATGCGGGCGATTGTAGCGGTCAGGCTACAATGCCCTGAACCCCATCCGGAGCTTCAAGACCATGCCCCACGCTTTCCCCCGTTCGCCAGCGATGCAACGCCCGCGGCGATTTCCGCGCAGCCGAGCGATCCTGCTCGCCTCGCTGGTTGCGGGAGGACTGGCGAATCTGCCGGCATGGGCGGCAAATCCGAGCACCGCGCCTGCGCTGATCGCACAGGCAACACAGGAGGGTGCCCGCCCCAACATCCAGCTTGAACGCTCACGCTCGCGTGGCAGCCTACTGAATTCGGAGCGCACCGATCTGCCGTCAATCGCGCTCGATCAAGACATCATGTACCGCGTGCTGGCGTCGGAGATCTCGCTGCAACGCGGGCTGGTCGAGCCGGCCTACCGAACCTACCTGGATCTCGCGCAAGACACGCGCGACCCGCGTTTCGCCCAGCGCGCCACCGAAATCGCCTTCCTGACCCGCTCGCCCGCGCAGGCGTTGACTGCCTCGCGACTGTGGGTCGAGCTGTCGCCGACCTCCATGCCCGCCCGCCAGGTACAGCAGCTTCTGCTGGTGGCCACGGGCAAGTGGTCCGAAGTTGAACCGATGCTGCAGGCGCAATTGAACAAGGTGTCGCCCGGCCAACGCGCCGACGCCATCCTGCAACTGCAGCAGCAGATGTCCAAGAGCACCGACCCGGCAGGCGCCGTGGCCGCGCTGCAGCGCATCGCCGCGCACGACATGCAGCGCCCAGAAACGCATCTCGCCCTGGCGCGTGCCAAGGTCGTCGCCAAGGATGTACCGGGTGGACTGGCCGAACTGGACACCGCCCTCAAGCTGCGTCCCGGCTATGAAGATGCCGCCATCCTGGCCGCCGAGCTGCGCGCCGACGACAATCCCGATGCCGCCATTGCCGGCCTGCGTACCTTCCTGAAGGCCGCGCCCGCGTCCATCGACGGCCATCTGGCGCTTGCCCGCATGTACCTCGTGCGCGATCAGCAAGACAAGGCCCGCAGCGAATTCGAAGCACTCAAGAAGATCGCGCCCAACGATGCGCGCATCACGCTGGCGCTGGGCCTGCTGACGCTGCAACAGCACCAGTACGACGCCGCCGAGCGCTACCTGAAGGAATACGTCGCGGCCACCGCCAAGTCGCCCACGCTGAGCCCCGAGCCCGGTTACCAGGGCCTCGCCCAACTCGCCGAGGAAAGGCACGACTACGCAGGTGCGCTGGCGTGGGTCGACAAGATCACCGGCTCGGCCAACGGCGATGCCGACGGCCAAACCGCGCTTGCCGCCGGCATCAAGCGCGGCCAGTTGCTCGGCAAGCTGCGCCGTATTGATGAAGCACAACAGACCTTCGACGAACTCGTCGCCGACTCCGAAGACATTCCCGACGGCCCGCGCCGCCAGGCCCTGATGGACGGCATCCGCCAGGCCGAGATCGGCATGCTGATGGACGCCAAGGCCTATGGCCGCGCCCGCGCCCGCGTCAACGAGCTGCTGAAGAGCGATCCGGACAACGTCGAGTACACGTACCAGCTCTCCATGCTGGAAGAGCACGACGGCCACTACGACAACATGGAAACGCTGCTGCGCAAGGTGATCGACCTGCGCCCCGGCCAGGCCATTGGCTACAACGCACTCGGCTACTCGCTGGCCGATCGCAACGTGCGCCTGCAGGAAGCACAAGAGTTGCTGGAGAAAGCCGTTTCACTGGCACCGGACGATCCCTACATCGCCGACAGCCTGGGCTGGGTCAAATACCGCCGTGGCGATCTGCCGGCCGCCACCGACATTCTGCGCAAGGCGTGGAGCTCCGCGCCGCAGGCCGAAATTGGCGCCCATCTGGGCGAAGTGCTGTGGCAATCCGGCAAGCAGGACGATGCGCGCAAGATCTGGACGGACGCTGCCAAGCTCGACATCAATGACAACACCCTGCGCGACACGCTGCGCCGCTTCGGCCAGCCGATTCCTGACGCTCCCGTGAGCGCGAACTGATGACGCTGCAGTTTTCCCGCGCGCTCGGGGCATTGGTGCTGGGCGTGAGTTGTGCGCTGTTTGCAGGCTGCGCAAGCGTGCGCCCGGCCAACGACCTGTTCGCCAACACGCAAGACAACGACGCCACCATCACGCGCTATCAGGGCCGCTTCTCTGCGCGCTACATGCACGGCAACGCCGAGCAAAGCGCGGTGGGCAGCTTCCTGTGGCGCGAGCGCGGCGCCGATGTGCAGCTTGAGCTGATGTCGCCGTTGGGCCAGACGCTGGCCGTCGTCAGCCAAAACAATCAGGGCGCCACGCTCGAATTGCCCAACCAGCCGCCGCGCCGCGCACCTGAAGTCGACACGCTGATGCAGGATGCGCTCGGCTTCTCGCTGCCGGTGTCCGGCCTGCGCGACTGGCTGCGTGCCCGCCCCGCCCCTGGCACCCCGGCCCGCGTGGCGCGCGACACGCAATCGCGCCCCGAGACCATCGAACAGAATGGCTGGACCGTGCACTACGTCGCCTGGACAGACGACACCTCCGCCGACGCACACATCCGCCGGCTCGATCTCGATCGCCAGCAGAACACCGGCACCAACGGACCGCTTACGGTGCGGCTCGTGCTGGATCAGTAACGCCGTCATCGCCTCACAATGACCTCCGTACTCACCGAGCTGCGCGATTGCCCGGCGCCCGCCAAGCTCAATCTGTTCCTGCACGTGGTCGGCCGCCGGCCCGACGGCTACCATCTGCTGCAGACGGTCTTCCAACTGATCGACTGGTCCGACACGTTGCACTTCTCGCGACGTGCTGACGGCCGCCTCGCACGCACCACCGATGTGCCCGGCGTACCGGCCGACGAAGACCTCGTGATGCGCGCCGCACGCTTGCTGCAAGCCGAAACCGGTTGCACCTACGGCGCCGACATCGCCATCGAGAAACGCCTACCGATGGGCGGTGGCATTGGTGGCGGCTCATCCGACGCGGCCACCACGCTACTCGCGCTCAACCGCCTGTGGGGCCTCGATCTGCCGCGTACGACGCTGATGGCATTGGGCCTGAAGCTCGGCGCCGACGTGCCCTTCTTCGTATTCGGCCAGAACGCCTTTGCGGAAGGCATCGGTGAAGAACTCACGCCCATCGTGCTGCCGCCGGCGGCGTTCGTTGTCATCCATCCACGCGTGCATGTGCCCACCCCCGCAATTTTTTCCGATGAGGGGTTGACACGTAACACGCCACTCACCATAATTACGGACTTTCCTGACCAACAAATTGTTTTCGCTTACGGTCGCAACGATCTGCAAGCGGTGGCGGAAAGGAAATACGGCGAAATCGCCCGAGCACTTGCCTGGCTACGACAGTTCAGCCCCCTGGCAAGAATGACCGGATCCGGTGCCTGTGTGTTTGCTCCGTTCGATAGCGTTGAGCATGCACAAGCAGTAGCGGATCAGGTGCCTTCCGAGTGGGAAGGTCGGTGTGCGGCAGGTCTGGCGCAACACCCGCTCGCGAGGTTTGCTGTGTAAAGGTTTGCAGTTACTGCTTCTGCAATGGAAGCAGTAACCGATCGGTTGTGTAGGGGCGTCGCCAAGCTGGTTAAGGCACCGGATTTTGATTCCGGCATGCGTAGGTTCGAATCCTTCCGCCCCTGCCATTTTCTTCCTTATGTTCCCAGCAATAGCCCGGTTGGTGCTTCTACCAACCGGCGCGTCTGAAGTCGAAAAACAGGTGCCCCGATGAGCAGCGAAGGCTTGATGGTTTTTACCGGCAACGCCAACCCGAAACTCGCCGAAGCTGTCGTCAAGCACCTAGGCATCCCGCTCGGCAAGGCCCTCGTCGGCCGATTCTCCGATGGTGAAGTTCAGGTCGAGATCCAGGAAAACGTGCGCGGCAAGCACGTGTTCATCCTGCAATCCACCTGCGCCCCGACCAACGACAACCTGATGGAACTGATGGTGATGGTCGATGCGCTCAAGCGTGCATCCGCCCGCCGCATCACGGCCGCCATCCCCTACTTCGGCTATGCCCGCCAGGATCGCCGCCCGCGTTCGGCGCGCGTGGCCATCACGGCCAAGGTCGTGGCCAACATGCTGGAAGTCGCTGGCGTCGAGCGCGTGCTGACGATGGACCTCCACGCTGACCAAATTCAAGGCTTCTTCGATATCCCGGTCGACAACATCTACGCGTCGCCCGTTCTGCTCGAAGACCTGCGCAAGAAGAACTACAGCGACCTGCTGGTCGTATCGCCGGACGTTGGCGGCGTGGTGCGCGCCCGTGCGCTCGCCAAGCAACTCAACACCGACCTCGCCATCATCGACAAGCGTCGCCCGAAGGCCAACGTGGCCGAGGTGATGAACATCATCGGTGAAGTCGAAGGCCGCAACTGCGTGATCATGGACGACATGATCGACACCGGTGGCACGCTGTGCAAGGCAGCTCAGGTGCTCAAGGAGCGTGGTGCCAAGCAAGTGTTTTCGTACTGCACGCACCCGGTGCTGTCGGGTGGCGCAGCTGCCCGCATCGCAGACTCAGCACTCGACGAAGTGGTCGTGACCGACACCATTCCGCTGCGCGACGACGCCCTCAAGTGCGGCAAGATCCGCCAGCTCTCGACCGCCCCGCTGCTGGCCGAGACCTTCACCCGCATCGTGCGCGGCGACTCGATCATGTCGCTGTTTGCTGAATAATTCAGCAAGTCTGCGGACCCCTGTTATAATTCAAGGCTTTACTGCAGAAAACGTCGACTAGACGGCACTTCTGCGGTGTCTGCGGGGCGCAATATGGCACCCCGTTCACCAGACGGCTTGGTCGCGAGTCGTCTTTTTTCGTTTGGAGCAAACATGAAAGTTGTCGCTTTCGAGCGTAGCGTTCAGGGCACTGGTGCGAGCCGCCGCCTGCGCAACGCCGGCAAGACCCCGGGCATCATCTACGGCGGTGAAGCTGAGCCGAAGATGATCGAACTCGATCACAACGCGCTGTACCACGCGCTGAAGAAGGAAGCCTTCCACTCGTCGATCCTCGACATCGAAGTGGCTGGCAAGGTGGAAAAGGCGCTGCTGCGCGATTTCCAACTGCACCCGTTCAAGCAACTGGTTCTGCACATCGACTTCCAACGCGTGTCGGCCAAGGAAAAGATCCACGTCAAGGTGCCGCTGCACTTCCTGAACCAGGAATCCGCACCGGGCGTGAAGCTGGGCCACGGCATCGTGAACCACATCCTGAACGACGTTGAAGTGTCGTGCCTGCCGGCCGACCTGCCGGAGTTCATCGAAGTGGATCTGGGCGCGCTGGAAATCGGCCAGACCCTGCACATCTCCGACCTGAAGCTGCCGAAGGGCGTGACCATCCTCACCCACGGTGGCGATGAGAACCCGGCTGTGGCCAACATCAGCGTGCCGGCTGGCGAAAAGTCCGCCGCTGCTGAAGAAGGCGCTGCCGCTGCAGGCGAAGACAAGCCGGCTGCCTAAGGTTGCCGCACCGTCGTGCCTTCGGGCACGACACAAAAAAGCCCGCCGAGCTGGTCTCGCCGGGCTTTTTTTCTGCCTGAGTTTCCATACCTATGTCGCTCGCCCCCGCGTTGTGAATCCCCTGGGCGAAAGCGGCTATGCTTGTACGATCAAGGGGCGCTTCCTGCACCTCACCCTAGACCTCTCCGCATGATCAAACTCATCGTCGGGCTCGGCAATCCGGGCGCCGAATACGCAGCCACGCGGCACAATGCCGGGTTCTGGCTGGTCGACCAGCTCGCGCGCATGGGCAACGTGACCCTGCGCAACGAAACGCGCTTTCACGGCTATGCTGCCCGCGCCAACCTGTGGGGCAATGAGGTGTGGCTGCTGCAGCCGCAGACCTTCATGAACCGCTCGGGCCTGTCGACGGTGGCGCTGGCGCGCTTTTACAAGGTGATGCCCGACGAGATCCTGGTCGCGCACGACGAACTTGATCTGCCGCCCGGCGCGGTCAAGCTCAAGCTTGGTGGCGGCTCGGGTGGCCACAACGGCCTGAAGGACATCGCCGCGCACCTGACCACGCAACAGTTCTGGCGGCTGCGACTGGGTATCGGCCACCCGCGCAACCTGCTGCCGCCGGGCACGGCGCCGTCCGGCCAGCATGATGTGGCCAACTTCGTACTCAAGGCGCCGCGCAAGGAAGAACAGGATCAGATCGACCGCGCCATCGACCGCAGCCTGGACGCACTGCCCGACCTGGTTGCCGGCAACGCTGAAAAAGCCATGATGCGCCTGCATACCGCAGGCTGATTCGCCCGCACAAGGACATCGCCATGAAACCGTTCACCATGCTCACCTCACGCACCGTCGCGTTGGCGAGCCTGGCCCTCGGCCTGTTGGCGACAATGCCCGCGCAGGCACAGGTCTATCGCTGCAGCGAAAACGGCCACACGGCCTATTCCGATCACCCCTGTGGCACGCGTGTGACAGAAGTCCCGCTGATCGACAACACCCCTACCGCCGCTGATCAGAAAGCCGCCCGCGAACGTGCCGCCGCCGAGGCCGCCGAAGTGCGCGAGATGGAAACCTCACGCCGCAAGGCACAAGCTGCGGAAGATGCTCGCCAGGCGCAGATCGCAGCGCTGGCCGCAGAGCAGGCACGCCGTGACCAGCGACAAAAGGTTGTGGTGGCGCAGGAAGGCGTGCGCTACTGCCATCGCGTCTACGTGGGGCCGGTGCCGTACCCGATGCCCTACCCAACGCCAATGCCAGTGGTCCGCCCGCCCGTCACGATTACGCCTGCGCCGGGCACCGGCACATTGCGCCCGCCGAGCGGCGGCGGCCCAAAGCCCTTCCTGCAAGCGCCGGTTGCGCCAACACCCGTCGTGCCGCGCCCATTGCGGCCGCATCCGCCGTACTACCGCATCGTCTGCGAGCCCGGTTATGCGTATGAAGGTCCGGAAGATCTGCTGCCGATCCAGTAAGCGCGGAGCAATCGGCAAACACCAATGAAAAGAGACGGCCTAGACCGTCTCTTTTTGCTTACGCTGCGCGCGGCGCAGAAGTGAGCTGAATGTACTTCTGCATCAACTGCTCCTGCGACTCGGCGTGGGCCGGGTCCTTGGGGATGCAATCGACCGGGCACACCTGCTGGCACTGCGGCTCATCAAAGTGCCCGACGCACTCGGTACATTTGCCCGGATCGATCACGTAGATTTCCGGGCCCATCGAAATTGCGTTGTTCGGGCACTCGGGCTCGCACACATCGCAATTGATGCACTCATCGGTAATTATGAGCGCCATGATGCTTTCCTTGAAATGACCGGCGGGAGGGCTCCCGCCAAACTGTCATTTTATTCCGATTTGCCGACGTCATCTGCCTTGCCCGTCTTCTCCTTGAGCCATTTCTCAACCGAAGGGAACACGAACTTGCTGACGTCGCCACCCAGGATGGCGATCTCGCGCACGAAGGTGCCCGAGATGAACTGGTACTGGTCCGAAGGCGTGAGGAACATGGTTTCCACATCCGGCAGCAGGTAGCGGTTCATGCCGGCCATCTGGAATTCGTATTCGAAGTCCGACACCGCACGCAGGCCCCGCACGATCACGCGCGCACCATTCTTGCGCACGAAATCCTTCAACAGGCCGGAAAACCCTTCGACCCGCACGTTCGGATAGTGGCCGAGCACTTCACGAGCGATTTCGATGCGCTCTTCCAGCGCGAAGAACGGCCGCTTGTTCGGGCTCTGCGCCACCCCGACGATCAGCTCGCCGAAGATGTTGGACGCACGGCGGACGAGGTCTTCGTGGCCGCGCGTGAACGGATCGAAAGTGCCGGGATAAACCGCGATCACCATGGTTCCTCCACCAAGGGGAAAAAAGTATCCGCCGGCGCGGCGTGGGACATTGCCGCGCCAATCTGCGTTTGGACACCGTTGCGTTATCGAGCGCGGCAAGTCCCGAGCCTGCCGCCCGCACGTTCCGGCTGCCTTTCGGCGACCTCACAATCAGACTGTGGAGAGGTGCCGCCAGATGCTCATGCACCGGAACGAGCGGCGTAGTTTAACCTTTTTTGCGCAGCAGCAAATGCGCATGCACCGCACCGGCGCGCAAGTGCTTGTGCAGTGCCACATCGGCCGGCAGCGGAATACCCGCCGCTGCTTCTGCCGATTGTGAATCAGTACTCACATCCACCAGAGGCTGCGGTGCCTCTAGATAGATCACCCCGCCCGGCTTGACCACCCGGATGGCGGCCTCCAGCGCACGCAACGACCAATCCTGCGCAAACGGCGGGTCGATGAACACCGCGTCGAACGCACCGTCAGCCTGGCGGGCGAGCCATGTGAAGGCGTCGCCCGAGACGATGTCGACCATGCGCGCATCGAGCTTGCCGCGTATGGCGTGCAGCGCGCGCACGGCAGAGGCATGGTTTTCGACCAGCGTCACGTGCGCTGCACCGCGAGAAGCGGCCTCGAGACCAAGTGCGCCAGTACCCGCAAAGATGTCGGCGCAGTGCCAGCCGGTCAGGTCCTGGCCGAGCCAGTTGAAGACGGTTTCGCGGACGCGGTCGCTGGTCGGGCGCAGGCCGTCGGCGTCGACCACCGGCAGCGGCGTGCGTTTGTACTGCCCGCCGATGATGCGCACCTGCTGCGGTGCGCGCGC
Organism: Ralstonia sp. 24A2; assembly: GCF_051783885.1. Classification (NCBI taxonomy): domain Bacteria; kingdom Pseudomonadati; phylum Pseudomonadota; class Betaproteobacteria; order Burkholderiales; family Burkholderiaceae; genus Ralstonia; species Ralstonia sp. 24A2. Next base: position 1,063,337 of record NZ_JBPVZD010000002.1, on the reverse strand, counting down.
ATGCGACGTGGCGGTCTTGGCCTTCGGGCCTTTGGAACTGGAAGTACGGGATGCCATGGGCGCGATTGTAGTGCCAGCCCAAACAAAAACCGGCGGGAATGCCGCCGGTTTTTTCGGTTGAAGGTGCCGTGCGTCAGTTTGTCGCCGGGCCGCCCACCACGATGGTCGCCATGGTCTGCGGCTGCAGTACGCGCTGGAAGGCCGTACGCACCTGGTCACGCGAGACAGCAGCGATGCGCTGCGTCCACGTATCCAGATAGTCCAGCGGCAGGTTGTACCAGCCGATGTTGGCCACGTTGTCCAGCAGCTTGCGGTTGCTGTCCAGGCGCAGCGGGAAGCCGTTGACGAGGTTGTCTTTCGCGGCCTTGAGCTCCGCTTCGGTCGGGCCATCGGCAACGAACTTGCTGACGGTGTCACGCACCACGGTCAGCGCTTCCTCGGTCTGGTCTTTGCGCGTCTGCAGGGCCAGCTCGAACGGGCCGGGCTGTGCAGCCGGCGCAAAGTAGCTGCCGATGCTGTAGGTCAGACCACGCTTCTCGCGCACTTCGTTGGTCAGCCGCGCGCTGAAGCCGCCACCGCCCAGCACGTAGTTGCCGACCAGCAGCGAGAAGTAATCCTTGTCGCTACGCGAGATACCAGGCTGGCCAACGATGATGGTGGCCTGCTGCGCCGGATGCGGAATGCGGATCGTCTCGGCCTTCGTCAACGGCATCTTCACGTCGGGCAGTGCGGGCGGCGTGGCACCGTCGGCGGGCAGACCCTGCGTGATCTGCACGGCGATGGCCTCGGCTTCCTGGCGGCTGATCGCGCCAATGAGCGTCACCACCGCGCGCTTGGCCGTGTAGTTGGCCTGGTAGTAGCGCACGATGTCGTCGCGCGTGATGCTCTCCACCGTTTCCGGCGAAGCCGTCTGTCCGTACGGGTGCGTGCCGTAGATGGCCGTGCCAAACGCGCGCTCGGCCAGCACACCCGGCTTGGTCAGCGATTCACGGATGGATGCCACCAGACGCTGCTTGTCGCGTGTAAGCACGGCGTCGGGGAAGGTCGGCGCGGAGACGATCTGCGTCATCAGCGCAATGGCGGGGCCGCGCTCGGCCGGGTCCGACAGCGTGCGCAGGCGCAGGCTGGTGCGATCTCCGCCGGCGCCGCCGCCAAAGCTCGCACCCACGTCGGCAAACGCATCGGCAATCGCCGCTTCGTCGCGTGCCGGGGCGTTGCCCTGTGCGGCGATGCCCTTGTCGAGCATGCCCGCCGTGAGCGATGCGAGGCCCACCTTGGCCGCCGGTTCATAGCGCGAACCGGCATCCACATCGAGGTTGATGTCGAGCATCGGGATCGACGGGCTCGGCACGAAGAACACGCGTGCGCCGGTCGGGGCCGTCCAGTGTTCGATGGGCAGCGCGGCCAGTGCGCCTTGCGTCGCTGTGGCAACAATGGCGACCAGCGCCGTCTTCAGGGTCAGGGACATCCGTCGTGTAATGGGGTGCATCAACGCAGCCCTCCTTCTTCGCGCATGCCGGGAACAGGCTTGCGCGCCGGTTTGTTGGGATCGATCGGTTGCGGCAGCAGCGTGGCGACGACGAGGTTGTCTTCACTGAAGTACGTCTTGGCAACCTGCTGGATCTGCGCCGACGTGACCGCCTTGATCTTCTCCAGCTGGCGGTCGATCGAGCGCCACGACAGGCCGCTCATCTCGGTCATACCGATCTCCATGCCTTGGCCGAACACCGAATCGCGCTTGTAGATCTGGCCGGCCACGACCTGCGCCTTGACGCGCTTCAACTCGGCATCGGTCACGCCTTCGCGGGCGATGCGCTCGATCTGCGCGCGCAGGGCCTGTTCGATCTCGGCGGTGGTATGGCCGTCGGCGGGCGTGCCGTCCATGATGAAGATCGACGGGCCACGGTTCAGGCCGTCGTAGCCGGCATTGACGTCATCGGCGATACGCTTCTCACCTTTGACGAGCTGGCTCGACAGGCGCGCGTTGTCATAACCGTCGAGCACCGCGGAGAGCACCTCCAGCGCGTACGGATCAACGTCCTTCTCCACATCCCTGAGCGCCGGCACCTTGTAAGCCAGCACCACGTACGGGTTCTCGGCCGGCGCCTTCACCCAGATGCGCTTGACGCCAATCTGCTTGGGCTCTTCCTGCGTGTAACGGCGTGGCAGCGCGTGCGGCTTGAGCTTGCCGTAGGTGCGCTCTGCCAGGCGGAAAGCCTCATCGGGGTTCACGTCCCCCGTCACGATCACGGTGACGTTGTTAGGTGTGTACCAGGCGTGGTACCAGTCCTGCGCGTCCTGCACCGTCATCGTGTCGAGATCGCCCGGCCAGCCGATGGTCGGGTTGCGATACGGCGCGGCGTTGAACAGCGTGGCGAGCATCTGCTCGTAGACAGTCGAACGGGCGGAGTCGTCGATGCGCATGCGGCGCTCTTCCTTCACCACGTTCATCTCCGGCTTGAACTCCTTGTCAGTCAGCTGGAGATTGGCCATGCGATCGGCCTCGAGCTTCATCACATCGCCCAGGTGCGACTTCTCGATCTGCTGGTAGTACATCGTGAAGTCGCGCGTGGTCATCGCGTTCTCGCGCCCACCCATGGCGGCCACGCGGCGGGAGAACTCACCCGGGCCGACGTCCTTGGTGCCCTTGAACATCATGTGCTCGAGCATGTGGGCCACGCCCGTCGTGCCGTTGTGCTCGTCGATGCTGCCAGCGCGGTACCAGACCATGTGGGCCACGGTGGGCGCGCGGTGGTCTTCCTTGACGATCAGGCGCAGGCCATTGGAGAGCTTGTATTCGTGCGTATCGGACTGGCTGGCACCGACCTTGGCGCCGGCAACAGCCGCCGCCGGTCGCACCGGTGCGGCGGCCAACTCCTGTGCACCAGCGGGGCCGGCCAACAGGCCCGCCGCCAGGGCGATTCCTGAGACCATCGCGGCCAATTGCCAGGCACCCGGGCGGGTCCGGCTTGAGACGTTTCGCATGGAAGAGCGCATAAGAGCCGTCTGATAAAATTCGACGCTTGATTCTAACGGCGAATAGACTGCCTTTTACGATGTTTAGTTTCTGGAAGAAGCGCAAGGCAGAGCCGCAACCGGCCGCCGAACCCACGCCCGCAGCGGCGCCCGAAGCTGTTCAGGCGCCAGTGCCCGCCCCTGCGGCAGCACCCGACGCCTCGAGTGCTCCCCTCACACCACTAGACGCTAGCGCCACGCCGTCCACGCCACCCGCAGCGGAAGACACCCGACCAGGCTGGTTGTCGCGCCTGGGCTTTGGCGCAGGCGCCGCGCCCGAGGCCGCCGCCGCCCCGCAGGCGCCAGCGCCTGCTCTTGAACCCGTTGCGGTTGCCCCCGTGCCGGCTGAGGCGCCCGCGCCCGTCATTGCACCACCCACATCGGTTGCCGTGCCGGACGCCCCGATCGAGGCTGCTCCGCTCGATATGCAGGCCGATGACATCGAGACCGTGCCGACACCGCCGGTGATCGAACAGGCCCGCAAGGGCTGGATGTCACGCCTGCGCTCCGGCTTGTCCAAGACGAGCAAAAACCTCACCACGCTCTTCGTCGGCGTAAAGGTGGACGAGGCGCTGTTCGAAGAACTCGAAACCGCGCTGTTGATGGCCGACGCCGGTGTCGACGCCACCGAATATCTGCTGGGCGAACTGCGCCGCCGCATCAAGGCCCAGCGCATCGAAACCGCCGAGGGCGTGAAAGAAGCCCTGCGCGACCTGCTGGTCGAGTTGCTGCACCCGCTGGAGAAAACCATGGTGCTCGGCCGCGAGCAGCCGATGGTGATCATGATTGCGGGCGTGAACGGCGCCGGCAAGACCACCAGCATCGGCAAGCTGTGCAAGCACTTCCAGACCTACGGCCAATCGGTGCTGCTGGCTGCGGGCGATACGTTCCGTGCCGCCGCGCGCGAGCAGCTCGTGGTCTGGGGCCAGCGCAACAATGTGACCGTGGTCGCGCAGGAATCCGGCGACCCAGCTGCCGTCATCTTCGACGCCGTGAACGCAGCCCGCGCTCGTGGCATCGACATCGTCATGGCCGACACCGCCGGCCGCCTGCCGACGCAGCTGCACCTGATGGAAGAGCTCAAGAAGGTGCGCCGCGTGACCGCCAAGGCGATGGCCACGGCGCCGCACGAAACGCTGCTGGTGATTGATGGCAACACGGGCCAGAACGCACTGGCGCAGGTGAAGGCGTTTGACGAGGCGCTGGGCCTCACGGGCCTGATCGTCACCAAGCTGGATGGCACTGCCAAGGGCGGCATCCTCGCCGCCATTGCGCGGCAGCGGCCGGTGCCGGTGTACTTCATTGGCGTGGGGGAGCAGGTGGAAGACCTGCAGCCGTTCTCCGCACGCGAATTCGCTGACGCCCTGCTGGGCTGATCCGCAATCCCGGCGACGCCATGACGCCGGGACAACTCACTTCACTGTACTGACGACTTAGGCCGCCGCATCCGGCTGCGCCGCAGGCGCCGCCCGCTCAAACGCGGGCTGTGCCATGCAATGCTCGAAGATGCGGGCCAGCGTCGGAAACTCCTCCACCGCCACATCAAACCGCTTGCCGTTGAACACCTGCGGCACGAGGCACACATCGGCCAGCGTCGGCGTATCGCCCACGCAGTAGGCGCCCGTCAGCGGCGATGCCGACAGGCGCGTCTCCAACGCCGCAAACCCCAGGCGCACCCAGTGGCGATACCAGTCGTTGCGCGCTTCCTCTTCCACGTTGAACGTGTTCTTCAGGTACTTGAGCACGCGCGGGTTGTTGAGCGGATGGATCTCGCACGCAATCGCCAGCGCAATCGCGCGGATATGCGCGCGGTTGCTGGCCGAGCCCGGCAGCAGCGTGGGCTCTGGATGCGTCTCTTCCAGGTACTCGACGATCGCCAAGGACTGGTTCAGCACGTCGGTGCCGTCGCACAGCACGGGCACCAGCGCATCGGGGTTCAGCTTGACGAAGTCGGGCGCCAGTTGCTCGCCCTTGAGCAGGTGCACCGGCGCGTAGTCGTACGGCAGACCCTTCACCTCTAGGGCAATACGCACACGAAACGACGCCGAACTGCGGAAGTAGTTGTACAGCTTGATCGACATGGTTCTGCCTCAGATGACCTTGACGTGCAGCTCGCCCACGCCGTCGATCTTGCCGACCATCAGGTCGCCCACCACCACCGGGCCGACGCCTTCGGGCGTGCCGGTGTAGATCAGATCGCCAGGGCGCAGTTCGAACAGGCGCGACAGATACGCAATGGTTTCCGGCACCGACCAGATCAGGTCCGACAGGTCACCGCGCTGGTGTTCGCGGCCGTTGACCGACAGCGTGACAGCGCCCTTGTCTGCATGGGCGACATCCTTGGCCGGCACGATCGGGCCGATGGGCGCCGAGCCATCGAACGCCTTGCCGGTCTCCCACGGGCGGCCGCCCTTCTTGGCCGCGTTCTGCAGATCGCGGCGCGTCATGTCCAGGCCGATGGCGTAGCCGTAGATGTGATTGGCCGCGGTTTCCACAGCGATGTCGCGGCCGCCCGTGCCGATGGCAACCACGAGTTCGATCTCGTAGTGGCAATCCTTCGTTTCGGTCGGGTAGACGAACTGGCCGGTCTCACCATCAGGGATGTAGCGCACGGCATCGGCCGGCTTGCAGAAGAAGAACGGCGGTTCACGATCGGGGTCGGAACCCATCTCGCGGGCATGGGCGGCGTAGTTGCGGCCGACGCAGTACACACGGCGCACCGGAAACTGGCCTTGCCCGCCACGCACGGGAATGCCATTGACGGCGGGCGGGGTGACGACGAAATCGGTTACATGCGCGGTCACATGAGCGGTCATGCAGGTCTCCTCGGACTAAGCTGGGATGAAACAGAAACTGACGGGGACACGGCCACCGCCCCCCCGGCGACCGAGCTGCGAGCATACACCCGCACCGGCCCGGCGCGGTTCTTGCATGAGTGGCGTGCACACTGCCCCACTTTGCACCATGCACGCGAAACCGCCCGCCCCACCCGCCTCGCTCGCCGCTCCCGCTTCGGCCGCGCCGATGCGCGTGCTGCTGGTGCGCGATCCGCTGGATGCCGAACAGATCAACCTGGATCTGATCCGTACTGGGCTAGCCGAGGCCGGCTTCGTCAACGTGGGCGTGGCCGATGCTGACCTCACCCTGCCCGAGCGCATCGCCGAAACCCAACCCGACATGGTGATCGTCGCGTCCGAATCCGCCGCGCGGGACACCATCGAGCATGTCTGCGTGGCCACGCAGCACGCGCCACGGCCCATCGTGCTGTTCACTGACAACGACGATGCCGCACGCATCAAGGCGGCGTTCGCGGCCGGCATCACGGCCTACATCGTCGACGGGATCAAGCCCACGCGCGTGAAGGCGGTGCTGGACGTCGCCTACGCCCGCTTCGAGCACGAACGCACCCTGCGCGCGGAACTCGACACCGCCAAGACGCAACTGGCCGAGCGCAAGGTGCTGGAGCGCGCCAAGGGGCTGCTCATGAAGCAGATGAACCTGTCGGAAGACGACGCCTTCAAGCGCCTGCGCAAGATGGCGATGGACCGCAACATCAAGCTGGTGGAAGCGGCGCAGCGTGTGATCGATGTGATGGCTGGCTGAGCGGCCGGGCGACCGCCCAGTTTTGGTGCGGCGCACAAGTCCGGCGCTGGAATCGCACCAGTCATGCGCCACAGTCAGCGCTCCGAAGGCGTCGTTCAGACCCGCATGTGCCGAGCTTTAAGCTCCGAACGCCGGGCTCAGACCTCCAATTTCCCGAGCTCAAAGCGCCGCGTGTCGAGATCCGGACATCAAGCACCGAGCACAAACCTTCGCGCGCCGGCCTCTGATCTCCAATCACCGAGCTAAAAGCCTCGGACTCCCGATGCTCTGAGCCCCAACCGTCGAGCTAAAAGCTTCGCGCGCCGAGCTCCGAGCCCCAAGCGTCGAGCTAAAAGCCTCACACGCCGAGCTCCGAACGCCAACGGCCGAGCTAAAAGCCTCACACGCCGAGTTCCGAACGCCAACGGCCAAGCTAAAAGCCTCATACCCCGAGTTCAGAACCCCAACGGCCGAGCTAAAAGCCTCGCACACCGAGTTCAGAACCCCGCACGCCGGGTTCCGAACCCCATGCACCGCGTCTGGAACGTCAAGGTTGGCATACCCCTTGCAAGTGCCGAAGTGAAGCTGGTGCCAACGTGGGTATCGGCATGGGACAACGGCGTCCCGATGCATGGCATGACGACCCGTCCGGCGGATGGGCGGTGCCGCGCGTCGGGACGCCTTTTCTTTGGAGCCATGGATGGCCGCGCCAGACAAGAACGACGTCGTCGTCAAGCCGATCAACCCGAAGCGCCGCAGCGTCATGAAGGCTGCGGCCACCATCGCAGGAGGTAGTGCCGTGGCATTGATCGATCCGCTGGTGCGCGCTGGTGCCTGGGCCGCTGGCTCCGATGCGCCCGAGAAGGCCGAACTGAAGGTCGGCTTCATTCCGCTCACGGACTGCGCGTCGGTGGTGATGGCGTCCACGCTCGGCCTCGACAAGAAGTACGGCATCAAGATCACGCCGTCCAAAGAGGCATCGTGGGCCGGCGTGCGCGACAAGCTCGTCTCGGGCGATCTGGATGCGGCGCATGTGCTCTACGGGCTGATCTACGGCGTGCAGCTGGGCATTGGCGGGCCGAAGAAAGACATGGCCGTGCTGATGACGCTCAACAACAACGGCCAGGCGATCACGCTGTCGTCCAAGCTCAAGGAAGCCGGCGTGCGCGATGGCGCGTCGCTCAAGGCGGTCATGGCGAAGGACAAACGCGACTACGTCTTCGCGCAGACCTTCCCGACCGGCACGCACGCGATGTGGCTGTACTACTGGCTGGCCGCGCACGGCATCCATCCGCTGCAGGATGCGAAGGCGATTACCGTACCGCCGCCGCAGATGGTGGCCAACATGCGCGTCGGCAACATGGACGGCTATTGCGTGGGCGAGCCGTGGGGCGCGCGCGCGATTGCCGACAACATCGGCTTTACCGCCGAGACCACGCAGGCCATCTGGAAGGACCACCCGGAGAAGGTGCTCGGCACCACGGCGGAGTTCGTGCAGAAGTATCCGAACACGGCACGCGCGTTGACGGCCGCGGTGCTGGAGGCGTCCAAGTTCATCGACGCGTCGGCGTCGAACCGGCGCAAGACGGCCGAGACCATCGCCGCCAAGTCCTACGTCAACACCGACATGGACATCATTCTCGACCGCATGCTCGGCCGTTATACGAACGGCATCGGCAAGACGTGGGACGACCCGGACCCGATGCGCTTCTATCACGACGGTGCGGTCAACTTTCCGTACCTGTCGGATGGCATGTGGTTCCTCACGCAGCACAAGCGCTGGGGCCTGCTGAAGGCGCATCCGGACTACCTGGCGGTCGCCAAGCAGATCAACCGCGTCGACATCTACAAGCAGGCCGCCACCGCCACCGGTACGCCCTTGCCCAAGAGCGACATGCGTACGGCCAAGCTGATCGACGGTGTGGCGTGGGATGCAAAGAACCCCGCTGCGTATGCCGACGGCTTCAAGCTGAAAGCCTGACACCTGCCCTCCCTGATTGCGGTCCTTCACGTCGATGGAGCCCGACATGAACACGCTCGTCAAAACGTTGTCCGGCGTGCAGTCCGACGCCGCTGTTCCCACGCGCCGCACCGTCTGGCGCGACTGGTTTGTTGCTGCTGTGGTGAAAGGTTTTCCGCCCCTGCTGGGCCTGGTGATGTTTGTGCTTGCGTGGCAGGGCATCGCCACGGCCATCCCTGCGTTGCCCACACCGGCTGTCACGTGGAAAGCCGCCGTCGCCCTGTTTGCGGATCCGTTCTATCGCAACGGCCCGAATGACCAGGGTGTGGGCTGGAACGTGCTGGCCTCGCTCGCCCGCGTGGGGGCGGGCTTTGGGATGGCGGCCGTCATCGGTATTCCGGCGGGCTTCCTGATCGGGCGCTTTGCGTTTCTAAACGCGATGGCCTCGCCCATCATCAGCCTGCTGCGGCCGGTGTCGCCGCTGGCGTGGCTGCCGATCGGGCTGCTGCTGTTCAAGTCCGCCAACCCGGCGGCCATCTGGGCGATCTTCATCTGCTCGATCTGGCCGATGGTCATCAACACCGCCGTGGGCGTGACGCGCGTGCCGCAGGATTACCTGAACGTGGCGCGGGTGTTGAACCTGTCGGAGTGGAAAGTGTTCACGCGGGTGCTGTTTCCGGCAGTGCTGCCGTACATGCTGACGGGCGTGCGGCTGTCGATCGGCACCGCGTGGCTGGTGATCGTGGCGGCGGAGATGCTCACGGGCGGAGTCGGTATCGGCTTCTGGTTGTGGGACGAATGGAACAACCTGAAGGTGGAACACATCGTCATCGCCATCTTCGTGATTGGGGTGGTGGGCTTGCTGCTGGAGCACGCGCTGCTGGCGATCGTGCGGCGGTTCTCATACGACGCAGCGATTTGAGGAGAGGGGGGGGGCGACCATGAGCGAAAAATTCCTGCGCATTGAAAACGTCGGGCAGACGTTCAAGACCAAGAGCGGGCCGTTCGTTGCCCTGCGTGATATCGATCTCACTGTCGCGCAGGGCGAATGCATCGCGCTGATCGGGCACTCGGGGTGTGGCAAGTCGACGTTGCTCAATCTGATTGCCGGGCTCACGCGGCCGACCACCGGTGCGTTGATCCTGGCGGAACGCGAGATTGCCGGGCCGGGGCCGGATCGGGCTGTCGTGTTTCAGAACCATTCGCTGTTGCCGTGGCTGACGTGCTTTGACAACGTGTACCTCGCCGTTGAGCGGGTGTTTGGCAAGCGTGAATCAAAGACGGAGTTGAAGGCGCGCACACATGCGGCGCTGGCGCTGGTGGGCTTGTCGCATGCTGAACAGAAGCATCCACATGAGATTTCTGGAGGGATGAAGCAGCGGGTGGGGATTGCGCGGGCGCTTTCCATGGAGCCCAAGGTGTTGCTGATGGATGAACCGTTTGGCGCGCTGGATGCGCTCACGCGGGCGCATTTGCAGGATGAGCTGCTGAAGATCATTGCCGCTACGGGCAGCACGGTTGTGATGGTCACGCATGACGTGGATGAAGCCGTGCTGCTGGCTGACCGGATTGTGATGATGACGAATGGGCCGGCCGCCACGATCGGGGAAGTGTTGAAGGTGGAACTGGCGCGGACTCGGGATCGTGTTGCGCTGGCTGATGACCCGACTTATCACGCTTGTCGGACTGCTGTTTTGGATTTTCTGTATCGCAAGCAGCGGCATCCGGTGGCTGAGGCGGCTTAATTGTTTGCTGTTTCTGTTTTGGTTTTGGTGTTGGTGGTTTGCCTCCCTTTCGTCCCCTGCCGGGGCCGACTCACTTTCTTTGTCTTGCCAAAGAAAGTAAGCAAAGAAAAGCGCGCCCGAGATGGCGACTTCCCCTTGGATTTTTGTCGCGGGGAGGGAGGGGAGGCAAACTCGCTTCGCTCAGACAGCCTCCCCTCTTTTTCCTCCCCGCAACAAAAATCCAAGGCGCCATCTAGGGCAGGGGTAAAACACACCATCGCTTGCTAGCGCACCACTCCGTCTTGTGTTCCAAACTACTCTCCGCTAACCGCTAGCCTCGCACTCGCGCGTTCTGCATCACGCATCACGCATCACGCATCACGCATCACGCATCACGCATCACGCATCACGCATTCGACCGAGCCTTGGCGCTCACTTCTGTTCCCCGCTGGTTTGGCCTTTGATGTTCCTGCCCTTGATGGCGCCTTGAATTTTTGTAAGCGGGCGGAAAAAAGACGGGGAACTGTCTGAGCGAAGCGAGTTTTCCCCGTCTCCGCACGGTTACAAAAATTCAAGGGGAAGTCGCCATCTCGGGCGCGCCTTTCTTTGCTTACTTTCTTTGGCAAGACAAAGAAAGTGAGTCAGCCCCGGCAGGGGATGAAACAAGGGATGGACCAACAACAAAAAAACCAACCAAACCCACGATCTGGCGCCAGCACTGAACCCAGCGCTATGATCAACCCCACGCCAATACCACCGCACCAAACCCATGCCCGCTCCCCCCATCCTCCCCGACAACGCCGCAGAAGAAGCCGCCGCTAACGGCCCTTTCCCGGCAACCAAGTTCATCAAGGAAATCGGCCGCGGCGCTGACGGTGCCCGCGCGCTGGTCAAGCACGACGCGCGTGCCCTCTTCACCGCGATGCTCGAAGGCCGCGTGGCCGAGATCCAACTCGGCGCCATCCTCATGGCTTACCGCATCAAGGGCGAAACCCCGGAAGAGCTGGACGGCATGCTGGAGGCCACCCACGCGCACTGCCGGCCGTTGCCGGCACCGGACACGCCAGAACACGCCCTGCCCGTGGTGATCCCCAGCTACAACGGCGCCCGCCGCCAGCCCAACCTGGTGCCCCTGCTGGCCAAGCTGCTGGCACGTGAAGGCGTGCCGGTGCTGGTGCACGGCATCCGCCGCTTCGACGGCCGCATCACCACGGCCACACTATTCGACGCGCTCGGCTGGCCCATCTGCGAGAACATGGACGAGGCCCGCGAGCGGCTGGAGAACGATCGGTTGGCCTACGTACCAATCGACGTGCTCTCACCCGAGCTGGCAACGCTGCTGGACAAGCGCGAGATCGTCGGCCTGCGCAATTCCGCGCATACGGTGGTGAAGATGCTGCAGCCGATCGGCAATCACGCGCCGCACGAAGCACTGCGGCTGGTCAGCTATACGCACCCTGAATACCGGGACACGCTCACCGATTACTTCCTGCGTCATCCTGCCAACGTGCTGCTGGCACGCGGCACCGAAGGCGAGGCGGTGGCCGATGCGCGACGCGGCAGCGCGGTGGAATGGCTGCGTGATGGTGTGCACGAGACGGTGATCGACGCGGTGGAAGGATCGAGCGATACGCCGCCCGAACTGCCCGCCGGCTCGGACGCGGCAGCAACGGCACGGTGGATTGAAGCGGTGCTGGACGGAAAACAGCCGGTACCGGAGCCGATTGCCAAGCAGGTGCGCGCCATCGTACGTTGCGCACGACCTGCTTGATCAGCGGGTCTTACTTGGACGGCAGCGGAATGCGCTCCGTCTCGCCGGGCACGTGGGCGAAGGCGTCGGCCTCCCAACGCTGCTTGGCGTCTTCGATGTCAGCCTTGTCGCTGGCAACGAAGTTCCAGTAGATGTGGCGGTGGCCGTCGGTCGGCTCGCCGCCCAGCAGCATCACGCGTGATGACACCTGCGCGGTAAGCGTCACGTCGCAGCCGGGTTCGAGCACGGCCAGGTGCTGCGGGTCGAGTGATTCGCCGTCGATCGTGACAGCGCCGTCGACGAGATACAGGCCGCGGTCTTCATGCTCGGGCGGGATCACCAGCGATGCCCTCGCTGCCAGCTCCAGCGCCACATACAACGTGCGCGAACTCACCTTCACGGGCGACGTCAGCCCAAACGCATCGCCTGCGATGACCACGCCCCGCACGCCGGGGCAGTCGAGCTTGGGCAGCGTGTCGGCGCCATGGTGCGCAAAGCTGGCCTCGACCTTTTCCTGATCCTTCGGCAGCGCCACCCAGGTCTGGATGCCGTGCAGGCGGGCGCCCTTCTCACGGGCTTCGGGTGTCGAACGCTCGGAATGCGCGATGCCGTTGCCGGCGGTCATCCAGTTCACGTCGCCGGGGACGATGGTCTGCACGCTGCCCAGGCTGTCACGGTGGACCATGCTGCCGTCAAACAGGTAGGTAACGGTGGCCAGGCCGATGTGCGGGTGCGGGCGCACGTCGATGCCCTCGCCGGGTGGAAAGTCCACCGGCCCCATGTGATCGAAGAAGATGAACGGGCCAACCGTCTGGCGCGCCGCCGAGGGCAGCACGCGCTTGACCGAAAAGCCGCCCAGGTCGCGCACGTGCGGGCCGATGATGTGCTGGATGGAGGTCATGATGGCTCCTCTGCTCAGGTGCGTGCGGCCAGTTCGGTGTCGACGCTGATCTCAACCTCGGTCATCAGCTTGTGGACCGGGCACTTGCCGGCCACGCGCAGCAGGTCGGCGCGCTGCTCATCGGTCAGGTCGCCGTGCAGGGTGAGCACGGTGCGCAGTTTGTAGCGGCCCTGGCGCTCCTGGCTGCCGTCATGCTCGACGGCCACATCGATGGAGTCCAGCGGATATTTGCGTTGCCGGGCGTAGAGCGTGACGGTGAGTGCCTTGCAGCTCGCCAGCGCGGCATCGAAATAGGCGTGCGGGTCGGGCGCGCTGCCCTCGCCGGTGGGCTTGGGGACGTCGGTATAGAACGTGACGCCCTCGGGGAAGGTGACTTTGTGGCGGAACAGGCCTTCGGTGTCCTTGCTGACGACGATGGTCATGACGGCTCCTGGGTGCGGTTCGACGGCTGGTATGACGATACCCGGGGGAGTGTAGCGAAGTTACGTGACGTCACGCGAGGTGCAGCGCAGATCGCATTTCTCGCAGACGTCTCCCCCATGTCGTCGGGGGTGGGGCACTTTGCCTATGCAAACGCTCAAGCGACGCGCATTTACGCCGATTTCCCGGTTGGGGCACGTTCGTCCGGACCTGCCCCGTTTCGGGCCCCACATAAAGATCCTGCATGATTTCTCGCCGCCCGCTTGTCGCCATTGCCGGCGGCATCGGCGCTCTTCTCACGCTCGTCGGGCTGACCGTCATGGTCAGCTGGCTGCGGCATTGGCCGCAGGGCGTGAAGCTGGGCGGCGATCAGCTTGTGGTGGTGTTTGCCACGGGGCTGAACCTGGTGCTGCTGGGCGCGGGCCTGATCGCGCTGCTGATCGGCACGCTATGGCCCGATGCACGCTGGGCAGACCGCGCCGCGCGCCTGGCCGGCAGTGCGGTGGCCGTGCTGTGCACGTTGCGCTTGGCGGAAGTGGCGACCGGCTGGCCCGTCGCGCTGGACTTTCCGGAGGTGCACACCTGGTTGGTGCGCAACTGGCTGACCGGGTGGATCGGCGGCATGCACCCGAGCCACGCGCTGGCGCTGGCCACGGGCGCGGGCGCGCTGTGGCTCGTCCCGACGGTGCGGCAACGGCATCGCGCGCGGTGGCTGGTCGCGCTGATGGGCGTATCGGTGGTGCTCAGCGCCGGAGACCTGCTCGGCCGCGCCATGGCACTGGAGTATCTGTACCCCATCTGGCTGCACTGGCGCGCCTCCGACGTGGCCGCCGGCTGCACGCTGCTGGTGGTCGTGGGCGTGCTGTGCGCCGCACTGGCCCGGCATCCGCGCCCGTTCCATATTCGCCCTACTCAGTTGCGGCCGGAAGACACCATCGTCTGGATCAGCGGCGGCTGTGTGGTGCTGGCAGGCCTGGGCGCCACCGTCACCGCCTTCATCATCCAGGTCGATAGCGCCAGCGTGGCGTTCGGCAACACGCGAACGCGCGCGCTGTCGAGCTACGCCGAAGAGTTCGACCAGGTGCTGGCCATGCGCGCGGAAAACCCGCGGCTGGTGGCCGCTGCCATGCGCATCCAGGAGGCACTGCGCCATCCCGCCGACAACGCAGCCCGCCTGCACGGCGAGAGCGCGCTGCAGGCCTATCACGAGCAGGGCTACTCGTACCTGCAGCTGCGCACGCTGGCCGACGAGGGCATCATCAGCCTCGGCACAGAGGTGTTGCATCCGGAACTGGCGATCGCGCTGCACGCCGGCCTGGCGCCCGAGCGCGTCACGCTGCAGTGGAACCACGGCTTTGCCATGCGCACCGAAACACCCGTCATGGCGGACGGCACGCAGATCGGCTGGCTGGTCGCCGAGCAGCCGCTGGCTCACATGACGGCCCGCTACACCAACCTGCCCGACGCCGGCGCGACGGAAACGCTGGCCATGTCGGGGTTCGATGCGGCTGGCCGCGCGATGTCGTTTCCGCAGCGCTTTGACGCCAGTATCTTCGAGCTGCCGGCGCAGACGATCGAGCAGCGGCCGCTGCCCTCGCGCTTGGCGCTGGCGGGCCAGTCGGGCTACGGCCAATGGCGCGACATCCACGGCGTGCCGACTTCGCTCAGCTATACGCCCATCGGCCACACGGGCCTGGCGCTGATCAGCAAGATCTCCAGCGCTGAGCTGTACACGCCCATGCGCGCCCAGTTCGAGCGGCTGGCCGCGTTCATGCTGTGTGGGATCATCGGCAGCGTGGCGGCCATCCGGTTGACGGTACGGCCGTTTGCCAACCGGCTGGCGGCGTCCGAGCGCGCCCTGCGCATCGCCAACGAAAGCCTTGAGCGCCGGCGTGACGCCCTGCGCGCCAGCCGCGAGCAACTGCGCCTGGTGGCCGACAACGTGCCCGCACAGCTCAGCTATGTCGACCCCGACGGCGTCGTCCGCTTTGCCAGCCGCACGCTGCTCGAAGCGTTCGGCCGCACGCAGGACGACATGGTCGACCGCCACGTCAGCGAGATCTACACGCCCGAGGACTACCGCACGCTGCTGCCCTACATGACCGAGGTGCTGGCCGGGTATCCGGTGCAGTTCGACATCACCTCGCTGCGCACGGGCAAGCCGCGCTACCTGAGCGGCCATTACTACCCCGACTACGATGACCGCGGCACGCTGCGGGGCTACTTCTCGGTACTGCAGGACCTGACCGCGCGCACCACCGCCGAGATCGCACTCGCCCGCAGCGAACGCGCGCTCACGCTGGTGCTCGACAACGCACCGCTGCTGGTCTCGCACATCGACGCCGACGGCATCTTCACCTTCTGCAACGTCACCCATGCGCGCTGGCTGCAGCGCACGCCCGAGGAGGTCTGCGGCCGGCCCGCGCAGGAGATCTTCACGCCGGGCACCTATGCGCTGCTGGCGCCATACCTGAACCGCGCGGTGCGGGGCGAGACGGTCGAGTTTGAGATCAACGCGCCGTGGTACGAGAAGCCGCACGCCAGCGGCCCGCGCCGCCGCACACGCTATCTGCGTGGCCACCTTGTGCCGGATGCCGCGGATTGCGACTGCGGCGCCGAGCGCTGCGGCTTCTACGCCTTTGTGCAGGACGTGACCGAGGCCAAGCGCAGCGAGATGGAGCTCTCGCGCATGGCCCGCTTCGACGCGCTCACCGGCCTGGCCAATCGCTACGAGCTCTACGAGCGCCTGCGCACGGCCCTGGAGCGCCGCCAGCGCCAGCCCGCCCCCATGGGGGTGCTGTACCTGGACGTGGATCACTTCAAGCACATCAACGACACCTACGGCCACGCGGCCGGTGATGCAGTGCTGGTGGAAGTCGCCCGCCGCCTGCAGCAGGCTGTGCGCCGCACGGACACCGTCGCCCGCCTCGCAGGTGACGAATTCGTCATCCTCCTGGACCCGCTCGACGCCCCGGATGATGCGCTGCACACCGCGCACAAGGTGGTGAGCGCGATCCGCCCGCCGATCCCCCTGCGCGGCGATGTGTCGCTGCATGTGACGGCCAGCATCGGCGTCGCCTGCCCGGCGCCCGATATCAGTGATCCCGACGTGGTTTTGCGCGAAGCGGACCGCGCACTTTATTGGGCCAAGTCACGCGGGCGTAACACTGCGGCATAAGTGCGAACCGATACCGCTGGCGACTGTCTATGACTGGGTGCGCGGCCACTTTTGCTGCGGCGCAATCATCACACTATTGAGGCCCATCATCTGATTTGCGGGAACTATCAACCGGCACAAAATGTCCTATTAGCACTCTTCCGGTTGGAGTGCTAAGATGCTTTTCCAAACTTCCACTGGATTTCGACAGGAGTCCTGAGTGAACGCAGTCATTCCCGTGAATACCGTTTCCGCAATCGCCACCCAGCCGTCCGGCAACGCCGGTAATGGATGGGCGCTGGCGTTCCCCGGCAACCTCGGCAACATCGACGCCTATATCCAGAGCGTCAACCGCGTGCCGCTGCTGTCGGCTGAAGAAGAACAACGTCTGGCCCGCGAGTACCGCGACGACGACAACCTCGACTCGGCGCGCCGTCTGGTGCTCTCGCACCTGCGCCTGGTGGTGTCGATCGCCCGCCAGTACCTCGGCTACGGCCTGCCGCATGCCGATCTGATCCAGGAAGGCAACATCGGCCTGATGAAGGCCGTCAAGCGCTTCGACCCGGATCAGGGTGTGCGTCTCGTCTCGTACGCGATGCACTGGATCAAGGCCGAGATGCACGAGTACATCCTGAAGAACTGGCGCATGGTCAAGGTGGCCACCACCAAGGCCCAGCGCAAGCTGTTCTTCAATCTGCGCAGCCATAAGCAGGATGCCCAGGCGACCTTCTCGCCGGACGAGATCAGCGCTGTAGCGGCCGAACTCAACGTCAAGGGCGCCGAAGTGCGCGAGATGGAAACGCGCCTCTCGGGCGGCGACATTGCGCTGGAAGGCCAGATGGACGACGGCGAGGAATCCTTCGCCCCGATCGCCTACCTGGCGGACACGCACAACGAGCCGACCCGCGTGATCGAGTCGCGCAGCCAGGATCGCATGCAAAGCGAAGGCATCGAAACGGCGCTGGCCAAGCTGGACGACCGCAGCCGCCGCATCATCGAGGCCCGCTGGCTGAACGTGAACGACGACGGATCGGGCGGCGCCACGCTGCACGAACTGGCTGACGAGTTTGGCGTATCGGCCGAGCGCATCCGCCAGATCGAATCGGCCGCGATGAAGAAGATGAAGGGTGCGCTGCAGGCATTTGCCTAATGCGATTTCCCCGCAGTAAAAAAGCCCGCCAAGTTGGCGGGCTTTTTCGTTGGGCGCTGGCCTTAGATCACTCGGCCAGTAGCTGCTTGATATCGTGCGCGATCGGCTCGGGGCCCTGGCCGTGCTTGATGAACAGCCGCAGGTTGCCCTTCGGATCAAACATATAGCTGCCGGCGGTGTGATCCATCGTGTAGTTGTCGGGCGAGCTGCCCGGCACCTTGCTGTAGAACACCTTGAAGTCGGAGGCGACCTTCTTCAACTCCGCCTCGTCGGCCGGGCGCAGGCCGATGAAGCGCGGGTCGAACGCCGGCACGTACTTGGCCAGCAGGTCTTGCGTATCGCGCTGAGGGTCGACGGTCACGAACAACACCTGCACGCGGTCGGCATCCTTGCCGAGGGTGTCCATCACGCCGCGCAGTTCGGCCAGCGTGGTCGGGCAGACATCAGGGCAATGCGTATAGCCGAAGAACATCACGACGACCTTGCCGCGAAAGTCTTCCAGCGTGCGGCGCTTTCCGGTGTGGTCAACAAGCGAGAAATCCTTGCCGAAGCTCTTGGCACCGGTGATGTCGAGGTTCGTGAAGGCCGGCTTGTCGCTGCAGGCGGTCAATGCCAGCACGGCGGCGGCCAATGCGGCAAACAGAACGGCGCGGAAGTGTCGGAAAGAGAGCATGGTCATTGTGTTGGGAAAGACCGCCTAGCGTAACGCCAACTGCACGCGCTCGCTGGCAACCCCGTGCGTCACAGCGCCGCGCCTTGAGTCAGCGTGGGGCCGAACTTGAAGTAGTGATCGACCAGCAGCGCCGCAAACAGGATCGACAGATAGATGATCGAGTAGCGGAAGGTCTTCTGTGCCAGCGCGTCGGAGTAATTGCGGTACATGCGCCACGCATAAGCGAAGAAACCGCCGCCCAGCACCAGCGCCGTCGCCAGGTAGATATAGCCGCTCATGCCGTGCACAAACGGCAGGATGGTCGCGGCAATCATGATGAGCGTGTACAGCAGGATGTGCAGCAGCGTGTATTTCTCGCCGTGGGTGATGGGCAGCATCGGCAGGCCGGACTTGGCGTAATCCGCACGGCGGTAGAGCGCCAGCGCCCAGAAGTGCGGCGGCGTCCAGGTGAAGATGATCAGCACCAGGATCCACGCCTCGGCCGGCACGCTGTTGGCGACGGCCGCCCAGCCCAGCGCTGGCGGCATCGCGCCTGACAGGCCGCCGATCACGATGTTCTGCGGCGTGGCCGGCTTGAGCAGCAGCGTGTAGATGATCGCGTAGCCGATGAAGGTGGCGAAGGTCAGCCACATCGTCAGATCGTTGGCGAAGACATGCAGCGTCCACATGCCTGCGCCGCCCAGCACCAATGAGAACAGCAGGATCTGCCGCGTGCCCAGCTCACCGCTGGCTGACGGGCGCCAGGCCGTACGACGCATCATTGCGTCGATCTTGCGCTCGACCAGGCAGTTGATGGCGAAGGCCGCGCCGGCAAACAGCCAGATGCCGATCGCACCGCCGATCAGCACTGACCACGGCACCATGCCCGGCGTGGCCAGGAACATGCCGATCACGGCACAGAACACGGCGAGTTGCGTCACGCGCGGCTTGGTCAGCGCCGCATACTGCGATGCGGTCGTTCGCCAGCCAGGAAGTTGAGTGGAGGTCGTTGGGGTTGCCACGGTATTCATAGAAAACGGTCAGACGGCGGCCACTGCCGCAGGTATCGGCGCGCGCGCATGCGCTGCGCCGATCAGGTAATGCAGACGCACCATCAGCAACAACAGCACCGCCGCGCCACCGTTGTGCGCCACGGCAGCCAGCAACGGCCAGCCCAGCACGATGTTCGACAGGCCGGTCGCCAGTTGCACGGCCAGTACGATAAGCAGCACCGTCGCCACACGGCCGATGCCGGCCACGCGACGTGCACGCACACCCAGCCATGCCAGGTAGCTCAGCACCAGCACCGCGAACACGCGATGCGTCCAGTGGATGGCAACCAGCGCCTCATGCGAGATGAAATCGCCGCCCGCGGTCTTGCCGAGTTGGCGCCAGAACGTGAAGCCGTGCGCAAAATCCATCGCCGGCACCCACTGGCCATTGCACAGCGGGAAATCGGTACAGGCCAGCACCGCATAGTTGGTGCTGACCCAGCCGCCCAGCGCAATCTGCACGACAAGCAGTGCCAGGCCGATCGCAGCGGGCACGCGCAGCGAGGCACCACGTTCGTCGACAAACCGCGGCACATCGTTCTTGCAGCCAAGCCAGATGAGCGCCACCAGCAGCGACATGCCGAGCAGCAGATGCGTCACCACAATGGCCGGCTGCAGCTTGAGCGTGACCGTCCAGGCGCCAAACGCACCCTGCACACACACCAGCGCCAGCACAGCCGTGGCGTACCACGGCGATTGCTTCAGCTCGCGGCGCTTGACCCACGCCAGCACCACCAGCGTGATGATCAGCACGCCCAGCGCGAGCGCGAAGTAACGGTGCGTCATCTCGATCCACGCCTTCATCCACGTGACCGGGCCGCTGGGCATGGCGGTTTGTGCAGCGTGAATGTCGTCACGCGCGTGAAAGGGATTGGACGTGCCGTAGCAGCCGGGCCAGTCCGGGCAGCCCAGACCAGAATCTGTCAGGCGCGTAAAACTGCCGAACATGATGAGATCCAGCGTCAGGAACGCAGTGATCCACACCAGCTTGCGGTACTTGTTGCGGTCCCCCTTGACCAGCACGTAGCACAGCGGAATCAGCGCGATCAGGATGCCGATGGAAGCGAGTTGCAGCAGCATGGCTTATCCGATGCGCGAATACTTGAGCAATCGCGTGAGATCACCGCGCACCTTCTTCGGGTCGGGGTCTTTCGGAAACTGCATCATCAGGTTGCCGAGCGGGTCGATCAGGAAGATGTGATCGGTCGCCGGCGTCTTGCTGTCGGTCAGCCAGTCCTTGGGCAGTTCGGGGGCGCGCAGGAAGCGTGCGGCGGCGTAGTCGTCGTTGTAGGCCTTCATCAGGCGTGGGTCGATCGCGCCGCGATCCGTGACCAGCCACACGGGGACGATGCGGTCGCGGTCCGGCCCCTGGCCGATGCGCAACTGGCGCATGGTGAAGAGCTTGCGCGCGCAGTTGTCGTCGCAAGCGCTGTTGTCCACCGAGACCATCAGCCACTTGCCCTTGAGGCTGGCAAGCGGCACCTCGGCGCCGTGCTCATCCTGCACCATCAGGCCGGTCGGGATGGGACGCTGCGGGTCGACCAGCGAGCCATAGGCCGCCTTGCCGCCGGCCGGCGTGAAGACGTAGTACGCAAGGTACGACGCGATCACCGGCGATGCGCACACCAGCAGCAGGAGCAGCATCATCAAGCGGCCCCGGCGCGTGCGTGCATCGATACGCGGGTCGGCGGGCGCCGACAGCGTGCCGGGTGCGGATTCCTGGTTCACCATGTGATTCCTAATACATTCAACTGCGGCACTAAGCCGCAATGCGTGTTCGTGTTCAGACGGGCTCGGAAGGGCCCGCCAAGCGACGATAGCGCCGCACGCTGTAGACAACCATCAAGATCAGCACCGCCGCCGCCATCGCGAACCACTGGAACGCGTAACCGTAATTGCGGTCGGCACCGAGGTCTGCGCGCGGCCAATCGCGCGCCAGACCGTCCTGCGCGTCGGATTGCTGCTCCACCACAAAGGGTTGGAGCGGCACCCCGATTTCGCGCGAAAAAGCGTCGAGGTCGATATTCTGCCTAAGTCGCTGGCCGACTTCACCTGCCCCGTCTCTTGCCCCCAGGCTGAAGACGCGGCTGGCATGGGGCACAGCAATCCCTTCGACCTGCACTTCGCCCCCTGGCGTGGTGTACGGTGCGATGTGCGTACGGTCTGCAGGATCGCGCGGCAACCACCCTCGATTGACAAGCACGGCGCGCCCACCTGCCCCTTCCAGCACGAACGGAATGAGTACCTCGAACCCAGGGCGCGACACACCATTGGTCATGTGCGGGCGATTGTCGAGCAACACCGTATGCGCTTCGTCAAAGGTGCCCCGCAGCAACACAGGCCGATACAACACCGCATCGGCCGCGACCGGCTGCGCAGTGATGCGTTGGGCCGACGCATTTTGCAGCGCCTCGATGCGCGCCTGCTTGTCGATACGCTCGTGCGCGCGCGACAACTGCCAGCGCCCCAGTGAACACATCAGCGCAATCAGCAGCACACCCGCCAGCATGGGCACCGGCGCAAACCACTGGCGCAGTGGCACGCGCGCGGTCATCGCGCCCACCCGGTGAGATAATGCACGGCAATCATTTCCAAGCTCTCAACCTTCCATGCGCATCGTCGTTGCCATCGCGTTCCTGCTGATCCTCGGCAGCCTTGCTTCCGCGCTGTTCTTCCTGATGCGCGACAAGGGAAACAGCAACCGCACCGTCCGCTCGCTGATGTTCCGCGTCGGCTTCTCGATCGCGCTGTTCATCTTCATCCTGGTCGCGAACCGATTGGGCTGGATCCACAGCACCGGCATCCGCTTCGGCCAGTAATCACCAGAATCCCCCGCGCCAGAAAAACGAAAACGCCGCAGCGGTATCCCGTCTGCGGCATTTGTCGGCGTAGGCGCGGGGCGACAAACGCGTCGCCCCAATCCATTCGGCCTTACAGCCAGTACACCACCACGTACAGGCCCAGCCAGACCACGTCCACGAAGTGCCAGTACCATGCGGCGCCTTCGAATGCGAAGTGATGGTCCGGCGTGAAGTGACCCTTGATCACGCGGCCCAGCACGACCGACAGCATGATCGCGCCCATCGTCACGTGGAAACCGTGGAAGCCCGTCAGCAGGAAGAACGTCGAGCCGTAGATACCGGACGTCAGCTTCAGGTTCAGTTCGTGATACGCGTGAATGTATTCGAACGCCTGGAAGCCCATGAACGTGAAGCCCAGGAGAATCGTCAGCAGCAGGCCTTGGATCACCTGTGCACGCTTGCCCTCACGCAGCGCGTGGTGCGCCCAGGTAAGCGTCACGCCCGAGGTCAGCAGCAGCGCCGTGTTGATGGTCGGGATCGGCCACGGGCCCATCGTCGTGAACGGTGCCACCGTGCCGGCCGGGCCAGCGTTCGGCCACAGCGCGTTGAAGTCGGGCCACAGCAGCTTGTTGTTCAGATCGCCCAACCAAGGCATGGCGATCTCGCGGGCGTAGAACAGCGCGCCGAAGAACGCCGCGAAGAACATCACTTCCGAGAAGATGAACCAGCTCATCGACCAACGGAACGAAGCGTCCACGCGATCGCCATACTTGCCGCCCTCGGACTCGGAGATGGCGTCCGCAAACCACGAACGCAGCACGAACAGGAACCACACCAGGCCGATCAGGAAAGTCCACGGCGCCCACGGCTGCGCGTTGACCCACGCTGCGGAGCTCAGCAGCACGATCAGCAAGCCGATACTCGCCGAAATCGGATGCCGCGACGGCCCGGGCACGAAGTAGTACGGAGCGTTCGCTCGATTCGCACTCATCTCTTTTTCTCCAGCTCTATTTTTTTAAGAATCCACTCGATGTTGCCCGGCCCATGCTGCTCAGACCGTCTCCTCAACCTTCAGCTGACGACCGCTCGCACAATCATCAGCAGCACAAAAATGAACAGCGCCGTCGCCAGCAGGCCCGCGATAATCACGTGCACAGGATTGAGCTGTGCCATGTCACGGTCATGATCGCGCCCCTTGCGCACCCCGAAGAAGGACCAGAACACCGCCTTCATTGTCTGTGCGAATGATGCGCGTCGCTTGGTCGCTTCCTTCAGGTCGTCCATGTCCTCACGTTCCCTTGTTCGGCATCGCCGGCGCAATGGCTGACGGTGCGTGGATTTCAAAGAAAGTGTAGGACAAGGTGATCGTCTTCACGTCTTTCGGAAGCTCCGGATCGATCACAAACACCACCGGCATTTCACGCGACTCGTTGGCCGTCAGCTTCTGCTGCTTGAAGCAGAAGCACTCGATCTTCTTGAAGAACTCGGTTGCCTGCTTGGGCGCGTAACTCGGAACGGCCTGTGCCTCCACCGTACGGGCTTCCTTGTTCACCACCTCGTAGACGATCTGGTTGATCTCGCCCGGGTGGACTTCCATGCTGTTCTTGATCGGGCGGAAGCGGAACGGCCCCTGACTGTTCGAATCGAACTCCACCGTGATCGTGCGTGTCTTGTCGACCTGCGAGTTGCGCAGCGCGCCGCCATCTTCATCACGCGTGTTCAGCACGTTGATGTTGGTGAGCTCGCAGATCTTCTTGTACAGCGGCACCATCGCGTAGCCGAAACCAAACATGATCACGACCACGATGGCCAGCTTGCCGAGCATGGTGCGGTTCAGGCCACGTTCGATGGCCCGGTCGTCTTGATGGTCTTGGACCGGCGGCTGGCTCATATGCGGTCTTGCGAGATTTCGATTCGGCGATGGACGGATCGCATGCCCGGCGCTAACCGCCGAACACCACGCGCTTGAAAATCACACCCAGAAAGAAAACCAACGCGATGGTGGCAAGGATGAACCCCAGGCGGCGGTTGTTGGCGCGTTGCTCGGGCGTTGGGCTTTTTTCTGGATTCGACATCGTTGTTTGGAGGGTCGCGAGGCCGAAACTGACCGACCTCGCGACACCTGAATTACTTCACGTGCGGCGGTTCTTCAAAGGTGTGGAACGGCGCCGGCGACGGCACGGTCCACTCCAGGCCTTCTGCGCCCTCCCACGGCTTGTCGGCGGCCTTCTCGCCACCGCGGTACGACGGCAGCACCACGAAGAAGAAGAAATACACCTGCATCAGACCGAAGCCCAGTGCACCGATCGACGCGACTGCGTTGAAGTCGGCGAACTGCTGCGGGTAATCCGCATAGCGACGCGGCATGCCGGCCAGGCCCAGGAAGTGCATCGGGAAGAACGTGAGGTTGAAGGTGATCATCGACCCCCAGAAGTGGATCTTGCCGCGCGTCTCGTTGTACATGTAGCCCGACCACTTCGGACCCCAGTAATAGAAGCCCGCGAACAGCGCGAACAGCGAGCCAGCCACCAGCACGTAGTGGAAGTGCGCCACCACGTAGTAGGTGTCCTGCAGCTGAATGTCGATCGGGGCCACGGCCAGGATCAGGCCCGTGAGGCCGCCAATCGAGAACACGAAGATGAAGCCCAGGGCGAACAGCATCGGCGTCTCGAACGTCATCGAGCCGCGCCACATCGTGGCCACCCAGTTGAAGACCTTCACGCCGGTCGGCACCGCGATCAGCATCGTCGCGTACATGAAGAACAGCTGGCCGGTCACAGGCATGCCGGTCGTGAACATGTGGTGCGCCCACACGATGAACGACAGGATGGCGATCGAGGCCGTCGCGTACACCATCGAGCTGTAGCCGAACAGCGGCTTGCGCGCGAAGGCCGGCACGATCTGGCTGATGATGCCGAACGCCGGCAAGATCATGATGTACACCTCGGGGTGCCCGAAGAACCAGAAGATATGCTGGTACATCACCGGGTCACCACCACCGGCAGCCGAGAAGAAGCTCGTGCCGAAGTGGCGGTCGGTCAGCACCATGGTGATCGCGCCTGCCAGCACCGGCATCACGGCGATCAGCAGGTACGCCGTGATCAGCCACGTCCAGCAGAACATCGGCATCTTCATCAGCGTCATGCCGGGGGCGCGCATGTTGAGGATGGTCACGATGATGTTGATCGAGCCCATGATCGACGAGGCACCCATGATGTGCACCGCGAAGATCGCCATGTCCATGCCCGGACCCATCTGCACTGACAGCGGCGCGTAGAGCGTCCAACCGGCAGCCGTGGCACCACCTGGTGCGAAGAACGACCCCACCAGCAGGATGGCTGCAGGCGGCAGCAGCCAGAAGCTGAAGTTGTTCATCCGCGCAAAGGCCATGTCGGACGCACCGACCTGCAGCGGGATCATCCAGTTTGCGAAGCCCACGAAGGCCGGCATGATCGCGCCGAACACCATGATCAGGCCGTGCATCGTGGTGAACTGGTTGAACAGTTCCGGATGGAAGAACTGCAGGCCCGGCTCGAACAGCTCCAGGCGGATCAGCAGTGCCAGCGTGCCGCCCGAGAGCAGCATCGCGAAGGAGAACAGCAGGTACAGCGTACCGATGTCCTTGTGGTTGGTCGCGAACAGCCAACGGCGCCAGCCGTGCGGATGGTCGTGCGCGTGGTCGTCTCCATGACCGTGCGCGTGATCTTGCGGGTGCGTAACAGCGGTGCTCATCGCAAAACTCCTTGGATTCGTTTCGTCACGCAGACGATCAATCAGCTAGCGCTGCGGTCTTGCGCCGCATTCACTTGTTGGGTGGCCACCTTGCCGGCGGGCTCAGCAGCGGCAGTCTTGGCGCCGCCGCCTTCAGGCATCTTGCCGCCGCGGGCGTCCTTCACTTGCGACGGTTGCAGCAGGTCACCGGTATGGTTGCCCCAGTTGTTTCGCTCGTACGTGATGACGGAAGCGATTTCCACATCGTTGAGCGCCGAGGCCCAGGGCGGCATTGCAGCCTTGCCGTGCAGCACGATGTCCACGTGGCCGGCCAGCGGGCCGTTGGCGATCTTCGAGCCGTCCAGCGCGGGGAACGGACCACCGCCCTTGCCGTTCGGCTGGTGGCAGACCGCACAGTTGGCGGCGTAGACCTTCTCGCCGCGCGTCTTCAGCTCATCCAGCGTGTAGACCTTGTTCGGATCATCAGCCTTGGCGGCCATTTCCTTCTTCTTGCCGTCGACCCACTTGGTGTAGTCGGCGTCGGACACGACGCGCACGACGATCGGCATGAAGGCGTGTTCCTTGCCGCACAGCTCGGCGCACTGGCCGCGGTACACGCCGACCTTCTCGGCCTTGAACCACGTGTCGCGCACGAAGCCCGGAATCGCATCCTGCTTCACGCCGAATGCCGGGATCATCCACGAGTGAATCACGTCGTTGGCGGTGGTGACGATACGCACCTTGCGGTTGACCGGCACCACGACCTCGTTGTCCACCTCGATCAGGTACGTGGTGCTCTTGGGCGCCTGGTTGTTGATCTGCTCGCGCGGCGTGGTGAGCGTGGAAAGGAACGAAATGCCCTCGCCTTCGCCCTTCAGATAGTCGTAACCCCACTTCCACTGGTAACCGGTGGCCTTGATGGTGAGGTCAGAATTGGTGGTGTCCTTCATCGCGACCACGGCCTTGGTGGCCGGCAGCGCCATCCCAATGACGATCAGGAACGGCACGATGGTCCAGATGATTTCGACGGTGGTGCTTTCGTGGAACGTCGCCGGCTTGTGGCCCAGCGATTTGCGGTGCTTGAAAATGGAGTAGAACATCACCCCGAACACACCGATGAAGATCACGATACAGATGATCAGCATCATGTAGTGCAGCCAATGGATCTCGGCGGCGATCTTGGTGACCGGGGGCGCGAGATTGAGCTGCATCACTGCGGGGCCGCCTGGCATGTCTTCCACTGCCAGAGCCGTTTGACCGAAGGCGAGGAGTGAGCCTGCCGCCAGCAAACTTGCCAATGTCTTATTCAACATTTTCATTTTTTATCTACCCAATTTACAGATTCCACTCTGCCCCGGTGCGCGGCTCATGAGACCTGGGTTGGTTGCCCTTGTCCCAAACACCGGGAAAGCTCGTTCGCAAGCCTGCGCCGCCCGACCGGATCGAGAAATCGACCGACCTGCACGACACGTCCACCGGAATGCAGCGCAACCAGTTCCCGGATGGGCTCGTTCCGCGGCTCGCCGAGTTCGATGCGCACCCACTGCGGATTGAGCACATGGCGCACCCGCTGGCTGGCGCTCACCTGTTCGATCACCAGCGCGCCGTCTTCCAGCCAGACGTGCTCGTAATCAGAGGCGTGGCGGGCATAGTACAGCAACGCCCACCCGAGAATCGCGACCTCCAGCCCCGAGAAAGGCAACACCAGCCACGCACCTTGCCACGCAAAGAACGAAGCGATCGCGAACGAGAGGATGACAATCGAGAGGTAGAACCAGCCGACCTGGCGAGGTGAAAGCGAACAGTTTCGCTTCATGAACCAGTTCTTCCGCGGCGATTCCGGGATGGTGGAGGCGCCGCATGCTGGCTGGAGCGCCGTATCAGCGCACGTGGCAATGTCGTGCATTGAACCACTCCTGCCTCGGATGCATACCCGATCGGTTCGCCCGTGGCAAAAACGGGATAGGCCTTAGGGGGGACTGCTGCGACAAACCGGCACAGTATATGGTCCCAATTGACCCCAAACAAGGTAAAGCGCCTTTATGCAAGTCCCGGCTTGACAAGCGGCCATCAATACCGTCCCTGCATCAAGAACCGCCTCAGGCGCGCGGCTTGCGACCGATCTGATCGACCGGAATCATCGCCCGCCCCTCGTCATCCAGCGCCTGCCGCCGGGTGGGCGCCAGCTTCCAGGCATGGCCGTAGACGACCTCGAACGTGAGCGGAATCAGGCCCTCGGGATTGCGCTGGGCGTCGAGCGCATCGAATAGTCGTTGGCGCCAGCGCGGCGTGTGCAGGCCTGCGCCGGCCAATTGACGGCCGCTTTCATCCATGAGGCCGGCCATGCCGCCCAGCAGGTGCACGTCGGCCAGCAGCGCCTGCGGCGTCTCGTAGGTGATGGTGAGCTGCTCCATGTCCATCACGGGCGTGGACCAGCGGCTGTGCACCAGCATGTCGCCAATATCGTGCATGTCGACAAAGCGCAGGGTGTGCACGCCCGCATCGATACCAGCCAGCGCACTGCGCAGCTCGCGCAGGGTGTCCGGGCCGAACAGGCTGAACATCAGCAGACCGCCTTCGGTGGTGATGCGGTGCCATTCCGGGAAGATCGCGTGCGGGGATGGATCCCAGTGCAGTGCCAGGTTGGACCACAGCAGGTCGAACGACGCATCAGCAAATGGCAGCGCGCGGAAGTCCGCCTGAGCGAAATCGAAGACGGGACGCTTCTTCAGCAGCCGGCCGAGCCAGCCGGTGTCCGTGCGTTGCGGATCGAGCTGCGTCGCCCGCGCCAGCATGGCGGAGGACCAGTCCACGCCGCAGATCTGCGCATCCGGGTACTGCGCGCGCAGCACCGCCAACCCTTGTCCAAGGCCGCAGCCCAGGTCCAGCGCACGCGACGGCGTCAGCTTGATGTACGACAACCGGTCCTGCATCCGGGCCCCGACCTCGCGCAGCAGGAAGTCCACGTCGGCAAAACGCGCGGCGCGGCGATCGAAAGCGCGCCGCAAGGCGGCAGGATGGGCGAGAACGGGATCGGACATCGACAAATCGAGGCTGGAACTGCGGTCACCAAGTATACCGGCGGGATGTTTCAGGCGCCGTCTGATGGCATATCGGCCGCAAATCGGCTGGGATAGCGGCTTTTGGCTGCCATGTCCCCAACCCTGTTGCGCCAATGGTTTCATGCCGGTCTGCGGCAGCTGTTGCCGTGTGCCTGCGCGCTGTGCGGCGCGGTCCAGCGTGAATTGGTCTGTGTCGGCTGCATGGACGATCTGGCGCCGCTGCTGTACCGGCGACGCTGCGTCCAGTGCGCCATCGCGCTAGAGACCCGACACGTCGCGCGGCATTGCCCTGCCTGCTTGGCCGGCGCGCCCGATTTCGACGCCACCGTCGTCATTGCCGACTACGGCTGGCCGCTCGATCACCTCGTCACCGGATTGAAATTTCGGGCGCAGTTGCCGCTCGCGGCCTGGTTGGCCGACCGTTTAGGGGATGCGTTGACTGCTGCGCCGGGTAGCCTGCCGGACCTCCTGTTGCCCGTGCCGCTGTCGGCCGCCCGCCTGCGCTCGCGCGGCTACAACCAGGCATGGGAGATCACCCGGCGGCTGGGTAGGCAACTCGCCATCCCCGCCAAGGCAGACGGGCTGCGCCGCGTGCGCGACAATCCTGCCCAGGCCTCGCTTGACCGCGCCGAGCGGCTGGCGAACCTGCACGGCGCCTTCGAAGTGACAGACCCGGGCAGCATTGCGGGGCGTCACGTCGGCGTCCTCGACGATGTGATGACCACCGGCACCACCCTCGGCGAGATCGCCACCCAACTCAAGCGCGCAGGCGCTGCACGTGTCACCAATGTGGTTGCCTTGCGCACGCCCTAGTTACATGCTTATGCGACATTGTGTCGCGGTCTGGGCGCGGCACTGTGGCGGGGTGACAACCCTCGTCAATCTAGATAAGCTCGCCGCCGAAATTTTCCTGCCGCCATCATGTTCAACGTCGTCCTCGTCGAGCCCGAAATCCCGCCCAACACGGGCAATGTGATCCGCCTATGCGCCAACACGGGTGCGCAGCTGCATCTGATTGAACCGCTGGGTTTTCCACTCGAGGACGCCCGCATGCGCCGCGCCGGCCTCGACTATCACGAGTACGCGACGATGCGCGTGCATGCCGATTGGGACGCCTTCCTGCGCGATGAGCAGCCCGATCCGACCCGCATGTTCGCGCTCACCACGCGCGGCTCCACGCCGTTTGCCAGCATGGCATTCCGGCCGGGTGACTGGTTTGTGTTCGGTTCGGAAACGCGTGGATTGTCGGAAGAACGGCGCGAGTGGTTTCCCACCTCGCAGCGCATTCGCCTGCCGATGCGGCCCGACAACCGAAGCTTGAATCTGTCGAACACCGTGGCGGTGGTGGTATTCGAAGCGTGGCGGCAGAACGGATTCGAGGGCGGCGCCTGAGGAAGGCGCTGCGCCTCAATATCTAGCTCTAGCGCTAGCGCGTCGATTCCGCCTTGGCGTCGCGCTGCAGCAGGCGATCCACCGCGAGTGCGGGTGCGAGACCTTCGAACAGGACTTCGCACACCGTGAAGGTGATCGGCATATCGACGCCTTTTGCGCGCGCCAACGCAGCCACGGCACGCGCGCAACGCACGCCCTCGGCAACGTGGCCAAGGCTGTGCAGGATGTCGTCAAGCGTGCGGCCCTGTGCGAGCTGCATGCCGACCGTGCGATTGCGTGAGAGATCGCCCGTGGCGGTGAGCAGCAAATCGCCCATGCCGGTCAGGCCCATGAAGGTTTCCGGCCGACCACCCAGTGCGATCCCCAAACGCGTCATCTCGGCCAAGCCGCGCGTCACCAATGCCGCGCGCGCATTCAAGCCCAGGCCCAGACCATCTGCCGTGCCGGTTGCAATGGCCAGCACGTTCTTCACCGCCCCCCCCACTTCCACGCCGACGAGGTCATCGCTCGCATACACACGCATCGCGTGATGGTGGAAGCCGCGCTGTGTGAGCTTGCCCAGCGCGGCGCTGGTGGACGCCACCGTCATCGCGCACGGCAATCCTTGTGCGACTTCCTTGGCAAAGCTCGGGCCGGACAACACGCCGGTCACCAGATCCGTGCGACCGGTCTGCGCCAGCACCTCGGCCACGATGGCATGTGGCAATGCACTGGTCTGCGGGTCAAACCCCTTGCACAGCCAGATCACGTTACGCACACCACCGTGCGCGGCAACCGCGCGGGTCAGGTCCGCCAGCCCGGCAACAGGCGAGGCGATGACAGCCAATGCGTCCTCGCCAGCAGCATGATCCAGCGCGGCCTGCAGGTCGGCATCGAAACGCAGCGACGCCCGCAGCGCGATGCCCGGCAGGTACGGTTCGTTGATGTGCGTGGCGGCCATCTGCGTGACGAGGCTGGCGTCACGTCCCCACAGCACGACATCGTGCGATTGTGCTGCATGGCTGGCCAGGGCAGTGCCCCAGGCGCCAGCACCCAGAACGGAAATTCGCATGCGCGTGTGCATGTTCAAGATTCGGATCGGTCAGGCAAAAGGTCGAGCAAAAGAAAAAGCCCGCGCGAGCGTAGGCCGGCGCGGGCTTCTGGCGCAATGCGCCTCGTACTTAGTGGGTGGCCTTCGAGCCGTCCGGCATCACCAGACCGCTGTTGCCGCCGGCAGCTTGGGCTTGCTCCATGGCGGCAGCCAGGCGCTGCTCGTACAGAGCCTGGAAGTTGATTTCCGCCAGGTGGATCGGCTGGAAGCCGGCACGGCCGATGGTGTCGGCGATGTTCGAGCGCAGGTACGGGTACACGATGGTCGGGCAGGCGATGCCCAGCAGCGGGTCCATCTGCTCGTCCGGCACGTTGCGGATGTCGAAGATGCCGGCTTGCTTGGCTTCCACCAGGAAGGCCACCTTCTCTTGCACCTTGGTCGTGACCGTACCGATCACCACCACCTCAAACACGCCTTCGGCCAGTTGCGAAGCGGACACGTCCACCTGCACTTCCACGGACGGCTGTTCCTGCTCGAGGAAGATGTGCGGCGAGTTCGGCTGTTCCAGCGACAGGTCCTTCAGGTACACGCGCTGGATGTTGAAGAACGGCTGGCCGTCCTGGCCCGGTTGCTGCTGTTGCTGGTCGCTCATGACTCGCCTTCAGATAGATGTGTGGTCAGTGCGCGGCGGGATCGGTCTCGCGCGCAAGACGCGTATGGTACATGACGCAATGGCGCCCACCATGAGAGCGGGCCTAAAAGTACAACGCCCGGTCAAGACCGGGCGTTTTCGTGTGGCGCTCAGGCCGCCAGCAGTGGCACCAGCCCGCCTTCGCGGTCCAGCGCAGACAGATCATCGAAGCCGCCGATGTGGCGTTCGTCGATGTAGATCTGCGGCACGGTGCGGCGGTTCGTGCGCGTCATCATCTCTTCGCGCTTGCCGGGTTCGCGGTCGATCAGGATCTTTTCGATCTGCTCGACGCCACGCTGCTTCAGGAGTCTTTCCGCTGCCACGCAATAGGGGCAGACGGTGGTGCTGTACATAACCACGTGCGCCATGCTTCAAACCTCGTTTTTTATTTCACAACCGGAAGACCGGCCTGCTGCCAGGCGGCCAATCCGCCCTCAAGCGAATAGACCTCACTGTAACCGGCCTGCTTCAACACTGCTTGCGCCTTCCCAGCACGTTGGCCGGTCTGGCATACGAGGATGATGGGGGTCTCTTTGTTCTTTGCAAGGCCGGCTGCCTTGCCTTCCAGCTCGCCGAGCGGCGCATGCTTGGCTTGCGGTAGGTGACCTGCGGCGTATTCAGCACTCTCGCGCACATCCACCACCACCGCGTTGCGACGGTTGATCAGCTGGGTAGCCGTCGGGGCACTCACCTTGGCGCCGCCGCCGCCCGAGATGCGGCGCTGGATGGGCGCCCAGAGCAGCAGCAGCCCCGAAACGATGGCAACGGCAAGCAGGGCGAGGTTGTTGTAATCGGCAAAGAACTTCACGGTATGGGTTTCCTGGATGGGTCGGGCGAGCCGAATTGGCAAACATCAGCCGAACGGTTCGGGGGCGCGATGCCCGCGGCATTATAAAATAGTCGGTTTCGGCGGCCGCACGATGACGCACGACACATCGACGCAGACCGCGCGCAGGTTTTCTCACTTCTCATCATGGCAGTCATGCATAAGCTCGTCCTCATCCGCCACGGCGAATCGACGTGGAATCTGGAGAATCGTTTCACCGGCTGGGTTGACGTCGACCTGACCGACACGGGCGTCGCCCAGGCCCGCCAAGGCGGCCGCCTGCTGCGCGAAGCCGGCTTCACCTTCGATCTGGCCTACACCTCGGTGCTCAAGCGTGCGATCCGCACGCTGTGGCATGTGCAGGATGAGATGGACCTGATGTGGATTCCGACCCGCAACGAATGGCGCCTGAACGAGCGTCACTACGGTGCGCTGTCGGGTCTGAACAAGGGCGAAACTGCCGCCAAGTTCGGTGACGAGCAAGTCCTCGTCTGGCGCCGCAGCTACGACACCCCGCCGCCCGCCCTCGAGCCCGGCGCCGAAAACGACGCCTTCGGCAACCCGCGCTACGCCGGCCTCACGCGCGAACAGGTGCCCTTGACCGAGTGCCTGAAGGACACCGTGGCCCGCGTGCTGCCGCTGTGGGAAGAATCGATCGCCCCGGCCATCAAGAGCGGCCAGCGCGTGGTGATCGCCGCGCACGGCAACAGCATCCGCGCCCTGGTGAAGTATCTCGATGGCATTTCGGACGCTGACATCGTCGGCCTGAACATCCCCAATGGCACACCGCTTGTGTATGAGCTGGATGCCAACCTCAAGCCGATCCGCCATTACTACCTCGGCGATCAGGAAGCGATTGCCGCGTCCCTCGCGGCGGTTGCCAGCCAGGGTAAGTCGAAATAAACCGTAACGAGGCGTTTGGCACTCCAACGCCTTTATACTGTCGAAGCCTGTAGCCCGGGATGTGCGCGAGCCATCCCGGGTCATGTTTATCTACTGTTCCCACGTCCACGCTCGACACATGCGAACTTCGCTCAAGAACATCAGCTTGATCGCCATCGGCCTCGTCACCGGGGTGCTGGCGACGCTCCAGCTCTCCGCCACTGCGCAGAACGCGACGGTCGGGCCGCTCCCGCTGGAAAAGCTCCGCCTGATGGCCGACATCTTTGGCCAGATCAAGCGCGAATATGTCGAGCCCGTGGACGACGACAAACTGCTGACCGAAGCCATCAAGGGCATGGTCTCCAGCCTTGACCCGCATTCGGCGTATCTCGACAAGAAGGACTTCCAGGAACTGCAGGAAGGCACCCAGGGCCGTTTCGCCGGCTTGGGCATCGAGATTTCGCAGGAAGAGGGCCTGGTCAAGGTCATCAACCCGATTGAAGACACCCCCGCCTTCCGTGCCGGCGTGCAGCCGGGCGACCTGATCACCCGCATCGACGACAAGCCCGTGCGTGGCATGCCGCTGGAGCAAGCCGTCAAGCGCATGCGCGGTGCGCCGGGCACCAAGGTCACGCTCACCATCTATCGCAAGAAGGAAGAGCGCACCTTCCCGCTGACCATCACCCGCGCCGAGATCCAGGTGCAGTCGGTCAAGGCCAAGATGCTGGACAACGGCATCGCCTGGGTGCGCATCACGAGCTTCCAGGAACGCACCGTGCCGGACCTGGCCAAGAAGCTCAATGACTTGGCAAAACAGGACGCCCACCTCAAGGGCCTGATCCTCGATCTTCGCAACAACGGTGGCGGCGTGCTGCAAGCCGCCGTGGGCGTGTCGGCTGCGTTCCTGCCGCCGGACGTGACCGTGGTCTCGACCAACGGCCAGGTGCCGGACGCCAAGCGCACGTACAAGGCGAGCTTCGCCAACTACCGCTTGAGCAACTTCGACGCCGATCCGCTGACGGGTCTGGACCCCGAGTTCAAGACGGTGCCGATCATCGTGCTGACCAACGCCTATACGGCTTCCGCCTCGGAAATCGTGGCCGGCGCGCTGCAGGATCACCACCGCGCCAAGACGATGGGCAAGACGACCTTCGGCAAGGGCTCGGTGCAGACGGTGCGTCCTCTGTCGAATGACACCGGCATCAAGCTGACGATCGCGTACTACTACACGCCGTCGGGCAAGTCGATCCAGGCCTGGGGCGTGCGCCCGGATATTCCGGTCGACCAGAACCCCGATGGCGACCCGGACGACGCGCTGATCACCCGCGAGATCGACACTGAGCGCCACCTGCACAACAAGCAGGAGTCAGAAGAAAGCGAGATGACCGAGCGCGAAAAGCGCCGCGTTGAAGAGCTGCGTCGCCTGGAAGAAGAAAACGCCAAGAAGACGCCAGAGCAGCGCGAGAAGGAACGCAACAAGAAGCCGATCGAGTTCGGTTCGGCCGACGACTTCATGCTGCAGCAAGCCATCAACGAACTGCGCGGCCAGCCGGTCAAGCGTTCGAAGTCGGTGCTCGAAGCCGTGGCAACCTCGGACAAGCCGGCCAAGTCGCCGGCAGCCAAGGACAGCAGCGATGCCAAGTCCAAGGCCAAACCGGCGGCACCGAAGCCCAACGTTCCGGCCAGCGGTGTGATTCCGGCCCCGGAGCCAAGCGGCGCCCGTTAAGACACTGGCCGGCAAACACTGGCAAACTTACGAGGCCGTGCAATGCACGGCCTTTTTCATTGCATCGCCATGAACGACGACCAACTGCTGCGCTACTCCCGCCATATCCTGCTCGACGAGATCGGCATCGAGGGACAGACGCGCCTGCTCGAAGCGCATGCACTTGTCATCGGCGCGGGCGGGCTGGGCGCGGCGGCTCTGCCCTACCTTGCGGCCGCAGGCGTGGGGGCGCTCACCATCGTCGATGACGACACGGTCGACCTGACCAACCTACAGCGCCAGATCATTCACACCACCGAGTCGGTCGGGCAACCGAAAGTGGCATCGGCACAGGCTGCCATCGCACGGCTGAACCCCGGTGTGCAGGTCAATACCGTGCAGCGCAGATTGGATGCCGACAGCATCGGCGCGTTGCTAGAGGGGGCCAATTCGAGCGTGAGTGTGGTACTCGACTGCTCCGACAACTTCGCCACGCGCCAGGCCGCCAACCTCGCTTGCGTGCGCGCGGGCGTACCGCTGGTGTCGGGCGCGGCCATCCGCTTCGACGGGCAGATCAGCGTGTTCGATAGTCGTGCCGGCGGCCCCTGCTACGCTTGCCTATTCCCGCCCGACGAGCCCGCGCCGGATGTGGCGTGCGCAACGATGGGCGTGTTCTCACCGCTGGTTGGCATGGTGGGCACCGTACAGGCAGCCGAGGCGCTCAAGCTGATTGCCGGCATCGGCCGCTCGCTTGCGGGGCGCCTCCTGATGCTCGACGGCCTGTCGATGGAGTGGACGACAATGCGCGTGGCGCGTCAGGCCTCGTGCCCGGTCTGTGGTGGCGTGCACTAGTCAGTCCACCGAGCGCGGACAACAAAAAAGGAGGCCAAGGCCTCCTTTTCCTTTGCCGATCGACGAGGCTTACTCGCTGTCGGCTTCCATCTGCGACTGCAGGAAGTTCTGGATGCCGACCTTGTCGATCAGCTCCAACTGCGTCTCCAGCCAGTCGATGTGTTCTTCGGTGTCGTCGAGGATGTCGACGAAAATCTCGCGGCTGACGTAGTCCTTGACGGACTCGCAGTGCGCAATGGCTTCGACCACCGTGGTGTGCGCAGCCTTCTCCAGCTTCAGGTCGCACTCGAGCATTTCCGGGGTGTTCTCGCCGATCATCAGCTTGCCGAGGTCCTGCAGGTTCGGCAGGCCTTCGAGCATCAGGATGCGCTCGATCAGGCGATCGGCGTGCTTCATCTCGCCGATGGACTCCTTGTACTCGTGGTCCCCGATGCGCTTGAGCCCCCAGTGGCCGTACATGCGCGCGTGGAGGAAGTACTGGTTGATGGCGGTCAGCTCGTTCTTGAGCTGGGCGTTCAGATATTGGATGACCTTCTTATCGCCTTTCATTCTTGGGGCTCCAGCAAAGTGCAACTGCGGTGATGGACGCACGCACGCGTCCGTTCAAGGCGAGCCCTGTGCTGACCCAAGCAATAAATGCCGCCGAGGCTATGAAGCCCAGGCGGCAGATCGCGGCGAATCGGGAAAAACGAGAAACAGGAAAACGGGGGTCAGGCAGCCAACGCGCTAGCCGAAATGGCCTGATCGTTGGCAACGGGCTCGTCGCGACGCTCGATTATGGCATGCGTGCTTGCACGGCCCAACACCTGATCGACGGGGATGCAGCTGACGGCTTCAGCGAGCACCTGCTTGGCGCAGTCCCGGCATTGTCCGCAGCAGGTGCCGACGCCCAGCGTCTCGGCGAGTTCGTCCATTGTCGACACACCCAGACGGGCGGCGCCATGGATTTCGCGGTCGGTCACTTGGTTGCAGATGCAGACGTACACGGCATTCCTCCGCAGCGCTCAGGACGCGCTGTGAGACCAGAATAACAGAGAATGGTAATGAGAACAATTCTTGTTCTACCCCATTCGATCGGCATGGATATGCAGGTGCACGCGAGCCGTCTTTTCACAGAAAGACGTGCAATTTCAATCACTTAGCGGGGAGTTTTCCCTGAAGCGGGCGATGTGCCGGCACGACAGTCGGTCAGAGCCGGCGCTTAAAAAATCAGCAAATCAGGCACGAGCCAGCGCGCCCAGTGCGTCCTGGATTTCGGTGGGTTCGCAGGTGTGCAGCAGGCGGTCGGCCTCGCGCATCAGACGCGGGCGGTCCGAGCGCAGAATCTGCTGCTTCACGCTCAACAACTGCGATGGATGCATCGAGAACTCGGTGAGCCCCATGCCGAGCAGCAGGCGCGTCATGGTCGAATCCCCCGCCATCTCGCCGCACACCGACACCGGCTTGCCTGCCAGATGCCCCTCGCGGATGGTGCGCGCGATCAACTGCAGCACGGCAGGATGCAGCGGGTCATACAGATGCGCGACCGCATTGTCGGCACGGTCAATGGCCAGCGTGTACTGGATCAGGTCGTTCGTGCCGATGGAAAGAAAATCCATGCGGCGCAGGAACACCGGCAGGATCAACACGGCCGCCGGAATCTCGATCATGGCGCCAACCTTGACGGTCGGGTCGTAGGCCAGGCCATCAGCGTCAAGCGAGGCCTTGGCGCGCGTGAGCAAATCCAGCGTCTGGTCGATCTCGCGGGCGTGCGCGAGCATCGGCACGAGAATCTTCACCGGCCCGAAGGCCGACGCCCGCAGCAGCGCGCGCAATTGCGTGAGGAACATCGCCGGCTCCGATAGCGACCAGCGAATCGCGCGCAAGCCCAGCGCCGGGTTGGGCGCGGTCTCGAACACGTCGTCGCGGATGTCGAGCGGCTTATCAGCGCCGATGTCGATCGTGCGGATGGTCACTGGCAGGCCTTGCATCGACTCAACCGCCGTCCGGTACGCGCGGAACTGCTCTTCCTCATCAGGCAATGCGCCACGCCGGTTCATGAAGAGAAATTCGGAACGGAACAACCCCACACCCACGGCGCCGGCCTTCACGGCGGCAGCCGCATCCTCCGGCATTTCGATGTTGGCGAGCAGATCGATCTGCGTGCCATCGAGCGTGACGGTGGGTGTGTGACGCAAGCGCTCCAGGCGCTTCTTCTGCAGCTCGCCCTCGCTGCGGCGATGGCGGTATTCCTCAAGGATGGCCACGCTCGGGTCGACGATGACGATACCGGTATCGCCATCGATGATGATGATGTCGTCCTGCCGGATCAGCGCGCTGGCGTTGTGCACGCCCACCGCTGCCGGAATGTCCAGGCTGCGCGCGACGATGGCGGTGTGCGAAGTCCGCCCGCCCAGATCCGTCACGAAACCGGCGAAGGTCTGGCCGCGAAACTGCAGCATGTCGGCCGGGGCGATGTCGTGCGCGACGACGATCATGCCGGCGTCTGGATCGCAGCCGACGGCCACCGGCGCAGGCGCCAGCGCGGGCGCACCGGCCAGCGCCTTCAGGATGCGCTCGACAACCTGCTCGATGTCGGCCTTGCGCTCGCGCAGGTATTCGTCTTCGATCTCGCCGAACTGGCGGATCAGTTCTTCGAGCTGCGTGGTCAGCGCCCACTCGGCGTTGTAGCGGCGCTGGCGAATGAGCGTCTCGGGCACCTGCGAGAGCAGCGCGTCATCCAGAATCATCGCGTGCACGTCGAGGAAGGCGCCCATCTCTTCTGGCGCATCGGCGGGCAGATCGCGCTTGAGCGTGACCAGCTCGCCGCGCACGGCGGCCCGGGCGCTACGCAGGCGCTCGACCTCGGCATCGAGCTTGTCTTCGTCGACAAGGTAGTGCGACACGTCCAGTGCCGCGCGCGCCAGCATGTGAGCACGGCCGATGGCGATGCCGCGCGAAACCGGAATGCCGTGCAGGGTGAATGGCATAGAGACGCTGGCCGGGAACTACGTTGTGTTGTGGGTTACTCGCCTTCGCCGAAGCGGTCGTTGATGAGTCCGACCAGCCCGTCCATCGCGGCCTGCTCGTCCGGGCCCTCGATCTCCAGCGAGACGGTGGAGCCGATGCCGGCGGCCAGCATCATCACGCCCATGATGCTCTTGGCGTCGACCTGACGGCCGTTGCGCGACATCTTGATCTGGCTGTCGAACTTGCTGGCGAGCTGCGTAAGCTTGGCGGAGGCGCGGGCATGCAGCCCGAGCTTATTGATGATGGTGATATCCCTCTGCAGCATATTTGTCCGGATGGTTGGCAACCTGGTTCTGAACGGCTGTCGAGCCGACCTGCAGTACGCCTTGCGCGCCGCCGGCCAGGGCCTTGGCAGCAAGTTGTTCGAGTTTTTCGGTGCGATAGCAGATGGCGCGCACCAGCATCGGAAGGTTCACGCCGGCCAGCACACGCACGCGGCCCGGATCAGCCAGACGCGAAGCGATGTTGGCGGGGGTTGCCCCGAAGATGTCGGTCAGCACCAGCGCACCGTTGTCCTCGACCAGTTCCGCGAGTTTGGCGCGCGCCTGGGCCAGCACGGCGGCCGGCTCGGCATCGGGCAGGACGTCGATTGCACCCAGCCGCTCGGGCTGGCCGCAATACACGTGTGCAGCGCAATCGCGCAGTGCGCTGGCCAGCGGCGCATGAGCGATGATCAGAATCCCTGCCATGATCGAAAAGCGAATCAGTGTGACACCGATTGTATCAGGGCCATTTGGGGCTATTGTGCGCAGATGTGGCCTAACTCCCCCGAGCGGAGGACACCCGCCGGAGGGGCTATACCGCCGTCCTAGATCGATTTCCGACCCAATCCGCCCGACGTCTTGCCGGCAGCCCGCTCCAGCGCGTCGATGAACATGCCAGCCACGTTGAAGCCGGTCTGCTGGGTGATTTCCTGGAAGCACGTCGGGCTGGTGACGTTGACCTCGGTCAGATAGTCGCCGATCACGTCCAGGCCGACCAGCAGCAGGCCGCGCTGCCAGAGTACCGGCGCAAGTGCATGCGCAATCACGTGATCGCGCTCAGACAGCGGTTGTGCTTTCCCCGTGCCTCCGGCGGCCAGATTGCCGCGCACTTCACCGGCCATCGGAATACGCGCCAGCGAATGCGGCACCGGCGAACCGCCGATCAGCAAAATGCGCTTGTCACCCTCGCGGATGGCGGGGATGTACTGCTGGGCCATGATCGTGCGCGCGCCGTTGTCGGTGAGCGATTCGATCACTGCGCCGAGATTCATGCCGTCGGGCCCGACACGGAAGATGCCCGCGCCGCCCATGCCGTCGAGCGGCTTGAAGATGACATCGCCCTGCTCGGCGTGGAAGTCGCGCAGGCGCTTGGCATCGCGCGACACGATGGTCGGCACGGTGAACTCGCGAAACTGCGCAATCGCCAGTTTCTCGGAGTGGTCACGAATCGCCTGCGGCTTGTTGAACACGCGCGCGCCCTGCCGCTCAGCAACCTCCAGCAGCCACGTGCTGGTGACGTACTCCATGTCGAACGGCGGATCCTTACGCATAAGCACGGCGTCAAAGCCGGTGAGCGGCAGCAGGCGCGCATCGCCTGCGCGATACCACTCCTGCCCGTCTTCTTCATTGCCGGTCAGGGCGATGGGCGTGGCAACGGTTTCGACCACGTTGCCCGCCAGCGTCAGCTGCGACTGCAGGCACGTGTAGATCGCGTAGCCCCGTGCCGTCGCCTCGCGCATCATCGCGAAGGTGGAATCCTTGTAGATCTTGAACGTCGACAGCGGATCGACGATGAACAGGATGCGCATGGCGGCTCCCTCAACAGCGTGTGCTTAGATCAGCGGGTTCGGGTCTGTCTTCTCGAGTTCGAGCGACGCGGCCAGCAAAGCGAGGCGAGCCACCACGCCATACATGTAGAAGCGGTTCGGCTCGCCGGCGCCCGGCTTGGCGTGGCTGTCCGGCAACGAGTTCGACGCAAACGGCAGCGGCACGAAATGCATGCCCGGCGCGTTCAGATTCTCGTCCACGCCGCGGCCTGTGTGAACCCGGTAGAAACCACCCACCACGTAGCGGTCGATCATGTAGACCACCGGCTCGGCCACGGCCTCGTTGATCTTCTCGAAGGTGTGCACGCCTTCCTGCACGATCACCTCGGAGACCTCCAGGCCTTCCTTGACCACGCTCATCTTGTTGCGCTCCTTCCGGTTGAGGCCCTTGACCTCGGAAGGATCGCGCACGGTCATCACACCCATACCGTAGGTGCCGGCATCCGCCTTGACCACCACGTACGGGGTCTCGGTCACGCCGTATTCCTTGTACTTCTTGGCGGTCTTCTTGAGCACCGTTTCGACCGCGTGGGCAAGCTCTTCCTCACCAGCGCGCTCGTGGAAGTCCAGCCCGCTGCACTTGGTGAAGTACGGGTTGACCATCCACGGGTCAATATCGATCAGCTTGGCGAACTTCTTGGCCACTTCGTCATAGGCGGCAAAGTGGTTGGTCTTGCGACGCTGCGACCAGCCTGCGTGCAGCGGTGGCAGCAGGTATTGCTCGTTGATGTTCTCAAGGATGGGCGGCACGCCGGCTGACAGATCGTTGTTCAGCAGGATCGAGCACGGGTCGAAATCTTCCATACCCAGGCGACGGCCCTTGGTGCCGATGCGCGAAATCGGCTCGACCACCAGGCGCTGGCCATCGGGCAGGTCGATCGGGGTCGGCTCCGTGATGTCTTCGGACAGCGACCCCAGGCGCACGTTGAGCCCGGCCTGGCGCATGATCTGCGACAGGCGCGCCACGTTCTGCAGATAGAACATGTTGCGCGTATGGCGCTCGGGGATCAGCAGCAGGTTCTTGGCGTCCGGGCAGATCTTCTCGATGGCGGCCATGGCGGCCTGCACGGCCAGCGGCAGCATCTCGGGCGCCAGGTTATTGAAGCCGCCCGGGAACAGGTTCGTGTCGACCGGCGCCAGCTTGAAGCCGGCGTTGCGCAAATCGACCGAACAGTAGAACGGCGGCGTGTGCTCTTGCCACTCCAGGCGGAACCAGCGTTCGATGGCGGGCGTGGCGTCAAGAATCTTCTGCTCGAGCTCCAGCAGCGGCCCGTTCAGCGCGGTGATCAGGTGCGGAACCATACCCTTCCTATTGATGTAATTTATCGCCCGCTCCGATTGTAGAGGAACAGGCAATAGCTTGCAGACGACAGCGGGCTATCGATATGCGGTCAGTGGACGGTTTCGCAAGGGGAGGTGTGTGGTAACGCACAACACCACACACAAATGGACGACAAATCGCGCGGACAAAAAAAAAAAGCGCGGGGCTGCCGCGCTTGGGGAATAGCCTGACAGATACGGGGAGCGTTCTGCAGGTGGAGGAAACCACGTCTGCAATGTAAGCGTCCGCATAACGAGAGGCAATTGAAGGTTTTTTACATCGGAGTTAAGGCCGTCCGGGCTCGGACTCCGCGCCCAGCAGGCGTTTCACTGTTTGAAACGCAACACCGCAAAAAACCCGGCGCGAAGCCGGGTCTTTCGCAGCGTCAGGCAGACGATCAGTCTTCGTAGGCAGTTTCGCCGTGAGACGTGATGTCCAGACCTTCGCGTTCCTCTTCTTCCGGCACGCGCAGACCGACGATCGCATCGACGATCTTGTACGAGATGAAGGCGACCACGCCAGACCAGATGATCGTGGTCAGCACGCCTTGGAGCTGAATCCACAGTTGGCCGCCGATCGAGTAGCCGTCAGCCACCTTGTTGGCGACGTAGTCGTAGATGCCGGTGCCGCCCAGGCTCGGGCTGGCGAACACTCCGGTCAGCAGCGCGCCGAGGATACCGCCCACGCCGTGCACGCCGAACACGTCGAGCGTATCGTCCATGCCCAGCATGCGCTTGAGGCCGTTCACGCCCCACAGGCACAGCAGGCCGGCGAGGATGCCCAGCGCGATCGAGCCCATCGGGCCGACGAAACCGGCGGCCGGGGTGATGGCCACCAGGCCCGCCACGGCACCCGAGGCTGCACCCAGCATCGACGGCTTGCTCTTGCCGATCCACTCACCGAAGCTCCACGACAGCACGGCAGCGGCGGTGGCCAGCAGCGTGTTGACGAAGGCCAGTGCGGCGGAGCCGTTGGCTTCCAGGGCCGAACCGGCGTTGAAGCCGAACCAGCCGAACCACAGCAGCGAGGCACCGACCATCGTCAGCGTCAGGCTGTGCGGCTTGAGGGCTTCACGGCCAAAGCCAATGCGCTTGCCGAACAGGAAGGCGCCCACCAGACCAGCAACGGCGGCGTTGATGTGCACCACGGTACCGCCGGCAAAGTCCAGCGCGCCCTTCTGGAACAGCCAGCCCGACTTGGACGTCATCACTTCAGCCGCCTTGGCATCGGTAAAGCCATCCGGACCCGGCCAGAACCAGACCATGTGGGCGATCGGCAGGTAGCTGAAGGTGAACCACAGCACCACGAACAGCAGCACGGCCGAGAACTTCGCACGCTCGGCGAAGGCACCGATGATCAGCGCGCAGGTAATCGCGGCAAACGCGCCCTGGAAGGCGAAGTACGCAAACTCCGGCACCACCACGCCCTTGCTGAAGGTGGCGGCCACCGAATCCGGCGTCAGGCCCTTCAGGAACAGGCGATCGAGCCCGCCGAAGAAGGCGTTGCCCTCGGTGAACGCGAAGCTATAGCCGTAGATGGCCCACAGGATGATGATGAGCGAGAAGATGCCCGTGCACTGCATCAGCACCGACAGCATGTTCTTCTTGCGCACCAGGCCGCCGTAGAACAGCGCGAGGCCCGGCAGCGTCATCAGAATGACGAAGGCGGTAGAGACCAGCAGCCATGCCGTGTCGCCCTTGTTGGGCACGGGCGTGGCAGCGGCCGGTGCCGAGGCGGCAGCCGGCGCGGCAGCAGCGGCTGCGGCCGGAGCAGCGGCGGCGTCGGACGCAGCAGCTGCTGCAGGGGCCGCTGCAGCCGGTGCCGAGGCTTCAGCAGCCGGCTTGTCCTGCGCAACGGCGGGTGCCGAC
Organism: Ralstonia sp. 24A2; assembly: GCF_051783885.1. Taxonomy (NCBI): domain Bacteria; kingdom Pseudomonadati; phylum Pseudomonadota; class Betaproteobacteria; order Burkholderiales; family Burkholderiaceae; genus Ralstonia; species Ralstonia sp. 24A2. The sequence continues at coordinate 1,019,014 of NZ_JBPVZD010000002.1, read as the reverse complement.
ATCACGGCGCCCGCAAGCACCGCAACAACGGCCCCTGCGGTCAGGAATCGTGTGAACCAGGTTTTCATGTTTTGACCTCTTCCTTGGCAGATTGGGCTTATAGAGCGTCGCCGCCGGTCTCGCCGGTGCGGATGCGGATGACTTGTTCAACGTCGGCCACGAAGATCTTGCCGTCGCCGATCTTGCCGGTGCGTGCGGATTTTTCGATGGCCTCAACGGCGCGCTCGAGCACGTCGTCAGGCACGGCTACTTCGATCTTCACTTTAGGCAGGAAGTCGACGATGTACTCGGCGCCGCGATACAGCTCGGTGTGCCCCTTCTGGCGCCCAAAACCCTTGACTTCCGTCACGGTGATGCCCGACACGCCGACTTCGGACAACGCCTCACGGACTTCGTCGAGCTTGAACGGCTTGATGACCGCCATGATGAGTTTCATGCTGGATTCCTCCTCGATTGGCAGCGCCCTGCTGTTGCTCAATGGGCGCCGCTTCGCCTCGTTAGCTGGTTAGAAAGTCTTGGTGACCGACAGCAGCGCCGTCGCCTTGCCCATGTAGCTGTTGCGCGTGTTGGTGTAGAAGGCGCGCGAAGCATTGGTGTCGATGTACGCCAGCGATGCCGTCCAGCCGCTGCCGAAGTCCTTCGTCACGCCAACCTTCCAGTCGGCATACGAGGCACGCACGGTCTGGTGCGGCACTTGCTGATAGCCGACGTGCAGGTTCAGCGTCAGGCCCCAGAAGCCGGTGTCGAAGTTGCCCGACAGGTCGAAGTACTGGCTGTGGTGCGAATCGGGCGTGCCGAACAGGTTCGAGAACGCATGCGAGTACTTGAACGTGACCGGGCCGTAGCCGATCTGCGCGTAGCCTTCGGTGGTGTGCGGACGCGTGAAGCCGTCGGGATAGCTGCCCGGGTAGTAGTACTGCAGCACGCCCACGTCGATAGGCACGTCCTTGACGATCTCGGTCTTGTAGCCGCCGTAGAAGTCCATCTCGATGGGTGCAGACACGCTCGAGTTGGAATCGCTCAGCCAGCTGATCGACGAGTTCCAGTTGCCGACGTAGAAGCCTTCAGGCAGCACGCCGCCCGGAATGGCGTAGTCAACCCCGCCCTGGATGGCCGGCTTGTTGTTGGTCTGCATGATGCCGCGATAGCGGTATTGGCTGGCCAGCGTGACGTTGGCAGTCAGTGCAGGTGCCGGAGCGGGTGCTGCGGCAGGTGCATCGGCCGCCGGCGCGGCGGGCGCAGTCTGGGCGATGGCGCTTTGAGTCATACCGGCGGCGGCACCGGTCAACAACACCACACTGGCTGCGTACGCAAATTTCTTCATAACGGCTCTCCCCCTTTTAGAAAGTCGCAACAACGGAACGTGGAAACGTGAAAAAAGTCGCACCAGTTCTGCAACTGTCATGCCATGTCGATGTAGTGAAGTTGGAGGGTTTCCTCGACCGTGACGCCGCGCGCGGCTTGAGGGAGGAAGCAAAGGAAATTGGGGACGGATCGCCCAGGTGATGCGCGCCACCCGCCAACGGTTGCCGCAGGCTGATCTGTCTGATACAGCCTCGGCCCGCCCTGGCGCGTAAAAAGCCATGTGATAGAGTGATTTCAACACCGTGTCACGGCCCAGCCTGATGTTTCGGGGCGGCAGACGTCGAATCTGTCCCCGTTTGGACGGCACCGGCAATGCCGCATCGCAGCGAGACTTGCCGGGATTTGTGGAGTTGGAAGCGCTCAACGGGTAGCATCCACGCCTGCAGCACCGAAACCACGCGCCTTGTGCCGCTCAGCGCACCATGGCACGGCAATCCCCGCGCACAAAAGCGGTGCATGCACCGGCTTGGCGCAGGCAGCACGACCCTCGGAGAACCTCAATGAAACCCACCGATCTCTTTACCGACTTTCAGAACCGCGTGACCGAGGCACTGCGCAACTCGCCGGCCGCCGACATCGAGAAGAACGTGCGCGCGATGATGACCCAGGGCTTCTCCAAGCTTGATCTGGTCACGCGTGAGGAATTTGATGTGCAGTCGCAGGTGCTGGCCCGTACGCGCGCCCGCCTGGAAGAGCTGGAGACGCGCGTGGCCGCGCTCGAAGCGCAGCTCAAGACGACTGCTCCGGCAAGCGCTAACCAGTAACACGCGCACACCCGGCATCACGCCGGGTGCAGGCGCCTTCCCCCGCTGTGCCTGCCGCCGCACCCATGCTGCGGCGCACAGCGAAAAGTTGAGTGCGCCGCCTTGTTGCGGCTGGCGAACTGATCTAGAACGTCCTTAAGACGCACGCGCAGCAGCGCTTGAGGAGAAGATCATGCAGCATCGCCTCTACTTTCTCTTGCCGGACGTCGCCAGCGCCCGGCGTGTCATGAATGACCTCCTGTTGGCGCGCATCACCGAGCGCCACATCCACTTCGTCGCCAAGGAAGGCGCCGACCTCACTGGCCTGCACGAGGCCAACCTGCTCCAGACTTCCGACATCGTCCACGCCACCCAGAACGGGCTGGTGATCGGCGGTGGCGCGGGCGTGGCCGCAGGTATCGTGGCCGCGCTGTTCCCGATCATCGGCGAAGGGCCGCAGTGGGGGATGGTCGGTATCACAACCGTGGTCGGCGCGCTGTTTGGCGCGTGGGCCTCCAGCATGATCGGCAGTTCCGTGCCGAACAGCCGCCTCAAACCGTTCAAGAAGGCGGTGGAGGATGGGCAGATCCTGTTGATGGTGGACGTACCACGCTCGCGCGTGCCCGAAGTGCGCGCCCTGCTGCAGAACACGCATCCCGAAGGCCGCTTCAGCGGCGAGGATTCGGCGATGCCTGCGTTCCCCTGATTTGATCTGCCGACAACAAGACCGGAGCCATGTGCTCCGGTTTCTTTTTGCATTCAGACTGCGCGTCAAATTTGGATGCAAGCCGAGTTGACGGCATAGCGTGGCTGGCACAGTGGCAGGTTCCTCTTACGCCGCGCACTGACACGCCATGCACCCCTACCCTGCCCTCTGTTCCGCTCGTCATGTCAATCGGAGAACGCCGCGATGAGCCTCGCCGTCCTGCGTTCACGCGCGCTTTCCGGCATCGATGCGCCAGCGGTGTCCGTAGAGGTGCATCTGGCCAACGGGCTCCCATCGTTCACCATCGTCGGGCTGCCCGACACGGAGGTGAAAGAGAGCAAAGACCGCGTGCGCGCGGCCATCCAGAACAGCCGCTTCGAGTTTCCAGCACGGCGCATCACGGTCAATCTGGCGCCGGCCGATCTGCCGAAGGAATCCGGGCGGTTTGATTTGGCGATTGCGCTGGGCATCCTCGCCGCGAGCCGGCAGATTCCGCATACGCATCTGGATGCGCACGAGTTTGCGGGCGAGCTGTCGCTCTCGGGTGACCTGCGGCCGATCCGCGGTGCGCTGGCGATGGCGTATGCGCTGTCGCGCAACCCCGCATCCGCAGATGGCGAAGCGCCGCTCACGCGCGCCTTCGTGCTGCCCACTGAGAACGCAGCCGAAGCTGCGCTCGTCAGCGGCACCAAGGTTCTGCCCGCGCGCACGCTCATCGAGGTGTGCGACCACCTTAGCGCCCCTGACCGCAAACTTGCGCCCGCGTTGCCCGCGCCGGTCGATGCCGATATCCGCTATCCCGATCTGTCGGACGTGCGCGGCCAGCCGCAAGCGCGGCGTGCATTGGAAGTGGCGGCAGCGGGCGGCCATTCAATGCTGATGATCGGCCCGCCCGGCACCGGCAAATCGATGCTCGCGCAACGCTTTCCCGGCCTGCTGCCGGACATGAGCGATGACGAAGCACTTTCCGCCGCCGCTGTGATGAGCCTGACGACGCGCGGCTTCGATGCCAAGCGCTGGAAGGTGCGCCCATTCCGGGCGCCGCACCACACGGCGTCGGCAGTGGCGATGGTCGGCGGTGGCAATACGCCGAGGCCAGGCGAGATCTCGCTGGCGCACCAAGGCGTTTTATTTTTGGACGAACTCCCCGAGTTCGAGCGCCGTGTTCTCGAGGTCCTGCGCGAGCCGCTGGAGACTGGCCACATCACCATCTCGCGCGCCGCGCACCAGACCGACTTTCCTGCCAGCTTCCAGTTGATTGCCGCGATGAACCCGTGCCCCTGCGGCTATCGCGGCCATCCGCTGCGCGCGTGCCGCTGCACGCCAGACCAGGTGGAGCGCTACCAGGCGCGCATCTCCGGCCCGCTGCTTGATCGCATCGACGTGCAAATCGAAGTGCCGACGCCCTCGCAGGAAGAACTGCTGGACGGACCGCCGGGCGAGCCTACGGTCAACGTGGCCGAGCGCGTGTCCGCTGCGCATGCGCGACAACTCACGCGCCAGGGCAAGCGCAATGCGCTGCTGGCCGGCCACGAGATCGATCTGCACTGCGCCCGCACGGATGCCGCCGATGGCCTGCTGCGCCACGCGATGACGCGCTTCTCTTGGTCTGCCCGCGCCTATGCACGCGTGCTCAAGCTCGCCCGCACCATCGCAGATTTGGCAGGCGACGAGCAGATCGATGCGGTGCACGTGGGTGAGGCGATCCAGTATCGGCGTGGGGTGAAGGCGGACTAACTCTCGTCCGTGCGCTGCCCGTCGATCAGCTTCGCCAGCAGCTTCGCCAACTGCCGCTGCTCGGCGTCCGTCAGCACCGAGAGCACGGCGCGCTGGTTCTCCACATGCGCGCTGACCGCCTTGTCGATCAACGCAAACCCCGCCTTGGTGAGCGCGACGAGCGTGCCGCGGCCATCTTCCGGATTGGGGCGGCGCTCCACCCAGCCGGCCTGCTGCAGGCGATCGATGCGATTGGTCATGCCGCCCGAAGACATCATCGTCGCGTCGTACAGCGCGGTGGGGGTGAGCGCATACGGCGCGCCGCTGCGGCGCAGAGTGGCGAGCACGTCGAACTCGCCGGGTTGCAAGCCGAACTCCGCAAAGAGCGGGTTCAGCCGTTCACGCGCGATGACGAGCGCCGCCTCGCCCAGGCGCCCGAGCAGCAGCATCGAGCCGACATCCAGGTCTGGGCGCTCGCGATTCCATTGTTCGACGGCCTGTGCAGCACGGTCCATTCTCCCTTCCTCCAGCGGTGGTTATCTTGACGTCGAGATAACTCGTTTTTATCTTGACGCCAAGATAGTGCGATACCAAGCGATACAGCGCAAGCCGACTGTCACAGCCAACCCGGCTGACGCGTCTTGCAGGTATCCCCCATTCCCTTGCTGGAGCCCAAGATGAGTTCAACCTCGATCACCGCAGACGACGCCTCGTGGCTCGATCTGTTTCGCGGTGCCAATGCGCTGCGCGTGCTGGTGCTGGCCGCCGGCGTGGCGCTGCATGCCATCAACCTCTACCTGACCACGACGATCCTGCCGAGCGTGGTCGACGACATCGGCGGCGTGGCCTTCTACGCGTGGAATACGACGCTGTTCATCGTCGCGTCGATCACCGGGGCGGCGGTGGCGGCACAGGTGATCCAGCACATTGGGCCGCGCGGCGCGTACCTGCTGGGTGCTGCAGTGTTCGGCGGCGGCTCGGCGCTGTGTGCGCTGGCGCCCACCATGCCGGTGCTGCTGGTGGGCCGCGTGCTGCAGGGGCTGGGCGGCGGCGTGCTGCTGTCGGCGCCGTATGTACTCATGCGCAGCGTGCTGCCCGAACCCCTGTGGCCGCGTGCGCTGGCGCTGCTCTCGGGCATGTGGGGCATTGCGACGCTGCTCGGGCCGGCGGTGGGCGGCATCTTTGCGCAGTACGCGACGTGGCGGCTGGCGTTCTGGTCGCTGGTCGTGCTGATCGCGCTGGCGGCCGCTGCCGCCGTGGTCGTGTTGAAACCGGCGACCACCCAAACGGAACGTCCGACACCAGTGCCTGCGCGCCAACTCGTGCTCCTGGCGGCGGCTGTGGTGGCAGCGTCCTGGGCCAGCGTCAGCGACACGCCGTGGCTTGGCGCGCTCGGGTTGATCGCGGCAGGCATCACGCTGCTGGCGATCCGCCGCGTAGAGATGCACTCATCCCGCCGCATCCTGCCCGCCGATGCATACGCGGGCCGCTCGGCGCTCGCGGCGCTGTACGGCGTGTCTGCGCTGCTGGCCGTCACCGTCACCTGCACGGAGATCTTCGTGCCGCTGTTCCTGCAGCGGCTGCATGGGCAGAGCCCGCTGATTGCCGGCTACATCGCGGCGACGGCCTCGGCCGGCTGGACGCTGGGCGCCATCCTGAGCGCTGCGTTGCGCGAGGCGTCGGTCACGCGCGTGATTCGCGTGGCGCCGTGGGCGTGCGCGTTGGGACTGCTGGTGCTGGCGATACTGGTGCCGATGGGCGCGGGCAACGTGTGGATCACCGCGCTGATCATCGTCGCGCTCACGTTGGTGGGGTTGGGGGTGGGCGTTGTGTGGCCGCACCTGGGCAACCGCATCATGACGGCAGCGCCAGCAGAAGACCATGACCGCGCATCGGCGTCGATCGTGACGGTGCAGTTGGTGGCAACGGCGTTGGGGGCAGCGTTGGGTGGGGTGGTGCTCAACACATTGGGCGCGGCGGGCCCGGCGCCGGATCTGGGCGTGGCGTCGCGCTGGCTGTTTCTGCTGTTCGCGGTGGCGCCCGTGGGTGCGCTGGTGATTGCGCACGCGGGGCTCGGCACGCGGCCGGCCTCGCAGGCGCATTGAAGATCAGGCAGTCTGCCGTTTCATGAAGAACAGCGCCGCACCCAGACTCATCAGCGTGCCGCCGAACACGCGGCGCTGCCAGCGCAGGGCGCGCGGATTGCGAAACACGCGCTGCGCACGCTCGGCCAGCAGCGCATAACCGTGCAGAACCACCAGGTCGATGCACACCATGGTTGCGGCCAGGATGCAGAGTTGCTGCAGCAGCGGCCGGGCGGGGTCAATGAACTGCGGCAGCACGGCCGCCATGAACACGATGCCCTTGGGGTTGGTCAGGTTGGTCAACAACCCGGTCAGGAAGCGGCGGCGTGCGCTGCTGCCCGACGCCTGTCCGGCCTCACCTTCAGCGGCCTGGCCGATCCGGATGGGCGAGCGCCACTGCATGACGCCCAGGTAGATCAGGTACAGCGCACCGACGATCTTGACCGCCATGAAGGCGTGCTCGGAGGCCACCAGCACAGCACCGAGCCCCGCACCCGCAATGAACAGGATCGCGGTCATCCCGATCTCCATCCCCACGATCGTCACCGACGTGCGGCGCATGCCGTGCGTCAGGCCGTGGCTCATGCACAGGATCACGCCCGAGCCGGGCGCGATGGCCGTCACGGTTGTCGCAACGAAGAACGCCAGCCAGACCTGAAATGTCATGAGGAGCTCCTTTGCCGGGATGCAGGGGCGATACGGTGACCGCCGATCAGTTGGTCTGTCGCTTCACGAAGAACAGCGCGGCGCCGATGCTCATCAGCATGCCGCCGAAGAAACGGCTCTGCCAGCGCAGCGCGCGCGGGTTGCGGAACAGGCGCTGCGCACGCGAGGCCAGCAGCGCATAGCCGTGCATGACGATCAGGTCGACGAACACCATCGTCGCCGCCAGGATGCCGAGCTGAGACAGCAGCGGCTTGACCGGGTCGATGAACTGCGGCAGCACGGCCACCATGAACAGGATGCCTTTCGGGTTCGTCAGGTTGGTCAGCAGCCCGACCAGGAAGCGACGGTGCGCACTGCTGCCCGACACCCGAGGTGACGCATTGTGGGGTTCGCCTTCGGCAGGCTTGGCAATCTGGATGGGCGTGCGCCACTGCACGATGCCCAGATAGATCAGGTACATCGCGCCGACGATCTTGATGGCCGTAAAGGCGTGTTCCGACGCAATCAGCAACGCGCCCAGCCCGGCACCCGCGATGAACAGGATCACCACGATGCCCAGCTCCAGCCCGGCAATCGTGACCGACGTGCGGCGCACGCCATGTGTGAGCCCGTGGCTCATGCACAGAATTGCGCCCGAGCCCGGCGAAATGGCGATCACCCAGGCGGCCAGAAAGAAGGCCAGCCAGACTTGCAACGTCATGATGGTTCCCCGTGATGTGGTGAGTTGAGGTGCAGCGGAAGACGACGATTGTGCACCGGCTGCCGCGAGCGCGCTTGAGCCCAATTGTTTGAGCACCCTATCTAGACAGTATCTTCAACTGCTCACGGATTCATCGTCGCTGGGATATGGGCGACGAGCGCATCGATGGCAACCCGCGTCTTGCAGCGCAGATGGCGCACCTGTGGCCACACCGCGTGGATTTCCTGAGAGCTGACACGGTAGCTCTCCAAGACAGGCACCAATGCTCCGCTTTGTACGTGTCTGGCCAATAGCCAGCTGGGTAGCCAAGCCAGACCGTAGCCGTCGATGGCTGCAGCGGCGATGGCCTGAACGTCATCCATGCTGATCTGCGCCCGTACACCTACACCGGCAGCCTGCACATCCCACGGCGCGGGGCCCCCTGCGTGAGACCGTGCGATCCCAATGTGTCCATCCAACGCCTCCAGACTGCCTGGTATGCCGTGTTGCTGCAGATAGGCGGGAGACGCGCCGATGCTGACGTGCTGCGTGCCCAAGTATCGGGCCGCCAGCGTACCGCTGTCGTGCAGCGTGCCGATCCGGACGGCAAGATCAAAGCCTTCTTCGATCAGGTCCACATACCGATCACTGAACGACAGGTCGATGTGCAGTTGCGGATAGCGACGCGTCAGCCCAAGCAGGATCGGCGCAACACATAGATGCCCGAAGGCCTCGGGCACACTCACCCGCAGCCGGCCACTGGGCTCCACACGACCGTTGTCCAGGTCGGCTTCCGCAGCGTCCAGTTCCGCCAGCGCACGCACGCAGCGCTCGTAGTACCCCTGCCCCTCCGTCGTCAGGACTTGGTGACGCGTGTTGCGATGGAGCAGTCGGACACCGAGCCGCGCCTCCAACCGGGCAATCGCCTTGCCGACTGCCGAGCGCGTCAGGCCAAGCCGCTCCGCGGCGAGTGCAAATCCGCCGGCCTCAACGACCTGCACGAACGTTGCAACCCCATCCAGTTTGTCTTGCATTGCCGCCCCGATTGGTTCCTATCTGGACCACTATATGGGAATTTTTTAGGCCAATACGGGAAATTTGTTCCCATAAACTGTGCTGCGGTGTGGGAAGCCAAACCCCTTCCCTAAATCTCGGAGTGAAACAGCCATGCAGGCGCATGACATCGAGCAGCCGCCCCGGCCGCAGACAGACCATCCCTTTGCCGCTCGCAACACGGTGGCGCTACTGGCCGTGTGCCTGGCCGCCCTGATGTTCGGGTTGGAGATTTCCAGCGTGCCAGTGATCCTGCCCACGCTGGAAGTCGCACTGCATGGCGATTTCAGCGGCATGCAGTGGATCATGAATGCCTACACCATCGCCTGCACCGCCGTACTGATGGCGACGGGAACGCTGGCCGACCGCTATGGGCGCAAGCGCGTATTCCTCTGCACCATCGCACTGTTTGGCGTCGCCTCGCTGCTGTGCGGCCTGGCGTGGAGTACGCCTGTCCTGATCGCCAGCCGCTTCTTGCAAGGCGCGAGCGGCGGCGCGATGCTCATTTGCCTCGTGGCGGTGCTCTCGCACCAGTTCCCCGAAGGCGCCGAACGCGCCAGGGCGTTCGGCATCTGGGGGATCATCTTCGGTATCGGACTCGGGTTCGGACCGCTGATCGGTGGCCTGATCGTCGCCCTGTCCAACTGGCAGTGGGTTTTCTGGGTGCATGTCTTCATCGCCGCCCTGACGCTCGCTCTGGCCTGCATCGGCGTGCGCGAATCGCGTGATCCGCATGCAAGGAGACTGGACCTGGCGGGCATCGTCACCCTATCCCTCGCCGTGCTGGGACTTTCGTACTTCGTGACGCAGGGCGCCGAGACGGGATTCGGCAGCGCTTCCGCCCTGAGCGTCATCGCGGCGAGTGCGGCCAGTTTCGTGCTGTTCCTCATCGTGGAAACGCGCGTCGCGCACCCGATGTTCGACTTCTCGGTATTCCGGGTGCGCAATTTCTCGGGCGCGTTGCTGGGCTCAGTGGGCATGAACTTCAGCTTCTGGCCGTTCATCATCTACTTGCCCATCTACTTCCAGAGTGCCCTGGGGCAAGGTCCGGCTGCCGCAGGCGTGTCGTTGCTGGCCTACACCTTGCCTACGCTGGTGTTCCCACCCATCGGCGAACGACTGGCGCTGCGCTACCGGCCGGGCATCGTCATTCCGGCCGGCTTGCTCACCATCGGGCTGGGGTTCTTCCTGATGCTCATCGGCAGCCGTATCGAACAGGCAAGCTGGCTGACCGTGCTGCCGGGCTGCCTGCTGGCTGGCGCGGGCCTGGGCATTACCAATACCCCTGTGACCAACACCACCACGGGCTCGGTGCCCAGCACACGCGCCGGCATGGCATCCGGCATCGACATGAGCGCCCGCATGATCTCCCTGGCCATCAACATCGCCTTGATGGGATTTCTGTTGATGCAAGGGGTGTTGCAACATCTGCAAGTTGCGCTGGCCAAACCGTTCGACGAGACCTCCACGCGCGCGCTGGCCAACAGTATTGCGTCCGGGAACCTGGCTTCCGCCAACGGTGGCGCGTGGGCATCCATGTCTCCGGAGACGATGGCGGCAACTGGCCGCGCGGCTCTCGTGCATGGTTTCGGCGGGATCATGCTCTACAGCGGCATTGCTGTCTGCGTGCTCGCCGGTGTCAGTTTCCTGATCTTCTCGGACAAAAAAGCTCAGGCATGACCATCCGCCAGCGCGGCAGTCATGCTCCGCTGGCCTCATCACAACAAACCAGTGTCGCGCGGTCACACGCGCGATCGGTTGTTGGCAATCTCCCGCAGGAATCGGATCGAAGCCTGTTCCAGTTGCGCGATGCCTGGCGCCTCCACCGGAAAGTGACCGCAGTTTTCCAGCATCACCAAGGCTTTGTCGCCCTTGATGCGGTCAAAGAACTGCCGGCTCGATTCAAAACCCGTCCAGCGATCGTTCTCCGGGTGTGCCAGCAGGAGAGGGCAATGATCGAAGTCCTCGGGCTCGATGTCCGGCTGCACGGAGAAAATGGACTGCATGAAATTGACCGGCACACGTACACCGCCACCATGAGGGTCTTGGGCAACGAGCCGGTTCAGCGCGGGGTCATTCGACATCGCACCCATTTTGGTAAACCACTTCACGGGCAGCCGCAGTCCGCCAACCAGCGCGGCGCTGAAGGGCAACAGCGGCATCATCACGTGGCGCACCAGCGCGTTGCGGGCAAACTGTCGCTTCACCAGAGACGAGCGCGGATCTGCCAGGGTCGTGGCGATCACGCCGGCGATCGGACCGCCGCCCATCCGCGCCGCGCACAGGTAAGCCAGATAGCCACCCAGGCTTCCGCCGCACAATACGACGCGTCGCCCAGTGTTCTGGTACTCGATGGACGCCAGATCGCACAGCAAGTCGATCCACGCCTGATAGGTCACCAGTGAAGGGGGCGCTTGACTCAAGCCATACCCCGGCAGATCCGGGGCGACCACCTCGTAGCCGGCGCCGTGCAGTAGCTTGCCAATCGGCGCGAACAGCCGGCCGTATCCCCCTCCTCCATGCACAACGATCACCGTCAACGACGATGCCGCACAGGGAAATCGATCAACATGGATCGATGCGCCTCTCCAACGTAACCACTCTTCATTCGGTCCACTGGCGGCGGTGACTCGCGCATGTGCGGGAAAAAAGGATTGGTACTGCTCCCAGTAGGTTTCCGTCTTGTAGCTTGCCTTGGGCATCTGTAGATCGTGTTCGTACGCGGCCACTGAGGCTCCTGTTTGAGACGGCTTGTTGTTATCGACAACGACACTTCTTAGGCGACGTCCCCATCGGCACAATCGCTGCCGACTTTGTCCATCGCATTCAGCAGCCCCGCGCGCAGCATGGTCAGCGCATGGCTCTTTTCGTCGAGTTCCGCAAGCTTTGCTTGCAGACAGGCGACCTTCTGTGCAACGGCGAACGTCGGGCTATCCCATACATGAATGACGTCGTTAATTTCCGCGAGGGTGAAGCCCAACGCTTTCGCGTGGATGATCAGCCGTATCCGCTGCAGCGAGCGTTCGGAATAGCGCTTGTACGTGTTTGTCGCGTGCGGCTGTGTTGCCTTGTCCAGCAGCCCCATGCGCTCGTAGTAGCGCACGGTATCGCGCGAAACGCCCGCTCGCTTGCTGAGTTCGCCGATGCGCATGCTGTGTCTACCCCGTGTTGTGGACCGTCATTAGGGCTTGACCGTTGCCTTTAGTCAACGGTTTACAGTCCGGCCCACTTTCCACTTCACCAGCGGGCCATGAAAGACTGTTTCGATTTTCGCGGAAAAACGGCACTCATCACGGGAGCATCGTCAGGTATCGGGCGCGAGTTTGCCTATGCGTTAGCCAAACGTGGCGCGAAACTTCTGCTGGTTGCACGCTCTCGCGACAAGCTGCACGATCTGACCGTTGAATTGCGACGTGACTACGCCTGCGACGCAGATTTCCTGACGGTTGACCTGAGCGCAACGGACGCCGTCCCGACGGTCGCGCATCTTCTCAAAGCGACCGGCACGGTCGTCGATGTCCTCATCAACAACGCGGGCTTTGCGGCTTACGGACGCTTCGAAACGATTCCGTGGGCGCGCCAGCGCGATGAAGTGCTGGTGAACTGCATGGCGGCGATCGAACTGACCCATCTTCTGCTGCCGGGGATGCAGGCGCGATCCGATGGCGCCGTCGTTAACGTCGCGTCAACAGCCGCATTTCAGCCCGATCCTTACATGGCGATCTACGGCGCAACCAAGGCCTTTCTTTTGTCATTTTCGGAAGCCGTTTGGGCTGAGAACCGGCATCGCGGCATTCGGGTTCTCGCGCTATGTCCTGGTGCGACGCAAACTGGCTTCTTTGATGTCGTGGGCGCAAAGGAAGCGGCTGTCGGCACGCCGATGCCTGTCGCGCGCGTCGTGCAGGACGCATTGTGGGCGCTGGACCGCAATCGGAGCTATCGGATTGTCGGGACGCAGAATCGGCTGCTTGCCAATCTGCAAAGGCTGTTGAGCCGCGAGATGTCGGCGCGCCTGGTTGAGAAAATCCTTCGACCGAGAGGCGCTCGGGAACTACAGGCAGGGGACGCCAGCGCGTAGAGCACGGCCGGGTAACCGGTCAAGGTTGAGCGCCACGGATCGTTTTCGGAGGATAGCTCGCCAGCACGACCGAGGTCGTGACCGGTCCGAATCTGGCCAGCGCATCGATTGCCACTTCGAGTTGTGCCATCTCTTCGACCACCATGCGGACCATGAAACAGTCCTCGCCGGTGATCCGGTGCGCCTCGACGATTTCAGGCATCGCTTCGAAGGCACTCAGGCACTGCTTGATCTGAGCATGGGTGGTGCGGATCCGCACGATCGCCGCGATGCCACGCCCTACGAGACCCGGATTGATCCGCGCCCCGTATCCCTCGATGACGCCTTGCTCTTCCAGTCTTTTGATACGGGCAGTGACCGCTGGTTGCGACAGTCCGATCTGTTTGCCCAACTCGGTATTCGTCATGCGCGCATGCGCTTGTAGCGCCTCGAGAATGCGCCAGTCGAGTCGATCCAGCTCCACCGCCTTTGGTTTCATTCGCATAGACCCTTCAACTCCTTGCAATCGAAGCCAGCGGGCAACGATTTCATTTGTTCGGCCATTCTGACAGAGGCCATCGGCTTTTACACTGGACACTCATTCAAGGAGGCTAAACATGAGTCAACGCGTTCTGATCGTGCCCGGTTACGGCAATTCGGGAGCAACACACTGGCAAAGCATCTGGGAGGCCGCGAAGCCAGGGCACTGGCGTCGCATGAAGGTCGAAGACTGGGATCACGCCGTCTGCGACGAATGGGTGGCGGCAATCGATCGTGACGTGGCGGCGCTTGGTCCCGATACGATCATCGTCGCGCATAGTCTCGGGTGCCTCGCGGTTGTGCATTGGGCCTCGCGTCACACGGCCCCAATTCGCGGTGCGCTGCTCGTCGCTGCTCCAGACCCATCGGCATCAGCCTTTCCCAGCGCCTCGTGCATCGGGTTCTCGCCCGTACCGTCAGCAAAATTGCCATTTCGCAGCATCGTGGTTGCAAGCAACAACGATCCCTATGCGGCGATCAGTTACGCAACGTCCTGCGCCAGTGCATGGGGCAGCGAATTTCTCGACGTCGGAGCACGCGGGCATTTGAATGCCGCGAGTCAACTGGACGATTGGGCTGAGGGCTACCTGCTTCTGCGGAATTTTGATGTCAGCACACTTGCGTGACAGGCAATCTCGCAAGCGAATCTCTGAACTGATGTTCAATTCAAGACGCAATCCTCACGTTCTGCGTCTGGCCATTGCGCAAGCCCTGGCCGGCGCCATCATCGGCAACATGCTGGCACCGAACCCGGCGCTGGCAACGTTGCCGATTTCCATCTTTGTCAGGATCTGCTGATTCGCCGGAGGTCTCAATTTCTGGGGCACGGCTCTAGTACGGATGGAAGCTGGTGAGAAATTGCTCGACCTGCTCCTGCTGCCGAACGTCCCGTGCGGCGTCACCGGATTCCAGCACGACCGCCTGATAGGCGTGCTTGCCGGTGGCAACCACGCGGGCGGTCAGGCGGCGCGGTGCGGGGTCATCGCCGCCGGCCCCCTGCGCAACCAACTCCACGGCGGGCAACGACAGCGGCGGTTGCGCCGCTGTCTTCACTGCGATGTCATGCACGACCACGTTGCCCTTGAGGTTGGCTGACAGCCCCGCGCGCAATGCATCCACCGCTTGCTGGCGCCAGACCGGATCGTCTGCCGGCAATACCACCACGCCGATGGCGAACAGCGTGCCGTCGATGCTGGCAGCCTGCATTGTCATCGGCAGGCGCTGGCCGTTGATGGCGATAGGGCGAGCCTCGGCAGTAGGCTTGGCGGGGTAGTCGACGGCGTAGGCACCTTCGTCAGAATGCACCGTGCGCCAGTCGTACTTTGGCGAGCACGCCATCAGCAACGCACACGCCATCACACCTAAACCTATTCGCCAACCTGCCGTTGTTGTGACTGCCACGCCGCCTCCGTCTTGTTTTGTCGGGTCACCAGCAGCCTATTATCGGACAGAGACCGTCGCCTCATCCCCAAGGACAGCGCCATGCCTCCCCTGACCACCACCCTGCGAGCCCTGCGCGGCGACATCACGACGCTCGACTGCGATGCCATCGTCAATGCCGCCAACAGCTCGCTGCTGGGTGGGGGCGGCGTGGACGGCGCCATCCACCGCGCCGCTGGGCCGGAACTACTGGAGGCGTGTCGCGCACTCCACGGCTGCCGCACCGGGGAGGCCAAGCTCACGCCGGGCTTCGGCCTGATCGCGCGCTACGTCATCCACACCGTCGGGCCGATCTGGCGCGGCGGCCGCCAGGACGAAGCGACGCTGCTGGCCGCCTGCTATCGCAACAGCCTGGCGCTTGCGCGGCAGCACGACGTGCGCACGATCGCGTTTCCATGCATCAGCACCGGCGTGTATGGCTTCCCGCCGCAGCTGGCCGCCCCGATTGCCGTGCGCATGGCCCGCGAGCACGGCACCGGCCTCGACGAGATCACCTTCTGCTGCTTCTCCGCAGCAGACTTGGTGCTTTACGAAACGGCGCTCGCCAGTGGAAAGTGACGCTGAAATCGCAATAGACAGAATGTCGCAGCCAGCCAGCGGGCTCGGCGCGACGGGCCTACAATAGACGTTTGTTCCCCATTTCCGGAGCCGTTGCCGATATGGCCTCGACCCTGACCTCCTCTGCCACCGCGCCCGCTGCCGCTTCCGGCCGCCGCTGGCTGCTGCCCGTCATCGTGCTGGTGCTGGCGGTTGCCGGCTGGTTCGGCTGGCGCGCGTTCTCGCCGTCGCAACACGTGCCGACGGCCACCTTCACGCTGCTCGATGGGCAGAAGCTCTCCACGCAAGACTTGAAGGGCAAGGTCTACCTCGTCAACTTCTGGGCGACGAGCTGCACCACGTGCGTCAAGGAAATGCCGAACATGATCCAGACGTACAACAAGTACAAGGGTCAGGGCCTGGAATACGTGGCCGTGGCGATGAGCTACGACGCGCCGATGTACGTGATGAACTTCAGCCAGACGCGCCAGTTGCCCTTCAAGGTGGCGATGGACGCCGATGGCTCCGCCGCCAAGGCCTTCGGCGACGTGCAACTCACCCCCACCACCTTCCTGGTCGACCGTGACGGCCGCATCCTCAAGCGCTACGTGGGCGAGCCGGAGTGGAGCGCGTTCGATGCGCTCCTGAAGGACACGCTGGGCAAGCAGGCCTAAGCGCGCTCCCCACCCATCAGAACGCCCGGTCGATGCCGGGCGTTTTTGTTTGCGAGCGCGGAGCCTTCCACACAAGGTTCACGCAGTGCTGCTGCAATGGCAGTCCATGAACGCACCGCAAGAGGGAGCAATCGCATGGCCAATCACTACTGCATGTTCAAGGGCAAGCTGAAGTTTGGCGTGCCCTACCTCGATGGCTACAACGGCAACCCGCACTACGCGATCGTGGTGGAGGCGCCGGACAGCGCGGAGTTTGTCGTGCTCGCCAACGTGAAGTCCGACTCGACCATGCCGGGCGCGGGCGAGGCCGGTTACCACGTGCTCTATCAGTGGACGCAGGACTTCAAGCTGCCGATGACCGCAGACCTCGCCGCGCTCGCTCCGGGCCTGCATCAAGACGGCCTCCCGCGCATCGATTACGTGCGCGACACAGGTCTGGTCGACTTTCCGAACATGCAGCCGATCGCGCTCGACACCGCGACCGAGCACAACGACATCAATGCGCTGGTCGACACCATGCTCACGCTCGACCGCACCGCCGCGCCGATCGACTACGTCTATCACGGCAGCTCCGGCGACGACGACCGCAAGGGCTGGCCGCCGCGCGCCGACGTGACCGTATACGGCTTCGGCTACCTGTTCGAGCCGCAGCACAACGGCCTGCACGAGACGCACATGAACCAGGGCAACCCGGTCGTCCACCAGCCTGGCGTGAAAGACCACTCGCGCGAAAACGGCACGCAGCAGGATGGCGCCGTCATCGTGGAGATCGACGGCCAGTTCCAGGCACTGTTCATTGCGTTCCAGACGCAGCGGGTCCCCACGGATGCGCGCGGATATCCAGTGCCCGGGGCCAAGCCGATTCTTGGCTGATCGCGCATGAAAAACGCCCGGTTGGTACCGGGCGTTCTTGTTGCACCAATCAACTCAACTGCTATGAAGTTGGGCAGTATTTGTCCCACAGCTTGTTGCGGAACCGGTTCTCTGGATCCAGGCGTGCCTTGAGTGCCAGCAACTGCGGCGCCTTCGGATACGCGCGTGCGAACTGTGCCGGCGTTGCGTGCAACTGATACGGCAGATAGTACGTTCCACCCAATGCCAGGGCAGCATCGATCAGTTCGCGCGTCCAGATGCCGACCCGCTTCTGGTCTGCGGCGGACACGCCTTGCCAGTAATACAACACAAACGAAAAAACCTCCTCTCGCGCCCAAGCCAGCCACGAACCCGTATCGGGCGGTGCATGGCGAACGGAGATATTGATCGCGTGGGCGTGATTGCGGCGCAAGATTGCAGCGATGCGCGGCACGAACGCATCGAACTGCGCTACCGGTATGAAATATTCCTGGAGCGCATAGAGACTGCCTCCCGCCGCCAGCGGGCCAAGCGACGCCACATCGAGACTGGCCTCGTAATTGCGCCGTACCACCGGATGACCGAGATAGCGCAGTGGATCAATCACGTCCTTGCGAACCAGATCACCGCCGGGAAGCTTGGCAACGCCCCACATCACCGCTTGATCGATCTTGTAGGACTGCCCCTGCGGGACAAGCCGATCCTGGACCGTGACCGGCTTGTCGGTCGAAGACCAACTGACCGCAGTCGCCTGATTGAAGTGAGGCGGTGCCAGGTCGGCGTTGTGCATGACCACCTGCGGATCTCCCCGCACCTGCTCCCGAAAGAACACTGGGTAGCGGCTCACAGGCATGCGATGTACACGGCGTTCCATCACCACATTGGGCGCCAAATCCAGCTCTGCTTCGGTGATGACACCAATCGCTCCATAGCCACCGATTGCGGCATGGAACAGATCTGCGTTGCTCGTGCGTGAGGCCTCCACCAGCGAGCCATCTGCAAGCGCCACCTGAATCGCACGCACCGAGTTGATTACCGGACCCGCACCGACGTAGCGCCCGTGTGCGTTCACCGACAGCGCGCCACCGACAGTGAAGTTGGCATAGCTCTGCATGATCTTCACCGACAGATCGTCGGGATCGATCACCGTTTGCAGATCACGCCAGCGCATGCCCGTCTGCACGCGCACCACCTTGGCTGCTGCGTCATAGCGCACCACACGGTTGAGCTGCCGCATGTCCAGGTGCAGGCTATGCTCGGCGGCAATCTGCCCGCCCATGCTATAGCGTGCGCCCCCGATGCTGATTGGACCCGGCCACTGGACGATTGCCTGACAGACGTCATCCGCTGTGCGTGGAGCCCGTTGCCGGTCGACCCAGGTTGCGTTGAGGCCGGTCACATCGTTGACCAACACCCCCGAGGATGTCGACCACACTGGCAATGGACGCAACGCAGAGAGCGCCGCGCCCGCCGCTACGGCCTGCAGCAGCCTGCGGCGCGCAGGGTCGGGGAGCGTGGCCGAAACGCGTGCATCCTCCGATCCCGGATCGTTCTGCTCCATCCCCTCTCCTCTTCCGCGCCGCTACGGTGCAGCGGTTTCTTCTGGGTGCAACACCGACTATCAGAACATGGTGTTACAGGCCGTACCGCTTGATCTTGTCGTACAGCGTGGCACGGCCCACCTGCAGGATGTCCGCCGCCTGGTGCACCGAACCACCCGTGCGCGCCAGGGTTTCGGCAATCACCGTGCGCTCGTAACGCTCCACACGCTCCTTGAGCGGCATGCCGTCTTCCGACGCGTCCGTCACCACCGGCGTGCGGCCGACGCCGAGCACGAGGCGGTCCGCCGCGTTGCGCAGTTCACGCACGTTGCCGGGCCAGCTTGATTGCATCAACTCGTGACGCTGGCGTTCGGCCAGCATCGGCAGCGGACGCTGGTAGCGGACGGCGGCTTCGAGCAGGAAGTGTTCGAACAGCGGGATGATGTCTTCGCGGCGTTCGCGCAGCGGCGGCAGGTCGATGGCGACCACGTTCAGGCGGTAGTACAGGTCACGCCGGAAACCGCCTGCGTCGATCAACGCTTCCATGTCGCCCTTGGCCGCCGCCACGATGCGCACGTCGATGCGCACCGAGGCGTTCGAGCCCAGCCGCTCCAACGCACCTTCCTGCAAAACACGCAGCAGCTTCACCTGCAGCGCGATCGGCATGCTCTCGATCTCGTCGAGGAACAGCGTGCCGCCCGAGGCGTGCTCCAGCTTGCCGATGCGCCGCTTGCCCGCACCGGTGAACGCGCCGGCCTCGTGGCCGAACATCTCGCTCTCGAAAATCGCCTCGGGCACCGCGCCGCAGTTGAGCGCGATGAACGGCTTGTCATGGCGCGGCGACAGCATGTGCAGGCTGCGTGCGACCAGTTCCTTGCCGGTGCCGGTCTCACCGTTGATGAGCACCGGCGCATCGGTGGTCGCCACGTTCTCGATCAACGCACGCACGGCACCCATCGCAGGCGAGCGCCCGATGATGCGCGTGCCCGCCGCCGGCCCGGCCAGCTCACGGCGCAGCGCGCGGTTTTCCAGCTCCAGCGCGCGGCGCTCGACGGCGCGGCGCACGGTCTCGGTCAGGCGTTCGGCGGGGAACGGCTTCTCGATAAAGTCGAATGCGCCATCACGCATCGCCTGCACGGCCATGGTGATGTCGCCGTGGCCGGTGACGAGCACCACGGGAATCCCCGTGCCGAACGACTGGCAATGTGCGAGCACGTCCATGCCGCTGGCGCCTGGCAAGCGCAGGTCGCTCACGACCACGCCGGGGAAATTCGCGTCGATCTTGCCGACGGCTTCTTCGGCGCTACCGTACGCCTGCACGTTGAAGCCGGCCAGTTCCAGGCTCTGCGCGGTGGCCTGGCGCACAGGCGGGTCGTCTTCGATGAAGAGAACGTTCAAGCCTTCGGACATGGGTCGTATGCGTGTGAAAAACAGTTCAGGAAGGATTGGCCAAGGTCACTTCGGCGCGTACCAGTGTCAGCGTAAATTGCGCCCCACCACCCGGCACGTTCGCGGCCGACAGCGAGCCGCCAAAGTCGCGCGCGATGCTGGTGGAGATTGCCAGCCCCAGGCCCAGTCCCTGGCCGATCTCCTTGGTGGTGAAGAACGGCTCGAAGAGATGCGGCATCGCATCGGGCGGAATGCCGGCGCCATTGTCGCGCACCGTAATACTCAACTGCGTGCTCAACTGCGACGGTGCGCCCTCTACGGGGCCGATGTCGATGTCGATGCGACCTGGGCGTGTGGCATCACGGGCGCCGATCGCATCTAGCGCATTGCCGATCAGGTTGATGAGCACCTGCTCAAGCTTGAGCTCATCGGCGCGGACGATAGCTTCGACTTCGGGCACGCGCCAATGCAGTTCCAGCCGCACATCGCCCAGGCGCGGACGCAGCAGCGCCAGCGAGTGATCGAGCGCCACGCGCACCTGCACATCGCTGTGCTTACGGCGTGAGCGGCCCGCGAACAGCTTGAGCTGCGCGGTGATCTTGCCCATGCGTTCGGTCAGGTCGGCAATGGCCTGCAGGTTGTCGGTGGCGGCGCCGTGCTGGCCGCGCTCCAGCAGGATGCGCGTGTTATCGGAGAAGGTGCGCAGCGCGGCCAGCGGCTGGTTCAACTCGTGTGTGATGCCGGCGGCCATCTGGCCCAGCGCGGCGAGCTTGCTGGCCTGCACGAGTTCATCCTGCGTGGCGCGCAGCTCGGCTTCAGCGCGCGTGCGGTCGACGATCTCGTGCTGGAGCTGCTCGTTGGTGGCCATCAGGTCGGCGGTGCGGTCTTCGACGCGGCGTTCGAGCTGGTCGTATGCGGTTTCGAGCATCCTGCGGCTGCGCAGCATTTCCATCATGCGCAGACGGCGCTGGCGCCAGTAGAACAGCAGCAGGCACGCAAACGCGAAGGCAAACGCGGCGGCCACCGTGGCGCTACGCGCAGCGCTCATCACCGGGTCTAAGGGGGTCAGGTACATCAGCGTCCAATCGGGTTCGACCAGATCGCGCGAGACCTGCAGATAGCGCGTGGCATTCAGGCGCTCGCCGATACGCACAAGCTCCGCGCCTTCGGGCAGGCGCCCGGTCAACCGCAGGAATGCAGGCGCCTCGGGCTGCAGCGGCAGCGGCGTGATCTGCTTGCGGTAGTACTGGCGGGTGGATTCCAGCTGCGCTTGCAGATGGGGCGTCAAGGGCTCGACGGTGCGGTACTGCCACGCTGGCACGGAAGACAGGAAGATCACGCCGTTCTCGTCGGCCACCATCACGGGCTCCGACGCATCGTGACTGGCGCGGCCAAACCATTCGAGGTTGAGCTTGACCACCGTCACGCCAATCACGCGGCCGTCTTGCATGACGGGTTGCGAGATGTAGTAGCCAGGCTCTTCGCGCGTGATGCCGATACCGTAGAAACGCCCGACGTGGCCCGCTGCTGCCTGCTGGAAGTACGGTCGGAACAGGTATTCCGCGCCGACAAAACTGTCGGGCTGGCTGTAGTTGGATGCCGCCATCGCCCGGCCGCTGGGGGCAATCACGTACGTGGCCGTAGCATGCGCGCGATCATTGACCTCACGCAGGTAGCGGTTGGCGCGCTCGACGTTGGCCAGCGTCGGATTGGCCAGCAGATCGTGGATGAACGGATGCAGCGCCACCAGCGCCGGCAGGTATTCGTAGCGGTCGAGCGTGCTCTTGAGGTTGGCGGCGTAGCGGTCGACCCGGCCACCGGCCGCTTGTTGCGCCTGCACAAGGCCGCGGTTCCACGTCACTACAAAGGTGGTCGCGCACACCACGGCCATCACCACCAGGAGCCCGGCGGCCACCAGCCACCAGAACCCGCGTCGCGAACCGGAAGCGCTGGTGAAGGAGAAATCGGGATCGGACATCGGCTGGAGGTGGGCGGCGGAGGCGGGGGATGACATTCCTACCTTGCCTTCCACTGCCGCACTGGCCGTCGTGTGAGTCACGAGGGGCTTCCCCAAAAAAGAAGCGGGGCCGTCTGGAAGGACAGGCCCCGCAATTTTACGCTTTCAGCCACCGGCGCCCGCAGGCGCCCGCCAGGTTGGCTTGATCAAGCCGCCGGAGCAGCCGGCACGTTTGCGCCGCGCTTGCCCGACATCACCTGGGCCAGCTTGCTGCGATCCAGTTCGCGTTCCCACGCCGAGATCACCACGCAGGCCACGCCGTTACCGGTGATGTTGGTCAGCGCACGGCACTCGCTCATGAAGCGGTCGATACCGAGGATCAGCACCATGCCCGCCACCGGAATGTCCGGCACCACGGCCAGCGTTGCCGCCAGCGTGATGAAGCCCGCACCGGTGATGCCCGAAGCGCCCTTCGAGGTCAGCATCGCCACAGCCAGGATGGTCAGTTGCTGCGTCCAGGTCAGCTCGATGTTCAGCGCCTGCGAGATGAAGATCACCGCCATCGTCATGTAGATGTTGGTGCCGTCCAGGTTGAACGAGTAACCGGTCGGAACCACCAGGCCCACCACCGACTTCGAGCAGCCCAGCTTCTCCATCTTTTCCATCAGGTGCGGCAGTGCCGATTCCGACGAGCTGGTACCCAGCACGATCAGCAGCTCTTCCTTGATGTACGCGACGAAGCGGAAGATGTTGAAGCCCGTCAACTTGGCGATCGTGCCCAGCACCACCACCACGAAGATGATGGCCGTCAGGTAGAACGTGCCGACCAGCTTGAGCAGCGGCACCAGCGAGATCACGCCGTACTTGCCGATGGTGAACGCCATGGCGCCGAACGCGCCGATCGGGGCCACGCGCGTGATGACGTGCACGATGCGGAAGAACACGTGCGAGATCTGGTCGATGAAGTCCGTGACCATCTGCGCGCGCTCACCCATGGCGGACAGCGCACCGCCGAACAGCAATGCGATCAGCAGGATCTGCAGGATGTCGCCCTTGGCGAACGCATCCACCACCGTGCTCGGGATGATGTTCAGCAGAAAGTCGACCGTGCTGGCCGAGTGTGCCTTGGCGGCGTATTGCGCCACAGCCTTGGCGTCGATGGTGTTCACATCGACGTTGAAGCCCGAACCCGGGTTGAAGATGTGGCCGGCTGCCAGACCGATGATCAGCGCGAAGGTCGAGACGACCTCGAAGTAGATCAGCGCCTTGCCGCCCACGCGGCCCACCTTCTTCATGTCGCGCATGCCGGCAATGCCGGAGACGACCGTACAGAAGATGATCGGCCCGATCACCATCTTGATCAGTTGAATGAAGCCATCGCCCAGCGGCTTCATCTTCACAGCAAGTTCGGGCGAGTAGTGGCCCAGCAGAACGCCGATGACGATGGCCGCCAGCACCTGTACGTACAGGATTTTGTAGAACGGTTTTTTCATGTCTTCCTCGAGTGTCACAGACCGGCCGTGCGCTCAACTGCTCGCCCGGTCCGACCCGCCCTGGTGTGGTCTCTCTCCTGCCTCGCTACGCCGACGCATCCGGCGTTTCCCGCGGCAGGGCGTTCTTTATTGCAAGGGCTATGCCAGTGCTGATTTTCTTGACCAATAACCCGCCAGCCCTTGTGCCACCTAGTGCCAGCTTGGTGTGCTTACGATGGCACCCGGCCCACCCGTCGTCAATCCCGGAATCCGCGCACATAGGCGTCCAGACATCCGGAAAACGTGTTGCGACGCAGCATCGCGCGGCCAACTCACGGGAAGTCGCCACCTTGGGGCCGTATAATGCCGGCTCGTTACGCAAATCCACACTGTGCGCCCGGTGCCTGGAAGCCCTCCAGATCCTGCCTCGTGCGCCGTCACCTCAGCCCTCTGAGCCTGTCCTGTCCGCCCATGAGCAGCCACTACCAACACCACGTTTTCTTCTGCCTGAATGAACGCGAGGACGGCTCGCGCTGCTGCACCGACTTTGGCGCCAAAGCCATGCAGGAATACGCCAAAAAGCGCTGCAAGGAGCTTGGCATCAACGGCGAAGGCCGCGTGCGCATCAACAAGGCCGGTTGCCTCGACCGCTGCGAACTCGGCCCGGTGATGGTGGTCTACCCCGAGGCCGTCTGGTACACCTTTGTCGACAAAGAAGACATCGACGAAATCATCCAGAGCCATCTGATCGAGGGCAAACCGGTCGAACGCCTGATGGTCGACCGCCCTGCTGACGCCTGAGCTTGATCGCATCCGCTTTTCCATGAACGTGCATACCGAAGAACGCCTGATTCCCGGCCCGGTCGGCCAGATCGACCTGTCGATTGACCTGCCCGATGTGGCAGGTGGCGCGCCGCGTGGCCTGGCACTGGTTGGGCATCCGCATCCGCTGTTTGGCGGCACCAAGGACAACAAGGTCGCGCAGACCTTGGCACGCACCTTCGTCGGCCTCGGCTACGTGACGGTGCGCCTGAACTTCCGCGGCGTGGGCAAGACCGAAGGCACACACGACAACGGCATCGGTGAGCAGGACGACGTGCTGGCCGTGCTCGACTGGATGCGTACGCAAACCGAATGGTCGGCCGATGTGGCCACGCTGCCGCTGGCACTGGGCGGTTTCTCGTTCGGCAGCTTCGTCATCTCGCAGGTGGCACGCCGCCTGGCCGAGGCCGGCGCGCCTGCCGAGCGCCTGGCGCTGGTCGGCACCGCCACCTCGCGCTGGGACGTGGCACCGGTGCCCGCCGACACCATCATCATCCACGGCGAGCAGGACGACACCGTGCCGCTCATCGATGTACTCAACTGGGCGCGCCCGCAAGAATTGCCCGTCATCGTCATTCCGGGTGCCGACCATTTCTTCCACCGCAAGCTGCACCTGATCAAGCAGCTGATCACCGGCGCCTGGGCGCCACGGCCGTAACTTTCACCTTTTGACTTTCCGGGTGCCGCGCCTCCCCCGGTGCGCGGCATCGTTGAACCTCAAGCAGACCGCAGGACCCGCCATGCAGACCCGTTTCACCGCTTCCGTCTTCTCTTCCGCCGCTGTCACCGTTGTTGCCGCAGCCACGCTTGTCACCGCGCTGCCTGCCGCGGCGCAGCCCGTGCCCGCCCCGCAAGTCGCGGCCCGCTCGTGGATGTTGACTGACGTGACCAGCGGCCAGGTGCTCGCTGGCGCCAACATGGACGAGCGCATCGAGCCCGCCTCGCTCACCAAGCTGATGACGGCCTACCTGGTCTTCGAAGCCGTGCGCGACGGCAAGCTCAAGTACGACCAGATGATCACGCCCACCGAGACCGTGCGCTCCGTCAAGACCGATGAATCGCGCATGTTCCTGCAGCCGGGCAAGCCTGCATCGGTGCGCGAGATGACGCAGGGCCTGATCATCCAGTCGGGCAACGACGCCGCGCTGGTGCTGGCCGAAGCCGTGGGCGGCACGGAGACCAACTTCGTGATGCTGATGAACCGCGAAGCGCAGCGCCTGGGCATGAAGAACACGCACTTCGCCAACGCCGCCGGCCTGCCTGATCCGAACCACTACTCCACGGCACGTGATCTTTCGATCCTGACGGCAGCGCTGATCAAGGATTTCCCGCAGGACTACAAGTTCTATTCGCAGAAGGATTTCACCTATAACAACATCAAGCAGCCCAACCGCAACCGCCTGCTGTGGCTCGACCCGACCGTTGATGGCGGCAAGACCGGCCACACCAAGTCGGCCGGTTACTGCCTGGTCACGTCGGCCAACCGGCCGCTGCCGGATGTGCCGGGTGCGAACCGTCGCCTGCTGTCGGTCATCGTCGGCACCAAGAGCGACGCCATCCGCACACAGGAAAGCCTGAAGGTCCTGAACTACGGCTACCAGTTCTTCGACACGGTGCGCCTGTACCAAGCCCAGGCGCCGCTGCAGACGCCTGACGTGTACAAAGGCCAGGCCAAGAACGTGAAGCTGGGCGTGGCCGAAGACAAGTGGATCACCGTGCCCAAGGGCGCAGGTGCTCGCCTGAAGCCGGTGCTGGAGCGTAAGGACCCGCTGATCGCCCCCATCACGCAGGGCCAGCAGCTCGGCACGGTCAAGGTGATGGATGGCTCGACCGTGGTGTCGGAATTCCCGGTGGTGGCGCTGGAAGCCGTGCCGGAAGCCGGCTTCATCGGCCGCACGATCGACTCGGTCAAGCTGTGGTTTAAAAAGAAGTAATCGACCCCATTTACTTCGACATGACCTCTTCGCACACACCCCCGCCGGGCCACATCCCGCCCGAGCAATCACTGATCGAGTATCCGAGCGACTTCCCCATCAAGGTGATGGGGGCGATGCAGGATGATTTTGCCGAGACGATCGTCAAGCTGGTTCAGCAGCACGATCCGGAGTTCCACGCCGGTCGCTTGGAAATGCGCCCGTCGTCGGGCGGCAATTACCTCGGCCTGACCGTCATCGTGCGCGCCACCAGCCGCGAACAGCTCGATGCGTTGTATCAGGCGCTGACCAGCCACCCGATGGTCAAGATCGTGCTGTAAGGCACCTCGTGCTCAAGCAAACGCCCCGGTCATGCCGGGGCGTTTGCTTTTGCGAAGACGATCAGGCATCACCCTTTGGCGACGTGGCCCAGGCAAACGGTGTTGTCGTCCATCAACCGCTCCAGCTTGAGCTTGAACGCCGTGATCTCCGGCAGCAGCCACGCGCGGAACGCCTGCATCTTGGGCGTCTGGAGCGCGCTGTGCGGGCAGACGAAGTAGTAGTTCCATGGGCACGGTGTCGTTGTCTCGAACAGGCGCACCACGCGGCCCGCAAGCAGCTCGTTGAAGGCCAGCGTCGGTCGGATCAGCGCAATGCCCTGCCCGGCCGCCGCGGCCTGCAGCAGCAGCGATGAATCCTGGAACATCAGCCCGCCGCGCGGCTCGACAAACCCGCTCAGGCCGGCGGCCTCGAACCAGGGCGTCCAGTCCTCGCCCTCGCTGCGCAGCAAAGTCATGCCCGCCATTTCGGACACCGTGCGCGGCAGGCGGCCACCGTTGTACGACGGGCTGCAGATCGGGAAGAACACGTCGTCGAGCAGCTTCTCCACATACAGGCCCGGATAGTTGCCCGAGCCCATGCGCAGCGCCACATCCACCTCTTCGCGCCCGAAATCGACCAGTGCGGGGCTGGAGAACAGCTCCACCTCCAACTCCGGATGACGCTCGATGAAGGTGCCGATATGCGGCGTCAGCCAGCGCGCCGCAAACGACGGCATGGTGCTGATGGCCAGGCGGTTGTCGCGATTGCCTGCGCGCAGTTGATGCGTGGCCTGGGCGATCTGGTCGAGCGCCTCGCGCACGCGATCGGCGTAGACACGCCCCGCATGCGTGAGCGTGACGCGCTTGCCACGCCGCTCGAACAGCGGCACGCCGAGCTCCTCTTCCAATGTGCGCATCTGATGGCTGACCGCGCCGTGCGTGACGAACAATTCCGTCGCCGCGCGCGAAAAACTCTCATAGCGGGCCGCCGCCTCGAACACCCGCAGCGCGCCCAGTGGAGGCAGGCGCATCGGTTCGCGGATCTCCGTCATATTCCCTCCGGATTTTCGGTGTGCCGCTTCTTATCTCTATGTGAGCTGCACTATCAAAGACAACAATATATATCGTTTTGTACTAGGCAACCAACCACCTAGACTACTTCCACGGCAGGCCCCGCCTCGATGCCGTGAAGGAGCCGATCATGAAAGCTGTACTAACAAAAATTGTATTCACTCTCCAACCCGGTGAAGTGGTGGCACTGCGTATGCCGGCGAACCAGAACCTGCGCGTTGAAGAGGCCTATGGCCGTGACGTGTGGGTCACGCACGAGAACAAAGCCGGCGATGAATGGCTGCACGCCGGTGGCAGCGTCGCGGTGAAACGCGGCGAGGAAATCGTCGTCTCGGTCGACCCGAAAGCCATTGGCCCGGTGTCGCTGGCCGTGGAAGCGCTGGACGGCCACATGCCTCGCAAGCCGTGGCACGTGACGGACGGCTGGCGGCATACGCTCGCCGCACTCGGCTGGAACGAGCACGCCGAAACGCCGATCGTGGCTGCCTGAGTTGGCCACCTGAGCACGCCGAACCTGTTTTAGCCTCCTTTTGCGGCGTGTGCCGCGAAAGCCCGATGCCGGTGCGATGCCTCTCATCGCGCCGGCATCGTTTTTTTTGGGGCCAACCCTGCGAGCAAGCTGGGCAAAGGCACCCGGCGCCATCGGCGGCCCTGCGATACACTCGCGAGCATGATTCCGATTGACATCGTCGAACGCGGCTTTCAGGACTACGCCGAGTGCTTCGACGCGATGCAGACGTTCACCGCCGAGCGCGGTCCCGACACCCCCGACACGATCTGGCTGGTCGAACACCCGCCGGTGTTCACGCTCGGTCTGGCCGGCGATCCAGCGCATCTGTTGGCCCCCGGCAACATCCCTTTGGTGAAGGTGGACCGTGGCGGACAGATCACCTACCACGGCCCCGGCCAAGTCATTGCCTACCTTTTGCTGGATCTGCGCCGCCGCGGGCTGTTCGTGAAGGCGCTGGTCGACGCGATTGAGGCGGCCGTCATCGAGACACTCGCCACGTATAATGTCGCCTCCGAACGCAAGGCTGGCGCCCCCGGCATCTACCTGTCGAACGGGCAACACCAAGGCGCCAAGATCGCCGCGCTGGGGCTGAAGATCCGCAACGGCTGCAGCTACCACGGCGTGAGCCTGAACCTGGCGATGGACCTGTCGCCCTTCACGCAGATCAACCCGTGTGGCTATGCCGGCCTGGAAACCGTCGACATGGTGACCGCTGGTGCCCACGATGCGTCCGGGCGCACGGTCGATGCGAGCGACTGGCAACCCGTTTCCCGCGACTTGGCCAATGCGCTGGTCGCCCAATTGCAGCAACGCGCGCAAGCGCAACCCGCCGAGGCCGCTACCGCGTAGCGACTGGCAAGCAGGACTGACCCAAGCGTGTGTCACAAGCGCACGCGGAGAACACGATGACCGATTCCGCCACCGGCGCCGCTGAAAGCGTCGTCACTTCCGCCCCGTCGAACAAACCGTACGACGCCACGGCCAAGCAGAAGTCACTCGACAAGACCGCACGCATCCCCATCAAGATCGTGCCGGCCGAGAAGCTCAAGAAGCCGGACTGGATTCGCGTCAAGGCCGCCACCGGCAACTCGCGCTTCTACGAGATCAAGGACATCCTGCGCGCCAACAACCTCGTGACAGTGTGCGAAGAAGCCAGCTGTCCGAACATCGGCGAGTGCTTCGGCAAGGGCACGGCCACGTTCATGATCATGGGCGACAAGTGCACGCGCCGCTGCCCGTTCTGCGACGTCGGCCACGGCCGCCCGGACCCGCTCGATGTGAACGAGCCGGAAAACCTGGCCAAGACCATTGCCCAGCTCAAGCTCAACTACGTCGTCATCACCAGCGTCGACCGCGACGACCTGCGTGACGGCGGCGCCCAGCATTACGTCGATTGCATCTCGCGTACGCGCGCACTGTCGCCGGCCACACGCATCGAAGTGCTGGTACCGGACTTCCGCGGCCGCCTGGAAAAGGCGCTGGACATCCTCCAGGAATGCCCGCCGGACGTGATGAACCACAACCTCGAAACCGTGCCGCGCCTGTACAAGCAGGCCCGCCCGGGCGCCGACTACGCCCACTCGCTCAAGCTGCTGAAGGATTTCAAGGCCCGCAACCCGAACGTGCCGACCAAGTCCGGCCTGATGGTCGGCCTGGGCGAGACGGATGAGGAAATCCTCGAAGTCATGCGCGACATGCGCGAGCACGACATCGACATGCTGACCATCGGCCAGTATCTCGCCCCGTCGGGCCACCACCTGCCGGTGCTGCGCTACGTGCACCCGGACACCTTCAAGATGTTCGAAGAGAAGGCCTACGAGATGGGCTTTACGCACGCCGCCGTGGGCGCCATGGTGCGCAGCTCGTACCACGCCGATCAGCAAGCGCACGAAGCCGGCGTGGTCTGATCGCCAGGCAGAAACGCTGCACAAGCAAAAAGGGCCTTGGGTTACACCCCAAGGCCCTTTTGCTTTGGTGCGGCTGTCGATCGATCAGGCGTTCGAAGCAGCGTCCTTCGGATACGAGGTGTCGCCGTTCCACGACAGGTAACCGTAGGTGTCAGCCTGACGGTCAGCACCTTGCGTGTACGGGTCGAACTTGGCAGCGGCGCCATCGGTGTACGGATCTGCCTTGGCGATGGCGCCGTCGGTGTAGGGGTCAGCCTTGCCGACTGCACCTTGGGTGTAGGGGTCGAAGCGGTCACCCTTCCACGACAGATAGCCGTAGGTGTCGGCCTGGCGGTCAGCGCCTTGCGTGTACGGATCGAACTTGGCGGCAGCGCCGTCAGTGTACGGATCGGCCTTCGCTGCGGCTTGGCCGTTGGTGTAAGGCTCCTTGACCTGCCCGGCGACAGCCGGAGAAGCCGACAACAGTGCTGCGGAAGCAGAAACAGCGGCCACGGCGGCCAAGAGGATACGGCGGGAGAATGCGGTGTTCATGATCGGCTCCTTGATTGCCTGGATGTTCGGTTGCGCTCAGTTCGTTGCGCTTGAGACCAGAATAGATCGTTGTCTTGAATGAATAAATGACCATCTCAAGAAAAGACTGTTCTCCAAGTATCAACAATTGATCTTCGCATAGCTCGATCACCTCAAAAAAGCGCAGCCACCACCACGCAAAGCCTTTGCGCGGCGGTGACCGAGTGTCATACCGTCACGACGATCTTGCCGAACTGCTGGTTGGATTCCAGATAGCGATGGGCCTCGACGATCTGCTCCAGTGGAAACACGCGATCGATCACCGGCTTGAGTGCGCCGGAGGCCAGCCCATCGAGAATGAACTGCTTGGCCGCGCCCAGCTTTGCGGGATCGCGCACCACGCGCTGATAGGTGTACCCGTGCACGCTCAATTGCTTGCCCAGTGCAGCAAATAGCGGGAAGGGACTCGGCTCGGGACTCAGCGCACCGTATTCAATGAGCACACCGTCATCGGCCAGCGCCTCGGCCAGCTGCAGCATTTGGGGGCCGGCAACGGGGTCGAACACCACGCGCGCGCCGGTACCGCCGGTGATGTCTCGCACGCGGGCAACGAGATCTTCGTCTTGCGTGACGATCACATGGTCTGCGCCGGCCGCGCGCAGCGCCTGCGCCTTGTCGTTGGTGCGCGTGGTTGCGATGGCAGTCGCCCCTACCATACACGCGAACTGGATGGCGGCCAGCCCAACGCTGCTCGATGCCGCAGTGATGATGACGGCGTCGCCTCGCTTGAGCTGGGCGAGATCGATCAGCCCGCCCCATACCGTGACGTATTGCATCCAGACGGCAGCGGCCTCCGTCCAGCCCAGCGAAGCCGGGTGCTTGACGGCCACATTGGCCGGCACGGTGGCCACCTCGCCGTACATGCCCCAGCGGGTGATCGATAGCGGCGGCACCACGCTCACCGCATCGCCAATGGCAAAGCCCGTGACGCCCGGGCCGATTGCGCTGACAACGCCTGCAGCCTCGTAGCCTAGGCGGGCCGGAAACACTGGCGCCTCCAGATACTGCCCCGAGCGGAACATCGATTCAGCCCGGTTCAGGCCAAGCGCCTTGACCTGCAAAGTGATTTCGCCCGGCCCGGGCGGCGGGACTTCGATGTCGTCAAAGCGCAGCACTTCCGGGCCGCCGTTTTCGTGAATGCGTACAACGCGCGCCATGTTGGCTCTCCGTTCAAGAATCGAGCCCTGACTATAATTAGCGCCTATTCAGAGATAAACCTCAATTTCCAACCATCTATTGAAACGATTGGTTTTCAATCATGGATCGACTCACCAGCATGGCGGTCTTCGTCAAAGCCGCCGAAACCGGTTCGTTTGCCTCGGCCGGCGTGGCGCTCGGCCTGTCGTCGCAGATGGTCGGCAAGCACGTGCGCTTTCTGGAGGCGCACTACGGCATGCGGCTCATCAACCGCACCACGCGCCGCCAGAGCCTGACCGACGCCGGCACCGCTTTCTACGAACGCAGCCGTGCCGTGCTGGCTGAGGCCGAAGCCGTCGATGCGCTGGCCGCCAACCTGCAGGCCGAACCGCGCGGCACGCTGCGCGTCAACGCGCCGATCAGCTTTGGCGTGCATTGCCTCGTGCCGATGCTGGCGACGTACCTGCGCGCGTATCCCGAGGTGCAGGTCGACCTGACGCTGTCCGACCGCATTGCCGATGTGGTGGACGAAGGCTATGACGCGGTGATCCGCATCGCGCCGCTGGCCGATTCGGGGCTGATTGCACGGCCACTGATGCCGTATCGCCTGGTGGTGTGTGCGTCGCCCGCGTATCTGGCCGCGCACAGCACGCCCATCCATCCGACCGATCTGGAAGGGCATGAATGCCTGGGCTTTGCCTATTGGGCACTGCCCACCGCGCTCGATTGGCAATTCACCGATGCGCATGGGCAGGAACACGCGGTGCGCGTGAAGAGCCGCTTCTCGATCAACAACGGGGCCGGGCTGCGCATGGCGGCGCTTGAGGGGCTGGGCATCATCCTGCAACCGGTCGAACTGGTGCGGGAAGACCTCGCCAGCGGCAGCCTGGTCCAACTGCTTGTGGACTATGAACCGCCGTCACGGCCGATCCACCTGCTCTACTCGCCCGACCGGCGGCCAACGCCCAAGCTGCGCAGTTTTGTGGATGCGATGATGGCGGCGTTTGGCGAGTCGCCCTCGGGGCCGCAATCGCAATCGTGAGCCCCTCAAGCGGGCCGCGCCGATCGCCCCAGCCTGAGCGCCAGCACCACGCACAGTACGAACAGCGCCGCCACAACGCCGATCCCGGCCTGATACGCGCGCACATAGTCCGCCGCCCGCGCGCCCTGCCCCACCACCGAGAAGAACACGCCACTGATGGCCGTGGCGCCAAACGCCGAGCCGATCTGCAGCATCGACGTGACAACACTCGACGCCAGCCCGGCCTTGGCCGGTGGAATCTCACCGATGACGATACGCACCACAGACGGCAGCACAATGCCATGACCGACGCCGGCCACCGCCAGCGCGGCGTAAAACGCAGGCGTCGGCTCCGCGCCCGCGAACAGCAGCGCACCCGACGCACCGAACCCCAGCGCAAGGCACGCAAACCCGGCCGTCAGGATGTGATGACCTACGCGCCGCGCAAGCGCCGGCGACAGCAGCGGCCCCAGGATCGCGCCGACGCCGAACGGAAAAATGGCCAGCCCGGCCGCCAATGGCGTCCAGCCCAGGCCGCTCTGCAGAGTGATGCCATAAGTCAGGAAAAACGCGCTGTCGCAGTAGAAACAGAACGCCAGCATAAGGCCCAGCGAAAACACCGGATTGCGAAACATGCGCAGGTCGATGAGCGGATCGCCGCCACGCTGCTGTAGCCGATGTTCCGTCCATAGAAAACCGCAGAGTGCGGGGACGGCCGCCAGCAACATGGCCACGGTCCATGCCGGCCAGCCGGCCTCGCGCCCCTGTGTGAGCGGATAGACCACCAGCCCGATGAAGAGCGAGAGCCACAGCAGCCCCGGCATATCCAACCGTGCGCCGTGCGCAGCGCGGTTTTCCGGCACCCAGCGCCACGCGCCCGCCAATGCCAGCAGCCCCACCGGCACGTTGATCAGGAAGATCGACTGCCAGCCCAGCCCGAACGGCTTGAGCGTGATGAGCGCCCCACCGCCAATCTGTCCGACGACCGATGCAAAGCCATAGACAAAGCCGTAGAAACTCATGACCGCCGTCTGCCGCTCCCGGGCGACGACGGTGCGGATGGTGGCCAGAATCTGCGGCACCAGCACCGCCGCTGAAGCGCCCTGCAGCACGCGCCCCATCACCAGTACACCGCCGTTGGGCGATGCCGCGCACCACACCGATGCGGCCACAAAACCGGCCATGCCCAGCATGAACATGCGCTTGCGGCCCAACAGATCGCCCAGTCGCCCGCCCGTCACCAGAAACACGGCAAAGGCAGAGGTGTACGCCGACACGATCAACTGCAACTCTGCGGATGTCGCATGCAGACCATCGCGAATGGCCGGCAGCGCTAGGTTGACGATGAAGTAATCCAGCGGTGACAGGAAGGCACCGGTCAGCAGCACCACGAGCGCGAGCGTGCCCGCATGCGCCGCGGTGCGCGCGGGTGGAGCATTGGTCTGTGAAAGAGAATCCGCTTTCATGACTAACCAGTCAAAAATAGGAGAAAGAAAAAGCGCGGGACGACACACCGCGCTCGCCATGGCAGCGTTACAGCATGGGCGCCGGCACTGGCCCTAACACGCGCTCCAGTGCCGCCCCGATCGCCAGTACACGGCGATCGCTGCCCAATGGGCCATCCAGCTCCAGGCCGATGGGCAAGCCACTGGCGGTCATGCCGGCCGGCAGCGACAACCCAGGGATACCTGCCACGCTGGCGCCGTCGGTGTGGCGCAAGTAGGCGGCCATTTCGTCGATGGGTGCACCGCCGTTGATCGACACGGTGGATGAGCCGTTCTCGAAATCGATCGGCACGGCGGGCAGCGGCGTGGTCGGAAACAGGAGCGCGTCGATCTGATGCGCGGCAAATGTCTGCGCATAGTGCTGCTGCAATTGCGGGCGCCAGACCTGCATGGCCTCGGCGTACTGCGCAGGCAGGCCGCCGGCGAGAATCACGTCGTAGGCGCCGCGCACGTCGGGGCTGGCGATCTGCGCAGCCAGCCCCGCGACCGTCTGTACCGGGGCTTCGTTGGCGATCAGCCAGTCGGCCACGTCGCGCACAGGTTCGGTCAAGGCGATGGCCATGCTGATCTGCGCGCACAGCGTATGGAGTTGCGGCATCGACACCTCGGTAAAGGTCACGCCAGCCCCGCGCAGCCGATCAATCGCCGCATGCGCAGTCGCCGCAAGCTCGTGGTCCAGATCCTGCCAACACTCCGCCAGTAGACCGATGCGCAAGTCCGCCAGCGCCACGTCGGACAGCGGCCCGGCGCCGGTGATGACTGCATCGAGCAGCGCAACGTCTGCCGCGGTGCGCGCCATCGGCCCGACGGTATCGCGCGTGCGGCTGATCGGCACGACGGCGTTGTCGTCGTGATAGCGGCGCCGCGGACCGCCGTCTCCTACCGAAGGGCGAAAGCCCACCGTGCCCGTGAGCGCCGCCGGAATGCGCGTCGAGCCGCCCGTGTCACTGCCCAGGCCTGCTGTGACGATACGTGCCGCCACCGCCACCGCAGTGCCACCGGACGAGCCGCCCGGAATGCGCCCCATGTCGTACGGATTGCGCACCGGCCCCACGTGGGGGCTGAGGTTCGTACTGGTGATGCCAAGCGCCATCTCGTGCATGTTCGACTTGCCCAGCAGGATGGCACCGGCATCGAACAACGCCTGCGCAGAAGGCGCGTTGTTGCGAGCAACGAACCCTGCGAGCGACGGGGTACCGCCCGTGGTGGGCAATCGCGCGGTATTGATGTTGTCTTTCACGACGATGGGCAGACCGGCGAGCGGCAACCGCGCGCGTGCTTCGGGCGTCAGCGCGTCGACGGCGCGCGCGGCAGCGAGTGCAGCATCCTCATCCAGCGCCGTCAGCGCGTTCAACTGTCCCAATGCCTTCGCTCGTGCAAGCAAGGTCGCCGTGTAGTCGGCCGATGCCAGCCGCCCCGACTGAATCGCGGCAACGGCTTCGGTTGCCGTCAGGGCTAGCTGCGCCTCTGTACTAAACGCCATATTCTCTCCATTTTCGTGACTATACAGTCAATAAACAAGCAAAAATTTTAGGCAAGTGCGCGCATGGCGATCTCCACGGCAGCCACCAGACGGGCTTCGTCGTGCACCACCTTTCCGAGTACACGCAGGCCCTGCGTCATGCACAGCAGAAAGTCCGCCACCGCTTTCTCGTCCAATGCCGTGTTGAAGACACCTTCGGCCTGACCCCGCATCACCGCAGCCGCCATCAACAGGGCGATCCGGCGCATGATCGATTCGATGCGCTCAGCCACTTCGGCGTCCGTGGGCACCAGCTCGAGCGCGGTGTTGGTAATGAGGCAACCTCGCAAACCCGTCAGCGCACACGCCACGCGCGTGTGATGCAGAAGCGCGCTGCGCAGGGCTTCTGCGGGTGGCAGGCCGGAGTTGAGACGCTCTGACAGGCGTGCCAGCGCGCCCTCCGCATAGTGGTCCAGCGCGGCGAGCAGCATGCCGTGCTTGTCGCCGAATGCGCCGTACAGGCTGCCGCGCAGCAAGCCCGTCGCCGAGGTCAGATCATCCAGCGAGGTGGCGTGATAGCCCCGCTCCCAAAACACGCGCGAAGCGGCTTCGGAAACGGAAGCGATGTCGAATTCACGCGGTCGGCCGCGCTGTGAAGTGGTAGCCACGATGGAGAGCACACGCCTGTCGATCAGATGCGCCTGAGTTTATGACTATGAAGTCAATATATCAAGCAAAGAAAACCGCGTACGTCGACGCGGTTTTGGCCGTATGCAGCGAACCTACTGCTGCGCGGGTTGCCCCGGACGCGGTGCGCTGGCGGGTTCCGCCACCGGACGCCCTGCCTGCTTGTTCCGCCACCAGCCCATCAGCGTGAGCACAAGCCAGAAGAATTGCGTGAGGAACGACGCGAGGTTGAACGAACCCATCAGCGAAATCAGGATGCAGATGGGCCCCAGCAGGTTGAGGCGAACGGCAAACGCGCCGGTCGGCGGCTTATGCAAGACCTGCACGCCAAAGTGCGCGGAGACATAAGCGGCGACGCCGACCAGACCGACAACGTCGGTAAAACCCAGGGAGGCCATGGTGTGTGCTGTAAAAGCAGAGGTTGTGGGAAAGGGATTGAAGTTGCAGGTAGAGCGCCGTCGCTCGCCGCTCAGTACGTCGCCGTCAGCTTGAGCGCGACCGTACGTCGGCCGAGCGTCATGCGATCGACGCCGTTGCGCGCCGAGATCTGGTGGGCGTAGGCAGGCGCGTCCGCGCCCGTGAAGGCGGCGGACAGCATCAGGAATTTGTTGATGGGCCGCGAGAGTTCGATGCGGTAATCGGTAAAGCTGAATGCGCTGTGGTTGCGCACGTGCTCATGGCCCACATGCAGGCCAAGCGTGAAATCGTTGGGTAGCGGCACGTCCCAATTGGCCTCGGCATAGGTTGAACCACGGCTGCCTTTGTCGATACCGTCGGCCAGTGAGTTGCCATCGAAGCCGAAGTAGTTCGACAGCGTGGTCCACAGCTTGACCGACACGCCGCGCCAGCCGGCGCCGACCATCCATTCCGTGTAGTCGTAGCCGGTGGCCGGGCCGCCCGCGAAGGCCTTGTCATAGCGGGCACCCGGATACCAGTAGCGATACAGCCCGGTGGTCAACTCGATGTCGCGCGCAACGGTGGTGGCGTAGCCGAGGTAGGTGTCGATCTCGGCATGCGCGCCGGCGATGACGTGGTCGCTCACCTGCGAGCCCCACGCGCCGATGTAGAAGCCGTTCGGCAGCGTGTAGTCGATGCCGGCTTGCAGCGCAGGCTTGCCCCACGTCTGGCGCAGGCCGCGCGATACGTACTGCGAGACGACAGAAGCGTTGGCCGACCAGCGCTTGTCGTCGCTGGCCGGCGCGTCCTCGGCAAGCGCGGGCAGCGCAGCAGCGCATGCCGCCGCCCCACCCAGCATCGTCGCGACCTTGCGCCAGCGCATCAGGCTGTCACCAGTTCGCTGGCCACCAGCGGCTTCACTGGCGCCTGCAGCGGCGACTTGCCATGCACGTAGAACGCCGCGTCCGAACGCGCAAGCGGTGCCACACCGCGAATACGATCAGCGATCTTCTCGGCCATCATGATGGTCGGCGCGTTCAGGTTGCCGGTGACGATGCGCGGCATGATCGACGCATCGACCACGCGCAGGCCTTCAAGCCCGTGCACGCGGCCTTCGTTGTCGACCACGGCCATCGGGTCGTCGGCCGAACCCATCTTGCAGGTGCAGGACGGGTGCAGCGCGGTCTCGGCGTGATGGCGCACGAAGGCGTCGATCTCGGCGTCGGTCTGCACGCTCGGACCGGGGCTGATCTCGCGACCGCGATACTGATCGAATGCGCGCTGCGCAATGATGTCGCGCGTGATGCGCACACCAGCGCGGAACTCACGCCAATCCACGTCATGCGCCATGTAGTTGAACAGGATGCGCGGCTTGTCACGTGGGTCGCGCGAAGCGAGCTTCACGTAGCCCGTGGACGGCGAACGCATCGACCCGACGTGACACTGGAACCCGTGCATCTTCACCGGGTTGCTGCCATCGTAGTTCACGGCCAGCGGCAGGAAGTGGTACTGGATGTTCGGCCACTCGAAGCTGTCGTCGCTGCGGATGAAGCCACCCGCCTCAAAGTGGTTGCTGGCACCGGCACCCGTGCCGTGCAGGTACCACTCCAGGCCGACCTTCGGCTTGTTGTACCAGAGCGTGTTTTCGTAGATCGACACCGGACGCAGGCACTCGTACTGGATGTACATCTCCAGGTGGTCCTGCAGGTTTTCGCCCACGCCGGGCAGATGCGCAACCGAGTGGATGCCCATGGCGCGCAACTCGTCAGCATTGCCCACGCCGGAGCGCTGCAGCAACTGCGGCGAAGCGATAGCACCGCTGGTGACAATCACCTCGCGGCGCGCACGCCATGTTTCACGGTTGCCGTCCATTAGCGCTTCCACACCCACGGCACGCGTGCCCTCGAAGATCACGCGATCGGCCAGCACGCGCGGCAGCACCGTCAGCGTGGAACGCTTGCGCGCGTTGTCGAGATAGCAGAGCGACGTGCTGGCGCGGCGACCCTTGGCATTGACCGTGCGGTCCATCGGCCCAAGGCCTTCCTGGCGATAGCCGTTCAGATCATCCGTTGCCGGAATGCCGGCCTGCTCACCGGCTTCGATAAAGGCGTGGAACAGCAGGCTGTTGTCCTGCTTGGGCGTGGTGACCTGCAGCGGGCCGGCGTCACCGTGCCAATCGTTGGCGCCCTTGTCGTAGGTTTCCGATTTGCGGAAGTACGGCAGGCAGTCGGCGTAGGTCCAGTCGTCCAACTGGAAGTCGCTCGCCCAGCGCTCGTAGTCCATCGCGTTGCCGCGAATGAAACACATGCCATTGATGAGCGACGAGCCACCCAGCCCCTTGCCGCGGCCCTGCGACATGCGGCGGTTGTTCATGTGCGGCTCGGGCTCGGTTTCGTAGGCCCAGTTGTACGTGGTGCCCTGCAGCGGATACGCCAGCGCAGCCGGCATCTGCGTGCGGAAATCCCAGCGGTGGTCGGGGCCGCCCGCTTCGAGCAGCAGCACGGTCACGTCGGGGTCTTCGGTCAGGCGCGCGGCCAGCACGCAGCCCGCCGAGCCCGCGCCCACGATGATGTAGTCGTATTCCTGTACGGTGTTGGTCGTCAAAACTAGCCCCCCCTGGTTACTCAGCGTCCGTGCCAAACCAGCCCATCGGGGCCGGTGCGAGGTTGATGTAGCTGTGTTTGAGTTCGGTGTACTCGTCCAGACCGCCGCGGCCCAGTTCGCGGCCAATGCCGCTGGCCTTGTAGCCGCCCCACGGGGCCTCGGGGAAGTACGGGTGATAGTCGTTGGCCCACACGGTGCCGAAGCGCAGTGCGCGCGTCACACGGTTGGCGCGGTTCAGGTCTTGCGTCCACACGGCGCCGGCCAGGCCGTATGGCGTGTTGTTGGCGCGGCGCACGGCTTCGTCTTCGGTGGAGAAGCGCTCGATGGTCAGTGCCGGGCCGAAGATCTCTTCAGTAGCGATCTTCATGTCGTCACGCACGTTGGCAAGCACGGTCGGCTCCAGCCAGAAGCCACGCTCGAATTCCTTGCCTTCCGGTGCCTTGCCGCCACAGCGCAGCACCGCGCCTTCCTGCACGCCGGCCTGGATCATGTTGATGATCTTCTGGCGCTGGAATGCAGATTGCACCGGACCCATCTGCGTGCCTTCGGCAAAGCCGTTGCCCACGCGGATGCGCTTCACGCGCTCGACCAGCGCGTCGACAAAGCGGTCATGGATGCCGTCTTGCAGCATCAGGCGCGAACCGGCTGAGCACACTTGCCCTGCGTGGAAGAACGCCGCGTTGACGGCGTAGTCGACAGCGGTATCGAAGTCCGCGTCATCAAAGATGATGTTCGGGTTCTTACCGCCCAGCTCCAGGCCGATCTTCTTGAAGTTGCCGATGGCCGCGTTCATGACGGCCGCGCCAGCGACTGCCCCGCCCGTGAACGAAACCAGATCCACGTCCAGGTTGCGAGACAGCTCAGCACCGGCTTCGCCCGCACCGGTGATCAAGTTGAACACGCCCGGCGGCAGACCGATCTCTTCCAGCAACTGCGTAAAGCGATGCGTGGTCAGCGGCGTCAGGTTGCTCGGCTTGATGATGACTGTGTTGCCCGCGCCCAGCGCCGGCGCGATCTTCCACGCGGCTTGCAGCAGCGGGTAGTTCCACGGCGTGATCAGGCCGCACACGCCCACCGGCTCGCGCAGCGTGCGGCTGATGACGGTGTCCGGCGCTTCGTTGATGAGGCCCGATTCCGTGGCGACCAGCCCCGCGAAGTAGCGGAAGGTAGCGGCGATGCCATCCATGTCCCAGCGGCTTTCGATGAGTGTCTTGCCGGTGTTCAGCGATTCGAGCGTCGCGAGGTTTTCAGCGTCGGCGTCGATGGCGTCAGCAATGCGGTTGAGCAGGCGTGCGCGCTCGCGCGTGCCGGTGTTGCGCCACGGGCCTTCCTCGAACGCGCGACGGGCAGCGGCAATGGCGCGCTGTGCGTCGGCCACGGACGCATCGGCGGCCTGCGTCAGAACGTTTTCGGTGGCGGGATCGACGATGTCGCGGTACACGCCGCCTTCGGGCTGCACCCACTGGCCGTCGATATACAGATCAAGACGGGGAGCCAGCGTGGTGGAACGGAAATCGGTGGAAAGGGAAGCTTGCGTCATATCCAGTAGCCCTGTTGATGGCTGGCGCACAAAGAAGACGGCGCCCGAAATGCCGACACCGTAGCGCCTGAACAGGCGGGACTTGGTGCGGCGACCCAGAAATTCACTGTTGGTGTTTTTATTTACCTTTAGAGAATTATGGACTAGTCTAGGAAAAATTAGTTGCCTCCGGCCAATCGTTAAGACCTAATAAAATAGAAATTTGATAGTTTTTCGCTATTTTCTAGGCGTTATACTGTCGTGAATCACTCTCAGTAAATCCCGCTCCATGACCGCTGCTTCACTCCCGCCGTCTGACGGCCCGCTCGATGACGACAGCTTTGCCGGCCGCCTCAAAGGCGTGCTGACGCGCGGCCGCATCCAGCTCAAGCAGGTGGCGGCGGCGCTGGGGGTGTCGCCCTCGGCGGTACACAAGTGGACGCGCGGCGGCGAGATCGAATACGCCAACTTGCTGGCACTGGCGCGCTTCCTGAACGTGAACTGGCTGTGGCTGCGCTACGGCGACCGCGCCCTGGCCGACCTGGAAGCCAACCTGAACACCGACACCCGCGCCCGTGAAGGCCGTCAGAAGCACCTGGCCGCCATCATGGAAAGCGAGGCGCGCATGACCTTCGCGCAGGAAATCTCCGGCGTGGTCACGTGGGAGTGGAACCTGCTGACGGATGCGGTGGCGTACTCACCGAATGCCGCGCGCCTGTTCGGCCGGCCGATCCGTACGCTGGAAGACTTCTGGCAGTGCGTCGCCCCCGAAGACGCGCCGGGCGTGCAGGCCGCGATCGCGCAGAACCTGGCCGACGGCGGGGTCTACGCGCATGAATTCCGCATCCGCCCGGCACCGGATGTGGTGCGCTGGATTGTGTCGCGCGCCACACTCGTGCGGGATGCGCAGGACCGCCCGGTCAAGATGATCGGCCTGAGCCTGGACATCACGGAACGCCGCACGGCTGAGGCCGCGTTGCGCGACTCGGAAGCGCTGCTCGCCAAGGCGCAGCAGATCGCCCGCCTGGGGAGCTGGGTCTGGGAACCCGGCAGCGACGCCTGCCGCTGGACAGACGAGGCCTACCGCATCTTCGGCTGGGTGCCGCAGGCCACGCCGGTGACGAT
This sequence comes from Ralstonia sp. 24A2, assembly GCF_051783885.1. Classification (NCBI taxonomy): domain Bacteria; kingdom Pseudomonadati; phylum Pseudomonadota; class Betaproteobacteria; order Burkholderiales; family Burkholderiaceae; genus Ralstonia; species Ralstonia sp. 24A2. The sequence goes on along the minus strand of NZ_JBPVZD010000002.1, from coordinate 976,973 downwards.
GGCGCGCTACCTGGAAGCCATCGTTCCCGCCGATCGCGCCCGCGTGCAGGCCGTGCTGGACCAGGCCGTGGCCACACGGCAGCCGTATCGCGTGGAATACACCATCGCCCTGCCCGACGGCACGCGCCGCCATATCCACGAGGAAGGCGAAGCGCAGGAGCCAACGGCTGCCACGCCCACCATGATCGGCGCGGCGCAGGACGTGACCGCAGAGGTGGAAGCGCAAGCCGCCTTCCGCGACAGCGAAGCCAAGCTGCGCACGCTGTTTGAGCAGGCGCCAGTCGGCATCGCGCAGGTGAGCCTGGAGGGCCGCTGCCTGCGTGCCAACCCATGGCTGTGCAAGCTGCTGGGCCAGTCCGAAGCGGCGCTGCAGCAGCGCACGCTGCTCGATCTCACGCACCGAGATGACCTTGCGCGCCACCTGCGCCAGTACGGGGAGTTGCTCGCTGGCACGGTGCCGACCTATGCGCTCTCGCTGCAATTGGTACGCGGCGATGGCTCAGCCGTACCGGTGCGCGTGACCACGTCACTGGCGCGCGACCCTGCCACCGAGGCACCGCTGCACCTCATCACCGTGATGGATCTAGTGCCCGAGGCAGGTGCTTCCTAACGCACCACCGTCACTTGACGTTGCATACGTCAACTTCTGACAAACCCGTCAATCGTTGCGACTGATTTTCCGGCAAGCCTGGAGGGCCGGCTTAGACTCACCCAGAAATACCTTCAGTTAATTTTTGCACCTCCAGTAACTTTCGCGCTACCCGCATGATGCATCGCGGGCACGGCGCACAGAACAAGGAGACCGGTTTTGGCTTCATCCTCCGCCGCCCGCGCGGCACATCATCGACGTACGCTGCAGTGGGGCTACCGCTGGGCGCTATGGGCCGCCATCCTGTGGGGCGCCTGGTACGTGCCGGGCACGGCCGTCTGGCATGAATCGCCGTTCGGTGCGCTGGACCTCTCCGATCCGCGCGTCTTCTTGACCTGCGCGGCCGTCATCACGGCATTCCATAGCTGCATGGTGGTGCTGTTCCAGTGGGTGTGGCTCGGCACGCTCGGCAAGCTGGGCGACTACTTCCGCACCATCGGCCAGTTCCGCAAGATCTCGCGCTGGTACTTCATTGCGGCAGTGGCTGGCGGGCTGATGGCCAACTTCGGCTCGTACTTGGCGATGGGCTACGTGGGCGCGGTGTTCGCGGCGGTAGCAGGCCTGCTGTATCCGGTGGTGGGCGCGACGATGGCCAAGCTTTGGTACAACGAGCGCATCAGCGCGCGGGCAGCGGTGGGCATCGCCATCATCATCCTCGGCGGCGTGGCGATCTACGCGCCAGCGCTGATGGCCGAATCGCACAGCGGCGGCAACCAGTGGATCGGTTACCTGGGCGGCGCCATGGCCGCCATCGGCTGGGGGCTGGAAGGCGCGATCGTCGGCCGCGCGATGGACGTGACCGACCCCGACTGCGGCGTCTCCATCCGCTACACCGCCGAGGCCATCTACTGGGTCGTCCTCATCCTGCCGGCCATCGCGCTGTTTGCACACGTGCCGGTGCCCGTCACAACCATCGTCTCCGGCATCGTGCACAGCAAGGCGCTGCTGTGGCTGGCGGTGGGCGGCCTCACCTTCTCGTTCTGCGCGGTGGCCTGGTACAAGTCCTTCCCGCTGATCGGTGTGGGGCGCGGGCAGGCGCTGGGGGCGTTCTACGCGATGTTCGCCACGATCTTCACCGCCGTCTTCACGCTGCAATTTCCGGAGTGGTACTTCCTGATCGGGCTGGCGCTGGTGATCTTCGGTGGCTTTGTGATGGTGTCGGAAAGCTCGGAAAACCTCGAGGTCATTCGCGGCACGACACCCGCCATCCCCGCAACGACAACGGAGACGCACGCATGAAACTGCACACGAAGGGCTACATCCTGCAACTGCTGGCCGAGAGCGATGGCCTGTGGGACAGCGACATCGCCCATCGCACCTGCATCGAATATGGCAAACCCGAAGACGAGTACTGGACAGGCAACATCCGCGCCATTCTGGCCGACCTGTATTCCGGAGGCCTGGTGCAGACGCCCGAAGACACGCTGGACGAAGCCACCGGCAAGATGCACTTCCGCTATGTCATCACCGAGTTTGGCCGCCGGCGCATGGCGGATACCGGCCTGATCGACGTCGAACCGAAGGAGACCACGCAATGACGAACTACTGGGGCTATCCATTTGCCGACGTGCTGGCGATCGCGATGATCGTCGGGTTGAGCGCGTTGGCACTGTATCAGGCACGCACGTACACGCGGCAACTCTGACGCTGCGCATCAAGGAAATAAAAACGGCCCGCTGACAGTCACGTCAGCGGGCCGTTTTGCTTGGGTACCGCTTATGTGCCCAGTGCCGGGTCTGACACGCTCGGGCGGTCCGTCTCCACGTGGCCGGCCAGGCGGCGCTGGAAGCCGGCATCGGTGCTGGCCGTAACCGTCAGGTCGTACCAGGCGTGCTGGCCGCGCAGGTCCAGGTACAACGAAGCATCGTCCCCGCCACGCACTTCGCGCTGCACGCTCTCGCCCGTGTAGGCGTTCTTGATCGTGAAGGTCGTGTGTGCACGGCCATGGTTGATCAGGCGCAGTTCCAGGTTACCGTTGGCCACGTCGTAGCCTTCCTTCACTTCCAGCGCACGGCGGCCATGCGGATGCAGCAGGCCCGACAGCGTGAGCTTGCCGACAAAGCGACGCAGGAAGCCGTTGGGGCCGTGCACCGTGAAGTCGTACGCACCGCCGGCACCCACGGGCAGTTTGTCCGACAGGCGCTTGCCGGCTTCCACCGTGTAGGTGCGCGGTGCATCCATGCTGCCGGTGGTGTAGACAAGGAAGGCCGCGCCCACGTCGCCCGTGTTGACGAAATCAAGCTGGAACTTGGCAGTGGCCTCGTCGTTGCGGCCGCGCACGAACAGCTCGTACGGCAACGCACGCGCCGGACGCACACCGCTTTCCTGCTTGGGCACGGCCTGCAGCAGCGGCGGCAGCGGGATGTAGTCGGCGTGGCGCAGCTTGTCCTTCGGCACATAGGCCGCCGTGCTCGGCAGCGCGGGCACCACCTCGTTGGGCGTGGCGAAGTTGAACGCCGAGGTCAGATCACCACACACCGCACGGCGCCACTTCGAGATGTTCGGCGACTTGACGTTGTGCGTGCGCGCGTAGCGCTGCTCGATGAAGCGGATGATCGACGTGTGGTCGAACGTTTCCGAGCAAACGAAGCCGCCTTTGGACCACGGCGACACCACCAGCATCGGCACCCGCACGCCCAGGCCATAGCTGCCGGCGCCGTACTTGCTGTTGCCTGGGAAGTACTCGCCCGTGGTGTCGACGGTCGACAGGCCGTTGCTGCCCGCGTTGCCGGATGCGGCAAACGGCGGCACGAGGTGGTCGAAGAAGCCGTCGTTCTCGTCGTAGGTGACGAACACCGCGGTCTTGCTCCACACCTCGGGGTTGGAGGTCAGGATCTGCAGGACCTGGTCGATGTACCACGCGCCGTAGTTGGCCGGCCAGTTCGGGTGCTCGGAGAAGGCCTCCGGTGCGGCGATCCACGACACCTGCGGCAGCGTGCCGTTCTGCACGTCGCGCTTGAGGATGTCGAAGTAGCCATCGCCGGCCGACACGTTGGTGCCGGTGCGTGCCTTGTCGTACAGCGGGGTGCCCGGCTGCGCGTTCTGGTACTGGTGGAAGTACAGCAGCGCGTTGTCGCCGTAGTTGCCGATGTAGGCGTCGCTCGTCCAGCCCCACGAGCCGGCGGCGTTCAGGCCGGTGCCGATGTCCTGGTAGATCTTCCACGAGATGCCGGCGGCTTCGAGCACTTCCGGATAGGTGGACCAGCCGTAGCCGGCTTCGGCGTTGTCGATCACCGGGCCGCCGCCGACGTTGTCGTTGCCGACGTAGCCGGTCCACATGTAGTAGCGGTTCGGGTCAGTCGAGGTGGGCGTGGAGCAGTGGTAGGCGTCGCAGATGGTGAAGGCGTCGGCCAGCGCGTAGTGGAACGGAATGTCCTGGCGTGTCAGGTAGGCCATCGTGGTGGTGCCCTTGTGCGGGACCCAGCCGTCGTAGCGGCCGCCGTTGACGGCAGCGTGCGTGTCGTTCCAGCCGTGCGGCAGGTCTTGCAGGAACTGCAGGCCCAGGTCCGGCGCGCTCGGGCGGAATGGCAGCACCTCGCCCACGGCACCGACCAGCGGCTGGTGCCACACGCTCTTGCCGGTGGGCAGCGTGACGGTGCGCGTATCGCCATACCCGCGCACGCCCTTGAGCGTGCCGAAGTAGTGGTCGAACGAGCGGTTTTCCTGCATGAGGATCACGATGTGCTGCACGTCCTCGATATTGCGGTGCGCGTTATGGGCGGGAATCGCCAGTGCCTGGCGGATGCCTTCGGGCACCGCGCCCATGGCTGCGGATGCAGCAGCCAATTGGGCGGCGGAACGGAGAAAACCACGGCGGCTCTTGGAGGTCATGTTCTCTACCTGTTGTCTGTGTTGGGGGTTGGGGGGGGGGAACAACACGGGGCAGCGTCTGACTGATCGGGGCGTCAGTCGACGGTATGCATCACGGGTGGCGCCAGGCCATCGCGCGGCATGGTGGGCAAGGCGGCGGCAGCCTGCTGGGAAGATGGGGATGGTGACAACGTGGAAACCGGCGCCCGTACCACGGCGGGCACATGCGGATCAGCGGCATCGCAGCCAGCCAGCACAACGGCGAATGCCGCCGCAGCCAGCATCGCTGGGCGGACGAACGGTCGACTGACAACGCGGCTCGCACACATGGATGACCTCCAGATGACACCGGCGGCCTATGCATGCAGCGCGCGCCTGTCACTCAACAGGCGCTAAGGTAGAAAGGAATCGTGTCGGCCACGTGACGGCGGCGCACGCCATCACGTAAGCGGATGCGGGGTCAGTCTGAGGGCCGGTTGGCGCGCCGTTCCAGCTGGGTCTGCTCGGCCCGCCAGGCAAGATAGCCGAGGCCGAGGAACGGCCACAGCCAGCCGATCCATTGCGACAGGCTGTTGAAATGGACGAAGCGCCCAAGCCGCCAGCTTTGCGCCGACACCCACGAGTACGGGCTCGGCGGCAACACGTTCGACAAGAGAATCAGCGCGATCAGCAGCGTCATTGCCAGCGCGCCGCGCAGCCAGCGCGGCAGACGTACCAGCAGCACCAGCACCAGCGAGCCCACCACCAGCCCGAAGCGCGCGCCGGATGAGAGCCAATCCCACGCACCGGCCAGCGGAAACTGCAGCAGCGTCGCCCCGGCCTTCACCAGCAACGCGCTCGCCAGCAGCGCTGCCAGCAGGCGCAACAACGGCGCACCGCGGCGCATGGCCACTGTTGCCAGCAGCCCAGTGCCGACCCAGCTACAAGCGGTGATGAGGGCTTCCAGCAATTCCTGGCGCTGCAGCGCCTCGGGGTGCGCTTGCAGCCGGTCATGCCAGTCGAACAACTCCGGAAACCAGCTGTTGATGATGCTGGTCAGGAACGCATCCGGCGACGGGTCCAGCACGATGCTGCGGATCACCCCGCCCATGCTGAAGAGGAATTCCTGCGGAAAGATCTGCGCGAACGGCCACAGCAGCAGCAGCAGGATCGCAAAGGTGGCATGCGGCTCGAACCAGCGGCGGCGCAGTCGGCGCAGCCCACCCCGGTCGATCAGCCGTGCCGAGAACGGCACCATGACGATCGCCCCCAGCAGCGCGCCCAGCGTATTGGTCGCCAGATCCACGTTGGACGACACGCGCGTCGGCAGGTATGTCTGGATGGCCTCCATCGCGCCCGAGAGCAGCAGCCCGGCCACCAGCGCGATCAGCACCGCGCGCCAGCCCGTGATGCGCGGATGCAGCGCCAGCACCGTGAGCATGCCCAGCGGCATGTAGCCCCACACGTTGGTGACCACGTCGAAGACGGTGTTGTAGCGCGGCAGCGGCGCGGTCAGATACGCAAACGGCGAGACACCCGTGTCCGTCCAGCCCGCGAACGGATACAGGCTTGCATAGACCACCAGGAAGACGAAACAGGCCAGCCCGGCGCGTGCGAGCGGCGAGTGACGATGCGGGGTAGGCGTGGAAGGTTGTGTGTGGAGGTCCGGCACCGGCGGAAGCTGCAGTCAAACTGGGGCGCAATACCCATGATACCGTCCGACGCCATCGGACGCGGACGGTTCCCGCTTCCGGTGGAGGGTCAGCGCGGGCGCGCGGCCGGCTGCGACGCCGCGGTCGGATTGCGGGCCGCCAGCGGCAACCCCGCCACCCAGTCCAGCACCTCGTCGATGGCGCGGTCGGATGCCTGCGTGAGCGCCGCCACGCCGCCTGCCGCATCGGCGCTCGGGGCGGGTGCATCGGCCTGCACCACCCGCTGGTCGACCACGTCGCGCGACCTGAACACCGTCGCCCGCAGGCGCACCACCCCCCGGCTCGCGCCCGGCTGGTCGAACACCTGCGAGAAGTCGACCAGTTCGACACGCAGCATCGGCACGTCCTGCCCGGCGTAGCCGACCACCTGGCCGCGTGCGGCTGCCGCGTTGCGCAGGCGTGCGTCGAACAGGTTCACGGGGGACTCCACCCAACGGCTGTTGGCATAGGCGTCGGTGCGCTGGCCCTGCGCGTAGGCCAAGCGGTAGTAAATGGCGTTGCCGTCCATCCAGCCGGGGCCGGCCACCTCGGCCACCCGCAGCGCGGTCGGCAGGCGCGTGCCGCTGCCTGCGCTGGGGGCGAGGCCAAAATCGTAAAGCGCAGTCGGCGCGACCGGCGCGCTGGAACAGGCAGCCAGCGCCACCACGGCGGACAGTGCAAGCGCGCGGCTGAGTGTGTGACGCAGAACAGCAGACAACATCGGCATGGATTCTCCTCAGGGCTGGCGGGCAGCGGGCGCCGTGAAACCGGTCTCACCGGGGCCGGGCGAGCCGGGTGCCGGGCCAAACAGCACGCTCTGCGGTCGGGCATTGAAGCTCGTCACGGCATTGTCGAAGCCGCGCACGGCCTGGCGGGCCTCACGCGCGAAGCCATTGAGCTGCGGCAGCGTCTCGTAGGTCAGCACATTGGCAGCCGACTGCATCGACTGCGTGGCAGTGGCCAGGTCCGAGCCCGCGCCGGAAATCGTCGTCAGCAGCGGCCCCTTGGGGTCGGACAGCGCCTGCGACAACTTGCGCGTGGACGTGATCGTCGCATCCAGGTTGTCGGCAATCTGCGGCAACTTGCGCACGGTCGGCTCGGCCTGCTGCGCGAGCGTGCTATAGGCATCCATCGTCTTCTGGAACGACTGCATCGTGTTGGTGAGCTGCTGGCGGTGCTCGTCGTCAAACATGATCGACAGCGAGCTGAGCGTCTGGTCGAGCTTGGAGAGCATCTGGTCGCCGCGCTTGTCCAGTTCATCCAGGAAGCCCGCTTCCATGCGGATGCGCGCCGGCTCCTTGGCCGAGGTGGCGAGGTGCTCGGGGTTGGGTGTGCGCTTGCTGCTGCCGTTACCCTGATCGAAACCGCGATCGTCCAGCTGCACGTAGGCAAGACCGGTCACGCCCTGGTAGGCCAGCCGGCCGTAGGTGGTGGTGGTGATGGGCGCATCCTTGTCGACCAGCACGCGCACCACGATCTGCCCGGGCACCTTGTCGTCAAAGCGGATGCTGTCGACCTTGCCGACATCCAGGCCGCGGTACTTCACGGCGGCCTGCGGGTTCAGCCCGTTGACCGTCGAGCGGGTGACCACGTCGTACGGCAGGCGCACGGTCTGGTCTCGGTTGAACCACGTCACGGCGAGCGCAACAAAGATCACCAGCCCGATCGTGAACAGCCCGGCCAGAAATGCGTGGGCTTTGTTTTCCATCAATCCTCCTGCGTCGAAAGCGAGGCGGCGGCCACCGCTTCCGTCATCTCAGGGCCCAATGCCATCAGGGCCCGCTTGCCCCGCTCACCCAGGAAGTACTCCTTGATGAACGGGTGGTCGATCTGGATGATCTGCTCCACCGGCTTGGCCGCCAGCACCTTGCGATCGGCCAGCACGGCAATGCGGTCGGACAGCGCCACCAGCGTGTCCAGGTCATGCGTCACCATCACCACGGTCAGGCCCAGTTCCTGGCGCAGCTCGCGGATGAGGGCGACGTAGTCGTCAGAAGCGCGCGGGTCCAGGCCGGCGGTGGGCTCATCCAGGAAGACGAGTTCCGGCTCCAGCGACAACGCCCGCGCCAGCGCCACGCGCTTGATCATGCCGCCGGACAGGTCCGACGGCATCTTGTCGGCGTCGGTGGACTTGAGCCCCACCATCTGCAGCTTGAGCATGGCCACGCGCACGATGAAGGCATCGGGCAGCGTACGCAACTCGCGCATCGGCAATGCCACGTTGTCGATCACCGACAGCGCCGAAAACAGTGCGCCATGTTGAAACTGCATGCCCCAGCGGTTGCGCATCGACTGCAGATCGTTGCCGATCTGGCAGGTCAACTCTTCGCCAAAGATGTGGATGGTGCCCGAGGTGGGCTTCTCCAGCCCGACCACCTGGCGCAGCAGCGTGGTCTTGCCGCTGCCCGAGCCGCCCACGATGGAGAGCACCTCGCCACGAAAGACATCCAGGTCGATGTTGTCGAGCACCGTCGTGTTGCCGTAGCGCTTGGTGACGCTGCGCACCTGGATCACACGCTCGCGCGCGGGCGTGAGAGGCGGCGCGACCGGGTGATCAAGCTGAGGATGGCGTATCCGCGTCATATCCCGACGTCCTTGAAGAGGATGGCGAACACCGCGTCGGCCAAGATCACGATGGTGATCGACACCACCACCGAGGTGGTCGTGCCCTCGCCCAGGCTCTGCGTGTTCGGCTGGATGCGCAGGCCAAAGTGGCACGCCACCAGAGCGATCAGCATGCCAAACACCACGCCCTTGCCAAGGCCGAGCCACAGGTTGGCCACCGGCACCGCATCGGGCAGCGAGGTGATGAAATAGGTTGGGCTGATATCGAGCTGGAACTTGGCTGCCAGAATGCCCCCGGCCAAGGCGAGCAGGTCCGTCCACGCCACCAGCAGCGGCATGGCAATCGCCAGTGCAATCACCTTGGGCAGGATTAGCCGGAAACCGTGCGAGATCCCCATCACGCGCATGGCGTCGAGCTCTTCGGTCACCCGCATCACCCCGATCTGCGCGGTGATGGCCGAACCCGAGCGCCCTGCTACCAGAATGGCCGCCAGTACCGGCCCCAGCTCGCGGATGATGGCCATGCCCAGGATGTTGACGATGAAGATGCTGGCCCCGAACACCCGCAACTGATTGGCCGACAGGTAACTCAACACGATACCGATCAGGAAACCCACCAGCGCCGTGATGCCCAGCGCCTTGTAGCCGGTGCTGTAGATATTGGCCGAGATCTCGCGCCACGGGCCGAGATGCGGCGCGCGCAGGAACCGCCCGAAGTCGAACATCAACTGGCCGACCATGGCGATGCCGTCGCGGGCGTGGTCGAAGAAATCGAACATGCCATTGCCCAGGATCACCACCGGGTTGATGCGCGGCGCCAGGCGTTTTTTCCAGCCGCCCGGATCGAGCTTGGCGACGCGGTCAATCATGCGGCGCTGGTCAGGGCGGGCGTCGAGGTGTTCAGGCCATTCGTTGCCCCAGGCGCGCCAGAGGAGCTGCGCGCCAAAGTGATCGATGCGACCAACTTCAGTCAGGCACCACGCGTTGGCGTTGTCCAGCCCGGCGCGAATCTGCTGGCGCGCGCTGCGCACGCCGGCCCGCTCGGCCAATGCGAGCGTGGTCCAGTCGCCGGAGAGGAAGGCGACGGACTTCCCATCGACAACGCGAACCTCAAGCTGGGGCGTACGGCAGGTGATCAAACGGGTTCTCCGGGGGTCGGGTGATGCCGGGTGATGCTGAGTATCGGTCGAATTGTAGCCAACACGCCGCCCGACACTGTCACACTGTGGGTCTCATGCGCCGCTCGGTGCAAGCGCCGGGCCCCAGTTTGGAGGCCCCGCTCGTACAATGCGCCCATTCCCTGCGCGAATCTGATCGCCCTTTTTCATGTCTCTTGCCGAACCCTCCGCGCGCTGGCGCCTCACGCGCGAACGCATCCAGCCCAGCGGCCCGGCTGCCGACTGGCCGGTCGAGGTGGTCGAGGCCACCGGCTCCACCAGCGCCGACCTGATGGCTGCCGTGCGCAACACCGCCTGGCCTGCCAAGGCCGCTGGCCCAGGGCAGGCGCCGCTCCTGTCTGCCCGCGTGCTGGCCGCCCAGCGCCAGACCGCCGGGCGTGGCCGACAGGGCCGTCCATGGGATGGCGACCACGGTCTGACCTTCTCCATCGCCTGCGCCTTTGCCGGTGAGCCAGCGCTGCTCGGCGGCCTGAGCCTCGCCGTGGGCGTTGCGGTGGCCGATGCCGTGGCAGCCTACGCCGAAACGCATGGCGGCAGCGCACAGGCTCTGGCACTCAAATGGCCGAACGATGTGCAGATCGCCGGGCGCAAGTTGGCCGGCATCCTGATCGAGACCGTACGCGCCGCACCCGGGCAGACCTGGGCGGTGATCGGCATCGGCCTGAACCTGGAGCGCCCGTACGTGCTGGAAGGTACGCTGGGCCGCGAACTGTCGGGGGTGGAAGAACTGGTGGACGCGCCTGAACCGAACGGGGTGTTCTCCGCATTGCTCACGTCGCTGGGCGAACACCTGCAACGCTTCGGCGCGCAAGGCCTCGCGCCCTTCGTTGCGCCGTTTGCCGCACGCGATGCGTTTGCCGGCGAGCGCGTACGCCTGTGGCAGGACGGTACCGTCGTACTCGAAGGCGTGGCGCACGGCATCGATGCGCAAGGGCGACTGGCGATCGAATCGGGCGGGCGCGTGCAATGGATCCACAGCGGCGAGGTCTCGCTGCGCAGTGCAGACGCGGAGCGGCCATGACACGCCTGAAGGCCCCGCACTCGGCGCCCGCGCGGCCGCTGTTGCTGGTCGACGCCGGGAACACGCGCATCAAGTGGGCGTGGATTGCCAGCGATGTCGATGCCCTGCCCGTGGAGCCCGGCGATACGCCCTGGCAGCACGCCGGCGCCCGCTCGCACGATCAGCTTGCAGAACTCGTTGAAGACTGGCGCGATTGCCACGCCCTGGGCGTCGCGCCGCCTGAAGTGTGGATCAGCGCGGTGGCCGGCCCTGCACTGCGCGACGCACTCACCGCACGCATCGCCCGCGTGTTCGACGGCGCGCGCGTACGCATTGCCACATCGGAAGCCGCGACAGCTGGCCTGCGCAATGGTTATCGCGAACCTACGCAACTCGGCACCGACCGCTGGGTGGGCGCGGTGGGCGCGCGCAGCCTGTGGCCCGACACCGCCCTGCTGCTGGTAACGGCCGGCACCGCCACCACGCTCGACATCGTCGCACCCGATGGCCTGTTTGCCGGCGGCCTGATCCTGCCCGGCATCACGCTGATGATGCGTGCGCTCTCGCGCAACACGGCCCAACTGCCGGAAGTGGACATCAGCTACCTCAGTGCGCGCGATGCGGTTGCACCGCCGTGGGCCGACAACACGCAGGACGCCATCGCCCTGGGCTGCGTCACGGCCCAGGCCGGTGCGATCGCGCAGACGTGGCAGACGCTGCAATCGCAATATCCCGGCCCGGCACGCTGCGTGCTGAGCGGCGGTGCGCGTGCTGCCCTCGCTCCGCATCTGCGCATGCCGTTCCAGATGCACGATAATCTCGTGTTGCTTGGCCTACAGGTGCTGGCGCGCGCGAACCGGGAAGGTGCGGCGACTCTGGCGTAAAGGCCCAGCCCACCGTTTTCGTATTACCGTTGTTGCTGTCGCCGTGTTCCTGCATTCTGAGCCACCGTCCGAATCCACCTCCGTCCGCACCATGACGCTTCGCCTCGCCTTGCTGCTCTTGCTGCTCGTCAACGGCGTTTTGCTGGCGGCCAATACTGGCGTGTTCGGGCAGAACGTGCCCTCGACTTGGTTCGAGAGCGAGCGCGAACCCGAACGCATGCAACGCCAGATCCGTACCGAAGGGATTCGCATTCTTGAGCCGGCACCCGCTGCTGGCGTTGCGGCGCCCCAGGGCGCGCCAGCGTCATCGCCCGCAGCAGCCGGCGCCTCGACGAACACCAGGGCCAGCATCGAACGCACTACGCTTGCCGCAGACACGGCCGGCAATTGCACCGAACTCGGCGGGCTGACAGACGCTCAGGCCACACGTGGCCTCGATCAACTCAAGCAGATGCCGGGCGTACAGGTCGAGCGCATCACGCGCCAGGAAGACAACCGCTGGTGGGTCCACATGCCCGCCCGCGACACGCGTGATGACGCCGAGCGCAAGGTGGCCGAGCTCAAGCGCCGCAACGTGGCCGATTCAGCCATCGTGCAGGAAGGCAATACGTTCGTGGTATCGCTGGGCCTGTTCCGCGACAAGGAGCGCGCGCAGCAGCTTCTGGATGAGCTGCGCGCCAAGGACGTACGCACTGCCGTGGTCACGCAAACGCGCCGGCTCGGCGCGCAGACATCGCTGCGCGTGACCGCCACCGCTGATGCGGCCTCGGGTGTCACCGCCCAATTGGCCACCCTCAAGAAGACACTCGGCGCCGAAGACCTGCACGCTTGCGCGGCAGTCACGGCAGCACGCTAAAACCTCAGGACGTCGCGCGCACGCGCTTGAGCAGCGCAGTGGTCGAGCGGTCGTGCTCGAACGGAATCGCCAGTGCAGTCCCACCCCAGCCCCGCACCACGCGCGTTTCCTCCAACGCATCGACGTTGTAATCGCCGCCCTTGACGTAGATGTCGGGGCGCACGCGTTCAATCAGCGCGACCGGCGTGCGTTCGGCAAACAGCACCACCAGGCTTACCGATTCCAGCGCAGCCAGCACGGCCAGACGGTCATCCTGCGTGTTGAGCGGGCGATCGTCGCCCTTGCCCAGCATGCGCACGGAGGCATCGGTATTCACCCCCACCACCATCGATGCCCCCAGCGCGCGTGCCTGTGCCAGGTACGTCGCATGGCCGCGATGCAGGATGTCGAACACCCCATTGGTGAAGACGATCGGGCGCGGCAAAGCGCGCACACGGGCCTCCACGTCGGCGACATCGCAGATCTTCTGTTCAAAGGCGGGTGCGGGCTGGCGAGCAGTCATGGCGCAAACAAAATCGGAGTGGAAAACAAAACGGCCCATCGAATCGATGGGCCGCTGGCGCAGTTGGCACAGGCGAGTGACAAGGATCAGGCCGCTTGTTCCGCGCCGGCCGAGCCGAGCAGGCGTGCGTTCAGTTCCTTGCGGTAGCGGTTCAGGTCTTGCACGGTTTCGAAGGTGCGCTCGAACAGCAGACCCATGTTGTGCAGGATGCGCTCGATGACCTTCTTTTCCCAGCCAGCGTCGAACTTGATCTGCTCGTCCAGCCAGTGCTCCAGCCAATCCGGGTTCGGCAGGCGCGACTGCACCGTGTCTTGCGGGAACAGTGCCTTGTTCACGTGCAGGTTGGTCGGGTGCAGCGGCTTTTCGGTGCGACGGGCCGAGGCCATCAGTACGCCGATCTTGGCGAACGCGCTGCGGGCGTTATCGCCGAACGTGCCCAGGTACTTCTTCATGTAGCGCAGGTAGGCGCCGCCGTGGCGGGCTTCGTCCTGCGACAGGTGCTTGTAGATCGACTTGATGACCGGCTCGGTGTGCCATTCGGAGGCACGGCGGTACCAGTGGTTCAGGCGGATCTCGCCGCAGAAGTGCAGCATCAGCGTTTCCAGCGGCGGGGCCGGGTCGAACTCGAAGCGCACGTTGTGCAGCTCTTCTTCGGTCGGCACGAGATCCGGGCGGAAGCGGCGCAGGTACTCCATCAGCACCAGCGAGTGCTTCTGCTCTTCAAAGAACCACACGCTCATGAACGCCGAAAAATCGGAGTCGTGGCGGTTATCGCGCAGGAACATCTCGGTGGCCGGCAGAGCGGACCACTCGGTGATGGCGTTCATCTTGATGGTCTGCGCTTGCGCGTCGGTCAGCAGCGACGCATCGAACGTGTCCCACGGAATATCCTTTTCCATATTCCAGCGGACCGCTTCCAACGACTTGAACAATTCGGGATAGAGCATGGTAAGCCTTTGAATTTGCAGGCGGATTCTAGCAGACATGCTTGACCGGCCCCGGTTTTTCATGGTTACCGGGGCAAAGAACGGTGTCTGCCCGTTTCCTCATCACAACAGGCCTGCCGGTGCCACGCGTGCAACGTGGCTTGGCGACCCCCTTGATACGCCGGGTTGTAGCGCATCGCCTCGCGGTGTGCCGCGATGTGATCGGCGGCCGTCTGGCGACCATCGGGCCGTCGTCTTCTGTGGGGCGGGCCCGTTCGTCACCTCGGGCGCCGGGCGTGCCCTCCAGTATAGGAAGCGTTGCGGCCCAGATGAGAGACAAGCAACGATTGGCGTGCAATGCGCAAAGCACTTTTGGTGCGGCACGACCCCGGGGCGTTATACCCTAGACTGAAGACAAATCATGTATTGCCGCTGACTGCCGGCTTTCGGAGGCTCGCCATGTTGTTTTCCGCCATCGCGCTCACGTCCCACCGGCGCCTGCACCCGCACGCGTCCGGCGTGCTGCGCCGGCACCACCTGCTGATCGTTGCGATCGCCATCGTCATCGCCATTATTGCCCTGCTGCTGCCGCGCACCGGGCACGCTGCAACGGCGGTGCCCACGGTGTCCGCCGCTCAGCCGCCGGCTACCGCCGCGTCGGGCAGTTGCCCGGCCAGCCTGAATTTCCGCGTCAAGCGGTTGCAGGACGACGCGCCACAAGACCTCTGCCAATACGCCGGCCGCGTGGTGCTGGTGGTCAATACCGCCAGCTACTGCGGCTACACGTATCAATATGAAGGGCTGGAAGCGCTCTATGCAAAGTACCGCGACAAGGGGCTGACGGTGCTCGGCTTCCCGTCCAATGATTTCGAGCAGGAACCGGGCAATAGCAAGCAGATCGCCAGTTTTTGCTACAACACTTACGGCGTGAAATTCCCGATGTTCTCGAAGACTGCGGTGGTGGGCCCAAGCGCATCGCCGCTCTATACGTGGCTGGCCACGCAGACGAAGCAGCCGCCCAAGTGGAACTTCCACAAGTACCTGCTGGACCGCAGCGGCCGCGTGGTGGCGGTGTATCCGAGCAAGGTTGAGCCGGGCGATCCGACGATCACCAAGCGCATCGACGCGCTCTTGGCGGAACCGGCACCTCACTGATGGTTCAGGCGGCACGCATAGTGTCGGGCACCACGCCGTAGAGGAACGCGGCCAGTTCATCGCGACGCGCCTCGACATCGCGCTCGCCCAGGTCGATCAGTTCCTGCGTGTATTCCGGCTCGAACAACAGATAGCTGGCGAACGCCGCACCGCGCGCTTCGGTACCACCCAGCGGCTTGAGCAGCGCGCGCACCGTGCTCGGCAGGCGCTGCACGTGGCGCGAGGCAATCAGCTCGATGCGCTCGGACGGCGCCATCACCAGCACCTCGATCTTGCGCCAGCCATCGCGCGCGTCGGAAATCTCGGGGTTGCGGCTCACCATCGCGTTGATGTGCTGCAACCGTTCGATGTCGGCTGACAGCCCATCGAGAAAGATGCTCGCCAGTGCCTGCCCGGCGATCTGCGCCAACGACGGATAGCCGGATGCCGGCACCGTGTCATACCACCCCGGCTGCGAACGCGAGGCCGCCCCCACCACCAGGATGCGATTCGCCCCCAGATGAATGGCCGGGCTCAGCGGCGACATCTGCCGCATCGTGCCGTCGCCGAACCACTCGTCGTTACCTTCGAGCTGCAAGGGCTGCGCGGGGAAGATGAATGGGATACTCGACGAGGCCAGCATGTGCGACACGCCAATCTGATCAGCCACCGCAATCCGCTGCGAGCGCCGCCACGGCAATACCACGTGCGGCGACTGATAGAAAGTGACGTGGCGCCCGGTCGTGTACGACAGCGCGGTGATGGCCAATGCGCGCAACGCGCCGGCGTCGAAGGCGGCCTGCACCTGCTCGCCATCGTGCTGCGACTCCAGCAGTTCACGCAGCGGCGTGTTGTCGAACAGCGCGCGTGGCGTGTGGCCGGTCAACCAACCGAATGCCAGCGCAGTCAGCCAGCGTGTGCCGCTGGCGCCGACGCGACCGACATCGGTGCGATAGACGCGATCCGCGTGCAAGTTTGCCCAGAGTTGGGTGAGCGCCTCGGTGGCCTGCGTGAAATCCTGCGCACCGCGCGCCATGCCCAGACTGTTGATGGCCCCGGCCGAGGTGCCGCAGATCACGTCGAACGGCGCACGCGCCACGCCCGGTGCGTACTCGCGCGCCAGCCGTGCAATGCCGCGCAGCACGCCCACCTGATAGGCGGCGCGTGCGCCGCCGCCCATCATCAACAGCGCGGTGCTATCGATCGACATCGATCAGGGCGTGTCGTTGGCCGGTTTGCGCGCCGAAGTCTTGGCCGGCGCTTTCTTGGCGGCGGTCTTGGCGGGCGCCTTCTTGGCAGCCGCTTTCTTGGTCGCAGGCCCGGCGGTCTTGCCTGCGGGCGCCTTGGCGGCCGGCTTCGATGTCGACTTGGCTGCCGTGCGCTTCGGCGCGGCCGGCGCGGTCTCCTCTTCGATGTCTTCCGGCGCCGAGTCGAGCCCCTCCGCACCCGGCGCGCCGCCAAATCCGGGGAAGCCAGCAGGGAAACCGGGCATCAGGCTCTGCGGCATGGGCATGGCTGCTGCTGCGGAGCTGGCGATCTGGTTGAACTGCTGCTGCAGCATGTTCCACCACGGTGACGGGTCCATTGCAGCTGCGGCAGCGCGTGCGGCGGACTGCGCCTGGGCTTGCGCCTCGGCAGCGGACTGCGCCTTTGCCTCGGCCTCGTCATCGTCGGTGTCTTCCGCGTCGATCTCGGCCTCATCTTCGCGCGGTTCGTCAGCTTCGGCAGCCTTTGCAGTGGAGGTATGCGGCCACGCCGGCTTGGGCTCAGCGGCGGCCTTGGCTTCGCTCCCCGACAATCCATCGAACGTGGCTTTCATCGCATCGGGCGACAGTGCCGAGCCGAACGTCTGCAGCGCGACCAGCGTGGCGCGCTGGACCTCCAACCCCTGGATGGCGGTGCGCAGCAGGCTGGCGTTCAGTTGTAGCCAGCTCTCCACGGCGCGCAGGTCGTGGATGCGCTTGTCGAGCTCCTCCAGGTCCATCGGCGGTGCAGCAAAATTGGCCATGCTGGGCAGCGCGCCACCGGCCATCCCTGCCAGGCCGCCGCCCCACAGCTTGCGCAAAAAATCAAAGCCGCCTTCAGCGAAGTTGGGCATCTGGGTGAACATGGTGTCTCCTACGAAATCGGTCGTGAATCGAGCACGCTCAGGTGCCATCAATCAGGTGCCATCAAACGTGGGCGGGCGCTTCTGGCGCAGGCTGGCGATGCCTTCGCGCACGTCGGGGCCGGCAAACCCCATGAATTCAAGCGCCAGTGAGGTATCAAAGCTTGGCCCTGCCAGACGCAGCCAGTTGTTCAATGCGTACTTGGTCCAGCGGATGGCCGTTTGCGAGCCCGCAGCCAAACGCTCGGCAATCTCGAATGCGCGGTTGATGAGGTCCTTCTCATCGACCGCCAGCGACACGAGGCCGATGCGCTCGGCTTCATCGCCGGTCACGGATTCGCACAGCAGCAGGTAGTACTTGGCGCGGGCCATACCGCACAGCAACGGCCAGACAATCGCCGCATGGTCGCCGGCCGCCACACCCAGGCGCGTATGGCCGTCGACGATGCGCGCATCCTTGGCGGCAATCGAGATGTCCGCCAGCAATCCGGCCACCAGCCCCGCGCCCACGGCCGGGCCGTGCATGGCGCTGACGACGGGCTTGTCGCAGTTGATGAGGTTGTAGACGAGGTCGCGCGCCTCGTGCCAGACGCGCGTGCGCACGTTAAAGTCGTCCGCCATCTGCTCGACCAGGTGCAGATCGCCGCCGGCCGAGAAGCCCTTGCCCTCGCCCCGGATGAGCGCCACGCGCACCGAGGGCTCGGCGGAGACATCGCGCCAGATCTCAGCCAGCTCGCGGTGCAGGCTGGCGTCCGCTGTGGAAAGCTTGCGATTGGCCGACTGGGCGGCACCCATCACGATCTCGAGGATGGGGCCGTGCTGGAAGAGTGTGAGCGCCTGATAACGGGCGAAGCGTGGGGCGAGCGAGGTCATGATGGGTCGGAATGTGAATCAAGCATAGCGGATGGAGCTGCGCCTGCAACGCCGGATGTGCGGCATGGTTACTTGGCCTCGTCAGCCAGACGCCACTCGCCACGGCGTATCTGCGCCATCACGCGGGCGCGTTGATCCAGGCCGACATGGTCCTGCGGGCTCATGTTGACGACGCCGGTGCTGGTCGGCAGGTCGCGTACATGTTCCAGCGCATGGCGCAGCGCTTCACGGAAAGCCGGCGTGCCCGGCTTGGCCCGCTGGAGCGCCACCGGCACGGCGCGCTGCAGCAGCAGGCCGATGTCGCCCGTGTAAGCGGCGAAGATCGACACGGTGCGTTTGCCGAACGCGGCCTCGTAGCGGCGGGTGAAGTCGAGCGCCTGCACTTTGGCCGGATTGCTGTCGGGCAACTGCGTGGCAACCATCACCGGGCCGGTGGGCACGTAGGCGCCCTCGCACTCCTTGCCGCACAGCTTCATGAACTCGTTGTTGGACACGCCGTGGTTGAAGTAGATCTTGCCGGTGTAACCGCGCTCGGCCAGCGCGCGCGCAGGCAGCGCGGCCGGCGTGCCTGAACCACCAATGACCACCGCATCCGGCTTGCTCGCCAGCAGGTGCAGCACCTGGGCCGTCACGCTGTTGTCGGTGGGCGAAAAACGTTCGGTATCGGTGATGCGGATGTGCTTGAGATCAGCAAAGCGCTGCACCTCGGTCAGGAAGGCCTCGCCCAGTGCGTTGGCGAACCCGATATAGGCAATGGTCTTCACACCGTGCGCGGCAGCATGCTCGGCAATGAGCGACGCCATGTGCGAATCCGAATGCGGCGTCTTGAAGATCCAGCGGCGGTGCGCGTCCATCGGCTCGATCAGCCGGGCGGACGACGCCAGCGAGATCACCGGCGTCTTGCCCTCGGCCGCCACGTCGATCATCGCCAGCGTATTGGGCGTAGTGGACGAGCCGACGATCAGGTCCACGTTGGACTCGGTCATCAGCTTGCGCGTGTTGGTGACGGCGCGCGTGGTGTCGGAGGCGTCGTCGAGCACGATCACCTCGACCTTCTCGCCTGCGATCTCGCGCGGCCACAGCTTGGTGGCGTTCTTTTCGGGAAACCCCAGCGATGCCTGCGGACCCGTGGAAGAAACCGTCACGCCGATGCGGATGTCCGCGAGCGCGGTGGATGAAAGCAATGCAAAACCAACCAGTACGCCTGCATGTCGCCAATTCGGTCGCTGCATCTGTCGCCGCATGGGTGTCTCCTCCCGTGGTTTTGGGAGAAAGCGTAGCGGTTTTGCGCCGGTTTGGCGATGCGGGCGCGCCCGGGCATCCGGCACGCGCTCAGGCGGCTGCGGTCTGCTCCGGCACACGCTCGGCCAGCTGGCGCAGCGCGTCGCCATAGGCGTCGGCATCCATTTCCATACTGGACTTGGCCAGGTAGTACGCCAGCCCAAGGCGCGACGACGTGCGCGTGAAGAGTTGGTAAAAATCGCCCAGGTCATGCAAGCGCGCAACCTTCTGCCACGGGATCACCGCCGTCTTGCCGGAAGGCCCCTGCACCGACAGCGCAGCCGGTGACAGCGCCCAGTGGTGGAGCCCCTCCAGGCGCGCGACACTGCGCTGCACCGATCGCCGCGTGATGTTCGCGACAAAGGGATCGGTGACCCGGTCGAGCCGCGCCCTGAGCCACTGGGCGATGCGCAGAATGAAGCGGACCACCGCTGCGCCGTAGCGCCACCAGAGCACGCCGTAGATGAGCGCGACCACGGCAAAGGGCAGCAGCGTTCCCGCAACGCTCCCACGAGACGGC
Organism: Ralstonia sp. 24A2; assembly: GCF_051783885.1. Classification (NCBI taxonomy): domain Bacteria; kingdom Pseudomonadati; phylum Pseudomonadota; class Betaproteobacteria; order Burkholderiales; family Burkholderiaceae; genus Ralstonia; species Ralstonia sp. 24A2. The sequence goes on along the minus strand of NZ_JBPVZD010000002.1, from coordinate 957,018 downwards.
ATCGTCAGCACCACCAGCGCGGCCCCCGCAAGGGGAAAGACCAGCAGCATGAGCGCCAGAAACCGCTGAAAGAACGCATCAATGCGCGCCTGCATGGCCACCTTCCTGGCGGTGATCCGCGCGATGCGCTTGGCGGTGATGCGGTCAGCCAGCGCCTGGCATTGCTCGGCGCTGATCCGGAAACGTAATTCCATGGCGGTGCCCTCGGCTCGGTTCGGCCGTGATTCTAGGGCCGCGCACGCCGAATGAGAATCTAGGCAGCCAGTGCCGTCAGCCCCGCACGCGGCAGCGCTTCCTGCACCAGCGCGCGCATCGATTCGAGCACGACCGCCTGCGGCATCAGGCCGAAGTTATGCAGCGCCATGACGTGGTCAACGCCCATGTCGGACAGCCGCGCGAGCTTCTCGGCCACGGCATCCGGTGTGCCGAACAGAGACAGCCCGCTCGCCAGCACGTCGTCATACGTTTGCCGGCGCGCGTAGAGCCGCGTGGCGACATACAGGTCGAACGGCGCCGCAGCAGCCTCGCGCACCGCCGCTTCCGTCGGGCCGACATGCGTATGCAGTGCCACCGCCGCCATGCCGCGCGCATCATGGATGCCGGCTTCCGCCAGGCCGCGCCGGTAGTCCTCCATCAGCAGGCGGATGTCATCAAAGCCGTCCACCGAGGCGTACGGCACGAACAGCATGCGCCGCCCCTGCCGGCCAATGTGGTACGCCGCTTCGCGCCGCAGAATCGCCACGTGGATCGGCACCGTTGCCTGCACAGGCAACACGTTCAGGCGCACGTCGCGCAGCGTGTGGAACCGGCCTGCGTGGTGCACGCGCTCGCCGGCGAGCAGCCGCTCGACCAGCATCAACGCTTCGTCAAAACGCTCGCGCTTGATGGCCGGATCAACGTCGTAGCCCTCGAACTCGTGCTTCAGATACCCCGAGCCCACGCCCAGCGACAGCCGCCCGCCCGAGAGTGCGTCGACCATCGCGTAGTTCTCGGCCACGGTGGCCGGGTGATGGAACGTGAGGATGGAGATGGCCGTGCCCAACCGCAGCCGCTGCGTCTGCGCGGCCAGGTGCGACAGGAAGACTGCTGGATTGGGTACGGCACCGTATTCGTGAAAGTGGTGCTCGGCCACCCAGAAGGTGTCGTAGCCCAGCGCCTCGGCGTGACGCGCCTGGGCGATGACGTCTGCGTAGAGTTGCGGCAGACTGCGGTGCCGGTCCGGATAGTGGTCCTGCACGGAAAAGATCGACAGCTTCATGGCGTCTCCGGGGTTCTCGGTGTCTTTTCCAGCGCGCGGGACCGCCACGCCGGTTGTATCTTTTTGCGTAACGCGTATCTTATAAAGCGACACCCGAGACTTCAAGATGCTTCCTGCAGACACCCTGCCGATTGGCGATTCCCCCGACGAACTGCCTGCTGTCGAACCGCTGGACGAAAGCGCCGCCCCGGAGCGGACCAGCGCCGGCATCCAGTCCGCCGAAATCGCGCTGACGGTGCTCTCGGAGATGGCGCGCACGGGCGGCGCGCATGCCGTCTCCGAGCTGGGCCGGCAGCTCGGCATGCCGCGTGCCAAGGTGCATCGCTATCTGGTGTCATTGGAGCGCATGGGCTTTGTCGAGCAGGACCCGGCCTCGGCACGCTACCGGCTGGGCGCGCAGGCATTGCAGGTGGGGCTGTCGGCACTATCCGACGTGGATTTCGTGCGCGAAGGCAGCAACATGCTGCCCAAGCTGGCCGAGCGGTTGAATGAGAGCGTGTTCCTCTCGATCTGGACCGAGCGCGGCCCGGTGATCGTGCGCTGGGAAGACGGTGGCCGACCAGTGACCGTCAACGTGCGCGTCGGCTCGGCCATGCCGCTGCTGAACTCGGCGACGGGCCAGGCGTGCGCCGCATGGATGCCCGAGATTCAGATCGTTTCGCTCATCGACCGCGAGTTGCGTGGCCCCGGCGCCGGCAAGGCCGGCCTGACCGATTGGCTGAACTGCCGCGCACGTTGGCAAACGGTGCGGCACGAGGGTGTGGCACGCATTGCCGGCACGCTCGTCAACGGCATCGACTCGGTGGCCGTGCCGGTGCTGGATGCGCAAGGCAAGCTGGCGGGGGCCATTACGGCGCTGGGGTTGTCCAGCGTGTTCGATGCCAGCCTGGAAGGACCGGCCTCACGGCTGCTGCGCGAGGCCGGACGGGCGCTGTCGCTGCGCCTGGGCTACCACGGTCAGGCGATGACGGCCGGTACGGCGCAACCCAAGCGCGGGCGCCGTGCAAAGGCCGCACCTGAATCAGCGTAATGCTCAGTTCTGCGTGCCGGGCGCGACGACTTCCTGGTCGATCGCCCCGAAAATCGACACGCCATTGGCGTCGAACATCTCGATCTTCACCGTGTCGCCGTAGCGCATGAACTCGGTCGCGGGCGCGCCGGATTCGATGGTCTCCAGCATGCGTTTCTCGGCAATGCAGGCGTACCCCTTGCTGCGGTCCACGTTGGAAATCGTGCCCGAGCCGACGATGCTGCCCGCGCGCACGTTGCGCGTCTTGCAGATGTGCGCGATCAACTGGCCGAAGTCGAACACCATGTCGGTGCCGCACTCGGGCTGGCCGACCTTCTTGTTATTCCAGCGCACCGTCATCGGCAGATGCACCTTGCGCTCGCGCCAGGCATCGCCCAGCTCGTCGGGCGTGATAGCCACGGGCGAGAACGCTGTCGCCGGCTTGCTCTGGAAGAAGCCAAACCCCTTGGCGAGCTCCGCCGGGATCAGGTTGCGCAGCGACACATCGTTGGCAAGCACGATCAGGCGGATACCCTCGGCGGCAGCGGCGGCCTCGGTGCCCATCGGCACGTCGCCGGTGATGACGGCCACCTCGGCCTCGAAGTCGATGCCGAAGGCCTCGCTGCGGCAGACGATGGGGTCGTGCGCGCCGGCCAGGTCGTCGGAGCCGCCCTGGTACATCAGCGGGTCGGTCCAGAACTCGGGGGGCATCTCGGCGCCACGCGCCTTACGCACCAGCTCCACGTGGTTCACGTAGGCTGAGCCGTCCGCCCATTGGTACGCGCGCGGCAGCGGCGCCATGCACTGGGCCGCATTGAACGCAAACGGATGCCGGGCGCGGCCGGTGTTGAGCTGCTCGTACAGATCCTGCAGCTGTGGTGCATAAAAGACCCAGTCGTCCAGCACGCGTTGCAGCGTCCCGGCGATATGCGTAGCGTAGTGCGCGGTCTTCAGGTCGCGCGAGACCACGGCCAGTTGGCCGTCGCGCGAGCCATCCTTGAGGGTGGCGAGTTTCATGGGCGTCGTGTGCGGAGAAAAGCTGCGCGGATGCTACACCATGCATCGGCTAAACTGGGCCGAACCGACCTACCTCACCCGACCATGTCCACGCTGCCTACCGACGCTGATCTCGACCTGGAGACCGATGTTGACGGCGACATCGCGTCCGACGACTCCCCCGCGCGCTCTGGCATCCAATCCATCGAAGTCGGCTTCCGGCTGCTGGAGGTGCTCACGCACACCAACGGCCCGATGATGCTGCGCGATCTGGCACGCGCCGCCCCCATGAACCCCGCCAAGGCGCACCGCTATCTGGTGAGCTTTGCGCGCCTCGGGCTGGTCACGCAAACGCCCGACGGCCGCTACGACCTCGGCCCCTTTGCGCTGGAAATGGGGCTGGTGAGCCTGAACCGGCAAGACCCGATGCGCCGCGCCCGCCCTGCCGCTGCCGCGCTGCGCGATGAGATCGACCACACCATCGGCCTAGCCGTGTGGGGCAACCTGGGCCCGGCCATCGTCCACTGGGAGGAAGCCAGCCACCCTGTGACGGTCAGCTTGCGTCTGGGCGACGTGATGCCAATGCTCAACTCGGCCACGGGCCGCGTGTTCGGCGCCTACCTGCCGCGCGCGCAGACGCAACCCTTCATCCTGCGCGAGCTCGAACGTGCTGCCGCAAAGCATGACAACAGCGCCGACGACAACCCCGAACTGCCGCGCACGCTCACGGCTTACGACGCCCTGTGCGCCGACGTGCGCGCGCATGGCGCCTCGCGCATCCACGGCGGCGTGCTGCCGGGCATCAATGCGATGTCGCTGCCGGTGTTCGATGCCAACGGCCAGTTGTGCCTCGTACTGATCGCTCTGGGCGCGCAAAGTACCTTCGACACCACGTGGAGCAGCCCGCTGGAGCGGCGCTTGCGGCAGGCTGCACAACAGCTCTCCGCCGACCTTGGATACGTTGCACCCCTTGCCTCGCAATCCTGAAGACCGGACGGCCGCGCGAGTACGCCGCTGGCGCCGCTGGGGGCTGATCGCACTGGCGGTGCTGGCTGCGCACGGCATTGCCGTTGTGTGGATCGCACGCAGCCACCAGATGGCGTGGCCGCCCGAACCGGAACAGATCATCCCGACCCTGCTGCTGCAGCCAGAACCCGTCAAGCCACCTCCGCCGGCCCCCAGGGCGCAGCCGAAACCTGCGCCGCCAGAACCACGCCCGGCACCACCCCGGCCCGCGCCTGTGCAGGCAGCCGTGCCAGAGCCAGAGGACGCCGACATCGCAATGGGTGCCGCTGCCGGCGCCTCTGCCGACACCGGCATGGTCCGCGACCTGAGCGGCGAAAGCGGTGAAGGCAACGCGCCGCCAGCGCCCGAAGCGCGCTTCTCGCCACCACCCTCGGCCACGCTGCACTACGCCACCTACGTCAACGGTGTGCGTAATGAAGACGGGGTCATCCGCTGGACCACGGACGGCAAAACTTACACGCTGTCGGTCGAAATTCCGCTGCCGCTGTTCTTCGGGTCACTTGCCTTCCGCAGCAACGGCGCGATCGACACGTATGGCCTGACTCCAGCACGCTATGAGGAAGTGCGTGGGCGCCGACAACCCGACGTGGCAACCTTCCACTACGCCGAAGCGTCACCCGCGTCCGGCGTACCGGGCGCGCCCACCATCACATTCACGCGTACACCCAATGCGCTGCCGCTGCCGGCGGGCACGCAAGATCGCTTCAGCGTGTTCCTGCAACTGACGGGACTGGCGCGTGGCAACCCCGAGCGCTTCACCAGCCCGGGCCTGACGCTGGAAATCCCCATCGCCGATACCGACAGCGTGGAGGTCGCGCGCGTGCAGCATGTTGGCGAAGACACCATCGACACGCCCGAGGGCACGATCCGTGCACAGCACTTCGTACGGCTGCCGCGCCGCGAAGGCGACCAGCGGCGCGTCGAGATCTGGCTGTCCGCCGAACGCGGCTGGCTGCCGGTGCGCCTGCGCCAGACCGAGCCCAACGGCATGCAGTTCGAGCTCGTCTATCAATCCGAGGAAGGAGGCCAATCATGAGCGCCAATGCAGTCTCCAGCTCCCAAGCCCACTCCGGTAGCGTGCACGCCAACGGCATCGACATCCACTACCGCATCGACGGCGCTGATGGCCCTTGGGTCATGCTCGCGCACGCGCTGGGTGTCGACCACCAACTGTGGGACGGCATCGCCCAGCACCTCGCCGCGCGCCACCGCGTGCTGCGCTACGATGCGCGCGGCCACGGCAAGACCACTGCTCCGCACGGTGCCTACACACTGTTCCAGATGGCCGATGATGCGGCCGGCCTGCTCGATGCGCTGTCGATTCCGCAGGTGCATTTCATCGGGCTGTCGATGGGCGGCATGGTCGCGCAGATCATGGGCGTGCGGTATCCGCAGCGGCTGCTCTCGCTCACGCTGTGTGACACCGTGTGTGTCACCCCCGTGACGGCGCATGCGATGTGGGACGAGCGCATCGGCCAGGTCGAAGCGCACGGCATGGGCGGCATCATCGAGCCCACCTTGCAGCGCTGGCTGACCGCGCCTTACCGCGAAGCCCACCCCGATGTGGCCGAGCGTATCCGTACACTGCTGCGCACCACGCCACCGCACGGCTACGTTGGCGCATGCCTCGCCATCAAGGCGCTCGACACGCGCGGCGGGCTCGCACGCATCGCCTGTCCCACGCTTGTCATGACGGGCGAGGAAGACGCCGGTGCGCCGGTGGAAGTGGCACGCGAGATCGCCTCGCTCATCCCCAACGCGCGCTTGAAAGTGATGCCGCACGCAGCCCATCTCGCCCCCATCGAACAGGACGAGGCCTTCCTCACCGTTCTGGATGAATTCCTCGGGCACGCGGGATGCGGCAGCCAATGTGACACGCCCTGACGTGTCCTTGCCCAGCCGGTAGTTGCAGGCGCCACGCACACCGCCCGCCGTCTACCCGCCGAATGGTGGACAGCCGCTTGCGACTTTCGATGCAGACACGGAAAGGTCTTGTTACGCGATAACAACGCGCGTCACACATTCCGCCTCGCGTTCGCGAACTTTATGACCAATGATTAAGCCCAAGGAGTAGATGGGGCGAAACGCAATCTGGAACGCGGGAAATGATCGGCCCTTGAAGTCAGGATCGCGAGCCCCATCTACCCGGTGCAGCAGTAGAGCAGTCCCACAACAGCAAGACGATTGACGCCTCGGAGGTGCACCATGCAAATGATCTACAACAGCGACAACTACTGCGTTGTCGAATTCGGTGTAGACGGCCAACACGCCATGCTTGCCGCAGGCGGCTACGAGATCGTCGACAAGAACCTCAAACGTGAAATCTTCCTCGGGGGCGAGCTTGCCGAGCATTTCCGTGAGGATGTGAAACGCCTGATCGCCAGTGAACCGACGGCAGAAGAAGTCGACGACTTCCTCGGCAAGTTCGACTCGGTGATGACGCAGCCCGTCACGATGCACTGAAGTCGATCGGTGCGGGCAGCATGCCCGCCTGGTGAACCCAGAAAAAACGCCCGGAGCTTGGCGCTACCGGGCGTTTTTTCGTGCGTGAATCAACTATCGCGTCGATAGCTTCCGTCTAGCATTGCTCCCAAGGCAAGCCTGCGTGCCGCCAGCCATTCAGCGTGTTGCGATGGCGCGTGCCATCGAGGTCGCCCTCGAACCCGTGGCGCACGACATAGACGTCGCGAAAACCCGCATCTTCCAGCGCCTGTGCCGCCGCCGCCGAGCGGTTGCCGCTGCGGCAGATCAGCACGATGGGGCGCTCGACGCCGTAGCCCGAGAGCTTGCGCACCGTCGGCACGAACTCCGGGTTCACCTCCCAGTGCGGGCCGTCGTTCCAAGAAACGTGGTGTGTGCCGGCCGGATGGCCCACAAACAGGTGTTCCATTTCGCTACGGCAGTCGACAAAAAGCGCGGCAGGCGTGCGTTGCAGGAAGGCGTGGGCGTCGGTGGGATCGAGCAGTTGCATGGTGGCGATCAGGGTGAGGCGAATGGCGTAATGTGGATTATAGGAGCGCGATTGCCCACAACGGCGGCAAGTCATTGATGCGACTGGTAAAATTCGCCTTTGGCCGTCGATTTTGTTGTTCTGTCTAGTTTCGGCCTGATCGGAGTCCCCATGACCGCGCCCCTGCCCTACACCCGTGCCGCCAACCTGCCTGCGCTGCTGCGCGAGCGCATCCTGATCCTGGACGGCGCGATGGGCACCATGATCCAGCGCTACAAGCTGAACGAGGCGCAATACCGCGGCGAGCGCTTTGCCGACCACCCGATCGACGTGAAGGGCAACAACGAGTTGCTGCTGCTCACCCGCCCTGAGGTCATCCGCGAGATCCACGAGCAATACCTGGCCGCCGGTGCGGACCTGATCGAAACCAACACCTTTGGCGCGACGACCATTGCGCAGGAAGACTACAAGATGGCGGACCTGGCCTACGAGATGAATGTCGTAGCGGCCCGCATCGCGCGCGAGGCCTGCGACAAGTACAGCACGCCCGATAAGCCCCGCTTCGTGGCCGGTGCTTTCGGCCCGACGCCCAAGACGGCAAGCATTTCGCCCGACGTGAACGACCCGGGCGCGCGCAATGTCAGCTTCGACCAACTGCGCGATGCGTACTACGAACAGGGCAAGGCGCTGCTCGAAGGCGGCGCCGACGTGTTCCTGGTCGAAACCATCTTCGACACGCTCAACGCCAAGGCCGCGCTGTTCGCCATCGACCAGCTCTTTGAAGACACCGGCAAGCGCGTACCCGTGATGATCTCCGGCACGGTGACCGATGCGTCTGGCCGCATCCTCTCGGGCCAGACGGTGGAAGCGTTCTGGAACAGCCTACGCCACGCCAAGCCGATCACCTTCGGCCTGAACTGCGCGCTAGGCGCCGCGCTGATGCGCCCGTACATTGCCGAGCTGGCGAAGATTTGCGACGTTGCCGTGTCGTGCTACCCGAACGCCGGCCTGCCCAACCCGATGAGCGACACGGGCTTTGATGAAACGCCCGACGTCACCTCCAGCCTGGTCGACGAATTTGCCGCGGCCGGCCTGGTGAACCTGGTGGGCGGCTGCTGCGGCACCACGCCCGAGCACATCAAGGCGATTGCCGACCGTGTTGCGAATCGCAAGCCGCGTGGCTGGCCGGGCCAGTACAAAGACGCCGCCTGAGGCCAGCCATGACCGCGCGCATCGACAGCACCATCCCCGTGCTGGCCTCGCTGGACTTGCAGGAATCCGCCCGCTTCTATACGGAGCAGCTTGGCTTCATGCAGGGACTGATCGCAGACGACTACCTGATCGTCAGCCGCGATGGCGCCGAGATCCATTTCTGGCTGTGCGACGACCGCCGCATCGCCGAGAACACGTCCTGCTACCTGCGCGTGCCGAACACGCAGGTGCTGTTTGAAGAATTCACCGCGCGCGGGCTGGAGCTCGCGCCGCCGGCCGTGCGTCCGTGGGGCATGAAAGAGCTCTACGTGATCGACCCGCACGGCAACCTGTTGAAGCTGGGCGAACACGCCCCCGCCTGACCGAACTCCCGCACCATCATGACCGACCATCCCATGCGCCTCTCTGGCCTCGAACCGTTCAACATCGGTGAGAGCACGCTGTTCGTCAACGTCGGCGAGCGCACTAACGTCACCGGGTCCAAGGCGTTCGCGCGCATGATCCTGAACAGCCAGTTCGACGAGGCGCTGGCCGTGGCGCGCCAGCAGGTCGAAAACGGCGCGCAGGTCATCGACATCAACATGGACGAGGCGATGCTCGATTCGAAGGCGGCGATGGTTCGCTTCCTGAATCTGATCGCCTCGGAACCCGACATCGCACGCGTGCCGATCATGATCGATTCGTCCAAGTGGGACGTGATCGAAGCAGGCCTGAAATGCGTGCAAGGCAAGGCGATCGTCAACTCGATCTCGCTCAAGGAAGGCGAAGAACAGTTCGCGCACCACGCCAAGCTGATCAAGCGCTACGGCGCAGCCGCCGTGGTGATGGCCTTCGATGAGCAAGGCCAGGCCGACACGTTCCAGCGCAAGACCGAGATCTGCAAACGCAGCTATGACTTCCTGGTGAACCAGGTCGGCTTTGCGCCGGAAGACATCATCTTCGACCCGAACATCTTTGCGGTCGCAACCGGCATCGAAGAGCACAACAACTACGCGGTCGACTTCATCGAAGCCACGCGCTGGATCAAGCAGAACCTGCCGTACGCGAAGGTAAGCGGCGGCGTGTCGAACGTGTCGTTCTCGTTCCGCGGCAACGAGATGGTGCGCGAGGCGATCCACACCGTGTTCCTGTACTACGCGATTCAAGCGGGCATGGACATGGGCATCGTCAACGCCGGCCAGCTCGGCGTGTACGAGAACCTCGACCCCGAGCTGCGTGACCGCGTGGAAGACGTGGTGCTCAACCGCCGCCCGGATGCGACCGACCGCCTGCTGGAAATCGCCGACAACTACAAGGGCGGTGGCACCAAGCGCGAAGAGAACCTCGCCTGGCGCCAGGAGCCGGTGGAAAAGCGCCTGGCTCACGCCCTCGTGCACGGCATCAACGACTACGTGGTCGAAGATACGGAGGAAGTCCGCCAGAAGATTTTTGCTGCCGGCGGCCGCCCGATCCAGGTGATCGAAGGCCCGCTGATGGACGGCATGAACATCGTGGGCGACCTCTTTGGCGCCGGGAAGATGTTCCTGCCGCAGGTGGTGAAGTCCGCCCGCGTGATGAAGCAGGCCGTGGCCCACCTGATTCCGTTCATCGAAGAAGAGAAGCGCCAGATTGCGGCTGCCGGCGGCGACGTGCGCTCGCGCGGCAAGATCGTCATCGCCACGGTCAAGGGCGACGTGCACGACATCGGCAAGAACATCGTCACCGTCGTGCTCCAGTGCAACAACTTCGAAGTCGTGAACATGGGCGTGATGGTCCCATGCAACGACATCCTGGCGAAGGCGAAGGTGGAAGGCGCGGACATCATCGGCCTGTCGGGCCTGATCACGCCATCGCTCGAAGAGATGGCCTACGTGGCCTCGGAAATGCAGCGCGATGACTACTTCCGCGTGAAGAAGATCCCGTTGCTGATCGGTGGCGCAACCACGAGCCGCGTGCACACCGCCGTAAAGATCGCCCCGAATTACGAAGGCCCGGTGGTCTACGTACCGGACGCTTCGCGCTCCGTGTCGGTTGCATCGAGCCTGCTCTCGGACGAAGGTGCTGCGCGCTACGTCGAAGAGCTGCACGCCGACTACGACCGCATCCGCACCCAGCACGCCAACAAGAAGGCGCAGCCGATGGTGTCGCTGGCCGCCGCGCGCGCCAACAAGACGAAGCTCGACTGGAGCAACTACACGCCGCCCAAGCCGAAGTTCATCGGCCGCCGCGTGTTCAAGAACTACGACTTGAACGAGCTTGCGCAGTACATCGACTGGGGCCCGTTCTTCCAAACGTGGGACCTGGCCGGCAAATTCCCGGACATCCTCAACGACGAGATCGTGGGCGAATCGGCCCGCAAGGTGTTCTCGGACGGCAAGAGCATGCTCGCGCGCCTGATCGCCGGGCGCTGGCTCACGGCCAACGGCGTGATCGCGCTGTTGCCGGCCAACACCGTCAACGACGACGATATCGAGATCTATACGGACGAGTCGCGCTCGGAAGTCGCACTCACCTGGCGCAACATCCGCCAGCAAAGCGAGCGCCCGATCATCGACGGCGTGATGCGCCCGAACCGCTGCTTGGCGGATTTCATCGCGCCCAAGAGCACTGGCATTGCCGACTACATCGGCCTGTTTGCCGTCACCGGCGGCATCGGGGTCCAAAAGCGTGAAGCCGCCTTTGAAGCCGACAACGACGACTACAGCGCGATCATGCTCAAGGCCCTGGCCGACCGCTTTGCCGAAGCCTTTGCCGAATGCCTGCACGCCCGCGTGCGCCGCGACCTGTGGGGCTACGCGTCGGACGAAACGCTCGACAACGACGCGCTCATCCGCGAGGAATACAAGGGCATCCGACCCGCGCCCGGCTACCCGGCCTGCCCGGAACATACCGTGAAGCGCGACATGTTCCGCGTGCTCGACGCGCAGGAGATCGGTATGGATCTGACCGAAGCGCTGGCGATGACGCCGGCTGCGTCCGTGTCGGGCTTCTACCTCTCACATCCGGACAGCACGTACTTCACGCTGGGCAAGATCGGCCAGGATCAGGTGGACGATATGGCCGCCCGCAGCGGTGAAACCCGCGCCTTCGTGGAGCGCGCCCTCGCCCCGAATCTATGATTCTGTGACAAGACGTATAAGACATAGTGTGTTCCACACTGTGTCTTACGTCCACAAACCCTTACCAGCATTGGCTTTGGCGGCATTTCAAGAGGGGTGATGCTTTCATTACAAAGGCTTACACCCCCTAACAGTCGTAACCGGAAGAGCTCCCTAGACTGAACCCATTCACTCAACACACACAGAGTGATGCCGCGACGAATCCCTCGCGTGGCCGTTCAGAACGAAAGGAGCCTCCTCCATGAACAAGCTGCTGATCTCCCTGTCCGCCATCGCCATCGCTGCTGCTTCGGCTTACGCCAACGCACAAACCCCGTCGGCCGGCGCCTCGCTGCAAACCAACGGCACGGCCGCCGTCGCACCGGCACAAGCCACCGGGGGCGCCAACGCGGGTGTGGGCCTGAAGGCCGATACCGGCGCCAAGCTGGACACCGAGTCCGCCAAGAGCCAACTGAGCACCAAGGCCGAGCACGGCGCCAAGGCTGTGCACGAGCACAAGGCCAAGGCTGAAGCCGGCGTGGACAAGACCGCAGACAAGGTCGGCGAGTCCGTAGGCAAGGCTGAAAAATCGGCCCACAAGACGGTGAAGGCTGCCAAGGCAGACGCCGCCGGCAGCACCAGCGTTGATGCCAGCGTGAACGCCGGCGCCGCCGCGCAAAGCAAGTAAGCCAAACTGACATCGCGCCGGGCCCGACCCGGTACGCGACACCGAAGGCCATCACGGGGCGGAAACTGACCGCCCCGTTTTCTTTTGGGCGCGCACCTGCATGTTGCGACCTCCGCACACTCGCAGGCGCCCATGGAATCCCGGAGAAATCGCCGAAGTCCGGCAATACAAGCGACTCCGGTTTCACGCTACAGTCCGATACAATGTCTGTCGTATCGAACCAACAAGCGCAGCGCGCACACCGGCATCCTGCTGGCCGTGCCGTCCACAAGGAGCAGCATGATTCGCGTCCTGATTGCGGACGACCATGAAATCGTCCGTGCCGGTCTTCGACAGTTCCTGTCAGAAGAGCGGGACATCGAAGTCGCGGGGGAAGCGGCAAGTGGCGAAGAGGTGATGGAGCAACTCCGCACCGGCGCCTTTGACGTGGTCGTGCTCGACATCTCCATGCCCGACCGCAACGGCATCGATACGCTCAAGCTGGCACGCCAGCGCCACCCGGATCTGCCCGTGCTGATCCTGTCCACCTTTCCGGAAGACCAGTACGCGATCAACCTGATCCGCGCCGGCGCCTCGGGCTACCTGACCAAGGAAAGCGCGCCGGATGAACTGGTGAAAGCCATCCGCACCGTGTCGCAGGGCCGCCGCTATGTGAGTCCGACGGTGGCGGAGTTGCTGATCGGCGGCCTGGAAAAACCGACCGACCAGCCCCTGCACCAGACGCTGTCCAAGCGCGAATTCCAGATCTTCTGCAAGCTCGCGCGCGGGCAATCGGTGTCGATCATCGCTGAAGAACTGTTTTTGAGCGTCAAGACGGTCAGTACCTACCGCACCCGCATCCTGGAAAAGATGGGCATGAAGTCCAATGCCGATCTGACCTATTACGCCATCAAGAACGGCCTGGTGGAGTGATGCTTCCCAGGGCAAAAACCCTGGGCGGAACGCACCGATCGACCGGAAACCCTGTTGGCATGTAGGACAACGCCTGATACCACCCAGGCGGCCCGCTGGCTACCATCAACGCATGCTGGATCAAGCTGTCACCCTCTCCACCCGTGGCTTGCGTGTCCTCCTCATCGAGGACTCCCCCGTGCTTCGTGGCATGGTGCTGGAGTACCTCAAGGCGTCCGCTTTTGTGGCGGTTGTCGAATGGGCCGACACGGAAGATTTGGCACTGCGCCAACTGGCGCAAGGCCACTACGATGTCGTGATCGTCGATCTGCAATTGCGCCAGGGGAACGGTTTCAAAGTCCTCCAAACGTTGCGCGATCAAGCATCGCCCAGCGTGCGCATCGTCTACACCAACCACGCGCAGGTGCCGACCTACCGGCAGCGCTGCTTTGAAGCCGGCGCCAACTACTTCTTCGACAAGTCGCTCGAACTCGACAAGGTGTTCGAGGTGATCGAAGAACGCGCAGGCCTGGCACGCCCCCGCCAGCAGACCGTGCACCATCCGCACGCCTGAGACCTGCCTGCCAGCGGCCGTCATGCTGCGGAACCCAACATCGCCCACATTGCTTTCGACCCCCACAAGGAGCGTTTCATGAAGACCCTGTGTGCCGCAATTGCGTTGACGTGCATCTTCCTGGCCGGCTGCAACACCATGGCTGGTGCCGGCAAGGACCTCCAGAACGGCGGCCAGAAACTGGAAAACGCGGCCGACGACGCCAAGCAAAAGATGTGAGCGCGACGCTGTAAGGCGCGCATATAAAAAGCCCCTTAACTTGGTTAAGGGGCTTTTGCTTTTCCGCCCATCTGCTGTTCAGACCAGCGCGCCACCTTCGCCGGAACCCGGCGCCACACCACCGGGCAGTGTGTGCGGACCCGCAGGCCCACTGCCGCTGACACCCTCGCGATAGAACACCGCGTCAGTCGCCGGCAACTCAGCGATGATGGTCACCCCGCCGCCAGGCATCGAATCGATGGTCAACGTGCCGCCCAGTGCAATGGCGCGCTGCTCCATGCCCAGCAGGCCGTGATGGCCGACCATGCGGCGGCGCTCGATATCGGCCGGGAACCCGCGGCCGTTATCGCGCACGCGCAAGCGCACGCCCTCTTCGCTCGCATCCAGCGCCACGGACACCGTCGTTGCATGCGCGTACTTCGAAGCGTTGGTGAGCGACTCCTGCACGATGCGATACAGGGCGATCGCCGCATCGTCGGTGAGCTTGGGCATCTCATCAGGCAGGCTGACCTCGGTGTGCCAGCCGTTGCGCACGCCAACATCCTCGGTCAGTTGCGAGAGCGCTTCGACCAACCCCAGGTTGAGCAGGATGGTCGGGCGCAGGTCTTCGATCAGGCGGCGTTTGATCTGGATGCCCTGGTCCACATGCGACATCACGCGCGTAATCTTTTCGCCCACAGCCGGCTCAGTGGACGTGAGGCGTGAGCGCAGCCAGTGCAAGTCCATCTTGGTGGCGGTGAGAATCGCGCCCAGTTCGTCATGCAGCTCGCGCGCAAGACGCGTCTTCTCGTCTTCAGTCACGCGCTGCAAGTGGGCGGCCAGGTCGGACAGCTGACGCGTGCGTTCGCGCACCATGCGGTCGAGCTTCTGGCTTTCTTCTTCAAGCAGATCGCGCTCCTGCTCGGTGGCGGCAAGGCGCTTGGCGTGCTGCATGCCCAGCACCACCAGCAGAATGATGTTGACCGCGGTAATGAGCGCGATGCCGTAACGCGAGAGCGCCAGATCGCGCTCGGCGTGCTCGAGGCTGCGGGCCACGGTGCCGATCTCGCGCTGGCGCAGGCGGTCCAGGCCCTGACGCACGGCCTCCATCGAGGCCTTGCCGAAGTCCGTGCGGACGAGGTCGAGCGCCACCTCCAAGTCACGCTTGCCGTAGATGAGCGTGAGCTCCATCTCAGTGAGCTTGCGGCTGACCTGCAGCGCGGTCTCCGAGAACTGCTTGAGTGCTTCCGGATCGTTGGCGTAGTGGTCGCGGATCTCCGCAATCAACGCGTGGATGTGCGGGATCGCCTTGTTGTACGGGTCGAGGTATTCATCCTTGCCCGTGAGCAGGAAGCCGCGCTGCCCGGCCTCGGCGTTGACGAGCTCGGCAAGCAGTTCGTTGATGGCGGTTTCTGCCTGCTGCGACTGAATCACCTGCCGATACCCCTGGCTCAGGCGGATATTGCCCGTCTCCGAGGCAATCAGCACGCCCAGCGTCAGCAGAATGCCGCCGGCGAGCAGCAGGGTGGAGCGCAAGGATGACCGCATGGCATGCAGACCCATTTGAAACGCATGAAACGCATCCGGCCGCCCGACGCGGCACACGTTGCGTGTGTTTTTTTATGTCAATACCCATGATACCCCGTGGTCGAGCCGGACGACACCTAGGACGCACCCGCCCTGGCACGGCGTGTGCGTGGGAATACGCCACCAGGTGCATCCCCTGTGAAGACCTGCATCCCATCCCCTATCCGGAGGCAACAACATGCTGAAGTGGGCACTCATCTTCGCCATCATTTCCGTGGTGGCCGGCGTACTGGGTTTTACCGGCATTGCCGCAGGCGCGGCGAGCATCGCCAAGATCCTGTTCTTCATCTTCGTCGTGCTGTTCGTGCTGTTCCTGGTGCTTGGCGTCACGATCTTCAAGGCGGTCGATTAGCGCCGACAGCACAGACGGGAAAAGCGCGGCCCGTGTCTTGCTAGTTCACCTGGCAGACGGCCCGCTTTTTCAGGATTTTCAGGAGCCGAAATCGCAACTGACCCACTGCGCCGCCGGTGTGTGCTTCCCGGGGTGCCACAACGAGGAGTTTCGCCATGTCTCTGTTTGCCAGCCAACGCGTTCGCAATCGCATCGATGACGTCAGCGACCGCGCGCACCGTGCCATGCGCAGCGCCGGTGACGCCGTAGACAACGCCCGCCACGCCACACGCCCCGCCGTGGACGACGTGCAAAGCCTGCTGCGCTCCCTCGAAAGCGCCATCTACACCCTGACCGATGAGGGCAGCGCGGAAGCCCGCCGGGCCAGTCGCACGTTGCATGCGCGCGCCGACCAGTTGCGCCGCGCCGCCAATGACCGTGCTCATCAGGCCCGTGACCGCATGGATTGGGCGCTGGGCCGCACGGAAGACACCATCACTTCAGCACCGTTCAAGTCAGTGGGCGTGGCGGTGGCCATTGGCGCGGCGATCGGGCTGGTCTTCGCCTTGGCCAGCAGCAGCCGCCGCGAGCCCAGCGAATAAGCCCGCAGTACCTAACCGGCAGGAGCACTCACATGAGCTCGCCCCTCGTCGCCGCCCCGGAAAGCAGCTTTCTCTCTGACATCAAGACCTTGCGCGAACGCGCCCGCAAGCACATCCAGAAAGGTGCGGTGACGGGGAACTACAAAGCGGATCGAGAGACCGTGCTGCGGCTGCTGAACGAGGCGCGGGCCACCGAGCTGATCCGCGTGCTGCGCTACCGGCGCCACCACTTCATGGCCCAGGGCATCAACGCCGAGCCGATCGCCGCCGAGTTTCCGGTGCACGCCAATGAAGAACAGCAGCATGCCAACAGCATCGCTACGCGCATCGTGCAGCTGGGCGGCGGGCCCAACTTCAGCCCCGAGGCCCTATCCACACGCAGCCATTCAGAATACGTGGAAGCCGACCGCCTGGTCGACATGATCAAGGAGAACCTGCTGGCCGAGCGCATCGCGATCGACAGCTACCTGGAGATGGTGCGCTACATCGGCGACCGTGACCCCACCACGCGGCGCGTGCCGGAAGCCATTCCGGCCGTGGAAGAAGAGCACGCGGACGAGCTGCCCAACATGCTGCACGACCAGTAACAGTAAGACGAAAGACGGGAGAAGACACAGCAAACAGGCGCGCTCGCCCCCCTTCCCCCGCTACCGGCCCTAGTGGCCGGATGCCCGGACCAACCCGTTTTGGCGGCCGGGCATTTTTTTGAGCGGAATATCTAGCGAACTCAGACGCCCCACATCACGGGGGTCTGCTCGCCCAGCGACTCTTCCAGCATGTGCAGCAGCGGGTAAGCGCGTTGGCCCAGGTGCGGCGGCTCCTCCTCGCCGTTTTCGTCCAGCTCGGGCGTTGCCAGCTCGGCGACCTTGATATGCGCCTGGTGAGTGTCGTCCTTGATGGCCAGCCTCAGACGGTCGATGGCGTGGGGCATCTCTTCGGGCGTAATGACGCCGCGCTCGCCCAGCGTCTTGCCGATCACGCCCAGCAGCACCATGGCGAGATCCTTCTGCATGGAGAACTTTTGCGAAGCGTGCGAAGTAAAGGTGATCATGATTTCGTGGTTTCCCTGAGTTGGGTGGGGGCCGCAGATTGCCACGGAGCGGACCGGATACCTCTAGGACCGTGGCGCACCTGATAAAATTTCGTACTTTTCCCCGAACAACGCAACTGGCGGCGCCGGAACTGGATTTCAACCTGTTTCAGCACTGTCGGCGTCATGGTTTCTTTATGCTGCCCTCCCACAAACAGACGATCGCCCAATTGCTGTCCGACGCCGTCGGCTCCCTGCTGCCCGAGGGCGCCAACCGACCGGAGATCGTCCTGGAGCGCCCCAAGCAGGCCGCGCACGGCGACATCGCCTGTAACGTGGCGCTGCAACTGGCCAAGCCGCTGGGCAAGAACCCGCGCGAACTCGCCGGCAGCATTGCCGACGCCATCCGCGCCGATGCCCGCGGCCAGCGCCTGGTTTCCGCCGTGGAGATCGCCGGCCCCGGCTTCATCAACCTGCGCCTGTCGCCGGCTGCGCGTGCCGACGTGATCGCCGCCGTGTTTGCCGAAGGCGACCGCTTTGGTGCCGCGAATACCCATGACGGCGCCCCGGTGCTGGTGGAATTCGTCTCGGCTAACCCGACCGGCCCGCTGCACGTCGGCCACGGCCGCCAGGCCGCGCTGGGCGACGCACTGGCCAGCCTGCTCGACTGGCAGGGCCACAAAGTCCACCGCGAGTTCTACTACAACGACGCCGGCGTGCAGATCCAGAACCTGGCGGTCTCCGTGCAAGCCCGCGCACGCGGCTTCAAACCCGGCGACGCCAACTGGCCCGAAGCCGCCTACAACGGCGACTACATTGCCGACATCGCCGCCGATTACCTGGCCGGCAAGACGGTACGTGCCTCCGACGGCGAGCCCGTGACGGGCGCTGGCGACGTGGAAGACCTCGAAGCCATCCGCCGCTTTGCCGTCACGTACCTGCGCAACGAACAGGACATCGACCTGCAGGCCTTCGGCGTGAAGTTCGACCGCTACTACCTGGAATCGTCCCTCTACACCGAGGGCAAGGTGCAGCAGACGGTCGACGCCCTCATCGCCGCTGGCAAGACCTACGAGCAGGAAGGCGCGCTGTGGCTGCGCACGACCGACGACGGCGACGACAAGGACCGCGTCATGCGCAAGTCCGACGGCGCCTACACCTACTTCGTGCCGGACGTCGCGTACCACACCACCAAGTGGGGCCGCGGCTTCACGCAGGTCATCAACGTGCAGGGCAGCGACCACCACGGCACCATCGCCCGCGTGCGCGCCGGCCTGCAGGGCCTGAACATCGGCATCCCCAAGGGCTACCCCGACTACGTCCTGCACAAGATGGTCACGGTGATGAAGGACGGCGCCGAGGTGAAGATCTCCAAGCGCGCGGGCTCCTACGTGACCGTGCGCGACCTGATCGAATGGTCCAACGGCGATGCCGAGAGCGAATCCGGCGTCGACACCATCCGCGCCTGCGTGGAAGCCGGCGAGCCGAACTGGCCGTCGCACTTCACGCGCGGCCGCGACGCCGTGCGCTTCTTCCTGCTGTCGCGCAAGGCCGATACCGAGTTTGTCTTCGACGTGGATCTGGCGCTGAAGCAGAGCGACGAGAACCCGGTGTACTACGTGCAGTACGCCCACGCACGCATCTGCTCGGTGTTCGAGCGTGCGGGCGTCGATGCGGCCTCGCTGACTGGCGCCGACCTGGCTGCGGTCACCGGCCCGGACGTCAGCCCGCAAGCGACCGCGCTTGTGCAGCGCCTGGCGGCCTTCCCCGACATGCTGGCCGATGCCGCGCGCGAACTGGCGCCGCACGCCGTGGCGTTCTACCTGCGCGACCTGGCCGGCGACTTCCACGCGTTCTACAACGCCGATCGCGTGCTGGTCGACGACGAAGCCGTCAAGCGTGCCCGCCTGGCACTCCTGGCCGCCACGCGTCAGGTGCTGCGCAACGGGTTGGCGGTCATCGGTGTCTCCGCACCTCAAAAGATGTAAAGCCCGCGGTGATGCCTCAGTGGCGACCGCAGTGACGACATACGGCGCTCTTATAATCGGGCGCTTCTAGAAGGATGGACATGGCACGCAATACGCAATCTTCCCGTGCTCGCTCGCAACGGGGCGGCACGTTTCTGGGTCTGGTGCTTGGCCTGATCGTCGGTCTGGCGATCGCCGTGGTGGTGGCGGTGTACATCACCAAGGCGCCGGTGCCGTTCGTGTCGCGCAACGGCGCACAGCCCAAGCCGAGCGAACCGGGCACCGTGGTCAACCCGCTGCCGACACCCGCACCGGCGGCGCCGCAGGCCAGCACGCCGGCAGCCGCCGATCCGAACGCCCCGCTGTGGAGCCGCGTGCCGGCCAAGCCGGTCGACCAGGTGCCCGAGCCGAACGCCCCGGCACCGGGCACCACCACCCGCCCGACCGAACCCAACGCGGCCACGCAGCCGGCCAGCACGCCTACCGCCCGCCCGCCCAAGCCAGCCGCGCCGCCAGCAGCGGCCGCCAACGAGAAGCCGGTCGCCGACCCGATTGCCGAGATTGCGCGCCAGGATGCAGCCAAGACGGGCTACTTCCTGCAAGTAGGCGCTTACAAATCGTCTGACGATGCCGAGCGCCAGAAGGGCAACCTCGCCATGCAGGGCTTCGAGGCCAAGGTGACGCAGCGTGAAGTGAACGGCGCTACGATGTTCCGCGTGCGCATGGGCCCGTACAACTCGCTGGATGAGATGACCGCCGTGCGCAGCCGCCTGCAGGCGTCGGGCGTGGAGTCGTCGGTCATCCGCTTCGCCCGCCAGCAGTGACATGAAAACACGCGGCCCGCTTGAACCCGGCGGGCCGTGATCTGTCAGAAACCTGAGATTCAGTTACGCTGGCACCCGCCTTGGGCTGCACAGATTCGGTTTCCCTGGCTTTCCCGCCTATTTCGTCCATTCGCCATGAAAAAACTTGCTGCTTTCCTGATTGCCCTCGCTACCGGTGCCGGCTTCCTGATGACCGCACCGGCCCAGGCCGCGCCTACCGCCGGCAAGGAGTACAAAGTGCTGCAAACGCCGCAGCCCGTGCTCGCAGGCAAGATCGAAGTGACGGAGTTCTTCTGGTACGGCTGCCCGCACTGCTACGACTTTGAAAACACCTGGACGGCCTGGGTGGCCAAGCAAGGCAAGGACGTGGTGATCAAGCGCGTGCCGGTAGCTTTCAATGCCAAGCTGGAACCGCATACCCGCATCTACTACACGCTGGAAGCGCTGGGCAAGCTGGACGCCAAGGACGCCAGCGGCCGCACGCTGCATGACCGCGTGTTTGACCAACTGCACAAGAACTACCGCTCGATGTCGGAGCTGGACGACATTGCCAAGTTCATGGCGGCCAACGGCGTCGACGAAAAGCAGTTCCGCGACACCTACAACTCGTTCAGCGTGAACGCCAATACCAAACGCGCCGCACAACTGGCCGATCAGTACAAGATCGAAGGTGTGCCGACTATCGTGGTGCAGGGCAAGTACACCACGTCGCCGGCCGATGCTGGCAGCAACGTGGGCGCCGCACAGACGCTCGACTACCTCGTCCAGCAGGTGCGCGACCGCAAACTGTGATGGATGACCACGCCTGGGGCTCGGCCCCTGGCGTGACACCACCACCGACGCCCGCCTCCGTGCGGGCGTTTTTTGTGCCGCCTTTCCCTGCCCCTCCTCCGACAGGACATCCGACATGAGTCAAACCGTCTTCATCACCGGCGCTTCCAGCGGCATCGGCCAGGCACTGGCGCGGCAGTACGCCGCCCAGGGTGCCACGCTGGGGCTGGTTGCACGGCGCGTCGACGTGATCAACGACTTCGCGCAGACCTTGCCGGCAGGCATCCGCGTGCATTGCTATGCCGCCGATGTGCGCAGCGCTGAGTCGATGCGCACCGCCGCTGAAGCCTTCATCGCTGAGGCCGGCGTGCCTGACGTGGTGGTCGCCAACGCCGGCATTTCGGAAGGCACCGACCTGCGCGAACCAGGCGATCTGACAGCGTTTGCGCGTGTGATGGACACCAACTGGATGGGCACGCTCAACACCTTCCAGCCCTTCGTCGAACCGATGCTGGCACGCGCCAAACCCGGTCAGCCCGGCGGCACGCTGGTCGGCATTGCCAGCGTGGCGGGCGTGCGCGGGCTGCCGGGTGCGGCGGCGTACAGCGCGTCCAAATCGGCGGTGATCAAGCTGATGGAAAGCCTGCGCGTGGAGTTTGGCCCGCGCGGTTTGCGTGTGGTGACCATCGCCCCCGGCTACATCCGCACGCCGATGACCGCGCACAACCCGTATCCGATGCCCTTCCTGATGCCGGTGGACGTGTTCGCGCAGAAAGCCGTGAATGCGATCCATCGCGGTGTGCGCTTCACCGTGCTGCCGTGGCAGATGGGTATCGTGGCCAAGCTGCTGCACGTGCTGCCGCGCTGGCTGTATGACCTGGCCTTTGCGCGCGCCCCGCGCAAACCCCGCAAATCTGAGAATTCCTGATGATGTTTACCGACGCGCTCGGCGACGCGCACGCCCCCGTCGACACCACGCCGCGCATCGCCAGCCTGGTGCCGTCCATTACCGACCTGCTGTTTTCGCTCGACCTGGGCGACCAGCTTGTCGCCCGCACCGGCTTCTGCATCCACCCGCGCGAGGCCGTGCGCAACGTGCCCAAGGTGGGCGGCACCAAGACGGTCAAGCTCGACAAATTGCGCGAGCTGGCGCCCACGCACGTCGTCGTCAACATTGACGAGAACACGCGCCCGACCGTCGACAAGCTGCGCGAGTTCATCCCCAACATCATCGTCACGCACCCGTGCGCGCCGGAAGACAACCTAGCGCTGTACCAACTGCTGGGTGGCATCTTCCGCCGTGAGGCGCAGGCGCAAACGTTGTGCGACGCCCTTACGCAAGAGCTGGAAGCCCTGCGCGGCCGCCACTTCCTGCCGCACCGCGTGCTGTACGCCATCTGGCAGGACCCGTGGATGACGGTGTCGCGCGACACGTACATCTCGCGCATGCTCAATCTCATCAATTGCCATACGTGGCCAGACGATCCCGCGCCCGTGCAATGCGGCACCGAGAAGAGTGGCGACTGTGCCCGTCCCAACCGCCCCGACACGCGCTACCCCACCTTCCGCTGGAGCGATGAGGTGGTGCGTAGCATCGACTGCGTGCTGCTCTCCACCGAGCCCTACAGCTTTACCGAAGAGCACGTCGACGCGCTGGAAAAGCAGATTGGCAAGCCGGTCTATCTGGTGGATGGCGAGATGGTGTCGTGGTACGGCAGCAAGGCCATTGAAGGCGTGCGGTATCTGGCGCAGTTTGGAAAGACGTTGCGCCTGTAGCGCAGCAACCGCCCAAAACAAAACCCGCCAGCAGGCGGGTTTTTCGTTGGTGGTGGGCCTAGCGCCAAGTGCTAGCGCAGGAAGTTGTAGTCGTACTCCACCTTGGCAATGCGCAGGTGGTACGTCGCATACCACTGCTCACGCCCCATCTTCTGCGCGGTCAGGTGCTCGACCTGGTTCTTCCACTCGCGAATGGCCTCCAGCGACGACCAATACGACACCGTAATGCCAGGTCGTCCCTGCTGCGCTGCGCCCTCGTCGCGCACGGACTCGATACCCAGAAAACCCGGCATGTCGCGCGCCAGTTCGACCATGCGGTCAGCCATGGCACCGTAGCCGTTATCGCCATCGGTGCGTGTGGACGAGAAGATCACCGCATAGTACGGCGCCGTGGGCGTGTTGGCGGGAAACGGCAGGACGGCGGCGCTGTCATCGAGAACGTCGTGCTGGTCGGCCATGTTGGGCTCCGGGTGAGAAGCAGTTATGCAGCTACGTGAAAGCGGATGATGCCGTCGGTGCCAGTCTCGCGCACCAACTCACCACGATGCCACAGCGCGTGCAGGTGCGCGAGCGCTTCGCCCATCGCAAACGTCATCTGGTGCACGTCAAACTGACGCTTGAAGATGACGTTGACGATGTCGCGCGCGGATTGCGGCGCCGCTTTGCATGCAGCCAGCGTGTCGGCCAGGCGGTCGACATGATGATCGCGCAGTTGCTGGATGCGCGTATGCAGCCCGCGGAACGGCCGCCCGTGCGACGGCAGGATCAGCACATTGGCCGGCAGCGGCTCGTATTTGCCGAGCGAATCCAGATACAGCGTGAGCGGATCGGCCTCGGGTTCCAGATCGAACACGCTCACGTTAGTGGAGATGCGCGGCAGCACCATGTCGCCAGAGATCAGCACGTTGGCATCTTCACTGTAGAGCGCGACGTGCTCGGGCGCGTGGCCGAAGCCGGTGATGATGCGCCAGGTGTGCTGGCCGATGGTGACGACGTTGCCGTCCATCAAGCGGCGGTACTGGCCGGGGACGCCCGGCACCAGCGTGCTGTAGTAATCCTTGCGGTTGCGGATGCCGTCGATGGAGGTGGGGTCCGTCAGGCCGTGGCGCTCGAAGTGGCGCGCGGCAAATTCGCCGCCGGCATTCGAGGCGCCCGTACCGCCCACCAACATGCGCGCGAACGCATAGTCGCCCAGGCTCATCCACAGGCGCACGTTCCAGCGTTTCTGGTCACCGCCCTCGCACAGCCAGTTGGAGAGACCAACGTGATCGGGGTGGCAATGCGTGACCAGTACGCGCAGCACTGGCAGGCCGTCGAGATGGTTCGCGAAAATGGTTTCCCAATGCCCGCGAATGGCTTCGTGGTTGATGCCACAGTCGATGATGGTCCAGCCGTCTTGCCCGTCCTGGTGATCGCGCAGCAGCCAGAGGTTGATGTGATCGAGTGCAAACGGCAGCGGCATGCGCAGCCAGTAGATGCCGGGGGCGACTTCAAACCGCGTGCCGCCTTCGGGAAGCGTGTCGCCAAAGGGATAGTCGAGTTGGTGTTCGAGCGCGTTCATGGGTGTGGTCTCAAGTGCCGCCTTCAGAGGGCAGTCTTCATGCATTGCGGTTTGACGCCATTGACGCTAACGTAAACGTCAATTCGCCGCCGGTCTCCCATCTTAAGCGAAAACTTAAATTGGCTGCCCGATGCGCACCCGCCATCACAGGATCACCCGCCGTATGTCTGCTTCCACCCCGTCTGCCGCCGCTGAGCTTGCCGCTGATCTCGAATCGGGCGACGCCTGCGAACAAGCCGACGCCAGTTACACCATCACCGACCTCGCACGCGAATTCGACATCACCCCGCGCGCCATCCGCTTCTATGAAGACCAGGGCCTGCTGGCGCCGGATCGCCAGGGCCCGGGCGGACGCCGCCGCGTGTATTCCGCCGGCGAGCGCACGCGCCTGAAGCTGACCTTGCGCGGCAAGCGGCTCGGGCTGTCGCTGGGCGAGATCAAGGAGATCCTGGATCTGTACGAATCGCCGCGCGATACGGTGCCGCAGCTGGAGCGCTTTCTGGCGTCACTCGCGCAGCACCGCGCCGTGCTCACGCAGCAACTCGATGATCTGAACGCCCAACTGGCCGAAATCGACCAGCACGAGCGCCAATGCCGTCGCCTGTTGGACGATGCCCAGGCAGGCACTGCCAAACCGCCGAAGCGACGCAAGGCAGCTTGATTCGGTAAATTTACACAGTTGACGTTTACGTAAACGTCAATACAATACGCAACACCCTGCAGCATCCTCCCGGCACGGGTGTGCCCGCCACAAGCGACGCGCACCTCACAACGCCACCACTGACCCAGAGACACGCGCGGCCCGACTTTTCTATGCACGCGCCCAAGGAGACCCACCATGATTGAACTGCCCGGCCTGAAATTCGACTTGGGCGAAGACATCGAGATGCTGCGTTCGGCCGTGCGCGACTGGGCGCAGGGCGAGCTGGCACCGCGTGCAGGCGAGATCGACCGCACCGACCAGTTCCCGATGGACGCGTGGCGCAAGATGGGTGACCTGGGCGTGCTCGGTATCACGGTGGCCGAGGAGTACGGTGGCGCCAACATGGGCTACCTGGCGCACATGATCGCCATGGAAGAAATCAGCCGCGCGTCGGCGTCGGTTGGCCTGTCGTACGGCGCGCACTCGAACCTGTGCGTC
Organism: Ralstonia sp. 24A2; assembly: GCF_051783885.1. Taxonomy (NCBI): domain Bacteria; kingdom Pseudomonadati; phylum Pseudomonadota; class Betaproteobacteria; order Burkholderiales; family Burkholderiaceae; genus Ralstonia; species Ralstonia sp. 24A2. Next base: position 931,549 of record NZ_JBPVZD010000002.1, on the reverse strand, counting down.
AACCAGATCCACCGCAATGGCACGCCGGCCCAGAAGGCCAAGTACTTGCCCAAGCTGGTGTCGGGTGAATGGGTGGGCGCACTGGCGATGAGCGAGCCGAATGCCGGGTCGGATGTCGTCAGCATGAAGCTGCGCGCGGAGCTCAAGGGCGACCGCTACGTGCTCAACGGCACCAAGATGTGGATCACCAACGGCCCCGACTGCGACGTGCTGGTCGTCTACGCCAAGACCGAGCCCGAGCTGGGCGCGCGCGGCATGACCGCGTTCCTCGTCGAAAAGGGCATGAAGGGCTTCTCGGTGGCGCAGAAGCTGGACAAGCTCGGCATGCGCGGCTCGCACACGGGCGAGCTGGTGTTCGACAACGTGGAAGTGCCGGTGGAGAACATCCTCGGCCAGGAAAACGGCGGCACCAAGGTGCTGATGAGCGGCCTGGATTACGAGCGCGCCGTGCTCTCCGGCGGCCCGATCGGCATCATGCAGGCCTGCATGGACGTGGTCACGCCGTACATCCACGACCGCAAGCAGTTCGGCCAGAGCATTGGCGAATTCCAGCTCATCCAGGGCAAGATGGCCGACATGTACACCACGCTGCAGGCATGCCGCGCGTACCTGTACACGGTCGGCAAGAACCTCGATTCGCTGGGCCGCGACCATGTGCGCCAGGTGCGCAAGGACTGCGCCGGGGTGATTCTCTATACCGCCGAAAAGGCCACTTGGATGGCGGGTGAAGCGATCCAGATCCTGGGCGGCAACGGCTACATCAACGAATTCCCGGTCGGCCGCCTGTGGCGTGATGCCAAGCTGTACGAGATTGGCGCCGGCACGTCGGAAATCCGCCGCATGCTGATCGGGCGCGAGCTGTACGCAGAAACGATGTAAGGCGGGCGCCGGGTGGTCGTCGCGGACAGGCGGGTGGCACGGAGCCATCGGCCAAACGGATAAGGAGGCGGAACGGTTTCAGGGCGTGAACACGGCAGCAGAGGCCATACAATCTAGGTCTTCGTGGTTGGCTGCTTTTCTGATCGCTTTTCCGCCCTCCCCCGCGTACACGCCATGTCCCATTTCCCCAAGCTCCTGTCCTCGCAGATTGCCTTCGACGTCGCCCGCACGATGCTCGACGGGTTCGACAAGCACTACCGCTTGTTCCGTGAAGTCTGCATCCAGGCCAAGGTGGCGTTCGAGCACGGGGACTGGCCGGCCATGCAGCAACTGCAGCGCGACCGGATTGCCTACTACGACGAGCGCGTGCGCGAAGCGTCGGTCATCCTGGAAGACGAATACGACGCCGAGAACATCGACGACGAGATCTGGCGCCAGATCAAGCTGCACTACATCGGCTTACTGACCAACCATCACCAGCCGGAACTGGCCGAGACCTTCTTCAACTCGGTGTGCACGCGCATCCTGCACCGCTCGTACTTCAACAACGATTTCATCTTCGTGCGGCCGGCCATCTCGACGGAATACATCGAGAACGAAGAGTCGCCCACCAAGCCGACGTACCGCGCCTACTACCCCGGCTCGCGCGATGGCCTGGGCACCTGCTTCGAGCGCATCGTGCACAACTTCCAGCTCAATGCGCCATTTGAAGACCTGAGCCGTGACGTCGGCTACCTGGTGCGCGCGGTGGAAGAGCAGTTCGGCGATTTCCGTATCTCGCCGAATTTCCAGGTGCATGTGCTGTCGTCGCTGTTCTTCCGCAACACGTCGGCCTACATCATTGGGCGCGTGATCAACGGCGACAAGTCCTACCCGCTGGCCGTGCCGATCATGCGCAACGCCGACGGCCAGTTGCGCCTGGACACCGTGCTGCTGCGTCCGGAACAGTTGATGATCCTGTTCTCGTTCACGCACTCGTACTTCATGGTGGACATGGAAATTCCGTCCGCCTACGTGACCTTCCTGCGTGACCTGATGCCGCGCAAGCCGCGCGCCGAGATCTACACCTCGCTCGGCCTGCAGAAGCAGGGCAAGAACCTGTTCTATCGGGATTTTCTGCACCATCAGCAGCACTCGTCGGACAAGTTCATCATCGCGCCCGGCATCAAGGGCCTGGTGATGCTGGTGTTCACGCTGCCGTCGTACCCGTACGTCTTCAAGGTCATCAAGGACTACTTCCCGCCGCCGAAGGAAACCACGCGCGAGCTCATCAAAAGCAAGTATCAGCTGGTGAAACGACACGACCGCGTGGGCCGCATGGCCGATACGCTGGAGTACTCCGACGTGGCCTTCCCGTTGTCGCGCTTTGATGAGGAGCTCATCAAGGAATTGGAGAAGCACGCGCCCTCGATGGTCGAATACCAGCGCGCCGAAGACGGCAGCGAAGAGATCGTCATCCGCCACGTCTACATCGAGCGCCGCATGACGCCGCTGAACATCTGGCTGCACGAAGGCACCGATGCGCAGGTCGAGCACGGCATCATCGAATACGGCAACGCCATCAAGGAACTCATCGCCGCGAACATCTTCCCGGGCGACATGCTCTACAAGAACTTTGGCGTGACGCGCCACGGCCGCGTGGTCTTCTACGACTACGACGAGATCGAATACCTCACCGACTGCAACGTCCGCAAGGTGCCGCAAGCGCGCACCGAAGAAGAGGAAATGTCGGGCGAGGTCTGGTACAGCGTCGGGCCGCACGACATCTTTCCGGAGACGTACGGCACATTCCTGTTGGGCGATCCGCGCGTGCGCGAATCCTTCCTCAAGCACCACGCAGACTTTTTCGATCCGGCCATGTGGCAGTCCTACAAGGACCGCCTCCTGTCCGGACACATTCACGATTTCTACGCGTATGACGCAAGCGAACGCTTCGTCAACCGATACGGCGCCGGCGCACAGGGGACTGCAGCCGAACAGACGACCGAACCGGTCACAACAACGCTGCAACGCGCCGCCGCCTAACTCTCTCAACACGACGGGAAACCATGCCACATCGCATCAAAGAACTCTTCGAGAACAACCGCAAGTGGGTCGAGCGCGTCAACGCTGAAGACCCGGAATTCTTCTCGGCGCTCGCTAACCAGCAGAACCCCGAGTATCTGTGGATCGGCTGCTCGGATTCGCGCGTACCCGCCAACCAGATCATCGGCCTGCCGCCGGGTGAGGTGTTCGTCCACCGCAACATCGCCAACGTGGTGGTGCACTCGGACTTGAACTGCCTGTCGGTGCTGCAGTTTGCAGTGGAAGTGCTGAAGATTCGGCACATCACCGTGGTGGGCCACTACGGCTGCTCAGGCGTGAAGGCGGCGCTGACCAAGCAGCGGTTCGGGCTGGCGGACAACTGGATCCGTCACGTGCGTGACGTGGCTGAGCAGCATGAGACGTACCTCGGCACGGTGGTCAATGACCAGTCGCGGCATGACCGCCTGTGTGAGTTGAACGTGATCCACCAGGTCAACAACGTGTGCCTGACGACGATCGTGCAGGACGCGTGGGATCGTGGGCAGCCGTTGACGGTGCATGGCTGGATCTATGGCGTGAAGGATGGGATGTTGCGCAACCTGGGCATGGCGGTGAATTCCAATGAGGAATTGCATGCGCAGCTTTCGGATGCCTGGCTGAACTATGGCAAGGATGGGAGTGCGCCTACGCCGGTTGGGTTCTGAGGACTGAGGGGTGGGGCTTGGTTTTTTTTGGTATTGGTCCATCCCTTGTTTCATCCCCTGCCGGGGCTGACTCACTTTCTTTGTCTTGCCAAAGAAAGTAAGCAAAGAAAGGCGCGCCCGAGATGGCGAAAGACTCCTTGAATTTGTGTCGCAGGGAGGGGAAGGGAAAAACTCGCTTCGCTCAAACAGTTTCCCTTCCTTTTTCCTCCCTGCAACAGAAATTCAAGGCGCCATCTAGGGCAAGGTACGGCCACACCATCGGACCACAACCGCAGTAGCAAGTACGCGGCAAGACGCAGAGCGAAGCAAGCAGCAACACAGCAACACAGCAACAAACAAGAGCCTGACGGAGCACGCACACCAACGGTTTGGCCGTTGACGTTCCTGCCCTAGATGGCGCCTTGAATTTGTGTAAGCGGGCGGAAAAAAGAACGGGAACTGTCTGAGCGCAGCGAGTTTTCCCGTTCTCCGCCCGGTTACACAAATTCAAGGAGGGGGTCGCCATCTCGGGCGCGCCTTTCTTTGCTTACTTTCTTTGGCAAGACAAAGAAAGTGAGTCGCCCCCGGCAGGGGGTGAAACGGAGGTGGACCACCAAGTCCAAACCCCAAAAGCAAGAGACACGCAGCCCCTGCACCACAAGTGCAGAACCCTGTCGACAGCACACCAGGAGATCGCCATGTCTGACCGCATCATCATCGCCTCAGCAGCCCGCACCCCGATGGGCGCCTTCCAAGGCGAACTTGCAAGCCTCACCGCTCCGCAACTCGGCGCCGCCGCCATCCGCGCGGCAGTCGAGCGCGCCGGCCTGAAGCCCGAGCAGATCGAAGAAGTCATCATGGGCTGCGTCCTGCCCGCAGGCCAGGGCCAGGCCCCGGCCCGCCAGGCAGCCCTCGGCGCAGGCCTGCCGCTATCGGTTGGCTGCACCACGGTCAACAAGATGTGCGGCTCAGGCATGCGCGCCGCAATGAATGCATACGATGCACTGCTCGCAGGATCGCTGGATGTAGTGGTCGCGGGCGGCATGGAAAGCATGACCAATGCCCCGTACCTGATCCCGAAGGGCCGCGGTGGCTACCGCATCGGCCACGGCATGATCTACGACCACATGATGCTCGACGGCCTGGAAGACGCCTACGACAAGGGCCGCGCCATGGGCACCTTCGGCGAAGACTGCGCCGAGAAGTACGGCTTCACCCGCGAGGCGCAAGACCACTTTGCAATGACCTCCGTGCGCCGCGCACAAGAGGCCACCGAATCTGGCGCGTTCCGCTGGGAGATCACCCCCGTCACCGTGTCGAGCAAGGCCGGTGACACCGTCATCGACACCGACGAAGGCCCGCGCCGCATCAAGGTCGACAAGATCCCCTCGCTCAAGCCCGCCTTCAAGAAAGACGGCACGGTGACGGCCGCCTCCTCGTCGTCGATCAACGATGGCGCCGCGGCGCTGGTGATGATGCGCGAATCCACCGCCAAGCAACTCGGCATCACCCCGCTGGCGGTGATGCTCGGCCACACCACGCATGCGCAGGCACCGGGCTGGTTCACCACCGCGCCGGTCACGGCCATCGACAAGCTGTTCAAGAAGCTCGACTGGAACTCGGGCAACGTCGATCTGTTCGAGATCAACGAGGCGTTTGCCGTGGTGCCGATGGCCGCGATGCACGATCTGCACATCCCGCACGAGAAGGTGAACGTGAACGGCGGCGCGTGTGCGCTGGGCCATCCGATCGGGGCATCGGGTGCGCGCGTGATTGCGACGTTGCTGGGCGCGCTGCAACACCGCGGCGGCAAGCGCGGTGTGGCGAGCCTGTGCATCGGCGGTGGTGAAGCCACGGCGGTCGGCATCGAGCTGTACTGAACGGAATGGAAAAAGCAGCGCGATGACAAACACCACATCCCGCCGCACGCGCACCGCACTCATCCTGGGTGCGTCGCGCGGCATCGGCCTGGAAACCGTCAAGCAGTACCGCGCCGATGGCTGGCGCGTGATCGCCACCGTGCGCTCGCAAGAGGCCGCGCAAGACCTGCAAGCCCTCGGCGCGGAAACGCATGTGCTGGACCTGACCGACGCCAACGCCGTCGCCGGCCTCGTGTGGAAGCTCGACGGCGAAGCGCTGGACGTGGCGATCTACGTGGCGGGCATCTACGGCCCGCGCACGCAGAACGCCACGCCCGTCAGCCAGGCCGACTTTGATGCCGTGATGCACACCAACGTGTGGGCGCCGATGGGCTTGCTGCCCGCCGTGCTGCCGATGGTGGAAGCTGGCTGCAATAGCGCGGATGAAGCCGGCGGCGTGCTGGCCGTCATCTCCAGCCGCATGGGCAGCATTGGCGATATGGGCGGCAATGGCGGCTGGCTGTACCGCGCCAGCAAGGCGGCGGTGAATGCCGTACTGCGCGGGGTGTCGATCGACGCCAAGAACGCCACATGCCTGACTTTCCACCCCGGCTGGGTGCAGACCGACATGGGCGGCGCCGGTGCGGCCATCACGCCGCAAGAAAGCGTGGCCGGCATCCGCCGCGTGATTGCCGGCGCCACGCGCGCCGACAACGGCGGCTTCCGCAACTACGACGGCAGCGTCATTGAATGGTGAGGCCGGAACGATGCTGCTGACCCAAGAACAGGAAATGATCCGCGACGCCATCCGCACTTTCGTGCGCGAGGCAATCACCCCACACGCCGCCGCATGGGACCGCGATGCGACGTTCCCGAAAGACGTGCACCGCCAGCTCGGTGAACTGGGTGCCTATGGCGTTGCCGTGCCGGAAGAACTCGGCGGTGCCGGGCTCGACTACCTGTCGCTCGCGCTGATCCTGGAAGAGATTGCCGCTGGCGACGGCGGCACCTCCACCGTCATCAGCGTGAACAACTGCCCGGTGTGCAGCATGCTGATGGCGTTTGCAAACGACGCGCAGAAACAGCAGTGGCTCGTGCCACTGGCGCGCGGCGAGATGCTGGGCGCGTTCTGCCTGACCGAGCCGCATGTCGGCTCCGATGCTTCGGCACTGCGCACCACGGCCACCCGGGATGGCGACCACTGGGTGCTCAATGGCGTGAAGCAGTTCATCACCAGCGGCAAGCATGCCGACGTGGCGATCGTCATGGCCGTGACGGACAAGGCGGCGGGCAAGCGCGGCATCAGCGCGTTCCTGGTGCCGACCAAGACGCCCGGCTACGTCGTCGCGCGGCTGGAAGACAAGCTCGGCCAACACTCTTCCGACACGGCGCAGATCGTGTTTGAAGATTGCCGCATTCCCGCCGATTGCCTGCTGGGTGAAGAAGGCGCGGGCTACAAGATGGCGCTGTCGGGGCTGGAAGGCGGACGCATCGGCATTGCCTCGCAAAGCGTGGGCATGGCACGTGCAGCCTTCGAGGCCGCGCTGGCCTATGCCAAGGAGCGCGAGAGCTTCGGCCAGCCGCTGTTCGCGCACCAGGCGGTGCAGTTCCGTCTAGCCGAGATGGCCACGCGCATTGACGTGGCGCGGCAGATGGTCTGGCACGCCGCCAGCCTGAAAGACGCGGGGCTGCCGTGTCTGAAAGAAGCGGCCATGGCCAAGCTCAACGCCAGCGAGATGGCCGAGCGCGTGTGCTCCGATGCCATCCAGGTCTTCGGCGGCTACGGCTACGTGAACGACTTCCCGGTCGAGCGCATCTACCGCGACGTGCGCGTGTGCCAGATCTACGAAGGCACCAGCGATATCCAGAAAATCTTGATCGCCCGCGCCTTGGCGTGAGCGTGTGTGGAGGAGAACGCCATGGCCATGACGAAAGGATTCCGCGCACTGGTGGACGAAGCCATGGCGCAGGTGCAAACGCTCTCCGTGGACGAGGCGCGTGCCCTGCTCGACGCCCCGCACGTGCAGTTTGTCGACGTGCGCGAGATCCAAGAGCTGGCGCGCGACGGCGTGATTCCGAACGCGTTGCACGCCCCACGCGGCATGCTGGAATTCTGGGTCGATCCGGACTCTCCGTATTACAAGCCGGCCTTTGCAGCCGACAAGACCTTCGTCTTCTTCTGCGCGGCCGGCTGGCGCAGCGCGCTGGCCACCAAGACCGTGCAGGACATGGGGCTGGAGCGCGTCGCCCATATTGAAGGCGGATTCACCGCCTGGAAGGCAGCCGGAGCCCCGGTTGCCGCTTACGAAAAACCCACGAAAAAAGCATGACCGCAGTCTCTCAATCCGCCGCGACCCAACCCCGCCACCCACGCTTTGACGCGATCCTCTTCGATTGCGACGGCGTGCTGGTGGACAGCGAACCCCTCGTCAACAAGCTGATCTGGCAGATGCTGAATGAACTCGGCATCGAGATCAGCCAGGAAGACTCCATCAAGCGTTTCCTCGGCAAGGCCATCCGCGAAGAACTGGAGGCGATTGCCGAGATGCGCGGCGCACCGCTGCCGCCGAACTGGCTGTCCACCTTCCACGCACGCCGCAACGCGCTGCTCGAAGCCGAAGTGGAAGCCGTACCGCACATTGCGCACGCCATTGATGTGCTCTCCAAGCTGGGCTTGCCGATGGCCGTGGCCTCCGGCGCCGATCGCGTGAAGGTGGAACTGCAACTGAATCGCACCGGTTTGATCGAGCACTTCCAGCCGACGGATGTGCGCATTTTTTCGGCCACCGAGGTCGCGCGCAGCAAGCCCGCTCCCGATGTGTACCTGCTGGCCGCCAGCAGCCTGGGGGTAGCGCCGTCGCGTTGCCTGGTGATCGAAGACAGCCCCACGGGTGTGACCGCCGGCCACGCAGCGGGCATGACCGTGCTGGCCTACGCTGGCCGCAATGCGCCCGGCCCGCTGCTTGCCGCAGGTGCCACGCGCACCTTTACCGATATGCGCCACCTGCCGGAGCTACTGGCCTGATGGGCGCCCAAGCCAAGCCGATCCACCCGACCGACGCCTGCCCCTGCGGCGGCGTTGCGTACGCGCGCTGCTGCGGCCCGTTCCATGCGGGCGAAGCGATGCCGGCCACGGCTGAGCAATTGATGCGCTCGCGCTACAGCGCGTATGTGCTGGGCGACACGGCGTATCTGCGCAACACGTGGCATCCGTCCACCTGCCCCGCCGATCTGGAAACGAGTGAGGCCGATGCCGCCACCCGCTGGCTCGGCCTGGACGTGAAACGCCACACCCCGCAAGACACGACGCACGCGACAGTCGAATTCGTCGCGCGCTACAAGGTGGGCGGCCGCGCGCATCGCCTGCATGAAACCAGCCGCTTCGTCCGCCTGGACGCCAGCGGCGCTGAATCCGCCGAAGGCCGTTGGCTCTATGTCGACGGCACCTTCCCTGACTGAACCGCACCGCACACTTCCTGCACTGCTGCCATGCCGACGCTAGACACCAAGCTGAACCCCCGTGCCGAAGACTTCAAGGCCAACGCCGATGCCATGCGCACCCTCGTTGCGGACTTGCGCGACAAGGTCGCCCGCATCGCCCAGGGCGGCGGTGAAGACGCCCGCGCCAAGCACCTCGCGCGCGGCAAGCTGCTGCCGCGCGACCGCGTGCAGCAACTGCTCGACCCGGGCACGCCGTTCCTGGAGTTCTCGCAGATGGCGGCGTACGGCATGTACGACGACGCGGCACCGGGCGCCGGCATCATCACTGGCATCGGGCGCATCTCGGGGCAGGAGTGCGTGATCGTCTGCAACGACGCCACGGTCAAGGGCGGCACCTACTACCCGATGACGGTGAAGAAGCACCTGCGCGCGCAGGAGATTGCCGAGCAGAACCACCTGCCCTGCGTGTATCTGGTCGACTCGGGCGGCGCCAACCTGCCGAACCAGGACGACGTGTTCCCCGACCGTGACCATTTCGGCCGCATCTTCTACAACCAGGCGAACCTGTCGTCGAAAGGCATTCCGCAGATCGCGGTGGTGATGGGCTCGTGCACGGCCGGCGGCGCGTATGTGCCCGCCATGAGCGACGAATCGATCATCGTCAAGGAACAGGGCACGATCTTCCTGGCGGGCCCGCCGCTTGTGAAGGCCGCCACCGGTGAAGTGGTGAGCGCAGAAGACCTGGGCGGTGCCGATGTGCACACGCGCCTGTCTGGCGTGGCGGACTACTTCGCCAACAACGATTCGCACGCGCTGGCGCAGGCCCGCAGCATCGTCGCGCATCTGAACCGCCGCAAGCCGGACCAAGTGCAGATTCATGCGCCGGTTGAGCCGCGCTATCCGGCCGAAGAACTCTACGGCGTGATCCCGACGGACACGCGCAAGCCGTTCGACGTGCGCGAAGTCATCGCCCGCGTCGTCGACGACTCCGCCTTCGATGAATTCAAGGCGCGCTATGGCACCACGCTGGTCTGCGGCTTTGCGCGCATCTGGGGTTATCCGGTCGGCATCATCGCCAACAACGGCATCCTGTTCTCGGAAGCGGCGCTGAAAGGCGCGCACTTCATCGAGCTGTGCTGCCAGCGCAAGATCCCGCTGGTGTTCCTGCAGAACATCACCGGCTTCATGGTGGGCCGCAAGTACGAGAACGAGGGCATCGCCAAGAACGGCGCGAAGATGGTGACGGCGGTAGCCACGGCGCAGGTGCCCAAGTTCACGGTCATCATCGGCGGCTCGTTTGGTGCGGGCAACTACGGCATGTGCGGGCGCGCGTATTCGCCGCGCTTCCTGTGGATGTGGCCGAACGCGCGTATCTCGGTGATGGGCGGGGAGCAAGCCGCCAGCGTGCTCGCCACCGTGCGCCGCGACGGCATCGAGGCCAAGGGCGGCCAGTGGAGCGCGGATGAGGAAGCCGCGTTCAAGGCGCCGATCCGCGAGCAGTACGAGCGCCAGGGCCACCCGTATTACGCCAGCGCGCGCCTGTGGGACGACGGCGTGATTGACCCGGCGGATACGCGCAGCGTGCTGGGCCTGAGCCTGTCGGCCAGCCTGAACGCGCCGATTGGCGATATGAACTTCGGCGTGTTCCGTATGTAAGCGGACTGCCATCAAACATCAGACAAGGAACTTGCAGTGAACAGCAACACCGCGCGATCGTGGCGCAGCGCCTGGACAGCCATCGGCTGCGCGCTGCTGCTTGCCGTCGCGCATGCGCAGGACAAACCGTCCAGCTCACCCAACACATCGAACGCGTCCGGCATCAGCGAAGAGATAGTGGAGGTGCCCAAGTCTGCGGGCATCTTCACCATCAAGCTGGAGACCACGGTCTACAAGCCGGCCGGCGACGGCCCCTTCCCGCTGATCGTGCTCAACCACGGCAAGTCACGCGGCAACGCGGCTTTCCAGTCGCGTGCCCGCTACAGCGAGCAGGCCGCGGCGCTGGTCGCGCGCGGCTACGTGGTAGCTATCCCGATGCGCCAGGGCTTCTCCAAGTCGGGCGGCGCCTATATCGGCAGCGGCTGCAATGTGGAATCGAACGGCCTCGTCCAGGCAGAAGACGTGGTGGCCGCGCTCGACTACATGACCGCACAGCCCTATGTGGACCGCAACCGCATCGTCGTCATGGGCCAGTCGCACGGCGGCCTGACCACGATGGCCTTCGGCACGGTCAGCTACCCCGGTGTGCGTGGTCTGGTGAACTTCGCGGGCGGCCTGCGCAACGACACCTGCGTCGCCTGGGAAAACAACCTCGTGCGCGCCTTTGAAACGTACGGCCGGCAGTCGCGCTATCCGTCGCTCTGGTTCTACGGCGACAACGACAGCTACTGGCCCAAGCCCATGCCGGAAAAGATGTTTGCGGCCTACACCGGCGCAGGCGGAAAAGCACGGCTGGTGGACTACGGCAGCTTCAAGGGCGACTCGCACGGCATGTTTGCCAGCCACGCGGGCCTGGCCATCTGGCTGCCGCAGGTCGATGTCTTCCTGCGCGAACTCGGCTTGCCCGCAGGCCCGGTTAGCGCCGCACCCACCGCCGCAGAAGCCTCGGGGGCTGACGACCCCAAGGCCGATACCAACAAGGACCCCGAATGAACGCTTTCGAGACCCTCGCCTTCGCGCAGCACGGCGCCGTCGCCACGCTCACGCTCAACCGGCCTGATGTGCGCAACGCCTTCAACGAGACCGTCATCGCCGAGCTGACCGGCGCGTTCCGCGCACTGGCGCAGGAGCCCAGCGTGCGTGCCATCGTCCTGGCCGGTAGTGGCCCCGCATTCTGCGCCGGCGCGGACCTGAACTGGATGAAGAAGATGGCCGGCTACTCGGATGACGAGAACCGCGCCGATGCCCTGCGCCTGGCTGAAATGCTGCGCACCATCTACACCTGCCCGAAGCCCGTGATTGCACGCGTGCAGGGCGACACGTATGCCGGCGGCGTTGGCCTAGTCGCGGCCTGCGACATCGTGGTCGCCGTCGACACGGCCAACTTCTGCCTGTCGGAAGCCAAGCTCGGGTTGATTCCAGCCACCATCAGCCCGTACGTGATCCGTGCGCTGGGTGAGCAGGCGTCGCGCCGCTACTTCATCACCGCAGAGCGCTTCTCCGCTGCTCAAGCGCATCGCCTGGGCCTCGTGCACGAACTCGTGAGCGCCGACACGCTCGACGCCAAGGTGGGCGACATCACCGCCGCGCTCGTCGCCAACAGCCCGAACGCTGTACGCGAGAGCAAGCGCCTCGTGCGCGAAGTGTCCGGCGCCGCCGTCAACGACGCGCTGCTGGCCGACACCGCAGACCGCATCGCCGCCATCCGCGCCTCGGAAGAAGGCCGTGAAGGCGTGCAGAGTTTTCTGGGCAAGCGCAAGCCGAACTGGCTTCTGCCGGCCTGACCCGCATAACTAGAAACCACGCATTACTTGAAGGAAGTCCTCATGCAACCCACTCCGCTCAACTTCGTTCCGAACGCTGCCAAGGTGCCCGTCACGCCGGGTCAGGCACCCGACGCACGCTGGAGCCGCGAAGCCATCGAAGCGCTGTTCGCGCTGCCGTTCAACGACCTGCTGTTCCAGGCACAGCAGGTGCACCGCGCCAACTTTGATGCGAATGCGGTGCAGCTCTCGACGCTGCTGTCGATCAAGACCGGCGGCTGCCCGGAGGATTGCTCGTACTGCCCGCAATCGGCGCGCTACGACACGGGTGTCGAGGCTGAAAAGCTGATGCCGATCGACGAAGTGCTGGAAGCGGCATCGCGCGCCAAGCAGAACGGTGCCAGCCGCTTCTGCATGGGTGCCGCGTGGCGCAACCCGAAACCGCATCAGCTCGATGCCGTAGCCGACATGGTGCGTGGCGTGAAAGCGATGGGCCTGGAGACGTGCGTGACGCTGGGCATGCTCAAGCAAGAACAGGCTGCGCAACTGAAGGATGCAGGCCTCGATTACTACAACCACAACCTCGATACCGCGCCGGAGTTCTACGGCGAGATCATCACCACGCGTACGTATCAGGATCGGCTCGACACGCTGGAGCATGTGCGTGATGCGGGCATCAACGTGTGCTGCGGCGGCATCGTCGGGCTTGGGGAATCGGTGCACGAGCGTGCGGGCCTGATCGCCGAGCTGGCGAACATGGAGCCGTATCCGGATTCGGTGCCGATCAACAATCTGGTGAAGGTGGAAGGCACGCCCCTGGCTGGCAACGAAGAACTGGATCCGTTTGATTTTGTGCGCACGATTGCTGTGGCGCGGATCACGATGCCCAAGGCGATGGTGCGGCTCTCCGCTGGCCGCGAGGCGATGGATGATGCGTTGCAGGCGATGTGCTTTATGGCGGGGGCTAACTCGATTTTCTATGGCGAGAAGTTGCTGACGACGGATAACCCGGAGGCGGATGCGGATCGCAAGCTGTTGGCGCGGTTGGGGATGCGGGTTGAGGTGCAGGACCATCTGCATCAGGGTGATGCTTCGCACTCGCATTCGTCGCATTGCCATATCGACATTACGCCGGCTGATTGATTTGCTTGGCTGGGGGGCGGTTTTTGTTTTTGCGTTGGTGGTCTGCCTCCCTTTCGTCCCCTGCCGGGGCCGACTCACTTTCTTTGTCTTGCCAAAGAAAGTAAGCAAAGAAAGGCGCGCCCGAGATGGCGAAACACTCCTTGAATTTCTGTCGCAGGGAGGGGAAGGGAAAAACTCGCTGCGCTCAAACAGCCTCCCCTCTTTTTCCTCCCTGCAACAGAAATTCAAGGCGCCATCTAGGGCAAGGTACGGCCACACCGTCGCAGCGTTGGGGTTGGCGTTGAAGCAAGTCGCTTCGCGTAACAACCTCTTTGCAGCGGCGTTCGGGTTCTGGACTTCCACTTTGAGGCTCTGAACTCGGACTTTGGGGTTCTGAACTCCATCGTTGGGGTTCTGAACTCCGACGTCGAGGTTCGGGAACTCCAGCGTTGAGGTTCTGAACTTCAACTTTGAGGTTCCGAACCCCAGCGTTGAGGTTCGGAACTCCAACTTTGAAGTTCTGAACTCCGGCGTTGAGGTTCTGGAACTCCAATGTTGGGGTTCAGAACTCCAATCTCGGGGCTTTGCGCCCTGACATGAGCAAGTACACAGCGCCACGGGCGGCGCCCGGCTGGTTTGGCCGTACCCTGCCCTAGATGGCGCCTTGAATTTGTGTAAGCGGGCGGAAAAAAGAACGGGAACTGTTTGAGCGAAGCGAGTTTTCCCGTTCTCCGCCCGGTTACACAAATTCAAGGAGGGGGTCGCCATCTCGGGCGCGCCTTTCTTTGGTTACTTTCTTTGGCAAGACAAAGAAAGTGACTCAGCCCCGGCAGGGGATGAAACAAGGGACGCACCACAAGTGCAAAAACAAACACGGAGACGCAACAACACCATGCTCACCAAACTCCTCATCGCCAACCGAGGCGAAATCGCCTGCCGAGTCGCCGCCACCTGCCGCAAGCTGGGCATCCGCACGGTCGCCGTCTACTCGGATGCCGACGCCAACGCCCGCCACGTCGCGGCCTGCGACGAAGCCATCCACATCGGCGAACCCGCCGCCCGCGACAGCTACCTGCGCGCCGACCGCATCCTCGAAGCCGCCCTCGCAACAGGCGCCCAAGCCGTCCACCCCGGCTACGGCTTCCTCTCCGAAAACGAAGCCTTCGCCAAGGCCTGCGCCGAAGCCGGCATCATCTTCGTTGGCCCGCCGGCCTCGGCCATCGAAGCGATGGGCAGTAAGAGTGCTGCCAAGGCGCTGATGGAAAAAGCCGGCGTTCCGCTCGTGCCCGGCTACCACGGCGACAACCAGGACGCCGCCTTCCTGCGCACGCAGGCCGACCGCATCGGCTACCCCGTGCTCATCAAGGCCAGCGCCGGCGGCGGTGGCAAGGGCATGCGCGTGGTGGAATCGGGCGATGCATTCGAAGCCTCGCTCGCCTCCGTCAAGCGCGAAGCCTCCAGCAGCTTCGGCGATGACCGCGTGCTGATCGAGAAGTACCTCACCCGCCCGCGCCATATCGAAATCCAGGTCTTCGCCGACAGCTTTGGCGATGCCGTCTACCTGTTCGAGCGCGACTGCTCCGTGCAGCGCCGCCACCAGAAGGTGCTGGAAGAAGCCCCCGCCCCCGGCATGACGCTGGACCGCCGCCGCGCGATGGGCGAAGCCGCTGTGGCCGCCGCACGCGCCGTGGGCTACGTGGGCGCCGGCACGGTCGAGTTCATCGTCGATGAAGACGGCACGTTCTACTTCATGGAGATGAACACGCGCCTGCAGGTCGAGCACCCCGTCACCGAGATGATCACGGGCGAAGACCTCGTCGAATGGCAATTGCACGTGGCCTCCGGCGAGCCGCTGCCGCGCACGCAGGACGAACTGCACATCCACGGCCACGCGCTGGAAGCACGCATCTACGCCGAAAACCCGGACCGCGATTTCCTGCCCTCCATCGGCACGCTGAAGGTGCTGCGCACGCCCGCGGCAGTGGAATTCACCGTCGGCGCGCAGGCCAATGGCGAGCCGGCAGCCGTGCGTATCGACGCCGGTGTGCGCGAGGGTGATGCCATCAGCCCTTACTACGACCCGATGATCGCCAAGCTGATCGTCTGGGGCCGCGACCGTGAAGAAGCACTGGCCCGCATGCTGCAGGCGCTGGGCAGCTTCCACCTGGTCGGGCTGTCGTCCAACGTCGCGTTCCTGCGCCGCCTGGTGGCATCGAAGCCGTTTGCCACGGCGGACCTGGATACAGGCCTGATCGCGCGCAACCACGACACGCTGTTCCCGGCCGCACCCGAAGTGCCGCAAGACGCCATCGCCCTGGCCGTGGCCGCGTTGCTGGCACGCGAGGCACGCGGCCTGCGCACCGACAC
Source organism: Ralstonia sp. 24A2 (assembly GCF_051783885.1). Taxonomy (NCBI): domain Bacteria; kingdom Pseudomonadati; phylum Pseudomonadota; class Betaproteobacteria; order Burkholderiales; family Burkholderiaceae; genus Ralstonia; species Ralstonia sp. 24A2. The sequence continues at coordinate 915,754 of NZ_JBPVZD010000002.1, read as the reverse complement.
CCGCGATCCGCATTCGCCATGGGCACGCGGCAGCGGTTGGCGCCTGAACGGCGCGGCCGAGCGCACGCTGCGCTTCACACAGGGCGAACATGCGATCGACGCCACGCTCGTCTACGGCCGTGATGGCTCGCACCTGAAGGCCAACGGCGCTAGTGCCCCCTTCACCACGCAGCGCCACGCGGAGACCTTCACCGTCGCACTCGGCTCGCACAAGGCCACCGGGCAGGTGCATGCGGATGGCGACGTCTTCCACGTCTTCACCGGCGGCGCGCACTGGACGCTGGAGCGGCACGACCCGCTCGCCCACGCCGGCGAAGCCGACGACGAAGGCGGCAAGCTGACCGCGCCGATGCCGGGCAAGGTCATCGCTGTGCTCGCCACGCCGGGTCAGAGCGTCACCAAGGGCGCACCGCTGGTCGTCATGGAAGCGATGAAGATGGAACACACGCTCACCGCCCCGGCCGATGGCGTGGTCGAGTCGGTGCTGTACGGCGTAGGCGATCAGGTGACGGAAGGCGTGCAGCTGCTGGCGTTCAAACCGGCGGAGTGACGCCTGAATGACGCCCAAGCGGGCCGCCGCGCGCCTCGGCGGCCCCTGCTACACTGCTTGACGTATACGTAAACCACGCGTCAACCCAGAATTCCGAAGTCGCCCCACATGCACATCCAGATCTACACGCCCGACGGCAAGCCCCAACCCTGGCTCGATGGTTTTGCGCAAGCGCTGCCCGAAGCGCGGCTGTCGGTGTGGGAGCAAGGTGCGGCGCAGGACGCCGACTACGCCGTGGTCTGGCAGCCTCCCGCCGATATGCTGCGCGGGCGCCAGGACCTGCGCGCGGTATTCAACCTCGGCGCGGGCGTGGATGCGATCCTCGGCCTGCGCGCGCAGTCGCCTGATGCCATTCCCGAAGGCCTGCCGATCGTGCGCCTGGACGACGCCGGCATGGCCGCGCAAATGGGCGAGTACGTCACGCATGCCGTGCTGCGCTTCTTCCGCCGGCTCGACGAATACGAGCGCCAGCAGCAGGCCAAGATGTGGCGCTTCCTCAAACCGTTCAAGCGTGAGGAGTTCGTCATTGGCGTGCTGGGCTTGGGCGTGCTGGGTACGCACATCGCCAAGACGCTGGCGGGCTTCGGCTTCCCCGTGCGCGGGTGGAGCCGTTCGGCCAAGCGCATCGATGGCATCGACTGCCGCGCCGGTACCGATGCACTGCCGGATTTCCTGTCCGGCACGCGCGTGCTGGTGAACGTGCTGCCACTCACCGCCGACACCGAGAACATGATCGACGCCAAGCTGCTCGGCCAGCTCGCGCCGGGCGCGTTCCTCGTCAACGTGGCGCGCGGGAAGCACGTAGTGGAAGACGATCTGTTGGCGGCTGTGCGCAGCGGGCAGATTGCCGGCGCCGCGCTCGACGTGTTCCGCAAGGAGCCGCTGCCCACCGATCACCCTTTCTGGACCGAACCGCGCATCCACATCACGCCGCACATTTCGGCGCTGACGCTGCGCGAGGTGAGCATTGCCCAGATCGCGCGCAAGATCCGCGCGCTGGAAGCTGGCGAGCCGATCGTCGGCATCGTCGACCTGCAACGAGGTTACTGAGATGGCATTCCCGAATTTTGTGAAAGTGGTCGAAGTCGGCCCGCGCGACGGTCTGCAGAACGAGAAGGCACCGGTCTCCACCGACACCAAGGTCGAGCTGGTGAACCGGCTGTCTGAAGCCGGCTTCGTCAACGTGGAGGCCGCATCGTTCGTGTCGCCCAAATGGGTGCCGGCAATGGCCGACGGTGCCGAGGTGATGGCGCGCATCCAGCGCCGGCCCGGCACACTGTATTCGGTGCTCACGCCCAACATGAAGGGGTTCGAGGGCGCGGCTGCGGCGGGGGCGGATGAGGTCGTGATCTTCAGCGCCGCCAGCGAGGCGTTTGCGCAGAAGAACATCAACTGCTCCATCGCCGAATCGATCGAACGCTTTGCACCGGTCGCCAAGGCGGCCAAGGATGCGGGCATCCGCGTGCGCGGGTCGATCTCGTGCTCGCTGGGCTGCCCGTATCAGGGCGAGGTGCCGGTGTCGTCGGTGGTGGATGTGATCAAGCGCATGGCGGACCTCGGCTGCGATGAGATCGACATTGCCGACACCATCGGCGTGGGCACGGCCGGCCGCGTGAAGACCGTGATGGAAGCCGCTGCGGCAATCTTCCCGATCGACCGCCTCTCCGGCCACTTCCACGACACGTATGGCCAGGCGCTGGCCAACATCCTCGCCAGCCTGGAAGTCGGCATCAACATCTTCCACGCCTCGGTGGCGGGGCTGGGCGGTTGCCCGTACGCCAAGGGCGCGACCGGCAACGTGGCGACCGAAGACGTGCTGTACCTGCTGCACGGCCTCGGTATCCGCACCGGCATCGATCTGGATAAGGTCGTGCTGGCGGGGGATTTCATCTCGCAAGCCATTGGCCGCCCGACCGCTTCGCGCGCGGGCCGCGCGCTGCTGCTCAAGCTGCAGGACCAGATCGCGCAAGCCTGTATCTGACCCCTCACGAAGAACAACGATGACCGCCACTGATACGAACGCCCCCCTGCCTGAATCCGCCCAGCGCGTGGCCGACCACCTGCGCACGCTCGGCTACGAAAAGACCATCGTGATGCTGCCGGCCACCGGCAAGACCTCCGCCGAAGCCGCCGCCGGCCTGGGCTGCTCGGTGGCGGAGATCGCCAAGTCGATCATCTTCCGCCGCGCCAAAGACGACGTGCCGGTGCTGGTGATCGCCAGCGGCACCAATCGTGTCGACGAGGCAAAGGTTTCCGCGCACGTGGGCGCCCTCGCCAAAGCCGACGCCAAGTTCGTGCGCGAGAAGACGGGTTATGCGATTGGCGGCGTGTGCCCCGTCGGCCATGCGGTCAAACCGGTCATGCTGCTCGACCAGGACCTGTTCCAGTACGCCAGCGTGTGGGCCGCCGCCGGCCATCCGCACGCGGTGTTCAACCTCACGCCCGCCGAACTGGAAGCGATGACCGGCGCGCCTGTGGCCGACATCGCCCAGCGTGATTGATCGAACGTCGATGGACAGCTGCACGCGCGCACAACTGAAGCTCTCGCTGGGCAAGCTGCGCAACAGCCGCGCGCAGGCCGAACGCGCACAGCCGGTCACCTCGCCGTGTATCAGCGTGTGCAAGATGGATGACGCGCGTGGCCTGTGCCTCGGTTGCATGCGCACGATCGACGAGATTGCCGCTTGGTCGACCATGAGCGACGCAGCGCGCCTCGCCGTCTGGCAAACACTGCCCGAACGCGCCTGCGCCTGGCTCAACGACATACGCCGCGCCTGACCCCATACCAACATGGCCGAACACGACATCGTCACCGTCCCCGCGCGTTTACCCCATTCGATGCGCGTGTTCGAGCGCGGCTGGCTGTCGTCCAACAACATCCTCTTCTTCGACGATGAAGCGCGCGGCGGTTGCGCGCTGGTCGACTCCGGCTACCTCACACACGCACCACAGACCGTGGCGCTGGTCCAGCACGCGCTGCAAGGCAAGCCACTGCGCCGCCTGCTGAACACGCACCTGCACTCCGACCACTGCGGCGGCAACGCGGCGCTGCAAGCGCTGTACGACTGCCACACCCGCGTGCCCGCCGCACAGGTCGACGACGTGCGCCGCTGGGACACCGACGCCCTCAGCTACGGCCCCACCGGCCAGGAATGCGCCCGCTTCACGCTGCCCGACAGTGATGCCGAGGCAAGCTTGACTGACGGCATGACCGTGCACCTGGGCGGCTTTGACTGGCAGGTCATCAGCGCACCGGGGCATGATCCCAATGCCGTCATCCTCTACAGCCCGGAGTCGCACGTGCTGCTCTCTGCCGATGCGCTGTGGGAGCGCGGCTTCGGCATCATCTTCCCCGAGCTGGAGGGCGAGAGCGGCTTTGCAGAACAACAGGCCATTCTTGAGCGCATCGCGCAGCTCGATGCGCGCGTGGTGATTCCGGGACATGGCCGACCGTTCACGGAAGTCAACGCCGCCATTGAGGTATCGCTCGGGCGGCTCGCCTATCTGCGTGCAGACCCCGAGCGCAATGCACTGCACGCCATTCGCGTGCTGGTGAAGTTCAAGCTGCTGGAGCAGCAAGCACTGTCGCACGACGCACTGCTCGCTTGGTTCACGCAGACCAGCTTGATGCCGCGCTTGCAGGCGCGTTTCTTCGCCAACCAATCGATGACGGTGTTGCTGGATGCGGCCATTGTCGCGCTGGTCAAGGCGGGTGCCGCCACGGTCGAGCAAGGGCAAATCCGCAACCGCGATTGACCTGCCGGTCGCTACAATGCAGCGAAGCCGCTTCTCTTCGCCAGGCATGTCGACACCCGCAACACCCAACCCGCCAGAATCCACCACGGAAGCCGATGCACCGCGCCGCAAGCGCGGCCGCCCCGTGCAGGATGCCAACGAAGGCCTGCGCCGCGCGCTGATCGAGCAATCCGCCAGACTGTTCCGCGAGAAGGGCTATGGCAACACCACGGTGCGCGACATTGCCGCCGCCACGGGCGTGCATGCGGGCAGCTGGTTCTATCACTTCAAGACCAAGCAAGACATTCTGCAAGCCGTGATCGAGCACGGCCTGACGGTGGCGCTGGCCGACATCGAAGCCATCGATGTCGAAGGGCTTCCGCCGCGCGAGGCCATGCGCCAGTTGGTGCGTGCGCACCTCTACACGATCCTGGCGCCCAACCAGGACTTCATCCCGGTGATGCTGTATGAGTGGCGCTCACTCGATGCACAGGCGCAGGAACGCATCATCGCGCTTAAGGATCGCTATGAGGGCATCTGGAACCGCGTCATCGACCGCCTGCATGCCTCAGGCGAATGGGCGCAGCCGACGCCGGTGGACCGCCTGCTGATGTTCGGCGCGCTCAACTGGACGGCGCAGTGGTATCAGGCCGGTGCGGGCATCAGCATCGATGCGCTGGCCGATCAGGCGGTGCGCTTCATCCTGCGCACGCCGCCCCAGCCGGCGGCTTAGTCGTCCTTAGCGGGCGTCGCTCTCGAACAGCGTCTGGTTGGCGCTGCGCAGCACGTGCTTCTGGATCTTGCCAGTGGCCGTCATGGGCAGCTTGTCGACCACGCTGATGTGCTTGGGCACCTCGAAGCTGCCGAGATGCTCCCGGCAATGTGCCTGCAACGTTGCCGCATCCGTCTGTGCATCCGGCTTGAGGCAGACGAAGGCCGCCACCGCCTCCACCCAATGCGCGTGCGGCAGCCCAACCACTGCGGCATTCGCCACGGCCGGATGGCGCAGCAGCACCTCTTCCACCTTGAGCGACGGCACGTTCTCGCCGCCGGTCTTGATCATGTCCTTGATGCGGTCCTTGAACTGGAGCTGGCCGTCGGCGTCCCACATGCCCAGGTCGCCCGTGTGGTGCCAGCCGAAACGGCGTGCGTTGGCGGTGGCCTGCGGGTCTTTGTAGTAGCCGAGCATGACATTGGGGCCGCGGTGCACGATCTCGCCCAACTGGCCGGGGCCGAGCAGGTTGCCCTGGTCGTCCATCACCGCTGCCTCGTTGACCATGCACGGCTGGCCCCAGTAGTTGCCGGTGCGCTGCAGTTGCTGGTCGGGCGCAAAGTACATCGTCATCGGGAAGATTTCCGTCTGCCCAGAGCCAAGCGCAAAGTTCGGACACACCTCGGCAATCAGCCGTTCGAGCAGCGGCTTGGCCATCGGCGCCATCGCATAGAGGCACAAGCGCAGGCTGGAGAGATCGCGCTGCGCGCGCAGCGGGTGGTGCAGCAGCGCGGCGTACATGAGCGGCAGGCCGAACAGTTGCGTGATGCGCTCGTTGGCAATCGCATCGAGCAGCGCTGTCGGGTCAAAGCCGCGCTGGATGACGAGCGTGGCGCCCACCGTCATCGCCGAAGCGGCGGTCGAAAACTGGGCGCAGTGAAACATCGGCAGGATGCACGAGAACACGTCTTTCTCGTTCAGGTTCAGACCGGCGATGTTGGACATCAGCGCCGCGTGCACGGAGCGGTGCGAGTGCATCGCCCCCTTGGGCCGGCCCGTGGTGCCGCTGGTGTACATGATGAGCGCGAGATCGCGGTCGTCGATGACGACGGCGGGCAGCGTGTCGGCGTGACCTTGCAGCACCTGTTCGACGGTTTGCGGGCCACCGGCAGCCGGATCGCCAAAGCACTGATGGGCGGATAGTCCGAGCGTTGTCAGCGTGTCGCGCAGCACTGGGTACAACGCCGCGTCGATCACCATGTGCCGTGCTTCGGCGTGTTCAAGGATGTAGCGAACATCGTCCGGCCCGAGCATCGCGTTGATGGGCACCCACACGAGCCCCGCCTTCAGGATGCCGTACGCCGCCACCAAAAACTGCGCGGAGTTGCCGCACAGCATCGCCACCTTGTCCCCAGGCTTTAAGCCGCTACCAAGCAGGTAATGCGCATAGCGGTTGCTGTCTGCGTTGAGCTGGGCGTGGCTCATGCGGCGCGAGCCATCAACCAACGCGACCTTCGCGCCGAACTTGCGCGCACTGCGATGCAACGTATCGCCCAGCGTCACCCGGTTCAGCAGGTTGGCTTCAAGCGTGGTGTCTGGCGTGGCTACGGACATGGGACGTCTCCTGTGGACCGCATGAACTGCACGACGAAACGATGGATGACAACAACGACGATGCAGCCCTCAGGCCGCGGCAATCTCCATCAGCAACCCACCCGGCGCTACCTGTGCGCCGACCTGGGTGAACAAGCCCTTTACCTCGCCGGCGAGCGGCGCGGCAATGCTGTGCTCCATCTTCATGGCCTCGACCACCAGCAGCACCTGGCCAGCGGAGACGGCCTCGCCTTCGGCCACGTGCACCGCCACCACACGGCCGTTCATCGGGGCGCTGATGCGGCCACTGCCGGCTTGGGCGCCGTTGCGTTCGGCCTTGGCGTAGGTGGTGTCGATGGCGGTGTGCTCGGCGCCGTCCAGCACGAAGTGGCACGTGGTTTCGGTGATGGCGTATTCGAGCGGATACAGTCTGTCGTCCAAGTCGAGCGTGAGGCGGCCACCGACTTCGGACACGATCTCCGCCTGTGCGGTGCCGCCATCCCAACTCACTTCCCAGCGTTGCGCGGCGAGCGCACGCACGCGCATCTCGATGGCTTCGCCGTCGAGCGTGAAGCGGCGGAGCGTGGGGTAGGTGCGGCTGCTGGACCAGCCTTGTAGTTCAGCGGGATAACGGCGTGCGGCGTCCTTGCGCAAGTGCGTCAGCAACACGGCGCCGGCCTGGCAGACCGCTGCATCGGGTACGGTCGCTTGGCGCATCGCCGCCGGAAAATGCCGGTCGATGAACGCGGTGGACACCTCGCCAGCGAGGAACGCCGGATGGGTCACACACTGGTGCAGGAATGCGCGATTGGTTGGCAAGCCGAGCAGCAGGCAGTCGTCCAGCGCATGCGCCAACCGCCGGCAAGCATCGGCGCGATCAGCGCCGTGCGCGACGATCTTGGCGAGCATCGAGTCGTAGTACGGCGACACCACCAGCCCATCCGCCAACGCATGGTCCGTACGCACCTCGCGCGGTGCACGCCAGCGGGCGACGGTGCCGCTCTGCGGCAGGAAGTTCTGCTGCGGGTCTTCCGCGCACAAGCGCACTTCGATAGCGTGGCCGCCCTGCGCGCGGCGCGTATCAATCTCATCCTGCGTGAGCGGCAATGGCTCGCCCAGCGCCACGCGCAACTGCCACTCAACTAGGTCGACACCGACCACCGCCTCCGTCACCGCGTGCTCGACCTGCAGACGCGTGTTCATCTCCATGAAGTAGAACGCGCCGTCCGGGGCGAGCAGGAATTCCAGCGTGCCCGCACCCACATAGCCGATGGCGCGTGCGGCAGCCACCGACACTGCACCCATGCGCGCGCGCAGCTCCGGCGACACAGCAGGCGATGGGGACTCCTCAATCACCTTCTGATGCCGGCGCTGCACGGAGCAGTCGCGCTCGCCAAGGTGCACCACGTTGCCGTGCGTGTCGGCAAACACCTGGATCTCGATATGACGCGGCTCGATGATGACCTTTTCGAGGATCAACTCGCCGGAAGCGAACGCGTTCTCCGCTTCGGAGCGTGCCGACTGCAAGGCGGCTGCAAAGTCCTCCGCGTGATCCACGCGGCGCATGCCGCGTCCGCCACCACCGGCGGCCGCCTTGATCATCACCGGGTAGCCAATGCGATTGGCCTCCTGCGCCATGCGGGCATCGGATTGGTCCTCGCCTTGGTAGCCGGGCACGCACGGCACGCCAGCAGCTTCCATGAGGCGCTTGGCACCGGCCTTATTGCCCATCGCGAGGATGGCTTGCGCAGGCGGGCCGATGAAGACGAGGCCAGCGTCTGCACACGCTTTGGCAAAGGCATCGCTTTCAGCAAGGAAGCCATAGCCCGGATGCACGGCCTCAGCACGCGCCTTGCGCGCAGCCTCAAGAAGCGCAGCAATGTTCAGATACGACGCCTGCGGTTGCGACGCGCCAATCGGCAAGGCGAGGTCCGCCGCGCGGCAATGCGGGGCATCGCGGTCGGCATCGGAGTACACGGCAACGGTGCGCATGCCGAGGCGCTGCGCGGTGCGTTGGATGCGCAGCGCGATCTCGCCCCGGTTGGCGATCAGGACCGTGCGGAAAGCTGCGTGCGGCGTGCCCATCGCTCAGCCCTTCTTGCCCGGCAGCGTGTTCATGTACTTGCAGATGATGCCGAGCATCACTTCGTCCGCACCGCCGCCGATGGAGCCCAGGCGCCCATCGCGGTAGTAGCGCGAGACCGGGTTGTCCCACGTGAAGCCCATGCCGCCCCAGAACTGCAGGCAGGCATCGGGCACGATGCGCGCAAGGCGCCCGGCCTTGAGCTTGGCCATCGATGCGAGTTCCGTCACATCCTGCCCGTTGATGTAGAGATCGCACGCGCGGTACGTGAGCGCGCGCAGCGCTTCCACTTCGGTCTTGAGTTCGGCCAGCTTGAAGTGCACCCACTGGTTGTCGAGCAGGCTGGCGCCGAACAGCTTGCGCTCGCGGCCGTACTCGATGGTGCTGTCGATGCACATCGTCATCGTCTGCAGGCTGCTGGCGGCGGCCCACATGCGCTCCTCCTGGAACTGCAGCATCTGGTACGTGAAGCCCTTGCCCTCTTCACCGATGCGATAGCGCTGCGGCACGCGCACGTCGTCAAAGTAGATGAGGCCGGTGTCCGACGAGTTCATGCCGATCTTGCGGATCTTCTTGCCGACCGACACGCCCTTCGTATTCATCGGCACGATGATGAGCGACTTGTTGCGGTGCGCCGGTTCATCGGATGTGTTGGCGAGCAAACACATCCAGTCGGCCTGCAGGCTGTTGGTGATCCACATCTTGCTGCCGTTGATGATGTAGTCGTCGCCGTCCTTGCGTGCGGTGGTCTTGATGCCCGCCACGTCGGAACCGGCGCTCGGCTCCGACACGCCAACGCAAGCCACCGCGTCACCGCTGATGGCGGGCGCCAGGAATTGCGCACGCAACTCATCCGAGCCGAAGCGGGCGAGCGCTGGCGTCGCCATGTCGGTCTGCACGCCAATCGCCATCGGCACGCCGCCGCAGTGGATGTGGCCGAGCGTCTCGGCCATCGCCATCGCATACGAGTAATCGAGGCCCAGGCCGCCGAACTCCGTCGGCTTGGCGATGCCGAGAAAGCCCAGCTCGCCCATCTTCTTGAAGAGCGCCTTGGCGGGGAACATCTCGGCCGCTTCCCATTCATCGACGTGCGGGTTGATGTCGCTGTCGATGAAGCGTTTGAGGTTGCGCTGCAGTTCCTGATGTTCGTGGGTGAAGTGCATGGTGTCTCGCTCCGGTAGTCCTGGGCTGTTCGTATGGGATGGCGCTACGGTCGGGCAACGCCGAATTGGATGGGGTGCAGCGTGCGCCTGCGCGCTTCGTCACACACGGCCAGCACGCAGGCCAGCACCTTGCGCGTGTCGCGTGGGTCGATCACGCCGTCATCCAGCAGGCGGCCCGACACGGTGAACGCGCCGGACTGCCGCTCGAACGTGTCGATCACCTTGGCGCGCATCGCCTCGATGGCGTCATGATCGACGGTCTGCGTCTTGCGTTGCATGCTGGCCGCCATGACGGTAGCCATCGTTCCAGCGGCCTGCTCGGCGCCCATCACGGCGGTCTTGGCGTTGGGCCAGCTGAAGCAGAAATCCGGGAAGAAGCCGCGCCCCGACATGCCGTAGTTGCCCGCCCCGAACGATGCGCCGCAATGCACGGTGATGCGCGGCACGGTGGCATTAGCCATCGCCTGGATCATCTTCGAGCCATGCTTGATCATGCCCGCCTGCTCCGATGCCTTGCCGACGATGAAGCCCGTCGTGTTTTGCAGATACAGCAGCGGCGTATCGGACTGGCAGCACGCCTGGATGAAGTGGACAACCTTCGTGGCGCCCGCGGGGTCCAGCGGTCCGTTGTTGGTGATGATGCCGACGTGCATGCCGCAGATGGCCGCGTGTCCGGTGATCGTGGCGGGGCCGTAGTCCGGCTTGAACTCCAGAAAATCCGACCCATCGGCAATACGCGCAATCACCTCGCGCATGTCGAGCGGCTTGCGATGATCCGTCAACGCGATGCCGAGCAGTTCTTCTGCATCGAAGCGCGGCGGCGCATAGGGCCGATCGGCCGCCGGCACATCGCGGTTCCAATCCAGCGCAGCAACGAGTTCGCGTGTGATGCGCAGTGCGTCAGCGTCGTCTTCGGCCAGGTATTCGGCAAGGCCCGAAGTGGTGGCGTGCATCTCGGCGCCGCCCAGTTCCTCTTCGGTGGCGATCTCGCCGGTGGCGGCTTTCAGTAGCGGCGGGCCCGCGAGGAAGGCGCGCGCGCGATCGCGCACCATCACCACGTAGTCCGACAGGCCGGGCATGTACGCGCCGCCCGCCGTGCTCGACCCATGCACCACGCTGATCACCGGAATGCCTGCCGCTGACAATCGCGCAAGCCAGTAGAAACCGCTGCCGCCGTGGATGAAGGTCTCCACGCGATACGTCAGCAGGTTGGCGCCAGCGGACTCGACCAAGTGAATGAACGGCAGCTTCTGTTCCAGCGCGATGGCCTGCGCGCGCTGGAACTTTTCGATGCCCATTGGCTGCACGGCGCCGGCATCAATGCCCGCGTCGTCCACAATGATCATGGCGCGCACGCCGCTCACCCAGCCGATGCCGGCGATGAAGCCACCGCCGGGAATCGAGCGCGCCGGGTCCGCGTGGTCCAGGCAGAAGCCGGCCAGCGAGGACAGCTCCAGGAACGGCGCACCGGCATCGAGCAGGCGGCCGAGCCGGTCACGCGGCAGCAGTTGCCCGCGCTGCTCGAAGCGTGCGCGTGAGGCTTCGGACTTGTCGCGCGTGCGGTTCTCCAGCGTGCGCAGTTGGTCGACGAGCTCCGTGAGCGCGGCGTAGTTCTGCTGGTAGGCGTCGCTTTGCGGGGCGATGCGCGACTCAAGCACCGGCATCGTCGGTCTCCTTGTCTTGCAGCACCTTGGGTGTCACGGCCAAGTGGAAGCCGTTGAACGGCGCGGCGCCATGACGCGGTGCCGGCATCGGCGTGCCGGGCCGCACGTTGGGGCGACCGCCATCCACACGCAGCGTCGTGCCCGTGATGAACGCCGCCGCTTCCGACAACAGGTAGACGATCGCCGATGACACCTCCGCCTCGGTGGCAAAGCGCCCAGCCGGCACAGTGCGCGGCATGCTGCGGATGGTGTCGGCCATCCACGGCGGATAGGCGTCCATGCCCGACGACGCCACGTAGCCCGGCGCCACCGCATTCACGCGCACGCCGTACTGCGCCCACTCGAACGCTGCCGTCTCCGTGAAGTTGATCATGCCGGCGCGTGCAGCACCGGAGTGCCCCATGTTCGGCATGCCACCCCACATGTCGGCGACGATGTTGACGATGGCGCCGCCGCGTTGCTGCATCGCTTGGTTTAGGCACTCGCGCGCCATCAGGAAACCGCCGGTCAGGTTGGTCTGCACAACGGCCTCCCACCCCTTGACGGAGATGTCCTTGAGCGGCGACGGAAACTGCCCGCCCGCGTTGTTGACCAGCGCGTCGATGCGGCCATGCTCGCCGAGAATCTGCGCGATCGTCGCCTGTACGGCAGCCTCGTCGCGGATATTGCAGACGTAAGCGTGCGCGGTGCCGCCCGCGTCGACGATCTCGGTGCGCACGGCGGCGAGCTTCTCCGCATTGCGGCCCACCAGTGCCACCGCCGCGCCGAGCGATGCCAGCTCATGCGCGGTGCACCGGCCGATGCCGCTGCCACCACCCGTCACCACTGCAACTTGCCCCAGGAACAGCCCCGGGCGAAAGACTGAGCGATACATGGTTCTGTCTCCGTGATTGCGCATCAGGCCCAACCAAGCTGACGTGCAGCAAGATCACTCAAGACCTCCTCCGCACCGCCGCCGATCATGTAGACCTTCACTTCGCGATAGATGCGCTCCGACTTCGTGCCGCGCATGAAACCCATGCCGCCGAGCAGTTGCACCGCCGTATCCGCGCAGAACTGCAGGCTCTGCGTGGCGAAGTTCTTCAGCATGCACAGTTGCGCAACCGGTGAGTCGCCCGCCTGCATGCGGCACATCAGGTCTTCGAGCAATGCGCGCGTGGCCTCAATGCGCGTGGCCATCGCCACCAGCTTCTGCCGCGCCACCTGATGCTGCACGAGGCGCTTGCCGAAGATTTCGCGCTGGCTGGCCCATTCCACCGCTTCGCTCAGGCATGTACGCGCCAGCCCGTAGGCCTGCATCGCCAGTGCAAGGCGCTCGTGGTTGAAGTTACGCATCACCAGCTCGAAGCCGCGGTTCTCCGCGCCGAGCAGGTTGCCCACGGGCACACGGCAGTTGTCGAAGTGCAGTTGCGCCGTGTCGGAGCACCACCAACCCATCTTCTTGAGCGGCGTGCGCGACAGGCCCGGCGCGTCGCCATCCATCAGCAGCACGGAGATGCCTGCCGCTCCCGGTCCGCCCGTGCGCACCGCCACGGTGATGTAGTCCGCGCGCATGCCGGAGGTGATGAAGATCTTGCTGCCGTTGACGATGTAGTGATCGCCATCACGCACCGCACGCGTGGTCAGATTGGCAACATCCGACCCGCCCGACGGCTCCGTGATGGCCAACGCGCTGATCTTCTCGCCCGAGAGGATGTCGGGCAGCACGCGCGCTTTCAGCTCTGCAGAGCCGCCCGCTACGATGGGCGGCGCGCCGATCGTGTGGCTGAACAGGGAGGCGAGCAACCCGCCGCTGGCCGCGCGGGTCAGCTCTTCGATCATCGCGAGTTCAAGGAACAGGTCAGCGGGCGTGCCGCCGTATTCCTCCGGAAAGCCGATGCCGAGCAAACCCAGATCAGCCGCCTCGCGATACAGCTCGCGCGGGAAGGTTTCCGCCTCTTCCCAGGCATCGATGTTCGGTAGCACCGCCTTGTCGACAAAGCGGCGCACGGTCTCGCGAAAGGTGTCGTGCTCGGCGTTGAAGAGCGCGGACGTCAACAGGCCTGCGACCATGATGGCCTCGTCGGTTAGGGATGATCGACCGGCACACGCACCGGCATCGTCAACAGCACCTGCGCCATGCCCTTGCCCAGCGGGTCGTTGCGCAGCGAGGCCATGCCACCGCCGCCCAGTGCCTGCTCGCAGACGAAGTTGAGCGCGTGAATGCCGGGCAGGTCGTAGCGCGTCACGCGGCCACGCGCGACGTGTGCGAGGTAGGCGGCGACGGCGTCTTCGGTCAGTTGCGCGCGCAGCAGTGGCAGGTCTTCCGGTCGGCGTGCGATGACGCCGATGTTGGAGGTGTCGCCCTTGTCGCCGCTGCGGGCGTAGGCGAGTTCGATGAGTGGAACTTCGCGCGTCGGGCCGGTCGGCAGTGCGTCCGTCACAGTCGCGCCGGTTGATGCTTCCAATGGCGCGCCGCCCGTCGGCACAGCCACGTCGAAGCTCTCACCGCCCAGCAACGTCACACGTGGCTGCACGCGCGCCTTGTCGATCAGGAAAGCGTATTGCTTGACGGCGGGCACGACGCTCGGCCGCCCACCTGCTCCAGTCGTGCCGGGTGCCCACGAGGTGCCGGCCGGCGCGATCTCGCGCGCGAACAGTTCGAGCGCTTGCTTGTTCGGGTGCGCAACGGCCAGCCACATCACCGATTCAAAGCGCGGCATGTTCGGTTGATGCGGCCCGAACAGGTAGGCCGAGCCGAGCGTCTCGATATGCGTGGCGCTGTAGTCCGGCAAGCCGAGCTTGTGGAAGAGACCGCGCGTGCGTTCCAGGATCGCTTCCGCCGTGCGGTGCGCCTTGCGGTCCGCATCGATGCCGACGATGGTGAGCTGGCCGGTGGCGCGATAGCCGTCGGCGTAGGTGGCACTCACTTTGTAGTCCGGCGTGGGTGCGAGACCGCGTACGCCGCGCACGTCGACGCGATGCTCACCAGCCTGTGTCATCGTCACCTGCGTGAAATCGCAGACGACATCGGGCAGCACATAGCGTGCGGGGTCGCCGATCTCGTACAGCAGTTGCTCGCCGACGGTGGCAGGCGTCACCAGCCCGCCGGTGCCTTCCGGCTTGGTGACGATAAAGCTGCCGTCGGCACGACACTCGACGATGGGGTAGCCGCTGTGCGCCCAGTCTGGCACGACCTCCCAATCGGTGTGCAGGCCGCCGGCACCCTGACAGCCGCATTCGAGGATGTGTCCGGCGAGGCTGCCGGCAGCGAGGCGGTCGTAGTCATCCGCCGGCCAGTCGAACGTATGCATCAACGCACCGAGCGTGACCGCGCTATCGACGCATCGGCCAGTGATGACCACCTGCGCGCCCGCATCAAGCGCCGCCTTGATCGGCAACGCGCCCAGATACGCATTGGCGCTCACCACCTTGTCGGGCAGCGGGCGGCCGCTTTGCAGCTCGCGCACGCCTTCGTCGCGCAGCGCGGGCAGCAACGGCATCACGTCGTCGCCCTCCACCACGGCAATGCGCACGCTCACGCCCAGCTCATCGGCCAGGGCTTGCAGCGCGGTTGCACACCCGCGCGGGTTCACGCCGCCCGCGTTAGCGATGATGCGGATGTTCTGCGCCAGCGCGTCCTTGAGCACCGCGCGCATCGCCACGCTGACGAAGTCGGTGGCATACCCTAGCTCGGGGTTCTTCATGCGTGCGCTGGCCAGCAGCGACATGGTCAGCTCGGCCAGGTAGTCGAAGACGAGGAAGTCGATGCGGCCGGAGGCGACCAGCTGCATCGGCCCGGTCACGCTGTCGCCCCAGAACCCGCTGGCGCCGCCAATGGAAACCGTGTCTTTACGCATATCAACGGCCCGTCCAGTTGGGCGCGCGCTTCTCGCGGAAGGCGGCCTGCCCTTCCTGCGCGTCCTCGGTCAAGGCGAACAGGCCGATCTGGCTTTCGGTAAAGGCCATCGCCTGCTCGAAGCTCAAATGCTCGACTTGCTTGAGCGTGTACAGCCCGCGCCGGATGGCCGACGGCGATTTGTCGAGCAGCCGCGCGAGCAGCGCATCGATAGCGGCATCGAGCGCTTCGGGTTCGGCCACTTCGTTGATCAGGCCAGCGGCGAGGGCGCGGTCTGCGCTCATGGGCTCGCCGGTCAGGCACAGCTCATTGAGCACGCGGCGCGGCAACTGATGCTGCAGCACGGCCAACACCTGCGCCGGGAACAGTCCGACCTTCACCTCAGGCAGCCCAAACATGGCGCTACGGCTGGCCACCGCCATGTCGCACATCGCCAGCAAACCCATGCCACCGGCCATGCATGCGCCGTTCACCCGCGCGATGAGCGGCACCGTGCAGCGGCGCGCCTGCCGAAACAGATCCGCCAGGCCCTGGTGCGGCTGGGAATAGTCGAAGCGAAACGATTGGCCGCTCTGCAGATCGGCCCCGGCACAGAAGGCCCGCGTGCCGGCGCCGGTCAGCACCACGGCGCGCACAGCGGTGTTGCGGCTGGCATCGGCCAGCGCCGCCGTCAGTGCTTCGAGCACCGCGCCGTTGATCGCGTTGCGGCGATCTTCGCGCTGAATGGTCAACCACAGCGCCTGGCCGCGCTGCTCGATGAGGAGTTCGGGGTCCGTGCTCACGCGATGCTCACCTTCAAGAGAGATTCGGTTGGACAGCCTGCCCGGCAATACTAAATCATCTGCTTGAATAAATGGAAGTCTTCGAACACAAAACATGCTGCGTTTTGCCGCGCCCCGCAGCTCGCTTGGCATAACACATTGATTTATTGGAGATTTTCTTCAGACGATAAGGAAATCGACAGATTCTTCGTTGACTCCTTCACATGCGAACGATAACAATTCTCATTTGCACCAAACATGTAACAAGATTTTTCAGGGGAGCGGGCACCAAGCCATGCAAGCAGCACAGACGGAACGCAAGCGCGCCGAACATTCGGTGGTGGGATACCTGACAGGGGCCATGAGCTTTGCCGTGGCGGCCACACCGGCCGTGGCGGAAACCAAGAAGGATTCAGTGACGGCCACCCTGCCGACCCACACGGTCACCGGCAGCAGTGGCTTCAAGACCGACGAAGCCTCGGGCGGCAAATTCACCGCGCCGCTGGTCGACACGCCCAAATCCGTCACGGTGATCCCCGCTGAAGTGCTGCAGGACACGGGCTCCGTCACCCTCACCGAAGCGCTGCGCACGGTGCCAGGCATTGCGTTTGGTGCGGGTGAAGGCGGCAACCCGGTGGGCGATCGCCCGTTCATCCGCGGCTACGACGCGCAGGCCAGCACCTTCCTCGACGGGCTGCGCGACATCGGTGCGCAATCGCGCGAGATGTTCAACGTGGAATCGGTGGAGGTCATCAAGGGGCCGTCGGGCGCATATGAAGGCCGCGGCTCGGCCGGCGGGGCGATCAACATCGTCTCCAAGACGCCCAAGCTGGAGCACTTCACCGAGGGCACGATCTCCGTGGGCAATGCGGCGTACAAGCGCGCCACGGCCGACGGCAACTACCAGATCGGCGAACACGCAGCCTTCCGCCTGAACGCGATGTATCACGACGCCGGCACGCCGGGCCGCGATGTGACGAGCTTCAGCCGCTGGGGCATCGCGCCGTCCATCGCCTTCGGGCTGGGCACGCCCACGCGCGCCACGCTGTCGTACTACCACCTGCAATCGAACGACACGCCGGACACGGGCATCCCCTACAACAACGGCACGTTCAACCGCCGCACCGATGGCCGTCCGCAATTGTTTGCACCCGGCGATGGCTCGCCGGTGGATGTCGGCCGCAATACCTACTACGGCCTGGGCCGCGACTTCCGCCGTGACCGCGTCGACATGGGCACGCTCTCGCTCGAGCACGATGTGTCGAGCGCGCTGAAGCTGCGCAACACCACGCGCATCGCGCGCACCAGCCAGGACTACGTCTGGACGCAGCCCGACGACAGCCAGGGCAACATCTACTACGGCATGGTGTGGCGCCGCGCCAACACCCGCTACTCGGTGGCCAACACCGTCGCCAACCAGACGGAGGCGACCGGCAAGTTCGAGACCGGCGGCTTCAGGCACAGCTATGCGGCGGGCTTGGAGTTCTCGCGCGAGCACAGCAGCAACGACACCTACAACGTCCCCACCGGCAGCAACCGCTGCCCGAACGGGATCGGCGCGGCCGGCGGCTACAACTGCACGAGCCTGTTCAACCCGAACCCGAATGACCCGTGGACGGGCAACATCACGCTGGCCAACAACCCGGCCGAGACCACGGTGCGCACGCAATCGGCGTACGTGTTCGACACCATCGAACTGTCGCCGCGCTGGCAGATCAACGGTGGCCTGCGCTTCGACCGCTACTCGGCTTCGGCCACCACCTCGGCCAACGCGCAAGGCGTGCGCTCCAGCTTCTCGCGTGACGACAACCTGCTGAACTACCAACTCGGCCTCGTCTTCAAGCCTGCGCAGAACGGCAGCATCTACGTGGCGTACGGCACGTCGTCCACGCCGTCGGGCTCAGTGGCGGGTCAAGGCGCCGATGGCAGCGCACTCACGCCGGACCGCTCAGGCAATCGCGGCGACGTGCTCGCCCCCGAGAAGAACCGCGCCTACGAACTCGGCACCAAGTGGAACGTGCTGGACAACAAGCTGGCGCTCACCGCTGCCATCTTCCGCATCGAAACCACCAACGCACGCATCGTGCTGCAGGACGGCACCGCCGCCATGGCCGGCAACAAGCGCGTGGATGGCTTCGAACTGGGCTGGTCGGGCGCACTCACCAACAAGTGGCAAGTGTTTGGCGGCTACACGTACCTGAAGAGCGAGTTGCGCAACAACGGCGGCTCGGGCTCGGCCTTTGGTGTGACCAACGGCACGGAATTCCCCAACACGCCCAAGAGCAGCTTCAGCCTGTGGACCACCTACCAGCCGATGCCGAAGTTCACGCTGGGCGGCGGCGCGTACTACGTGTCGAAGGTCTGGGGCAGCTCCAACCCTGCCAACCCGAAGTGGGTGCCGGCCTACTGGCGCTTCGATGCGATGGCCTCGTACCGCATCGACAAGCACATGAACCTGCAGTTGAACGTGCAAAACCTGTTCGACAAGAAGTACTACAACCAGGCGTATGCATCGCACTACGCATCGCTCGCACCGGGGCGCGCCGCGATCCTGACGCTGGGTATCCGGTACTGATGGCGACACAAGCGCAAACCGCCGCAGCCGATGCTGCGGTGGTGGATGCCATTCACGCCGTACTGACCGGCCCGGCCGATCGCGCGGCGGACTGGCTTGCCGGCGCCGCTCGTCGTGGCCATACGGAGGCACAGGCCATCCTCGGCCAATGGCTGCTCGATGGTCATGGTGTCGAACGCAATCGCACCGAAGCCCTCTTCTGGTTCAAGACCGCCGCGGTGTCCGGCCATGCCATGGCGGCCAACATGCTCGGCCGCTGCTACGAGCACGGCTGGGGCGCACCCGCCTGCGACAGGACCGCCGCGCACTGGTACGCCCGCGCGGCGGATGCCGGCCTCGACTGGGGCCAGTACAACTACGCCACCAGCCTGCAGCTCGGGCGCGGTGTGCCGCAGGACCGTGCGCAAGCCTTCGCCCTCTTCCAGGCTGCCGCTGCGCAAGGCCACGCCAAGTCGATCAACGTCGTCGGCGGCTTCTATGAAGACGGCTGGGAAGTCGAGGTCGACCTGGGGATGGCTCTGACCTGCTACCTGCGTGCGGCTGAGGGCGGCGACTTCCGTGGCCAGTTCAACGCGGCACGGCTCTTCGCGCTCACCGACCGCGCGGACGAAGCCCTCACGTGGATGCGCGCCGTACCGCGCAGCGCGACACCCGCCTTCCTCGCCAAGGCACATGACTTTCTTGCCGGCCACCCCGATGCGCGATTGCGCAGGCTGGCCGGCACACTCGAAACCGAATCGCCATGCTGTTGAAGATTCCTGCCGTCCTTACCAAGGACCAGGTCGCACACTGCCGCACCATCATCGACGCCGCTGAATGGGTGGACGGCAAAGTCACCGCCGGCGCGCAGTCGGGCCAGGTGAAGCACAACATGCAGTTGCCCGAAGGTTCGCCCGCCGCACGCGAGGTCGGCACCTTCATCCAGGATGCGCTCGCGGCCAACACGCTGTTCTTCTCGGCCGCGCTGCCGCTCAAGGTGTTCCCACCGCTGTTCAACCGCTACGCAGGTGGACAGACCTTCGGCAACCACGTCGACAACGCTGTGCGCCATTTGCGCGGTACCGACTTCCGCATCCGCAGCGACCTCTCCTGCACGCTGTTCCTGACCGAGCCCGAAGACTACGACGGCGGTGAACTCGTCATCGACGACACCTTTGGCGAGCACCGCGTCAAGCTCGCGGCCGGCGACATGGTGCTCTACCCGAGCAGCAGCTTGCACCGTGTCACGCCCGTCACGCGCGGTGCGCGGGTGTGTTCGTTCTTCTGGCTGCAGAGCATGGTGCGCAGTGACGCGCATCGCGCGCTGCTGTTCCAGATGGATATGGAACTGCAGCGGCTGATGGGGCTGCTGGGGCAGGACGACACGTCCGTCATTGCGCTGACGGGGACGTATCACAACCTGCTGCGGGAGTGGGCCGACGCGTAAGGCGACGCTGGTCAATGCTGAGGGACCGGGCGAAACGCTGGCGTTGAACCGTCCAACCGCAGAACGTTGCTGTAGCCCTCTTCAGCCGATGGCGGCTCGAACAGGGCAGCGACGCTCCTGATGCTGTCTTCCGGCACACGCTTGTCTGGCGCGCGCAGAGCGTTTCGTGTGAGTGCCACGCTGAGCGGCGTATCGATCCACACAGCGATCGCCTCAGCACCGTATCGACTCGCCAACTCCAAAATCGGACGCCGATGCCGAATGCCAGGAAGCGCGGCATCGAAGCAAATGCACGGTGCATAGCGCTGCGCATTCTGGCGAATCCAATGGGATTTCCCTGCCCCTTGCGATCCACAAACGATCAGCAGCCGGTGTGGTCCACTCGGCGTGGATTCTCGCAAGCGATCCTCCAGCGCCTGAAAGCAGCGATCCCACGCCGCCTTGCTGCGCTCGGGCGTCCACACGCGCCCCGAAGGCGTCTCCAAAAACGTATCGGGATTGATGATCGCGACGCCCGCTGCCATTGCGGTTCGCATCAAGCAAAGAACGCCCGCATCTCCTTGAGCAACGCCTCCGGCGCTTCCTCCGGCACATAGTGTCCGCATGGCACGGTACCGCCGCTCACATCCTTGGCCACTGCGCTCCACAGTTCCAGCGGCTTGAAGCACCGCTGGATCACCCCATGCTCGCCCCACAACACGCGCAGCGGCACGCTCACACGCTTGCCGGCGGAACGGTCTGCGCGATCGTGCTCAAGATCGATGGTGGCAGCGGCACGGTAGTCCTCGCACATAGCATGTACGCAGTCGGGCTCGCGCATGGCGGCGGCGTAGGTGGCCATCGCTTCCGGTGCGAACGGTTCAAGCCCCGCATGGCGCAGGCCCATCAGCTTGCTGATGTAGAAATCCGGCGTGGCGTTGATGAGTGTTTCAGGAAACGGCGAGGGCTGGATCAGGAAGAACCAGTGCCAGTACGCCGAGGCGAAGGCCATATCGGTCTGCTCATACATCGCCAGCGTGGGGGCAATGTCGAGCAGCATGGCGCGCTCCACGTGCACGGGGTGATCGACGCACAGGCGATGTGCCACGCGTGCGCCGCGATCATGCGCGCATAGCCGGAAGCGGCCGAAGCCGAGTGCGCGCATCACCTCGACCTGGTCCTGCGCCATCACGCGCTTGCTGTATTCCGCGTGCCT
This sequence comes from Ralstonia sp. 24A2, assembly GCF_051783885.1. Classification (NCBI taxonomy): domain Bacteria; kingdom Pseudomonadati; phylum Pseudomonadota; class Betaproteobacteria; order Burkholderiales; family Burkholderiaceae; genus Ralstonia; species Ralstonia sp. 24A2. Next base: position 894,459 of record NZ_JBPVZD010000002.1, on the reverse strand, counting down.
GGCGCTGCCGGCCGGTTTGGACGATGCGCCATAGCCGCGCAAATCGGTGGCGACAACGGTGTAATCGTTCACCAGCTCGCGCGCGACCTTGTGCCAGATCACATGGCTTTGCGGATGACCGTGCAGCAACAGCAGCGGCGGGCCGCTGCCGCCGATCACACCGGCAATCTCGACGCCGTTGACCACCTGACGGAACGGGCGAAAGCCCGGAAACAGCGCCTGATCGGCGGCGGCGGTGGCGGCTTCGATGGACAGCGGTGCAGTCATGACGGTCTCCTCTTCCTCTGGCGCAATGGGATGTCCAGCATGCTAGCGCAGAAGCCGCCAGCACAGCGAAGGTCACATTCGGGGCAATACGCGGCGCCCGCTTCCTATAATCGAACGACGCTGTCTGCCTTTCCCCATCAGGAGACGCCATGCCCGCCGCCAAGCATCTGCCACCCGCGCTGCAACACCTGACCCTGCCGGTGATCGGCTCGCCGATGTTCATCGTCAGCTATCCGGAGCTGGTGCTGGCGCAATGCAAGGCCGGCATCGTCGGGGCGTTTCCGGCGCTCAATGCGCGCCCGGCCGAGGTGCTGGACGAATGGCTCACGCAGATCAACGAAAACCTCGCCGCATATCGAGCCACACTCGGCGCCGCGCACCCGCACGCTGTGGTGGGACCGCTGGCCGTCAACCAGATCGTGCACCACTCCAACGCGCGGCTGGAGCAGGACGTGGCCACCTGCGTCAAGCACAAGGTACCGATCTTCATCACCTCGCTGCGCGCGCCGGTCAAGGAGATCCTGGATGCGGTGCACAGCTACGGCGGCATCGTGCTGCACGATGTGATCAACCTGCGCCATGCCGAGAAGGCGCTCGAAGCCGGTGTCGATGGCCTGATCCTGGTGGCGGCGGGTGCGGGCGGGCATGCTGGCACGCTGTCGCCGTTTGCGCTGGTGGGTGAGGTGCGGCGCATCTTTGACGGGCCGATCGCACTGTCGGGCGCCATCGCCACGGGGGATGCCATCCTCGCCGCGCAGGCCATGGGCGCCGATCTCGCCTACATCGGCACGCGCTTCATTGCCAGCAAGGAGGCGCATGCGGCGGAAAGCTATAAACAAGCCATCGTGCGCGCAGCAGCGTCCGACATCATCTACACCAACCTCTTCACAGGGGTGCACGGCAACTACATCCGCGAGAGCATCGAGCTGGCGGGCCTGGACCCCGCAGCCCTGCCCGAGGCCGACAAATCGAAAATGAACTTTGGCGATGGCAGCTCCCGTGCCAAGGCCTGGAAAGACATCTGGGGCGCCGGGCAGGGGGTAGGCCAGATTGCCGACCTGCCCCCCGCCGGCGAGATCGTCACGCGGCTCAAAGCCGAGTACGATGCCGCCAAATTGCGGCTTGCCCTGCATCTGCGGCTGTAGGCGCATCCCGCGCACCCCACCGTGCGCACCCCACCGCACTTCGATTGACTTGCGAGGGCGGCACTTCTAAATTCAAAAGATGCTCAACAACAAGCGTGGCGTCGTGACGGGCGACCACGCAACCGTATGCGCAAGCATCCTTGGGGGGATGTTCGACAGGCGTCTGGTTTCCTGTTGCCGCGTACCGACAAGATGGAGAACACGATGACGCACTGCCATGCGCCCGCGCGCCCGCTCACAAGGCTGGCGGCTGTGGCGCTGAGCGCGGCGGCCCTGACCCTGAGCGGCTGCGCGACCCAGGACCCGAACCCCGCCGCTGCCAACGAACTGCGCCTGCCGCAAGCCGGCGAGGCACAAGTCCGATCCGCCTATGTGTATGCGTTTCCGTTGATGATGACGGACGCGCTGATGCAGGTCACTTCCGCCATCGCGCCCAATGGGCGCTTCATGCACCAGCGCACGCTGGAAGACGAAACCCTGCCGGCCGGCGTGCGTGCGCGCGTGGATGTGCTCGCCAGCAGCGCCTTCGTCGATTTGCGCAACGGGCCGGTTGTGTTGAGCCTGCCCGACGTCGGCCGCCGCCACATCTGGGTAGCGGTGCACGACGCCTGGACGGACGTGTTCGAATCCCTCGGCAACCGCACCACCGGTGCACGCGCGGCCCACTACGCCATCACGCCGCCAGGCTGGGAAGGCACGCTGCCGGCAGGTGTCAAACAGATTGCCGCGCCAACCAACCTGGTATGGGTCGTCGCACGCACACAGGTTGCCGGCGCACGCGATGAAGCGGCTGCGCGCCGTGTGCAGGATCGCTACCGCATCACGCCCCTGGACGCCTTCGGCAAAGCCGGCGCGCGCGAAACAGAAGCGGAAGCCGACAAGGCCAATGACATCGACGTCAGCCTGAATGCTGCACGCCGCCGTGTGACCGCGCTCGATGCCAACACCTACTTCACGCGGTTTGCGGAGCTGCTCAAGGACAACCCGCCGCACGCGGCGGATTCCACGATGGTGGCAGCGCTGCGCAACCTGGGCATCGCGCCCGGCACGCCATTCGATGCCAAGGCCGTGGACTCCACCAGCCTCAAGGTCATGGATGCCGGCGTGACTGCCGCGCGCGAGACGCTCTCGATGGCGGCCAAGCAGCCGTCCATCACGCAGAACGGCTGGTTTATCCCGCGCATGATCGGCGCGTATGGGCTGGACTATGCGCAGCGCGCGATCATCTCGTGGTCGGGCGGCGGTACCGACGTACCGCAGGACATGTTGATTGCCACCGCCACAGCGGACGCCAACAGCCTGCCGCTGGACAGCACGCACCGCTACGTGCTGCATTTCGACCGCAACCAGCTCCCGCCGGAGAACGCCGGCTGGGCCGTGGCCGCTGTGCAGCAACCGCGCCGTACCGCCGAGCGCCCCGGCCTGCGCAACGTCATCAGCGAAGCCGACCACCCGCGCCTGAACCGCGATGGCTCGCTCGACATCCTGATCCAGCGTGCGCCGCCCAAGGGCATGCGTAACAACTGGCTGCCGCCGCCCGTCGGGCCTTTCCTGCTGCGCATGCAACTGACGTGGCCGAAGGAAGCTGCGCTGGATGGCACGTGGCTGCCGCCCGCCGTGCAGAAGCGGGACTAGCGCACCGCACTCGCCAGCCAGGCGCACGACACGTACCGGACGCCGCCTGCGCTGGCGACTTGGGCGCTTAGGGCTGCCCCTTGCACGCAGCCGTACACAGCACCTTGTCCACGCCCGCGAAAAAGCCGTCGTAGACCTCCCGCTGCAGCACGGTCTTCGTGCGCGCATCGCCATTGCTATCCCAGACCGTGCTGTCGAACCGGGCGCGCACCAGCGTCGCCCGGTTGCCAGCGCCCGCCTTGACCGCGATGACCGCCGACACGCGTTCGTGATCCGGCTTGGCCGGAAACATGCCGGTGTAATTCTTGAGCGCGCCACGAAGCAACTGGCGCCACTTGGGCACCAGCGTGTCACTATGCCCCGCTTCCACCAGGCCGGTTTCGTTGTCGACCGACACCGGCGCGTAACCCAGTTCGGTCAACGCCTTGGCCACGGCACTCAGTGCACGATCCGGCGCGGTGTTGGCGTACGTACGGTCGCGCATGGTGCGCAGGCTCTGCTGCTCCGCATCGGTCAGGTCCACACTCACCTGGCGAGAGCTGTATCGCACGAGCGTTCCTCCACTGCCGGTCTCACGCTCGTTCGGCGGCGGACCTGAGCAGGCGACCAGCATCAAGACAACACTGGCCAGTCCCAAGTAGCGGCTCGCTTGGTGCATCCACAGCGGCATCCAGCAATCGAACGGAAATGACCGCCACGCAGAGCGCAGCACCGATGTCTTGAGTAGGCTGGGTAATGCAATCATCATCTTCCGATCCAATGTGGCGCCTATGATAGGAAGCCGCTTTCATTGCCACAAACGAGTTTTTTTCCACGACGCTTTAGCTGTTCTTTGACATTGCGCCATGCGCCGACTCCCCCCTCTCAATGCCCTGCGCAGCTTTGAAGCTGCTGGGCGCCTGAACAGCCTGACCCTTGCCGCCGAAGAGTTGAATGTCACGCAGAGCGCGATCGCCCAGCAGATCCGCGTGCTGGAAACGTTCTTTGGGCAGAAGCTCTTCGAGCGCGATGGGCGATCCCTGCGCCTGACGTTGCGGGCGCGGCACTACCTGGTGGATGTCGCAAGTTGCATCGGGCGCCTGACCGAGGCCACGGAGCAGATGTTCGAAGCACCGGACCGGCGCCAGATCCGGATCAATACTTCGTCGTCGTTCGCCCATGGCTGGCTGCTTCCGCAACTGGCGCACTTTCATGTGCAGCACCCAAGCATCGAAATTGAGCTGGTGTCCACGCCTGATACAGACGTGGAGCGCATCGATGAATCAAGCGACGTGGTCATCCGCCGCTACACGCCGGAGTTGCGGCGCCAAGGCTTCACGTCGAAACCCCTGGTGGCCAACGCGGCGGTGCCGATCTGCGCGCCGCATCATCCCGCACTGGCAGCGGTGCGCACGCCGGCGGACCTGCGCCATGCACCTCTGCTGCACTACGTCGGCTTGCCCCAGGCGTGGCAGTACTGGTTTCACCAGGCGGGGGTCTCGATGGGTGAAACCCTGCGCGGACCGTTCTACGACGAATTCGCCCTGCTGGTGAAGGCTGCGATGAGTGGGCTGGGAATCTGCCTGGCCCCACGGGCCGTGATTCAGGACGACGTCGACCATGGGCGCCTGGTCATGCTGTTTCCGGAGGTCAAGCTGGAAGGGCCGCCGTTTCACTGCCTGTATCGGGATGCAGCGGATGACCGGTCGCTCAACATCTTCCTCGCATGGCTGTTCGAGCGCGCCAGCGAGGCGCATGGTCCCGCGTAATCTCGCGCCGCGCATCCCCCGGTTACCGCAATAACCGGGGGATGCGTCCCCGTTCAAACGATGGTGGATTGTGTGCGCCGCGGCTGCAGAAGACGTTGCCGAAGCGTGCGGTTGAGCGGCTCCGCGTAGTACCGCCCAATGCTCGCAGCCAGCAGGAACGAAAACAGCATGAACGCCGCCAGCAGCACGAGTTTCTCGTCACCGAGAACTGTGGCGCGCGGGAACCCTGTTTTGAGTACCGCCAACGGAATCAAGTGAAACAGGTACAGCTCATAGCTGTTCTTGCCGCACCATGCCACCGCCGCACCGACACGATTGAAGCGCCGCCCATCGTTGGTCGCCGAACGCTGCACTGGCCACAGCAGCACCGCCGTACCAAGCGCCATCGCCGTCACGCCCAGGACGTTGCTCTGTGCGATCGGCCACCACAGATAAAGAAACGTCATCAAGGCGACGACCGCGGATTGTACGAACCAGGTCGTCATGCCGGCCAGGGCGAACCGCCTGGAAAGAACGGCGGCACCGCAACCGATGGCAATGCCGTCAAAGCTGGCGAAGTACGCGTAGAGAAATCCAGCCTCATCCCCTTGGTGGGTCAGCCGGTACAGCGGGCCGACCGCAATGATCGCTGCCCAGAACAGGCAGAGCAGCGACTCACGCCGAAGCACGAGGCACAGCAACGGGAACGTGAGGTAGAACACCTCCTCGACCGAGAGCGACCATAGGACGCCCAACGGATAGTTGACCCATCCCACCCGCGCAATCAGCACGTTCATGGTGAAGGTCAGGCTCGCCAGATTGACGTGCCATAGCGGAACGGGCTCACCCGTCGCGACGTGGTTCTGGAAGATCGCAACACCGTACAGCGCGAGCACGTTCACGATGGCGAGCAGCAACAGCAGACACGGCACGATGCGCGCGATGCGAAGCCCGTAGAACGCCCACGCGTCGATGCGGCCAAGCTGCCCCCAGCGGCGCAGGGCATTGGAGGTGATCAGGTAACCCGAGACCACGAAGAACATGGTCACCCCATAGTTGCCGTTGCGGGCCACGGCCTGCACAAGCTCCGGCCCGAAGACCGCAGCAAGTGACGTATCGCTCAAGCGATAGGCGATGTTGAAGTGATGAAACAGGACGAGCAGGATGGCGACCCCACGGATCACGTCGATGCGTTTGCTGCGCATGTCGGTCAGCATGACTGTCCTATCGCGTCACGCCATCAACCAGCGCTGGCAGATCGCTCAGCAGTGCATCGCGCGTGCGCATGCCGGCTGGCGTCGGCTGCGCCTGGGTGTCCTGGGTCAGGCGCGCGAACACCAGCGTGCGCGGCCCCTTCGTTGCCCAGCCGACGAACCAGCCGTAGGCATGCGCCCGGTCATAGTTGCCTTCATGCGTGATCGGCGCCCCCGGAGAGCCCGTACCGGTCTTGCCGTGAATCGTCCACCCGCCGGGCAGCGTGGCGACTTCGGTCACGCGCCAAGTCATGTCCAGGGCGGTGGCACTCACCGGGAGCGTGCGGTTGGCGACCTTGCGCAGGAACGCCACCTGTTCCAGCGGCGAGATCTGCAGCGACCCGTTGGCCCACGCACGTGGGGTGCGCGGCTCGCCCAATACATTCCGGTTTCCATAGTCGAACAGGTCGACATAGTGCTGATAGCGGGTATCACCAAGAGACTGGACCACCCGCTGCGAGAACCAGACCACCGAATACTGCATCCACCGCGCTGGGTCCGTGGGCTGGCGCCAGGCATCACCGCCCCACGCGACATCGCCGTCGCGGTACGTCAGTGTGGGCGTATGTTCATCCTTGAGAATGCCGGCGTCGAACCCCATCAGGCTGAGTGCGATCTTGAAGGTGGAGGCCGACGTGACGCGCGTGGCGCAATCGCCGTTCTGTACCAATACATCGCCCGATGCTGCATCCGCGATGACGGTGCAGATGGTTCCGGCTTGAGCGGTTTGGCTCATCAGGTTGACGGTCAGGATGGCTGCCGCGACACACCAGCGTTTCATGTTCTTCTCTCTTGATTGGGCCTCAACTCAATAGCCGATTCAGCAAAGGGCGAGGCAGGGTTGCACGTCAAAACGTCGGGACGAACGTCTCCTGACCGGCCAGATGCAACCTGCCGGACAAGGAAACAGCGACGGGGAAAACGTGACGCACGCCGAGCTCAGGCGAGCGCCGTGGCACGCAGGATGCGGATCAGGACATGGTGGGTACACTCACCGCCCGATCCCCATTGAGCAGGACCATCGTGATGCTGGTGCCGGCAGAGCGGATCTGCATGATCAGACAGCGGCCAGCGTCATGGGTAAAGCCTGTCTTGGAGAGCTGAATGTCCCAGCCGCGCGCACCGACCAACGGATTGGTGTTGCGGTACTCCACCGGCTGGCCATTGATCTGGAGCGTCTCGCTTACATAGGTGGTATCGCGGCGGATCTCCGGGTAGTCCGCTGCTGCCTTGGCGATGATGGCGATGTCGCTGGCCGTCGATCGGTTGTACGCCGACAGGCCCGTCGGTTCATTCAGCGCGGTATGCGTCAGCCCCAGTGCGGCGATCTTTGCATGCAATGCCCGCTCGAACGCAGGCATGCCCCCGGGGTAGGTTCGCGCCAGGGCAAAGGCGGCCCGGTTGTCCGATGACATCAGTGCAAGCTGCATGACGTCGCGCAGCGGCAGGTTTGTCCCGACAGGCACACCCGCGCGACGCAACGTCGGTGTGCCCGCATCGGCCGGAGCAATCTGCACAACGCGATCCAGCTCGGGCCGCGCATCCAGCACCACCATGGCGGTCATCAGCTTGGTCAACGATGCAATCGGGACGACGCTGTCTGCATCGCGCTGGAGCAACACCTTGCCGCTGCCGTCTTCCACCACGTACACATGTTTGGATTGGATCATGCCGACAAGCGCCTCGACCTTGCCGATGGCCGCAGCGTGGACGAGCATGCGCTGCGCGTCATCCGACACCGACAGCGCCTCGCGAGCAAGGGCGGCGCCCACGTACTGCGGCACGACGACCGCCGACACAACCAGTGCGGTACCCAGCGCTGCGGTCAAGCCAACCGACGTCCATCCGGCGGGCTGCTGCGGCCTGACCAGCCGGCGGATGCGCTCGGACAGCACACCGCCATGCGCCCACAGTGCCGCGCCCGCGGGGGCTGCCTCCACACCCTGCTGCTGGCTCAGCTGATTGAGTGCCAGCGCCAGATGCCGCGGGTTGCCGGTCAGGCTCGCGGCGAGCTCATCGGCAATCAGCTCCCGCTCCACACGGATGCGTCCGGACAACCACCACACGCCCGGATGATAGAAGAGCAACGCCTCGATCGCCCGCTGCATGAGGTTGACGAGATAGTCGAAACGCCGGATGTGCGCGACCTCGTGTGCCAGCAACGCCTCGATCAGGTCCGGTGGCATCTGCGTCAACAACGAAGCCGGCACCAGCACAACGGGGCGCCACCAACCGGCGGCGACGGGACCGGACAGATGAGGCACCACCCGAAGCCGGATCGGGCGACGAATTCCACAGCGTTGCGCAAGCGCAGACACGCATGCCTGCCACGCATCGTTGGCGCAGGCATGCGATGCATGCGCAAGCCGATGCACCCAGGCCAGGCCCACGACCACTCGCACCATCATCAGGCCGACGCCGAACAGCCAGGCCGCCACCACCCACAGCATCGGGTCTTCCAGCAAGGCGGGCGCTGCGGCCTGCGGCATCCAGATGGGCATCGCCGGCACAGGGTCGATGGTGGCCATGGCGGCAATCATTGCCGTGAACTGGCGATAGCCGTCGACGAGAGGAATCAGCACGCACAGCGCCAACGCCATGCACAGCACGATGTACCGGACCTGCGGACGACCGCCTCGCGTCAGCCGCAGGAACAGTGCGGCGGCAAGACTCAGCAGTGCCCCCTTCCAGAGGAAGTGCAGCAGCGCCCAGCCTACCGCCTGAACCAGAATGGCAGGCGTTGTGCTCACCGGACTTCCTCGCGCAGCAACGCTTCGATCTCGGCGCGCTCTTCCTTGGTGACATGCCCGCGCAACGCCGCAAGAACCAGCGCCTTGCCGGAGCCCGCAAACGCCTTGTTGATGAACTCGTTCAGCAGACCGCTCTGCAGAACGTTCTGGCGCTGCGCCGGTGCGTACACGTGCGAACGCTCACGCTCGTCGCGTACCAGCATCCCCTTGGCATGCATGATCTGCAACTGGCGCAGCACCGCAGCGTAGGTCGTTTCCGGCTTCTCGGTCTGCACCGCCTGATGGACCTGCTTGACCGTGGCCGGCCCCAGTTGCCACAACACGCGCAGGAGGTTCAGTTCAGCAGCGGTGGGCTTGATGCGAGGCGAGGTCTTGGTCATGGCGATACGTCGGTTCTGTAGCGATCGGCATGTAGACTAACTTTTCTAGAAAAACTTGTCTAGAAAATCCTGTCTACCTCCTGCACGACACCGCTCGCGCAAAACCGCGCAGCAATTGACGGCCGGAGGCGATGACAATCCCTCCCTCAAATTCCAGTTTACTGGATGAAAATTTCCATTAAACTGACAACATGGACATCCACCAACGCATCGCCCGCCGCCTGCGCGAACTGCGCGACGCCCAGGGCCTCTCGCTCGACGCCCTGGCCGAACGCAGCCAGGTCAGCCGCTCGGCCATCTCCCTGATCGAACGCGGCCAGAGCAGCCCGACCGCTGCCGTGCTCGACCGGCTCAGTTCTGCGCTGGGCGTGACGCTCGCTTCGCTGTTCGAAGAGGGTGCGGCGCCGGCCGCCGAACCCTCGCCCGTAGCACGCGCGACCGACCAGCCGGAGTGGACCGACCCAGACTCCGGCTACGTACGCCGCAACCTCTCGCCGGCCGCGCGCTCGCCCATCCAGCTCGTAGAGGTGCACTTTCCGCCCGGCCAGCGCGTCGCCTACGACACCAGCGTGCGCGACTCCGAGATCTACCAGCAGGTGTGGATCGTCGAAGGCACGATGGAGATGACCGTGGGCGACGTGCACTGGCGCCTCGCCGCGGGCGATTGCCTGGCGATGCAGCTGGATCGCCCGATCGTCTTTCACAACCCGACGCAGCGGCCGGCGCGCTATCTGGTGGCACTCACCACGGTGTCGCCTGCTGGCTGGAGAACGAAATGACCGACACAGTGATCGTGCGCCGCGTGAGCGCCAATGAAGCGAGCGCCTGCGTCGATGCGCTGGCCGATGTGTTGGTCGATTGCGTGGAGGGGGGCGCGTCGGTCAGCTTCATGCAACCGTTGTCGCATGACAAGGCGCAGGCGTTCTGGCGCAACGTAGCCGAAGGGGTCGCGCGCAACGAACGCGCCTTGCTGATTGCCGAAGACGAGCGCGGCGTCGTGCTCGGCACCGTGCAGCTGATTCTGGCGCAGCCCGAGAACCAGCCGCACCGCGCAGACGTGGCCAAGATGCTCGTGCACCGCCGCGCGCGTCGGCGGGGCATTGCACAGCAGTTGATGATGGCGCTGGACGACATCGCCCGCGCCGAAGGCAAGACGGTGCTGGTGCTCGACACCGTGACTGGCGGCGATGCCGAGCGGCTGTACACACGCGCCGGCTGGCAACGCGTCGGCACGGTGCCCAACTACGCGTTGATGCCCGACGGCGCGCTCTGCGGAACGACGTTCTTCTGCAAGCAGCTCAGTGTCGTCAATTAGCGCCGTCAGCTAGCACTGCCGCTTAATCACTTAGATCGTCAGCGTGCCGCGGCCGATCTCGATCACGCGGCCCCCCACGTGGATGGTGCCGTCGGCATCGACCTGCAGCGTCAGGTAGCACGGCCGCCCCACCTCAGCGCCCTGCTCGATGCGATAGCTTGCCGGCAGCGTATGCTCAGTCGCGCGCAGCCAGCCACCCAGGTTGGCACAGGCCGAACCGGTGCCCGGGTCTTCCCACAGGCCGGTGCCATATTCGAAGAAGAAACGTGACACCACCGGGTCATTGCTGCCGGGCGCGGGCATGGTGAACACATAGGCGTTGCGCCCATCGTTGCGGCTGCGCGGCCAGGCGTCGAACGCAGCAGGATCAGGGCGGGCACGCTCCACATCCGCGCGCGTCTTGACCGGCACCATCAGTTGCTCGATACCGGCGTCCACCCACAGCGGCGGGCCTGCCAGCGCGTCCGTGTCCAGCCCAAGCATCTTCGCGATGGCCGGATCGGCTTCGCGCGTATTCAGCGCACCGGAGCGCGGCGGCACCAGCGACCACCCCTCGTCCTGCGCCGTCAGCGACACGATGCCCGACTGGCAACGCAGCGTCAGTTCGTTGCCCGGACCGTACAGCTCGCGCACCACCTGCGCGGTCCCCAGCGACGGGTGACCGGCAAACGGCATCTCGTAGTCGGGCGTGAAGATGCGGAAGCGCGCGGTGGCGCCGTCCGTGTCATCGGGAAAGATGAAGGTGATCTCGGACAGATTGAACTGGCGTCCGATGGCCTGCATGGTGGCGTCGTCCAGGCCGCGCCCATCTTCAAAGACGGCGAGCTGGTTGCCGCCAAAGGTGGATTCGGCAAAGACGTTGAGCAGGCGGTAGGCGTAGCGCGACATGGCGGTATCCGGTGTGCAGTGTGTGAAAGAAAAAAGCGGTGTGGCGATACGTCATCATCAACGCACCGCCGCACCGCCTCCATGCACACTTGCAGACACTTCTCGCGAATCCGACCGGACAGTTGGCGGACAGCGCGAATGCCGTGCGCTTACTTGCTGTAGTCGTATACGCCGCGACCGGTCTTGCGGCCCAGGTAGCCAGCGGCCACCATCTCGCGCATCAGCATGGCCGGGCGGTATTTGGGATCGGCAAACTCGGTGTACAGCACTTCCATCACGGCCAGCATGGTGTCCAGGCCGATCATGTCGGCCAGCGCCAGCGGCCCGATCGGGTGGTTGCAGCCGAGCTTCATGCCTTCGTCAATCTCTTCCGGCGAGGCCAGGCCTTCGCCCAGCACGCAGAACGCCTCGTTGATCATCGGGCACAGGATGCGGTTGACCACAAAGCCCGGGCTGTTCTTGACCGTGATCGGTGTCTTGCCGAGCTGCTTGGCCAGCGCCTCGACGTCGGCGTGCGTGGCATCGCTCGTCTGCAGGCCGCGGATGACTTCCACCAGCGCCATCATCGGCACCGGGTTGAAGAAGTGCATGCCGATGAAGCGGCTGGCATCTTGCAGCACGGCGGCCAGCTTGGTGATCGAGATCGACGACGTGTTGGACGCGACGATGGCGTGCGGTGCAGCCACCGCTTCGAGCTGCTTGAGGATCTTGACCTTCAGGTCGAAGTTCTCGGTGGCGGCTTCGATGACGAGGTCGGCACGCTTGAGGTCGTCATAGCTGGTCGAGCCCTGGATGCGGGCCAGCGCGGCGGCCTTGTCGGCTTCGGTCGCCTTCTCTTTCTTGATGAGGCGGTCCAGGCTGCCCGCCACGGTGGCGATGCCTTTCTGCACGGCGGCATCGCTGATATCCACCATCACCACATCCAGCCCGACCACGGCGCATGCCTGCGCGATGCCGTTGCCCATTGTTCCAGCACCGACGATGCCGACCGTTTGGATTGCCATGAACTGCTCCTCGCTTGGTAGTTTGGTATGGGAATGAAACAGATTGCAGAGGATAAACGACCAGACGATCCCCGGAAAAGCCCCGCGGGCGGCAACGTCACATTCGTCAGGATCGCCGTATGATGGCTGGCGTCGCGCCACCCTCACCTGCGGCGCATGGACCGTACCTATGGACCGCTTTCTCAGTATTGAAGCCTTTGTGCGCGTGGCCGAAACGCGCAGCTTTGCCGAAGCCGCACGCCAGCTGGGCGTGACCAACTCGGTGGTCACCAACCGCGTGCAGCAGTTGGAACGCTTTATCGAAGCGCCGCTGTTCCACCGCAGCACACGGCACGTGCGGCTGTCGGAGGTGGGCGAGACCTACTACAAGCGCTGCGCCGAAGCCGTCTGCATGCTGACGGACCTGACCGACCAGATGCGCGGCCTGCGCGCCACACCGGCCGGCAAGCTGCGCATCCGCATGCTGCCCGGCTACGCATTGAGTCACTTTGCCGCGCCGCTGGCCAAGTTTGGCGCGCAATACCCCGACATCCAGCTCGACGTGGTGGTGGACGACAGCGTGGTCGACCCGATTGCCGAGGGGTTCGACGTCGCGTTCCAGATCTTCCCCCCCATCAATGATTCGCTGATCGAGAAGCGCCTGTTCGTGCTGCGGCGCATGTTCTGCGCAACGCCCGCGTACGTTGAGGAATATGGCCTGCCGCAGCAACCGGCGGATCTGCTGCAGCATTCACTCGCGCTGTACTCCGGCTACCCGACCCGCAAGCGCTGGGTGTTCTCGCGCGGCGGCGAGGTGCGCGCCGAACTCGACCTGCCCGAGCAGGTACGTTCCAACTCCGTGCACCTGCTGCGCGACTACGCGCTCACCAGTGCCGGCATTGCCTGCCTGCCCACCCTCGTCATCAGCGACGATCTGGTCGCGGGCCGGCTGGTGCCCATACTGGCCGACTACGACCTGGCACCGCTGTACTTCTCGGCGGTGTACCCCGCCACGCAGCGGCAGGCCGTCAAGGTGAGTGCGCTGATTGATTGCCTGGCCAGCCACCACGCAGGTGAACTCGCGTGGGACACGCCTTTGCTGGAACGCGGCTGGGTGCGGTAGCGCCAGCCTGACCGGTCGCATATTTCGCGAAACCGCACGGATTGTTCGGTAATCGCAAAAACTGCACTCGCCGATTGGGCCGTTGTGTCCGGAGCGCGGCTTCCTATCATTGATGGGCCGCCGATCCTCACCGCGCCAATGCAGCCTCGGGACGGTGGCGCTCTCTGAAGCTTCCCCGAGCTTCCCCCCAGCCTCACCCAATCGGACACGGCCATGACCAACCCCAAGCTGGAAGTACTGACCCCGCAGAACTGTCAACTGATCTTCATCGACCATCAGCCGCAAATGGCCTTCGGTGTGCAGTCGATGGATCGCCAAGCCCTGAAGAACAACACGGTCGGGCTTGCCAAGGCAGCCAAGATCTTCAACATCCCCACCACCATTACCACCGTCGAGTCGGAGAGCTTCTCGGGCTTCACCTACCCCGAACTGCTCGACGTGTTTCCGGACAAGGCACTGCTCGAACGCACCTCGATGAACTCGTGGGACGACCAGAAGGTGCGCGACGCCCTGGCCAAGAACAACCGCAGGAAAGTGGTCGTCTCGGGCCTGTGGACGGAGGTGTGCAACTGCACCTTTGCGCTGTCGGCCATGCACGATGCCGACTACGAGATCTACATGGTGGCCGACGCCTCGGGCGGCACCTCCAAGGAAGCGCACGACTACGCCATGCAACGCATGGTCCAGGCCGGCGTGGTGCCCGTGACGTGGCAGCAAGTGCTGCTCGAATGGCAGCGCGACTGGGCCCACCGCGACACGTATGACGCCGTCATGCAACTGGTGAAGGAGCATTCCGGCGCTTACGGCATGGGCGTGGATTACGCCTACACGATGGTGCACAAGGCGCCGCAGCGCACCGCCACGCCGCACGAAGCGCTGGCGGCGGTGCCTGCCCGCTGATCGCGCTGCCACCCAAGCCACATCCCTGCCCTCGGGCGACGCCTCTGCAGCAGCGCTGCTGTTGCACGCGCCGCCCGATTCGCCATCACGCACACCTCCATTCCCATCATGCAAACGATCACGACTCAAGACGGTACGCGCATCTTCTACAAGGATTGGGGCACCGGTAAGCCGGTCGTCTTCTCGCACGGCTGGCCGCTCAACGCCGACGCCTGGGACGCGCAGATGCTGTTCCTCGTGCAGAAGGGCTTTCGCGTCATTGCGCATGACCGGCGCGGCCACGGCCGCTCCGACCAGCCCTCGAAGGGCAACGACATGGATACCTATGCCGACGATCTGGCGGCGCTGCTGGATGCACTCGACATCCAGGGTGCCACGCTGGTCGGCCACTCCACTGGCGGCGGCGAAGTCGCGCACTACATCGGCCGGCACGGCACCAAGCGGGTCGCGCGCGCCGTGCTGATCGGTGCCGTACCGCCCATCATGCTCAAGACGGCCGCCAACCCAAAGGGCTTGCCGATGGAGGTGTTCGACGGCATCCGCAAAGGGGTGGCGGACAACCGCTCGCAGTTCTATCGCGATCTCGCCACGCCGTTCTTCGGCTTCAACCGGCCGGGGGCGAAGGTTTCGCAAGGCACGATCGACGCCTTCTGGGCGCAGGGCATGACCGGCGGCATCCACGGTCAGTACCTGTGCATCAAGGAGTTCTCGGAGGTCGATTACACCGAAGACCTGAAGAAGATCGACGTGCCAGTGTTGTTCCTGCATGGCGACGACGACCAGATCGTGCCGATCGACGATTCGGCGCGGCTGGGCGTGGAGCTGGTCAAGAACGGCACGCTCAAGGTCTACCCGGGCGGCTCGCACGGCATGTGCGTGACCGAGGCAGACAAGGTCAACGCTGACTTGCTGGCATTCCTGTCGTCCTAAACTGGGTGAGCCGGTGCGCGGTAGCGCGCGTGCACCGGCCCCGATCACTGCCTGACAGGAGGCCTCATGAAGCCCTACCTCATCTCCATTGGCGTCGGCATGTTGGTCGGCGTCATCTATGCGTTGCTGCACGTACGCTCGCCGGCGCCGCCTGCGATTGCGCTGGTCGGGCTGCTCGGCATGCTGATCGGCGAGCAGATCGTGCCGACCGCGCAGCGCCTGCTGGCCGGCGAGCCGCTCACCATGGCGTGGTTCCGCCAGGAGTGCGTGCCGAAGATCACGGGCGCACCGCCCAAGGCACCGCCGGCCGAGATTGCCGCCACCGGCGACCGCGCGCCGGGCAGCCCGAGCTGATGCCATGACGCGCCTCTCGCTCGAACCCACCTCCGCCGTAACACACGACACTGCGCTGCACGCCGGCCTGCTGTTTTTGCGCGTGGCCGGCAGCGCCTTGCTCATTGCCGTGCACGGCCTGCCCAAGGTGCTGCATTACAGCCAGGAACTCACACGCATTGAAGACCCATTCCATCTGGGTGCTGCTCCCACCTTGCTGCTGGCGATCCTGTCGGAAACGGTGTGTCCACTGTTGATTGCGCTGGGTGTGCTCACACGGCTGGCGTGTCTGCCCATTGTCGCCACGTTGCTGGTGGCTATGCTGGTGGTGCACCCCGACTGGTCGCTCGCGGATGGGCAATTCGGCTGGATGCTGCTGATCATCTTCACGACCGTGCTGATTGCCGGGCCCGGACGTTTTTCGATCTTCCCCAAATACTGATGACCATGACTGCCGACCTCATCCTGCACAACGGCCGCATCCACACGGTCGACCGCGAACGCCCCACCGCCAGTGCCGTTGCCGTGCGCGACGGCCGGTTTACTGCCGTGGGCGACGATGCCACGGTGATGGCGCAGCGCGGCGCCGCCACCCAGGTGATCGACCTGCGCGGGCGCACCGTCATCCCCGGCCTGAACGATTCGCACCTGCACCTGATCCGCGGCGGGCTGAACTACAACCTGGAACTGCGCTGGGAAGGCGTGCCGTCCCTGGCCGATGCGATGCGCATGCTCAAGGAGCAGGCCGCGCGCACGCCGTCGCCGCAGTGGGTACGCGTGGTGGGCGGCTGGACGGAGTTCCAGTTTGCCGAGCGCCGCATGCCCACGCTGGAAGAGCTGAACCAGGCCGCGCCCGACACGCCCGTATTCGTGCTGCACCTGTACGACCGCGCACTGCTCAACCGCGCGGCGCTGCGGCAGGTCGGCTACACCAAGGACACGCCGAACCCGCCGGGCGGCGAGATCCAGCGCGATGCCTCGGGCGAGCCCACCGGCATGCTGATCGCCAAGCCCAACGCGATGATCCTGTACGCAACGCTGGCCAAGGGGCCGAAGCTGCCGCCGGAATATCAGGTCAACTCCACGCGCCAGTTCATGCGTGAGTTGAACCGCCTGGGCGTGACCAGCGCCATCGATGCGGGCGGCGGCTTCCAGAACTACCCGGAAGACTACGAAATCATTCGCGAGCTGTCGGCGCAGAACCAGCTCACCATCCGCATCGCCTACAACCTCTTCACGCAGAAGCCCAAAGAGGAGCTGGCCGACTTCAAGAACTGGACGGGCAGCGTGCAGTACCGCCAGGGCGATGATTTCTTCCGCCACAACGGTGCGGGCGAAATGCTCGTCTTCTCCGCCGCGGATTTCGAAGACTTCCTGCAGCCGCGCCCCGACCTGCCCGAGACGATGGAGCAGGAACTGGAGACCGTGGTGCGCCACCTCGTCGCGCAGCGCTGGCCGTTCCGTCTGCACGCCACGTACGACGAATCGATCTCGCGCATGCTCGACGTGTTCGAGCGCGTGAACCGCGACATTCCGTTCAACGGCCTGCCGTGGTTCTTCGACCATGCGGAGACGATCTCGCCGAAGAACATCGAACGCGTGCGTGCGCTCGGCGGCGGCATCGCCATTCAAGATCGCATGGCCTTCCAGGGCGAATACTTTGTCGACCGCTACGGCGCAGCCGCTGCTGAACAAACGCCACCCATCAAGCGCATGCTGGCTGAAGGCGTGCCCGTGGGCGCCGGCACCGATGCCACGCGCGTGTCGAGCTACAACCCGTGGACGTCGCTGTACTGGCTGTCGAGCGGTCGCACGGTAGGCGGCATGGCGCTGTATCCGGAAGGACTGCCGCGCGAGGTGGCGCTGGAGCTGTACACGCACGGCAGCGCGTGGTTCTCGGCGGATCAGGGCAACAAGGGGCAGATCAAGGTCGGGCAGCTCGCTGATCTGGCCGCGTTGTCGGCGGATTTCTTCAGCGTGGCCGAGGCCGACATCAAGACCATCGAATCGGTGCTGACGGTGGTGGGCGGTCGCATCGTCTACGGCGCAGCGGAGTTCACAGAGTTCGGCCCGCCGCCGATTCCGGTGCTGCCGGAGTGGTCGCCCGTGTCGCGTGTGCCCGGGCACTGGCGGCCGGCGGCGCCGTTGCAGCAGCAGGTGCACCACTGCGTGGGTTCCTGTTCCGTGCACGGCCACGCGCACCAGAAAGCGCGCACGGCCAATGTGCCGACCACTGACTTCCGCGGTTTCTGGGGCGCCTTCGGGTGTTCGTGTTTTGCCTTCTGAAGCCACAGTGGCCCCGGTGGCCGTAGCACCATCGGCACGCTTCATGATCGTGCAGGGCAGCCTGCTGGCGTTCGTGGCGGGCTACGTGGACGTGGTGGGCTTCGCTGCACTGTTCGGGCTGTTCACCGCGCACGTCACGGGCAACTTCGTGATGATCGGGCTGGAGTTGGCCGGCTCCGGTCAAGGCGTGCTTGCCAAGCTGCTGGCACTGCCGATGTTTGTGCTGGCGGTGGCGGCAACCAAGTTGGCGGTGGCGGCATTCACGCGGCGCGGTGTGGCACCGCTGCGGCCGCTGCTGTTGGCGCAGGCGGCGCTGCTGCTGGCATTCATGGTGGCGGGGTTGCTGGCGCTGCCGATTCAATCGGCCGACGCACCGGCCACGATTGTGGCCGGGCTGATTGGCGTGGCGGCAATGGGCGTGCAGAACGCCAAGGCGCGCCTTGTGCTCGGAGAGCAGGCTCCCACCACCATCATGACGGGCAACACTACGCAGATCGTGATTGATGTGGTGGAGCTGCTGTCGCCCAGAGGGACGCAGAAGGACGTCGCCCGCACTCGGCTCAGGAAAATGGTGCCGCCGTTGTGCGGGTTCGCCATTGGCGCGGTCTTGGGGGCCCTGGCGTTTTCTTTCTTGTCGTTCTGGTGCGTGCTGCCACCGGTGGGCATCTTGCTGGCGCTTGCGCTCATGCAGCGCTAGCCCATCGCCGCGTCAAACCTTGACGCGGTGGAACAGTTTGGCGAAATCGATCGTCTCCACCTGCTTAGGCTCAAGCTCCAGCGCGGCGATGTATTCGCCCAGATGCTCGCCCATCAGCCGGGCAGCGCGCTCGCCTTCGCGACGCTCCACGGCATCCAGAATGGCCAGATGCTCGTCATGGCCGCAACTCGGCCGCGCGGGCGATTCATAGAGCCCGATCAGCAGCGATGTGCGCGCCACCAGCGTGCGCAGCATCGACGTGATGATGGGGTTGCCGTTGGCCTCGGCCAGTTGGATGTGGAAATCGCCCGAGAGGCGGATCCAGTCTCGCCAATTGCCGGATTCGCGGGTGGCATGTTCGGCAGCCGCCAGCGCGCGCAACTCGGCTAGTTGCTCCGCAGTCGCGTGCTGTGCCAGTTCTCGCACCGAGCCGGTTTCCAGAATCAGCCGCGCACCAAAAACCTGGCGCGCCTCCGTGGCGTCGTGCACGGCGATCGTCGCGCCACGGTTGGGCTGCAGCTCGACCACCCCTTCATGCGCCAGCTTGACCAGCACCCGGCGCAATGTTCCCCGCGTGATACCGAACGCCTTGCAGAGCTGCGCCTCGACCAGGCGGGTGCCCGGCGGCAGCTTCTGTTCAAGGATGGCGTCGTACACCGCATCGGAAATGCGGGCGTCGACTTCGGCGTTGTTGCGGCGGGGGGAGGAGGTCGGGGGGGTCATCGGCTCGGGCATCTCGTCATTCTAATCGAGCAAACCGTGCTTGGATTGTGCACAACCCTGAGACCAGTCTGGCCGACGTTGGTGCGACATTCTCAAGAAACATCTCCCGAACGCTAGCGTTTTTGCACCAGAAGCAAGCGAAACCCCACGTTTTCGCATGGCACGGTTACTGCATAGTGACAAGCGTGATTGTGCACAATCCAACCGAAGCTTGTACTCAACATAGAACGTAATGCCGGGGGCGGCCGCTGCCCTTGCAAATGCGGCCGCACCAACTCTTTTAGGGGAATCACCTGTCATGAGCACCACTATCAAGCTGGGCGCCGCCGCCCTGGCATTCGGGCTGTCCGGCGTGGCCGCTGCGCAATCGAGCGTCACGCTGTCGGGCGTGATCGATACCGGCGTGAGCTGGACCAACCACGCCGGCAACGGCTCGCAAAGCCTGACCGGCGTGTCGGACAGCATCCTGGGCGTCTCCAACTTTGGCCTGAGCGGCAAGGAAGACCTGGGCGGCGGCGTGAGCGCGCTGTTCAACCTGCAGGCAGGTTTCAACCCGAGCAATGGGCGCATGTCGTCCAACGGCACGCTGTTTTCGCGCAATTCGTATGTCGGGCTGAGCTCATCGTCCGGCACGCTGACCGCCGGCAAGCAGTGGAACTTCAACGACGACTGGCTGGTGGGCAGCGTCTTCAAGGGCGGCTACAACTCGGGCTCGATCTTCAAGTTCAGCGAGTTCGACGCCGTGAGCGAGCTGTACAACAACACGGTGAAGTACGTATCGCCCACCCTGGGCGGCGCGCAGTTTGGCGCGATGTATGGCTTTGGCGAAACCGCCGGTTCGCTCTCGCAGGGCTCGCTGTTCAACCTGGCGGCACGCTATAGCGGTGGCCCGGTGTACCTGGCGGCCAGCTACGACCAGGAACGCGACGGCAGCGGCACGGGCTCGCTCTACAAGCTCTTCACCGTGGGCGGCAGCTACACGTTTGGCGCGGCCAAACTGCGCCTCGGTGCGGCGCGGGCCGATGTGGGCGGCACGGGGGCGTTCCAGTCGATCCCGAGCATGTCGGCACGCAAGGCCTACGCCGTGGAGGGCGGCGTCGATTACGCCTTCACCACGGCCTTTACCGGCTCGGCCGACGTGCTGTATCGCCGAAACACGACGCTGTCGAACAGCTCGATGGTCTACCGGCTGCTGGGGCTGTACAGCCTGTCGAAGCGTACGACGCTGGTCGCCAACGTGGCGTACCTGAAGAACTCGTCGAGCGCGACGGAAGCGCTGGTCAACACCACGTCGGGCGCCATCGGCGGCGGTGTGGCGGGGACGAGCCAGACCTCGGTGGCGCTGGGCGTGCGCCACACCTTCTGATCTACGCGAAGGCAACCGCACCACGTGCCCCGGTATGTGGCGCGGTTGCCCTCCGATGCTACGGCACGCACCAGAACGACGCATGCCACGCGTGTGCGCAGCGAAATGGCGGCGCGCAGACAGGCACACCTATTGCACCACCCCGACATGACCCGCGCACCTACCGCCCCCGCCGACTCCCTCGAACTCGTTGCGCTGACCAAGCGTTACGCACATGACGCCGTGGCCGTCGACGCCATCAACCTGCGCGTACCGGCCGGCAGCTACTGTTGCTTGCTTGGGCCATCGGGCTGCGGCAAGTCGTCCACGCTGCGCATGATTGCCGGCCACGAGCACGTGAGCGACGGCGACATCCTGCTGGGCCACCGCAACATCACCAACCTGCCGGCAGCCGCACGCGGCACGGCCATGATGTTCCAGAGCTATGCGCTGTTTCCGCACCTGAGTGCGCTCGACAACGTGGCCTTCAGCTTGAAGATGCGCGGCATCAGCGCGGGTGAACGGCGCAGACGCGCGCAGGCACTGCTGGAACGCGTGGCGATGGGCCACCTGGCGCAACGTCGACCGGGCGAGTTATCGGGCGGCCAGCAGCAACGCGTGGCGCTCGCGCGCGCGCTGATCATGGAGCCGCGCGTGCTGCTGCTCGACGAGCCGCTCTCCGCGCTCGACCCATTCCTGCGCACGCAGATGCGCGCCGAGCTGCGGCGCTGGCAGCAGGAGCTGGGCCTGACCTTCGTGCACGTTACGCACTCGCAGGAAGAAGCGATGGCCCTGGCCGATCAGATGGTGGTGATGAACCACGGCCGCATCGAACAGGCCGGCAGCCCGCGCGAGGTCTATAACCAGCCGGCCAGCGCGTTTGTCGCCACCTTCATCGGCGGGCACAACCTGCTGGAAGACGCGGATGGACCAGTCGCTGTGCGCATCGACCGCATGGCGCTACATGCCGATGAATCCACCGCAGGCGATCGCCCGCGCGTGCGGGGCCGCATCTGCGACATCGAATACCAGGGCACGCACGTTCTGGTGGGCATGGAGGGCGTCACGCTGGCGCCCTCGCAACGCCTGACCGTGAGCCTGCCCGAAAGCGACAGCGCCATCCCGCACCTGGCGCTGCATCAGCCGATCTGGGCGTCGTGGGATGCCGCGCAAGCGCATCGCTTACCCACTGCCTCCGCCTGACATCCGAATTCCAATCCGCAGCCTGACGGCTTCAGGCGCTGCCTTCACCTTCACATCAGGGGTTGCTTCATGTCTGACGATTCCAACGACTTCAAGGCCGGCCGCCGCACCGCACTCAAGGGCATGGCCGCCATTCTGGCCACCGGCGTGGCGCCAGTCGTCCTCGCGCAGGAAAAACCGACGCTGCGCTACCTCGGCACCGCGGTCAACCAGGACAAGGCCATCGCCGAGAAGTTTGAAGCCGACACCGGCATCCGCATCCAGTACGTGGCCGTCACCACCGATGAGGTGACCAAGCGCGCCGTGACCGCGCCGAGCAGCTTCGACCTGATCGACACCGAGTACTTCTCGCTCAAGAAGATCGTGCCGACCGGCAACCTGCTGGGCATCGACGCGCGCCGCATCAAGAACGCCGACAAGATCACGTCGCTGTTCACCAAGGGTGAAGTGGCCGGCAAGAAGGTGGGCGACCAGGGCACCGCACCTAAGAAGGTGATGTACCTGCCGGGCGCCAATGCGACCACGTTCTCCGCATCGCCCACGCAGTTCATGACGCTGATCCCGACCGTGTACAACGCTGACACGCTGGGCATCCGCCCCGACCTCATCAAGCGCCCGATCAGCTCGTGGGCCGAGCTGCTGAACCCGGAATTCAAGGGCCGCGCATCGATCCTGAACATTCCGTCGATCGGCATCATGGACGCGGCGATGGTGGTGGAAGCCAAGGGCCTGCACAAGTACGCCGACAAGGGCAACATGACCCGTGCCGAGATCGACCTGACCATCAAGACGCTCATCGAAGCCAAGAAGGCCGGCCAGTTCCGCGCACTGTGGAAGGACTTCAACGAGAGCGTGAACCTGATGGCCTCGGGCGAGGTGGTGATCCAGTCGATGTGGAGCCCGGCGGTGACGGCCGTGCGCAGCAAGGGCATCGAGTGCACGTTCCAGCCGCTCAAGGAAGGCTATCGCGCATGGGCAGCTGGCTTTGGCATTCCGAAGACGGTGTCGGGCAAGAAGCTCGACGCCGCGTACGAGTTCATCAACTGGTTCCTCGACGGCTGGGCCGGTGCGTACCTGAACCGCCAGGGCTACTACAGCGCCGTGCTGGAAACGGCCAAGGCCAAGATGGAGCCGTACGAGTGGGCCTACTGGATGGAAGGCAAACCCGCCGCCAAGGACATCAAGAGCCCCCACGGCGACGTGCTGGCCAAGGCGGGCAGCGTGCGCGACGGCGGCAGCTATGAACAGCGCATGGGCGGCATCGCCTGCTGGAACGCGGTCATGGACGAGAACGAGTACATGGTCCGCAAGTGGAACGAGTTTGTCGCTGCTTGATCGCCTGAGCACCTCACCATCGTCATGACACAAGCCACACCGTCAGCATCGACCAACAACGCACCCGCCACCGGTACTTTGCGTCCGGGCCTGCAGGCGCTGCCGTTTGCGGCGGTGTTCGTCGTGTTCTTCCTCATCCCGCTGGGGCTGGTCGCGATGGTCAGCTTCTGGGATTTCAACGAGTACGCGCTGCTGCCAACCTTCACCTTGCGCAACTACGCCAAGCTGTGGGAAGGCTGCAGCCATCTCAATGAATACGGCGACTTGTGCGTGACGGCGTCGACGTATCTGTCGACGCTGCGCTTTGCGCTCGGCACCTGGGCGCTGACGCTGACGCTGGGTTTTGCGCTGGCGTATTTCCTGGCGTTTCACGTGCGATCGGCTGCGGTGCAGACGCTGCTGTTCGTGGTATGCACGGTGCCGTTCTGGACGTCCAACGTGATCCGCATGATTTCGTGGATTCCGCTGCTGGGCCGCAACGGCCTGGTCAACCAGACGCTACAGGCCATGCACCTGATCAACCAGCCGCAGGACTGGCTGCTGTACTCGAACTTCTCGGTGCTGCTGGCCTACGTGCACCTCTACACCATGTTCATGATCGTGCCGATCTTCAATTCGATGATGCGCATTGATCGCGCCTTGCTCGAAGCCGCGCGCGATGCCGGCGCCAGCGCATGGCAAACGCTGTGGCACGTGATCGTGCCGCTGTCGCGCAGCGGCATCCTGATCGGCTCCATCTTCATCCTGACCATCGTGATGGGCGACTTCGTCACCGTGGGCGTGATGGGCGGCCAGCAGATCGCCTCGGTCGGCAAGATGATCCAGGTGCAGACGTCGTACCTGCAGTTTCCGCTGGCAGCGGCCAACGCCGTGGTGCTGCTGCTGACGGTGCTGATGATCATCTGGGGCCTGACCCGCGTGGTCGACATCCGCAAGGAGCTTTGACATGGCCGCACGTTTTCGTGAACCACGCGCCCCGGGCTTCTGGCCGCTGGCGTGCCTCTTCGCGCTGTTCGTGCTGTTTCTCTACGGCCCCATGCTGACGATCTTTGCGCTCAGCTTTCAGGGGCCGGAGGGCGGGCTGACGTTTCCGATGAACGGGCTGTCGCTGCATTGGTACCGGCAGCTTGCCGAGGGGCTCGGCGTGGTCGACATCGGCGCGGCATTCCGGCGTTCACTGGCGCTCGGTGCGGTGGTGATGGCGCTGACCATGGGGCTCTCGCTGCTGGCGGCATTGGCGTTTCGCAAGCGGCTGCGCGGCGGTGGCGCGCTGTTCTATGTGACGGTGGCGAGCCTGATCATGCCGTCGATCGTGGTGTCGCTGGGTATCGGCCTGCAGTTCCGGCTGGTCGACACGGGCATCAAGGCGTTGTTCACCGCCTTAGGCATGGGCGATCAGGCCGACAGCTTTGGATCGTCGCTGGGTCTGTGGACCTCCGCCCTTGGTGCGCACCTTACGTGGACGCTGCCGTTCGGCCTGCTCATCATGTTTGCGGTCTTCAATCGCTTCAACCCCGCCTATGAGGAAGCCGCGCGCGACCTGGGTG
Organism: Ralstonia sp. 24A2; assembly: GCF_051783885.1. Taxonomy (NCBI): domain Bacteria; kingdom Pseudomonadati; phylum Pseudomonadota; class Betaproteobacteria; order Burkholderiales; family Burkholderiaceae; genus Ralstonia; species Ralstonia sp. 24A2. Next base: position 869,694 of record NZ_JBPVZD010000002.1, on the reverse strand, counting down.
CCACGCCATGGCAGACCTTCCGCCATGTCGTGTTGCCGTTGATCGCGCCATCGCTCATCGGCGTGGGCATGTTCGGCTTCACGCTCAGTTGGGATGAAATCGCGCGCACCTCGCAGGCCATCGGCGATGTCAACACGCTGCCGCTGGAACTGCAGGGGCTGACGACCACGGTCACCACGCCGGCCATCTACGCGCTGGGCACGCTCACCACGGTGGTGTCGTTCGTGGTGATGGGGCTGACGATGCTCGCCATCGTGCGACTGCGCCGTCGCCAGAGTGCAGGACGCGTTGACTGAACCAAACGCGAATGACCATGCCTCCTGAATCGGCCGGTCCGCGCCGACTGCTGCTGATCAACCCGAACACCACGGCCGCACTCACGCAGACGCTCGCCCGCTTCGTGCAAGCCGCGTTGCCGGGCGACGTGATGGTGGAATCCGTCACCGCCCGGTTTGGCGCGCCATATATCGCCACCGAAGTCGGCTATGCGGTGGCCACGCATGCGGCGCTCGACGCATGGGCGACGACGCAGCAGCAACCAGCGCCCGACGCCGCCGTCATCGGCTGCTTTGGCGACCCGGGGCTCTTTGCGCTGCGCGAGGTGGCGCCCTGCCCCGTCACCGGCCTCGCGGAAGCTGCATTGATGGAAGCCGCAACGCACGGCACTTGCGCAGTCGTAACAGGTGGACACGCGTGGGGGCCGATTCTGGAGCGCTTGCTGCCCACGCTGGAACACGGCCACACCGTGCGCGACATCCATACCGTGGAACTCGACGGCGCAGCACTGTATGCGGCACCAGATGCGGCGGAGCAGATTCTGCTGGGCGCGTGCACAACGGTGCTGCGCCGCCAGCCGGTGGATGCCATTGTGCTGGGTGGTGCCGGGCTCGCTGGCGTGGCACAGCGTCTACAACCCCACGTTCCCGTACCGCTCATCGATAGCGTGACAGCGGCGGCGCGCCAGGTGTGGGATGCGCCGCGCGGGGGGCAGGGTGCGCTACCGGCGTGGGTCGCACATGCCATGCACGTGTAAGTTCACGCGCTGCTGCTACATGTTGCGCCGGTACTGCCCCCCCACCTCAAACAACGCGTGCGTGATCTGCCCGAGCGAGCAGACGCGCACCGCGTCCATCAGCACCGCAAATACGTTCTGATCCTCAATCACTGCGCGCTGTAACCGTTGCAGCATGGCCGGCGCTTCCCCAGCATGCCGCGCATGAAACTCCTCCAGCCGCGCAAGCTGACTCTGCTTCTCTTCCTCGCTTGAGCGCGCCAGTTCAATATGTGGCGGCACCACGTTCTCAGCCTCCGGATTGCGGAACGTATTCACCCCAATGATCGGCAGCGAGCCATCGTGCTTGCGCTGCTCATACAGCATCGACTCTTCCTGAATCTTGCCGCGCTGATACCCAGTCTCCATCGCGCCAAGCACGCCACCACGCTCGGCAATGCGCTCGAACTCCTGCAGCACGGCCTCTTCCACCAGGTCGGTCAGCTCATCGATGATGAAGCTGCCCTGATTCGGGTTCTCACACTTGGCCAGCCCCCACTCGCGGTTGATGATGAGCTGGATGGCCAGCGCGCGCCGCACCGACTCCGCCGTGGGCGTGGTGATGGCCTCGTCGTACGCATTCGTGTGCAGGCTGTTGCAGTTGTCGTAGATGGCGATCAGCGCCTGCAGCGTCGTGCGGATGTCGTTGAAGGCAATCTCTTGCGCATGCAGGGAGCGGCCCGACGTCTGCACGTGATACTTCAGCTTCTGGCTGCGCTCGTTCGCACCGTACTTGTCGCGCATCGTCACCGCCCAGATGCGGCGGGCGACGCGGCCGAGCACGTTGTATTCCGGGTCCATGCCGTTGGAGAAGAAGAACGACAGGTTGGGCGCAAAGTCATCGATGTGCATGCCGCGCGCAAGGTACGCCTCCACATACGTGAAGCCGTTGGCCAGCGTGAAGGCCAGCTGCGAGATCGGGTTCGCCCCCGCCTCGGCAATGTGGTACCCCGATATCGACACCGAGTAGAAATTGCGCACCTGCTGGTGCACGAAATATTCCTGGATGTCGCCCATCACCTTGAGCGAAAACTCGGTCGAGAAGATGCAGGTGTTCTGCCCCTGGTCTTCCTTGAGGATGTCGGCCTGCACCGTGCCGCGCACGTTCTGCAGCACCCACGCGCGGATCTTCGCTTCCTCATCGGCAGTTGGTTCGCGCTGGTTGTCGGCGCGGAATTTGGCGAGGTTCTGGTCGATGGCGGTGTTCATGAACATCGCCAGGATGGTCGGCGCGGGGCCGTTGATCGTCATGGAGACCGACGTGTTCGGGCTGGTCAGATCAAAGCCGTCGTACAGCACCTCCATGTCGTCCAGCGTGGCGATCGACACGCCCGAGTTGCCGACCTTGCCGTAGATGTCCGGGCGCACGGCCGGGTCTTCGCCGTAGAGCGTGACGGAGTCGAACGCGGTGGACAGGCGCTTGGCGTCCATGCCTTCCGAGACCAGCTTGAAACGGCGGTTGGTACGGAAGGCATCGCCCTCGCCCGCGAACATGCGCGTGGGGTCTTCATTCTCACGTTTGAACGCGAACACGCCGGCGGTGTACGGAAAGCTGCCCGGCACGTTTTCGCGCATCAGCCAGCGCAGCACTTCGCCGTCATCTTCGTACGGTGGCAGCACGACCTTGCGGATGACGGTGCCGGAGAGCGTGGTGTGCGTGAGCGCGGTGCGGATTTCCTTGTCGCGGATTTTGACGACGTACTCTTCGCCGGAATACGCACGCCGCAGGTCCGGCCACATGGCGAGCAGCTTGCGCTCAGTGGCGCCGAGTTGCGCATCGCGTTCAGCGGCCTGCTTGTCGAGCGCGGAGAGCGTCTGCACGCTCGCACCCGCGCGCTCCAGCATGAGCCGGCTGGCCTGCAACTGCTGACGCTCGCGCGCGAGGCAGCTTTGCATCTGCACGCGGCGGTGATAGCCGCGCACCGTATCGGCCAGTTCCGCCAGATAGCGCACACGTGCGGGTGGCACGATCGCGTCGTGGCTCGTAGAACATTTGCCCGCCGGACGCGGCAGCGTGCGATCGTTCAGCGCCATACCGCGCTCAGCCAGCCGATCCGCCAGTGCGTGATATAGCGCCGTCACGCCATCGTCATTGAAGTGCGAGGCCTGCGTGCCGAACACCGGCATGTCTTCGGGCCGAGCGTGCCATTGCTCGCGGTTGCGCTGCACTTGTTTGGCGACATCGCGCCACGCGTCTTGCGCGCCCTTGCGATCGAACTTGTTGATCGCCACCAGATCGGCAAAGTCGAGCATGTCGATCTTCTCCAACTGGCTGGCGGCGCCAAACTCGGGCGTCATCACATACATCGACAGATCGACGTGCGGCACGATGGCCGCATCGCCCTGACCGATGCCGGATGTCTCGACGATGATCAGGTCGAAGCCCGCCGCACGGCACGCTGCTATCGCGTCGGGCAGCGCCTCGGAAATCTCGCTGCTCGCCTCGCGCGTGGCCAGCGAGCGCACGAAGATGTGCGGATGGTTGATCGCGTTCATGCGGATACGGTCGCCCAGCAGTGCGCCGCCTGATTTGCGCCGCGAGGGGTCGATCGAGATGACGGCAATGCGCAGCGTGTCCTGCTGGTCGAGCCGGAAGCGGCGGATCAGCTCATCGGTCAGCGACGATTTGCCCGCGCCGCCCGTGCCCGTGATGCCGAGCACCGGCGTGTGCACCGTGACCGCGCGCTCCAGCACGGCCTGGCGCAAGGCGGGGTCGGCGAGGCCGGCTTCCAGCGCGGTGATCAACTGCGCAAGCGCCCGGCGGTCGCCGTTGGCCACCGGCTCCAGCGTGGTGGGCGCATAGGTGGAGAGATCGATATCGCAGCGCCGCACCATGTCGGCAATCATGCCGGCCAGGCCCATGCGCTGGCCGTCCTCAGGGCTGTAGATGCGCGCCACGCCGTAGTCCTGCAGCTCGCGGATCTCTACGGGCACGATCACCCCGCCGCCGCCGCCGAACACCTGGATGTGCTCGCCGCCGCGCGCACGCAGCGCGTCGATCATGTACTTGAAGTATTCGACGTGGCCGCCCTGGTAGCTGGAGACGGCAATGCCCTGCACGTCTTCCTGCAGCGCGGCGTTGACCACCTCGTCGACGGAGCGGTTGTGCCCCAGGTGGATCACCTCGCAACCCATCGACTGCAGGATGCGCCGCATGATGTTGATCGACGCGTCATGCCCGTCGAACAGCGAGGCGGCCGTCACGAAACGCACCTTGTTGCGCACCGGTGCGGGTTCGCTCGCAGGCGTCGGATCGGCAGCGCGGGCAGCGGAAAGATCGGTCATGTCTCCACCTTGTTGAAGTGGGCGCCGGCATGGGATGACTTGTGCGCCGCACAAGGTGCGGTGTGCCGGTCAGGGGCGAAGAGACAGTATTTTCGCGGCTTACGTAAACGTCAACCCGCCCTGCCACGCCCCCCTCCACGTAAGCCGATTCCTATTTTTAGGACCGTTCTGACGGAAACGTCGGCCAACTTCGGCGACCATTTCCTCCACACAAATCACAGGAAATCACGTTGGCCCCGCGCAAGGGCCGCGCGAGCCCTCGGGCTCCGGCGTGTCGACGACACATGGTTATTGCATCTTCTTTGATCACGAGGCTTCGCAGCGTCGCCATTGGTGCGGCGCTTCTGGCAGGCGCATCACCGGCGCTTGCCGACATCTTTGAACCCGGCGACGAAATCTCCGTCCAGGCCAGTGTGTACAACATGCACTACAGCCGCGACGATCACTACATCAAGTACTCCCCGCTGCTGGGCGTCGAATGGCGCCGCGACAATGGCTGGCTGGTGGGTGCGGCCGCGTTCCAGAACTCGTTCGGGCAGCCCACGCAACTGGTGTACGGCGGGTACTTGTGGAACCTGGGCGACACCAACTTCTACGGCAAGCTGACCGGCGGCATCCTGCACGGCTACAAGGGCGAGTACCAGAACAAGGTGCCGCTCAACTACAAGGGTTTCTCGCCAGGCATCCTGCCGGCGCTAGGCTACAAGGCCGGCCAGTTCCGCACCGAGGTCCAACTCTTCTGGACGAGCGGCTTCATGGTCACCGTGGGGTACTCATTCAAGTAAGGCAGAGCGCCCCCGCCGCACCCGATTTGCGCAAATTGAAAGACTGAGCTGACCAACTTCATCTCGGTGCAAGCCCCGTCTTGCGCACAATCCATACCTATCGCTAGAGTCGGACTTCGGCCGGAAACGGGTTCGGCCACAGGGGGATATTCCAATGCCAAGCCGCGCAACGATGCGCTGGTGTCTGACCGCCTTGCTGGCGTGGTCTGGCCACGCGCTGGCGTGGGACTACACGCCTGGCGCCATCCCTGGGCTGATCAGCGTGCTTGGCTTCCTGACCGCGCAGACACAGGCACTGGACCGCGCCATCCAGCGGTTTCCCGGCCAGCGCGAAGAGTTGATCCGCGCCCGCAACCAGTTCGACAACACCTTCCCGCAGGCGCTGGCACGCACGCGCCGCCTGATCGCCGGCATTCCGCTCACGGATGACGAGCGCCAACTGTTGATCGAGCGCGCGCTCGACCTGCACCAGCCCAGCGTGGCGGTCTCCACGCAGACCCCGCAGACCGCCCACGCCCTAGCCCAGCGCGTAACGGAACGCGCCCAGGGCAGCCAGGACCGTTCGACCCTGCAGACCTTGCTGGCGGTGGTCTACGACGACCGCCCCGCCGAAGAATTGTCCAGCCGCTTCACGCAGAGCATCACGCTCTCTGACTGGCCGAACGCCAATGGCGCGAACGTGGTGCTGCGCTTGCCGTTTTCCTGGGAGCGCGTGCCACCCACCCCGCCGCGCAAGCCCGATCCGGCGCGCGTGGCGATTGGCGCCTGGGCCAATCAGGGCGGCGCGGGGCTGTCGCGCATCGAGCTGATCGTGCGCCCCACCGAAGGCGAGCCCGAAGCCGTATCCGAGAACCGCGAGCCCCGCTGGATGCGCGATGCCATCCGGCAAGCCGTGGCGCTGCCCTGCCGGATGACGGGATGGGGTACGCAGTCGCTTGGCGGGCGCCCCGGCGTCTGGGCCAGCTACATCGGCGATGCCCCCGGCCCGCACGCGCCACGCGCCATGAGCAACACGTTTATCGGCCGCGTCTATATCGTCCCGACCGACGGCGCACTGGTGATGCTGCACATGCAATCCCCCGCCGCATCGCCCGAACAGGCCGGCGTGTTGCGCCAGCGCTATGAGCCGCTCTGGACGGCTGTGGCCACCTCCTTCGCGGTGTCGACGCCCAAGCCCTGACGGCGCACGCACCATCTGTGCGCATACCGCGCACCATTAGCACCAAATCAAGGCAGAAACGCACTGAAAGCGGGCTCAACGTGTGCCGCCTTCCTACGCATGGGTCACGCGCACGGCCCTGGTGCGCCAAATCACGCTTTTGCACAGAGTTGGAACAGCTTTTGCATCTGTCGGCGGCTTTTGCGTCATTTAAGGGCATTCCGCACTTGAACGGCGCTGGTCCCAACCCGCACGACAACCATAATGAACACCATCAAAACCGGGGGCGACGCGCTCTTCATCCTGCTGGGCGCGATCATGGTGCTTGCCATGCACGCCGGCTTCGCATTCCTTGAGCTGGGTACCGTGCGCAAGAAAAACCAGGTCAATGCGCTGGTCAAGATCCTGGTCGACTTTGCCGTGTCGACCATCGCGTATTTCTTCATCGGCTATTCCGTGGCCTACGGCGTCAACTTTTTCACCGGCGCCGATGTGCTGGCGCAGCAGAACGGCTACGAGCTGGTGAAGTTCTTCTTCCTGCTGACCTTCGCGGCGGCCATCCCGGCCATCATCTCGGGCGGCATTGCCGAGCGCTCGCGCTTCGAGCCCCAGCTGGCAGCGACCTTCGTGCTGGTGGGCTTCGTCTACCCGTTCTTTGAAGGCATTGCCTGGAACGAGCGCTTCGGCATCCAGCATTGGCTGCAGGCCATGACGGGCGCAGAGTTCCACGACTTTGCCGGCTCGGTGGTGGTGCACGCAGTGGGCGGCTGGATCGCGCTGCCGGCGGTGCTGCTGCTGGGCGCACGCCACGGCCGCTACAAGGACGACGGCCGCATCGCCGCGCATCCGCCCTCGAACATCCCGTTCCTGGCGGCTGGCGCCTGGGTGCTGGCGGTGGGCTGGTTCGGCTTCAACGTGATGAGCGCCCAGACGCTGGACAAGATGAGCGGCTTGGTCGCCATCAACTCGCTGATGGCCATGGTGGGCGGCACGCTCACCGCCTGGTGGATGGGCAAGAACGACCCGGGCTTCTCGTACAACGGCCCGCTGGCAGGTCTGGTGGCGGTGTGCGCCGGTTCCGACGTGATGCACCCGCTGGGCGCGCTGGCCACCGGTGGCATGGCCGGCGTGCTGTTCGTGTGGATGTTCACGCGCGTGCAGAACGTCTGGCGCATCGACGACGTGCTCGGCGTGTGGCCGCTGCATGGGCTGTGCGGTGCGTGGGGCGGGATTGCAGCCGGCATCTTCGGGCTGAAGGCGCTGGGCGGGCTGGGCGGCGTGTCGTTCTGGGCGCAGGTGGCAGGCACCGCTGGCGGCATCGTCATCGCGCTGATCGGCGGCACGGTGGTGTACGGCGTGCTGCGCAAACTGGTGGGCCTGCGACTGGATCGTGAAGCCGAGTTCATGGGCGCCGACCTGGCCATCCACCGTGTGTCATCCACGCCCGAGAGTGAAACACACTGGTAAGCACGGGTAAGCGCGGGTCACACCAGCACCGTTCAACACAGTAGGCGGCCATCCACTAGAGTGAAAGGGCACCCCGCCCACGCGGGGCCCTGACCACGGATGCAGGAGTACCGTATGCCCGATACCGAACTCGCCTCCCCCATCGCCGTTGAAATCAACCCGCGTCGTGTGACGGTCACCTTCAATGGCCACACCATCGCCGACACACGGGCCGCGCGCACATTGCGTGAGCGCTCGCTTCCGCCGGTGCTGTACATCCCGCGCGACGACGTGCGGATGAACCTGCTGGAGCGTACCCAGCATCACACCCAATGTCCCTACAAGGGGCAGGCGTCCTACTACACCATCGTGGCCGGCGACGAACGCGCCACGAATGCGGTATGGACGTACGAGCACCCCATCCCCGCCGCCGAACAGGTAGCCGGCATGCTCGCGTTCTATCCGAACATCGTGACCATCACCGAGGAATGAGCGTTTGGCGTTGACACGTCGGTGTCACGCATGCGGCGCACCATGTGCGCGTTCCTCTTCTCACGGATCCTCGTCCGTGAAAGTTAAGTGCCCGGCGCCTCCTGCCGGGTATTTTTTTGGGCGGACGCCGGTGCTATCCTCGCCCGATCATGCTGGACTTCCGCACCTACGGCCTTGCCGCTCCGCCACACGCACATGACTTCGTACAAGTCGTGATGCCAGCGCGCGGCGTGCTGGAGATGGACGTGGACGGACGCGGCGGCTGTGTCGACACGCACCACGCCGCGCTCATCCCCGCCGATGCCACGCATGCCTTCGAAGCCGCCGGTACGAATACCTTCATCGTGCTGGACATCGCCGCGCAAGCCGTTGAGGCGCCTGACCTGCGTGGCTTGGCTGACCACGTGTTCTTCCCGCTCACGCCCGGGCTGCGCGCGCTGACGGCGTGGCTGCAAAGCGCGCATGCACCGCACGCTGGCCCCGCAGTCGATGCCACCCTGGCCAATGCATGGTCGACCCTCGCGCTGGCGACGCTGGCCGCGCATCCGGCCAATCAATCGACGCGATTGCACGCACGGACCGACGCGCGCGCCGAGCAAGCCTGGCGCACGATCGACCAGCGCTATGCCGATCCTCTGACCCTCGACGAACTCGCCGCCGATGTGGGCTTGAGCACGCGGCGCCTTGCCACGCTGTTCCGTGCTGCGTATGGCACCACGCTGCACGCACGCCTGGCTGCGGTGCGACTGCACCACGCGTTGTCGCTGCTCGAAACCACCTCGCTGCCCATCGCAGAGATTGCCGCGCGCACGGGCTACTACGACCAGAGCGCGCTCACGCGTCACCTCAAGGCCACGCACGGCATCACGCCCGCGGCTGTGCGGCGCGGCTGAATCGCCCCCTCTCGTTTCCATTTCCGTTTTTGCCTAAGCGCGGCCGTCTTCACCAAGACGCATCGCACGCGCACGCGCAGAGTGCCGGTTCGATTGATCTTCCGGACCAGGCTCCACATGGCTGTTGGCGATACCTCCACCGCAACACACCTCGCGCAGGCGCAGCACGACACACGGCGCGACCACCTCATGGGTCTGGGCTGCGGCGTGGCCGCGGGTGCGTTGTGGGGGATCATCTTTGTTGCGCCCAGAATGCTGCCGCAGTACTCGCCCCTGGCGCTGTCGGCGGCACGGTATGTGCTGTATGGCGTGCTCTCTCTGGCGCTGGCGTTGCCCGTGTGGCGCACGCTGTGGCGCAAGACGACACGGCGTGATTGGGCGGCGCTGCTGGTGCTGTCGCTGCCGGGCAACCTGCTGTACTACCTGTGCGTGGCGGGGGGTGTGCAGCGTGCGGGCGTGGCGCCGGTGTCATTGATTGTCGGGCTGCTGCCGGTGACAGTCACGCTGGCCGGTGCGACGGAACACGGCAGCTTGCCGTTGCGGCGGTTGGCGCTGCCGCTGCTGATGGCGGTGGCGGGGGTGGTGTGCATCTACCTGGATGCGCCGGCCATGCATGCGGATGCCGGTGGCAGCGCGTACCCCATCGGCCTGCTGATGGCGGCCGGGGCGTTGGCGTGTTGGACGGTGTATGCGGTGTGCAATGCGCGGTATTTGCGCAAGCACCCGCAGTTCACGAGTCGTGAGTGGTCCTTGCTGACGGGCATTGCAACGGGGGCGCTGTCGTTGGTGCTAGCGGTGCCGGCGTTTCTGATGCCGGGGATGGCGACGGCATCTGCGCAGCCTGCATCGGCTTGGGTGCTGTTCTGGCTGATCAATGCTGGGGTGGCGTTGGGGGCTTCGGTACTTGGCAACAGCTTGTGGAATGCAGCCAGCCGGAAGCTGCCTTTGACGTTATCCGGGCAGATGATTGTGTTCGAGACGGTGTTTGCTTTGCTTTATGGGTTTATTTATGAGGCTCGCTTGCCTCATGGGTTGGAAGTGGTGGCGGCACTATTGTTGGTGGGTGGGGTCGCTTTGGCGGCTCGTCGGCATGTTTAGGTTTTTGTGTTGGTGGTGCGCCCCTTGTTTCATCCCCTGCCGGGGCTGACTCACTTTCTTTGTCTTGCCAAAGAAAGTAAGCAAAGAAAGGCGCGCCCGAGATGGCGACTTCCCCCTTGAATTTGTGTAACCGGGCGGAGACGGGGAAAACTCGCTGCGCTCAAACAGTTCCCCGTCTTTTTTCCGCCCGCTTACACAAATTCAAGGCGCCATCTAGGGCAGGGGTAAAGCACACCGTCGATTGCCAGTGTGCTACTCCGTCTCACGCCCCCCAACTGCTCGCCGCTAGCCGTTAACCTCGCACTCGCACCAACCGAGCCATGCGCTCACTTTTGCTCCCCGCCGGTTTGGCCGTTGACGTTCCTGCCCTTGATGGCGCCTTGGGTTTTTGTTGCGGGGAGGAAAAAGAGGGGAGGCTTGTCTGAGCGCAGCGAGTTTGCCTCCCCTCCCTCCCCGCGACAAAAATCCAAGGAGGGGGTCGCCATCTCGGGCGCGCCTTTCTTTGCTCACTTTCTTTGGCAAGACAAAGAAAAGTGAGTCGGCCCCGGCAGGGGACGAAAGGGGGATGGACCGCCAAGGCCAAAACCCAAAACGAAAAAACCACCCCTCCCCCGTTTGACGCCCCAGAATTTTCATGGATAACTGTCTCCCCCAACCCCCCCAAAAAAACCAGAGACCCCACCATGACCCTCCACACCTGGCTGGCCTTCATCGGCGCCAGCATCATCATCCTGCTCATCCCCGGCCCCACCATCCTGCTGGTGATTGGAGATTCGCTGGCCAACCGCGGCCGCTCGGCGTGGAGCACGGTGGCAGGCGTCGCCGCCGGTGACACCACCGCCATGGCCGTCTCGCTGGCCGGCGCGGGCGCCCTGCTCGCCGCATCCGCCACGGCATTCATGGCGCTGAAGCTCATCGGCGGTTCGTACCTCGTCTACCTCGGCATCAAGTCCATCCTCAGCGCCCGCCGCCTGCGCGATGACGCACCTGAAGCCACCATCCCCGTGCAGCAGAAGTCCGCAGGCCGCCGCTTCCTGTCCGCGTGGACGGTCACAGCGCTGAACCCCAAGAGCATCGTCTTCTTCGTCGCCTTCGTGCCGCAGTTCATGTCGGCCGACCAGACCTTCCTGTCGCAAAGCGTGATCCTGCTGCCGACCTTCGTATGCCTGGCCGCCGCCAATGCATCGATGTATGCGCTGGCCGCCAAGCTGCTCGCCAAGCGCCTGACCAGCGTGGCCGCACAGCGCCGCTTTGGCTACACCGGCGGCGCGGTGATGGTGGGCGCAGGCACGCTCACGCTCGGCATGCAAGCCTGATCGCTGAACCCCGATGCCCCGCAGCTACCTCCGCCCCGCGCCCACCGGCGTGCACGGCCACCACCGCGTCACCAACATCGAGCTGTTCTTCGATCTGGTGTTCGTGTTTGCGGTCACGCAGATCTCGCACCTGCTGATCGGCAACTTCACGCTTGAAGGCGGCGCGCAGGCGCTGCTACTAATGCTGGCAGTGTGGTGGGTGTGGATCTTCACCTCGTGGGTCACCAACTGGCTCGACCCCGAGAAGCTCGCCATCCGCATCCTGATGCTGGTGTTGATGACGGCGGGGCTGCTGCTCTCGGCATCGCTGCCGCAGGCGTTCGGCTCGCGCGGACTGGCGTTTGCGCTGGCCTACGTGTTCATGCAGTTCGGGCGCACGCTGTTCTTCCTGTGGGCCGTGCGGCATGAGTCGCTGAGCATGCGGCGCAACTTCCAGCGCATTGGCGTGTGGCTCGGCATCTCGGCGGTGCTGTGGCTGGTGGGTGGACTGTCGGACGTGCCCGTGCGCTGGGTGTGCTGGATCGCCGCGCTGGCCATCGAATGGGTCGGCCCATCGATGGGCTTCTACACACCGGGCATCGGCCGCTCGACCACCGATGACTGGAACGTGGAAGGCGGCCACATGGCCGAGCGCTGCTCGCTGTTCGTTCTCATCGCGCTGGGTGAGTCCGTCACGGTCACGGGCTCGACGTTTGCGGGGCTCGACTGGAATGCGGCCAACATCGCGGCGATGGCGGTGTCGTTCATCGGCAGCCTGGCGATGTGGTGGCTGTATTTCGACACGATTGCCGAGCGCGGCGCGCACACCATGTCGCACTCGGCTGCCCCTGGGCGCCTGGCGCGCCTCGCGTACACCTACATCCACGTGGTGCTGGTGGCGGGCATCATCATTGGCGCCGTGGCCGATGAGTTTGTGCTCGCGCACCCGGTGGGCCACCCGCATGCGGGTGCGGCGCTGGCGGTGCTGGGCAGCGCGGGGCTGTATCTGCTGGGCAACCTGCTGTTCAAGTGGGCGATCTTCGGGCGGGTGCGTCCGGCGCACGTGGTCGGGCTGGTCGCGCTGGGGGCGGCCTGGCTGGTGGCGGATGGCCTGTCCGCGCTGGCCGTGTCAGCAATGGCAACCGGGGTGCTGTGCGCCACCGCTGCGTGGGAGTGGTACGCGCGATCGTGCGAGACACCCGAGCCCGCACAGGTGCACGGCCACTGAATCAAGTGGCCACCCAGAAATTCCGATTTCTGGTCATTACAAAAGGCCACTCACGCACCTAATCTGTCATCCAACACGACAGAAACACGAGCGCCCCGCCATGATCGACCTCTACTACTGCGCCACGCCCAACGGCCTGAAGATGGCGCTGTTCTTTGCTGAAACCGGTTTGCCGCACCGCGTCATCCCTGTGGATATCAGCCGGGGTGACCAGTTCAAGCCGGACTTCCTGGCCATCTCGCCCAACAACAAGATCCCGGCCATGGTCGATCACGACCCCGCCGAGGGCACCGAGCCCGTGGTGCTGTTCGAATCGGGCGCGATGTTGCTCTACCTAGCGGAGAAGACCGGCCAGCTGATGCCCACCGACCTGCACGGCCGCATGGAAGTGCTCAAGTGGCTGTTCTGGCAGGTGGGTGGCCTGGGCCCGATGGCCGGGCAGATCGGCCACTTCAATGTGTATGCGCCCGAGCGCGTGCCCTACGCCATCGACCGCTACACCAAAGAGACCAACCGCCTGTACGGCGTGCTCGACCGCCGCCTGGCCGATCGCCCGTACATTGCCGGCAACGACTACACCATCGCCGACATCGCGGCCTACCCGTGGATCGTGCCGCACGCCGGACACGGGCAAGACCTCAACGACTTCCCGCACCTGCAACGGTGGTTCGAGGCCATCAGCGCACGCCCGGCCACCGAGCGTGCGTATGCCGGCGTGGAGCGCGCCTACTCGCGCCGCCGCGAAGACATTTCCGACGACGAGCGCCGCGTGCTGTTCGGCCAGACCGCCGACTCCACCGCGCGCTGATCCTGGCGGGGCCACCCGCCTCGCCCCCCTCTCTGCTTTCCTCTTCTGACAGGAGCCGACCATGCCGGCATCGCTGTGGTGGTTGTGCCTGGGCGCGTTCGCCATCGGCACCGAAGGATTCATGATTGCCGGCCTGCTGCCGACGCTCGCCGCAGACCTGGGCGTGAGCGTGCCGGCGGCGGGGCAGCTCGTCACCGTGTTTGCCGTCACCTACGCCGTGGGCTCGCCCGTGATGGCGACGCTGCTGGGCAACGTCGACCGGCGCCGCGTGCTGATCAGCGCGCTGGCCATCTTTGCGGCGGGCAACCTGCTGGCCGCCAGCGCACACGGCTTCGGGCAGTTGATGGCGGCGCGCGTGCTGCTGGCGCTGGCGGCGGGTGTGTTCCTGCCGACGGCCAATGCGGTGGCGACCTCGCTGGTGCCTGCCGCGCGCAGCGGCTCGGCGCTGGCCATCATCACGGGGGGCGGCACGGTGGCGGTGGCGCTCGGCGTGCCGCTGGGCGCATGGATTGCAGCGCAGGGCGACTGGCGCTCGACCTTCGTGGCGTGCGGTGTGCTGTCGGCACTCGCCACGGCAGGCCTCGCCTTCGGCTTGCCGCGCGCCCTGCCGCACAGCGTGACCACGCTGGCGCAGCGCCTGAGCGTGGCGCGCCGCCCCGGCATGCTCGGTGCATTGGCGGTGTCGGCGCTCTGGGCGGCAGGCGGCTTTACGTTCTACACGTATGTCGCGCCGTTCTTTGTGCAGGGGTTGGGTTTCCAGCCGCAGCATGTGGGCATCGTGCTGTTCCTGGTGGGCAGTTTTGCAGCGCTGGGCACCGGGTTGGGCGGGCACATGACGGACCGTGCAGGCGTCGCCCGCGTGCTGGCGGTGAGCAGCGTGGGCATCGTCCTGGCGTTCTCGGTGCTGTCGCTATCGGCTCAGGTGCTGCATGGCACGGTGGCAGCCGCCATTGCCATCGGCGCGGTCGTACTGTGGGGCATGGCGGGCTGGGGCTTCGGGCCGGCGCAGGCGACGCGGCTGATCCGCCTCGCGCCGGAGGTGTCGCCGATCACGCTGTCATTGCATGCATCGGCGGTGTATGTGGGGATTGCGCTGGGGTCGAGCGTGGGCGCGCTGGCACTGGCGCATGGGGGCCCGGGCATGCTGGGCTGGGCGGCAGCGGCGTGCCATGTGGTGGCGGTGGCGTTATGGCGGATGGGTAGCCGGCATGCGCCCGCCCACCTACCGGATAGACAGCATACGCACCTCGCCGCCGATCAGGTCGACGTGCACTAGGCGGCCCGTCTCATCAAAGGCTAGCCACACGTTCTCGGCAAAGCGCTCACGTACCACCTCTGCCGCTGGCCATCGCAGACGAACGCGGTCGGTGGTATTGCCGACCACCTGCAGCCGGAACGTGCGGCTGCCATCCGTGGCCCGCAGCGACAGTGTCAGCCAGCCGGTGCCAAGACGGAAGCCCGCCGGGCGCGCGTCGCCATCCTGCTCGAAACCGAGCAGGCACCGGTTAGACACACAGACATACGGCAACGATGGCACGCCGTCCGTCACCTGCATCGGGCCGACACGTATGCTTCCGTTGTTGGGATGCAATAGCAGCGTCTCACCGTCTGCAGGTGGCGTGACGTCGTCGCGCGCGAGCAACCGGCGCTGAGGCAAGTGATAGCGCCAGAGTTGCCAGGCCGTCGCGCTCACCTGTATCAGGAGTTGCTCTTGCTGCGGTGTCCGTGTGAATGCGCGCACAGTGCCCGGCAAATCCGTCACCTGCCAAAGGACGGAGCACGGCGCCTGGGTGACATCCAGCACGCGCACCTGCGTTCCGTGCACAACCGTCCAGGCGATGCCGTCGAACTGCATGGCGCAATGGTCCATGGACATCATGCCTAGGTCCTGCACACGCCGTGCCGCCAGCTCGATCCGGCTCACGCGCCAGAGATCACCGCGCCGCGCGAGGGCCAGCGCCACCTGACCACTATCCGCAATGACCAGCATCTCCGCCGGCACGACAAACCGCGCCACCATCGCGCCATGCGCGTCGACCACCGCCGCCCCGGCTTCGCCCAGCGCCACCAGATAGCGATCGCCTTCAAGCGGTACGGCGTCGCGGATCGGCCGGGTGCCTGCATCGGGCGCCTCCAGTACCAGCGGCGGCGTCCGCCGATTGAGCGGCGCCGGCTGCTCAGGCACCGGCGGAGGTGCGTTTGGCAGATCCGCCTGCAGAAGGCGATCCCCCGTCAGATTGATCAGGTTCTGCACCATCTTCCGGTTCAGTGCGCCAACACCGCGAGCCTGGTCGGCCAAGACCGCCCCCACGACTGCACGGGCCAATGAGGCCAAGGCCGGCCCCTTCTTCTGCACGGCCAGCAGCGCCTGCACGAGCGCGGCCCGCTCGCGATGCCTGCCGCCGTCTTCTCGCAACGTCGACAGGTAACCCTCGTAGCGCGACAACGTGTCGGGCAGCAATTGCGCGCGCTGCACGAGGGCACGGGCGGCCAGCGTGCCGCCGTCCGCTTCTGCATGCTGCAGCCACTGCGCAGCCTGCTCGCGCGCTTCGGGCACCTGCCACGCAACATCGACCGCACCCAGCCAATCACCCTGGGCAGCCAGTGCCTGCGCCCACTCCAGCCGCAGCCGCCGCGCGGGGTCCGGCCACTTCTTTTCCAGCATCAGCACGGCGTTGGCAAAGGCGCGGTCGCGGCGGGCCACCGCCACCGCAACACGCCAATCGCCGGCCAGACAGTACAGCCGTACGATCACATCGGACGGACGATCCCAGGCGAGCGCCAGCTCGGCGGCCTGCTTGTAGCGCGCATGCTTCTCGAGATAGTCGAGCGCCTCCTGACGGCTTTGCAGCAACTCGGCCAGCACAAAGACGGCCTCATCGATGCGGCCCTCGCGATCGAGCTTCTCAAAGCTCTTGCGGTAAAGCTGCTTCAGATAGTTGCTGATCTCGTCCCCGAGATGGACGCTCGGCCCGGTGCCCAGCTGTCGGCTCAGCGCCAGGTTCCGACGTGCCTGCAGCGCGGCGAACGACTGGCCGAGTGAACCCTGCTCCCCACCCAGCGGGATCGCATGGCGCAGCGCCTCGTCCAACTGCCCATCTTCGAACAGCGTCATCATGCGACGCAGATACGCGGCATGCTGGCGGCCCAGCAGGTTGGAGACCCGCGTGAACAGGGCCGCCCGTGCAAGCCAGTCACGCCATCGCTGCGGCAATCGCTGACCGGCCCGCGCAGAGATGGTCCGGCCGGCCGGCGCTGTAGCCGCTGGGCGAACCTGCCCCCGCGCCGGTCCGCCGCTGCCCGACGACGGCCGCTTGACTGACCATGGGTTTTTCACCAGCACCACGACACACGCCACAACCCAGCCCAGCGCAAGGAGCCAGTCGTGCGCGACAGTGCTATTGCCATGCGATGCGGCGGGCGCGTCGGCATCGCGGAGCACGTAGGCCACCAGCGCGGCAACCACGCCCAAGCACAGCATCAGCGGCCACCATGCACGCCATCGGCCGGCCGACCGCTGCAGCGGCTGTGTGCCGGCTGGTGGCAGAGGCTGCGCAGATGCCGCCGCCTGCAGCTCACGCAGGAACGACGCCTGCTGCGCACTGGCAGCCGGCACCTTGTCGCCGAGCAGCTTGCGTACGTCGGCCGTGCCGGCCCCGATCTCGACAACGGGCTCGGGCTGCGCAGTCCGGCAGTCATAGGTGTCCAGCAAGCCGTAGTCACCGGCAGCAATCCACTGGCTCGGGTCTTGCGGCACGGCGTCGCGCAGATGCAGCGGCAGCACCCGCGCACCGGTCACGACCCACACGTCGGCCGCCGGCAGCGCGGCGGCCTCCGCGTCGCTGAGCATCGCCGACGAGAGCGTGCGGCCATGCAGGATAAGAGGCCAGCCGGGTAACGCTGCACTGTCGCACCGCTGCGGCGTCGCGAAGGACAGCAAGTCCCCCTGAGCGAATGAAAACACGCGCGCACGCGGTTGCCAGTGGGCCAGCATGCGTCGACGCCGCGTGGGCAGATCGAACCAGTCCGCCGGGAACCACAGCCCTGCCACGTCCACATGGCCGCTGAGCGAGGGCTGCTGAACGGTGCAGGACAGGTCGACCACCTCAAGCTCCCACATGACCCTCTCCTCTGCCCGACACCTGGGTGCGGATAAGCCGCTCTTTGATGGAATAGACGATCAACGTGCGGTCTTCCGTCAGCAGGGCCACCAGATCGCCGGCCACAGAAACAGTGTGCTGCACGATGGGTGAGGCACTTGTGTACAAGACCTCGTCCGATGGGCCCCCGTGGAGCGCCAGCCGGGTCCGGCTGGCATCGACCGTGACCAGACGTAGAACCGAACTGTCGAGCACCTGGGCGATCCCAATCGCACGCCATCCGGGCGGCAACCGCACCTCGGTGCTGCCAAACTCGCCGGCGTCGCCCTGCACTGCTGGCTTGAACACCGTCCACACCTGTTCGGCAGGCTCGCCCCGCCGCACTGCACATGCCCCGAACTGTGCGCGCCAGAGCGCGCCGGCGCCGAAGAGGACCTCCGTCACGTCCGAAGCACTGCCCAAGCCCATCCGCTCGGGCGCGCCAGCGCCTCTCCATCGGCAGAGCACCAGGATGCCTTCGTCGTTGCGCAGATAGATCAATTGGCTGTCGTCTACCTGCGCCATTCCGAAGACCTGGGTCGCGAGGCATTGCGTCTGGGCATCGTCCGTACTGCCAATAGGGGCCGCGCCCATGCGCCAATAGACCAACCGCCCGGAACAATCGAGCACGCAGAAAAACTCACCATTCCGGCCATACAACCGGGCCGCGGGCAGCAGGCCCCGGCGCCCCGGCGGTGCGTCCAGGACTTCCCGCGAGGGCCGCGGCCGGGTGTCAATGTGACTCGGCATCCAGAGATGCAGCACACCCTCATGGCTGAGCAGCGCGCAGTAGCGCTTCCGGTAGAACGCTGCCGCCAGCGGTTGCGCCCCCGTCGGCCATAGGTTGCGACGTGCCTTGGCGGTGTGGATCTCCTTGGCCTTGGGAACATGAAACAGCATCACACCAGGCTCATCGAGCATCGGCACGGCAACATGCGTTCCGCCCAAGGAGATCTGCGGCGGATACAGCGTTGCCAGACGATGCGGGCTCACCCCAGGCGCCGCGGCCGAGACACGTGTCTCCAGCTGGAACCCGCCCTTGAGCAGGCGAACGGCGGCCGCCGGTTCCGGCAATGCCACACGCTGCATGCGTTCCGCCCGGCCAGCGCGGAGATGCACGTCGATGCTGTTCTCCGTCAATGCCGGACTGATGCGCACGGTGTGCGTCCACACGGGAGCTGCGCCGCCCCCACCCGCGTCACCTTCATCGTCGTGACCGCCAATCCGCCAGCACTCGCCGGGGCGGGGGGCGTGTTCAGCCAGCCAGGTTTGCCAGGTGTGCAGATGTTCTGCCGTCGTAACGTCGTACGTGCGCGCCTTGAGCAGGCTGCGCAGATGCGACACCTCCGTGGCTTCGCGCAGCGCTGGGGCGCCCTGCAGAATGCCCCAGCGCAATTCGCCGCCCGCGTCGCGGGCACGGCGCGCCAGCAGGATCCACAGGGCCAGATGCGCCAGACGGGGCGCGCCCAGTTGGAACGGACCCGCATCGAACAAGGCGACGATCAAGCGATCTGCCTGCGGTGCATGCGTCGGCGGCGCGAGAAACAGATGCTCACCCGCTGCGGCCCGGCGCAGGAATTCATCAGGCATGTCGTGCGCCAGCAGCCATTCGCTGGCCAGCAGCCGGTCATAGGGGCCACGCCGGTTCAGGTTGCCGAGCCCGGCAGGCTCCTGCGTGCCCGCCAGCCGCGTCCCGAGAAACGCACCCAACAACGGATGCAGCCGGCGCACCAGCGCGCCGACCTCTGGCTGGAGGTCGGCGCCGAACCAGGCCAGCCAGTCGCGCCAGCGATGTAGAGACTCCGGAAGTTCCATCGATCGCGCCTCAGGTGTCGGCGGGCAGCCTATCCGCCCGGGGGTGCCAATGGGCATCGATCTGTGCGAGCAACGCTGCGGAAAGCGGCAGGGCACGATCAAGCGGCAGCACATAGGCAGGGCTGGGCCAGACCAGCAGGGGCTGCCGCACATGCCGGCGGATCAGGGCCTGGGCCAGCAGATCGCATGGCACGTCCGGCTGCTGCAGCGTCGGCAGCCACAGTTGCGGCGCCTCCGGATGCGGCGCGGCATATTCGATGCCCTCCACCCATGGCAATGCAGAGGCGGCGCCCATGACCACCAGCACGTCACGGCTGGCTGTCACCTGCAATCCACTCGGTTCGGCCTCGGTGTCACCCAAATGCGCACGCAAGCGCGCGTGCAGGCGCTTTGCGGCCGCCCCCCAAGCCACGGCGGCCTGCGGCACGGCGGGCTGCGCGGCCGGGCGCCATGCCCACGACAATGCAGTGCCGTCCTGCATGCTCAGGATGCCGCGGCGCGACGTGCCGCCAATTGATCGCGCAACGCCGCCAACTCCGACGGAAGCGTTTGCGCGGAATAGTTGGCATCGATCTCGCGCAGCAGTGCCTCGACCTGGCCAGACTGCGGGCCCTCGCTGCTGTCGGCCAGACACAGTTCGGCAGCGGCGACCAGGCGGCCAACCCGCGACCGCGGCTGCATGGCCGCCTGCTCTGCGGCAAACGACAGGTGATGGCTCACCGCGCTGGCAAATTGGTCGCGCAGCACGTCGCGTGCACTCTGTTGGGCGTCTTGCGTGGGCAGGGCATAGAACAGCGGCCAGAGATCGGCCTCGGTGGCCTGCAGCCGGCCCGCCAGCACGGCTGCCGCCGCAATCAGGCGCTGCGATTTCACGATGCGTCGGTCCGACAGCGGAATGCCCGCCGCCCGGAGTTGGCGGATCGCATGGGCCAGCCGCGGGCGCACATCGTCAAGCTGCACGTCGCGCACCGCCCGGCTCAGGGTGTCGAGATCCGCCATGCCCGCGTGCGAGGCCACGGCGCGCATCTCGGATTGCCAGCCGCCGGCCAGCATGGCTTCCAACTGGTGATCCGGCACGGGCTGCACAAACAGGTGCAGCAGGAAGCGATCGCCAAAGGCCGCGAGCGACTCGTCGTCAGGCAAGCCATTGGCGGCGCCCACGCACACGCGCAGCGGACACTCGATCTGCGTGTGGCCACGGCGGAAACGCCGTTCGTTCAGCACGCCCAGCAAGGTGTTCAGGATGGCTGTGGAGCCCAGGAACACCTCGTCCAGAAACACGATCTCCGCCTCTGGGAGCATGCCGGTAACGTCGGTCTCGACAGTGCCCTCGCGCAGTTTCTTCAGGTCGACGGTGCCAAACAGTTCGGAGGGTTCCGTGAAGCGACCGAGCAAGTATTCGAAGTAGCGCCCACCCATGGCATGAGCGACGCGGCGCACCACCGCACTCTTGGCCGTGCCCGGTGGCCCGACCACCAGCAGGTGCTCCTGGGCTACAGCGGCCAGGATCATCAGCTCAGCGAGTTGCTCTCGCCCGATCAGGCCGGACGTTGCCGAGCGGATGCTGTCATGGACGTGCCGGGCGGCGGATTGAAGAGACGTCATGGGTGGCGCCATTGGGTGAGAAGGAAACGGCATATTCTGCCGCATCACCGTGTCGCTTCCCATCACCCGCTGGTGGGCCTCAGATCCTTGCGGCCGGAGCGTTGCGGTTGGCCCCGCCCGCACGACGCGCATCACGCCGATCCACATACGGCAGCACGAACATGACCAACCCCGTGATCATCAACAACGCCAGCGGCAGCAGCGGCGCATAGGTGATCCACGCGGGCGGCGTCCCGCGCGTCATGGCGACAAAGTTGGCGATGACCGTCAACGTGAAGGCCATCGACACCCAGCGGTGAAACTGGCGGAGTCCGGTGCGGGCGCTCATTGGGCACCTCCAGCAGCCTGGATCATCTTCCAGCCGTTGCCGGCGGGGTCGCGGAAACCGGCATCGACGCTGCCGAAGCGCTCGACCGGCTCCTGCGTGAACTCCACACCGCGCGCACGCAGTTGCTCGTAGGTGGCGCGGCAGTCCGCCACGGTCAGCACCAGCGGCGGCATGGCGCCCTTGGCCACCATGGCGCGCAGCGTCTGCGCGGTGGCTTCGTCGTGGATGGGCGGCCCGGGCTGGAACAGACCAAGCTGAAACGACGGCTGCTCCGGATGCTGCACCGTCAGCCACCGGTACGGGCCGTTGCGCACATCGGTGTGCACCCGGAAACCCAGCTTGTCGACATAAAACGCCAGCGCTGCATCCTGATCGTCCACGTACAGCCCGACGACGTTGATCCCTTGGCTCATCACCGCTCCTTGTTGTTAGTGGGTGACGGATTTGTACCCTCGGCCACCTGCCGGCGCTTCTCCGAAACTGCTGTGATGAGGTCGGGCCGCTGTGCCGCCTTCAGCACGCAGGCGGGCACGCGGTCGAGTTGTTGCTGCGGTGCGGTGGCCTGGGCCTCGCGGCGCAGGGCGCTGGGGCTGTGGCCGGTGATGTCGCGAAAGATGCGGCCGAAGGTGCCCAGGCTCTCCCAGCCGGTGGCGTAGGCGATCTCGATGATGGGCAGGTTGGTGTCGCGCAGCAGGGTGGTGGCCTGCTCAATGCGGCGCGTGAGCAGGTAGCGGTGTGGCGGAATGCCGAAGGCCTGCTTGAACGAGCGCGCGAAGTGCGCCTCCGACACGCCGCTCACCTCGGCCAGCCGCTTGACCGGCCAGGCTTCGTGCGAGGCGGCGTCCATGCGATCCTTCGCCCGCAGCAGGCGACGCAGCAGCGCGGGGTCTTGCAGCAGGTCGATCGCCTCGCCTGGTGCTTTCACCGGACGGCCTCCGGCTGGCGGGCCGGTTCCATGCCGCTCTTCTCCACGGCCGGTGCCGCTTCCGGTGAAGCCAGGTAGCGGATCAGCTCGCGCGCCGCCTTCGGGTGCGCAGCATTGACGGGGATGCCCGCCGCAAACACGGTCACCTTCTGCAGCGGTTCGGGAATCTTGCCGACAAAGTCCACGCCCGGCACGGGCAGCAGCTCGCTCACCTGTTGAAAGCCAATGGCGTATTCACCGCTGGCCACCACGGTGCCGACCGGAATCTTCTCGATCTTGTGCGCCTTGCCGCGCATCTGCGCTTCAATGCCCAGCCGCTTGAACAGCGTGGTCTCGATATACACGCCGCTGGCGCTGTCGGAATACGCCACCGACTTGGCCTGCAGCAGCGTGTTGCGCAGGGCATCTTCCGTGCTGATATCGGGCTTGGGTGCGCCCGCCTTGACCACCATGCCGATACGCGACTCGGCCAGCGACACGCGGCTGGCGGGGTCAACCAGACCCTTCTGGATCAGGCCATCCAATGCCTCGCCCACCATGATGAGCACGTCGGCCTGCTCGCCGCGCGCCAGGCGGTTGGGAATCGCCTCTGGCGAGGCACCCATCGACGGCCCCCAGGCGGTAGCGAGCGTGTTGCCGGTGGCCTTCTCGTAGCCCGGCGCAAGTGCCTTGTAAGCCGCGGTAAAGCCGCCGGAATTCATGACGCGCACCTCGTCCGCACTGGCGGCAGCCGGCAGAAAGCCCAGCGACAGCGCGCCGATGGCGAAGACAAGATGACGGAGCAAGCGAGGCAGGGGCTGCATGGCGGGGGTCTCCTATGGTGTCTTTTTGGAGCCGCCAGCTTACCGCGTGCGTAAGGCGATTGCCTCGGGAGGGAGGTGGGTGGAGTGCGCTGGCATCAACGCCTGCGCACTCCACCCGGTACCGATCAGAGCGTCAGACGATCAGGCGATCGGCAGTTCGCGAATGGCGCCCGCCAGCTTGGCGATGCCCTCTTCCACCTGTGCGAGCGACGAGGTGGCATACGACAGGCGCAGCGTCGAGCGGTCCGGATCGACCGCATAGAACGCCGCCCCCGGCACGAAGGCCACGCCGCGCTCAATGGCGATCTTGGCCACGTCCGCGGCATTGCGGCCCGGCAGGCGGCCCCACAGGAACATGCCGCCGCGCGGGCGGTTGAACGTCAGTTCGCTCTCGGGCAGCAGCGCGCGCAGACCGTTGGCCATGGCGTGTGCACGCTCGGCGTAGGCAGCGCGCGTGCACGGCAGCACAGCCTCCAGGCGGTTGCTGCGCAGATAGGCCGCAGCCGTCGCCTGTGCAAACGTGGAGGTGTGCGCGTCGGCAAACTGCTTGACCATGACCGCATTGCCGAGGATGAGCGACGGGGCAATCATCCAGCCCACGCGCAGCCCTGGCGCCATCACCTTCGACAGGCTGCCCAGATAGACCACGCGGCCCTGCGCCCCTTCGGTCTGCTGGCTCAGCGCGTACAGCGACGGCGGCGGCGGTGCATCGAAGTACAGCTCGCCGTACGGGTCATCCTCAACGATCAGCAGGTTGTGACGCACGGCCAGCTGCAGCAGGCGCTGACGGCGCTCCAGGCTCATCAGCGCGCCGTTGGGGTTGCCGAAGTTGGGGATCACGTAGAGGAATTTCGGCTTGCTGGTGGCGAGCGTCTTTTCCAGCGCATCCACATCCAGGCCATCGGCATCGGTCGGCACGCCGGCCACCTTGGCGCCGTACAGCTTGAACGCCTGGATGGCGGCCAGGAAGGTCGGCGCCTCCACCAGCACTGTGTCGCCCTCGCCGATCAGCACCTTGCCCAGCAGGTCCAGGCCTTGCTGCGAACCGGTGGTGACCAGGATGTCGGTGTTAACGACGTTGGCGCTGCGCGCCTTCATCAACGTGACGATGGCCTCGCGCAGGGGCTCGAAACCTTCGGTGGCGCCATATTGCAGCGCGCGGGCGGCGTCGGCGGTGAGCGCGCTGTCGGCGGCGGCCTTCAGGCCTTCCACGTCAAACAAAGCCGAATCCGGAAAGCCGCCGGCAAACGAGATCAGGCCCGGCTTGCCGAGCACTTTGAAGAGTTCGCGAATGGCGGAGGTTTCAACGTTTTGCAGGCGCGGGGCCAGCAGCGATTGCAGGAAATCCATGGCGTGCGTGTCTCTGTATGGTTCGAGTGCCCGCCACTTTACGTGATGTACGCCAGCCCTGCATGCGAACAAGCCATCACAAGGCTGACTACAATGCCGCAGTCCATTTCCGCCCACCCCAGACAGGAGCGCAGCATGGCCGTCCGACGCATCGTCCCCAACCTGCATGCCCCCGACCCGGCGCGCGCCCGCGCGTTCTATGCCGATCTGCTCGGCCTGGAAGCCGTCATGGACCACGGCTGGATCGTCACCTTTGCCGACACCCACACCACGATGACGCCGCAGGTCAGCATCGCATCCGAAGGCGGCTCGGGCACCCCGGTGCCGGCGCTGTCCATTGAGGTGGACGACGCGGATGCAGTACATGCACGCGCCCTGTCGCTCGGCCTGGAGATCGTCTACCCGCTCGTCGACGAACCGTGGGGTGTGCGGCGCTTCTATGTACGCGATCCGTTCGGGAACGTGGTCAACATCCTGGCGCACCAGTAGGCACACAGCCCACACGGAAACACCCGCATGTCGATGGACGATGCGGGCGGATTGGCTGTGGTTACTTCGATTTAGCCTTTGCCTTGTGCTTGCCCTTGTGCGCCTTCGGTTTCTTGTCGACGATGCGGGTGATGCCACCCATGGCGGGCGGGTCACTGGCTGGGAAAGTGCCTTCCACGGCCTGATCGATCGACGCTTCGCGCTTGTGTGAGTGCGGGTGCTTCTCTTTCTTACCGCGTTGCATGGCGGGCTCCGGTTGGCGTTGGTGTTCAACCCCACGCGAATGCCGTGCCCGCCCAGGTCAGCCACCGGCCGTCACAGCACGCGCACCAGCACGGGGGCGCCCGGCCCGACGGTCTCCACATCAAACGCCACCGGCAGGAACTTCTCGATCACGCTGAGGTTGGTCAGCAGATGCGACGAAGCCGCCACCGCAGTCAGGCTGCCGGCGCCGGCCAGCGCCATCGGCAAGACAAGCTGATCGGCCAGGTACTCATCCACCGCCGCCGTGCTTTGCAGATAGCGCAGCGCCGCGTGGGCAACGTCCTTGCCGATGGTCTCGGCCGTCACGCCACGCTCGCCAAAGCCGGTCAGCACCTCGGTGACGTGCTCATGCACGATGTCGAGCACGAGTGCATTGCCGGGGCCCTCTGCATTGCCGAGGTCACGCACCGTGCCTTCGACACCAGACACAAGGCGGCCCAGCATGTCCAGCTCGCGCCGCGCCACGCTGCCGCGCACGCCCGCCACGATGCCTTCGGCGCGCAGCCCCTGCTGCGTGCCGCGCTCGGTCAGATGCAGCGCACGCAGCGGGCCTGCGCACGGCGTGATCGTCGCCTGTACCTCGCCGCCACCTGCCGGGTAGAAGCCGTGGCGCTTGAGCACGAGCGTCTGCGTCACACCCATGCGGGCCACCAGCGGCAGCCACGCGCGGATGAGGAAATCGACCGGCGGCGCAGCGCGGTTGTGCGTGCCACCACTCACCGACACGGTGCTCGGCGCATCGGCAAACCACAGCGCGGGCAGGATGGTCTGCAGCACCAGCGTGCAGCTGCCGGCCGTGCCGATGGCAAAGCGGTAGTCGCCACCACGGATGGCGCCGGGCGTGAAGCGCAGCGTCTGCGAGCCGGCTTCTGCGCCTTCCACGGTGGCGCCGCTGATCTCCTTGGCTGCCTGCACAGCGGTCAGATGCTGACGCAGCAGACCCGGCTTGGAACGCTTGGCGCGAATGTTGTCGATCTGGAACGGCGTACCAGTCAGCATCGACAGGGTGAGTGCCGTACGTAGGATTTGTCCGCCGCCCTCGCCCTGCGCGCCATCGAGTTCGATGCAGGTGGCGGGTTGCGATTGAAACCGCAATTGGGTGTTCATGGTTTGTTCTTCTTGTTCGTTTGCGCACCCGCCAGAGGGGGTGCGCGTCAGGTTGTACAGGGGGTACGCGTCAACACGGTGTCGTAAAGGAACGCGTCCAACGCTGTCGGGTTGCCCGTGGCCTGGCGGAAATCGGCCGGCACGTCTTCCTGCGCCAACGCCTGTTCGATAAAGGCATGGATGCGCGGAAAGCGCGCACCATATTCGGCCTCGCCGGATTCCATCTTGATCGCCAGCAGCTGGTTGATCTCGTCGCGCAGCGCGGTGTCTCTCACCATCACGTCAGCCAGATCGGCAAAGCGCATCGGCGGGATACCCCGCCCTTCGTCGATCCACTGTGCGGCCAGTAGCGGGCGCAGCACGTACAGGTACTTCTTCATGCGCACGGTCTCGCCCTGCAGATAGCCGCGAAAATTCTTTGCCGCCATCGACACGTAATGCCAGCGGCCCTTGCGCTCGGAGAAGAACGTCGGCGCCAGCATGCGCATGCGCTCGGCCAATGCTGCGTCCTGGCGATACACCACGGGCGAAGCGAGCCACTCCAGCAATGTCGGGTTGGACCGATGCATCAGCTGCAGTGCCTTGCGCAGTTCCCAGCCAGAGATGTCCAGCTCGTCGCTGATCGGCAGTTCGATCACGTCGCGCTGCGGTTCAACGCGCAGGTACCACTCGGGCTGATGCACGTAGACGAAGCGCACGTCGTAGTCGCTGTCGGGTGAGGCAAAGCCCCAGCCGCGGCTGCCGGATTCGCAGGCGAACAAGACACGCACGTCATGGCGTTGCTCGATGTCTGCCAGCTCCGCCAGGACGCGCTCGCGGATTTCGTCGGAGACGGGGTGTGAGTAGAGAAACGTCATGATGATTTGATGGTTCTTGCAATCAATAGCGCAATAGCGGAATGCCATGCGGAACAGGAAAAACGCTATTCAATCTCAGTCGGTAGCACTCGCTGCCAACGCACACAGCGTGCGCCTCCGTGGGTTGTACAGCGTCAGACACCAAACGCCCCACCACTCCTTCCCATCATCAAAGTAGCTGCTCCAACTGCTGCGGGCCGGATCGTTCCAGGGATCACCAACCCAATCCAGAACTTCAACCTGCTCGTCCGGGAACATGCGCAGTATCGTCAGCCACATTTGAAAGTCCGCCGCATCAAGCTTCGTGGTGTAAGGCGGATCCAAGAAGGCTCGCTCCAACGCGCCATCTGGCTGCGTCAATGCGCAAACATCACTCGCGCTTAGCACCCGTGAGCGTGCCTCCATCACGTTGGTCTTCAACTCAGGCCACTGGTATGAGGCATAGCGCGGATGCTGCGCAATCACATCGGCTCGATGCTGACGCGCCTTTCGATCAATGTCTTCAAACAGATGGACCAATACTTGGCGATGCCCGTCTTCACCTGGCGCAGGCTGTTCCGTCACGCGGTAAAGCACGAAATCAAAAACGCAGCCGGCCTGCTGCAATTGCCGGCGTAGTTCATCACTTCTGGTGTTCTCCAAACTTTCCAGCATCGCCAATCCCCTCACCCCTTCACACACACCACCTGGCGAAGCGTGTGCACGATCTCCACCAGTTCCGCCTGCGCGGCCATCACGTGATCGATGTCCTTGTACGCCATCGGGATCTCGTCGATCACGTCGGCGTCCTTGCGGCATTCCACGTGGGCCGTGGCGCGAATCTGGTCATCGACCGTGAAACGCTTCTTGGCCTGCGTGCGGCTCATGGTACGGCCCGCACCATGGCTGCACGAGCAGAAGGCCTCTTCGTTACCGAGCCCGCGCACGATGAAGCTCTTCGCCCCCATCGAACCCGGAATGATCCCGAGCTGCCCCTTCTGCGCTGACACCGCGCCCTTGCGCGTCACCAGCACGTCGCGCCCGAAGTGGGTTTCGCGCTGCACGTAGTTGTGGTGACAGTTCACCGCTTCCACGTCCGCCGCGAACGGCTTGGTGATGACCTTGCGCGCAGCCGCGATCACGTTCTGCATCATCGTGGCGCGGTTGCGGCGCGCGTAGTCTTGCGCCCAGCCCACGGCTTCAACGTAGTCGTCAAAGTGCTGGCTGCCTTCTTCAAAGTACGCGAGGTCGCGGTCCGGAAGGTTGGCGATGTGCTGGCGCATATCGGCCTGCGCCAGTTCAATGAACAGGTTGCCGATGGCGTTACCCACCCCGCGCGAACCCGAGTGCAGCATGAACCAGACGCGTTGCTCTTCATCCAGGCAGACCTCGATGAAGTGGTTACCCGTACCCAGCGTTCCCAGGTGCTTGTGGTTGTTCGTCTTGTTCAGCTTCGGGTACTTGTCGGTGATGCGCTTGAAGCCATCAACCAACTCGCCCCACATCGCATCGACCGTTTCCGGCGGCGTGTTCCATGCGCCCTTGTCGCGCGGGCCTTGCGTACGGCCGTGCGGCACCGCTGCCTCGATGGCGCTACGCAGGCCGTGCAGGTTGTCCGGCAGGTCGGCGGCCGTCAACGTCGTGCGCGCAGCCATCATTCCGCAGCCGATATCCACGCCCACGGCGGCCGGAATGATCGCGCCCTCGGTCGGGATCACGCTGCCGATGGTCGAACCCTTACCCAGGTGCACGTCCGGCATCACCGCCAGGTGCTTGAAGATGAACGGCATCTTGGCCGTGTTCATCAGCTGCTTGCGGGCGTCGTCTTCCACCGGCACGCCGTTGGTCCACAGCTTGATGTCGGCGCCGTCTTCGACGTGGAGGGTGTTGTAGGTACTCATGATGCTTTCAATCCAATGTTGTTGTCGTTGTTCTTCTTGCTGCTGCTCGTCTGTCCAGCGCGGCGCGCATGTCGACATGCGAGGCATCGGATCGCCGTCGAGTGGACATAACCGTGGGCGATTTCATACCACCATTTCTGCTGCTCGGCCGTCCATACCTGCTGGCTTCCGCAATCCCGGCAGACGAACAGTTCGTCCGAGTAGTAGCCCCGTCGGACAAAGCGCGGATCGCCGTAACTGTTGTAGGGCGCGAGCAGGCTTGGCTCAACGGGCACCGTGCCGCAGGGCACCGGTGCGATCACACTGTCCTGCCGTAGCGCGGCAATCCGCGCCTGCGCTCGCCGTTCCTGGCGTCGCGCCATGATGACGGCGCGCTTCTGTTTACCGCTGATCATGGTGCGCTCCTGGTTAGTCGGATACACCCTCTATCGCAATGGGTGTGCCAGGTCACACCCGCCCGTGGATCGATCGACCTATCCCATTGATTTCATTGATCTTATGGAGCACCAACGCAGATGTAGGCACGTCAAACTTCCTGAAAACGCGATCCATTGATATATTGATTTATCTTTTTAGATAACACCTCAGGATGCGTAAAACCGTCGCCATCGGCTTCGTCGGTACCACGCTCGACTACGTGGGCAAGGGCGCTCAGCGCTGGGAGCGCTGGCGGCCGACCGTCGGTCTGTGCCAGCAGGACGACCTCGTCATCCACCGGCTGGAGCTGCTGCACGACGTGCGCAGCCGCGGCCTGTTCGAGCGGCTGCGCGCCGACATCGCCGCCGTGTCGCCCGAAACCGAGGTGCGCAGCGTCGAAGTCACGCTGCGCGACCCTTGGGACTTTGAAGAGGTCTACAGCACGCTGCACGACTTCACACGCAGCTACGCCTTCGACACCGAGGCCGAGGACTATCTCATCCACATCACCACCGGCACGCACGTCGCGCAGATCTGCTGGTTCCTGCTGGCCGAGGCACGCTACCTGCCGGCGCAACTGATCCAGACAGCGCCACCGCGCAAGAAGGAACTCGGCAACACAGCCGGCAGCTACAGCGTCATCGACCTGGATCTCTCGCGCTACGACAAGATCGCCACGCGTTTTGCGCGCGAGCGTGAAGACACGGTGTCGTTGCTCAAATCGGGCATTGCCACGCGCAACCCGGCGTTCAACCGGATGATCGAGCAGATCGAGCGCGTGGCGTCGCGCTCCAAGGCGCCGATGCTGCTGTTCGGGCCGACGGGTGCGGGCAAGTCGTTCCTCGCGCGCCGCGTGTATGAGATGAAGAAGGCACGCCATCAATTGGCCGGCCGCTTTGTCGAGGTGAACTGCGCCACGCTGCGCGGCGACAGCGCCATGTCCGCCCTCTTCGGCCACGTGAAAGGCGCCTTCACCGGCGCGCAGACCGAGCGTGCAGGGCTGCTGCGCAGCGCAGACGGCGGCCTGCTGTTCCTGGACGAAATCGGTGAACTGGGGCTCGATGAGCAAGCCATGCTGCTCAAGGCCATCGAAGAGAAACGCTTCCTGCCCTTCGGCAGCGACCGCGAGGTCGAGAGCGATTTCCAGCTCATTGCCGGCACCGTGCGCGATCTGCGGCAGTGGGTGGCCGAAGGCCGATTCCGAGAAGACTTATACGCGCGGATTAACCTGTGGACCTTCGACCTGCCCGGCTTGGCCGATCGCCCGGAAGACCTGGAGCCGAACCTCGATTTCGAACTGGCGCGCTTTGCCCGCGAGCACGGCGAACAGGTGCGCTTCCACACCGAGGCGCGGCGCATCTACCTGAAGTTCGTCACCTCGCCGCAGGCACGCTGGACGGGCAACTTCCGCGAGCTGTCGGCCTCTATCACACGGCTGGCGACGCTGGCCGAAGGCGGGCGCATCACTGAAGCCGATGTCGGCGATGAAATTGCGCGGCTGCAGCGCACGTGGGCCGAACCTGATTCGGCGGGCGACGCCGGCGCGCTTGCTGACCTGCTCGGCGACGAGATTGCCTCGTTCGACCTGTTCGATCGCATGCAGTTGGAGAACGTGGTTGCCACGTGCCGGGAATCGGCATCACTGTCGGATGCCGGGCGCCGGTTGTTTGACGTGTCGCGCACCGAGAAGGCCAAGGTGAATGACGCCGACCGGTTGCGTAAATACCTCGCGCGGTTCGGGCTGGATTGGGCCGCAGTGCGCGCAAGCTAGGCGCTCGATAAGATGCCGCCCATCCTAGGCCCCCGCAACCGATACCACCCACGATGATCCGCCTCGACGACCTCACCATCTTCGTGCTGGCCGTGGACAACGGCAGCCTGTCGGCGGCGGCGCGCGTGCTGAACATTGCACCCGCAGTAGCCAGCGCAGCGGTCAAACGGCTGGAGGCCGAGCTTGGCGTACGGCTGCTGGCGCGCTCCACACGCAGCCTCGCGCTCACGCAGGAAGGCGAGCGCTACCTGACGCATGCGCGGCGCGCGCTGGCCGATCTGCAGGCCGGGCAGGATTCACTCGCGCTCGGGCGTCAGGCCATCGGCGGCGATGTCTCGCTGTCCATCCCGTCAGACCTGGGGCGCAGCGTGCTCGCCGGCTGGCTGGATGATTTCCTGGGCGAGCACCCCGCGGTGGCGCTGCAGGTACGCATTGGTGACCGGTTGATCGATATGTTCCGCCAGCGCGTCGATGCCGTGGTGCGCTACGGCGAGCCGGAGGACTCCTCATTGGTGGCGCTGCCCCTGGCGCCCGACAACCGCCGCGTGCTGTGCGCCGCGCCCGCGTACTTCGCGCGACACGGCGTGCCCAAGACGCCGGATGATCTGCGCCACCACAACTGCCTGCTACTGGCACTGTCCGACACCACGCACGACCAGTGGACATTTCATGGTGACGACACACCGCAGGTCGTGCGCGTGACCGGCAACCGCATCGCCGACGATGGCGAACTGGTGCGCCGCTGGGCCGTTGCCGGTCATGGCATTGCGTACAAATCCCGCCTGGATGTGCTGGCCGATCTGCGTGCGGGCCGTCTGCAAGCCGCACTCACCGACTGGCAAGGCGAGGCCGCACCGCTGCACCTGATCTGCACGCATCGGCTGGCGCTGTCACCCACGCTGATGCGGCTGCGCGATTTCCTGCAAGCGCGCATCGCGGGCTATCTGACCGACACGTGATTCCGCATCAGAACCCTTCCAGCACGATCTTGCCGCGCGCCTGATTGCTTTCGAGCAGGGCATGCGCGCGCTTGAGGTTGGCCGCATTGATAACGCCGAAATGCTCGCTCATGGTCGAGCGCAACGTGCCATCGTCGATCATGGCCGCCACGCGGTTGAGCAGGCGGTGTTGCTCAATCTGATCGTCCGTGGCGAACATCGAACGCGTGTACATGAACTCCCAGTGCAGCGACACGCTCTTCGCCTTGAGCTTGCGCACGTCGAGCTGCGTCGGATCGTCGATCAACGCGAGACGCCCCTGCGGCTTGAGCGCTTCGACAATCTGCTCGAAGTGGTGCTCGGTCTGGTTCAGGCTGGCCACGTAGTCGACCTCTGGCACGCCGATGCGGCGCAGCTCGGCGGCCAGCGGCTGCGTGTGGTTGATCACATGATGTGCGCCAAGCTCGCGCACCCAGGCGGCCGTCTCCGGGCGTGAGGCAGTGCCGATCACGGTCAGGCCGGTCAGCCGGCGCGCAAGCTGCACGAGAATCGAGCCCACGCCGCCCGCTGCACCCACGATCAGCAGCGTCTTGCCGCTGGGCGTGTCTGCCTGCGGCACCTGCAATCGGTTGAACAGCAGTTCCCACGCGGTGATGGCCGTAAGCGGCAGCGCAGCCGCCTGCGCAAACCCCAGCGTGACAGGCATCTTGCCGACGATGCGCTCGTCCACCACGTGCAGTTCGCTGTTGGTGCCGGCGCGTTGCAGGGCACCGGCGTACCAGACTGCATCGCCGGGCTCGAAGAGCGACACCTCGGCGCCCACGGCGCGCACCACGCCTGCCGCGTCCCAGCCCAGGACACGCGACTGGCCATCCACCGGAGGCATGCCGGCTCGCACCTTCACATCGACCGGGTTGACCGAGACAGCGCGCACCTCCACCAGCAGGTCGTGCGGGCCGGGCGTGGAGTCGGGCAAGGTCAGGTCGACGAGCGCGTTGGGCGCATCGATGGGCAGGCTTTCGTAGTAGGCAACGGCTTTCATGATGGGCTTCCGGTTGAATTGGATGAGCGCATCATGGGCGCACAACGTGCGCGGAAACAGCCGCACCACACAGATTCAGTTTCAACGCCAGACGCAAAATCCCACTCAGGCCACAGCGTCACGCCGTAGGCATGGCGTGCGGGTCGACGCTGCAGCTCGGGTGGTCTTCGTCGTGGTGGTGCTCGCGCAGCGCGCCGGGAATGCCGGTTCCAGCCAAGCCATCGGCGGCCAGCCACGCGGCGGTGGCAGCAGCGGCACGATCGATCAGCTCGCCGCAGCGGGCATAGTCATACGGCGACACGTCAAGCGGGCACAGCGGCGGCACCACGGCGATTGGCACCTGCCCAGACCAGCGCTCCAGGTCCTGCACCAGTTGACGGGCCACCAGCAGCGATAACGCGTTCAGTGCGTGCTCAATGGCGCTGCGCGGGGCACGCCGGTCTGCGCACGCGTAGCCGGCCGGCAGCACAACCACGCGTGTGGCGCCCAGGCGGATGGCGGCGGAAATCGGCGTGTTGTTGGCGACACCGCCGTCGATGAGCAGGCGATCCCCCATGCGCACTGGCGGAAACACCCCCGGAATAGCGGCGCTGGCCAGCACGGCCTGCACGATCTGGCCGGAAGACAACACCACCTCGGCGCCGGTCTGCATGTCGGTGGCCACCACGTGCAGCGGCAACGCCGCCGCCTCCAGCATGGCCTGCGCGAAATGCCGCGTCAGCAGCCGCGCCAAGCCAGACGCATCGACCAGATGCGCACGCCTGCCGCCCAGCATGCCGAACATGGCACGCCAGGACCACGGCATCACATCCGCACGGCGCACGCCGCGCCAGAGCGCTTCGAGTTGTGCAGTACCCGCCGCATGCGGGTTGCATGCGAAGAAAGCCGCGTTGATGGCGCCGGCCGACGCGCCGATCACCATGTCGGGGATCACGCCCGAAGCCACCAGCTCGCGCAGCATGCCGGCCTCAATGGCGCCCAGGCTGCCGCCGCCGGCAAAGACAAACGCCGTTCGCTCCGCTCTGTCCATGATGAATGTCGCGCCGCAACAAAGCCGGAGCGCTGAGGGGATGACTCGAACAGAGTAGCTCGCGGCGGCGGTTGCGGCTAGGCGGGCGAGAATCGATCAGCGTGCGTTTCGGGCGGCATCCGCCATCGGCTTCCAGTGCAGGAGGCCGAACAGCAACGTCAGCAGCACACTGTCGAACAGCGGCCCTTTGTGCAGCGCGACCTTGCGGAAGTAAAACACCACCTCCAGCACGTGCGCGGCCAGCAACACCAGGGCCGCGATGCGCACCCAGGTAATCACATCCGGCGAGAGCGGCAACGCCGTCAGATAGCTGCCCAGCGCAATGCCGTACACGACCAGCAGTAGCACCTTGTTGAGGGAATAGAACACGCGGAGGTCTCCCGAAATGTGGTGAAAAGCGCGCCTACCATGCCGATTTGGCGCCACGGCAGCATATCGGGCACGCGACCCGTCGTGTGCGCTTTAAACACGGTACGTCTGCGCCGATTTTCAGCCGGGTAACACCGCCTATGTGGGCTCCAGCCTGTTTTATGAGGCCAATCCGCACTGGTGCCACAGTTGCAGATCAACGTGAATCGGGTTGTGACGTCGCTGTTGCGCTGAGGCTAGGCATTGAGGGGCCGCAGATGCTTCCGCCGATAGCTGCGAAATACCCAGCCGATCAACCGGTTAGATTCCCAATCCGCGAACGCAAATCATCTTGCCCAAGATCTCATAGCTGGTTGCGGCACGCTCCTGCGCCCATGGGGCGGCTTGAATTTGCGTATACGCGGGATGCTCTGAGAGTAAGCGGCGAATCACCAACGTTGGATGATTGACGATCAATGGCGTGGGTAAGCAGGCCCGTTTGGGCCGTCCATCCGAATGGCCGACATAGCACTCAGCGTCCTTGAGCAGGTTTCGGAAAGTCGCCCAGTCGTATAGCGATACGCCATCCTTCGAGTGCTGGAAGTCAAGCTGGGCGATGTTGTGAAGCAGGACAAAGCTGCTGTTGGCAGGCGTCGCATCGGTGATGCCCCTGGCCTCCAGAGTCGCTCCGAGATGGCCATCTTCGAGCAAGCGCTTCGCCTCACGTAATTGATGAAGGCCCTTGCCAATGTCTTTCTGAAGGGCCTCAATGATGGCGTCGAAGAAGGCCCTCTCTCCTAGCAACGCATGTTTCACTTGAATGAAGTAGTAGTGCCCTTGCGCGAAGTCCTGGAGGATGAACTCGACATCGCACTCGTTCGGACCACCATCGATGACCTTGTATCGATCGAAGCCATCGAAGATTCGATACCTTTCCCGATAGTCTTCACCAAGCTCGATACGCTGCCGGATGTGTGTCTGTTCATAGAACAAACCACCGACGTGAGCACGGAGCGCTTCGCGCTCGCCGTATTCACTCTCCAACAAACGAAAAAGCTGCCTCAACCCTTTGGAGGCACCCTCGACTCTCACACTTAACAGGTCGTCGCGCCGCGTGATGAATTGATCGGTCACCAAGGCTCCGGCTTGCCGACGAATCAGCTCAGCGACCGTACTGAAGTCAAGGCCGTGTCGGCTCAGTTCGGGTCCGGACATCCTTAGCGACTCACCACGAACACCGAGTACTGTAAGCACTGCCACCAAACCCGCAGCCGCATGAATCCGCTCGACACTGCGCAGCGTTCGGCCTGCGGTCGACAACTCGCGCCAAGATATGGAGAGATCTTGTTCGAGGATGCGCTCGGTCAGCACTTCCACCTCGCGAAGATGACTGGCACCTTCGCGAGCGAGTTTTCCTGTCAAAGCAATCGTCGTCGCGTGGCTAGATTGATCGGCCAGACGCGCGAACCACGTATTCCTCAGTACATCCAGCGTGGCTTGATCACGAACGATGAGATCGAATCGCTCTTTGTTGCGCTTGACTGTAGCGACACCGGCTAGCGAGAGCGCTAGCGCATCACTTAGCATCAGTATCTTGAGAGCGTCGGCACAATCACTGGCATCCAACGGGTTCGTTCTACCGGAGCGCTTCAACTCGAAGTGGTCGTAAAGACGCTCAAGCTGACATTGCACGCTGACATGACTCAGGTAGCGTGCGCCATCCATACCCAATACTTGCGGTGCTGCCCCCGAAAACTCGCTGCGGCACACAGGATCTAGATCGGCCCCCATAGGAATGAGCGAAGCGAGCTCGTCTTCCAACCGAGGGCGAAGCGAAGCCATGGACACTTTCAATGCCTGGTTCGCTTCGTCGAACAAGCAACCCAACGCGAGCAGATCCTCGAAGTCCTCTCTGATCTGCAAACGTGACTGCATCCGTATGCCGATGCTTGCACCAGCCTGGAAGGCAAAAGGTCTTTTAAGTAGGCTGTGAATAGGTTTCAGCAGGTCATTGGGCGTATCGAAGAACATGAATTACGAGAACCTTGTTGTTCGAGCAGTGATGGCTGCCCGCACAGCGCAACCTTGCATGCTCTTACATGAGCTTCGTGCAATTGACGAGTTCAAGCTTGAATCGCACAAAACACCAAGTTGACTACCTTGCGCCATTGGCAGATAAAAAAAGCCGCTGTAAGCAGCGGCTTTGTACTGATACTTGGCGGGGTAAGAATCGATCTGCCGCAGTGGTAACACTTACTCGACCGTCACCGACTTCGCGAGGTTACGCGGCTTGTCCACATCGGTGCCGCGCGCCAACGCCGTGTGATACGCCAGCAACTGCAGCGGCACCACATGCAGGATCGGCGAGAGCTGCCCGTAGTGCTCCGGCATGCGGATCACCTGGATGCCGTCGCTCGACTGGATATGCGTATCCGAGTCGGCAAACACGTACAGCTTGCCGCCGCGCGCGCGCACTTCCTGAATGTTCGACTTGAGCTTTTCGAGCAGCGCGTCGTTCGGGGCCACCGTCACGACCGGCATCTCATCGGTCACCAGTGCCAGCGGGCCGTGCTTGAGTTCGCCGGCGGGGTAGGCCTCGGCGTGGATGTACGAGATTTCCTTGAGCTTGAGCGCGCCTTCCAGCGCGATCGGGTAGTGCAGGCCACGGCCCAGGAACAGCGCGTTCTCGCGGCGGGCAAACTCTTCCGACCACGCGATGATCTGCGGCTCCAGCGCCAGCACCGCGTTCAGTGCAGACGGGAGGTGGCGCAGGTGGCGCAGCGCGTCTTCTTCCTGCGCGTCGCTCAGATGGCCGCGCAGCTTGGCAAACGTCAGCGACAGCATGTACAGGGCAGCCAGCTGCGTGGTGAACGCCTTGGTGGAGGCCACGCCAATCTCGGTGCCGGCACGCGTGAGGAATTTCAGCTCGGTCTCGCGCACCATGGCGCTGGTCGCCACGTTGCAGATAGCTAGCGTGTGCTTGTGGCCCAGCTCACGTGCGTGGCGCAGCGCAGCCAGCGTGTCGGCGGTCTCGCCCGATTGCGAGATCACCACGACCAGCGCGTTCGGGTTGGGCACCGTCTCGCGATAGCGGTATTCGCTGGCGACTTCCACCTGCGTCGGGATCTTGGCGATCGACTCCAGCCAGTACTTGGCGGTGCAGCCCGAGTAGTAGCTCGTGCCGCACGCCAGGATCAGCACGCTGTCGACCTTGGACAGCACCTCGGCCGCATTCGGGCCGAACAGATCGGGGCCAAAGCCCAGTACGCCATCAATCGTGTCGCCCAGCGCGCGCGGCTGCTCGAAGATTTCCTTCTGCATGAAGTGGCGGAAGGGTCCGAGTTCCACGGCAGCAGCGTACCCACCCACCGCCTTGACCTCGCGCTCGGCCGGCTTGTCATGCACGTCCACCACGGTGAAGCCCTCGCGGGTGATCTCCACCACGTCGCCCTCTTCCAGGTAGGCCATGCGGCTGGCCGTACCGGCCACGGCCAGCGCGTCAGAGGCGAGGAACGATTCACCGTCGCCCAGCGCCACGACCAGCGGCGAGCCGGCGCGCGCACCCACCACCACGTCGGGGTTGTCGCGGGCGAACACAGCAATGGCGTAGGCGCCATGCAGGCGTTTGACCGACGCACGCACCGAGGCAAACAGGTTGCCGCGCGTAGCGCTGCTCGGGTATGTATAGGCCTGGTGGATCAGGTGGGCGACCACCTCGGTGTCGGTCTGCGATTCAAAACCGTAGCCGACGGCCTTGAGCTCTTCGCGCAGCGCTTCGTAGTTCTCGATGATGCCGTTGTGCACCAGAGCAATGGTGTCGCCCGAGAAGTGCGGATGCGCGTTGACGGTATCCGGCTTGCCGTGCGTGGCCCAGCGCGTGTGGGCGATGCCGATGGCGCCGTCCAGGTGGCTGGTCTGCGCCTGGGTGTCGAGGTCCGCCACGCGCGACACGGTGCGCGCACGCTCGAGCTGGCCGTCGCGCTGCACGGCAACGCCGCAGGAGTCATAGCCGCGGTATTCCAGGCGGCGCAGACCTTCGATCAGGACGGGAACGATATTGCGCGTGGAAACCGCGCCGACGATACCGCACATGTTGATTTCTCCAGTTTGAGCGCGGCGTCGTTGTGCGTCGCACTCGGTACTCATTCAGTATCGATGCTCGTGCGCCGCAGCGGCATCCGCTGTTCGGCGCAGGCGGGCATCTGACGCCGTTTCAGGCTTCCTTCTTCTGCTTGACCGGACGCTGCCAGCTGTCAATGGTGACTTGGCGCGCACGCGAGACCGTCAACTTGCCTTCCGGCGCGTCCTTGGTCAGCGTGGTGCCGGCGCCCAGCGTGGCGCCCTTGCCCACGCGCACCGGCGCCACGAGCTGTGTATCGGAGCCGATGAAGGCATCGTCTTCGATGATGGTGCGGAACTTGTTCGCACCGTCGTAGTTGCAGGTGATGGTGCCTGCGCCGATATTCACGCGCGAGCCCACCGTGGCATCGCCCACATAGGCGAGGTGGTTGGCCTTGCTGTGCGCGGCCACCTGGCTGTTCTTGACCTCGACAAAGTTGCCGATGTGCACATCTTCGGCCAGCTCGGTGCCCGGGCGCAGGCGCGCGTACGGGCCGATGCGCGAGTCAGCGCCAACCTTGGCCTGCTCGATGTGGCAGAACGGCAGAATCTCTGCGCCGGCGTCGATGGCCGCGTTACGGATCACCGCATTGGCGCCGATGTGCACACCGTCGCCCAGCGTGACGTTGCCCTCAAAGACGCAGTTGACGTCGATCACCACATCGCGCCCGCACGACAGCTTGCCGCGAACGTCGATGCGCGCCGGGTCGACGAGCGTGACGCCGTCTTCCAGCAGTTGCTGCGCGAGGTTGCGCTGGTGAATGCGTTCCAGCTCGGCCAGTTGCACCTTGCTGTTCACACCCAGCGTTTCCCACTCGGCCAGCGGGTGCGCGGAGGTAATGGGCACGCCATCGGTAGCGGCGCGCTCGATCACGTCGGTCAGGTAGTACTCGCCCTGCGCGTTGTTGTTGGACAGCGTAGCGAGCCACGTCTTGAGCTTGGCCGTCGGGCAAACCAGGATGCCGGTGTTGACCTCGTGAATGGCAAGCTGCGTTTCGTTGGCGTCTTTCTGCTCGACGATACGGGTGATGCGGCCGGCGGCATCACGCACGATGCGGCCGTAGCCGGTCGGGTCATCCAGGTGTACGGTCAGCACGCCCAGGTGGTCCTGGCCGGCGGCGCCAACCAGCGCATTGAGCGTTTCCGCACGGGTGAGCGGCACGTCGCCGTAGAGCACCAGGGTAGGTACGCTCTCATCAAGCTGGTCGACTGCCTGCATGACAGCGTGGCCGGTGCCGAGCTGTTGCTCCTGCGTCGCGAAGGTGACATCGGGCGCGCCGACCATCTCACGCACGCGCTCGCCACCGTGGCCCACCACCACGACCAGGCGTGTCGGCGACATGGACCGCGCGGTTTCGATCACGTGTGCCAGCAACGGTTTGCCGGCTAGCGGGTGCAGCACTTTCGGCAGGGCGGAACGCATGCGTTTGCCCATGCCAGCGGCAAGGATGACGATATTCACAAGGAGGTTCCTAGAGTGACTCGAAGCGATAGCCTGCGGCGGTGTCCCAAGCACGCACATGGCCACCCGGAACCTGCTGCCCGCCACCTCCCCTCAAGTTGGCTGGACCGCCTGCAAACCCTTCTATGGGGCGCATTTGCGGCGTATAAGACACAGGTGGAAAATTTTAGCATGGGGCCTACCCCCCAACTGAACCCGTCAAATGGTCGAATTGTTGCAATTGCGCCATTGCCAGGCCGACTAGTCCGCTGGGTGGTCGTGCTGGCGGCGGTCGTCTCCTTGGTGTGTCTACAGGCCTGCAGCACCATGAAAGTGGGCTACGGCCAGGGGGCGCGACTGACCTATTGGTGGATCGACGGCCAGTTCGACCTGCAGGACGCCCAGGCCGGCCCCACGCGCGAGGCCGTCGCACGCTTCTTTGTCTGGCACCGGCAAGACCAGTTGCCGCGTGTGGCGGCGCTCCTGCGGCACGCGCAGGACGAGTTGCAGCAACCTATGACGGCGCAGCAAATGCGCGCTTACCAAGACACGTTCCAGCAGTTCGGGCGTGCTGCCTTTGACCAGGCCAAGCCCGACATCGCTCGTCTGCTGCTGAGCACCACGCCCGCCCAGCTCGCACATGTGCAAAAGAAACAGGCGGAAAGCAACGAGAAATACCAGCGCCGCTATCTGGGCGACGACGCCGAGGAGCGCCTGCGCGCCCGTCTCAAGAAAGTGATGGAAGATGCACGCCTCATGTACGGCAGTTTCTCCGCCGAGCAGGAGGACGCCATTCGTACAGCCATCGTCCCGTTGGTGGATAGCACGCCGGCCCGGTATGAGGAGCGCGTCGCGCGCCAGCAGGCGTGGCTGGCACTGATTGCCCGCGTGCAGGAGGAACACCCGGATGAAGCGACCGTCGTGCAGTGGCTCACCGCCTATGCCGACCAGTGGCAGCGCGCCCCCGGCGAGCGTGGCATCCAGCAGCGCCTGCGCCGCGAATCCGATACCGCGATGCTCGTGACCATCGCCAACCTGACGACGCCGCGCCAGAAACAACATGCGCGCGAGCGCCTGCAGGGTTGGATCAAGGATGTCCGTGACCTGATACGCGACGGTGAGACCGGCGGCGGCGCCCAGGCGCAGAACAACTGAACGCCGCGATCAGTTCGCAGCGGCTTCGTCAGCGGCGGCCGTGTCGGCGGGCTTGCGCTCCGAATTGCGCTCGAAGCGAACGAACTCGATGCGGTCGTCGTGCGAGCCGGCAAACACCAGCGGCGCCTGATCGTAGGACGTCTGCCCGAACAGCGAGTCCTCGCCGATCTTCGCCAGGCCGGTGGAGAGGCCGTTGAAGTCGAACAGGTCCGTATCGGCCAGGTGCGACGGCACCACGTTCTGCAGCGACGCGAAGATGTTGTCGATACGGCCCGGCGTCTGGCGCTCCCACTCCAGCAGCATCTCCTTGACCTTCTTGCGCTGCAGGTTCTCCTGCGAGCCGCACAGGTTGCACGGAATGATCGGGAATTCCATCGCACGTGCGTAGGAGGCGATGTCCTTCTCAGCGCAGTACGCCAGCGGGCGGATGACGATGTGGTCGCCGTTGTCGGTGGCCAGCTTGGGCGGCATCGCCTTCATCTTGCCGCCGAAGAACATGTTCAGGAAGAACGTGTTGACGATGTCGTCGCGGTGGTGGCCCAGCGCGATCTTGTTGGCGCCGAGCTCCTTGGCGGTGCGGTAGATCACACCACGGCGCAGGCGCGAGCACAGCGAACACGTGGTCTTGCCCTCGGGCACCTTCTCCTTGACGATCGAATACGTGTCCGCCTCGACGATCACATATTCCACGCCCACCTTCTTCAGGTACGTGGGCAGCACGTCTTCCGGAAAGCCGGGCTGCTTCTGATCGAGGTTCATGGCGATCAGCTTGAAGTTGACGGGCGCGCGCTTTTGCAGCGCCATCAGGATCGACAGCATCGTGTACGAGTCCTTGCCGCCGGACAGGCACACGAGGATGGTGTCGCCGTCCTCGATCATCTTGAAGTCGCCGATGGCGCGACCGACCGCCGACTGCAGGCGGGTTTCGAGGCGGTGGAAGTTATTGGAAAACGTCATGGCATGCTGACCCCGC
Organism: Ralstonia sp. 24A2; assembly: GCF_051783885.1. NCBI lineage: Bacteria > Pseudomonadati > Pseudomonadota > Betaproteobacteria > Burkholderiales > Burkholderiaceae > Ralstonia > Ralstonia sp. 24A2. Next base: position 827,358 of record NZ_JBPVZD010000002.1, on the reverse strand, counting down.
CAGCGCTGAATAATGGCCGAACGGGCGTCAAATCGTGAGGAAAATCAGTATTTTAGCGTGCCCTGGCAGCCTGCGGGGGCCCCGCCTGCAGGCTTGCGCGAACCGGCCTAGAATCGTTTGCTTCATCCCCTGCCCAACATGGAGACAGCAATGCGGATTCTGGTACTTGGCGCCGGCGGCACCGGCGGCTATTTCGGCGGACGGCTCGCCCAGGCCGGCGCAGATGTGACCTTTCTGGTCCGCCCGGCCCGCGCGGAGCGTTTGCGCGCGCACGGTCTGGTGATCCGCAGCCCGGCGGGCGATGCGCAGTTGCCTGTGCAGATCATCACCGCCGACGAAGCCAACGCCTGGGGCCACGCCGATCTCATCTTGCTGAGCTGCAAGGCCTATGACCTGGATGACGCCATTGCCGCGGTCCGGCCCACCGTGGGCGAGCGTACGGTCGTACTGCCCGTGCTCAATGGGTTGGCGCACCTGGAACGGCTCGATGCGGCCTTCGGTGAGTCGCGCGTGCTGGGCGGCCTGTGCCACATCAGCGCCACCACTGCACCTGACGGCGCCGTGCTGCACCTTGGCATCGGGCAAGGGCCAGCGCCGCAGTCCATCACCTTTGGCGAGCGCACGCCGCACGCCCCGCGCGAACGCACTGAGGCCATCCGCAACGTGTTCGCCACCGCCAGTTTTGATTCGGTACTGGCCGACAACGTGATGCAGGACATGTGGGAGAAATTTGTCTTTCTCACCTCGCTGGCGTCGATGACGTGCCTGATGCGCGCCAATGTGGGCGAGATCGTTGCCACGGATGAGGGCCGTGCGCTCAATGAGGAAATGTTTGCGGCGTGCCAGGCGGTGTCGGCTGCGTCGGGTTACCCGATCCGTATGCAGGCGCGTGAGCGCGGCCAGCAGGTGCTGACGCAGGCGGGCTCAACGCTCACGGCGTCGATGCTGCGGGACCTGGAGAACGGTGGGCGTGTGGAAGCCGATCACATCGTCGGCGACATGCTGCAGCGGGGGCGCAGGCTGGGGGTGGATGTTTCGCTCCTGCGGGTGGCGTATGCGCATTTGCAGGCGTATCAGCAGCGGTTGCTGCGGGCTGCGGGCTGAGTTTTTCTTCGCCGTGCTCCGGCGGGGTGGGTGCATCCCTTGTTTCATCCCCTGCCGGGGCTGACTCACTTTCTTTGTCTTGCCAAAGAAAGTAAGCAAAGAAAGGCGCGCCCGAGATGGCGACTTCCCCTTGAATTTCTGCAACCGGGCGGAGAAGGAGGCAAACTCGCTTCGCTCAAACAGGCCTCCTTCTTTTTTCCGCCCGCTTACACAAATTCAAGGCGCCATCTAGGGCAGGGTACGGCCAAACCGTCTGTGTGCCCGTGTTATCGACAAAGCCTGTCTCTACTGCCAGCCGCCGCCAAGCGCCTGCATGAGTGCGGCGGAGTCCAGCAGGCGGTCAGCGCGGCTCTGCACCTGTTGCAACGTTGCTTGATCGACCTGACGCTGTGCGTCCAGCAGCGTGAGTGTGCTGATGCCGCCTGCGGCATGGCGGGCTTCGGCGGCGTGCAACGTCTGTTGTGCCTGATCGGTTGCCTGCGCCCTGGCCTGCAGCGCTTGCGCGTCGTTGTGCACGGCGTGCAGCGCGTCAGCCACCTCTTGCAAGCCCTGTAACACCGTCTGTTTGTACGCCGCGCCTGCAGCATCGTAGGCCGCTTCAGCCTCGCGCTTCTTTGCGCGCAGCGTGCCGCCATGGAAGATCGGTTGCGTGAGCCCGGCGCCCAGATTCCAGATGCTGGAGCCTGCACCCAGCACATTGCGGAAACCCGTCGTCTCCGATCCCAGCCCCGCCGAGAGAGTGATCCGCGGGAACAGGTTGGCCGTGGCCACGCCCACGTTGGCGCTGGCTTCGTGCCATATCGCCTCTGCTGCGCGAATGTCGGGCCGGCGCTGCGCCAGGGTGGACGGCAATGACACTGGCAGCGGATCGGGCAAGTGCAAGGCATCGAGCGTGGGCAGGTCCGGCAGCCCAGCCCCCGGCTCACGACCGAGCAGCACCGACAACCGATGCCGCATCTGCGCAGCCTGTTGCGCGAGCGGTGGCAGCGTGGCCTCTGTCTGCGCGACCAGCGTGCGCTGCGAAAGCGCGTCGACCTTGGCCACGCCCCCAGCGCTCAGGCGACGCTCTGTGATGTCGAGCTGTTTGCGCTGCTCCGCCACCAGCCGCTGCGTGGTCGCAAGCTGCGCGTCGAGCGAAGCGATGCGCACCACCGACGTCACCACATTGCCGGCCAGCGAAAGCCGCGCCGCCTCCAGCTCACAGCGTTGGGTGTCGACTTCTGCGCGCGACGCTTCCAGCGCCCGGCGCACACCACCGAAGATGTCCAACGCATACGACACTGACAGCGATGCCGAGTACAACGTGAACGGCCCCGGCTTGGGCGTGTTGAAGCCAAATGCCTCCGGATTGATCTGCTGGCGCACCGCAGACACAGTGCCATCCACCGAGGGCAGCGCATAGCCGAACTGCGCTTCGGCCTCGGCCTGCGCCTGGCGCAAGCGCGCTTCTGCCTGTGCAACGGATGGGCTCGCGCGCAATGCTTCATCCACCAAAGCATCAAGCGCCGGCGACTGGAACAGGTGCCACCAATCCGCCGGCACGTTGGCGTCGACCAAATGCTGGGCTTCGCCACCCGCAATCGGCGCAGATACGGTCTCGCGCGCCACGGGTTGCGCGGAATAGCCCGGCGCCGCAGGCGCGGCCGGCGTCTTGAAATCGGGGCCGACAGCGCAGCCACTCATCGCCAATGCGGTAACAACCAGAACACCAAAAGCCCGCCGACGGCCCATCAAAGCTCGACAAAACGCCAACGCACACCCCCAGACGGTTTGGCCGTTCCCTGCCCTTGATGGCGCCTTGAATTTTTGTAAGCGGGCGGAAAAAAGATGGGGAACTGTCTGAGCGCAGCGAGTTTTCCCCATCTCCGCCCGGTTACAAAAATTCAAGGGGAAGTCGCCATCTCGGGCGCGCCTTTCTTTGCTTACCTTTCTTTGGCAAGACAAAGAAAGTAAGTCGGCCCCGGCAGGGGACGAAACAGGGGATGAACCACCAGCGCCATCACCATCACAGCAAAAAAACTCTCGCATGGTCCCACCTCAATCCAGCGTCTTGCGATAGAACCGCAGCGCAATCCCCAGCACCACCACCGTAAACACCATCAACGGCCAGATGCTCGGCCACAGCTCAAACCACCCATTACCCTTGAGCAAAATGCCGCGCGTGAGCCGATTGAAGTACGTCATCGGCAGCAGGTTGCCAATCACCTGCGCCCACTTCGGCATGCCCACAAAAGGAAACATGAACCCCGAGAGCAGGATGTTCGGCAGGAAGTAGAAGAACGTGAGCTGCGTCGCCTGCAACTGGTTCTGCGCGAGCGACGACAGCGTGATCCCCACCGTCAGGCTCGCCACGATAAACAGCAGCGCCGACACGTAGACCATCCACACACTGCCGACAAATGGCACCTGGAAGACGAAGTACGCCATCAACAGGATGATGGTCACCTGCACCAGCCCGATGAAGATGTAGGGCACGATCTTGCCGGTCATCACCTCCAGCGGATGCACCGGCGTGGCGAGCAGGTTTTCCATGGTGCCGCGCTCGCGTTCACGCGTCATGGCCAGGCCGGTCATCATCACCATGGTCATGGTCAGGATGGTGCCCATCAGGCCGGGGATGATGTTGTACTGCGTGATGCCTTCCGGGTTGTAGAGCTTGTGGATGCGCACGTCGAACGGCGGTGCTGCGCCGATGTTGCTGCCAGCATTCGCCCCGGCCAGCGGCGCCAGCGCGCCCTTCATGTCCTTGCTGACCACACCCTGCACGAGTTGCGAAAGCGAGGCCACCGCCAGCCCCGTCGCGGCCGGGTCAGTCGCATCCGCCTCCACCAGCAGCGAGGGCTTTTCGCCGCGCACCAGCTTGCGCGTGAAGTCCGGCGGGATGGAGACAACGAACTGCAGTTGCCCCTTGGCCAGCGCCTCGCGCCCGGCGGTTTCATCGGGCAGCGTGGTGGCCACGTCGAAATAATCGGAGTTGCGCATGGCTGCCAGGAAGCTGCGCGTGAACTCGCTCTGGTCTGCCGCAATCACGCCGGTCAACAGGTGCTTCGGATCCGCGTTGATGGCAAAGCCGAACAGGAACAGCTGCATGATCGGGATGCCGATCATCATGGCGAAGGTCACGCGATCCCGCCGCAGTTGCAGGAACTCCTTGAGCACCACACTCCACCAGCGCTGGAACGAGAAGCGGTTGCCGTTGATGGTGACGCTCATGGCTGCGCTCCGTAGTTGTCGGACGAGCCGCGCATCATGTGGATGAAGACGTCCTCGAGACCGGTGTCGATGGGCTCCACGCGCACGCCCGATTCACCGGCAAGACTGCGCAGTGTGGTTTCCAGTGCCTGCGCGTCGGCACCGGTCACATGCAGCACGGAGCCGAACGCGACGGTCTGGTCCACACCGGGTTGGCCTTCGAGCCTGCGTCCCAGCTCCACCAGGTTGCCGCCCATCACTGACCAGGTCGACAAGCGCTGGCTGGCGATCACCTCGCTCGCGGTGCCTTGCGCCAGAAGTTCGCCGTATGCGATGTAGGCGAGCTTGTGGCAACGCTCGGCCTCGTCCATGTAGTGCGTGCTGACCAGCACCGAGATGCCCTGCGCGGCCAGGCGATGCAACTCTTCCCAGAAGTCGCGGCGGGCCTTGGGGTCGACACCGGCAGTGGGTTCGTCGAGCAGCAGCAGCTCCGGCTGATGCAGCATGCACGCCGCCAGCGCCAGCCGCTGCTTCCAGCCACCTGACAACGCGCCCGCCAACTGCTTGGCACGCGAGGCGAGCCCCAGGGTCTCCAGCGCGTGGTCCACCGCCTCGCGCCGGTTGGGCATCTCATACAGGCGCGCCACGAAGTCGAGGTTCTCGCGAATGGACAGGTCATCCCAGTACGAGAAGCGCTGCGTCATGTAGCCGACGCGGCGCTTGATCTGGGCGGACTGCTTGAGGATGTCGTAACCGAGGCACGTTCCGCTGCCGCTGTCGGGCGTGAGCAGCCCGCACATCATGCGGATCGACGTGGTCTTGCCGCTGCCGTTCGGCCCGAGAAAGCCGAAGATCTCGCCGCGTGCGACCTGCATGGAGAGGTCTTTCACGACGTGCTTGTCGCCAAAGTGCTTGTTCAGGCCGCGCACGTCGATGGCGTATTCCGCGATGCCCGCACCATTGCCACTGTGGTTGCCCGGGGTGGTCATTGCAGCGTCACCTCAACGGGTTGACCCGGACGCAGCTTGGGACCGTCGGCCGCGGTGGCGCGCGCCTCCACCATGTAAACGAGCTTCTCGCGCGTGGCATTGCTGTAGATCACGGGCGGCGTGTACTCCGCCTCGTTGGCGACGTAGGTCACGGTGGCGTTCACGTCGGCCGCGCAGCCGTCGCAATGGATGCGCGTGGCCCGACCTGGCTTGAGCTTGCCGACCATGCCCTCTGGCACGAAGAAGCGCACCTTCACGTTGGCGGGCGGCAGCATGCGGACGACCGGGCTGCCGGCGCCGACCCACTCGCCTTCGCGATAGAGCGTATCGAACACGAGGCCACCCTGTGTGGCCTTCTGCGCCTTCTGGTCGAGCCGCCATTGCGCTTGCGCTACCGACGCGCGTGCCGCTTCCACCTGAGCGGCCTGCGCGCGAATCTGGTCATTGCGCGCAGGCAGCTGCGCAATGCGCAGCTGGTTGGTCAGCTCACGCACGCGCTGTGCGTTGGTCTGCGCGGTGGAGCGGCTGGCGTCGAGCTGAGCCTGCGGGATGCCGCCCGCACGGAACTGCGCCTCGTCACGTGCAAGCTGGATGGCGGAGAGCTTGTCGGCCGCCGCTGCCTGTGCAAGTTGCGCGCGCACGGCATCCACTTCCGGCACGCGCTTGCCGAGATTCAGGTCGGCCAGTTGGGCCTCAGCCGATTGCAGTTGCGCAGCGGCTTGCTGGCGCGCTGCAGTTTCGTCAACAGACTCAAGGACAAACAGCGGTGCGCCCGCGCTGACGGTCTGCCCGCGCTGCACGCCCAGATGGTCGAGTCGTCCGCCCACAGGCGAGGCGACGTAGACGAACTCGCCCTCCACATAGCCTTGATAGGTGTTGGTGTCCTGCTTCGCACAGCCGCTCAACGTCGCTATCGCCACGGTCAGACACCCTACTGTGCCACCCCACTTCGCTGGACGCATACCGCCCTCCGCCGGAATTGATTGATGCGATGAATGCGCCGCAACACCTACTTGCGCGCTTTGCGCTTGGTCTTCTTGTCGCGATCGTCGCTCCCGCCGCCAGACGCGGCGCCCAAGCCAACGCCTTGCAGCAGCAGCGCCGCGACGTGCCGGCCGATGGCCTCGTCGTCCACCTGGTCTGCGTAGGGCAACCGGCCCCACAGCGCGCGCGTCGCCAGCGGCAGCATCGCCAGGCCGATTACCGACACCATCACCAGCGGCGGCTGCAGCGCCGGGTTCACCGCGCCGGTGGCCTGCGCGCGGGCAATGCGCTCGACCAGCACCGTGGCGCGCTCCAGTGCAATGCGTGCGAACACGCGCTCGCGCAACTGGCCGCCCTCGCTGGCGATCTCGCGAATCCACAGCGGCGGAAACCACGGCGTGGCCGAGGCCACTGCCACCATACGCTGCGCCACCCCTGCCACGGCATGCGCCAGATCAACTGCACCGCCATCGACACCAATCGCCAGCAGCGATGGCCCCATCACCTGATCGATCAGGGGACGCAGGCGCTCCTCGACCACCGCATCGAGCAGTTGGTCGCGCGTCTTGAAGTGGTAGTGCACCATCGGCGCCGTCACGCCGACTTCGCGGGCGATGGCGGCAAGCGTGGTCGGGCCAACGCCGTCACGCGCGAACAGCGTCACGGCCATGTCGAGCAGGCGGTCGCGCAGGTCGTCCGGCGCCGCGCCGTCCTGGCGACGTGGGCGACCTGGGCCGCGAGGGGAAGGTTTGCGGGTTGCCATGCCGAAAATATTAATTGTCGAATTAATTAATTTCAAGACGGCATGGGGTCGCTTGCGGATGGGCCACCCCCGGCGCATGCTGAACATGACGTTTTGCTTGCCCTGGACCACCATGCCCTCCACTGCTGAAGCCCTGCTGCAACGCCTGCATCTCGACACCCTGATCGGCGGAGATGGCCCACTGGTCGCACGCTCGCCCATCGACGGTGCCACGCTCGCGCGCCTGCCCATCGAAACCGCTGACGACGCCGACCGCATCGTCAGGCAGGCGCAATCCGCGTTCCAGGCTTGGCGCACCGTGCCCGCCCCGCGCCGCGGTGAACTCGTCCGCCTGCTCGGCGAGGAACTGCGCGCACACAAGGAAGACCTGGGCGCACTCGTCACGCTGGAGGCCGGCAAGATCACGCAGGAAGGCCTGGGCGAAGTGCAGGAGATGATCGACATCTGTGACTTCGCCGTCGGGCTGTCACGGCAACTGTATGGGTTGACGATCGCCAGCGAGCGACCCTCGCATCGCATGATGGAAACGTGGCACCCGCTGGGGCCGTGCCTCGTCATCACAGCGTTCAACTTTCCGGTGGCGGTCTGGTCGTGGAACGCGGCGCTCGCGCTGGTGTGCGGTGACCCGGTCATCTGGAAGCCATCGGAGAAAACACCGCTGACGGCGCTGGCCGTCGAACGTCTGTTCCTGCGTGCGTGCCAGCGGTTTGGGGATGCGCCACCGCATCTGGCGCAAGTCGCCATCGGCGAGCGCGGGCTTGGTGAAGCGCTGGCACATCACCGCGACGTTCCGCTTATCTCGGCCACCGGCAGCACGGGGATGGGGCGCTCAGTGGCGCAGGCTGCTGCGCCACGCTTTGCCCGCACGATCCTCGAACTGGGTGGCAACAACGCGGCCATCGTCTGCCCAAGCGCGGATCTGCCACTCGCCGAGCGCGCCATCGCTTTCGCTGCGATAGGTACGGCTGGACAACGCTGCACGTCGCTGCGGCGGCTGTTCGTGCATCGCTCAATCTACGACGCGCTAGTGCCGCGCCTCGTGACGCTCTATGAACGCGTGCGTGTTGGCGACCCGCGTGAAGCTGACACGCTGGTCGGCCCGCTGATCGATGCCCATGCCTATGAGCGCATGCACGCCGCGCTTGCCCGCGCCCGCGCAGAAGGCGGCACCGTGCATGGCGGAGAACGCATCGATCACGCGCTCGGTAAAGATGCCTACTACGTGCGCCCTGCCCTCGTGGAGATGCCCGCACAACGCGGCGTGGTCTGCGAAGAGACCTTCGCGCCCATCCTCTACGTCGTGCCGTTCGACACGCTGGATGAAGCCATCGCGCTGAACAACGCGGTGCCGCATGGGTTGTCGTCGAGCGTGTTCACGCTGGACATGCGCGAGGCCGAGCGCTTCGTATCCGCCACCGGCAGTGACTGCGGCATCGCCAACGTCAACATCGGCCCAAGCGGTGCAGAGATCGGTGGCGCATTCGGCGGAGAGAAAGACACCGGTGGCGGCCGCGAGGCGGGGTCAGATGCGTGGAAGGCATACATGCGGCGCGCGACCAACACGCTCAACTACGGCACCGCGCTGCCGTTGGCGCAAGGCATCCGCTTTGATGTGGACTAGCGGGATTGCGCGCTAAGTGTTTGCCGTTGCCGCATCCAGCTGTGCGAGACGCACGAGCAACCGATCCTGCGCCTCGCTCGGGAAGCTCGACGTGCGGCGCACCGCAAACACAGTGTTCAAGCAGCGCCGCGCCGTGATCGGGCGCACGACCTGCAGGCGACGGCGCTCCACCGCATCCTGAATGGCGTGCAGCGGCAGCACCGACCAGCCGACCCCCGCCTCCACCAGCGTACCGACCTCCTCCAGGTCCGACACGTGATGCGCGCTCACCGTCGTTTCGGGCAGGCGCCGGAACAGTGCCTTGAACCACAGACCGTAGACCGCATCGGATTCGTCATAGGTGACGAAGGGCAGCGCGGCGCAGTCGGCCAGCGTGCGCGGCGCACCCTGCTCACGCAATGCACGGGCACTGCAGGCGAGCACGAACTCCTCGGTATAGACAGCGTGGTGCTCGAACAGGCGTGAGGTGCGCGGTGTGTAGACAAAGCCAAGGTCTGCGCGGCCGGATTCCACGTGGCCGAAGACTTCGTCGTCGCTGCCGAACGCCAGCTCCAGGCGCACGTCGTCGAGCAGCGGCGCGTCGGATTCCGGCGACGGCGTCAGCAGTGCCGGCATCAGCACATAACGCCCGAAGCTGGAGCCACTGGCCAGCTTGAGCGACACGCGCTCCATCTCGCCGCTGTGCAGCGCGGCGCGCAATTCATCGAGCCCGGCAAACGCATCACGGCACCAGGCGCGCACCGAGGTGCCGGCACGCGTGAGCACGAGCTTGCGCCCCGAGCGCTCGAACAGCGGCACGCCCAGCCATTGCTCCAGTTGCCGCATCTGGTACGACAGCGCCGGCTGCGACACAGCCAGGCGGTCTGCCGCGCGCACGAAGCTGCCCTCGTTGGCGACGGTCAGAAAGCTATGCAGATAGCGCAGCGGCGAATGGGACATGGCAGGAAAAGTGACGCATCAATCCATCAAATTTTTGGATCGAAAAACCAAAAACATTCGATTTGATTTTGAGTTTGTCAGATCGCAGAATTCGCCGCAAGTGAACGACCAACGCGACTGGAGGCCATCATGACGACCGCACTGCAACATCCGAGCTACGCCCTGGAAGAACGCTATGGTGCGCGCAACTACGCGCCGCTGCCGGTCATGCTGGAACGTGGTGAAGGCGTGTGGCTGATCGACACCCATGGCCGCCGTTACCTCGACATGATGTCGGCGTACTCGGCCGTCAGTTTTGGGCACTCGCATCCCAAACTCGTCGCCGCGCTGGTCGAACAGGCTGGCCGCCTGACGCTCACCTCGCGTGCCTTCCACAACACGGAGCTGGGCCCCTTCCTGGCCGACGTCTGCCGCATTACACGCATGGACCGTGCACTGCCGATGAACACCGGCGCCGAAGCTGTCGAGACCGCCATCAAGGCCGCCCGCAAGTGGGCGCGCGACGTGAAGGGCCTGGCGCCCGAGATGGCCGAGATCATCGTCTTCGAGAACAACTTCCACGGCCGCACGACCACCATCGTCGGCTTCTCTTCGCACGAGCAGTACCGCTACGGGTTCGGGCCGTTCGCGGCAGGCTTCCGGCGCATCCCGTTTGGTGATGCCGATGCGCTGCGCGCGGCCATCGGGCCCAACACGGGCGCCATCCTGATGGAACCTGTGCAGGGTGAAGGCGGCATCGTGGTGCCACCACCGGGCTACCTGAAGCTGGCGCGCGAGCTGGCAACGCGGCACAACGTGTTGCTGGTCTGCGATGAAGTGCAAACAGGCCTCGGCCGCACCGGCGATGTGCTGGCGAGCTGGCACGAAGGTGCGGAGGCCGACCTGGTGGTACTGGGCAAGGCACTGGGCGGCGGCATGGTGCCGGTGTCGGCCATTGCGGGGCGCGAGTCGGTAATCGGGGTGTTCCAGCCGGGCGACCACGGTTCGACCTTCGGCGGCAACCCGCTGGCAGCGCACATCGGCCGCGCGGCACTCGCCTTGCTGATCGAAGAACAACTGCCGCAACGCGCAGCTCGTCTGGGCGACGCCTTCATCGCCGAGCTGAAAACGCTCGTCGGCCACGGTGTGCGCCAGGTGCGCGGGCGTGGCCTGATGATCGGCCTGCAGCTCGATGCCGACATCGAAGCCCATGACTTTGTCGCGGCACTGGCAGAGCACGGCGTGCTGTCCAAAGACACCTACGGCAACGTGATCCGCCTCACGCCGCCACTGGTAATTGGCCAGACCGAGCTGGAGCTGGCGCGCGATGTCATCCGCCGCACGCTGGCCGACTGGCCGCGCCGCAAAGTCGCATGAATCACATCGAATGAACCAAGGGGAGCACACATGACCATCATTGACCTGATCGGCGCGGCCATCGGCTGCGGCGCGCAAGACGACGGCTGCAAGGACGGCCCGCGTGCGCTGCTGCAGGCCGGCGCGCTGGCGCGTCTACAGACACCGGAAACACACGGCGGATTGGTGCATGACATTGAACTGGCAACGTCGGCCGGGCACAGCCGGTCTGCGCGGCTGGCAGCGCTGCCGGGCGTGGCGGGCTTCTCGCGTGCACTGGCTGACGCGACGGCCCACAGCGTGCACGAGGGGCATGTGCCTGTCGTCATCGGCGGAGATCACTCGTGCGCGATCGGTACGTGGTCGGGCATCGCAAACGCCCTGCGGCCGAAAGGTCCGCTCGGCCTGATCTGGATTGACGCCCACCTCGACAGCCACACACCGCAGACGAGCGACTCGGGCGCCATCCACGGCATGCCGCTGGCGACGCTGCTCGGCCACGGCGCACCGGCCCTCACGCAAGTCCGCGATGCCGCGCCCAAGCTGCTACCGCAGCACGTCGTGGTGATTGGAGCCCGCAGCTACGAGCCGGCCGAACGGGCGCTGCTCGACTTGCTGGGCGTGCGCGTGATCGACGCCGCAGAGGTGGCGCGCAACGGCCTGCGCGCGGTGATGGCGGATGCGATCCGTCTGGTCACCTCAGACACGGCGGCCTTTGGCGTGACGCTGGATCTGGATGCTTTCGACCCGGCAGTCGCCCCAGGTGTGGGCTCGCCCGAAACGGACGGGCTCACCGCGCAGGGCATGACGCAAGCACTGGCCGCCTGCGCACGCGATGCACGGTTTGCAGCATTCGAACTGGTGGAATACAACCCGCGCCACGACAAGGGCGGGATCACGGCGCACCTGGCGCTCAACCTGCTGGGCAGCGTCGCGGGCGCGTTGCACGCCCAGCGCCGTGAATATGCGAGTGCTGCTTAATCCTTGATGCGGAACACTTCCACGCCCACCGATTCGCAATCCGGATAGACATCCGGCTTCTCCGTCGACACCCGCGCGGCGCGCACGTGCGGGTGCTTGAGCATCGCCGTCAGCACGTCATCGCACAGCGTTTCCTGCAGGTGAACGTGGCCCTGCGCCATGCGACGCGCCACGGTCTCGCGCATGAAATCGTAGTCGACCACTTCGTGCAGCTTGTCCTGCGTGGGCGACGAATATTCCAGCGGCACGTACAGCTCGATGTTGATCAGGACGCGCTGCTCGCCCTTCTTCTCGAAGTCGTGCACGCCGATGTTGATCTGCACCTCGTAGTTGCGCAAAAACATGCGGCGGCAGTTCGACAGGCGCGGGTGGGATAGCAAGGAGAGCATGGGAAGCGTCCGGGGAGAATATTATTCAGTCAAAAACATCACGTCGCGGGCCAGCGGCATCAGGTGCTGGCCTCCGTCAACGAACAGCGTAGTGCCGGTCACGGCGCGTGCGGTGGCGAGGTAGCACACAGCCTCGGCAATATCTTCCGGCGTGGACGACTGGCCCAGCGGCGTCATCTGATGCGCACGCGCAAACCCGCCTTGCGATTGGTCGCCCGACACCATCGTGATGCCCGGGGCCACGCCCACCACACGCAGCGCGGGCGCCAATGCCTGCGCCAGTTGCATCGTCGCGGTGGACAGCGCCGCCTTCGACAGCGTGTACGACAGGAAATCCGGGTTCAGATTGTCCAGCTTCTGATCGAGCAGGTTGATGACAACGCCGCGATGCTCGGCACCATCAGCGGTCAGCGCACGGTGCAGCTCGCGCGACAGCAGCAACGGCGCCGCCACGTTGGTACGCATGTGCGTATCGAGCGACGCATAGCTGAAGCTGGTCGCCACGTCGTACTGGAACAGCGACGCGTTGTTGACCAGGCAGGTGGGCGTACCCAGTGCAGCGGTGCAGTCGCCAATCAGGCGGCTGGCGGCGGCTTCGTCCGACAGGTCGGCCTGCAGCACGGCGGCGCGGCGGCCCATGGCGGTGATCTCGGCGGCCACGGTGTCGGCCTCGGTGCGCGAGCGGTGGCAATGCACCGCCACATCCCAGCCGTGGCGGGCCAGGGCCAGGGCGATCACGCGGCCCACGCGGCGGCCTGCGCCCGTGACGAGGGCGATGCGACGCTGTGTAGCGGATTCTGCGTTCGGTTGAGTCGGCGTCTGCGCCATTGTTTACAATCCGGCGATGAGCAAAACCGTGAGTTTACCGCTTCCTAACGAGGCGGCGCAGGCGCAATCCGCGCACCTGTTCGCCCTGATCGCCGACGCCATTGCGGCCGCCGGCGGCTGGCTCCCGTTCGACCGCTACATGGAACTGGCGCTCTACGCGCCGGGCCTGGGCTACTACAGCGGCGGCGCGGCCAAGTTCGGCCGCCGCGTGGAAGATGGCGGCGACTTCATCACCGCCCCCGAGCTGACGCCGTTCTTCGGCCGCACCGTGGCGCACCAGATCGCCCAAGTGCTGCAGACGCTGCCCGAGGGCCAGCGCCACGTGCTGGAATTCGGCGCCGGCACCGGCAAGCTGGCCGCCGACATCCTCACCGAACTCGACGCACTGGGCATGCGGCCCGACAGCTATGGCATCGTCGAACTCTCCGGCGAGTTACGCCAGCGCCAACAGGAACGCCTGACCGCGCTCGGCCCCAAGCTGGCCGCCCTCGCGCAGTGGCACGACACGCTGCCCGCGCCGTTCACTGGCGTGATGGTCGGCAACGAAGTGCTCGATGCGATGCCGGTGTCGCTGTGGGCGCGGCGCAGCGGCGTGTGGCACCAGCGCGGTGTGAAGCTCGATGCCGAGCATAGTCTGCAATGGGAAGACCGTCTTGTCGAGCCATCTGAGGTGCCGGCCAAGTTGGCGGCGCTGCCCGGCACCGACGACCTCATCACCGAATCGCACGAAGCCGCCGAGGGCTTCATCCGCAGCACGGGCGCGGCGCTGGAGCGCGGCCTGCTGCTGCTGATCGACTACGGCTTCCCCGCTGCCGAGTACTACCACGCACACCGCGCCAACGGCACGCTGATGTGCCACTACCGCCAGCACGCCCACGACGATCCGTTCTGGTTGCCCGGCCTGCAGGACATCACCGCGCACGTCGATTTTTCGGGGATTGCCCAGGCGGGCCAGGAGGCCGGGCTGGAGTTGCTGGGCTACACGAGCCAGGCGCGCTTTCTGTTGAGCGCGGGCGTGGGTGAGCTGCTGATGACGCTCGATCCGTCCGACCCGATGCAGTTCCTGCCGGCGGCCAACGCCGTGCAGAAGCTGCTGTCGGAAGCGGAGATGGGCGAGCTGTTCAAGGCCATCGCGCTGGGCAAGGGCATCGATGCGGCGCTGCCGCTGGCCGGCTTTGCGGATGCCGACCGCTCGAACCGCTTGGGTTAGTGAATCAGGCTGACGCGGCCTTGGCCGCCTTGGCTTCCAGCGCGCGCTCGTTCTGCTCGGATTCATACCGGCCGATCGTGCCGCGCATCCACCACAGCACCACGAGGCCCGGGAAGGCAAACGCCACCGTCATCAGATAGAACGCGGGCCAGCCATAGGCTTCCACGAGGTAACCGGAGGTCGGCCCGACATACACGCGGCCGATGGAGGCCAGCGCCGACAGCAACGCATACTGCGTCGCCGAGAACGACCGGTTGCACAGCGCCATCAGCAGCGCGACGAACGCCGCCGTGCCCATGCCACCGCAGATGTTCTCGATACCGATGGCCACCGCCATCGTCCACAGATGCTGCGGCGTGACGGCCAGCACCCAGTAGCCCAGGTTCGACACCGCCTGCAGCACACCGAAGAGCAGCAGCGCGCGCACCAGCCCCAGCCGCACCATCAGCGTGCCGCCGTACAGCGCGCCGACAATGGTGGCCGCCAGCCCCAGCGTCTTGTTGACGATGCCCACCTCGCCGGCCGAGAAGCCAACGCCCCGGATCAGGAACGTGGTCGACAGGCTGCCCGCAAACGCATCGCCCAGCTTGTAGAGCACGATCAGCGCCAGCAACGCCCAGGCGCCGCGGCGCGAGAAGAAATCCTTCAGCGGCCCGACCACCGCTTCCTGCAGGCTGCGCGGCGGACGCGCCGACACCTCCGGCTCCGGCGACCACAGCGTCGTGAAGATGCCCAGCGCCATCAGCCCGGCCATCAGCAGATACATGTTGCTCCAGCCCATCACGCGATCGGCCAGATACAGCGCCAGGCCGCCCGACACCAGCATCGCCAGCCGGTAGCCGAGCACCTTCACGGCAGCGCCGACACCGCGCTCGCTCGTATGCAGCACATCGGTGCTGTAGGCATCGAAGACGATGTCCTGCGACGCCGAGAGAAACGCCACCAGCACCGCCAGCCCGGCCAGCGCCCACAGCGCGGCGTGCGGCGGTGTGAAGGCCATGGCGGCAATCGACGCCACCAGCCCGATCTGCGTGAGCACCAGCCAGCCACGGCGCCGGCCCATGAGCGGGGGCGTGAAGCGGTCCATCAGCGGCGCCCACAGGAACTTGAAGATGTACGCCTGCCCCACCAGCGAGAACAGCCCGATGGTGCGGATGTCCAGCCCCTCCACCGTCATCCACGCCTGCAGCGTGCCCGAGGTGAGCGCCAGCGGCAGGCCGGAAGCGAAGCCCAGCATCAGCATCGCGCCGATGCGGCGGTTGCGGAAAACGTCGAGGTAGTCGTGGAAGGTCATGCGGCGGGCGGAAAGGCGATGCGGGTTGCCACGTAGCGTGGCCGGGTGCGTTGGCCGATATTATGTCTCAGTCGATTCCGCTCACCGCTTCCATGCCACGTGTCTCACGCGCCCTGCTGACTATCGCCGGCTTCACCCTGGCCACGTGGGCCACCGCCATGGACGGTCCGCTGCCCGTGCCCGCCGACGGCGTGAAGCTGGAAGCGCCGACCACCACGTCGCCCAATATCCGCCTCGTCATTCCGGCGGAAGAAATCGAGAAGCGCGCGCAGGCCGAGTACAAGGGCGTCATCGACAACGCTGCACGCGAAGGGGCGCTTGCCCCAGACAACGTGCCGGACCTGATCCGCATCCGGGCCATCGCCCGCCGGCTCACGCCGCAGGCGCCGCGCTGGAACCCCGACGCCGCGCACTGGCAGTGGGAGGTCAACCTGATCGGCGCCTCCCAGGTGAATGCGTTCTGCATGCCGGGCGGCAAGATCGCCGTGTTCTCCGGGCTGGTGGAGCAGTTCAAGCTGACCGACGACGAACTCGCCATGGCGCTCGGCCACGAGATCGCCCATGCACTGCGCGAACACGCCCGCGCCCGTGCCGGCCAGCGCGAGGTCACCAACCTGGGCGCCAACGTCATTTCGCAGCTCTTTGGCTTCGGCAACCGCGGCGATACGGACCTGGGCGAAGGCGCCAAGATGCACCTGCTGGCGTTCTCGCGCGCGGAAGAGACGGAGGCCGACCTGGTCGGCATGGACATCGCCTCGCGCGCCGGCTACGACCCACGCGCCGCGCTCACGCTGTGGCAGAAGATGGGCTCGATCGGCGGTGCGGAGCAGAAACAGTTTCTTTCCACGCATCCGTCGGGGCGCACCCGCATGGTGGTGCTCTCGCGCCATCTGCCGGAAACGCTGCCGCTGTTTGCCGACGCCATGCATATGCCGATGGCCAAGCTGTCGGCCTATCGTTCGAACATGCAGTACCTGGGGGCGGCGCCTGTTGATAATGGGGATGAGGCGCCGATGCGGCCGATGGTGCGGCCCTGATCAATGGGCCTCAGGCACCTGGCCTGGGGCTGGTCTCTGCGCAAGCCCAGTTTCTGTCACCCGCCCCCGCCGCCCGTGTCGAGATAGCGCCATCCCTGCCACCGTCGCCCCCAGAATCAGCACCGCACCACCCGTCTGCACCGGGCTGAACCATTCGCCCAGCACCAGCGCCCCAAGCACGGTGGCCGTCAGCGGACTCAGCAGAGAGAGAAATGTCACATCCGCGCCCAGCACGCCGATACCCCGAATCCACAGCCAGTAGCCCAGCGCCGTGCCGATCACGATCAGGTACGCAAAGCCCACGGCGTTGCGCAGCGAGAGCGCAGGCGGTAAGCCCTCTACGAACAACGCGACCGGCAGCAGCACCAGCCCGCCCAGCGCGAGTTGCCACGCGGCCACTGCCAGCGGCGTGCCGATACGGCCCCAACGTTCGATGAGCACCGTGCCCATTGCCATCGACAGCGCAGCGGCCAGCGCCGCTGCCACGCCAATCGCATCCAGCTTGGCCGCCGGCCCAAGAATCAGCAGCCCCACCCCCACCGAGCCGGCCAGCGCCGCCGCCAGTTGTGCCGGACGCGGCTTACGTGCGAGCAGCGGCCACGCCAGCAACGCCACCACCAGGGGCTGCGCAGACATGATCGTCGCCGCCACGCCACCCGGCAGGCGCTGCGCCGCTACGAACAGCAGCGCGAAAAACACCCCGATGTTGGCCAGCCCGAGAAACAGCAGCGGCAGCAGCTTGTTGCGCGGTGGTAGGCCAGGGCCGAGCAGCATCAGCAGCACGCCAGCCGGCAGCGCACGCAGCGCGCCCACCAGCAGCGGATGGTCAACCGGCAGCGTCTGCGTGAAGACGAGGTAGGTCGTGCCCCACAACATGGGGGCCACAGCGGTGGCCAGCATTGCGGTCAAGCGGTTGAACGGCATGATAAATCTCCACGTCGCGTAATTTGATATCGAATTAAATGAGCCAAAACAAGTCAACCTGGAAAGCGCCCACTGAACGCCAGTTCGCTGATCGGCTTGCGTGGTGTGGGGCCTTCTACCGACTGCAGCGGTGTCGGCAGTGACGCCACATAGCCGCGGCGGCCAACGGCCACCGCAATCTCGATACGGAAGCGCTCCGGCACGTGCAGCACGGCACGCGCCCGGTCGTAGTCCACGCCCGCCATGCCGCGTGCGTGGTAGCCGAGGCTGACTGCCTGCAGCCCCAACTGCGCCCATGCGGCACCGGCATCGAAGCTGTGCGTATGCGACGGCACAGCACTGGCCGGGTCGTCTCGGTGGATGCGCGTGTCAGACAGCACAAAGATCAGCGCCGAGGCGTGTTGCGCCCAATCACGGTTCATGGGTACGAGCAGGCTGACGAACTCGGTCCAGTGCGCATCGTCGCGGCGGGCGTAGAGAAAGCGCCACGGCTGGTAGTTGTAGGCCGATGGTGCCCAGCGTGCCGCCTCCAGAATGCGCAGCAGATCGGCCTCTGGCATGGACTGGCCATCGTAGGCACGCGGCGACCAGCGCGCCAGGAACAGCGGATCGATCGGATGATCGGCAAGTCGTTCGGTCATGAGGGGTCTCGTGAAAAGATGCGGCGGGATGCCCGATTGCCTCGCACCGGCAAACCCGATACGATCTCAAGCATCTTGACGTCAAGTAGTTTGACGTCGAAATACTAGAACGAGGTTTTCGATGGGTCAAGGTGATCCCACACCCACGCAAGGGGGACCGATGGACGGCATCCTCGCGCAATGGCGGCGCGAGCGCCCGGACGTCGACGCCAGCCCGATGGCCGTCTGCGGCGAGGTCTGGCGCGCCGGTGAACGCCTGCGCCAGGGCGTGATTGCCAATATCGCCAGCGCCGACCTGGACATGGCCGGCTTTGATGTGCTGCTCACGTTGCGCCGCAATGGCCGGGAGCAAGCGCTGTCGCCGTCCG
Organism: Ralstonia sp. 24A2; assembly: GCF_051783885.1. Classification (NCBI taxonomy): domain Bacteria; kingdom Pseudomonadati; phylum Pseudomonadota; class Betaproteobacteria; order Burkholderiales; family Burkholderiaceae; genus Ralstonia; species Ralstonia sp. 24A2. Next base: position 808,759 of record NZ_JBPVZD010000002.1, on the reverse strand, counting down.
CGCTGGCCAAGGACATGCTGCTGTCTACCTCCGCCATGACCAACCGGCTGGACCGGCTGGAAAAGCGCGGCCTGATCGCCCGCAAGACCGATCCAGATGACCGGCGCGGGCTGCAGATCGTGCTCACCGACAAGGGTTTCGCCTTGGTCGATGGCCTGGTCGCCTCGCATGTGGAAACGGAAGAGCGGATGCTCGCGGCGCTGAGCCAGGCCGAGCGGGCGATGTTGCGGGAGTTGCTGGGGAAGATTGGCGGGGCAGACTGACACGCCACTTTGTCCGACGAAATCCGAAAAGCGCGCCTATCCTTAGGACGCGCTTTTTTTGTATCTCAAAGAGCAATTGCATTCGTATACGTTTGTATGCGTTTGTACTATATTGGTTTGCAAGCGAGCTTGAGAGTGGGTCCTGTCATGCAAACCGTATCCGTACGCATCCCTGAAGACGACCTGGCGTGGTTGTCGAATCTTCAACTGGCCGGCGCCTCCAGCCCGAGCGACAAGATCCGCGCGTTGCTGTCCGAGGCCAAGCGGCGCGCCGGCGGAGAGAACGATTTTGCGAGCTGCGTCGCGCTGCTGCGCGAGCAGGTCCGCCCACTGCAAGACGCCGTCCAGATCCACGAACACACCTCGCACAGCCATTCCGAGATCGTGTCGCTGCTGGCCGCGCAGTTGCCGGAACTCATGGCGACCCTGATCACGTCAGCCCCGGAGGGCAAGCGGATGGCCGAGACGGCGGTAGAACTCGAAGCACGGCTGACCGCCAAGGCCATGCGCATCCTGCTGGGCCTGCTGCGCCTTGCCGTCACCCAGCGCCCACCGGTCTATCAGAGCACGGTACTCAATCCCTACGTGGCTGAAGTTCAGGAGCTGGCGCAGATCATTCAGCCTGCGCGCGAGCCCTCCTGAGCGAAGGTCCGCCATTTTCTACGCATTGCCACATCGCCCCGCCCCGCTGTTCTTGCCTGGAAAGGAGCCAAGCACCATGACAACCGATCGCCTGGGAACCCGCGTCAAGCGGCTGCTGAGCGCCAACGTGCACGCACTTGTCAGCTCGCTGGAAAGCCGCGCCCCACAAGCGGTGGCCGAGCAATACCTGCGCGAATTCGACGAGGTCATCGCACAGGCCCGCAACGAACTGGGCAAGCATGAGGCCGCGCGCTACCAAGCCGGCAAGGCCATCACGCGCATCAACAACGAAATCGAGCGGCTGACCGAATTGACCGCCACCGCGCTGGCCAAGGGCGACGATGCCGCTGCCCGCGCCGGCGCAGAACGGCAGATCGACCTGGAAGACCAGTTCGGCGCGCTGTACCAGACACTGCAGGAATCCAATGAGCGTGCCCAGACCGCCGAGTCTGACCTGCTCGGCCTGCGTGCCAAGCGTGCCGAAATGGAGGCCGCGCTCAACGAGATGATTGCGGCCCGTGCGGCGGTGCAAGGCATGTCGCAGACGGAATCGGCCGCGGGCTCCACGGTTGGCACCCGCGCCGAACAACTGGAGAGCGGCTTCAACCGCACCATGGCCGGCGCGACCGGTGCGCTGGGGCTTGGCACCGGCAAATCCTCTGCCGATCCGCTCCTGCTCAAGCGGCTGGAAGCCATTCACAAGGCCGAGCGCGTAAGCGAGCGGCTTGCCCGCCTGAAGAATGCTCGCACCGGCTCGGCCGATACCGCCGCCCCGTCGTCACTGGATCAATTTGGAGCCATCGACAGCCATGGGTGATCTGCTGCTGCCCGGCAATGCGCCCTTCGTCGTTGCCATCGGGTTGATGGTGGTAATCGGCGCGCTGGAGAGCCTCTCGTTGCTGCTCGGGATGAGCCTGACCGAGCACGCCGGCAATCTGCTGGTCACGCATTTCGGTCTGGACCACGGTGACACAGGCGCCGAACCGGGCGCGGTCGGCCAGTTCCTCGGCTGGTTGCATGTCGGCCGCATTCCGTTGCTGATGGTGCTGATCCTGTTCCTGCTCGGCTTTGCGGTGGTAGGGCTGTCGCTGCAGCAGGTGCTGCGCGCCCTCACTGGTTGGATGGCGCCGCCGGGCTTTGCAGCCATCCTGGCAGCTGCCGGCGCGTTGCCGTTCGTGCGCCAGATGGGCGGACTGATCTGCCGCTACCTGCCGCAGAACGAAACGACGGCGGTGTCAGAAGAGGCGTTCGTCGGCCGCACCGCGCAGATCGTCACCGGCACCGCATCGGAAGGGGTACCCGCCGAGGCCAAGCTCGTCGACGAATTCGGCCAGCCGCACTACGTGCGCGTTGAACCTGACGAGCCCGAGCAGTCGTTTGCACGCGGGACCACCGTCTTGCTGGTATCGCGCGTATCGGGCTCGCACTACCGTGTCATCGCCAACCCGCATCCTGATCTGCTGTAACCCGCATCACCTCGCCTCGATGGCGAAGCAAGCCTGAGACGTGCCGCTGTTCCTTTCTTCAAGGGAGTCAAAAAATCAATATGGACGCCATCATCTACTGGGGAGCCCTGGGGCTCGCCGTCATCATCGCGTTGAGTGTCATCGGCCTGATCTTTGCGCGGCTCTATGTGCGTGCCTCTGCCGAGCGCGCATTCGTGCGCACGGGCCTCGGCGGGCAGAAGGTCATCATGAGCGGCGGCGCCATCGTGCTGCCGGTGTTTCATGAAGTGATTCCGATCAACATGAACACGCTCAAGCTCGAAGTCAGCCGCGCCTCGCGTGACAGCCTGATCACCAAGGACCGCATGCGCGTTGACGTCGTGGTGGCGTTCTTCGTGCGCGTCAAGCCGACGGCGGAAGGCGTTTCAACGGCAGCGCAAACGCTCGGCCAGCGCACGCTCTCGCCCGAGAACCTGCGCGCGCTCGTGGACGACAAGTTTGTCGACGCGCTGCGCTCGACCGCTGCGCAGATGACCATGCAAGACCTGCAGGACGCGCGCGAAAAGTTCGTGCAGGGGGTGCAGAACACCGTGTCCGAAGATCTGACGAAGAACGGCCTGGAGCTGGAGAGCGTCTCGCTCACCAACTTCAACCAGACGTCGAAGGAGTTCTTCGACCCGAACAACGCATTCGACGCCGAAGGCTTGACCAAGCTCACGCAAGAAACCGAACGCCGCCGCCGCGAGCGCAACGAGGTCGAGCAGGATACGGAAGTCTCCGTGCGCGAGAAGAACCGCGATGCGCTGTCGAAGAAGCTCGAAATCGAGCAGCAGGAAGCGTTCATGAAGCTGGAGCAGGAGCAGCAGGTGAAGACGCGTGCCGCCGAGCAAGGCGCGCGGATTGCCGTGTTCGAAGCCCAGCGCCATCAGGAAGCCGAGCAAAGCCGCATTGCGGCGGAGCGCCAGGTGCAGGAGTCCGAGATCCAGCGCGAACAGGCTGTGCGCACACGCAAGGTTGAAGCCGAACGCGAAGTGCGCGTGAAGGAGATCGAGCAGACCAAGGTCACGCAAATGGCCGCCATCGAGCAGGCCAAGGTGACGGAGATCGCGCAACAGGACAAGGCGATCGTCATTGCGGAAAAGTCGGAAGCGCAATCGCAGGCACAGGCACGCGCCAACGAATCGCTGGCCGAGGCTGTCAAGGCCGAGCAGTTGGTCGAGACCACGCGCCGCACCGCAGAAGCCGACCGCTCCAAGCAGGTGGCGCTGATCGAAGCCGCGCAGGAAGCCGAAACGAAAGCAGTGCACATCACGACGCAAGCGCGCGCCGAGAAGGAAGCCGCACAGTTGCAGGCAACCGCCATCGTGGAACTGGCCGAAGCGGCCCGCAAGAAAGGCCTGGCTGAAGCCGAAGCCCAACGCGCACTGAACGACGCCATCAACGCGCTGTCGTCGGATCAGACCAGCCTGAAGTTCAAGCTCGCCTTGCTGCAGGCGCTGCCGGCGGTGATCCAGCAGACCGTTGAACCGATGAAGGCAATCGACGGCATCAAGATCATTCAGGTGGACGGGCTCAACCGTACCGGTGGCAGCGGCGCCGAGGGTGCCGGCCCCGCACATACGGGCAGCAACCTGGCCGAGCAGGCGATGTCTGCCGCGCTGTCGTATCGCGCCCACGCGCCGCTGATCGACTCGCTGCTCAATGAGATCGGGTTGAACGGCGGTTCGCTGCAAGGGCTGGTGCCGGGCGTCGCTGGCCAGGAAAAGGCGGCGACAGCCGATGCGGCAAAGATCGGGGTTTCGCCGCAACCGCATGCGGCACACAAGGTCGATGGCGCGCCCGTCCGTAATGGGCAGGACACCAGCAATCCGTCGGCCTGAACCGGCGTCAAAAGCACCCAGGAAGAACGCGCCTTCGGGCGCGTTTTTTTACGCCGATGCTGCACGTCATCCATCGCCCTCTCGCAGTAATTTCCCGCAACACAAACCTCAAACTCCCCATCCGCATCCAGCGCCACAATCCAGGCATCGATCCCGCCAGATTGCCGATCGCCCATGCAGCCCATGCTCCGCACCACCGTCCTCCCCCTAGCCTGCGCCGCCGCCCTTGTTGCGGCGCTGCCGCCACCAGCCGTTGCCCAGACAACCTCCGCGCCGGCCGACGACAACGAAGCCCTGCACAACATCCAGAGCAACTTCGCCCACATGACGCCACCGCCACGCTCGGTGGAGTCGATCAACAAAGACCTGCAGCAAGCCAAGGCGGCACCGGTCAACCGCCAGGGCGGTGGGCGCGGCGGCAAGGGCCGGATGCGTCAGCAACAACGGCAACAGCAGGACAACGCCAGCCCCGACGCCAAACCGCAAGCCGCGCAAGACATGCCCGCACCGTCAGCCAATCCGCAGCCTTCTGCCACACCGGCAACAACCCCGTAAGAAGACGGGTCGCATGACAGGCCATTCCTCTTTACGATGGCACCTCATGCACGCGCGGGCGTGCGCTGATGTGCCGGATGGGAGAAACGGGTGAGCCTGGCCGTACTGTGTGTGCTGGTGATCGTGGCAGCGGTGTGCGCAAAGCGCGCCCGGCGCCGGGCTGCGCGCACGCTGGCAGCCGTTGCCGTGGTGCTGGTCGTGGCGATCGGCTGCGGGCCGGTGCCTGCGTGGCTGCTCGACTCGCTGGAAAAGCCGTTCGAGAACGAGCCGCAGATCACCTGGGGCACGCGCAACGCCATCGTGCTGCTGGGCGCGGGCACCTTCCGCATTGGCAAGACGGTGGAGCCGGGCGTCTTCTCGTACGCACGCATCGTCGAGGCCGTGCAGCTGTACCAGACCTGCAAGAAGGCCAGCGGTGGCGGCACGGGTGACTGCAAGATCCTCGTGAGCGGCGGCGACGCACGCCACCATGGCGAGGCGGAAGCAGCGGTCTACCGCCGCGAAATCGTCGCGCTTGGCGTCAACGGCGGCGACGTGCTCATGGAGCCCAAGAGCATGAACACGTGGCAGAACGCGCAGTTCTCGCACGCGGCACTGGCCGACTACGCCCCAGACCGGACACTGCTGGTGTCCTCCGCCATCCACCTGCGACGCAGCCTGCTGTATTTCGCGCACTTCGGCATGACGCCGATTCCTGTGCGCGCCGACGATCTGCAGGCCACCGCATCGCCGCTGCCGATGGCGTACAACTTTGCGCTGACGGACTATGCGCTGCACGAGTGGATCGGCATCGCGCGCTATCACGTGTACAACGCGCTCGGCTGGAATCCGGAACGCGTCCAACCGGGCCAAGCCTGATCCCACTGCACCATTCGTGCATTTGAAGCACGGCTCTAGTGCTTCTGGTTAGGCAGCAAAATTCCGGCGCCGACCTATACTTTGTGCATCGCAACATCCGGGCTTTGCAATGCGCCACCTTGGTCGTATTGACGCTCACCTTCTCATCACCATTGGCAAGCTTGCTTGCCACCACCCGCCCACCGGGCGCGGCCATCCCTGACGGGAATCGCTGACGATTCCTGCGCCAGCAACGGGCATTTGCTTCGGCAAAACGCCCGCCCCGCCAGCCAACACCTCAGAAGCAAACCAACAAGCAAGGGGAACCCTCATGCCTCAAGTCACGGCAAGCAAGCTGCCGGTCAAACTGCTCGCGGTCGTCTTCGGCGCCCTCGCGGCGCTGGTGATCGCGCGGACTTTCCTGCTGAACTGGCAGATCATTCCGCCCGGCTACACGGGCATCAAGATCAACCGGCTGGTCGATCGCGGTATCTCGCGTGAGAACGTGGTCACCGGCTTCGTGTTCTACAACCCGGTGCAGACGGTCATCATCCAGTACCCCACCTTCGTGCAACGCGTGGTCTGGACGCAGGACGTGAACGAAGGCCGGCCGATGAACGAAGAGCTGACCTTCAACACCAAGGACGCCGTCCCCGTGAACGTGGACGTCGCCGTCTCGTACCAGCTCGACCGCGACAAGGTGCCGGCGTTCTACACCAACTTCCGCGCAGACCACATCGAGACCTTCACGCACGGCTACCTGCGCGACACCGCACGCAACGTGATCGTCGCCATCGGCTCGGAATACAGCTTTGACGACGTGAACGGCGCGAAGAAGGAGGAGTTTGTCGCGCGGCTGACCAACGAGCTCGACACGCGCCTTACGCCGCTGGGCGTGTCGATCAAGCAGTTCGGCATCGTCGGTTCATTGCGCCCGCCGCGCGCATTGCTTGACGCGGTGAGCGCCAAGACCAAGGCCATCCAGGACGCGATCCGCACCGAGAACGAAGTGCGCTCCGCCCAGGCCGAGGCCAAGAAGAAGGTGGCGATTGCCGAAGGTGAAGCCGCGGCCAACCACGCGCTGGCCTCATCGCTGGATGACCGCCTGCTGGCGTGGGAACGCCTGAAGCTGGAACGCGCCGCCATCGAGAAGTGGAACGGCGTGACGCCGAGTGTGATGGCGGGCGGCAATAGTGGCGGCATGCTGTTCAATATCCCGGCGACGGGACAGAGCCACTAACGCTCAAGCCAACGCACCAAAGAAAAACGCGCCCGAAGGCGCGTTTTTCGTATCAGCTCAACCGACGATCAGCTTGCGAAACCCGGAGCGGCCTCACGCACGGCGTGCTCAGCGCCTGCTGCGGGAATCGGCGCTTCCACGTGCAGGCTGGTCGCCTCATCCACGCCCAGGTGCACGTTCATGCACTGCACCGCCGCGCCGGCTGCGCCCTTGCCCAGGTTGTCCAGGCGGGCGGTGACGACCATGCGCTCGTCCGAGCCGAACACGAACAGGTCAGCACGATTGGTATCGTTCGCGCCCTGCACGTCGAAGAAGCCGTTGTCGAGCGTGGCCACATTGTCGGCCGGGGCCACGCGGATGAACTGCTCGCCCTGGTAGTAATCGGCCAGCACCTTGGCGACATCCGCCGGGCTCGCCTTGCGGGCCAGATGCTGCGGGTGCAGGCCGATCGTCACAGCCAGGCCCTTGAGGAAGTTGCCGACCACCGGCGTGAAGATCGGCGGGAGCGACAGCTTGCTCTGCACGCGCATCTCCGGCAGGTGCTTGTGCGCCAGCGCCAGCGCGTACGGGCGCGGGCTGTCGAGCTTCGGGTTATTGGCGGCAAGGTAGTCAGCAATCATCTGCTTACCGCCGCCGCTGTAACCGGTGAGCGAGAACGCGGTGACCGGATAGTCGGCCGGGACGATGCCCGCTTCCACCAGTGGGCGCATCAGCAGCACGAAGGCGCTGGCGTGGCAGCCCGGCACGGCGATGCGCTTGGTATTACGCAGGCGCTCGCGTTGGCCCTTGTTCAACTCGGGCAGGCCGTAGACCCAGCTATCGTCCGTGCGGAACGCAGTGCTGGCGTCGATGATGCAGGTGTTCGGGTTGTTGACCAGCGAGACGGCCTCGCGCGAAGCGACGTCCGGCAGGCAGAGGAATGCGACATCTGCGGCATTCAGGAATTTGGCGCGCTCGGCCGAATCCTTGCGCTTGTCTTCGGCGATGCGCAGCAACTCGATATCGTCGCGTTGCGACAGATAGTCGAGCAGGCGAAGGCCGGTGGTGCCTTCCTGACCGTCGACGAAAACCTTGAATGCCATGGCGATCTCGCTTGAAAACTGTGAGTTGAAACCACGCGCTAGCCCCTGCCGGCGCGTGAGTTTTGCATTGTAGCGGCTGACGCAGAAATTTCTGCGGCAGCGCAATAAAGTGCTTACCAGTGCACCTTGGTGTCGTAGTCGACCGTCAGCGGGGCGTGATCGCTGAACTTGATGTCTTTGAAAATCGACGTGCGGCGCGCCGTGGCGGCAATGCCCGGCGTGGCGATCTGGTAATCGATCCGCCACCCGACGTTCTTCGCGTACGCCTGGCCGCGGTTGCTCCACCACGTGTACTGCTCGGGGCGCGGGTCCAGCGTGCGGAACACGTCCACATAGCCGACCTCATCGAACAGCTTGGTTAGCCACGCGCGCTCTTCGGGCAGGCAGCCGGAGTTCTTCTGGTTGCCCTTCCAGTTCTTGATGTCGATTTCCTTGTGGACGATGTTGACGTCGCCGCACAGCACGACCTCGCGGCCTTTTTCGTGGCGCAAGTCCTTGAGGTGATCCATGAACAAGTCCATGAAACGGAACTTGGCCTGCTGGCGCTCTTCGCCGCTGGAGCCCGATGGCACGTAGACCGAGATGATCGACAGCTTGCCGTAGCGCGCCTCGACGTAGCGGCCTTCGGCGTCGAACTCGCCGTTATCAAAGCCGATGATGACTTCGTCCGGCTTGTGGCGCGTGTACAGGCCCGCGCCGCTGTAGCCCTTCTTCACTGCGTGCTGGAATACACCGTGGTAACCGTGCGGCGCCAGGAATTCGGGCGTCATGTCGTCTTGCGCGCATTTCAGTTCCTGCACGCAGACGAAATCGGCGTCCTGCTTGCCCATCCAATCGAAAAAGCCTTTGCTGGAGGCGGAGCGAACGCCGTTGAGGTTGGCGGAAATGATGCGTAACATGGCGGGACTTTTTTGCAGACCAGAGAAAAAAGATGAGCCAAAACAGCGAGTTGCGCCAATCCTTCATCCGCTTTGCGGTGGAAGCCGGCGTGCTGTCGTTCGGGGAATTCGTGACCAAGGCGGGGCGGACATCGCCCTACTTCTTCAACGCCGGCAAGTTCAGTGACGGCGCGCTGCTGGGCCAAGTCGCGCAATTCTATGCGAAAACCCTGTTGGACTCGGGCGTCGAGTTCGACATGCTGTTCGGGCCGGCGTACAAGGGCATCACGCTGGCATCGGCCACGGCCGTGGCGCTGGCGGGCATGGGGCGTGATGTGGGTTTTGCGTACAACCGCAAGGAAGCCAAGGACCATGGCGAAGGTGGCAGCTTGGTCGGCGCGAAGCTGCAGGGTCGCGTGGTGATCGTTGATGACGTGATTTCTGCTGGCACGTCGGTGCGCGAGTCGGTGGAGCTGATTCGTGCGGCGGGTGCCACGCCGGCTGCGGTGCTGATCCTGATGGATCGAATGGAGCGCAGCGGCAACGCTGTAGATATCGGCGAACGCTCGGCTGTGCAGGATGTGCAGGCTCAGTATGGGATGCCGGTTGTGTCGATTGCCAACCTGGATGACCTGCTTGGGTATTTGGATGGGGCCGGCGACCCGGCGCTGGCGGGCTATCGGGATAAGGCTGCGGCCTATCGCGATAAGTACGGCGTGAGCGCGATCTGACTCTGCGTGCGTTGCGATAAAAAACCCGGTGAAGGATCTCACCGGGTTTTTTCTTTCCAACCAGCTATTCGATCTTCAACCCCGCAACCTCGGGATTCCCCGCCGGATACTTCGGCTTCATCGCCTCCAGTGTCTGCAGCAGAATCTCCGCCACCATCAGGTTCCGGTGGGTCTTGGAATTGGCGGGAATCACGTACCACGGCGCATGGGGCGTGGCGGTGGCATTGATGGCGTCTTCATACGCGCTCTGGTAATCGTCCCAGAGTTCGCGCTCCGAAATATCGGACGGATCGAACTTCCAGTGCTTGTCGGGGTTATCGACGCGCCCCTGCAACCGTGCCCGCTGCTCGTCTTTCGAGATGTGCAGGAAGCATTTGATGATCGTCGTACCGGTGTCGGTCAGCATCTGCTCGAACGCGTTGATGTGGTCGTAGCGGCGCTTGCACTCGGCAGCGTTGATCATGCCGTGCACGCGCGTGATGAGCACGTCCTCGTAATGGCTGCGGTTGAAGATGACGATCTCACCGCTCCCGGGCGTTTGCGCGTGCACACGCCAAAGATAATCGTGCGCCAGCTCCTGCGGCGTCGGCGCCTTGAAGCCGACCACGCGCAGGCCGAGTGGATCCATCTCGCGGAACACACTGCGCACGGTGCCGTCCTTGCCGGAGGTGTCCATGCCCTGCAGGATCACCAGCACCTTGCGGCGGTGCTCGGCGTAGAGAACGTCCTGCAGCGTGTCGAGCCGGGGCCCAATCTCGGCGAGCCGCTCCAAGTCGCCAGCCTTGCTGCCGGTGGAAAACGGCTTGACGGCGGCATCCGACTTGGCAATCTTGAACTTACTGCTGCCGTCGTACCGCCAGTCGTCGATCAGGGTCTTGCCGTTCGATGCCATGGAGTCTCCTTATTGTTCTCGTGGATGCGTGTGTACGCCGCTCAATGCGCGGCGGTGAGCTTCAGTGCGTCCAAATCCAGCGTGCCTTCAAAGACAGTCGTGGCGGGGCCCGTCATCATCACCGGCTGTTCGACACCGGCCCAGGCGATGGTCAGATCACCGCCATGCGTGGCCACCTTCACAGGCGAATCGAGCAAGCCGCGCCGAATGCCAGCCACCACGGCCGCGCACGCACCGGTGCCGCAAGCCAGCGTCTCGCCCGCACCGCGCTCGTACACGCGCAGGCGCACGGAATGGCGATCGACGATCTGCATGAAGCCCGCATTCACGCGGCGCGGGAACACGCCATGCGATTCGATCAGCGGACCGTCTTCCAGCACCGGGAAGGCCTCGGTGTCGTCCACCACCTGCACGGCGTGCGGGTTGCCCATCGACACGGTCGACAGCCACTCGGTGCGCCCGTTGATCTGCAATGCGTGCTGCGTATCGTCACCCTCGATGCGCGTGGGCAGGCCTTCGGGCAGGAACGGCAGGCGCGCAGCCTCGAACACGGGCGCACCCATGTCGACGGTTACCTGGCCGTCGTCCTGCATCGTCAACGTAGCAATGCCGTTCATGACTTCCACGCGCACGGTGCGCTTGTCGGTCAAACCGCGGTCGGTGACGAACTTGACGAAGCAGCGCGCACCGTTGCCGCAATGCTCCACTTCGCCGCCGTCGTGGTTGAAGATGCGATAGCGGAAATCGACATCCGGGCGCGTCGAGCGCTCGACCAGCAGGAGCTGGTCCGCCCCCACGCCAAAGTGGCGATCAGCAATGGCGGCCCATTGCTCGGGGGTGAAGTCGATCGGGGTCTGGATGCCGTCGAGCACGACAAAGTCGTTGCCCGCGCCGTGCATCTTGGTGAAGTGCAGTTTCACGGTGGTAGGTCGCCCAAGGTGACATGGGCGGCAATGAGCGTTCGGAAAACGCCCATTCTAAAGCGAGCCGGCGCCGCTCGCCTCAGGCGTCAATAGATGCCGGGCATGCCCTCGGGGCGATGCTTGAAGCGCTTGTGCACCCAGTAGTACTCGGTGATGCGTGGGCGGATCGCGTCTTCAAAGAAGGCGTTCATGCGGCGCGTGTCGGCGGTCAGATCGCCGGTGGGGTAGTTCTCCCAGGCGGGCAGGATGCGCAGCGCGTAGCCTTCGTAGTTCGGCAGGATCTCGGTGTACATCGGGATGACCTTGGCACCGGTCATCGACGCCATGCGCGGGATGGCGTTGAGCGTGAGCGCGGGCACACCAAAGAACGGCACGAACTCCGAGTCGCGCTCGCCGAAATCCATGTCGGAGATCAGCTGCAGCGCCTCGCCGCGCTTGATGGTGCGCATGATCTGCCGGATGTTCTCGTTGCGCGACACCATGGTCGCGCCAAAGCGGCTGCGCAGCGCCTTGATGGCGTCATCGAGTGCTGGGTTCGCCATGCGGGTGTAGAGCGAGCAGCCCGCGTTACCGGTGTTCGTGCGCAGATACTCGGTCAGCGCCAGCGCGCCAATCTCCACACCCGACAGATGCAGCGTGACGAGAATGTGCGGTTGGCCGTGCAGCGCCGGCAGGTTGGCTTGGTCGTCGATCTTGACCACGCGCATCAGGCGCTTTTCCGATGCGAACCAGGCGAACGCGCGCTCGGCAAAGCTGCGGAACACCTTGCGGAAGACCTCGTGCGCCATGGCTTCACGCTCGGCGTCGGACTTCTCGGGAAAGCACGCCTTGAGGTTGGCCAGCACCACGCGGCGGCGGCCATTGGGAATGCGATACAGCAGCCCGCCCAGCCCCTCGCCAAAACGGGCGACGAAACTGTACGGGAAGAAGGACAACAGCCACAGAAAGCCGAGTCCGAGTTTGGCAGAGAAGCGTTCCATAAGTGCGGCAGCAATACAGGCAGCGTTAAGCGGCGGGCGGAGCGTCCGCGCCCTTCGGATGCTTGTAGCGGTTATAGCCCCAGAGATATTGCGTCGGTGCCACGGCAATCAACTGTTCAATCGCGGCATTGATGCGGGTGGCGGCTTGCGTCGCGTCTTCGGGCAGGTCCCCAATCTCATGCACGTGCAAGCGATAGCCTGCGCCGCGCGGCAGGCGCTCGGCAAACAATGCGACGACGGGCGCACCCGTCAGTCGGTGCAGGCGGTGCACCAGCGTCATCGTATAGGCGGGCTTGCCGAAGAACGGTGCCCACACTCCTTCACCGCCGGTGGGCGTCTGGTCGGGCAGGATGCCGACGGCCTCGCCGCGCTTGAGTGCGCGCACCAGCATGCGCACGCCGCGCGGGTCGGCCGGCGCCATGGACATGTTCGGTCCCGCGCGCATGGTCTCGATCCACCCGCGCAGGCTTGCCTTGCGCGGCGGCTTGAACAACGAGGTGACGGGATGCTCACGCGCGTAGGCCTGCGGCAGCACTTCAAAGCAGCCCAGATGCGGCGTCAGGAAGATCAGGCCGCGTCCATCCGCAAGCGCACGCTCGATGATCGTCCGGCAAACGTCGAACAGGTGCGGGGCGACATCCGCCCCGTTCTTGCGCACCCAGAAGTACGGCATCTCGAAGACCATGCGGCCGGCGGAGCGGCCCGCCTCCTTGAGCATGGCGGGCGTGGCATCGGGATACGCGTGGCGGAAGTTGGCGATGAGCCGGTCGTGATAGCGGCCGGGCACCTTGGCCGCCAGCGCTCCCAGCCAGCCGCCCAACGCCTGCAGCGCGGATAGGGGCAAGCGTGAAAACAGCCAGAACAGGAAGGTCATGCGTGCGGTCGCAGCAATGTGTTGGTCGCAGTCGACAGGGGAGCAGGGTCTTGGCAGGCCGTGCTGCGGCCCGAAAAAGTGCCGCGTATAATAGCGCGATTCGCCGAGTTAACTGACAACTTGCGGGGCGAATCCTTGTCGGGTCACAAACCTGGGCAAGGTTACTAAATACCGCTAAAGCGTCGCCGGCCGTGGCTCAAACGGATGGCGCGTAATAGCAAGTTCGCCATTCTGGAGCTTACAACCGTGTCAAACGACTTCCTCTTCACCTCGGAATCCGTTTCCGAGGGCCATCCCGACAAGGTCGCCGACCAGATTTCCGACGCCATCCTGGATGCCATCCTGGCCCAGGACAAATATGCGCGCGTCGCTGCTGAAACGCTGTGCAACACCGGTCTGGTAGTGCTGGCGGGTGAAATCACCACGTCGGCCAACGTCGACTACATCCACGTTGCACGCGAGACCATCAAGCGCATCGGTTACGACAACACCGACTACGGCATCGACTACAAGGGTTGTGCCGTGCTCGTCGCTTACGACAAGCAATCGCCGGACATCGCTCAGGGCGTCGACCGCGCATCGGACGACTACCTGAACCAGGGCGCTGGCGACCAGGGCCTGATGTTCGGCTACGCGTGCGATGAAACGCCCGAGCTGATGCCCTTCCCGATCTACTACGCACACCGCCTGGTCGAGCGCCAGTCGCAACTGCGCCGTGATGGCCGCCTGCCCTGGCTGCGTCCGGACGCCAAGTCGCAGGTGACGGTGCGCTATGTGGACGGCAAGCCGCACAGCGTGGACACCGTGGTGCTGTCGACCCAGCACGCGCCGGAGATGTCGCAAGAGGCCATCCGCGAAGCCGTGATCGAAGAGATCATCAAGCCGGTGCTGCCCTCGCACATGCTGGCCGACACCAAGTATCTGGTGAACCCGACCGGCCGCTTCGTCATCGGCGGCCCGCAAGGCGACTGCGGCCTGACCGGCCGCAAGATCATCGTCGATACGTACGGCGGTGCTGCCCCGCACGGCGGCGGCGCGTTCTCGGGCAAAGACCCGTCGAAGGTCGACCGCTCGGCTGCGTACGCGGCGCGCTATGTGGCCAAGAACGTGGTGGCTGCCGGTCTGGCACGCCAATGCCAGGTGCAGGTGAGCTACGCGATTGGCGTGGCGCGTCCGATCAACATCACCGTGTACACGGAAGGCACGGGCGTGATTCCGGATGAGCAGATTGCCAAGCTCGTGCACGAGCACTTCGACCTGCGTCCGAAGGGCATCGTGCAGATGCTGGACCTGCTGCGCCCGGTCTACGAGAAGACGGCCGCCTACGGCCACTTCGGCCGCGAAGAGCCGGAGTTCAGCTGGGAAGCCACCGACAAGGCCCTGCTGCTGCGCGAAGCCGCCGGCCTGAAGGGCGAGCCGGCCAAGGCGTTTGCCTGAGCCTGCGTTGCTGCAAAAACGAAACCGCCCCTCGGGGCGGTTTTTTATTGCGCATGCAACGACGCTACGCTTACGGGATTTTGCTGAGAATGCCGTTCATCTCATCGGCGGAAAACGCCCGCAGCGTCTGGGAACGGACATTGCCAGCCGAAGCCAGTGCCAGCCCGAACGCCGTCATGGCGGCGTCGTCCGGTCCTTCGCAAATCACCACGAGATCGTACTGGCCCAGCGTCCAGTAGGTTTCCCTCATATCGATGCCGGCCGACTTGGCCAGCTCACGGGCCGCGGCGGCCCGCTTGGTGGTGTCCTTGATGGTGCGGATGCCCTGGTCGGTGAAATTGAGCAGGGCGAGATATGTGGGCATGACGTGCCTCCTGATCGGCGGGAGTCCGGGGGATCGCGTGCCGCCGAAACGCGCGGAAGGAAATACCCTGCAATGAACGCGCCATGTGACACAACGCCGCCCATCGCGGGCACCTGCCTCCAATCACCACCCGATCACACAGGCGCGCACAAGCAAAACGGTTTCGGACGCGATACATCGGCGTGCCCGAAACGGAGCATCCCCGAGGGACATCAGATGCAGGCTTCCCCTGTTCCCCTGCCATTGGCGCTACGCGTGGCAGCGCGCCCTCAGGGCCACGGCAATCTGCCGCTTCAGGTCATCCAGTGCTTGATGGAACGCCAGTTGGATCTCAGCTTCTCCGGTTGTCCAGTTGAGGCTGTTGTCTACGCCACGGTAGATCTTCGACCAGCCCGGCTCACCGTTGACACCGGGCTCCTGCACACGCACAACGAGATGGGCCGTCTTCAGCGTGCTCAGACCGTAGACATACGCCTTGAGCACCGTCACACGCACGTGCCTGGCAGCGGCACCCTCGGTAGCAGACGCGGGGCCTGACACCCCCTTCAGGCCATCGGCCAGCCAGCGCATGAAACCTTCGTCGATCACGTGCGTTGGACCAAGGCGCCCCAGATCGGCCGCATCACGCCGATCATCCACACCGTCGATGACAAACGGACAAGCCTGCGCGATCGGCTCCGGCGCCGTACCCGGTATGCGCAAGCCCGGCGCGGGCACACCGGCCACGCGCTCTGCAGCGCAGCCGGCGATCAGCGCCGTCAGTATCAGTACGGCAGCGCAAAGAACCGCCGCCCCACGGCGACCCGAACTCACTGGGCAGCCTTGTCCGCAGCCGGCGCAGCAGGTGCGGTTGATACGGCAGGTGCAGCCACTTGCGCCGATGCCACGGCAGTGCCCGCTTGGCGTGCGGCATCGAAGCTCGCCACCACCACATTGAGGTCGGCATTGAACTGCAAGGACCCATTGGGATAGCGCAGCAGCGAGCCCGTGTCCCCCTTCGAGATCTGGCTCACAAGAACGCCGTTGTCACCCTTGACCTGGGTGGCGTTTGCGTTTGCGTTGGCCTCGTACTTGCGCTGCAGGTTGTCGGCCATCAGGCGGCCCATCTGTGCAATGCCGTCGTTGAGCGCGGCGCGCAGCAAACGGCCGTTGTCTTGATTCCAGGCTGCGACGTTCTGCGCCGCATCCTTGCCCGGCGTCGCGAGCTTCGCGTTGTAGGTGATGTTGGCCCGGTACACCGAATTCCTCGGAGCAACCGCCAATTCATTGTTGGCCGACTTTGCCTCGACCGTCTGTGGCTGCTTGGCTGCAACGCGGGCCTTGGCGCTACGCGGGAACAGCAGGCTGCGCGTCGACAGCACCAGGGTGGAGAAGTCCGGCGACAGGTGATAGTCGACGTTCACGAACATCACGGAGCCGGATTGCGAGGCCATGAACGACTCGTTGTAGGCCTTGTCGGTCACGTCCTTGGTCAGCTCGACGTGCTCGACCTGCATGTCGGGCACCCCCTGGAGCGCAACCGATACCGTCTCACGCATCTGCTGATTGACGTTCACCTCTGCCAGTTGGTCCTTGAGCGGGCGTACGGTTTCTTCGGCAGTCTTCGCGAGCGAAGCATTGATGCCCGCATCCACGGCACCCAGCGCACCACCGCAGGCGGCGGCCAGCAGGATACCGATGCCAGGAATCGCGCCGCAGGTGGCGGCGGCAACCTGCCCGCTGTTCGACGGCACGAAGGCCGCATACAGCTCCGGCTGCTTGATACCGACCCGGACGTCGACCGGCTGCATGGCGGTCAGCGTCTCGCGCTCCACCGGCTGCATGAGCGACATGGGCGCACACCCGGCGAGCACGGCAAGACCCGTGAACATGGCGACAAGACGCACATTCTTCAAAACGAAGGCGCCACTCGCAAATTTGCTGTTGTTGTTTTGCATACCCTGATTCTTCTTATGTGAGGTCGACTCGAATATGTCGGCGCGGGCGGTCTGCAACCCCACGCATCCGCCCGGCAAACGTTGCCCCCCCTGGGGCCCAGGGATGCTATCAAAGGCACCCTGCACCCCACGCCCCTTTGAAGAGGGGTGTTGCAGCCGCACAATTGAGCAATCGAGCAATTGCGGTCAGGCACGCATGATGGCGCCCGGTTACCGTATCGCCACCCAGGAGCCACACCATTGACCACCGCCACCGACCGCTACCTCACCCGCATGCGCGTCGTGCTCGCACACATCGACGTGCATCTCGAGGACGCGCTGGACGTGGACCAACTGGCCAACGTGGCAGCGTTCTCGAAGTACCACTTCCACCGCCAGTTCACGCTGCTGTTCGGCATGAACGTCGGGCGCTATGTGCAGTTGCTGCGCCTCAAGCGTGCCGCGCACCGGCTCGCCTATCGCGACGCGGCGCGCATCACCGACATCGCGCTGGCATGCGGATACGAGGCGCCGGAAGCCTTTGCGCGCGCGTTCCGCAAGCAGACAGGGCAATCGCCGTCGGATTTTCGGGCGGCGCCGCAATGGGGCACCTGGGCCACCGATCTACAGGCGCTACGAGCCCTCAGGAGCGAACACATGCCCGCACAACCGCAATCCCATTTCGTCGAGATCGTTGAACGCGAAGACGTGCCCGTCGCCGCCATCGAGCACCACGGCAGCCCGGCACGCCTGGGCGAGACCATTCGCACGTTCATCGCCTGGCGCCGCGAGCACCGGCTGCACCCGTCCGTCTCGGCCACCTACAACATCGTCTACAACAGCCCCGACGACGTGCCGCCCGAAGACTTCCGCATGGACATCTGCGCTGCCACGCCGGCACCGGTCGCACCCAACACCGCCGGCGTCATCGCCAAAACACTCGCGGGTGGCCGCTACGCCGTGCTGCGCCACGCGGGCTCGGATGACACGCTTGGGCAGACCGTCGCCTACCTCTACGCGGAGTGGCTGCCTGCCAGCGGCGAAGAACCGCGCGACGCGCCGTTGCTGTTCCAGCGCGAGCGCTTCTACCCCGACGTGCCCGAACACGAAGCTGTGACGGACGTACTGCTGCCGCTCAAGTGAGCGGTTGTTCAGCTTAGGTGTCCAGGTGGATCTGGATGCCGGTGGCCGTGTAGATTGCCGTGGCCTTGAAGCCGTCCACGGTCACCGTCGAGAACTGACGGTTGCTGCCGGCGCCATCGACCACGGCGATGGTGTCGCCCACCTTGGGCGCGTAGCCGCTCACGAACGACACGTGCAGCGTGCCGCCGGCAATCGTGGTGGGCCCAGCCACGCTCAGCTTGCCCTGGCCGTTCGGGCCGATGGCCAGGTTGAGCGTGGTGCCTTGCAATTGCGTGAACCGGCCTGCGATGGCAACGGCCGCCGGCGCGTTGACGGCCAGCGTGCCGGCGCCCAGATACACATCCCCCGTGCCGAACGCCGTGGCCGAGTCCGCCTCCAGCACGCCGCCCGCGACCTGCGTGCCGCCGGTGTAGGTGTTGGCGCCGGCCAGGCGCAGCGTGCCGGTGCCCTGCAGCGTCAGCTTGCCCGCGCCGGAGATGGCATTGCGCCACGTATCCGCCGCGTTGAAGCCGCCCTGCGTCGCATCCATCGACACGATCACGTTGCCGTTGAACACGCCATAGCCGTCAGCCGCGGCAAACAGGTTCAGACGGCCCCAGCCTTCCGCATCGTCCAGCACGGGGTAGCCCGAGGCCAGCTCCGTGGTCTTGAGCACCACGCGGCGCTGGTCAGCACTCAGGTACGGGAAGCGCGTTTCCAGCAGCACCTCGGCACCCTTGGGCACCACCGGCGCCAGCGTCGTCGCGCCAATCTGCGTGAAGCCAAACGTCATGCGGCGCGTGAAGTTGGTCTGGTTGGTGGCGTAGTCGGCAAAGCGATCCGTCGCCAGCGTGCCGGACTGTGCAAGCGCGGGGAACGTGGTGGCGGTCGTGCCCGTCTGTGCCATCAGCGCGGTATGCGCCTGCGCGAAGGCGGCGGCCTTGAGCGTGGCGTTGGCCGGATCGTTGAGGTTGGCGGCCACCGCGGCAATGCCGAGCATGCGACCGGACATCACATCCAGCGGTGAATGCATGCCCGCCAGGATGCGGTTCTCGCCCAGCTCCGTGCCGCGCGCCAGCATCTGCTGAAAGCGCTCGGGCACCAGATAGGCCATCGCCACGGCATCGCGCGCGGCTTCGGCCGAGTGGCCGCTGATGAAGCCGCCGTCAGTGCCGGGCGTCGCGCTTTCTGCCGGCACCAGTGCGGGCACGACGACCACGCTGCTGCTCCAGCGATAGGGGCGCGCGTACTTGTAGAAGCGCTTGGCCGGTTCGGTAGACGCGTTGTTGCCCACCGTGTTGATGAGATCGACCACCTTGCCGAAGCTGGTGTTGCCGCCCGACGTGCCGACGCCCGTGTTGTTGCCGCTGTCGTTGTAAAGCACAGTGGCCGCATCGGCCGGCACGGTGGTGATGGAGGTGGTCTGCTGCGCGAGCGTGCGCCACGCGGTGGTGAGCGGCCCCATGCCGTCGGTCACGCTGTAGCCCTTGCTGCGGCGGTCATCAAAGTACGCCGCATCGGCCTGGGCCTGGGTGCGGTTGGTGGTGGCGTCGACCACGTAGGAAACGTTTGCGTTCAACACCGGCAGATTGAGCTGCGTGCCTCCGGCCGTGCCGTCGTTGGGCAGGCCCGTCCACGTGGAGGCCACCACCGCCGGGAAGGACCCATTGGCCGGCGCGGACGCACCCGCATCGACGATCTCCGTGAGCGGCTGCCACAAGTCCAGAAAGCGCGTGAACAGGCGCACACCGGCATTGGTGCCCAACGTGGCGTAGCGTGCGTCACCGCGCTGGTTGGTGGCGATGTTGTCCACAAAGGCCGGTACACCGCTGGGTGCGGCTGCGGTATCGACAAAGCCCGGATCCGCCGGCGGCGCGGGAACAGCCTGCGTGGTGGCGACGGGCGTGCTGGTGGTGTCGTCACCGCCACCGCAGGCGGTCAGGGCAAGCGCGCCAAACAGCGCGACCAGACTGACATTCAGACGCGGGCGGGAAAAAACGGAGCGGGCAGACATGGGCATGGTGCGGGCGGGCCGAAACCCGGAGAGAGCGCTGGGAAAGCCCGGCAGTGTTAGCGCGCCCCATGAAATGGACGTGACGGTTCGTTGACAAATTCAAATGCTCTGCGCACCACACTGGGGAATGCGCCAGCCCAGGCCCAACACCCGGCCGTTATGTCACAACATGATAAAATTTGCGGCACATCTTTTGACTTGGTGAGGCCTGTCCGGGCAATCGCCCTGCTGCCCGTGCCTACCCCGTCCCGCCCCGCCTTCTCCCGCTGGCTCCACAGCTTCGTCCCCGCGCCCGTGACGGTGCGGTGGCGCGAGCGTGTGCGCTCGGCCGTAGGCGCGCTGGTCGGCATTCTCTTTACCGGCACGATGATGAAGCTCGTGCCCGGTGCCGCCACGCTCATCCCGCTGCTGGTCGCACCGATGGGCGCCTCGGCCGTGCTGCTGTTTGCGGTGCCGGCCAGCCCGCTGGCGCAGCCGTGGTCGATCATCGGCGGCAACCTGGTGGCAGCCACCGTGGGCGTGACGTGCGCACTGCTGGTGAAAGACCCGGTGGTGGCCTCTGCGCTGGCGGTGTCGATTGCCATTGCCGGCATGTTTGCGCTGCGCTGCGTGCACCCGCCCTCGGGCGCGGTGGCATTGACCGCCGTGATTGGCGGGCCGGCCGTGCACGCGCTGGGGTATGAATTCGTGCTGGAGCCGATCCTGATCCAGTCTGCGCTGCTGCTCGTGGGTGCGCTGGTGTACCACGCCGTTACCGGCCACCGGTATCCGCACGCGCAACGCCTGCCCGCCGCTGAACGCGCCCCCACCGCCGGCGGCTTCACCCGCGCCGACATCGTCGCCGCGCTGCGCCGCCAGAGCGAGCTGCTCGACATCGACCCGGAAGACATCGAGGCCGTGCTGCGCGAGATGCAGCTGCAGGCCCAAGAAGAGAAACTGCGGCGCACCTTCCACGCGCTTACCTGCGCCGACATCATGTCGCAGCCGGTGATTGCCGCCACGCCGGGCACGTCGATCCCGCGTGCGCTGCAGTTGCTGCGCCAGCACAGCTTCAAGGCCCTGCCGGTGGTAGACGAAGGTCAGCGCGTGATCGGCATCGTCACCCGTGCCGACCTGCTGGGCCTCACGCCGCGCAGTCCGGGCAAAACGCTGCGCCAGACGCTGCGCCACTGGTTCAGCATCGGCGCGCCCACGCCGCCGCGCGTGGCCCACCACATGAAGACGCACGTGCAGACCATCGCGGCCACCGCGCCCATGTCGGAGCTGGTACCGCTGTTTGCCAGCGCCGGGCACCACCACATTCCGGTGACGGATGCCGAAGGGCGGCTGGCGGGCATCATCACCGAATCGGATCTGGTGGGCGGGCTGTACCGTCAGGCGACGATCCAGCCGCAGGCCGCCTGAGCGGCCCACTGATTCACGCGCTCCATCACTCGGCGTCGATCGGCCACGCGCGAAACACCTCCAACTGCTCCGCTGCGGCCGACAACGCCGCCACGCGCGGGTAGCTTGCCGCCGGCACGCGGTCCGGCAGCATCAGCTGGACAAAGCCCCAGGCCACGGCGGTCGTCACGCCGGCTTGCGTCAGCGCGCTCGCATCCGCAGGCAGCGGCGCATCCTTCCACTCCGCTTCCAGCGCATCCAGCGCGGCGTGCAACTGACCGTGCACGCGGTCCACCCACGGCGCGTGCACCTTCTCGGTCGGGCGCAGGTTGTGCTCGTAGACGATCTGCACCGCCTTCTCACACGCGGCCAATGCCAGACCGATGACACGCAGCGCGTGCTGGCGCGCAGGCAGCGCGGCGGGCATCAGGCTGCGGCCGGCCAGCGTCTCGGCATAGTCGATGATGAGTGTGGAATCGATCAGCACCGTGCCGTCATCACACACCAGCGTGGGCGCCTTCACCACCGGGTTGATCTCGTGAAACCGGTCGAAATGCCGGAACACCGATACCGACGCATGCTCGAACGACAGGCCGAGCAGCTTGAGCGAAATGGCGGTACGGCGGACGTAGGGCGAGTCGAGCATGCCGATCAGCTTCATGGGGTCTCCTGGGGGGTGGGCTGCGTGGATGACAGAATGTCCATGATAAGCAGCCGCACTGGCGCGTCTAAGCGGTTTCCATCCAAAATCAGGACTCCTCGCCGATGATTCATCGGTCACATCCCTCGCCAACCGCGCCCGCCATGCCCCTGGACAAGAAAGACTGGCTGATCCTCGAAGCCCTGCAGACCGACGCCCGCCAGAGCCTGGCCGCGCTCGGCAAGCGCATCGGCCTATCACAGCCGGCCATGAGCGAGCGCGTGCGCAAGCTGGAAGACGCGGACGTGATCGAGGGCTACAGCGCACGCGTCAACCTGCGCCGTGTCGGCATCGGGCTGCAGGCCTACATCCACATCGAGACCACCCACGCGCACATCCGCCAGTACATCAAGCTGTTCGAAGAGATGCCGGAGGTACTGGACGCCAGCCGCGTCACCGGGCAGCACTGCTTTATCGTGCGCTGTGCGATTGCCGAGCCTGGAGATCTGGAGCGCGTGGTCGACAGCCTGGCCAGGTATGGTTCAGTGACAACCTCGCTGGTGCTGTCCACCCCGGTCGCCAAGGCGGTGACGGTGGGCGCGATGCGTGCGGCCAAGGACAAGGACAAGGCATGAGCGCGCGTTCGCCGGCACGAAGCCGATTCAACGTGAAGGGGTGGTTGCTGATCGCAGCCATCTTCACGCCGATGATTCTTGCGTATGTCGGCCTCTTGGCTTCCCGTGACAGCTTTATCCACACACGCATCCCGCGGATCGCGATCGCCTGCGTCGGTGCCGTCATCGTGGGCGTACTCTATGCGTTCTTGATTTCCGACGCTCGCAAGCCCCTGCAACCATTGCTGCCGCATATCGCCGGAGCCATGGTGAGCTTTGGCGCCGTCGGTTTCGCGTTGACGTTCGGATGGCTGACCGCCCTCCCGCGATTCACCAGCACGGAGGTCCGTACGTTTGATACCGCCTACGCGCGCACCAGTGGTTGGAAAAACTGCCGCTTTGGCGCTCGGTTTCCAGATTCAGCCATCGCGGGCAGCATCAAAATCTGCGGCGAGGGGAAGGGACTGTCGGACACCGCCGCACAGGGCCACCTCCGCGTGACAGAGGCCGTCAGCCCCTACGGCGTGCAGTTGCTGAAGATCGAACCCATCCCTGCCCCCACATAGTCGAAACAAAAAAATGCCGGCACGCTGTCACAAACCCCATGCCTGCTCCGTCTAGGGAATAGATCCCTAGACGACACCGCCCAGACCATGCCCCCCTCCAAGCGCACTCAGATCGGCACCGACAGCGAAGACACCGCCTTCACCGCGGCCCGCCCGCGCCTGTTTGCCATTGCCTACCGCATGCTCGGCACGCGCGCCGATGCGGAGGACGTGCTGCAGGACGCGTGGATGCGCTGGCATCAGGCAGACCAATCCGCATTGCAATCAGCCGAGGCGTGGCTGGTGACCGTTGTCACGCGCCTCTCGATCGACCGCCTGCGCGCCGCCAAGGCTGAGCGTGAGGCCTACGTGGGCTGGTGGTTGCCCGAGCCGCTGGTGGAGGTGGAATCCAACGCCCCCACGCCCGAGAGCGCCGTGGAGCTGGCGGGCGATCTGTCGATGGCGTTGCTGTGGGTGCTGGAGCGCCTGTCGCCCGAAGAGCGCGCGGCCTTTCTGATGCGCCAGGTGTTCGACCAGGACTATGCGGAGATTGCCGCCCTGCTGGGCAAGAGCGAAGCCGCCTGCCGGCAGATGGTGCATCGCGCATCGGACCGTGTGCAGCAGGACCGCCCGCGCTTTGATGTGTCGGCCGACACGCACCGCGACCTGCTGGAGCGCTTTGCCGAAGCCTCGCGCAGCGGCCAGCGTGACGCCATCCGCGCCCTGCTGGCAGATGACGCGCACCTGGTGGGCGACGGCGGCGGCAAGGTGCCTTCGTTCACGCGCATCATTCAAGACGCCGAGCAGATCACCAAGATCTACTGCGAGCTCGTGCGCGCAATGGGCAACGTCCGCTACCAGCACGCCCGCGTCAATGGCGCGCCGGGCCTGCTGCGCTATGTGGATGGCAAGCTCGAATCGGCGCAGTCGTTCGTCATCGAGAACGGCCGCATTGTCGCTATCTACGTGGTGCGCAACCCAGACAAGCTGGCGCACATCGGCACCGGCGCATAAAAAGCAAAAGATTTTCGGCCGGGCTGTCACAACCCGGCCGCGCGAGGCGTCTTAAGGGTATGGAGCGACGCAACACACCGGCGTGCGAACGCTCCAGGTATCCAATCCAAACCCCAGGAGCCTCTCATGTCGCAAGCACCCCGCGTTGTCTACTACCAACTCGCACCGAAAGCCTTCAACAACCTGCTGAACCTGTCGAATGGCCTGCGCCGCGACCTGCTGGGCGCGAAGCTGGTCGACCTCGTCCTGCTGCGCGTGTCGCAGATCAACGGCTGCGCCTTCTGCATCGACATGCACTGGAGCGACCTCATCAAGATGGGCGAAGACCCGCGCCACCTGAACGCCGTGGCCGGCTGGCGCGAAGCGCCGTTCTTTACCGAGCGTGAGCGCGCCGCGCTGCGCTGGGCCGAGCTGGTCACCAACACGCCGCACAGCGATGCCAGCGATGACGAGTTCGCCAAGCTGCGCGAGCATTTCAGCGACGAGGAGATTGCCGAGTTGAGCTTCGTGATCGTCACCATCAACAGCTGGAACCTGCTGAACGTGAGCCTGCGCAACCCCGTGCCGGTCAAGCCGTACGTCGCGGCCGCGTAAGACGGTTGGTGACAAGTCTGCAAGGCGGCGCCCGTGTGCCCACATGGGCGCCGGGCTTACACCTGCAGGAAGCGCACCATCAGCACTTCATCTGCGTAGCCGGCGGCCGACTTGAGCGCGCGCGGCTCGACGCCATAGGTCTCAAACCCACAGCGCTGGTATAGCGCCAGCGCAGCTGCGTTGGTGTGCACCACCGACAGCGTGAGCTGCTCCACCTGCCCCGTGGCCGCCGCTACGATGCCGTCCACCAGTGCTGTGCCTACCCCGCGCCCTCGCACCTCGGGCGCCACGTAGAAGCCCCAGATGAACCCTTTGTGCGCGAGCTTGGCAATGGTCTGCTGCTTGAAGCCGACCATGCCTGCGATCTGCGTGCCGTCGTAGGCGCCCAGCACGATCGTCGTCGCAAGCCGCTCGGCAAACGCCTCCAGCGGGAGCCCGGCCTCGGCGTCATACGTCGAGCCGAATGCCTCGGGCGAATCCCGGAGCGCGGTCAGGCGGATGGCGCGGTAGTCCGCAACATCGGCGGCAGCCGCCGGCGTGAGTTGGCGAAGGATGATGGCGTTGATGGACATGGCTGTGACTGACAGGGCAAGCAACGAACGGCCACCAGTATCGCGCCAAACATAGGCACGCGGCGTGTACCGCATGTCTGCGTCCATGCGGCCGAGGGCTCAGTCAGTCAATTGGCCTATGTCGGCATGTGGCCCCAGGTTTCTATCCTTCGGGAAAACGCGAGTCCACACTCGCGCATCAAAACCCGGGGGGAGCCATGGCCAAGCCTGTCATCGCCAATGCGGAACGCATCAGCAACGCAACAACGCAGCCGATGCCCGCACCGGTTCCTCCGGCACCGCACCGACACCCGTATGGCACGCATGGCGCCGCCCTGGTGATGGCTGCCGCGCTGTCGCTCAATCTCACCGCGTGCGGTGGCGGCGACGATTCCGGCAGCGATACCGGCGCGACCCCGCCAACGAACAACGCTACGCCTGCACCGACGCCCACGCCCACGCCAGCACCGACTCCGTCGCCAGCACCGACTCCGTCGCCAACACCGTCGCCTGCGCCGACGCCGACACCAACACCGTCTCCGACGCCTGCGCCAACTCCGGCTCCAACGCCGTCTCCGACGCCCGCGCCAACACCGGCACCAACGCCTTCTCCGACGCCTACGCCAACACCGGCACCAACGCCGTCTCCGACGCCCGCGCCCACGCCGAGCCCAACACCTGCGCCGTCGCCCGCACCTTCGCCCACGCCCGCTCCGGCACCGGCACCGACGTACTCGGTGGGCGGCACGGTCAGCGGCTTGAGCGCAGGCAAATCCGTCACGCTGCTGGACAACGGCGGCGACGCGGTAACGGTCAGCGCCAACGGCAACTTCAGCTTCCCGACCAAGCTCACGCAGGGCAAACCGTATGCCGCCACGGTGGGCACGCGACCTTCGGGTGAGAACTGCACCGTCACCAACGGCAGCGGCAACGTGGGCATGGCCAACGTGACCGGCATCATGGTGACCTGTTCGGCGCGGCCGCTGTTCGGCTACGCGGTCAACTCGAATGACGGCACCGTCTCTGCCTTCACGCTGGATGCCACCACCGGCATGCCCACGGCGATCGGCACTTCGGTACCGGTCGGCTCCGGTCCGCTGTCGCTCACCATCGACCCGGCGGGCAAGTTTGTCTACGTGGCCAATGCCTACGACAGCACCATCACCACACTCGCCATCGACCCGAACACCGGTCTGCTGACGGTGGTGGGCTCACCCACGGCCACTGGCATACAGCCGTACAGCATCGCGCGCACGCCCAACGGCAGCTTTGCGTACACGGCCAACTATGGGGACAACACGCTCAGCGCGTTCTCGGTCAACACGGGCACCGGGGCGCTCACGGCGCTGTCGGCCATCACGGCCGGTGCCAACCCGTACACCATCACCATCAACAACGCGGGCACCTTCGCCTACGTAGTGAACGCCAACAGCGGCGGCACCGCCGGCACGGCCATGGCGTTTGCCATCAACAACAGCACGGGTGCCTTCACGCAGGTGGGCACCACGGTCAACACCGGCAACACGCCGCAGTTCATTGCCGTCACCCCTGCGGGCAGCTATGCGTATGTCGCCAACTCGGCAGACAACACCATCGGCATCTACAGCATCGGTAACACGGGGGCGCTGACCATCTCGGGCACGCCCGTGACGGCCGGCACCAACCCGTTCTACATGGCGATCTCGCCATCGGGTGGCTTCATGTACGTGGCCAACGTGCTCAGCAACAACGTGAGCGTGTTCTCGATCAACCCGGCCAATGGTGCGCTCACGCTGGTGGACACCACGCCCACCGGCAACGCCCCCGTGACAGTGCTGGTGAACCCGGCGGGCACCTTTGCCTATGTGGTCTGCGGCATCGACAACACCGTGACGGCGTACAGCATTAACGGCACCACCGGCAAGCTGACGGCGGTAGCGAATGGGGCAGCCAATACCGGCGGCAACATCCCACGTGGGATGGCGATTGTGGCGGTGCCTTGAGCGTGATCCAGTGGGTCAGGGAGTGAAGGCGGCTGCCCGGAGCCCCTTGCGTTTGCGAGGGGCTTCGTTTTTGGCGAGCGCTAGCGTGTGCTCAGTACGGCCACCGCACGTGCAGCGGCTCCGGCATCCAACCAAACTTGATGACCGTGAAAGACAGTGGAAACATGTTGAGCAGCACGTCGTACGGGCGCTTTTCCACCTCCAGCCGCCAGCTCCCATTCTGGTACGTCAGTAGTCCGTCGCGCATGAGGAAGCTTCCGCGCAGGCCATCGACGGAGCTGCCGTGCAGTTGGTCCCAATTCTGTATGACAGCCGTCAGCAGCGAGTGACACAGATCGCGTTCGTTCTCGGTTGGCGCATCGTCCGCTGCCATGAGCGGCGCGAATACTTCGATACCGCACATGACCTTGGCCAGCGGCAACAGGACTTCGTCTTCCACCCACTGCCCGCTTGCCAGCAGATGCGCCAGGCGCACCGCGCGATGATTGGCCACCGCATCGACAAACTGCCCGTCGCGCATCAAGCCACATCTTTCGAAATAGAGCGGCAGATACGCCTGGAGCAGCACCAAGCCAGCGTTGGTGACCCTGATGGGCGCAGCGCCTTGGTTGTGGGTGGCCTTAGCAAAATGGTCTGTTGTCATGGATGGCCTTCGTCAGGTGTTGCCCATCTTTTGCTGGAACGTCATCACGATGAACTCGGCCGGACGCACCAGTGCCACCCTGACCGCCACCCGCATCCAGCCATTCAGCACATCTTCGGCCGTCATGGTCCTGCCCAGGCCGACGTCCACAGAGAATGCTCCGTCGGCGCTGGCCCCCTGGAGCGCCCCTTCCTGCCATTGCTGGTTGAGAAACACGGTGATGGCCGAACTGACCGATAACCACGTCGTCGCATCGTTGGGCGAGAAGGCATACGGCAGCACACCCGCCTTGATCGACTGCTCCAGCATGATGAGCGTGCGGCGTACGTTGATGTACCGGAAGTCCTGGGAGTTGCCATCCAGCGTGCGTGCGCCCCAGACCACCGTGCCGTAGTTGGGAAACGTGCGGATGGCGTTGACGGCCTTGCCGTCCAGCGGCGTGTTCAGGTCTTGCTGATCCGCGTCTGACAACGCAACCGTGAGTGAGGCCACACCGGACGGACTGACGTTCGCGGGGGCCTTGGACACACCGTACGCCTGATCAACCCTGCAGTAGATGCCCGCCATGGCACCGCTGGGCGGCAGCAGGTTCACGCGGGCCAGGATGTCGGCCACGACCGTGCGGTAGAGATCGAGCGACGTGGACAGCAACTGATCTGCCGCCTTGGCCTGTGCATCCGGCATGTCGTGTGCGAGGCTGGCAATGGTGTGCGTGAGCGCCTGGAGCTGAGTGGCCTGAGCGGGCGTGCTGAAGAACACCTCGGCGTCGCGCTGCAACGCCGCCTGGAAAGCCGGCATCGCGCCCGGCGCAATCGCCCGGAAATCCACCCCCGCCCGCACCGTGGTGTTGAGCCAAGGGTAGTAGGCCGCCCCGTAGCTGAGTGCATCCGCGCCGACCGACGCGCGGAAGGGTGCGATGGGATCACCCGCGCCCGAGGCAGGCCGTTGATCGCCCCTGGGCACATCGAGAATGGCAATGCGGCTCTGCTTCTTGCCGCAATGCGCGAGCGCCAGCGCCGGATACGCCGCGGCCACCTCAGGCGTCAGGCTCACGACATCGGGCGCGACGACAAGCGTGACATCGAGCTCGTTCTCCAGCAAAGCCAACGCAGCCGAAAAATCCGCCACCGCTGGCGTGGCCGCATACGACCCCACTGACATGACGAAGCATGGCCCGCCACCATTGAGGAAGTAGAGCTGCACGCTGGCGTGCAACACAAACAGGTGCGGATGCGCCAGCGTGTAGCGGCCCTGCGCAACGTCCGACGTTTCTGCATACGTGAACGCAAGCGGCGGCGGCCCACCGAACAGCGCTTCGTAGTCCGCCATGGACACAATGCGCTGGGGCACCTGCGTGAGCAACCGCCCAGCACTGTCAGCCCGTTCCGTATAGCCGATGAAGACCGGTACCGCCGTCTGCACGGCCACGATGTTGCCGGGCGGCAGCGCCGGTTCAACGACGTACGCGCCGGGGACTTTGTATTGCGCCATAGGGGTGCCTTCGTGGGCGTTGGAGAGAGGGATTGCCTGGCCAGCCGCTACGGCTATCCGCCAATCAAGACCGTCATGCAACCCAGCACGATGGTGCCGCCGTGGGCTGTGGCGTCCCCCATGCGCGCGGCAGGCCGGCCGCCGATCAAGACGGTGGACGAGCCTTGGACAATGCTGTCTGGCGGGCCAATGCAGACGGCCATGTCGCCCACCACCGCCGCCGGCAAACCGCCGATGAGGACCGTGGGCTGGCACGGCCCATTGATGGGCCCGCCGACATGCGGGATGGGCGCCGGATACGACGGCGTCTGCATCGGACACTGATGGAAATCGGTCAGGCGTGCGGCAGCGGGCATGGTGGGCTCCGGTGACAACGAATGACTTCAGTTGATCCTGACCAGCGCGCCACGCACGGTGGTCTCCATGCCGCTGCTCAGCTCGGCGCTGGCCCCCCCGGTGGCCTTGAGTTCAGTGTCCGCATGGACAGTCACGCTCATCCCCTCGATGGACACATCGCCCGCCCGCGACCGGATCGACACGCCCTGCGCGCCATCCAGCGTGAGCACACCGTCGGTCTTGATGGTGAGGTTGCCGTTGCTGTGCAACGTCATGCCCTCGGGTGACAGGGTGATCAGATCATCGTTGTTGTTCTGCAAGGTCACGCTGCGCTTCGGGTCATCCAGAGTGACGAACTGCCCGCCGGCCGTGCGGATGCGGAGGACCTGCGCCTCCTCATCAAACTCGATGCCCAACCGCGAGCGCGTGACGATGGCCTTCCGGTTGTTGTTGTTGTAAACATCCGCAGCGAACGGCGGCGGCCGCTTGGCGCTGTACAGGCTACCCAGGATGACCGGCGATGTGGTGTCGCCACCCAGCAGGCCAAGCACCACCTCATCACCAATCTCGGGCATGAAGATCATGCCCACGCTATTGCCGCTGGCGTAACCATTGGCCATGCGCGCCCACAGGCCCTCGCCCGCCGGGCCCAGCGCCGGCACGTTTACCTGCACGCGCCACTGTCCCTCTGGGTCTGCCAGGCCGACCACCGTACCGGTCAGCATGCCTTGCACGCCCTGTTGCACTCCGTTTGCTTCTGCGTCTGCCATGCCAGTGGCTCCTGAGGTCAAACCGTTGCGTGATGGAATCAATCGAGAATGAAATCGCGCCCCGCGTTGCTGCCGGCCAGGCTGGGCTCGCCCGCCATATCGCGCACGGCGTCTTCAATCATGGCGGACATGGCGTTGAGCGCGAGGTCGTTGTCTTCGGTGCCGAAGGGCTCTTCGATTTGCGAGGCGATGGCCTCGTGTGCCATGAAGGTGTACGCCACAAACACCGCAAACACCGGCGTGAAATTGCCGATGCTCTCCACCAGCCCGAACGGCAGCGCCGCGCAGAAGAAGTACACCGTGCGGTGGATCATGACCGAGTACGCAAACGGCAGCGGCGTGCCGACAATGCGCTCGCACCCGCCGATGGCGGCGGTCAGCTCGTTGAGATTGCGGTCAAACGCCAGCGCGGCATAGGCATTCAACGCACCGGTTTGGGTCCGACGCTGCACCCACTCACCCAACCACAGCGTGAGGATGGCGGGCCGGTAGCGCGCGGCCATCACGCGATCGAGCAGCGGCGCGGGCAGACGGGCGGCCAGGTCTTCACGCGGGTCTGTACGGCGCAACTGATGGCGCAGCGCATGCGGCAGCGCGCTCAGCACCCGCGTGAACTCGCGCACATCGTCTGCAGACACCGCACCCTGCGGCAACAGCGATGGCAACGTCAGCGCCTGCCGCGTGAGCGAGCGCGCGCAGTTGAGCAACTGTCCCCAGAGCTTGCGCGCCTCCCAATAGCGGTCGTAACTGGCGTTGTTGCGAAAGCCCAGAAACACCGCCAGCGCAATGCCAACGAGTGAGAACGGCGTCGTGCTCAGGTGAATGTCTAGCGGCAGCCAATGCGCATGCACCACCAGGGCCACCAGCGAGATACAGAAGATCAGGAACAGGCGCGGCAGCAGCTGCGGCAGCACAGACCCGCGCCACGCGAGCAGCATGCGGAACCAGTGCAAGTGTGGGCGGACGACCATGGTGGGGAGAGAGAGGCCGGAGTGCGGAGGATTATGGCAGATGGCCAATCGCGCACGGGCCCGACGCCGAGGGGTGGCATGGCACCCGTTGGATGGTATCTCCGCCCCGCCACGGGCGCCGTCTTGCTGGGGTGGCTAGTGTGGGCGCAGGGTGCGCGGGCTCATTGCACCGCGCCAATGAACGCCGCCAGCTCCGCCGTCCTGGGGTTGGCAAACACGTCCTTGGCGGGGCCGCTTTCATGGATCAACCCCTGGTGCATGAACACAAGCTGATCGCCCACGTCGCGCGCGAAGCGCATCTCGTGCGTGACCATGATCAGCGTCATGCCCTCGGCGGCCAGTTGCTTGACCACGGCCAGCACCTCGTTGACGAGCTCCGGGTCCAGCGCGGAGGTGATCTCGTCGCACAGCAGCACCTTCGGCTGCATGGCGAGTGCACGCGCAATGGCCACGCGCTGCTGCTGGCCGCCGCTGAGCTGATCGGGGTAGGCATCGTATTTGTCGCCCAGCCCTACCTTAGCCAGCATCTGGCGCGCGAGGTCATGCGCTTCCGACTTCTTCATGCCCTTGACCACCACGGGCGACAGCGCCACGTTCTCGCCCGTCGTGAGGTGCGGAAACAGATTGAACTGCTGGAACACCATGCCCACGTTCAGCCGCAGCGCGCGCAACTGCGCGGGCGTGGCCTGCGAGCCCTGGAGCACCGCGTTGTCCACAACGATCTGGCCGTCGTCGATGGCTTCCAGCCCGTTGATGGACCGCAGCAGCGTGCTCTTGCCCGAGCCGCTGCGCCCGATGATGGCGACCACCTGGCCGCTTTCCACGCGCAGGTCCACGCCCTTGAGCACATGGTTGTTGCCGTAATGCTTGTGTACGGCGCACAGATCAACGAGCGGCATAGAGCTTCTTTTCCAGATGAGAGGCACAGAGCGACAGCGGCCAGCACAGCGCGAAGTACGCCAGCGCCACCAGCCCATAGATAAGGAATGGCTGGAACGTGGCATTGGCCAGCACCGAGCCCAGCTTGGACAGATCTTCAAACCCGATGATGGAGGCCACCGCCGTGCCCTTGACGATCTGCACGGAGAACCCCACGGTGGGCGCAATGGAAAGCCGCACCGCCTGCGGCAGCACCACATGCCGCATCTGCTGGAAGTAGCCCATCGCCAGGCTGGAGGATGCTTCCCACTGCCCGCGCGGAATGGCTTCCACACAGCCGCGCCACACCTCGGCCAGATACGCGCTGGTGTACAGCGTCAGGCCGATGGCGGCAGCCGTCCACGGTGACATCTCAAACCCCGCCATGGAGGCACCAAAGAACACCAGGAACATCTGCATCAGCAGCGGCGTGTTCTGGAAGAGTTGGATATAAGCCTTGCTCACGCGTTGCAGACCGGCGTTGCGCCCCACGCGGGCAAACAGCACCACCAGGCCCGCCGTGCCGCCCAGCACAAAGGCCATGAGCGACAGCATGAGCGTGGCGAGCAGCCCTTCCCCCAGCTTGAGGAGAATCGGCAACAGAGGGATGTCGGCGATCATGCGGCAGTCTCCGCAGGGGTGGTGGTGACGGTGCGCGCAGCAACCGGCCCGGCCGGCACCCGGCGCACCACGACAAAGCGCTGCCCCACCCACGCCAGCAACTGACGCAGCAGCAACGCCAGCGCAAAGTACAACGCGGTGACGATCAGATAGGTTTCAAACGCGCGGAAGTTGCGCGACTGGATGAAGTTGGCGGCAAAGGTCAGATCCTGCGCGGCAATCTGCGAGACGACCGACGTGCCCAGCATGACGATCACGATCTGGCTGCTCAGCGCGGGCCACACCTTCTGCAACGCGGGCCGCAGCACCACGTGCCGGAAGATCGCCCAGCGGCTCATCGCCAGCGCATTGGCCGCTTCCAGCTGGCCGCGCGGTGTTTCCTGTATGCCTGCGCGCACGATCTCGGTGATGTACGCGCCCAGGTTGACCACCACGGTGAGCAACGACGCCTGCCATTCGTTGATCTGCACACCCAGCGAAGGCAGGCCGAAGAACACGAACATCAGCTGGACGAGGAACGGCGTATTGCGGATGGCCTCCACATACACCTTGAACAGGACGTTGAAAGGCTTGATACGCCAGGCACGGCACACGCCCCCGGCCACGCCGATTGCGCCGCCGAGCACCGCGCCCGCCGCCGTGAGCGCCAGCGTAAAACCCACGCCCTGCGCCAGTTGGCCGCTGTAATTGAAGACAGCGCCAAAGTCGAATTGATAAGCCATAGAGGTGTTCCGTGGCCCGGCGTGCGGGCCAGTGCGAAGGCGTGGTTTACAGCTTGGCGGGCAGCGGCATCTTGATCCAGCGCTGCGACAAGTCGTTCAGGCGCCCATCCGTCTTGAGCTTGGTGATGGCCGCGTTCACTTTGTCGAGCAGCGCGGGCTCACCCTTGGCCACGCCCACATAGCAAGGCGTGTCTTCCACGGGGAACTTCATGTCGAGCTGGCGCAGCTTCGTGCGCTCGTTCACCGCATTGGCCACGATGTTGCCCACCGTCACCAGCTGCACCTGGCCGATCAGGTAGCTCTGCGCAGTGGCGTTGTTGTCTTCATAGCGCTTGATGGTGGCCGAAGCCGGCGCCACGGCCGAGAGGGCCAGGTCTTCCGTCGAGCCGCGCGTCACGCCGATCGTCTTGCCGGCCAAGTCCGCCGGCACCTTGATCGACACATCCTTCGGGCCATACACGCTCTTCGGGAACGGCGCATACGCCTGCGTGAAGTCGATCACCTTGGCGCGCTCGGCGTTCTTCCCCAGGCTGGAGATGACGACATCCACCTTGCCCGTGGTCAGGAACGGAATGCGGTTGGTGCTGGTGACGGGCACCAGCTCGGCCTTCACGCCGAGTTCCTTGGCGACGAGGTTGGCCATGTCGATGTCATAGCCCTGCAGCTTGAGGTCCGGACCCAGCGAGCCGAACGGCGGGAAGTCGTTCGGAATGGCCACGCGGATCACGCCCGCTTTCTGGATGTTGGCCAGCACATCGGCATGGGCCGGGCGGCCCGGCAACAGCGCGACGACAGCGCTGGCGGCCATGACGGCGTAGAGAAACGTGCGGCGCGAGGTGTGGGCCGAAGTGGGGGCCGAGGTGCGGCCAATCAGCATGCGGGTCATTCAAGAACTCCTTCAGAAGGTGCAGCAAGGCGAAACGAGACAGGATCGGGAAACGGCTGGTCTGGCGCGGGCGCCGATGCGGTGAGGTCAATCCCGCTGCGGCGCGCGGCCGACAGCAGATGGGCGCGCATGGCCTCTGCACTGGCGGCGGCATCGCCCGCGGCAATGGCCTGCACGATGGCGTCGTGCTCGTGCGCGGGGTGGTCGTCGGCGCCATTCCTGGCGAAGGGCAGACGCAGGCTGTGGCCGATGGCGTGCTCCAACTGGCCGGCCATCGCCATCAGGCCCGGGTTGCCCGACAACTGCGCCAGCAGCATGTGGAAGTGCAAGTCCGCCTCTGCCGCGCTCAGCAGGTCATTGCGCGCCAGCGCATGCGCCAACTGCTGCTGCAGCCATTGCAGGTGGCGCAGGCCAGCGGCCTGCATGCGCGCGGCGGCCAGCGCCGTCCAGCCGGGCTCCAGCACCAGGCGCAGCTCAATCAACTGACGCGGCGACAGCGTGCCCAGCGCGGGCGTGGCAAACGGGCGATGCAGGCGCTCTGCACTTGCCTGCGGCCCGCGCACCAGCACGCCCCGGCTGGGGAGGATGTCGACTAAGCCCAGCGTCTCCAGCACCGTGAGCGCCTCGCGCAACGACGCGCGGCTCACGCCCAGGCTTTCTGCCAGCTCACGCTGCGGCGGCAGACGGCTGCCACTGGGGTAAGCGCCGCTGAGGATGCCTTGCTGGAGTGCTTGCGCAACGGAAGATGGGATGCTGTGCATGGGCCGGAATGGGGGAAAGACACGGTCGTGGTCTGACCGGTCGCCCACGGCTTATGCGAGTTTTGTGCCATGCAGCAATGCGCGGCGTGTTGGACGTTATTGGGGGCGGTACTGCGGGTGGTTGATTGCCTGGGCTGTGCCCATGCGTGAGGCAAGCGCTGCCGGATGGGGCTGCGGTGGCTTGGAGTTGGTGCGTGATGGCACCGATTTGGAACGCCGTGGCGTGCCCGGGTGTTGAGGCACCCCGCCCGTCTCGGGGGACCGTCTTGCTGTGGTTATTGGCTTTCGCCAGCCCGCTCTATGGCGGTGAGCACTTCCCACGTATCAGGGTTGATCTGACAGCCCTCCAGCACCATCGATACGAAGGCGCCGATTCCATCCAGAAAGCCCGCGCGATATTCCAGTGGGCGCGACGCGGTTGGCGAGATGGCCGTTTTCTGAATCCCCCACTGTGGCAATTGGCGTTGGCCCTGGGGCCTGCGGCTTGCAGCACAATCTGACCGCACTCACCCAACAACCGCCGTGCAGCACGGCCACGCCATGCCCCATCTCACACTGGAATACTCCGCAAACCTCCGCGCCTTTGACGCCCAAGCGACCTTGCTGGCCATCAATACGGCCCTTGCCGCCACCGGGCATTTTGTTGAGGCGGACATCAAGAGCCGAAGCCACCGGTGCGACACGTTTGCTGTGGGCACCTCCAGCGAGCCGCGCGCATTCGTACACGCGGACCTCGCAATCTTGAGCGGGCGACCGCTCGAGACCCAGCGTGAACTGTCGGCAAGTGTGTTGGCCGTCTTGCAAGCGCAGTGCAGCGCGCCGGCGGGCGTGCACCTTCAGCTTTCTGTGCAAGTGCTTGAGATTGAGCGCGAGTCGTATGCGAAGGTGAGCATCGCGGCGCACGCTTGATGGACGGGCACCCCGCCCGTCTCGGGGGCCGTGTTGCTGTTGTTATTGGCTTTCGCCAGCCCGCTCTACGTGCAGCACATAAAAAAAAAGCACCCGAAGGTGCTTTTTTTGTTTAGTTGGAAAACGGAAGCCGCGCTCTTATCCAGTCAATTGTTGTCGGCGGCATAGCAATGGTGTGATCCGCCTGCTCTTTATCATCCTGATAGGTAATGCTGTTCTTTCCTATGGTCAGCGGCTCATGCCCCGGCTGACCTTCCCAAAAAACCTTGTAATGCCTTCTCGCCAGAACTTCGCCATGCTCATTTGTAACGGTGAGGACAACGGCATCCATACTGTCACCGAAGAAATGGCTATCGTTTGTGCCACTTCCACAAATTTTGATGGTGAATTTCTTACCATCAAACTCCTTCACACCGCCATTCAGCTTGTCACTGTAGTTGTAGCGTTGGCAATCGGTGTAGTCATGGTTCCCACGCAGGAACAAGAGTGCAGCACCAAACATCAGAAAAATAATCGCTGCGCCAATGATTAATCTCCGCTTCAGCGGCTTCTTCACATCGGCTCTGGTGGTCGGCATATCGTTTCCAGCTTGAATTGAATAGGTTTGCTCAGCTTGAGCAGCTGTGGCTTGCTATAGATCATGAAGTCGCCACCACGGTTGTGCTTCTGGCGCCATTCGTTGTAGCTTTTGTTGTAGACGGGATAATAAACGTTTCTCTCCAGAAGCTTTCTGAAGCCTGGCCGCTTATCGACTGGCTTATCCACTGGATCCCGTGGCAAGTAGGTTGTTTCTGTGATTTCTGAGTTGCCCATCTGAGTATGGAGCTTCTTTCCATCAACCAGATCGCTGATGGCTGCACGATAAGAAAGAATCATGTCCTTCTTATTCCAATGCCCAAGGTACTGGCTGTTCCCATCACCCTTGTCATTGAAAGAGTAGTTATCCTTCAAGTACACATAGATGTGGGTAATACTGGCCGTTGCATCAACACAATACGCCTTGGTTTGTGCTTTGCTATCGTACTGAAAGTACTTTTCAGCAGACACTTCGACTTTCCCAATCGCAGCATAAATATTGAAATTTCCCAGCGCCGCCGTGAGGTCCGTCAGGAGCAACCCATCAAGGGTGGCACTTGTTGGGATATCCTGAAACTGGAACTGCCAGTCAAGGTGGAACTGCCTTTCGTCATTAATAAAGGGAGTGACATCAAAGGAAAGGTCTACCGAACCTTTGTCAACGAAGATACTCCTTATCTGCCTAGCAACTTTCTTCTTGGCTTCTTTCGCAGCATTGGGCGAATAGATTTTCTTATAAACAAGCTCATCATATCTCTTCTGAACACTTCCGAATTTCAACGCCCAATTGAGGTTTACGGTTGTGTCGTCAATAGGCTGCACGGAGTTGGGATCATCGTTATAGATATGCTTGGGGCTGGCAAACCATTCCCTCGCAATTTTGGCAGCAATCGGCCAGCCAATGTTATCCATCGCTTTTGGGACATCTTGAAGATCGAACTCGGGAATCTTGTCACGGTCCTCCGCTTCGAGCTCCTTTGGCTCAGGCTTAGGTGGTTCCTTCGGCTGTTGTTTCTTGGCCTGTTCAGCAAGCAGTTTCTGGCGTGCGGCTTCCGCTTGCTGAGCCTTGATCTGCTCCGCTGTAGGCTTGGGTGGTTTGGGAGGCGGAGCTTTGCCTGGCGCTGGCCGCTCATATGAGATGGTTTGGAGGGTATTGATGGGAATGGCACCACTCACCCCATCGCGCTTGCTCCATACCTTCCCACGAAAGAATGAAGGCTCCATTGTGTAATACGGAACCTTCTTCACCTTTACGCCCATAGACGCCTGCTGTCAGATTGAAGAGCCCGAAGAAATATCATGGACGTGATAAATGAGCAACGCGAGACACACTGATTTTTCCGAGATTAAGATTTGGAAATAGACAGCCGCTCTTTCCTTAATCATTCGCCTCTACAGTTCTGTCAGACCTCAGGCTATATCTGCAGGCAAAGTATTTTCCCCGTCCTCATTCATTTTGCCGAAGCGAGAGAAATTGTCGTGATGGGCTCTTAGCTCATTGGATGCGGCACCTCCGGCCCGTCTCCGGAGATACGTCTTGCTGTTGTTATTGGCTTTCGCCAGCCCGCTCTAGGGCGGTGAGCACTTCCCACGTTTCAGGGTTGATCTGACAGCCCTCCAACACCATCGACACGAAGGCGCCGATGCCATCCAGGAACCCTGCTCGATATTCCGGCGCGTGGATGCTGGTGTGGGCCAGCGCCAAGCGCAGGGTGTCGGGGCGGAGTTCACGATGGATACGCAGATCGGCTTGCGTGCGGCAGAGGTAGTCGCGCGCGGCCAGGGCGCCGGTTAGGTAGGTTCGGCGTTGGGTGGGGGTCATTGGTGCTCCCCTGATGCGCGGGCAGGTGGGGGATGCTGGGGTGGGGATGGATATGAAGCGATTGGCATGAAGCCTCCGTGAGTTTCGATCGGAGGTCCGCCATCTCGTCGCCAGACGGGGGTGGCGGGCCTGACGGCGGGGCTGGCGAACCGGTACTCACGGCAACCGGCAGACCTTGCGGTCTCCCCACCCGGCCCGCCTTGGTAGACGATGCGCGAGCGCGCCCGAGCGTTACCGCGAGGCGGCAGCTCGTTGTGAGTACTCTAGGTCGCCAGACCCGGCTGCCGTTGGTGCGGCAGCGGGGCAATTATAGCGATGAGGGTTGGCGCCGGAGTCTGATTCTTCAGCGTTGTGCTCCTGGGGGCTGAGCGTTGAACTCGACTCATCAGCCTCCGCGACTCACCCGTCCTCCGTTACCCGAAAGCGGCTTCGGCGGCCAGCGTGCGCTTCTCGACACAGCTTGTGTGGCTTTGAATCTGCGCACAATCCGACAACCTATAATGCCGAGTTG
Source organism: Ralstonia sp. 24A2 (assembly GCF_051783885.1). Taxonomy (NCBI): domain Bacteria; kingdom Pseudomonadati; phylum Pseudomonadota; class Betaproteobacteria; order Burkholderiales; family Burkholderiaceae; genus Ralstonia; species Ralstonia sp. 24A2. The sequence continues at coordinate 769,424 of NZ_JBPVZD010000002.1, read as the reverse complement.
TGCCTTGTTGCGAAGGGAGATACCACCATGGGCGTCAATAGCAAGATCGAATGGACCCATCACACGTTTAATCCGTGGTGGGGATGCTCACGTGTATCGCCCGCTTGTAAACATTGCTATGCAGAGACGTGGGCAAAGCGAGTCGGACAGAATGGTCTTTGGGGCAACAAGTCAGAACGTCGGTTCTTCTCGGACAGCCACTGGAAAGAACCTCTCAAATGGAATAGGGATGCCGAGACCGCCGGCGAACGCCGCCGTGTTTTCTGTGCCTCGATGGCGGATGTGTTCGAGAATCGAAGGGATCTGGATGAATCCAGAGATCGATTGTGGCAACTGATCGAAGACACTCCGAATTTGGACTGGTTATTGCTAACCAAACGCATTCAGCACGTGGAAAAATTGGCCCCGTGGTCTGACGAGTGGCCGAAAAACGTGTGGCTTGGTACAACCGCAGAAACTCAAAAATGGCTAGAAAAGCGAGTTGAGCATCTGCTCAAACATGCCGTTAGCGTTCGATTCATTTCGGCCGAGCCTCTACTTGGGGCACTCACTCTGTCTCAATGGCTACAGCCCCCGGGAAGCAATGAACCTGGAATCAACTGGGTAATTGCTGGAGGGGAAAGTGGGCCAGAGTCACGCCATATGCACCCCGCTTGGGCCGAGGACCTGAGGGATCAGTGCCTGCAAGCCGGAGTCCCCTTTCATTTCAAACAGTGGGGACACTGGGCTCCGGAAGAGCTTATTCAAGAAACCATTTCCGCACGAGCACAGCGCATAGAGCTTGTCGGAAAATCTGGCGAGTTGATTCGCATGGTAAAAGTGGGTAAAAATAAAGGCGGCCGCGTACTCGGAGGCCAGCATTGGGACCAAATACCATAAAAATCGACGGATGGCGGTGGAGGCGGATGGGAAATAATCACTACGACTGGGCCATCGGAGGCCGACTTCCGGAGCTGAAGCGACACAGTCAAGCCAAGCATGAAATCCTCCGCAGCTACTTGGTACGGTACATTCAAACGCTCGTCTCCACTCCTCATCAGGATGTACTAAGCCTAACTATCGTTGATGGTTTTGCGGGTGGAGGCTTGTACCGGGATGCAATTAGTGGATTAACTGTCCCAGGCTCGCCGCTGATTGCGCTGGAAGCCTGTGAAGAAGCAAAAGCGCTGATTATGGAGAGGCAACAGCGTAGGAAGGATTTGCTTCTAGATGTCGACTACTTCTTTGTCGAAAAAGATCCTGCGGCGCATGCCCACCTGGAGCACGTTCTAACAGAGCGAGGGATTCGCATTAACTCCCTGTTCGGCGGAAATGTACACGTCCAGCAAGGCATCTTCACCGATCATTTAGACGGCATCCTGCGCTACATTCGAAGTAAGTCGCGGACCGCTGGGAAATCCATATTCATTCTCGATCAGTACAGCTATGACGACGTGTCACTAGAGGTACTGAACCGTATCCTGGATAGCACCCCGAAAGCCGAAATCATCCTGACCTTCAACGTCGGCGCGTTGCTGACGTTCCTGAACCCGGAAAACGCGGCCCAATTCTCTGTCAGGACAGGGATGCCCAATCCGCTGAATGGCATCGAGGATCTGAGCATCCTGAAGGCAGATCGGAATTGGCGCTACATCGTCGAAAGAAACTTCATCGGCCGGTTGCAATCGCTGGCCCATGCAAAGTTCTTTACCCCCTTCTTCCTTCGACCGGAGCGAGGCCATGGTGACCTATGGCTCGTCCACCTCTCGCGTCATGCAAAAGCCAATGACGTCATGAAGCAAACTCACTGGGAGGGGAAGAACTACATCCACTATGGCGGCTCCGGCCTAGACATGCTCGGCTACCACGGCGGCCGTGCAATGGAGGAACAGATCTCGCTGCTTGGTGATGAGTACGAGTTCGACAACATTGCCGCTGCACGAACGCACTCGGCTTTGCTTGAGGGTATTCCCAGCACGCTTAGTCACGGGCAGACGACGACCTTCGGTGAGTTTGTGGCTGCGCACTGTAACGGTACCCCTGGCACCAAAGACATGATTGCCGCCGCAGCGTTTGAGCTCGCTACAAGCGGGGAGATCGTGATAGCAAGCGAGAAAGGGCGCGCCCGCCGTATAAGTACGGCGATCAAGGACACCGACACGATCCAACTCCCTCGGCAAATTCGACTTCTCTGATTGATTGGAAATAGCCGTAAGCGCTCACGCCTACGATTTTCTAATCCGTGCGCCCTTTTCTAGCCCTTCATTGCTTTATATGGATATAAGCCCATCAATATCCTTGACCTTGCGGTACACAGCTGGGTTTTCACCAACAGCCAACGCATCGAAGTGAGCGGCCCCACATTTGATCTTGCCGCCCTCACGATCGCGCAAGTCCTCTTCAAACAGACTGCTTTTGGTTTCCACCACAAAATACAGTCGCTCCTGGCCGTCACGCTCAATCAACACCGCCCAGTCGGGGTTATAGGTGCCCAAGGGGGTTGGCACCTTGAACCAGCCAGGCAACTTCGCATAGACCTTCACGGCCTCATTTGTCTCCAGGGCTTGTGCGAAATCGCGCTCGACGGCTGAGTCATAAGCAACGTGCTCGTAGACCGACTTCTGAGTGTTCTCCACGAGGTTCTTCAGATAGCCGGTTAACTCTTGCGTCTCGAACAGCTCTTGCGCGTAGTAGTGATCATCACCAAGTCGCTGGTACTTGATGCCATCCACCAAGGCCAGCCGTTTGCACCGGTTGATTGCCTCCGCCGACAGCTCAATGAACTGCTGTGGGTTGCGCTTAAAGTCATTGAGACGCGTGCTCTCGGTAAGAACGCGTGCAATCGTCTTGCGTGTGAGCTGGGTTCGGTCCTGCAGCTCGGTCAACAGATCCGGAAGTTCAATATCGTTCTCGTACAAAGCAACCGGTTCTGCGACCGCAAGTACCGACGCGCTCACTCCCGCTTTACTGATCGCCATCCCTGCCCTCCTCCACTGAAGACGCGTCTTCGCAACCGGTGGCATGTCGTTTAGGGCTTGGATGGCCTTCTCGATCAGCTTGCTATTGTCGAAGTGCACGCGGTACGTAGTCTTGTGCTTGATGCGATCCCATAACGCCTTGAACTCGGGGCTCACTAGCACAGACTTGCGAACTGGAATTCGCCTGCGGTCGTCCGCATTCTTGATTTCCAGCTTACCCGCCAATTTTTTGAGCGCCGCCGCGATCTGATCCTTCAGGTCATGAAACTGCTCGGGCAAAGCTAGCTCGCCACCCTTCAGCGCGGCACGCAGCGTGTCTTGCACTTTGCCTTTGCTATCGATATAGCCCTGCGACTTGAGATGAGCCCAAAGTGTTTTGGACGCTTCGAAGCCAAGTGGTACAACTTCGCCATTCGGCAGATCAATGGCGATGCCAGCGAACTCATGGTCATGCACGATCCCGAATTGAATGCCGGTGTCCTGCTCGATGTCGCGTTGCAGGTTTTCCGCAAACTGCTCGTAGCTCTCGGTCGCGATCACCGTAAGCGTATTGACCTCAAAGCCGCGAAGACGCTCGCCGTTTTGGTTCACGCACAGGCGCAGGCCACGACCAATCGTCTGTCGGCGCCACCGCTCTGTCTCACGGGTGGAGAAATTGCAGATTTGAAAGACGTTGGGGTTGTCCCACCCCTCCTTGAGCGCAGAGTGCGAGAAGATGAATTTCAGCGGAGAAGAAAAACTCAGCAGCTTCTCCTTGTCGCGCATGATCAGGTTATAGGTGTCGTCATCGGCAGCCGTACTTCCACTGGTGTCTTTCACCACTTCGACGTTCTTGCCACCAATCTTCTTTTTATCGATGGAGAAGTACCCGTTGTGGACCTCGCTTGCAGATGCAGACAGATCCACTTCCGCGAACATGCTTTGGTAGTCCGGATGCTTCGCCAAACGCTTGTACTCTTCCTCGAACATCAGAGCGTATTCGCCCTTGAGCGGATTGCCTTGTTCGTCGTACTGACGGTACTTGGCCACCTCATCGATAAAGAACAGGCTGAGCACCTTCACGCCAAGCGGACGCAAATGCTTCTCCTTGTCTAGGTGCTCTTTGATAGTTCGAGCAATCATGGCGCGCTGTACTGCACCAGCATCCACATCCCCCCAGGCCTCGCCCACGCGTAGGAATTCTTCATGGCCAGGCACTTTCAGTTCAATGAACTGATCCGCCTTGGCCGCACGAATCTCTCCGATGCGAACGTTGGCATATAGCGGGCGACCGGTCTCTTGCTCAAGATCGAAACCATCTTGCACAGTGATTGGCTCGCGGCGCACCGCGCCCGCTGCATTCTGACGATCTACCTCGATGCTCGCCGTAATCACACCCTTCTTGTTCGTCACAGCCAGCAACTTCACATAGGGCTTGTTATTGCCGCCTTGTACCGTGGCGGCTGCCACTTCGATCTGTTTGACCAGCCTTTGCTCGTAAGCATCCACTGCGTCCAGCCGGTACACCATGTTGTGTTTGTCGACATGCGTGGCCGAATAGCGCAGCGTGCATAGCGGATCCATGTGCGCCAGAGCCCTCCTGCCTTTGCCGTCGATACCGCCATCGACGCTTTGCGGTTCATCGACGATCAGGATAGGACGCGTGTTGCGAATCAAATCGATGGGGCGTTCACCACCTGTCTTTTCGCTGGCGCGGTACATCTTGTTCTTGGACTTCTCGCGTCGCTTTGCCTCATCAGACTCCTCAGCTGCAGCAGCGGCTTCATCACCAAACTTATTGATCGCGCCCACCGTGATGACCATGATCTGAATGTTCGCGCTGGTTGCAAAGTTGCGCACCTCGCCCAGACGGTCCGAGTCGTACTGAAAAAACTCATAGCCCTTCGCGCTTGGGTAAAGGCTCTCGAAATGCTCACGAGTGATCTGCAGCGTCTTGTTCACCCCCTCCTTGATGGCGACGGAGGGAACCACCACGACGAACTTGGTGAAGCCATAGCGCTGGTTCAACTCGAAGGCGGTACGCAAGTACACATAGGTCTTGCCGGTACCAGTTTCCATTTCCACGGTGAAGTCCAGCGGCTGCTTAGGCTTCAGTGGATCGGAGGGCGGCACGCCATTGCGCAATTGCACCTTCTGCAGGTTCTCGCTCAACTCCTCATCCACCAGCAACTGCAATGCATTACCGATACCGCCTTCGGCTGTGAACTGCTTGCCTTCAAAACTCTGCTGCCCGGCGTCGGCCTGTGTCTGTGCCGTCACGGTAAACACAGAGCGGCAGACCTCCTGCCCGCGAAACAGGTCGCAAACCGCTTCGACGGCGGCGGCTTGGTAGGGAAGATCAGATTCGAAATGGAGTTTCATCCTGCGTTCCTCACAGGCTACGCACGTGCTTGATGCCGTGCTGCTCCAAGATCGCGGCGAGATTGCTCTTGGCCACATCGTTCTCGAAAGCACTGTCGCGGAAGACGGCGGTAGTTTCGGTGGCGGTGCCCTGCTCCTCACGCCACTGAGCCATACCTAAGGCCAGGGCTTCGGCATCCGCCACACCGATGTGCTCGTCCATACAGGCCAGCAGTGTGCCAGCGCCAACGCTGTGCACAGTCTTACCTGCGATCTGCACTTGCTCCATGGGCACGCACAGGTCAAGGCCGAGCTTCAGTAACACCTCATACAACACGTCGTCATTGGTGCGACCGGGCTCGATATGCTCAAGGTTTGAGAGCAGCGAAGCCCGCAGATCTGCGGGGTTGGGATTCCAAGCGCGAATGTTGGAGGTGTCGAGTTTGAATGCTCTAAATCCTGTATCAAGAGACTTCGCACGCTCCCTATTTTCATGGCGCGCGCCAGCTCTCCGAACCCTGTCACGAGTAATGTCCGCAATAGTCTTAAACCCCCTTGGCGACGTCTCGGACAAAGGTTCCGGCAACTGAACAAGAATGCATCGTCGATTCCCATCGTCCTCTGCATTCAAATCATATGTGGCATGCAACGTCGTGCCAGATCCCGCGAAGAAATCCAGTACCAGAGCATCTTTCGGCGCCCCAATCTGGAGCACGCGCTTTAGCAATCGAACGGGTTTCGGAGTAATGAAGAGATCCTCTCCCGCATCCGCTTCCATCAACTGGGAAAGTTCTTGTTTAGCATGCCGAGTACTGCCGACATCCTTCCACGGCCAGTATGTCTGAGGAACCACGCCATCCTTGACCTCTGAAAGAAAGCGTTTGATACCTGGGCGGTTGTCCTTTGCTTCACCCCACCAAATGCGCCCATCTTCGTCGAGTTCTTTGAACTTCTCTTCGCTGATTCGCCAGTAACTGCCGGCCGGAGGCCCCGGAATTACCCGCCCGGCAGGGGTTGTAATGGGGTATCGCCCCTGCGCGTAATAGTTTCGCGCCGCCAGGTCGCCCAGAAGCCAAGGCCCGCGAGAATCATTGTCGGGGTTCTTGTACCTAGCAATCATCTCCTGAGTTCGAGGAAGCGGGCATGGTCGCCAAACTTCGCCCTTTTTCGCATAGATAACGACATAGTCATGATCTTCACTTAAGTGAACAGCCGAGTTCTTAGGGCTGTCCATTTTGTGCCAGATGACAGTCGCAACAAAGTTCTCCGCGCCCAGGACTTCATCCATCACATGCCGCAGATTGTGGATTTCATGATCTGCGATGCTGACAAATATTGCGCCATCTTCAGCCAACAACGATTGCGCAAGTTTGAGACGTGGGTACATCATGTTCAGCCAATCGGTGTGAAACCGTCCGCTAGCTTCTGTGTTACTAGTGAGCTTCGTGCCGCCCTCGGTTTGGTTCGTCAGTTCCAGGTAGTTCTTGATGTTGTCCTGGAAGTTGTCCGGGTAAACAAAGTCTTTGCCGGTGTTGTACGGCGGGTCGATATAGATCAACTTCACCTTTCCCGCATAGCTCTTTTGCAGAAGCTTCAGCACTTCAAGGTTGTCGCCTTCGATCATCAAGTTCTGCGTTTTGTCCCACGCCACGCTCTCTTCTGGGCATGGGCGCAGCGTGCCGGTGCTGGGTGTCAAAGCAATCTGCCGAGCCTTGCGCTTGCCGTGCCAATTCAGGCCGTACTTCTCGTCGGCATCAGTCGCAGTAGCGTCGCCAATCAACGCTTTTAGAACATCGACATTTAACGCTGCAACGGTCTCGCCATCAGTCGCCTTCTCCGTCACCAGTTCAGGAAACAACCCCTTTAGTTTGGTGATGTTGTCAGCGATCAGGTCAGCACTCTGCGCCAAGGGTGAATGCGCTTCGATTTTCTGGATGGTCATTCAGATATTCTCTCAATACTTTGAATTCGGCATTGGCCTGCCAAGGCTTACGCGTCTTGCGGGCCGCCCATCTGGCAGTCGAAAGACTGACGAATCAGGCCCATTGCATAGGGCAGTTCACTCATGCTGCATAAGCCGACTTCGACATCCCCGATACCCCAATGACCAACATTGGAGATGTCACGGCACAACCCCTTGGGGTCTTCAATGTCGGCAATGTTCAAGTTCAGTACCAGCAGCAGACGCTTAGCTTGCGGCACCACATCAACAAAGTTTGTTTCCGCCTTGTAAGCCACGCGGACCTTCAAAAACTCCTCGGTCACACATGCGTCCAGTCCCAAAATCGCTTTGCGCAACTCATCAAACAACTCACGCAAGGGGCCGACAGTCAAATGGGCATGATCAGCCAAGCTGTACTGTTGGCCCGACTTCGCCGCAGTTGGTCGATAGACGCTAAGTATGTCCTCGGCCAACTGCGGAGCGCCCCATACTTTGGTGGCATCCGCAGCCAAACGCTCTGCGCGGGCCTTGATTGCAGCCTCATCCCATCGCTTAACTTTGCCAAGCCCCAAATTAAGTTTCAGCGGGCTGTGAGCAAACCCTACGGGGTTGCCGTTCTTGTCAGTGATCTGATCCCGTTTGTCAGTAAACGAATGATCGCTGTACTCGCTGTTGTACCCAGTCAGGGTCAGGTTTCCCAAGGTATGCAGCCATTCCTGCTGAACACGCTGCCAGTCCGCCCCCAACTCCGCCTGCCACTCTTTGGACAAAGCCTCGTTTTGCGGAAGAATGTGTTCGATGGTGTAGTCCTCAACCACCACACGCTCTTTACGGTCGTGGTTTTCGAGGCGACGTAACCAGTAGCTACGGCTGCGGAAGTTGTATAGGTCACGCACCTTGATGTCGCGTTGGAACTCTTCCCCGCTGGGGAAGCGCCGATAGGACGGCAGCAACAAAAACGCGGCTTGAACGCTTTCAAGATAGCGGTCTTTTTTCAGCGTTCGGCTCAAGCCAGCAAACGTCTTGTTCAGCGAGTTGGTCGGAATAGCGCAGATGGCGCGACGGAACACGTAGCTCTCAACCAGACGGACGATGTGTAGCACTTCCTCACTGGTCAAGCGGCCCTGCTTGTAGTCGTGATAGACGTCCAGCAAGAACGGGTACGCCACATCTACCTTCAGTTCGCGCAGATCGTGAAAGGCTTGCTTGAGTGCGGCGTCGCTTTCCGTACCCAGCGCCATAGCGCAGTAGTAAGACGCGTAGGCATAGATGTCCGCAACCAAATCACGGATATCACCTTTGAACCCACGTGCAAAGCCCTTGAACGCGACGTAGACCTCGCGCACGTTCGGAATTTCGCCAGTTTTTGCGGTCAGGTAGTGACGCATGAAAGCGTCGAAATGCAGCACATACGCGGCTTGACCAAAATCCCGCTCCATCGGTCGCCAGTAGCTCTTGTACAGATCGGTCTGCAGCTTGGGCTCGAGCCCCATCAGGATGTAATTGCGAATCAGATCTGCCTGGCTGAGCTCCAGCCCTGTGGAGTTCATGCTCTCGAAGATCAACTGCGGGTTGTCTTGAGAACGGTCCAGCGACACGTCTACGATCACCAGCTTGGCAAGGCCTTGGCAGATGGCTTCCAGCTCAGCCTGATTTGCCGAAATGAGTTCTTGGAACAAGGCGTAGTTTTCGGTGATGCGGGTACTCGCCTCGGCTGGTTTTGGTGTGCCTTGGAGGATCGCAAGCAGCGTGTCTTTGTCTGTTTCTGACAAGATCAGCTTGAAGTGGCGCTCACCGTCTTCGTCTGGGTTCAGCAAATAGTAGTTGCGCAGCTTCTTGGCAGAGAAAGCTTCCAGCAACTCCCCCACACCCTGGGCCTCAAAGTGCTTCGCCAACGCTGCAATAAGTAGCGTGCTGGTAGTCAAGCGCTGTTGACCGTCGATCACCAACAGAGCTTCTTGCGCTGTGACGGAGGACAACCCTCGCTCGACATAAACGATAGAACCGATGAAGTGGGCATTAACTGCTTGATCGCGACCTGCGCGCATCAAGTCGGCCCACAGTTGGCGGCACTGGTCGGCCGTCCAGGAGTAGTTGCGTTGATAGATCGGAATGACAAACTGCGGAGACTTGCGCAGAAACTTAAGCAGGTTCGCTTCGGTGGCTTTCACTTCGATCCTTTATAGGCTTTGTGCGATCAGCTGACGCTCGGCCAGCAGTCCCTTAATTTCTAGATTGGCGGCAACCTGCCGTGCCAACTGCTTTTCTTTGCTCGCCGCGCTACGCGCTGCCGTAATTCGGGCATCCAACTCTTGACAGGTGCGCAGGGCTGCACGGCGTTCGGAGGCTTGCTCGGGGCTCTCACTCAACCTGAACTGCCCGGTTAGCTCAACAACCTGCCATGCAGATAGCACGTCAAACCAGCCTTGGTACAGCGCCAAAAAGTGCGTGCGAGGCTGTCTACTCAGCGCTAGTGAACTGAGGAGCGCGTTAAGTGCCGTGTTTGTCTTGTCATCCGACACCACGGTATTGAAGGCTGCGACGATCGAATCGCCATCTAGCACTATCTTTTCCGCTTCACGTTGCGCCCAGCGGACATGAACCATGGAAACAAACAATTGCCGGCCCTCTTCCAAGAGGAGCACTGTAGGGTACGGAACCGCACGATGAATCAATTCGGCCGCACGCTTAACGGCGGTGCTAATTCTTAAGGCTTGCTGGTGAGGCTGGTCGTAAGCGGTTTCCTCAGCTCGTAGCCTGACGCTCAAGATTGCCACTTCCAGGTAGCTGCGAACCTCATCCTCATAGGCTGCGATACCGACGTTGGAAGGCTTGAGAGCGGCACACCAAGTCAGCTCTTCGATACGGTCTTGCACCAACCTCCGATCCGCCAGGGTTGCCGCACCGTGCTCGGCTAGCATCTTCTTGGGAATACGCTGCTGCACCATCGCAGCAGTTGGAAGTGTCATCGCGATCAATACATCACTCCCGCATATCTTCGCGGAGCTCATGCGGCTGACGCCTCTACACCGTTTGGCAATACGATAAGGAATGCCACGACCTCAAAATCGTTAGCGCCAGCGAATTCACCTTTCATCGCATGCGTGCCACCCGGGGAAAACAAGCTGGCGACAGCGCGCTCTTCAGATTTCCCGACAATAGAGGACACCGCAGCGGCCAAAAGTTTTTGCGCTTGCCGCATGTCTTCACCGTGTCGAGTGCCTCGATCGAACCGAGCGCAAGCCGTGGCATCGGGAATATCGCGGCCTACACACAGTCGCTTTAGACGATCAAGAATGCGTTTGGCTTGGGTGTACGGCAAGAGCACAGCACCATCGTCACCCACGTGGACCAGGTAGTGCGGGGCTAGCGGATAGTTGGGGTCAATCACCTTTCCTGCAGCAGCCCCATCAACGCGAAGACAAAATAGAACGCCGGAAGAAATATCCGCGTCGATGCTCGTTGTGACCGCAAAGCACCCCAACGGCATGCTTTCCAGCTTGGTGGGATGCTCGCGTGAGTATTCGGCTAGGTCGATACGGAAGTCGGTTAGCGTGAGATCGGTAATAGCAACACCGCTAGATAGGTCCTCCAGATCAATCACCGTCTCTTGCAGTTTCAATAGTTGGTTGCGCCGATACTCCAGGTCATTCATCTGGTTGCCAGACTGTTGCTCGATGATGTTCTCTTCACCAGTCGCAGAGATGTCCAGCAACACCATGCGCCCACTCACCCGCTGCTCCAGGTTGATGTACTCCTCAAGCTCCATGTTGGGCCAGAAGTTCACCAGTTGAATGCAGTTGTTGGTGGACCCGATACGGTCGATCCGACCAAACCGCTGAATGATGCGAACCGGGTTCCAATGGATGTCGTAGTTGATAAGCCAATCGCAGTCCTGCAGATTCTGACCCTCGCTGATGCAATCGGTGGCGATGAGCAAATTCAGCTCACCTTCGTGGGCCAGCTCTTCCGGGCGCTCTTTAGAGCGCGGCGAGAATGCCGTCAGAATGCTGGTTAGGTCGCGGTGCAAATGTGGCAGCGTGGTTTGGTTGCGACCCGCACCGGTCACTAGAGCTGATTCGATACCCAGCTCCCCCTTGGACCAAGGTGCTAGATGCTCATATAAGTAGGCGGCGGTATCGGCAAATGCGGTGAACACGATCACCTTGCGATTGCCGGGATTGGTAGGCTGCCGGCACTTGTCAGCGATAAGGCCTCGCAGTTTTTGCAGCTTGTCGTCGCGTGTCGCGCTCACCTGCTCGGCGGCGGCATAGAGCGTGGCCAAGCGGTTGCGATCTTCAATCAGATCTTGCTTCCAACGCAGAAGGTCAACATCGCTAAGCAGGACCTTAACCTTGCGGCCAACGAGAAGCGACTCAAAGGCGGGATCGTCGATGTCCACGTCGGCTATGTCCGGCTCTTCGATCTCCTCTTCATGCGCGTCGATTCGAGCCAGCAAGCCCTCTACATCCTTCAGTTGGCGTTGAACCGTCAAAGCAAACGATGACACTGCGCTCTCCATTCTCTTGAGAACGTTGACGCGCAGCAGATGGATCAGGCTTTCTTCACGGTCTACCTGTCGGAAGAAACTTTCGCCACCGCGAATCTGGGTGCTGTACTTCTGATCGTAGGCTTCTTGCTTGTGCGGAAGCACATAGCGAAGTGGCGCGTAGGCCGAGAGATTGAGGCGCCTGATCTCAAGATTGATGTCGCGAATCGAGCGGAATTCGCCCGCACGGTCCACGTCGGCCTTGATGTTGATCGGTGGCAGTCGGTCAGGGAACCGGCCTGTTTCAGCCGTGCCGTAGTACTTCTCGATGTGTCGCCGTGAGCGAGCGATCGTCAGGTGATCAAGCAAGGCGAAGTAATCGAAGCCCAGCATCTCCACCAGTAAAGCTGGCGTCTTTTCCTCTGCCGGCAAGTCCAGCCACCGATTGAATGCCTTTTGAGCGCGTCGCGTGGTGCTATCAATGCTGGCGATGCCATGGTCAAACAACGCCGTGTCGTCACCCTCTGTCACGAAGGCAATCTGATTGCGAAGGTCAGCCAGTCGGTTGTTCACAGGCGTGGCTGAGAGCATCAGCACCCGCGTCTTAACGCCTTCACGAATGATTTTCCGCATCAAGCGGTCATAGCGCGTTTCGCGACCTTTGTTGGCAGCCTTATTGCGAAAGTTGTGGGACTCGTCAATTACGACGAGGTCGTAGTTGCCCCAATTCACGTGGGACAAGTCGATGTCACCTGAGTGACCACTATCGCGAGTGAGGTCCGTGTGGTTGAGAACGTCGTAGTTAAGGCGATCCGGGGCCAAGATATTGCGCCGGTCGTTGGCCTTGTAGAGCGTCCAATTGTCACGCAAGCGTTTGGGGCATAGCACCAGAACACGATCGTTGCGCAGTTCGTGATACTTGATGATGGCCAAGGCCTCGAAAGTTTTACCCAGGCCAACGCTGTCAGCAATAATGCAGCCCCCAAAGCGCTCAAGCTTCTCGATAGCACCCACAACACCATCACGTTGAAACTTGTAGAGCTTCTTCCAGACCACCGTGTTACGAATGCCTGTTGCCGATTTGACAACCTTTTCTTCGTCTAAGCCCTCTGTTGCGAATAGCTGTTGAAGCACCAGGGCATAAATGCTGGCGGCATCGCGGTGCGTAGCAAGCTCTTTGACTGCAGACATCAGGGACGTGTTGGCCACCGGGTTGCCTTCGAGCTGCGCCCATTGCACGTCGAACCATTGGCTCAACATACGTGCCTCAACCACGCTTTCCGACGCCTGAATCAAATTCAGTGGGTTGCCAGGGGTGATGCCCAGACCTTCCGTGCCGAAACCGAACGAACCTAACACGGCTTGCTGGGCATCGCCTGCGTTGTCGCGCAAGACGAGGGTGCCTTGAGGAATGGCTCCCTTCGCACTACGCACTTCTGCCCCGCCTTCTAACCATTGCAAGAGCTGGCGCGCAAGCCAATGCGCTTGCAGTCTGTTGCGAAAGTTGCGGTCAGCAGATGTACCAAGTAGTCCGAGGTGATCTAGCTGAGGCGTAGGCGTCGGCGCTTTTGGGAGAGGAGGGACGACGATTCGCGCTCGATCCAACAACGGCAACTCGCTCAGCAGCTCGGCAAACGCGAACAAGGAAAAGGACTCAGACACCATGTCCAATTTGTGGCTGCGCTTCAGCCACGGACGAATCATGTCCAATACCCTGTCTGTGCCGACATTGCTGACGAACTTCATCGCTCTGTTCCCCCCGGAGTGATAGCTGCCTTTCTCACCATTATTGGGATACTGCGATCGTGTTCCTGCTCATAGCAAATGAAAATGGTGCAAGAGCGGCAACACAGCAGGTGAATACCCAAAACAGATATTCATACACCAGTCAGGATGAAAATCAAAAGCCCCCATGTTAGGGGGCTCCTGACGTGAAATAAATTTCACCTACTTACTAATTCGAAACCCCGCCTACCTCAGCAAGGGCTCCGTGTTCGGTGGCGTTTGACATGAATGATCAAACATCAATATTCCGCGCCACCAACGCATTGCTCTCAATGAAGTTCCGGCGCGGTTCCACGTCGTCGCCCATCAGCGTCGTAAAGATCTGGTCCGCCGCAATGGCGTCTTCAATCTGCACGCGCAGCAAGCGGCGCTGGGTGACGTCCATGGTGGTTTCCCACAGCTGCTCGGGGTTCATTTCGCCCAGGCCCTTGTAGCGCTGGCGGCTCACGCCGCGCTCGGCTTCGCTCAGCAGCCACGTCATGGCGGCGTGGAAGTCGGCAACGTTCTGCTCGCGCATCTTGTCGCCGGTGCCACGGCGCACCTTGGCGCCGTCGCCAATCAGGCCCTGGAAGGTGGCGGCGGTGCTCGACAGTGCGGCGTAGTCGGCGCCGGCCACGAAGTCGGCGTCGATGTGGCTGAGGCGCTGGTTGCCGTGCTGGCGGCGCACCACCATCACGCGGTACTTCTCGCTCTTCTCGTCGTACTGCATGAAGGCGTCTGCGGTGGCGCCGCCGTTGGCGCTGCTGGCGTTACCTTGCATTTCCAGCAGGCGGGCCTTGAGCGTGCGGGCGCTGGCTTCGGCGGCGGCTTCGCTGCTCAGGTCCAGGGCCACGCCTTCGGCAATGGCGCGCAGGGCGTCGGCGTCAATCACGCGCGACAGGCGCTCGATCACGCCGCGGCTGAGCTGGTACTGGCGTGCGAGTTCGGCCAGGGCGTCGCCGGCAATCTCGGTGCCGTCGGCACGCACCAGCACGGCGGTGTCCAGCGCCTGGCGCACGAGGTAGGCGGCCATCTCGACGTCGTCTTTGATGTAGCGCTCTTCCTTGCCGTGCTTGATCTTGTAGAGCGGCGGCTGGGCGATGTACACGTGGCCGCGCTCGATGATCTCGGGCATCTGGCGGTAGAAGAACGTGAGCAGCAGCGTGCGGATGTGCGAGCCGTCCACGTCAGCATCGGTCATGATGATGATGCGGTGGTAGCGCAGCTTGTCGAGGTTGTAGTCGTCCTTGCCAATGCCGGTGCCCATGGCGGTGATGAGCGTGAGCACTTCCTGGCTGGAGAGCATCTTGTCAAAGCGCGCGCGCTCGACGTTCAGGATCTTGCCCTTGAGCGGCAGGATCGCCTGGAACTTGCGGTCGCGGCCCTGCTTGGCGGAGCCGCCTGCGGAGTCACCCTCGACGATGAAGAGTTCTGACAGCGCGGGGTCTTTCTCCTGGCAGTCGGCCAGCTTGCCGGGCAGGCCCATGCCGTCGAGCACGCCCTTGCGGCGCGTCATTTCGCGGGCCTTGCGGGCGGCTTCACGCGCGCGGGCGGCTTCCACGATCTTGCCGCAGATGATCTTGGCGTCCACCGGCGTTTCCAGCAGGAAATCCGCCAGCGCCTTGGCCACGACTTCTTCCACCGGCAGGCGCACTTCGGAGGACACGAGCTTGTCCTTGGTCTGCGAGCTGAACTTGGGCTCCGGCACCTTGACCGACAGCACACAGGCCAGGCCTTCGCGCATGTCGTCGCCCGAGGTTTCCACCTTGGCCTTCTTGGCGATCTCGTTGTCGGCGATGTACTTGTTGATGACGCGCGTCATGGCGGCGCGCAGGCCCGTGAGGTGGGTGCCGCCGTCGCGCTGCGGGATGTTGTTGGTGAAGCAAAGCACCTGCTCGTTGTAGGCGTCGTTCCACTGCATCGACACTTCCACGGCCACGCCGTCTTTCTCACCGCTGGCGGTGAACACGGTCGGGTGCAGCACGGTCTTGTTCTTGTTGATGTACTCAACAAAGCCCTTCACGCCGCCCGAGAAGGCGAAGTCTTCTTCCTTGCCGGTGCGCTGATCGGTCAGCTTGATGTGCACGCCGTTGTTCAGGAACGAGAGCTCGCGAATGCGCTTGGAGAGGATCTCGTAGTGGTACTCGACGTTGGTGAAGATCTCTTCGTCGGCCAGGAAGTGCACTTCGGTACCGCGCTTGTCGGTGGTGCCCGACACGTGCAGCGGGGAGACCTCCACCATCGTGCCGTCCGGCGCTTTCACCGTTTCGATCAGGCGGTTTTGCGGAATGCCCTGCGCAAACTCGATGTAATGCACCTTGCCGCCCTGGCGGACGGTCACCTTCATCCACTTCGACAGACCGTTCACGCACGACACACCCACGCCGTGCAGGCCGCCCGACACCTTGTAGCTGTTCTGGTTGAACTTGCCACCGGCGTGCAGCTCGGTCATGGCGATCTCGGTCGCGCTGCGCTTGGGCTCGTGCTTGTCGTCAAACTTGATGCCGGTCGGAATGCCACGGCCGTTGTCGATCACGGAGATGGAGTTGTCCGTGTGGATGGTGACCTGGATCTCAGTGCAATGCCCGGCCAGCGCCTCATCGATGGAGTTGTCCAGCACCTCGAACACGAGGTGGTGCAGGCCGGTGCCGTCCGACGTATCGCCGATGTACATGCCCGGCCGCTTGCGTACCGCCTCCAGGCCTTCCAGGATCTGGATCGAGGCGGCGTCATAGCTGTTGGCCTCGGCGGGGGTGGATTGCGGTTTCTGCTCTTCGGTCATGTCGTTCTGCTCGCTGCCATGGACACGGAAATGGTGGCTTCAGTGCACACAGCGGGGTTGCTTAAAAACGGCGAAGGGGCGGATCTCTCCGATCCAGCCCCTCGTCTTGCTTTCGATGGTGCTTATCTGGCAAATGCGTGTCAGATGCGCATCGGCATGACGACGTACTTGAAGGTGTCGTCGTCGGGCAGGGTGATGAGCGCGCTCGAGTTGGAGTCGCCCAGGCTCACCTGCACCTTTTCGGCCTTGAGGTTGGCCAGCACGTCCAGCAGGTAAGTCACGTTGAAACCGATATCCAGCGCATCGCCCTGGTAGTCGATTTCGAGTTCTTCCTGCGCTTCTTCCTGGTCAGCGTTGGTGGAGCTGATCTTCAGGACGTTGGTGTCGAGCATGCAGCGCACGCCCTTGAACTTGTCGGTCGTCAGGATGGCCGTACGTTGCAGTGCGCTTTGCAGGAACGTACGTTCGATCGTGAAGCTGTTGCGGTAACCCTTGGGGATCACGCGCTGGAAATCCGGGAACTTGCCTTCGACCAGCTTGGAGATCAGCTCGATGTTGCCGAAGGTGAACTTGACCTGGTTCGACGCCAGTTGCACCGAGACGGGATCGTCCACGTCTTCCAGCAGGCGTTGCAGCTCAAGAATGGTCTTGCGCGGGATGATGACTTCGTGGCGGCCGCCGGCGCCTGCCGGTTGCTCGCCCGTTTCCACGCCGCAGTAGGCGAGGCGGTGGCCGTCGGTGGCGACTGCCATGACTTGCTTGCCGTCCACCACCAGCAACATGCCGTTGAGGTAGTAGCGGATGTCCTGCTGGGCCATGGAGAAGTGCACCATCGCCAGCAGGTGCTTGAGCGTCTTCTGCGGCACGGTGATGCGCGCGCCAAAGTCGGTTGCCTCGGCCACGGTCGGGAATTCTTCGGCAGCCAGCGTCTGCAGCGCAAAGCGGCTCTTGCCGGATTGCACCGTCATGCGCTTGTCGTTGAGCGTGAGCGCGACTTCGCCATCAGGCATCGCACGCAGGATGTCGACCAGCTTGCGGGCAGCCACGGTGGTGGCGATGTCGCCGGCGCCGGCACCGCAATCGGCGTGCGTGGTGATCTGGATTTCGATGTCGGTGGACAGGAAGGAAACCCGTTCACCCTTCTTCGTGATGAGCAGATTGGCCAGGATGGGCAGCGTGTGACGGCGTTCCACGATGCCGCTCACGATTTGCAGCGGACGCAGCAGGTTGTCTCGCGAGGTTTTGACCAATTGCATGAAGGCGATCCTTGCAGTTTGAGGTGACACCGCGCGCGCCCCAGCATCAGCCCAGTGGGCATGTGCCTGCAGGAGCATTCGCGATTAACCCCAAAATCGTTGCAAATCAAGGGGTTAATCACAAATTATACCGCAAAGAAGGGGGCGCTGGATAGCGTCGCGCGCGCGGCAAATACGTCTATTGTGCATGAAAAGACGCCCGCGTTCGAGCGGGCGTTTGCATGCGGCAAATTCTGGGCAGATGGCGCTGCCATGCGCTTTGGTGGCACACGGCGACACATCGACACATCAACCCTTGAGCGTTTGCTCCAGCACGTGCAGCTCGTGGTTGAGCTGGGCGTCCTTGGTGCGCTCGTCAGCGATCTTGCGCACGGCGTGCAGCACGGTGGTGTGGTCCCGCCCACCAAACAATTCGCCAATCTCGGGCAGGCTCTTCTGCGTCAGCTCCTTGGCCAGATACATGGCGATCTGGCGCGGGCGCGCGATGTTGGCCGGCCGCTTCTTGGAGTACATATCCGCGACTTTGATGTTGTAAAAATCCGCGCAGGTCTTCTGGATGTTCTCCACCGAGATCTGGCGGTTCTGCACCGTCAACAAGTCCTTGAGCGCCTCGCGCGTAACCTCGATCGTGATCTCTTTGCCGTGGAAGTTCGAGTACGCCAGGATCTTGCGCAGCGCGCCTTCCAGCTCACGCACGTTCGAGCGCAGGTGCTTGGCCACGAAGAAGGCGACCTCTTCGGGCACGGTCACGTTCTCGGCCTGCGCCTTCTTCATCAGAATCGCGACGCGCATTTCCAACTCGGGCGGCTCGATGGCCACCGTCAACCCGGAGTCGAAGCGCGAGATCAGGCGGTCATCAATGCCGGTGATCTCTTTCGGATACGTATCGCTGGTGATGATGACCTGCGCGCGGTTGGCGATCAGCGCCTCGAACGCGTAGAAGAATTCTTCCTGCGTGCGGTTCTTGCCCGAGAAGAACTGGATGTCATCGATCAGCAGCAGATCGAGCGAGTGGTAGTAGCGTTTGAAGTCATCAAACGCCTTGCGCTGGTAAGCCTTCACTACGTCAGAAACGTACTGTTCTGCGTGAATGTAGCGAATGCGTGCGCGCGGGTTCTCCATCAGCATGAAGTTGCCGATGGCATGGATCAAGTGCGTCTTACCCAGGCCCACGCCGCCGTACAGGTACAGCGGGTTGTACGACTTGCCCGGGTTGTTGGCGACCTGGATGGCCGCGGCGCGCGCCAACTGGTTGGCCTTACCGGTGACGAAGTTGTCGAACGTGAGGATCTGGTTCAGGCGCGAGCGCTCGTGCACGGTGTCATCGACCGGTGCCTGCGGCGGCACAGCCAGCGTCGCGACCACCGCGGGTGCGGCCGGCGGCATGCGGTACGACTGCGCGCTGACTTCGGCGGCGTCCATCACGGGCACGTCGATATCGGCCGCCGCGCGACCCACCCCATGGCTGGCCGTGGCGAGCGCGGTTTCGCGGTACATCGCTGGCGCCGGGCGCACAGCGGCCGGGTTGTGCGCGATGCCGCTTGCCACCGGCATCGCTTGCACGGGCTGCGCCGCCTGGCCAGCCATCGACGGCATCGGTGCAGGCGCAAATGCCGGCTGCTGGAGTGCCTGGCGCTGGCCGGCGGTCGGGTCGAGCACGAACTGCACGTCGACCTGCATCTCCCAGTAGTCACACGCGAGCGACTGGATGCGGCCCGAGAACTGGCTCTTGACCCAGTCGAGCTTGAAACGGTTGGGCGCGGCAATCCGCAGCGTGCACGCCTGCTCGTCAAACGACAGCGGCGTGAGCGGCTTGATCCACGTCTTGAATTGTTGCGGCGTCAGCTCACTCTCGAGTTGAGCGGATGCCGCATGCCAGAAATCCTGCATCGTTATCGTTTGGTGTTTGACCGGCGCCACACACACGTCATCGACGACGTCCCCGGGTGGGCCGGCCGCCGGGCCTCTGGCGCGGGCCAGAAACCGGGTGGCATTCGTTATTGGAACGGGATTGTACCCCCGGCCGAAAGTTATCCACAAAGGATAAGTCTGTGGATAACCTGTGGACCTGCTGTGAGTAGCAGTGGACAACCCATTTTGCTACCCTCCCACAAACCCAATACTGGCAAGGGTTTCATCGAAATGCCCCAAGCCGCACAAGGCGCTGGGGACAACTCACAAGGGGGTGGATTTCTGACGCCGGACGCACGTTATCCCCAATCCGTCAGGCTTGACAGATTCGGCAAACATCGTTTAAATGGCGGGTTCTGCGATGCGCGGCAGGGGAGCGCACGCTTGTTCGTGTCAGACGCGGCGCCGGATTCGTCCAGCGCGCCTGATCCGGCTAAGGCCCGATACCGTCGGCGCCCATGAACAACACAGCGCACGGCGGTCTGCGTGGGCGATTTCTCCTAATGAATCGACACCAGGCTTTGCGGGGCGACCCTAGGCCCGGCGCGTGCGGCAGCGTCCGCACCACCAATTAACAAGAGAGTGCATCATGAAGCGTACCTACCAACCTTCCGTTACCCGTCGCAAGCGCACCCACGGTTTCCGTGTCCGCATGAAGACCCGTGGTGGCCGTGCCGTGCTGAACGCACGCCGCGCCAAGGGCCGTAAGCGCCTGGCCATCTAAGACTGCCGCGCCCCGGGTGGCGGCTCCTGGCCGTTGCCCATGGCTTTTGCCGCAGTCTTACCCCCAGCCGGCGATGGGCCTGCACGCCTACCCCAAAGCCGCAAGGCTGACGAAAACGGATGAGTTCTCATCCGTTTTTGCTTTGCGGCCCGTCCGGCGTAGTCGTCACTTTGTGCTGTATGTGCGCGCCAACGGACACCCGCAGGCGCGCCTGGGCGTGGTGATCGGCAAGAAATTTGCCAAGCGCGCCGTCGAGCGCAATCTCATCAAGCGCCAATGCCGCGAGTTGTTCCGCCTGCGGCAACCGTCTCTGGGCGGCCGCGACGTGCTGATCCGCCTGCACGCCAAGTTTCCGCGGCAGGACGTGCCCACCGTGGCCGCCTTCAAGCGCATCTGCCGCGAAGAGCTGTCGCATCTCTTTGAGATTGCGACACGGCCGCTGCCTGCACCGCCCGCCCCACCCGCTGCCTCCCAGCCTGCCGCCGGGAGCACGTCATGACGCGCGTGCTGTTGTTTCTGCTGCGCATCTATAAAGTGGCGTTCAGCCCCTTCGTGGGTGCGCAATGCCGCTTCCTGCCGACCTGTTCCGACTACGCGCGCGATGCCGTCATCACGCATGGGCCGGGCTACGGCAGTTATCTTGCGGCAAAACGCCTATGCCGCTGCCATCCGTTCGCACAAGGCGGGTATGATCCTGTGCCGCCCGCCGCTGGCGACGCTGTGCCCCGCTCCACCGATTCCGCATCGACCGACGCGACCGCAGCCGACTCTCAGGCTGCGCGGCCGTCGATTCACCTTCCCAGACCGTAATCCGACATGGATATCAAACGCACCATTCTCTGGGTGATCTTCTCGCTGGCGGTTGTCCTGCTGTTTGACAACTGGCAACGCGCGAATGGCCACCAGTCGATGTTCTTCCCGACGCCGCAGACGGCGACGACTGCCGCGCCGGGCAGCACGCCCGCAGGCGACGTGCCGAAGAGCACCGCCGCAACGGCAGCCGCAGGTTCGCAGGCCGTTCCCGCAACGGGCGCCCCCGCGACCAACGCACAGACACCGGCTTCGGAAAAGATCGTCATCACGACCGATGTGGTGCGTGCCACCATCGATACGGCTGGCGCCATCGTGACCAAGCTTGAGGTCCTGGACCAGAAGGATCACGACGGCAACCCGATGGTGCTGTTCGACCGCAGCATTGAGCGCACCTACCTGGCGCGCTCGGGCATCATCGGCGGCGACTTCCCGAACCACACGACGGTGTTTGCGGCATCGGCCGGCCCGCGTGAGCTGGGCACGGGCAACGATGTCTCCATCACGCTGACGGCCGACAAGGGCGGCGCCAAGCTGGTCAAGACGTACGTCTTCAAGCGCGGCAGCTACGTGATCGACACGCGTTTCGACGTGACCAACGACGGCACCGCGCCGATCAACCCGACGCTGTATCTGGAACTGGCCCGCGACGGCGGCGCGATTGAGCAATCGCGCTTCTACAGCACGTTCACCGGCCCGGCGGTCTACACCGACGGCGACAAGTTCCACAAGATCACCTTCTCCGACATCGACAAGGGCAAGGCACACGTGCCGGCCCCGACCGATAGCGGCTGGGTGGCGATGGTGCAGCACTACTTTGCCTCGGCCTGGATTCCGGCTGACAACGTCAAGCGTGAGTACTACGTCGACCGCGTCGATACCAACTTCTACCGCATCGGCATTCAGGAGCCGCTGGGCACGGTGGCGCCGGGCGCCAGCGTGTCGGCCACGGCACGCCTGTTCGCCGGCCCGCAAGAAGCGCGCATGCTCGAAGCCATCACCCCGGGCCTGGATCTGGTCAAGGACTATGGCTGGCTGACCATCGTCGCCAAGCCGCTGTTCTGGCTGCTCGAGAAGATTCACGCGCTGCTGGGCAACTGGGGCTGGTCGATCATCGCGCTCACGGTGCTGATCAAGCTGGTGTTCTTCCCGCTGTCGGCCACGAGCTACCGTTCGATGGCCAAGATGAAGGACCTGCAGCCGCGCATGACAGCCATCCGCGAACGCCACAAGGGCGATCCGCAAAAGATGAACCAGGAGATGATGACGCTGTACCGCACCGAGAAGGTCAATCCGCTCGGCGGCTGCCTGCCGATCGTGATCCAGATTCCGGTGTTCATGGCGCTGTACTGGGCGCTGCTGTCGTCGGTGGAAATGCGCGGCGCGCCGTGGCTCGGCTGGGTGCACGATCTGTCGGCACCGGACCCGTTCTACATCCTGCCAGTGCTGATGGCCGTGTCGATGTTCGTGCAGACCAAGCTGAACCCGACCCCGCCGGACCCGGTGCAGGCCAAGGTGATGATGTTCATGCCGATCGCGTTCTCGGTGATGTTCTTCTTCTTCCCGGCGGGCCTGGTGCTGTACTGGGTGGTGAACAACTGCCTGTCGATCGCGCAGCAATGGTCGATCAACCGCATGCTGGGCACCAACAAGGGCGCCGCGCCTGCCAAGTAAGGCGAACGCGCTTCAGCAAAAAGGGCACCTTCGGGTGCCCTTTTTTCATGCTGCTCAATTGCGAACCCTATGCGGGCGCGTGGCAGACCGCCTCGATGTTGTGGCCGTCCGGGTCGCGTACGAACGCACCGTAGTAGTTCGGGTGATAGTGCGCACGCACGCCGGGGCCGCCATTGTCGGTGCCGCCGGCAGCCATCGCCGCAGCGTAGAACGCCTCCACCTCGGCACGCGACTCCACGCGGAACGCCACATGCAGCGGCGGGTTGTTCGGCCCCTGTCCAGCCATCGCCGCAGAGATCCAGAACTCCGCCTTGCCCGGCGGGCCGAAGCCAGCCACATCGGTGTGCCCCGTCACGGCGGCAGGAAACTCCAGCAGCTTGGCAAAGCCGATGGCACCCAGTGCTTGCTCGTAGAACCGCTTGCTGGCCTCGAAGTCGCTAACGACGACGCCGGTGTGATCGATCATCCGAATCTCCCTGGTTGGAAACTGGCGCGCAACTGCGCGGCTGCCGCACAATACCGCCCATGACTGCTGCTGACCATCCCACGACCTTGCCAAACGCTTCCAACGCGCCGCGTGCGCCCATCCGTACGATCCCCATCGCGGCGATTGCCACTGCGCCCGGGCGGGGCGGCATCGGCGTGGTGCGTGTGTCGGGGCCGGACGTGCGCGCCGTCATGCAGGCCGTCTGCGGCCGGCTGCTGACACCGCGCCAGGCAACCTACCTGCCGTTCCTCGACACCGACGGCAGCGCCATCGACCGTGGCATCGCGCTGTGGTTTCCGGCGCCGCACTCGTATACGGGCGAAGACGTGCTCGAACTGCAAGGCCATGGCGGCCCGGTCGTGATGCAACTGCTGCTGCAGCGCTGCTTGGCGGCGGGCCGCGAGATTGGCCTGCGCGTGGCGGAGCCTGGCGAGTTCACGCGCCGCGCCTTCCTCAACGACAAGATGGACCTGGCGCAGGCCGAGGCGGTGGCCGATCTGATCGAAGCGAGCACCGAAGCCGCTGCACGCTCAGCCGCGCGTTCGCTCGATGGCGCGTTCTCGCAGGCGGTGCATGCGCTGGTCGAGCGCGTGATCCATCTGCGCATGCTGGTGGAAGCGACGCTGGATTTTCCCGAAGAAGAAATCGACTTTCTCGAAGCCTCGGACGCGCGTGGCCAGCTTGCCGGCATTCGCGCGGCGCTTGACGGTGTTCTGGCGCAAGCGCGTCAGGGTGCGCTGCTGCGCGAAGGCCTGCACGTCGTACTGGCTGGGCAGCCGAATGTCGGTAAATCGTCGCTGCTCAATGCGCTGGCCGGTGCGGAACTGGCCATCGTCACGCCCATCGCCGGCACCACGCGCGACAAGGTGCAGCAGACCATCCAGATTGAAGGCATCCCGCTCAACATCGTCGACACGGCGGGCCTGCGCGATACGGAAGACGAGGTCGAGCGCATCGGTATCGAACGCACCTGGGCGGCCATCGCACGAGCGGATGTGGTGCTGCACCTGCTGGACGCGGCGGACTATCGCGCCAACGGTCTCTCCGCTGAAGACGCCGCGATCGACACCCGCATCGCCGAGCACGTACCGGCCGGCGTGCCGACACTGCGCGTGATCAACAAGATCGACCTGACGGGCGTGGCCGTTGCTGGCCGCGTGGATGCCGAGCCGCCGGAGGTCTGGCTGTCTGCACGTGATGGCGTGGGCGTTGAACTGCTGCGCACGGCGCTACTGGAGATTGCCGGCTGGCAGGGCGGCGGCGAGGGACTGTACCTGGCGCGTGAACGCCATCTCGCCGCCTTGCGCACCGCCCGGGAAAACCTGGCCCTGGCGGCCGAGCATGCCGATCAGCAAGCGCAATCGCTCGATCTGTTTGCCGAAGAGTTGCGGCTCGCGCAGGAGGCGTTGAACAGCATCACGGGGGCGTTCTCCAGTGATGATCTACTGGGGGTGATCTTCAGTCGGTTCTGTATCGGAAAATAGTGGACCGCCCTGGGATGCCTGAGGTTGCCGAGACTTCCAAATCAAGTTGTTGTTTTACGAGGAATACCTGGCCTCGCACCTCAACGGCACGCTATCGAGCAGCGGAACCAGGCAGTCAAGCTGGACGTCAGCCGTTGCCTACTTCGGTTCCCTCGGCAATGACAATGAACTCGCTAGCGGCTTCACGTTGAATGGCGGCCATGATTGCGAACTCAGGCCCGCTGTGAGGCTCGCTGGCGACAATGCCGGTGGCATGCTTAGCCTTCGCGCCTAAGGGGTAGAAGACGAACAGAACGCCGGATGAGACATCCGGCTCGGCACGCAGGCGCTTGTTGAGGATCTTCAGGTATTTCTTCTTGGTGACCTTCTTTGCAGCCATATCGCCCTCCAACTGGTAATGGTGTGGGCCAGCATACCAGCCTGATCTCATGGAGAGCGATCAATGATTGGCTTGGGGGGGAAGAAGCGGTGAGGTTTGGCGCCAGCGAGCTAGCGTGAAACCTAGCAATTCAGCGCCGTTCCGGGACGTGGAATCCCTGTTCATTTTGCGGATAGGGACACGGCATTTGATAGCTACCTCCCACGGCTTCGACCTCCACGATCCCAGACCAAGGTAGCGATCTAGAGACCTGCGTGCCAGACTCCGAGTAGACGAGCGCAGAAGGCACTCCTAGCGCAATCAGTTCTTTGACAACTTCGTCTGCTCGCTTCTTAGCGAGAGCGGCCCCTACAGTTGAATCCGTCGCTTCTGAGGCATCAAAATGAGCGGACGCCACCATGACCTCCAGCGGACACCAATGCGCTTTGATTTTCTCGAGCAGGCGGACAAGCTCCACGCGCTCAGCCGTCGCAAGTTGTGCAGACCCTGGCGCGAATTTCAGGTCGACCCAGTTGGTGGGCTTCTCGAAGGCGAGCACGCTCGTGGGTACGCTCAACGTCGCAATCAGCAGCAGCGATGACAGGTTCTTTTTCATTGTGGTCGATGCTCATGTGCCGAGCAGTGCGCGTGGTGGGGCTGCAGTGTGTCGTTCTGGAGCGCGTTGAGTGCCCCCACGTTGCGGGGCTCTGCATTGAGTGAACACGTGAACACCATCGAAGAGAGCGCGCCGGTCAACGCGCGGTTGCCGTCATGAGCCTGGTCCAATCGGCCAAGCTCAACGGGCACGATCCCCACGGCTATCCGAAAGACGTACTTACCCGACAGCCGACCCACAAAGCGTCCGACATTGCCGAACGACTCCACCGCGTATTGCTTGCGTTTCATCGCCAACCTCCCGTTCTTGGGAAGATTGCTCCGAAACACTAGCACGCATTTTCATCCAGAATTTCTATAGGAGATCAAGCTTATTGGATGGTGCCTGGTTACTGGGCGACCGATCGCATAGCGGGCCACCTTAGGCGCCTTGTAGGACAAACCCCGGCGCCACGACCCCTGGCCAGATTTCGTACAGGCATTCATGTGCGTCCATCCCTCCGTTGCGGGGGCTCGGGTTAATTCCAAGGGCACGGGCTGCGGCGATACTGAGTTCGCCTATTCGGTGTGATGACCCTTTGTCAGCCACGACACAGTCAACAGTGTTGCCGTTGTATGTAACCCTAGCCTTGCAGCCACGCACCACGCCGACGGTTTCATGGACGATCAGGGGATTCACAACGACGTAGGGCACCGTTTCGGCGTCGACATAGGCTGCGGGATTGTCCGGGTCTGTGTCTGGGTACTGGTACCACGTTTTCGAAGCGATTACGCCGTCTTGGAAAACCTGCGGTTCGCCGTCAGCCCCAAGAATAACGATGTCACGTGCATCACTGCTGGCACAGACAACTTTGCCGTCTTGGATTTTCATAGCCGCATTGGCTAGATAGTCACTACCCGAATCGTCAGCCTTATATGCAGCGGGCTTGCCGTATTGTCCATTGGCGCCATCCGCATCTATTGCAGCACCGGCGACGTAGTAGACCCGCCCGTCGTCGTCCTCACTGACCTTCACCCCGGCCACAGTCCCGAGAGTAGATGTCATTTCGAGCCCCCTCGTTTGGGTTAAATACCGACTTCCAGTCTATTGACGCTCCCCTGGACCAACCACACCATTGAGAGCACAAATCAAAATAGACCACGGGAGGAGGTATGCACAGCGCGCCTGAGAGTATCTTCACCGGGCATTGCGGCAGGCTGCTTCTCGTGTCGCTTACTTGCGCCTTGACGGCATGTTCGCCCTACGTCCTCCCAACCATTGATGCGTACTGCCAGGACGGCACACAGGGGAAAGCGCAACATGCCGACAGCAAGGCATGCAAAGAACTGCCAACTATCGCAAAGTCAGTTTCTGATCTGCAAATCTCATCAGACCTTGTTCGGGGCAAGATAGAAGACAGAGTGCGAGCCAGCCAGGCGATCGATCTTGCTACGTTTGCATTTGCCACGGGATTTGCCGCCAAAGCGCTTCATGGAAGTTCACTAGGAACAAACGGGGCCAAGAACCTTGCGCTTGGTGCCGGCGCTTCCTATACCGCGGGAACACTGTTCTTCCCACGGACCACAGAGTCGCTATACCTGAGTGCCGATGCGGCGCTGGTATGCGTAGGCAATCGAGGCAACGGGATGTTGGCCGCGTATGATCAGGCAGCCACGCAGCAGTCGACGGTCGATGCGTCCGTCAAAGGAAGCTTGGTCGCCTGCCAAGTGAAGTTCCAGGATGAAAGAGATGCGATGGCCCAGGCTAGAGCCAAAGCGCGTGCAACGATCGACAAAGCGCGCTCGTCGGATGGTGCCTTGGGCGTTCGACTTAGTACCGCGGGCGCGAATGTTCTGGTCACGCTGAACCAGCAGTTGCTGGCGCAAAGCCCCAGCCCTGAAGCGATCCTCAACGCGGGGAAAAGCGCGACAGCAATCGCTATAGGACTAATCCCAACGGGTAGCGAGTTGCCTGCGGCAACTGGGGGAGCCTCGGGCGCGGGCGTCGGAGCGTTGACGACAAGGAAAAGGCACCGAAAGCCTGAAGAGGACCTCAATTGTGCCCAACCCGATCAACAGCGATTCGTGGCAGCGACGGAAGCCTATGCAGCAATCAGTACGGCGTTGGAGCAACAACTGAATGCGATTGGTGATCTTGAAACCGGATGTGTAGCGACAGCAGCCGTATCGCCCCAACCACTGAGCGTAAGTCAGCAGCAGGTAACCCTGGTCCCAGGGGGCTACGTCAACGTGACGGTCAGTGGCGGAAGGCCACCAATGAGGGCGTATTGGGTTGGCACGGGGCCTGATGAAGCCCGGGTGGGATATACGTGGTTGGTCGCTGATCGCCTGTTGCATCTCAATGAGCCTCACGACACGGGAGCAAAGTCGGCGGCTCCTTACAAGCTGCGCATCGTCGATAGTGCTGTCGCGCAGAGTAGTGTCGAGATCTCGGTAACAACGACAGGTTCCGCCCCCGAATAGATGGCGTCATAGGAGCAGGCGTTGCGTAAGGGACCGATCGCGGTGCGCTATGCTGGGCGCTACATCAACTAGGTCGATGTACATATGCGCACAGCCGTGCCACTCGCACTTCTCGCTTTGCTTGCCGGCTGTCACCAGCCCCAGGAGATCTCGCCTCCAGCGGAGCCGCTGCAATATGGCTATCGGATTTGCGACGATGACTGCGAGCGTTGCACGGGAGATGTTGCGCCCGCAACGGTCCATTTCACACCGAACGGCGTCGGCACGCTTGCCTTCGCGGATCGATTTTCTATGGGCCAGACCGATACATTCTCCCTGAGCGAATGCCGGTTTCTCAGCAATGGGGATTGGGATTGCACGGCCAAAGCCGACATGAACCTTACGGCCGATCCCAAGAATGCGCTGGCTCATTTGCTATACAAGCGCAGAATTGGCTTCAAAGATGGTCAATACTTCATCGAGAATGGGGAGAACATTCCGCAATGGGGACAGCGCACGAGTATTGGGATGCTTCAGACCGCGGTTTGCCTCACTCGCAAGTAGCCTCTATTGACAAAGAACCTTCGCCGATGCTGCAGAGAATGGCACCCGCTTGCGCGAGTCATAAATTGCTCCACCTGACTTAATTGCCGTCGCAGCAGCCGCAAGCATGAAGATAAGCGAGTAAGCCGCCAGCGAAATGCCAATGCCCTGCAGCTCAGGAGCAGGTTGAAGAGACATAGCGTCGCTATTGAAATCATCAATTACCGACCGCGTCTCATCTGAGGATGACGATTTCAAAATCGTGCGCGTCGGCTGACGTAATCCCCCTCACGCTCCAACCCGAATCACCACCTTGCCGAAGTGCCGCCCCGACTGCAGGTAGTCGTACGCAGCCGGCACCTCATCAAAGCTGAAGACACGATCGACCACCGGGCGAATCTGCTGCACGTCGACCAGCCGGGCCACCTCATCGAGCACCGTCCGGCTGCCGACAATCACGCCGTGCAGATGCTTGGCCACATCGAACAAGCTGCGCAGCCCGAAATCCACGCCTGCGAAACCGCTCAGCAAGCCTGTGATGGAGACAACACCACCCAGCCGGGTAGCCGCAATCGAGCGTGCCATCGTGTCGTATCCACCCACCTCGACCACCACGTCAGCGCCGGCTCCGCCGGTCAGCCGCAATACCTCGTGCTGCCACTCGGGCACGGTGCGGTAGTTGATGGTTGCATCCGCGCCGAGTTGCCGCGCACGCGCAAGTTTGTCGTCGCTCGATGAGGTGATGATGGCGCGCAGCCCCGCAGCCTTTGCCAATTGCAGTGCCCAGATCGAGACCCCGCCTGTGCCCAGCAGCAGCGCGGTCGCGCCCGGCTTGACTACGGCATTTGCAAACAGCGCGTTCCAGGCCGTGATGCCTGCGCAGGAGATCGTGGACGCCTCCTCGAAAGTCAGGTGCGCCGGGATTGCCGTCAGCGTGGATTCCTCGGCGACAAACTGCTCGGCCAGCACACCATCGAACGTCGCGCCGGGCGATTCGGCAATCTTCCCATGAGAGATCTCGCCGTCGATCCAGTTCGGGAAATAGGTGTTGATCACACGATCCCCCGGCTGGAATCGCGTGACGCGCTGCCCCACCGCGATCACCTCGCCCGCACCGTCGCTCAGCGGAACGCGCGGTGTGCCATCGATGCCTGGGTAGTCGCCACGCGCGGCCATCCAGTCACGGTAGTTCAACGACGCTGCCCGCATGCGCACGAGCACCTCGGTGGGCCCCGGTTCGCGCGTATCCAGGTTGATTTGCTGCAGCCCTTCAATGCCGTGTCCCGGCCTGACTTGCCATGCTTTCATGTGAATTCCCCGTTGCAATGAAGCACCGATCTTATTGTTTCCACGTAAGACACATTGACTCCATTTGGTAGACTCACCGTCTCCCATCAGGCGACATTTGATCAACCGAAACGGAGCAGGTTTGGATGGACGATCGGCTCAGCGGCGTGGCTGAATTTGTGAACGTGGTCGAGTCGGGCAGCTTTGCGGCGGCGGCGGCGCAGTTGGGCGTCACGCGCTCGGCGGTGGCCAAGGTCATCGCGCGACTGGAGCAGCGCCTGAACACGCGACTGCTGCAGCGGACGACCCGCAGCCTGAACCTGACCGGCGAAGGCACGCTCTACTACGAGCAATGCAAACGC
This sequence comes from Ralstonia sp. 24A2, assembly GCF_051783885.1. Lineage (NCBI taxonomy): Bacteria > Pseudomonadati > Pseudomonadota > Betaproteobacteria > Burkholderiales > Burkholderiaceae > Ralstonia > Ralstonia sp. 24A2. Next base: position 739,197 of record NZ_JBPVZD010000002.1, on the reverse strand, counting down.
GTGCTGACCGAGTTGAGTGAAACCGAAGCTGCCTTGCTCGCCAGCCGGCGTGAGCCGACCGGACGGCTGCGGATGACCGTGCCGGTGCTGTTCGGCAGGCACTGCGTTGCGCCAGTCATGCGCCGTTTGATCGAGCGCTACCCGCTGCTGGAAGTCGAGATCGCGTTCACCGACCGCATGGCGGATCTGGTGGACGAGCGCTTTGACATCGCCGTGCGCATGGGCCAACCGCCGAACCATGCCACGCTGGTCAGTCGCCCGTTGGGCTTCAATCGGATGGCGCTCTGCGCGTCGCCCGCCTATCTCGAAAAACATGGCCACCCGGCAACGCTGCGCGATCTGGACACACATACGTGCATCGTCTACGCCCGCGGTGCGTACCACACGCCGTGGCGCCTGACCGGGCCGGATGGCGAGATGCAAATCTATCAGCCCGCATCGCGCCTGCGCCTGGACGACCTGCTCTCCATCGCGGACGCAGCAGCAGCCGGTACCGGCCTGGCATGGCTGCCCAGCTGGCTCATTCCGTCATACTTGAACACTGGCCTCCTCACGATGATCAAGGGCCACGAGAGCGTGCTCGACGCAGAGATCAACGTGCTGTGGCTGAAGACCCGGCACATGCCGCTCAAAGTGCGCGTGGCCATCGACGCCCTCGTCGATGAGGTGCCTGGCCTGCTAGCGCAGGCCTGAAAAAAAAAGCGACCCACTCATCAACGGAGAAACCGGTGCGCAAGGTCCGCCACTACCTGAACAACAGCGTCGTCCTGGGCCTGATGCTGCTCGGCCTCTCGGGCCTTGCCGCTGCCCAAGCGGGCTACACGCTGATACCCATACACAATGGCGTCAACGCGCTCAAGCTGCGCGGCTACGACGCGATCGCGGTGCGCGCGTGGCGCGAGAACTTCAACGCGCATAGCTTCGATGTGGTGACCTTCTTTGTGCGCGATGGCGCGGCAGGCCGCGCGCAACCCTGGAGCCTCGTACCGGTATTCCGTCGTAGCGGCGGCGGTGGCAACGAGCAGGAGCAACTGCACGTGACGACCAGCGGCGGGGCAGACTGCCTGCTTCATGACTTCCGGCTCCTGCTCACGCAGGACGGCAAGCCCGCCGTGCTCATCCTCGCCAACCGCGAAGCCGGCGCCAGCTACGCGGCCGATGCCAACGTGCGCTTCGACTACTACGTGCTGACCGAGAACCTCGACAGCACACCGGGCTATCCAAAGCTCTCGTTCCGCTGGCAGAAGTCTCAGCCCGCACGCGCGCAATACTGCGACGTGAACCGCGCCTTCGATCAGGAACTGCATCTGGGCACATCGAGCGGCACCGCCAACGTGGCGGATGGGCCGTAACCGACACAGCCAACCACCATGCGCGCCATGTCCACCTATCCCATCTCCGTCAAAGGCGTGCTGCGCGCGCCCACCGGTGAGGTCGTCCTGTTGCTCAATGAGCGCGAAGCGTGGGAGTTGCCGGGCGGCCGTATCGAGCTGGGCGAATCATCCACCGAATGCTTGGCACGTGAGATTGCGGAAGAGTTGAACCTGCGCGTGGAAGTCGGCGCGCCGATCGATACGTATCTGTTCGAGGTCGTACCAGGCAAGCATGTGTTCATTGCTACGTATGACTGCACGCTGGTCGGCGCGTTTGCGCCGATGGTGAGCCACGAACACAAGCGGCTTGGGCTGTTTGCGCCGGATGCGTTGCCGGTGAATTTGCCGGATGGGTATCGCGCATCGATTGCGGCAGCGTGCCGCGCGTCGGCACAACCGGGTTAGCGAGCATGGGCCGTGGCCGGTACTACACCTGGTGGCGACGCGCGGGCGAGAGAGCCGAAGCGCTCTTCTACGCCAATGGCTGGGCGGCTCGCACCGCCCACGCTCTCGGCCTTCAAGGCCAGCTGCACGTGGATCGCCGTGATGTAACGATGCCGTTGAATGCACCGCTGGCCGAGCCGCTCAGAGTGGCCTTCGCTTCAGACTTCCATGCGGGGCCGCTGACCGATCCACGTCTGCTGGATGCCATGCAGCAGACGATCGCAGCGTTCACCCCGCATGTGATCCTGCTGGGCGGTGATTTCGTTTCGTTGCATCACCAGCATGTCACCGGGCTAGCCGCGCGCCTGCGCGAACTACCCGCGCCGGCGGGCAAATTCGGTGTGTTCGGCAATCACGATCTTTGGGTGGATGACACGTTCATCCGCGCGCAACTCGAAGCGGCGGACGTGCGGATGCTCGTCAATGAAGCCGCGCGGCTGCCATCGCCCTACGACGAACTCTACGTGTGTGGGCTGGATGAACCCGGCGTCGGACACCCGGACCCGGCCCGCACATTCGCCGGTGCCGGTGCGCGCAGGCTATTGCTGATGCACTCGCCGCTGGGCCTGCGGCACGTGCGCGCCTATCCGTTCGATCTTGCATTCTGCGGCCATACCCACGGTGGTCAAATTGCGCGCCCAGATGGGCGTCCGATCGTCCTGCCTTCAGGCTCCGGTGACCGGCGCTTTGCCAGCGGTTATTTTCAATTGGCCGAAGGTGGGCAGTTGGTGACCAGTCGCGGCATCGGCATGAGTGATGTGCCAATCCGGCTGTTCTCTCCCTCTGAGGTGCATCTCTATACCATTCACGCAGCGGCTTGAACGCTGTCGATCGCGACAATCAATCACCACCCCAACGCCAGCGCGGCGGCTCGCCCTTCCACCAGCACACCAGCAGAAGCAGCAGCGTCACGCCCAGCACGTACAACATGAAGAGGGCCTGCGAGCGGGCAGGCGGCAGCCCGACGATGCCCCCCGCCAGCAGGACGGCGTAGATGGCAAACACCACCCAGCCCTGCCAGCGAGAAGGCAGTCCCCAACCCCAGCCATAACGCTTGGCGGGAAACCAGTAGTCGTTGGAGTCGGTTGGCATCGTTACCTCGAGACATGGTGTTCAGAGAACGGTCGCATCTTTACTCGGGGGCTTGGGCAGGTGTGCTTCGGCCTCGGCGTTGCGGCGCGCCGCGCGTTCCACTCCAATGTACTCGATGGCAAACAGGGCGAGGATGGCCAGCAGGGCGCCCGCGCCGAGCAGCCAATGGCTCATCAGGTTCATGATTGGAAGACGCATTGCGTCTGCAGTCTGGGATACCTGTAGCGTATGGCTGCACCCGTCAAAAAGTCGTAAAGAGGCGAGGGCGCCGCGCAAAATTCGCATCTATGGCGATGCGTGGGATGGGCAAGGCAAATTCGACACGACAAACGCCAACAGCCAGCCGGTCAATCACCGCTGGCGGAGGTCGTTTGCAACAGAGAGGGCGCACATGGGCACGCCGAAGCGGCGGAGAACGGCACGTAGGCCATCAACCGCATCTTGCTAACTTCTGTATCGAGGAGCGGAGCGTTGGCTGCATCCGGAAAGGGCTTCCGGGGTGCGCACGAGGCGCGACAAACCAAGCTCGGCGGAACGGAGGTCGATTGACTTCACACCGCCAACGGCAGCACCCAGTTGGTGCTACCGGCACAACTACGCGATCTTAGTAGAGCTTCTTCGGCAGCATTTGCGAGCGCAGGCGTTTACGCGTACGCGACACAGCAGCAGCCTTCTTGCGCTTGCGCTCGGTCGTCGGCTTTTCGTAAGCGGTGCGGGCGCGCAGTTCCTTGATCAGGCCAGTGCGCTCGATTTCACGGCGGAAGCGGCGCAGTGCAACTTCGACCGGCTCGTTTTCTTTCAGACGGATGGTGGTCATCGGGTCCCTTGCTCAGTATTCGGGTGGACGGCGAAACAGCGGATTATATACCGCCCAGAGGGCGTGCAGTGTAGTTGAATTGGTTTACCGATGCAAGCACAGGTTTCAGGTGCCGCTTAGGTGTCGAATCAACCACTTTCAGGCCGTCCACCGTCGCGTGGAGACGACGGCGGACGGTGTGCGCTATGGATCAGCGGGCCGGCGTCATGTCCGGCGTGGCGGGCGCAACACCCGGCGCCGCCGTCGGCTGCGCCTGCTTTGCAGCCGCAACGGTGCTGCTTTCCTGCAAGCCGCCGCCCAGCGCCGTGTACAGATCAATGGCGTTGGTCAGGCGGGCCAGGCGCGTCTGCACCAGGGTCTGGTCGGCACTGAACAGGTCGCGTTGCGCATCGAGCACATCGAGGAAGCTCGACACGCCGTTGCGGTAGCGCTGATCCGACAGAGTCAGGCGATCGGCCGTCGCATCGCGGAAGCGCTTCTGCGCGGCCACCTGCTCTTCCAGCGTGCCGCGCGCCACGAGGGCGTCGGACACTTCGCGGAACGCGGTCTGGATCGTCTTCTCGTAGTTGGCGACGGCGATCTGCTGGTTGGCCTTGGTGGAGTCCAATTGGAAGACGCGCGTGCCCCAGTCGAAGATCGGCAGCGTGAGGTTCGGCACGAACGACCACAGTCCGGTTCCGGCCTTGAACAGGTTATGCAGCGCGCCGCTGGCCGTGCCCACGTTGGACGTCAACCCGATGCTCGGGAAGAACGCCGCACGCGCGATGCCGATGTTGGCATTGGCGGCAATCAGCTTCTGCTCGGCCTGGCGGATGTCCGGACGTTGCTCCAGCAGCTCCGACGGCAGGCCCGGCGGAATATCGGCCACGATCTTCTCCGACGACACGGTGGTCGGCGGCGGCAGATCGGCCGGCAGCGGCGCACCCACCAGCAGCACCAAGGCGTTGGTCGCCTGGGCGTACTGGCGCGTGAGCTGGGCCACCGACACGCGAGCCGATTCCACCAGCGTCTCGGTCTGGCGCAGGTCCAGCAAGGACGAGGCGCCCACGTCAAAGCGCTGCTTGGCGAGCTTGTAGTAGTCCTCGCGGCCCTTCAGGGTCTGCTGGGCCAGCTCAAGCTGCTCGGCATAGGCACGCTCGTTCAGGTAGGCCTTCGCCACTTGCGAGATCAGGCTGATCTGCACGGCGCGCTGGCCCTCTGCGGTTGCCAGGTAGCTGGCGCGCGCGGAGCGCGTCACGTCGCCCACGCTGAACAGGTTGACCTGGTAGTTGCTGATACCGACACCAAGCTGATACTGCTTGGTGATGATGTCCTGCCCAGTCTGCGAGATCGACTGCGGCGTCAGGCTGCGCGTGTACACCGCAGAGGCATTGACCGGCGGCAGCAGTTCAGCGACTTGCAGACGGTACTGCGCGCGCGCCGCTTCGATGTTGAGCACGGCGATGCGCAAGTCGCGGTTGTTCTCCAGCGACATGCCGATCAGCTTCTGCAGACGCGGATCGGGGAAGAACTCGCGCCAGCCGAGATCGGTGGCGCGCGGAGCGTTTTCACCCGGCTTGGCGCTGTCAGCCGGCACGGCATAGCCGGCCGGCGCCTGCGGATACGCGCTCGTGACCGGCGCATCCGGACGCTCGTAGGTCGGCGCCAGCGAGCAGCCGGACAGCACGCCGGCGGCAAGCAGGAGCGCCGGCAACAGCGCAGGAGCACGTTTCGACAAAGAGAAAGTCATCGTTTTCTGCATGTTCAGATTTCCTCGTCCAACGGACGGTGCGCGGCATCCAGGCGGCGTTGACGCTCGCTGCCCTTGAAGATGCGGCGGACGACCACGAAGAACACGGGCACCAGCACCACGGCCAGCACCGTCGCAGTAATCATCCCGCCCATCACGCCGGTACCGATGGCGCGCTGGCTGGCGGAGCTGGCGCCGGTAGCAATCGCCAGCGGCAGCACGCCCAGGATGAACGCGAACGACGTCATGATGATCGGGCGGAACCGCAGGTGCACGGCTTCGAGCGTGGCCTCGATGAGGCCCTTGCCTTGCGCCTGCAAGTCCTTCGCGAATTCGATGATCAGAATCGCGTTCTTGGCGGACAAGCCCACCACCGCGATCAGGCCGACCTTGAAGTACACGTCATCGGGCATCGCGCGCAGCGTCACGCCCAGCAGTGCGCCGAGCACACCCAGCGGCACCACCAGAATCACCGCCGCCGGGATCGACCAGCTTTCATACAGCGCAGCCAGCACCAAGAACACCGCCAGCAGCGACAGCGCGTACAGCGCAGGCGCTTGCGAGCCCGAAGCCTTTTCCTGCAGCGACTGGCCCGTCCACTCGTAGCCGATACCTGCCGGCAGCTTGGCGGCCAGGCGTTCCATCTCGGCCATGGCGTCACCCGAGCTGGCACCCGGCGCGGCCGCACCCGAAAGGCGAACCGCCGGATAGCCGTTGTAGCGCACGAGCTGCACCGGGCCGACGATCCAGTGGCCCTTGGCGAACGTCGACATCGGCACCATGTTGCCCTGCCCGTTGCGCACGTACAGGTTCATGATGTCTTCGGGCTGCATGCGGTTGATCTTGTCCGCTTGCACGATCACACGCTGCTGACGGCCGTAGTTCGGGAAGTCGTTCGCATACGCCGAACCCAGCGCCGTCGACAGCACGGCGTTGATGTCGGTGAACGACACACCCAGCGCATTGGCCTTCTCGCGGTCGATATCCACCTGGTACTGCGGCGAATCTTCCAGACCTTCCGGGCGCATGCCTGTGATGACCTTGCTCTTCGCCGCCATCCCCATCAGTTGATTGCGGGCTGCCATCAGGGCGTCATGCCCCAGGCCAGCACGATCCTGCAGGCGGAAGGTGAAGCCAGTGGCGTTGCCCAGTTCCGGGATCGGCGGCGGGTTCAGCGGGAACACGATCGCATCGCGAATACCACCGAACAGCGCACCGAAGGCACGGCCGGCCACGGCATCGGCGGTTTGATCCTTGCCCTTACGCTCGCTCCAGTCCTTGAACGGGGTGAACACGATACCGGCGTTCGGCCCGTTGCCCGAGAAGCTGAAGCCCTGCACGGCCACGATGTTCTCGACCGCCTTTTCCTGCTTGTAGTAGTTCTCGACCTGCTTGATCACTTCCAACGTACGGTTGGCCGATGCACCCGGCGGCAACTGGATGTTGGTCACGATGTAGCCCTGGTCTTCGGTCGGCAGGAACGAAGACGGCAGGCGCAGGAACAGGAACACCACCGCAGCGATCAGCACGCCGTAGATGACCATGTAGCGGAAGGTCTTCTTCAGCATGCGCTCCACGAAGCTCTGGTAGCGGTTCGTGGTGCTCGAGAACATGCGGTTGAACCAGCCGAAGAAGCCCTTCTTCTCGTGGTGCGAGCCCTTCTCGATCGGCTTGAGCAGCGTCGAGCACAGTGCCGGCGTGAGCGTCAGCGCCATGAGTGCCGAGAAGAAGATCGACGACACCATCGACAGCGAGAACTGGCGATAGATCGCGCCCACCGAGCCCGAGAAGAACGCCATCGGGATGAACACGGCCATCAGCACCAGCGTAATACCGATGATGGCGCCCGTGATCTGGCCCATGGCCTTGCGGGTGGCTTCGCGCGGGGGCAGGCCTTCTTCGGCCATGATCCGCTCGACGTTTTCCACCACCACGATGGCATCGTCAACGAGAATACCGATCGCCAGCACGAGGCCGAACATCGTCAGCACGTTGATCGAGAAGCCCATCGCGTTCATGACGGCAAACGCGCCCAACAGCGAGATCGGCACCACGATCGACGGCACCAGCGTGTAGCGGATGTTCTGCAGGAACAGCAGCATCACCAGGAACACCAGCACCATGGCCTCGAACAGCGTCTTGACCACTTCTTCGATCGAGATCTGAACGAACTTCGAGGTGTCGTACGGCACCTTGTATTCCACACCGGCCGGGAAGTACTTCGACAACTCTTCCAGCTTGGCCTTCACGGCCTTGGCCGTACCCAGCGCGTTACCGGTGGGCGAGAGCTGCACACCAATGGCCGAGATCGGCTGGCCGTTGATCCGCGCAGACGTCGAGTAGGTCTGGCCGCCGAGCTCCAGGCGCGCCACATCCTTCACGCGGACCAGCGAACCGTCCGGCTTGGCCACCAGCACGATGTTGCCGAATTGCTCAGTGGTCGTGAGCTGGCCCTCCACCACGACCGTTGCCGCGAGCGGCTGGTCGGAGACGGACGGCAGATCGCCGATCGTACCGGCCGAGACCAGCGCGTTCTGGTTGCGAATGGCGTTGTAGACGTCCGTCGGGGTCAGCTTGTAGCCGACCAGCTTGGCCGGGTCGATCCAGACGCGCATGGCGCGTTCCGTACCGAACAGGATGGCCTGACCGACACCCGGCACGCGCTTGATTTCATTAAGCACGTTGCGCGAGATGTAGTCACCTAGCGCCACCGGATCCATCTTGCCGTCGGTGGATGCCAGCGTCGCGAACAGCAGGAAGTTCGAGCGGGCCTTGTCGACCTGCACGCCTTGCTGCGTCACCGCAGACGGCAAACGCGCTTCCACGCGCTTGAGGCGGTTCTGCACGTCCACCTGCGCGAGCGCCGGGTCGGTACCGGCCTTGAACGTCACGGTGATCTGCGCCTGGCCGTTACCGCCCTGGCTGACCGACTCCATATAGAGCAGGCCGTCCGCACCGTTCATTTCCTGCTCGATGATGCTGGTGACGGATTCGTCCAGCGTCTTCGCGTTCGCACCCGGATACGTTGCCGTAATGATGACGGACGGCGGTGCGATGGTCGGGTACTGCGAGATCGGTAGCTGGGTGATCGAGATCGCCCCAGCCAGGATGATGAACAGCGCGAGCACCCAGGCAAAGACTGGGCGATCGATAAAAAACTTTGCCATGCGATGGCTCCTTGTTTACTGCTTGGCTGCCGGTGCGCTGGCAGCGGGAGTGCTTGCAGCAGGGGCGCTGGCCGCGGGTGCTGCGCCTGCCGGAGCGCCCTGACCGGGCTTCTGGCCTGCCGGCGTGGGCTGCCACGGCACGGCCTTGACCGGCGCACCCGGGTGGGCCTTCTGCAGACCATCGACGATCACCTTGTCACCAGCCTTCAGGCCGCTGGAGACGATCCATTCCGTACCGGTCGAGCGATCGGCCTGGACTTGGCGCACGGCTGCCATGCCCTTCTCGTCAACAACCATCACGGAGGCGCCATCCGGGCTGCGCGTCACGGCCTGTTGTGGCACCGTGATGGCCTGCTCGTCCACGGCCTGCTCCAGGCGTGCGCGTACGTACATGCCGGGCAACAGCGTGCGGTCGGCGTTCGGAACGATCGCGCGCAGCGTGATCGTGCCCGTGGCCGGGTCCACCGTCAGATCCGAGAAATACAGCTTGCCGGGTTGCGCATAGGCGCGACCATCTTCCGTGACGAGCGTGACCTTGGCAGCGTTGTCGCCCGACTTGGCCAGCTTGCCGGCCTTGAGCGCTTCCTGCAGGCGCAGCACTTCGGTGCTCGACTGCGTGAAGGTCAGGTAGATCGGGTCGATCTGCTGCACGGTGGCAAGCAGCGTCGCTTCACCCTGGCCCACCAGTGCACCTTCAGTGATCTGCGCCAGACCGGCACGACCGGCGATCGGGGAAGTGACGCTGGCGTAACCGAGGTTCAGCTTGGCGGTTTCCACGGCAGCGCGCGCGGCGGCAACGTCAGCGGTGGCCTGCTTGGCAGCGGCCGTCGCGTCGTCGTAGTCCTGCTTGCTGATGGCGTTGGTGGCGACCAGCGGCTTGTAGCGCTCAGCCTTGTTCTGCGCCTGCGTTTGCGTGGCTTCGGAGCGTGCCAGTTGCGCTTTCGCGCTGTCGAGCGAGGCCTGGTACTGCGCCGGATCGATCTGGAACAGCTGCTGGCCAGCCTTGACGTCGCTGCCTTCAGCGTACGAACGCTTGAGCACGATGCCCGCGACCCGTGCGCGCACCTGGGCCACACGCGTGGCTTCCAGACGGCCCGGCAACTCGCTGGTCAGGCCAACGGTATGCGGCTGCACGATCACAATGCCGACTTCGGTCGGAGGCATGCCGGCGCCGCCCGGCCCTTGTGCCTGCTTGTTGCCGCAGGCTGCAAGCGCCACCACCATGAATGCGGCAGCAGCGAGTTGGTGATAACGGCGGGTGTTCGTCATAGATGACCCCATGTGGCGATAAGCGGAATGCCGGGCGCCGCGCCGCCACCACGCAAACGAATGCGAGTGCAGCGCCAGCAAACCGTCAGCGAAACCAAAAAACACAATTGAAACGCACGATCCTAGCCGTATCCGATGGCACGCGATACGGCTTTTGCGACGAAGTCGCAACAAAACGGACTCAATGACGTGAGAACGAGCGCGATTTGCTGCAGTGCTTCACCCAGTCACGAGACACCGGGGCTGTGGAACTGACCAAGCCGATGTGGCGAATGCTGCGATGTGCAAGAGGCGAAGTGCGCGCTATTATAGATACGTTCACGCATGTATGTAAGCAGGACCCATCGGCAAAACAGGGCTATTGTTGCAACTTTTGCTGAACTCGTTGCAATGGCGGAACAGCGCGGGATCGCGGCAGCACACAGCCCACCAAGGCCCATCGCAGATCATGTCACCCGAAGTGCAGGGTGCAGCGTTGTGCAGTATGAAATAATGCGTTGTGGAATTTTGTGCGGCGCACAAAAGCGAATCGAAAGAACGTTGGCAGGGTGAGCCGGCGTTCCTCTGGAAGATCATGGTCAGACGAACCAAGGAAGAAGCACTGGAAACACGCAACCGCATCCTGGATGCGGCAGAAGACGTGTTTTATGCACGTGGCGTGGCGCGCACGTCGCTATCGGACATCGCACAGGCCGCGGGCGTGACGCGCGGCGCCATCTACTGGCATTTTCGCAACAAGGCCGATGTGTTCGCCGCCATGTGCGAGCGCGTGAAACTGCCCATGGAAACGATGTGCTCGCCGCCGGGCGTGGAGGCCGACGACCCGCTGGGCGAGTTACGTACGGTGGGCAACTTCCTGCTGCGCCAACTGGTGGAAGACGCCCACTGGCGCAAGGTCTTCGAGATCATGTTCAACAAGTGCGAGTTTGTGGAAGACACGAGCCCGATCCTCAAGCGCCAGCAGGAATCCTTTGAGGAAGGCATGGCGCGGCTGTCCAGCATCATCGAGCAGGCAACGCGGCGCGGGCAGCTGCCGGCCGACCTCGACATCCCCCTGGCAGTGGCGCAGTTCCATGCGTCGTTCAACGGGATCATGGGCGACTTCCTGTTCTACCCGGATGCCTCCGCCCTCGCCAGCAAGCGCGAGCGCCTCATGGACGCCTGCATCGACACCCTGAAATACTCGCCCGCGCTGCGCCTGACGCGGCCGGCCGCTGCCTCTGCCCGTACCGAGGCCCCCGCATGAGCACGCCCGCCTTCGACCAAATGGTGTTTGCCGGCGGCGGCAACCGCTGCTGGTGGCAAGCTGGCTGGTGGGATGCCGTCCAGCCCGAGCTGGGCCTGGCGCCACGCGTGATCACCGGCATCTCGGCCGGCGCATCGACGGCATGCATGCTGCACGCCTGGAATTCCGCCGAGCTGATGGATTACTACGGCGAAGCCCTGCGCCACAACAAGCGCAACGCCCACTGGGGCAACCTGCTGCGCGGCGAGCGCGTATTCCCGCACTACGGCATGTACCGCACAGCGCTGCTGACGGTGTTCGGCGAAGGCCGTTTCGCGCGGCTCGCGCAGGCGCCCGAGATCCGCATCGGCGTGGCACATATCCCACGCTGGATGGGCGCACGCACCGCCGTGGCAGCGGGGCTGATCGCCTACAACATCGAAAAGCACGTCCGCAAGACGCTGCATCCGACGCTGGGCCGGCGCCTGGGCTTCACCCCCGAATTCGTGCGCGCGCAGGATTGCGCCTCGCCAGAAGAGCTGGCTGACCTGCTGCTGCAGTCGGCGTCGACCCCGCCGTTCACGCCCGTGTTGCGGCGCGCGGGGCGGCCGGTGCTCGACGGCGGCATGGTCGACAACGTGCCGGTGCACGCGCTGGACCCAACGCCGGGCGATGCACTGGTGCTGGTCACGCGCCTGTACCCGCGCCCGACGTTTTTCCGCATGGATATGCCGGTGGCCGGCGGCGTGCAGCGCCGCTTCTACGTGCAGCCCTCGCGCAAGGTGCCGATCTCGAGCTGGGACTACACCCGCCCGGGCGCCATGCGCGACGCCTATGCGCTCGGCCGTCATGACGGCGAAACCTTCCTGCGCGAACTTCCACGCGGGTTCGCCGAACCGGTGGCTGCGTAGCCATCGCCCTCCGGCAAACGGCGGGCGCGCCGTTTGCTGCACACGGTGCGCCCGCCGGCGTGCCGCCATGGCTGTCCGGCCGATGCTTTTTCGACGGACACCGCCATGCCCGCAAAATCCGCAGCTTCCTTTGACTTGATCGTGATCGGCGCCGGCTCAGCCGGGCTGGCGACCGCGCGCCGTGCCGCGCAGCTGGGTGCACGCACGCTGATCATCGACCGCGCGCAGGTGGGCGGCACCTGCGTCAACCGCGGCTGCGTGCCCAAGAAGCTGCTCGGCTACGGCGCCGCATGGTCGCAGACCGTGGCGCGTTGCCTGCGCGCGACGCATGCCGCCGACGCTTGGGCCCAAGCCATCGCCCGCACCCGCGCCGAAGTGGCACGCCTGAACGAGGTCTACCACGCGCACCTGCTCGACGCCGGTGTGCAGTGGCTGACCGGCGTCGCCTCGCTGCGCGGACGCGGCATCGTCCGGCTGCACAGCGACACCGGCAGGACCACGCTGCGCGCGCGGCAAGTCGTACTGGCCACCGGCGCGCAGCCCGTGCCGCTGCCGGTGCCTGGCGCTGAACTTGCCTGTAGCTCCGACGACGTTTTCGGCTGGGATACGCTGCCCGCCTCGCTCATCATCGTGGGCGGCGGTGTCGTGGCGGTGGAGCTGGCATCGATGCTCGCGCGCTTTGGCGTGCGCGTGACGCTGCTGGTGCGCGAGGCGCGCGTGCTCGCTGAGTTCGATGTCGCCGTGTCGGAAGCCACGGCACAGGCCCTGGCCCGCTGCGGCGTCGACCTGGTGCAGAACGTCGATGTCGTGCGCGTGGAGCGCGATGCCGTCAATGGCGGCGGTGTGGCCGTCTACGTGAGCGGCGCCGCCGGCGACATCCCGCGCGTGCTGCGCGCCCAGCGCGTGCTGGCCGCCATCGGCCGCGCGGCAACCACTGCGGGGCTGGGGCTCGACGCAGCGGGCGTCTCGCTGGATGCGCGCGGAGGCATCGCCGTCGACCGCCACTTCCGCACCCGCGCACGCGGCGTGCATGCCGTGGGCGATGTCAGCGGCGCGCAGCAGCTCACGCCCGTGGCCACGGCACAAGGCCACTATGTAGCCGAGCGGCTGTTCGGCAAGGGCACCAAGCTACCTGACATGACTGCAGTGCCAACGGCGGTGTTCTGCGACCCGGCCATCGCCACCGTGGGCCTGACCGAAGCCGATGCGCGCACGCGCTGGCCCGATTTGGGCAAACGCGGAGCCAAACCCGAAACGGACGGCGACAAACGCGCCGCCGCCGAGCGCATCGACGTGGTCGTGCGCCGCTTCGTTTCGCTCGAACAGCGCTTTGCCGGCACGGGCATGGAATCGCTGATCAAGCTGGTGTGCAACGCGCGCAGCGGGCGTGTGCTTGGCGCGCACATCGTCGACAACGCGGCGCCCGAAATCATCCAGGCGCTGGCCGTGGCGGTACGCATGGGCGTGCGACTCAAGCATCTGCGCACCACGGTGGGCCTGCACCCGACCGTGGCGGAGGAACTGCTGCATTTCTGAGCACATGCGTGGTCGATCGGTTGAGCCGTCAAACGCACTTGTTCAACTTTCCTGACCCCCGTCTCCAAATCCATGCACGTTGCGTGCGTGAGGGAGGCGCAGAATGGTTGTCATATTCTTCAGGAAATTTGACATGCTTCCCGTGCTCTATCTGTCTCATGGGTCGCCGATGCTGGCGGCCGATCCGGGCCCTGTCGGCCAATCCCTGGCTGCGCTAGGGCAAGAGATGGCCGCGCTTGCGCCCCGCGCCATCGTTGTGGTTTCGCCGCACTGGATGACGCGCCGCCCGGCCGTGACCGCCCGCGCCCAGCAAGAGGCGTGGCATGACTTCGGCGGCTTTCCGCCGCAGCTCTATGCGCTGGAATATGCGCCGCCGGGCGCACCCGACCTGGCTGAGCGCATCCGCGCGCTGATCGACGGCAACGTCGTCCCGGGCTTGGAAGAACAGGCGTCAACCGTGCTCGACCCGCGCCAGCCGCTGGACCACGGGGCCTGGGTGCCGCTGATGCTGATGTTTCCCGAGGCGAAAATCCCCGTGGTGCAGGTGTCGTTAATGCCAGGCCTGTCGCCCGCCTGCCAGATGGCGATGGGGCGCACGCTCGCGCCGCTGCGCGACGAGGGCGTGCTGATCGTCGGCTCCGGCAGCTTCACGCACAACCTGCGCGCGCTGATGCGCGGCCCCGGCACGGCACAACATGGCGTGCCGGTGGAACCGTGGGTGAACGCATTCCGCGAGTGGATGATGGAGGCCATGACCGAAGGTATCCGCAGTGGCGACTTCGCCACCTTCTGCGACTACCGCGCGCAAGCCCCGCAAGCCGCCCACGCGCACCCGACCGACGAGCACCTGATGCCGCTGTATGTGGCACTGGGCGCAGCGATGGGCCAACCGGCGCAGGCCACGGCTGGCGGCGTGCAGGCTCAGCACGTCATCGATACCGTGACCTACGGCTCGCTGGCGATGGACAGCTTCCGCTTTGATGGCGCAGGCGCGAACGTGGGCAACCTCGAGCCGCAGCTACGCGCTGCGGCTTGATTGACGGAAACGGCTGGCGTTACGCGCGGATCAACGCCGGCGCCAGCGCCGTCGGGTTGACGACGCTGTCGACGTTGCCCTGCAAAACATCGAGGATGTTCTGGAACGCGACGCGGAAGTACATCTCGTAGCTGTCGCGCTCCACATAGCCGATGTGCGGCGTGCAGATGCAGTTCTCCATGCGCAGCAGGGTGTGGCCCTGCAGGATGGGTTCCGTTTCAAACACGTCGATGGCAGCCATGCCCGGACGCCCGCGATTGAGCGAGGTCACCAAGCCGTTCTCTTCCACCAGCTCGGCACGGCTCGTATTGACGAAGAGGGCGGTTGGCTTCATGCGCGTGAGGTCGGCCACCGTCACGATGCCGCGCGTCTCGTCGTTCAGGCGCAGGTGGACTGACAGCACATCGGACTGTTCGAAGAACGCCTCTTTCGATTCCGCCACGCCAAAGCCGTCGGCACGGGCGCGCTCCTGCGAGCCTTCACGGCCCCACACCAGCACGTTCATGCCGAAGGCGCGGCCATAGCCGGCCACAAGCTGGCCGATCTTGCCGTAACCAAAAATCCCCAGCGTCTGGCCCTTGAGCACGCGGCCGATGCCGAAGTTGGGCGGCATCGTCGTCGACTTGAGTCCCGACTGCTGCCACGCGCCGTGCTTGAGGCTCGCCACATACTGTGGAATGCGCCGCTGCGCGGCCATCACCAGCGCCCAGGTCAGCTCGGCCGGCGCCACCGGCGAGCCCTTGCCCTCAAGCACGACCACGCCCTTGTCGGTACAGGCATCCAGGTCGATATGGCTGCCGGCATCGCGCGACACGCGGCCGGTCTGGCTGATGATCTTGAGTTTGGGCAGGCGGTCGAGCAGCTGACGCGTCACGCGCGTACGCTCCCGGATCAACACGATGGCTTCAACGTCCGCCACGCGTGCGGCCAATTGCCCCACGCCTTTGACGGTGTTGTTGAACACTTTGACTTCGTGGTCCTGCATCAGGCTGAAGCAATCCAGCTTGCGAACAGCGTCTTGGTAGTCGTCCAGTACGGCAATCTTCATCGACATCTCACTTCGAACAATGGTGCGCAGCAAAAAACAGCGATCCCTCGCGGTGGTATTCTTCCCATCCCTCGTCGCACGACCGCTGTTGCCAACAATCCGTGTCGACGTTTGGAATTGCCCGCCGCGGGCACGCAATTTGCGCTGCCCCGCTGGTGACGAGTCCTTGTTCTAGGGTCTGTTGACCTTGGTCCCGCCACTTTAGCGCACGCGGCCCCCGCCGCCCGGAAAAACCCACGTTCCGGCAGCGAACCGCTTTGTAACTGAATGTGAAATCAGCACGGCTCCTGTCCCTCCGCCTGCGTTGCCCCTCCCTCTGGAAATCGCTGATCCGGCCCGCTCACGGTGCGCCGTCGATCGCTTTCCACCCCGCCGCTGGGCGCCTCGACCGGGACTGCCGCGCTGATCTACCGCCGCTTTCTTTTTCACTTCCATTGGAGTTTTGGTCATGAATCAACCCGTGATGCAGGGCGTGCCCGCATTGAACGTGCCTGACTACGTCAAACACGCACGACTGATCGCGTGGGTGGGCGAAATCGCCGCGCTCACCAAACCGGAGCGCATCGTCTGGTGCGATGGTTCGCAAGAAGAGTACGACCGCCTGTGCGCCGAGATGGTGGCCGCCGGCACGATGAAGCAGCTCAACCCGGCCAAGCGCAAGAACTCGTTCCTGGCACTGTCGGACCCGTCGGACGTGGCGCGCGTGGAAGACCGCACCTTCATCTGCTCGCAGAAAAAGGAAGACGCCGGCCCCACCAACAACTGGACGGCCCCGGCCGAGATGCGTCAGACGCTGAACGGCCTGTTTGACGGCAGCATGCGTGGCCGCACGCTGTACGTGGTGCCGTTCTCGATGGGCCCGCTGGGCTCGCCGATCGCACACATTGGTGTGGAGCTGTCGGACAGCCCGTACGTGGCCGTCAACATGCGCATCATGACCCGCATGGGCCGCGCGGTGTATGACGTGCTGGGCACCGACGGTGATTTCGTGCCGTGCGTACACACCGTTGGCAAGCCGCTCGCTGCCGGCGAGAAAGACGTGCCGTGGCCGTGCAACCCGACCAAGTACATCGTGCACTTCCCGGAAACGCGTGAAATCTGGTCGTTTGGCTCCGGCTACGGCGGCAACGCGCTGCTGGGCAAGAAGTGCTTCGCACTGCGGATCGCCTCCACCATGGGCCGTGACCAAGGCTGGCTGGCCGAGCACATGCTGATCCTGGGCGTGACCTCGCCGGAAGGTAAGACGTACCACGTGGCCGCCGCCTTCCCGTCGGCCTGCGGCAAGACCAACTTTGCGATGCTGATTCCGCCGGCCGGCTTCAACGGCTGGAAAGTGACCACCATCGGCGACGACATCGCCTGGATCAAGCCGCGCAAGGACGCCGACGGCCAGACCCGCCTGTACGCCATCAATCCGGAATCGGGCTTCTTTGGCGTGGCACCGGGCACGGGCGAGAAGACCAACCCCAACGCGATGGCGACGCTGAAGGAAAACGTCATCTTCACCAACGTGGCGCTGACGGACGACGGCGACGTGTGGTGGGAAGGCATGACCGACGCCGTGCCCGCGCACCTGACCGACTGGCAGGGCCAAAGCTGGACGCCGGAGATTGGCAAGGAAACCGGCCGCAAGGCCGCGCATCCGAACGCGCGTTTCACAGCCCCGGCCTCGCAGTGCCCGTCGATCGATCCGCAATGGGACAACCCGGCCGGCGTACCCATTGATGCGTTCATCTTCGGCGGTCGCCGCTCGACCACCGTGCCGCTCGTCACCGAAGCGCGCGATTGGACTGAAGGCGTGTACATGGCCGCCACGATGGGCTCGGAAACCACTGCCGCCGCTGCCGGCCAGCAAGGCGTGGTGCGCCGTGACCCGTTCGCCATGCTGCCGTTCTGCGGCTACAACATGGCCGACTACTTCGCGCACTGGCTCAAGCTGGGCGACCAGCTTGCCAACAGCGGCGCCACGCTGCCGAAGATCTTCTGCGTGAACTGGTTCCGCAAGGACGAGGCCGGCAAGTTCGTGTGGCCGGGCTTCGGCGAGAACATGCGCGTGCTGAAGTGGATGATTGATCGCCTCGAAGGCCAGGCGCAGGGCGATGCGCATGCCTTTGGCGTGTCGCCGCGCTATGAAGAACTGCGCTGGGATGGGCTGAACTTCACGGCTGAGCAGTTCGCCAAGGTGATCTCCGTCGACGCTGCCGCGTGGCAGCAGGAACTGGCGCTGCACGATCAGCTGTTCACGCAGTTGGCGCATGGCCTGCCGCAGGCGCTGCCGGAGGCGAAGGCGCGCCTGGAGGGTCGCCTGCAAGGCTGACGCTCGCTCCCGCTCCATAGGAAGCCCGCCTCGCGCGGGCTTTTTTTTCGCCCACCGCCGACACTTGCTCAAGCAGCGAGCAGTAATCCTAAAGGTTTAAATTGCGCGATTTACCCCTTTCGATAAAACAGACCACTTGATTTAAATTTAATTAAATCCTGTTGTAAAAAATACCATCAAGCACAGGTCAATGCGCATTATGCCAATCAAAACATAACCACCATGTATTTATGCTAACCGTGAATCGTCGCAAGCATGATGCGCCCCAAGACCCTTACCCCGCATAGCTTTGTGAAGCGCGCATGTCAATCAACCCTGCACGAAATGTACCGCCCCTAAAAAATTACCGACTTTTAAAAATGGTGCGTGACGAATTCGCACGAGATTCTTATAATCCGGCAAAACGGGAGCCTTTCTCACTGAGTCGGAGGGGGTATCCAAACAAAAGGAATCGGAAAAGGAAGGCAGGTCAATGCCATGTGCGGATGGGCTTACCCCCATCCTCCCGGCGCTCGGGGGGGCGCCGGTTCGGTTCTCGCGTGAGCGATGACGCACGCTGTGCAAACGATTGCACTGTGCGGCGCGCAGCGCGGGGGCCGATGGACTTGTGAATCCTTTCCAAACCACCCTGGAACATCCAGGAGGCTCCGCCACCGATCGTCACCGGGATAGCAGCACACGACGATCGCGCGCCAGGCCCACACACCTAGTGGCCCCCGGCAAATGGTGCCCGACAAGAACGACCTGCAGGCAGACGCGCAACGCATGCATGGGTTTGATAACAACGCGCACCGCAGACAGCAGAGCGCAGCCGCAAGGCTGCTCGCCGGAGTGTGTCGGCTGGTTAGACGGGAGGTTTTACAAGTGGGTACTCAGATCGTGCTGGTCGAACAGGACCAGGCAGAGGGCGAACGTTTGTCATTTTCCCTGCGCGACGGCGGACATCATGTCCTGCGCGTCGACAGCCCGGCGCAGGCGCAAGCCGCAATCCAGGCGTCCACGCCGGATTTGCTCGTGATGGAGTGGGCATGGCCCGAGCGTGAGTCGATCGACATGCTGCTGGCGCTGCGCGCCAACACGCAAACGCGCGGCCTGCCAGTCATCGTGTTGTCGCGTCATGGCGACGCACGCGCCAAGATCGCAGCGCTGGATGCCGGCGCAGACGACTACGTCGTCAAGCCGTGCGACACCGGCGAGCTGCATGCCCGCATCCGTGCCGTGCTACGCCGACGCGCACCGCAGCAAGGCGACGAGATCCTGCAGGTCAACGGCCTGCGCCTCGACCCGCTCACGCTGGGCGTGACGGCACAGACCGAAACCGGACCGCGCGCCATCGCACTCAGCCCGCTGGAATTCCGCTTACTGCACTTCCTGGTCGCGCATCCGCAGCGCGTGCACTCGCGCACGCAACTGCTTGACCGCGTGTGGGGCAACCATGTCTTCGTGGGTGAACGTACCGTCGACGTGCACGTGCGCAAGCTGCGCGTGGCGCTGGCCGGCACGCCTTGCGATGGCCTGATCCAGACCGTGCGTGGCGGCGGGTACCGCCTGGTGGTGGGCGGTGGTGCCGCTCAGGCTGCCGAGTCGATTGGCGATCGCCTGAACATGACGACCTCGCGCAAGCCCGAACCGCTCGTCGAGACACCGTTTGCACGCTCGCCGCTGCGTCCTGCGGCGATGCAGATGACGGCCTGACGAAGGCTGGAACAAAACGGCGCCTCTCGGGGCGCCGTTTTTGTCTCTGCCAAAGCCGGGAGCGGAGTCACGCGTTGGCGCAATCTCATCCGTTTTGAACTTCGCCACTCACCGTCAGCACGCGATACTTACCGCCATCGGTACAACGCACATCGATCCGCTCACCGCCAGCGTCAATCGCGCGCGCCTCCGACACATTGGCACATGCCTTGCCGCGAATCCGGATCGCCGCAGCTACACCGCCATACAAGTCCGCCGTGGTGAAGGTGCGACCGTGCGGATACTTCGGCATCTGATCTGTCTTGTTGACGGCAGCAAAGGCGGTGTAGACAAAGGCGCGCAGACCCAGGTGGGTCGCGTCATTCGGCACATCTTCCTTGGCCTGCGCAATCAACGCTGTGCCCAGCAGGGCCAGCAGAATAACGAGGGGACGCTTCATGCAAGGCCTCCGTTGGGTTACACAAATGCCGCACGGGCCAGCGCCCTGGGGCGCGCGGAGTCTAGCAACTGTTTGTTAAACCAGCATAAAAGCAGGGACACGCTTTCCGAGCGATTGCGAGGCATCACGATTGCCCCTACGATGCCCGCCGACATTCCAACATCGTGGGGAGAACACGCATGAAATCGTGGTTGAGTGGAGCATTGCTGGCCGGCCTGGCCGTCTGCGTCCATGCACAAGAGGTGAAACCGGGGCTGTGGGAAGACAAGGCCAGCTATACCGTCAACGGCAAGCCGGTTGTGCTCCCGGATGAGCATGGCCGCCAGATCTCCACCATCGTCAGCAAGGGGTGTCTGGCGAGCAAGGACGCTGGCGACGTTCGCGCCAAGATGGAGCGCAACATGCTCAAGGAGATGCCCGGCTGCCAGCTGAGCCGCTGGGACTACGCGGGCGGCACGCTCAAGGTCACCGTGTCGTGCAGTGACAGCGCACGCGGCGGCGCAGGTACGCTGGAAGGCAGTGGCCCGCTCACCGCTGAGCGCTATGACATCTCAGGTACGGGGCACGCCCAGCATCCGCAGTACGGGCCAATGACCCTCGGCTTCCGTTATCAGGGACGCTACGTGGGCGCGTGCAAGTCGTAAGCCGACGCGCCAACCAGACAACGGCCGGAGCGCTTGCGCACATCCGGCCGTTTTTCTTTGCAGCGAAACCGATCAGCGCTGGCGCTCGCGCCAACGCTTGAGCCAGCCCAGCCCCTCGCTGGTGCCGGCGCGCGGCCGGTACTCGCAGCCGACCCAACCGTCGTAGCCGAGCGTATCCATCAAGGCGAAGAGGTGCGGGTAGTTCAGCTCACCCTCGTCCGGCTCGTGGCGATCGGGCACGCCAGCAATCTGCACGTGGCCGACATCGGCCACGTACTGCTTGAGCTTGACCGACAGATCGCCTTCCATGATCTGCGCGTGGTACAGGTCGAACTGCACCTTCAGGTTGGGCGCGCCAACCTCCTTGCACACCGCATGCGCCTGCGCCTGGTGCGTCAGGAAAAAGCCGGGCATATCGCGCGTGTTGATCGGCTCCAGCACGATGGTGATGCCCGCGCCTTCGGCCTCGCGCGCGGCATAGGCGACGTTGCTCACGTAGGTGGCTTGATGGCGTGCGCGATCGGCACCAGCAGGCAGCAGACCGGCCATCACGTGCAGGCGCTTGTTGCCGAGCACCTGCGCATACTCCAGCGCCGTCGCAATGCCGCGCTTGAATTCGTCTTCGCGCCCAGGCAGCGAGGCGATGCCGCGTTCGCCGCCCGCCCAGTCGCCCGGGGGCGCATTGAACAGCGCCTGCTGGAGGCCCGCGTCGTGAAGACGGGTGCTGATCTCCGTCTTGTCGAAGTCATAGGGGAAGAGAAACTCCGCACCCTCGAAGCCGTCCTTTGCCGCGGCGGCAAAGCGGTCAAGGAACGCGTGCTCCTGGTACATCATGGACAGGTTGGCGGCAAAGCGTGGCATGACAAACCTCTGAAGACGATTGCTTATTTGTTGACCAACTTGGCTGGCGTACGCAGCACGGCGATACAACCGAGCACCAGCACGCCGGCCAGTGCATACATGCCCGCAGACGTGCTGCCGGTCATGTCCTTGAGGGCACCGATCATATAGGGGCTCACGAAGCCGGCCAAGTTGCCCACCGAGTTGATGGCGGCAATGCCAGCAGCAGCGGCCGTGCCTTGCAGGAAGGCTGTCGGCAGCGACCAGAACAGTGGCGCGCAGGTCAGCACACCGGCTGCTGCCAGCGACAGGAACACGATCGACAGGGCCACGTTGTTGCCTGCCGTCGCCACCACTGCAAAACCGACAGCACCCATCAGCGCAGGCACGACCAGATGCCAGCGGCGCTCGCGGCGCGCATCGGCGCTGCGGCCGATCAGCACCATGGTGATCGCCGCGCAGACGTACGGAATGGCGGAGAGCACGCCCACCATGAAGGTGTCCTTCACACCGGCATTCTTCACCAGTGTCGGCATCCAGAACGTCAGCCCGTACTGGCCCATCACGAAGGCGAAGTAGATCAGGCTCATGCCCCACACGCGCGGGTCGGAGAACACCTTGCCAATGCCGGGGTGTTCCGTCTTGCCCTTGTTGTCGGCGGCGATGTTGGCTTCGAGGATCTGCTTCTCGTCTTCGCTCAGCCACTTGGCTTTGCGGATGCTGTCATCAAACTTCCACAGCACCAGCAGGCCGATCAGCACAGCGGGGATGGCTTCGATCACGAACATCCACTGCCAGCCCTGCCAGCCGCCGTTGTCGTGGAACGCGCTCATGATCCAGCCCGACAGCGGATTGCCGAAGATGCCCGAGATGGGAATGGCCGCCATGAACATCGCCACGATGCGCGCACGGCGGTGCGACGGGTACCAGTACGTCAGGTACAGGATGATGCCGGGGTAGAAGCCGGCTTCCGCCAGGCCCAGCAGGAAACGCATCACGTAGAACTGCGTGGGCGTCTGCACGAAGGCGAATGCGCCCGAGATCAGCCCCCACGTAATCATGATCCGCGCGATCCAGATGCGCGCGCCGATCTTGTTCATCAGCAGGTTGCTCGGTACCTCGAAGAGGAAGTAGCCGAGGAAGAAGATACCGGCACCCAACCCATACACCGTCTCGGAAAAATTCAGCGCCTGCGACATCTGCAGCTTCGCAAAGCCGACGTTCACGCGGTCGAGATACGCGACCACGTAGCACAGCATGATGAGCGGAACGATGCGGCGCGACACGCGTGCGTACACGCTGTCTTCTTTTGAAACGGCGTGCGCAGGCAACGCCGCCGTGGTGGCGGTGGAGGTGTTCATGTGGTCTCCAATCTAGGTTTTATGTGGGCCCGTGGTGCTTAGAACCTGTTCACGATCCGTAGCGAACGGCCCGAGGTTGGCCCGAGAAGCGCAGCCGTACACGGGTACGGCGAGCATCGCAGGGGCAAGATCGGGTCGCGCAGTAGGATCGTGGGCAGGTTCCTACCAGCGGGCCCCGAACGTCTGACGCAGCTCGTCGATCTGCGCATCTGACAGCGGTGCGGGCTTTGGCTCCGTCATCAGCCAAAGCTTGGCGGTTTCTTCCAGTTCTTCCAGCGCATAGGCCGCGTTCGATGCCGAGCTGTGCCACACCACGGGGCCCAGGCGATCGAGCAGCACGGCGCGCACCTCAGTAGCCAGCGCGGCAATCTGCGCGGCCACATCCGGATGCCCGGGGCGTTGGTACGCGATGAGCGGCACGTGGCCAACCTTCATCACGTAGTACGGCGTGATGGGCGGCAGCACGTCGGCCTCGCGCCAGACGCCGGCCAGCGTGAGCGCCACCAGGTGCGTCGAATGCGTGTGCACCACGGCGTGCGCGTCGGTATTGCGGTCGTAGATGCCGCGATGCAGGGCGAGCGTCTTGGAGGGCTTGTCGCCGCTGACCCACTCGCCCGCCGTGCTGACCTTGGCGATGCGCGCCGGGTCCAGCGTGCCGAGGCAGGCGTCGGTGGGCGTGATGAGCCAGCCGTCGGGCAAGCGCGCGCTGATGTTGCCCGCCGTGCCGACGGTGTAGCCGCGCGCATACAGGCTCTGGCCCACGCGCGCGATTTCTTCGCGCAGCGCGCTTTCGTTGGCGGTGCTCACGCTGTCGTCTCCACCGTGACCTGTGCAAGTTGCGCGAGCGCCTTCTCGAAGAAATCGACGGTGCCGAAGTTGCCAGATTTCAACGCCAGCGCGATCGGATCGCTGTCAATGGTGGCAGTCCAGGGCACGCCCGGATCGATCTGCGGGCCGATGCGCAGCGCCCGCACATCCAGCGCCTGCACGACCGCGCCCGAGGTCTCACCGCCGGCCACCACGAAGCGGCGCACGCCATCGGCATGCAGCGCACGGGCGATACGGCCAAGCGCGTCTTCGACCAGCTTGCCGGCGCGCTCCACGCCCAGCGTCTGCTGCACGCGGGCCACTTGCTCCGGGGCACTGGTGGCGTACACCAACACCGTCTGGCCTGCGTGGCGGTGCACAAAGTCGAGCGCCTCGACCACCACCGGCTGACCTTCGGCCAACGCCAGCGGATCGATCTGGAACGCGGGGCGCGCGGCGCGCCAGTGCGCCACCTGCGCGTTCGTCGCACGCGAGCAGCTGCCTGACAGCACGATGGCCGAGTCGACCACGGACGGCAGTTGCGCAGCGTCACCGTGCTCGGTAATGAGGCCGGTGCGGCGGTACTGCGCGGGCAGGCCAAGCGCCAACCCCGAGCCCCCCGTCAGCAGCGGCAGATCGGCAAACGCTTCGCCCAGCACGATCAGGTCGTCATTGGAGATCGCATCGGCAATTGCCAGCTTCACACCGTCGGCGCGCAGTTGTTTGGCCTGGTCGCGCGCCGCTTGGGCACCGCGCATGACCGCGTCGTAACGCAGCAGGCCGACCTTGCCCGCACTCTGGCGCGCGAGCACCGGCACGAGGTTCGGATCGCGCATCGGCGTGAGCGGGTGGTGCTCCATGCCCGACGCGTTGAGCAGCACGTCGCCCACAAACAGATGGCCACGGAAGATCGTGCGGCCGTTCTCCGGAAACGCCGGGCAGGCCAGCGTGAAGTCCGTCCCCAGTTCAGCCATCAACGCCTCGGCCACAGGGCCGATGTTGCCGTCGTCGGTGGAATCGAAGGTCGAGCAGTATTTGAAGAAGAAACGCGAGCAGCCTTGCACACGCAGCCAGCGCAGCGCGGCGAGCGACTGCTGCACGGCATCGGCCGCCGGAATCGTGCGCGACTTGAGCGCGACGACGATGGCATCCGCATCGGCGGCGATGGCCTCATCGCCAGCCTGTGGCACACCAATGGTCTGTACGGTCCGCATGCCCGCGCGCACGAGCATGTTGGCCAGATCGGTCGCACCGGTGAAGTCATCGGCGATGCAACCGAGCACGGGGCGGGAAATCTGCGCAGCGCTCATGCCGACTTGCCCTCCGGCAGCGTGATACCCGGGAAGATCTTGATGACAGCGGAGTCGTCTTCCCGGGCGTAACCGGCGGTAGACGCCTGCATGAACATCTGGTGCGCGGTGGCGGCCAGCGGCAGCGGGAATTTGGTCGCCCGCGCCGTATCGAGTACGAGCCCCAAGTCCTTGACGAAGATGTCGACGGCGGACAGCGGCGTGTAGTCACCGGCCAGCACGTGGGCCATGCGGTTTTCGAACATCCAGCTGTTGCCCGCGCTGTGGGTGATGACCTCGTACAGCGCGTCGGCTTCCACGCCTTCGCGCAGGCCCAGGGCCATCGCTTCGGCAGCTGCGGCAATGTGCACACCGGCAAGGAGTTGATTGATGATCTTGACCTTGCTGCCCGCGCCCGCCTTGTCGCCCAGGCGGTAGACCTTGCCGGCCATGGCGTCGAGCACATGGCCTGCGGCGGCATAGGCGGCGGGCGTGGCCGAGGTCATCATCGTCATCTGGCCCGAGGCGGCCTTGGCGGCACCGCCGGAGATGGGGCCGTCCACGTACAGGATGCCGCCTTGCGCCAAGCGCGCTTCCAGCGCGATCGACCAGTTCGGGTCCACCGTGGAGCACATCACGAACGTGCTGCCCGGCTGCATGGCGGCGGCCGCGCCGTTCTCGCCAAACAGCACCGTTTCGGTTTGCGCAGCATTGACCACCACTGAGACGACCACGTCCACGCTGCCCGCCACCTCGACAGGCGTTGCGCAGGCCACGCCGCCTTCCTTGGCGAACTCGGCTGCGGCGCCGGGGCGCGCGTCGCAGGCATGCACGGTGTAGCCGTTGTGGCGCAGGGTCTTGGCAATGCCCAAGCCCATGGCGCCGAGTCCGATCACGCCGACCGTCCGGTCAGCCGTCGATTGCGTCATGCAGTGCTCCTGAATCAGTCTTGCGCAGCGTCCCGGCCCTCGGCCAGGCGACGTGCGGCGTTGAACATGTGGGTCTGCGCGGCGTTGCGTGCAGCCAGCGCATCTCGGGCGCGGATGGCCTCAACCATCGCGCGGTGCTCGTCGCGCACCTGGCGGGCGAAGTCTTCGCGGCGCGCTTCGTTGCTGCGCGTCACGCCAATCGCTTCTTCCAGGTACTGGCTGAAGAAGCCGAGTGCCTGCACGAGGAATGGATTGCCGCTGGCCGCCGCAATGGCGCGGTGAAAGCGCAGGTCTTCGGCCACGCCATCACCGCCGGTGGCGACGGCGGCGTCGATGCTGTCGAGTGCTGCATCGATCTCGATCATCTGCGCGTCGGTGCGGCGCTGGGCGGCCAGTGCGGCGCCTTCGGCCTCCAGCGCGCGACGCAGTTCGATGATGTGCAGCACGGCGTCGATCGACCCGGCCTGCGCCGCGTCGATGCGCAGCGGCTTGAGCCCGGCCTGCTGTGTGACGTACACGCCACTACCTTGGCGCGCCTCGACCACGCCTTCGTGACGCAGGCGCGAGATCGCCTCGCGGATCACCGTGCGGCTCACGCCGAATTCCTGGCCGAGCACGGTCTCAGACGGCATGCGTTCGCCGCGGCGCAGTTCGCCGGCGTCGATCTTGTCCATCAGGGTCTGGGCCACGCGGTCGGACAGGGATGGCGCGGCGTCAAGTCGTTCAAACATAGGGATCGGGATGGCTTGGCAAGCGTAAATTCGTCGTGTCATCATACAAGTTGAGCCGCAGAGCTTCATCCCTGTTTACCCTAGGCATCGATCAAAACGCCGGGCGATCCACGTTCGGCAACAAGGAGACACCATGAACATCGTCATCACCGGCGGCGCCGGTTTCCTGGGCCAGCGCGTGCTGGCGGCACTGCTTGCGGCACCCGGCCTGCCCGGTCCGGACGGCACGCCGCAACCGGTCGATACCTTCATCGTGCTGGACCAGGTGGCCGGTCAGATTGCTGACCCGCGTGTGCGCTACGTGGCCGGCGATGCGTCGGACCCCGCCCTCATCGCCCAGGTGATCGATGAAAACGTGGGCGGCGTGTTCCATCTGGCCGCCGTGGTGAGCGGCACGGCGGAAGCGGATTTCGACCTCGGCATGCGTGTGAACCTGGATGGCACGCGCGCGCTGCTCGACGCGTTGCGTGCGCAGCAGGCCAAGACGGGTCGCGCGCCCCGGGTGCTGTTCGCCAGCTCGGTGGCGGTGTTCGGCGGCCAACTGCCGGCAATCGTGACCGACGACACAGCGGCTACGCCACAAGCCTCGTACGGCGTGCAGAAGCTGATGGGCGAATTCCTGGTGGGCGAGTACTCGCGCAAGGGCTACATCGATGGCCGCGCCGTGCGCATCCCGACGGTCTCGGTGCGCCCGGGCAAGCCGAATGGCGCGGCGTCGAGCTTTGCCAGCGGCATCATCCGCGAGCCGCTGGCAGGCGTTGACGCCATCTGCCCGGTGGAGGCCGAGACCGAACTGTGGCTCGCCTCGCCGCGTCAAGTGGTGGCCTCACTGCTGCACGCCTACACGCTGCCAGCATCGACGTGGGGCAATCGCCGTTCGCTCAATCTGCCGGGCATCACCGTGCGGGTCGGTGAGATGGTCGAGGCGCTGCGCAAGGTGGCGGGCGACGCGCCGGTCTCCCGCATCCGCTGGGAGCCTGACGCGCGCATCAAGGCCATCGTGCAGAGCTGGCCGGCGCGCTTCGATACCGCCCGCGCCGACGCGATGGGCTTCGGCCGCGACACCTCGTTCGAGGCGATGGTGCGCGACTACGTGGATGCCGTGGCGCGCTAACGCCCCTTCCCCAGCTCCACCGCAAACTTCACCAGTTCCGCCTGGCCCTCGATGCCGAGCTTGCGCTTGAGGTTCAGGCGATGCGACTCCACCGTGCGCACCGACAGGCCTAACTCGTCAGCAATGCGCTTGTTGGCGTAACCCTTGGCGATGCCATCGAGGATGTCGCGCTCGCGCGGTGTGAGCGCCTCAACGGGCGTGGGCATGACGGCCTGCTCGGCCATGCGCATCGCGAGTTGTGCACTGTAGAAGGCACGGCCAGCCAACACCGCATCGATGGCCTCGACCAGTTCACTGGCGGGCGCATCCTTGAGCACGTAACCGCGCGCACCGGCACGGATCACCTGGCGCACGTACTCCAGGTTGTCGTGCATCGACAGCACCAGCACGGCGATCTCCGGAAACTGCTCGGCAAACTTTTCGGTGAGCGCGATACCGTTCATGCCGCGCATGCCGATGTCCATCAGCGCCAGGTCCGGCGACAGCGTGCGCGCGGCTTCGAGCGCGCCCTGCGCATCGCCGGCTTCGCCCACCACTTCGAAATGCGGCACGGCCTCCAGCCGCACGCGCACACCATCGCGCACCAGCGGGTGATCGTCGACGAGAAGCAATTTGACAGGCGTGTTCATGCGGATGCGGACAGAGCGGTGGAGGCGGCCGAAGTAACAGCGGCCAGTTGAGCGATGACGATGTGCGGCAGCACGGCACAGACTTCCGTGCCGTGCACGTCGGAAACAATGGTACAGGTGCCGCCCAGCGCAGCCATGCGCTCACGCATATTGCGCAGGCCGATGCCATGCTCAGGGTCCACCTGCACGGACTCGACATCGAAGCCCGAACCGTTGTCGCGAATGGACAAGCGCACGGCATCGATGTCGTTCTCCAGCAGCACGCCGATGCGCGTGGCATGCGTGGCGTGGCGCTCGACGTTGGAGATGGCTTCCTGTGCGATGCGGAACAGCGCCGTGTTGCAGGCATCCGGCAACTGCACGGCCGGCCCGACAAGTTCCAGCACGATGGCGAAGCCCGGTTGGCGGTCTTCATGCGCTTCGCGTGTTTCGCGCACGAGCAACTCCAGCGCAGCAGCCAAACCCAAATCATCCAGCAGCGCAGGGCGCAGGTTGTGCGACACGCGCCGCACTTCGCCCAGTGCGCCATTCAGGCGATCGAGCGCGCGGCGCAGCATGCCGGTGGCCTTGTCAGTGGCAGCCGTTTTCGCGGGCTGCGCCTCCAGATGACCGTGCGCCGTTTCGAGCAGCAGCTTGGTCGACACCAACACCTGGCTGATGCCGTCGTGCAGCTCACGCGAGACACGCGCGCGCTCGTCTTCCTGAGAGCGCACCACCTGCTGCGCGAGCTGGCGCAACTTGGCGTCCGCCTCGCGATGGTCGCTCACGTTGAGCGCCAAACCGCTGCCCGCCACCAGCAGGATGCTGATGGCTGCGATGGCCACCACCCATGCGAGCGTCTGGTCGATATTGGTCTGCGCACGTTGATCGATCTGGCGCAGCGTCTGCTCGATGTCATCCAGATAGAGGCCGGTGCCGACCATCCAGCCCCACTTCGGAATCGGCTCCACATAGCCGAGCTTGGGCACGCTCTGGTGCGTGGAGGGCTTGTCCCACATGTAGCGCACGAAGCCGCCGCCGTTCTGCGCGGCCGCGACCAGCTTCTGGATCGTGGGCTGCCCGCCAGCGTCAGTCAGGTCCCACAGGTCACGGCCGACCAGCTCGGGTTGGCGCGGGTGCATCAGGTTGCGACCACGCATGTCGTAGAGGAAGAAGTAGCCGTCGGTGCCGAAGTCGAGGCGGGCGAGGGTGCGCATGGCTTCGTCGCGCGTGGCCTCATCGTCGCGGCCCGAGGCGACGAGCGGGGCGATGGCGCTCTGCGCGAGCTTCACATAGGCGCGCAGCTCGGTCTCCTTGGCCTGCAGGTAGGCGGACTCCACCAGTTGCCGCTCATGCTGCGCCAGCGCGATCGACTGATGCCGCACGGTCAGCATGATCGCCAACATGGCGATGGTCAGCGGCGCAACGGCGAGGAGCAGGATCTTCTGGCGGAGCTTCATGGCAGGGCGCGGCACCTTGCATCGCAACATCGTAAGGTTCGGGCGCGTATTCGATTGGGAATCACATGGCCTGCGTAGTACTACGGACATACGCTGCGTAGTCCTCCGCTTGTGGCGGGCACTGAGGCTGGCAAATACTACACGGCCTCGCTGTCCGGCCAACTCAGGCCAACGGACTGCGTGCAAACCTTGCCGACAACGCGAGAGCGACAGGATCGGCAGGATCAACCCGCAGGGATGAGCCCACATCCCGCTTCGACCAAGGTTCGAGGAGACCGACATGAGCTTCGTCAGGCAACACCTGATCTGGCTGGTCGTCGCCATTCTTGGCGCGTCTGCCTTTGCCACCGTTGCGCTTGCGCGCGGCGAGGCAGTCAGCGCGCTCTGGGTGGTGGTGGCCGCCGTGTGCATCTATCTGATCGCATATCGCTACTACAGCCGCTTCATTGCCGACAAGGTGCTCGGCCTGGACGGCACCCGCAAGACGCCCGCCTGGCGTCATAACGACGGGCTCGATTACGTCCCCACCAACAAGTACGTGCTGTTCGGCCACCACTTCGCGGCCATTGCCGGTGCCGGCCCCCTGGTGGGCCCTGTGCTGGCCGCGCAGATGGGCTATCTGCCGGGCATGCTGTGGATTCTGGCCGGCGTGGTGTTTGCCGGCGCGGTGCAGGACTTCATCGTGCTGTTCATCTCCAGCCGCCGCGATGGGCGCTCGCTGGGCGACCTCGTGAAGAGCGAGATGGGCACGGTGCCCGGCGTGATCGCGCTGTTTGGCGCGTTCCTCATCATGATCATCATCCTGGCCGTGCTGGCGCTGATCGTGGTGAAGGCGCTGGTCGGCTCGCCGTGGGGCACGTTCACCGTGGCCGCGACGATTCCCATCGCGCTGTTCATGGGCGTGTACGTGCGCTACATCCGCCCGGGCCGCATCGGCGAGGTGTCGATCATCGGCTTCGTGCTGCTGATGCTGGCCATCATCGGCGGTCAGGCGGTGCATGAGAATGCCGCGCTCGCGCCGCTGTTCACGTTCGACGGCAAGGCGCTGACGTGGATGCTGATCGGTTACGGCTTTGTCGCCTCGGTGCTGCCGGTGTGGCTGCTGCTGGCGCCGCGTGATTACCTGTCGACGTTCCTGAAGATCGGCACGATCATCGCGCTGGCCATCGGCATCCTGATCGTGGCGCCGAAGATGCAGATGCCGCAGCTCACGCAGTTCGCGGCCGGCGGTGGCCCGGTGTGGTCGGGCAACCTGTTCCCGTTCCTGTTCATCACCATTGCATGCGGCGCGGTGTCGGGCTTCCACTCGCTCATCTCGTCGGGCACCACGCCCAAGCTGCTGGAGAACGAAACACAGGCGCGCTTCATCGGCTACGGCGCGATGCTGATGGAATCGTTCGTCGCCATCATGGCGCTGGTGGCCGCTTCGGTCATCAACCCGGGCGTGTATTTCGCGATGAATAGCCCAGCGGCACTCGTGGGTGCCACGCCGGATGCGGTGGCACAGACGCTGTCCACCTGGGGCTTCGTCATCACCCCGGATGTGCTGATCCAGACCGCCAAGGATGTAGGTGAAAACACCATCCTCGCCCGTGCAGGCGGCGCACCGACGCTGGCCGTTGGCATGGCGCACATCCTGCACCAGGTGGTGGGCGGTCAGACCATGATGGCCTTCTGGTACCACTTCGCGATCCTGTTCGAGGCGCTGTTCATCCTGACCGCCGTGGACGCGGGCACACGTGCTGGCCGCTTCATGCTGCAGGATTTGCTGGGCACGTTTGTGCCGGCCTTGAAGCGCACGGATTCGCTGGTCGCCAACCTGATCGCCACGGCCGCGACCGTCGCGCTGTGGGGCTACTTCCTGTACCAGGGCGTGGTCGATCCGCTGGGCGGCATCAACACGCTGTGGCCGCTGTTCGGCATCTCCAACCAGATGCTGGCCGCGATTGCGCTCACGCTCGGCACCTGCGTGCTGGTCAAGATGAAGCGTGACCGCTACGTGTGGGTGACGCTGCTGCCGACCGCGTGGCTGCTGATCTGCACGCTCACCGCCGGTTGGCAAAAGCTGTTCGATCCGGACCCGAAGATCGGCTTCCTGGCGCACGCCAACAAGTACGCTGGCGCGATTGCCGAGGGCAAGCTGTTGGCTCCGGCCAAGTCGGTGGCGCAGATGCAGCAGATCGTGCTGAACGATCGCATCGACGCCTTCCTGTGCGGCCTGTTCGTCCTGGTGGTGGTCAGCATCGGTTGGTACGGCGTGCGCACGGTGCTCAAAGCGCGCGCGGCGAACCGCCCGACCGTCAACGAAACGCCGTACGAAGTGCTGGGCGCCAACTAAAACTGAAGCTCAACACTGGTGAAGCGGCACGCCATGTACGTGCCGCTGTCTTGCAAGGAGCGCCCGCATGCGCGAACAAATCGAAACCCTCGGCCGCTACCTCGGCCAGGCGATGCGCCTGATGGTGGGGGTGCCGGACTACGACACCTACGTACGCCACATGCAGGAGACCCATCCCGGCCAGCCCGTCATGACGTACGAGGCGTTCTTTCGCGAACGCCAGGACGCGCGCTACAAGGGCCGCGTAGGCCGCTGTTGTTGACCACGGCAGATCGAACGCTGCAAAAACAAACCGCCGGTGCATGGAGCCATCCCGGCGGTTTTTTCATGCCTGCGCTACATGGATGGGCGCGCGGCCGTGGGCGGATCGCCATGCTTGGCCCGATAGGTCTTCTCCACCAGTTCGCGCAACTTGGCCAACGCGCCAATGTCGCCCTGTGCGGCGGCCTTGCCATACCAGTTCTTGGCTTGCTCGATATCCTGCGGCACCACGCCGGGTTCACCGCGCTCGTAGTAGCTGCCCACGATGTACTGTGAGGGCGCATCACCACCCTCCGCGGCCTTCCTGTACCAAGCGAAGGCGCGCCCGTAGTCGCGCAGCACGCCACGGCCGGTGAAGTAGTTGGTGGCCAGCGCACGCTGCGCTTCGACGTGTCCGCCAGTGGCAGCACGCTCATACCACTTGTTGGCTTCCTCCAGGGAGCGCGGTACCAGCTCGCCGCGCTCGTACAACTCACCGTAGGCAAACTGCGCGTGGGTCATCTGGTTATCGGCGGCGCGGCGCAGCCATTTGACGGCTTCTTCGGGGCGGGCGACGGTACCTTCGCCGCGCATCAGCATCATTGCGTAGTTGAATTGCGCAAGGCGGTTGCCGCGTTGCGCTGCCTCGGCAAATTCGTCGAAGGCGTGGCCGAATTCATTCTGCTCGTAGTGTGCGATGGCGATCTGGGTGAGGGCGGCGGCATCGCCCTGCGCATCTTTTGGCGAGGTCGCGGCAAGCGCGACCGGCATGGCCGCGCTCATCGCCAACACCAATACTGCCTGCAGCATGCGCGGGACTCTGCGCTGGGTCTGTCTGCTCATCGCGCGCTCCTCACCGGAAGATAACCCAGTGTAGCGCGCCAACCTGCTGCGCGCGGGTGCGCTCAAACTGCCACACCCAAACCCCACATGCATGCCAAGGCAATCAGGCTGCGCGCACCCGGTACACCGCCACGCTGCCGCGCCAGTTGGCGCCCCAGCGCACCACGCTGCCCTCGTGCAGCACAACACGATCGAGAATCAACAGCCCTACCTTGGACGCCAGCGCCTCAAAGTCACGGATGGTCAGCACGCGCACGTTAGGCGTGTCGTACCACTCGTACGGCAGCGATTCCGATACCGGCATGCGCCCGCGGAAGATCGACAGCCGGTGCGGCCAGTACCCGAAGTTCGGAAACGACACGATGCACTCACGGCCCACACGCAGCATCTCGCGCAGCACCTGTGCGGTGTTGTGGATGGTCTGCAGCGTCTGCGAGAGGATGACGGCGTCGAAACTATTGTCCTCGAACAGTGCCAGACCACCCTCAAGGTTCTGCTGGATCACCTGCACGCCCTTCTTGGCGGTGGCCAGCACACCGGCGTCGTCAATCTCGATGCCGTAGGCCTGCACGTCCAGCTCGTCCTGCAGCACGCGCAGCAGGCTGCCGTCGGCGCAACCCAGGTCGAGCACCGTGGAGTTCGGTTCGATCCAGCGGGCGATTGCGCGGAAATCCGCACGGTCAGCCAGGATGTTCGGCACCGCCGAGGGGGCACCAGCAGGGGGCAGCGTTTGCGTAGTCATGCGCCGATCTCCTGGGCGATGCGTTCGTAGTAGGCGCGTACCAGGGCGTGGTAACGCGCGTCCTCCAAGAGGAAGGCGTCGTGGCCATGCGGGGCCTCGATCTCGCCGTAGGTCACGCGGTGCTTGTTGTCGAGCAGCGCTTTGACCAACTCGCGGCTGCGCGCGGGGGCGAAGCGCCAATCGGTCGTGAAGCTGACGACGAGGTAGCTGGCCTGCGTGTGCGCGACAGCCTTGGTCAGGTTGCCGCCGTAGGCCAGCGCAGGGTCGAAGTAATCCAGCGCGCGCGTGATCAGCAGGTACGTGTTGGCGTCGAAGTACTCGGCAAACTTGTCGCCCTGATAGCGCAGGTAGCTTTCCACCTGAAACTCGACGTCGAACGAGAAGCGGATGTCTTCGGCCTTCAGTTCGCGGCCGAACTTGGACGCCATGTCCTCATCCGACAGATACGTGATGTGGCCGATCATGCGCGCCACGCGCAGGCCGCGCTTGGGCTTGACGTTGTGCGCGTAGTAATCGCCCCCGTGGAAGTCGGGGTCGGACAGGATCGCGCTGCGCGCCACCTCGTTGAAGGCGATGTTCTGCGCCGACAGCTTGGGCGTGGACGCCACCACGACGCAATGCCGCACGCGCTCCGGATACATCAGGCTCCACGCCAGCGCCTGCATGCCACCGAGGCTGCCGCCCATCACCGCCGCGAACTGCTTGATGCCAAAGCGATCGGCCACGCGCGCCTGGGCGTTCACCCAGTCTTCCACCGTCACCACGGGGAAGCGTGCGCCGTACGGGGCACCCGTCTCCGGATGCGGGCTCATCGGGCCGGTCGAACCGAAGCACGAACCGAGGTTGTTCACCCCGATGACGAAGAAGCGATTGGTATCCACCGGCTTGCCGGGGCCGACCATGTTGTCCCACCAGCCGACTTCGCCTTCCGCATGCACACCCGCCACGTGGTGCGAAGCATTGAGCGCGTGGCAGATGAGCACGGCGTTGGAGCGGTCGGCGTTGAGCGTGCCATAGGTCTCGACCATCAGGTCGTAGCCGGTGATCTGCGAGCCGTTGCGCAGCGGCAGCGGCTCGGCAAAGTGCATGCGCTCGGGCACAACCAGGCCGATGGCGTTGGCTGGTTTGCCCTTGTGTGCCGCTGGAGGAGGTGTCTCGGTCACTGCCGCAGCATCTGCGGAGGCCGCCTGAAGTTCTGTCATGGCACCAAAGAAAAAACCCGACCGGCAACGCTGATATCGCAACCAATCGGGTTCTCATGTGGCGCACGTGGGGCGCTTACCTTCACTACCCACGTTCTGACCGAACCTCTTTAGCCGCATTTGTAATGAGAGCCCGAACCACATTCGTGCAGCCAGGACTCCCGCGCGCCCGCAAGCCAGTCGTCAAATCGGCGCGTCAGGAAGTGGTGATTATAGAGCAAGCGCCGAACAATGCGGCCGTGCCGTTGTGTCGTCTCGTTATGCTCTGTCGAAAGCGCGGCGATCAATCAGCTGCGTCATGACCCAGCGTTGACGCCCAGCGCTCGGCCCAGGCATGGAGCGGCATGAGCAGTGCCTGCAGCTCCACGCATGCGTCGGTGAGGCGGTATCCGCCCTCGTCGTGATCGACCAGCCTCGCCGCACGCAACTCCTTGAGGCGCGTGTTGAGCACCGCCGGGTTGGTATCCGCCGCATCCTGCAACGCCCGGAAGTTCAGCGGGCCGGCGCGCAATTCCCAGATGATGCGCAGCGTGCCGCGACGGCCGAACAGGTCCAGCGCCGCCATGATCGGGCGGCCGGAATCCGAGCCGCGCACGGCCTGACCGGGAAGTGGCGTCTTCATGCTTTACTTTCCATAGCAAATTTTCTACGTTTACTATGAAAATCATAGCGCAGGAGACTGCATGGAAACCGCCCGTATTGCCCCGGCAACGCCGCCATTCGCTGCGTCGACCCAGAAAACCATCGACCAAGTCATGCGCGGACAACCGCCGCTGACGCTATTCACAACGCTGGCCCGCGACGAGCGACTGGCCGGCAAATTCTTCGCGGGCGGCCTGCTGGACAAAGGACACCTCAGCCTGCGGGACCGCGAACTCGTGATCGACCGTACCACCGCGCGCTGCGGCTCCGAGTACGAATGGGGTGTGCATGTCGCCATCTTTGGCGATGCCGCCGGCCTGACTGAAGCGCAGATCCGCTCACTGGTGCACGGCGATCCGACCGACGCCTGCTGGCAACCGCACGAGGCCACGCTGCTGCAACTCTGCGATGCCCTGCACGATGCCTGCGATATCGACGACGCGCTGTGGGCGCGCATGAAAGCCCACTACAGCGACGACGCTGTGCTCGAACTGCTGATGCTCGCGGGTTTCTACCGCACGGTGAGCTATCTCACCAACGTCCTGCGGCTGCCGCTGGAAGACTTCGCACGGCGCTTTCCATCAACGGAAAACGCCCCGGCCTGACCTTCGCCGCAAAGGCGAAGATCAAGCGCGGGGCGCACGTGCTGCTGTTCTGTGCCTGCTTACAGGCCGGCCATGTTGATGTACTTGATCTCTAGGTACTCGTCGATGCCGTACTTGGAACCTTCGCGGCCCAGGCCCGATTGCTTGACGCCGCCAAACGGCGCTTCCGCCGTCGAGATCAACCCCGTGTTGACGCCGACCATGCCTGACTCCAGCGCCTCCGACACGCGCCACGCACGGCCCAGGTCACGCGTGTAGAAATACGCGGCCAGGCCGAACTCGGTGTCGTTGGCAGCGGCCACTGCTTCATCCTCGGCGTCGAAGGGGATGAGCGCCGCCAGCGGGCCGAAGGTCTCTTCATGCGCGACCAGCATGCCGGGCTTGGCATCGACCACCACGGTCGGCTCGAAGAACGCGCCGCCCTGTGCGGACAGCGCATGCGGCTTGCCACCCACCAGCACGCGCGCACCTTGCGACACGGCATCGTCCAGATGCTGACGCACCTTGTCCATCGCACGCATGTGGATCAGCGGGCCCTGCTGCACGCCCGGCTCGGTGCCGTTGCCCACGCGCAATGCGCGCACGGCGTCGGCCAGCTTGGCGGCAAACGTGTCGTAGATGCCGCGCTGCACGTAGAAGCGGTTGGCGCACACACAGGTCTGGCCGGCATTACGATACTTGGCGATCATCGCGCCTTCCACGGCAGCATCGACATCCGCATCGTCAAACACGATGAAGGGCGCGTTACCGCCCAGTTCGAGCGAGAGCTTCTTGATGTCTTCCGCGCATTGGCGCATCAACAACTTGCCGACACCCGTGGAGCCCGTGAAGCTCAGCTTGCGCACGATGGTGTTGGAGGTCAGCTCACCGCCAATCGCCTGCGAGTCGCCGGTGACGACGGAGAGCAAACCCGCCGGCACACCCGCACGCACAGCCAGCTCGGCAAAGGCCAGCGCGGAATAGGGTGTCTCAAGCGCGGGCTTGACCACCATCGAGCAACCCGCCGCCAGCGCCGGGCCCACCTTGCGCGTCATCATCGCGATCGGGAAATTCCACGGCGTGATGGCGGCCGTCACGCCGATCGGCTCCTTGGTCACGACGATGCGGCGATCGCTCTGCGGCGCGGGAATCGTGTCGCCGTACACGCGGCGTGCCTCTTCGGCAAACCACTCGATGAACGATGCGGCGTAGGCGATCTCGCCCGCGGCTTCGGGCAGCGGCTTGCCTTGCTCGGCCGTGAGGATGGCAGCGAGATCCTGCTGGTGGTCCATCATCAGGTCGGCGAGCTTGCGCAAGATCTTCGAACGCTCGCGCGCCGGCACCTTGCGCCAGGCGCGCTGTGCAACCTGTGCGGCGTCGATGGCGCGGCGCGTTTCGGCCGCGCCCATGCCAGGTACGGTGCCGATCTTGCGACCGGTGGCGGGGTCGGTCACATCGCGCGTGGCGCCATCATCGGCATCGGCCCACGTGCCGGCGAGAAACGCCTGCGTGCGCCACAAGCCCGGGTCTTTGAGCGCGATCGGTGCAGCGGGTGCGCTCGACACATCAGTGCGGGTCATGCTGTCAGCCCTCCAGTGCGCGTTGCAAGATGACAAGGCCCTCTTCGAACACCGCATCTTCAATCGTGAGCGGGAACAGGAAGCGGATCACGTTGCCGTACACGCCGCACGACAGCAGCAGCAGGCCGGCGTCGAGCGCACGTTGCTGCACGAGCTTGGTGAAGTCGGCGTCGGGCTTGCCATCCGGCGTATTGAACTCCACAGCAACCATCGCGCCCACACCACGTACTTCGGCAATGCGCGGTTGCTTGGGCTTCATGGCGTTGAGTGCATCGACCAGACGTGCACCCAACGCGGCAGAGCGTTCGCACAGCTTCTCATCGGCAATGATGTCGAGCACCGCATGGGCTGCGGCCACGGCCAGCGGGTTACCCGCGTACGTACCACCCAGGCCACCCGGCGCCGGTGCGTCCATGATTTCCGCACGGCCAGTGACGGCCGACAGCGGCAGACCGCCGGCCAGCCCCTTGGCCATCGTCATCAGGTCCGGCAGCACGCCGGTGTGCTCCATGGCAAACAGCCTGCCAGTGCGGGCAAAGCCGGTCTGCACTTCATCGGCAATCATCACGATGCCGTGCTCATCGCACAGCGCACGCACGGCGCGCACGAAGTCGGCGGGCATCTGGTAGAAACCGCCCTCGCCCTGCACCGGCTCGAAGATGATGGCTGCGACTTGGCGCGGGTCGATGTCGGCCTTGAACAGGCGGCCGATGGCATCGAGCGAATCCTGTGTGCTCACGCCATGCAGCGCGACCGGCGCCGGCACGTGATAGATGCTGCCCGGGAACGGACCAAATCCCGTCTTGTACGGCACGACCTTGCCCGTAAGCGACATGCCCATGAACGTGCGGCCATGGAAGGCGCCCGTGAGCGCAATCACGCCCGGACGGCCCGTGTGCGCACGGGCGATCTTGAT
The DNA here is from genome assembly GCF_051783885.1 of Ralstonia sp. 24A2. NCBI lineage: Bacteria > Pseudomonadati > Pseudomonadota > Betaproteobacteria > Burkholderiales > Burkholderiaceae > Ralstonia > Ralstonia sp. 24A2. Next base: position 700,229 of record NZ_JBPVZD010000002.1, on the reverse strand, counting down.
GGCGTTCTCAACAGCCTCGGCGCCCGTGGTGAAGAACGCGGTCTTCTTGGCGTGCGTGCCGGGCGTGACCGCATTCAGGCGCTCAGCCAACTCGACGGACGAGCCGTACGGCACGATCTGATACGCCGTATGCGTGAAGTGGTCGAGCTGCTCACGCACAGCCTGCACCAGGCGCGGATGACGGTGCCCCGTGTTGACCACGGCAATGCCGGCCGCGAAGTCGATGTAGCGGCGGCCTTCCACGTCCCAGAACAGGGCGTTCTCGGCACGTTCGGCATAGCGGTCGGTCATCACACCCACGCCGCGCGGGGTGGCAGCGAGGCGGCGGGCATTCCATTGGGCGTTCTGTTGCGGCGCTTGTTGCGGATCTCGGGCGTTCATGGCGTTGGGGTGTGTTGGGTCAAAAAAGATGCGATGGAGGCCAGTGTGGCAGTCATTGGCCCCGTACAATGAGACCCAATCGCGTTTTTCTGATGGAACCACTTCGGCTCCACAACCCGCCATGGCCGACCATTCCCCCGCTCACCGCGCCAGCATGCTGGTCGACTACCTGCAGCGCCGCTTCGACCGCGCCGACGCCAGCGGCGAGCCCGACCACCGCCGCCTATACCGCGCGCTGCAGGAGGGCATCCTGCGCGACGAACTGCAACCGGGCACGCGCCTGCCATCGTCACGCCAGTTGGCGACCGAGCTGGGCATCGCGCGCAACACGGTCATCCACGTGTACGAGCAGTTGGGCGTGGAGGGCTACGTGTCGGCAGGCGTTGGCAGCGGCACCTTCGTCGCCGATACCGCACCAGACCGGCTGGATGCCGCGCCTGTGCCAACGGCCCCCATCGCTGAGGTTGCGGAAGCCACTGAACCCATCGCACCGATGCTCTCCACGCGGGGCCGCGCACTGGTGCGCGATGCGGGTGCCAGCTCACGCCAATGGGGTGCCTTCATGCCGGGCGTGCCGGAAGTGCGGATGTTTCCCGCGCGCATCTGGTCGCGGCTGCACAACCGGCTGCTGCGCAAACCCTCGCCCGCGTTGCTGACGTATCCGGTGGGCGCCGGTTATCTGCCGCTGCGCACCGCGCTCGCCGACTACCTGCGCACTGCACGCGGTGTGCGTTGCGAGCCCGAGCAGATCATCATCACCGCGGGCATCCACCCGTCGCTCCAGCTCATCGCGCAACTGCTGTGCGATGCCGGTGACAGCGCCTGGATCGAAGATCCCGGCTACTGGGGCGTGCGCAGCGTACTCACCGCTGCGGGCATCCGCACCGTGCCGCTGCCGGTGGACGATGAAGGCATGCGCTTTGACGTGCCCGCACGCACGCGCCAGCGCGGCAAGCCGCCCAAGCTGATGGTGGTCTCGCCCTCGCACCAATACCCACTCGGTTCGGTGATGAGCCTGGCGCGCCGCCGCGCGCTGCTCGCAACCGCACACGCCACCGACGCGTGGATCGTTGAAGACGACTACGACAGCGAATTCCGCTACGGCAGCCGCCCATTGCCCTCCCTGCAAGGCCTGGATGAAGGTGGGCGCGTGCTCTACATGGGCACGTTCTCGAAGGTGCTGTTCCCGAGTCTGCGGATCGGCTATCTGGTGGTGCCGCCAGCGCTGGCCGATGCCTTTGCGACGGGGCTCTCAGAGATGTTCCGCGGCGGCCAGATCCTCACGCAGGCGGTGCTGGCGGACTTCATTGCGGAGGGCCATTTCGTCTCGCACATCCGGCGCATGCGCGGTGTGTATGCGGAGCGGCGCGAAACGCTGCTTGCCTCGATCGCCAACGAGTTCGGCGAGTCGCTGCCCGTGCATGACGGCGCATCGGGCCTGCACCTCGTGCTCGGGCTGCCGGCCGGCACCAACGACGTGGCCGTTGCGGACATGGCGCTCGCCAATGATGTCGTCACGCGCCCGCTCTCGCGTTACTACCAGGACGATGCACGTCGCCAGCCCGGACTTCTGCTCGGCTACGGTCACGTGGAGACCGAGCACATTGCTGCGCGTTTTCACACGCTGGCGGAGGCGGTGCGAACGATCGGTTGAGCGCAAAAAAACCCCGCAGATGCGGGGCTTTTTTCTTGAGCGATCCGGTCAGGCCAACAGCACGCGCAACTGCGCCTCAACACCCTCCATCGGCGACTTGCGGAAGCCGCTCTTGGCGTACCGGTGCCAACGCCCCACCACCACGCAGACGATCAGGTTGGCACGCGACGCGATATCGGTATCGGCCGGCCATGCACCCTGGGTGACGGCCACGCGCAGGCTCTGCTTGAACGAGGCTTCGATGCGGTCCAGACACTGCGCCATGCGCTCGGGCAGACGCTCATCCTCACCGACCAGCGCCTCGCCCACCAGCACGCGCGTCATGCCCGGGTTCTTGTCGGCGAAGGACAGCAGCATGTGCGCAATGGCATGCGCCTGGCGCAGGCCGTGCTCTTCGCGCAGGGTGATCTGGTTGATAAGGCCAAAGACGGTCTGTTCGATGAATTCGATCAGACCTTCGTACATCTGCGCCTTGCTGGCGAAATGTCTGTACAACGCCGCTTCGGAGACGTCCAGTTTGGCAGCCAGGCCCGCCGTGGTGATCTTCTCGCCACGCGGTTGTTCGAGCATGCCTGCCAGCGTCTGCAGGATCTGCACGCGGCGCTCGCCCGGGCGGGGGCGCTTGCGTACGGGTGTGGCTTCAATAGGCGCTTCCGTAGCCAGCTCGGCCGTCGGAAACCCCGTTTGCGCGTTGCTCATGACTTCCTGGCCCCTCTCCCGTTCTGCACACGGAAGCTAAGTAACCGCCTAGCCGCGTCGAACAAGCCTTCGTTTTAGTTGAAGCACCGATTTTACTTTCACGCTGACATAGCCGGGCCGGTTGGCGAACAAAATCGGTGCGGCGGCCGGCTGATGTGGCGAATTTGCACGCGCGCCCATCGCCGCCACTTGCATTGGATGCAAAGCCTCGGCAGCCGATTGTGAAGACAACGATGCCGCACCGGGCGCCACCCGGCGCAGGTAGCCCGTCACCCACACGGTGCCAATGCCAAGCCGGCGATATCGCTTGAGGTGCGAAAGCGTGTCCTCCACCAGGATCGCACGCGACGGCGCAATGCGTTCGCGCGCCAGCAGCCGGCGCAGCATCAGCGGATCGGGTTTCGGGCGCAGGCGCCGGTGCACCCACATGTGCTCGACGGCAATCTCACGGGCAAACGCGCGCTTCAGGCCGATCAGGCGCACCACCTCACGCGCATAGGCGACGGGGGCGTTGGTCAGCAGGATCTTGCGCCCGGGCAGTGCGCGCAACAGTTGGGCTAGGCCGCGCTCGGCACGCACCATGGCGCGCAGATCGTCAAAGTGATGCGCCTGGGCAAGGAAGTCATCGGGGTCGACGCCATGGTGGCGGACCATGCCGAGAATGGTGGCACCGTAGCGGCGCCAATAGTCCATGCGCACCTGGCTAGCGGTGGCGTCGTCCGTGCCGAGCACGCGCGCCACGTAGGCCGTCATCAGCCGGTTGATCTGCGGAAAGATCGCGTGCGAGGCGTGGTGGAGGGTGTTGTCGAGGTCGAACAGCCATACCGGCTGTTGCTTGGGTGGCTTGGGCGCCACCACCTCGCGGGGCCAAGCGCGCGTCGACAGTCTGGTTCGGCGCGCCCGGGCCCCTCGGGTGATATGCATCAATGCGAGCGGATCATCGTGCCGAACGCCTGTTCGGTCAGGATTTCCAGCAACAGCGAGTGCTCGATGCGGCCATCAACGATGTGCACCGAGTTCACGCCGCTCTTGGCTGCATCCAGCGCCGACGAGATCTTCGGCAGCATGCCGCCCGAGATCGTGCCGTCGGCAAACAGCTCGTCGATCTCGCGCGCCGACAGGTCGGTCAGCAGGTTGCCCTGCTTGTCCATCACGCCGGGGATGTTGGTCATCATGACCAGCTTCTCGGCCTTCAGGATCTCGGCCATCTTGCCGGCCACCACATCCGCGTTGATGTTGTAGGCCTGGCCCTCGTCAGAGAAGCCGATGGGCGAGATGACCGGGATGAACGCGTCATCCTGCAGCGCCTTCACCACGGCCGGGTTGATCGTCTCGATGTCGCCCACGTAGCCGATGTCGATGAACTGCCCGGGGTTCTCGCGATCCGGCATCTTCAACTTCTTGGCGCGGATCAGGCCGCCGTCCTTGCCGGTCAGGCCGACCGCCTGGCCACCGTACTGGTTGATCAGCATGACGATGTCCTGCTGGACTTCGCCGCCGAGCACCCATTCGACCACTTCCATGGTCTCCTCATCCGTCACGCGCATGCCCTGGATGAAGGTGCCTTGCTTGCCAACCTTCTTCAGCGCTTCGTCGATCTGCGGACCGCCGCCGTGCACCACCACCGGGTTCATGCCGACCAGCTTGAGCAGGATCACGTCGCGCGCGAAACCGTGCTTGAGCTTCTCTTCCGTCATGGCGTTGCCGCCGTACTTGATGACGATGGTCTTGCCGTGGAACTTGCGAATGTAAGGCAGAGCCTGCGCGAGAATTTCAGCCTTCAGCGCCGGCGCAATGTGCGCGAGTTCGGGGTCGAGGCCAGCAGGGTCGGGGGCAGCAACAGAAGCGTTCATGTCGGAGACATCCGGGATTGAGCGGACGGATTAGACGAATTGGGCGGGTATGATGGAGCGCCGAATGTCGCGTGCTACACAAAAGCGTTGCAGCCCATTTTCGGCAGGCGGGATTTTACAAGAAAAGCCGGCGCAGTCTGATGGCGCACCTTGCGTACCGGCCATACCGTTGCAGACACAAAACACCATTCACCCGACATGGCCATCGCCCCCGATCAACTCAATGCCCTGCGCCCGCACCTGCTGCGCTTTGCGCAACTGCAGTTGCGCGATACCGCGCTGGCCGAAGACGTGGTCGCCGACACCATCCTGGCCGTGCTAGAACACCCCGAGCGCTTTGCCGGCAACGCGTCACTCAAGACGTACGTGATCGGCATCCTCAAGCACAAGATCATCGACGAGATCCGCTCGGGCCGGCGCGAAGTGCGCGTCTCGCTGCTCGCCGGTGGCGGGTCGGATGACGCCGAGCAGCGCTCCGACGAAGCCGTCTTCGACAGCCTGTTTGCCGCCGACGGCCATTACGTGAGCCCGCCCACCGACTGGGGCAACCCGGATGCTGCGCTGTCGCGGCGCGAGTTCTTCGACATCCTGCAGATGTGTGTCGACCGCCTGCCGCCACGCGTGGGGCGCGTGTTCATGATGCGCGAGTGGCTGGAGCTGGAGACCGACGAAATCTGTCAGGAACTGGAGATCACCGCGACCAATGCCTGGGCGCTGCTCTATCGCGCCCGCATGCGCCTGCGCGAGTGCCTGGATCTGCACTGGTTCGGTAACCAGCCTGCAGCCGCATAAACCGCGCAGAAGAGGAACAGGAACACTATGCCGAACCGTTGGGGAATGCTCACCTGCAAGGAAGCGCACCGCGTACTGGTGTCGAAGATGGACCGTGACCTGTCTACAGGGGAGCGCCTGCGCCTGCGCGTGCATCTGTTTGCGTGTGATGCATGCACGCGGTTCTCGCACCAGATGGGCTTTCTGCGTCAGGCCATGCACAAGCTCGGGCAAGACGACGAGGGGAGCGGTCGCTCGTGAACCCGTTGGCCGCCAACACTGTGTGCGCCATCTGCGGGGCGGCACTGCGCTGCGGGGTGATCGGCAACGGCACACAGCCTGACGCAACCTGCTGGTGCATGACGGAAGAGAAGCTGCCAGCCAGCGCGCGGCGCCCGGGACAGGGTTGCCGCTGCCAGCACTGCCTGCGCCAGGCGATTACGCAGGCGCACGCCGCGTCGGAATCGAACTAGCTGTCTTTGTTGTCGTCGCCCAGCGTGCGCAGTGCGCGGCGGACGTCGGCCCGGCCGCGCTGACGTTCAGCGTGACTGCCCTCAACGTGGGCGCCGGCCTTGCGGCCACGGGCGAGTGGCACCAGGAAGTTGCGCGGGCGCGCGGTGCCAGCCTTGGTGGAAGGCTCGATACGGAAGGTGAATTTCTGGCGAGTGCTCAGCGTCTTGTTAGCCATACCGGATCTCTGTCTCGGTCGGCCCGCAGCAACACCCGCCGCAAGCCATCAATGTTTGTGTTCGCCGCCGTGGTTCATGGCGGGCATGTTGCCGGCGGTGAAGTCGCGCACCTTGGCCTCGACCTTTTGCTCAACGACGCGCTTGTCGGCCAGCTCCACCTTGAGCGTGATGGGCACGATGGCGTCCTTGACCAGCGGCTGCTTCACGTCCATCAGCATCACGTGGTAGCCGCCCGGCTTCAACTGCACGGCTTGGCCCTTGGGCAGGTCCAGCGACGGCAGGGCGCGCATGCGCATCACGTCGCCGTCCATCTTCATTTCGTGAATCTCGGCCGTGCCCGCCACCGGGGTGGACACGCCCACCACCTTGGCGCCATCAGCAGATTGCAGCGTCATGAACGCGCCACTGGAGGTCTGGCCCGGCACCGTGCCGCGCACCCAGGCGTCCTGCACCGTGACCTGTGCAAAGGCGGCGGCGCTGACCAGCAGGCCTGCGGCCATCGCGGCCAGACGGGCGGAAGTACGGATCGATCGGGACGTCATCATGAAAGGCTCCTGTCGGGACAAACGTGCTGCGCATTAAAGCACAGCACCTGCGGGGAGATAACTTGGGTGCACAATTGTGCGGCCGATTGACGCATCGCCGCACAGAGAACCGCGGGGTGCGCACGTTTACACTTCTCCACCATGCTTTCCACCCTGTCTCTTGCCGCGCCGCTGCTGGATACGTCCAGTCTACGCCGCCTGTTCTGGCTGCGATGGAGCCTGCTCGCCACCCAGTTGATCCTGATGCTGCTGGCGCCGCAGGTTTTCGGCGTGCAGTTGCCGGTGGTGCCGCTGCTCATGGTGATGGGCCTGCACGCGCTGTTCAACCTGGCCACTGGCCTGCGCATGCGCAGCGAGCGGCCGGTGCGCCATATCGAGATCACCGTCCAACTGCTGGTGGACCTCACAGCGCTCTCCGCGTTGCTGTACTTCACCGGCGGCGCGACCAACCCGTTTGTCTCGTTCTACCTGCCTGCGCTGGCGATTGCCGCAGCCCTGCTGCCGATCGCCCACGTGGTCGGCCTGACGCTATATGCGCTGGCGGCCTACAGCATGATGCTCGGCAACTACATCCCGCTGAATCTGCTGAACCAAGCCGACGCGGTGCCGTATCACCTGGCCGGCATGTGGATCGACTTCGTGGCCAGCAGCGCGATGATTGCCGGCTTCACGGCGCGCCTGTCGGCCGCACTGCGCGAGAGCGACGCACAACTCACCGAGGCGCGCGAACGCCTGCTGCGCGATCAGCGCGTCGAAGCGCTCATGTCGCAAGGCGCCAGCGTGGCGCACGAGATGGGTACGCCACTGTCCACCGTGGCCGTCATCACGGGGGAGCTGCAGCACGATGCAAAGCAGCCCGATTCACCGCTCGCGCCGTACCGCGAGGACCTGCGCGCCATCGAGCAGCAGCTTGAGCTGTGCCGCGCCGCGCTCGCCCGGTTGCAGCGCAAGCCCAACGATGGCGCGCCCGAGCCGCTCGGCCAATGGCTGCCGGAGTTCACCCAGACCTGGCAATTGCGCCACCCGGATATCCGCCTGCACACGGAAAGCTCACCGGCAGCGCAAGCGGTGGAGTTGGACCCCGTGTACGTCGGCCAGATTCTCACCATCCTGCTCGACAACGCCGCGCGCAGCCAGCAACAAGCCAAGCGAGACCAGGTGCCGCTGCTGCTCACCGTCAAGATCGATGCCACCCCCGATGTGCTGCGCGATGCCCCGCCGCAGATCGTGCTGTCCATCGTCGATACGGGCCTTGGTTTGCCCGAAGACCTGCGCACATCGCTGGGCCGTACGCCGGTGCGCAGCAAGCACGGCGGTCACGGCATCGGTGTCTATCTGGCCGCGACTACGGCCCGTCGCCTGGGCGGCACCGTGGTGCTGCGCCCCAACCCGCCGCAGGGTGCGATTGCCGAACTCCGGCTGCCGGTTGGCGGTCCGAAGGAAGAATCCGCCGCACCCATCATCGGCGCGCCCACCCTGTTCACATAAGAGCGACCGCTCAAGCGTGGCCCTCGCGGCCCGGAGATCCACATGCAACAACCCGCCCCCTTCCTGATCCTCGACGACGACGACGTCTTTGCGCAGACCCTGGCGCGCGCCCTCACGCGCCGCGGCTTCGCTCCGCAGATCGCACATACCGGCGGCGAGGCGCTGTCGCTGGCACGCCAGACGCGCTTTGCGTACGTGACCGTTGACTTGCACCTGGCTACCAGCGACAAGGGCCTGATGCCCCACGGCGGCACGGATTCGGGCCTGCACTGGATCGCCCCGCTGCGCCAGGCACTGCCCGACGCGCGCATGCTGATCCTGACCGGCTACGCGAGCATCGCCACCGCTGTGCAGGCCGTGAAGCTCGGTGCGGACGAGTACCTCGCCAAGCCGGCGAACGTCGATTCGATCCTGCTGGCGCTGCAGGTGGGCGTATCGGAAGCCGTGGCCGAGCAGACCATGGAGAACCCCGCGCCGCTGTCGGTCGCGCGGCTGGAGTGGGAGCACATCCAGCGTGTGCTGGCCGAGCACGGCGGCAATATCTCCGCCACTGCGCGGGCGCTGAACATGCATCGGCGCACGCTGCAGCGCAAGCTGGGCAAGCGACCTGTTGCCAAGTAAGAACGCTGGCAAGCGATATCGCAATCGTTTCGGAAAGACTGACGCCCCTGCTTCCATCGCCCCAACGCCAATGGCCGAGGGTGTAAAGATGGAAACAGGGGCGTTTTCAAGCATCCGCACCAAATTCAATCAGTGCGCTTGCAGATGCTGCGCTATTACCTGCAGCACCACGCTTGGCAGTAGCTGCCGTAGCAGCCTGCGTGCGCAACCTGCGCGCCGAGCATGAGCGTAGCCAGCATGAGACCGGTGAAGACTTTTTTCATGAAAATACTCCGTCAACTATCATGAAAGAAATGGACGGCGCTTTAAAGAAGGGCTGATCGCCCTTTCAAACTCCGCCCTCGATTGCACAAACTGTGCATCTCGATTGTTTTTCGATGCTTCACACCAATCAATCGTGAGGCACAAAAAGCGATAAAGCATTGCTGCCCGGCCTATAGGCATCGCTCACTATCGGAAAAATCTGACAAGCCCCCCCACGAGAGCGCGTCAATGTCGCAATGGAAAACGGGCCGCATCGTTTGCCGATGCGGCCCGTTTTTCTTTTCTCGCTCGACTACGCTTTACAGCACGTAGCGCGACAGATCTTCGTTGCCCGACAGCTCGCTCAAGCGCTCATCGACATACGCAGCATCGATGGTCACCGTTTCGCCCGAGGACTTGTGCGCGTGGAACGACAGATCTTCCAGCAGGCGCTCCATCACCGTGTACAGGCGGCGCGCACCGATGTTCTCGACCTTCTCGTTCACCGCGCAGGCGATCTCGGCCAGGCGGCGAATGCCGTCGTCCGCGAACACGAGGTCCACGCCTTCGGTCTTCATCAGCGCCTGATACTGCTTGGTCAGGCTCGCATCCGTCTGCGTGAGAATCGCGCGGAAGTCATCCACCGACAGCGAATCCAGTTCCACGCGAATCGGGAAGCGCCCCTGCAGCTCCGGAATCAGATCACTCGGCTTGGACAGATGGAACGCGCCCGACGCGATGAACAGGATGTGGTCCGTCTTGATCATCCCGTACTTCGTGTTGACGGTCGTGCCTTCCACCAGCGGCAGCAGATCGCGCTGCACGCCCTGACGCGACACCTCGCCGCCGCCGTACTCGCTGCGGCTGGCGATCTTGTCGATCTCGTCCAGGAACACGATGCCGTTCTGCTCGACGTTGGCCACCGCCTTCTGCTTGAGCTCATCTTCGTTCAGCAGCTTGGCGGCCTCTTCGTCGATCAGCAGCTTGAACGCCTCGGCCACCTTCATCTTGCGGCGGTTCTTTTTGCCCTGGCCCAGGCCCGCGAACATCGAGCGGATCTGCTCGGTCATGTCTTCCATGCCGGGCGGGCCCATGATGTCCATGCTGGGGGTACCGGCCGACACTTCGAGCTCGATCTCCTTGTCGTCGAGCTGGCCCTCGCGCAGCTTCTTGCGAAACGCCTGGCGCGCGTTGGAATCCTTCTCTTCCGGCTGCGAGAAACCGATGTCGCGCGGCGGCGGAATCAGCACGTCGAGGATGCGATCCTCGGCCGCGTCTTCCGCCTTGGCGCGCACCTTCTTCATCTCGGATTCGCGCGTCTGCTTGACAGCCATCTCGGCCAGATCGCGCACGATGGTGTCGACGTCGCGGCCGACGTAACCGACTTCAGTGAACTTGGTCGCTTCGATCTTGATGAAGGGCGCATCCGCCAGCTTGGCCAGGCGGCGGGCGATCTCGGTCTTGCCCACGCCGGTCGGCCCGATCATCAGAATGTTCTTGGGCGTGATTTCCTGGCGCAGCGGGTCACCCACCTGCTGACGGCGCCAGCGGTTGCGCAGCGCCACGGCCACGGCCTTCTTGGCCTTCTGCTGGCCGATGATGTGCTTGTCGAGTTCGGAGACGATTTCCGACGGCGTCATGGTTTCAGACATGGGAATCCTGTGCAGAGCGAGACCGCTTACTCGAGTGTCTCGATCACGAAATTGGTGTTGGTGTAGATGCAGAGTTCGCCGGCGATCTTGAGCGATTTTTCCACCACGTCGCGGGGGCTGAGGTCGGTGTTCTCCACCAGCGCCTTGGCCGCCGATTGCGCGTACGAACCGCCCGAGCCAATCGCAGCGATACCACCTTCCGGGTCCAGCACGTCGCCGTTACCAGTGATGATCAGGGTCGTTTCGCGATCTGCGACGATCAACATGGCTTCCAGATGGCGCAGCGCGCGGTCGGTACGCCAGTCCTTGGCGAGATCGACAGCGGAGCGCAGTAGGTTGCCCTGGTGCTTCTGCAGCTTGGCCTCGAAGCGGTCGAGCAGCGAGAACGCATCGGCGGTGGCGCCGGCAAAACCGACCAGCACCTTGCCATCATAGATGGCGCGCACCTTGCGAGCCGTGCCCTTCATCACGATGTTGCCCAGCGTGACCTGGCCGTCGCCGCCGAGCGCGACTTGGTTGCCGCGCCGCACGCTGACGATGGTGGTGCCGTGATACTGTTCCATGCGCTTGTTCCTTGGGGTCCGGCCTGAGCCGGCCCACTGCGGGCCGGTCAAAGAGTTCCATACTTGACGCCAGCCCCCAGGATTTCAAGCCTGATTTGCGCAGCTGCGCACAATTTTTGTGCGCGCCGCATCGCTTCTCGGATCGTCAGTGCGTGACGTCGAACGCGTAGGTGCGCTCATCCAGACGCGGCACCACGGTGTAGCCCTTGCGCGCGGCCCACACGTTGATGTTGAAGTACAGCGGAATCACCCCGTTGTCGCGCATGCCGATTTCCGTAGCCTCCTGCAGCAGCTTCTCGCGCTTGGGGTCGTCGATGGTCTGCAGCGCTTCGGCAAGCTTGGCGTCCAGCGCTGGATTGGAATAGCGTCCGCGGTTGGAGGCGCCCCAGCCACGCGCCGGGTCATAGGTCGCCAGCAGTGCCTTCAGGCTGGAACTGGCTTCGCCCGTATCGGCGCCCCAACCTGCCTGCAGGAACGAAAAGTCCAGCTTGTTGGCGCGCGTAAAGAACGTCGCCGACGGCATCGCCTCCACCTTGGTCGCAATGCCCACGCGCGACAGCATCGAAGCGATCACCTGGGCGACACGGTCGTCGTTCACGTAGCGGTTGTTGGTGGCGTGCAGCGTGATAGCAAAGCCATCGGGATAGCCCGCCTGGGCAAGCAGTTTCTTCGCGGCGGCCGGGTCTGCCACCGGCGCCTTCAGGCCCGGCACATGGCCGAACAGGGCGCTGTTGACAAGTTGCCCGGTCGGCTCGGCTGCGCCTTCCATCACACGGTCGACGATGGCCTGGCGCGAGATCGCCAGCGAAATCGCCTGACGCACGCGCGGGTCCTTGAGCGGGTTCTTCGCCAGCGGCTTGCCGGCCCTATCGGTCACGAACGGCGACACATCGCGGTTCGAATCCAGGTGCAGATACATCATGCGGAACACCGGCATCTTGAACACCGATACCGCCGGATCGCTCGATAGCTTCTTGATGTCCGACGTCGGCACGTTCTCGATGACCTGCACGTCGCCGGCCAGCAGCGCCGCCACGCGTGACGGATCGGCCGTCATGATCCGCAGCGTCACGCGCTCCCATTGCGGTTTCTTGCCCCAGTAGCCGTCAAAGCGCGTCAGCTCCAGGCGATCGCCCTTGGCGAACGAGACAAACTTGTACGGCCCCGTACCGATCAGCGCGCGGCCGTTGTTGAAATCTTCCGGCCCTGCCTTCTCGGCCGCCTTCTTCGACACGATGTAGATGGTCGACAGATCGTTCGGCACCAGCGGATACGGCCCGTTGGTGGTGATGCGCACGGTCAGCTTATCGACCGCCGTCACCTCCTTGAAGCCGCGCGTGTAGATCGTGAACGGCGACGGGCTGTTCTTGATGGTGGCCGGACGCGCCAGCGAGTAGAGGACGTCAGCCGAGGTGAATTCGCTGCCGTCATGGAAATGCACACCGGGGCGCAGCTTGACCTCCCACACCGTGTCGCTCACGGCCTTCCACGAAGTGGCCAGGCCGGGCTTCATGCGCATCTTCTCGTCCTTGGCGATCAACGTCTCGAACATGTGTTCGGCGACGTTATCGTTGGGCGTGACGTTGTGGAAGTGCGGATCGAGTGAGGTGATGTCGCCGGACAGACCGACCACCAGCGTGGTGGGTGGCGCAGCCTGCGCGGCAAGCGGTGCGGCGGTAACGAGAGACAGTGCAGCGACCAAACTCGCGGCGCGCAACAGACGCAGAACCGGCATGACGACTCCCCGATGGTTCGTTATGAAAACAAAACGTTCGGGGATTGTCAGGACCGGATGACACCGGTGTCAATGTCGATGTAGCAGGGGGTCTGCGTGCTCAGTGATGGTGCCCGCAATCGCAGTCGTCACCATGCTGGTGATCGTGGCCTTCGTCATCGTCAAACACGTCGTGATCGTCGAAGGCCCAGGCGGGGAAGGGATCGGACAGCGCGGCCCAGGCTTCGGAACCAGCGGCCATTTCTGTGGCGCTCAACAGGCACGTATCGAGCTGCGCGATGAGCGCGGCTTCGTCCAGATCGGTGCCGATGAAGACGAGTTCCTGACGGCGGTCGCCCCACGGCGCGGGCGCACCGTTGTCGTGCAGCTTGTCGATGATGTCGGCACGGGCTTCTTCCTCATCGGGCCACTCAGCCTCATCCACCGCGGCCCACCATGCGCCGGCACCGCCGTGGCGCATCACGCCGCCGGCCTGGCCCCAGCTGCCGGCCGTGTCCATGCGCGACGCCAACCAGAAATAGCCCTTCGAGCGCAGCACGCGGCCGTGTTCGCGCAGCCATTCGGTGTGCATCAGGTCCCACAGGCGCTGCGGGTGGAACGGCACGCGACGGCGATAGACGAAGCTGCGGATGCCGAGCGCATCCGTCTCGGGCACGTGCTCACCGCGCAGCTCTGCCAGCCATGCGGGGGCGGCGGATGCAGCATCGAAATCGAAGCGGTGCGTGTTGAGAATCTCGTCCAGCGGCACCTTGCCAAACGATGCCGGCACGATGCGCGCACGCGGGTTCAGCGAATGCAGAATGCCCGCCAGACGCGCACGCTCAGCTTCGCTCACGAGGTCGATCTTGTTGAGCACGATCACATCGCAGAACTCGACCTGTTCGATCAGCAGGTCGACTACGGTACGGTCGTCGTCTTCATCGCGTGCCTGGCCACGGTCGGAGAGGAAATCCGCCGCATCGTAGTCGGCCAGGAAGTGCTGGGCATCGACCACCGTGACCATGGTGTCCAGGCGTGCGAGGTCGGACAGCACGTCGCCCTCGGCGTCTTCAAACGTGAAGGTCTCGGCAATCGGCAGCGGCTCGGCCACGCCGGTCGATTCGATCAGCAGGTAGTCGAAGCGGTCTTCGCGAGCCAGCCGCGCGATCTCATCCAGCAGGTCTTCGCGCAGCGTGCAGCAAATGCAGCCGTTGGACAGTTCGACCATGCGCTCGTCAGTGCGCGAGAGCTGGGCGCTGGTGGCGGTGCCGTCGCCGACGAGCTGCGCGTCGATGTTGACGTCCGACAGGTCGTTGACGATCACGGCCACGCGTTTGCCCTCGCGGTTAGCGAGCACGTGGTTGAGCAGCGTGGTCTTGCCGGCGCCCAGGAAGCCGGACAACACGGTAACGGGAAGCGGACGGGACATGGTCGGTGGCCTTAGTTGGTGGCCTAACAAAGCAAACAGCCCGGTGGATGACCGGGCTGCGGATTCAGACGAATGCGACGCGCGCGTCAATCACCCATCAACTTCTGGCGCTTTTCGCGGCGCTCTTGCGCCTCCAGCGTCAAGGTGGCTGTCGGGCGGGCGATCAGGCGCGGCACGCCGATCGGCTCGCCGGTTTCGTCGCAGTAGCCGTAGTCGTTGGCATCGATGCGGGCGATCGACTGCTCAACCTTCTTGAGCAGCTTGCGCTCGCGATCTCGCGTACGCAGCTCCAGCGCGTGCTCTTCCTCAATGGTGGCACGGTCAGCCGGGTCCGGCACGATCACCGTCTCGCGCAGGTGCTCAGTGGTCTGGTTGGCATTCGCGAGAATTTCGTCGCGCATTTTTACAAGCCGGTCCTTGAAGAAGGCGAGTTGCGCCTCGTTCATGTAATCCTTTTCGCCCATCTTCAGGATTTCGGCTTCGGTGAGTAGTTTCTTGCTGCTCATGGTTGCTGCGGATGATCCTGGTAAATCGCGCGCCGTGTCGGCTGTCGCGTCGTCCTCGCGCGGGGATGCGCCGGACTCGTTCTGGCTGGCGGCGGACTTGCCGCCCCGCGCGCCTCCTGTTGCCTTGCCCGCAGCGGCACCCCCTGCCGCTTTTTTTCGGGTGGCTGGCGCAGCCTGGGCTGCAGCCGACTCCGTATTGGACCGCAAGGCGCCGCCGTTGGCGCCGCGTCCGTCCTTGTTCTTTGTCACCATCGCCTGCTCCTCCTATCGGACGTGCTTCGGACGACGTGCCTCGAAATCGACCTATTGTAGCTGAACGATCTTACCCGAACTATCGGATAAACACGGACAGGAAAATCGGCCCGAAAATACCGAATCCGCTCACTGGATCGATAAAAACGGGCGGAATACTACCGGATATGGGCGCACTCAGGCCAGGCAGTTCTCCAATCCTTTCAAAATTGTTTCGCGCGGCAGATCCACCCCGATGAAAACCATGCGGTTGCTGGGTTTTTCGCCATCCCACTTGCCGCCCACGTCGCTGCCCATGAGCTGGTGCACGCCCTGGAACACGACCTTGCGGTCGACGCCTTCCATATAGAGCACGCCCTTGTAGCGCAGCAGCTTTTCGCCATAGATGTTCAGCACGCCGGAGAGGAATTCCTCCAGCTTGGTGTAGTTGAACGGGCGGTCGCTGCGGAAGACGAACGAGGCGATGCGGTCGGTATGGTGCGCGTGACCATGATGGTGGTGATGGCCGTGACCATGGTCGTGGTCGTGATCGTGATCACAGTCGGCCGAGCAGGCGTGGTCATGATCGTGGTTGTGATCATGATCGTCTTCGCGCAGGAAGTCGGGGTCGATCTCCAGCTTGGCGTTCAGGTTGAAGCCGCGCAGGTCGAAGATGGTGTCGATCGGCGTTTCGCCAAAGTTGGCGGCGCGGATCGGCGCGCGCGGGTTCATGTGCAGCAGGCGGTGGCGCAGGGCGTTCACATCGTCGGCCGAGACCAGATCGCTCTTGGTGATGAAGATGGCGTCGGCAAAACCCACCTGGCGCTGCGCCTCTTCCTGCTTGTCGAGCTGCATGTTGCCGTGCTTGGCGTCGACCAGCGTGATGACGGCGTCCAGCAGGTAGCGGCTGGCGATCTCGTCGTCCATGAAGAAGGTCTGCGCGACGGGGCCCGGGTTGGCCACGCCGGTGGTCTCGATGACCACGCGATCGAACTGGATCTGGCCGTTGTCGCGGCGCGTGAGCAGGTCGGACAGGCCGGCCACGAGGTCGCCGCGGATGGTGCAGCAGATGCAGCCGTTGCTCATCTGCACGATCTGCTCGCTGCCGTCCTGCACGAGGATGTCGTTGTCGATGTTCTCTTCGCCGAACTCGTTTTCGATCACGGCGATCTTCATGCCGTGCTGTTCGGTCAGGATGCGCTTGAGCAGCGTGGTCTTACCGCTGCCGAGAAAGCCCGTCAGGATGGTGACCGGGATCATTTTGGACATGAGGCGTTTCCTAGTTGTTACCTGGAGCCAGCGGCGCAATCGGCGCAGCAGCCCTTGATGGTGAGTTCAGCGTGGTCGGCCGCGAAGCCCGCGGGCAGGGCGGCATCCAGCATGGCGGGCATGACAGGCGCTGGGGCCGTCTCCAGGCAGAAATCCCGCCCGCATTGCGTGCAGTGAAAGTGACTGTGTGAGCGATGCGCCGCTTCGCGCGCGGCATCGTGCTCGGCCAGGCTGAAGCGGAAGACGCGGTCCGCGCCGGCCGTCTTGTGGACGATGCCACCGGCCGCCAGCCAATCGAGCACACGGTAGACCGTGACGCGGTCGATGCCTGAGTCGTCCGGCAACGCGTCGCACACGGCTTGGTGCGAAAGCGGCTCAGCCCCCTGCATCAGTGCGGCCAGTACGCGCACGCGCGGCTCGGTCACACGGCTGCCCAGGCTGCGCAGGCGGGTGCGTGCGGCCGCATCGGGCGAATCGGGTTGCTGAGTGGCGAGATCGTCTCGCGAGGCCTGGGTGCGCATGCGCGGGATTGTCCCACGGCCGGAGGGGTGCTGCAATTGAGTTGCAACTGGGCGGCCTTGCACCGCCCAGGGTTTTTCAACGCGTTAGGTGGCAAACACCAGGCACACCGGCGTCGGCACCTTGGCCACCACCACGGGCTGATCCAGCTTGCCGGTCTGCGGGTCAATGCGCAGCCGCAGGATCGTGTCGCCCTTCTGGCTGAGCGCGTAGAGATGGTTGCCGTCGGCAGCCATCGTCATTGCACGCGGGAAACGCAAACCCTCGCCCCAGTATTGGATGGCGGTGAGCTTGCCCGAGGCGTCGATGCTGAAGGCGGCCACGCTGTCGGCCAGCGGGTGATCCGACTTCAGCTTGCGATTACTGGCGTACAAGAAGCGCCCGGACGGGTGCATCAGCAACTCCGCACCGCTCTTCTGGCCGGTGTAGTCGGCGGGGGTGGCGGAGATGCGCTGGCGCTCTTCCAGCACGCGACCGGTGTCCGCGTCATAACCGTGGCACGCCACGGTGCCGTCGAGTTCATTAATGACATAGAGCAGCTTGCCCTGCGGATGCAGCGCCAGATGGCGTGGCCCGCTGCCGGGCTGGAGTTGCGCCCGGTCACGCGGGGCCAGCTTGCCCCGCTCGATGGCGAACACGTTGATGCGGTCGGTGCCCAGGTCGGTGCCGATCACGTGCTTGCCCGCCGGGTCGAACAGCATCATGTGCGCATGTGGCGCCTCCTGCTCGGGGCGTGGGCCGGCACCGGTGTCCTTGAAGATGCCGGATACGTCGCCCAGCTTGCCGTCCGCGCCGATCGGCAAGAGGTTGTACGCACCGCCGCTATAGATTGAAACCGCTAGGTAACGCCCATTCGGCGACACCACCACGTGCGCCGGATTCGTGCCCGACAGCGACAGCGGCTGCCGGTTGAGCAGCGTCAGCTTGCCATCGTGCGGGTCGATGGCGTAGGCCTCGGCACTGCCGTTGGGGCGACCCTCGTAGACCTCGAGCTCGTTGATGGCGTATAGGAAGCGCTGATTCGGGTGCACCGCCAGGAACGACGGATTGGCGCTTTCGACCACCTGCACCTGCGTCCACGCATCGCCACGCGGGGCGAGCACGTAGATGCCGCGAGCGGGCGGGCCGCCAGCAGTACCGCCCGGCGCGTTGAACGTATAGGTGCCGACGTAGGCAAAGCGCGGCGAGCGCGCAGCGCCGGCAGGTTGTGTACCGGAGGCGGCGGGCTGCTCGCCCGCCTGGGCCATCACGGTTTTGGGGAGAGCGCCCAGCAAGGGCAGGCTACCGGTCCACTGCATGAAGGTTCGACGATTTGGCGAATTGCGGTTAGGGCGATTGGTCATGGATAGGCTCCTCCTCACACACGCACAGACATCGCGTGGTGGAAGATGTTGTTCGGATCATAACGGCGCTTGACGCGTTGCAGGAACGTGTAGAGATCGCCATCGCCGTAATAGAGCTGCGGCCAGAACGGGTAGGCCAGCATGTCGACGTCGGGGTAATTGATGTAGCAGCCCTCGTAGCGGTCGCCGGGGTAGGGCGTGCCGCTGTGCGGCGCGGGCACGTCGGGGGTGCCGTAGACGTCACGGTAGAAATCGCTGATCCAGCGCAGGTGGCCGGCGTCATCGGCAGCGGATGTCCAGTAGGTCTGGTACTGCAGCTTCATGATGGACGCGCGCTGCGGCACGGCCGTGTCGGCAATGCGTTCGGTCTTGTTGACTGCGCCGCCGTAGGAATCGACCTGCAGCAGCGACTGGCTCAAATCCACGCCCGGCATCGTGCGCGTGAGGTGCACGTAGATGCGCTGTGCCTCGCGCGCCGTGAAGCCGCGCTTCATGTAGGCAGATTTGTACTTGCCACGCTGGTTGGCGCCCGAGCCGTTCAGGTACTGCGTGGCTGTCAGCCAGTCGTACTGCACGATGGTGTGCGGCTTGGAGCAGAGCAGCTGCCCCGTGCCCTGCTTGTGCGCCGGGCCGTAACCAGGTGGGCGGCCCTTGACTGCCGTCGGTGCGCAGGCCTGGAAGCGGTCGAGAAAGTCGTTGAGCACGGAAAGATCGCGGCACGTGCCATCGGGGTTGCAGAACTGCGTGAGCAGCACGATCTGCCCGGCCGATTTGTGCGTGAGCTTGAGCAGCGAGAACATGCCCCAGGTGTCCGGGTCCTTGCCACGCGTTTCCCAGTATTCACCGTAGATGCGCAGCAATTCTGCAAAGCGTTCGGGCGTCATGCTGGCCCAATCGAAGGCCACGGTAGCGAGCGCCACTTCGCGCGGTGCCTCGGGCAGCTTGGCGAACGTGTAGCCGGTAATGACACCGAAGGTACCGCCGCCCGCGCCGCGGCATGCACGAAAGAGCTCCGGATCGCGCGTGGCATCGACGGTGCGGGCGGCCGCCTTGCCATCCTTGTCCACGGTGACGATGTCCACGGCGGACAACCAGTCCACCGTCAGCCCCTGCAGCCGCGACAGCAGCCCATAGCCACCGCCGCAGATGTGCCCACCCGCACCCACCGAATAGCATGAGCCACCGGGCAGCGTCACGTTGTGGCGCTTGTAGAGCTCGAGGTAGCCGTTCCAGTTCTGCGTGCCGGCGGGAATGTGCACCGAGCCATCGGCACGCACCTCGGGCGAGTCGAGCAGGCTCAGGTCGACGATCGTGCCGTCGGGGTTGTTGGAGACGAAGTCTTCATAGCAATGGCCACCGCTGCGCACGGTCGGGCGCTGGCCTGCATTGACGATGCGTTGAATGGCGGGCGCCACATCGTCGGGCTTTTCAACGAGGGCAATGCGGCCGGCGGCCTGCGCATCGGTCGCGGGCCAGCGCAGGTTGAAGCCATGCTTGAGCGTGTTGTAGCGAGGGTCCTGGCGGGTTACATCCAGTGTCATCGACGACTCCCGGTGAGGGCGTTTGCGCAAGGGTTGCGCAAACGGAGTTGGGTTCGGACGCGATACGTCCGGCGGTTCCAACTTAGTCGTTCGTGCGTCCGGCTTCCATCAGACATTGCCGGCACAACGTGTGCGCCCTGTCGGCCTGGGCCACCTCAGCGCACCAGATGGGCAAACCCGGCAAGCACCCGTGATGCCGTCGTCGCCCACAGCGGCCGCACCAGCCAGTACGCCGCCGCCCATGCCAGGATCACCACGATCAGGTCGCAGCGCCCGCTCTTCCACAGGTTCAGGGAATGGCGCCCCCAGATCCAAGGCACGCCCAGCGGATTGGGCCAATCGGCCAGCAAGTGCATCAGCCCGCCGCAGGCAAAGCCGAACAGCAGCGGCGCCCACAGGTGATCATGGCTCAGCGCTTGGTAAGACAGAACCAGCGCCGCCACCCAGCCGATGCCCCAGTGCGTGGCGGTACGGTGCGTAATCCAGAGGCGTCGTGCGCGGGTCCACCACGCGACCTCCATCCAGTCAGGCGCCGTGCTGCCGGCAACGGCAGCGCAAAACGCCAGGATGCTTGCGAGGTGTTCGAGAGAGGTGTGGGAAGCCTGTGCGACAAAGCTGGCAGCGATCAAACCTGCCGCCCAACCCGTCGCATGATGTGCTGCGTTGGATGCCATCAACGTGATGCGGAAAACGAAGGGCCGCATCTTCGCAATGGAGGCTTGCGGGAACAAGCCAAAAATTGCGACAAATTGCTAGCCGATCTGCAGCAGCAAACCCTTGAGGTATTCGCCTTCCGGAAAGCTCGTCAGCAGCGGGTGGTCCACACCGCCTGCCAGGCGGCGCTGGATGCGCGCTGTCACCTTGGCATCGGCGGCCGCGCCCGCGACGATCTTCTGGAACAGGTCCGCATCGATTGCGCCCGAGCACGAGTACGTGAACAGCAGACCGCCCGGCCGCAGCAGTTGCATGCCGACAAGGTTGATCTCCTTGTACGCCCGCGCCGCACGATCCACCTGCTGGGCCGACGCCGCAAACTTGGGCGGGTCCAGCACGATCAGGTCGAACTGGCGCCCTTCCGCGCGGAAGTTGCGCAACGACTTGAAGACGTCCGCATCGAGCCACTCCGCGCGTGCCGGATCGAAGCCATTCAGCGCGACATTGCGCTCGGCCACCGCCAGCGCTTCGCCCGACGAGTCGATCGACACGACGGACTTCGCGCCACCCTTGAGCGCTGCCAGCGAGAAACCACCGGTGTAGCAGAAGCAGTTGAGCACGTCGCGGTCCTTGGCCAGCGCGCCGACGAGTGCACGATTGTCACGCTGGTCGACGTAGAAGCCAGTCTTGTGGCCTTCGCGCACGTCCACGTAGTAGCGCACGCCGTGCTCGGTGGCGGAGAGGTCTTCTGGCGGTTCGGCGCCGGCCAGCACGCCGGTCACCTGCGCCAGGCCTTCGCGCTCGCGCACGCTCACATCGGAGCGCTCATACACGTTCGGGCAGCCGGTCTCCTTGATGAGCGCGGCGACGATGGCGTCCTTCCAGTGCTCGACACCGGTGGCGCTGAACTGGCAGACCAACTGGCCCGTTTCACCCGTGCCGTACTGGTCGACGATCAGGCCGGGCAGGCCGTCGGCCTCGCCCATGATGAGGCGCACGGCATCGGTGTCGTGCACCCACGCGCGGCGGTATGCCACGGCGGCGGCAATGCGGCGCTTAAAGAAGGCGTGGTCGATGGGCTCGGCCTCATCGAACGACCACACGCGGGCGCGGATCTGCGAGACCGGACTGAACGCGGCGCGCGCCAGGAACTGGCCGTTGGCGGCACGCACGACCACCGTTGCACCGGAGGCCGGCGGGCGGCCTTCCATGCGGTCGATGGCGTTGGCGAAAATCCACGGGTGCCGGCGCAGCAGCGAGCGCTCCTTGCCGGGCTTGAGAATCAGGGTTTGCATACGACTGGGAGATGAATGCGCCCCGATACAGGGATCAGGGCAGCGCGTTACTTCTTCTTCGCGCGGGGATGCGCCTGATCGTAGATCTTGGCCAGGTGCTGAAAATCGAGCGAAGTATAAACCTGCGTGCTGGCGATGCTGGCGTGTCCGAGCAGTTCCTGCACGGCACGCAAATCGCCGGACGACTGCAGCATGTGCGTCGCAAACGAGTGCCGTAGCACGTGCGGATGCACATCCACTGGCACACCCGCCGCGATGGCGTTGCGCTTCATGTGCAGATGAATCTGCCTGCGCCCAAGCCGTTTGCCGCGCGACGAGAGAAACAGCGCGTGCGCATCTTCCGGCGCGGCATCCGGCTTGGCCAGTTGCTCGCGCACCGCCAGCCACGCGGCCAGCGCCTCGACGGCCTTTGCGCCAACCGGTACAGTGCGCCGCTTGCTGCCCTTGCCGAGCACCATCACCTCGCGTGCGTCCAGGTCCAGCCAGCTTGCTGACTCGTACTCGCCAGCTTTTACATGGCGCACGTCCAAACCAACCAACTCCGAGACGCGCAGCCCACACGAGTAAAGCAGTTCATTGACGGCGCGGTCACCAAGGGTCTGCGCATCATCGCCGGGCACATGCTCCATGAGCGCGACAGCCTGTTCGACGGACAGCGCCTTGGGCAGTCGCTTCGGGCTCTTGGGTGCACGCACGCCGTCGACCGGATTGGCGGTCACCGCCGCGTCACGCAGTGCCATCCACTTGTACCAGCCGCGCCATGCCGATAACGCGCGTGCAATGCTGCGGCCCGACAGGCCGTCGCCGTGCAGTTGCGCCATCATGCGGCGGATGTGGTGGGACTGGAGCTGCGTGAGATCGATGCCGGCTGCGAGCTGCGCGCCCAATCGCTGCAATACGGCCAACTCATGGCCATAGCTTGCCAGCGTGTGCGGCGAGAGTTGCCGCTCGAACTTCAGCGCATCGAGGTAGGCCGCAATCTGCGGATGCGGCGGCGCGGGTGCGTCGCGATCCTCGTTGGAAGCAGATTGCGGCATGTGGCGCGCGCTCAGTCGCGCAGGCGGTTGAGCGTGGCAGCAGCGAGTTCGCCGATCTGCGCGAGGTAGGTCGTGCCCATGCCGTCGTGAAAGCGCCGCGCATCGGGGGAGCCGAGCACCAGCAGGCCGAAGGCCGGCGCGGCAGTCTGGTCCGCATCGCCACGCACAGGCACACGCAGCGTGACGATGGCGACCGACTGGGTCGCCTCGCCACCGGTTTCCGATGCGTCCAGCCAGCCGGCAGCTTCAAAGCCCGCGTTCTCGCCGCAATACGGCGCACGCAGGCCCGTGGCGAACAGGCGCACCTCTTCGCTCACGCCTTGCGCGACTTCCAGGTGCGCAAACTCTTCGTTCACCTGCCACACGCGCAGCGCCACGGCGGGCACTTCAAAAATCTCGCGCAGGCCATCCTGCACGGCATACGGCAGCGCGTGCGTGTCGGCCTCGCCCAGCAGACGCGTCGTCCAGGCGTGCACGCGCTGCTGCGTGCGGTCGTTCTCGTTGCCGTGGCGCATCAGGTCCGACAGCTTGAGTTCGAGGTGCTTGTTCTTGTCGCGCAGGATTTCCATCTGGCGCTCCTGCAGCGACACGGCACGGTGGCTGTGCGGGCTGGTCAGCTGGATGGCGGCCAGCAGCTCGGCGTGCTCTTCAAAGAAGGCCGGATGCGCTTGCAGGTAGTTGGCGACGTCTTGTGCGTTCATGGTGCTCATCAGGCTGCGCCCAGTTTCTTCTTCAGCAATTCGTTGACTTGTGCGGGGTTGCCCTTGCCGCGCGTGGCCTTCATGGCCTGGCCGACCAGCGCGTTGAACGCCTTCTCCTTGCCCGCGCGGAACTCCTCGACCGACTTGGCGTTGGCCGCCAGCACATCGTCGATGATCTTCTCCAGCTCGCCGGAATCCGACATCTGCTTCAGGCCCTTCTCGGCGATGATCGCGTCGGCATCGGCGCCATGTTCGCCGGCCCACATGGCGGGGAAGACGTCCTTCTTGGCGGTGTTGTTCGAGATCGTGCCGTCGGCAATGCGCGCGAGCAGCTTGGCGAGTTGTGCAGGCTTGACCGGCGCTGCGTCGATTTCCAGATCCGCGCGGTTCAGGTTCGAGGCCAGCTCACCCATAATCCAGTTTGCGGCAGCCTTGGCATTGGCGGCGCCGGCATCGGCCACCACGGCTTCAAAGTACGCAGCCGTTGCCTTGGTGGCAGTCAGGATGCTCGCGTCGTACTTCGGCAGACCATAGGCCGATTCAAAGCGCGCAGCCATCGCGGCCGGCAGCTCGGGCAGCTTGGCGCGCACGGCGTCGACCCAGTCCGCGCCGATCACCAACGGCAGCAGGTCCGGATCGGGGAAGTAGCGGTAATCCTGCGCGTCTTCCTTGCTGCGCATCGGCCGCGTTGCCTTGCGGTCCGGGTCGTACAGGCGGGTTTCCTGCACCACGGTGCCACCGTCTTCGATCAGCTCGATCTGGCGGCGCACTTCGCAGTTGATGGCATCTTCGATGAAGCGGAACGAGTTCAGGTTCTTGATCTCGCAGCGCGTGCCGTACGGCGCGTCAGGGCCCGGGCGCACGGAGACGTTCACATCGCAGCGGAAGCTGCCTTCCTGCATGTTGCCGTCGCAAATGCTCAGCCACATCACCAGTGCGTGCAGTGCCTTGGCGTAGGCCACAGCTTCCGCCGCACTGCGCATGTCGGGCTCGGTCACGATTTCCAGCAGCGGCGTACCGGCGCGGTTCAGGTCGATGCCGGTCATGCCCGCAAAGTCTTCGTGCAGCGATTTGCCGGCATCCTCTTCCAGGTGGGCACGCGTCAGTTGCACGACCTTCTCGTAACCAGGCTGGCCGTTCTTGCCTTCCACCTGGATGGTGAGCGTGCCGCCCTGCACCACCGGGATCTCATACTGGCTGATCTGATAGCCCTTGGGCAGATCCGGGTAGAAGTAATTCTTGCGCGCGAAGATGCTCTTGGGCGCGATCTTGGCGCCGATGGCCAGGCCGAACACGATGGCGCGCTCGACGGCGCCCTTGTTGAGCACCGGCAGCACGCCTGGCAGCGCCAGATCCACCGGCGCGGCCTGCGTGTTGGGCTCAGCACCGAATGCGGTGGAGGCGCCGGAGAAAATCTTCGAGACCGTCGAGAGCTGCGTATGCGTCTCGAGGCCGATCACCACTTCCCATTGCATGTTGCGTGTGTCCTGTCGATTGTTGTGGTGTGAATGTCTAGGTGTTCGTGGTTTCGTGTACTGCTGTGCGATCAGGGGCGCGGCGCGTCAAGCCAGGCCGCAAGCTTCGCGAAGGCGGCCTCGCGTGCCGCCGGATCGCCACCCACGGTGACCGTTCCGTGACGACGCCCATTCGGGACGCCGCTGCGCTCCGTAACCGGTGCCGTGCCATCGAAGCCATGATAGGCCCCGCCGAACGTCTCCAGCTCAAAGCGCGCCTGCGGCTGACGGGCCAGCACCGCGGTCTGCAGGGCCTGGCATCGGTCGGCGGGCGTCCAATCGTCATTGCCGCCCGCCAGCAGCAGCAACGGCGCATTCAACTGATACTTCGCACGCTGCAGTGCAGCGGCACAGCCCGGGTAGAACGCCACCGCGCGCTCCACAGCCGGCGTGTCGGCGGGCCAGGCCAGGCTCGCGTCCACGGTTTCCAGCACGGCCTGCGCGCCGTTGGACCAGCCCAGCAGCACGATGCGACGGGCATCCACGCCCGGCTGCGCAGCCACCCAGCGCATCGTCGCCAGAACGTCTGCGCGGCGCACGGCACCGTTGATATCACGTGCCGCAAACCGCTCGGTGCAGATGCCATGCGGTTTGCCGCGCGGGCCAAAGCTGTCGGGCAGCACCACCGCGTAACCACGCGCGGCCAGCCACTGCGCATAACCGCGATAGCGCGTGCCCAGCGCTTTCGCATCGGCGCCAGCCTGCGTGTACAAACCGCTGCAGCCATGCAGCGCGATCACCACCGGCAAACCGGCGGCCGGTGCCTTGCCTGCGGGAACAACCCAGTACGCGGTCAACGTCTGCGGCGCGTCTTCGGCGTCTCTCATGACCGCGCGCGGAATTTCCACCGTCTGCACACCCAGCTCTGCTGCCGACGGCGCCCGCGCGGCCGGCATATCCGGCAGGGCGCCTTCCGCGTCGGGCGTCGGCTGGGCGAACGCGTGCAGCGCCAGCAGGGCGCTCATCAACACCGCCACCATCCGAAGCGATGCACGCATCACCGGGCATTCCGGGCGCACTGGCCCGTTTGCGGATCGAACATCACGGGCCAAGCTTCTTCGTAGATGCCGGGCGTGCAATGCGCCTCACAGTTGGCGTGCGCCAGCGTCACGCGGCGCGGGTCCTGCCAGACCATCAGCGTGCAGCTGCCGGTGCGCTCACGCAGCTCGATGCTCGGGCGGCGCTTGGTCTGCTGGAACGTCGACAGGTCAAACTGGCACGAACCGCGACGGCCGACCCACAACTGCCACTGCAACGCGCTGACGTTGTTGTTGGCCACGGTGAGCGTCGCCTGCTCGCGGAAGCCGTCCTCCTCGGTCTGGCTGCAGTAGCCGTTGACGCTGATGGTGCGATCGGCAATCGGCGGCGGCCCCGATGGACGCCCAAAGCCAGGAATACCCGGTAACGATGGCAGCGGGATGGGCACGCAGGCCGCCAGCAGGACGGCGACAAGCGCCAGCCCGAGTACGTTGCGGATGCGGGGGTTCATGCGTGCCTCCTGCGGTGCAGCGATGGTCCGAGCGCCTGAGATTGCCGTCAGGCTGCCGGTTGGCGCGTGTGCCAGTCGGTCGCCTGCTGGAACGCATGCGCGATCTGCAGCATGCGTGCCTCTTCAAAATAGTTGCCAATGATCTGCAAGCCAACCGGGAGACCGTTTGCGCCAAAACCGGCCGGCACGCTCATGCCCGGCAGGCCCGCCAAGCTGGTCGACAGCGTGAAGATGTCCTCCAGGTACATCTGCACCGGATCGTCGCTCTTCTCACCCAATTTCCACGCAACGGTCGGCGCCACGGGGCCCATGATCACGTCGCATTGACCAAACGCGTTCTGGAAATCCTGCGCGATGATGCGGCGGATCTTCTGCGCCTGCAGGTAGTACGCGTCGTAATAACCGTGCGACAGCACATAGGCGCCGACCAGGATGCGGCGCTTGACCTCCCAGCCGAAACCTTCGGCACGGGACTTGCGGTACATGTCGGCCAGGTCGCGGTATTCCGCTGCGCGGTGGCCATAGCGCACGCCGTCAAAGCGCGACAGGTTGGATGAGGCCTCGGCCGGGGCGATCACGTAATACGTCGGGATCGACAGTTCGGTCTTGGGCAGGCTGATGTCGACCAGCGTGGCGCCGAGCTTTTCCAGCTCCGCCAGCGAGGCGCGCACGGTGGCACGCACGTCGTCGGCCAGGCCTTCACCGAAATACTCCTTGGGCAGGCCGATGCGCAGGCCGGCCAGAGGGCGCGCAGCATCGGCGCCTTGCAGCGGTTGGCCAAGCAGGCGGGTGAAGTCTTCCGTATCACCACCGCGGCCCGGTTCCAGGCTGGTGGAATCGCGCGGGTCAAAGCCGGCCATGGCAGAGAGCAGCAGCGCGCAATCCTCGGCGGTGCGCGCCATCGGGCCGCCCTGGTCCAGCGACGAGGCGAAGGCAATCATGCCGTAGCGCGACACGCGCCCATACGTCGGCTTGATGCCGGTGATGCCCGAGAACGATGCCGGCTGGCGGATGGAGCCGCCCGTGTCCGTACCCGTTGCAGCGGGGGCCAGATCGGCCGCCACCGCCGCCGCCGAGCCACCCGACGAGCCGCCCGGCACGTACTCGACGTTCCACGGGTTCTTGACCGGGCCGAAGGCCGAGTTCTCGTTGGACGAGCCCATGGCGAACTCGTCCATGTTGGTCTTGCCTAGCGTCACCATGCCGGCGGCGCCCAGGCGCTCGACCACGGTGGCGTCAAACGGGCTGACGTAGTCGGCGAGCATCTTGGAGCCCGCCGTGGCGCGCCAGCCACGGGTGACGAACACGTCCTTGTGCGCGATCGGCACGCCGGTCAGCGGCGCTGCATTGCCTGCCGCAATGCGCGCGTCGGCGGCCTGCGCCTGCGCGAGCGTGGCCTCGGCATCGACATGGGTGAAGGCGTTCAGGTGTGCCCCGGCATCAATGCGCGACAGGTAGTGGCGCGCCAGTTCCACCGCCGAAACCTCCTTGGCGGCGAGTTGGGCAGACAGGGCTTTGATCGTGGATGCGGTCATCGAAGTCGTTCGGATGGGCTGCCGGCTGCGGCCGGCGACAGCAAATAGGGGAGGCTCAAGTCGCGCGCTTGGGCGCCGATTACTCGATCACTTTTGGCACGAGGTACAAACCAGCCTCAGTGGCCGGGGCGCATTGCTGGTAGTCGGTGCGGCGGTCGCCTTCCGTGACGGCGTCGTCGCGCAGGCGCTGGGCCGGCACCTGGACCAGCTCGATCGGGTGGGCCATCGGCTCGATGCCGGTGGTGTCCACGGCCTGCATCTGTTCGACCAGCGTGAAGAACTGGTTGAGCTGGGTGAGGGTCTGCGCGGCCTCGCCATCGGAGACTTTGATGCGGGCGAGGTTGGCGATGCGTTTGACGTCGGAGAGTTCGAGTGCCATCGGAGTAGGTCAGTAGGTGCAGCGGCGGGCCAGGCCATTTGCGCAACCTGCGGCAAGCGACGGCTACTGCGCGCAAGGCGCGCTCAGGTTGGGCCGATCTGCAGCAAATTTGGAGGCAAACGCCCGCGAAACGCCAGAATTATAAGGTATGATTGCCGACTAAATTTCTAAGTCAGCAGGCGACTTCGTGCAGCCACGGACCCTCTGATTAAGTGGCCGGGAACCTCCCGGCGACGCCGCCGTCAGCATCTGGCGACACTTAATCAAAGGTTCCTTGGGGCCGCCCCCTCCGGGCGGCTCACCCTCGGCAGGATGGCCAGTGCCACGGCACCCCACCGCCGACCACCACGGAGCCCGCGACATTCCCGGGAGCGCAGTAGCAGGATCGGACCGTATGGTAGCCATGCGACGTCCGCGTATCGGTGTAGCCATTGACCGTGATCCTGCTGCTGGGCCGCCCATGACTCGAAAACAGGATTCATTCGATGTTCGGCTTTTTGCGTAGCTATTTCTCCAACGATCTCGCGATCGACCTCGGCACCGCCAACACCCTGATCTACGTCCGCGACAAAGGCATCGTCCTCGACGAGCCGTCAGTGGTGGCCATTCGCCAGGAAGGCGGCCCGAACGCCAAGAAGACCATCCAGGCGGTCGGCAAGGAAGCCAAGCAGATGCTGGGCAAGGTGCCGGGCAATATTGAAGCCATCCGCCCGATGAAGGACGGCGTGATCGCCGACTTCACCGTCACCGAGCAGATGCTCAAGCAGTTCATCAAGATGGTGCACGACACCAAGCTGCTGCGCCCGAGCCCGCGCATCATCATCTGCGTGCCGTGCGGTTCGACCCAGGTCGAGCGCCGCGCCATCCGTGAATCGGCGCTGGGCGCCGGTGCTTCGCAGGTGTACCTGATTGAAGAGCCGATGGCCGCTGCCATTGGCGCCGGCCTGCCGGTGTCGGAGCCGTCGGGCTCGATGGTGGTAGACATTGGCGGCGGCACCACCGAGGTGGGCATCATCTCGCTGGGCGGCATGGTCTACAAGGGTTCGGTCCGCGTGGGCGGCGACAAGTTCGATGAGGCCATCGTCAACTACATCCGCCGCAACTACGGCATGCTGATCGGCGAACAGACCGCCGAGGCCATCAAGAAGGAAATCGGCTCGGCCTTCCCGGGCTCCGAAGTGCGCGAGATGGAAGTGAAGGGCCGCAACCTGTCGGAAGGCATTCCGCGCGCCTTCACGGTGTCGTCCAACGAAATCCTGGAAGCGCTGACGGATCCGCTGAACCAGATCGTGTCGTCGGTGAAGATCGCGCTGGAACAAACCCCGCCGGAACTGGGCGCCGACATTGCCGAGCGCGGCATGATGCTCACCGGCGGCGGCGCGCTGCTGCGCGACCTGGACCGCCTGCTGGCCGAAGAAACCGGCCTGCCGGTGCTGGTGGCCGAAGACCCGCTGACCTGCGTGGTGCGCGGCTCGGGCATGGCGCTGGAGCGCATGGACAAGCTCGGCAGCATCTTCTCGTACGAATAACGGGATCATGCGCCACGCTCTTCCGCGCTCCGTTCTGATGGCCGCGCCAGCGGCCTTTGCGGACCGCTGAGATGCGTCCCGCGCCGGTGCGCCGTGCTCCGCCCGCCCCGGGTCCAGGCACCGCACCGACGCCACACCTAATCCGTTACCGGCAAGCCGCTGACGTTGATCGTCCAGCGCCTGCCGTGTGCATCTGAAGCGTCCGGGTCATGGATTACTCCCCGCCGCCCCTCTTCAAGCAGGGCCCGTCTGCCACCGCGCGGCTGGTCGCCCTGCTCGCGCTCGCGCTCGCGCTGCTGGTGATCGATGCTCGCATGTCTGTGCTGGGTGTGGTCCGGCAGGTCGTGTCGGTGGTGCTGTACCCCGTCGAGCGCCTGGTGTTGATCCCGCGCGACACGGTGCGTGCTGCACTGGATTACACACAATCGTCCACCTCGCTCGCCGCCGACAACCGCAACCTGCGTGAGTCGGCCGTGGCACAGGCCCAGCAATCGTTGCGCGCCTCGCAACTCGAAGCCGAAAACCGCAACCTGCGCACGCTGCTCAACCTGAAGCAGCACGCCGCCGTACCCACCGTGGCGGCGGAAGTCCTGTACGAAGCGCGCGATCCGTACACCCAGCGCATCGTCATTGACCGTGGTTCGAAGGATGGCGTGCGCGCTGGCTACCCGGTCATCGATGATCGCGGCGTGGTCGGCCAGGTGACGCGCGTGTCGATGTTCGAATCGCAGGTGACGCTGTTGACCGACAAGGACCAGGCGATTCCTGTGGAAGTCGTGCGCAACGGCCTGCGCAGCGTGGCCTTTGGCGGTGCCCGCCCGGGTGCGCTGGACTTGCGCTTCATGGCCGCCTCGGCCGATCTGCAGCAAGGCGACCTGCTGGTGACCTCGGGACTGGACGGCGTGTACCCGGCGGGCCTGCCGGTCGCGCGCATCGCCCAGATCGAGCGCAAGGCCGACACCGCGTTCTCACGCGTGATCTGCGAGCCGGTGGCCGGCATCCGCAGCAACCGGCACCTGCTGATCGTGAAATACGAATCGGGCTTCCCGCCACCGACGGATCTGGCGCCGCCAGCCACCCCCAAGGGCAAGAACGCCGCCCGCGATGCGCGCGAAGAGAAGGACCGCGCCGCACGTGCCGCCGCCGAGGCCGCCGTGCCTGGGCCCGCCGCTGAAGAAAACACCACGCCGCCGCGCCCGACCGACGCTGACGGCAATCCGCTGGATACCGCTGATCCAGCGGTCAAACGCTAAGAGGCGACACGCATGAACTCGCCCCAATACCTGCTACGCCCGGTCAACCCCGGCTTCATCGCCTTCAGCTTTGTGCTGGCGTTCCTGTTCAACCTGATGCCCTGGGGCCACATGCAGTGGATTCCCGATCTGGTGGCGCTGGTGCTGGTGTTCTGGAACATCCACCAGCCGCGCCGCGTGGGCATGGTGGTGGCCTTCCTGCTGGGCCTGCTGATGGACGTGCACGAGGCGCGCCTGCTGGGCGAGCACGCGATGGCCTACACGCTGCTGTCGTACTTTGCGATCACGATCCACCGGCGCGTGCTGTGGTTCTCGGTGCTGTCGCAGGCGCTGCACGTGCTGCCACTGCTGGTGCTCGCGCATGCGGTGCCGATCGTCATCCGCCTGCTGATGGGTGCGCGCCTGCCCGACTGGCAGGTCATCCTGCCGCCACTGATCGAAGCGGCGCTCTGGCCGTTCGCCAATGCCATCCTGCTGGCGCCGCAGCGCCGGCCGGAGAGCGTCGACGAAACTCGGCCAATCTAAGGCGTCCGATCTGATGTCCTTCGCTGTTAGCGCTCACCTGGCATGACCGAGATCCGCAACGTCGAACAGGAGCTGTCGCGCTTCCGCCTGCGGCTGGCGGCGGCCGCCCTGTTCGTGGTGATCTGCTTCGGGCTGCTGCTGGCGCGCTTCTTCTGGCTGCAGGAGGTCAAGCACGAGCAGTACTCGGCCAAGGCAGAAGACAACCGCATCTCGGTGGCGCCGATCGAGCCCAACCGCGGCATCATCATGGACCGCAACGGCGTGGTGCTGGCGCGCAACTACTCGGCGTACACGCTGGAGATC
This sequence comes from Ralstonia sp. 24A2, assembly GCF_051783885.1. NCBI lineage: Bacteria > Pseudomonadati > Pseudomonadota > Betaproteobacteria > Burkholderiales > Burkholderiaceae > Ralstonia > Ralstonia sp. 24A2. The sequence continues at coordinate 668,304 of NZ_JBPVZD010000002.1, read as the reverse complement.
ACGCCGTCCAAGCTACAGGACACGCTGGACAACACCATCGACCAGCTTGCGCAGGTGGTCGACATCCAGCAGCGCGATCGTCGCCGCTTCAAGCGCTTGATGGAAGACGCGCGCAGCTTTGAGAGCCTGCCGATCCGCAGCCAGCTCACCGATCAGGAAGTCGCGCGGTTCTCGGCGCAGCGCTTCCGCTTTCCGGGCGTGGATGTGCACGCGCGGTTGTTCCGCCAGTACCCGCTGGGCGAGTCGGCATCGCACGTGATCGGCTACATCGGCCGCATCTCCGAGCGTGACCTGGACCGCATCGACAACATGAGCGATGCCAACAGCCAGCCCAACGTCACATACGACCCGCGCAAGGACGCCAACAACTACAGCGGCACCGAATACATCGGCAAGGTCGGCATCGAGCAGAGCTACGAGACCGAGCTGCATGGCCTGACCGGCTACGAAGAGGTGGAAGTGAGCGCGGGCGGGCGACCGATCCGTACGCTCTCGACCTCGCAGGCGACGCCGGGCAACAACCTGATCCTGTCGCTCGACATCAACCTGCAGCGCCTGGCCGAACAACTCTTCGGCAACCGCCGCGGGGCGCTGGTGGCGATCGAACCGGAGACGGGCGACATCCTGGCCTTCGTCTCCAAGCCGACGTTTGACCCGAACCTGTTCATCGAAGGCATCGACAGCGCGACCTGGAACGAGCTGAACAACTCGCCCGACAAGCCGCTGCTGAACCGTCCGCTGCGCGGCACGTATCCGCCGGGCTCGACGTACAAGCCGTTCATGGCACTGGGCGCGCTCGAGCTGGGCAAGCGCACGCCGCAATGGGGCATGGCCGATCCGGGCTCGTTCACGCTGGGCAACCACACCTTCCGCGACGACGTACCGGGCGGGCACGGTTGGGTCGACATGTACCGCTCCATCGTGGCGTCGTGCGACACGTACTACTACCGCCTCGCCAACGACATGGGCGTCAATGCCATCCACGACTTCATGAAGCCGTTCGGCTTCGGGCAGGTCACAGGCATCGACATTGAAGGCGAGCGCACCGGCATCCTGCCGTCCACCGACTGGAAGCGCAAAGCCTACAAGCGCCCCGAGCAGCAAAAGTGGTACGACGGTGAAACGATCTCGCTGGGCATCGGCCAGGGCTACAACAACTTCACCATCCTGCAGCTCGCGCACGCGGTGTCGACGCTGGCCAACAACGGTGTGGTGATGAAGCCCCACCTGGTGAAGGCCGTTGAAGATTCGCTGTCCAAGTCGCGCACGCTGACGGTACCGACCGAGAGCTACCGGATTGCGCTCAAGCAAGCCAACATCGACGTGATCAAGCGCGCCATGGTGGGCGTGAACCAGGCAGGTACGGCAGCCAAGGCATTCATCGGCGCGCAGTACGTGTCGGCGGGCAAGACCGGTACGGCGCAGGTGTATTCGCTGGGCAAGAACGAGAAGTACAACCACCACGCGATTCCCGAGAACAAGCGCGACCACGCGCTGTTCGAAGCCTTTGCCCCCGCAGACCATCCGAAGATCGCGCTGGCGCTGATCGTGGAAAACGCCGGCTTTGGCGCAGCCTCGGCGGCGCCGATTGCACGAGCGGTCATGGACTACTACCTGACCGGCAAGTGGCCCACCGAGCTGGTCGCCACCGCGCCGAAGGCGCAACCGCAACCGCCAGTGGATACGCCCAGCGTGTTCTCGACTGGCAAGACCGCCACCATCGCCAGCGCCACGGCCACGCCGCAAGTGGCGGCAGAGGTGGTGGCGCAAACGGCATCGGGGGTCGCAGCCGTTTCCGCCGTGGCAGCGCCGGCCGCCAGTGGCGTGGCCGCCGCTTCGATACCGGCTGCGTCGTCCGTGGCCGCCGGCACCGCGCGCAGCACGCCGCCGATGTCACCGGATCTGGTGTCGCCCGCCCTGCGCGAGGCCGGCACCAGCGCCGACGCCGTCGCCCCGGCCACGCTGGACGCCCAGGTACTGCAAGCGCTGTCGCATGCACAGCCTGCCCCCGAACTGCCCCCGCGCGGACGCGGCAATGCTGCAGCCGCCCCGGCCTCGGCGCCAGCCACGAGCCCCAAGGGCGGGAAAGAGGCGAAGCCGGGCAACAAGCCGGTATCGAAGCCCGCGTCCAAGCCGACGCCCAAACCCGCGCCGGCCGCGCCCTGACATTCGCGCTTGAGGATCACGCCATGGACAAACTGGACAAGCGCCGCATATTCAACGTCATCAAGTCGCTCTTCACGGGCTTCGACGTGCCGCTGGCACTGATCGTCTTTCTGCTGCTGGGCACGGGATTGGTCGCACTGTATTCGGCCGCCATCGACATGCCGGGCCGGGTAGAAGACCAGGTTCGCAACATCATGCTGTCGTTCGTGCTGATGTGGATCATCGCCAACCTGCCGCAGCAGACGCTGATGCGCTTTGCGGTGCCGCTGTACACCGTTGGCGTGGCGCTCTTGATCGGGGTGGCGGCGTTCGGGCTGATCCGCAAGGGCGCACGGCGATGGCTGAACATTGGCGTGGTGGTGCAGCCCTCCGAGATCATGAAGATCGCCATGCCGCTGATGCTGGCGTGGTACTTCCAGAAACGCGAGGGCGTGGTCCACTGGTACGACTACCTGGCCGCGGCCCTGCTGTTGCTGATTCCGGTCGGCCTGATCGCCAAACAGCCCGACCTGGGCACAGCGCTGCTGGTGCTGGCTGCCGGCATCTACGTGATCTACTTTGCCGGCCTGTCGTGGCGGCTGATCGTGCCGGTGCTGGTGATTGCCGTCACGGCGATCACGCTGGTGGTGTCGTTCGAATCGCGCATCTGCGCGCCTGGGGTGAACTGGCCGATCCTGCACGACTACCAGCAGCACCGCGTGTGCACACTGCTGGACCCGACCACCGACCCGCTGGGCAAGGGCTTCCACACCATCCAGTCGATCATCGCCATCGGCTCGGGCGGGGTGACGGGCAAGGGGTGGCTCAAGGGCACGCAAACCCACTTGGAGTTCATTCCCGAGAAGCACACCGACTTCATCTTCGCGGTCTACTCCGAAGAATTCGGGCTGGTGGGCAACGGCTTCCTGCTGTTCCTGTACCTGCTGCTGATCATCCGCGGGCTGTTCATCGCGGCCAATGCGGGCACGCTGTTCGGGCGATTGCTGGCGGGGTCGATCACGCTGATCTTCTTCACCTACGCCTTCGTCAACATGGGCATGGTGAGCGGCATCCTGCCCGTGGTAGGCGTGCCGCTGCCCCTCATCAGTTACGGAGGGACGGCGCTCGTCACACTGGGGATGGGCATCGGCATTCTGATGAGCATCGCCCGACAGAAACGCTTCGTGCAGACCTAGCAAAAACGGCCGCCAGGAATGGGCGGCCGTTGTGCTTTCAGGCGGTGGTTTCAGACGGCGAGCGCCTCTTCGCGCAGCAGACGCCGCAGCACCTTGCCAGTGGACGTGGCCGGCAGCGCATCGTGGAACTTCACCCGGCGCGGCACCTTGTACGGCGCCATGTTGTCGCGCGACCAGGCAATCAGCTCCGCCTCGGTAAGCGTGACGCCATGCATCGGCACCACGTGCGCGCAAACAACCTCGCCCTTGTCCGGATCGGGGATGGGCGTGACGGCCACCTGGCGGATGCCCGGGTGGCGAGAGAGCAGCGCTTCCACCTCTTCCGGAAACACGCTGTAGCCCGACACCTTGATCATCTCCTTGATGCGGCCCTGCCACTGCAGATACCCATCGGGCGAGAGTTGCCCAATGTCACCGGTGCGCAGGAAGCCGTTCTGCAACGCGGCGCGCGTGGCTTCGTCGCGCTGCCAGTAGCCACGGAACACGCCAGGACTGCGGATGGTGATCTCGCCGGCCTGACCGGGGGGCAGTTCGGCGCCGGTGTGCGGATCAACGATGCGTACCTCGGTCTGCGGGACGATCTTGCCGTGCCAGCCCCAGCGCGGCGCGTCGGGCGGGGTGATGGCATCACAGGTGTGGGTTTCCGACAGGCCGTAGGCGGCCTCGTAGATGCTGCACTGCCGGCCGGCAAAAGCGCGCCACTGCTCGGCAATCGCCTCGGTGAGCGTCACACCAAAGCTCGTGCACGGGTTGGCCACCAGCGATTCCATGCGGTACTGCGTGGCGTCCGGGTGCGCCATCACCGCCAGGTTCATCGGCGTCATGCTGTACCAGCGCGTGACGCGGTAGCGGTCAACCGCCTGCAGTACGGCCAGCGGGTCGAAGCGATAGAGCAGGATGGTGGTTGCGCCGGAATACAGCATCACGTTCATGCCCATCAGCATGCCGGCAATGTGCGACAGCGGCGCCACCGCCAGCATCACATCGGATGCATGCACGCCGCTCACCTGCGCCGTGACGGCCGTCTTGTATAGCGCATTGCGGTGCGTGAGCATCGCCCCCTTTGGGCGGCCGGTGGTGCCCGACGTGTAGATCATCAGCGCCACCTCATCCAGGTCGACCTGGATGGCGGTGACCGCATTGCGCTCAGCCACGTCCACGGGCTCGGCCAACAGTTGCATCAGGTCGAGCTGCGACGCGCCAGGCTTGTTCTTGAGCGGCGGCGCGGATGACGCATCGGCCGCAATCAACTCCGGCGGCACCGCCAGCGCCTTGCGGCATGCGGGCTGCGAGGGCTGCAGATCGGCATAGCGCGTGGTGATGACGGTAGAAACCGACGTGCCCGGCCGCGCGGCCTCGACGATCGGCATCAGGTCCGCCGCCGCCACCAGGATCTTCGCGCCGGAATCGGCCAGTTGATCGCGCAACTCATGCTGACGCGACAGCGGCCCGCACGGTACGACGATACCGCCCAGCTTGGCCGTGGCCAGATGCGCCAGGATGGCCTGTGGACAGTTCTGCAGGAACAGCGCCACGCGGTCGCCGCGCGCCACGCCCAACCGTTGCAACTGCACCGCCAGCCGTGTCGAGAGCTGATCCAGCTCGCGCCAGCAGATCGTGCGGCCGTACCAGAGCAGGGCAATGCGCTCAGGCGTCTGCTGCGCATGGTGGGCGCAATACCGGTGCAGCGGCATTTCGCCTGCCAGGTAATGGACCGGTTCGCGATTCTGGATCGTCATATGGTGTCTCCTCGGCGGTTGGCATCGCAGGGCAATGCCTGGGCCGTGATGGCTGCCCTCGTCTCGGGGCGCTCATGCGGGGCAGGTTTCGTGGCATCCATCTTTCGAGTATGACGAGCCCGCCTTGCGGCTGCCGCATCGATTTGCGCAAGACGCTGTTCCACCCGCAATCGCAGCGAAACGTGATCTCACGCAGGACAGATTCCGAGAAAATCTACCGTTCGGTATAGAGTCTCGGCGCAAACCTGCTGCGACGTCAATCAGGGAGAAGGCGGATACGCAGCCTCAGCAGCAATGTCCATGAAGTGTAAATAGCACAGTCACTTATGAATGAGCGTGCACTCACATTCCATGATTCGACTCGGACAGTGAATTGCGCAGACAACATTAAAAATTTGCCGCCACGACAGATTTGTTCTATTTTTGACAACAAATCATGTGAGAGGCTGGAATGGATCGTTTGCAGTCGATGCGGGTGTTTTCCAAGGTGGTGGAGCTGGGCAGCTTCGCCCGGGCGGCCCAGCATCTGTCGATGAGCAATGCCGTGGTCACGCGCTACGTGGCCGACCTGGAGGCGCACCTCGGCACGCGCCTGCTCAACCGCACCACGCGCAGCCTGTCGCTGACGGACGTGGGCGAAACCTACCTGCAGCGCTGTCAGCAGATCCTGCTCGACATTGACGAGGCGGAATCGCTGGCCACGTCGCGCAGCCAGGCGCTGGTGGGGGGATTGCGTATCGTCGCCCCGGTGATGTTCGGGCTGCACGTGCTGCCCATGCTGCTGGCGCGCTTCCAGCAGCTCTACCCGGAAGTGACGTTTGACGTGGCGCTGTCCGATCGTCCAATCGACATCGTCGAAGACGGCCGCGACGTCGGCATCATGGTCTCGGAACTCGGCCTGGGCTCGCACCTGGTGGCGCGCCGCATGATCTCGGCCGAAATGGTGATGGCCGCCACGCCCGCCTACCTGCGCCAGCACTCCACGCCGCAGCGTGCGGAAGACATTGCCGAACACCGTGTGATTGCCATGTGGCACCCGCAACTGCGCCACGAGTGGGAGATGAGCACGCCCGACGGTCAGTCGATCTCGGTGCCGGTGCAGCCATCGCTGGTCACCAGCAACGCGGAGCTGATGCACCGCGCCGTGCTGGCCGACATGGGCATCGCCATTCTGTCGTCGTACATGGCGCGGCCGGATCTGGAATCGGGCAAGCTGGTGCGCGTGCTGCCGCAATACAAGCTGCCGCACCGGTCGTTGTCGCTGGTGTACCCGAGCCGCAAGTTCCTGCCGACCAAGGTGCGCACCTTCATCGACTACATGCTCGCCCAGGCGATGGAGGTCAAGCACAGCGAGGCACGTGCCGGCCGGGGCTTGAGCGAAGCCGCGTAAGTCGCAACCGCATCGCCAAAACAAAACGGGAGGACAGTGTCCTCCCGTTTGCGTTGGTGCCGGTGAAACCGTGATCAGGTTTCGCTGGTGCTTTCTTCGTCAGTCTCGGCCTCGGCGGCTTTCTTGCGTGCCGGGGCTTTCTTGGCAGCTGTCTTCGTGGCCGTTTTGGTCGCCGTCTTTGCCGGGGCCTTCTTGGCAGCCGGTGTCTTGGCCGCTGCGGTCGTCTTCTTCGCAGCAGTCTTGGCGCCGGGCTTGCCCTTGCCTTCACCTCGCGGCTCGAACTCGAAGCCGATCTTGCCGTCCGGCTGCTTGACCAGGAACGCCTTGAAGTTGCGGCCCGTGCGTGCGGACTTGAAGCCGGTCAGCAGATCGGTCTTGCCTTCGGTCAGCAGTTTGCCCAGTTGCTCGCGGCTGATCTCCTGCTGCAGGATGATCTTGCCGGTGGTGAAATCGCAGGTCTTGGGCTGCGCCACGGCGTTTTCGCACACGTACTTCAAGCCGTGTTCGTAGACGTTCCCGTTGCACTTCGGGCAATGGCCGACGCTTTCCTGGCCGGAGAAGTCGACCGGCTCGCCGTCGTCTTCATCGTTCTGGCCGAAGTCGAACTCCATCTTCCAGTGGCCATCTTCCTGCGCCAGCTTGAGGATGGCCGCAAACGGCCGGCCCATCTTGCTGCGGAAGCCCTGCAGCGGGCCGATGGTCTTGTTGATCAGCAGCTCTTCCACCTCGTCCAGCTCGAACTGGCGGCCGCCCGGGATCTTGCTGATCGAGAAGTCGCAGTGGCTGCAGGCGAAGCGGCGGTAGTTCTCCTTGACCACGTGGCCGCACTGCGGGCACGGCGTGGCCAGCGTCGCGTAGTCGCCGGGGATGGTGTCGCTGTCGTATTCCTTGGCGCGCTTGACGATCTGCTGCGTCATCTGCGCGATCTCGCGCATGAATTCATCGCGCTCCAACTGGCCGCGCTCGATGAGCGAGAGCTTGTGCTCCCAGCCACCGGTCAGTTCGGCTTGCGTGAGTTCTTCCACGCCCAGGCCGCGCAGCAGCGTCATCAGCTGGAACGCCTTGGCGGTCGGGATCAGCTCGCGGCCTTCGCGCACGAGGTATTTCTCGCCCAGCAGACCTTCGATGATGGCCGCGCGCGTGGCTGGCGTGCCCAGGCCCTTGCCGGCCATGGCTTCACGCAGCGCATCGTCGTCAACCAGCTTGCCGGCACCTTCCATGGCCGAGAGCAGCGTCGCTTCGTTGTAGCGTGCGGGCGGCTTGGTGGTCAGGCCCACCGGTTCGACCTTGTCGGTCTTGACCTTCTCGTCCTTGGCGACTGGTACGAGGTTCGCATCCTCGCCCTGCGCTTCACGGCCGTAGACGACCAGCCAGCCCGGGTTCACCAGCACCTTGCCTTCGGTCTTGAAGTGATGCCCGGCCACCTCGGTCACGCGCGTGGTGACTTGGTATTCCGCCGCCGGGAAGAACACCGCCAGGAAGCGGCGCACCACCAGGTCGTACAGCTTCTGTTCCGGCTCCGACAGGTTCTTCGGTGCCTGCAGCGTCGGGATGATGGCGAAGTGATCGCTGATCTTGCTGTTGTCGAAGATCCGCTTGTTGGGCTTGACCCACTGGTTGGCGAGGATCTTCTTCGCGTGCGTCAGATAGTTGGGCGAGCTCTCGCCCAGCATGTCCAGCGTCTGCTTGACCGTGCCCATGTAGTCTTCGGGCAGCGCGCGCGAATCGGTACGCGGGTAGGTCAGCACCTTGTGCTTTTCATACAGCGCCTGCGCCAGGCCCAGCGTGTTCTTGGCCGAGAAGCCAAAGCGGCCGTTGGCCTCGCGCTGCAGGCTGGTCAGGTCAAACAGCGCCGGCGACATCTGCGTCGACGGCTTCGATTCTTCCGTCACCGTGCCAGTCTTGTCGCGGCATGCGGCGACGATGCTCTTGGCCTCGGCCTCGCTCCACAGACGCGAGTCGCGTCGTTCGGGGTCGAACTCGTCCTTCTTGAACTTGGGGTCGAACCAGCGGCCTTCGTACAGGCCGGCTGCGGCGATGAATTCGGCGCGCACTTCCCAGTAATCGCGCGGCACGAAGCGTTTGATCTTCTCTTCGCGCTCCACCACGATCGACAGCGTCGGCGTTTGCACGCGGCCCACGGTGGTCAGGAAGAAGCCGCCGCCCTTGCTGTTGAAGGCGGTCATCGCACGCGTGCCGTTGATGCCAACCAGCCAGTCGGCCTCGGAGCGGCAACGGGCGGCATCGGCCAGCGGCATCATGTCTTCGTTGCTGCGCAGCTTGGTAAAGCCGTCGCGGATGGACTGCGGCGTCATCGACTGCAGCCACAGGCGCTGCACCGGCAGCTTGGTGTTCGCATGCTGCGCGATCAGGCGGAAGATCAATTCACCTTCGCGCCCCGCGTCACAGGCGTTGATCAGGCCGGTCACGTCTTTACGCTTGATCAGGCGCGTCAGCACCTTCAGGCGGGATTCCGATTTGGCGATCGGGCGCAGGTCGAAGTGCGGCGGGATCACGGGCAGATGGTTGAAGCTCCATTTGCCGCGCTTGACCTCGTATTCGTCGGGGGCAGCGATTTCGACCAGGTGGCCAACCGCCGAGGAGAGGACGTAGTCGTCGCTCTCAAAGTACTCGTCGTGCTTGGTGAAGCCACCCAGCGCGCGCGCGATATCAGCGGCGACCGACGGTTTTTCGGCAATGATGAGGGCCTTGGACATGTGAGCGGATCCTGGCGATCGCAAGCAATCAGGTAAACAAGAGCAAGAGGTCGCTTTCTATTAGCGGCCGTTCGCGTGGGTTTTGTAGAGTCTTATGGCAACGCGTGCCGACTTCAAGTGCTGCCGGCGCCTATCAAAGCGCACATTCAGGCAGTCTGCCCCAAATTTGGCCGCCAATCATAAGCGCGGTTCCTTTTCAGGTGCAATAGAGTGACGCAGACTTCGCCTTGCATTGTCAAGGCTCGCAATCAGGCCGATTGCAGCAGCCAGCCACGCAAGTCGGGTGCCGCCGTCACGGTTGGTGCGACGCGCAAATCACGCGAAAGCATGCCTTCCACCACACCGGCATGCGGCAAGACGGGGCCGAAAAACAACACATCGCCGGCGTCATCCATGCGTTGAATCAGCAGGGTGGGGAAGTTTTCGACATCGAAATCGCCCAGGGCGTCGGCATGGTCTTCCACGTCCACCCAGACGAAGCAGCATTCCGGATGCCGCGCCGCCAGCTCGGTAAACGTCGTGCGGTAGCTGCGGCAGGTGCCGCACCACTCGGCGCACAGGCACGCGACCAGCAACTGCCCCGCGCGCATGCGCGTGTGCAGGGTGGCGGCATCAGTGTCAGGCGAGAGCAATGGCATAAACAACGGCTGCTGGCGACAAGCAAGTGACGAATTCGGGTCGCGCCTATTGTAGGCACGCTTTCACGGAAGCCGCAGGAAGCGACCGCCGGGCTGGCGCTCCACGCGCCCCTCCAGTTCCAGCGCCAGCAACTGCGCCGACAACGCGGCAGCGGCTTGGCCTGTGCGCTCGCACAAGGTATCCAGATCGACGGGGTCGAAGCCGAGCGCATCCAGCAGCAGCGTTTCAGCGGCAGTGGGCGCGGGGCGCGCGACCGGTGCCGGCGCAATCGCAGCATCCTCGGCCGGTACAGCGCGCGAGGCACGCTTGACCGGTGCGGTGGCACGCCCCCAGCCCAGCTCATCGAGGATGTCGGCGGCGGTTTCTACCAGCTTGGCGCCCTGCTTGATCAGCAGATGGCAGCCCTTGGCCAGCGGCGAGTGGATCGAACCCGGGATCGCAAACACATCGCGCCCCTGATCGGCGGCCAACCGTGCGGTGATCAGCGAACCGGACTGCGCCGCCGCTTCCACCACCAGCAGCCCGCGTGCGAGACCAGCGATCAGGCGATTACGGCGCGGGAAGTTCTCAGCCCGCGCACCCATGCCCAGTGGGTATTCGGAGATGATGACCCCAGCCTCGGCAATGCGGTGCGCCAGCGCCCGGTTGCGCGCCGGGTAAACAATATCGAGGCCCGTACCCACCACTGCGATGGTGCTGCCGGCCCCGTTCAGCGCGCCCTCGTGTGCCGCCGCATCAATGCCGAGCGCGAGGCCGGAGACCACCGTCACGCTCGCGGCAGACAGTGCCTGCGCAAACGCGCGGGCGTTGTCGATACCAGCCGCCGTAGCGCTGCGCGCGCCCACCACGCCTACTGCTGCCGCACGCAGCAGCGACACATCGCCTTTGGCGTACAACACGGTCGGCGGGTCAGTCAGTTCCAGCAAGCGGGGCGGATAGCCGCGATCAGCCAACGTAAAGACGGCGTTGCCCGGCTCGTTCGCCCATGCCACGGTACGTTCAATGAGGGCTGTCAGCGCTTCGTCCGGCGCAGCCAATAGCGCGCGCGCCTGCCGCTCAGGCAGCACCTTGGCGAGCGCGGAATACGGCTGGGCGAAGATGTCTTGCGGCAACCCGAAGGCCGCCAGCAACTGACGCGCAGCAACGGGGCCAATACCGGAGGTTTCTGTCAGACGCAGCCACGCGGCCAGCTCGGCCGGATCGCGTGTGCAGGAGAGGGAATCTGTGGCGTCGGTCGCGGCACACGCCGCGACCTGTGAGGCATCGGTCAAATCAGGACTGGGGTCAGAGCGATCAAGGTTGCCGTTCAGGGCTGTGTGAGCGGGTTATCGACCGCATCGCCCACCTCGACGGTGTTCGACGAGTCCGTCACCAGCGCGTAGGCCACATGCGGGAACACGCGGAACACGAACGCCAGACCGTAACGCTCCTCCGGCAGTTGCACGGCTTCGCCGCCAGCGGTCCGATCCTTGACGACCGAACCTGCGCGCGACAGCGCCAGCACGTGGCCAGCTTCCAGCCCCTGCTGAGTGCCGATGTTCAGCACGACCACCTGATCTTTACCGCCAAAACGCACGCCGCCCGTCACCTTGGCAACCACGCCATGCACATCGCCTTCCGGCGCATGCGGCACATACCGCACCGGCACGCGCGGCGGCACCGGCATCAGCTGCGTGCCCACGCCCATTTCCTCCTTGGACGACAGCACTTCCATCTTGGTCACGGCCTGCGGACCAGCCGCCGCGCGCACCACGCGCAGCGTGCCGAGGAAGTCGGCCTCGTAGCCGAGCACGTTGCCGGTGACCGGGTCCTTGAGCGGCTTGACCGGGCGATAGGCTTGCCACTCGGTGCCAGCTTGGCCGGCAACGCCGTCCGGCAGGCCACGAGCGTAGGCGCTCTCGCCCTTGCCCAGATAAACGCGGCCTTCCGGCAGTTCGAAGACGCGTGCCGGCGTGGCGAGCGTTTCCTCATCCACGACGATCGGCTGCGTCAGAAACGGCTCGATGACCGAGGCGGGAATGCTGGAGATGGCGTCGCCGTCCTGACCCGTCACACGGGTGTGTGGCGACAGGCGCACCGTGCTGCCGTCCGCCGAAGCCGGCGAGCTCGACAGCCAGGCGCGGCCGTTGGCGTGATTCAGATACAGCACCTGGCCCGGATAGATCAGGTGCGGGTTGCGAATCTGCTCACGGTTCATGCCCCACAGCTCGGGCCAGCGGTACGGCCGCTTGAGGAACTTGCCGGAGATCGCCCACAGCGTATCGCCACGGCGCACGGTGTACTGCGTGGGCGCATTTGCAGCGAGTTCGGATTCCGGGATACCGGCTTGCGCGGCCGCTGTGGCCTGTGCCTGTTGCGCCTGCGAGACAGTTCGCTCGGCGGCATGTGCAGCGCCGACACAAAACAGCGTTGCCGCGGCAACCGCAGACAGGGCGCAAACGTAAGACTGGCGCGCTTTCGTGGCAGATTGCGTAGCGGGCTTGATAAGCATCGGTGTGTTACGATGGCGCATTATTCTATGAAGAATCGGCGAGTGGTCCGCGTGCCTGTCCGACGCCTGGCCGCCGCCGCTGCACGCTTCGGTGCGTTGCAGCTAGAGGGGTATGACATCGAACATTCGTCAGGCTTTTTCCTAAGCCATGTGGCGGATAGCGCCCCCGATTCTGCATGACATTCCAAGCGATCGCAATTGAAGGCAACCCCTCGTTAGCGTGGCCTTCCGCAACCGTTGTTGCCAAGCATCATGGCCCTACTGAATATCCTGCAATACCCTGATCCGCGGCTGCACAAGGTCGCGAAACCTGTCGCCGAAGTGGACGATCGCGTCCGCAAACTGGTCGCCGACATGGCCGAGACCATGTACGAAGCACCTGGCGTGGGCCTGGCTGCCACACAGGTCGACGTGCATGAGCGCGTGATTACCATCGACGTGTCGGAGTCGCGCGACGAACTGCGCGTGTTCATCAACCCCGAGATTGTCTGGGCAAGCGATGAGCACAAGGTCTGGGACGAAGGCTGCCTGTCCGTGCCCGATATCTACGATAAGGTCGAACGCCCCGATCGCGTGCGCGTGCGTGCACTGAACGAGCGCGGCGAGACCTTCGAGCTGGAGGCCGATGGCCTGCTGGCCGTGTGCATCCAGCACGAAATGGATCACCTGATGGGCAAGGTGTTCGTCGAATACCTGTCGCCGCTCAAGCAGACGCGCATCCGCTCCAAGCTCAAGAAGCATCAGCGCGATCTGGAGCACCAGCGCTGATCCCACGTTCATGCCACCTGACGCAGACGCGCGCGCTCACCCCCTCCCGCTGATGTCGACCGCACCCGCCGACGCCGGCCCGGACACGCGCACACGCAGCCTCACCGCCGTGCTGGTGCGGCACTGGCGCGTGATCGTCGTGCTGATGGTCTGCGCGTACTTTGTTGCGGGCACGTTCTGGCGCGCGCCGTGGAAAGCCGACGAACCGTACTCGTTTGGCGTGGTGCTCAACATCATCGAGCGCGGCGACTGGGTGATCCCCAACGTCGCCTTTGAGCCGTTCGTCGAGAAACCCCCGCTGATGTACTGGACCGGCGCGCTGGCCGCGCTGGCCGTGCCGGATCTGCCGCCGCACGAAGCCGTACGCCTGGCCGTGCTGTTCTGGATGGCGCTAACGTGCCTGGCGGTCTGGCGCGCAGCGCGCCTGCTGCGCGGCGAGGCCCGCGACTGGCGCATGCGCGTCGGAGCGCAACTGGCGCGCGGACGCCCCGGCCTGACGCTAGCCGAACGCCGTACTGCCGGGCTGGATGCCGGCGGCGCGGCATTGCGTGACTACGCGCTGGGTGCGCTGCTACTGTTCGCCGGCTGCATCGGGCTGGCCGAGCACGTCCACAAGTTCATTGCCGACGTGCCGCAACTGGCCGGCACCGCCATCGCGCTGTATGGCCTAGTGCGCTATGTCAAGGCAAGCGAGGCGGGCGGCGTGCACGGCGTCGATGTGCTTCGCCCGGCGCTGTGGTTCGGCACGGGTGTCGGCGTGGCGTTCCTGGGCAAGGGCGTACTCGTGCCGGGCCTGTTCGCGCTGACCGTGTTGGCCGCCATGGCGCTGCTGCCGGACTTCCGCAATCGCCAGGCGTGGCGCTTCTACGGGTTGTCGCTGCTGGCGGCGCTGCCTTGGCTGGTGATCTGGCCGGCCATTTTCTGGCATGAATCGCCGGATCTGTTCATCGAGTGGTTCTGGGTCAACAACCTTGGCCGCTTCTTCGGGTTCTCGCACCTGGGCGGTGAGAACGGATCGATCATCACCACCGTCCGCTCGATCCTGCTGACCGGCACGCCGGCCGTGTGGCCGGCGCTGGCGGTGCTCGGCATCTCGCTCTACAAGCTGGTGCGCCAGCGCGGACGCGGCGCGCGGGCAGCCTGGCTGCTGCCGTATCAGGGACACCTGGTGGTGGCGCTGTTCGTGCTCGTGACGATTGCTGTGGTGCTGCGCTCGGCCGTGCTGCGCGATGTGTACCTGATGCCGCTGCAACCGGCGCTGGTTCTGATGGGTGCGCCGATGCTGCTGCTGATCCCGCCGGCGTGGCGTGCGCGTGCCTGGGCGCTGTCGGTGGCGTTGTTTGGCGCGCTGGGGCTGGTGGTCTGGAGTGTGTGGGCCACACTCGTCACCAACGGTGGGCAGTCGCTGCCGGGCTGGTTGGCCAAAATGCTGGGCCGCGTGCTGCCGCTACCGTACGACATGCTGCTGCATCCGATCGCCGTACTGGCGGCAGCAGGCATCACCGTGCTGTGGGCCATCTGCGTGTGGCTGCGGCCAGCGCGTTCGGGTGTGGTGGCGTGGGCCGCCGGTCTTGGCATGGTGTGGGGCCTGCTCGGCACGCTGCTGATGCCCTGGGTGGACGATGCCCGCAGCTACCGCCCCTTGTTCCAGGCGATCAAGCCGGTACTCGAATCCGCGCAGATCTGCGTGGCCACGCGCGGCATGGGCGAAAGCGAGCGCGCGCTGATGCACTACGAAACCGGCGTGCGCCCGGTCAAGTGGCTGCTCGGACACAGCGGCGCGGGCGACGATCACCGCCCTAACCCGACCGCGCGTACCTGCGACCTGATGCTGGTGCTCGAAAAACGCCCAGAGCACAGCCGACGCCGTCCGCACGGCGACAACTGGGAGATGGTGTGGCGCGGCAGCCGCCCCGGCGACACCAACGAAACCTTCTCGCTGTTCCAGCGGCGCAGCAACGGCGTATCCGAGACGCTGCCCGCTCCCGAGCCCATCGTCCCGCTGACCGACACGCCGCATCGCGGCCGTTGAGTCCAATGCGCTACGCTGTCGTGTAGCGCGTTTTCCTTTTCCGCTTCCCGCTCTCTGCTCCATGACGTCCACCCTTCGCGTAGCGTTTGCCGGCACGCCTGAATTTGCGCAGATCGCCCTGGCGGCGATCCACCAGGCCGGTTTCCCAATCGTTGCCGTGCTGAGCCAACCGGACCGGCCGGCCGGCCGCGGTATGCAGTTGCAGGCGAGTCCCGTCAAGCAATACGCGGTGTCGCATGGGTTCGCGCCGATCCTGCAGCCGCCCTCGCTACGCCGCACGGGCAAGTATCCGCAGGAAGCCGCCGACGCCATCGACGCACTGGCCGCGCAGCGCCCCGACGTAATGGTGGTGGCAGCCTACGGCCTGATCCTGCCGCAGGAGGTGCTGGACCTGCCGCGCTTCGGCTGCATCAACATCCACGCATCGCTGCTGCCGCGCTGGCGTGGTGCAGCGCCCATCCACCGTGCCATCGAGGCCGGAGATGCCGAATCGGGCATCACGCTCATGCAGATGGATGCAGGCCTCGACACCGGCGACATGATCAGCATGGAGCGCGCGCCCATCGGCCTGACCGACACCACGGGCACGCTGCACGACACGCTGGCCGCGCTTGGTGGGCGCATGGTGGTGGAGGCGCTGTCCAGGCTCGCGCAGAACGGCACCAAGCTGCCCGCCACACCGCAACCGACCGAGGGCGTGACTTACGCCGAGAAAATCGCCAAGGACGAAGCGGCGCTTGATTGGTCGCGCCAGTCCGCCGCGCTGCTGCGCCAGGTGCACGCGTTCAACCCGTTCCCGGGGGCGTCAGCCACGCTCGATGGCGTGGCGATCAAGTTCTGGCAGGCCGCGGCGCTGGCCGACAAGCCAGCCGATGCCGAACCCGGCACCGTACTCGCTGCCAATGCCGACGGCGTGACGATTGCCTGTGGCGCCGGCGCGCTGCGCGTGACACAGTTGCAGAAGCCGGGTGGCAAGCGTCTGCCCGCGCGCGAATTCCTGCAAGGCCTGGCGATCCAGCCGGGCCAGCGCTTCGCCTCGCGCACCTGAACCGCCACCATATCCCTATCTATATAGAGAGGAAGGACCTCGCCATGACCACGCTGGGCATCGTCAACCTGCCGCTCTTCATGCTGGCCGTGTTCCTGCTGAACGTCACGCCCGGGCCGGACACCGCCTATATCGTTGGGCGCAGCGTGTCGCAGGGGCGGGTGGCCGGGCTGATGTCGGCCCTGGGCGTGTCAGCCGGCTGCTGCGTGCACGTGCTGGCGGTGGCGTTCGGGCTGACGGCGCTGCTGGCGGCCTCCACCGTGGCCTTCACCGTCATCAAGGTGGTGGGCGCGTGCTACCTGATCTACCTCGGCGGCCGCATGCTGCTGGCGCCGCCCCAGCGTGACGATGCCCCCGCCGAAAGCGGCGCCGAACAGGCCGCCGCGGCCAAGCGCCCGCGCCCACTCAAGGCGTTGTTCATGCAGGGCTTTCTCACCAATGTGCTGAACCCCAAAGTCGTGCTGTTCTTCCTGTCGTTTTTCCCGCAGTTCGTCGATCCGCATGCCAGCCACAAGGCGGCAGCGTTCCTGGCGCTGGGCGTGGTGTTCATCGCCATGTCGACGATGTGGAACAGCATGGTGGCGTGGGTGGCGGCCAGCGTCACCCGCCGCGTGGCGGGCAAGCCGGGCATCAAGCGCTGGCTCGATCGCGTGGTCGGTACGGCGTTCATCGGGCTGGGCGCACGGCTGGCCTTCACCACCCGTTGATGCGTCAAGCGTCATCTGCGGCGAAATATCGCGCAAATCCTTGAATTTTCAGAGATTATCGCGATCTAAGAGACTCGAAAAACGGTTCTGCGCCCTCGCCGGAACCCCCTAGACCCACAGGAGCCACGCCCCCATGTTCAACTGGATCAAGACCTTCATGCTGATGGCAGCGATCACCGCGCTGTTCATCGTCATCGGCGGCATGATCGGCGGACGCAGCGGGATGATGCTGGCGCTGCTGTTCGCGCTGGGCATGAATTTCTTCTCGTACTGGTTCTCCGACAAGATGGTCCTGCGCATGTACAACGCACAGGAAGTCAACGAGACCAGCGCGCCGCAGTTCTTTCGGCTGGTGCAGGAGTTGGCGGGCCGCGCCGGCCTGCCGATGCCGCGCGTCTACCTGATCCAAGAGGATCAGCCCAACGCCTTCGCCACCGGCCGCAACCCCGAGCACGCCGCAGTGGCAGCCACCACCGGCATCCTCAACATTCTGAGCGAGCGTGAACTGCGCGGCGTGATGGCGCACGAGTTGGCCCACGTGCAGCACCGCGACATCCTGATCTCGACCGTCTCGGCCACCATGGCCGGCGCGATCTCTGCGTTGGCCAACTTTGCGGTGTTCTTCGGCGGGCGCGACAGCGAAGGCCGTCCGGCCAACCCGATCGCCGGGATTGCGGTGGCGATCCTCGCCCCGCTGGCGGCAGCGATGATCCAGATGGCGATCTCCCGCGCGCGTGAATTTGAAGCCGACCGTGGCGGCGCCACCATCAGCGGCGATCCGCAGGCCCTGGCCTCGGCGCTGGACAAGATCCACCGCTATGCCGCTGGCATCCCGTTCGCTGCCGCAGAGGCACACCCGGCCACCGCGCAGATGATGATCATGAACCCGCTGCACGGCGGCGGCCTGGCCAACCTGTTCAGCACGCACCCGGCCACGGAAGAGCGCATCGCGCGCCTGATGCAGATGGCGCAGACCGGTCAGTATCCGAGTTAAGCGAGCGCTTCCTTTATACTTCTGCAGTCCGCACGAGCCCGCCCATCGCGGGCTCGTTGCATTTCTCCCGCCTGATTTTCCGCTGCTCCGATGCGCCTGCCGCCCGACTCCCTCGCCCACGCTTTATCGCTTGCTGCTGTTGCGTTGGGCAAGCTGCGGCAGGGCACGGCATTGCCTCAGGCCATCGACACCGTCTGCCAAGGGCAGCCCGCCCCGGTGCGCGGCGCCGTGCAGGATCTCGCCTACCGCGCCACGCGCTGGCTCGGCAGCACCGACTGGCTGCTCCGCACGCTGATCCCGCGCCCGCCCGCCGAGGGCGCCGCCAACCTGCTGTGCGTGGCGCTGGCGCAATTGCTGGATGCACCGCCGCCGTACGCGCCGTTCACCGTGGTCGACCAGACCGTGCGCGCCGCCTCGGCCGATCCGAAGCTTGCGCACGGCAAAGGCATGGTCAACGGCGTGCTGCGGCGTTTCCTGCGCGAGCAGGGCGAACTCGTCGCGACCATGCAGGCCGACCCGGTGGCCGCCACCAACTATCCGCAATGGTGGATCGACGCCGTGCGCAGCGCCTACCCCGGCGCGTGGCAGGGCATCCTCGCCGCCGGCAACCGCCGCCCGCCGATGGTGTTGCGTGTGAACCCGCGCCGCGTCGCCATGGATGATTACCTCGCCCAATTGGCCGAGGTCGGCATCGACGCCGAACGCGTCGGCGAGCAGGCCGTACGCCTGGCGCGCGCCGTACCGGTAAGCGAGCTGCCCGGCTTTGCTGACGGCGATGTCTCGGTGCAGGACGCTGGCGCGCAACTGGCTGCAGTGCTACTCGATGTAGCGCCGGGCCAGCGCGTGCTGGATGCCTGCGCCGCGCCCGGCGGCAAGACCGGCCATCTGCTGGAACTTGCCGACAACCTAGACGTGACGGCACTCGAATCCGACGCCGCACGCGCCGTGCGCATCAACGAGAATCTCGCACGCCTATCCCAGACCGCCACCGTTTGCGTGGGCGATGCGGCCCGACCTGACACCTGGTGGGATGGCCGCCAGTTCGACCGCATCCTCGCCGATGTGCCCTGCTCGGCCGCCGGCATCGTGCGGCGCCACCCGGACATCCGCTGGCTGCGCCGCCCGGCTGACCTCAGGGCATTGGCCGCCCTGCAACGCGACATCGTGCGCGCGCTCTGGGCATGCCTCTCGCCCGGTGGCAAGTTGGTTTATGTCACGTGTTCGATTTTCCCGACGGAGGGGGAAGCGCAAGCCCGATGGTTTGAAAGCCATCTCGAAGATGCGATACGATTGCACGCGCCCGGCCAGTTGCTGCCGGCCTCGCCCCATACCGATTCGGCGGCGCCGGCTGACGGTTTCGTCCCAGGTGTCTCTCCATTGCCGCTCGACCACGACGGTTTCTTTTACGCGGTGTTCCAGAAACGGCCTTGATGCGACGACCGTTGTGACTGTCTTCCTCCGCCCATCGCTCCAGTTGCTGCCCGCCCGATTCCGGCAGATGCTGCATCAGCTTGTCGTCTTGGTCATGTTGTGCCTGCTGTGGCCGACCGCGCCGTCCGCACAAACCATCGAAGTCAACCGCACCCAGCTGGAATACGCCGACGGCGGCTGGAACCTCACTGCCGATTTCGATTTCGATCTGCCGAGCAACCTCGAAGATGCGGTCAACAAAGGCATCGCGCTGTATTTCCTTGTCGAGTTCGAGCTGATCCGCCCGCGCTGGTACTGGTTCGATGACCACGCCGTCAGCGCCACGCGCGTCGTACGCCTGTCCTACCACCCGCTCACGCGCCAGTACCGTGTCTCGACCGGTGGCTTGCAGGTGCCGTTCTCGCGCCTGAAGGACGCGGTCGACTTCATGCAGCACGTGCGCGGCTGGCGCGTGTTCGAACGTGGCGCCGTCAAAGCCGGCGAGACCGTGCAGGCCGAAGTGCGCATGCGCCTGGACGTGACGCAGTTGCCCAAGCCGTTCCAGATCAACGCCGTCAACACGCGCGACTGGAACCTGGCTTCCGAGTGGAAGCACTTCAGCTTCCTGGTGCCGAACGAACCGGCATCGCCGCCGCCGGCACAACAACAGCCCACGCCGCCGGTTTCCGCACCTGCTGCCAGCACGCCCGCGTCTTCGGCGTCGGCACCCAGTGCGCCTGGCCTGTCGCCCAGCCCAGGCTGGGGCATGAGCGCCGGCCCGAGCAACGCTGGTTCGCTGCTGGCGCCCGCCAAATGATCTTCGACCGCAGCTACAAGCGCCTGCTGTATCAGGTGGTGGCGGGCACCATCGTCTTTCTGGCGATCGTGCTGGTGGGGCTGCTGGCCGCTGCGTCGGCCAACACCGAATTCTTCGACCGGTATTTCACGCTGCTCTACAAGGTCAACCTCGTCATTGGCGTGCTGCTGGTGGTGATCATCGGCGGGTTGATGCTGGCACTGGTCCTGCGCGCACGGCGCGGCAAGTTCGGTACGCGGCTGATGACCAAGCTGGCCGTGTTCTTTGGCGTGGTGGGCGTGCTGCCAGGCGTGCTGATCTATCTGGTGTCGCTGCAGTTCGTCTCGCGCAGCATCGAGTCGTGGTTCGACGTGAAGGTCGAGTCAGCGCTGGAGGCCGGGCTGAACCTCGGCCGCACGACCATGGACAGCGCACTGGCCGACCTGCAGAACAAGGGCCGCCTGATTGCCGAACAGGTGGGCGACGGTTCCGCCTCGGCCACCGCCATCACGCTCAATCGCCTGCGCGAACAGTTTGGCGTGCAGGAAGCGACCATCTTCACCGCCAACGGCCGCGTGGTCGCCACCGCATCGAGCACCTACGACACACTCGTGCCGAGCCTGCCCGACCAGGCCATCCTGGAACAGGCGCGCGCGCCCGGCGGCTACGCCAGCCTCGAAGGCGGCAGCGACAGCGAGGGCGACACCGGCCCCACGCTCTCCACGCGCAGCAACAACCGCCACAACGATCTCTACCAATTGCGCGTGGTGGTGGCATTGGGCACGACCTCGCGCGAGGAGCCCACGCTCGGGTCAAGCTCGCCGGCGCGCAAGTGGGCCGGCACGGGCCTGCTGGCCGACCGCCGCTCGGAAGACGGCAACGGGGGCGTCTCGCGTGGCTTTGGCCTGACGGGCGAAACCGGCCGCGAAGAGCGCTTCCTGCAGCTCGTGCAGCCGGTGCCGCAGGCGCTCGCCCGCAACGCAGACGCCGTGCAGCGCGCGTACCAGGAATATCAGGAAAAGGCGCTGGGCCGCACCGGCCTGCGCAAGATGTACATCGGCACGCTCACGCTCACGCTGTTCCTCGCCGTGTTCATCGCGGTGATGCTGGCGTTGCTGCTCGGCGCGCAGCTGGCACGACCGCTGCTGATGCTGTTGCAGGGCACGCGCGAGGTGGCCGAAGGCGACCTCTCGCCCAAGCGCGAGCTGCACACGCGCGACGAGCTCGGCCTGCTGACGCAGCAGTTCAACCAGATGACGCGCCAGCTGGCCGACGCACGCCGCGCGGTGGAGCAGAACCGTGCAGCACTCGAGCAATCTAAAGCCTATCTTGAGAGCGTGCTGACCAACCTGACCGCAGGCGTCTTCGTGTTCGACCATCGCTTTGTCCTGCTGACCGCCAACCCCGGTGCCGAGCGCATCTTCAAGCAACCGTTCGGCGCGTGGGTCGGGCAGGGGCTGGCCAGCATCGTGCCGCTGTCGGCTTTTGATCAAGTGGTCGAGCAGGCTTTCGCAGAACAAGACGCGAGTACCGCGGCCGGCGGTGCAGCAGCCCACTGGCAGAAGCAGGTGGAGATTCCGCTCGAAGACGAAGATGAGCCGCTCACGCTGCTGGTGCGCGGCACGCGCCTGCCGGGGCCGTCGGTGGGTGCGCACGGCACGGAGCGCGGCTACGTCGTGGTGTTCGACGACATCTCCGACGTGATCTCGGCGCAGCGTTCGGTGGCGTGGGGCGAAGTCGCGCGCCGCCTCGCGCACGAGATCAAGAACCCGCTCACGCCCATCCAGCTCTCGGCCGAGCGCCTGGAGATGAAGCTCTCGCCCAAGCTCACCGACACCGATGCCGAGGTGCTGCGCCGCGGCGCCACCACCATCGTCAACCAAGTCGCCGCGATGAAGCGCATGGTGGACGACTTCCGCGACTACGCGCGCACACCGCCCGCTGTACTACAGGAGCTGGACCTCAATGCACTCGCCTCCGAGGTGCTGCACCTGTACGGCATCGATCACCCAAGTCAGCACGATCACCCCGTCATCGAGGTCAAGTTGAGCGACGGATTGCCGTTGATCAAAGGCGACCCGACCCAGCTGCGCCAGGTCATTCACAACCTGCTGCAGAACGCGCAGGACGCCGTGGCCGAGAACGAAAGCGCCGGAAGACCTGCCGCACATGTCATGTTGCAAACTGACACGGTAGAATACGACGACGCCTCGGGCGCGCGGCGGCAGGCCGTGCGGCTTGCGATCGCGGATAACGGCGGCGGATTTTCATCCCGCATCCTCAACCGCGCCTTCGAGCCGTACGTCACGACCAAAGCCAAGGGCACAGGATTGGGCTTGGCCATGGTGAAGAAGATCATGGACGAGCACGGGGCGCGCATCGAATTGCGCAACCGCCAATCGGGTCAATCGGGCACCGACAACGTCGGCGCCCAGGTTTCCATACTGTTCGTAAAACTTGCCTGACGCGGACGGCAATCCCGCCGCACATAGAGGAAAAGCATGGCCACCATCCTCGTTGTCGACGACGAAATGGGTATCCGGGAGTTGCTCTCCGAAATTCTCGGAGACGAAGGGCACGTTGTCGAAGTCGCCGAGAACGCGCAGCGCGCGCGTGAACACCGCGCGAACGCAACGCCCGACCTCGTCCTGCTCGATATCTGGATGCCGGATACCGACGGCGTCACGCTGCTCAAGGAGTGGGCATCGCAGGGCCTGCTGACCATGCCCGTCATCATGATGTCGGGCCACGCGACCATCGACACCGCCGTAGAAGCGACCAAGATCGGCGCGCTGAATTTCCTGGAGAAGCCCATCGCGCTGCAGAAGCTGCTGACCGCGGTGGAGCAGGGGCTGTCGCGCAGCAAGGAGAAGCCGCGCGCGGCTGCACCGCTGGCCGCACCGACTACAGGCATGGCAGGTGCCGCACCGAATGCCACCATTGCGGGTGCGCCGGCCACGGTCGATCGCACCGACATCAATGGCGCACCGGTCCGCGCGGCCGAGGGTGGCGGCATGCAGTTCTCGTTCGACATGCCGCTGCGCGAAGCACGCGACCTGTTCGAGCGCGCCTACTTCGAATATCACTTGCAGCGCGAGGGCGGCAGCATGACCCGCGTGGCCGAGAAAACCGGCCTGGAGCGCACGCACTTGTATCGCAAGCTCAAGCAATTGGGCGTCGAGCTGTCGCGCAACAAGGGCGAGCCAACCACCTGATCAGATCTCTTTTCAACAGGGCTTGACGGAAGGGGGCAAACCCTGCCATACTTACTTTTCTGTGCTGGCCCGGTAGCTCAGTTGGTAGAGCAGCGGATTGAAAATCCGCGTGTCGGTGGTTCGATTCCGCCCCAGGCCACCAAAATTCTTTGCTCCGCAAGATGCATCGATTTTGCAGGGCAACAAAAAAGACCTCCTCGCGAGGTCTTTTTTCATTTCTGCGCTACGTTCCCGCGCACCCGCCATCTCTCCATTTTCCGCATCAGCCGTCGATCTGCGGCGCAGTGTCGCAGTCACAAAAATATACCTAAGCATCTTGACGCAGCGCAGCTCAGGGTATACCTAGCGTCGCAAACTGCGCCAAACTGTCGCAGGTCTCGGTATAGTGACTCAACGCTATCAAGCGGCAAGCACAAGGAGATTCTCCATGGCACTCGTCGGCACCGGTCACCACCACTTTCATTTCCACGCTTTCGACGGCATCAGCCGCAAGACGCGGTTGACGTGGTTGCGCAATGCCGCGGCGCTAACGTGCTTGATGGCGCTGATCGCGACCATGTGGGTGGGCGGCAATCTGTCGGCCCTGATGCACACGCCGATCGTGAATGGCGTGACCCCGCTGGTCGCAGTCATGACGCTGGCCTGCTCATTCATGGCCGTGAGCCTGCTGGGTCTCATCGCTGCCGGGTTCTTCCAGTTCCGCATGGAGCAACTCGACGCTCCGGTAACCTGAGGCGCACGCGTCACCCCCACACAACGGAGGCTTCGGCCTCCGTTTTTGTTTGCCCGCCACGGCCGCACTCCTCCCGGATGCGGCCGTTTTGTTACGTGTACCGCCCGGGGTGAACCCGATATTGACTCAATTGTTTCAGCTATGTAGTTTACGAAACAGTTGAATCAAATATCGCGATCTCGATGACTTTCGAAGGGCTCATGCAGACGTTGCGCGACCGCGCCGGCGATCTGTCACCGCAATTGCAGCGCGCCGCCATGCTGCTGGAAACGCACCAGCACGATATCGCCCTGCTCTCGATGCGGGATCTGGCGCGGCGCTGCGACCTGCCGCCGGCTACGTTCTCGCGCCTTGCACGGGCGCTGGGTTTTGACGACTTTGCCGCGCTGCGCGACATCTGCGTGAACCACCTGCGTCAGCAGGCGGACGGCTTTGCCGGTCGGGCCAGCGCGCTGCAGGGTACCGATGCGGCTGGTGCGTCGGATGCCGAGCGCATCGGCACCGCCATCGGTGCGCACGTGCAATCGGCGTTCTCTTCGACCAATCTGGCTGCGCTGGAAGCTACCGCTGACGCGTTGTGTTCCGCACGCCGCGTCTATCTGCTCGGCGCGCGCAGTTGCCTCGCGCTCACGCACGCGTTCGGCTATGCCGCGCAGCTGTTCAACGACAAGGTCACGCTGTGCAGCGGGGCCGGCAACACGCTGGCTGACCCGCTGCGCTTCTGCGCCGAGGGCGATGTCGTCATCGCCGTCACGTTTGATCCGTACACGCGTGAGGTGATCGAGGCGATGCAGTACGCGCATGCGCGCGGCGCACGCCTCGTCTATGTGACCGACAGCGCGATCGCGCCCGGCGCAGAGCTGGCGTGGCAGCAACTTGTCGCGCCGGTGGCGATCCCGTCGTTCTTCCACTCGCTGGCCGCGCCGCTGGCGCTGCTCGATGCGCTGCTGATGACGTGGTTCCGCCACGCCGGTCCGACCGCACTCGCACACCTGGCCGATAGCGACGCCCAACTCAAACAGCAACAAGCCTACGTGCGCAGCGCTCGCCGCAGTGAAGCGGCTGTCGCCCATCCCGCGCCCGTGACCCCCACCCAACGCTGAGATTCCCCCGACCGACCATGACACCGTCCACCACCGCCGTCTTCCATCGCGACCCGCGCAAGACACTGCCCACCGCCGTCGGCGGCGAAGGCATGACCCTCATTGATTCCGACGGCAAGCGCTACCTCGATGCCTGTGGCGGCGCGGCCGTCTCATGCCTGGGTCACGGGCATCCTCGCGTGGTCGAGGCCATCTGCAAGCAGGTGCGCGCGCTGGCGTATGCGCACACGTCGTTCTTCACGACGGATGTGGCCGAGGAGCTCGCCGCACGCCTGACCACCGCAGCACCGGGCGATCTCGATCACGTGTACTTCGTCTCCGGCGGCTCGGAAGCCATCGAGGCCGCACTGAAACTCGCACGCCAATACTTCGTCGAGATCGGCCAGCCGCAGCGCCAGTACTTCATCGCGCGGCGCCAGAGCTATCACGGCAACACGCTCGGCGCGCTGGCGATCGGCGGCAACGCATGGCGCCGGGAGCCCTTCCTGCCGCTGCTGGTGCCCGCGCATCACGTCTCACCGTGCTTTGCATACCGCGAACGCCTCGACGGCGAGACCGACACGCAATACGTGCAGCGTCTGGCCAATGAACTGGACGCGAAGATCGTCGAGCTGGGCTCTGAAAACGTCGCCGCGTTTGTCGCCGAGACGGTGGTCGGTGCCACGGCCGGCGCGGTGCCGCCGGTGGCTGACTACTTCCGTCGCATCCGCGCGGTGTGCGACCGCCACGGCGTGCTGTTGCTGCTGGACGAGGTGATGTCCGGCATGGGCCGCACGGGCTATCTCTTTGCCTACGAAGAAGATGGCGTGGTGCCCGACATGGTTGCCATTGCCAAGGGCCTGGGCGGCGGGTATCAGCCGATCGGCGCAACGCTGGTGAGCCGCCGCATCTATGACGCCATCACGCGCGGCAGCGGCTTCTTCCAGCACGGTCACACCTACATCGGCCACGCCACGGCATGCGCGGCAGCACTGGAAGTGCAGAAGGTGATTGCCGAAGAGAACCTGCTTACCAACGTGCAGGCGCGCGGCGAGCAACTGCGCACCGCACTGCGCGCCCGCTTTGCCGACCATGCCCGCGTGGGCGATGTGCGTGGCCGCGGGTTGTTCGTTGGCGTGGAGCTGGTCGCCGACCGCGCCACCAAGGCACCGCTGCCGCCCGCGCACAAGACACACACACGCGTGAAGGCTGAAGCCATGCAGCGCGGCCTGATGGTGTATCCGATGGGCGGCACGATCGACGGCCAACGCGGCGACCACATCCTGCTCGCGCCACCATTCATCGCCACCGCGCAGGACATCGACGCCATCGTCGAACGCCTGGGCGATGCCGTGGACGCCGCCACCGCCAACGCACCGGAGGCCGTGTGGTGAACCAAGCCAGCCAGCCCATCGCCATCGCCGTTGCACCCAACGGCGCGCGCAAGACGCACGTCGATCACCCCGCGCTGCCGATCACCCCTGCTGAATTGGC